>NZ_CP046973.1:0-2724750 GCF_009792235.1 Microcystis aeruginosa FD4
GCAGAAAACGGGTTTCTTTGAGAAACCCGTTTTCTCGATAGCGGGTGATGTTAACAATTATTGCGCTTGCACTTGCTGGCTAATCCTAGAGTTAATAATAGTCCGAAAATAGGATCAGGTTCAGGAACTTTGGCTATATTAGTAAGCTTGATATTATCAACTAATAAAGCTGAATTTCCAGCAGCATTTCCTCCTCCTGTCTTATCCACATCAACTACCCCAAACCCTAAAGTATATGTTCCAGTCACCGATATTGGTATCGTGTAGGTTTGATAGCCTGTTTCTTTCGTTACAGGGGAAAAAGAAGGATTGACTGGAAAACTAGATTGAGTATCTGCCAAAGAATATAAAGTATTATTAAGGGTAAAAAAAGCGAAATCATTGTAATCTACATCAGCGGCACTTCATCAGTCAGAAAATTCCAAGAAAAGCTGAAAATATCGCCATAATTAGCAGTAATAGTCTGTTTGATAGCGGATCCTTCAGTAACAAATAGATTGCTTAACTGATTACCCGATAAGCTGAGAAATGATTCTAAATTACTAGCATTAGTCAAGGATTGACTGTCATCACAAGCACCGATAAAAACACAAGTTTGTAACAATGCTTGATAATTTCCGTTAACTGGTGTAACGACAAAACTGGCAGTTTTAACGCTTGTTTTTCTAACTTTTGGCCGCTCTGAGCAGATTTTGGGACAGCCCATCTCTAAAGAAAATATAAAACTGCATTTGAAAAAAGCTGGAAATCCTGTAACAGTTAACTGATGATTGCCTACTCCCTTTAATGATGCTTAGAAAACCAGGAAATTGCTGGCAGTTAAAGCTAAATTTGGAGAAAGTGTCGCAATTTGGCTGGCTGCTGTTGTTCCTGTACCGTCAATGTCGTACCATAATTGACCATTACTGGCATTATAAATAAAACGATGAGCAGAAGTCGTCGCTGATGTTCCGGTAGTAAACTGGGTGTTTAGTAAAGTACCAACCGTTAAACCGCCACTAAATCCACTCCGAGATACCAAAATCGTGTCATCTAGCACATTAAAGTCGGCAATCGTGTCAATGCCTTCCGTGCGTGAGTTATAGCGGAAGAAATCACGGCCACTTCCTCCCGTCAAGCTGTCATTTCCTGTCCCTCCTATAAGAGTATCATCGCTATTTCCGCCGAGTAGGGTATCATTTCCATTGCCCCCATTAAGGCTATCATTACCATCCAACCCAGAGAGAAGATTGGCACCTGAATTTCCGGTTATCACATTATTGCCATTGTTCCCCGTGCCATTAATCGCTGTACTACCTGTTAAGGTCAGGTTTTCAAGATTATTGGCCAAGGTATAAGTAATGGAAGCGGAAACCGTATCTGTTCCTGCACTATCAATAATCACATCGTTGATATTATCAATAGTATAAGTGTCATTACCTGCTCCTCCGTCTAGGGTATCTACCCCTGCTTTGCCGTCTAATGTATCGTTCCCTGCATCGCCTAGGAGGTAGTTATTGCCGTTATTGCCGATAATTGTGTTATTAAGGCTGTTTCCTGTGCCATTTAAGTTACCATTCCCAGTTAAGGTTAGATTTTCTAATCCCGCTGCTAGGGTATAAGTAATGGAAGCGGAAACCGTATCTGTTCCTGCACTATCAATAATCACATCGTTGATATTATCAATAGTATAAGTGTCATTACCTGCTCCTCCGTCTAGGGTATCTACCCCTGCTTTGCCGTCTAGTTTATCGTTCCCTGCATCGCCTAGGAGGTAGTTATTGCCGTTATTGCCGATAATTGTGTTATTAAGGCTGTTTCCTGTGCCATTTAAGTTACCATTCCCAGTTAAGGTTAGATTTTCTAATCCCGCTGCTAGGGTATAAGTAATGGAAGCGGAAACCGTATCTGTTCCTGCACTATCAATAATCACATCGTTGATATTATCAATAGTATAAGTGTCATTACCTGCTCCTCCGTCTAGGGTATCTACCCCTGCTTTGCCGTCTAATGTATCGTTCCCTGCATCGCCTAGGAGGTAGTTATTGCCGTTATTGCCGATAATTGTGTTATTAAGGCTGTTTCCTGTGCCGTTAATGGCTGAATTACCTGTTAGGGTCAGATTTTCCACTAGGTTAGGTAAAGTATAAGAGACACTCGCATAAACTAAGTCCGTTCCGCCTGTACTACCTGTAACGGTTTCTAGGACAAGATCTCCACTATTATCCACATAATAGACATCATTGCCATTGCCTCCTTCGAGAGAATCCGAACCCAGTCCTCCATTTAGGGTGTCGTTTCCGGCTAATCCTTGTAGGGTGTCGTTTCCGTCTCCACCGACAAGATTGTCATTGCCAGATGTGCCTGTAATGAGTATCCCTTCCGTCACTTGGTTGACGGTAATGGTAAAGGTATCCTCAATAAATAAACCTTTCGATGTTCCTCTGATGGTAATTTGAGCCGTTCCAAACTGATTTTGGAGATAATCTAGGATTAATTGGTTATTAACGATAGTTGCTGTCACCAAGCTAGTATTTGTGTTGGATAACACACTCTTGGTAATTGCATCTCCATCGGGGTCACTAAAGACGGTGGTTAAATCAATAACCGTATTAGCTGCATCTTCGTCAACATTAACATCTGTAATCGGATTGAGGACGGTTGGTGGATTATCGACTATACCGACATTGACAACGAAAGTATCGTCAACAGTTTTACCGTTGGATGTTCCCCGAATTGTCAGATTAGCTGTCCCAGATTGATTGTCTTGGTAGTCAAGGGTTAATTGATTGTCAACGATGGTAGCGGTGACTAATCCAGGATTGTCATTGACGAATACTGATTTGACAATTAAAGTCGGGTCATTATCAATATCAGTGAAGACGTTGGTTAAATCAATGACGGTATTGGCTGCATCTTCGTCAACATTGACATCTGTAATCGGATTAAGGACAGTTGGTGCGTCATCTACTGGGTTAACTGTAATGACGAAAGTATCGTCAACAGTTTTACCGTTGGATGTTCCCCGAATTGTCAGATTAGCTGTCCCAGATTGATTGTCTTGGTAGTCAAGGGTTAACTGATTGTCAACGATGGTAGCGGTGACTAATCCAGGATTGTCATTGACGAATACTGATTTGACAATTAAAGCGATGTCATTATCAATATCAGTGAAGACGTTGGTTAAATCAATGACGGTATTGGCTGCATCCTCGTCAACATTGACATCTGTAATCGGATTAAGGACAGTTGGTGCGTCATCTACTGGGTTAACTGTAATGACGAAAGTATCATCAACAGTTTTACCGTTGGATGTCCCACGAATTGTCAGATTAGCTGTCCCAGATTGATTGTCTTGGTAGTCAAGGGTTAATTGATTGTCAACGATGGTAGCAGTGACTAATCCTGTATTATCGTTGGTCAATACTGATTTAACAATTAAAGTCGGGTCATTATCAATATCAGTGAAGACGTTGGTTATATCAATGACGGTATTAGCTGCATCTTCGTCAACATTGACATCTGTAATCGGATTGAGGACAGTTGGTGCGTCATCTACTGGGTTAACTGTTAAGTTAACTTGAGCAGAATTGATACTATAAACACTCCCATCAAACCCGTTCCAACTAAAACTGATATTCCCGTTAAAGTTAGTATTGGGACTAAAAGTGAGATTATTTAAGTCGCTGACAGCAATTTCTTGACTGAGTGCAATTGCTGTATTATTCAGTTGGAGAACACCGTTATTAGGTAAAGCAGTAATCTGGATTTTAACGAGAGTATTACCATCAGCATCATTGAAAGCTGAAGTAAAATCACTTTGGCTAAAGTTGATGGGGTTATCTTCATCCCCACTCTTATTAATGTTATTCAGAGTTGGCGGTTGATTGCTGGGAAGTTGCTGATTACCGAAGTTAATTCCCGTTAGTATCTGTCCCGCAGTCAGGGTGACATTATGAACTAAACTGACGGTATTAGTGACCGTGTTGGAACCATTATTATTGTTATTTCCTGGGTTAACTAAATCTGGATTAGAATTACTGTCATTGAGGTTGAGTATGTTTTCTGCTAAAGCAAGTGCATTGATTCGAGGATAACTGATTCCTGTATTGGTAACGTTATCGTTTTCGTCATCCCCATCAATAATTAAATTGCTAGTTGTGTCTAATAAGGTACGGAATTCAGTTAAGGTTAATTCCCGTCCTAAATAAGTTTTAGCAATCTGTTGGGAAAGGGTAGCAATTGCGCTAATGTAAGGCACGGCTTGAGATGTGCCACCCATGGTAATTGTCCCGCCAGTTGCATTCGCGCCACTGATTAAAATTCCTGGAGCAAATACATCTAAAATTGGATGGCGTTGGGAGAAACTGGCAATTCGGTCTGCCGCAGTTGTATAATCTTTAGCACCATTACTAAAGCTGCCAGAACCGAAATCATCGGCCCAAACTGCACCGACTGAGATAACATTAGGGTCTGCTGCTGGATAGGCTAATCCAGGACTGCTATTAAAGGTGTAGAAACTGTTACCCGCTGCTGCTGCTATGAGAATATTTTGTCCGGCAATGGCGGCTAATTCATCGCCAATTCCATAGCGTCCGGTGGCGGTTGTCCAGTTTTGATTATCTCCTAAAGAAAGGTTGACAGAGGTGACATTATATGTGTTGGCATTTGTATTAACCCACTGTAATGCTTCTTCTAAGTCAGCAAAGTACCCAGAACCGTTATCTTTAAAGACTTTGAGTATAATTAAGTTAGCGTCGGGAGCAATTTGCGAGGCGATGCTGGCGATGTGGGAACCGTGATTGTTTTTATCACTAGCATCAGTATCATTATCAGCAAAGTCGTATTGATAGATAATCTTGTCAGCAATACCATTATTATTAGCATCGACACCAAAGAGCGGATGATTTAAGTCTGCACCTGTATCAATAATAACGATGCTTTCTCCTTGTCCTTTGATGTTAGTAAAGCGGGAATCTGACCAAAAATCATCAAGGTTAATTAGATTGGTGGCGTTACTATTTTGAGAAGTGGAAAGGGTGTTACTGGGATTTGAGATAGGCGGTGTGATTGGATTATTATTGGGAGATTCATCATCGAGAATAGTGACGGTTGCTTGACTTTGATTACCAATGATTGCGCCGTTTGTCGGGTTGGTTAGATGAATTGTAAAGTATTCGTCTCCCTCAACTTTATTGTCGTTGCGAATGCGGATGGCGTTGGGATTATTTAAGATGGCATTTTGGACGGGAATGACTTTACTGATTTCGTTTTCTGTGAAAGTAATGGTAATGGGACTATAGTTAAAGTCGTTATTTATCGAACTAGCGGCGCAACCGCATCCTTTGGCGGTTCCATCGGTAAAGGTGAGGGTTGCTGTGACTGTTTCTGCGAGATTTCCGCTGCGGTTGATGATAATTTCGGTAATGGCGGTTCCATCTTCTTTGACTATGTAGTTGGCGGTGTTGAAGTTGAGTTGGGTTTCAGTGTTTGTCGAGGTGGGAATGAGGTCTAGGGTGGGAATTGTCAGGGGAATATTCGCAGCGGTGGTGGTGATATTGAGGATGGGATAGGTTTGTTTCCATCCGTTTTGAACGACTTGTGCGACGTTATAATTACCTGGACGCAGGTTATTGAAGGTATAGTCACCGTTGGCGTTAGTTTGAGTTGTGGTTTCTCCGGTATCTAGTTGGTTGTTGTTGTTGCTGTCTAAGTAAACTGTCCATCCTGATAGATTGGGTTCGTTGTTATTAACGGCATTGCCATCAATATCGTTCCAAATATTGCCTTTTATTTCAGCATCGTTGTCTTGAATATTGACAATAACATTAGGAAGGGTTAACCCGTTGTAATTGGTGTCTGTACTGCTGATATTGTGGGTAATGGTAGCAGTATGATTCCCTTCTGTTAGGGTGTCATCTACTGCGGTAATGGTGATGTTTTGGGGAGTATTCCAGTTGGTTGTAGTGAAGGTAAGGGTAGTTGAATTGAGGGTAATTTGATTGTTACCAGTTAGGGTGATGGTAACGTCGTTGGTGGGTTGGGTTTTTAAGACGAGGGAATAGGTGTCAGTGTTACCACCTTCGGTGACGGTTGTGTTTCCTCCGGTTTGGGTTAAGGTAATTCCAGGTGTGGGAGGGGAAGTAATGATAAAGTTGGTGTTTTTGGCTGCGTCTCCGCTGTTTCCGGCGTTGTCTTGTATGGTGGTTGCGTCAACTTTTAGGTTGTAGATTCCTGGGGTATTGGTTAAGTCTCCTAAGCCATTAATCCGATAGGTTGTACCTGAGAGATATTCAACGGTTACGGTATTGGGTAGGGTGAGGGTGACACCATCACGGGTGAGGGTAATATCACTTTTATCGAAGGTATTTAGGTCAATTTGTTCGGAGAATTCAAGGTCAATACTATTGACAGGGTTAAGGGTTGAGGTAGGAATGTTGAGGAATTGGGTAAGGACTGGTTGGCTGATATCTGCGAAGAGACTGAGGGTTGTACTACTGATGTTTCCTGCGGTATCTTGTAGGCGGATTTCTATATCTCTAGCACCAGGTGAGGGAAGTGGTAAACTACCACTAAATTCGCTTCCTGTTACGGTTGCTTGTTGTAAGAGAGTATTAGTAGTTTTGTCGTAGAAGAAGACTTTTAATCCGGTTTCTCCTAAGTCACCGCTAATGGTGGGATTGGTTGTATTAATGCGCTGTTGTCCTGATACAGTTAAAGGCTGTAGGGGCGCAATGCTTGCGCCCTCAGCAATGTTTGCACTCTCAATATTTATCCCTGAAGGGGTGAGGGGATTTGTGACTGTAATGTTAGTAGGAATTGTGGGTGCGATGGTATCCATTATCCAGGTTTCGGACTGGGTTCCATTTCCTGAATTACCAGATAAGTCTTGGATTCCACTACCGTTAACTGTCAGGTTGTAAGTTCCATCGGTGGCGGTTAATCCACTTAATCCATTGATACGATAGGTGGTGTCATTGATGGCGGTGATGGTGACAGTATTGTTAATTAAATTAGTTCCACTATTGCGGGTGAGACTAATATCTTGCCAAGTGAAGGTACTGAGGTCAATTTTTTCGGAGAAAGTGACGGTTAAAGAGGGAACTGGTTGATTGCGAGGATTGATGAGAAGATTGACAATATCTGTTACTACTGGTGGGGTGGTGTCTGCATTACCGCCAGCCGTTTTCTCCCAGGTTTCTGTTAGTGAACCGCTACCGAATTTACCGATGGTGTCTTGGATTCCTGTGGCGTTGACGGTGAGTTTATATTCTCCGTCGTTATTGGTAAGGGTGTTTAATCCTGTAATTTGATAACGGGTGGGAGAGAGGGAAATAATGGTGACGGTGGAGTTGATTAAGTTTGTGCCATTGTTTAGGGTTAAGCTTAAGTCGTTGTAATCGAAACTGCTGGCTTTAATGGCTTCAGAAAAGTCAACGGTAATGGCGTTAACAGCCGTAGAGATAGGGTCGGGACTAACATCAATAATATCGGTGATAGTGGGTCCGCCAGGGGTATAAACAACCGTGTAGGTTTTCGTTCCTCCTGTGGCGTTATTGTCAAGAAAATGTAAGATATTTTCATAAATTGGACGACCTGTCGCAGGGAAAGTTCGGTCAGTTGTCCAAATATTATCTAACCCAATTTCTGTACCATCAGACCGCAAGATTTTAACGATATCGTATTGACTGTCACTGGGTTCATCTAAGCGGAAGTAAGTCCAGCCATTTTCGACGGTGGCGCTAATTTGAACGGTTAAATCATTGAGGGTTGGGGGTGCGTCAAGGGTGGCGTTTTTGACGGCTTTGACGGGTGCTGTTCCCCCACTGCTGAAGTAGATTATATCGGGGGTAAATTGTGCGTCAAAGGTTTCGTTAACGAGGAAGTCGGGTAGGTTGTCGGGGTTAGAATGATTGACTTGGACTGTGTGAATTAATTCGTGGATTTTGACTTCTTTGATGAGGGAGAGTTCGGCTTTACCAAGGCTGTTAATATGCTCAAAGGTGGCTTTGTAGTCGATGAATTTTCCTTGTAGGCTGGATTTTAGTAACCAGTCAGCGACGGCGGTTTTTCCGGCTTTGATGTCGCCAAAGTTGACGGTTAGGGAGGGGGTTACGCCTTGTCCGTTGACTTCGGAACCGATGATTTGAAAGTCTATTAGTAAGCCTTTTTCGTTTTCGACGATTTTGGGTTGACCGGAGGTGATTTTGAGGTTTTTCGCGTCTCCCTTTCCTTCATTTCTGACTAATACAGCGAGGGAGTAGGGGACGGATGTTTCAACAATGTCGTCGGTGAAGGGGTCATCGGCGAATACATCTCGTTGATGGAAATAGTCGAGGTAAAGTTCGGCTTGGGGATAGACGGTTACAGGACTGGATAGTAGGGGGACGGTGATAGTTTTGCCGTTTTCGAGGTAGGAAAGGGTTCCACCAATACTGTATTGGGTTGGAATTTCTGGCGCGGCTAAATTGGTGGGAATAAAAGTCCATTTGGCGCTACCTATTCCTTCATTTTGGGGTGTGTTGGGGTCGTTTCCGGTTAAGATTCCTGTTCCGTCAACGGCGGTAATATTGCTAAGAATGGGGTCAGTAATGCCAAATAAGTCGTTGACAATATTGCCGTTTTGGTCTTTGATTTGGAGGGTGACAGCAAGGTTAGTTAGGTTGGTGGGGTTGCCGTTTTCTATTTCTAAGTTACCAAGGAAGGCAGCGCGGGTCATTACTGCTTCTTGGTCGATTTGGATTTTGACTGTGGCGCAGACTCCTCCACTACCATCTAAGGCTTTTTGTAGTTCTTGAATTGCTCCTAAAGCTTGCTCACCAGGATCACTAAATCCAGCAGCTTCACTTTGCTTGATAGCATCATTTGCTTTAGATAGTTTATTTTTCCATACATCTATTGCCAAGAAGTCAGCATTGTCTCCAGATGGAACATCTTTTTGTTCAAATTTACCTGCTTGCCAATAATCAATAGTACGATTCCAACGATCTAGAAACTGGTTAACATCAGTTGCTGTAATACCGGAAGGCAGTGTTACACTAAGCAATTCATTTCGCTCTGAATCAGAGATTTTTGCCTCTGTTGTAGTGGTTCCCTCAGTTCGAGTTTGAAACGCATCTAACCAATTACTAAAGCTTACTGCATCCTCTTCGGCTGCTTTCCACCAAGCAATATTGCCAAAAAGAAAAGTTTGAGCATCAACAAAGGTCTGAAGACTAGCATAGCTATCTTGTAAGAGTTTCAAAGCAGATTGAGGAATCCCATTGACACTGATCTGACCTAAATCACTTGTTTGAATGCCAAAAGAGGCTAGAGTATTAGGACTGTTAGGGCCTCCACCCCCACTTCCGCCAGAGCCTCCACCCCCACTTCCGCCAGAGCCACTACCTAGACAAGCTGTCAGGATTTCATACGTACACTCCAGTACACTTAGATATTTCCAAGGACCCGGTATTGTCTTACCAATTGCCTCAGCACAACTTAAGATGGTTGTAAAGCAACCATAAGCACTTTCCCAACTTATACCGCCGGTAACACAGTCATAAGCTCCTTTAGTGCAACTAATCCAATTAGGGATAGGAATAAATTTGATCGCACAACTAGCGATCGCTTGTTTAGTTTTCTCCACACAAGGATCACAATCAGATGGGGTTGAAATAATGGTGACCTGGGAAACTGTTCCGCCACCAGGGCCAAAACCGCCACCAGGGCCAAAACCGCCACCAGGGCCAAAACCGCCACCAGGGCAGTTACCTTCTACATTCAAGACAGGAATAGGAATTGCACGCTTAATTTTTTGTCCAGCACATTCATAGTCATAACTCAATCCCCATGAAATCGAGCAAGGTACTTGAGGGGTAGAAGATGTACTAAGATCACCACTATTGCTAGGTAAAGTGTCAAAGTCCGCAATACGGGTAATTCTTACCGGAATGGTAATCGAACTTTTAGCGGCTAAAATGTCAACCCCATTGATTAAAGGCTCAATCTTATAGAAGGGATGTTCAGGTAAATTTAAGGCAATATCATTCGCTGCAATTAAGCCATGATTAGTAACTTTCATGTCAATTTGCATGACTTGACCTACTCCTTGTAAGTCAATTAAATCAATATACCCTGGTTCAATAACTACCGTCGGAATTGGGACGTTGGTTTCAAAGGTTGATTCAATGGTAATGGTATATCGATCTTCAATTTCTGTCGGCGTTACTGTCCAAGTATATTTAACTGTTTGTCTTGACAAAAATGCCTGAATATCCTCTGTTTCTCCTGCGCTGACATAAATATTCTGCTCATAAGTATCATGGTTGTCAGCAGTAATCCGCAGTTTATAATACCCTTCTGCTAAATCAGTTTTAGACAATATCCCATCCGCATCTTTTTCTGAGGAAATGACGGTTCCTGTAAAGGGATCTAATAGGGTAATTGTCGCATTTTCTAGCCTGGGTGAACCTTCCGCAAAAAAGAATAATTCATCAACAACATTAATATTAAGATTCCCTTTCGCTTCCGAAATCGCTCGGAAATTAAAGGGTAAGCTTAAGGATGCTTCATCCCCAGAAATAACGACATTTCCGTTATAAACCGTTAACTCTTGCGTTGTTGACGGTTGTAATAACAATGAAACTTTCGTTGATTGACCAGGATTTAAAGACGGTAAAGTAACCGCAGAAGCTGACTTTAACCAAGAAGCATCAGGAAGCAGAATACTTAATTGTCCTGACGCAACCTCACCTTGATTACTCACCGTAAACTCGACTATCGTTTGACCTCCCCGCAACATCGAAGCTTGTAAACTGCTGGTATCCGCCACTAAACGGGGTAATAGTTGCGCCACATCTACTCGTACTGGTAAATTGGCGGTAACGCCTTCAGCGGTACTTAATCCCAGACCAAAATTGTAATAACTCCATTTATCATCAGGGACATTGATACTGTAATTGACCGTGATTTCTTCATTCCCACCTAAGCTAGTCTTCTCTGGAGTAACATTAACTGTCCAATCACTCGGTGCACCATTGACAGTAGCAGTTAATCCTGATAATCCTAGATTACTCAGGTTTTGTAATTTAACTGACCCATTAAAGGTAGTTCCTTCGGTAATCCGTTGGGAAACCTGGGTTAAGAATTGGTCATTTTGTTCAAACCGCATTCCTAAGAGAGTAAAACTATCTTCTGGGGTGCTATCTTCTGCTGCAAATCCAGGGAAATAAGCATTGATATTATAAGTTCCTGCTTCTCCTGTTAAGGGAGTAAATTGACGGACAAAATTACCATTTCCATCGGTAAACGCATCAAACTCTCGGATATTTCCTTTGTTTTCTACCCGAACTTTGACAAATTCATAAGCTACAGGAGAATTATCACTATTACTTAATGCTTGTCCCCGTAAAGTAACAGGATTACCCGCAATCGCAGTTTCTGTGTCAGTATAAACCGTACCACGATAAGCCGGTGTTACTGTCACTGGGGTAATCGTTGTATTATTGTTTTCCCCAATTGTTACCCCCTCATTAACCGTATTTCCGTTATCTGTCACCCCAATTAAATAATATTGTCCGGGATTACGGGGAGCAAAATAGGTGACTGTGCGATTGTATGATGTTCCGGGTAATAGATTGGCTGGATTTTCTGTACTTCCTAAACCAAATTCTCCTAATAAGGTGTCATTTGCATCTAGCTTATTGTCAGTTGATAAGTAAATTCGGTCTTTCCAACTTCCCGTCGCAGCGATAATCCCATTGTTAGCGACTGTGTAGGTAAATTGGGATTGTTTAGTTGTATAAGTTGGGGAGATTCCTTGTAATTGAGTGACGACTAAATCGGGAACATTAATATCAGTGACTTCTAAGCTGTCACTCCCACTATTTAACCCTGTTGCTGAAGCAGTAATCGTTACCGTTTGGCTTCCATCATTGATTCCGTCACTAATTCCGGTAATAGTGAAAGTGGCTGAAGTTTGTCCCGCAGCAATTGTCACTGTATTGGGAACAGTTGCTTCGGTGGTATCACTGGAATTGAGAGTAACGGTTAAGTCACTGCTGGTATCAGTATTACGGGTAAGGGTTGCTGTTGCGGTTCCTGTTTCTGAGATAACATCTTTGTCAATAACGACTTTTAAACTAGGACTTTCGTTATCGATGATATTAATATTGGTGGTTGCGTTTCCTGTATCAGTTGCTAAGTTTGTCCCTGTATAGGTGGGTTTGGCGGTGATGGTAACTGTTTGATTTCCGTCTAAAGCAGTATCGTCAATTGCTGATATTTCAAAGGTAGCAGAAGCTTGTCCTGCTGCGATGGTAACGCTTGTGGGTACAGTTGCTTCAGTGGTGTCACTGCTGCTGAGTTGGACAACTAAGGGGGTTGAAGTGATGACATTGCGGGTGACAGTCGCGATCGCTTTTCCGCCATTTTCGTTAATATTATTAGAGTCGAGAGTTAGGCTGAGGCTAACTGCATCATTGTCGATTACTGCTAGGGTATCTGAACCACTGACAAATCCTTGGGATGTAGCAATAATTGTATAGTTTTTCGGTAGTTCAATTAAGGTATCATCAACTGCGTTCAGGTTAAAGTTAACTGAATTTGCACCTGCTGGAATAGTCACAGTATTAGGTACGGTAATTTGACTATTATCACTATTAACTAAGGTGACAGTTAGGGGTTCGGTGGTGTCGGTATTTCGAGTGACTGTTCCCTGAATGGTGTTACCTTCGGTGACTTGTTCCCCAGTAATGTTAACGGTTAAGGTGGGTTTAAAGTCGTTGTCAATAATATTGACAATTGCGCTGTTTTGTGAGCCGATTGTTACGCCGTTGGTGGGGTTAGATAGACTCAGATTGATGGTTTCAGTAGTTTCTAAAACACTGTCATCAATGATGGGAATATTGACGGTTTTCGCTGTTTCCCCATTAGCGAAGTTGACTGTAATTGGGGTGTTATTGTAGTCACTTCCTGCTGTGGCTGTTCCATTTGTGAGGTTAACTGTAACACTAACTGCGCCATCACTTCCATTAGTACGGGTGAGAGTGACTGCTGTAACCGGAGTTCCATTCTCATTAACTGAGTAAGTAGCATTACTAAATTGAATGACCCCTGGTACTGCGTCATTATCAATGATACTGAGGGTGGCGGTTTGCTGGGTTCCTAATGTTGCGCCACCTGTGGGATTAGAGATGGTTAAGTTGACAGTTTCGGTGAGTTCGTAAATACTGTCATCGGTGATGGGTATAGTAACGGTTTTACTGGTTTGTCCATTAGCAAAGGTGACAGTAATGGGGGTATTAGTGTAATCGTCTCCTGCGGTTGCACTGCCATTACTAGGGGTTAGAATAACGCTAACTTCCCCGTCACTTCCACCGCTACGATTTAGAGTAATATTCGCTGTCCCATTATTTTCGTTGACGGTGTAACTATTGCTGTTGAAGCTAATTGTTCCGGGTTGAGGTAAGTCATCATTGAGAATGGTTAAAACTGCTGTCGTCTGGGTTCCTAATGTTGCGCCACCTGTCGGGTTAGAGAGGGTTAAGTTGACGGTTTCGTCTGCTTCAAATTGGTTATCGTTAACGATGGGAATGGTAACAGTTTTGCTGGTTTCTCCGTTAGCAAAGTTAACCGTAATTGGGGTATTATTGTAGTCACTTGGTGCGGTTGCTGTTCCATTAGTTAGGTTAATTCTGACACTAACCGCGCCATCACTTCCATTGGTACGAGTTAAAGTTACAGCAGTAACCGGAGTTCCATTCTCATTAACTGAGTAAGTAGCATTACTAAACTGAATGACTCCTGGTACTGCGTCATTATCAATAATCGTCAGGATGGCGGTTTGTTGGGTTCCTAAGGTTGCGCCACCTGTGGGATTGGAGATGGTTAAGTTGACGGTTTCAGTGGGTTCGTAAATACTGTCATCGGTGATGGGTATAGTTACAGTTTTGCTGGTTTCACCGTTAGCAAAGGTGACGGTAATAGGTGTGTTATTGTAGTCACTTCCTTGGGTTGCTGTTCCATCTGATGGTGTTAAAGTAACACTAACTGTTCCCTCACTTCCTCCAGTACGGTTCAGCGTTATTGTGTTAAGTTCAAAAATCTTAATAGTATATTTACCTAAGTTATCCCCCGAATTGATATCATAGATGTAAAAATCAACTGGTTCTCCTTTTCCTTCGTACTCTAAAGAATAAATGTGATTAGCTTGATAATTACCTAAGAAGTCATCATTATTATTACCGAGAATGCTGGAATATAATCCAAAATCACCAAAAGTAGAATCACTATCATTGACGCTTACAAAGTTATTTCTTGTTACAAATCTTGCGTCAACCAACCAATTATTTACCCGATAGTCTGGACTCCATGTTCCTGCAATTTCAAAACGATATTTTTTGCCATTCGTTAAAACTTGAGAATATACTTTAGGTTGGCCTATAGGATAAATATTTGTTTGCGAATCAACTGTTAAAATTTGAATTGGTGAACTATTTGCATTTTCATTAACCGAATAATTAGCACTATTAAAACTAATTGTTCCAGGTTGCGGTAAATCATCGTTAATGATGGTTAGTACCGCTGTGGTTTGGGTTCCTAATGTTGCGCCACCCTGGGGATTAGACAGGGTTAAGTTAACGGTTTCGTCTGCTTCCAATTGGCTATCGTTAATTATCGGAATGTTGACGGTTTTACTGGTTTCCCCATTAGCGAAGTTAACTGTAATTGGGGTGTTATTGTAGTCACTCCCCGCTGTTGCTGTACCAGAAGATAGACTTAAAGTGACACTAACTGCGCCAGTATTATTACCTGCACGATTAATAGTGACTGCATTGACTACTGTTCCATCCTCATTAACACTAAATTGAGATGAACTAAAAGATAGAACTCCTGCATCAACATCGTCATTATTAATTGTGCTAGTAACTGTATTCGTCGTTCCCCGATTATAATTAGCACTAGAAACCAGAGTCAAACTAACTGTTTCATCTTGCTCAAAGATAGTATCTGCTGTGGGGTCAATGGTTAAAGTTGCTGTATTAGAACCTGCTGCAAAGGTAATACTTCCACTTGTCCCACTAAAACTATCTGCACCGCTTTGGCTATAGTCATTATTAAAGGTTGCATTACCACTCACATTAAAGTTAACGGTGAGAGGACTAGCGGTATTTCCAGTACGGGTAAAAGTATAAACTAAGTTATTTGTGCCATCTTCTGTCACACTTGCAGGAGAAACCGCTAGGGAAACCGTTGGCAAATCATTGTCAACAATAGTTAACGTAGCCGTAGTTTGGACTCCTAATGTTGCGCCACCTGTGGGACTACTTAAGGTTAAATTAACGGTTTCATCCCCTTCAAAATCGGAATCATTGACGATGGGAAGGGTTACTGTTTTACTGGTTTCTCCGGGTCCAAAGACCACAGGAATAGCTAGGGAATTGTAGTCATTGGGAAAGACCGCCGTTCCATCACTGAGTAAGACATTAACACTGACAGTTCCTTCATTACCATTAGTGCGTTGAACAGTGACACTAGCAACGGGTGTTCCATTTTCATTGACGCTAAAGGTCGAGGAAGTAAAAGATAAAGTTCCTGCTAAAGCATCATTAACATTGGAAAGAAAGATAGTAATATTTTGCTCATAAGATAAGCCACTACTATCTGTTGTTTTGACTCGAATTGTATGTTGAGTAGCTGTTTCGTAATCCAGTAAGCTAGTATCAGCAACAACTATTTTATCACCATCAAGAGTAAACCGTCCCCCTGCATTATTCACTAAGGTATAAGTGAAGGTGTCATTGGTGTTTAAATCTTGAGAAATCAGTGTGCCAATTAGAGTATTATTAGCACTGTTTTCGGGGATTGTATTATTGCTAAGACCAATAGAGTAGGGGGCGCTATTCACCACACTCAAGACAAAGCTATCGCTTGTGGAAGCACCACTTTGATCGGTTGCTATCACCTTTAGGTCATATTGTCCCGCTTGGGCCGCACTAGGATTACCACTAAAAGTGCGCTCATTAAAGGTTAACCAACTGGGAAGAGGACTGCCATCGGCTAAGGTGGCAGAATAGGTTAAAGAATCGCCAACATCGGAGTCTTGGAAAGTATTAGCGGAAATAGTGAAATTAGAGGAGCGATTACTATAGATACTGGTATCAGCAATGGGACTAGCAACGGTGGGGACATCGTTGATTGAGTTAATGGTTAAAGATACGGTTGATGGGTTAAGTGCGTAATTGGTGCCATCTGAGCCGTTCCAGGTAAAACCAGCGATTCCGTTGTAGTTGGTGTTTGGGGTAAAGGTTAAATTGCCTAAATCTGTTACAGCAATTTCTTGATCAACAGCGACGGAATTATTATTTAACTTGAGAAGTCCGTTACTAGGTAGGTTAATAATCTTAATTTTGGACAGGGAAAGTCCACTGCCACTGTTAAAGACACTGGCAAAGTCATTAGCAGTAAAAGGAACAACCTGATCCTCATCTCCTGTTTTCTGAACAACACCAATGGTCGTAATCTGATCAACATTAACTGACCAAAGTTCTACGCCATTAACCCCGTTATCAGCGGTGAAGTAAAGCTTGCCATTACTATAGGTTAAATTGCCTGGATTAGAACTATTACTACCGACATAAATATCCTTGAGGAACACTGGATTGCCTGTCGTCGGATCAACTTTCCAAAGTTCCCGACCATTAGCACTGTTAGAGGCCGTGAAATAAAGAACACCATTAGCATTAAGCAAGTTTTGCGGCGAAGAACTGCCACTACCCGACACGACATTAATCACACTGGGGGTTCCCGTAGCCGGGTCAATTCTCCACAGTTCATAACCACTCGTGGCTGACAGTGCTTCGAAATAAAGCGTACCGTTGACATTGGTTAAATAACTCGGCGATGAACTGTTACTTCCTGAATAAATGTCAATCAGAACTGGATTTCCGGTGGTGTTATCGATGCGATAAAGTTCTGTCCCGTTTGTGCCATTATTGGCCGTAAAGTACAGGGTGCCATTGACATCTGTTAGGTTGCTGACGCTAGAGGTATTACTTCCGGGATAAATGTCTAGCAGGGAGACAACGCCAGTAGCCGGATTGGCTCGCCACAGTTCGGTGCCATTAACATCATCGTTGGCGGTGAAATAGAGGATGTTGCCAATTTTGATAAAGTTGCTGGGACTAGATGCCAAGGTTGTGGCATTAATGTCTTTAACTAAAGCTGTACCTTCTGGTGTGCCATCGGTTTGCCACAACTCTATCCCTTGGCTGTAATTATCAGCACTGAAGTAAAGCTTGCCATTACTATAGGTTAAATTGCCTGGATTAGAACTATTACTGCCGACATAAATATCCTTCAAAAATACTGGATTGCCTGTAGTCGGATCAATTTTCCAAAGTTCCTGACCATTAGCACTGTTAGAGGCAGTAAAATAGAGAACGCCATTAGCATTAAGCAAGTTTTGCGGAGAAGAACTGCCACTGCCAGACACAATATCAATTACACTGGGGGTTCCCGTAGCCGGGTCAATTCTCCACAGTTCATAACCGTTTGTGGGGGTATAAGCTTGGAAGTAAAGCGTACCGTTGACATTGGTCAAATTACTCGGGGATGAACTGCTACTTCCGGCTGAATAAATGTCAATCAGAACGGGATTTCCTGTGGTGTTATCGATGCGATAAAGCTCTGTCCCAGTTGCGCTAGTAGTAGCAGTAAAGTACAGTGTGCCATTGACATTGGTTAGGTTAGCAGGACTGGAGCTTGACACACCTGAATGAATATCCAGAACTTCAGGATTGCCAGTCGTAGAGTTAATGCGCCAGAGTTCTGTTCCGTAAGTGGGATTATTAGCAGTAAAGTAGAGGACTCCGCCAAGGTCAATGAGATTACTTACATTAGTGCTACTGGAGCCGACATAGATTTCCAAGGGGACTGTACCTTGAGCTGTCCCATCGCTACGCCATAATTCTCGACCATTCACCCCATCATCGGCGGTAAAGTATAAGGCGTTGCCAACTGCATAAAGCGCGGTGGGACTCGAACTATTACTTCCTGTGCGAATATCTTTAACTAAAACTGGATTACCACTTGTATCCAGCTTCCATAATTCTGTCCCATTGGTACTATTGGTTGCCGTAAAGAAGACTGTGCCATTAACATTGGTGAAGTTCTGAGGAGATGAACTGCCACTACCTGCCACCACATCAATTAACACCGCATTGCCTGTGGTGTTGTTTATTCGGTAAAGTTCATAGCCATTGGCAGCACTATAGCCTTGGAAATACAGTGTGCCATTGACATTAGTTAGATATTGTACATACTGAGCGCCGGAAACCTGGACAACGTTGCCAGTGGCGGGGTCAATCGTGTAAAGGGGACGGTAAATCGTAAAGTCATTATTGTAATAAGAGTTGCGGAAGTACAGGCGATCGCCGACGCGGGTAAATTGGTCAAGGTATGCAGCATTATCTTGGTATAAATTAGGTACACTCAGTTGTACTGGTTGACCCGTTGTTGGGTCAATTTTGTAGAACCGCTCTCCATTAACGCCATCATTAGCGGTGAAATAGAGTGTGCCATTGATATCAATTAGATTGCGGGGGTTGGAACTAGGACTCCTTTCGTTAATATCCTTAGCTAGAACTGTTCCCGCACTTGTGCCGTCGCTAACCCATAATTCCACTCCATTGATACCGTTGTCAGCCGTGAGGTACAGGGTATTGCCGATGGCGAATAAACTACTGGGACTCGAACTATTACTTCCGGTGCGAATATCTTTAACTAAAACTGGATTACCACTGGCATCCAGCTTCCATAATTCTGTCCCGTTGGCACTGTTGTTTGCCGTAAAGAAGACTGTGCCATTAACATTGGTGAAGTTCTGGGGAGATGAACTGCCACTACCTGCCACCACATCAATTAACACCGCATTGCCTGTGGTGTTGTTTATTCGGTAAAGTTCCGTGCCACTGGCATCACTATAGCCTTGGAAATAGAGTGTGCCATTGACATTAGTTAGATATTGTACATACTGAGCACCGGAAACCTGGACAACGTTGCCAGTGGCGGGGTCAATCGTGTAAAGGGGACGGTAAATCGTATAGTCATTATTGTAATAAGAGTTGCGGAAGTACAGGCGATCGCCTACCCGCGTAAATTGGTCAAGGTAGGCGGCATTATCTTGGTACAAATTAGGTACACTCAGTTGTACTGGTTGACCTGTTGTTGGGTCGATTTTGTAGAACCGCTCTCCATTAACGCCATCATTAGCGGTGAAATAGAGTGTGCCGTTAATATCAATGAGATTGCGGGGGTTGGAACTAGGACTCCTTTCGTTAATATCCTTAGCTAGAACTGTTCCCGCACTTGTGCCGTCGCTAACCCATAATTCCACGCCATTGATACCGTTGTCAGCCGTCAGGTACAGGGTATTGCCAATGGCGAACAAACTACTGGGACTCGAACTATTACTTCCTGTGCGAATATCTTTAACTAAAACTGGATTACCACTTGTATCCAGCTTCCATAATTCTGTCCCGTTGGCACTGTTGTTTGCCGTAAAGAAGACTGTGCCATTAACATTGGTGAAGTTCTGGGGAGATGAACTGCCACTACCTGCCACCACATCAATTAACACCGCATTGCCTGTGGTGTTGTTTATTCGGTAAAGTTCATAGCCATTGGCAGCACGGCCTTGGAAATACAGTGTGCCATTGACATTAGTTAGATATTGTACATACTGAGCACCGGAAACCTGGACAACGTTGCCAGTGGCGGGGTCAATCGTGTAAAGGGGACGGTAAATCGTATAGTCGTTATTGTAATGGGAGTTGCGGAAGTACAGGCGATCGCCTACCCGCGTAAATTGGTCAAGGTTGGCGGCATCATCTTGGTACAGATTAGGTACACTCAGTTGCACTGGTTGACCCGTTGTTGGGTCGATTTTGTAAAACCGCTCTCCATTAACGCCATCATTAGCGGTGAAATAGAGTGTGCCGTTAATATCAATGAGATTGCGGGGGTTGGAACTAGGACTCCTTTCGTTAATATCCTTAGCTAGAACTGTTCCCGCACTTGTGCCGTCGCTAACCCATAATTCCACTCCATTGATACCGTTGTCAGCCGTGAGGTACAGGGTATTGCCAATGGCGAACAAACTACTGGGACTCGAACTATTACTTCCTGTGCGAATATCTTTAACTAAAACTGGATTACCACTTGTATCCAGCTTCCATAATTCTGTCCCGTTGGCACTGTTGTTTGCCGTAAAGAAGACTGTGCCATTAACATTGGTGAAGTTCTGGGGAGATGAACTGCCACTACCTGCCACCACATCAATTAACACCGCATTGCCTGTGGTGTTGTTTATTCGGTAAAGTTCATAGCCATTGGCAGCACTATAGCCTTGGAAATACAGTGTGCCATTGACATTAGTTAGATATTGTACATACTGAGCACCGGAAACCTGGACAACGTTGCCAGTGGCGGGGTCAATCGTGTAAAGGGGACGGTAAATCGTAAAGTCATTATTGTAATAAGAGTTGCGGAAGTACAGGCGATCGCCTACCCGCGTAAATTGGTCAAGGTAGGCGGCATTATCTTGGTACAGATTAGGTACACTCAGTTGGACCGGTTGACCGGTTGTTGGGTCAATTTTGTAAAACCGCTCTGTATTAACAGCATTATTAGCGGTGAAATAGAGTGTGCCATTGATATCAATTAGATTGCGAGGATTGGAACTTCCTGAACCGGTATTAATATCCAACAGGACGATGTTTCCAGTTGTGGGATCTACACGATAAAGTTCTACTCCGTTGGTTCCATTATCAGCGGTAAAATACACAGTCCCGCCACCAAAAATTAGATTAGTGGGATCAGAACCGCTACTGCCAGAGCGAATATCGCTGACTAATATCGGTAAATTATTGGCGGGATCAACTTTCCACAGTTCCCGACCCGCAGCGCTGTTGGATGCGGAAAAGTACAAAACGCCGTTAATATTAGTCAAATTTCGCGGAGAAGAACTACTGCTACCCGACACAATATCAATTAAAGCCGGATTGCCGGTGGCGTTATCAATGCGATAAAGTTCTGTCCCGTTGGTGCCGTTATTGGCGGTAAAGTAGAGCGTCCCGTTGACATTTGTCAAATTACTAGGATTAGAACTACTTGACCCTAGACGAATGTCAATCAGAACCGGAGATTCGTCGACGGTATCAATGCGATAAAGCTCCGTGCCGTTCGTGCCGTTATTGGCCGTAAAGTAGAGTGTCCCGTTGACATCGGTTAGATTATTAACACTAGAAGTATTACTACCGGGATAAATATCTAGCAACTCAACCACCCCGGTGGTAGGATTAGCCCGCCAGAGTTCCGTTCCATTAATCTCGTCGTTAGCGGTGAAGTAGAGAACGCCCCCAATCTCAGTGGGTGTTGTCAAATGGGAAACTGGCATCTCAACGAAATTACTCGGATTAGAACCTAAGGTCGTGGCGTTGATATCTTCAACTAATTCCGTTCCCTCCGGCGTGCCATCGGTGCGCCACAACTCCACGCCCTGGGTGTAATTATTCGCCGTAAAGTAGAGCTTGCCGTCGCTGTAGGTTAAATTGCCGGGACTAGAGCTATTGCCGCCCTCGTAAATATCCTTGAGGAAGACGGCGTTGCCGGTGGCGGGGTCAAGCTTCCAGAGTTCCTGGCCACTCGTGCTATTCGTAGCTGTGAAATAAAGAACTCCATTGGCATTCGTCAGATTATTCGGGCTAGAACTACCACTACCAGGGACAATATCAATCAAAACTGGATTGCCAGTGGTGTTATCAATGCGATAAAGTTCTGTCCCGTTGGTCCCATTGTTAGCGGTAAAGTAGAGCGTCCCGTTGACATTCGTCAAATTACTAGGACTGGAAGTACTTGACCCTAGACGAATGTCAATCAGAACTGGATTTCCGGTGGTGTTATTGATGCGATAAAGTTCTGTTCCGTTTGTGCCATTATTGGCCGTAAAGTACAGGGTGCCATTGACATCTGTTAGGTTGCTGACGCTAGAGGTATTACTTCCGGGATAAATATCCAGCAGAGAGACAACGCCAGTAGCCGGATTCGCCCGCCATAATTCGGTGCCATTAACATCATCGTTGGCGGTGAAATAGAGGATGCCCCCAACGTTAAGGAAATTACTCGGGTTAGAGCCAAAGCTAGTAGAGTTAATATCGGCAACAAGAGAGGGTTCGGTAGTGGTGGCTCTCTCAACTGCAATACTTATACCATCAACATTAATCACCCCGTGATCATCTTCCGATTTCATATAGGCCAAAGCCTCCTCAGACAGACTTTCCCCCAAAACCAACGAGGCAAAAATTGCCCCCTCATCCCCTAGCGCATCCGTACTATTCAACACCCCATCCACATAATGGCCATATTCTTCCAACAGCAGAGCGACAATAGCCCCTAAATTGCCCTGATTATGACCCAGAAACTCGTAAGATAGGTAAATTCGATTATTTGCTATTGCATAAGCCCCATTTGCCCCATTAAGGTCATTTCCTGTAACAATTTCCATGAGGGGAAAGCCAGTTAAATCGCCTGCTTGCCACTGGCTTTGTAATCCATCAGTATTAACCGCCGTGCCAAAGGCTACCTGTATTTTGTCGCCAAAGGCAGAATCATCGGCAAACTGTTGTAATTTGCCAGAAATTAACAGCGTTGCCTGTTGTAGCGCAGAAATAATATCTGAATCGAGGGTTAACGCAGATTCTAGGGTTAAGTTAGTTGTGAGGGTGTAAAGGGTGTTAGGCATGGGATGAACTGGGGATAAAAAAAGAGAATTAAACAGGATTCAGCGATATTTTGGTGGCAAAATCGATAAATTTGTACAACAATATCCCAATGGACAACAAAGTCAATCGAGAGATTAGGAGAATAATTGGTTGGGGAATATCAAATTGATCTAAAAACTCATCTGCGAGTCTAGCCTAAGCTGCCTAGCTATGTCAAGAAGTTTTCTGTAATTTCACAGGAACTTTAAAAAAACTTAACCAAATTTAGAGCATATAGCTATTGGCCATACACTTATTAATTCTATATCCTGGGTTATAGCTGTTGGGATTATCTGGGCTGCTACCAGTAATGCGATGTTTATCTTGTTAAGTTTTGTTAATAGCTTAATTTCTATGGTTTTCATAGTCTAAAAACAATGGTTATCCTCTTGTGTGAATAGGAGGAAAATCTAAGCTGGTATCTCCCATTCAGCCGCTCATAAGTGGGTGGGTGGAATTAAATATAAAATGAACGTAGGTTGGGTTGAAGCATGAAACCCAACGCCCGGATGGGTTACGAAGTGCGCTAACCCATCCTACAAATAATTGTGCCTCCCTACTTAACTAGATAAGAGAAACTGTAGCGATTAATTCAGTGACCGGTAAACACAGAAAACGGGTTTCCTCAAGAAACCCGTTTTCTTGGGCGACAAACCAGAATTATTCAGGTTTGATTAACTGATTTAAATAGTCCTGAAAATCTGAGATTGAGTCAAGAGTAATCGCTTGTCTGTGGAGATTTTTCAGAAGAGAAGTGTCTTGAATTTGGCTAATCTCATCAACCAGTTCCGAAGGCACATTCTCAAACCGAATCTCAAGGGCATCAATGACAGATTCTCTCATCCCTTTTTCCATTCCCATTCTTTCAACACTGGTAATATAAGGCATTCTTTTTTCCTCCTCGTACTGATTTAATTCCTGTTGAAACTCTTGTTCTAATTCAGCGGGTAAGCTCATCAGCCAATCGATAAACTTAAAGAGGTTGATAATATCCTCTCGTTGATAACCCTGTTCGTACAACCGTTTAGTTAATGCTAATTTCGCTTCTTTGCGCTTTTTTCGGTTTTGCCGAGTTTCTAAAGCTTGGAGATTCGCCATCACGACTGTAGCAAAAGGATTGCGGCTGGCTTCTAAAGCTGACCACTGCTGCTTAAATTCTAGCAACTTGACGACCGGAAAGTGAAAACTCACTTGACAATCAAATAACTCACGCTCAAATTGATTGGGTCGCCAAGAAGCATTATCATCACCTAAAACTGCCAAACTCGCTACTGAACGCCTGTAACGATCATAAATACGGTAGTAATAGATAAACATCCGTTCAGCAAAGTCAATTTCTCGCTGACCCTGGATTTCTATGTGGATTAAAACCCAGGTCTCTTCTCCCGCCATACGATAAATTTTCACCAACTTATCGACGAGACGTTTGCCTAACTCAGCATCGCGCACCACTTGTTGAAGTTCTTTGTCGAGAAATTCAAAGCCTTGATTCCAATCAATACCCGCATGAGCTTGAGGAAAAAAGAAGGAAACAAAGTCTTCAAAGTAGATTTCTAAGACATCTTTCCAAGGAGTATCAAAATCAGTATTTGGGTTAGTCATTTCGGTTATCACTTCTCTTGAACCACCGAAGCAATTTTTGTGATGTACTGTACTTACAATCGCAGAAAACGGGTTTCTTTGAGAAACCCGTTTTCTCGATAGCGGGTGATGTTAACAATTCTTGCGCTTGCACTTGCTGGCTAATCCTAGAGTTAATAATAGTCCGAAAATAGGATCAGGTTCAGGAACTTTGGCTATATTGGTAAGCTTGATATTATCAACTAATAAAGCTGAATTTCCAGCAGCATTTCCTCCTCCTGTCTTATCCACATCAACTACCCCAAACCCTAAAATATAATCTCCGGTCACGGATATTGGTATCGTGTAGGTTTGATAACCTGTTTCTTTCGTTAAATGGGAAAAAGAAGGATTGACTGGAAAACTAGATTGAGTATCTGCCAAAGAATATAAAGTATTATTAAGGGTAAAAAAAGCGAAATCGCTGTAATCTACATCAGCCGCATCTTCATCGGTCAGAAAATTCCAAGAAAAGCTGAAAATATCGCCAGCATTAGCAGTAATAGTCTGTTTGATAGCGGAGCCTTCAACAACCGATAGATTGCTTAACTGATTACCCGATAAGCTGAGAAATGATTCTAAATTACTAGCATTAGTCAAGGGTTGATTGTCGTCACAAGCACCGACAAAAACACAAGTTTGTAACACGGCTTGATAACTTCCGTTAACTGGTGTAACCTGAAAACTTGAAGTTTCAACGCTCGCTTGTCCACTGGTATTCCAGTCAGAAAAATTACCCGTTTCAAAACTTCCATTGACCACGGCGGCGGGGGAAATTTCAGCCGTCGCCACTAACAAACCAGCCACAGTAATTAAGGTTAAAGTTGGGAGTTTAAACATGAATAATTTTCCTGATATATGGTTAATTGTGAGATGGTATATTTCTCTGTCTGTTTACTTAAGCTTGAAGGAAAATGTCATTCTCACTTAACTGTGGGATGCCATTAAAATTGGCAAAAAGTGCGCCATTACCTAATCCTGATGTGGCACCGTTTTGATTGTAGAACAGATTACCTGTGGCTAAATTGTAAACGATTTTAGCACTACTGGAACCAACTAAGTCTAGTTCGTTGGCGGCATCGTTAATAGCCGCAAATTCGGCGGCTTGTAAGTTGTTACCGACGGTACTGACAAGAGCATTGAAGGAGGTTTTACTTAGGATAATTTTGTCACTTCCTTTAGTAAAGTCACTGATGCTATCAACTCCGAAATCACTGCTATTAAAGATAGCACCACTGCCAAAGAGGAATGAGTCGCTGCCATCGCCGCCGGTGAGAACATCATTTCCTTTTCCACCAATCAGGGTGTCGTTACCGGCGCTACCGAGGAGAGTGTCGTTGCCATCTAATCCCTTGAGTAGGTTATTGCCACTGTTGCCGGTGATGAGATTATCTAGGTTGTTACCTGTGCCGTTGGTGTTGTCATTGCCTGCTAAGGTGAGGTCTTCGATGTTGACAGTGAGAGTGTAATTTACAGAGGATTTGATGGCATCTTTGCCTTCTCCAGCATTTTCGATGACTACATCGCGGCTGCTATCGACAATGTAGGTGTCGTCACCGGGACCGCCTGCGAGTCGGTCATTTCCTGTGCCGCCGTCGAGAATATCGTTGCCTTCACCGCCGTTGACTGTATCGTTACCTGCACCGGCGTTGATGTGGTCGTTGCCGCTAGTACCGTTGACGGTTTCACCGCTACTGCTACCGTTGACGGCGTTGAGGATGTTGAGGCTAAAGCTATCGTCGGCAGTTTCTCCGGCTGAATCGCTGGCGATTACTGTAAGGTTATAGATGCCGGAGGCGGTATCGGAGGGAGTGCCACTGAAGGTTCCTGTGGCGGCATCAAAGGTGATGCCACTGGGGAGGACTGTTTCTGTTGCTAGGGTGTAGGTGAGATTATCGTCGTCAATATCTGTGAAGGTATTAGCGGGAATGGTGAAGCTGAAGGGTTGATTTTCTGTGGCGGTTTGATTGGCTATTTCCTGTTGTAATGTGGGTGCATCATTGACTGGGTTAACTGTAACTACTAAAGTATCATCAACAGTTTTACCGTTGGATGTTCCTTGAATTGTAATATTAGCTGTCCCAGATTTATTATCTTGGTAGTCAAGGGTTAACTGATTGTCAACGATGGTAGCGGTGACTAATCCAAGATTGTCATTGACGAATACTGATTTGACAATTAAAGCGATGTCATTATCAATATCAGTGAAGACGTTGGTTAAATCAATGACGGTATTGGCTGCATCTTCGTCAACATTAACATCTGTAATCGGATTGAGGACAGTTGGTGCGTCATCTACTGGGTTAACTGTTACTAGGAAAGTATCGTCAACAGTTTTACCGTTGGATGTTCCTTGAATTGTAATATTAGCTGTCCCAGATTTATTATCTTGGTAGTCTAGAGTTAATTGATTGTTAACGATGGTAGCAGTGACTAATCCCGGATTGTTATTGACAAAGACTGTCTTAACAATCACATCTCCATCAACATCACTAAAGACATTGCTTAAGTTAATAACACTATTTTCGGCATCTTCGTCAACATTAACATCTGTAATCGGATTGAGGACGGTTGGTGGATTATCGACTATACCGACATTGACAACGAAAGTATCATCAACAGTTTTACCGTTGGACGTTCCCCGAATTGTAATATTAGCTGTCCCAGATTGATTGTCTTGGTAGTCTAGAGTTAATTGATTGTTAACGATGGTAGCGGTGACTAATCCAGGATTGTCGTTGGTGAATACTGATTTGACAATTAAAGTCGGGTCATTATCAATATCAGTGAAGACGTTGGTTATATCAATGACGGTATTAGCTGCATCTTCGTCAACATTAACATCTGTAATCGGATTGAGGACGGTTGGTGCGTCATCTACTGGGTTAACTGTAATGACGAAAGTATCATCAACAGTTTTACCGTTTGATGTCCCACGAATTGTAATTTGAGCGGTTCCCGATTGATTGTCTTGGTAGTCTAGAGTTAATTGATTGTTAACGATATTAGCGGTGACTAATCCAGGATTGTCGTTGGTCAATACTGATTTAACAATTAAAGTCGGGTCATTATCAATATCAGTGAAGACGTTGCTTATATCAATGACGGTATTGGCTGCATCTTCGTCAACATTAACATCTGTAATCGGATTGAGGATAGTTGGTGGATTATCGACTATACCGACATTGACAACGAAAGTATCGTCAACAGTTTTACCGTTGGATGTTCCCCGAATTGTCAGATTAGCTGTCCCAGATTGATTGTCTTGGTAGTCAAGGGTTAATTGATTGTCAACGATGGTAGCGGTGACTAATCCAGGATTGTCGTTGGTGAATACTGATTTGACAATTAAAGTCGGGTCATTATCAATATCAGTAAAGACGTTGCTTATATCAATGACGGTATTAGCTGCATCTTCGTCAACATTAACATCAGTAATGGGATTGAGGACGGTTGGTGCGTCATCTACTGGGTTAACTGTAATGACGAAAGTATCGTCAACAGTTTTACCGTTGGATGTCCCACGAATTGTCAGATTAGCTGTCCCAGATTGATTGTCTTGGTAGTCAAGAGTTAATTGATTGTCAACGATATTAGCGGTGACTAATCCAGGATTGTCATTGACGAATACTGATTTGACAATTAAAGTCGGGTCATTATCAATATCAGTGAAGACGTTGGTTAAATCAATGACGGTATTAGCTGCATCTTCGTCAACATTGACATCTGTAATCGGATTGAGAACAGTTGGTGCGTCATCTACTGGGTTAACTGTTACTAGGAAAGTATCGTCAACAGTTTTACCGTTGGATGTTCCTTGAATTGTAATATTAGCTGTCCCAGATTGATTGTCTTGGTAGTCTAGAGTTAATTGATTGTTAACGATGGTAGCGGTGACTAATCCAGGATTGTCGTTGGTGAATACTGATTTGACAATTAAAGTCGGGTCATTATCAATATCAGTAAAGACGTTGCTTATATCAATGACGGTATTAGCTGCATCTTCGTCAACATTAACATCAGTAATGGGATTGAGGACGGTTGGTGCGTCATCTACTGGGTTAACTGTAATGACGAAAGTATCGTCAACAGTTTTACCGTTGGATGTTCCCCGAATTGTAATATTAGCTGTCCCAGATTGATTGTCTTGGTAGTCGAGGGTTAACTGATTGTCAACGATGGTAGCAGTGACTAATCCTGTATTATCGTTGGTCAATACTGATTTAACAATTAAAGTCGGGTCATTATCAATATCAGTGAAGACGTTGGTTATATCAATGACGGTATTAGCTGCATCTTCGTCAACATTGACATCTGTAATCGGATTGAGGATAGTTGGTGCGTCATCTACTGGGTTAACTGTAATGACGAAACTTGTGGCATTAATATTACCACCTGCTCCATCTGCTACCGTAAAGCTAAAGCTATCACTGGTAGTTTCTCCGCCATTATGAATGTAGGATAGTAAGCCAGTATTAATATCGGCTTGGGTAAAGGTGTTATTAACCGCTAAAGTAACTCCATTGCGTTGTAAATTTCCATTTGTCGGAATCGTACTGATGGTAAAAGTCAACTGATCCGCGGTATTATCTGGATCTGCGACAGCAAGCAGACTATTAGCAATAGCAGAACTAGATCCTTCATTAAGAGTTAAGCCTGTATTGACCGAGATTTGTGGGGGTTGATTAACTGCGCCACCGATTTGTATGGTTGCATCTGCCGTCGTCGGTGCTGCTTCTGTATTACCTGTGTTATCAACTGCAACCGAATAGAAGGAGTAGGTATGTCCAGCTGTCCCCGTGTAAGTGGCTTCGGTTAGTTCAGTATTATTGAGCCAAATCGTGTATTCTCCGCCATTATCAGAGACATAAATAGTATAAGTCGCCAAAGCTGAACCCGTATCTGTTCCCGTCCAACTGACGAGGAATTCAGGGGTTGGTGTGGTTGCAGGTAAGTCATTAACTTCACTGCTAGGTTTATCAACATCAAGGGTGTTGAAAATAGGTGGAGTGCTGATGGGTTCTTCCGTATCGAAGATGATAGTCGCCACAGCATCGATGACATCTCCTGTCTTTGCGGTAGATTTAGGTCGGATGCTATAGGTTACAAAACCTTCACCACGTCCGTTTTCGTCGTTGGTGGGAAGGAATCCTTGTTGTGCATCAAGAGGGGCTTCCCCTGTGGTGGGATCAACGGTGCTGATGCGCCAGGTTGCAATGCCTGTAAGGGTATCAATGGTGGCGGCAATATCTACATAGAAACCCTGGGTTTCGGTTAAGTCAATGCGGGCGCTATGGAAGGCTCGATTTCCTTCTAAGTCATAGACAGTTCCACTCCAGCCATAATCATCAATGCGGAAGGTACGCCAATCGAGGTCGGCATCAAGTTGTTGGGTAATAAATACTTCTTGAGCGGGGGCAGAGGCGGTGGCGACATTTTCAAAGCGAATGGTATAGCGGAGGGGTTCATCGGTGTCGATCCAACGATCTTCACCAAAGCCTTCGGGACCGAGGATGTCATTGGGATCACTGGGGCGACGAACAGGAGGTTCGTAATCATCATCATCATCATCATCGTCATCGTCGTCATCACATTCAGGATCGCCTTCTTTACAATCACAACATTCTTCAGGAGGAGTAGGTAAAGAGAAGCCTGAATTAGTAAAGATAGCCCCTTCTTCTGAAACGGTTAACACTCCAGGTGATTCAACTTCTGCTAACTCAGGGGTAAAACTGAGAGGTTCTGACCAATTACCATCATATAAACTGTAGAAAATACCAGCATTCGTAACATCTGGGTTAGAGTTTAGATCCTCACTCCAGAAAATCGCTGTTTTGCCTCCTATTTCTCCTATAGTAGCTAATCCAATAATTTCCCCATCGACAATTTCTTCGGCTTCACTCCAGATATTGCCATCCCAGATACTAACTAATAACTGTTCACTATCATCGCTAATATGATTCCAAGCCAGGAGAACTTCTCCTGTTGCAGTTGTTCCTAAGACTGGTGTTTCATCTGGTCCTAAAGCAGTTGTAATCGCAGTGGGTACTGACCAAACGCCAGCATCCGTTAAGACTGAGTAAACGATATCTGTCTCTAATAAGATAGCAACGTATTCTTCTTCGTTGATTTCAGGTTTAATCTTACTACCATCACCCATTGACCACACGACTAAGGGAGTATTATTTGGGTCAAAAATAACGGCTGGATTATTACTAAGTCCTAAACTATTAGGAATTTGAATGGGGCTAGTCCATTCATTGTCATTCATACTAGAAACAAAGATTGCACTGCCTCGTTGTTCACTGGTAGGGTCAAACTCTTTAGCCCATGCCATAAGAATTTCCCCATTTTCTCCTTGTGCTATGGTTGGGGGTTCATCAGCGTATAAATCGGATGCAATATCAGCTAATACACTGTCATTGTTATCGTCAAAATAGGTGTTTTCTGTGCCTACCGCCAGAGAGGGATCATAGATAAAATCTACTGTTATTTCTGGTGGAAGACCACTTTCATTAAGAGGATATAGACTATCACTCAAAGTTAAATCCGTTGCATCAAATTCATACAGAGTCGGTGTGTATCGATAACGGGCCAAGAAACCTGATGGAGTGCGGATATCAATTCCTACTTGCCCATAGACTTCTTTGACACTGGGATTTGGTATTATGTCACCCTTAGCCCCTACATTTCCATAAGCCTTAGCTTCGTATTTTAAAAGCTTTGCCTGGCCAAAAAGACCAACTCTGGCATCATAGGTCAAAGCTCCACTATCGGGTAGGCGATAGCCTTGAGGGGGGGCTGCTGGATCAGTCCACTGCATATTACCCCCTAGAAAGAGCATGGTACTTATCCCAAAGTTCGCTTCAAATAAACCCAGTTGACGCAAGGCTGCAAGTACGATTGTACCTGGCAAACTCACGGCAGGATTCGGAATTCGAGCAATGAGCGATTCCAATGGTGCAGCGAAATCTGCTCCAATCCCGACATTCAAACCCAGTGTTGCTTTATCAAATTCGTAGTAACAGTTTTCGTCAGTTCCTTTGCTGCTCCATTGCCCTTTGTAAAATAATTGACCCAAGGCTTTTGTTTTGGGAGAAAAGCGACTCTTAAACTCAATTTGAGCTGTTCCATCGGCTTGCAATTTTAATTCACAATCGATTCGATAACTACCATTGGCTCTTAATTCTGTTTTATATTGAGCCAATTGTCTCAGAAAACCCCATTTTGGCGTTCCATCAAATTTCCAGCCAATAGAAAATGTATTGGTACCTGGATTAGCATCTAAAGGAACAATTACATTCTCAAATACACTTAATTGTTCAAGCCAAATTAAAGGCTCGTTCTCAAAATCGACGAGATTATAGTAGAGATCAGTATCATCTTGAATACTCTGATCAGTTTTTTGATAAACCACCACAGCTTGACCATCTTGATTAACAATTATGGCTGGTTGAGTATCAGCGATACTATCGTCTGTAATTGCTACTGGTTCAGACCATTGAAAACTTCCATCTTCTTTCTTTGTGCCGACTGCATAGTAAATATCTTCATCATTTTCTTCTGTTCCCTCAGACCAAGTTGCGATTAAGCCTGTTTGAGTTCCATCAATGAGATTATTGACTGCCTTGACATCAAAAGTCCCAAAGTTTTCGCTTGGGATAGAGGCTGCTTCAATCCAGTTACTGCCATCAAAATAAGAATGCCAAATTTGACCATTTCGAGACCATAGCAAATGAGAATTTCCATCTCCATCTACTACCAAACGAGGCTGAGAATCTTGATTTTCATCGGTCTCTGTTTCAGAGAGAACATAAAGGTCTAAATCAGTAGTCTCAGAGGGTTCACTAATAATGTAACTAGGTGACTCAATATCTTCTACACCGTCACGGTTGTTATCAAAAGATAGTCGAGTGGTTTCATAAATTACATTGCCAGCTAAGACAAATTCATAATTTCCTGTCTGTAAACCGTCAAGGGTAAAATTGCCTTCTCCATCACTCAAATCGGTTTTTTCTAAAATCCATTCTCCTTCAACTTGACGATAAGCCGCAATTTCTGCGTTATCTAATGCTTCCCCTGTTTTTGAATCTAGTAGTTTTCCTGAGAGTTTAGATGTGTTAAAAAATGTGGAATTAAGTTGATAGGTTTGTGTAAATAATTCCCGAACATCATAAATTGGATGATCTGGTATTGATAATTGCTCAGACATATCATTGAGCATCTTCACATAGTCGCCATAAGTCTGAACACGAGGCACAATGTTACTCAAAAAGCCATCCCACTGAGCATCTGTTAATTCCTCTGGACGAATTGAGGCTTCCAAACTATTCCAATCAATAGCTGTGGTATTGTCTGCTGAGTAAGTACGAACTTGAAATTTAATCGGATCAGTGTTGCTATTAAAATACACGGGCAGAACATTGAGATCCCCAGGTCGCAAAATCCCCTGTGGCCCTTCATTGCTCACACCCAACAAATGCAATGGCGAATCAGAAGTCAGTCCATTTAAGGTCGTTCCTGCTTGGGTATTAGTCACACTTTCAATAATCAACAGAGGAGCGATCGCATCCGTATCCCCCGTATTGCCATAGTTAACATTGAAGCGATAATTACGGTTAGGTCGGACTTCCTCTGGCCCAGTAATATTGGAATTTAAATCGAAACCGTTCGCATCTTGAACCGTGACAACATCCTCTAACAGCGCGGTGCTATTACCCTGGTTTGCTTGAACGTCATACAATCCCAAGGTCTCATTAAAGAGATCGAAGGTAGCGTAGGCTAGAGTGGAATTTTCCAGATAGATATTCTCAGCGGTGATAAGGCTACCATCAGCGGCCCGAAGTTGGAATGTCGTATCGGTAGAAAACCTTGCGCCACGAATCTCCAGAGTAGCTTCACCAAAATTACCAATTTTCCGACTCGTTACGTCAGTAATAGAGAAAGGAATCTCTTGAGCAAGAATTTCATAGCTGGGCGTTTCGATAACCTGATCGCCATACCCCAGCACATAGTAGGTTCCCGTTTGTTCAATGGGAATAATAATTTCTGGATCAGTATTAAAGGGTTGTGTTGTTGTCCAGTCAAACTGTCCCCGCGTTGGCATTCCTCCATAACGCACATACAATTCATTCAAAGATTGATCAGAACTACTGTCTAACTTAAGACGAATCGCCTGACCAGCAGTCGCATTGAAACGATAGTAAACCGACTGACCTTGGTCTAAATCACCAATATCCGCAGTTCCCATCGTTAGAACTTCTACGTCGAGAGCAATTTTTGCATTTGAGATACCTGTATTATTTCCCTCATTTACTTCGGGAACTTGATTGCGAATATCGCTACGAACAAGGACATAGTAATCCCCTAAATTGACCCCTGGAACCACGCCATTAAGAGTTTCTGTATAACTCGCCCCTGTAGCCACATCACCCGAACGATCCACTTGCCCGACTAGGACATCTTCAATATCCCACTGATTATCAGCAGAAAGATAGACAGCATCCGTCCAACTTCCGTAGGCGGTCTCAGTGCCTTGATTCTGAACGGTATAGCTCAGGCTAATAGCTTGACCTGGAATGCCACTGGCCGGAACAGTAACATCGGTCACCACAAGATCCGAGGGCGGAGGGATGATGAGATCCGTCGAGAATCCGTCATAATTAACATTATTGATCTCTCCTAACCGTTCATAAACAGCATTACCGCCATCCGTCACCACGAAGGCGTAAAAACGTCCCCCTAAGCCTCGCGGTATATTAAAAGATTGAGTTGCAGTATAACTATCTCCTGCATTTAATCCCCCCGTATGGTTGCGATAGCCTAAATAAACATCGCTGTTGCGATCAAATACTTGGTCACGGGATAGATAAACGGCATCATACCAACTTTGACCCGTATTGGCATCATTATTAACAACCGTCCAAGTTAAACTCAGAGATTGTCCGGCAATTCCCTGTTCTGGTGCATCGACGGCAGTGACAGCAAGATCAGCAGAAGGAGCGGGAGTAATCGGTAGGCTTCCGGTTCCCGAACCGCCTCCACTGGTACTATCGCTGGCTAAAACGTTATTATTCTCAAATGCCCCTTCAATAACGTTATTATCTCGGTCAGTTTGCACCAGAACATAGTAACTCCCGTTCAGATTAACAGGAAGGGAGAAAGTGCCTGTGGCGCTATAACTTGCTGATGGCTCTAACGCTCCTGAACGATAAACCGACCCTAAATTAATGTCATCACCGCTGACATTTTTGTCTAAAGACAAATAAACTCGATCATACCAATAATTGCTATTAGTACGTCCTACCCCCAAATTCGCTACCGTCCAACTGAGGTTCAACGGCTGTCCGGGAGTTACAGTATTTGGCAGAGTAATGCTAGTAACTTGTAGATCGGGAGTATCACGAGAGATGGTGATGGGAAAAGCACTAGAGCCGTTGTTCCCCTCATTGCTACCTTCATAAACACTATTAGCCGAATCAGTGACGACAAATAGTTGATAATTGCCTTCTAAGGTAAAGGGTAAAGTAACACTTTCAGTCCGACTGTAAGTACCATTGGGAGCTAAAAGTCCGGTGCGGGTGAAGCTGGCGAGGGTAAGATCATCTGCATCCCCTAAAACCTCATCGTTAGAAGCGACAAGGCGATCGCTCCAACTGTTAACAATGGTATCCCCAGGCCCCTGGTTTTTTACTGTCCATTGCACGGAAATCGCCTTACCAGCCTCTCCTGTAGTCGGAATAATTGCGTCAGTAACGACTAAATCCGCCGGTTGGGAGACAATTTGTACTTGATTGATGCTTTGAGTGACGTTATTAACATTATTTAATTCAAATACCTGATCGCCGCTATCGGTTACGCCAAAGACATAGTAAGTGCCAGTTAAGGTATTGGGTAAGCTAAAGTTAGCGGTGCGATCATAACCATCACCCGGATAAAGAATGCCATACTGGCCAACACTACCCAAATTAATGTCCGTTGCCTTATTTAGTTGATTATCGCTGGAAAGATAGAAGGTATCGGTCCAATAATAATTCGGGGTTTCTGTGGCTCCAAAGTTAGTGACTCGGTAATTGATATTTAAACTGCTACCAGAACGAGCGTTGTTTGGAATCGTTAAGGATTCAAACTCTAAATCTGGTGGTGGCGTTAGGGTAATGTTTGTTGCTGTGGTGTCGTAGCCACTATTGTTATTCTCAAAAACGTGTTCATAAACGTTGTTGTAGATGTCACTTTGGACAAAGAAGAAGAAACTTCCCGCTACACCAATGGGTAAATTAACTGTTGCTGAACCGGTATAATTTGCACCGGCATTTAACGCACCACTATGATAGAAATCTCCCAAAAAGCGATCGCCTGCATCTAAAGTTGCATCCGCCGACATAAACACGCGATCATACCAAGCTGTTTCTAAAGTACGTCCTGTACCAGCATTGGTGACAGTCCAACTCAAGTTCATCGGTTGTCCTGAGAAGGCTCCATTAGGAGCATTAACCGCCGTTACTTGTAAATCGGGAGGTGGAGTTAAATTAACATCCGTCGGCCCACCAGACCCCCAATTATCCCCTTCATTACCAACTTCGGTAACGTAGTTATAAACATCAGCTTGTACGAGGAAATAGTAATTGCCATCAATACCGCGAGGTAGGGTTACGGTTAAGCTGTTGCTATAACTATCATCCGGGTTGAGATAACTAGGATTAACTGCTTGTCCTAAATAGGTATCAGTATTGTCATAGGTAGTATCGAGAGACAAATAAACGCGATCATACCAAACAGGCGCATTAGTAGCACCAGTACCGACATTTTTTACTGTCCATTGTACGACGGTTTCTTGACTGGAAAAAGCTGTCGTTGGTGCAGTTACCCCAGTAACTTGTAGGTTGGGAACTGGAGCAAGTTGTAAGGAAATCGAGCGATCATCTGTAGTGGTATTGTTCGATTCGTTCTGCGTTCCTTCAGCAATTTGTCCGTAATAATCCGTCGTCACAACGACTCGATAATTACCAGTTAAACTGAGGGGAACGCTGTAGGATTGAGTGCGATTTAAGGAGGCTCCAGCAGCCAAACTACCCGAATATTCAAAAATTCCGACATACTGGGTTGCATTGGTCGCCGTATTAACTAAATACACATAATCATACCAAGTTCCTTCGGCGGTTGTCGCTCCTTGGTTTTTGACAGTCCAATTGATCTCAATTGGTTGTCCAGATAGAGTTTCAACTGGTGCGTTAATATCGCTTACTACTAAGTCAGGAGCATTCAAATTGATAGCGACAGCACGAGTATTGTTAGTCTCGTTAGTTTCCCCTTGACCTCCCGAACCATCAGCGACAAATATTAGATAACGGTTTCCTGTGGCAAAGTTGGGGAGGTTGATATTGCGAGTAATGCTGTAACTTGCACCGCCGGCTAATGGCGTTTGGGTGGAGATTAATTCTTGGGTGATGTAAGTGTCGGCATTAGCGTCAAAAATAGCATCGTTGGAGAGGTAAATGCGATCATACCAGTCAGTAGGAGCGGCGCTTGTCCCTTGGTTTTGTACTGTCCAAGAAACTTCAATACTCTTACCGACCGTTCCAGTTGCTGGTGCAGAGGCATTGGAGACAATTAAATCGGGAGCAGTTAAACTGATAGCAACCGCAGCGACGTTATTATTCTCGTTGATTTCCCCTTGATAATTGTCCCGATCTGCAACAAATAATAGATATTGATTACCCGGGTTAAAACTAGGTAAGGCAACGTTCTTGCTTATGGTATAACTCGCTCCCGCAGCTAAGGGAGTTTGACTGGAGACCCATTCGGACGTAACTTGAACATCATTGCTATCTAAAGTTTGATTGCTAGAGAGGTAAACTCGATCATACCAATCCTGACTGGCTGCTCCCGTACCGTTATTAGTGACAGTCCAAGTTAATTCAACTGTTTCCCCTAAAATGGCACTTGTCGGAGCATTAGTTGAGGTAACTTGGAGGTCGGAAGCGGAAATATTAATCGGTAGGGAATAGACGTTGTTATTTTCGTCTGTCTCGCTTTGATAATTATAGTTATCAGCTTTGAAGAGTAAATAGCGATCGCCAGTAGCGGTACTAGGTAAGGTAACATTGAGGGTGCGGCTATAGGTTGCTGCGGCTGCTAGGGGAGTAAATGAACCCTGCCAAACTTCTGTCAGATAAGTATCATCGCTATTACCGAAAATCTGATCAGTAGAAATCACAACCCTGTCCCACCAATCAGCATTAGCCGCAACTGTACCTTGATTCTTCACCTCCCAAGTAACACTAATGGTCGCGCCTACAGTTACCGATGCGGGTGCAGTAGCATTTGAGACAATTAAATCTGGTGCATCTATGCGGATAGGAATGGCGAGATTATTATTATTTTCGTTGGTTTCTCCCTGAGCATTATTACCATCAGCACGGACAATTAAGTAACCATTACCAACCAAGTTTATTTGATTGGGTAAGGTAATATTTTGGGTTTTGCTATAGCTTCCTCCGGCTGCAACGGGAGTTTGTGCGGCGGCGGAAATACTGGTAATGAAGGTATCAGAACCGTCATAAGTATCATTGCTTGACCAGTAAATATAATCAGTCCAATCGGCGGGAGCTTCTACTGTTCCCTGGTTCTGTACTGTCCAAGAAAGGCTGACTGTTTCCCCTAATGCTCCTGATTCTGGTGCAGTAGCATTACTAACAATTAAATCCGGCGCACCAATAGTAATGGCAATGGCCTGACTATAGTTGTTGTTTTCGTTAGTTTCCCCTTGATAATTATAGGCATCAGCGCGGAAAAAGATGTAATAATTTCCCGGTGTAACATTGGGTAAGTTAATACTGCGATTGATCGTGTATGTACCGTCCGCAGCTAATGGTGTTTGAGTGCTTATAAATTGTTCGGTAATGTAACTATCATTGCCGGGTATATTATCAGAGGATAGGTAAATAACATCATACCAATCCGCCGGTGCATCCGTCGTACCCTGATTTTTTACCGTCCATGATACATTGATCGCTCCATTCACCACCCCACTACTGGGTGCAGTTGCTCCAGATATAATTAAGTCTGGCGCACCTAAAGTGATAGGAACAGCATAAGTATTATCGTTTTCGTTCGTTTCTCCTTGTTGGTTGTAGTAGGAGTAAGAGTATTGATCTGTAACAAAGATCAAATATTTATCACCAATTCCTGCATAGCTAGGAATGGTAATATTTTGGGTATCTGTATAACTGGTATTAGCGGCAAGGGGACTTCTTGCGGCTTCCCAGAAAGCGGTAATCCATGTATCTCCACTATCCCAAGTCTGATCATTAGACAGATAAACTGAATCATACCAATCAGCATTAGCGGAAACAGTTCCATTATTTAGTACCGTCCACGAAACTGATATGGAACCGCCTAAAATAGCAGCACTAGGTGCAGTCGCACTGGTAATAGTTAAATTGGGTGCAGCAATATCAATCGCTTGAGCATAAACGTTATCGTTTTCGTTTGATTCTGTTTGGTAGTTATAAGCATCTGTTTTAAATAGCAAATAGCCACTTCCTACTGCCTGGCCGGGTAAGGTAACGTTACGACTTACTGTGTAGGTTTCATTCGGTTCTAAGGGTAGTCCGTAGCTACTAGAGATATATTCATAGCTAATAACTGTAATATCATCACTATCCCCATAGATGTCATTGGTGGAGAAGACTACGCTGTCATACCAGTAGGAACTTCCTGTGGTCACGGAACTGTCATTTTTCCCCGTCCAAGATACAGTAATACTCTGACCAGCAGTAGCGGTAGTCGGTGCTGTTACTTCGGTAATAATTAAATTGGGTACAGCAATATCAATCGCCTGAGTATAAACGTTATCGTTTTCGTTTGTCTCTGCTTGATAGTTAAAAGCATCTGTCTTAAACAGTAAATAGCCACTTCCTACTGCACCACTGGGTAGGGTGACACTGGTATTAACCGTATAGGTTTCATTGGGTTCTAAGGGTAGTCCATAATAGCTGTAGATATAAGAGTCAGTCAAATAAATATCATCACTATCCCCATAGATGTCATTGGTGGAGAAGACTACCCTGTCATACCAGTAGGAACTTCCTGTAGTCACAGAACCGTCATTTTTCCCCGTCCAAGATACAGTAATACTCTGACTAGCAGTAGCGGTAGTCGGTGCTGTTACTTCGGTAATAATTAAATTGGGTACAGCAATATCAATCGCTTGAGCATAAACGTTATCGTCTTCGTTTGATTCTACTTGGTAGTTATAAACATCTGTCTTAAACAGTAAATAGCCACTTCCTACTGCACCACTGGGTAGGGTGACACTGGTATTAACCGTATAGGTTTCATCGGGTTCTAAGGGTAGTCCATAATAGCTGTAGATATAAGAGTCAGTCAAATAAATATCATCACTATCCCCATAGATGTCATTGGTGGAGAAGACTACGCTGTCATACCAGTAGGAACTTCCTGTGGTCACGGAACTGTCATTTTTCCCTGTCCAAGATAGAGTAATACTCTGACCAGCACTAGCGGTAGTTGGAGCCGTGACATTAGTAATAGTTAAATTGGGTACAGCAATATCAATCGCTTGAGCATAAACGTTATCGTTTTCGTTTGATTCTACTTGGTAGTTAAAAGCATCTGTCTTAAATAGCAAATAGCCACTTCCTACTGCACCACTGGGTAGGGTGACACTGGTATTAACCGTATAGGTTTCATTGGGTTCTAAGGGTAGTCCATAATAGCTGTAGATATAAGAGTCAGTCAAATAAATATCATCACTATCCCCATAGATGTCATTGGTGGAGAAGACTACGCTGTCATACCAGTAGGAACTTCCTGTGGTCACGGAACTGTCATTTTTCCCCGTCCAAGATACAGTAATACTCTGACTAGCAGTAGCGGTAGTCGGTGCTGTTACTTCGGTAATAATTAAATTGGGTTGACTAATGGCTATAGGAATACTATAGTCATTATCCGTTTCATCGGTTTCTGCTTGATAATTATATTGATCAGTCTTAAGCAATAAATAGCCACTTGCTGTAGCAGGTATATAACTAGGCAAGGTAACATTGCCAGTCATTGTATAAGTTTCATCGGGATCTAAGGGTACGTTACTATTAGATGAATCAACCCAAAAATTATTTAGATAATAGTCATTACCATTCCCCCAAATGTCATCAGAAGAATAGACAATACTATCGCTCCAATAACTCCACGCTGTGGGAACTGTACCTTGATTTTTAACCGTCCAATTCACAGTAAAAGACTGTCCTAACCCCACACTGGAAGGAGCGGTAGCATCAGTAATCACTAAATTGGGTAACTCTCCCGTTAGGGTGATAGAGGGAGAAAATTCTGAGGTGTTCCCATCAGGATTAGTCGCTGTGCCAGTAATATAGCTATACAGTCTCTCGGCATTAGACAAGGAAAGGGTAAAATCAGCATGACCATTATCATCTGTAGTAACGGTGATATAGGTACGGTAATCTTCTCCTTCTCCGTTACCACTAGCATCTTGTGTACGATTAGCAAAAATCTCAATCCTGTATTCCTTATTGGCTTCACTATCAAGATAACCAATCAGGGTGGCTGTTCCTCCGACAACTTCAGCAGAGGTGAAAATGGGATAATTTTGTAAAGCATTCGCTCCCGTATCGCTATCACCTTCATCATTAGTGGTGACTCCATCCCGTCCTAAATCAATTCCTAAGCCATTATTTTCATAGATACGATTACCTTGAATAGTATTTTTGTCAGAGTTATCTATGGAAATACCATTAGAGTTGTTATAGCTGATTGTATTTCCTGTAATTGAATTACCTTGTGCCTGTTCTTGGATACTCATTCCCTCGGCATTATTAAACAGATAATTATTGGTAATCTGATTACCTGTTGTATCTGCTCCGCGAATAACAACACCAGAGGATTGATTATAATAGATGTAATTGCCTTGCACGAGGGTATTTTTTGCTCCGGCTAAATCAATTCCATCATCCCCGTTACCTAAAAAATTGTAGTCTTGGTTAGTCCCAATCCAGTTACTAAGGATTTGATTATTATTGGCGATCGCTCCATAGGATAATACACTTACACCGTTGTTAGTATTACCAGCAATAACGTTTTCTTGAATAAGATTATCTGAACCGTTAACTATCCCCACCCCAACCCCATTAGGACGGGATGAAGTTCCTGATGAATCAAGACCAATGTAATTATTAATGACTTGGTTGTTAATTGCAGTTTCATTATTAATTAATACACCTGTTCCCGTATTACCAGAGATAATATTCCTTTCACTGGTAGTTGCTCCCCCAATCAGATTATTGGCAGATTCAATTAAAATACCGCCTTCTCCATTGCCCGAAAATCCCTCATAAATGTATTCAACATTACCAATATAATTACCTTGAATAATATTATTACCTTGAGCGATTAAGCTTATTCCATAACCACTAAACTGGGTAATAATTAAGCCACGGACGGTACTGTCACCGGCACTAATAACTAGACCCGATAATCCTTCACCTGCTTGATAACCACTAATTTGAATTATCGGCGTTCCCGCGTATCCCGGTTGACTGGTACCATCAATCAAGACAGGGGACGTAATTTCCGGCAAAGCCGATAAGGGAGTTATGGTATAGTATCCACCCTCACCAATATTAAACAAAATGGTATCTGTACCCGGATTATTATTAGACTCAGTTATTGCCCATCTGAGGGAACCCTCCCCATCATCGTCGGTATTAGTAACTGTGTAAGTAGTTCCTGGATTATTAGTAATGGCAAAGCGAGCAAAACCTGATCCCGGACTGCGAATACCTTCATTATTGAGAGGACCGACATTACCGTAATCATCTGAAACAGTCAGAGTATCACCTTGGGTAACATACAGATAGCCATTTAGATAAACTGCACCACTACCTTTACCAATATTGAACGGCACATCAGGAAGGGTTTCTAACCAGCCATTTGCCCCCACTTTAGCAAAGTTACGATTGTTAATTAAACCGCGTCCCTCATTAAAAGGCCAACCATCTGTACTGGTTTCTCCTCTTAATAGATACAAGTCTTCATTAACTGCGGTGACAGAGTTACCCCATAAACTTGTTCCAGTTCCACTATTTGCCCAGCCTAAATCATTTTTCAGTGAGTAAAGTAAGGTACTTTGAGAAGCTAAAGGCAATTCACCGTTGGGGGTAGAAGTTAAGAAACTTCCTCCCGGATAAGCGTAGTCGTCATGAGTCCACATCACCAATTGATCGCCACTGAGGTGATACAAGCGATCATTAGTTGGATTATAATCCCAATCTCCATTACGGGGAAAATGCGCCCCAGTAAAACTCCAATTAGGGGTTAATTGGGTATGAGTTCCCCCACCATCAATATCATCGGTACGAGCAAAATTGTAATCTCCTCCTCCCGTATGATGGAGAATTACTGGTTCTCCATTGACATCTACCCCAAGGATTCCTGCATTACTATTAATTAATGGTGAATCTTCGCTAGTTTTTTGCCATTCCTGCGTCCAAGTACCGCTAGTACCGGTGCTTAAATCGTAGGAATAGAGAGCCGCTATTTGTGGACCTGAGCGGAATTGGTAGTAATATAATTTATCGCCTGCTACAAACAGAGGATTAACTAAATTACCAGCGGAGAAAGCATCTCCCGACACCCCTTCACCATTTAATATCGGCAAATCTTCCCAGGTATCGGTTGCGGGATTATAGCGAGCAAAACGGACAGAACCGTTAGCAATACCTAGATTATCTAAACTTTCCTCGCTATCATCGCTCAAATTCCTGTTTAAGTCAATATAATCATCATTGCCATCGCCGCTAAAGTCGGCGGCATAGATATAAGTTCCGTCAGTAGCTAGACCGCCACCAGTACTAACTCCGTAGTCAAAAGGCACTGCCGCCAATTGTTCCCAACCCAATTCCTGAACTATCGAAGAAGAGGTTGCAGTTGTTGTTTTCTGTACTGACGGAGGATTATTCATATCCTTAGCTCCAACACAAAGAAGTTTAATACTGAGGCGTTCAGCGTTGACTATTTCTCTGGCAGTTTAGCCTAAGCTACTTAGCTATGTCAAGAAGTTTTCACTAATTTCATCTAGGCCTTTGAAAAACTTAACCAAATTTAGAGCATATAGATAGCTATTGGCCATCCGCTTATTACTTCTATATACTAGGTTATAAATGTTGAGATTGTTTGGGCTGCCACCGGTAATGCGATGTTTATATTGTTAAGTGGTGTTAATACCTTAATTTCTATGGTTTTCATAGTCTAAAAACAATGGTTATCCTCTTGTGTGAATAGGAGGAAAATCTAAGCTGGTATCTCCCATTCAGCCGCTCATCGAAAATTTTGGGTGGGAAACCCCGCCGTTCTAGGTTGGCTTTACGTTAGAATTAAAAAGACCGTCTCGAAAACCAAGTGGGCGGACAGCACCTTGAAAACTCGGCTTAGGGGGTTCCGTTCAGAAAAGCTTGTCCGGGTAAAAAGTCGCGCGCAACAAGTACAAGAAGCGTTTAGTCAGAACCGTACCGTGGGACACAAGGAATCGGGCTTCTGAAAGGTCGCGAAAGTCTGTGGACTTTGTGTAAGACAGTACATGGTTTTTTAACCGTGGTATGCAACGGTGGTTGAAGCAGAAACTTAAATCGTGAGGTTTAGGAATCGCCGCACTTTTAGGGCGGCGAGGATGTCAAAATTCGGGTCTGCTGAAAAAGTTTGTTGGTGGGGTTAGGAGTCGGTCGTCGGTCGGGGAAGTCAGAATAACAGAATGACCTCGCGTGCCTGGAAGCGGACTCCTTAGCGTTCTCGCTCGAAGAGCGCTTTGCGTTCGCCTCCGGAAAGTGCCAGGGTTTTGAGTCCCTCGGATCGATTTCTCAACGTTTGTTTTTGGCACTTTTTTGGCTAAAAAAAGTGCCAAACTCTTTTCTAGTAAAGCTTCTACTGATATTCAGCCACCCCTAAGTAGCCTATACTCAACGGATTGAGGATAATAAGCTAAGACGTATTTAAACCGCTTATTCTTAGATTAGCCGAATCTCCCCCAATCCCTTTACTGTTCCCTTTTACCAGAGCGCAAGAGTGCCTCGTCTCAACAAGCAATTTAAATTACGAACAGCTTAATCGTTTCTACTAAAATTTCCAATACGCAGTTTAAATGCAGTACAGCTTAGTAGATGAACCGCCGGTTAATTAACCTTTTGAAACGATTGAAGAAATGGAATAAATTCTGATAACTCGTTGTCAGTATCTCGAAATAATGACTAATGAAATTAAAAACTTGACCAATTATCATTGGCTAACTGATGATTGTTATCAGCTTTCCCAAAAAAATTAATATAACTAGGGTTTATTCTACAAAAATCTGCCTAAATCGAATTCCGTGGTGGCAGTAATTTCTCGAAAGCGTTCTTGACTGATTATTAACAATAATCTTTCAGTATAATCCACTGCACCGCGCAATTCTCGTTCTAATCTTGCTAAACCAGCGTTGGCATATTCCTCGAAAATTGTCACTCGCAAAGCTTCCGAATCTACCCCGTGGGGAGAAAGAATTTTCGTGTCTTGGAATTCATTGACTGCCAATAATTTGATTAGGGTATCGTAGCCACGAGAAATAAAAATTTCGAGGTTAATAGGTGAGGGTTCCTTCGCCACATTTTCTATCGTCACCCTTTCTTGATATTTTACCCCTAAAGCCGCCGCAAAAGCGATGACATCAGCATAGGTTTGAAAGGGTCCAATTCCCTGATTAAAATTAACTAAGGACTGGACAAATTCCCCTTTATCTCTAGCAATACGCACTCGATGAATGGACATATTTATCAAGTAAAAAGTAAAAAAGGTTACAAAATTCAGGAAATAGGAACCCGCTAATAACTGATAACTGCTTTAAGGATAGATTTTAATTAGTCCTTTAGCTTGGTAAACATGAAATTGTTCGATGGTAACACCACCGCGCTTGATCGGAATGACAGCTACTTTAATTATATCTTGGAAATAGGGACGGTAGCGATCGATTATTTCCCGTCTTTCTAGAGAACTATTTGTAGTAATTAATAAACCATTTTTACCGATCCATTCTTGAGGATTAAACCAAATTTGATAACCCCTTTGATCGTTGTTAAAACAGGTTACGGGGATAGGAACTAGGGGATAAAGGGCCATATCTAGCCATGCTGTCACATAAAAACTATTGGTAAAAACGAAACTAGAATCTTTTAAGAGTGCTAATAATTCGGGAGAATTAGCAAAGCCTTGACGCAGTTGATTGATATCGACAATTTCCCGAGAAGGGTCTTGTTCTGGGGCAATAATTCCCCCAAAAATTGCGTATTGACTAGGTTTTTGGAAAGTGCCAAAAGTAACGTGAAGCATTGCTATAGATAAAACAGTAACGATAAAAATTCCCGATCCCCATAACCATCTTTTTACCCAAATTCGAGAAGATTGCTGCCAAGTATTGGCCTTTTCTCCTAATAAAATTGTGCAGGACCAGAACCCTGGTAAAATCCAACTAGGGGCGAGATAATGGGAAGCACCCACATAAAGCATTCCCAAGATTAAAGGCAGAGAAACCGAGAGAATTAACCATTTTTTTAGGGATTCTTCTTCTCGATGAAAAAATCTTTTTTTAGAGATAAAATTAGGAATTTGTTCGCCAAAGCTTTTAAATGTCACCCACCACATCGGTAAACCGAAAGGAGGAAACATCGTGGCGACACTAATGCCAATAACCGAGAGAATACCGAGAATATTAAAGGTTTTTGGTTCTCCAGAAAAACGGTCTTCTAAATGAAAGCGAAAGGAAATCCAATCATGGTTAATATTCCAGTAGATAATCGGCAATAAAGTTATCAAAAAGAGAATAAATCCTAATCCCAACCATGGCGATCTAAATACAGGCCAATAGCGGGGAGTGGTCAGACAAAATAAAACTAAACCAAAGCCTAAAATAAAGCCGTGATATTTACTTAAAACCGCCAATCCTACGGCAAGTCCAATATAAGCGAGACGATAGCTAGGATGATAGTTTTTTTCCCGAATTGGCCAGAATTCTTGCGCTGCTAAATAGACTGTTAATGACCAAAAAAAGATTAAAGGACTATCTGGCTGCGAGAGAATCCCGAAGACGATCCCATAGATGGGGATGAGAGTGGCGATCGCTAAAGTCATTCTGGCGACCGGCAGACTGAACAATTGTAAAGCCGTCAGATATAGCAAGCAGAGGCTACCAGTATAGAGAAGGAGAGTACCGAAGCGAATGGTAAATTGATTGACTAATCCCGTGATCCAAGTCCCAAAACCCGTGGAAATCGCTACTATTGGCGGATGATCGAAATAACTCCAATCCAGATTATGGCTGTAAACGTAATAATAGGCCTCATCGTACCCGGGATAAAGCCCCAGGGCGATGATTGTTCTAAACAGGAGTCCACCGATGAGCAGATAAACGGCAATGCGATCGCTAATTATTTTGGTCAAAATTCTTACCTCATTTCATCGCTGAAACTGATGTTAGAGACGGGAGATTTTTGGGGTTGCCAGATTAGATTTAACTGTGATCTTTAGTTACTATATCACCAACTCTGTCATCTCTTAGCCCTTGGCTATCAACAAACTCTCCCTAGGCGTTGCTAATTTGAGATATGAAAGAGGATTAAGGGAACGGGGAACTTAGATAAAAGTGATGTTAATTAAATAACTTTTGCCCCCATCAAATCAATAATAATCAGGGCAATACCTTATAACGGTAAATCACGAGGCTGACTTTCTTGCTCAAGAGCCTCTATTATCCATGAGGGAAACTCAAAGGCAATTGTTTGTTCCTCGGAATTAGAACGTTTAATTTTAGTTAAATCCAAGTATTCGATGATATTTTCTCCATCATCAAATTTGCGGTCAAAATCTTCAGCTTTCATAAATTTGCACCTCTTCTGGTCTAGAGCGTCGGACTGCGATAATAGAGTCCTATTCCTAGATTAGACCATTAGGGGAAGTGGGGAAGTGGGGAAGTGGGGAATTTCAACTGAAATCCCCAACACCCAACACCCTAATTTAATGATTTAATAAAACCGACCACTGCTGCAGGAGATAAAAACTATGTGTATTCTCGGTTTTGATCCGGGTAAGGACAAATGTGGGATCGCGGTTAGGTCATCGACAGGGAAAATTTATACCCATGAGGTGATAGCATCGTCACAAGCGATCGAGCGTTTAGCCAGTCTCTGTCAACAGTATCCGATCGAATTATTGGTGATGGGGAATCAAACCACCTCGAAAAGTTGGCGCGAAAAAATTGCCGCTCGTGTCACCATCCCGATTACTCTAGTAGATGAACGCAATAGTACCCTAGAAGCGCGCGATCGCTATTGGCAAATGTTCCCCCCCAAAGGATTACAGAAACTCATCCCCCAAGGTATGCGTCTTCCTGGTCGCCCCATTGATGATATAGTAGCGATTCTGCTGATTGAACGTCATTTACAGTCCAAATAATGTCACACTACAAAATAGACACAGCAGGGTAAATTGACGATGCTCCTAAGTAAAGGTTTTGAAGTGGAAATGTACACCGGAACAGCAGCCGGAGAAATTATCGGTTTATCCGATCGCATTGTCAAGGATTTAGATGGTTTTGTGCGGGAACCGGATAGTCGTAACGTAGAATATACCACGGCCCCCATGACTAACTATGACCGTCTTTTATGCGCTACTTTAAAACCTCGTCTGGCCCTACGGCAATATTTGCGTCGTTTAGGTGATTATACCCTCATCCCTGGCAGTACCCTCTCCTTGGGCGATAGTCAATATTTTTATCGCAGTGACCCCCACAATCCCTATCATGACTATATTGAACAGACCTACGGCACTAATGTAGTCACGGCCAGTATTCATATTAACGTCGGTATTAGCGATTATGAGGATTTAATGCGGGCCTGTCGCTTAATTCGCCTAGAAGCTCCTTTATACTTGGCTTTAAGTGCTTCCTCTCCTTTTCTCGATGGTAAAATCACTGGTTCCCATTCCCGTCGTTGGCAAGTTTTCCCCCAAACTCCCGCTTATGTTCCCCTGTTTGAAAGTCATAAACATTTTGTCACTTGGACTGAGGAACAATTAAAACTCGGTACGATGCAGAATGTTCGTCATCTCTGGGTTTCGGTACGTCCTAACGGTAGCAATCGTCCCTATAATCTCAATCGTCTAGAATTGCGAATTTGTGACCTAATTGCTGATCCTATTAGTTTATTAGCAGTTATGGCTTTTTTAGAGGCCCGTTTAACTCAACTTCTGCACGATCCCCAATTAGACCCCTTAATTTTAAGTCAATTACCCAGCAGCAATCGCGGCGAGGATCTATTAACTTTAACCCAAGAAAACGAACAGGCTGCCGCACGTTTTAGTCTTGATGCCACCCTGAAACATTGGTACGATGGACGGGAAATCTTAGCTAGGGATTGGATTAAAGACCTCTATGTTCAAGTTTATCCGATCGCTAAAGAAAGGGGTTTTAGTTGTTTCCTCTCTCCCCTACAAAAAATCCTCCGCGAAGGTAACACCGCACAACAATGGCTAAAACAATTCGACCAGGGTATGGATGTTAAAAGTATTATCAAACAGGCGATTATTACCCTAGAAAAACAGGAACGAGAGTTAGAACATAAATTATGTCAGCACATTCTAGTCGCGTGAATAATTATTTAAAGGCCATGGTAATTAAACCCTGTTGACCGAGAAGAATTTCCCGCAGCAGCGTACAAATTCCCACCCAAATAATCGGAGAAATATCAACTCCTCCCAAGGGTGGGATGAGTTGACGCACGGGGATTAAAAAAGGTTCTGTGGGCCAGGCAATAATATTAAAGGGAAAGCTATTTAAATCTACCTGTGGATTCCAAGTCAGCACGATCCGTAAGATAAATAGAAGGGTCATTAACCCTAAGATAATTCCCAAAGTCCAACTCAATGCGATCGCTATGTCCATAGTCCCTAAATGAGTTTTTTACTAATTGCCTCTGTCCTAATATAGCAGTTTTGGTTCTATCTTGAAATAATTATGTTTAAAGGTGGGCGTTGCTGATTTGAGATATGAATCTTCTTTTGTGGGATTTTTAAAACCTAGACTCAAACTAACTTTTGGATACGATGCACAGTCGGCATTCATACCTTGATTCAGCAACGCCAAAAGGTGCGTAGGACGCACCCTACAATAGCGGCTATCACTTTCAATTAATAGACTTGATCGTGATTACCAATATCAACAAAAACGGCTTTTTCATCGTCTGTAAAATAAAATATCACTCTTTGATTATACTCAATACTAAAACTCCATAATTCTTTAAGTTTGCCTGATAATTTATGAGTTTTGAGAGATGGATCAAACGGATTTTCTTGAAATTTTTCTAGCTTTGTCCGAAATTTTCTTTCTAACTCATGGTCGCCTTGAAAACGTTTTTTGAAGCCTCGCTTAAAAGACTCATCAAAACTAATTTCTATCATTATTCTTCTAAAAACTGCATTAGTTCATCTGTATCTGAGGAAAATTTTAGTTTTCCTTCTTTCTCGTTCTGTTTGGCTACCAAATAGTTTTGATAAATTTTGTCACGTTGCTCTTCTCTTAAAAACTGTTCTAAAAGAAATTGTATCTCTTCCTTTTCTCCTAAAGATAAGGTTTTAATTGCTTCTACGACTTCACTAAATGTCATATTTATCTCCTTAAAGATTTTATATATTTGTTTCTATGTATAGTTTATCAGTGATCGCCGATAACTTCAAGGTTTTTTTTCTTAGGATATCTTAGCGAAGTGTAACGCATAAATATTACAAATTTATCACAATTAAAAGTAAAAAGGTGCGTTAAGTAACGCACCCTACAAGATCGGCGATCACTACCTAGACGGCGATCACCCAATTATTTTCTATTAAGAAATCTATTTTGAGGTCAAATCGCCGGAATAACCATTTCATCAAGTGTTGGGGGATCTCCGTCTCCGAGAGTGACAAAAGAGGGATAGATATTGGGCTGCTGCATAACGGCTAAGTTGAGCGGCGGCTAATATCCTTTGCACCACTATCAATATCTCTCGCTCGTCCGCTCCAACGTTTTGTTAGACCGTGTTTTCGAGATAAAGTTACAACTTCTCTGCCACTTTCAGCTTGTTGCTTTTGCAAATCAGCAAAGATGGCTTTCAAGTCATGATTGAATGACCGAGAGTACTCTTCACGAATTCTGTGGATCTCTTCCACAATCTCATCCTGAAACATAATCAACCTCCGAGAAGTTCATAGGGTGTACAAAGAATCGGTAACTCATATCCAAAATCAAGGCTGATCTCTGCCAACTTTCCCTGAATTTGAGCGTTGGCAATGTGCTTACAATTCCATGTCAGCAAATAATCCATGCCGTGAACGGTTGCGGCGGCGATATGAACAGCATCCAACATCAGCTTTTGCGGGAAGGTTGCTGCGTTCCAAAAATTGCTCTGCTAAATCCAGCACAGATTGGTTCAAGTCGAGTAAAAATAGATTGCTAAGAATTTCTAGTCGTTGAGAGGCGATCGCATCATCGCCTTGGGAAGTTTCTCTCACGACTGCCTGAGACGAATACAATTGGAAGTCACTGCGGCGAGTATCCCACCACTCCCTCGTCACCTCAATATTAGCCGCCACAATAATATCTCTGCTGGGTCGAGCAGTAAGATAGCCTAAAATACTGGTTTCAATATAGACGGTTTCGCTCACAGCAATCTAGAAAACCTCTCCAATCTCTATCCTACCAGATTTAATCTTGATTCCGAGGGTGTTGGGTTTCCTTTTGTCAATCTAACCTATCAAGATCGGCGATCGCACTACAAGATGGGCGATCACACTACTATTACGCCGAATCAGCTAAGGGACTTGCGCTTTGATAATGTACCTTTTGGGCGAACGCAGTTCGCCCCTACATTGTGGACAAAATCCGTTACTGTCGGGGCGCAAAGCTTGCGCCCTCCGCGCGCAGGGGGTTTGCTGATCACCCTAAGTAGGGGGAGAGCCTTCGAGAACCCCCTTCCAATAAGGGACTTGCGCTTTGATAATGTGCCATCTGGCTGGTCTGATTCTTCTACAGAGCGATTTTCAAAGCTGGGATATTATTCCCACGCCAGTCCCTAAATTCTTCACGTCTTTTAAGGTTCCCATTTTTATCATATGATTCACGTACTTTTAACTTTCCTATATGATCTCCTGTTATCTTAGAAATTTCCCATTCATATATCATTCGTGAAGAAATCTGTAATTTTCCAGTTTCTATCTGTGGAATAACGTCATAAGTAACTTGATGCCATTCTGAGCCTTGTTTATAATAATGCCTAGATAAAAAACTAACACCGTCTTTATTTGTACCTGTTTCTTTCATTTCATGCAAAATATGTACTACGTCAATAGCAAGAATAGTGGTTTCAACCCACCTTTCAACTGTTAGCGGTCCATTTTTTTCAACTTCTCGCTTTATAGCCATTTTTGGTTCCCTCTCAGTTAAAAGTGTGTAGGATAATTTCGGTGAGTGGTATAACTAAGGATTATAGAGAAACTTTCCGTATAACACTCTCCAAGGTAACAATATATGGAAAATTTCTGTATATCACGCCAAATACGCATTTTTTTGAGAAGTTTTCCGTATATCACGCCCAAAAGCCTGTTAGGCAGATTGGCGTACTGTAAACAGCACTAATTGTTGTCGTTTTTTAGGGGTGATCGGCAACATTACTGTCAATTTACCCCTAGTTTTCTCTCTTGGCTTAGTCTGTAACCAATCTTTTACAAAGCTGTAACTTGATCCCAGTGAATAAGTTAATCCAGCATTAGGCGATCGCTCCTCAGCAATTGAGAAAGTTTTCACAACGTCCAACGGTAGCAAGCAATTATTGTCCAGATCAGCGATCGCTGAATAATTGCCTCACGATTAGCATTGACGTTACCGATAATCATGGCAATAAATTTGCCCCCATCAAACCGACTCGATCAACTGCGCTCTTTTTGGTCCCTAACATCGGAAAAAATCCTCAATAAGGCTTGACAAACTAGCTAGACTTGACTTATAATTATTTTTATAATGGGAATCCGTGTCGCCCTGCGACCCCCCTTTTTCAGGCCAGATAACGACCATCTTTTCCTGACCGCAGAAGTAACTTAAAGATGACAGAATTTCGCATCGAGAAAGACAGCATGGGAGAAATTCCCGTACCTGCCGATAAACTTTGGGGAGCGCAGACCCAAAGATCCCTACAATACTTTAGTATCGGTGATAATCTCATGCCCCGGGAGATGATCCGGTCCTATGCCATTCTCAAAAAAGCCTGTGCAATTGTCAATCAGCAAAAACAGCGCTTGAGTGAGGAGAGAAAAAACCTTATCTGTCAAGTCTGCGATGAAATTTTAGCCGGACAACACGCGGATAACTTTCCCCTCTACGTTTGGATGACGGGAAGTGGCACCCAGTTTAACATGAACATCAACGAAGTCATCTCCAATCGTTGCAGTCAACTGACGGGGAATCCTTTGGGTAGCAAAACTCCCGTGGATCCCAACGATCATGTTAATATGTCCCAATCGACTAATGATTCCTTTCCCTCGGCCATGTATATTGCCGTTGCTTTGGCAGTCAAGGAAAAATTAATTCCCAGTCTGCAACTATTACGGAATAGTCTCGATGAAAAGGCGCAATTATGGGCAAATATAGTTAAAATTGGTCGCACTCACCTACAGGATGCCACCCCTTTAACCCTCGGACAAGAATTCTCAGGTTATGTGGGTTTATTAGATGATGGCAGCGATTGGCTAGAAAAATGTTTAGAAAAAGTCTATCGTTTATCCTTGGGAGGAACAGCAGTGGGTACGGGAATTAATGCTCCTCTCGGTTTTGCTGAAGATGTGGCTGCCGAAATCGCTAATCTGACCAAATTACCCTTTATTACCGCTCCTAATAAGTTTACCGTGCAAGGTTCCCACGATGCTCTGGTTTTCTTGAGCGGGGGACTGAAAACTATCGCTAGTTCCCTCTATAAAATTGCTAATGATATCCGTTTACTTAGCTGTGGTCCCCGTTGTGGAATCGGAGAATTACAGCTGCCGGAAAATGAACCGGGTTCTTCAATTATGCCGGGGAAAGTTAATCCCACCCAATGCGAAGCTTTATCGATGATAGCAGTGCAGGTGATGGCTAATGATTTAGCGGTGACGATGGGAGGTGCTGGGGGACATCTGGAGATGAATGTCTATAAACCGCTGTTGATTCATAATCTCATGCAGTCTATCCGTTTGCTCACTGATGGTTGCGCTAATTTCTGTCAGTTTCTGGTTAAGGGGATGACTGCTAATCAAAAACAAATTGAGACTTTTTTAAATCAATCCTTGATGCTGGTGACTGCCTTAAGTCCCGTGATTGGCTACCAAAAGGCTGCCTACGTCGCTCATTATGCTCTAGAAAAGGATTTAACCCTGAAAGTGGCAGCCTTGCAACTAGGATACATCGAGGAAGATGATTTTGATCGCATTGTTGACCCCGCTAAGATGGTCAATCCCTACGTTGCCGATGGTTAATTCTCTGAGGGGTTGACTGCCCTAAAAATCAGAGGTCGCAGGCAGGCACGGATTCCCATTATACATATAAGTATAAGGCAAGCGGCGGGATTTGTCAAGCCCCGCCGGTCAAAATTTCTCCTAAACTTGGGTGATGATAACGAAGAAAACAAACAGAAAAATCATAAATGCTGCTGCCATGGGGAAGAAGGATTTAGGAAGATTAATAACTTTCTCCAGTTTCAGGAAACCCACCAGAAAATAAGCGGCGATTGCCAGGAGAATTGGGATAACTAAGCGCAGGATTGTGCCAAGGGGACCAGAGAAAAACTCACCGATTTTATAGCGGGGTGTATTTTCTTCCGCGTGAGGAGGAATAGTTACACTTGTCCAAGTTTCTCCCCCATCGGTGGAACGAAAAACTGTAGTTTGAGCGCCACCAAAACCGAATAAAGTTTGATCTTGAGCGTAATTAGGAGAAAACTGGACGGAGATACCAGAGGAAGGGATACTATGAATTTTCACTAGGGGTATTTTAGGATCACCAATTGATTTAAAAGTTTCCCCGCCATCGGTAGATTTAAACAACCCATCTCCCTGTAAACTAACTATTACCGTGCGATCATTAGCATAATTAGGAGAGATAGCAATGGTTTCTACTGAGGTATTGGGATTAAACCCCGGTTTCTCTAATTTTGTCCAACTTTTAGCCCCATCTTTGCTGACAAACAAACCAGAAATTGTCCCAGCAAAAATAGTTCCATCACTGGGATAATTGGGAGAAATTGCCAACTGCACATTAGCGGTTTTTGATAGGGGTGTTCCTTGAGTGACATTTTTCCAAGTTAGTCCACCATCAACACTTTGATAAATACCCTCCGTTCCCGTGACAAACAAAGTTTTATCCTTAGCAAAATCGGGGGAAGCTGCCATAGCAGGGGCATAATTACCGGAAATTCTGCCCACTTCACTGATATTTTTAACCGTATTTCCTCCATCGGTAGAACGAAATATTCTACCCTGCTGATTGGTGAGAAAAAGAGTTTTATCCTTGGCAAAATCTGGAGAAGGAACTATCCGCGGACCGCGGACTCCTTCATCAATTTCGATAATTTTCCATAAATCACCACCGTTATCGGATTTGGCAAATCTATTGCGTAAAAACCCAGCAAAAACAGTTCGATCTTCTCCATAGTTAGGAGAAAAGGCAATGTCAAAGAAACGCCGGGGATCTTGTCCTGATTCTTCGGGATCTTTACCAAGTCGATAAACCTCTAAACCGCGATTAATTGGTGTCCAAGTTTCCCCTTTATCCCGACTGATGAAGATATTGCCTACATAATTAGCAATGACGACAGTACCATCCTGGGCATAATTAGGAGAAACCGCCATAGCGATAACTGTTCCCCGGGCTAAAGTTTCTATTTCCTGCCATTGTTTGCCGCTATCCGTGGTTTTAAATAAGCCATTAAATCCCCCTAAAAACATCGTATCTTCAACGACTTTTAAATCCATAAAATGGGGAACTTTATAATCATCAGCCTGTTTATCTTTGGTTAAACCCTCGCTCATCTTTGTCCAACTTTTGCCCCCATCTTGCGAAACATACATTCCGTCATACCAAGTAATGGCATAAAGGGTTGAATTTTGGGCATACTGGGGAGAAATAACGATGTCTTCGATGATTTTATCTTTAATTCCTTCGTTAACGGCTTGGAAGGTTTTACCATCATCAACGGTTTTAAAAATACCTGCTTCTTCTGTGCCGACAAAAAAGGTTTTATCCCTGTCTAAATTAGGAGAAAAAGCCATTGTATCTACTGCCCCCACATTAGCGGGTAAGGTGAGATTTTGCCAAGTTTTCCCCCCATCGGAGGAAGTGTATAATTTACCCTGTTCATCCCCGAAAAAAATTCGCCCTGGATTGTTGGGAGTAATAGCTAGAGAGGTTATCAGTGCCGTGGTGGGAAAAATATTTGACCAATTTTTACCGCCATCTTCGGTTAAATAAACCCCTTTTTCTAATCCCACTGCTGCTGCTATATTAGGATCGGAAGGGGCAATTTGGACAAAGTTAATAAAATCAGTTTCTAAACCCTGATTAACTTTCTGCCAAGATTCCCCCGCATCTTCACTTTTATAAATACCATTGGATCTTGAAGCTAAATAGAGAATATTTTTATTGAGGGGAGATAGGGATAGAGAACTTAATTCACCCGTATAATCTAAACCTTGAATTAATCTTGTCCAGTTGTTACCTCCATCGCTAGACTTATAAAAGTTATTTCGCACCAAGATATATACTGTATTATCTGTCTGGAAATCAGGAGAAACTTCCACTTGACTAATCACATCATGGGGACGATGGGCAAAAGCAGGATTACTCCAGAGACAAAAAACTGTAGCGATTATCAATAAAATGAGATGCAACTTGTGGGCGAATCTCAGCAAACTTTGGCGATTAATCATACTTAAACTGCTAATATCGAGAATAAAAATTGACCTAATCTAGCAAAGGGCGATCAAGATTTAACCGAGGGTTCTGTAAGAGTATAGACGAAAACGGCGATTATAACCATTACTAAAATCAGGCTTATTTGCTATCAGCATAGATTAGAACCAATCTCTACACTTTGATTATTGTAGAGACTCATTGCCTTTTGTAACCCTTGTTTGAGACCAAGTTCGATCGCTTTTCTGGACAAGTCTAACACTTTCAAGATCACTTCGTTTTCTTGGGGGGTGAATCGGCCTAAAACGTGGGAAATTGTCGCTTTTTCGGTTGATTTACCGATTCCTATGCGTAAACGAGCGAAGTTTTCCGTGCCAACGTGGGCAATCATCGATTTAATACCGTTGTGTCCGCCCGCCGATCCCGATAGACGGATTCTCAACCGGCCTAGGGGCAGATCCATATCATCGTAAATGACTAAAATCGACTCTGGAGCTAGTTTATACCAGTCCAGCACCGCTCGCACCGATTGCCCGGAGCGATTCATATAGGTTTGGGGTTTCAAAAGACGAATTTTGCCCGGGAGAGAACTGTCACCCTCAGCGATAAAACCGTGAAATCGCTTATTTTCCTGCCAAGATAGCCCCCAATCCCGCGCTAATGCGTCCACAGCTTCAAAACCGATATTATGACGGGTGCGATCATATTTGGGTTCGGGATTACCCAAACCGATAATTAGCTGAGGAATGATTAAATTAGGGGTTTTATCGGAATTCATAGGGGAAAATCGGGCTTTTAACCATGACCCGACTCTTATTATCACCGAATTAGCACTCCGAGCGCTGGAACAAAGTTTCTAGATAAACCTTGGCACAGCTATTTTGCTCCTCAAAATTCATCCTTTCGGAGGATTGACAATTAAGTAGAAAAAATGATACGGCCGCCGTAAACACACCATCTTGATCCCAACCAGGGTGAGTTTCTAGATATTGTTGTAGGGATTGGTGGAGGATTTCGGGGATTTCTGCCAAGATACTGACTGATGTATTCATAATCGTTTACCTCTGATCGGAAGTGGGGAAATCCCTGACTGGTGCAGTGGACAGTAAGGACTATTGTGAGCCAAGTTGGGGGGAGTTGCAATATTACCAGATGTAAAGGAATGCTTTAGAAAAACTTAATATTTACGAAGGAATAAGGGTTAGAGCTAGATTTTATTTACTCAACTTAACAGTAACTCAGTATCTATCGATGGGAATTTTTACAGTCAAGATTAATTTTTTCTCGAAGTAAGTGCCGATTATATCGCTGTTGCCTGTGGAAAAGTCTGGGTAAACTGTGGAAAACTTGGGAGTGAGTGGGGAAAGACTGGGGAATGTATGGGGGAAAACATCGGGGAAAAATAAGATTTGCAAATTTTAATCCGTAGTGATGCTCAAATCCGATCCCTGATAGCTATCTCACAAGTCTGGGAATCTCGACTCTGAATGCTGGCTGCTATGCTTTTACCACCAATACGGAACAGGTAGCTTCTGCCACCACGAGACTACTAACAGAATCTTCGATCACCCGTTGAACTCCCGTTAATCCCCGGCTACCGATCAGGATCAGATCAGCATGATAGATATTAGCTAAACGAATAATTTCCTCCGCTGGATCGCCAAAGATGACTTCGATTTCACTAGGGGCAGCAATCTGGGATTGATAGCAGCGCAATTGATCTTCAATGATCTCACGGGAGGAGTGAGGGCGATCCACTGGCGATTCATCTCCCTCCTTACCGAGGATATGGGTGAGGATGATGCGAGAATTTGCCGTTAGAGAAAGGGAATTCAAAGCATGAAGGACTCGAGGCGATAATTCCCCACAATCTAAGGCAACAACGATATTTTTAAACATTTTGACTAAATCCTGCCACTAAATAAATTTTCAATTAAGATTCCGGAGCAAAAAATCTATAGACAATTTTATAGGTTATTGCGATCGGTTAGGATTTCGTAACCCGTGGCGGTTACTAGGACAGTATGCTCAAATTGAGCAGAGAGAGCATTATCCATCGTCACCACCGTCCAACGATCGCGCAAAGTTCTGGTATGTTTAGAGCCCCCATTGACAATTGGTTCAATTGCCAGAGTCATCCCAGCGCGGAGTTTGACATTGGGTAACTGATGAGTGCGAAAATTAAATACCGAGGGTTCTTCGTGGAGATTTCTGCCGACTCCATGACCAGTAAAATCTTCTACCACCTGGAAACCGTTAGCTTGAACGTGATCTTCGATCGCTCCTGCAATATCGAGCAGATAATTGCCAGCTTTTACCTGATTTATGCCTTTATATAAAGCTTCTTCCGCCACGCGGATTAATTTTTCGGCTTTGGGAGAGACGGAACCGATCGCGATCGTGATACAGGAATCCCCATGATAACCTTGGTAGTAGGCCCCCGTATCTACCTTTAACACAGAACCGGCTTTGAGGCGTTTTTTCGGGCTAGGGATACCGTGAACGACTTCGTTATCGACGGAGGCACAAATCGAGGCAGGAAAGCCATAATAACCTTTAAAACTGGGAGTAGCACCCATTTCGCGGATACGTTTTTCTGCGTAGGCATCCAGAGCCGCCGTCGTCATTCCGGGTTGAGCGATCTCGGCAATTTCCTTGAGGACTGTGGCGGCAATTTTACCCGCTTGTCGCATAATAACGATTTCTGCGGCGGATTTGGTCTCGATTCCCCGGCGGCTTTTCTGTACTCGCGGCGAACCTACTTGCTCTGGGGTTTTAGTTTCGGGAAAAAGCAGCTTGGTTAGGATGTTCATGGAGAGTTGGTTCAGAGTCTTTACTTAACTTAGCATTTTCCCGGCGATCGATGACTGCTCTGGAGAAATCAAAAATCTTCCCTTAGGTGAGGAGACTCCGAGACTCCGAGACAGGAGATGGGGAGGTAGGGAGATAGGGAGATAGGGAGTGGGGAGATGAGGATAAAAAAGACAAGAGACAACTATACTAGCCATAAAACCGAAAATTATCGCAAATTTATCTGAGTTTTAAGATATTTTGAGCCGATAGCACATCGAGAACTTACTTTTGCAGGAGAGCTAAGGGACATTTAGAAAAGCTATAGTAGGGAAAAGGCTATTTTTCTGGCGAGGTGACAATTTATGGCAGTCAAAAAAGAGTTTTCCAGTTTTCAGGAACTGTTGCAAACCACTAATCTTCCCGTGTTAGTGGATTTCTATGCCACTTGGTGTGGTCCTTGTCAAATGATGGCCCCGATTCTAGAACAAACGGGAATGTATTTCAAAAATCGCCTACAAATTGTTAAAATTGATACAGACAAATATCCTAATTTAGCCACCAAGTACGGTATTCAAGCTTTACCGACTTTAGTAGTCTTTAAAAATGGTCAACCGATCGATCGAATCGAGGGAGTGGTGCAGGTTAACCAACTGGTTCAACATTTACAAACTCTGTTGTAAGATGATTTTGAACCAGAACTAGGAGTTAGTGTCATGGCCAAGGCGATTTGGAATGGTGCAGTGGTAGCGGAAAGCGATAACTGTGAAATTGTCGAGGGGAACTACTATTTTCCCCCCGATACCATCAAAGCTGAATATTTTCAACCCAGTAACACCCATACCATTTGTTCTTGGAAAGGAGAGGCTAGTTATTATACTCTCAGGGTAAATGGACAAGACAATAAAGATGCCGCTTGGTATTATCCCGATCCTAAACCAAAAGCCCAAAATATTAAAGGATATATCGCTTTTTGGCGAGGTGTGCAGGTTGAGAAATGATCGCCATCTACCCCGGCAGCTTCGATCCAGTTACACTCGGTCATTTAGATATTATCGAACGCAGTGTGCCACTATTCGAGCGAGTAATCGTGGCAGTTCTCTGCAATCCCCATAAAAACCCCTTATTTACCGTCGAAAAACGCATAGAACAGATCAGTTACTGTACAAAACACCTGAAAAACGTTGAGATAGACAGTTTTTCAGGATTGACGGTTGAATATGCCAGATTGAAAGGCGCTAAGGTACTTTTGCGGGGGTTGCGGGTCCTCTCGGACTTTGAAAAAGAACTGCAAATGGCACATACCAATAAAACTCTCTGGGAAGGAATCGAAACGGTTTTTTTAGCTACCACTAAAGAATATAGTTTTTTAAGTAGTAGTGTGGTTAAAGAAATCGCTCAATTCGGTGGCTCTGTCAGCCATCTAGTCCCAGAAAACGTTTCTAGAGATATTTACTCATACTATAGTTAACATACTAGAATACAGCAATGAGGACGATCTGAACCTATGGCGCGCCGAGAATCTAATGATCGCAGGAAAGCACTACCTAACACTTCTAATAGTGGGGTTCCCAGTCCACCCGTCGATTTCGATATCTATCAGGATCTGGCGCGTCTGCAAGAGATGATTTTTGATAGTTTCCATATCCCCCTCACCCGTTGGACAATGATCGATGAGGGACAGATTTCCGAACAGATAGATCTCATCTATGAAACCGTGCCACCAGCAGTACAGAAAGCTTTAGCAATTTTGCAGGAAGAACAGGAAATTATCACTAAAGCGGAGGAATACGCTCAACAAGTCCTTCGTTCCGCTCAACAAAGAGCCGCCCAAATTCTCGATGAGTCCGGTATTATTCAACAAGCAGAACGGCAGGCGGCCCAAATTCGTCAACGGGTTCAGCAGGAGTGTGAATCCTTGCAACAACAAACCCTCGATGAAATCGAACAGATGCGTCACAGTACCATGCAGGAAGTGCAACAGTTACGACAAAAAACCCAAGCTGAATGTCATGAAATTCAAAAAGGCGCTGACGACTATGCCGAAGCAGTTTTAGAACATCTTGATCAACAATTAGGGCAAATGTTACAGGTTATCCGCAACGGTCGTCAACAGGTAAGATCGAAACCAACATCCTCAAAAAATCTACCCGGAGAACGTCCTTAATCAGTTATCAGTGATCAGTGATCAGTTATCAGATGTAAGTTTTAAGTTAATTAGTGAGTTAGTTATCTTTATCCCTGATTACTGATTACTGTTTACCGAACACTGAAAAGAACCAAACCTCCGATTCCTCATCGATAACTGATCACGGAATTTCATGAATAACCCCTCCTCGAATTCCCATCTATTCGGACGCTTTCTTAGCGGGTTATTCAGCTGGAAAATTTGGTTATTTGTCCAGATATTTCAAGGCAGTAAAAGCTTTTATCGATTCCTGTATCATTATTTATATCGTCGTCCTAAAATTGATCGCATTCTCGGTAGCGATGTCATCTATATTCCTGAGAAAAAACTTTATAGCATTCCCCTCGATGTGCTGAAAATGGAGCGGCAAATGGTCAATAGTGATCGCCAGCAGTTGACTTCTGTTACTACTTGGAAAGTTAAAACGATTCATCCCACCATCACCGAAACCGAGATACAATTCCACGATATTACCGTCGATTTACAACAGGTACACCTGATTAAATCAGACCTTAATAACTACGATTATACTAACACTCGCCGCTTGGCTCCTCTGGTGAAAACCTTGCTTTTTGAAATTAACCCCAAAATTGCTAGTTTAGTAGAAAAGAAAAATCAATTACATAGACTGCGAAATCTGTCCGCATCTTCCGAAATTTTTCATTCACAAACCCCATTATATGATCGAGCAATTAATCAAGTCCAGCTAATTATTGATCAAGCCGAAACTTTGAGACAAGAATGTTTAAAATTTATCCGAGAAACCCTGATCGAACGGGAATTAGTGCAATCAGATATCGATAGCAATATCGTTGATTGTAACCTCGATTTTGCTAGTCAATATCAACTAATTCAAGAAAAATATCAACTCTGGAAAGGAGAAGTACAAGCTTATTTTGAACTAAAAGATTCTTCCCTACCTAAAAATTAACTATCACCGTTAGTTATCAGTTACAGGATTTATTAAACCTCTTGCATAATTAATTGGTGAAGGTTCAAAAACGGCAAAAGTAAGGATTAAATTGCATAAAATATGTAAATAGACCATTTAACTGATTAATGCTCATTTTTAATTCTCCTGACTACTGACTCCTGACTCCTGACTCCTAACCCTAACAACAATTTTTTATTTTTACAAGAGGTCTATTATTATGTCTAATTTAACGACAATTCGTGAACATATTTTTACTTGGGGAAAACGCACCTATATCATGGGTGTTTTGAACGTTACTCCCGATAGTTTTAGTGATGGGGGAGAATTTGACAAGGTTGAAAATGCCCTGCTACAGGCGATGAAAATGATCGAGGCTGGGGCAGATATAATCGATATCGGTGGTCAATCCACCCGTCCGGGAGCGCAAGAAATTAGCCTAGAAGCAGAATTATCGCGAGTTATCCCCGTAATCACCGCTATTCGACAACAAAGTTCTATTCCTATCTCTCTCGATACCACTAGGGCGATCGTAGCAGCCCAAGGTATCGCCGCCGGGGCCGATTTGATCAATGATATTTCTGGGGGAACCTTCGATCGCCTATTATTGCCTACGGTGGCTAAATTGGCCGTTCCCATCATCCTCATGCACCTGCGGGGCAATCCGCAAACCATGCAATCGTTAACACATTATGATAATTTAGTCAAGGAAATTAAAGAATTTTTACAGGATCGCGTTAAGGAAGCTTTACAGTGGGGTATTGCTAGGGAAAATATTATCATCGATCCGGGGATTGGTTTCGCCAAAACTGGGCGACAAAATCTTGAGTTATTGCGAGAATTAGGGCAATTTCGGGATTTAGATTTACCTGTTTTAATTGGATTGTCGAGAAAACGCTTTATCGGCGATATTACAGGCAAAGATGACCCAAAAGAACGAGTTTTTGGAACGGCGGCGGCCTGTGCCATAGCGATCGCCAAGGGGGCCGATATCCTGCGCGTTCATGATGTGGCCGCGATCGTAGATGTGAGGAAAGTGGTGGACGCAATCGAGCGAAGTTGAAAATTTTTGCTAGTCTTAGAATCATCCACAGTTCGATCGAAATTAGCGATGAATAGCCAACTAACTAGCGATCATTGTATGTTACCCGTGATTCGATCTCCCCGGGATTATCAAGTTTTTCGCATTAGTGCTGGGGATACGAATCGTTTAGCGATCGTCTTCGATTCTACCGTAGCGGGGGATTCCTTGACCGTCTGTGTGGAAATTTTCGATCCCCACGGTCGCACCCCTACCCATCGTCATCATTTTGCCGTAGAAATGTTTTTTATCCTCAAAGGGGAAGGAATGGCTATCTGTGATGGTAAACCGATTCCCCTGAGGCCGGGGGATAGTTTATTAGTCCGTCCCACGGGTATTCACGAGATTAGAAATGTGGGGGACGGAAGACTGTATGCACTATGTTTTATGGTTCCCAATGAGGATTTTTCGGAATTAATTCGCAATGGTATCTCAGAGGAGTTAGACGCAGAAGATTTAGAGGTGTTGATGGGAACTATTAAAGGATAATCAAGCAATATCATCCCTTAAATTTTGGTCTTTTTTTTCAGGAAAAGAGCGATAAAAAAGGTAAAGGTTCCTCCCAGAAGTCCGAAGATTAGCCAATTTAATCTTGGATAGCCTTTATTGATAGCGATGATTGTAGCAATGGCACCGATGAGACAATGCCAGAAAAAAAGCAACAAGAATAAATCTAAGCTCGGGGAAATATCACCAATTAGTTTCATATTTTATCAGTAGAGCGAATAGAATCTTTCCAAGGGACGAATCCCTGACCCGATTTTATGTTTATTAACCTTTATAAGTATTTCTCTTATTTTTTTGTCCAAGGCCATTTTGTTCCCATTTCGGTTAAAGCTGAAAAAACTAGATAGAGAATGAGAAGGACAACACAAAAGATAAAAGTCAATAAGTCGTTATTCATCGAGTCATCGCTGATAGGTTAAAGGTCACTGATTCGCTACTATTCATTTTACCACTACTTAGCAATTACTGCTTTTCTAGACTGTTGAAACAGGTTTAATTATTGTTGCTGTTGTGCCAAATAGTTAAGCACTGTTTCCAGAGTCAAGTCTAAGCGTTCCGAGATTTGTTGTGGGGTTAAACCGAGGTCTTGCAGTAGAGGAATTGTTTTCAATTTTTGCAAGTTTATTCCCTGTTCAATTCCCTGTTCAATTCCCTGTTCAATTCCCTGTTCAATTCCCCGTTCAATTCCATCTCCAAAAGCTTCTTGATAGAAACGAGTTTGTTTGAGGTCTTGTAGTTCCAACATAGCTTCTATTTCCTCTCGATTACTGCTTTTCTAGACTGTTAAAACAGGATTGATTATTGTTGCTGTTGTGCCAAATAGTTAAGCACTGTTTCCAGATTCAAGTCTAAGCGTTCCGAGATTTGTTGCGGGGTTAAACCGAGGTCTTGCAGTAGAGGAATTGTTTTCAATTTTTGCAAGTTTATTCCCTGTTCAATTCCCCGTTCAATTCCATCTCCAAAAGCTTCTTGATAGAAACGAGTTTGTTTTAGGTCTTGTAGTTCCAACATAGCTTCAATTTCCTCCCGACTTTTTTGGGGTAACTTATAAATGATTATCGTTTCGATTAAATCAATGACATTTCTCTGCACTAAGCGATCGCTAACTTCTCTTTGAGCCTGTTTAATTAAAATCTTAGCAGAATTAACAGCTTGACTCTCACTTTCCGTAACCAATTTGCTCAGAGCGATCGCTAAGGAAGGAGTCTCGTCATTTGGCAATTCATCCAGATAGATTCTTTTAACCCTGTCCAAGGATAACAAGTCAGCAAATTGCTGGGGATGTTCTCGCTCAATGTCTCGACTGGGATAAATAACAACTATCTGCCAGGGTGACAAAGGTTTATACTGTCTAAGATACAGGAAAAGTTCTGAAAATAATCGATAATATAGGTCTTCATCCTTTTGAAACTGCACTTCTACCAGATAAAAGGGCAAATTTTCTAGATTATCGAGGGGCAAAAATAAACCATCCAATCGAAAAGCTAGTTGTTTAACTTCTTGAGAAGTAAATCGATAATTGCTAACAATAACATCGGGTCGCTCAATTAATTCAAAGAACGAATCGGGAAAATCGAGAAACATTCGATAGAATATGCTGTCAGTTTTCATACTGTCACAAAATTACCTGTAATTTCCGCTTAATCTGCCAACAAAAGAGAATTAACCTATGATCATCCCATCATTTCTGCAACCCGGTGCTAAAGTTTCTCTGGTGGCCACCAGTGGAGCCGTCAAGGAATTAGCCGCCCTAGAAAAAGGCGTAGAAATCTGGCGATCGAGGGGTTATCAAGTGGAATTTAGCGAGAATTGGGCTAATCGTCTCGGTTATCTCGCCGGTAGCGACGAGCAACGTCGTCAAGCTTTAGCCCAAACATGGCAAGATGCCGATTGTCAAGCAATTCTCTGCGCTAGGGGGGGTTACGGTAGCGCTCGCCTCTTAGAAAATTGGACATGGGCAAAAACTAACCCCAAATGGTTAATCGGTTTTTCCGACGTGACGGGGATTTTATGGAGTTTAGCGAAACAGGGCATTTGTAGCGTTCACGGGCCAGTTTTAACCACCTTAGCCCAAGAAAGTCCCCAATCAATCGATCGCCTCTTTTCTCTTCTGGAAGGTCGTCCTTTAGCCCCTCTTATCGGTCAAGGTTGGGGTGGGGGCAAAGTGCGGGGACGCTTATTACCGGCCAATTTAACCGTAGCCACCCATCTCCTCGGAACCTCGGTTCAACCCACCCTAGAGGGGGTAATTTTAGCCCTAGAGGACGTAACCGAGGCACCCTACCGGATCGATCGAATGTTAACTCAGTGGCGAATGCTGGGCATTTTCTCGCAAATTAAAGCCATTGCTCTCGGTCGTTTTAGCCGTTGTCTGGCAGCCCCCGACAGTGATAGTCAAACCGTAGAGGAAGTCTTAAAAGAGCGTTTGGGCGATTTAGGCATTGCGGTTATTGCTGAGTTACCTTTCGGTCATGATGGCGATAATGCCGCTTTACCGGTGGGAACAATGGTAGAACTGGACGGGGATCGGGGAATCTTAGAATTTTTCTATCCCCAATGATCCACTTTTTTGATAGTATCTTAGAGAAGTGTTAACAAATGTAACAAAAAATTAATTATAGATGAAAGTATTAGTTGTCGGTGCGACGGGAACCCTAGGGCGACAGATCGTGCGTCATGCCATCGATCAGGGACATCAAGTGCGTTGTTTGGTACGCAGTCAGAGAAAAGCGGCTTTTTTGAAGGAATGGGGCGCGGAATTAGTCGGGGGAACCCTGCGGGATAAAAGTACGATTATTACTGCTTTAGAGGGAATGGACGCAGTGATCGATGCCGCTACTGCCCGGGCGACGGACTCGGCCAGCATTAAACAGGTGGATTGGGATGGTAAAGTTAATCTGATTCAAGCGGCCAAAACTGCCGGAGTAGATCGCTTTATTTTCTTTTCGATTCTCAATGCCGAAAAATATCCCAACGTGCCTTTAATGGAGATAAAACGCTGTACCGAGAAATTTCTAGCAGAATCGGGGTTAAAATCTACAATTCTCCGTCCCTGTGGCTTTATGCAGGGTTTAATCGGTCAATACGCCATCCCGATGTTAGATAATCAAACCGTCTGGATCACGGGAGAAAGTACGGCGATCGCCTACATGGACACCCAAGATATCGCTAAATTCGCCGTTCGCGCTTTAGAAGTCCCCGAAACCGTCGGTCAGTCCTATCCCGTGGTGGGCAGCAAAGCTTGGAAAGCTGAAGAAATTATCGAAGTTTGCGAGCGCCTATCGGGTAAAGAGGGGAAAATTTGGCGTTTACCCATGGGATTACTGCGTTTTATGCGAGGAATAAGCCGTTGTTTCCAATGGACTTATAATATATCTGACCGACTAGCTTTTGCGGAAGTTCTCGCTAGTGGTCAAGCTCTTGATGCCCCCATGGCAGAAGTTTATCAAGTATTTGGCCTTGATCCGAGTCAAACAACTACTTTAGAATCCTATTTACAAGAATACTTTAGCCGCATTCTCAAGAAGCTCAAGGAAATCGACTTCGAGAAACAAAAAGCTCAGAAGAAGAAGAAAACCCCTTTCAAAAAGAAAGCGTGAACCAGCAGTAGGAAAATTTGTCAATGCCCAAAATCGGCATTATTTACAACGATATTAAGCCTATCGCTTGTAAAACAGCCCATCAGATACAAGATCAGCTACTTTCTTTAGGTTGGCAGGTGTTTATGGCTACCGGCAGCGGTGGTCTGCTAGGCCATTCTAAACCCTCTCGTCCCGTTTGTTTTACCCCGATCGATCAGTTAGTCCCCCCCCACTTCGAGCAAGATTTAAGTTTTGCGATCGTGCTGGGTGGCGATGGTACAGTCCTATCGGCGGCCCGGCAGTTGGCTACCCTCAATTTGCCCCTGTTAACGGTCAATACGGGACACATGGGCTTTTTGACAGAAATTTACCTAAATCAGCTTGAACCCGCCTTAGAGCAGGTTCTAGAGGGGAAATACACCATCGAAAATCGCTCGATGATCACGGTGCGACTGTTTCGCGAAGATACCCTCCTCTGGGAGGCACTTTCTCTCAATGAGGTGGTCGTCCACCGGGAACCCCTCACCAGTATGTGTCATTTTGAGATTCAAATTGGTGAACACGCACCCGTCGATATCGCTGCCGATGGGGTGATTCTCTCCACTCCGACCGGTTCTACTGCCTATGCTCTCAGCGCCGGTGGCCCGGTAATAACTCCCGATGTGCCGGTATTACAATTAGCTCCCATTTGTCCCCATTCTTTAGCTTCCAGATCCTTAGTATTTTCTGACAAGGAAACAGTAAATATTTTCCCAGCAACTGCTAATCGCATGGTGATGGTAGTGGACGGCAATGGCGGTTCTTATATCTTGCCAGAAGATCGAATTAATGTGCAGAAATCGCCCCACCAAGTCCATTTTATTCGTCTGCAATCAACGGAATTCTTCCGCATCCTCCGGGAAAAATTGGGTTGGGGGTTGCCTCATATTGCTAAACCAACTTCGGTGGAATTACCTTAATCAGTTATCAGTTATCAGTTATCAGATGTGAGCTTTCAGTTCATTGATTACTGGTTACTGTTTACTGATAGCTGAATTTATGCTCCCTTTTCGTGCCAAAATAGCTTTTTATTTAGAGGATGTCACCACGGCGATCGGACTGACGGTAAATCTGCTTATCTTAGCATTAATTTTACTCTCTTTGGGGATTTATGTGGCTCAAACCTATCCCTTATCCGCCACTTGGCAAATGTGGTTACGTCAGCTTGATTGGGTAATTTTAAGCTTATTTTCCCTAGAGTATTTAATTCGGTTTTGGTGTGCGGAATCAAAACTAGGCTTTGTTTTTAACATTTTTTCTATCCTAGATTTATTATCAATTCTGCCCCTATTTTTTGGTTTTTTTGATATTAGATTTTTTAGAATTTTTCGCTGGTTTAGAATTTTGCGAGTCATTCGTTTTTTTGGTTCCGATCTTTCTATTTTTCAAATTAAAACTTCCGATCAGATAGTATTTATTCGCATTTTACTAACTCTATTTTCGATTATTTTTGTCTATGCAGGTTTAATTTATCAGATCGAACACCCAATTAATCCCCAAGTTTATCGGACATTTTTTGATGCTTTTTACTTCGCCGTTGTGACTATGACTACCGTAGGATTTGGGGATGTAACTCCCCTTTCTGATGGAGGCAAAATGGTGACAGTTTTAATGATTTTAACGGGAGTTTTGTTAATTCCCTTGCAAATTAGCGATCTGACTAAACAAATATTAAAATCTGGCAATCAAATTGATTATCCTTGTCCAGCTTGTAGTCTACCCCGTCACGATATAGATGCCAATTTTTGTAAAAACTGTGGGGCAAAACTCTTAAAAAAACCTGATTGAGACTAATTCTGGCGAAAGGGGGAGCGGGGAGCTTTTCAGTGATCAGTAAACAGTAATCAGTAATCACTGAACTGAAAAAGCTCTCTTGGATATTGGCTGAAAAATGTTCACAGTGTCACATTATGGGTGCAAGCAGTTGGATAAACTCACTGACCACGTTGCGCCCCTACATTGCACCTGTGTGATTGGCAGAGACCTATAGCCTACGCCCTTTCTTCGATAAGATTTGCTCATCACTATAACCCCAAGAGAGCCACTGATAACTGATCACTGATCACTGATCACTGATCACTGTCTCGGAGTCTCGGAGTCTCCTGACTCCTAACGACCGACGACCGACGAAATCATGGCCATTTACAATTGCTTAATAATTGTTGCCGCTGCCGTGATAATATGTCTTGTGGCTTACCTGAGCGTCATAGCTGGGAAAGCAATCCAGATATTGAGATTAGTCTATCGCTGATTTAGGTGTACCTTGTCTGACCCATCGATCGAATCTCCCCCAACCCCAGAAACCAACCCGCCGTCAGCTCCGATGCGGGAATACTATCAACTACAAAACACTTTATTGATCACCACCCTGATCTTAAGCGGTCTGATCTTTATCCCTGTGTGGCTGTTTTATTCCCTCAATACCGCCCTTAATTACCTATTGGGGGCAATGGTGGGAGTTGTTTACCTAAAACTCCTAGCCGGGGAAGTGGAAAAATTGGGGGTAACGAAAAATCGGGTGGGCAAAAAAGGATTAGCCCTATTCGCTGGATTAATCATCATCGCCAGTCGTTGGCAAGAACTGCACATAGTGCCAGTTTTTTTGGGTTTTTTGACCTATAAAGGGGCGATCATCGTCTATACTCTGCAAACCATCTTCAAGCTGGAGCAGAAAGCCGATTCCTGAACCTTTTGGCCGTTAAAATAACCCTGATTTGCGAACCCGAATCTCCCCAAGGTGGAAATGTTAGACAGTTTAAGTGTGCTTAATTTTTATAGCCTCGCTTCCCTGGAAGTGGGACAACACTGGTACTGGCACATCGGCGGACTAAAAATTCACGGGCAAGTGATCGCGGTCTCCTGGATCGTCTTCGCTATCTTAATCATCGCCTCGATCGCCGCTACCCGCAAGATCCAGAAAGTTCCTAGCGGTATTCAAAACCTGATGGAGTACGTCCTGGAATTTCTGCGCGATTTAGCCAAAAACCAGCTAGGAGAAAAGGAATATCGACCCTGGTTGCCCTTCATCGGCACCCTATTTTTATTTATTTTCGTTTCTAACTGGTTAGGGGCCTTGATTCCTTGGAAGTTAATCGAACTGCCCGAAGGAGAATTAGCCGCCCCCACTAACGACATCAATACCACGGTGGCGTTAGCCCTACTGACTTCCCTCGCTTACTTCTACGCGGGTATCAGTAAAAAAGGACTCGGTTACTTCGCTCACTACCTAGAGCCGATTCCCGTGCTATTACCGATCAAAATTTTAGAAGACTTTACCAAACCCCTCTCCCTCAGCTTCCGTCTTTTCGGGAACATCCTCGCGGATGAGTTGGTAGTAGCCGTATTAGTCTTCCTTGTCCCCCTAGTCGTACCCCTACCCCTGATGGCTCTCGGTTTATTTACCAGCGCTATTCAGGCCCTTGTCTTCGCCACCCTTGCCGGGGCCTATATCCATGAGGCACTGGAATCGGAACACGAAGAAGAACACGCTTAAAAGCGAGGGACGAAAAAAGAAAAATTTCTTAGGGAAAAGTGTCCAAATAATAGGATAATAACTAAGAAATTATTGGTCGAATTCAGGATGAGCAACTGAATTCCAGGATCGTTCTTTCCCAAAAACTCTTTCGGGAGTTTTGAGCAGAAAACCAGCCATTTTTTACGGCTGAGAACGCGCTCTGTAAACAACAGATTGAAATTGATTAGTAAATAGAGGAAAAAATCACCATGAACCCCACAGTAGCTGCCGCTTCCGTTATCGCCGCCGCCCTCGCCGTTGGTTTAGCCGCTATCGGCCCCGGTGTTGGTCAAGGTACTGCTTCTGGAGAAGCTGTTTCCGGTATCGCCCGTCAACCCGAAGCTGAAGGAAGAATTCGTGGTACCCTTCTCCTCAGCTTGGCATTCATGGAATCCTTAACCATCTACGGCTTGGTTATCGCTCTCGTTTTACTGTTCGCTAACCCCTTCGCCTAATTAAAAAAGCAGTCGGCTATCAGCCCCCAGTCCGCAGCTTTGCAGGGGAGTTTTCAAAACTCTAAAAAACGCCGAAGGAGCCAACTAAAAAATCTAGTTTTTGGGAGGGAAGGCTGATAGCTAGTTAAGGGAATTTTAGTGATTCCCCCTGACTGTTTATTGTTAAAGCAGGGGGATCATATTCCTTTTTTGAACCTGTCTATAGCTTCTATTTATCAGGAATAAATCAATGTTTGATTTCGATGCCACCCTGCCAGTGATGGCACTACAGTTTATTCTTTTGGCAGTGATCCTGAACGCCGTTTTTTATAAACCCCTCAGTAAAGTTTTAGATGAACGGGCGGAGTATATTCGGCAAACGGAAGGCGGAGCCAAAGAACAACTAGCCAAAACCGAAGCACTGGTACAAGAGTACGAATTGCAATTAAGTTCGGCTCGTAAACAATCCCAAGAGATTATCGCCCAAGCGCAAGCCGAGGCCCAAAAACTAGCCAGCGAAAGAGTTGCCGCAGCCCAAAAAGAAGCGATCGCTCGTAAAGAAGCCGTCGCCGCCGAAATTGCCCAACAGAAAGAAGAAGCCTTTCGTTCTCTAGAAGGACAAGTGGCCTCTCTTTCCCGTCAAATTCTTGAAAAACTCCTCGGCCCCGAACTCGTTCGCTAAATCCCAGCCCTTGGTTAATAACAGTGATCAGTAAAAAGATAGAACTCAGTCGTCAGGAGTTAGAAGACTGATAACTGATAACTGATAACTGATAACTGATAACTGAATAACCTATCTCCCCGCCCTCAATAATCATGATCATCGACACAGTTTTATTATTAGCCACGGAGGCGAAGGAAGCGGCAGCAGAGGGATTCGGCATCAACACCGATATCTTAGGAACTAACCTATTTAACCTCTCAATTCTGCTCGGTTTAATCATCTTCTACGGCCGCAAAGTTCTCGGACAAATCCTCGGAGAACGTCAGTCGAAGATTGCTGAAGCTTTAGCCGAAGCTGAAAACCGGAAAAATATTGCCGCTACCGCCCTCGCCGAAGAACAGAAAAAACTCGCCCTGGCAAAACAAGAGGCGGAAAAAATTATCAATAACGCTCGAGATAGAGCTAAAACTGTCACCGCCGACATCGCCGCCCAAGCCGATCTGGATATTCAAAGAATGCGCGAAAGTGCCGCTAAGGATCTCTCGGCGGAACAGGATCGTGTTTTAGTAGAATTACGCCAAAGAATTACCGCTTTAGCCTTAGCTAATGTGGAATCCCAATTAAGCACCGGCCTGGAAGAATCGGTACAACAAACCCTAATTGATCGCAGTTTGGCCAACCTAGGAGGTAAATAGATGCAGGGAAGTTTAATCAGTTCAGAAATAGCCGAACCCTACGCCCAAGCATTACTTTCCGTCGCCCAAAGCAGCGGACAATTAGAAGCGATCGGCGGCGAAATTAAATCCCTCTTGGAATTGCTAGAAAATGCTCCCGATCTAAGAGCTTTTATCGGCAATCCCGTCATCAAAGAAGAAGCTAAAAAAGCCGTTCTTTCCCAAGTAATGGGGAGCAGTGCCAATCCCTATTTAACTAACTTCATGATGTTATTAGTCGATAAACGTCGGATTCAATTTTTAGAACCCGTTTGTCAACAATATCTCACCCTAGCCAGAGCGCTGACTAACACGGTTTTAGCAGAAGTTTCCTCGGCCACCGAATTGAACGATAGCCAAAAACAAATCGTCATCGACAAAGTGAAAACCCTAACCGGGGCGAACGTGGTCGAACTGAAAACCAAAGTTGATGGCAGCCTCATCGGTGGTGTGGTGATCAAAGTCGGTTCCCAGGTCTTTGATGCCAGCATTCGCGGTCAACTACAACGCCTCAGCCTTTCCCTGCGCTAAGGTCATCTAATCTCCCTTTTTTGCCGTTTTTTCACCTCCTAATTTTTTACCCTTTCCCAGATTAAACTATGGTAGCTATCAGACCCGACGAAATTAGTACAATTATTCGTCAACAGATCGAATCCTATAACCAAGAAGTACAGGTCTCCAACGTGGGAACCGTCCTGCAAGTGGGTGACGGTACTGCCCGCATCTACGGCCTACAACAAGCCATGTCGGGAGAACTATTAGAATTTGAAGATGGAACCGTCGGCATCGCCCTTAACCTCGAAGAAGATAACGTCGGCGCAGTGTTAATGGGTGACGGTTTCGGGATTAAAGAAGGCGGTACGGTGAAAGCTACCGGTAAAATCGCTCAGGTTCCCGTGGGTGACGCCTTAGTCGGCCGCGTGGTTGATGCTCTCGGTCGTCCCATCGACGGGAAAGGAGACATCCTCGCCAGCGAAACCCGTCTGGTGGAATCCCCCGCCCCCGGTATTGTCGCTCGCAAATCCGTCTGTGAACCGATGCAAACTGGCATCACCGCTATCGATGCCATGATTCCCGTCGGTCGTGGTCAACGGGAGTTAATTATCGGTGACAGAAAAACTGGTAAAACAGCGATCGCCATTGACACGATCATTAACCAGAAAAGCGAAGACGTGATCTGTGTCTATGTCGCCATCGGTCAAAAAGCCTCCACCGTCGCCCAAGTAATCGACACCCTCACCCAAAGAGGCGCCATGGATTACACCGTGGTGGTGGCCGCTAACGCTAACGACCCCGCTACCCTCCAGTATATCGCCCCCTACACGGGAGCTTCGATCGCTGAATACTTCATGTATAAAGGCAAAGCGACCCTAGTTATCTACGATGACCTCACCAAACAGGCTCAAGCTTATCGTCAGCTATCCCTGCTTATGCGTCGTCCTCCCGGTCGGGAAGCTTACCCCGGCGACGTTTTCTATCTCCACTCCCGTTTACTAGAGCGCGCCGCTAAACTCAGCGATGCCCTCGGTGGTGGTAGCATGACCGCCCTGCCGATTATCGAAACCCAGGCCGGTGACGTTTCTGCCTACATTCCCACCAACGTAATTTCGATTACTGACGGTCAGATCTTCCTCTCCACCGACCTCTTTAACGCTGGTTTCCGTCCCGCAATTAACGCTGGTATTTCCGTATCCCGCGTGGGTTCGGCGGCCCAAACGAAAGCGATGAAGAAAGTTGCTGGTAAATTAAAACTAGAATTAGCCCAGTTTGACGAATTAGAAGCTTTTGCTCAATTCGCTTCCGACCTTGATGCGGCCACCCAAGCACAACTCGCTCGCGGTCAACGTCTGCGTCAAATCCTGAAACAGCCCCAAAACTTCCCCCTGGCCGTTTGGGAACAGGTCGCGGTGGTTTATGCCGGTTTAAACGGTTATCTCGACGATATCGCCACCGATAAAGTTATCGATTTCTGCACCGGTTTACGGGAATACCTGAAAACCAGCAAACCTCGCTACGTTGAGATCGTCAGCACTGAAAAACAACTCAACGACGAAGCAGAAGGCCTGCTCAAAGATGGCATCAACGAGTACAAACAGGCTTTCAAGTAAACTTCTGTGAGCTTTAAGCTGTCAGCCTTTTCAGTTATCAGTGATCAGTAAACAGTGATCAGTAAACAGTGATCGGTAAACAGTGATCAGTAAACAGTGATCAGTAAACAGTGATCAGTAAACAGTAAACAGTAAACAGTAAACAGTAAACTAAAAACTCACATCTGATAACTCACATCTGATAACTGATAACTGATAACTGATAACTGATAACTGATAACTGATAACTGATGACTGATGACTGATAACTGATGACTGATAACTGATAACTGATGACTGATGACTGATGACTGATAACTGATAACTGATAACTGATAACTGATAACTGAATTATGCCTAATCTCAAAGCGATTCGCGACCAAATTCAATCGGTCAAAAATACCAAAAAAATTACCGAGGCCATGCGTCTGGTGGCGGCCGCAAAAGTGCGTCGCGCCCAAGAACAAGTTCTCTGTACCCGTCCTTTTGCCGATGCCCTCGCTCAGGTACTTTATAATCTGCAAGGTCGTTTAGCCTTTAGTGATGTTAATTTACCCCTACTGGCCCAACGGGAAGTAAAAACCGTGGCTCTGTTGGTAGTGACAGGCGATCGAGGTCTTTGTGGCGGTTATAATACTAATGTCATTCGTCGTGCCGAACAACGGATGAATGAATTAAAAGAGCAAGGGATTAACTATCAATTAGTTGTTGCTGGCCGGAAAGCAGCACAATATTTCGAGCGCCGGAATGCTCCCATTGCCGCTAAATTTATTAACCTCGAACAGATTCCCACTGCCGATGAAGCTGGCACGATTGGGGATGAATTGCTTTCCTTATTTTTATCGGAAACAGTCGATCGCGTCGAGTTAATTTATACTCGTTTTATCTCCCTGATCAGTTCCACTCCGGTGATTCAAACCCTGTTACCTTTAACTACCCAAGGTTTAGCGGTACAGGATGACGAAATTTTCCGTTTGGTGACTAAAGAGGGAAAATTTAAGGTACAACGGGAAAAAATGGCCAGCCAACCGGCGCAGGTTTTTCCCCAAGACATGATTTTTGAGCAGAATCCCGTCCAAATTCTCGATTCTCTCCTACCTTTGTACTTAAATAACCAATTACTGCGCGCCCTCCAGGAATCGGCAGCCAGTGAATTAGCAGCCCGGATGACGGCGATGAGTAACGCCAGCGACAACGCCAGCGAGTTAATTGGGACTTTAAGCCGTACCTACAACAAAGCGCGGCAAGCAGCTATTACGCAAGAATTGTTAGAAGTAGTAGCGGGGGCAAACGCTCTCTAGGTTTAAGCCAGTTTTTCTTCTGATTATCAGTAGGAGTGATTGTTTTCACTCCTTTTTTTTCGTTTAGATAGCAGTAAACTATTAGTCTTATTATAATAGACAAGTGGGAGAAGTTTAGGCGAAAATGGTAGTCATGTAAGTAGGTAGGCACAATTATTTGTAGGATGGGTTAGCGCACTTCGTAACATAATCGGGCGTTGGGTTTCATGCTTCAACCGTTCGGCAAAAGCTCACGGCCGAAGCCCAACCTACGTTCATCTTATATTTAATTACACCCACCCACTTATAGCGTTTCTCACACCTGTGTGGCACAGTTAAACCTTTGCTGATTAAGCTTTTCACCATCGACAATGTACCTCTTGCGAACAGGAAACGCTATATATAGAAAAAGTTCCTAATCGTAATTTTCCTGGGCAATAAAAGGCGTTATATTTATTAGGGGTTTCCTTGATTTGTACCCAGTAACGGCACATTCAGATACGGCACGGGTTATGGTCTTTTGTCAAGGGGGAAGTCCAATAATTAAATCTCCACCTTTTAAAATACAAATCGACTATTAGAAGTAAATCCGTAGTGAATTACTCATAACTTCGGTGGCCGATTGTAACTTTTAAGGTGTTTGTCCAAAGACCATATATAGACGCGGCGGCCTAGATTTTGATCACAAATTTTCTGCCAATCATGAATGATAGAAAGGTCTCCCATTCCCCTACCTCGCATCGCTTGATCAGGAAACTCTTTTAACCATCCTTGCAGGTCTTCTTTCTTTAGAAAATTAATGGGGGTAAAGGGAGATTTTCCTTCAAGAGCTTTTGTTACCTGATCTACAAATTTTTCTGCACAAGTACGTCGCTGGTTGCCATCTCCATTTTGGGCAATATGATTGCCAGTTTCCAGAATGGTCGCCATTGGCAAAAAAAGAGATTCTTTAGCTTCAATTTTCTCTTTTAACTCTTGAAATATTAACTCAGATTGACTCGCATTTTGGGGGACATTAAGTATCTCTAAAAAGATCGAAGTATCGATCAGACAAATAGCTCCCATCAGGCTACTTCTCCCTGTTTTAATTGCTCTAACCAACTTAGCGCATTTTGTTGACGTTGTTCTGCTGTGGACTTATCCTTTAAGAACTTATCTAATACTTGTTTAGTCATCAACTGACCAAGAGTTCCCTGCACAATTAATTCGGGGAAACGCTCTAAATCAGCTAATCGGACAATACGACTATCTCCTGCTTGCGTATCTCGGTAACAACAAAGTACATTTCCAATATCACTATCGGGTACTGCATCTAGTAACGCCGGGTTATGGGAGGTGATCAGTACCCTCAGTTTTCTTTCTAAGGCGATCTGCCGAATTTGCTTAACTAAATTATCTGCACGACTGGGATGAACACCATTATCGATCTCTTCAATAATTACGAAAGTTCCAGGATTTGCACTTAGTAGAGTTGCAGCAATCGCTAAAACTCTCAGAGTACCATCAGACAACAAAGGAGCATCCATCTGATGTTTTTTGTTCCCAAAAGACTCTATTAGTCTCACCATAACATCGTTGCGGTCTGTAATGATAAAGTCAATATCGGTAATATCCTGCTCTGGTAATGAACGAATGAAGTCAAGCAACTTGGTTTTTTGAGTCTCTCCCTGCTGACAAACTGTATAAAGAACACTAGAAAGGTTAGACCCATCTTCTTTAATATCATTATCTTTAGCGTAAGCATAACCCCGCATTACTGCTGGACGAGGATCAAGAAAGATAATATTCCTCAAGGTTTCCCGAATTACTTTAGTAACTTCTGGAATAATTTTTTGTGATTTAGTATCACTTTGCCGAAATCGACTGGGAGTTTCCAATTGATAAAAAATAGCTTGTCGGTTAGAACAAGGTATGTGAGGCTTATTTTTACCTTGCTTGAAATTGTTATACATCACACTAATTTCATCGGTATGCGGGTTAGGATCGCCATCAATTTTGTAAAGTGGTAATTCCTGATCTTTACTAGCTTTACTGACACTTTCTCCGATTATAAGAAGTTGGTCTGATAATAGCCCAATTTCAATCTCAAAATCAGTCCAACCGTCAGTAGCGTTATCAATGTGTGTTGCCAAGGTAAAATACTGTTTTTCTGCACCGAAAAGATCGATCGCTTGTCCACGAGCAATTGCATTCCCGCTTTGAATGTTGCGTTCAATGTCATCTAACCTGCTGCCTTTCGCTAACCACGAAAGTAAGCGAATTGCTTCTAGTGCATTACTTTTCCCTGACGCATTAGCACCGATTAAAAAGGTGATGGGTGCTAGAGACAAGGTTGCCTCCTGATAGCTTTTGAAATTCCGAAGAGTCACCGATGTTAACATACTTTTCACCCATTAAATCTTGACTGGTGCAGTTTGAGCATTTGTACTAAAAGTTCCAATACGCAGTTTAAATTCAGCGCAGTTTATAGAACCTATTTGGTATCTTAGGATACAGCTAATCGTCGTAGTAGAAGTCGAAGAAAACAGAGATGAATTTTGGTAGTGGAGTGCTGTAAAGTACGCTCAAAATTTTTGACTAAAGATTTGCAGCGTTCCATCCAAGAATTACTTCTTTCAATCACCCATCGAGTTTTTACAGGTACGAATCCTGATAAACCCTTCTCCGCTTTTTCGGTTTTTGACGGTTTTGGAGACAGTTCAAACTGAATTTTAGTCATTATCTCTGGATAGACCTTAACCAACTCTTTCTCTATTTTGTCAGGATGATAACCATTATCTAGAAGAATAGTCGTCTTAGGCAGTTCCGACGGTTTTAACTTGAAATAGTCAATACCTCAAGTTAACAACTCAATCAATCCTTGGTCATCAGATAGGTTGGCGGGAGTACAATGAGCGAAAAAGGGAAAACCAAGACTATCCGTCGCTAGATGACGTTTAATTCCATTGGTGCACTTGTAGAAACAAAATCCTTTCGTCTCCACACTCGCATTACAGGTATTTTTGACGGCTTGAGAATCAATCATAATTAGAGCAGCAATTCTCATTTTGAAACGATTTTGCGTTGTTTCAGCGACCTAGAGATTCGTTAAGAATTATTAACCCCTCTAGGTGCAAGGGTTTTAATGTCATGAAACCTTAAAATGAGAATTGCTGTAATTAGAGTCGTCCACAAGTTTTTTTTTCTTGTTGTCGTAATCGGCGATGTAATTCTTCCCTTATTTTTTGGATGATTCCCTGACTTCTCCACTGTTTATAATGCCAGAACACGGTGGAGTAGGGGGGGAAATCTTTCGGGAGGTCACCCCAATTACAGCCATTTTTGAGTTGATAGAAAATAGCGTCTAAAATCTGTCGTTTTGTCCATTTGGGCGGACAAGTCAATTTCTTCTTTGGCAATAGCGGTTCTACGATAGACCACTCTTCATCCGTCATACTACTTGAGTACATTTAGCTGACTCCTCCATTGATTTTTTGGGACGACTAGACGGTGACGCATTCACAAAACGGGGTTCCGACTAAAGTATTGCCGCTCGCGCAGGCTAGAGACTCTCTCCCCTGAAACCTATAATGGACAAGGTTTTCGCGTCACCTTTTCAGCAAGGGCATCTACATTATAAAAGATACCAAATGGATTCTATAGAACAGGCTTCCGCTGGACATATCAAAGGTGCTGAATCATTACACCACGCGATTCGAGAGCATGGTTCGGATACTTTTGAAATACGAGAAATAGATCGAGGAACTTGTAAAAAAGTTCTTGAGAATAAAGAGAGAGCGTGGATCGAAAAACTAAATACTTTGGTTCCCAATGGATATAATATTTCTACAGGTGGGGTCAGCGGTGGATCGCACAAAAAAGTCACCTATATCGATGACATCCGCTTTGAAAGTGTAGAACAAGCTTCAATATATCTCTCTAGGACTCGAAATATTAGCCTTTCTGCGGCGAAAAAAAGGATTAGTCTAGGGCGTATCGATATTAAAACTCCTGCCAAACCTGGCGAAAGCCTAGTAAAAACACAAGTTTACAAAGCTTGGAGCCGAATAATTCACTGTGTGATAAATCCCAATTCCAAAGACTATATACCAGGAGTTGAAGTTCATGATTCATGGCGTGATTTTAAGCGGTTCCTACAAGATGTTGGTCATCCCCCTGAAAAAAATATGGTATTTTCTAGGCTAGATAAAAACCAAGGATTTTTTCCAGAAAATTGTGCTTGGCTTAGGAGAAGTGAGGCAAGTAGGCTCAATGCCGAACAAACCCAAAAGAAAGGTAAGCTTAGGAAAAACAAAGATAAAAATAATCGGGAAATTATGAATCACAAAGTAAAAAGTTTATCTGATTGTATGGAAATACAACTCGAATTATCTTTAGATCTATCAGTAGGTACAGCAGATAGAATTATTGTTGAAGGTATTCAAACTCAAGACCGGAAACCTACGAAAACTTTTTTTCAAACCGCAAAATCTTTACAATTGCAAGGAGAGCCGGATTGGTCGGTTCAAATCGACGATCGATAATCGGGTTTCCCTTGCTCGCTCGAAATCCTGACAGATCGATCGCTTCCTCGTGAAAATTATCCTAGAAATCTATTCCCAAGTAAAAGCGAATCGAGAACATTTTTTAACCCGCTCTCAAACAAAGTCGGATTTCCAAATATGAACCGCTCGTCGGGCTAAACTTTCTTGACGTTTAGCGATCGTGTCCGGTGTCCATTCCTCTGGTACTATATTTCTCGCTAGAGCATAATCGCTTTGTTGGTAAATCTCTTGTTTATCTGTATAGTATTGATTGCCGATTTGACGATTCAAATTAGCTTCTAAAGGAATCAAGTTACCGATCCGATAGGTCATTTCCTCGATCTCGTTATCGAGAAAGTGAACGCGCCATCGATCGCTCGGCGATTCTGGTAGAATATGCTCGATCGAGAATCCATCTTCCGCTATATTAGATCGACCCGATTCGTCCATTTCTAATTTCCAGAGAATATATCGAACCAGTTTTTTCTTTTGACCTCTGGTAGAAATCGAAAGAATCGAAAAATCCTGCACGAACTTAGTATCCGTGACATAAACCGAACGCAAGCCCTCGAAAACTTGCCTCGGAGTCGTCATTTCGCCATTATTTATGGCGATTGCTATCTTATTATAAATCCCTTCTAGCTCATTCGGGTTAAGACTACTGACAATCGTGTATCGAAACGAAATTATACAAACCAATTTTAGTAGGCGGGTGAAGTTCTCGCTTGAAAATTTATTGTATGCCGAGAATAAAACTGGATAGGCTTGTTTTACGCCAAATAGTTCAATTTCTCGAATATAAGGGATATTATCTGGAGTATCTTGCCAGAATTCATCATTGGGATTATTAAGAGCGATAAAAAGACCACTATATTCTTCGAGTTGTTCGAGTAATTTAAACGCGCTTTCAGCGTTTTGTATAGACTCTCGAACCCTTTTAAATAAACGTTCCCGTCTTACTCTCGTCCGCGTGAGGCTGAGATAGTAACGTAGGAACTCGGGGAATTTTTCCATTGTAACGGTATCAATAATTCCTCTCCACTGTCGTTGTCCTTCTCGCAAATCATCCGCCCCTCGGAAAAGAGAAAACAAATAATTTTTTAATAGATCGGTTGAACTTAGCTCTATCCCTCTAGCGTTTAGGGTCTCGAAAACCGTATACGCATTCAATTCATCTTCAACATTAATCTGAATAAATAAGAGTCTTTTGGCAACGGTATCCGTTAAAAAAATTGCCAGTTCTTTTCCACTGTTAACTACGCTTGTAAGCTTTTGCAATGAATCGGAAAAGTATTGAAAAGCTTTCCATAGGAGTTGGTTGGATTTTGCGAGCGATCGAGGATTGCGAGGAGGTCTAAAGTTAATGAGACGACTTTGATAAAAATCATTATTATTTTCATTCAAAATTAATTTACTAGATTCTTTTAAAGAACCCAGATCTTTATTACTCAAATAACCGCTTTTGAGAAGCCGTTGTCGTTCTCTATTCGCTTCCGCTTCTTCCCCCCGATCGATTAACGTTTGAATTTTTTCGATAATCGCTATAGCGAGAATACTAATCGTTACCAATCGTTGTTGTCCGTCAATAATTGTAAAATCCGTATCCGATCGCTGGGAACCCTGTAAAACGATCGCTCCCATGTAATGACTAGAATCGGGGTTTTCATAGAGCGTTTGAATATCCTGCCAGAGATCTTCCCAATTTTCTTCCTTCCACGAATAATCTCTTTGAAAAGGGGGAACTCGGTAGATTTTGCCATTGCCGATGAGATCGCTAAAATTGCTGGTTCGGGTATCTAATAGATGAGTACGGGGCATAGGTTCGATCGGCAGTCAGTTCATCGAAAATTTTGGGTCTGAAACCCCGTCGTTCTACGACGGCTTTACTGTTAAATATTAACACATTTACGAAATATATGCTAAAATGTGAGGCATGGAAAAAGCCTATTCGTTTCGATTTTACCCCACACCCGAACAAGAGTCGCTATTGCGGCGCACTTTGGGCTGTGTAAGATTGGTTTACAATAAAGCTCTCCATCTCAGAACACAAGCATGGTACGAAAAGCAAGAAAGAGTAGGATATACTGAAACCTCTTCAATGCTAACTGATTGGAAAAAGCAAGAAGAATTAGACTTTTTAAACGAAGTAAGCTGTGTACCTTTACAACAAGGGTTAAGACACCTACAAACAGCTTTCACTAACTTCTTTGCTGGTCGTACTAAGTATCCTAACTTTAAGAAAAAACATCAGGGAGGAAGTGCCGAATTTACTAAGTCAGCTTTTAAATTTAAAGACAAACAAATCTATTTAGCCAAATGCACAGAACCTTTACCTATTCGATGGTCAAGACAAATACCAGAAGCTTGTGAACCAAGCACAGTAACAGTCAGATTACATCCTTCTGGGCGTTGGCATATCTCAATAAGATTTGATGACCCAACAATTAAGCCATTACCAGTAACAGATAAAGCCATCGGAATTGACTTAGGAATTAGTAGCCTAGTAATTACCAGCGATGGTGACAAAGTGTCTAATCCTAAGCATTTTAAAAAGCATTATCAGAGACTGCGAAGAGCATCGAAAAGCCTTTCTCGAAAACAGAAAGGTTCAAAAAATCGGGAAAAAGCGAGAATCAAAGTAGCCAAAATTCACGCCCAAATTACTGATAGTAGAAAAGACCATTTACACAAGCTAACCACTCAATTAGTTCGTGAAAACCAAACGATTGTAGTTGAGAATTTAGCCGTCAAGAATCTGGTCAAAAACCCGAAATTATCTCAGGCAATATCTGACGTTAGTTGGGGAGAAATTACCCGACAATTAGCCTATAAATGCCGTTGGTATGGGAGAAATTACCTCGAAGTAGATAGATGGTTTCCTAGCTCTAAAAGGTGTAGTAATTGCGGGTATATTGCTGAGAAGATGCCGTTAAATATTCGAGAATGGGATTGTCCAGACTGTGGGACACACCATGACCGAGATATTAACGCTAGTAAAAACATTTTGGCCGCAGGACTTGCGGTGTCAGTCTGTAGAGCGACCATAAGACCAGAACAGAGTAAATCTGTTAAGGCAGGTGCGGAACCCCGCAAGGGAAAGAAGCAGAAACCTAAATCGTGAGGTTTGGGAATCACCGTCCGTTTACGGCGGTGAGGATGTCAACACTTCTAACTTACCAAATATCAGCCGATCGTTTACCCGTGTTAAAAACCACCAAAAAAAGGATGGCCTCGCGGCCATCCCTACAAACCTTTAAACTACAGCCAAATTAGTAGCGGCCAGCATTGGGTTTATGAACAATAAAGCTCATGGTTTGACATTGTTTGATGTTATCAAAAGCGATAACGCGGATGTAGCAATCAGAATATTCAGTGCGGCACTCGCGAACTTCATTAAGAACTTCTTGGGGACCAGAAACAGAGAATAAAGGCAGTTTCCACATCGTCCAATGATAATCTGCGGGTTTGGGATCTTTTTCAAATTCCACAGCAGGAATATAACCCTGATCGATCATGTATTGAATTTGTTTAGCAATTTGTTGATCGGTGAGGGGGGGCAAGTAGGAGAGAGTTTCGTAACGCTTCTCTTTAGGTAAAGTTTTCATGGGTTTCTTGATTCCTTATGGGTTGGGTAGATCATCAACATCGAGATTTAATTCCGATGTCTCTGGTTGACTTATAGCAGTACGGGTGAGACGTTCCAAAAGTTGCCGACGATGTTCGGTATTGTCATTAATAATTCCCGTTTTTACCATCTCTGGCAAGAACTCTAAAACCTGTTCGGCTAAATGTTCTCTTACCGTCATGATCCGCAAAACTAACTCTTTATTCTCAGTCATTAACCCCGCAATATAGGCCTCGCCATCCTGAATGGAATGGCTAGAAGTATAGTGACTCAGCCAAATAGCTAAAGTGGGATTAGTTTCTGACAATTGATCGATAATCGTGCGAACCGCTTGGTAAGTTAGGTAACTTTGTAAGACTTTCGCGGTATCTTGAACAACTTTTTTCGGATACATTTTATACAGTTTTCAGTTATTGGCTAGGCAGTTATCAGTGTTGAAATTCTAACCACTGCTTGCCGATTTTGGGCAAGTCCCCGGCATTATTTTCCACCGATAACTGCTAACAACCTTCTGAAGGGCTGTATTAGAGGGTATCCATAGCCTCGAACTCGAATTTAATTTCTTTCCAGAGTTCGCAAGCGGCAGCCAGTTCAGGACTCCAACGGCAAGCTTCCCGGATAACGTCGTTACCTTCGCGGGCCAAGGAGCGTCCTTCGTTACGAGCTTGGATACAAGCTTCCAGAGCCACACGGTTAGCGGTGGCACCGGGTGCGTTACCCCAGGGGTGGCCGAGGGTTCCACCACCGAACTGTAAGCAGGAATCGTCACCGAAGATTTCCACCAGCGCCGGCATATGCCAAACGTGGATACCACCGGAAGCAACGGGCATTACCCCGGGTAAGGAAGCGTAGTCTTGGGTGAAGAAAATACCACGAGCGCGATCTTCTTCTACATAGTCTTCACGCATCAGGTCAACAAAACCCATCGTGATTCCGCGTTCACCTTCGAGTTTACCGACAACGGTTCCAGAGTGGAGGTGATCACCACCAGAGAGACGTAAGCACTTAGCTAAAACGCGGAAGTGGATACCATGATTTTTCTGACGGTCGATAACCGCGTGCATTGCCCGGTGAATGTGGAGCAGTAACCCTTTGTCGCGGCAGAATTTCGCCAGGGTGGTGTTAGCGGTGAAACCACCGGTGAGGTAGTCGTGCATGATGATCGGGGTTTTGATTTCGGCGGCGAATTCAGCCCGTTGCATCATCTGCTCGCAGGTAGGAGCGGTTACGTTTAAGTAATGTCCTTTAACTTCGTTGGTTTCTGCTTGGGATTTAACGATCGCCTCTTGGACAAAGAGGAAACGATCGCGCCAACGCATGAAGGGTTGAGAGTTAATATTTTCGTCGTCTTTGGTGAAGTCTAAACCACCGCGGAGACATTCATAAACGGCACGACCGTAGTTTTTAGCGGAAAGGCCGAGTTTGGGTTTGATGGTGCAACCGAGTAGGGGGCGACCGTATTTGTTTAATTTGTCCCGTTCAACGGTGATACCGTGGGGAGGACCTTGGAAGGTTTTGATTAAAGCGACGGGGAAACGGATATCTTCTAAACGGAGACCGCGTAGAGCTTTGAAACCGAAAACGTTACCAACGATCGAGGTGAGGATGTTGGTGACGGAACCTTCTTCAAATAGATCTAAAGGATAGGCAACGAAACAGAAGAACTGGTTATCTTCGTTGGGTACGGGTTCGATATCATAACAACGACCTTTATAGCGATCGAGGTCGGTTAAGTTATCGGTCCAAACGGTGGTCCAGGTACCTGTGGAAGATTCCGCCGCTACCGCCGCACCTGCTTCTTCAGGAGGAACTCCGGGTTGGGGTGTTACCCGGAAGCAAGCTAGTAGATCGGTATCTTTGGGGGTGTAGTCGGGGGTGTAGTAGGTCAGGCGGTAGTCTTTTACGCCGGCCTGGAAACCTTTGGATTTGGCTTGCACCATTGGGATTATTCCTCCATAAACTGCATGATTAGTCGCACCTGTAAAATCTCGCCGTCAACCGACATAGATTTTTCTTAAGCTCCTTTCCCCTGCTGCCAGGAGCGAAGTTAGGGAGCAATTTTCACTAATGTTTTTTTCAACTGATCATCTTAACACGAACTTTATCCTATTCTGATCATTTTTTTCCCTATCTCTAAAATTTTGATTGTTTTTTTTTCTCGGGGGGATTAGTTTCTTTAATCTGTCGTCATCTAACTTTGATAATCTCTACAAAAACACAAAAAAATCAACAAAAATTTACCTGATTGACACGCAGAAACTTCTGCTCATCAGGCTTTGAGCGATTAAAACTACTCTTTAATTGAGGAAGATTATCAATAATTACAACCTCAAAAAATTGTCGGCAATCGCTAAATATTAACTGGATTTCTAAGCAATTATACCCAGTACCTAGAGGACAGTTAGACAGCAGTGAACTCTAGATAAATTAGGTCTAATTACTCAGTAATTATTGTTGAGATTTTTGGCTTGTGAACGATTATTTTCCCCTTCAAGAATTATGGTTATTGTTGCCATTAAAACGATGACGTTCTGGAAATAGCGTGACCAATAACTGATTGATATAGACCTTTCCGACCACAGATGCTTGATTCGGTTGGTTAGTAGTAGATGCTTGTTCTCTGGTTTCTGGAGGACTGGCCTCGGCGACCATTTCCTCGCCATCCCAAGGACTGGCCACGGTTTCGGCCACCGCTTCCTCCACTGACGGCACTGGGGACACTTGACTGACTACGGGTTCCGGTTCCGGTAAAGGGGGTCTTTCCGGTTCCGATCGGGTCGCTGACACCTCGATGGTAATTTGACGGGAAGTATCTCCGATCAGTGAACCGGACGGCACGAGCGACATCGCTGCCACAGAAGCATTAAAAATCGTTGTGGTTGACCCAATACAGGCATTCTCACCGATTTCACCCCGACCGACAATCAGAACACCTGTACCTAAAATTGCCCCTGCACCGATAGCAATAACACCCTGATAGGCGGTTAAAATCGTTCCCATACCCAGGCAAGCACCCGCACCGATAATTATTTGGCTATTGGGGGCTGCTCGGAGAATCACCCCCGGAGCCACGATCGCACTCTCATCAATGGTTACATCACCATTGACATAGAATTCCGAGCGGCTAATAGGTTGAACGGGGGGTAAGGACATAATTGACAGTGATCAGTGATCAGTGACCAGTGATCAGGGGTTAGGGGGTAGGGGTTAGAGTTTCGGGGATTTTTCCCGATCCGCCAACACCTAACACCTATCTCCGTTCACCAATTACCGAGTCCTGAAATTAAGGGCGTTGAATAATCGATTCGAGGACACGACGTTTCGCTTGGGAGTCAATCCCGATCAGACGGACGTATTCTCCTTGATGGTCGCGCAGACAGGTTTCTAAAGCGGCCACCACATCGGATTCGCGACTGCTATCGATCGGGGTGCAGCTTTGCCAAGAACCGGTTTTAAAACGACGTTTATCCGCGTGTTCACTGCCAATTTTGTGACCTTGGTTCAATAAAGAACGAATTTGAGCGATCGTTTCCGCGGTTAAGGTACTGGTTAAAGTGGCAGTACCGCCGCCGGAGGAACTGGAAGCAGAGCTTTTGAAACTCGGTTCAGCAACGGTGGCGGTTTTACCGTTGCCATTACTAGCCACCGAACCATCGGGGCGCTGGATCACCGTTTCTAAAACCCGTTTTTTGGCTTTAGCATCGATACCGAGTAAGCGGACGTATTCGCCGCTATGTTCCCTTAAACAATCTTCCAAAGCAGTAATTACCTCGGATTCGCGATTGCTTTCGATCGGAGCGCAACTCTGCCAAGAACTGGTTTTAAACCGGCGTTTATCCGCGTGTTCGGTGCCGATTTTGTAGCCTTGGGCGAGCAGGGAACGAATTTGAGCGATCGTTTCGCCACTTAAGCTACCACTGCTGCTATAACTGGCTCCGTTACTGGCGGGGGTGCTGTAGCTGCTGGTTTGGCCGCTGCCGTTACTAGCGGGGGTGCCGCCGGGGCGGTGAATAATCATTTCGACGACGCGTTTTTTCGCCTGCGGGTCGATCCCGATCAGGCGGACGTACTCATCGCTATTTTCAGTCACGATCGCTTCAATATCGCGAATGATGCCCGCTTCGCTCTTGGTTTCGATCGCCGGTCCAGTTAACCAAGAACTGGTTTTAAAACGGCGTTTATCCGCGTGTTCGGTGGCGATTTTCAGCCCTTGGGCGAGCAGGGAACGCACTTGCACGGACAGGTCTGAATTGCCGTTACCGTTGCCATGACCGCCGTGGACGGCGGTGGTGGTGCGGGCCGGTTCTCCCGGGGTGTCTTCGGGGCGTTGGATAATCATTTCCAGTATGCGCCGTTTAGCGGCGGGATCGACTCCGATCAGGCGGACGTATTCGCCTTGCAGGTCTCTCAGGGAGGCTTCTAGGGATTGGGATACCTGTTCTTCGCGGCTGCCGTCGATAAAGCCGGCACTTAACCAAGAACTGGTTTTAAAGCGGCGTTTGTCAGCGTATTCGATGCCGATCTTGTAGCCTTGGGAGAGGAGGGAGCGAACCTGCGCTCGAATGTTTGTATTTAAACTCATAGGTGTCACCGAATTTCTATATAGCGTCTCATTAGCGATGTTTATAGCGGCTGCCGGTGGCGGAGTCGCTGGTCCTTGGGCTTTGACCGGGACGCTGGGGGCGAGGTCAATTTCCACAATGTGACGAGTGAAGGCTCGATCGATCTCTGTGACATCGGGTAAGCGATCAGCCTGTTGTTGGCTGGTGATCACGGAACCGGATGGCACGAATTTCCCGGCGGGGATTTCCACGTCTTGAACGAGGGCGTGCATCATGACGATGCAATCAGCCCCGATGCGGGCGTTAAAGACGGTGGAGCGAAAACCGATAAAACAGCGATCGCCCACATAGGCAGGCCCGTGAATGAGTGCCATGTGGGTGATGCAGCTGCCCCGGCCGATCCACACCGAATATTCTCGGCCGTCATCTCCCACCACACGGCTTTTTTCTAAACCGTGGATGATTGCTCCGTCCTGAATTTTGCTGTCGTCGCCAATGTGAAAGGGGGTTCCTTCATCGGCGCGGATGGAAGTCCCCGGAGCAATCACCACTCGCGCCCCGATCTCGATAGCGCCACTGAGGTTAGAGAAGGTGTGGACTTTGGCACTCTCGTCTATGTGCGTTTCCTCTGGGGATTTGGTCCGCTTTTTCGGACTAGCCGCCGTTGTGCGGACGACCATAGTTAGTCTTCCTCCATACTGAATTTGGCTGGCTGGTTGTTACTTAACTGTGTTTGGGTCCTATCGATGTTTAACCAGATTGACGAAATTCGTCTCTCTTGCTGTAGAGGGTGCGATTTTCTACGGTTATCGTGTCAATAATCCCCACCACCATCGCGTCAAGGGGGCGATTGTTCTGTCCGTCTTCGATACGGGCGGCTCCTCCCCGGGACACTAGCACCCATTCATTAATTCCCGCTCCGACAATATCACCCGCTACTTCGTATTTAGGCAAAAGTTGCCCTTGGGCGTCGATGAATTGCAAAAGCAGAAGTTTCACTCCCGTCATACTGCGCGGTTTCAGGGTGCTAACGACGGTTCCGCAAACTTTGGCAATTTGCATGGAATTTGTTTACACTAAAAGTTAGTTGCGCTCTAGATTCGTCTTAAAGGTTGCGGGTTAACACTTTCACGAAACTGTTCCACGGCCTCTGTATAACGGATGGGAAGAACGTATTCGAGGTTTTCGTGGGGACGGGCGATGATGTGGGTCGAGAGGACTTGACCCCCTTTAACACGATTAGATGCCGCTTCTGTCCCCGCCGATACGGAAGCCTGTACTTCCGAAACGTCCCCCCGGACGATGACGGTGACGCGACCACTACCAATTTTTTCGTAACCTACTAGGGTTACGCGGGCGGCTTTCACCATGGCATCAGCCGCCTCGACGACGGCCGGGAAACCCAAGGTTTCCACCATGCCCACTGCAATTGACATAATATTTTTGTCTCCTAATGGTTGGCTTTCTTCGACTCTATAGATGCTGACCCCGAAACGGTGTTTAATAGCTGCGGAATTGCTCTACTTCTTCGGTGTAGCGAATGGGCAGCACGTATTCGAGGTTTTCGTGGGGACGAGCGATGATATGGGTAGATAGCACTTGTCCTCCGTTAACCCGGTTGGCGTTTTCCACTCCAGCAGCCACAGAAGCTTGCACTTCTGAAACGTCTCCCCGGACAATGACAGTGACGCGACCACTACCGATTTTTTCGTAACCCACTAGAGTCACCCTGGCGGCCTTGACCATGGCATCGGCCGCTTCCACAACGGCGGGAAATCCTAGGGTTTCAATCATTCCTACTGCAATTGGCATTTTTTTGTTCCTCGCTTGTCAAGCCAAACTAAACTATTAATTTCGTTAGCGTTATCAACTTTGTTTCAGTCAAATTCTTTCCTTGTTACTTTTCCTGCTCTAGCTTTGGTGGCAGTCGGGATCGTGGCAAGGTGGGGGTAAGACCATCCTAGATTTTATCTCGATCGTGACCGTTTTCATCCACTATTTTTATTTTCTAGGGCCGGTTGGTAAAAATTTGACGAGTGGGGCAAAATTATCAACCTAAAAAAAGCATAGGAAACTATGACACCTTTGACAATATAAAACATTATGATTATTTCTCATCTTCAGGTTAACGAAAGTTAATCATTCCTTCCCTTCGTCCATCAGCCTCAGCAATTCTCAGGAGATTTACCGCCGAAACCTTTGCTCTGACTGCATTTCCGCTTTAATTTCTCTCTTGGCAGCTTGATTCCATCTGCCGGATTTAATGGCAGATAAAAGCCTTATTTTCCCTGATTTCGGCTTTTTTATAATTTTTTTATACTATATCTGCACTTCCCCCAGACAGAAATACTAAAAAATTGACAAAATCCTTACTCCAGGTCGCTTCTCAGAAAAAATTGGCTCACCACTAGGTACATTTTCTGCTTGAAAGTAGAGCGATCTTGTTAAATTGTAGCTTTTGATACTGTTGCGGATGTGATAATGTGTATTGTTGTTTTCAATCGCCCTTGGGGTTGGGTGCGGCTGTTGCTTGAGCCACCCTGTAAGTAAGTATAATTAAATTGAAGCGGCAGAGAAAGCCGATCAGGAATATTTAGAAGGGCGCGATCCTGGCAAATCTAAAGCAGAGTTGAAGGCTGAGTTAGGATGTGGCGTTACATCATCTTAAAACCAGCCAAGCGTTATAAAACGGTTACAAGGAAACACCAAAATGAGAATCCTAAGCTTAAGCAGATTGATATGATGATAATGTATTTCCCCGGGGGTCAAAAATGTTGTTGAAAATCGTACAAATCGGCAATTCTCAAGGAATTACAATTCCTCAAGCGATTATGGAACAGTGCGAACTCACTGATGAAGTCGAAGCGATAGTCGAGGGTAAAAAAATTATTCTGAGTGCTAAAAAGAAGGTGAGAGAGGGTTGGGCTGAGTTGTTTGATGACGAACCCATCGAAGCAGAGTTACAGGATTGGTTAGGGGTGGAAAATGAGTTTGAGCGAGAAAACCAATGGTAGAAAGATTTGCCGTAGTTCTAGTAGAACTCGATCCGACTAGGGGTTCTGAACTGCAAAAAACCCGACCTTGTGTTATTGTTTCCCCTAGGGAGATCAATGCTCGGTTGAGAACAGTAGTTATTGCTCCAATCACCAGTACGGTTAAAAAATACCCAACCAGAATCCCGATTGATCAAAAAAATGTGCAAGGCAGTATTGCCTTAGACCAAATTAGAGCGATTGACAAAACCAGAATCGTCGCTCAAATTAGCCATCTCGACGAACAAATGGCAATGTTAGTGGCTGAGCGCTTGGTTGAATTTTTTCACTACTAATTTTTGGATTATAGTTCGCAAAGAGGAAATATCTCAATTGTCCCAGGTGCATCCCTAGTTAGGGAGAGGAATGTAAAGATTTATTAAATATAGAGAAATTGCGGCATGAGATATGATTGATCTGGTTGCCTATTAGTCTAAGTCAAATGAACATTGAACAAGTTATCATTAAAAACCTCAGAAAACTTCCCTTAGAAAAACAACAAGAAGTGTTATCCTTCACCGAATCTCTCACCTCAAGAATTTCCCTCCCTTCCCCAGATTATAGTCTCACTCCCCAGGAAAAAGCTCAAAAATGGCAGAAAGTAATCGCTAAACTTCCTAAAACAAGTGCGAATTTACCTGATGAAGCTTTACACCGTGACACTATGTATGAAGACTAATGACTCAATATTTACTGGATACTAACATTTTGCTTCGGGCGGCTGATCCGTCTTCAGCAACTTATTCTCTTGCTAATAATGTAATTACTCAAATCGTTGAAACAGCTAATGAATGTGTTATTATTCCTCAAGTTTTAATTGAATTTTGGGTAGTTGCAACCCGACCCCTTGATGTTAATGGTTTAGGTTGGACTCCAGCACAAGCTACAAATTATGTCAATGATTTATTAGATAACTTTACATTAATTGCAGAAACCCCGGATATTTTTCCCCTTTGGTTTCAATTAGTCACCATCTACAACATTAAAGGAAAACGCACCCATGATATTAGGCTTCTTGCTGTCATGAAAGCTTCTAACATTCCCCATTTATTAACCTTTAATCCTGATGACTTTATCCCTATTCCCAATATTACCATCGTTCATCCGCAAGATTTCATTAATTCCCAATAATTAAGCAGCAAATCCCACATACCGCACCAAAATCCCTCCCGGAAGCGGATAGGTCGCCCGAGCAGGAGTAAAACAGGGGAAAACACCTGAAACTCCTTCCTCTGTGAATCACTGTTTTATGGCGAAAGGAGAAACAGCAGTCTAGAAAAGAGTTCTGGTATTATTTATAGACATCGCCGCGAGGTTTAATAGTTGTAATGACGTATAGATTGTTATCTCTATCTTCAAAAAACAACACTCGATACTTACCCACTCGCAATCTTAGTTCATCTCTTCCGTAAAGGGGTTTAATATCTAATTTTGTAGAATCCGAAATCAAAGTATCCAAAGCTTCAAGAATAGGAATTTGGTCATTTTTTGGCATTCTTTCTAAGTAGCGTTCTGCTTGTCTAAGTAGAATATAATCAGCCAAGTTTATCTCCAAATAGTTTGTATTTTAATTCTGTTGAAGTGATTCCAGTATCTCGACCAGATAAATAATCTTGCCATGCTGCTTGGCTTTCAGCAAGTTCTTCGGCTGGAATGATCTCATCGTCATCTTTTGGCGCTAGGGTCGGCTTGATGATAGTTTTTAAATCCTCTAAAAGTCGCAACCTATCCGTAAGGGGAAGATTCTCTATTTGGCGGAGGATTTCATAGTAAGTTGTCATAGACCTTGATCGTATCAGATAATCCGAACACACCTCGAATAATACCACATCCAGATACTAACCAAAAATGGTAAAAGCGGTGGGCTGTTCACAACCGACTTGGTTCTGCGGTTTCTTTATCGGGATTAAGAAAGAAATATAAAGATTTATTAAACTGTAGCTTAGAATACAGTTGTGGGGGGGGGATGTGTATTGTTGGTTTCAATCGCCTTTGGTGTTGGGTTGGGTTGTTGTTTGACCTGGCTGCGAGGGGGGGTTAGTAAGCGAGATTTCGAGTAAAACGCAACGAAATAAACGAGGTTCACATCCATGATAAGTAGAAAACAATCAGAAAACAAAGTTAATGCTCTTACAAAAACGCTGTCTTCTTTGGGCATCTTAGCTGGAGTAACTATTGCGGCAACAACCCTACAAGCAACATCAGCCAGTGCAGCAACAGTTGTTTGGACGGATTGGACATCAGCAACGACAGGTACAAGTGGATCAGCTACGGGAACCATTGGCTCCATCACAGTGAACTATACTGGGGATGTCTATTTTGCCCAAACATCAGGTGGAACCAACTACTGGGATGCCCCGCCAGGACTTCCTTATATTAACAACAGTGTGGTCAGTAATGCACCGCCAGCAAGTGACATAATTGCCTTAAATACTGCAACGACTGGTTTGCCAACAAATAAGTTGACTTTTTCCCAACCCATCACCAATCCAATCATGGCTGTTAATAGTATGGGAAACCCAGGTCTTTCCGTTAGCTATACTTTTAATGCACCGTTTAACATCCTTAGCCATAACAGTACTAATCCAAATAATCCTGCTTACTGGGGTTATGGGCAATTGTCACAATCAGGAAATACCTTAATTGGGACAGAGGGAACTGGAGCGATTCAGTTTATTGGAACCTATTCATCAATTGAATTTAGTGTTGATCAGCCTGAAACTTGGCATGGGTTTACAGTAGGTAAGCTAGAACAAGTCCCTGAACCAGGTAAACAAGTCCCTGAACCCACCTCCACCCTCAGCTTCCTAGCCCTCAGCACTCTCGGCGCAGCTTCAACCCTCAAGCGCCAACTAAAATCATGTAAAACCTCAGAAAAAGAAACCACAAAAGTAGGCTAAATTGCTTCTAAAAATATGACAAATTACCCCTTCATTCAGTCAGTTAAGGGGGTTTTATTTTTTTGCTTACATCTTAAATTTAATGATTCTTAGATTAAGACGAATGATTGTTAGGATTTTCCATCAGCAATCCCTCACTGATCACAGCGACATTCAACTCATTATCTGCCGAAACAAAAGTTATAGGGGGTAAACCACTGGCTAGACAAAGTATATTAACAGCACGACCTGCTGCTAACTGGATTGCGTCATAACCTCTTAAACCATAAGTTTCCGCTAATACCATTCCTGAATTAATTAGGGTTTGCAGCAAAAAGTACGGGCGAAGCATTCGGATAGAAAATCTACGGTTTCACCGATAGGTTATTGCCCGAATGCTTCGCCCCTACAGAACGCGGGCCGATGAAGATGCAAGGTTTTGAACCACGATTCTCTCAAAATCTTGCACCTGTTTCGCTCGTAAAGCCCCAAAACCCTTACTTTGCATACATTTCACATTTATTCAGCCAGCCCTAATTATACTTTCGGTAATTTCGATGACTTGATAATCTTGAAGCGAATCCTTTCTCAACTGATGAACTATTGCTGTTGCATCCGTAACGCTAATACTTCCAGTGCGGGATCGTCGCGTAATAGCAGCCACAATTTCTACCTTGGCGATTGCGGCAATAAATATTTCATTATTGAAAGCAGCAGCAAATAATCCCAATACCCACACTGAACCAGTTTCGCTGATATAACGCTTGACCAAGGCACTACTATCTAAGAAATAAAGTGCCATTTAACGTCGTTCCTCAATCATCGTTTCTGAAATAGGTTTGCCCTCGATTTCAATCAATCGTCGCTCAGTTATCGGTTGAGATGAAGGACGCTTAATCTGCTTCACTAATCCGGCATCAAGAAGAGATTGATGAAATACCGCTTGTTTGTCAGCTTCTTCTTTATCCATAAGATACTGTTGAATCTTCTGATTAAGCTGCTGAAGTTCTTTTAACTCAAGAGTCTCAAGCTGATTCAAGATTTGAGTAAGGATTGCCTGTGTCATAATCGGCTACTTTTTTGGCTGAATCTCTTATTACTGGGGATGAAGACTTGTTAGTCCTGAACCCATTTAGAAACATTAAAATCATCACTGCATTAGAATTTTTGGATACTTATTCCATCAGTTGATGGGGTTTAGTGTTTTGCCTACTTTCCTGGCTACACCAAGATTAAAACGTAACTCAAAACACCATGCTATGGAACAACAAACTATAGAAGGAACTTGGGAGGAAACTTTACAATGCCTACACCTGTCAGGAGCGGAGAGGGGAGAATAAATAAAAATAATCTCCTGACTCCTGACGACCGACGGTTCAAAAACCGATAACTGATTCTAGCGATCGATCTCGCCTTCGTAGGGTTGGACACCGATCGAGGGATAATTATCGTGGTTAGGACTGAAAACTTCTAACACTGCATGAGCTAACTTTTGGAAAAAGTCGGGACTCTCGTGCAAGGATTTGAGTGCCGCTTCTAATTCAGGAAGGGAGAAATCGAAGCCTTGCGAGCGAGCTATCTCTAGTAATTGCTGAGGATCTTGGGTTGAGCGCATTTTTTGACCCAATTCTTCGTTTTTAGCGGCTAAGGCGAAGAAGTCGAACACTTGATTTTTAGACATATAAATACTTTTCCTTTGATGATTAAAGGTGTGGCCTCGGCGGCATTGAGGCTAAACTGCCTAGTATGGTTTATTTTTATCCTACCAGTCAGGAGATATCCTCAAAGCAAAAGTTTCGTTTTTCTTGGCTTGTATGGCTGAGTATGCTTTAGGGCTAATTCCAGGGAGATAGGGACGTGGGGAAGTGGGGAAGTGGGGAAGTGGGGAAGTGGGGTGTGGGGTGTGGGGAGAACAAAGCAGCCGCGCAGCCTCGGAGCCGACCGCCTCTTTCAAGTCAGAGGATAAATAGCCTAAAATAGAAACCTGCACTCTTGTTTCTGTAGCCAGCATCATGAATAAGTCCCCACGTCGTTACCATATCACCACCTTTGGTTGTCAGATGAATAAAGCTGACTCCGAACGCATGGCGGGTATTTTAGAAGATTTGGGGTTTCAATGGTCTGAGGATGCCAACGAAGCCGATTTAATCCTCTACAATACCTGTACAATTCGCGATAATGCCGAACAGAAGGTGTATTCCTATCTCGGTAGACAGGCTAAACGCAAACAAACTCAACCCGATCTTACTTTAATTGTCGCTGGCTGCGTGGCCCAACAGGAAGGGGAACAATTATTAAGACGGGTTCCCGAAGTGGATTTAATTATCGGTCCCCAACACGCAAACCGCTTGGGAGACTTATTACAACAAGTTTTTGACGGTTCCCAGGTGGTGGCCACCGAACCCATCCACATCATGGAAGATATCACCAAACCGCGCCGGGATAGTAATATTACCGCTTGGGTGAACGTCATCTATGGTTGTAATGAACGCTGTACCTATTGTGTGGTTCCGGGGGTGCGCGGGGTGGAACAATCTCGCACTCCTGCGGCAATTCGAGCAGAAATGGAACAATTAGGACAACAGGGTTATCAAGAAATCACCCTTTTAGGTCAAAATATCGATGCCTACGGACGGGATTTACCCGGAGTGACGGCAAGCGGCCGACATTTGCACAATTTCACCGATTTACTCTACTACATTCACGATGTGGCCGGCATTGAACGTCTCCGTTTTGCCACCAGTCACCCCCGCTATTTTACCGAACGTTTGATTAAAGCTTGTCAGGAATTACCTAAAGTTTGTGAACATTTTCATATCCCTTTTCAATCGGGGGATAATGATATCCTCAAGGCCATGAAACGGGGCTATACTCACGAAAAATACCGACAGATTATTGCTAATATTCGCGATTTAATGCCGGATGCTGCCATTAGTGCCGATGCGATTGTTGGATTCCCCGGAGAAACAGAGGCACAGTTCGAGAATACTTTAAAATTAGTCGATGAGATTGGTTTTGATCAATTAAATACGGCTGCCTATTCTCCCCGTCCCGGCACTCCGGCCGCTATTTGGGATAATCAATTAAGTGAGCAGGTAAAAAGCGATCGCTTACAAAGATTAAATCATTTAGTGGCCACAAAAGCTGCTGAACGTTCTCAAAGATATTTAGGCAGAATTGAGGAAATTTTAGTGGAAGACGTTAACCCTAAAGATGCTGGTCAAGTTATGGGAAGAACTAGAGGCAATCGCTTAACTTTCTTTACTGGAGATATTGAGGAATTGCGAGGCACATTTGTTAAGGTTAAAATTACCGAAGTCCGTCCCTTTAGTTTGACGGGAGTGATATGTTAATAGTTAACAGTGACCTCTCAACAGTGAAAAAAGGCAATAGCTATCGGGAATAATTTGGTACTTTATGGATATTATCGCTATTTTGCAGCAAGATTATCAAAGATTTCCCCTCGATCAAACCTATGACATTTATGCTGATAACGTTTATTTTCAAGACCCTCTCAATCAATTTCGGGGGATTAAACGCTATCGGGAAATGATTGGTTTTATGAGTCAATGGTTCCAAGCTATCAAGATGGATGTCCACGCAATTGAACAGCAGGGAAATATTATTAATACCCGTTGGACATTGCAGTGGACAACCCCTTTACCTTGGCGGCCCCGCATCGCTATTTCTGGACGCAGCCAATTAACTCTCGATGACAATAATCTGATTATTTCTCATATCGATTATTGGGATTGTTCGCGCTGGGATGTGCTACGTCAGCATTTAGCTTTTCCCGGTTCTTAACTAGGGTCTGCTGAAAAAGTTTTTCGTGGGGACAGGGTGTGGGGTGTGGGGTGATGGGGTGGTCACTGCGTGCGCGTTGCGGGGGGAAGTGGGGTGATGGGGAAGTGGGGAAATTGAACTAAAACCCTAAAACCCTAAAACCCCAAAACCCCAAAACCCCAAAACCTGACTCCTGACTCCTGACTCCTGAATACTGACTCCTGACTCCCCAAAACCTAAGACTCTGTACCTCACAACTATGGAAATTGCTATAGATTTTTTAACCAGAAAATGCCGACCAACGAGCGCTCGTTTGCTTGACAAAATCCTGTAAAAATGCTAGGCGTTGATTTTGTTCCCAGACCTGTTTAACTTTATTCTGCAAACTCGTCCAATTCCAATCATTATTCAGTTGCTCGTTAATTTCCTGTTCTTGGAAATATTCAATTAAACTTAAACCAGCTAAACGAGTTAGATAGGCTGCTCCAATTCCTTGCACTGTACCACCAGCAATATAAGTAATCGCATTTCCCTTGAGAATTGTTCCTAATGCCTGAGTTGTCACCTCTACCATGCCCAATTGTACCATCATTTTCCCTAGGGTAGTCATGGCTGTTTTTGCTTGTTCAAGGGACATTTTTTGTTGATAAATTGCCCCTAAATCCATTAACATTTGAGCGTTAGTGGCCGCCGCTAAAACTAAATCTAGGGCCGCGAGAGGATTAGCAAAAGTGGCAGTAGCGGCTATCCATTGGTATTGTTCGATAACAGGTAAAGCCTTTTTGCGTCGGGATTGATTGAGTAATTGTTTGGTTTCCTTTGCCAATTCGAGCGCTTGTCTCCAGATAGTTCCAAGAACTAATTCGGACTTTTCTTGTTCGATAAGTTGTCGGAGATGATTATCTAGATTATCAATAACAATAGCTTGGGGTTCCGTCCATTCCTTGATTTCTCCATTGCTTTGATGTTGACGAACTTTTAGGGGTTCAGGGGCAGCGGCTATGGCTAAAATATGATGAGCAGCAATAGTTTCTTTCAGTCTTTGTTTCAGGGAAAGGAGAATTTCTTCTCTGGTTTCGACGGGTAAACGATCCTGTTTATTCAGTAACAGGATAACACGCTGGTGCATTCGATCGAATTGCTGGAGGATTTGCCATTCGGAATCGGTTAAATCCCCATTGATAAGATATAAAACTAAGTCGGCTGCCAGAGCTTTTTTCTGGTTAGCGGTGCAGTCGAAAGTTAGAAGCGGTTCCGTTTCCAGAAAAGCGATAGATTCCCCAAAGTTGACCCTTTCTAGTAGTTTTTTTAAGGCAGTTTTACCGGTTTTTCTAGCACCGGTAATGGCAATTTTCAGATCTTGGCGACCAAATTCTTGATTTAATTGGGTTAAAGTGGTTTTGAGTGGGGTTAAGTCTTGATTAGGGTCTTCTTTGGCCAGATAATTAATTATCTTCTCGGCTTTGCTAATCGCTTGTTTAACCTTTTCTAGACTCAGGGGAGTGGGGGGGGGAAAATCGATTTTCGAGTTGGGTTTTTGCCAAAACCAGATACCAGTACCAAGAGCAATCGCACCTAAAATACCCCAGGAACCGATTTCGCTCAGTCTGCTATTGAGAGTTTCCCCCAGGGTGAAAGCGATGGTAATGCCTATCCCCGTCACTAAAATCGGTTTACCCAATCTTACCGTCATTTTTCCTCATCCTCGCCAACTGCTGTGATTATTCTAGCTTTTTTGTGCTGGATTTCATCCCAAGCCAAACTTTTTAGCCGACAATTCCCTGCGTTGCCCCGGCCGCTCTTGCCTAAAAAGCCCCAGATATGTCATAATGATCGATTGCGTGTAAATTTACCCGATCCCCTGTTGTTATGGCTAGTAAAAAAGGCGTTCGCCTAATCATCACTGTAGAATGCACGGAATGCCGCAGTAATCCCGATAAGCGTACCCCCGGCGTTTCTCGCTACACCACCAGCAAAAACCGTCGCAATACCACCGGCAGACTGGAAATCAAGAAATACTGTCCCCACTGCAATAAGCACACCGTCCACAAGGAAATTAAGTAAGCACACTTTAGTTAAAAAGTCAAGCAATCTTTACAAATCTATGAGCTACTATCGTAAACGTCTCTCCCCCATCTCCCCCAGTCAACCGATTGACTACAAAGACACCGAACTCCTCCGCAAATTCATCACCGAACGCGGCAAACTTCTACCTAGACGCATCACTGGTTTAACTTCTAAACAACAGCGAGATTTAACTGAAGCGGTGAAACGGGCCCGTTTAATGGCTTTATTGCCTTTTGTCAACCAAGAAGCCTAAATTCAGTGATCAGTAATCAGTAATCAGTGAACAGTGACACTGAAAATAACATATATAAGTAATAGGACAAAATTAACTTCTTGGTGAGGATAGGCACTCATCTAAGGAGTAGTTAGATATACTTAATTAATTGTGTCTAGCTACTTAACTTAAAACTTAAACCTGATCACTGATAACTGGTCACTGATAACTGATAAGCGATCTCAGTATATTGGGGTTGCTTTCTCGTTTTTGCAAAGAAATATATCGAAATCGGCAGCGGATGGGAAAATTTGTGCGAGAATCTAAAGAAATTGTTAAATCGCCCTAGGAGTAGCCAACGATTTTGTGATTATCGATCCAAATCCACCAATTAGCACAAGGGGAGGCTCTTATGGAAAAGCAGCCATCAGAAATCGAGATCGAGCTAGATACACAGCTAAAAGCGGAGGATTCCGAGCAGTTTCTGCGTAGTATATTTAATTCCGTGCAAGCGTCGATTTTTGTAGTGGACGTGCTGGAAAATAGAGATTTTCGCTATGTGGGAGCAAACCCCGTTCATGAACGCTGGACAGGATTGCGCTCATCGGATATTAAAGGCAAAACTCCCGAACAAATCCTTCCCCCCGATGATGCGCGTAGTGTGCGGCAACACTATAGTGATTGTGTGCGTTACGGAACGACTATTTCCTACGAACAGTATTTACCTTTTCAAAATATACCCTACTGGTGGCTAACGACTTTAACACCCCTACGGGATAACAATGCGCGTATCTATCGTTTGGTGGGAACCAGTACCAATATCACCGAACGCAAACAGGCCGAAGAAGCTTTAAGATTACAAGCAGAACGAGAACAACTACTGGGGGTAATGCAGGAAAGAATCCGACAATCGTTGGATCTCGATCGCATTTTGCAAAGAACCGTTAAAGAGGTGCGACAATTCCTCAACTGCGATCGAGTGTTAATTTATCGTTTATTCCCCGATCATAGTGGCATGATTGTGGTGGAATCCCATACCCCGAGGATTAATTCTGTCTTGGGAAACAGCATCGAGGATCCCTGTTTTAATTTATCCCCAGAACGTCTGGAAAATTATCGTCGCGGGAGAATTCAAGTTATTGAAAATGTTCATAATTCGGGACTTGATCCCTGTTATCGCAGCTTACTCACCTCTTTGCAAGTACAGGCTAACTTGGTGGTGCCAATTATCTGCGATAACCAACTCTGGGGGTTACTAATTGCCCAAAATTGCCAAAAAACTCGCTCTTGGCAATCCCAAGAAATCGATCTGCTTAAACAATTAGCCATTCAAGTGGGAATTGCCATTCAACAAGCAGAACTACACCAACGGGTAAAATGCTTGAATACTGCCTTAGAATCGGAGGTTCAGCAAAGAACCGCCGAATTGCAGATGACTTTGAAGTATGAAGCATTAATCGGACGGATTACCGAAAAAATTCGCGATAGTCTCGATGAAAATCATATTTTGCAAACCACCACCAGGGAATTAGTCCAGGTTTTACCCGTAGAACGGGCCCAAATTGAGCTTTACAATCCCAGTCGCAGCCAAGCTACTATTGTCCACGAATACACCACTCAAGAGTTTATTTGTCAGGGAATTAGCCGTCAAATTAGCGATTTTCCTGAAATCTATCAACCGCTGCTGCACAAACAAATTTTACAATTTGTCGATCGTCTTCCCCTTGGCAATCCCCAAATCTGTCGTGTTAACCGTTGCGCTTGTCCCATCTTTGACGATCAGGGTTTTTTGGGCAATATTTGGCTAATTCGACCAGCTAATCAGATTTTTAACGCCTTAGAAACTAATTTGATTCAACATATTGCCACCGAATGTGCGATCGCTATTCGCCAGGCGCGACTCTACGAATCTTCCCAAGCACAAGTGAGGGAATTAGAAAAACTGGAAAGATTAAAAAGCGAATTCCTGAAAACCCTTTCCCATGAACTGCGAACCCCGATTACCAGCATTCGTCTAGCGGTGGAAACCCTAGAAAGTCTCCTAGAATATCAAGGGATCGAGATCGATCCACAGGATTCGATCGGTCAACTGTTGCAAATTCTTAACATTGAATGTCAGCGTCAGAGTAAGTTAGTTAATGATTTGTTGACTTTAACCTATCTAGATGCGGAAACTGAACCTCTGGCGATCGAAACAATCGACTTACTTTCTTGGCTACCCTTATTAGTGGAACCTTTTCGCACTCTCACCAGCGAGCGACAACAGCAGTTAATTTTAGATATAGATGGGGATATACCGGAGATTAACAGCAATCTTTGTGATATAGAACGCATCATAGCGGAATTACTGACCAATGCTTCTAAATATACCCCAGAACAAGGGATAATTAGGGTAAATGTCAGGCGTGCGGACGAGCAAATATTAATCAGTGTGAGTAATTCAGGAGTAGAAATCGCTCCAGAGGAATTATCAAGAATATTTGCTCCTTTTTATCGCATTCCTAACCAGGATCCCTGGCGCTACAGTGGCACAGGTTTAGGTTTAGCTTTAGTCAACAAACTGATTAAACCCCTGAATGCCACCATTGATGTCACCAGTGCCAATGCTGTCACCACTTTTACCCTCACCTTGCCAATCTAGTCGAGCAGAAAACTTTTTAGAAAAAAACCTTGCAATTATTTCGAGGGCGTGCTATATTGATAAAGGACTAAAAAAAGCCGAGATAGCTCAGTTGGTAGAGCAGAGGACTGAAAATCCTCGTGTCCGCGGTTCAAATCCGCGTCTTGGCATCACAAAAACACGAAAATCGGATTTAACGCACAGAAAACGGGTTTCTCCGAGAAACCCGTTTTCTACTCATGCAAAACTGAAAAGTCTCCCCAACCGGCAACTACTTTTGGATTTTGGGCTTGACGTAAGCGGTCACGGATTAAGATAATCTAACAAGTATGTACGACAATGAAATCCTAGATTCTAGCAACTCCTTAGATAATCCTCTCGATGGGAGCGATCCGGACAAAGCAGCGGAAATCCCCCCCGATCCCGAGGAAATGCTCTCATTGCTTACTTCTGCTCATCTGAGCGAGAGAATGATCGCCGCCCGGGCCTTTTGTGAATTGCGTGACGAAAGAGCGATCGCCCCCTTACTAGAGATGTTAAGCGATGTCTGTCCCCTAGTGCGTGTCAGTGTCGCCTACGCTTTGGGCAGAAATCCCAGTCTTAGCGCCGTGGAGCCTTTAATCGATCTACTGGCCAGAGATTGGAATGGTTACGTCAGAAAAGGAGTAGTTTGGGCCCTGGGTAACTGTGGTGATCCCAGAGCGATCGAGCCTTTGGTTCATGCTCTTAAAACTGATATTTCGGCGGTGCGATTATGGGCTGCCAGTAGTTTGGCCCAGATTGCCAAGGTCAATTATGAAGATATCATCACCGTCTTGCCGCCTTTAATTGAAGGATTGCGCCGAGATTTAATCGCGGCGGTGCGGAGTAATTGCGCTTGGTCGATCGGTCAATTATGCCGAGAATTGCCCTTAAATGTGATTTATGCCACGGCGATCGATGCTTTGATCGAGGCCTTGGTGGAAGATGAGGATTTAGGTGTCAAGGAAGATGCGAGGGGTGCTTTATTAAAAGTGGGCGACCCGAGAGGATTACAATTGATCGAGGAATTAGAGCTTGAAGGAATTATCTAAACCGCTAATTTTGGGCGTGACGGGGGCATCAGGGCTGATTTATGCCGTCCGTACTCTCAAATATCTACTTTTAGCCGACTACACGATCGATCTAGTGGCCTCCAAATCAGCTTACACTGTCTGGCAAGCGGAAGATAATATTCGGATGCCTCCAGAACCGGAGCTGCAAGAACAATTTTGGCGCAGTCAATGCGGGGTGATGGAGGGGGGAAAATTACGCTGTCATCGTTGGGGTGATGTGGGAGCAACGATCGCCAGTGGTTCCTATCGCACCCTTGGTATGGTAATTATTCCCTGTAGCATGAGTACAGTGGCCAAATTAGCGGGGGGATTAAGTTCCGATTTACTAGAAAGAGCGGCCGATGTGCAGATTAAGGAGGGCAGAAAATTGGTTTTAGTGCCGCGAGAAACCCCCTTTAGTTTAATTCATCTGCGTAATTTAACTACTTTAGCCGAGGCGGGCGTTAGAATTGTGCCAGCAATACCGGCATGGTATCATCATCCCCAATCGATCGAGGATTTGGTCGATTTTGTTATCGCTCGTACTCTCGATCAGTTAGATATCGATTGTGTGACAATTAATCGCTGGCAAGGACATTGACAGTTATCAGTTATCAGTTATCAGTGGGTAAGTTATCAGTTATCAGATGTAAGTTATCAGATGTAAGTTATCAGTTATCAGATGTAAGGGACTTGCGTGGGAATAATATCCCAGCTTTGAAAATCGCTCTGTAGAAGAATCAGACTAGCCAGATGGCACATTATCAAAGCGCAAGTCCCTTATTGGAAGGGGTTCTCGAAGGCTCTCCCCCTACTTAGGGTGATCAGCAAACCCCCTGCGCGCGGAGGGCGCAAGCTTTGCGCCCCTACAGTAACGGATTTTGTCCACAATGTAGGGGCGAACTGCGTTCGCCCAAAAGGTACATTATCAAAGCGCAAGTCCCTAAGTTATCAGATGTAAGTTATCAGATGTAAGTTTTAAGTTAATTAGTTAGTTAGTTATCTTTATCTTTATACCTGATTACTGTTTACTGATCACTGTTTACTGATCACTGTTTACTGATTACTGTTTACTGATCACTGTTTACTGATCACTGTTTACTGATCACTGTTTACTGATCACTGTTTACTGATCACTGTTTACTGATCACTGTTTACTGATCACTGTTTACTGATCACTGTTTACTGATCACTGTTTACTGTTTACTGAATCAAGGGAGGTAAAAATGGGCTGGATTATGGTCTTATTTGCGATCGCTGTGGGCGGATTACTGATCTGGCAGAATTTGGGGGTGATCACTTTGGTCTTTTTTGGCGGTATTATGACGGTAAAACTGCCCCTAGCTGTCTGGGTGTTACTTTTCACCCTAGCGGGAATTATCAGTGGTTTAACCCTGCAATTTCTCTATAGTTTTGGTCGTCCTTTGGCTGCCCCCAAAGCTTCCCCTCCTATAGCCAATAATCCCAAAGTTCCAACCCCATCTCCCCGACCTACCTATATTCAAGATTCTGCTGCGTCTGCACGGGGTAACGATTGGGAAAGAGATAGCGGTGATGATTGGAATTTTGATACACCCCCCGAAAAACCGACTACCATTCAGGATCGGGAAGAATTTCCGCCTAGGGTTGCCGATGAGGAAAGAGCGGATTTTGTCAAGCCTCCAGATGACAGTTCTCAAACTGGCTCGGTTTATTCCTATAGTTACCGCACAGCCAAACAGAGTCGCGGGGAAAAAGCCGATCAAGTTTACGATGTCAATTATCGGATTATTACGCCCCCTGCCCAGGATCAAAACGGAGAACGGGAAGTAAACAAAGGGGATGAAGAGGAGTGGATATAAACTTTGACAGAGTAGAGTTTTCTACCCGAATCGCTCAGAGAAGACAAGCTGTTCTGGTCTTGCCTCCTGTCTTACAATGGTTAAATCTAGGTTGTGCAGACAGAGCGCCATGAAACACACATTATCCGTATTAGTTGAAGATGAAGCGGGAGTCTTAACCCGTATTGCTGGATTATTCGCCCGTCGCGGCTTTAATATTGAAAGTCTGGCCGTGGGTCCTGCTGAACAGATGGGAGTTTCTCGGATTACGATGGTAGTACCGGGAGACGAGGACAGTATCGAACAGTTAACCAAACAACTTTACAAATTAATTAACGTCCTCAAGGTGCAGGATATCACCCAAACCCCTTGTGTGGAAAGGGAATTAATGCTGATTAAAGTTAATGCTACCGCCGAGCGCCGGGCCGAAGTGATCGAATTAGCGCAGGTATTCCGAGCGCGGATTGTGGATATTTCCGAGGAAACCCTGACCATCGAAGTGGTGGGGGATCCGGGTAAAATGGTGGCGATTATGCAAATGCTGAATAAATTTGGCGTTCGCGAGGTGGCCCGTACTGGTAAAATTGCTCTGATTCGCGAGTCGGGAGTCAATACGGAATACCTCAAAGCTTTAGAGGCTAAAATGTCAATTTAGGGATAGTGGCTATGAATTGGGAATTGGGGTTTTAGGGTGTTAAGGTGTTGGGGTTTTAGGGTTTTAGGATGTTAGGGTTTTAGTTGAAATTCCCCACTTCACCATCCCCCATTCCCCATCCCCCATCCCCCATCCCCCATCCCCCATCCCCCATCCCCTGATAAAAACTATGTCTAACCAGTCGCCGAAAACCCAAATTAGTCAACTTGTCACCGTTGCCGTGCAGAAATTGCAAGGAAAGGTGAATTTTCAGGCGGTAAATCTCAAAAAAGGGGCGAGGGTTCCCGAATTACGCCTGAAAAACGAGAATGGCAGCGGGGAAAGCAAATATCCCCTTATCGGCGATCGCTATTTGTTGGGTCGTAGTTCCAGTTCCTGTGATATTACTATCCGTAACACCGTAGTTAGTCAGATTCATTGTTCCCTGCAGCGTGACCCAAAAAATCCCCATAATTTCCTACTCACAGATGAAAACTCCACCAACGGGGTTTATATGGGTAAACGTCGTCTGAAAAGCGTTTCCCTGCGTCATGGTGATACCTTTACCCTGGCCCCTCCAGACTTAGCCAATTGTGTCACCATCTCCTATTACTGTCCCCCTCCCCTGTGGGCGCGACTTTTGCGCTATGGTTTCTATGGTGCGGGTGGTATTTTCGGTTTATTAGTTTTAGCGATTATCTGGGAAAGTCGCAGAGTTAATGTTTATCCACTCCCTTCCGGGGTGAGCGGTCCGGTGGTGGTTTACGCTAGGGATGGTCAAACTACCCTCAATCCCATGGGACAGGAAACTCACCAAGAATTAGATAATCTGGGCGATTTTTCTGCCTATTTGCCCAAGGCGGTTGTCGCTTCCGAAGATAGTCGTTTTTACTGGCATTTTGGGGTTGATCCTTTGGGGATTGTCCGGGCTGTTATGATTAATTGGCAAGGTCAAGGCATTCGTCAAGGGGCCAGTACCCTAACTCAACAGTTAGCGCGTAGTTTATTCCCAGAAGTCGGTCGCCAAAATACTGCTGATCGCAAACTCCGGGAGATGGTTGTCGCCCTACAATTAGAAGCGGTGTATAGTAAGGATGAAATTCTCAAAACCTATCTCAATCGAGTTTATCTCGGTCTGGCCGGTTACGGTTTTGAAGATGCAGCCCGCTTTTATTTCGATAAATCCGCTAGAGATTTAGATATCTCCGAGGCTGCTACCCTTGTGGCTATGTTACCCGCCCCGAATTTATTTAATCCCATTCAAGATTACGACACTTCCGTACAATTACGCAATCGTGTCATCGATCGCATGGCCGAATTAGGCATGATTTCCCCAGAAGCGGCCGCCAGCGCTCGCAGATCCCGCATTGAAATCAGTCCCCAAGCCAAAAAATCCTTGTCTAGTACAATTGCACCATATTTTTATAGTTACGTTTTCGAGGAATTACAAGACCTTTTAGGGGAAGAAGTGGCTAAAGAGGGCAATTTTATCGTTGAAACCAGTTTAGACCGCCGGCTGCAAGCGATCGCAGAAAAAAGCTTAAAAAATAATGTCTTAAACCAAGGTTCCCGCTATCGATACTCCCAAGGGGCTTTAGTTACCCTAAACAGTCAAACTGGGGAAATTCTCGCTTTAGTCGGGGGAGTTGATTATCAAAAAAGCCAATTTAACCGCGCTATCCAAGCTAAACGTCAACCCGGTTCCACTTTTAAGGTATTTGCTTATGCTGCCGCCTTGGAAAAGGGAATATCGCCCTATAAAACCTATACCTGCGCTGGACTCTCTTGGCAAGGACAGGCCTATTCTCCCTGTGAACGCAGTAGCGGGGGAGTCAATATGTTTCAAGGTTTAGCGCGATCGGAAAATAGCGTCGCCCTTCGCATTGCTCGCGAGGCAGGATTAAGTAATGTGGTCAATGTAGCGGAACGTTTGGGGGTCAAATCAGCTTTAAATCCTGTACCGGGTTTAATTTTAGGGCAAAGCGAGGTAAATGTCTTGGAAATGACCGGTGCTTATGCGGTTTTTGACCATGGTGGGCGCTGGAATCGTCCCCACGCCATTAAACGCATTCTCGACGCTTCCGACTGTAAAAATGTGGAGGATTTGAGTACTTGTCGGGTTATTTATGACTATGGCGACGATAGCGAGAGAAATCAGCAGGTAATCTCAGCTAAAACCGCCGAGACGATGAATAGCCTATTGCGGGGGGTGATAACTAATGGTACAGGCGGCGCTGCCAGTATTGGCATGGGAGAAGCGGGTAAAACGGGAACTACGAATAATTATGTGGACCTTTGGTTTATCGGTTATCTTCCCCGGCGCGACTGGGTGACAGGCATTTGGTTGGGTAATGATAATAATTCTCCCACTGCGGGCAGCAGTCAACAGGCAGCCAAGTTATGGGGCGATTATAACCGTCAGTTAATCACTACACAAAACTAATCCCAATACGGGACTTGCGCTTTGATAATGTACCTTTTGGGCGAACGCAGTTCGCCCCTACATTGTGGACAAAATCCGTTACTGTAGGGGCGCAAAGCTTGCGCCCTCCGCGCGGAGGGGGTTTGCTGATCACCCTAAGTAGGGTCTGCTGAATAAATCTAAAAACCTTGTTGGATAATACTTTTAGACTTTTTTCCCATCAAAAAGTGCCTTAGCTAGGGGTGATCGGGGGGAAAATTCAGGTACTTTTTCCCTGAAAATTAGGTAGTTGACCACCTGAAAATCGGTAAAACCCTACACCCCACACCCCACACCCCACACCCTGCCCCCAGGGAAAACTTTTTCAGCAGACCCTAGTTAGATTTTGTGTTTCTGTTCCTTTCCCTAAAACCAGAGACTTCCCACTTCACCATTAAAGTAATAAGGGTGTCTTAGCCCTAGCTAACACACCCAGTATCTGTCTATTCAAACAAGGAAATTAAATGAAGGCGAAGTTACCAGAAACTAATGTACCAGTAATCGAGGTAATTGTCGCAACGGTGGTGTTGGTGGTCGACCAGTCACCGTCACCGTCATAGAGGAGGGTCTTTGTATCGGTGGCGAAGGCAAAACGAATTAATGATTTAGCATCCGCTAAGGCCTCGATATTATCAAAAATATCAACAATGATACTGTTAGAAAGATTGGCAGCAGCAGCCGCAGTACTAACAACTGGCAGCGTACCTGCTACTGGAGCGCCCAAGTAATTAGTAACAGTAAATGCAAAGACATCATTGTCACTGGTAATGAATTGGGAAACTGTCTGATTACCCTGATTGTTAAATACAAATGTATCAGCACCATTACCACCATCTAGGGTATTCGTTCCCGTGCCACCAGTTAGGCGATCGTTTCCGTCGCCACCAATTAGGGTATCCCCTCCCGTGCCACCATCTAGGCTATCCGCTCCCGCGCCACCATCTAGGCTATCCGCTCCCGCGTTACCGGTTAGGGAATCGTTTCCACCGAAACCGAACAGGGTATCGGCCATCAAGCTACCAGTTAGGGTATCGCCACCATCTGCACCTCTAAGGACGAAGCTATACATGTTACCAATCATGGCAATATCGTCACTGGAAGGAGCCGTGTTTTCTGCTTTAGTAAACCTTTGACCACCACCAAAGTCGAGGATATGGGTTCCTAAAAAAGCAGAAGCGACGAAAGTGTCAGTTCCGCCAGGAAGAGAATAATTTTGTAAAAAGGAACTTTTATAACCAGTGAGGTTAGCAGTCACCGCCGGCTGACTGGATCCGTTGCGAAGTCTCCAAGTGGAAAACTCAACGGAAGAAGAAGGATTCGTAAATCGACCTAAAGCAGTAAGATTTCTACCGGTGGCTGTGGTAGGGATGGAAACGGCTAGGTCGGTATTTACCGAGGATAAACCCCAAAACCCTGACAGAGTCATGATCGTTGAAGCATTGACGGTATAATTCGTGGTGGAGCCAGTCGGAGCAGAGATATATGTAGTGGACATAGTTTTTTTTTGAGTGGTATGTTTGAACCTGAGGATTTTGACAATATTCTACCCGATTATTACACACCCAGAAAAAAATGCAACCTTTTTCTCTTGGTTTGTTGGCTCTTCTGGTTTATGCGTGGAAACGAGGTCTATACTGATAGAATATCCGCAAAATAGCCCTAAAAGTCTTGCCCGATAAGCATTTCACGATTCCATAAGCAAAAATTATCACACAAAGTCGAGAAGAGCCGTTTGTTTCCTGAATTATTAGACCTCTTGCATAATTTTTTTATGGTATAATGTAAGGTTTTGCTTTTTTCTCAATTCTTAGATTGAAGTGGAAAAAAGAATAAAATGTGATCTTAGGTCAGGAAATCATCTATAATTTTGCTATGTTTATTAGCAAAATTATGGATTATCAAAACTTATCAGATGAACAATTCAAACGCCGTTTCGGTGTGTATAAACAAACATATAGAAAGATGGTAGAATCAGTAAAAAGTGTTGAAGCCGACTCTAATTCACCATCTAAAAGGGGACCGAAACCTAAACTATCTATAGAAGAACAAGTTTTAGTAACGTTAGAATATTGGCGAGAATATAGAACATATTTTCACATTGGTACAAGCTGGGAACTATCAGAATCAACTATATGTCGGATTGTAAATAAGACGGAAAAAATGCTTTTACAATCGGGAAACTTCCGTTTAAAAGGAAAAAAAGCTTTACTCAATCAAGCAGAGATACCGGTCATAACGGTAATGGATGTAACGGAAACTCCCATTGAACGCCCCCAAAAGAAACAGAAAGATTTTTTTTCGGGTAAAAGAGGTTATCATACTTTAAAATCCCAATTAGTAGCTGATCAAAATACCGAGGAAATTATCTGTGTCTTTTGTGGGAAAGGTAGAGGTCATGATTTTAGTTTATTTAAAAAAAGTCGAGTTCGTTTTCATCCTTTAACTACCAGCATAGAAGACAGTGGTTATCAGGGAATAGCTGCATACCATAGTAATAGTTATACACCGAAAAAGAAATCGAAAAATAGAAAATTAACAGAGTTAGAAAAAGAGTATAACAAGGCTTTAGCCAAAGAAAGGATTATCATTGAACATATAAATAGGAAACTCAAAATCTTTAAAATCTTATCCTGTAAATATCGGAATCGTCGTCGAAGATATAGTTTAAGAGTTAACTTGTTGGCGGCTATTTATAACTGTGAGTTAGGGATAGGTATAGCAGCTTCTTAAAAGTTGCCTAAAGATTAAGCAAGTCAAGGATAATTTATTCTCAATTTTTATAATTGAGATAGTTTGTGCCGCTTAAATAAAGAGGTTTTGATAACCAAATTAAAGCAGCTCTAAAGAGTTTTGAGTTAAAAGTTAAACTTCAAGTTTTCATTCAGGACGAATGTACTGATTAACTAATTTTTTGGGGAAAATTAGTTAACCCATTATTATAACATATAATTAATTTGCAAGAGTTCTAGAGTTTTGAGTTAAAAGTTAAACTTCAAGTTTTCATTCAGGACGAATGTACTGATTAACTAATTTTTTGGGGAAAATTAGTTAACCCATTATTATAACATATAATTAATTTGCAAGAGTTCTATTGCTAATGGTCAAGTTTTTGGGAATTTTGGGTTAATTTTGGGCTGGGTGTGACGTAAATCACGCCAGAAATTAAAGTTAATGTCACCGATAGCCAAAAAGCGATCTGAGCAATTAAATTATATTCAGAAGGCAAGGGAGCAATTAAGAGAGCGATAGCGATAATTTGGCTGACTGTTTTGCTTTTTCCCCACCAATTAGCCCCTTTTATGTCGCTATTTCCCGTTAAATTCGGATTAATACGCCAACCAGCGATCGCTAATTCGCGAGCAAGAATCAAAAATACTCCCCAAGCAGCAATTAAATCCATTTCAATCAGAGCTAAGAGGGGAGCGAGAACCAGCAATTTATCGACCAAAGGATCGAGAAATTTACCTAATTCGGTGATTTGATTCAATTTTCGCGCCAGATAACCATCGAGCCAATCGGTGCTGGCAGCAATCAGAAAGATAATTAAACTTAACCAGCGATCGATTTCTGTGCCTTGGTGCAACCAGTATAAAATTAATGGCAGTCCCAAAAGTCGTGATAGGGTAATCGAGTTGGGTAGGTTCATTTTTCAGTGATCAGTAAACAGTAAACAGTGATCAGTAAACAGTAAACAGTGATCAGTAAACAGTGATCAGTAAACAGTAAACAGTGATCAGGTATAAAGATAAAGATAACTAACTAATTAACTTAAAACTTACATCTGATAACTGATAACTGATAACTGATAACTGATAACTTAAAACTTACATCTGATAACTGATAACTGATAACTGATAACTGATAACTTACATCTGATAACTGATAACTGATAACTGATAACTGATAACTGATAACTGATATTTAGCTGGCTAATTTGAGATCGAAATTACTTTGTTTATTGCCTAATTGTCTGAGCCAACGATAATTATAAGCTAAAGCACCTCGCAGGGTGGGATGAACGGCATAATTAACGCCAAATTCGTGGCAAACTTCCGCTAAAATTGGGGCAATTTTGGGGTAGTGAATATGACAAATTTGCGGGAAAAGATGGTGAACAACTTGATAATTTAAACCTCCTAAATACCAATTTAAAAAAGCATTTTTAGGAGCAAAATCTACGGTAGTTCGCACTTGAAAGATTGCCCATTCGTCTTCGATTTGGTTAGTTGCCGAGGGTTGAATAAATTCGGCGGGTTCCAAAACGTGAGCTAACATAAATACATGACAGGCAAGCACTCCATAGGTCATAAAAGTAATGAGAAAACCGATCGCTATTTCTAGGGGACTATAACCAACTAAGAGAGGAATGCCAATAAACCAGAAGAGATAAACAAATTTTCCGCTCAATAAAACGAATAGATCGATCGCTTTAGGATTGGGAATTTTCATCTCGCCAAAACGATGACAAAAGAGGATGGATCGCACATCGGAGAATGACCAATAGATAGGAATTATAGCGTAGAGAATCGGGATAAATAAATGTTGATAACGATGATACCATTTATGCTCGGCATGGGGAGTCATTCGCACCACACCATCGCCGTGAATTTCCACATCGTACCCTAAAACATTGGTGTAGGTATGATGGAGATAATTATGACGAAAACGCCAGAGATAGCTGGAAGCACCGATGATATAATCGTAGGTCATGCCAATGAGAGAATTAACCCATTTTTTACTAGAATAGCCGCCATGGTTGGCATCATGACCAATGCTAAAACCAATCCCTGCTAATCCCCCTCCTAAAACCAGACAACCGATAATTTTTAGCCACCAGATATCCGGACCAAAAAGTACAAATAGCCAAGCGGCAATCACCCAAGTTAAAATCGTGATCGTCTTCAGGTACATGGCCAAATTATCTCTGGTGGGGATGCCGTTTTCGGTAAAATAAGCATCAACCCGTTTATTCAATTCCTTTCTAAAACCCTGATTTTCGGTAAAAGTTACTCGCATTCCTAATTTTTGTCCTAGAAGTTGGTATGACGGCAATTTGTGGCAGCTCAGAGGGAATCTATGAGTCTTTTACTGGTTTGCTAAGGCTGTCTCACTATAACTGATAGTTTCTCATCAGTCTCTCATCTATTGTCAGAGAAAGAGGTGCGCTTGGCAAGGGAATCGCCGAATTTATTTGCTACTCTTGCATAAAATCCTCTGATTTTACCTAATCAGATATCAGATACCTGTAGCCGGTGATAGAGATGAGCGTTAGGTACTTTTGTACTACTATAAAGACCATTGAAGGCGATCGAGTTTTCTGGTGCGAAGTGCCACAATTAAGAAAATCGATCAATGCGATCGCTGGAAGCGTGGCCAATGATGAAGCGGTATATGTTTATCTGTGGCAATGGTTACAGAATGATCCTAATAACCAATTAGTCAAGTCCCATTGGATGGTTTTTTTACAATATCGTTCCTCTATGGTAACTCAAAGGGTCTATCAAAATGTTGGCCATCGGATCGATGCTGATTATGAAACCCTCTTCTACTATTTGCTGAATTTGCTGGCCACGGCAATTATCAATAATCCTAGCAATTTTTACGGTAACTTTCAGGAGAAAAAGACCCAACCGGGATTTTTTCGCTTAATCTTAGAAAAATGGACAGATAAAAAATTGAGAAATACTCTCTATAATTTCCTGCGAGGAGAGTATAAAACTATTGGTAGGACTAATCTCGGTATAGTCAGTCTTTTTAGTGCGAATAAAATTCAAAAAGTTTTACGAACATCGGGTATCTTGACCGAGAATCACCTGCTAATATTTAACTGTTTTCGAGAGGTTAAAAAAGCTTCTCTTAGATCATTGGATAAATGGCAAGAAGAAGATTGGCAACAAGTAATCGATCGCTTGCAGCAGTTACAACCGCAAGTTATTATCACCATTGAGGAAGTGCAAGCAAAACTCAATCAAATAGGAGAGATAATGCGTAATCATATCGATCCTCCTTACTCTAAATTTGAGCCTAATAATTATGACCATGATAGCAATTACTTTTGGGACAATCTCCCCAGCAAGAAGCAAAGTCAAGACTTACTACAACAGCAAGAAATCCAGGAAGATATTAAGAAGTTACTGATCACTCAAGAGGAGGAAGTTAAACAGATTGTCTATTGTTACTATCATCAAAAGATGACGCAAGCACAGATCGCTAATCGATTGGGAGTTCACTCATCTACTATTAGTCGAGAAATAACCCAATTATGTAAAAAAGTTTATCAGCTACTCTGTGCAAGGGAAGGCAAAGATTGTCCTAGTTTGTTAAATGAGATTAAATTACAATCTCGGCAAAAACAAGAGATCGATGCTTATCTAGAATATTTTTGTCAGTCCTACTTAACTCAAAACTAATCTATTAGGAGATACCATGAAAGTCAACCTCGATATTTTGCAACAAATTAACCCGAAATCTCTTTGGCTAACTTTTTCGGAAACAGAGATTAAACAAGCTCGATCGATTCTCGGTCAATACTCGAATCAAACCGCCAAAAATCAGGCTTTGATTAATTACTTAGTCCAAATATGCTTAAGCAATTGGCTGAAAGATAATCTTGATTTTTCCCTTCAAACAACACCTAAAAACCATCAGTATCTTTGGGAGTTTATTAACGGGTTTACTTGGCAAATTCAAGATAAAAAAGTGACTACTATTCCTAGTCAAGCTATTGACATTGAAGGATTGACAATAGAGCAAGAATGGGTTGATATTCCCGATTTAGCGGCGGATTTTTATCTAGGGGTGCAGGTAGATTTAGCAGAAAAATTCCTCAATATCTGGGGTTTTATATCCAGAAAAGATGTTAAAAATCTCGCAGAATACGATCCAATTTACCATCAATATTATTTAGACAGTGAGCAAATCATTGATGATTTAGATATTCTTTGGCAGAGTTGTTTAGAGGGAGAGAGTGAAAAAGGAAAACTGGAATCTTTAGCAAACTTATCGCCAGCAACAGCAGAAAATTTAATTAAAAAGTTAGGTCAAGTTTCCCCCTATTCTCCGAGATTAGATATTAGTTTTCAGCAGTGGTTAGCTTTGTTGAATAATCAGCAATGGCGAGAACAAATTTATAAGCAGCGTCTAGAAATAATCCCCACTAAACTTAGTCAATGGTTACAGGGAATTATTACAGAGAAATGGCAGGAAATCCTCAGCACTATCGACAATTATCGTCCAATTAATCCTGGTTTTTTGTTGGTTGCTGAAAAAATCAGCAGCCGAGAATCTCCGGCAGATATTCAGCGAGAAATTAGACAACTGTATGCTAGTCAAAAAGAGGTGGAATTTTCGGAACATTTAACCCCAGAGGAAGCTTTAGCAAAACTACAACATCAAACCCCAGATGAAACTATTCGCTGGCAAGCGGCCGAATATCTCTGGAATATCGATCCTCATTATCCCAATGCTGCTATCCGTAAAATGCTCGATGTGGGTAGTCAATTAATGGGACATAAAATCGCTTTAATGGTGGGAGTTTTATCGACCAGTCACCAGAGAGTTGCTGTCTTAATTCGTGCCTATGCCATGGACAATTTTGCCAAGCTACCCCCCGGTTTATCTTTGCAAATTAGCGATGAAATAGGCCAATTAATCCCCAGTTTAGAGGCAAGAGCAAGGGAGAAACCCTTAGATAGCTATCTGCAGCTTTATTTTCTAGCTGATGCCGATGATCGCTTTAATGTTAACCTAAGTTTAGGGGATAGTAGCATTACCGAACAGTTTAGGATTTAATAGAGATAGCAGAAAATGTCAAGGGTAGAGACATGAGCAGAGTTGTGATTCTGAAAATTGGTGATGGCAGTTTTGAAACGGGATTTTCCGTCACTCTAGAAATTCGTGACAATCATCTCTTGATAGCGCCTTTTGCCGAGGGTAAATTAGTCCCTAACCTTGACATTGCTGACGCTTTGCAAAATTATCGTCGAGCTTATTATCATTGGGTAAAAAGTCAACCCAGTTTAGGAATTACCGTTCCTCATAGCATGATCACCCATGCAGCGGTAGGTGATCCTAGAGACAACCTCAGAAAAGCCACTAAAACTTTAAAAGATAGCTTAAATGAATGGCTAAATTCCAGTTCTCTGAGTTCGATACAAAATCAGATCTTGTTCCATACAGGTACTGAGTCAGAAGTAAGATTTTTTATCCAAACTACCCACTTTGATCTACAACAAATTCCCTGGGAGTGTTGGAATTTTTTACACAAATGGTTTCCCGATGTGGAAATTGCTCTTACTATCCAGATAGATCCCCCGAAAGAACGTACTTTTACTTCCGCAATTAAGATTTTAGTAATTTTGGGGAATATTGACATCGAAAACAAGCATACTTCCCTGTGTTTATCCAGTTTGCAAACGGTACTAGGAAACCAAGATAAGGTTTCTATGCAAATATTAAGTCCTGGTTCAGACCCTCCTCTTTCAACGATAAATATTCACAATGAGTTGATCAAAAATCCATGGGATATTGTAGTTTATTTAGGTCATAGTCAAACCAGTAGTGACGGTCACGATGGAGTTTTTATCATTGATAATGATACGGCTTTATCTCCCGACCATAACTTAAGAAATTCCCTAGAAATAGCTGTTAAAAAAGGATTAAAACTTGTTATCTGTAATTCCTGTGATGGGTTAGGTATTGGTCGTCAGTTGGCTAATATCGGAGTACCGCATATTATTGTTATGAAAGAACCGATCGCCGTGCGGGTTGCTTTGAGATTTCTAGAAGTTTTTCTTCCCAATTTTCTTGGACATAAATCCCTACAAGAATCCTTAACAAGCGCTCGGCAAGAATTAAGATTACATGAATTTGAGGTGGATGCTGCTAGTTCTTCTTTGCTGCCTCGTTTGATAGAAAATCCTGAAGAACCACCGTTAATTTTACCTTTAACCCCTAAAAATACGGCAGAAGATTCCCAAGAAGATACTGATCAAAGTTGGCATTTACGTCTATCTAGTCGCTGGAAACAAGCACTGTTATTTATTTTAAGTCTTCTGGTAACTTTATCAGTTTTATATGGGGGAGGAGTATTTTCCGATGATGCTAGTAAATACCCAGAAATTAGCTTAGGTGAAGAAATATTATTCAAGACAAACCGACAAGATAAAAGTCTTGAACGGGGAAGACAAGCTTTTAAAAACCAAGAATATAAACAAGCAATTCAGCTTTTTAAACAATCCCTCGATCGCTTGCCCAATAATCCAGAGATTCGCATCTATTATAATAACGCTCGTGCGGCCTATCAAGACAGAAATCCCTTAAAAATTGCCACCAGTGTTCCTCTTGGTAATAATCCAGAAATTGCTCAAGAAATTTTACGAGGTATTGCTTTATTCCAACAGGAGTTAAACGATGAACAGGCCAAAAACCCCGATTTTCACTTTCTACAGGTAGTGGTCGCTAATGATAATAATAGCGCCGCAGATGCCAAAGATCGAGCCGAAAAATTTGTTAAAGATCCGTCAATTATAGCAGTGGTTGGTCATAATGCTTCTGCTGCTAGTGAAGCGGCCAAAGATATTTATGTACCAGGGAAAATTGTTGCCCTATCTCCCACCAGCTTTTCCCCGAAAATCTCTGGCAATGGCTATATATATAAAATGGTTCCCGATCTGGAAACTTTTGCCACAACCTTAAGTGAATATATCCGCGAACAAACTGAGAAGCTAATTATCCAAAACCCCACTAATTTAATTTGTTACGATAGTCGCTCTGGGGATAATTATAACTTTGCTCAAAAATATAGAAATATTCTTCTCGGTCAGCAGTTTCAAAAATTCGTTAAAGATGAAGATTTTGACTGCAATATCGAACCAAAAATTAATTTAGATCAAGAGAAAATTTATCAAAAAATCGCTCAATACCAAGTAAATATTCTCATGGTTGCTCCCTATATTGACGATCTGAAAAGAGCCGTCAGTATCTTTAAGCAACGTCCCGCAGAAAAGTTAAACTTAGTAACTTTAGGTTCCCCCACTTTTCAAAGTTATCTCACCCTTGCAGAAGGTAAACAGGGGGTAGAAAATTTAGTTATCGCCGTGCCTTGGTATGATCTCAAACAAGATAATTATATCCAGAGTTTTTGGCAAAATAAGATCAATGTTTGGCGCACTCCCATGTCCTACGATGCGACTAAAGTTATCCTCACCGCTTTGCGAAAGTTATACCAACAAGGACAAAAATTCGATCGAGAATCATTAAATCAAGTTTTAAGAAACGATTTTTCTATCGAAGGAATGACTGGCACTGTTAGATTCGATGAGAATGGTGTCCGCAACATGAATAATAATCCTGATGATCGCCGCTACTTGATTCTACAGGTCAAAAATGGTCGATTTGTCCCCCTCGCTCCCATTAAATCTGCCGATTCACTCTAAAGCTCCCTATCCTTGTCAAGACTTTTTACAAAAATTAACCTTACCCATTGCATCAAAGTTGGCCATCACTCCTAATTAACAGGTAATACCTCTAGGAGACAAACGGCATGAAATTGTTAAAAAAATTAACCCCAAAAGCCTTGATTTTTTGGCTGATCGGTGATAAGGCAGGAAATTCTCTCGTTGCGATCTGGAATTGGTTGTGGGGTATTCCCATCGAATCCGGCGGCAAAATTGCCGTAGAATCGGCCAGAGAATCCCTAGAATCGATGCAAAAATCCCTAGCGGAATTAACAGAATCAGTGGCGAAAGTAGTAGCGGCCCAGCAGTCGGCTCAAGCACAATACGAGGCAAAAAAACAGGAACACACAAACTACTTGCAGCAGGCTGTCACCGCTCAAAAAAAAGGTCTTCAAGAAGCGGCAAGACTTGCTATGGCTAAGGTTATCTCCCTAGAAAAAATTCTACCCGCCATGAAAGATCGGGTCGATAATGCCGAAAAAGTGGTCATTGCTGCCAAGGAAAAACTTCGCAAAGAGCAGGAAAAAATCGAGCATTATAAGTTAGAAATGAGCAACTTAAAAGCGATTAGTTCCATGAATGAGGCTTTAGGTAAAATAAACGAATTTGATAGTAGTCTCAACCTCAATACCTCCCGCGATCGCTTTGATGATGCCAATGAAGCGATTAACGACCGTTATCGCAAAGAAAACGCCTATAGTGAATTAAGCGAGAACTATAGCGAGAAATTAGCTCAAGAAATCGATTTCTTAAGCCTTGATGACGAAATTAACCGCCGTTTAGCCGAATTCAATCAGCAAAGTTAAGGAGTAAAGCGATGACAAAGACTGGCAAAAAAGCGAGCTTACCGCCAATTTTCTATGTTTTACTGGGGTTGATCGGTTGGTTTCTTTTTCCCCAAATCTCGGCAATATTTGCCCCAAAAGCCGATGATAATCCCCGCATCAGTTACGGCAATCATCTGCTGATCAAAACTAATTCTAACACCGCCAAAGAATCAGCGATCGCTGCCATTGCTCAAGGTGATCACCAAGAAGCAGCGCAACTCCTGCAAAAATCCCTCGCTCAACGTCCCAACGATCCCGAAAGCGTAATTTATCTCAGCAACCTGCAAACTGGCTCAAATCCCTTTAAAATCGCCGTTGTTGTCCCAGCGACAACTAATCCCAACGTCGCTCAAGAAATGTTGCGAGGAGTCGCCAGCGCACAAACCCAGATCAATCAACAGGGAGGGATCAACGGCAGAAAACTGATGGTTATCGTGGTTAATGACGATAATCAGCCGCAGATATCGAAAGAGGTAGCTGGTGAATTAGTCAAAAATCCCGATATTATCGCTGTTATCGGTCATAATGCCTCCGATGCCAGTTTAGCCGCCGCTCCCATCTACGAAAAAGGCGGTTTGGTGATGATTTCTCCCACCTCCCTGGCTAATAATCTCTCCGGTGCGGGAAATTATATCTTTCGTCTGGTGGCTTCTAACGGCAAAATTACGGAAAAATTAGCAAATTACATAGTAAATACTGCTAAAGTACAGAAAATTGCTTTTTGCTACGATTCTCAAGCTCCCGATAATGTTTCCTTTAAAGACGAGTTGATGGCTAATGTGGCGAAAAAAGGCGGTCAAATTGTGCCGATTGTCTGTGATCTGAGTGTCCCCAATTTTAAGGCCGATCAAGCCCTTAATCAGGCGATTTCTGGGGGTGCTAACGGCCTATTTGTCGTCGCTCATGTTGATCGTCTCGATCCCGTTTTTGAGGTTATTCGCTCCAATCGTCAGCGTTTGCCTCTGTTTAGTAGTCCCACCCTCTACAATATTCGTACCCTCGAAGATGGCGGCAAAAACGCCCAAGGTTTAACCCTTGCCGCACCCTGGCACCCCTCGGTTAACCAGACTTTTGCCAATCTTATGCAGGAACAGTGGCGCGGTCCAGTTAGTTGGCGCACAGCTACCAGTTTTGACGCTACACGGGTGATTATTGCCGGTTTAAGGGAAAATCCTCAACGTCAGGGCCTACAATCCAGGCTGCGTTCCAGCAGTTTTCATCAAACAGGGGCCACGGGAAAAATTAGCTTTGATCCCAATACTGGCGATCGCATTGGTCAACCAGTGTTAATTCAAGTGCGATCGACTCCCGACGGTGAGCAGTTTGTCGCTTTACCGTAAAAAGTCCCTAGTCCACCAAAGTCGGGAGAGTTGGCAACTCTCCCCCCAAAAAATGCTCAAAAATTACAATTATTTCAATGTTCAACCCTGAGCAAGACATGAATAGCTAATATGTTAAAATGTGCCTAGATATTTGTAAACTTTTTCCCTTGTATGGATATCGTTATTATCGAGGATGAAATTGAAATCGCCCATTTGATTCAGCAAACTTTAGAGAGGGAATCCTTTACTTGTCATCTGGCTTATAATGGTAGAGTAGGACTAGAACTATTTTATCAAAAGCAACCAGACTTAGTTATTTTAGATTTAATGTTACCCGAATTAGACGGACTGGAATTGTGTACCAGAATTCGCCAAAAACCGGGGACAAAAGACCCCTATATTTTAATGTTAACCGCTAGGGGAGAAGAAATCGATCGCATTATCGGTCTATCTACGGGAGCCGATGATTACATGGTCAAACCCTTTAGTCCCCGGGAATTAACCGCTCGCGTAAGAGCTTTATTAAGACGTAGTTTAAGACACGATAGTCAACCCCAGCAACTCCATCGCAGCCGTCATTTTCTGATCGACTTAGATCAACATTCTGCTCTTCGTAAATTGGAGGGAATGCCAGAGGAACCACTCGATTTAACCACCTTAGAATTTAATTTATTAGCTACCTTTGTCAGTTATCCCAATCGCGTCTGGAGTCGCACCCAATTAATCGATAATCTCTGGGGAAATGATTTTTTTGGCGATGAAAGGGTAGTAGATACCCATATCCGACGCTTACGCAAAAAAGTAGAACCCGATCCTGCTAATCCGATCTTTATCAAAACCGTAGTCGGTGTCGGTTATAAATTTGAAGATGACATTATTTAAAGACTATTGATCAGTAATTGGCAGTGATCAGGAGTCAGCATTCAGGAGACAGGAGACAGGAGACAGGAGATAGGGATTTAGGGGTTTTGGGGTTTTGGGGTTTTAGTTCAATTTCCCCACTTCTCCACTTCCCCACTTCCCCACTTCCCCACACCCCACACCCCACACCCCACACCCCACACCCCACACCCCACACCCCACACCCCAACCCCAATAAAAAATTCTCCCTAAAGGCACTTAAGCAGTCTTTAACCCTTATGTGCTAAAATTTTTGAAGATTTTGCTATTCATTTAGGTTTAATCAGGGATCACAGCCTTTTCAGGGAAATTTTATGACAAGTAACTACGGCGCGGAACAGATACAAGTTCTCGAAGGGTTAGAACCAGTCAGGAAGCGGCCGGGGATGTATATCGGTACGACCGGGCCGCGGGGACTACATCATTTAGTCTATGAAGTGGTGGACAACTCGATCGATGAGGCCTTAGCGGGTTACTGTACTCATATCGAAGTGGATATCAAGGCCGATGGTTCCGTCAGCGTTACCGACGATGGCCGGGGTATTCCCACCGATGTTCACCCCACCACGGGTAAATCTGCTCTCGAAACCGTTCTCACTATACTTCATGCCGGCGGTAAATTTGGCAGTGGTGGCTATAAAGTGTCGGGAGGGTTACACGGAGTCGGGATTTCCGTCGTTAATGCTCTTTCCGCATGGGTCGATGTGACAGTCTGGCGCGATCATAAAGTACATAGCCAACGCTACGAAAGGGGTATCCCCGTCACAGAATTGGTCAGCAGTCCTAGTGAAGAGGAAAAAACGGGAACTAGGGTTAATTTTCTGCCAGACACCGAAATTTTTAGCCAAGGCATCGAATTTGATTACAGTACCCTCTCTGGACGTTTACGAGAACTAGCCTACTTAAATGCCGGTGTTAAAATCACCTTTAGCGATTACCGTCCCGGGGAACCCCACATCGAAACCTATTGTTATGAGGGGGGTATTAAAGAATACGTCGCTTATATGTGTCGGGAAAAAGAAACCCTGCACAAAGATATTATCTATGTATCGGGGGAAAAGAACGGAATTAATATCGAAGTGGCGTTTCAGTGGTGTATAGATGCCTATAGCGACAATATTCTCGGTTTTGCTAATAATATCCGCACCATTGACGGGGGAACTCATCTAGAAGGATTAAAGGCAGTTCTGACTCGTACTTTAAATAATGTTGCTCGTAAACGCAATAAAATTAAAGAAAACGAGCCTAATCTAGCGGGGGAAAACGTCCGTGAGGGTTTAACCGCCGTTATTTCCGTAAAAGTCCCCGAACCAGAATTTGAGGGACAAACCAAGACCAAATTAGGTAACACTGAAGTCCGGGGTATTGTTGATTCCCTGGTGGGGGAAACTCTCAACGAATACCTAGAACAAAATCCCCAAGTGGCCGACACGATTATCGAAAAAGCAGTACAAGCGTACAAGGCGGCGGAAGCAGCCCGACGGGCCCGGGACTTAGTACGACGGAAATCGGTCTTGGAATCCTCACCTTTACCGGGTAAATTGGCTGATTGTAGCGAAAGAGACCCAGAAAAGTCAGAAATTTACATCGTCGAAGGGGACAGCGCCGGCGGCTGTTTTCATGGTGATACAGAAATCGCCCTTGTCGATGGACGCAACCTCAGTTTTAAACAGCTAGTGACCGAACAAGCCCAAGGAAAGGAACATTTTTGTTATACCATTCGTGACAATGGCACGATCGGGGTTGAACGAGTTATTAATGCCCGCATCACCAAAAAAGACGCAGAAGTAATTAAAATTACTCTCGATCATGGTGAAGCGATTATTTGTACTCCTGACCATCTTTTCCTGTTAAGAGATGGTAGCTATAAACCTGCTGCGGCTTTAACTCCAGAAGATGCTTTAATGCCTTTGTATCGGAAATTGTCCGCTCTTCGTGACCCCGGAATCACCATTAACGGTTATGAAATGGTCTGGAATCCCGCTTCCGATTCTTGGTTGTTCACTCATGTGATCGCTGATTGGTATAATCGTTGGCAGGGAATTAACACGATCAAGAAAACTTACTATCAAAAAACCCTAGCGACCTTAAAACAAATTGAGATCGATCGAGGTTATATTGATTTGGAAGCTTATCAAAAATATCGGCTTCAGACGCGGGATAAATCAATATTGCGATTTGATTCTTTCTGCGATCGCTACTTTGATGGTGATAAAAATAAAGCCTTAGAAGCGGTGTCTAATTACAATCATCGAGTCGTGGCGATCAAGCGATTAGAAACAAGATTCGATGTCTATGATATCGAGGTTCCTCACACCCATAACTTTGCCCTTGCTTCCGGTGTTTTCGTCCATAACAGTGCCAAACAGGGGCGAGATCGTCGTTTTCAAGCGATTCTACCTCTGCGGGGAAAAATCCTCAATATCGAAAAAACCGATGATGCCAAAATCTACAAAAATACGGAAATTCAATCCTTAATTACAGCCCTCGGTTTGGGGATTAAAGGAGAAGATTTTGACCCCTCACAATTGCGCTATCATCGCATTGTTTTAATGACTGATGCTGATGTGGATGGCGCACACATCCGAACTTTGTTGTTAACTTTCTTCTATCGTTATCAGAAGAATTTAATTGATCAAGGTTATGTATATATCGCCTGTCCTCCTCTCTATAAATTGGAACGCGGTAAAAATCATTCCTACTGCTATAGCGATCGAGAATTACAGCAAAAGATAGCGGAATTTCCCGCCAATGCTAACTACACAATCCAACGTTTTAAAGGGTTAGGGGAAATGATGCCCCAACAACTTTGGGATACTACTATGAATCCCGAAACTCGCACTTTAAAACGGGTGGAAATCGAAGACGCAGCCAAAGCTGAGGAATTATTTACCATTCTTATGGGCGATCGAGTTGCCCCCCGGCGAGAATTTATCGAAACCCATGGACCACGTTTAAATCTTACCGATTTGGACATTTAAACAGTAACTTGGGGCTGTGTTAGTCTAGGCTAATACAGCCCGATTATATTCCCTAAATCCAGTTACTAATCGGGGGGTTAGGGATTCAAGGAAACCGGGGCGCATTCCAGAACTTCATCGAAAAAATCAGCTGGTAGCAGTGGATTATCGGGGTCTTCTAGGGCGTTTTTGGCAATTTCCGCTTCACTCATCCCTTTAACTTTCTCCCAGTTCGTTTTGCCTTTCAACTTCGCCCACTGTTCGCGGGTGACTCTGGTAATATGTTCTTCGTTCACGGTTGTTAGCCCTCCTAGCACTAATTATTCGACAAACCGAGCCACGCCATCTATAAACCACCACTCAAGTGGAGCGATGTCGCCGTTGAGGATAAGGGACTTGCGTGGGAATAATATCCCAGCTTTGAAAATCGCTCTCTAGAAGAATCAGACCAGCCAGATGGCATATTATCAAAGCGCAAGTCCCTTAGCTGCGGAGGCTCTCGAAGGCTCTCCCCCTACTTAGGGTTGGCTGAATAAATCTAAAAACCTTGTTGGGTAAGACTTTTAGACTTTTTGTCAATCAAAAAGTACCGGATATGGGAGTGTTCGGGGGGAAAATTCAGATACTTTTTCCCTGAAAATTAGGTAATTGACACCCTCAAAATCGGTAAAACCCTACACCCCACACCCTACACCCCACACCCTACCCCCACGAAAAACTTTTTGCCGCAAACCCTACTTAGGGTGATCAGCAAATCTGATCGATCAGAGGGCGCAGCTTCCTTGCGCCCCTACAGTAAAGGATTTTGTCCACAATGTAGGGGCGAACTGCGTTCGCCCAAAAGGTACATTATCAAAGCGCAAGTCCCTAACTACCTGAGATCGATCGAAATGGGATTTAATAAAAATAAGGCCGCATGACTAGCCATTTCTGCTGATAAATAAATCTTTTTATATTTAATAATCCCCGTTTCTAGAAAAGAATCCCTTAACATGGCTTTTGTCCCACTATTAAAATCCGCTTCGTAAAAAACTTCTTTAATTCCCGAAGAAATAATTAGTTTTAAACAGGAAATACAGGGTTCTAAAGTAACGTAAATACTAGCTCCTCGTGTAGAAATACCGTGTTTAGCCGCTTGAGCGATCGCATTAGCTTCGGCATGAATTGCCCGAGAGGGAATTTCTCCGGATTCTCGACAGGTTCCCAAACCGGGATAACAAAAACCCTGGGCAGTACAATGAACTGTTCCTGATGGGGAACCATTGTAACCCGTGGCTAGAACCTGCCGATCTTTGACAATTACCGCACCGACGGGAAAAGCTAAACAGGTGGATCTGGTGGCGGCTAATTTAGCGATCATTAAAAAATATTCGTCCCAAGTCGGTCTTTTTTCTTCAGAGTTGATCACGGTTTCATACCAAGCTAGAAAAAGCGAAAAAGAGGGGGTTATCTCTGATAGCTTATCATTAGTTGACCTCTAAACCAATTAAAGCACTACCCTGACTACCGATCGCGTAGTCAATGTAGTCACCAGACTCTTCTAACTGATAACTGATTAATAACCAGCATAAAAACCGAAAAAAAGCTCTAAATTTAATAATAATTTAAATAATTTGACTGCTTGAGAATAATTCAGATTTTGGCTGATAGCTAAACCCTGACGACCAGAAAAAATAACAGAAATTCTTAAGAAGATCAAGGGTTTAAATCCCCAGAGAGAGCATTGTAGAATGAAGCGGTTAGTTATCTACTAGAAGATAGGACTTTTCCGTCCCAGCGAAACAATTCTCCTCAAATCCTTAACCCAAATTGCCAAGGAGACTGAGTTTTAATGTCTGTTAATTTTCTGGGAGTTGGCTTGTTTCACCCTCTCCTTACCCCTTATCTCGCCCTCCATATTCCTGACGGCTTTTTGAGTCCATCGGTGAGTCTATTTACTTGGATAATTGCCGTCGTCCTGATTGGCTTTTCTCTCAAAAAAGTGCGCGGTCACTACGCTGAACGGGCTGTGCCTTTGATGGGAGTTTGTGCCGCCTTTATTTTTGCCGCCCAGATGATTAATTTTCCCATTCCGGGGGGAACCTCCGGACATTTGTTAGGGGGGACTCTCGCGGGGGTTCTGCTCGGTCCCTGGGCGGGTTCTCTGGTGATGGCGGTGGTTTTTATCGTGCAAGCTTTATTTTTTCAAGATGGCGGTTTAACGGTTTTAGGGGCAAATATCGTCAATATGGGTCTGATCGGGACGTTTGGCGGTTATTATCTCTATCTGGGGATCAGGAAAGCCCTTGGTTTTAATAGTTGGCGCAGTATGGCGATCGCTGTTGCCCTGGCCGCTTGGACAAGTGTGGTGGTGGCGGCGTTGGCTTGCGCCCTGCAATTGGCTTTATCTGGCACTGTACCGCCTTTAGTCGCCCTTTTTACTATGTTATCTTGGCATATCCTCATCGGTATCGGGGAAGCGGTGATTACCGTTTTCGCTGTCGGTTATATCTGGCGAACCCGTCCCGATCTCCTCTACGATCCGCCCCATTCCCTTAATACCTCTGTTCCCTCTTCCTACGCTTCTCGTCAATAAAGCAATTAATTCGATGAATATTCGCAGAAATAGCCAATTTTTTCTGATTGGCTTGGTATTATCCCTAATTATAGCCGTTTTTCTTTCTCCCTTTGCCAGTCTCGATCCCGACGGACTCGATCGAGTGGCGGAAGACTTACAATTTAGCCAAAAAGAAGACCCTAACGCCCTAGGTAGTCAATTACCTTTCGCCCGAATTTTTGATGGTTATGCCCTCAAAGGTGTTCCCGAAGGTGTCGCCACTCCCCTGGCCGGTTTTCTGGGAACTCTTGCCACTTTCGGCATCGCTTGGGGTATCGGTAAATTAGTCATTCCAAAATCCCAAAATCAGGAGTAAGGAGATAGGAGTCGAGAAGTGGGGCATTTAGCTAAAATTTCCCTAAACCCCTATATCCCTATATCCCCTTTCTAACTGATAACTGATAACTGATAACTGATAACTGGATCAATGCTACACATTGCTACTTTTTCTCGCGAAAATGAGTGCCAAAATTTCGCTTTTTGGCAGAAACTTGCGCCCCATACCCGGGTTTTAGTGACTCTTTTGTTAGTTTTTGCCACAGCCTTAACTCCGAATGGTAGCTGGGCAACTTGGGGGATTTACGGATTAGGATTAATTATTTTAGTTCTGATCAGTCGGGTGACTATTAGCGTACTTTTACAAAGAGTAGCGATCGAATTTGTCTTTATCGGTGTGGTTTTATTGGGAACTCTTTTTCGCGATGGCGGCGAAATTCTTTGGTCTTGGGGATTTTTGCGGATAACTAGCGAGGGATTGCTGGTTTTAGGCAGTGTCGCCCTAAAAGCTTTTCTCTGTCTTTGTACGGTCAATATTCTGGTTTTAACGACAGCAATTCCCGACCTGTTACAAGCCTTAGTTACCCTAAAAACTCCCCCTTTATTGGTGGCAATTTTAGCTTCTATGTACCGTTATCTAGCTGTTTTGAGCGCTGAATTTAATTCCATGCGAAGGGCAGCAATTGCGCGTAATTTAATGAGTAGTCCCCGATGGCAACGGTTGCTAGTGGGACACATGATCGGCTCTTTATTTATCCGTACCTACGAACGGGGCGATCGCATTTATCAAGCCATGTTATCGAGGGGTTACACCGGTTCTTTGCCTTCTGTACGGGTTCCCCAAAGCAAGCTAAACGATTATCTCGCTATAATTGGCATAGTAATTCTGATCCTCTGGGGTCAAATGGTACATCTACTCAGGTAAAAGTCTCGTTTTTCATGCACCACAACCCGATTTTTATTGAAAACCTAGTTTATACCTATCCTGACGGTACAGAAGCGTTAAAGGGTATTAATTTAGCCATTGAAGCTACGGAAAAGGTGGCTTTAGTCGGGGCCAATGGATCGGGAAAATCCACCTTATTACTGCATTTTAACGGTATTCTCCCGCCGCAAACGGGTAAAATCACCGTCGGTCCCTACCAAGTTAAACCAGAGAATTTAGAAAATATCCGCAATTTTGTCGGTTTAGTCTTCCAAAACCCCGACGATCAGCTATTTATGCCCACTGTCTGGGAGGATGTGACTTTTGGCCCGATGAATCAGGGAATTCGGGGAGAGGATTTAAACCATCGCTGTCATCATGCTTTACAAGCGGTGGGATTGGATTCCCAGCATTACGGTAAGAGAAACAGTCAGAATCTATCGGGGGGTGAAAAAAAACGCGTGGCGATTGCGGGGGTTTTAGCCATGTTGCCCGAGGTCTTAGTTTTTGATGAACCTAGCGCCCAACTGGACCCCCGGTCCCGTCGGCAATTAATACAACTGTTAGCCACTTTACCCCAAACCCAGGTGATCGCCACCCATGATCTCGATCTGGCTTTAGAACTATGCGATCGCACGGTGGTTTTAAGTCGTGGTCAGGTGGTGGGAGAGGGAGAAACCGCTAAGATTTTAAGTAATCGGGAATTTTTGGAACAACACGACCTGGAAACACCCCTTTGTTATAGTCGTCCCTACTGTGCGATCGCTGATGCGCCCTCACAAGTCAGTGATCAGTGATCAGTGATCAGATGTGAGTTTTCAGTTTACTGGCTCTCCCGACATCATGGGGGAAAATGTTCGCATATGTTACATTTGGGCGAACGCGGTTCGCCCCTACATTGTGGAAAAAATCCGTTACTGTAGCGGCGCAAGGAACCTGCGCCCTCCGATAGATAAGGTTTGCTTATCACCATAAGTACGGGAGAGCCAGTTCACCGATTAAGTAGGGTCTGCTGAAAAAGTTTTTCGTGGGAGCAGGGTGTGGGGTGTAGGGTTTTTCAGTGGGTCAATACCTAATTTTCAGGGAAAAAGTGCCTAAATTTTGGCGTTGTCAGATCGGAATATGAAGAATGAATTGCGACACAACGCAAGCTTTGCTCTTAAAGCGTTGTCAAGTGTGAAGATAATCGCGCGTCAGAGCAGACTTGACAACGCTTGTCATTTTTGCTAGGTTATGGGGTAATTACAAGCGCAACAATATTTTTTAGGAGGCATTTATTTGTGGTATTAGCAAAACTTATAAAAAACTCCGTTGGGGGGGGGTAATACTTATCAGTCTCTCCATCGCCAGTGGAGTACAAGCTGTAACTATTACGGTTCCTGGCCAATCTAGCCCTTGGCTCGCAGGGATGCCCAATGGAACTACTCTCGACGGGGATACTGCTCCTAATCAGTCTCCTGTACAATTGTCGGGACTTTCCTTGATTCCTGGACAAACGCTCAATTTCTCCGTAACTGGGGCAGTCAACAATAATCCCTCCCCACCCCCACCCACCGCTACGCCAGATGGGACAACACAGTTTCTAAACTATGGTCCTAACTTTGGAATTTCCAGGATTAACGCTCCGCTCAATTCCCTTCTCGGTGTCTTTTTAGATAACAGCCAACCAGATTCGACTCCTGCACCGGCATCTCTTGACTTTTCTGCAATTGGACTCAATTTTTCTTCGTTAGCTCCACAAGTTAAGCAAGTTTTCTTCATCGGCGATGGACTGACAGGAACCGGCAGTGGTGCCGTGCAGAATTTCATCGTTCCTGCTGGAGCAACTCGCCTCTTCCTTGGACCACAGGATTTTGCAACGTTTAACAACAGCGGAAGTTTTACTGTAACAGTTCAAGCAGTACCTGAACCTAGCACAATTCTGGGCTTAGGTGTATTAGGATTTGGTGCTTTCTTGAAGCACAACCTAGCTAAATCTAAAAAGTCGAATAAACAGGACAAGTAAACAAGTCAAATTTTGGGCGCAGGCAGTTCGATAAACTCACTGACCACATTGCGCCCCTACCATTGGCGCAATAATATCATTGTAGGGGCGAATTGCATTCGCCCTCTTTTAATAACTTCTGCTGCTCACCATAAGTGAGAGAAAGTCACAAATAATGAGATGCAGCCTACACCCTTTCTTAGATAATCCTTTCTTATCACCATAACTCCGATAAGCAGAATTAAGATAGAGTTTAAATGCTTAGGAAAAAAGGGTCCGTAGGCGCACGGATCTTCCATTGTGAATACAATATCATGTCAAGTCGCCTTTGTCAAGAGAAATTTTGACAAAATCCAGATTTAGTAAAACGTAGTTAGACAGCCAAAATTTCCGCTTTAACTTCAAGCTAACAATCCGTCCTAACGCAGCACCATCGACTGTGATTGATGTAATCATCAGATGGACTATGATTAGGTATCTAGTTAAGACCATTGGAAAATAGGGTCTGTAGGCGCACGGATTTTCCATTATGAATATAATATCATGTCAAGGGGCTTTTGTCAAGAGAAAATTTTTCTGACCCGGAAGAAATTCAACCTAGATAAAAACTGAGGATCAGAGCCACTAAAAAAGTCATTAACAGGCATAAAATTCCGAAATAAAGGACGATTTTAGGACGGAAAGCTGATAGGAGAAGGATAAAAGCTTTAATATCAATGAGGGAAGCGACCAGTAAAAAAGCTAGAGTGGAACCCACGGACAGATTAGTAATTAAAGAACCGGGGACAAAAGTGCTAAGACTAGCATTAACAGCGAGGGTGAAACCAAAGAACAACTGGACGAGAATTTGAGTAACGGGAGTATTCCCCCAGGCAATTAATTGACTCTGAGGTAATAATAGCTGAAAGACACTAGCGATCGCACAACCAATAATTAATAATCCCCCTAATTCCAGCGCTTCATCGATAAAGTTATCGAGAAATAACTGCACAGAAATTGGCCAAGCTTGCCTATCTCTAGTTTTATACTCATAAACAAGACTGCCGACTCTTTGTAGGGGTTGACTGGCTGCTTCCTCCAGTAAAAAACTACCGGAAAGAACTAAACTCGATTCTAGGGGAATTTCGCTATCGGTGTGGGGTTTTTCCCGATAGAAACTAAAGAGAGTACCGATAACAATTGCCATTAACCAGACCGAAAGCGATCGATAGAAGAAAATACTAGAATAGCTGAAAGTCTGCCAAGTTAGCCAAAGAGTGACGATATTGAGGGTAGGTGCAGCGGTAAGAAAGCTAAAGACCACCCCTGGGGGTACTCCCTCTAATAAGAATCTTCTAGCGACGGGAATCGTGCCGTATTGTCCGACGGGTAGGATTAATCCGATGGCACTGCCAACGATCGCTCCTAAGACTCGATTACGGGGAAATATCGCCGCTAATCGCTGTTTATTGACGAAAACCAGCAAAAAACTGGAAACGGCTGTCCCCAAAAGTAAAAAGGGAAGCGAGGTCAAGACTAAACTAAGAAAAAAAGTAACAGCGATAGAAATTTGATTCATGAATAGGGTTCAAGATCGGAAGCTATCCTACAAAATAGCAGATAAGGTAAAAAGTAAAAAGAGCGGTTTTAGATGCAAGAATAGGTTAGTTTCTTGAAATCAAAAATTAAAAAGAACGTAAAGCGATTAATTGTGCCTCAGCTTTATGAAGGGATTCTAGCCATTCTTTTTCGGGATCACTATCGGCAACTATTCCCGCTCCCACTTGTCCCCAAACGGTGTTTAAATTCCCTTGAGCAGTCATTAATAGGGTACGGATGAGAATATTCAAATCTAAATGACCCCGTAGGTCAATATAGCCACAGGAACCATAGAATAAATTGCGTCGCATCGGTTCCAATTCTTCGATAATTTCTAGACAACGAACTTTCGGACAACCGGTAATTGTTCCCCCGGGGAAAAGAGCTTTAATTAAATCAATAGCATGATACTTTTTATCTAATTTTCCTTGAACATTACTGACCAAGTGCATAACGTGACTATAACGCTCGATCGTCAGTAATTCATCCACATCAACCGATCCCCATTCACAAACTCTACCCAGATCATTACGTTCTAGATCCACTAGCATAATATGCTCGGCGCACTCTTTTTTATTAGTTAATAGTTCCTCGGCTAATTGTCGATCGAGTGCTTCGGTTTTACCCCGGGGACGGGTTCCAGCGATCGGTCTAGTGCTGGCTATTCCCCTTTCTAATTTTACCAATCTTTCGGGAGAACAACTAATCATTTCTCCCCAAGGGGTGCGCCAATAACTGGCAAAAGGAGAAGGGTTAATCTGTTGTAAACTGCGATAAATTTGCCATCCTTTTGCCCTAGTTGTGCTTTGAAATCTTAGGGATAAATTTGCTTGAAAAATATCGCCTTTTCTGATATAATCTAGAGCTTTTTTAACAGCTTTTTCGTAGTCGAGTTGAGAAGTATAAAAGATTAAGGGAGAGGGATGGGGATCGATCAACTCAAAATCGTGGTTAGTGGTTAAAGATTGTTCGTATTTATCTAAATCTTCGGGTTTAGTGGCAGCTAACCAGAGAATTTGTGCTTGGTGATCGAGAATGGCAAAACTATCCGGTTCATACCAATAAGCGACGGGAAAAGGGAGAGTATCAGCTTTCCTGTCGGGTAATTTTTCTATCTCCCAAGCTAAATCATAGCCTAACCACCCCAACCAACCGCCATGGAAGGGAAGATGATCGGGAAGAACATCGGATCGGGTTTGGAGGAGTAAACTGCTTAAAAAGGGCAAAATTTCCCCCAGTGCGGGGGTCCAAAGCTGACGCGGGGAACCAGCACAAAGAGAGTAACGGGAGAGGGAATTACCCGGATAGGGACTTTCTAGTAAAGTAGCGATCGCATCTTGGCAGAATAAACAGGCAAAAACCTCGGAACCAGTGCGCTGATGCAGAGGAAGCGATCGCCAATGCCATGCTAAAGGTTTTTGCATCTAAACTCGCGGGCCAAAATAGCTGGGAAATTGGGTATAACTGGGGTTTTGGTGTTAGTTGTGGGGGAGTTTATCTTTCCTATCTGCTAACACCTATTCTCTTAGTCCTAAATGTTTGCTGCCTACTAATTATCCCCGATAATCGAGGTCAATTTCTTTAGAACCACCGCGCTGTAATTGGCCTAATAATTCCCCTAACTGACTCCAAACCAAACCACCGATGAAGATAGTCATCGGGAGAGAGATAGCGTAGGCAACCCAACCATTGAGAATAAATATATCTAATCCCGAGGCCAGGAAAAGACAAATCCCGATACAAATCCCAATAAAAGGAATTTGTAAGGAACTAGATTTTAAAAGATTTTGATCGTCTGAACCCTTATTTTTATACCAATTGTTAACCACTTGCTTGAGACTAGCTTCAAAAGCGGCCCCGCAGGTAATACCGATAAATAAACCAGCAAAAACTAGAAAATAGGGCGGTTGGGGCAGAAAATAATAATCCATAGAAAAAGTGATTAACCGATGATGACCTTAAACACTTTAACGCGAACTGGTTTCTCGCGGAAGGACAGCGGCCACACCTGGGGACGATAATTCCCGAAAAGCGCTCATGGCCACATCCAAGAGTCGCCGCGGTTGCAATTCTCCTTGAATTAAACCCCAGAGACGTTGCACTTCGGCCGTGTGGAGACGGTCATCTTCCGTTAAAGCTAATAGCAATTGACGACGCAGATAACGACCTTCTTCCGAGAGAAGAAAAGTGATGCCTAATTGCGCGGTGGGCAGTAAATCGAAGTTACTTTCCGAACGAGCCATTTTAATCATGTTTTCTAGGCGTTGCCACTGGAATTTACCGTTTTTGAACAGGACATCCAGTAAACGCCGCCGCAGTTGGGGCGATTCCCCGGTCAGGAGACGTTTAGCGACGTAGGGATAGGCCACTTGGACGATTTTGAAGTTAGGATCGAGGGTAAGGGCCACCCCTTCTTGGGTGACGAGGGAACGAATAATCAGGGCGAATTTGGCGGGAATCCGGAAGGGATATTGGTACATCAATTCGGAGAAATCATCGGTAATGGTGCGGAAATTGAAGTCACCGACACTCTGACCGATGGCATTGCCTAAAACTCGTTCTAGGGCTGGAATAATTGGTTTTATATCCGTTTCTGGGGTTAAAAATCCCAGTTTGACAAAGTTGGCGGCCAGGTTTTCGTAGTCTTTGTTAATTAAATCGACGACGCAACCAGCGAGGGTTTCTTTAGTTTCCTCCTCTAACTGGTCCATCATGCCAAAATCGATATAGGCCATGCGACCATCAAAGGTGGCGAAAAGATTACCCGGATGGGGATCAGCGTGGAAAAAGCCGTGTTCGAGGAGTTGCTGTAATCCCGAGGTTACGCCGATTTTAACGATACTATTGGGGTCTAATCCCAAAGCTTTGATATTCTCGATATCGGTGAGTTTATAGCCATCAATCCATTCCAGGGTGAGGACGCGGCGACCACTATAACGCCAGTAGATACTGGGAACTTTAACTTCGGGGTTATTTTGGAAGTTGGTGGCGAATTTTTCAGCGTTGCGACCTTCGTTTTGATAGTCGATTTCCTCAAAGAGTTTGGTGCCGAATTCATCGACAATCAGGGTGAGGTCGTGGCCGAGATTGAGGGGTAATAAACGACCGAATTTTTGGGCAGCCCAGCGCATTAGGTATAAATCGAGGCTTAAAAGCGCCCGCAGCCCCGGTCTTTGCACTTTAACGGCTACTTCTTCGCCGGTGGGTAGAATCGCTTTGTAAACCTGTCCTAAACTAGCGGCAGCCACGGGGGTGGGGGATATTTCTCGATAGGCTTTTTCTACAGGCATCCCCAATTCTGTCTCGATAAGGGCAAAAGCGATGTCGTTATCGAAGGGGGGAAGTTGGTCTTGTAGTTTAACTAATTCGTCTAAAAAGTCTTTGCGAACGAGGTCGGGACGGGTAGAGAGAGCTTGACCGACTTTGATGAAGGTGGGACCCAAACGGGTGAGAATTTGCCTAAGTTCGCTGGCACGCCTGTATTTATTGGCTTCTTCTTGCTTTGTCCATTTGTCCCAGAGGAGACTGAGGAGAAATAATCCTAAAGACCAAGTAATCACGAAAGCGCGACCGAACAATTGCCAAGGTTTGTAACGGTATTGTTGAGCGATCGCTTCTGCACTGTAAGGAGTGAACTGTGTTTCTTCTCGTTTCCGGTCAGTTTGACTGTCTTGATGCCGACTCACTAGCTAATCTCTATATATCTTACGCCACTTAATATTGTAGCTAAGTTCTTGACATCAGTATACAAAACTACACATTATTTAATGATTGTTATAATTCCCTGAGAAATCATAAGTATTTATGGCCGGACTGCCGGGGAAATTCTCGGCTAGTGGATGTCCTCAAGTACCTGATGGATATTTTCAACAAGCTGTTCTATAAAGTTAACGGCATCATTAACGAGATTTTCATCGATATTCCAGCGACTGCCAATGCCATAACTCGGGTCTATATCAGCTTCGTGGGCGATTTTGTTCCTTCGATCAACAATTGCGCTAAGTTGGCTTTTAATATCTTTAGCTGGTTTATTTAGTTTGCTGGCCACTTCTTCCCACAATTTCTTGGCTGAAATTAGTCTAATGGCCTCCGCTATTTTGTCCGGTTGTTGAAAGCTTTTATAGCTGAGGTTTTCTCTAATTTCAGCCTAAGAGCCAATAATTACTATTAAGTTTGTTAGTGAGAAGATTTTCAATCATTGGTAGTACCTCGGAAATTGAGCGAGATTCTTGATCAAAAAAAGAACCGTAGTTTTGTTGAATTTCGGTCTCTAACCAAGAGCCAATACTAATAGCTATCAATCGTTCTTGTCTTGCGCCATCTAAGGATACTTGAAAACGAGAAAAGGCAGAGGGTTCTGAACGTTGGCCTCGATAAATTTCCAGCATTCCTAGAGTAACCACTTCGTGAATATAATAATCTAAAGCGCTGACAGTCAGGACTAAAGCGGCTCTGAGGATATCCGATAGATCTGGGGCGGGAGTAGTCTGAGATTTGAGAGAATTGTGGATAGCGATTAAGTCACGAACGCGAGCAATGCTAAGGCGAAATTGTTCAATTGCTAACTGCATAAATCTCGGAGGTAAGACCGATAACTTTGTCTGCCAATTCAGCAAAAATCTTCTTAAAGTCTTCTTGTTTTTCTTGAGCTTTATCCAATACTTTACCTTGCCATTTAGCCGAGCGCAATTGTTCATCAGTTAACGCAAAAACAGGCCGTTGATGTTCTTGGGATAAAGCAATAAGACTATTAAAATTAGGGATTTTTACTAGAGTACAGCAGTCTGGTACACCATTCTCATTGTACATCGAATCAGGTAACATCATGGCATTTTTTTTTAGGGCTGGAATCATTTTATCGCTGATATTTTCCTCGATTGTGTTAATCCATTTTTGAAAAGCTTTTGTTTCTTGACCACTTCTAATTCGATAGTTCTGAACAATAGTTCCCAAAAAATGTAGGTTAACTTCGGGGAAGGGATAGTTGGCTGTTTTGAGAATTGGTAAAGCACTAGCTGCCTTGGCCCATTGATACCACTTAGGCAAGATTTTAGTTAGAGAATCGATAGCCATAACTGAGAAAAAATCCGCTGCGGTTGGCACAATAAAAAAGTTACTGGTCATCAGTATATTTTGATTGATTGACCCCAAACTGGGACTCATATCGATTAAAATATAGTCAGCTTGGAATTTTTCGGCAGTTTTGTCTAATAAATATGTAATCGCACCGGGGACATTTTTTAAAGCTTGAATTGACCCACTAAGTTCTTGAGCAATACCTAGGGTAACTTCATATTCAGCTAACCCCACATGACCGGGCAGTAAAAATAAATCATCACGACCATAAATAGGAACACAGTCCACAGCTTCGATTAATCTCGGTTGAGATTCAAAAGCGGGTGCTAAAGCTGTTTTAATATTAGAGTAAGTATTGTAGATAGCCTGTAGTCTTTCTTCTGTATCTTCACTTTCTTTAGCCAAAGCCATACCAGTTAAGTTACATTGGGGATCAGTATCGACAATAATTACTCTTTTGCCCTTGTCAGCAAGCATCCAACCAAGGTTAAAAGTGGTTGTAGTTTTGCTCACTCCACCTTTATGATTAAACAAAGCTATTTTTTGCACCATGGCATTAATTATATTTGAAGATTGTTGCCCTTGGTCATTATTGTAACATCAGTGTGGAGATTTTGCCATGATTTCTAGGCTAGAATCAGAGTTTCGGATTACTCGTTTTAATGCCTAGCAATTAAAGAAAAATTGCGTCATGGTTTCCACCCTAACCCCCCCACTGGATATTTAAGCAATTTCATCGGGATTAATGCCCAATTCTCGCAGCTTTTGGGCTAATTTTTCCGCCCGTTGTTGTTCTCTTTCTTTGGCTAATCTTTCCTGTTCTTTGGCTAATCTTTCCCGTTCTTTGGCTAATCTTTCCTGTCGGGCCGACTCTTGAGGGGTGGGAACCAATTCACCCGATGCGGTGAAATAGCGCAATTTATTGGCAAAAATCCCTAAATATAATCCTAGTTGCTTACTCCATAAATAACCGTTTTCATTGGGGGTAATCGGTTGGTATTGTCCCTCGATTAAAGTGAATCCTTGCCATTCTAAAGTATTGGGATCAAACCAAAAATATTCAGGAGTCCGGAAAGTATGCTGATATAGTTCCTTTTTGGCTTTTCTGTCCACATTAGCGGTGGAATCGGAGAGAATTTCGATGATTACATTGGGATATTTACCCCCTTCTCCCCAGACAACCCAACTTTTTCTGGGACGTTTCTCTGTATCTAAAACCACGAAAAAATCTGGCCCACAAAAATCTCGCTGTTTCAGTTGTCTTTCGTTATAATATATGGTCAAATTGCCCGAGGCATAGTAATCGTTTCTATCTTGCCAGAGCCAATCAAGACAAGATAATAATAAAATAATTTGTTGTAAATGCAGATCACTTTCCACGGGTGGTTCATCACTCCATAAATCGGTGGGAGGACAGACAATATCGGTAGCAATATCTAGGGTTGTCATCGTTTATAAACCCATTGAGTCAATTTGGGGTGATTCTAGCAACAAGGCACAATCAATACAATTATATTATAACTTTTATCGTTTTGCTTGGCGGGAAACTTTCTGCTAAAATTAGGGGTTACTTTCGGTTTTATCACTCAATCCCAGCTTTTGGGGGGTTCTACCCCCCAAACCCCGGAGCGCATTAGGTTAACTGTGAGATGCTTACACGCGATTGTTCATATTTTTGTACCAATTTAAGAGTCCCTGATAATTGCTGATTGTCGATATTTCTGCAAATGTGGGATGCACTCCTTAATCTTCCGCTCGGTCTTAGGGAGATTTTTGTCAAGTCTGAACTCGAATTACTTAACAATTCGGTGAAGGTGAATCAACGAGAGCCGTTAATCTTTATTAAGGGGGGGGTTGCCCTCAATTTCCTTCCTTGAAGGACTTATAAAAACCAGAAGAAAGCAATTAAAATAACAGTGAGAGTGGCGGCAAAAATGAGAGCGTATTCAATTTTTTTATTGATAATACCAATAACCATGACTAGGGTAATTGCCAGAATAAACACACCGATATAGACTAGATCTTGAGTACCTGAATTAACTAAATTATTATTTAAAGTCGGTGTGGGTGTGGGAGTTTGTAGAATTGTTGATAAGAGACTAATCGTGGAGGTAATGAACATAAATAGTTATGACTACCATAGAACTAATTTTATACAGTAAACCGGACTGTCATCTTTGCGAAGGGTTGCTAGAGAAACTAGAAAAAATCCGTCAACCGGAGTGGCAGTTAGAAATTAGGGACATTACCAGTCGAGAGGATTGGTTTAACGCTTATCAGTACGAAATCCCCGTCCTCTGTCAAAAACTGGCCACGGGGGAAAAAATCCTCCCTCGTCTTTCCCCCCGGGCAAATGCCGAACAATTAGCCCGTCTTTTAGTCAATAATTTAACCTAGGGGCTAATTACCCGGACTAGGAATAACGACCGGACTCGGAGAGGGAGAAGACTGGGCGACTGGTTGCGGTTTGGCTGCGGGTTGAGTTTGATACCATTTAAAGTGTTGGTAGGCCGTGCGCGATATTTGTTGAATCAGAGTCCTAGCGTTACTATCATTGTGGGGACGTTTCACCATCACTGCTCCCAGATAGCGTTTCCCGTTGGGCATATCAATAATCCCCGCATCCCCTAACATCGAGCCAATATCACCGGTTTTATGGGCAATATCGGCGGATTTCTCGATACCTTGCGGCAGCAGGGTGCGAGTGCGCGTTTCCTGCATAATATTTAATAGACGATCGCGGGAACGTAAACTGAGTAATTCCCCTTGATTAACTTTTCCTAAGATTGTCACCAAATCTCTCGGACTTGTGGTATTGGTTCCTTCCAAGTCTGGTAAAGGGTTATTAATTACCGTACTGGTCAAACCCCAAGCTTGAAAACGCTGATTAAGAGCCTTTTTGCCGCCCATCCGCTTAATTAACATATTAGTAGCGGTATTATCGCTAATTACGTTCATTTTAGTGGCGGTTTCTAGGGCAGTATAGGTTTTATTCACTCCTAAATACTGCATATCCCCGGACCCACTGGCCAGGACATCCTTAGTGGCCACCAGGGTTTCATCGAGACGAATTTTTCCCGCGTCCACATCCTCAAAAAAGGCGACCAGAATCGGGATTTTAATCGTACTAGCGGCGGCAAAAATAGTATCTCCGCGAAAATTAGCGTAAGCACCGTTATCGAGGTCAATAAATAAAGCTCCCGCCTGTAATTTCGGATATTTGACCGCTAAAGCCTGTAATTTCTGGTTAAGGCTGCTGAGATTTTCGTTTAAAACTAAGGTGGTCGGTTTTGGGGTGACGGGTTTGGGAGTCGGGGAATTAGTAGCGGTGGGTTTTGGGTGTAGAGGTAATTTGCTCGGATCCACCACGGTTAAAACCGTACCAGCGATCGCACCTAAACCGACACCAAGGATAGAGAAGCGAAGAACCTGAAGGAGAAAAGAAGCGATTAGGTTAGGTTTACGTTGTTTTTTCGACTTTTTAACCGGTACAGACCTTTTTTTATTGTTTGAGTCCATAGACCTAGGGGACTTAAGGCCAGATTGGACTTTAGTGGGACGACGAGTTACTTGACGAGTCACGGTTTTCCTCAAGGGTATCCAGATTTATTATCGATCGCTAGGAGAATTTTTTTTCTTGCCCTTGAGACTATCAAGACCGAGAAAAAGTTGCCCGATACTTTCAATATGACCGATAATGCCCCGCAGCAGGGCTAATTCCTCCACCGTGGGACGGGCCCGATGATAAAATTGCCGGAATTTCTCCATCCTAGCGGCGGCGGTGTGGGGGTAAAGATAGCCAATTTTGAGCAAAAAGCTTTCCAAGTGCTGATAATAGCCTTCTAGAGCCTCAAAAGTGGCATTAGGGGGCGTTTCTAACGGGGGTTCGAGCCTATTTTCCGTGGCCATTTGGTACAGTTCGTAGGAGCAAACCGCCACCGCTTGGGCGAGATTGAGGGAGGAATATTGAGGATTAGCGGGAATACCGACAAAACGCTGGGCGTGGTTCAGTTCGCTGTTACTTAAACCCCGGTCTTCTGGCCCGAAAATTAAGGCCGATTCCAGGTTAGGGGTGAGTAACCAGGGTAAGGCTGTCCGGGGTGTTTCCAGGGGAGTATTCAGGTGACGGGGTTTCGAGGTGGTGGCAATGATGCGATGACAACCCTGCAAAGCTTCCCCAAGGGTGGCTACCCGTGAACAGTTTTCTAGGACTTCAATCCCGTGTACTGCCATGCGTCGCGCTTCTTCTGCAAGGATATCGCAGGCGGGATTGACGATAATTAAGCGACTTAAGCCCATATTCCGCATAATTCTGGCAGTGGAACCCACATTTAAGGCTCCGGCTGGTTCAACTAAAATAATTCTCAGGCGATCGAGTGGGGAACTCTGATTATTTTCATCTACACTCATAGATAAGGCGCAGTTTTTGACTTTTTAACTTTAATCATGGCACGTCAGCCCTCGAAGTCCGATCTTCCCAGTAAAATTTGTCCCGTTTGCGGTTTATCCTTTACTTGGCGCAAAAAGTGGCAAAACTGTTGGCATGAGGTCAAATACTGTTCAGAACGCTGTCGTCGTCGCAAGTCCTCGACTAATGAGTAAAAAGCCGAGAATTTTAACTAGGGTCTGCTGAAAAAGTTTTTCGGTGGTGGTAGGGTGTGGGGTGTGGGGTGTGGGGTGTAGGGTTTTACCGATTTTCAGGTGGTCAACTACCTAATTTTCAGGGAAAAAGTCCCGGAATTTTCCCCCTGATCACTCCCAGTCCGGTACTTTTTGATTGACAAAAAGTCTAAAAGTCTTACCCAACAAGGTTTTTAGATTTATTCAGCAGACCTTAACTATGAGATAGGCACTCTTGCAAAAGGCAATTTTTAGCTGAGGACTTAGATGAGTAATTAATTTTGCTTAGGTACTCTATTAGCTTTTAATTTTACAGCTAATTTAGTAAGCTGATACTTGGCTAAATTAACTTTTTCTTAAGAGAATCTCAATGCACATTGCCTGGTTAGGAAAAAAATCTCCTTTTTGCGGTAACGTTACCTATGGGCGAGAAGTGACTAATTCCCTGCTCGATCGAGATTATCAAGTCAGTTTTCTACATTTTTCTTCCGAAAAACCCACCGTAAGCGATTGGCCCGACTTTTACGACGAAATCACCCTGCCACGTCTCTATAGTTCCCAAGTCTATACTATTCCCACCCTGAAATCGAGTCGGGTTCTACAGGATAAACTCAGGGAACTGAAACCCGATCTAGTTCATGCGTCCTTGCCCCTGTCTCCCCTCGATTTTCTACTACCGGAAATTTGTGAGTCTTTAGATTTGCCTCTGGTGGCGACTTTTCACCCGGCTTTTGATAGTAAAATTCGCAATCTGATCTCCAGTACCCAATTATTAACCTACCAACTACACGCCCCTTTTTTAGCTAATTACGATAAAGTAATTATTTTTTCCACCTCTCAACGGGATTTTTTAGTTAAATTGGGAGTTCCCGAAGAAAAATTAGCAATTATTCCCAATGGGGTTGATGTTAATAAGTATTGTCCAGGACCATCGAATATTAAAGCTCAATATAATGCCGATTGTTTATTTGTTTATCTCGGTCGGATCATGCCGGAGAAAAATGTAGAATCTTTATTGAAAGCTTGGAAAAAAACCAATTTAGGGGATAGATGCAAACTGCTCATTGTTGGTGATGGTCCGTTAACTGCTTCCCTTAAACCTTTTTATGGAGAAGAAGATGGTATTATCTGGTTAGGTTTTATCGGCGATGAAAATAAACGAATTGAAATTTTGCGCGGGGTTGACGGCTTTATTTTACCCTCTTTAGTGGAGGGTTTATCGATTTCCCTCTTGGAAGCGATGGCCTGCGGTGTTGCCTGTCTGGCTACGGATGTGGGTGCCGATGGGGAAGTGTTAAAAGGTGCGGGAATAGTTCTAGATACTAAAGGACTAATTACCCAGTTAAAAACTCTGTTGCCCGTATTACGAGATCATCCCGAATTAAGCACAATTTTAGGTCAAAAAGCCCGTCAAAGAGTTTTAGACTCTTACACTCTTAGCAAAAATATCGATCGCTTACAGTTAGTTTATCAAGAAGTGTTAGCCCAAAAACAATCTTCTCTTAGCTACTTTCACTAAGGAATTTATATGACGATCGCCCGGACAATTTGCTTGGGATTTATGGCGGTAATTTTAGCGGGAACTTCCCTGTTGATGTTGCCTGTTTCTACCACTAGCGGCACTTGGAATGATCCAATTGTTGCCCTCTTTACCTCCACTTCTGCTGTCTGTGTCACGGGTTTAGCAGTGGTAGATACGGGTACTTATTTTTCTTTTTGGGGTCAATTATTTATTGCTTTATTAATTCAAGTGGGTGGACTGGGATATATGACCACTACCACTTTTTTGATGTTATTAATTGGGCGAAAATTTGACCTGAGACAGAAGTTAGCGATTCAAGAATCCTTCGATCGACCTTTCCTACAAGGTAGTCAAAGTTTAATGAAATCAGTGATTGCTACTACTCTAGTTTTTGAGTTAACAGCAACTTTTGTTATGTTAACTGTCTTCACCCAAAAGTATGATTTTAGGTATGCGGTGTGGTTATCTTTATTTCATAGTATTAGTGCCTGGAATAATGCGGGTTTTGGCTTGTTTAAAGATAACTTGATGTCCTATCAATCCTCAATTGTTATTAACTTAGCTATCACAGGATTGATCATTTTTGGAGGTATCGGTTATCAGGTAATTATCGAGTTTTACACTTGGTTTATTTACCGCTTTCGATATAAACGAAAAGGTTTTGTTTTTTCTCTTAACTATAAAGTTGCTATCAGTACAACTATATTTTTATTAGTGATAGGAACATTGGCTTTTCTATTTACTGAACAGGGAAATGGTGACACTTTGGCTAATTTATCAATTAAAGATAAATTGCTGACTGCTTGGTTCCAATCGGTAACATCGAGAACAGCAGGATTTAATACCATTGATATTGGTAAAATTTCCGTAGAAGGTTTATTAATTACCATGGCTTTGATGTTTATAGGAGCCAGTCCTAGCGGTACAGGGGGAGGTATTAAAACCACAACTTTTAGGATTTTATATAACTGTACTCGCTCAGTTTTACGGGGACATGAAGAAGTGACTCTCTATCAAAGACGCATTCCTATGCCGTTAATTTTAAAGTCAATGGCGGTGGTTTTTGGTTCAGTTATAGCGATTATTATCTCCACCCTAGCTATCTCATTGGTGGAGACAGATTTTAAAATGATTCAACTATTTTTCGAGGTAGTTTCTGCCTTTGGAACAGTCGGCTTATCTATGGGTATAACGGCCGCTTTATCGCCGATTTCTAAGTTAATTATTGTTTTTATGATGTATCTGGGACGGGTAGGAGTTATACTTTTAATAGCGGCTATTATCGGCGATCCGAAACCAACAGTTATTAATTACCCCGAAGAAAACCTTTTAGTGGGATAATTAATATCACTTATCAGTTATCAGTTTCTCCTGTCTCCTCACTCATTGACACTAGCATTTTAAATGCGTAACAGTTTAACTTAAAATTATGCAATCAATTAAATTTTTTAGTAGTATGCGTCCCCAAAATCGTCAATTTGCCGTGATCGGATTAGGCCGATTTGGGCGTGCCGTCTGTGAAACCTTACGCAAACAAGGTTATCAAGTGGTAGGGACAGATATTGACGAAGGATTGGTAGCGCAAGCATTATCTGATCGCATAGTAGATAATGCGATCGAGCTTGATTCTACCAAACCTAACGCTTTGCGAGAAGCGGGAATTTTTGAAACCGATACGGTGATTGTCGCTATTGGTAAATACGTTGAAGAAAGTATCATTACTACTCTCAATTGTAAGGAAGCAGGGGTTAATTTTGTCGCCGCTAAAGCTTCCACAGAAATCCATGGAAAATTACTCAAAAAAGTTGGTGCAGATTTAGTAGTTTTTCCCGAATACGATGCTGGTTGTGAGTTAGCGCACCGTCTAACCAGACCATCAATTTTAGAACGATTTGATCTCGATCCCGAACATAGTATTGTCGAGTTAAAAGTCCCGGAAGCTTTTCACGGTAAAACCCTAGCAGAGTTAGAAATTCGTAATCGTTATGGCTTAAATATTGTCGCTGTCGGTAATGCGGAAAAATTCAAGATTAACCCCAATCCCCAAGAAAGATTATACAAGGATTTAGCCATGGTGGTGATTGGTTCTAACCGAGATATTCAGCGTTTACCAATGTAGAATTTAGTCAAATATTTGATTTACTTAGTTTCTAATCCTCTTTTTAGGTAGGAGAATTGTCAGAGCCTTTCTCTTGCCTATTGCCTATTGCCTATTGCCTTCAGAAACTGATAACTGATAACTGATAACTGATAACTGATAACTGATAACTGCTTAATTTCCTCGCCAAAAGACAATCGAATTATTGAGAGGTTGGATGGTGGTGCCGGGATAATAGAAAGCGAGAATTTGTTCGGGAGACCAACCCAAACGGGCTAAATTATAGGAACCAAATTGACTTAATCCTACCCCGTGGCCAAAACCGCCACCAATAAAGTTATAACCCTGGATCTGTCGATTGGTATCGTAGATAGGATCGATGTAGAATAGGGTACTGCGAGGCGGTCCTAAGGCACTACGCACCTCATTTTTATGGAGTTCCAAAATCCCCTTATCGGTTTGAATGGTCATAGTCAGAATCCGACCGGAAGGAGAGCGCTTAGTCACTTCTATCCATTGGATTTTCTGAAAGTGGGCAAGGGGATGTTTTCTGCGTTTTAGATAGGTTTCTAGGTCTTGACTCAAATCAGCTAAAGAAGCTTGTTTTTGCCAGCGAAAAATCCTTCGCCCCGTCTCATTAAAACCATCTTTAAGATTAATAAACTGGCGAAAAGTTGTCTCATTAGCGAGAGATTGTTTCGAGAGATCCCAGACTCGATTAGGGGAGTCCACCACTGCCCGGAGATAAGGCCTTTCTTCCCCATCCCAAACATCACTAAAGAGGGCAGTTATTCCTCCGGTGGTGGAGGAATAAAGGGCATCCACTAACTCATTTTGGTAGGTTAAAACTAGGCCTCGCGTGGATGCGATCGCTTGATCAGCCCGGGGATTAGTTCCCGTCAATCCATAATAAACTTGACAATGGGTATCGGCACAGAGTTCGTAATTATCGGCTTGAAAACGGCGGAGATTGCGGAGGGCGTAGGTACGGGCGATAATAGTTTGCGCCCGGGTGGCACTTTCCGGGGCATCATGACCGATTTCGTGGGGTACAACCCCGCGCAGGTAGGTTTCGAGGGGAACGTTATTAACTAGGGTAAAAGTGCCGTAGGCGTTGGGCTGTAGGCGCATGGTTCCCCCGTACAAACGTACCTGATCGGGGCTATGGGTGACTTGAATCAGGTTTTTTTGGCTCTCGATTTCTAATTCTTTGGGAAAATAGCGCACCCCGTTGATCAGGAAAGAAACTTGCGGCTTTTCTTTGAGTAAAACACTATTAATATAGGGTTGATTGTGGCCTTTGGCTTGCAAACTGGTCAGCAACCAACGTCGCACTAGGGGATTTTCATAAACTTCTCGCTTTGCCCAGACCTGCCAGCGTCCGGGTTGGGTAATTTCCACTTTAATGCCCATTTTTGCCCAATTTTTGGCGCTATTTTCGGCGGTTTCAAAGGTGGCATGGTCGCTCAAAATCACTTTTTCTTGGAGGATGGGAGAAGCGAGGGGACGGGGAATAACTTCTAATTGTAGGCGATTGGTTTGCAGGGTTTGGGATTGGCCATCTTCTCCCACCATGCGGAGGGTGAGATGATCACCACTGGTACTGCCCAGGGTTAATTTTTCCTTGGCTTCATCACCAAAACGTTGGACAATGCCCACTCTCAGAAGGATATCCTTGGCCATAGCGGCAGGAATTAGGGTTAAACTGAGCAAGATCGCCGCAGTTATGGAACTGATGCTAATTATTGGTTTTTTTTCCTTGATTTTTAGCATAAAGTCAAGTATCTGTTAATAAGTTTTCATAAAAGTTGAGGATATTCAGAGATTATAGCAGCAAGCCGTTAGGGGAATGGGGGAATGGGGAGGTGGGGAAGTGGGGGAATGGGGGAATGGGGAAATGGGGAAATGGGGAAGTGGGGAAGTGGGGAAGTGGGGGAATGGGGAAATGGGGAATTTCAGCTAAAACCCTAAAACCCTAAAACCCTAACACCCTAAAACCCTAACACCCTAACACCCTAAAACCCTAAAACCCTAACACCCTAACACCCTAACACCCAACCCCCAACAAAGCATCTAACTTCCCCCATCGCTGATAATGCGTAAACGTACCATTTTTTGCCCAGCTTCATCCAGTTCCACTTCGATCACTTCACTGGTTAAACTTTCCAAACAGGTTAACATCGATCGCAGATGGGGATTACTTGCTCCCGTATCCACATAGAGGCGATCGGACAAACTACCTAAACGTTTCCAAGTAGTATAAAGTTTAGCTACGGCTTGCTCTAATTGTGTGGCTTGTTTAACCAGATCCGCTGCCGTGTTTAGACAATCGACGCGCAAAGCTTCTTCTAGAGCCATTTCAATATCTAAATTACCTCGTCGGAGAGTTTGTACTTGGGCCGCCGCGTCGAGATATTTGGCTAAACTGCGTGCTTCCGAGGTGATTAATTTTACCGTCTCCACATCGGGATTAGCGGCGATTTCTTGACGGAGAGTGTCGATATGAGTATCGGGTAACTTTTCTAATTCTTTCACTAAGGGGGCGAGATGACGCGCCGGTAAACTGCCGTCGCTGGCTTTTTCCTTCACTTCATCGGGTAGTAATTCTGAACTCATCGCCGTCCATTCATCGGCCAATTGCTTCACCTCCCGACGGGTAATTCTCTCCCCTTGTCGGGCCGCATCACTGACTAATTTTTGAATTTCGGGGGCAGATTTGGCCGTTTCCACGAAGGCGCGTTTACTAAAATTATTGATACTATCGGGAGCCAGTTGTCCTTCTGCGAGGAGAGTATCGGCACTATTAGCCAATTGAATCAGAGCATAAGCTTGACTTTTAGTGATTTCTCGCTGTTTTAACCAGTTTAAAAAGCCTGTACCGCGACTATCACCGCCTTGCTTCTCCCGGTCGCGAATAGCTCGCAAAATTCGCCCCCGCCAGATTTCCGTTTGCAAATCAAAGCGATCGCAGACTTGCCAAAAAGAATCCAGTTGCTGCTGAAAATCATGATCTTGGATGGTTTCATCTTCGGGATCCGGCAGTTGAAAGTTAAACTCTAGAGGCGTTTCAAAGGCATCAATGATCGCGGAGGTGTCGGAGGAGAAGGTCGCAGCATCAACCATATATGATAGACTCGGCAGTTAATCGGGCATTTTATCTTAACTTGCTCTGGCAACCCCCGACAAGCCGATTAATCTTCAGCCAAAACCCCACACCCCACACCCCACACCCGTTCGGCAAAAGCTCACGGCCGAAGCCCACACCCTGCCTCCACGAACAACTTTTTCAGCCAACCCTAGTTAGGGGAAGCATTGGGGGGAGTGGGACTGGTGACAGGTGCGGAGGGTGTCGTCACTGGAGTGGGATCTGTGACAGGTGCGGGAGAAATCGATGGATTGGGAGCGGGATGACGACTTAGGAATTGCCAAGCGATCGCGGCAAGCAAACTGAGGAAACCGACAGCGATCGCTACCACGACTAGGGATGAAACTGTAGTGCGCTCAGGGGAAGAAGCACGACTAGAAACAGAAGAAGATGCAGGGGGGGGAGTGGGTATTGCCGTCACCACTTCTTCTTCGGAGTAGGTTTCTTCGCTGTTATCAAAATCTTGGTCATTAAAATCGAGAATAATCCGTTCTTTGACCTCAGCATAAACTAAAGGCGTGACAGGTTCAGCCCTAGGAACTACCCGACAATAAACTAGGGCGATGGTGGAGTTATCGTGACCGTTTTTCTGGTTAGCTAGTTGTAATAAACTTTCCCCCACGGCTGTCACGGTTTTCTCTCCTCGCAAAAGAGGCACAATTTCACTGTCCCAGTATTGTTCCACCCGATCATAATCACTTAAACCATCGGAACAGAGGAGAAAAACACAATCTTGATCAACAATCAACCTCTGAACAGTGGGATGGAGATTAGTGGCGCTACTCATGCCCAAAGCTTGCACCAAGGCCCCCGCGTTGGGATACTGTATCGCATCACGATAGAGGAGATAGCCTAATTTCACTTCCCTGGAAGCGAGATCGTCATCCACCGTCACTTGATGACAACTGTGGGCAGTAATCCAATAGATGCGGGAATCCCCCACATGGGCTGCGTACATTTCCTGAGCGTGGGCAAAAGCCATGACGAGAGTAGTACCCATGCGCTGACGATCTTGTCTTGACTCCTGATCATTGCGTTGACTGATCAGATCATTGGTGACACGAATCGCCTGTTCGAGGACAAGACTGTGACTATCGGGATAGACTTCAATATCATTCGTGGGACTATGATTAATTTCCCTAGAGAGGGTTTTGATCGCCAATTGAGCAGCGATTTCGCCCCCTTCCTGACCGCCGATGCCATCACAGACAATCACCAGGGGATTCTGACCATGCGCGAGGGTTATGGCCTGATTAGCCGGGGGATAACAGGCATCCTCGTTGTGTTCCCGCAGCGGACCGGTATCGGTGCAGGTAAAAATCTCATAGGTGCGTTCTTGACCTCCACCGTAGTGCTGTAGTGCATAATCGAGGATAGTGATCAGGGACTCTGGGCGATCGAGATCACCGGATTCTAGCTCTTGGGTTAGGGATGCGAGAAAATCTTGAAGATTAGCGGCTGCCGTCGGGATCAGACCAGACCACAAGGCCCCTAAATCTTGTAAATTGGGAGCGGTAGCCTCGTCTTTGCTTAATTCTAGCAATTGCAGCAGCTGATTATTCACTCTCGTCAGAGAAGGGTTGAGCAGACTAGAGACCACAGCTTTTTTCTGGAGGGGATGCCAGAGTTTGGCCATTTGCCATAACCAGTGAATTTGCCTTAAATCGGAAGCTTGCGACCAAACCTCGGCCAGAGTGGGCAATAGTTCCGGATATATTAATTCTCCCGTTTCATCGAGGGGAATAGTGCCGTATTCCAACAGCCAGATGTCCATATTCAAGCGTTCATCGGGACTGGGAATATAGCCATAGACTTGGGGTATGTGGAGATGGAAGGGTAACAATTTTAGGTAGAGGGAGAGCCAGCTAGGAGGTTCTTCCGGTGCTTGGGGTGCTTGAGCGGGTTTAGTATCAAGAACAATTTGTGGTTGTTTGACCAAATAACGATTATCAATTAGCTCGCCAACATGATAATAGGTTCTCACCCAATCACCCATCATCCATAAATAGCACTTAACTAAAGGAGTACCGCATTTTTCACAGAATCTATTAGTGAGAGCGTTCGGGGATAGACAGGTTAGGTTTTGACATTGGAGGGTTATCACGGAATCCATGAAAACTGCTGACTCCTAAAGCGCGATTAGTGTAGGTTAATAAAATAGGGTGTTTTTACCCACGTTGACTGCTAGTCTATTCCAGTGTTTCCTAAATTTTAACCTTTGTCGCTCGCTCGAGAATAATGAGGGTTTGCGGCAAAAAGTTTTTCCTGGGTGTGGGGTGTGGGGTGTGGGGTGTGGGGTGTGGGGTGTGGGGTGTGGGGTGTGGGGTGTGGGGAAGTGGGGAAGTGGGGAAGTGGGGAAGTGGGGGGACCACTTCGTGCGCGTTGCGGGGGGAAGTGGAGCATTTGGATGAAATTTCCCTAAACCCCTAAATCCCTATCACCCCAAAACCCTATCACCCCAAAACCCTATCACCCCAAAACCCTATCACCCTATCTCCTGACAGTTTCTAAATATTTTTCCACATCAGCAAAGAGCGAGTTTGAAAGCCGAGATTTTGGTAGAGATTGAGAGCATTGTCGTTATTGATGAAGACTTGTAAACCGATGCGGGTTTGTCCGCGACTTTTTGCCCAATCCTTAGCTCGATCGATTAGTGCGCTGGCGATACCTTGGCGACGATGCTGGGGAGCGACGTAAATTAGGAAAATATGACCATAGCGATCGCCTGTCACCTGATCGACGGCACTCCCCATCCAGAGACAAGCGATCGCCGTTTGTTGTGCTTCGACGATCCACAGGGGAGTATCGAGGCAAAAAAACTGTCTGACTGTATCAGCTAGATGGGAGAGGTTTTTTTGTTCGGGAAAAAATTCTTCATAGGTGCGGGTGAGAAAATTAATGAGTAGATAGCGATCGCCCATTTTTCCCAGTCGCAGCTGATAATCTTCGGGAAGGTTAACCATGCCAAGGATAAGAGAAAATCATGCCTAGGGATGGCTCAATCGGAGCGGGTGCCGCTAAATCTGCCGGTAAAAAAATCCGGATGCCGGTGGCAACCAGAGCAACTAAAAACACGAAGATAGTCAGGAGCGGGGCGATATATTGCCGAAAAAAAGCCATAATTATTTGATCTCTACACTGCTGTTCTTTCTATTTTAGGGATTGCCAGTGGAGATATCAGCAATTAAAAAAAAATTCGCCCAAAAAAAAGTGATCGGCATACCGATCACTAGAAACCGACAACTAGACTATGACTAAACACCGATTAAATCTAACGAAGGTGCAAATAGGCCGCCTCTGCTTCTAATTGACGCACTAAAGCTTCATTTCCCTGCGCTCTAGCTACTTCCAGTCGGTGTTGTAAATTTCTGCGGAGTGTTTCCCTATGAGCGACGGCGGCTTGTGTTAGGACTTGCTGACGATTTTTGTTCATGATGGACAGACTTTTGAGCGACTTAACTTACCTTATATCTAAATCATAACATTCTCCTTGGTAAACTGTATCTTTAGCTACTGAATTTAGCGTTAAGATTTATTAAAGCTGTTGGCAACCATAGTGACAAGTCGATGACGGAACAGGCAATAATAACCCTTACTAGCGATTTTGGACTACGGGACGGTTATGTGGGCATGATCAAGGGAGTAATCGCGGGAATTGCCCCCCATGCTCGCACGATCGATCTGAATCATCAAATTTCGCCCCAAGACCTTTACGCTGGTCGTTTTATCCTCCTGAATGCCTATCAATATTTTCCCCAAGGCACTATTCATCTGGCAGTTATAGATCCAGGGGTAGGAAGCAAAAGACGTGGGGTAGGGATTCGTTTTGCCGGTGGTTATTTAGTCGGGCCAGATAATGGTTTATTTAGTGGCATTTTAAGTCAATCTCCCGCTATATCTGCCGTTAATCTCAATAATTCTTCCTATTGGCGCACCCCTAACCCTAGCACTACTTTTCACGGTCGTGATATTTTTGCTGCTGTGGCCGCTTATTTGTCCCGGGGAGTACCCCTAGAAATGTTAGGTGAGATTATTGATCCCGATAGCTTGCAACAATTAGCGATCGCTGTTCCGCAGATCGAGGAAGATAAAATCAGGGGTCAAATTCAATATATTGACATTTTTGGCAATTTAATCAGCAATATTCCCGATTATCTCCTAGAGGGAAAAAATTGGTCAGTGCAGTTGGGGCCAAAAATTATCCCCGCAAAAAACACCTATAGTGATGTTCCTTCGGGGGAAATAGTCGCTTTTATCGGTAGTCACGGGGGGTTAGAAATTGCCGTCAATAGTGGGAGCGCCCAAAAGCAATTACACCTAAATATTGGCGATGCGATCGAGGTTAGAATAGATAGGAGTCAGTGATCACTGATCAGATTTGAGTTTTAAGGGTTCTTTGTTACTTGATATGGTTTGATCGGGGGGCATAAATCAACCAAATCCTTAATTTGGCAAGAGACTTAATTGATTAGTTCGTTCTAGATCAAAAACAATTGACAAAAATTGCCTAAGACATCTCTCTATAAGGGTTTCATCCCTTATAACCCCCGTCTATTGCATAACACAAACCGAAGAACCGTTTTAAGTTCACTGATAACTGATAACTGATAACTGATAACTGATAACTGATATAGCCTTTTAATCAATTCTCATACTAATATCTAACCAAGTAGAACGGGTAATTGGGGCGCTAGTGGAAATATAATCTACTCCTGTTTCGGCCACGTTGCGAATGCGATCAAGGGTAATATTTCCCGATGCTTCTATTTTGGTTTTACTATTAAAATTGCGGATCATCTCCACAGCAGTTTGCATCATCTCTAAATCCATATTATCTAACATAATGATCTCTACCTGCTGCTGCAGGGCCTGATTCACTTCTTCTAATTGGCTGGTTTCTACCTCAATTGTGAGAGGATAGGGCATATTTTGCCGTACACGAAGCACTGCTTCTTCAATGCTGCCTGCTGCTTGAATATGATTATCTTTAATCATAATTGCATCATCTAACCCCAAACGATGGTTAATAGCGCCACCGATACCGGAGGCATATTTTTCTAAAATTCGCAATCCGGGGGTAGTTTTGCGAGTATCCACGAGTCTTGTCGATAAATCGGCAATTTTCTCCACATACTGACGAGTGGCACTAGCAATCCCACTCAAGCGCATAGCAAGATTTAAAGCGACTCTTTCCCCAATCAACAACGCATCGAGGGAACCTTCTATCTCAGCAATAACTTTAGACTTGGAGCAGAATTCCCCCTCGGCAACGGTGGGGGTAAAGTGAATAGTGGGGTTAAGCAGTTGAAAAACTCGTTCAGCTACGGGTAAACCGGCAATAACTCCCGCTTCCTTGGCAATCCAACTAGCTTGACCGATTTTAGCATGACCGAAGAAAATTGCTTGGGTGGTGCGATCGCCTCTACCGAGATCTTCTCGTAACCAGTTTTCTAACAAGGGATCAAGAACTAATAGGGGCGGTAACATAGAATTTATCGAAACAATCGGGACGTATTTATTTTAAGTCTAGGAATATTTGACCTTTTTGTAAACTTTCTTTAATCGAAACTTATCCCTTCATAGATTAACTCGATCGCACAGTGAAAATCGAGACTAGATAGAATAATTTCTTCCCCTTGACTATAAGCGCAGTAAAACCAAATTTTATCTTCACCGCGACGATAAACCTCAACACTGATCGATTCGGGAGCGACTAAAACGTATTCTTGTAAACTAGGAATCTGACGATAGTATTGTAACTTTTTGGTGCGATCATAGTTTCCTGTGCTGGGGGAAAGCACTTCAATAATCACTTGTGGATGTTGAATAAAATTACGAGATTCTCTATCCCTAAAATCGCAACTAATCACCAAATCGGGATAAAAATAACGACTATTATTAGCTTGTACTTTCGCATCAGATACATTCACTCGACAGCCTCGCGGACGGAGATGAAGTCTTAAAGCAGTGTAAAAATTCAAGGTAATATCATTATGAGGCAGACTACCCCCAGTCATGGCGATAATTTCCCCATCAATGTATTCATGGCGACATTCCTGTGTAGCTTCCCATTCTAGATACTCTTCCGGGGTCATTCTTTCTGGGTATTGAGGTTGAGCGATCATTTTTCTTTTTCCTTGTCAACTAACTAAATTAATATCCCATTTCCTTTTTATGTTATACCATTTTCTCAGCCGAAGATTGAAGAATAGTCATAATTAAGCGGTGACTGATTACCCTAATGATAAGATAGAGAGAGAAAGCATTATTGTCGCAGGTCGCTAAGATGACAAAAACAGTTGCCGATATCATGACTCCCAATCCCATCACCGTCACTGCTAACACTTCTCTGTCTGAAGCAGTGAAGATTTTGGCCGAAAAGCGGTTTAGTGGTTTACCCGTGGTGGATGACAATATACGACTGATTGGGGTGATCTCCGAAACTGACCTTATGTGGCAGGAAACGGGAGTAGAAGCTCCTCCTTACATTATGCTCCTCGATAGCGTCATCTATCTACAAAATCCTAGCCGTCACGAGAAATTACTCCATAAAGCTCTCGGTCAAACCGTGGGGGAAGTAATGACCGATAAACCTATTAGTATCACAGCCGATCGCCCTTTGAAAGAAGCGGCCTCGTTAATGTATGATCGTCATGTGCGTCGTTTACCGGTGATTGAGGAAGAAACCCACAAAGTGATCGGTATTATCACCCGCGGCGATATCATTCGCGATATGGCAAAATCGGAGGCATAATTGCTTTTCTAGGGCAACAATTAACTAAAAGGTCTTGAACAAATGAATCAATCTCAGGAAACGGTTACTTATTCCCTAGAAACTATCTTGATGGGGATTGAGGGAAAAATCGATTCTTTACAAAAAGATGTGAGGGATTTCAAGGTAGGCCAAGCGGTGTTAACGGGAAAAGTCGAGGGAATAGAAAATCGACTAAACCCATTAGAAGGAAAACAAAAATATCATTTTTGGGCATTAATTGTCCTCTTTCCCTTGCAATTTTTCTAAAAACTATCAGGATGAAGCGCCGTCAATTTCTCACTACTACTGCCATAACTGCTGTTAGTTTTTCCCTAATTCCTAGAAAAGTTGTTAGTAATAATTTTCCTCTAATTAAACCGCCACATCTACAACCGGGGGACGGAGTGGGTATTATTAGTCCAGCGGGGGCAACTTTTAAAGAAGATGATTTAAATATAGTTATCGAAGCAGTTAAAGCCCTAAAATTAGTCCCAAAAGTTGGTAAATACGCTTTAGATCGTTATGGTTATTTAGCCGGTAAAGATAGGGAGCGAGCGTCAGATATAAATCAATTTTTTGCCGATGATAATATTGCCTTAATTTTACCAATTCGCGGCGGTTGGGGCAGCGCTCGTTTATTACCTTATCTTGACTACGATTTAATTCGCCGTAATCCGAAAATCATCTGTGGTTTTAGTGATATAACCTCTTTATTATTGGCTATTTATGCCAAAACTGGTTTAGTTACTTTCCATGCTCCCAATGGCTTTTCTAGTTGGCGCACTGCTCAAACTGAAAGCTTTCGACGGGTTTTATTTTCTGGGGAAAAGTTGACTTTTAGAAATATTCCCGATCCCGATGATGCTAATCGTTTAATGCAGGTAAAAAATCGGATTCAAACTATTACTAAAGGTCAAGCAAAAGGTAAATTAATCGGTGGGAATTTAACCACTTTAGCCTCGATCGCAGGTTCTCCCTATCTACCAGATTTTACCAGTGCTATCCTATTTTTAGAAGATATTGGTGAAGATGTTTATGAAATTGACCGCCTGTTAAATCAATTAAAATTAGCGGGAATTTTCGATAATTTAGCTGGGTTTATCTTCGGTCAATGTAGCAATTGTAGTGCCGATAGTGACTATGGTTCCCTGACTTTAGAAGAAGTAATCCGAGAATATATTCAACCTTTAAAAATTCCCGCTTGTTTAGGTTTAATGATCGGACATTTGGAGATTATCGAGACTATTGCTATTGGTATTGAGGTAGAATTTGATGCTAATCGGGGAACAATTACTATGTTAGAATCGGCGGTTAGTAAACCGTAAAATAGCTGACTGTTGCTATCCCCTTTTTTAACTGATAACGGAATATTTAGACTGGCGAAGTTACATTATGGGCGCACGCGGTGCGCCCCTACCATTGGCGCAATAATATTATTGTAGGGGCGAATTGCATTGGGTGCGGCTCTTTTAAAAAGATGGTATCCTGATCAAAAATCAACGAAGCACGAGAGTTTAGGAGAGCAAGAACAGAAATGTCAGAGGTAAGCAGAGAAGAAGGCGGATGTTTCACAGAAGCACGAGAGTTAAGTAATAAGACAAAATTAATTACACAAATAAGCAATAATATAGTAAGCTAGAGAGGCGGTGAATTAATTTCGATTACTTATGATATTTTTCAGAGAAATAAATCCTCTTTCCGCTAAATTACTGAAACGAATTTATTGCCAAAGTAAAAAATTGCAGGTGCGTCAAAGAGCGCCTTGTCTAATCTTAGCAAATCAAGGCACAAAAGTAGAAAATCTCATGCAGATTTTTCAAGTAAGCCGTAAAACAATTTACAATTGGTTTGAGAGATGGGAATCAGAGGGTCTGGTAGGATTGTATAATAAACCAGGAAGAGGTCGTAAACCAACCTTTAATTCTGAACAGAAGGCCAAGATTAAAGAATGGACAGAACAAGAACCAAGGCAATTAAAACAGGTGTTGGGAAAAGTGGAAGATGAATGGGGAATTAAAAGTAGTAAAAAAACCCTTCAAAGAGTTCTTAAAACCCTGAAAATGAGTTGGCATCGTATGCGTAAAGCAGTAGGCGGAAAACCAGAACCTGATGAATATCAACAAAAAAAGGCACAGCTTGAAGAATTTAAGCAACTAGAAAACGCAGGAAAAATTAACCTATATTACTTAGATGAAGTGGGATTTAGTCTCGTCCCTTCTCTCCCTTATGGTTGGCAAAATATCGGAGAATACTTGACTATTCTTAGCCGTCACAGTCGCCGATTAAATGTTTTGGGAATCATGAATCGAAAGAATCATCTTGAAACCTATGTTTCTGAGCAAAGCATTAATTCTGATGTAGTTATCGCTTGTATTGATACGTTTTTCCCCTCAGTAGACAAGCCAACAGTGATTGTTGTTGATCAGTCATCTATTCCTGTCAGCGATGCTATTCTTGACAAACTTGAAGAATGGCAAGAACGTCAGATTACTATCTTTGTATTGCCATCTTATTCGCCTCAGTTGAATTTGATTGAAATTTTGGGGCGATTTATTAAGTATGAATGGCTTGGGATAGATGCCTACTCTAGCTGGGAAACTTTTGTTGAATCTGTGGAAAAAATTCTGAAAGAATTTGGAGAAAATTATGTAATTAATTTTGTCTAACTACTTACGAGATGAAAATGGGTAAAACCCTACACCCTACACCCTACACCCTAGACCCCATACCCTGCCCCTAGGAGAAACTTTTTCAGCAGACCCTATATAGTCCTATGATCTAGCTTTTTCAGGGCGCTGAGAGCATGGAGACGGACGATCGCCTCCCCATCGGCCGCTAAAGTCAGCAAAATACTTTTATTGTCCCGATCTAATTCTCCTAAAGCGATCGCTAGAGACTGTTTAACTCCCGTATGAGTGAGGATCGCCGGACGGGAGTGATAAAAATTACCGAGAATTGCCCCTGCTTGTCGGCGTAATTTCTGGGAGGTTTGCCAGCCGAGAATCGCGATAATTTCCCGACAAATCAAGATATTTTCGCTATATAAAGCCTTTTCTAGGTAATTTAAAGCTTCCTGATCCTCGATCCAGCCCAATGCTCGCACTACAGTTAATTTTAAACTATCGGGAGTTAAGGAAGATTCCAGGAGTGGATTTAAAGCTTTGGCTGAGGTTACTGTGCCGATACGACCGAGAGCGATCGCCGTTTCTTGACAGATCTCGAGGTGGACATCGAATAACAGAGGTTGCAGATGGTTAACTAAATCTGCTTGGGGATAATTTGGCCCCAGGTAACTACTAGCTTTAATTGCTTCCCGTCGCACATCTATGGCCGGATCCTGTAAAGCATCGAGGATAATCGCAGTAATCTGGGGATGGTGAAAACTGCTTAAAGCTTCGATCGCGATAGACCGAATGGCGCTAGATTCATCCTTAACTACGGTTAAAAGCGGTTCGATAATTTCCGGCCGGCGAATTTGTGATAAAGCTTGTACGGCTAAAAAACGCGTGTTCGAGTCGGACAGTAATTGTCCTAAACTAGAGATCGCAGAACTGCCGATATTAGCTAAAGCGGCCGCAGCCATTTGGCTGAGTTCCTCCTCCTCCGACCTTTGCAATAGTTGACTGAGAGCGAGAATACAGGCTCGATCGTCAAATTGGCTGAGAATTCTCGCCAGAAACCAGCGCATTTCCCCATCTTGTTCCTCGGATTCCAACAGGGCAATTAAAGGAGCGATCGCCGATTGACCGATTTTAGGAAATAGTTTCGCTATCTCCCATCGCTGTTGAAAATCGCATTTTTGTAAAGCTTCTAGGGCTAAATCGAGGATTTCATCGTTAATAATCGGTTCAATAGCATCTTTTTGGGTTAAAAGTCGCTGTATGCTGGCGTTTACTGTCTCCCAGTCCTTTTTATTCAACGCTATCTGAGCTTTTTCTAGCAGAGCTTGCATCGTGAGAAATGGCCTCGATTTTCGTGCTACCTATCCTAAGAATGTCAGACTTTCTCGCTTTTGTCCTCTCTCATAATGCAAGAAACCGATAATAAATCTCCAAATTGTGCATCAGACATCAGTTTATCCTTAATTCTCTCGGGATGACCGAACAGAAAAGTATATGCTAGGCTACATTTAATCTAACCAAACCAAGAGAGCCGAGTTTTTTGTGGGAAGTGAAACTGCCTCATCCTGAAAGTACCATCATAGATGATCGCTCCAGTTGCATCAGCAAACGTACCTACTAGCTGATTTAGGTAGGTATCCCAATCAGCCGTCATATATTTGCTGGGAAACCCTAATCCGCTAGTCCCTCCAAAGTCATTTGTGATGTATGTAGATGGAGAGCCGAAATAACCTTTTGCATCTACTTCAGGAGAAGCTCCAGAAGCATTGGTTTTCCCATTGAAATAATTAATTGTCAGAGTATTCCCTGCGGTAAAATCTAACCCAGAACTGCTATTGATTGTACTTGGAGCTATGTGATCGCTCACCCCATATTGATAAGCTGTATTGAGAGTCGTATTATTCCAAAGCCAAGGACCAGCTTTGCTGTTAACGGTCACCGGAATTGTCATACTGGCCGCTTGTACTCCACTGGCGATGGAGAGACTGATAAGTATTACCCCCCCTAACGGAGTTTTTGATTAGTTTTACTAATGTCACAAATAAATGCCTCCTAAAAAATGTTGTTGAGCTTGCAATCACGCCGTGGCCTACCAAAAATGACAAGCGTTGTCAAGTGTGAAGATAATCGCGCAGCAATTCTCATTTTAAGGTTTCATGACATTAAAACCCTTGCACCTAGAGGGGTTAATAATTCTTAACGAATCTCTAGGTCGCTGAAACAACGCAAAATCGTTTCAAAATGAGAATTGCTGCATTGAATCCGTATTTTTGCCCTCTCCTTTAGCCGTTATTCAAGCACTAGGAAAATTAGCAGAACAGGGCTTTTTAATTCAAGATACTATTACCAGTTTTTTACGAGTAGTTGGGGGCTTTTTTTTGGGAGGATTGTTTGCTATTCCCCTGGGGATTTTAATGGGAACTTTTCCGAGTATTCGTAGTTTAATGGAACCGATTATTGGCGTTGTCCGTTATATGCCCGCTCCTGCTTTTATTCCCCTATTGGTTATTTATTTGGGTATTGGAGAAACGTCAAAGATCATGCTTATTTTTATCGGGACAATTTTCTTTAATACTCTGATGATTATGGATGCAGTTAAGTTTATTCCCCAGGAATTAATCGAAGTAACTTATACCCTGGGAGGAACTCGAAAACAGGTTTTATTTAAAGTGATTACTCCCTATATTATTCCTAATATTATTGATACTTTTCGCGTTAATATGGCGGCCGCTTGGAATTTGGTAGTGGTAGCGGAATTGGTGGCGGCCGATAATGGATTAGGCAAACGCATTTTATTGGCTCAAAAATTTCTGAGAACCGATGAAATTTTTGCCTGTTTAATTGTCCTGGGAATTATTGGCTTTGCTCTAGATTTAAGTTTTCGTTTGTTTTTGCAGTGGACTTGTAAATGGTCAATTACTCGTTAACCTAAAAACTCAAGCACAGAGTTTATTATGTCACCAGTAAAGTTATTTTAATGATAAGAGAAGAACCTTAATGCACTTAGAAATTACCCAACTCAATAAAATTTTCACCACTAAACGAGGTACTGTGGTCGCTCTGAAAGATATTAATTTACACGTTGACAGTGCTGAATTTGTCTGTGCAGTCGGGGCCTCTGGTTCGGGAAAATCGACTTTGTTGCGAATGATTGCGGGTTTAGAACTGCCCACTTCTGGCAAAATTACCGTTGATGGTGTTGAAGTGATAGGGCCAGGAGCCGATCGCGGCATGGTTTTTCAAAATTATACACTCTATCCCTGGATGACGATCCAAAAAAATGTTGAATTTGGTTTAAAACTACAGGGATTATCGACAAAAGAACGCTGGGAAGTGGCCTGTTATTATCTGGATATTGTCGGTTTAACCCAATTTGCTAATGCTTACCCTAGAGAACTATCGGGTGGGATGAAACAACGGGTTGCGATCGCCCGCTCTCTTGCTTGTCATCCCAAAGTTTTATTAATGGACGAACCTTTTGCCGCTTTAGATGTACAAACCAAAGAAAGAATGCACGAATATTTAATTGAAATTTGGCAAAAAATTAGGTGTAGTATTTTAATGATTACCCAGGATGTGGATGAAGCGGTTTTTTTTGGCTCAACGTATTTATGTTTTGAGTGCTAGACCAGGGACTATAGAACGGGAATTAACAATTAATTTACCCGCAGATCGTAATTATAAAATTAAACGACAATCTCAGTTTTATGACTATACGGATCAAATTTACGGCCTACTACGGGGTGAGAAATCCTAGAAAAAACTAGGGAGCATCAAGAGTATTCCTGGGTTGAAAACGAGTTAGAGCAGCAAAAATCATCCTCAAACAGCGATCGCTGCTGCCGCAAACCCCTAGATAAATGATGGAACAGTTGTTCAACCATTAAGATTTTGTGATAATCCTGGGCAAGTGTGATCTAAAGTACAGCTTTTTTTGGGAAAGTTTCTCCATCGGTGCTGCCTTGGGTCGCCAATATGATAGAATGCCAGTAAATTGATACAAAACTTTACTTCAAGGTGAATCTATGCCGTTTACGATCGAATCAGCGCGGAGCATTTTCCCCAACACGCTATCAGCGGATGTGGTTCCCGCCACGATTGCGCGTTTCAATCAGCTGAATACCGAAGATCAACTAGCCTTGATTTGGTTTGCCTACCTAGAAATGGGCAAAACCATCACCGTTGCCGCCCCCGGCGCTGCTAGTATGGTATTTGCCGAAAACACCATGAATGAAATTCGGCAGATGTCACCTTTGCAACAGTCGCAGGTGATGTGCGACTTAGCGAACCATGCTGACACCCCGATTTGTCGCACCTACAGCACTTGGTCTGCTAATATCAAACTGGGATTCTGGTATCAATTAGGACAATGGATGGAAGATGGCAGTGTTGCCCCAATTCCCAAGGGTTATGAACTATCTGCTAATGCTAGCGCCGTTTTAGACGGGATTAAAAAATTAGAGTCGGGACAACAAATCACCGTTCTGCGGAATTGTGTGGTGGATATGGGCTACGATCCCAAGAAACTGGGCGATTATAACCGTATTTCCGAACCCGTGGTTCCCCCCCAAAATATTGCCGAACGGACAAAAGTTAGCATTGAAGGCGTTACCAATGCCACCGTCCTCAACTACATGGACAACCTCAACGCTAACGACTTTGATGTATTAATTGAATTATTCACCCCTGACGGCGCTCTGCAACCACCTTTCCAACGTCCCATCGTCGGTAAAGAGGCAGTATATCGCTTTTTCCGGGAAGAATGCCAAAATTTGAAATTAATCCCCGAACGCGGTGTGGTGGAACCCGCCGATGACGGTTTTACTCAGATTAAAGTGACGGGGAAAGTACAAACCCCCTGGTTTGGTGCAGGTGTGGGCATGAATATGGCGTGGCGCTTCCTCCTAACTCCTGATAATAAAATTTTCTTCGTAGCGATCGACTTATTAGCTTCTCCGAAAGAATTATTAAACTTTGCCCGTGGCTAAATAGCTACTGAGAGAAATCATTAAAAATTCTGATGAAATTTATTAGAGTTCCTTGTCAAGTGAACTCTTTTTTTTCTACAATTAAAAGGCTGACTTAAAAAAATTGGTAAATACACTGGTTTCTTCTCCGATCTAGGTAAGAATAACTAAACAATCATTCTTAACAGATGTCGGCGAAAAGAGTCGAGGTAGTTCAAAAACCCAAAATTATCATCCCTAAAACTAAAATCATGCCTATGAGTGAAATAATTTGGTCAGATACCGAACAAGAAATTGCTCAAACTGCTTTCCAAAAAGCCTATCAGCGAGAAACTAGCACTTTAATAGAACATATTAAAGAACAGTCTGGTCAGATCACGGTTTTAGATGATATCTGGCAAATGCACGATTATCTAAGCGCCCGACGACATCAGATTGATGGTAAATATGACTATCGCTATACTTCCCTAATTTTTGTCTTTGCTCAACTATTAAAGGAAGGATGGTTAAAGCTAGAAGATCTCAACGGTTTGGAAAAAGATAAACTAGCGAAAATCGCTGCTCTCTCGCGAATGTAAATTAATGATTAGCCTTAAGCTATCAGCTTTCCGCTTCCAGTTGGGTGACTAAAAAATTCATCTCTAGATAATCAACACCGTCTTAAGTTTTTCCTAAGCGGCAACCAATTCCGCTAGAATGAGTCAATCATCCCGACCGCTTTTCGCTTGTTTTGCACCTTTGGTTTATGTTCAAAAATCTTTTACTTCCCCTAGGAATATCTATCTTTCTCGGTGTTTGTCAATCTTTGTCAGCCGCCGAATCAGCTATCATCAAATACTACATCTTCCAAGGGTCTGTATCGGTATCAGAATTAAAGCAATTGAGCGAAACAGGCGAATTAGCCCCCGCTTTAGCGGCACAATTAAAGATGGCTAACCAAAAACCCGAAGAATTCCGTAAAATCCTTAATCGTCGGGTAGCGGTGGATGCCGTCTTTCTTTCCAAATTTCTTAATAGTTTTTTTGGCGAAAGTTTGCTAGATTATGCCGCCGAAATTGTCCACACCCCCAATCGGGCTGCTAGTCGGCAAGCTTTACGGGGTTCCCTAGTCACTTCTGCCATTAATGATAATGAGATTCAAATCATCGAAGTCCTCGCTAATTATCCCACCAGCGAGGTTCATGTGGATGGCAATCGTCTGCTGGATTTAATCAACCAAATTGAGTCAGTATTGAAAAAAATGCCCCGTTTACCTTTCTGATATCAAATCCGCCTTTCAGGTTTTCTTGAATTGGGCTGTAAATCGAATAAATTAGGATAATCTAGTAGGAATAATGACCACTTCTTTGTCTGAAAGGAAAACAGTTAGCGCCAAACCTTTTTTAAAGTGGGCGGGAGGTAAAACTCAACTGGTTCCCAATATTCTATCTTTGATTAATTCCCAAATTTCTCAAGATTGTCAGTTTAACTACATTGAACCTTTTGTCGGAGGTGGTGCGGTTTTATTCTCAGTCTTAAATAATTTTTCTTCTGTCCAAAAAGTCATTATTAATGACATCAATCCTGATTTAATCAGGGCTTATAATGTTATTAAAAATAATGTCAAAGAATTAATAGTCAAGCTTAAACAAATTCAGCAGGATTTTTATGAACTTAAAAATCTAGAGGAACAACAAAAGTTTTTTTTAGATAAAAGAATAGAATTTAATTCTCGCAGCTGCGATGACTGTCTAGAAAAAACAGTTTTGTTATTATTTCTCAATAAAACTTGTTTTAATGGACTTTATAGAGTCAATAGCAAAGGACTTTTTAATGTCCCCTTTGGAAAATATGTCAAACCGTTGATCTGCAATGAAGAAAACTTATTAGCTGTCAATCATCATTTACAGAAAGTGACGATCCTACAAGGAGATTTTGTCCAAACTCTAAATTATGCCAATAACAAGACTTTATTTTATTTTGATCCTCCCTATAAACCGATTAAAAAAACATCAGCTTTTACCTCTTATACTAAAGAAAATTTTAACGATGAGGAGCAAATAAGATTAAAAGAATTTATCGATCGATTGGATCAGGCCGGTTATAAATTTATCTTAAGTAATTCCGACCTTAAAAACTTTGACTCTGACAATAATTTTTTTGATGACTTATATAAAAATTATAATATTCAAAGGGTAAAAGCCCGACGAAACATTAATTCCCAGGGCAATAATAGGGGAGAAATCTGGGAATTACTGATCAATAATTAGGGTTTGCGGCAAAAAGTTTGTTGGTGGGGTTAGGAGTCAGTAGTCGGTCGTTTCAGGCTTTGTTGCCGTCTTTTTTTTGTATTAATTTATGTACTACAAAAAGGATAATGCAAGGTTTTTGAAGGTTCCAATCCTATTTTCGCAGCATGAACATCGGATTTTAACAGGTCAAAAGCCTTATTTTAAAAAGGTTTTACCATTATTCAGCCAGTCCTAAGTAGGGCTGGCTGAATAAATGTGAAATGTAGGCAAGGTAAGGGTTTTGTGGCTTTTCTCGTGAAACAGGTGCCAGATTTTGAGAGAATCGTGCTTCAAAACCTTGCCTCTTCATCAGCCCGCGTCCTGTAGGGGCGAAGCATTCGGATAGAAAATCTACGGTTTCACCGATAGGTTATTGCCCGAATGCTTCGCCCGTACTTTTTCAGCAAACCCTAAGTAGGTAGGCGTTAAAAATTATCAGATGTGAGGGTAAAAAGAGAAAAAAGAGAAAAAGGGTTACACAGTCCTCCCAGCACCGCACACCACCCGAAAACCGTAGTAGTCGTAGAGGCCGCGGTGGAAGTAGTCGTCGCGGCAAGCGGAACGGCAGAAATACGGATCGAGGCACCAAGAACCGCCCCGCACTACTTTTGTAGTAGGTTTGTTCTTGCTAATCCAAGCACTCCCATTAGTGGGTGCGCCTTGATAATTAGGGTGATAATCGTCCTCGCACCATTCCCAAACGTTTCCGTGCATATCGTACAGACCAAAGGCATTAGCTACCTTAAAATAGCCTACTGGTGTCGTCTGTTTTCGATCGATGCCTTTTAGTCCCCTTCCATAATTCCCTGGATAAACTTTTTGGTCTTTTTCCCAATCAGTTCCTCTGTAATTAGCCAAATCTGTGGTAATTGTCTCCCCAAAATGAAAGGCGGTTGTTGTCCCCGCTCTACAGGCATATTCCCATTCTGCCTCACTCGGTAGCCGATATTCCCGTGTTGTTTCCCTTGATAATCGTTTACAGAATTCCCTTGCTTGCTCCCAGTTTACTTGTTCTACGGGTCTTGTCCATCTATCCTGCTCTTGATATGGCTCTTTGAAGTGGGAAGGCCCTAGTTCTAGATCGATGTCTATTTTAGCAGTTGCGGCGATCGCTTGCCACTGTGCTTGGGTGATGGGATAGCGTCCCATGAAAAAAGCTGAAATATTAACAGTGTGTTGATGACTTTCTCTTTGGAAATAGTCTAGATCGTATTCTTTACAGAGTCTTTCTATTTCTTGATCTGGGGTTCCCATCTGGAAGGAACCGCTAGGGATAAGCATCATGTCGAGATTAATACCTTCCCCTAAATTCTCGCTGTAATATTGTGCTTCTCGCTGCTGTCGGTGAATGATTAATTTAGTCATTTTTTCTGAAGCGGTTAAGTAGCTGGTTATAATTAAATTGAACATGGATTTTGGGTTCGATCCCCCCTTCCCCCTAGGGTTGATTCATGAATCAACCCCACCTTAATAAGGAGGACATCTGAAAATTTTTAACACCTGCCTACCAAGGAGCATTAAAACAATTCGGTGGAGTCAAGAAAAAAATAGGCAACTTCAAGCAGGATAAGGAATAAAGTTTCCTCGGAACTCTTTCTTAAGACTATCATCCCTTCTAGAAAAGCAACTTAAAAATATCTCGGAGATAAAAATAATCATGACTAAGTTAACTCCTGAAGAAAAAGATATCCTCGAATCCTATAACAATGATGAGTGGGTTTCTGTGGCAACGCCGGCTAGAATGGCTGAGTTGAAGTCCCATGCTAAGGAGACGCTGACTAAAGATCAAGAAATTACTTTACGTCTGTCTTCCCTAGATTTGGAAGCACTTCAAGCTAAGGCAATAGAGGAAGGTATTCCCCATCAAACACTTATCTCTAGCATCCTATACAAATATGTTACCGGTCGGCTCGTGGAAAGTTCGAGTTAGTTTTTGTTGTTGGTAAAATGAATCTTCCCAACTTGTGATCATCAGCTGTAGATGTCTCAAAAAATGTCTTAATCATCATCATAATGTAGGGGCGCATTGCGTGCGCCCAAATAACCCAAAAACCGCCCCCAAAAAACCCAAATCCCCAAAAACCGCCCCCAAACCCGTAGGGGCGCATTGCGTGCGCCCAAATAACCCAAAAACCCGTAGGGGCGCATTGCGTGCGCCCAAATAACCCAAAAACCCGTAGGGGCGCATTGCGTGCGCCCAAACAACCCAAAAATCGCTCCAAATCCCCAAAAAACGGGCGGGACGATTATTGCCGGTGGGACAATTATTGCCGGTGGGCGAACGCAGTTCGCCCCTACAAAATCGACCCGCCCTTAGGCGGGAAAGAAAGGAAAAGAGAAAAAATAGGGAATGAGGGAAAAAAAGGAAAAAAAGGGGAAAAGGGTTACAGAGTCCTCCCAGCACCGCACACCACCCGAAAACCGAGGTAGTTGCCGTTGTCGCGGCGGTTGTAGTGGTTGCGGTAAGCGGAACGGCAGCTATTTGGATCGTCGTACCAAGAACCGCCCCGCAATACACAGTATCGTTTATCTGTCAAGAGTTCTTTTGTGCTAATTAATGAGTTTTGATAACGATTATCATTATTGTCTTCGTCCCAAACGCTTCCGTCTCTCGGCGGCTCACCTTGATAATTCTCGTGCCAGGTATCGGCACACCACTCCCAAACGTTTCCGTGCATATCGTATAACCCGAAGGCGTTAGCTACCTGAAAATAGCCCACTGGGGTTGTTTTACGTCGATATTCTCCTTTTGGTTCATCGGCATAGGTTTCAGGAGCTCGATAGTTAGCTAAATCTGCCGTTATCGTTTCCCCAAAGTGAAAGGCGGTTGTTGTCCCCGCTCTACAGGCATATTCCCATTCTGCCTCACTCGGCAGCCGATACTCCCGTTTTGTTTCCCTTGATAGTCGTTTACAGAATTCTGTTGCTTCATACCAGTTAACTTTTTCTACGGGTAGCTCATTCCCTTTAAAGTAAGAAGGGTTTGTCTCTAGGTCGATGTCTATTTTAGCGGTTGCTGCGATAGCTCTCCACTGTGCTTGGGTGATGGGATAACGCCCCATGTAGAAAGAGGAAACGGTTACTCGGTGTTGTGGTCTTTCCCTTCTATATCCTTCCCAACCAAATTTTTTCACCAGTCTTTCGATTTCCTCGTCTTCCGTTCCCATCGTGAATGTGCCGCCAGGGATTTCCATCAATTCCAATTCGACTCCCTCGGCTAGTTTTTGGACAATGCCTTCTGCTTGCCTTTTTTCCTTTTTAATTACCCATTTTTTTGGTTCAAAACGACTTCTTTGAGACTGACGTTCTATGGTTGCTAGGGTAAATTCAAAGGTACGGGTTTCTAGGATTTCGATGGTGGCAACGTCAAAGATAGAGGTTTTTAAGGGAGGTTGGGAGGGTTGAGGGATTGGAAGGGGATTGGAGATATTAACGGCGATTTTTTCGGCGAATTCTGCGTATTCTCCCCCCAGATTGCCTAAGACTTCGATGCTGACTTGAGCAAAGGGAAGAATTTTTTCTCTTTGTTCTGGGGGATAGGTGGGTAATAGGGTTAATAAAGCGGCAAAACTGCGGATAGGACTTTTAATTTCCCCGGCAATATATTGGGAAATAGCATCGAGTACCTTGATAGTTTGTCGCCTACCGATAGCATCATTTAAGACTTGACGTACCCCGGGCAAAAAGTCATAGACTCGATACTGTCCTTCTTCATTTTCTACAATCGGTTTTAATAGACCTCCCATGTAGAATTCTGCCACATGAACGGGACGCACTTCGTTTAAAAGAGTTTTACGAATAAGATTGACCACCTGCATACTTACCGGGGCAGCTGCCATCATTTTTGCTAATTTTTTGGCTGGTTCTGAAGCGGTGGCAAAAAATCGCTCGACCATTGCCTCGGCTTTATTTTTAATGCTGTTTTTATCTTCGCTGTCTTGCTTATTTTCCTCTCTGGATATAGGAGAAATTTCAATAATTTGTTGTTTAATAAATTCTAAATCAAATAAAAAAGCGGAAATCTGAGCATTACCTGAACCAGCGACAACTTTTGCCCATTGTTTGAGGACTTCTGTTTCTAACGTGATTACGGGAATGAGAAGGGTATTTTGCCAGTTAATCGGTAGCCATTGGGGATAATTTTTTAAGATTAATTTCGGATTGGGAACCCCAGCAGTTAAAGCAGTGGTAAAGAGTTTACGTCCCCGTCCTAGTTGGGTACTATTCCATAATCTTTCGGGGAAAAGTTGCAGAATAGCGGTGGGTTGTTTTTCCGACCAATCTTTTAGCCAAGAATGAATTAAGGCTTTTTGCCAGAGAGGAGAAACACAATCACTTACTAATAAAACTAATCCCTGTCCCCTAGGATGAATAAGTTCTTTATGGGAGTGATAACGTTGTCCTGGTTTACCTTTTTTTCTGCGTCTTACTAACTGTAATTCTTGATTATTTGAGGTTGATAGTTGCCAAACTCTGACGGTTTTAAATGCTCCTTGATTTTCTAAGAGATTTTGTAACTCATTAATTAATTCTCGCCAAATAAAAGAGGATCTAGATTCTTCTACTACTAATTCGAGGGTTAACCAGCGTTCCGGTTGGGGTTTAGTCACAGGTAGCCAAATATCCCTTTCTGCAATAAAAGAAGCGGTTGCTTCTTCATCTAGAATCGTTTTAATGGCTGAGGGAACTTTTCCCATGAAAGGACGCAAAGCGCGACTAATCGGGAGTGCTGTCTGTAGTGCCGCGGCAGCAGGAACTTGAAAAGGAAAGCCTTGGATTGGGGTAGTTTTCTCTATTTCTTTGGGGAGAGATTCTTCGGTAATAACATCGATATTTGGCTGAGATTTTGATAGTTTATCTTCTGGAATGTCCTCTAAATTTTTCTCTATTTCATTAGAAGTTGATGAATCTATTGGCTGTTTATTTTCTGGATTTCTTGGGGGTGGTTGCAAGTCTTCAACTCCCATTTGTAGGGCCAACCAGATGCTATCAGCTACATCTTCATCACTGAGTTGTAACCGTTCGATTAGTCCTGTTTGCTCTAGATAATCTAATAGTTTTTTAATTGATGAATTAGATGGGGATTCACTCATCTTCTATCGTCCCCAAATCTTTCAAAAGTTGACTAATGAGGTCATCTTGAGTTGATATAGCTCCTTTTTTGACCATAAAAATAGCATTAAGTAATTGATCCGTAGCTAGGGTTTGTGAATTGCGCTTTTGAATGAAGTTATCAATCAGTTTATCGATGTCTGGATTGTTAGTAATTGTTTCTTCTAAATGTGCCTCGATTATTTTAATTAAGTCGGGTTTCTCTGGCTCTTTCATGGTTAAACGGAGACAACGACGCAAAAAAGGTGCAGGAAAGTCTCGTTCTCCATTGCTAGTTAAAATCACAAAAGGAAAAGCCTTACAGATAACTAAACCATTTTCTATAGGTGTTTTTATATCTTTCTTGGTAATGTCGGTTGTATCGGTATAAGCAGTTCGGACATCAACCCTTGGAACTTCTTCTTTTAGCCTAACTAATTCGGGAATTTCAAAGCGTCCTTCTTCAAATAAGGTGAGTAAATCATTGGGTAAATCGATATCACTCTTATCAATTTCATCAATTAACAGTATTCTTGGCTTTTCTGACTCTAATAATGCGGTTCCCAAAGGTCCAAGGGTAATATATTTTTCAATCTGTTTTAATTGGTCTTTTCGTTCTTCTGGGGTTAATTCTTTTTGCTCTCGTTCCAGTAATTTAACTTCCTGTAATCGACCGATCGCATCATAGTTATATAGTCCATCTTTTAGGGTAGTATGGGTGGTAATCGGCCAGTATAATACTTCTCCTAATTTTAATTCTTGGGCGACTTTATAGGCAAGAGATGACTTTCCTGTCCCCGGTTTGCCAGTTACTAATAAAGGTCGCCGTAAATACAAGGCTGCATTGACCATTTTAATTTCTTCTTCGCGCACTAGAAAGGTTTCTCCCCGATGCTTACGACGACTTTCTCCCAGTTGCTTTTCTTTGCCAAAAGGTCGCCAGCTGGGGGGTTCTGGTAATGTCCAAGCGTCTGTGGGATCCTGATTTCCTGTAAAAATTTTCCAGTCTTTCATAGTTCAATTTATGGCATCAAAAGTGGATAGTTGGGGGGAACAAGCTGATAGTCATCCCAAAGTAATGATAGATGATTCCCAATATGATTATCTTCTAACCAAGCAGCAGAACGTCTATTTTTAATTATTTCTGGTAATTTCTCTAGTGGACATTGACAGATAGGGTCTAATTTTTCCTGACAGTTAAGTTCTGGGTTAGCATCGGGTCGTATCCACAGAGATAAAGGGATTCCAGTTTCGTATAAAATGGCTAGAATATTTTTTAACTCTAAGGGGTTTTCTTGACTGAGATTAGTTAACCTTGAACCGATAACATTGTTAAATTTATGATATTTGAGTATTTTATTCGGATGGTCATTATTTGCCAGAGTTTTTTTTAAGATAACTGTTTGCTGATTGTTTGATTCGATCAGTTGTTGTATTTCTTCTTCACACTTTAAGATTTGGCTCAAATTTTGTTGCTGTATATTCCGAAAAAGTTGGCATTTTTTCATCCATAAATAGCTTTGTTGATTGTTGATATTTTCGGCTGTTATTCGTTCTGAAAATCTCATGATTATCTCATGATCGACTCCCCAATGATGAGGATCGCAGCCTGTAGCTGTTGCCACTTCATCAATTAAAAATAAATCAATCGGTTTAATCTCTTTTTCAATAAATCTATAGGGTAGAAAAAATTGAACTTTTTCTAGGGAAGATTGACAGATATTTTCTGATTCTCGTTTAAATTTTTTCAGGTGATTAATCAATTCATTTTCTTGGAGATGATTACCCAGACTTATTCCTTCATTGGGGGTTAAAGATTGATATTCTCCACGTTTTTGAGGTTCTTTTTCTGTGGGATGATAATTGTTGATATCTTTAACAATCCAAGCTCTCAGCATTAAAGATTTGTTTTCTTCTGTAAGGCTAACAAATAAGCAGGGATTTTTGTCTGTTGATTTTTGAGCGATATTTGGTAAGCGATGCTTAAGATTATTTTCTAAAGTATTGATTAAAACTTCCCATTTTGTTTGATATTTTTTTAGCCATTCTTTTAATAACTTTGCCAGAGCATCTGTTGAGGTTAACTGAATGATTAAATAGCCAATAAATATTTCTAACCAAGAAAATTTTGATCGAGAAGCATAGGTAAAATGTCTTTCATCTAATTGATAGATTATTTCTATAAAATCAGACCAAGAGGAAGTAATTACTCTAGGTAAATCCACTAAATGATCCCCCACTTCAATTACTAAATTTTCATAAGCTGTATTAAGTTGATCTTGATAATTATTGTTTTCAAATACACATCTAATCCAGGAGATAATTTCAGGTATTCTTCCCTCTACTTGTGCTATATCTAGCAACCTATCCCAAGCTTTTAAAAGAACATTAGTAGGAATAAAAAATGCAGATTTTGCAACCAATTTTTCCTTATCAGCCATTACTGCCATCCCCACTACTCCCCCCAATTGCTCATCCCAGATAGCTGTCCCACTAAACCCACCTTCTACAGCATATCCCGTGCTTTTATTATCTTCTATCTGAATTTTGTTGTTAGCAATATCACCTTGTATCTTACCATCAGACCAGACACCGTCGTTTCTGGAAAAACCATAAGCTTTATAATTATGATCAGATAAATCTCCTATTTCATAGGTAATTAAAGAAACTGGTTGAGCTTGTGAAGGAACTGAATCTTTTAATTTTAAGATAACAATATCTTGGGGATCATTGCTGTTAATTTTAACCGGATACCAAACCTCTACGGTTGTTTTTAAAGATGTACCCGATGCAATTATCGGAAAATCACATTCAATAATGTCAGTGGGTTTCTCAGCAGATGTAACTATTAATCCTAAAGATTCATTAACAACATGAGCGCAGGTAATCAAGTATTCTGATGATATTAGAAATCCTGCCCCAACAATTTCTATTTTATCATCTTGATTTTTTCGTTGCTTATAAATTCTGACCACAGAAAATTCTAGAGATGCAACCATTATTTCTATCTAAGTCCTCATTGAGTAGATGATTGCTTATTTTTTTCCTTGTTATCCCATTTTAAGGTAATTTCATAATTAACATCGACGCTGCCAGATGCAATAATAGCCCCTAGTCCAACAGTCATTTTTATCCCAAACTTGACCTCTACCTGATCAGCAGGTTCATTCAAACTTTTAACCTTATTAATTAGGGCATTTGCCACGGGTTTTATGCCATTTAATGCGTCTTCAAAAGATTGAGCGGCTTTAACAGCTATTTGATCTGTTCGACTAATAAGTTCATCTTCTGGTTTCGGTTTGGGTAAGGGTAACTTTTCATCCACCTCGATGTAAATAGTACCCTCGTCCGAGGTAAATTCCACTAAACGAGTCATAAAAATTCTCCTGTTTATTTTATTGCGTTTGCCCAGACTTAATCAATCACAACGCCATCTTTTTGGTCTCATGGCTAATTATATCTCTTTACCAAGTATTTGGTTGAAAGTCAGCATCATTAATAATTGCCACCGTATCCCCAGAGGGTTTAATCACGAATAAACCTTTTCTATAGGCATAGCGATCTACACCTTTGTTAATTTCAATACCGGCGACTGCACCGTAAGCTTGATAGTTTTTGTAATGGGGAAAAGCAATTTTAAAACGAGTCAATTTTTCGATAAATTCATCCACATCATCTTGAGATAATCGAGATTTACATTCCACCACCACGAGATCGGTATCATCCACCCCTAGGATATCAATTTCCATGGCAATCCCCTGACGTTTGACTCTGGCACGGGGATAAACTTCCTTAATATCAAGGCCTTTTTCCTGAAAAAGCCGTAAAACCGCCGGTTCTACCAATTCTTCCACAAATCGACCCCAGCGAGTGGTCAGACTATCTACCGCTTTGCTGGTTCGTTCTACGGTGCGTTTCAGTTCTGCCATCGAGCGCTCGGCTTCGGCGGCCCGGCGATCGCTTTCTAATTTCGCTTCGGCAGCCCGGCGCTCAAGTTCGGCGGTCTGGCGATCGCTTTCTAATTTCGCTTCGGCAGCCCGGCGCTCAAGTTCGGCGGTCTGGCGATCGCTTTCTAATTTCGCTTCGGCAAAGATACGTTCCATTTCCGCTCGACGAAGATCGCTTTCCCTTAAACGGCGATCAAACTCCTCGGCGGAAGCGCGGAATAGCTGGTAAATATCCTCAAGGGTTACAGGTTCACTCATGGACTGACAGGGGGTGCCGATAGACGGGGGGATTTAACACTTACCTATAATGCCTAATTATATCTCTTTACCAAGTGTTCGGTTGAAAGTCAGCATCATTAATAATTGCCACCGTATCCCCAGATGGTTTAATCACAAATAAGCCTTTTTTATAAGCATAGCGATCTACACCTTTGTTAATTTCAATACCGGCGACTGCACCGTAAGCTTGATAGTTTTTGTAATGGGGAAAAGCAATTTTAAAACGAGTCAATTTTTCGATAAATTCATCCACATCATCTTGAGATAATCGAGATTTACATTCCACCACCACGAGATCGGTATCATCCACCCCTAGGATATCAATTTCCATGGCAATCCCCTGACGTTTGACTCTGGCACGGGGATAAACTTCCTTAATATCAAGGCCTTTTTCCTGAAAAAGCCGTAAAACCGCCGGTTCTACCAATTCTTCCACAAATCGACCCCAGCGAGTGGTCAGACTATCTACCGCTTTGCTGGTTCGTTCTACGGTGCGTTTCAGTTCTGCCATCGAGCGCTCGGCTTCGGCGGCCCGGCGATCGCTTTCTAATTTCGCTTCGGCAAAGATACGTTCCATTTCGGCCCGACGAAGATCGCTTTCCCTTAAACGGCGATCAAACTCCTCGGCCGAAGCGCGGAATAGCTGGTAAATATCCTCAAGGGTTACAGGTTCACTCATGGACTGACATCGAAAACAAAACACCCCTAATTATTTTAGCGATTCGGTCGAGAAAACCGAGGAGGGCAAAAACGAGATGAATATTAATAATTATAGAAAAAGCTTGACAAATATGTACAAGTATCAGGGGCGGTTTTTGTTTTTTCTAAAACTTCAAGCCCTTCTCGTCAAGGTGAAGTATAACCTAATGAGGTATTCTATGACAGCAATCCTCATTTTGAAAAAAATCAGATAAAATTCTCTTATTTATAGCGGTTTTCACACCTGTGTAGTACAGTTAAACTTTTGCTGATTAAGCTTTTCAACATCGATAATGTACCTCGTGCGAACAGGAAATGCTATAAATAGAGAACTTGTGTCGAAGCATTATTTTTTAACAGATAATTATCCTCCAACGCTGGAGATAGACAGGTTTTAAGAACTCTGTTCATGAAAAATCGATTTCAACTCATAAATCCAGATGAAATTCTAACAAAAATTTTAGTTTTTTTTGATGAATAGCTTTCTTTTTTTTTCTTTAATATCTGTGAAATTTTCAACTAGAATTTACTTTTAAAAATGGGATATATTTGTTGATAATAAATGAGAAAAACTTCCACCAGTTCTTAAACAAAATTAAACAAAATAAATTTTAATATGGTACGAATATTCTTAAATAAAGAAGTCCGAGTTACTAATAGCTCAAGAATCGTTTCATAGGTGTGATTCACTAAATCCAAAACAGAGAGAGCCATTTGATACGACTACGTTTACCCTTCTGAGTATGAATTTTATCTACAATCACCCCTCGATCGAGCATTGTTTAAAACAACAATTAATTAATATTTTTCCAGAAAACAACCATAAATTAACTTTCTATCGTTGCCTAAAAACTGATAGTATCCTCTATCGTTCACCTCTGTTTTATTATTTTACGCCCGCTCAATGTCAAACCATATTTAACCATTTAATCACCTTTTTTCCACAAATTCAGCTTAAGGAAGGATGGCTAGAATTATTATTAGATCAGCAATTTTTGTCCTTTTGGTTACTGAAACTAAATGATTTAATCGATAAATTTTTCTCCGATCAGCTTCCTCTCCATCCCGAAGGAGAATTTTTCTTTTTATTTCAATACACCCACGCTCGCTATTCTAGTTTGTTACAACTGCTCAATCGGGAAAAAATTAGTTTAACCGAGCCAGAACTATTATCATGGCATCATCCCGCCGAAATAGCCTTAATACTGCAAATTTTAACCGTTTGTGATTGTTGGGAAGGCCAGAAACTCTATCCCCTAACCGCAAATTTTTGCGAGGCAATGCTCAATTTTGAGCGTAACTGTCGCATTATCGGAGAATCAGCCCCAATTCAGCGATCGAGATTAATCCTGATTAGCGTCAGTCAAAAACTACTTAACCGTCTCCTTCGCCAAAAATGGCAACTGCTGCCGATGACGGAACTATAAAAATATTAACTTTTGTGAATTTAGTGGACAAAACCATCAGCTTATGATAGATTTTAATTAGTGTGAGGAGCGAACCAGAATAGAGAGCCGAGACGAAACATGGACAGTCGCCGGCTCTCTTTCTGTTGTTCAGGAATTATTTTTTTCTTGGCGATATTTAATAAAAGTGGGCAAATCAACCCGAAAAGAGGAATATTTCGGGGAAGGAGAGATGATAGGTGCGGGCCAATCCCTCTCTTTCTTATTTAAGGATTCTACTGGCTCAATTGTCTCTAATTCAGCTAAAAACTCATCGATGGGAGCCACTTCATCCCTTTCTTGGTTCTCTGTCTGAGACCAAGGCTCGATCGCAGCTGCCTTAGCGACAATGGCTAAATCTGGGGGAGAATTGCGATCGCTACCGCGCTGGAAATACTGGGCCAAGGCCGCTTTATACTGGAGGGTATAGCGTTGCTGACGTTGGAGACGGGTGCGTAATTCCTGCAATTGCTGGTCATAGTTGCACAGTGTTTGGCTTTTTTCCTGATAACTTTCCTGAATTAAGGCACATTCTCGCTCTAAACGGGCTAATTGTTGGCGCGTGCGGGTCAATTCTGCGGTCAAATTGGCAATAATCATCGGTTGCCGTTGTTCTGCTTGACGATACTGTTCGATTTGCCCTAAAGCTCGCTGTAATTGTTGCTTTTCGTATTGCAGTTCCTCGTTTTGCTGCTGGATTAGGGTATCGCAACTTTGCCAGCGACGATGTTGCTCGGCTAACTGCGATCGCAATTCCGCAAAAGCTTGCTCCCGTCGCCAGATCTCCGCTTGTAATTCTTGATTTTGTTGACGTAAATGAGAGGATAGAGCTGCCCAATCTGTCTCATCTGTTGATTGACTCTCATGCTCGACAATTTCAGCAGTGATGACAGTATCCGCATGGGTGAGATGATCGAGGTACAGGTCGGAATTATCGTTCATAAAAGCCAAAGGATGAGGAAACCTAGAAGTTTAGAGACGTTAAAAGCCTTCTATCGTTCCAAAAAAAATGGGAACCGCATTGTTAGAGACTGCCGAGCGGTTCCACTGCCGATCCTTGAGAGGAGAACACTATAAATAACTATAAGCTTATTAGGAATTTTTGTCAATACTTATTGAGAAGTTTTTTCATTAAGTTGGGGACAGAGGAGAATCGACTAATACCAAATCCGTTTTTAATAGCATGATTAACTCCCAATCCAACTTTAAAAACCCACACCCCACACCCCACACCCCACACCCCACGAAAAACTTTTTCAGCCGACCCTAGATATCTATTGATACAAGAAGCATCGGTCGAGCGGGTTAGCGGCTCGATGTGCTTCAATAATCCTATAGTTTTTATTTTCCTTGTCGTATCATGCCACGTCCCCCAAAGAAAACCCCTAGCACCCCTGAACCCCCCGAAGAGCCAATTAAAGCCACTCCTCCCCTACAACCTCTACAAATTATTAAAAAGGGTTCTAGAGCCGCAGTACCCCCCAAACCTCCGGAAACCCCTCCAGAAATAATTGAGGAAAAACCAGCGGCAGAAACATTAAAATCAGTCAGTAGCGAGATAAAATCTCCTCTCCGTCCTCGTTCCGATTCGGCTCCTCTATTCCGAAAACCAATTCCCAAAGCAGAAATTCCCGTCATCGAAAAAGCGACGGGAGCCAATGGCGAAGTATTTAATCTGACTGATTCTGTCCTCATTACCGAACCTTTCGGTACTCGTATCGCCGCTATTATCGATAGTTTTTATGCCGATGATCAAGGCGAAATCTGGGCGCGACTCAAACCAGTGGAAGTTAATCCCGATTGTCGCTGGGAACAGGCCTGTATTCGCTCTCAGGGTTTGCTAAAGGCCGAGTAAGACAGTTATCAGTTATCAGTTATCAGATTTGAGTTTTCAGTTCACTGTTTACTGGTCACTGAAAAAGCTGACGGAGTAGCGGCTTAAATCTGTAATTAATTTTGCTTAGGCACTTATTCACATAATGAGGATAACCATTGTTTTTAGACTATGAAAACCATAGAAATTAGGCTCTCCTAGACTGGTTATAGCAAATTAGTAGTTTAAATGAGCCTAAACCCTTAAACAGCCTGGAATCCAACAAAGCCAAAAGCTTTTTTTATTAAAATTGCTTTTTTGAATTCTGGTGAGCCTTACTTGGCAAGGCTTGCGTGGATTATTTTCTGCTAATATATCATAACTAGGGTCTGCTGAATAAATCTAAAAACCTTGTTGGATAATACTTTTAGACTTTTTTCCCATCAAAAAGTGCCTTAGCTAGGGGTGATCGGGGGTAAAATTCAGGTACTTTTTCCCTGAAAATTAGGTAGTTGACCACCTGAAAATCGGTAAAACCCTACACCCCACACCCCACACCCCACACCCTGCCCCCAGGGAAAACTTTTTCAGCAGACCCTAACTACTCTAGAAGAGCCAGAAATTAAGCTATTAACACAACTTAACAATATAAACATCGCAGGTGATGGGGAAACCTCTGTCTGAGGAGGCTTTGGCCTATATGAAAGCGGAGGATGATGCGGGGGTAATTATTATCAATGGTGAAATTATAACGGTTGAACAGCAGGTAACGAGAACCTGGAATGCTCCAATTAATGGCTTTTGGGATGTTAGTAGTAACTGGACAGGTAATCAACTTCCTCTCGCGGGGGATGATGTAATAATTAGCTTTCCGATTAACAATATTAACACTACTTATCGAACTGGAAATAATTCTTTAAATAGGGTTTTATCAGACGAAGCTTTTGGGATTACTGGGGGGAGCATCCCACTTTTGTAGTAAGTATAAATACTTAAGCGAGCGGGAGAAGACAAATAGGAGATAATGTAAACATCCTCATTATCAGTAGTTGACATCCTCACCGCCGTAAACGGACGGTGATTCCCAAACCTCACGATTTAGGTTTCTGCTTCTTTCCCTTGCGGGGTTCCGCACCTGCCTTAACAGATTTACTCTGTTCTGGTCTTATGGTCGCTCTACAGACTGACACCGCAAGTCCTGCGGCCAAAATATTTTTACTAGCGTTAATATCTCGGTCATGGTGAGTCCCACAGTCTGGACAATCCCATTCTCGAATATTTAACGGCATTTTCTCAGCAATATACCCGCAATTACTACACCGCTTAGAACTAGGAAACCATCTATCTACTTCGATGTAATTTCTTCCATACCAACGGCATTTGTAGGCTAATTGTCGAGTTATTTCTCCCCAACTAACATCAGATATTGCCTGAGATAATTTCGGGTTTTTGACCAGATTCTTGACGGCTAAATTCTCAACCACAATCGTTTGGTTTTCACGGACTAATTGAGTGGTTAGCTTGTGTAAATGGTCTTTTCTGCTATCGGTAATTTGGGCGTGAATTCTGGCTACTTTGATTCTCGCTTTTTCCCGATTCTTTGACCCTTTCTGTTTTCTAGAAAGGCTTTTTTGTGCTTTTCGCAGTCTCTGATAATGCTTTTTAAAATGCTTAGGATTAGATACTTTGTCACCATCGCTGGTAATCACAAGGCTACTAATTCCTAAGTCAATTCCGATGGCTTTATCTGTTACTGGTAAAGGCTTAATCGTTGGGTCATCAAATCTTATTGAAATATGCCAACGCCCAGAGGGATGCAATCTGACTGTTACTGTACTTGGTTCACAGCTTTCTGGGATTTGTCTTGACCATCGAATAGGTAAAGGTTCTGTGCATTTAGCTAAATAAATTTGTTTGTCTTTAAATTTAAAAGCTGACTTAGTAAATTCGGCACTTCCTCCCTGATGTTTTTTCCTAAAGTTAGGATACTTAGTACGACCAGCAAAGAAATTAGTGAAAGCTGTTTGTAGGTGTCTTAACCCTTGTTGTAAAGGTACAGAGCTTACTTCGTTTAAAAACTCTAATTCTTCTTGCTTTTTCCACTCGGTCAACATTGAAGAAGTTTGAGCGTAGCCTACTCTTTCTTGCTTTTCGTACCATGCTTGTGTTCTGAGATGGAGAGCTTTGTTGTAAACCAATCTTACACAGCCCAAAGTGCGCCGCAATAGCGACTCTTGTTCTGGTGTGGGGTAAAATCGAAACCAATAGGCTTTTTCCATGGGGAGCATTTTAGCATATATGGTGTAAATGCGCTAGTATTTAACGGTAAAGCCGTCGTAGAACGACGGGGTTTCAGACCCAAAATTTTCGATGAAAATATCAGGAGCGCAGTGGAAAGCGGAAAATGTCCCGCAGTATCTAAAATTACCTAAGTATTTATACTCATGGCATGAATGGGATGCTCCCGTTTCCTACTGTCTTTTCACTGATTACTGCTCACTGATTACTGCTCACTGAAAAAGGCTGGCGGCTATAAAACGGGGACGGGCAAATAAACCTTTTCTACCGTAGGAGAAAACCCTAGCCATTGACGAGATAAACGGGCAAAAGTGTTAGGATCACCGCTAACTGCGAAGTTAGTAGGTAGGGGTGTTTCGGGATTTTTTAGACCTAATAATTCTAGCTCTTTTTCCGCCGCTCGCACAACGGCAGCGGCGGGATCTACCAAGCGCACGGAACTAGGTAAAAGACGACGTAAAACCGGGGAAAGATGGCGATAATGGGTACAACCATAGACCAGAGTATCAATATTTTCTGCTAGTAAAGGCTGAAGATATTCCCTAGCCACTTGTGTGGTGTAGGGGTCAAAAATGCGGTTAGCTTCGATCAAGGGGACAAATTCAGGACAGGGAATTTGCCAAACTTGGGCAGTAGGATCGATTTCTTGAATCGCCAGTTTATAGGCATTACTTTTAGCCGTAGCGGGGGTAGAAATCACCCCAATGCGCTTTCCTTTTTGAACGGCAGTTTTGGCACCGGGTAAAATTACCCCTAAAATTGGTAAATCTTTAAATTCGGCCTGTACTTCTTCTAAAGCCAAGGCGGAACTGGTATTACAGGCCATAATCACCATTTTCACCCGGCGCTCGCTCATCCAAGTGAGAATTTCCAGGACAAATTCGATAATTTCCCCTTTAGAACGGGTTCCGTAGGGAAGTCTAGCGGTATCAGCGAAATAGAGAATCGATTCTTGGGGCAGTTGTCGATACAACTCCCTTAAAACGGTCAGTCCACCCACACCACTATCAAACACACCAATCGGACTAAATTGTGATTCTCTCATAGATATCGAGGAAAACGCTGATCTAAAGTAGCTTTATTTGATGATATTAAAACACGGATTTTTTGATTGGTAAACGAATGCTCCAATCATTTAATCATTAACGGAGATTTCGTTGAATATATTCAATAATCCCCCTTGCGATCGCCGATGCCATTTGTCTTTGAAAGTTGGCATTGGCTAATTTAGCAGCATCCTCAGCGCCGGTAACGAAACCCACTTCCACGAGGGTGGAGGGCATTTTCGAGGTTCTCAGCACATAGAAACGCGCCCGACGCACCCCCCGATCGCGCATATCGACACTGCGGACAATATTGCGATGGATGGTATCCGACAAACGGCGATCGCCGAAGTAATAAACTTCCAATCCGTTGACATCCGGTCGTGCTTTCCCCATGGAGTTAGCGTGGATACTGACAAACAGGTCGGCATCGATCTGGTTAGCCAGATCCGTGCGACCTTGCAGGGTGACAAAAAAGTCGCTATCTCTAGTTAGACGCACATCGATGCCCTGTTGTTGCAGGATGCGGGTAACTTCTAGGGAAATGGGCAGAATTACGTTTTTTTCCTGAAGGCCACCAATTCCGATCGCTCCCGGATCCTTACCACCGTGGCCTGGATCTATGACCACTAGAAAGCGGCTATTGCCTTGTCGGGGGGGATTAGGAGTGGGGTTAGAGGGGCGCGGAGGTGGGTTAAATTGCCCCGTATTCGGGGGTAAGGGAACAGGGATAGTAGTGGAGTCAGGAACCTGAGAAACGGGGCTAGAAACGGGGCTAGAATTGGGGGAGGAAAGCAATTCTAGGGCTAGGGTTTGACTGTCCGATTGATTGAGTTGACCTAGTTGAAATCCTGCCGCGGTCTGTACCAAAATCAGCACCCTATTGGCGCTTTCCTGACGTACCCGCAATTGATAGATAGGACTATTGCGACCGAAGCGCGGACCACGAAAAGACTCGGCTAACTTAGCATTTTCGATGCGTAGTTCATAGACACCATCCCGGTTAACAGTGCCGTTAGCTTTCAGGGGTAAATCCGCGCGAATTAAGAGGCGATCGTTATTGCCCGTCAGATCGATCGAGGAGATCGTAGCCAAACGATTATTGTTAGAAGCGGAATTACTGGGAGTTTTCGGGGGGGGATTGTTGGGGCGAGGATTGGGATTCGTGGCCCTAGTGGGGGGGGGAGAGGAGATATTATCCACAGAACCCAGACCACCCCTAGGCAGTAAAACCAAGCCACCAAAACGACTATAGAGAGCTTGCCAATCGGGACTATCTTTATTAACGCTTAGGGAAATCTTGGCCCGTTGATTGGCCGTCTGACTGAATTGAATATCGCCGACCCCATAGCGATTGACGGGGATAGTTTGACCGGTGAGACTACCGGGTAAAGTGGCCCCGGGTAATTCAAATTCGATTTTTTTGCCGTCGCGGCTGCGTTGACTGCGGATCGATCGCTCATCACCATTTTGCTCTAAACGGACAAAAAGACCATTGCGAGTTACCTGAAAATCATCGTTGTTGTCCGTCTGGCTAACTGGAGGTGGGGGAGTGGGACGGGTGGAACCTTGGTTGGGGGTAGGTGTGGGAGCGGGGGTGACGGGGGGTTCTGTTTGCTCACTAATCGGTTGGGGTTCTGGCAGTTCCACTGTCCATTGGGTGGGCGAAATTCCGCGAATTTTTACCTGTTGAGGATCGACGGTGTAGCCGGGGGCCAATTCAATCACTAAACGGGTAGTTTCCGCATCAAATTGACCGATACGGACACTTCTGACGATATTGCCAATGGGCCGGTTGATATTGGGTTGCCCTAATTTGATCCCGGGCAGATCGATCACGATCCTGGTGGGGTTAGTGATCATTTGCGCTCGCGGTTGCACTCGATTGTCGGTGGTGAACACCAGACGATTCTCATTGGTGTCGAATCGCCAAAAGACGAGCTTGCCCGCCCAAGCAGGGGCCGCCACCAGCAACCAAGTTAATGCGCTTAGGAATAACCAATGAAATCTCACGATCGATGCTCCCGTTGCTCAGTTATCAATTACCTTTTTTCGGTAAAAATGGACGATTTTGTCGATTTTTGGCCATCCATAGCTCCGTTAATGCTCTGAGAATGACTATCAATAAAAACAAGCTTATGGGACGTTGGCTTGGTCTGCTATGTTTCTTATCAGTAATCAGTCATCAGTTATCAGTCATCAGTTATCAGCTTCTGAAGGTAAGAGGCAAGAGGCTACAAAAAAGAATCTGGCAATTCTCCTACCTAAAAATAAGGTTAGAAACTAAGTACATCAAAGCTTTTAGCTTAACAAATTAGGATTTAGATTCGGCCTTTGTTATCAATGAAAAGACAGTGCTGTTAGTGCCACTTAACACTGCCACTGGTAACTGCTCACTGCTCACTGCTCACTGATTGAGGACTGGCGGTAGGTTCTTTAAATACTAACCTTAACAGGGGCGGAGCGATAAAGGTAGTCAAGATCACCATCATAATAATGGCCGCATCGGTAGCGGGGGATAAAGCGCCACTAGCAGCCCCGACTCCAGCAAAGACTAAACCCACTTCACCCCGAGGAATCATGCCAACTCCGATCGCCAAGCGATTGAGTTTTTCCTGACTGAAAACGGCTAACCCCGTCACCACTTTACCCAAAATAGCGACGACAATTAGGAAAGCGGCCAAGACTAATCCTTCTCGATTAGTGGGAATAGCGGGATTAAGGACACTTAAATCGGTTTTTGCCCCCACACAGACGAAAAATATCGGTACAAATAAATCGGCGATCGGGAACACTTGTGCTGCCAATTCCGAGCGCTTTTCCGTTTCCCCTAGGACTAGGCCCGCGGCAAAGGAACCGAGAATCGCTTCTAATTGGATAACTTGGGCAATATAGGCAAGAATAAAAGCAAAAATCAGGGAAACTAAGAGCAATTGTCCCCTAGTTTTCATGCTATTAACTAATTGAACGTAAAAGGGGCTTAAAAAACGACCGATCAGGATCGCCCCGATCACAAAAGCGCTAGAACTAATAACTAGATAAATTACTTTGCTAATCTGCACTTCTCCGGTCTTCACCAAAGAAGCAACGATAGCGAGAACTATAATACCGAGAATATCATCGAGAACCGCTGCCCCGATGATAATTTGACCTTCTTTCGCCGATAACTGCCCTATTTCTGCTAAAACCTTGGCGGTAATGCCGATACTGGTAGCGGTTAAAGCTGCCCCGGCAAAAATAGCGGGAATGGTGGCCAGATGGAAAATATAGATTAAACCCAAAGTACCCACCAAAAAGGGAACTGTTACCCCCACCACTGCGACGACGGCTGCCTGTGGACCGACGCGAATTAATTCCTGCAAGTCTGATTCTAAACCAATCTCGAAGAGGAGGATAATTACCCCCAATTCCGAGAGGACGGAAATCACCCCACTGGCAGCACTAAAAACGGCGGGAGATTGCTCTGGGGTGAGGGGTGAAGTGGATTCTAGGAAATGAATGAGAAGAGAATCCTCGAATCCCGCACCACCTTCGGGAAAAACCAGTAATTTTAGGGCAGAAACACCGATAATCACGCCACCGACTAATTCTCCTAACACGGGAGGCAAGTTGAATCGGACGCATATTTCCCCCCCCAGTTTACAGGCGAAATAAATAACGGTCAAACTCAGCAGCACTCCGGCTAAAACTAAGGCACTATCGGCAGTTTCGGCTGTAGCTGCCGAGGCTAACAGGGGAAGATGAGGACTCCAAGCGGAAGAAAGGAAAGGCTGTAGTATCATCGCTCGCTCAAAATTACTCCCAATACTCTAACAAGCTTGCGGCCTATTCAGTTATTCCCGATCAAAGTTTGCCCCCTGTCCAGCTTCTACGAGGGGCCTTTCGTGGCCAGGTGAGGCTAGTTTTTTGATTCTAGGGATTTTTCCCTTTCTCCTCATTCCCAGTAATTGAGCAGAATGGCATTAACCGTATTACCGATCACATTTAATACGGTTTTAAAGCCATCGGTCAAGCGATCGACCCCTGCAACTAAAGCAACTCCTTCTAAGGGTAAACCCGCCGCCGATAATACAGTAGTCATGGTAATTAATGCGCTGCCCGGAACCCCCGGGGTACTAAAAGAAACCAATAAACCACTCAATGCGATCGCTAATAACAAAGAGGGACTTAAAGGAACTCCATAGACCTGAGCGATAAAAAGAGCATTAAATCCCTGTAAAATTGCCGAACCATCGCGTTTTAGTACCGTTCCCAAGGGAATAGCGAAACTGGCAATATCTTCGGGTAAACCGTATTCTTGAATTTCCCGCAAAACCACGGGTAAAGCGGCGTTAGAACTAGCAGTACCGAAAGCTAAGGATAAAGATTCCGATAAAGAAGCAAAAAAGCGTCGAGGTTCTCCTTTGAGGGCAAAAAGGAGCAAAACATACACCTCAATCATCAAGGCACTAGCCAAAAACAGACCAAAAACATAGAAAAAAAGTCTCGCCACTAATTCTAATCCCTGGGTGGCGATAACCGAAGCAATCAGGGCAAATACCCCCACAGGTGCTAGATAAAGAATCACCGATAGGATTCTCTCGCTGATTAGATAAAGACTGTCTATCAAGAGAATAAAAGGTTTTGCCCCTTCTTTGGCCAGTCCGATGCCGATACTAAATAAAACTCCCGTCACGATTACCTGTAAAAGATTGCCCCCGGTAAGAGCTTCTAGGGGATTAACCGGGATTAAGCTAATCAGCCAATCTCTCAAGGATACCGGTGCATTAGTGGTCATGGCGGCATTAGTGGCAAATCCCTCTAAACCTATCCCCGGTTTTAATAGCAACGCCGTGGCCATGCCAATTAATAGTGCAAATGTACTGGTTAACAGATAACCAGTCATCAATCTGAGTAAATATCTACCGATCCGCGCCGCATTCTGTACCCGGGTTAATCCTAAAATAAGGGAAGAAAAAACGATCGGAACCACCACAAATTGAATTAAGCGCAGAAAAACCTGTCCCACCGGCGTGAGAATATAGTCATCTAAAGGCAGAATTAGCGCAGGAAAAAAGCCATTAAGCAGCGCACCGAAAACAATTCCCGCACCGAGGGCGACTAAGATCAGGGTAGATAAATTCATCGGAAATCTTGGGTCTGAAACCCCGCCGTTCTACGGCGGCTCTGTGTTAAATTGTATACGGTCACTAGCCCACCCGTAACGTAAAGAGAAAAGATAGCCTAAAACTGACGAAATCTGCTTCACACCAATGGCGCAAAAAGCTCAGTAGACCAAGAAAAGAGACTAAAGCAATCATGGACATTCTAAACTTTGAATCAACCAACAGAGAATTCCGTTTAGATTTCAACACATAAGAACCGCAGGAGGGTGCATCTCGTATTTGTAAAAATATCATCTGGACAAGACACCATTAAGATAGGCACAACGTAAAGGTAGAAGAGAAGAAATGTTCTCATTTTCCGCTTTCCAATTTGTTTAATCCCCGATTCAATCGCACCTGAACCTAGAGAAAAAACCTGTTCTTTTTGGGAATAATCATCATTAATCAGGCAATGTTTATGAGTTGCCAAATATTGGCAAAAATTCTCTGTCTCTTTTTTTTCAACCCAGAAAACAATTTCTCTGAGGAGTCGTGTGATGTTTTCAGATCACCCACGGTTTTGGGGTGTCAAACCATCCACCCAGGGCTTACGGTCGAATCTATTCTCAATAAGTCTTACTTGTTGCTGTGACTAATTAGAGCTTGCTGAAAAAGTTTGTTGGTGGGGTTAGGAGTCGGTCGTTAGGAGTCAGGATTCGGTCGGGGAAGTCAGAATAACAGAATGACCTCGTGCGCCAGGAAGCAGAACCCTTTATGTTCTTGCGTAGCGAGCGCTTTGCGTTCGCCTCCGGAAAGTGCAAGGGTTTTGAGTCCCTCCGCTCGATTTCTCGCAGAAGTTATTAAAAGATGGCGAAGGCAATTAGCCCCTACAATAATATTATTGCGGCAATGGTAGGGGCGCATCGCGTGCGCCCAAAATCTAATATAGATATTTCGACCAAATTGAGATGCAGTCTTCATAGCTTGATTCAGCAACACCAGCAGCAGAAAAATTAATTCTGACTCAAAAATAAACTGGGCAATCCGATCAGATTATCTTGCTTAAAAAAGATCGAATTTTGTTGTCGTAATTTACCGATTAATCTTGTTACTGTTACTCTAGTAGTGCCGATGGCGCTGGCAATTTGAGCGTGAGTTAGGGGATAGGGGAGATAATAGCCTTCCACACAGGGTTGACCGTATTCTTCCAATAATAAAACCAAGAACCCCATTAATCGATCGAGGGAGCGTTTTTGACCGAGAATACTTAACCAAAATAACTTACGCTGGTACTGATGGCGAAAAGTTTCCATAACAGCTGATCGCAATTGCGGCCAGCGTTCTAGGTCTTCCCAGTATAACCAGACTAACTCGGTCTTGTCTAGATGAGCTTGGGCTTGTAATTGAAAGGGAAATTGAGAAACAATCTCAAAAGGTTGACCTGCACCCACAAAACCGAGAAATACTTCCTCACTATCGGCAATAGGTAGTTGACGGGGGGATTTTTGGTCAATAACGTTAACTTGTGCCTTACCAACAATACGAATCGCCCCAGATTCCACAAAGTATAATAGCCCGGGGCGCGTGGCTACTCTTTCATCTTTGGCAAAGGTATGGTGACGATAATGGGATTTTGCCCAGTTAAAGATTTCTGTTTCTTGACCGATTAAGGGGATGAAATCCGACGAAGGAACCGAAAAAGACATTAAAATTAATAACCCACTGGGGCGTTAAGGGAACTGTAAACTAATGTAACAAAAAATTTCTGCGATTGGGGGGAGTCTTGTCGCCGCTGGATGGTTATTGGTCAATAATCCCTAAAAGTTGCCAAGAGTGGGCAGATAGAAGAATTATTAAGTATTCTTGGCAGTATCCCCGCCCCAATGTTACAAAAGCTAGATAATCACCCTATCTATTCTTAACTTTTTCTCGCTTTTCCGGGGACTATGGCTTAGGATAGGATGCGTAACTATATTTTTCTATCTGATGATAAATGATAGATGATAGTTGATAGATAACTTAAATTTATACTTTTCCTGAAAAACTTCGGTAAAACTTGTATGAATAGCATTAGACAAAAAATTGAATCCCTCTTGAATCAATTACCAGATGATTGTTCAATTGAAGATATTCAGTATCATTTATACGTTCTAGAGAAGGTGCGTCAAAGTTTGAACGCTGCCTCTCTAGAGAATACAATCCCCCAAGAAGAAGTTGAGGGTCTTTTAAACAAATGGCTGATCGAGTGAATTATCGCCTTGTCTGGTCGCCCAAAGCAATTGAAGACGTGGATGCGATCGCATCTTACATTAGTCGAGATTCCCCGTCCTACGCGGCGGCCGTCGTGCGCCGAATTCTTGATATCAGCTATTCTTTAGAAAATTGTCCCCTAGAAGCGAAAAAATGCGCCGAATTTAGCGATGAAACCATCCGAGAAAAGTCTGCCTACGCCTACCGTCTGATCTATCAAATTCAAGGGTCAGTTGTCATTATAGCGGCGATCGTCCATAGCAAGCATTTCTTGGATTGATCTAGTCAGTGATCAGTTATCAGTGATCAGTTATCAGTGATCAGATTTGAGTTTTCAGTTCACAGGGGCCGAATCTAAAACCAAATTTGTTAAGCTAAAAGCCTGAATCTACTCAGTTTCTAACCTTCTTTTTAGGTAGGAGAATTGCCAGATTCTTTCTTGGAGCCTATTGCCTGTTGCCTATTGCCTTCAGTTCACTGATTACTGTTTACTGTTTACTGATCACTGAAAAGTCCCCCACCCCCCAATTTTGAGCCTAATTCCCGCTTAATCCGGTTGAGAATCGAGGTTTCATCAAGGGAATCGAGAATACTGGCCACCACTGCCTTCGGGCCATCGGGTCCCCAAGTGGCCCCATTAGCGAGATAGGTTTTCGTCACTTGGCCGATTGCGTAACAGGATACACCGGCAACTCCCGCTTGAGTCAGGGCGATCGAAGTATAGGGAAGGAGAGAAATGCCGCCAGTGGCAGGAATCGAGAGACCGAGTAATCCTTTTAGGGAACTTAAGCCCAAAACCGCTAAAAATTCGCTGGCACTAATGCCCCCCATATTGAGGGCAATTTTTTGTAAAAGAGCGATCGCCCCCTGACGAGTTAAATCGATGCCGTATAAGCGAGAAAGAGCGAGAATCATGGCTAGATCGATAACTGCCCCCGTAAACAGGTCCAACACCGTCACCGGATTCACAGCGATCGCCGATGCTTTGCTCATCACTGCTTTTTGAATCAATTGATTAGCGCCGCGATCACGGATAGCCATTTTGCGGGCGACAATTTGCTCGTTTACCTCGTCCGCGTACAGCATAGAATTGAGTGCTACCAGCGATTTACCCTCTCGCTCTAGAATTTCCAAAATTTTGAGTTTCAGGGCTTCTATCTGGGGTTTTCCTCGAAATCGTTGCGTTTTAAGCCGCCCATCCGGCCCCTTGACTGTCTCCGCCAGGAGGGGAGAGGCCGCCACCATAACAATCTCATCGGGGGAGAGTAATTCTTTCACCCGTTCTGAGGCGATTTTCTCATAGATAGCGAGGCGATCGACTTCCGGATACTGATCGATTTTATTAAAGACCAAAATCATCGGTTTTCCCGCTTCCCGCAACTTGGCCAGGGCGGAAAATTCCACTTTGGTCATATCACCGGAGATGATAAAAAGGATTAAATCCACCTGCTGCGCCACCTGACAGGCGAGAATTTCCCTCTTTTGCCCATCTACCTCATCAATACCGGGAGTATCAAGCAATTGCACCTGAGCATTACCCTTGCCGTTCAGGGTCAGACGCGCTAGATTGGGGAAAGTATCATCGCTGCTTAACTGCCAATTTACCCCTTCAATGGTGCGGGTAACTCCGTGTAGAGGACCGGTTGTCAAGATTTCTTGACCGACCAGAGCATTTAAAATCGAGGATTTTCCCCGGCCCACCAGGCCAAAAGCGGCAATTTGAATCAGGGATTGATCGAGTTTTTCTAGCAGGGCCACCAAGCGCTCGATCTCCGCTTCTAGACCAATTTTCTCCCTCGAGGTAAGATCTAGATGATCAACAAGTTTGCTCAGAGAATTGCGCGCCTGATTATAATTGAGTTCTTCTTGAATAGTGCCGACACCTCGAAGCGCTTGTTCTAGGTCTTCGGTATTCCAAGCTTGATCGAGGAACGGGTCATGGGTCATTTCAGTTATCAGTTATCAGTTATCAGTGACTACCACCGGTCGTCGGTAGCTTGAAATCAGAAAGATTTTAATTTTTATCCCCTTGAAAGGGGAGGTTTGTTACCTCTTGTTCTTGGTCATGAGGAGAGAAAAAAATCTGCTGATAGATTCAGTGTAGTTTAGCCCACATATTATTAAACCTACATTGCGGTGACTAATTACGCTACATTTTTAGATGCGCTTACCCTGCAATATCCCCGAATTTGCCAGGAAAATTGACCAGCAAATTCTCGTAGATTGAGAAATATAATAATAGGACGCTGGTTAATCAGCCAATTTTCAAATCCAGTATCATCAAAGGATTGAGTTATTCTTTTAATTAGAAAAATGGGCAATTAATTCTGTGCTAGATGAATTGAGTATTAAAGGGGTAAACTCCTCTACTGGTAATAATAAAATGCGATCAATGATTACGGACAAATCTGGGTCCAAACTACCAAAACGAGCTTTCAATAAATTTTCTACCACCAGACGTTCTCCTTGTTGAAGACCCTGTTGAAGACCCTGTTGAAGACCCTGTTGAAGACCCTGTTGAAGACCCTGTTGAAGACCCTGTTGAAGACCCTGTTGAAGACCCTGTTGAAGACCCTGTTGAAGACCTTGTTGAAGACCCTGTTGAAGACCCTGTTGAAGACCCTGTTGAAGACCCTGTTGACGGCCAGCATCCAGTTCTTCCTGAAGACGGGAAGTGTATAAAGGTGATAATCTCATAATTAACTCTCTGTCCTCCTGTTCAAGCTCTTGATCGTTAGTTAAAGAAGTTCTCAAGTTTAATAATAATTCTAGAGCATTTACCCGAAAAGGATGATCCTCTGGTAACGATTCTAGCTCATCGATCGCCCTTGCTTGTACTTTTCCCCGGCCTAAAATTCTTAACCAGAGAGTTGCTTCTGTTGGGGGTAATTGATGGATAACAGTGATTGCCGTGCGTAAAGAGGGTGCTAAAAAATAGATACCTTCCCCCCAATTCTCCTCATCTAATTTAGCACCGAATCCTTCTAACAGTTGCGAGGAAGCGGTGGGAGTCAAAATCCAGAGACGGGGGATTTCCCCATCGTTAACATTCGTTTTCTGACGATTTGCTCGACGATTAATTTCTCCTTCCACTTCCAACAGTTTTAACAGACAAGTTCTAATTTCTGTAGCAGTGACAGGATTGCGAAAGGGTTCAAATAAACAGGGATTAATCGCCATTTTTCCCAGTAATCCTAGCAGTTCTCTAGGATTATTATCGAGAATCTGGGGTGAAAACCAGACATCGATTTCTCGTACTTCTCCTCGTACAACCCGTGCCGATTTTACCTCTCCTAGGGAAGATAATAATTCTTCGAGATAATCTTTGGCAAACTGGTCATGAATAAATCTAGTCATAGGTTTATCTAACATGATTTAATAACTTATCTCGCAATTGCTTAATCCGATCACGATATTTAGCCGCTGCCTCGAATTCTAAATTTTTCGCCGCTTCTTTCATTTGCGCTTCTAGTTGTTGAATTAATTCGGGAATTTGTTCTAAAGAAAGTTCTTCTATATTCTCACAAACCTGCTCTAATTGTTGGGAATTTAGACGACGGGAAATATCCAGAAAAGCCAAAATTGAATTACTCGACCTTTTAACAATCGGTTGCGGAATAATCCCATGTTTCTGATTATACTCCTCTTGAATAGCTCGCCGTCTCTTGGTTTCTTCGATCGCATTAATCATACTATCGGTGAGATTATCTCCGTAGAGAATTGCCTGACCGCGAATATGACGAGCAGCCCGGCCGATAGTTTGAATTAAAGAGCGGGTAGCCCTTAAAAATCCTTCCTTATCTGCGTCTAAAATTGCCACTAAAGACACTTCCGGCAGGTCTAACCCTTCGCGAAGCAAATTCACCCCGATCAGCACGTCAAAGACCCCTTCTCGCAGGTCTTGAATAATTTCAATCCGTTGAATTGATTGAATTTCCGAATGTAGATATCTAACTTTAATTCCCCTTTCTTGCAAGTATTCGGTTAAATCTTCGGCCATGCGTTTAGTTAAAGTGGTAATCAAAACCCGTTCATTTAACCGCACTCGCTCCTTAATTTCCCCTAATAAATCATCCACTTGTCCCTCGGTTGGCCGCACAAAAATCTCCGGGTCTAAAACTCCTGTCGGTCGGATAATTTGTTCGACAATGCGATTTTCTGACTGTTCTAATTCCCAATCTCCCGGAGTGGCCGAAACAAAAATACATTGATTAACTTTCTGCCAAAATTCTTCCGACTTCAAAGGACGATTATCCGCAGCACTGGGCAAACGAAACCCGTGTTCGATCAAAACTTTTTTTCGTGATTGATCGCCATTATACATTCCGCGAATCTGCGGCACACTGACATGGGATTCATCCACAACTAATAACCAATCTTGGGGAAAATAATCCACCAAACATTCCGGCGGTTCCCCCGCTAATCTACCCGCTAAATGCCGCGAATAATTTTCCACGCCATTACAATAACCCACTTCCTGCAACATTTCTAAATCATAACGAGTCCGCTGATCCAAACGTTGCGCTTCCAGTAATTTGCCCGCTTTTTCTAACTCCAATAAACGGTTATCTAGCTCCGTTTTAATATCCCGACAGGCCACCTCTAAACGCTCCTCCGGGGTAACAAAGTGACGGGCCGGATAAATACTAATTCGCTCTAATTTTTGCAAAACTTCCCCCGTCAGGGGATCGAGATAACGAATACTTTCAATCTCATCGCCAAAAAAATCAATTTTAATAACCCGATCCTCGTAAGCGGGAACAATTTCCAAAATATCGCCCTTCAGACGAAAACGACCGCGAGTTAACTCCAAATCATTGCGATTGTACTGCACTGACACCAAAGCGCGTAATAATTGCCTTTGGTCGAACTCTTGACCAACTGTTAAGGAAATCGCCGCTTTCAGGTATTCCGCGGGCATTCCCAAACCATAAATACAACTAATGGAAGCGACGACGATCACATCCCTGCGTTCAAACAGCGAGCGCGTGGCCGAATGGCGCAGCATATCGATCTCATCATTAATCGAAGAACTCTTTTCGATGTAGGTATCGCTGACGGGAATGTAAGCCTCCGGTTGATAGTAGTCGTAATAGCTGATAAAGTATTCCACGGCGTTATTGGGGAAAAATTGCCGCAATTCGTTGCATAATTGGGCGGCCAGGGTCTTATTATGGGCAAGGACAAGGGTAGGCCTGCCAATTTTCTCGATCACAGCGGCAATGGTGAAGGTTTTGCCGGTGCCGGTTGCCCCCAAGAGGGTTTGGAAACGATGCTGGTTTTGCAGGGAATCTACTAATTTATCGATCGCTGCCGGTTGATCCCCGGTGGGTTGAAAGGGGGCTTGTAGTTGAAAAGCGGTCATTAGCGGCTAGGTGTAGAGAACAGGCAAAATAAATTATCAATCAAATTACCAACACTGATAGGGTTTTGGGAAAGAAAGATGTATCTTAATATTAGAGAGGATTTTAAAAAAAGATTAAAAGTCTTCGAGAATACCCTAAACTTAAATCTTATCGTTTCCCCGAAGCTATTAACGGAAAGGAGTATCAGGTTATGACGGTGGAAAATCTAGAAACAAATGGGACTCAAACCCCAGCAACCACAGAAGAAAAAACCAGCAGCTCACGCGGTAAAGCTACTACAGCTAAAACCGCCAAGGATAAAGAAGTGGTCGCCCTTTCGGTGAAAAACAGTCCCGAATCAGCTTCCAAAGCCTTAAAATTCTATCAACCTGAACATCGCTTGCCCGAAAATCGCCCTGTTGGTAGTAGCCATCTTCACTTCACGGAAGATGAAATGTTACCCGGTGGTCGTCCTGTGGAAGTTAGCCATCTGAAAGTGGTTAGTACCTACTCTTCCGTCGGTGGATTGCGTCCTGTCGGCTCTAGTGGTATGGAAATCAGTAGCACTCTAGCGATCTCTGGCAATCGTCCGATCGCTCTGAGTCATCTGCACATTAGCGAAACTTATACAGTCATGGGTAATCGTCCCGTTGCTTCCAATGAAATCGATGATCCCGAAACTCTAATGGGATTTTTGGATTAATTGTTTTGTTGATCAAGATAGATGTTTTCCCTGTCCCAGACGGGGAATTTATTTTTTTTCCCTTTACTTAATCACGATATTGAGCAATTAGTTGGTATTTTCCCGGTTTTAATTGCAGAGTAAATAAGCCATCCTGAGAGATTCCCTGACTGCTAATCATTCCCTTGGGATTAGTTTCAAAGTGCCAGCGACCAAAATAAGTAATTCCCAGATCAACCTGAGTATCTGAGACGATTTGGCAATCCCAAATACGATTATATGAAGAAGCTTTGACCATAGCTAATTGACCGTCACCATTGCGAACATAATGGTCTTGATAACCTTGAGCAGGAGAAACGGTATTACCTTGAAATTTCCAGAAAGGCGTTTTCTCACTCAGGGCAGCCGGAAGATAATCTACTACATCTGGAACAATTAAGAGACCAGCCGCTAGATTAAATCCTTTACCTCCGACTTTAATTGGTTCTACTGGTAAAAAATTAGCCGTTGCTGTTCTTTGGGATTGATAAGATGGCTGTTTAATCCTGGCGGTAATCAAGTTGTTGAGTTGTTCTTTGGCCAGGGAATCTTGGTAAAGAGGAGTTAGGACACTTGATAATAAAAGGTAATGGGGAATAGACAAACTAGCAATGACTAACAGGCTGACTAAAAGGCGTTTTTTGAATTGGTTAAATTTCACAGAAATAGAAAGAATTGCCAAAGTAGAAACTAGACCCGATGCCACGGCAAGGAACCGAAAGGGAAACTGGATTTTTTGCAGGGGAAAAATGATTTTGTAAAATGGTAAAGAAATAGGTGAAATCATTAATAAACTCAGTCCCGATAAAACGATTAGAGAAAACAGATTAAATTTTTCTAATTTGTTTCTTCTCCGCCAAACTGCTCGAATACTTAAGAGATAGATAATTAGATAGATGCTGAAAATGAGACTAATTATAAAAGTCTGTCGATTTTGATAAAAGTTATTACCAAAAGCAACCCAATCACCCAGAGAAGTTCCTAGCGGTTGACGAATTTCTTTTAAATTAAAAACCGCAGGAACTAAGTAAGGAAAAGAAAAAATTATGCCGATGTTAAAGAATAGAATCCGCCAGCAAAAATCTCGAAAATTTCTATTTTTTAACAGGATAATTACCGAATAAATACCAAACAGAAAAAATATAATAATCAGACTAGGCAGATGAGCTAATGCTATCAAAGAAGTTGTAATTGTTAATGCTAAACCATTAGCCAAAGTAATCCTAGTAGAAACTTTTAGAAGTGCGGTCACAAAAAAAGGCATTAAAGCAATAGCCAAGCACTCTGCTAATGCTCCGCGCCAAAATAAACAGTAAAATAGGTAAGGATTAATTGCTAAAATAATAATTAGTTGATAGTAACCTATGCTCCTTCTTTTGAATAAATACATTGCTAGGGTTGAGGCACTAATTATATTGATCAGCAAAATAGTTAGCACCGTAAATCTTAGAGCAACAACTGGATAAAATCCGAGCAAATGATAGGGAAAAGCTACATATCTTAAAAGAGGAGGATAGAATAAAAATGCAGCATTTCCGAAGCCTCCATAGCCTTGAGCATACCATTTTGGGAATAAATCTCCAGACTTAACTTGCTCTGCCCAAAAACTATTCCAAAATAAATGAACAAGACCATCATTTGTTCTTTCTGGAGCAAATAAGAAAGCGAACCAAGTGCTACCTATAATCAAAAACACCAGAAGAGCGAAACTAAGTTGTTTTCTATGTAATCGAGCAAGACTAACAAGTGTATTCATGATCAGGTAAGCGGAAGATTTTAATCTTTTTCTCGTTATCTAATCCTAGATTGTAGCAATATCAAGCTACAGAATTAAATAATTATTATCTATCAAATAGATATATTACCTATTTATTCTAGGAAAGTTCTTAGGATAAATTTTAGCATAAACTAGACTAGCTTTTTCAGCTAATACTTGAATTTCATAGTCAGAAGATAAATTATTAAAATCTTTTTTACTCATAATAATTTCAGGATTTTTATCAGTATTGACAGCAGTTTTAAGTTGTTCGGCACTCCTCACCCACCAAATCGGTCTGTTACTATAAAATAAGGCACTGGGATGATTAAGATCAGCAGATAACTTAGCAATTATTAAGGGATTTTTCTTATTATTACTAAAATCCCCTTGCCCTGCCACTTGTGCTAAAGCAGCTAGGGGAGTTACTCTTGCGGTATAAAGTCCTCGAACTTCTCTGATTCCAGAAAAGACAAAAACTGCAAATAGTAAAATAGTCGCCGATTTAGGAGTAAGCCTTTTCAGTAAAATGAGAACAAGTAGAGTGGCAGCAATCACAAAACAGAAAACTGCTACTATCTGTTTAACTGAAGCAGCAATTCTCATTTTAAAAAGTAACAAGTGATACAGACAGAAACAAAGCTTTAAGCAAGCTACAAAATGCGCTCCCGCGAGTGCGACTGCATCGCAGAGAAGTGAGTATATCGAGTATTTATACTCAAAATATTTGAAAGATGGGAGAAATCTAGAACAAAAGTTCTCTACATCAGAAAGAGAACCAAATAAAAATTGATGATTGTTGTCTGTTGAGGTAAAATTATTAAGTTGGAAATATTAATTAATCAAACTGTTCTGCGATGACGAAAAAGGCTGTGACTTTAGAAATTCCTGAATTAATACAATTTTTAGTTCAAGAATTCCATGACTTACCCGATGACAGAAAACCAGGAAACAATACCAAATATCAGGTAGAAGATGCAGTTAAGGCGGCTTTTTCGGTTTTTTTTACTCAGTCACCTTCTTTTTTAGAGCATCAACGTTTGATGAAAAGTAGTAAGGGAAAAGATAATGCTTCAAGTTTATTTGGGATCAAAAAAATACCTTGTGATCATCAAATCAGAAACCTGTTAGCTCCTATCCCAGCTGCCACAATATTTGGCTCTTTTCAACAAGTCTATCAATGGTTAAAAAAACCGGGAGTTATTAAAAAATTTTTCTACTTAGATGAGGAAATTTTAATAGCTTTAGATGGTACGGAATATTTTTCTTCAAAGAAAATTAGTTGTCCCCATTGTAATTGCCGCAATCATCGTAATGGAACGACAACTTATTTTCATGGTTGCGTCACGCCAATTGTGGTTTCTCCTGAGCAAAAACAAGTGATTAATTTAGAACCAGAATTTATTAAAAAACAAGATGGGCAGCAAAAACAAGATTGTGAAAATGCGGCTGTTAAAAGATGGTTAGATAAGAATCATCAAAAGAAGTATGGTTATCCTGTAACCCTGTTAGGAGATGACTTATACTCTCGCCAACCTATCTGTGATTTAGCTCTAAAACAAGGTTATAATTTTATTTTTGTTTGTCTTGAAACTTCTCATAAAACCTTATATGAATGGCTAGAATTTTTAGAAAAAAGTGGAGAAGTTAAAACCGTAGAAAAGAAACAATGGGATGGACGAAAGAATCTCATTTATCGTTATCGTTATGTTTCTAGAGTTCCTCTGAGAGAGGTCGAGTCAAGTCTCGAAGTTAATTGGTGTGAAGTCACGGTCATTAATGAAAAAACACAGAAAATTATCTATCAAAATAATTGGATTACCAATCATCAAATTACTGAAAATAATGTTGAAAAAATTGTCAAAGCTGGACGCAGCAGATGGAAAGTTGAGAATGAAGGAAATAACGTTCTTAAAAATCACGGTTATAATTTAGAACATAATTTTGGTCATGGTCAAAGTCATTTATGCGAGTTCTTGTTGTCTTTAAATTTACTAGCTTTTTTATTTCATACCGTTTTAGATTTAGTTAATCATACTTATCAAAAGATTCGTGAGTTATTAGTTACTCGCCCCAGTTTTTTTAATGATATTCGTACTTTATTAAAATATTTTTGGTTTAAGAATTGGTCAGAGTTTTTCTTGTTTATTCTTACCGAATATGTCCCGCTCAAAAAAATAAATTCTAGTTAAAAATGTCAATTTTTCGAGAGAAGGAAAGATTATTTTATTCATTGAAAAAACCACAAATTAGGTCAGAATTTCAGCTAAATTTATGAGTTGAGATAAGTTTTTTATGGGCAGATATTTTAAAACTGTCTCTTGAAGCTAATTATGATGATTATCTTGAAAAAAAATGATAATTAGACAGAAGTTCTCTTGTTCACATAGAGAACTTTATCTTCTTTTGTTTTCAAAATGAGAATTGCTGTAACTGAAGGACTGATAATACCAACAATTTTGAGAGGCGTTAAAGGGAAAATAACTAAAGCGGCTCTTCGTTACTCTTTATGCTAAATCAACATACAAGATGCCAAGATAACATACTTCTAACCCAAAAATTCCGAAAGTTTCTAAAGCCATAGGCTCTCCGTTTTATTAGTTTAAGTTTATTGTTGATTCCCTCGACCACCCCATTCGTTGTCCTTTGCTCGAAATAACTAATGATTTCTCCAAACCAGTTTCGGATTGTTTGACAACTCTTGGTAAAAACACTGGAGGATTTTGCCAACCATTCTGAGATAGATAGCATTCCCTCTGTCGGATTCTCTGAGGTTTCATAAATCTTTCTAAATTCTTCCTTTAATTCCTGCATCTTTTTCAAACTTGGTCAATTTTCTTTGATAGCTTCTAGTTTGATTTTTTGGGGTTCCGTTAAATTTTCTTCATTTTTTAACCGACTATATTTACTTCGCTTTAAAACTTCTAGTTTTGCTTCTTTTTCCCCTTTCTGTTTTTTATTTTTCTGCGCTTCTACCGCTCTTTTTTCTGCTCTTCTCTGTTCGTCTAACTCTTGATTAATTTGTTTCATTACATGGAATCTATCGGCGACTACCTCGGCCGATGGTATCAATTCTTTCACCAAATTTTTATAGGGCAACCAAAGGTCTATGCTGACTTCTTCAATTTGCTCTAACACCTCTTTTCCCCATCCCGTAAGCGTTTCCCTCAATTCTTCTTGTGTTCGCTTCTTTAGAATAGCTATTAGTTTTCCCGTATCTAAATTTACTAAAACCGCACAATATTTTTTTTGTCCTTTGACTAGAGCGATTTCGTCAATTCCTAGTCTTTTTAATTTCGATAGGTCTGTCTCTGTAATTTCTTCAGCTATGTCCTCTATCATTCTTTGAATCTCTTCTTCTGTTACGTCATTTATTCGGCTAACATTTAAAATATCTCCTTCTTTTAATTGTTCGAGTATATTCTCGGCTAGTCTTTTCGTATAGGTTCGTTTCTTGGCGACAAAATCTAACTCTTCGCTAAAGGGTTTTCGACAATTATCGCACTTAAATTGACGACGATTAACTTGTAGGTACACTGGTTGTCCTGAGATTGGTAAATCTTTGACTAAATGTCGATGATTTTGGTGTAGTTTATCGCTCTCTAACCCACAATGAGGACAGGTTGCTTTTTGCTTTTTCGATTCGATTCGGCAAACTATACCGATATTTTCTAGGTGTCGATAGCCTTGAATACAGGTTCCTTGTAGGTTCAAAAATTTGTCAAGTATCATAAGTAAAATAATCTCGTTTTTGGCTATTATATCAAATCTTAACTCGATTGTCTATCTTTTGGTATTAATCTATTTGTGCCGTAAGTGTCTCCCTGTATGAATTTCAGCCACTTTTAGGCGTAGGCACTCTCATCGAATTTTATTTTAAGTTAATTATTTGCATAACAATTACCGAAGAGCCACAAAGTTCCGTAATCATCTGTGCTACGCTGCTTTAAGTCTTGACGCGAGAGAAGAGATCCACCACAACGTCAAACCCTTCACTCCCCCCAATCCACCTTCCCACCACCCACCCCACACGGGAGTATATAAATATTGGGAAGTGCGATTCTGGCTGTGTTGTAGCATGATATGCTACCTCTTTAAGCTCCAACCATCTACCTCCTGCTCTCCAACCAACGTGATCGCCAAAACTATCCCATACTTCTGAATTATATCTTTTCGTACCCCCTAGGTCACGGTAAATTTTTGCCTGTCTCTTAATACCAAATTTCCCTTCGCTGTATTTCACCCAGAGACGGTCAATTTCATCGATTACATCTAGGGATACCCGTCTAAAAAGCTGGTAGAAGTGATCATAACCTTCTATAACCATCCACTGATACATAATGAAGGCAGTTTCGTAGTCGGCTTTTTTCCAATCCTGTTGCTCTAGGTACTCTTCTAACTTTTGATAGATCTGTTCTTGGTTTGCGATAAGATATCCTCTCTGTTTTCTCAGTTCTTTTTCGTAGGCAAGATCGGTTTCTTTGTTATATTGAACCGAGATCATCTTATCGAATTGTTCTCGAAAGCGATCTGGGTTTTCTGTCTCTGCAAAAGCTAGACGGAAAATCTCTGCCCATCTTTCCTCATTTTCGTTCTCCTTATTTCCCCAAAGTTCGGTTAAAGTCTTGGCTGCTGTTCCTGCTAAAGCAGAAAGCTTACTTGCATCTTTAGGAAGCTCGATATGGGGGTTAATATGTTTGATGTGAGAGGCGCGGTAGAGGGTTTCTCTGTCGTCATTGCAGATTACCTCGATCAAGCCTTTATCCTGTCCCTGTTTTATTTTTTTCTGATAGTTGGGAACAGATTGACAAACCGCTTCTAAAGCTTCAATAGGAACTGGAATTTCATAGATTAGGCAATTACTAACCACTTTTTCAAGAGCTTCATCCGTCAATAGTTGAGGTTTTTCTTCTAACCGCCAGACTATCTTATCGCGCCAAGTAACATCGGATTCATTCTCAAATGACCGCAACTTTGTATCTATCTCCCCTGAATTTAAAACCTCATTATTGAGCCATTCCAAGAGACGGGGGTTGCCATCAGCAAGGTTTAAAGCTCTTTCTATATAGTTTTTATCAATCTTACCCGAACTAAAATGCTCTAACCGCCGCAGTTTCTTTTCTAAATCGGACTCTTTGTATTTGAAAGAGGGTAAAGACTCGAGATGATAAAATTCCTCTAATAGAGGGGAATTGAAGGTATAGCGCGAGGTAATAATCAGGCGATGGTAGTAATTAGTTTCCTGTATCGCCCCAACTAGAGCTTGTAATAGTTGAGCTACCCCTGCTTTAAAGATATAGTCATCGCTGGATGAAGGGCATTCCAAGTTCCACTCGAAATCATCAAGAATAAGTAGAAAAGGTTGGTTTAACTGACCAAAAACATCCCTTAAGCGATAGTCTAGCTCCTCATTAGAATCCAGAAGGATTTGACGTTGTGAACGGTCTAATTTTTTAGCTAGGGTATTAACTAAGCTAGTTTGATCAATTTGTCGCCACCAGACAAGCTTAGTATAGTCTGGAAGGCGATCGCACAACCGAGCGGCGAGGGTACTTTTCCCGTTACCACCAAAACCTTGCAGAAAAACGCCAACCTTAGAAACTGCTACAGGATTATCAAAGGGTTTTTTCAGCACTTGCAAGCAATACTGAAGATCACGGCGGCGACCGATAAAAGTTTCCCGTGTGGCTACCCGCAAATATTTCGTTTCTGGGTCCACAAATTGGTCAACAACGGATACGGGAGGTAAAGGTTTTTTCTGTCCTCTGCTTACCAAAGCTTCTGGGATACTTCCCCGGACATAGAGGCGTAAACAATGCCAATCCCTCGCCTGATTTTCTAATAATTTCTGATAGGCAAAAGCTAACGACTCGCTTAAAGTAAAGCCTTGAGAAAGCTTTTCGTAGAGGATGGCCGCCGTGTCAGCAGCTTCCTGATCCCTGACGGGTTGACCCCACCCCAAAACAGTTTTAGCCCCATTTTCTAATAACTTCTCGGCCATCGAAAGGATCTCATCACCATCGGAGTAGCCTGTCCGACACCCTGATAAAAACAACAGCTTAGGTAAATTAAACTGTAATTCTCTAGCAATATCTTCAGCGCTGGTATCTTGTCTATCTCCGTATTCCGTCTCGGTAATAAAATAGGGTTTCTGATCCTTGATGGTAGCGTGTCCGCTCAGGTGGATAACATCGAAGTATCCCCTATCTTTACTGGCTATCAATTCGCCTAATTCTTTAATACATCCGCTCTCTTCAACGGTTAAAGATAGGGGTTTCCCTCTAGTTGCTTTGAGGATCTTCCCTTCTTCTGCCTCAAAGTCTAGTATAGGCTCGACACCTCTAGCAGAACTTGCCATGAAAACTACATTTAAGGCTCGATTCCTGCGGGTTGTTGTCCACAGTTAACAGCCTTTCATTACCGGTTTTCATCCACCGCATAGGAACAATAGCGGGAAGCTTAGACACAAGAAAACCCTGATCATCGTGTAATAATTCCCAGGGTAGATGGACTAATCCGTTGCTGGTGCTGATAGCCAGAACTATTTTCTCTCCTCGGTGGCTATCTAACTCGTTCTGGAGGATGCGCTCCGTACCATCTAACCATCGGTATAAACCTTGTCCTGTTTTGGCGTGGTCTTCCGGTAAACGGGTATAGTAATCGGTGTCAGCCTTTTCACTTAGGTGGTCTATTTCACTCAGGAATCTTGTGTAGGTACGAGTCTGGTTAGGGTTGTCCCAGAAAAATCGGAACTCAACGCTGTTGCTACCCCTCTCCTGAAGATCAATATGCAGTATCTTCATGATTTTTCTTGTTCCAAGAGTTTTTGTAGTTGCTCTAGGGTAGCATCTTTGAGCAGCAGGCGATCGCCGTTTTTGCTCACAATCAACACCCGTTCGATCTTCGGGGTTTCAGGAGAGTCAATTTTTCGCTTTAATTGGTACAATTTCTCGGCGATGGCGATTGTTCCGCTAATAATGCCGATGATGGTGGCGATAGTGGCAAGGGTTCCCTCTCTCTCCACTTCAGAGATAACTTCGTAGCTGCCTTGCACCCCTTCCATCTCGACGATATCCTGAGCAACTTTGATAGCATCGGCTCCTTGAATTTCTATCTGCATCAGTTTTGTTCCTCCCGTAAGTACCCAAGCAAAATGATACTAAATCCGTTTATTAAAAACTGATTATCTATTCCCCCTTTTGCCTGTCCTGATATCTAGCCTATACTCAACGAATTTAGCACGAAACCCAACCAATGTCCTATTATCAAATAATTATAAATGATTTTGCCTGGTTATTGGATGGGGTGTTGGGTAACAGTCGTCAACCCAACCTACCTTCCGCGCTTTCTAGCTGTCGGTTCTAAGAGTTAGATTACCAAGTACAAGCTGAGCTAAGTCATCAGCTTTCTTTGATTGTTCTGCCGCCAATGTCCTTAGCGTAAACTCTTGTTCGACAGCATCTCCAATTTGTGTTTGAATCTCTTCTGGGGGAACAATTATTTGTAATTCTAGTAATCTAGACGGGCTAATTCTCTGTCGCCCCGTTGCACCAGTAACGTTTGCTGTCGCTTGTCGGGTAAAATGATCAGAACGTAAAGCCCGAAAAAGGTAATAAAGATTAATCTCGGCTTGTGATTTTTTTCGCAAAACAATAAATTCAGTTGAAGCTACTGCGTTAGTTACATCTTGGGTTACTAGCGCAATCTTTTTGTTGGCCAAGCTGGGCATGATCTTGGCGAAGAGAATGTCATTCTTTTGAAAGCGATGTTTTGTGCTTCCAATCTCATTTCCTTGATTAAGTTTAAGAGTTAATATATAGCCATAAATATCATCTACTTCTCGTAAATCTATATATTCAAATATTTGACCAGCATATCTACTAGAGCGTGGATTAACGCTTCTTGATACAACATCTACAAAGTTTCCTAAAGGCTGCTGTTCAAACTCACCTATTTGCTCATGCAAATATTGTGTATAAGCTGCACCAGCATCAACTGTATCGATACTACGGGCTGATTCTTCAGTGATTGTTAATATTAAAGGGTCTGGTTTAATTAACTCGATAGTCATTGCAGTTCTAGTTTTACTCTATGATAGGCTTCCGCGATAACAGGTAAATCATTGAGATCAGTTTCTCTATAATATTTTGAGGTAATGTCATAGCCAACGTGTTCTGCTTGTGCTAAAAAACGCTTTTTATTGTCTCCAGTAGTCTTCTTGAGATACAAAACACAGGTTCTAGCATTAGACCCCCCAAACGGCTTAAATGATCCGACGGGTAAGCTTATACAACCATGAATATGTGTACGAGATTTCACAAAGTTGCGAACTTCAGTCTCGGAAACTCCGCTGGCAACACCATGGGGCAAAATAACTAGCAAACGTCCAGTTTCAGGCTTTAATAGTCGAATTGCTCTCTCAAGAACCAAATAGTCTGAACCTTGAGCAGCTTTACCTAGTCCTAGATAATACCGGTTTAAAGTAGCAGAATCTTCATAGGGTATATTGAACGGGGGATTAATGAGAATTACATCAAACATTGCTGCGTTATTTTGCTCAATATTTAAAAAATCAGTTCTGCGTCCATCTGTATTCTCAAAAACATCTTCTCTAATTGAATCTCCTGTATAAATATGTTCATAGCCATCACCATGTAAAATCATATTTATTCGACATAAAGTGGCTAACCGAGGATTTATCTCAATTCCCCATAGATTATTCGTGACAAGATTACTAACTAAATGATCTTTTTCATCTTGGCTAGAATCAAGAAATCGAATTTTTTTGCGGACATTAATAAACGCTCTAATAAGAAAGCCACCACTTCCGCATGATAAATCAAGGACTTTTTCTCCAATTTTTATATCAGCTATCTCAACCATGAACTCAACTAATTGTCTTGGGGTTAAATACTGTCCTAAGTCCCCTCGGAGTGTTCCAGTAAGAAAGGCCTCATAAACAGAACCAACTACATCTCCTCCTGCTCCAGCCAAGCCAAGTGGCGTCTTAAAACCATAAAGACCAAAAGGCTCTAATTCACGAACAATTTTTTCAACAGTTTCGTTGCTTCTAATTTGAATTTGAGTTCCCGTAGGGAATACATTAAAAGTCTGTTTTGCGTCAGTAAACATTTGCTGTAAAGCAGCTAGAGGTCCACTGCCAAGAAGCCAGGAAGATGTAAAGCGATTGGGTGCAAAGCCTTCAGCATCTCTTTTCTCTTCGTTAAACTTACAAGTGAGAATTTTAGTTAGCTCATCAAATGCAGACTCGGCAATGAGTCCTTCTTTAGCTAACTCTTTTCGACATTCCCTAAATGCTATTTCTAAGTCACCTTTATTTTCAATAGTTACTAAAAGTCGCTCAGCAGCTTGTCGCTTTTCCAATTGAACTACATTGCTAGAGACAGTAAGTATTGTGCTTTCAAGCTCTTGCGGTTCAGGAACGGATTCTAATCCGCCAATATCGTCTCTATCCAAATAATAAATCTCCCAATCACGTCCATTAGTCAGAACTGCAATTGGTGTAGATGGTTCAAGAAGTTGAGCATAGGAAAGCACTTGGTTAACATCCTCCTCGCTCAATCGATGCTGAATACGCTTGGTTTCAACCACAAGAGCCGGACGTTCCCCAATATAAACAACGATATCAGCTTGCTTTCTAAATCTATGTCCTGAAGTTCCAGTGATTGAGACTTTTCGACGTATCTGGTTCCTGTCGTAACCAAGCCTCATTATGAAAGGGATAACAACATTCTCAGCACAGTCGTCCTCAGAGTTCAACGGTGGTGCTTTGCGAAAAATGTCATCTAAGATAGCCTGTTTATTCAACGGCATAATAATCTATACACCTATGGGTTACACGATTACTAAGCCTACTGCAAACCAGAGCAGTAGGTAAATAGATTAAACCGTTGCGTTGCTGTTACAGGCAATACTACTATTGACCAGCTTAGTTGGGGAAAAAATCTCAATTACCATCAATGGTTGACCTAAGAAAATATTTCAGTCTCTCCGTCGGGAAATAACCTATTAGAGACTGAAAAATCTTAGTCATTCCATTCCCCTTTGGGGGGTACGGGGGGATTGCGTCGAAGATGACGGGTTAAGTCTTCATCCGGTTGTTTCTCTCCTCTTAGCCACTGTTTAATCGCTGTTTCGATAATGCGACTAGGATCGTTAGTCAGGTGTTTAATCTGGTCTAAAACTTCCGAGTCAAGGTGAATAGCGATTTCAACTTTCTCCGCCGTGCGCTGAGTCGGTGTAGCATTGTCGTTCATAAGCTCTATTAATGATTGCTATCTATCATTCTACCCGTCAGTCGAGGATTCTCATCCAAGAGTTTATCTATGGTAATCCGATTTGGACAAATCATACAGCCTTTCCTTAGCCATTGCCCTTTCCCTGATTTGGTCACCATAATCAAGCCTACCATAGTTTCCGGTGGATGCCGAGAGGGGAAGCTAAGGTTGAAACCATGACTATACTTGCAGTTTAGCTTTTTTTATCTTTACCGAAAAATTGGGTTTAAAGCCTCGCCCTTTTAGGACGGCTTTGTGTTAAACTGATTGGTAAGCGGAAAATCAGATGTGTAGTCGTGACACGCGAACTGACCGTTGGACAAAAGCTAGTGTCACCAACCCATTTCGGGTTGCCCCAATACCTCACTGCTCTAATCAAAAAAAGTACGGCATAGGTGGGAGATAAAAAAAATTAAATAGGGTAGGGCATACCCGAATTTACGCTTGGGGAGTAGTCCCTAAGAGTGCTTGCCTTGTAGGTGTAGTCGGACTAGACATGAAGCTGTAAGACCAAAATTAGCTTTGCTAGTAGAGGCAGGATTCAGCCCAAGAATCTCCGCACTTTTAGGGCGGAGAGTGTCAAAAACCCCTGACTTTTGCCAGCAGTGAACCACGATGACTGACGTTCCCGTTTCTCGCATTCGCAATTTTTCCATCATCGCTCATATCGATCATGGTAAATCAACTCTCGCTGATCGCCTCCTGCAAATTACGGGAACCGTAGCCCAACGGGAGATGAAAGAACAATTTCTCGATAATATGGACTTGGAACGGGAACGAGGTATCACCATCAAGTTACAAGCGGCACGCATGGATTATACCGCTAAGGATGGTCAAAAATACGTTCTCAATCTGATTGACACCCCCGGCCATGTGGATTTTCCTACGAGGTTTCTCGGTCTCTAGCGGCGTGCGAGGGAGCTTTATTAGTTGTGGATGCGTCCCAAGGAGTGGAGGCGCAAACTTTAGCCAATGTTTACCTAGCACTGGAAAATAACCTCGAAATTATCCCAGTTTTAAATAAAATCGACCTACCCAGTGCCGAACCGGAACGGGTCGCGGCGGAAATCGAGGAAGTGGTGGGTTTAGACTGTAGTGAGGCGATTCGGGCCTCGGCTAAGGCTGGGATCGGTATTAATGATATTCTAGAGTCGATCGTCCAATTAGTTCCCCCTCCCCAAGATACCCTCGAAGAACCCTTCCGAGCTTTAATTTTTGATAGTTATTACGACGCTTATCGAGGGGTAATTGTCTATTTCCGCGTCATGGATGGTCGGGTGAAAAAGGGCGATAAAATTCGTTTTATGGCTTCTGGTAAAGAATTTGTGATCGATGAACTGGGAGTTTTATCACCGCAACAGGTACAGGTAAATGAACTGCACGCGGGAGAAGTGGGTTATCTGGCAGCTGCGATTAAAACCGTCGCCGATGCCCGGGTGGGTGATACGATTACTCTAACCGCTAAACCAGCACAAGAGCCTTTACCCGGTTATACGGAAGCAAAACCGATGGTTTTCTGCGGATTATTCCCCACCGATGCTGATCAGTATGCCGATCTCAAAGATGCGCTGGAAAAGTTAAAATTAAACGATGCAGCTCTATCCTACGAACCGGAAACTTCTAGCGCCATGGGTTTTGGTTTCCGTTGCGGTTTTTTGGGATTACTGCACATGGAAATTGTCCAGGAAAGACTAGAAAGGGAATATAACTTAGATTTAATTACCACCGCTCCCTCGGTAGTTTATCAGGTCACTACCACCGATGGGGAAATTGTCGAAGTGGATAATCCTAGTTTGTTACCTTCCCCACAAAAACGGGAAAAAATTGAGGAACCTTATATCCAAGTGGAAATGATTACTCCGGAAACCTATGTAGGCGCTTTGATGGAATTATGTCAAAGTCGTCGGGGAGTTTTCAAGGATATGCGTTATTTTACTAAAACTCGCACCGCTTTGATTTATGAGTTACCTTTAGCAGAAGTGGTGACGGACTTTTTCGATCAATTAAAATCTCGATCCCGCGGTTACGCTAGTATGGAATATCAATTAATTGGCTATCGGGAAAATGAGCTAGTTAAATTAGATATTATGGTCAATGGTGATCCCGTTGATGCTTTAGCGATGATCGTTCACCGGGATAAAGCTTATTATGTTGGTCGCGCTTTAACCGAAAAGTTAAAAGAATTGATTCCCCGGCATCAATTTAAGGTTCCCATTCAAGCAGCTATTGGTTCTAAAATTATCGCTAGTGAACATATTCCCGCTTTAAGAAAGGATGTCTTAGCTAAGTGTTATGGTGGTGATATTAGCCGCAAGAAAAAGCTGTTAGACAAGCAAGCAAAAGGGAAGAAACGGATGAAAGCGATCGGAACTGTTGATGTCCCCCAGGAAGCATTTATGGCAGTCCTAAAACTCGATCCGCAGTAACGTCTAGGGGTGAGGATTAACTCACCCTTTTTAGTTTTAGCAGAGGGGAATTATTATGAAACTTTTGAGATTATCCTATCAAGATTTAGCCTCTGGATTAAGTATAGATTCTTGCGAGTTTTTTCCAGATTTGAATTTATTAGTTGGTATCTCAGGTGCAGGAAAAACCTCGATTTTAAAGGCTATTAGTAATTTAAAAAGAATCGCTAACGGTGAGTCTATAAATGGGGTGAAATGGGATGTAGAATTTTTAACAACCGCTCATATTCGTTATCATTGGTTGGGTGAATTTGAGGTTAAAAAAGCCCGTTCTCTCATCAAGATTGAAGAAGATGAAGTCAATAGTAATGACGGCGAAAATAAGGTTAGTATAATTAGTGAAACTCTTTTAAAAGATCAAGAGATTTTGATCGAAAGAAACCAAGAGGTAATTGAGTTTAAAAATTCAAAGACACCAAAACTACCATCTTATTTAAGCTGTATAGAGCTTTTCAATCAAGAAGAAGATGTTTTCCCTGTTCGACAGGAATTTAACAAAATGATTTTCAATCCACTTAAGTTTAATATCTCATATTCAACATTTGGTAAAATCCTTAGAAACTACGAATATGCCGAATATAACTCTCTCTCTGAATTACAATCGAGTCAACTTCCTATTTCCGACAAACTACTAATAACTTATCAAAAATATCCTGATATGTTCGAGATAATAAAGAGAAAGTTTTTAGATATTTTCCCTCAAGTTGAAGATTTAAAAATAGAATCTTTAGAACCATCCGAACTAGGTGATCTGTTTGTTTCATTAACTCGAAGTTCTTCCCTTAAAAACCGAGCTTTCATACAAATAAAAGAAAAAAACTCTCATGTCTGGATTTTAGAACCAAATATCTCCTCTGGAATGATAAAAAGCCTGATGTTCTTAGCAACGATCGAATTATCTGCTGCTGGCAGCGTTATATTAATCGATGAATTTGAAAATAGTTTGGGGGTTAACTGTTTGGATAGTTTAACAGAAGGTCTATTAGTTAATTATCGAGATTTACAGTTTATTATTACCAGTCATCATCCTTATATAATTAATAATATCAGTCCTGCCTATTGGAAAATCGTCACTCGTAAAGGAGGAGTAATTCAGGTAAACAATGCGGTCGATTTTCATATTTCTAAAACTCGACAAAAAGCCTTTATTGATCTTATCAATGTCTTAGAAGAATTTCCTCAAGGAATTAGTTAATCGATGAATATTTATTTTTTAGTTGAAGGAAGAAGTACCGAAAAAAAGCTTTATACTGCCTGGTTAACTCATCTTATTCCCGAATTTAAGCGAGTTGATTTTTACGATCAAGTCAATCGCAATAATTACTTTATTATTAGTGGTAATGGCTACCCCTCGATACTTAATGATGGAATTCCTAACGCCATCGATAAAATTCAAGAAGTATCCAAATATAACTATCTAGTCATCTGTCTCGATGCTGATGAGGATACTGTCGAAGAAAGAGAACAATATGTTAATGACTTTATCACCAAACATATTACTATTCCCGCACAACTTGAAATCGTGATAATCATTCAAAATCGATGTATTGAAACATGGCTACTAGGCAATCGTACAATATTTAATTCTAAACAACCTTTACAGGGACTTTTAGCTGATTATGTTCAACAATATGATGTTTACGAAAATGATCCCGAACTAATGGGTAGATTTAATTGCAGAAATCATGCCGATTTTCATTTTGCTTATCTAAAGTCTATTTTTGAAGCTAAAAATTTGTCTTATTCTAAAAAATTCCCTGGGGAAGCTCAAGAACAATACTATCTTAATCAATTAAAAAAGCGTATCGATAAAACTGAACACTTAAAAACCTTTCAGAAATTTATTAATTTTTGTGATAATATTTCCAAAATTTCCGATAAATTGATCTGTGGTACTTCTGCCAAGGATGAAATACAAGCTGATTTGGCATCGTCTCCTGACTAATAGCTGATCGAGAATACAAGACTATGACAAGGCTTTTGTCCTAGAAATTTCTAGTTCGGCAGATTTTTGTAGTATTGTAGTATAATGGTAACTCCAGAAAAACAATCCTAAAAGTGCCGTCAGTCTCTTCAGTTAGCAGTTAGCAGATAGAAGTTAAAAATTGGCAATTTACTTGATGTTATGGCTTCCTTACGCGATATTCTCAGTTACTATCGCAATTATCAAAAAGCCGCCTTTTTGAGTATTGCTGCCTCCAGTGTCTTTGAAATTATCGATCTGATGGTTCCCTACGCTGTCGGACAGATTCTTAATGTTCTTTCTGATCAACCTTTAGATGGATTCGTGCAATCTTTAGTTAATCGCACGATGCTTTTAACTCCCTTTGCCTCAGAAAAGTGGGTTAGTTTGGCAGTATTATTAGGCTTAATTTTCCTAACCACGGTAATTAAAGCACCAATTCAGCCTTGGGTGGGTGTCTGGTTTCACTGGGAAATATCCTTAAGAGCGCGACGAGATCATCTCAGAAAAATTGTTGCCAAAATTCTCACCTTACCCCTATCTTTTTACGATGAAAATAATCCAGGACGCATCGCTAACCGGATTGCCAAAGGGATAGAAAATCATACTTGGACTTATCCCGAAGTGGCGGGAATGATGATCCCAAAACTGTTTAGAGTTTTGGGTATCTTTATTGTTATTTGGATAATTCAATGGCAGATCGCCCTTACTTTTCTTATTTCCTTTGTATTAATTGTAGCTTTTATTTTGAGATATTTAAAAGATTTAATGCAAAAAGAAAGAATTCTTGATCGGCATATCGAAAATACCCAAAGTCGCAATTCTGAGATTATTACTAATATTAAAACCGTCAAAGCTTTTGCCACAGAAGGACAAGAATTATATCGTCAGAAACAGCGTTTAGAGAGAGAACTTACCTACGTTATCCATCGCATTCATAAGGGTTATGTGGACTTAATTACTTGGGAAAAAACCCTCGTCCAAGCTAGTTTATTTGGAGTATTTTTCTTTACTCTCCTAGCTACCGTTCAACAGAAAATCTCGATCGGGCATTTTATCACCACCTATACCCTCGCTAGTATGGCCTATGCGGAATTAGATCCCCTATCCCAAATGGCAGAAACTTTCGCCCGTCGCTATGCTTCTATGGCACGTCTAAACGAATTTATCAACTTGCCCAGTGGTACTGATTCCGGTAGTCTTTTAGCCGATCATGCCCAACACAATCCCTATCATTTTACGGGGAAAGTAGAATTAAGTAATCTTAGCTTTGGCTATAGTCCAGAAAGAACGATTCTCAAGGATATTAATCTGCTGATTGAACCCTATCAAACCGTGGCATTAGTGGGAAAATCTGGTTCGGGAAAATCCACTTTAGTTAAGTTACTTTTCCGCTATTTTGAACCGAATCAAGGGCAAATTATGATAGATGGCGAGGATATTAGTCGATTGGATGTCACTTGGTATCGGCGACGGTTAGCGATTGTCCATCAAGAAGTAGATGTGTTTAATGGTACGGTGTTAGAAAATCTCACTTACGGTAATCCTAATATTAGCTTCGAGAAGGTAGAAGAAGCCTGTAAAATTGCTCGTGTCGATGAATTTATTCAGGAATTACCTAATGGTTATTCCACTATTGTAGGGGAAAGGGGCGTGCGTCTTTCGGGGGGACAAAGACAGCGTTTAGGAATTGCTAGGGCGTTAATTGTTGATCCAGATGTGTTAGTTTTTGATGAGGCCACTTCTAGCTTAGATTATGAGTCAGAAAGAGCCATTCAACTAGCTATGAAATCCATTTTAGGCACTCGCACCACGATTATTATTGCCCACCGTCTCAGTACCGTTCGAGAAGCTGATCAAATTGTCGTCTTAGATAATGGTCGCATTGTCGAGATCGGTAGCCATGATCAATTATTAAATCAGCAGGGAATCTATCAACGTCTCCACTCTTTGCAAGAAAGCGGTGAACTGGTTTAGTCTTAAAATAGTCCCCGATAGCGGACCGAGAAAATATTATCTAATGGAAGTTGATACCATGTCTAACGAAACCGTTACCTATTCCCTAGAAGCTGTTTTGACGAGGATTGAGGGGAAAATTGACAATCTCCAAAAAGATGTTAACCAAAAATTTGACAGTTTCCAAAAAGATGTTGACCAAAAATTTGAAAGTCTTCAAAAAGATTTTAACCAGAAATTTGACAAAATCGATGAAAGGTTAAATAAGCTAGAGGTAGGACAGGCAAAGTTAACCGAAAAGGTTGAAGGAATCGATAATCGCCTAAAATCAGTGGAAGGAACCCAAAAAATCAGTTTTGGACATTAATTATTCTTTGGGCAACTGCGATCGCCTACGGCGCAGCGAAGCCGACCGCTACTGCCGATTGGAAAGTATTTTTTTCAGGTAATCCCTAGAATTAATAGTAGCAACCTCACCATACCCTTATCCTGATCGGCATGGTGGGTTAAATCAACAAGTTTAACCCTCTGCTAACCAGCGCACGGCATCCTTAGCGTGGTAGGTTAAGATAATATCAGCACCCGCCCGTTTAAAGCTGGTTAAAGTCTCTAAAGTCACTCTTTTTTCGTCAATCCAGCCATTTAACGCCGCCGCTTTAATCATTGAATATTCCCCCGACACATTGTAGGCAGCCACGGGTAAATTAGTCATTTCTTTGATTCTCCAGATAATATCCATATAAGACAGGGCAGGTTTCACCATTAACATATCTGCTCCCTCTAGTACGTCTAATTCCACCTCTTTTAAGGCTTCCCTGGCATTACCCGGATCCATTTGGTAGGTTCTGCGATCGCCGAATTGGGGGGTAGAATCAGCCGCATCCCGGAACGGCCCATAATAGGCAGAAGCATATTTAGCCGTATAGGAAAGAATCGGCGTATCACTATAACCGGCCTCATCCAATCCTTGACGAATTGCCTGCACAAAACCATCCATCATTCCCGACGGTGCAATGATATCCACTCCCGCTTTTACCTGGGAAACGGCGGTTTTTTGCAATAATCCCAGAGTAGGATCGTTTAACACCCTGCCGGTTAAATCTCCCGTTTGCAGATAACCACAATGACCGTGGTTGGTATATTCGCACAAACAAGTATCGGCGACAATGAGTAGATCGGGAACTGCCTCTTTAATCGCTGTGGCCGCTTTTTGGACAATACCATGATCGTGCCATGCTCCCGTCGCCTCTGTGTCTTTACTTTCCGGCAGCCCGAATAAAATAATCGCTGGGATTCCTAAATCCCGCACTTCCTTGGCTTCATCAACAATTTTATCGATTGATAATTGGTACACCCCCGGCATCGATTTGACTTCCCGGGCAATACCTTCCCCCGTCGTGGCGAAAAGGGGATAGATAAAGTCATTGGCTGTCAAGACGGTTTCACTCACCAGACGGCGCATTTGAGGGGTTTGACGCAGACGACGGGGGCGATGAATAGGAAACATAGTTTTTTGTGATTAAATCGGGAATCTGGTCTCGATTCTTTATTTTAAATCTTTGCTGAGGATGAACACAAATCAATTCAGCCGGCTGCGGGCTGCTGGCAACTATCCACAATATTTAGTTATTTTGAGCTTAATCACACTATTTAGGGCATTTTTGACCTAACGAGGCTTTATACTCGTTTTAAGTCCGAAAAACCAGCAATTTGACTAAAATTTAATCTTTATAGCGATCACTTTTGCTGTAGCCACCACCGCATCTATTTACAAAACTTTACCTCATCAGTGATCAGTGATCAGTTACCAGTTATCAGTTATCAGATGTGAGTTTTTAGTTCACTGATGGCTCTCTTGGATATTGGCTGAAAAATGTTCACGGTGTCACATTAGAGGCGCAAGCGTTCACTGATTACTGTTTACTGTTCACTGTTCACTGACACCCAAAAACCATCTCCATTTGCGGGAAGGATCGTTTATTCTAGGAAGTAAGAGCGATCAATTCAGGATTTTTGCTATGGTCAACTTAGGTGATTTAGTCAAAAAAGCAGTTTATTTGGGCGTAGGCATTGCTAATTATGCCGCCGAAAGAGCTGAAGTAAATTTACAAGAATTAAGAAATCAAGCCCAAAAATTAGCCGATGAAATGATTTCTCGCGGCGAAATAACGACGGAAGAAGCGCGCAAATACGTTGATGAGTTGGTGAAACAGGCACAACAGCAAACGGTGGCAGCTAACGAATCTAATATTCCCCATGAACCCCGACGGATAGAAATTATTGAAGATGAGGAGGACACCAAAGCAGCCGAGCCAAAAGTAGATGAATTGCGGCAACAGGTGGAACGCCTTCAGGAAGAATTACGGAAACTGCAACAGGATTAAAACCTAGATTTTAGCGACAAATAATTAATTATTACCAGACAAGGGATGCAAGGACAAACATGGACGATTGGCAGAAAGATTTTTGGGAAGTTATCGAAACTGTCGCGCTGGGAATTGAAACTTTTTTCCAAGAAGTAGCCCAAACTATCGAAGAAATTAATGAGGAAATTATCATCGATCTGGAACAGTTTATTCAAGAGGTTTTACCCCAGGAATTAGAAGAATTTTTTAACCTCGATGAATACCCCTTTTCGGAATTAGATGAACCCTCGGATTTTATGCTCACTCCTAAGGTTAACCCCGATCCTAACACCCATCCTGCTTGTATCGGTTGCCGTAATTATCACGGTTATATCTACGGAGGCAATCTTCTCGTCTGCGGTTTCCATCCCTACGGTTGGGATAGTGATAGTTGTCCCGATTGGCAAGCAGAGGATTAATTATTTTTCGATAAAATCAGGTAGGGTTATTATCCCTACCCATAACTTTTATCTCAAAGCAGTTATCCGTCATTTTTAGTTAGGAATTACCCTTGGGAGCATGGTAAGGTTCAGAATCAAAGGGCTGCGTCCCCACATCGGGATATTCATCATTGTTGGGACTAAAAATGCGAGCGAAAGCCTCTGTTAGGTACTGGACAAAATTGTGTAACGTATCCTTGATATTCATTGCTTTTCTCTCCGACTCTCGACAACAATCTCTGTTCAACTTCGGATAAGGTTGATTCACCCCTCCATCCCCATTATCTGGCCAGAATCTCATCAATTGTTGACTTTTGAGATAATTATTGAATAATCTTCATAAGACTTTATATTTTTTCTTGTTTATCTAAACTTTTATAAGTAGGGAGGCACAATTATTTGTAGGATGGGTTAGCGCACTTCGTAACCCATGGGAGCGTTGGGTTTCATGCTTCAACCCAACCTACGTTCATCTTATATTTAATTCCACCCACCTACTTAATAATTCTCCTATTTTTGTAAAGGAAAAATTATTCAATTAAATCGCTGAACAAATATTTGATTGTTGTCCAGAAAGGACTGTATCTTTGTTGATCATCTAAGCATAAATATCCATTGACAAAAACTGTTAATTGAGCATTGTCTATCTCCTCATCCAAAAAAGGATCGATGGCTGCCTTACGAAGTGCCTTGAGTTTATTGAGGTTTAATCCCAACTTTTCGATAGTATTAATTGCTTTTTGATCATCTTCTTGTGCAGGTTTAATTGTACCATCATAGTTAAAGGCAAAGTGAGACTCACAATCGGGATTAAGTGGAGAGATTAAGAGATTTTCATCAAACCAGCTATTTTTTAGATTACTACAGTGCCGAGGTTCACCAGTCCTAAGATTTGCCTGACAGGAACATAGCAAATTGGCATAATCTAAGGAGTCAACAGTGGGATCACTTTGAGGTTTAAAATGTTCTATATGGCATTCACCATCAACCAATCGACTTTCACAATAACAACATATTTCCCCCTGTTCTGTCATCAAAGCTTTAATTAGTATTTCTTTTGGGTTTCCCCTTAAATTTTTAAAGTCGGGCTGCCAATCTGAGTTAGCTTGCTCTTTCCAATTCTTAAACTCCGGTGGTTCTTGTCTTTTCCTAATATACTTCATTTTCCGATAATTTCCTTGCGTCGAATGATAACTTCAGCTTTAATTAATTCTGGATCATCTTGAATTTTTGCTCTGAGATCATTGATTTTATTTTTAGCTGCCTCTAATTGATTTTGAGAAATTTGTTCATAGATATCTTTCAAAGCTTCAGCGATTTCCTGGGGACGGGTTGTCTCTAATCCCATCAAATCTTCCAAAATTCGATCAACATTTTTGCCGTAGGACGACCGCACGGGATGAACTTTTATTCCCATTTGTGTTTGTTCCATGAAGTGTAAACTTTCTGGCTGAACATGAGTGATAATATTAGGAGAATGGGTGGAAATAAAAAATTGACAGTTAGGAAAAACTTCTAGTAATTTAGGTACTACAAATCTTTGCCATTGAGGATGTAAATGTAAATCAATTTCGTCAATGATAATAACACCATTACCCGTTAAAGGATCAGGATTTTGAGGATTAGCAATCGCCATTCTTCGAGCTAAATCTCCCAGCATAGCAATCAGACATTTTGCTCCATCAGAAAGTTGATTAACAGTAACTATTTTATCCTTTTTTGTTACTTCCATTCTCAAGGGATTACGACGGACGCTAAGATTAGTAAAATCGGGTAGAAAACGTTCGATAGTTTCCCGAACCGCTTCCAATTGGGGATCGGGAAAACAAAAACCTTCTGGTTTAATTTCATCTTCCCGATATTTTCTATTTTCATTTTCTAAATCTTCACGCTCGCGAAACCATTCAAAAAAAGTGCGAAAATCTGATCCACTGGTTAAATCATTTTCGTAGGCACTTAGAGAATCAAATTTATGTTTTGTTTTAATTTTTAAAGGTATATCCAGCACTGCTCGATTAACAGAATAATAAACAAATAAAGGTAAGTTGATTTGTCCTTGATGTTCAGTAATTTGTCGTTGTATTTGTTGAGTGTATTCATTTAATTGGCTAAAATTACTCCGTTCTCCAGCGTGGATATATCCAGTCCTAGTTTTTACTATTTTCCAAGTAATCTCTTGACTATCTTCCGTCACTCCCGTGATTTCAATTATAGCCGTCCCCTGACCATTATTAATCTCGGTTTCGCTAATCTGTCGTCCACTGGCATTAGTATTTTTTAGGCGATTAACTAACCATGAAAGCATAATCGCCAAACTATCTAAAACGGTAGATTTTCCCGCACCATTAACTCCTATGAATACGTTGATCTGCCGATGAAAGTCGATGTTTAAACTAACTGCACCTCGATAATTAATAAGCTTTATAGACTTAATTCTCATGGATTTTTGTATCGGCAAGATTTGCTTATATTTGAGATAATTGTTAGAGAATCACTCTCCAATAATTGCCAGTAAAACTTAGATAGAGTTAAGAGGAAGTAGGACAAGGAATAGAAAAAAATATCGACCAAAGAAATAATATCTAGTTTTGGCACAGAACCGGATATTCATAATGATTATTTATAATTTACCCCCGACCAACTCAAAAAAACCCCGGCCGACTTTCCCGATCGCTGCCGTCTGTGAGACAATCGATCGAGTGTTATCCTAAACTCCGCCAATTTTCATGTCCGACGACGCTACTATTCGCACTGCTGTACAACGTCTCTACAATACCTATCCTTTTCCCCCCGAACCGCTCCTAGACGAACCTCCTCCGGGTTACAATTGGCGCTGGAATTGGATTGCTGCCTATAACTTTTGTTGTCATCGTAAACCCGAACGAGAGGATATCCGGATTCTCGATGCGGGTTGTGGTACTGGTGCGGGAACCGAATATCTGCTTGCGCTCAACCCTTTCGCTCATGTAGTCGCTATAGATATCAGTGAAAAAGCTCTAGAAATTGCCAAAGAACGCTGTAATCGTTCGGGAGTCGCAGCAAAGCACCGAGGTTCTCTCGATTTTCACCATTTACCCCTTGAATCGGCCACTAATCTCCCCGGAGAATTTGATTTAATTAACTGCGTTGGGGTGCTGCACCATCTCCCGGACCCGATTAAAGGGATTCAATCCCTCGCGCAAAAACTGGCCCCCGGTGGTCTGCTGCATATTTTCGTCTATGCACAATTGGGCCGCTGGGAAATCCAGTTAATGCAGTCTGCGATCGCACTTTTGCAGGGAGACCGACGCGGGGATTATAAAGATGGGGTCGCTGTCGGCCGAGAGATTTTTGCCTCTCTACCAGAAGATAATCGCATTTTGAAACGGGAAAAAGAGCGTTGGTCAATGGAAAATCATCGCGATGAGTCCTTCGCTGATATGTATGTTCACCCCCGGGAAGTGGACTATAATATCGATACCCTCTTTCAACTGATTGACGCGTCAGGATTAGCCTTTATTGGCTTTTCTAACCCTTCCTACTGGCAATTAGAGCGTTTATTGGGTAAATCCCCCGAATTGATGGCTAGAGCGCAAAATTTAGGGGAAAGGGAACGTTATCGCTTGACGGAATTATTAGACCCCGAAATCACCCACTATGAATTTTTCCTCGCTAAACCACCGATTCTGACTGCCGATTGGTCCCGGGATCAAGTCCTAGAGAATGCAGTGGCCGAAGTTCATCCCTGTCTTTACGGTTGGCCTAGTGCAAGTGTTCTAGATTACGATTATCGGCCAGTTAATCTCTCGGAGAGAGAATTTGCTTTTCTACAAGCTTGTGATGGTCGTTTAACCGTGGCAGCAATCGATGCTCAAGTTGCTTTAGGATTAACTGGTGTGCGTTCTTTACAACAGCGCCAACTACTGATTTTAAGTTAGGGAAAATTTGGGGATGTTAGAGATAGCGTCCCTTAGCAATCGGTAACTTGTCAACTAACTTGGCTAAATTTTGCCAAAACTTCTTTTTTCTTAACAATTATCCCCTTCCTGTCCCCATAGTTTCAGCCCCAGAATTAACCGGGGCTGAATTATAATAGTTATATAGAGTGGACAAGGCTGATAAATTTCTGATCAGTTCGATTTTTCCCCGGATCGGCAAACGGGAGAGTTTAATCATTATCCCAAGATTCCGAGGCGATTAAGTCACCAATTTGATCTCTGAGAAGGTAGTCACATCGTTCTAGTTCACATTCAACACAAACCCACTCCCGGGGGGGAATGAACTGACAGAGGGTGTAGATCGGTTGGTGTCTGCTCACTACCCCCTGTTCTACCATCTGACGGACTTCGTCCTTGATCATCCTGATAGAGTAAGCGGTGGGAGCGGTGGAGAAAGTTATGGCACTCATGGGAGATTTCCTGCAAGATCTACAAAAGAAGTCTTATCAATAACTATAGTCTAACCTATAGGGGGACAAAAGAGATTTTTTGCTGTATCGACGATTACAATTTTTTATATATAGCGAAACCCTCTCCCCTCGCCAGTTTAGGCTTAGGTTAAGAAAAGTTAAATTTATCGGCTAAAAGTTGTCGAGTCCCCTTATGCCAAATCAGCGATCGGTGATCAGTTAAGCTGTTGAGTACCTAAATTACTGGTTAAGACTGCACCGGAGTGCTGGAGTTGGCAGCAGGGAGAGAAAGTTAGAGCTTTTGTACTGAATTTTTCCCTAAGCGGTTTAAAATCAGTACAGCTTGCACTTTACAATACCATTTTTCTTTATTCGTAGCAGGCATAACCGGGTGCATCTCCTATTGGTGATTTTCTCTCACTTATGGTGAGCAGCGGAAGTTGTTCAAAGAGGGCGAAGGCAATTCGCCCCTACAATAATATTATTGCGCCAATGGTAGGGGCGCACCGCGTGCGCCCAAAATGTAATATAGATATTTCGACAAAATTGAGATACACCAGGCATAACCATCTCTGTCATTACTTTTGAAAAATTGTATGATCAATGATCAGATTTGAGTTTTCAGTTCACTGATTACTGATTACTGTTTACTGATCACTGAAAAAAGCTTCCCACTTAAACTAATAAATGGGGAATAAAAATAAAAGCCGCTACGAGTAAAGCGGCGATCGAGGCGATTAAAACGGCACCGGCGGCACAATCTTTCGCTATTTTGGCTAAATCATGGTAGGATTGCCCCACCGTCAGATCTACCACTGATTCTAGGGCAGTGTTAATTAATTCTAAGACCATCACTAGGGCGCAGGTAAGGGAGACAATCGCCATTTCCATGGCATTAACCCGCAAAAATAAGCCCCAACTAATCGCTACTAGGGTAATCAGGGTGTGAATGCGAAAATTTCTTTGACTAACAAAAGCATAACGGACTCCTGCCCAAGCGTAGCGAAAACTGACTAATAGATTCGAGGCGACTTGCCAAGCGTATTCTCTTTGACTGGGATTGTTGCCCTCACTCACCTGTCCCGATCGAGGGATAAAATTATTGTTGAGATAGGGATTAGGTATGCTGGCAGATTGGTTGGCTTGATGATAATTTGTCTTCATATTCCTCAATAATGCTTGACAAAAACAACTAACTATGTATCGGCATTTCGACGGTTGTTAACAAAGTTTCCTGTAAAGATAGCATTTCCAAGAGACTTGTTTCATCGGGATGGTCCCAACCCAAAAGATGTAAACAAGCGTGGGTAGTTAACCAGGCCAATTCTCGCGCCAAAGGATGATTTTGTGTTAAAGCCTGTTGTTGTGCTGTCTCGACAGAGATGATAATATCCCCCAAATATAAAGGTTCTGTCTCTAAAATGCCCTCATCCACTGGGAAATCCACTTCCAGAGCGGCAAAAGCGAGAACATCCGTCGGTTGATCTTTGTGGCGATATTGGCAATTATAGTCCTGAATTTCTCGATCGTCTGTTAAGCGCAAACTTAGTTCATAACCGGCGGCAACGGGGAGATAATCCGATAGATAGCCTAACCATGTCTCCAACCAATAGTGCCAAGTTTCCCCATCCACAGGACTATTTCCGGGATCAAAATAATTATCCTGTAGGCATAAATCCACCACTAGGGGCAAAGTCTCACTCACCAGATTTCACCCTAGGGACGCGTCAGATAGGAAATACCGACAAAAAAGCCTAATAGGGCTGCCGTAGTCAAAAAAAAGTGTTTTAACGAGATGCCTTTTTTCTTAACCATATTCCGCATCGCCAGCTTAACGTAACTGGGTTGTGCTTCGGTGGCCGTTTCTACTGCGGGGTCAGTGGTGCTAACAGGTTCAGTCATCAGTAATTCCCCAGACAAGGATTGATCGCTATAAGTGTAACAGATTATTAAAAAAGTGCAAAAAAAATTCAATTATGGGAAAAATTGTTCCCCTTCCGGGATGGTAAAAACCCCTCAAACTGTTTAACCCAGAGGTTTCTAACCAGTTGTGCCTTTAAACAGGCCACTAGGTGAGGAGTCGGTCGTCAGTATTCAGGAGTCAGGAGATAGGGTGGTCACTGCGTGCGCGTTGCGGGGGGTTTTGGGGTGTTAGGGTTTTGGGGTGATAGGGTGATAGGGTTTTGGGGTGATAGGGTGATAGGGTTTTGGGGTGATAGGGTGATGAGACAGCTTCCCCACTTCCCCACTTCCCCATTTCCCCACTTCCCCATTTCCCCATTTCCCCATTTCCCCATTTCCCCACACCCCACTTCCCCACTTCCTCACACCCCACACCCCAGCAGTCTAACCATGTCTTCCCACGATACCGAAAGCATCCAGACTATTTTTCAAAAAATTTGGGGCTATGATAGCTTTCGCTTTCCCCAACAGGAGATTATCGAGACAATTTTAGCGGCAAAAGATGCCCTAATTGTCATGCCCACGGGATTTGGTAAATCTATCTGTTTTCAACTGCCCGCTTTATTAAAAACCGGCTTAACCCTAGTGATTTCTCCCTTAGTTGCCCTGATGGAAAATCAGGTGGCGGAATTATTAGCCAAAAAATTACCCGTCGCCCTCATTCATCACGAAATCCCCCGACAACAGAGAAAGAAAACTTTAGCTGCGATCGCAGATCAAACCCTGCGACTTCTCTATCTTTCCCCGGAAACCCTCTTAAGTCCGCCCCTCTGGTCAAAATTAACCCTTCCCCACGTTAAAATTAACGCTCTCATCCTCGACGAAGCCCATTGTTTAACCCAGTGGGGCGATAATTTTCGTCCTGCTTACCGTCGTCTCGGTGCTGTCCGTCCCGCTCTTCTGCAATCAAAACCGGCCGGCAGCCAAATAGCGATCGCTGCTTTTACCGCCACCGCTAATCCCGCCACCCGTGAGACTCTCACCCGTATCTTACAACTAGAAAAACCGCAGCTTTTCTTAATAAATCCTTACCGTCAAAACCTTGACTTAAGCACCAAAATATGTATTAGCCCCGGTTGTCGTCGTCATCAACTATTAAACTTTCTCACCGGTCAACCTCGACAATCCGGCCTGATCTATACTCGTTCCCGTCGCCATAGTGAAAATTTAGCGGCATGGTTGCAATCTCTCCATTATCGGACCAGTGCCTACCATGCCGGTTTATTGCCCTTTCAGCGTCGGGAAATAGAACAAAATTGGCTGCGGGGGGATTTAACTTTTGTTGTCTGTACCTCAGCTTTTGGCATGGGTATCAATAAACCCGATGTGCGTTGGGTTGTCCACTACCAACCCCCAGCTTTACTATCGGAATACCTACAGGAAATCGGCCGCGGTGGTCGCGATGGCGGCAAAATGCAGGCTCTCACCTTAATTAGTGAACCGACGGGATGGTTAGATAATAGCGATAAAAACCAGCAAAAATTCTTTAACTCCCAACAGGAACGCCAATACCGACAAGCTTGGCAAATTTTAGCCCAAATTCCCCTAGAGGGCAAAGTAGAGGCGATTAGTGCCGAATTTCCCGATGGTGCGCTTATTCTCTCCCTTTTACACAGTCTCGATCGCCTAGAATGGCTCGATCCTTTTCATTATCGGCTTATTTATCGTCATAATTCAGCCAAGATGACTTTTAAACCCAAAAATGAGATATTTCCCTACCTCTATACCCGTCGCTGTCGTTGGCACTTTCTCTTAAATGCCTTTGGTTTTCAGGAAAATGCCGACAATTTTCGCTGTGGTCATTGCGATAATTGTCGTCGCAATCGACCTCTGGTAAGCTAGGGAGCGCCAGAGCAGGGAGAGCAGAGCTTTTGTACTAAATTTTTTATGTCTTTTTTCTCCTCCTGTCTCGGATTCTCCTCAGCTAAGGTCAGATTTTTGATTTTTGCAGGAGATCTATAGCGGTTTTCCCAGAAGTTAGTCCCGATTGAATCTATCAAGGGATTTACTATACCTTACCCGAAATAATAGTGAAATTTTGTGACAAAGTGCAGCCAGATATAAGAATCTTTGCTAGATTTCTAGAAGGCTTCTGTGATAAGTCTCCTTAATTATCCTACGCACTTTGAACTGATATGGAACAACAACCCCCGCAATTAAACGGCGGTCAGAAAGAATTTACTATCAACTCGATTAATGACCGTCTACAAAAAGCAGTGGAATTGGCTAAAACTTGTGATCGGGATGCGGGGAGATCATCAAGGTATAAGCGGAGGGGTAGATTGATAAATGGGATAGGCGGTGGCTCAATAGCATTGCTAGGAATTGTAGTGACTGCACTTCCTCCCAATGCAGAGATTATTCGGAAATATATTGGTATTGCCAGTGCTGTGGCCGGCTCAATAATTGCGACCGCAGGTCAATATATTGACCCTGCAAGGGCTAGGCAACGTGCTATCGACCTAAAAACTTTAAAAGTACGACTAGACAATCTTGCAGAAGAGAGTCATGTGCAGTTTTTGGGGTTGCAGAATGATCAGGCAGATATAAATGAGCTAGTCGCATTGAATAAAAAGTTTATGGATGAGTTTGCCGAGATTCAAAAAGAAGCTTTTGACCGAGGGGTTGATGTTTGATTGGTTCGATTACTGAGAGATCTTTGAACGCCATCGAGTTGTAAGGTGTGTTAAAAAAATATGAAGCTCTAATTCCCCTGCAAATCCTCAAACCTGAGACTAAAATGTTGTAGTGTGATCGCCGATATTGTAGTAAGATGCACTCTAAGTATGATCGCCGATCTTGTAGGGTGCGTTCCCTAATGTGGCTCCTACGGCTCCACCGATCGATTTTTGGGGAACGCACCATGCACATTGATTGAAGCGCCGATTCAAATTTGAAGTGCGCCACTGGGGGACTTCCGATGAGGCGGATCATCAGTGCGATCGCTATCTCTGTAGGGTGCGTTCCCTAATGTGGCTCCTACTGCTCCACTGATCGATTTTTGGGGAACGCACCATGCACATTTATTGAAGCTGTGATACTAAATCCTGTTATAATAAAAGGACTAAGGGACTTCCAGAGAATAAAATACCCAACAAAAAAATAGAAAAGTGTTTTTTTGAAAAAGTAATTATTTTTGTCTAGGAAAACAAAGAATCTCCCATTACAACCTATTTTTCCGAAAAAATAGGCAGCACAAACTCTTATACTTCCGAGCTTTTTCGAGTATAACAAGGACAAGTTAAAGAATCAAAGACAGTTTTTAGCTAACCATCTTAGTTAACTACAAACTAGGTCTTATCATAATAGATATCAATAAACCATTGTCCCAAATCGGGAAAGTCTTGATTCGTTGATTCTGTGAGACGTTCGATTTTTTCTTCGATTTTTTCCCTGGCTTTTTTAGTAAGCTTTACTCCTTTTTCATAAGTTTCAGTAATCAACTTAACAATCGGGTGTTTTCCTTTCCAAGTCATAGTTTGGGCGAATTTCAAAGCGGTTTCGATTTCATCTAAAATACTCCCATTCCAAGGGTTTTCTAACACAGCCCAGGTTCGTTCAATAGGATTATATTTACTATGGTAGGGGGGATAGTAAGCTAAACGTATATTAACTTGATATTTTTGGGAAAACTCAACTATACGTTTCATGAACTGAGTTCGTCTCGAATTATTTTCTGGGCCATTATCTTGATTAATTATCAAAGTTTTAATTTTCTCAAAACGAGATTTTTCCGACTCCCAGAAATCCTCTAATATATCAACAATAAAGTCACTGGTGACTGTGGAGGTAGTGAAATACAAAAACAACTCATCAAATTCTGGAATAAATATTCCGTAAGGGGTTAGGGTTGTTTTCGGATTAAAATCATGATCGTTTGTTTCGACAGTTATTCTATTTTTACCTCCTCGATCCAACAGTCCAATATTAACACGGGCTTTGGCATCTAAACTAAGACGTAACATCGTAGGGTCTTCATCCGCTTCCCGATTAATGTTAGCTAATTCCTCAAAGATTGCCTCGGTTTCTGGAATTTTTTTTGAGGTAAAACTTTAGCGACTCTTTTCAGACGATAACCTAAGTTATTTAATTTAACCCGAATAGTTTCCTCGCTCGGTAAATCCTCATCACTGTACCCATATTTAGAGATTAATTGCTTTCGGACTTCGGCCGCACTCAGTCTCACATAAAGCCTTTGGCTTTTAAAACTTGGGTCAGTTTGGCTTTGAGAATCCACTAAACTTTTGATGTTTTCCAATAGAAAAGGTAAATGTTCTTCTGCTTTTTTCCGCCCCTTAGCTGAATGATTATCAACACAAATAATACCTCTTTTTAGTTCTTTAATTCCTTGACGAATAGTAGTTCGATTCCAGCCTAACTCCTGTGCAGCAAGGGTTTGTCCCCCATAGCCTAATTCTAAGACTGTTTGGGCCATGAATCTTCTTTTAGCTGCACCTTTTAATTGAAGTGCAGTTTCACTGAGCAATTTCTTGAGGGAATCAGTTAATTCCATATACACTTACAAAGAAAAACTTGATTAATAATGTACAGGATTAATTCTACTACAAAATTGGAAGGAGGAGGCAACCATCGACCCCTACCTCCTACACTCCGAGAATGATTATTATTCTTGAGAATGAATAGTTTATTTTTTGGAAGTCCCTAACTGAACTAAATTCTAAAAATGTGTTCTTACGCACATCGGCTAGTAATAATCAAGCGCAATTGTTGTATCAAAATATGGGTTTTCGTCATATGGACGGACTGTATACACAAGTTTTTCATAAACGTTTGGATGGTTTAGTTAGAGAAGATCGGTGAATCATAATGCTGAGACAGACAGGGCCGATCGAGTAAGCTTTACATTAAAGTTTGGGTTAAAATTATAGTCGTCACCCGTAAGGTTCCCTTACATATGGAGTCTTTACTATGCCCCAAGCCTTAAAAGCAGTTTACCGTGGTGGTACATTTATTCTTCAAACAGCCTGTAATTTGCCTGAAGGCATTGAAGTTGAGCTTTTCGTACAATCAGCCCAAGTTGCTCCACCCAGGATCACTGACATTGCTGCTAGAGAGAATTTCCTAAAGCTCCTTGTTGGGCGAATGCAACAAAACCCGATTCCCTCTAATGCTCCTCGTTTTACACGGGATATGTTGCATGAACGCCGTTGACACGAATATCCTGATTTACGTTAATGATCCTCGTGATCCTGATAAACAGGCAATAGCAGCTTCTTTAGTATCTTCATTGACAGACGGGGTTTTAGTCTGGCAGGTTGCCTGCGAATATTTGGCGGCAAGCCGCAAACTTGAGCCATTGGGGTATGACAGAGCGCAAGCCTATGATTACATTCGAGATTTGCAACAGGTTTGGTACACAGCTTTGCCAACTTGGGCTGTGATTAATCGTGCCGAGGACTTGATGAGCCGTTTTAGTCTGTCCCACTGGGATTCGATGGTGGTTGCTGCTTGCTTAGAAGCAAACGTCGAAACTCTCTACACAGAGGACTTTGGCTATTCAGATATTGATGGGCTAAAAATTGTCAATCCTTTCAAAAGTCCCTAAACCCTCCGCAGCATAACAACGCGCTGGAGCGGACGGTCGGAAGATCTCGTTGTGATGCTAGGGTTATCTGCCGCCGCTGAGCTAAGCCGTTCACCAGAAATATCTGGACTTCCCCCATACAGAAATACTAAAAAATCAACAAAACCCTTACTGCATGGGGCTTCTCAGAAAAAGTTGACAAGCCGCCACTGGGTACATTTTCCCTTGAAAATGGCTGTACCGTTGACTGTATCTGGAGTAGAGCGATGACCTAGAGTTGGCTGTATAGTGATCGCTAACCCTATTGTAACAGATGGTGTCATTAATCTCTAGAGTCAGCGATTCCCTCTGTAGTCATGTTTTTGATGGTTTTCTGCCCCGAAACAAGCTATAATGGTCGAAAGGTCAAATTTGAAAATTTTTGCCTCAAAGCCTATCTGCGTAAGGACTTCAGGATTTTGTGTCCAGTAGTCCATTAGTATTATATTGCTTTAACTCAAGCTCTGTAAGACTTTTAGCCATAGCTAGTATGTTTATACGGGGGAAGTCCAGAAATATGAAACGTGCTATCAAATGGATCGGTGGGATTCTTGGAGTCCTCGTTCTTGTCGTAGTATCGGCGTTTGCGTGGTTCGCCTACAGTTTCTTAGAGTCGCTAGAGCCCATTGAGTCCATTGATCAGTATCAGGAAGTATTGGCTTATTGGAAGGCGTGCGGACCCGGACTAGTAGATCACTTTCCCAGTTCTGTGCCAGCGTCTGCTCGCAACGTGAAGTTCTCTTCGTTTCCTGGATTTTTGCAGGGAGGAGGCCATGTGCAGATCAGAATGGAACTTCCCGAAGCAGAAGCGAAGAAGCTGTTTGAGCACGCAACAAAAACCGCCAAACAACATCGGGATGGGGGGAACCCCGTGTCCGGCCCCAGTCCACACACGCTTGCCAAAGACGCATACGAGTTTCCGGCCGACTACAGGATTTTCATCTTTCATGCGGAACCCTACAAGGAGGGATCAGGCCATGACTGGAACCATGGGGAGAGCAAGGGCATGGTTGTCAGCCTGCAACGAAACGAAGTCCTATACTATGCCGAGCAATGGTAACAAACAAAAGAGGCGAACAAGACGCTCCATCCAACGGCGGGCAGCGTCCTTCTTTGAATTCGGGCTTCCCTCCCCGCCGTGGATGAGCTAGATGGCGATCGCTATCTCTGTAGGGTGCGTTCCCTAATGTGGCTCCTACTGCTCCACCGATCAATTTTTGGGGAACGCACCATGCACATTGATTGAAGCTGTGGGTTTAAATGCGATGCCAAAGGCACTGGGTAGTGCGATCGCTATCTCTGTAGGGTGCGTTCCCTAATGTGGCTCCTACTGCTCCACCGATCAATTTTTGGGGAACGCACCATGCACATTGATTGAAGCTGTGGGTTTAAATGCGATGCCAAAGGCACTGGGTAGTGCGATCGCTATCTCTGTAGGGTGCGTTCCCTAATGTGGCTCCTACTGCTCCACTGATCGATTTTTGGGGAACGCACCATGCACATTAGACCTCCTGCAAAAATAGGAACTGATTATGTATAATAAAGTAAAACACTCAGAAAAACCATGACTTACGAAAAAGTAAAAAATTTGAATCCAGAAGAGTTTAAACGCTTTTGTGGAGTATATCCTGAAACATTTAAGGATATGGTGAAGGTTTTGGCTGCCGAAAAAGTTCTGCAAAAAAAATCGGGAAGACCAAGTAAATTAAGTCTAGAAGACCAAATCTTGATGACCTTAGAGTATTTACGGGAATATAGTACTTATTTCCATCTCGCAATTAATTGGGAGATTAATGAGACAACAGCCCTAAGAATCACTAGAAAGGTAGAAAATATTCTGATAAAATCTGGATTGTTTAATCTGCCTGGGAAAAAGACAGTTCACCGGGCGAATAGTGACCTAGAGGTAGTGGTAGTAGATGTAGCAGAGCATGAGATAGAAAGACCTCAAAAAAAGCAGAAAGATTACTATAGCGGGAAACAAGGCTATCATACAATAAAATCGCAAGTTCTTGCGGCACAAAAAACAGGAATGATAATCTGTACCGCTCATGGAAAGGGAAGAATACATGACTTTAATCTTTGGAAAAATAGTCAAATTGGGATCGATAAAAGTATTGAATGTTTAGCAGATAAGGGCGATCAAGGAATTCAAAAGCTGCACAAAAATAGTAGAATTCCTAACAAAAAAAAGAAAAATAAAGAATTAAGTTTAGAAGAAAAAGAATTTAATCGCCAGTTATCAAGAGAAAGAATTGTTATCGAACCTATTCACAGAAGTCTGAAGAGATTTAGAATTTTATCATCAAGATATAGGAATCGGAGACGACGTTTTGGTCTGAGATTTAATTTAATCGCTGGCATTTACAACTACGAACTTGCTTTAGGCTATCATCAAGTAGCTGAATAAGACTTTTGCAGGAGGTCTATTGATTGAAGCTGTGATACCAAATCCTGTTATAATAAAACGAGTAAAGACGATGCAGAAAAAACCATAACCCTGAAGGTGATTTCAAACCAGGAACTGAAACTTCTAGGATCAAGCTCAAATGCTTTATTGTTAAGATGTTAAGTGTGATCGCCATCTTTGTTGTTCAGGGTAAAATAGAGGGGTTAATTTTGAAATCGAGGTCATGCCGATGACAGTCCGCCAACGACGTTACAGCAAAGAGGAGATAGCTCGACGCGGGCAAGAACTTTATGAGTCTGGCATTCGGCAGCAAGTCGAAGCTGGCAACGAGGGCAAAATCCTAGCGATCGACATCGAAACCGGAAATTTTGAGGTTGATGAAACGGTCGTAGCTGCAACTAATCGGCTGTTTGAGCGCAATCCCGATGCCCAGCCTTTTGGAATTCGGATTGGACATCGCGCCGTTTATCACTTTGGTTCGCGGAGTTTGAAGAAGGGTCAATGATATATGGAGTGGTGAATTTGCGTCGGGAAGCCACGCTTTCCCTTGTTGTTGGTAATTCATCTGGTCAAAGAGAAGTCATCAATACCGTGATTGATACAGGGTTTGATGGCTTTCTGTCTTTACCCTCTGAAATCATTGTTCGTCTTGGATTGCCTTGGACGATTGCCAACCCAGCAACTCTGGGGGATGGTAGCGAAGTCTTGTTTGATTTTTACACCGCAACAGTCATTTGGGATGGGCAGTACCGTGAGGTCGATATTGCAGCATCAGAGACAGAACCGCTCCTCGGAATGGCGATGCTCTACGGCTATCGATTGCAGGTTGATAATGTTGAGGGCGGTATCGTGAAAATTGAAGCCTTGTGATCCTTGTTAGAAGCGATCGGCGAGGCACGGTCTAACAACACTCACGATAAAAATTGCTTGGCATGGATAGCTGTAACGACAATTTGTAACTACAATTGGTTATTGTAGCTGTCGTTCGGTTATGGAATATGAATGGGATGAAGCAAAACGTCTTGCTAATCTGCGTAAGCACGGAATAGATTTTACCGATGTTCCAGCCGTGTTTGATGGGGATATTGTAACAGTTGAGGACGATCGTTACGGTTATGGAGAGCAGCGTTTTGTCACATTCGGTTTGTTGCAAGGGCGAGTGATTGCCGTTGTCCATACAGAACGTGAGGATTGCACCCGTATTATTTCTGCAAGAAAAGCGACGAAATATGAACAACGAACCTACTTCGAGCAACTCTCAAACTGATTGGCAACGATTGGATGCGATGAGCGATGAAGATATTGATTTATCAGATTGTCCAGAGATTACGCCAGAAATCTTTGCTAAGGCGGTAGTGCGGCGGGGTTTACCTGCTACAAAAGCCAAGGCTCAAGTTACACTCCGCATTGATAGCGATGTATTAGAGTGGTTTAAGTCTCAAGGGCGTGGCTATCAAACACAGATCAATCAATTGCTACGAGCGTATATGGAGGCACATCAATAACAGGCAGATTCATGTTGTTGTATTTGAAAACAAGGATTGCAGCGGCATAACGTTAGGGTACTTGAGTGTGATCGCCAGTCTTGTGGGTTGGGTTGACGGCTGTTACCCAACTCCCTCAAAACCAAGATTAAATGCAGTAGGATAGACGTGGGATAGATTTTCTCTTATTGCCGTCAGCGAAACCGTCTATATTGAAACCAGTATTTTGGGTCATCTAACCGCAAGACCAACAGAAAAACTGATTCTTGCCGCCAACTAAAAAGCCTGAATCAATTTTATAACCAACGTCGAGCTAAGTTACAATCTCTGTTAAAAGGTAATCGTCAAAGTTCCCAGAGGCTTCGCCGTTTAACTCGCTGTCGAAATCAGAAAGTAGATGATTATCTTCATAAAGCTAGTCGTTATTTGGTTAAGCTCTTAGTTGACCAACAAATTACCACTTTAGTTAGGGTCTGCTGAATAAATCTAAAAACCTTGTTGGATAGGACTTTTAGACTTTTTTACCCTCAAAAAGTGCCAGCCATTGCGGGGATCGGGGGGAAAATTCAGGGACTTTTTCTCTGAAAATTAGGTAATTGACCAGATGAAAATTGGTAAAACCCTACACCCTACACCCCACACCCCACACCCTACCCCCACGAGAAACTTTTTGCCGCATACCCTAGTTATTGGGAAAAATGACGGTTGGAAACAAGAGGTAAACTTAGGGAAAGTCAATAATCAAAAGTTGGTGACCATCCCTCATGCTCGATTAATTGACATGATTAGTTATCAATGTCAATTAGTAGGAATCAAAGTGATTATTCAAGAGGAATCCTATACCTCCGTTGCTAATTTTTTGAATTTAGACCCCCTACCAGTGTAGGGACAAACAACTGAAAAGCCAGTGTTTTCAGGAAAAAGGATTAAACGAGGTTTATATCTGGACTTCCCCGTTGACAAAAAGCCATAACCTGTGCTGTAGAAGGGATTAAGAGAATTTCCGCCGCCCCTTTACTGGGTACAAATCAGGGAAACTCCCAATAAATCTAACGCTTTTTGTTGCAGTTGGGTCGGTCGAGTTATCTTAGAAAAACGATAACTTCCCTCCCTAATCGTACATTCCACTGTATTCAAGCAAATTGTCCCCAGGTCTTCTGTACAAAGTCCGAAAACTATGCACAGGGAGGTTCTCTTGATTCCGTTTTTTTCTCTCTTTCGATTGCACCGATTCACTGGGACTCGCTTTAATCACATTCAGAGAACTATCATCAATTTCTTCATCCTCAAATAATAAAGGAGCCAAGGACTGTTTTAAATGCCATTCCACATAATAAGCCAACATACATAAAAAGATCTGAGCTTTGACTCTATCACCCTTATAATGATAGATAGGACGTACCTTTAAATCAATTGACTTATAACAGCGAAATGCCTCCTCCACTTGAGATAAACTTTTATAAGCTTTAACCGTCGTCGCTGCATCCATCCAGGTTGACTCCAGAGAAGTTCTTAACACATACACACCATCCAAAGCCGTTTCTTGAGCGATTAATTCCAGCTTACGCTGATAATAAAAGCCTTCTTCTGTTATCTCTAGGTTATAGTATTTATTGACTTTAAACTGATTAAGAACCTTGCCCACTCTCAAAGCTATCTTATCTTGACCCTTTAAAGCTCTTTTCTCCCTTTGAGTCGCCTGAACAATCAAATCTAGTTCCTTCTCTGTTGCCTCTAATAAGGCCTCTCTTTCTTGTTGATTTTTCTGGGCAATGAAGGGATTTCGACAAGCAATTAATCTTTCGTCGGGATAATCTTCGCTCTCAAATTCTACCAAGTTTACCTGCTCAAATAATCCTAATTGAATCACTTCTACCTCAGCCAGTTTCCGAATTTGAGGCTTAGTTAAACCAGTAATATAGTCTAATCCTTCTATCGGTTTTACTAATTCGTTGATTTTCGAGTTAGTTAAAATTTCTCTATCACTTACCCAGACCACATTCTCAATCCCCCAACCCATTGATGACTTTCTCAATTTGTCCGCTTAAAGTAGCACCGTCTGAGGTGTTTCCTTCACAGACTTCTACCGCTATCGGACAACCCTTAGCTGAACATAACAAACCAAAAACTATCTGAGGTTTTCCTTTCTTTTTATCTCGATTATCACCATATTTTCCCAGTTCACAACCATTTCCTTCTAGGTAGGTAGAAGTGACATCATACAAGACTAATGTTCCTGATTCCAAGTGTTTAAGTGCTAGGTGCTTCTCAATTTTCTCTTGTTTTTCTAATAACCAATCTAAGGCGTTATCTAATTCGTCTTCATCGGCTTTCTCTAAGTCTAACAATTGTCCTAAACTCTGACTGCAAGTCTCGCTATTAAACCCTCTCGCTGTGGCTAGTTTCGATTTAGGATTGATGATTCTTGCCACAATCATCGCCACCACTAAGTTTCTGATTCGTGAGGATTTTTCACTGATTATTTTATCTAAACCTAATTTTTTAATCGTCTCTAAAATAGCCATTACATGACCAGGAGGAAGACTTCTAATCACTTCAAAATGATTGGGAATGCCTTCAGTCATGGACAGTGTTGCTCCTTTAAGAGCCAGTTTTAGATTGTCGATAATATCATCGGGTAATTTTGAGAGATTAGCCAAGGTTCTTTTTTTGACTTGATCTCCTTCTTTTGTAGGACTCTCGAAGAAGAACAGCGGGGGGAGAATTACGGTTAGGAACTTTTTCTATATACATGACTACTATTCTACAAATGGAGAGAATTCTTGTCCATTAAAAAATGTTACAAATTACATGGGTACATTAAGAAAAGTTAATGGGTGTATCCATTGATGTATAAGGGTTTTCGGCTATTATGGTATATATGTATGGGGTAAGTTCAGGTATAGGTCTTTTAATCGCTCTTTTTCTGGGTGATTGTCGATCTTGAATCAAATCTCGGTTTTCCTCGAGGAAAGAAATTAACTGATCATCAGGGATTTCTAGGAACTCGCCAGTTTTCGATAAAACAGTAGCCATGGTAAATCGGACTCCTGAATATTCGTCTCGATCGCTATCATAGCAGTCCTCTACTAACAGGGAGTTCCCTAAACTCAAAGAAATCACCACTTAGGGGTATATTCATTGCCTTTATTCCTGCGATTTTTTCGGCCACTGCTGACGGCGATAACTGCTATACTGCCCATGAACATTGACTAGATAGGGAACTAGATAAGTCAGTGATGCCGCCAGCCAGCGATCGCTTGTCATCCGCCCAGACATTATAGCATAACCGTGGTTAATTGTCAATAAAATCGTCCCCACCACTACAGCCACTTTTATCCCAGTGGGGGCAAATTGGGGGGATAATAAAGCATGAAAATAGCCGATAACTCCTTTCATTGCCTATAAATCGCACTCTATCAGGCGAGTAAAGCAAAAAGTCACCATTTTTAACCCGTAGGGAGACTTCCACCAGAGAGCGGGAAAACAACCTTCAGGAGCTGCTAGACTAAAATCCCAGTGGTCATAATCATCAATACGCCACTCATCTTTGTTGCGCCATCCTACCAACTCCCCAAATTTTCTAATCGTTTCCGCGTCTTGGGTACGCAGGGTGTTAATATCACCCCCGGCGGCAAAATATAACTTCACCTGATTGCTAAAACCGAAATGATCGCCGCTATAATTTTTCCAAAGGCGATCAAGTACCCGAATTACATTAACGGGAAACCGCATCATATCCTCTGGGGTTAAAGTATCCCGGGTTCTGCCGGCAGCTTCGAGGATAACTCGGAGAGTTTCTGCGTCTGCCTCCTTAAAGTTCCCCTCAGCTAGTAATTGCTGTAATTTACCATAGCGCTCGATGTCTGGTACTAACATCTGACGCGCTTCGATCAGGGCAACCCGTTCGGTTAAAGATTGCAATTGAGCTAAAATATCCTGAAGTTGGGCGTTAATATCTGTCATAAATGTAGGTTGGTTTGTTGACTGCAAAAATTAGCGATTTATCGGCAGAATAATTATTGATTTACCGCTGCTAATCGCGACTTAACAAAGCGATTCATCCATGCTTCTAGATAGATGCGATTGGCTTTTTGTTCTTTTAAATCTGTGGTAGTTAAAGGATAAGGTGCTAATCCTTGAATGGCTGCCGTTGTCACACAAAACATCGACTTTTGAAAAGTTTCGCAGATCTGGACTAATAAATCTTCTTCTTGACGAAAACTCTTTTTATAAATGTCGTGCAGATAATCTGGTAAAAAGTGACGCATATCCTGCATTAATAGTGTAGGGGGAATCCCTGCACCTCCTATGGGTAAAGGATCCGCATACAAAGCACCATAGGCAAACATTCCTTGATCGTAGGGAATTTGATAGGCTTGGGCATTATAGGAAATTGTACCGGGAAAAGGTGTTCCGCGAAAGAAAACCGCCTCAACGTAGGGGATTGCCGTATCGGCAAGAAAGGTTAATCCTGCCGATTTGGGGATAAGATCATAGGTTTGCCCTTTGATTTTTACTTGATAGACAATTGGTTTACTAGCATTATCAACTAAATTTTTCTTAATGTGTGCCACCACTTCGGGAATATTGGTAATTTTTCCGGCATCGTAGAGATCGGATAAACTTAAAAAAGTATCGGCCATAATTCGCCAAAATTGACCTAAACCGCTATAGTAGGCCATCATCCGCATTTGTTCTGGCAAAAATTCAGGAAAGGCTTTATTTAAACTTAAAACTAGGGGATTATTCCTAAATTTGGCTTGAATAACTTTGGCTGTCACTTCCCGAAAAGCGGCACTATCTACATAACTATCTAAACCACCACCACCATGCCAAAACATGGCTTTCATACAGTATTCAGCATACTCAAAATTAATGCGATCATGCCACCAGTGTTGTAGTAATTTCTGCCAAGATACTTGACCATTAAAATATTTAAAGAAGGGGAAAAAAACCAAAAACTGATTTTCCGCAATATAAATTAAATTTTTGGAATAAGCATCTAACACCACTCCGTAACTTTTCAGGATACCCACTACCTCGATCAAATTTTGGGGAGTATCTTTTAACAATGCTTCCCCAGCAGTGAGACGATCAATATAGGATGCTAGAGGGTGAGAGGAGGACTTGACAGGGGTAGTGACCATGCTAGAAGCTTGATAAAATAACTTTCCTTATCTATTTTAACCCATAAAAGCACAACCAATTAGCGGCGGTGGCACGGCGAGTCATGCGGGGATTGAATTCGCCAATTTTATAACCGGTAAACCCCAATTTATCTTTTAATAATTGTTTATTTTCTGGCAAGATTGATCGAGTTAATTTTACTGTTGGAGGACGATTGGCAATAAAATCGGGAGGCTGAGGATATTCCCGTCGCCAATCCTCCTCTACTTGACTATTATCCCATTTTCCTTGACTTTCATCGTAGCGATAACCTAAAGTTTGCCAAACCAATTTATTAACGGTTTCGTCGTCAATTTCATCGTTAATAATCGCCCAAATTGTCTCTATATTTAATTCTGGTAGTTCCATAGATTAAGTAAATGGGTGATGGGGTGATGGGGAAGTGGGGAAGTGGGGAAGTGGGGAAGTGGGGAAGTGGGGAAGTGGGGAAGTGGGAAAGTGGGGAAGTGGGGAAGTGGGGAAGTTGTCTCATCACCCTATCACCCCAAAACCCTATCACCCTATCACCCTATCACCCTATTTCCTGACCACCGACGACCGGCTCCTGCCTACGGTTAAAATAACTGGTGAATAACATCATCGATCATCGCGTAAGCGTAGCCTATTTTGCCTCCTTCTAACGCCAAAATTATTTTTATCTTAACTATCGGTGTGGTGTCGGTTTCTGCATCGGCAATTTTTATCCGGTTAGCGATCGAAGCGGTAGGTAATGCTACGATCGCATTTAGTTTATTTTTAGCGACTTCTCGTCTGATATTGGCTTCTGTTGTCCTAATTCCGAACTGGTTGACCTTATCACGCCAAAAAGTCCCTATTCAAGCCTATTATTACGCAGTGGGGGCAGGATTTTGTTTAGCTCTCCATTTTGCTACTTGGATTACTTCTCTATCCTACACCTCGATCGCCGCTTCTACCACTTTAGTCACCACTAATCCTCTCTGGGTTTCTCTGTTGGGTTGGTGGTGGTTTCGAGAAAAACCGAGCAAATTAACTTTTATCGGCATTTTTGTGGCTCTAACGGGGGGATTATTGATTGTTTTAGCCCATCGAGAGGTCAGTAGTTCTTATCCTAACCCTTTATTGGGTAATAGCTTGGCTTTAATTGGGGCAATTCTCGTTAGTGGTTATATTCTCCTCGGACGAGAAGCACAAAGAAAGGGCTTAAATATTAAGAATTATATAACTGTAGCCTACACTACCGCAGGATTAGCTTTATTACCTTCTATTTTTTTATTCGGTCAAGGTTACGAAAGCTATCCCTTATCCGTGTATGTTTATGTGTTAATGATGGCGATTTTTCCGCAATTAATCGGTCATACTAGCTTTAACTGGGCTTTGCGATGGGTAGCACCGACAATAGTAACCATGGTAATTTTATTAGAGCCAATCGCCGCTAGTCTTTTAGGACTGTTCATTTTTGGTGAAATACCCCCCCAAGAAGTCATTTATGGCGGATTAATTCTGTTAATCGGCGTAGGCATTGCTATTTTGGGGGGATAAGCTGTTAGTGTATCTAATATTACTGGTTAATTGTGATCTTGATCGCGGATGATGATCACAGACAAACAGTAGATTAGTATACAATGCTAACTGCATGAGAGTTTAGACAATCTAACTCACTTGAGCAATAGGGTTTTCGGGGAATTAATTCCCTGACTAGAGTTAGAAATATTCCATCATCTGGGTACTCTGTAGTTGAGAGATAAAAAAAGCCAGTGGTTTTCAGGAAAAACTTGGGGGGGGTGAAAAGTGAAATCAAAAGGAAAGGGGATACAGTCAAAACTGCCTTCGTCCGAGTCGGGTTTCTCGATGTTAGAAGTGATAATTGCCATTTTGACTATTACCGCTTTCTTAACAGGAACCTTACAGTTAATGGCAGTGGATGCCTTATATAGAGTCCGGGCAGAAAGACAATCTCGAGCTAACTTTTGGATACAAAAAGATTTTGAGGATGTCAAATATTTAGCTTCGAATGTGGATACCAAATTTGTCAGTTCAGATGTATGTACAAATATCAATCAGGGTTATGCCACAGCCTTAAGAAGACAACTAACAGATACTCCCCCCCCGGCCGACCCTCCGAAGGAAAAATTAGAAGCAACAGAAGAAATTGTCGGTAAAAAATATTCTCTCTATCGGACTTTTGATATTACTAACCAATCGAATAATCCCCATCGCCTTCGTATTGATTATCGAGTCGAAGCAAAAGATCAAACTCCTAAAGATTACCCCAACCAAGAAAATGTTATTGCCAAAAGTTCTGTCGAGGTGATTCCCGATGCGTCGTTTAACTGTCCATAAAAATCAGGGTTTTACCCTGTTAGAAATTTTGGTAGCTTTGGCAATTACGGGAGTTCTTGCCGCCTTAACTGGACCTAATTTATTAGCTTGGTTAAATAGCAATAAAGTCCAAGAAGCCACCGATTCTATACAATCAGCGCTACGGGATGCCCAAAGACAAGCTATCCGTCGAGGGAGAAGTTGCACGATTAATTTTACTGAAGGGACTGGCACTCCCAAGGTTTACTCGCAAATAACCGCCAGTGAAGCAGGTTGTTTAGTGGCGACTAATACTAACGCGAGTTCCTTAAGTCTGCCGGAGGAAGTATTTATGGTGGTGAGTAATTTTCCGAAATTTCCCCCTGTGAGTGGCAGTCCGGGGATTCGCTTTTCTTTTCGGGGTCATGTGCCGGGGTTAACCTTTGCTCCGCCTGGTGGTCCAGCGATAATCGTATTATATCCCGCCGCCAATGCCTCCGCCGATCCCTATCCCAAGCAAGAAAAAAAATGTCTAGTTATTGCTTCTCTGCTAGGAATAGTTAAACAAGGTACTTATAACGGCGATCCTCTAGGTACGCTCAATGCCAATAATTGTCAAATCCGTCTTGATGGAACTGAACCCTAGATTAGGGGAGATGGGGAGATGGGGAGATGGGGAGATGGGGAAATGGGGAGATGGGGAGATGGGGAGATGGGGAAATGGGGAGATGGGGAGATGGGGAGATGGGGAGATGGGGAAATGGGGAGATGGGGAGATGGGGAGATGGGGAAATGGGGAGATGGGGAATTCAACTAATACCCCAAAACCCCAAAACCCTAACACCCCAAAACCCCAACCCCTAACCCCCAAATCCTAACTTTTGATTGCTCAGAAATAGTCGTAATTTCAATAAACTGAGAGTTTGACCGAGATTGAGGGGAAGGAGAGAAATGCCTTCTAACCGCGATTGTAACCAACCATCGCCCCAATACCATTCGTGATAGCCATCGATAGCTTGACTCAAAAGCAAGCGTAAACACTGGTCATTGGCCAATAAAACCTGATGTTGTACGGGAATTAAACCTAACCAAGAGGTAAAAGTCAAACCTTCCTCTAATTTATCGGGTAGATTAGGCGAGAGCATTTGCGGCCACAGCCATTGACGGAGATGAGCAGTTTTGAGCAAACTATCCCGGATAGCCTGTTCACTGGCCGAGATTTCGATACGCAGCTGACTTTGTTGAAAATTGCCGAACATATGATTGTCTGATAATTTTTGTTAAGTTAGTTAAAGAATAACTAAAAATCGGGACAGCGTTTTCCAAGGATAACAGTAAGTAGTATGGCAGATAAATTAATCCGCGCCACGGCCGCCGATGGGGGAATTAGAGTAGTAGGAGTGATTACCACTCGTTTAACCGAAGAAGCTCGCCAAAGACATCAATTATCTAACGTAGCCACCGCCGCTCTCGGTCGCACGATGGCATCGGCTTTACTCTTGGCTTCCAGTTTAAAAAAACCCGGTTCTAGGATCAATATTCGCATTAAAGGCGACGGTCCCTTGGGTGGGGTCTTGGTTGATGCCGGACTCGATGGCACGGTGCGGGGTTATGTGGACTGTCCCCAGGTGGAATTACTCCCCAATGCTAAGGGTAAATTAGATGTGGGTCGCGCCGTCGGTGACAAGGGTTATGTGCGGGTCTTGCGGGAAGAAAAAGGTGAGGAGAGAAATGAACTTCAAGAAAGCATAGTGGAAATAGTTTCTGGGGAAGTGGGGGAAGATATCGCCTACTACTTGGACCAATCGGAACAAATTCCCTCCGCTTTGCAAGTGGGGGTTTTTGTCGGTACGACCACAGGAGTAACGGCTGCTGGGGGAATTTTATTACAAGTTCTCTCTAAAGAAGCGTCCCGGGATGAGGTCTTGGTGGCTCGTTTAGAGTCGAGATTGCGAAAATTAACGGGATTTACGCCCCTTTTACGGGCAGGAAAAGGACTAGAAGATATTTTTCAGGAACTTCTCGGAGATATGGGTCTAGAAATTTTTCCAGCTGTGCAGATGCTGCGTTTTGATTGTGATTGCTCTTTTGAACGGGCCTTAGGAGCTTTAAAATTTTTAGGGGTCGATGAATTAAAAGACATTATCGAAAAGGATAAACAAGCGGAAGCCGTCTGTGAGTTTTGTCGGGAAGTGTATAATGCCAACGAGAGACAATTAATCGAATTAGTCGAGTCTCTACAGGCTGAATCTTGCTGAGAAGTTGGGCAATGAGCGCCATTAGGGTAAAATCTATCTAAAATATCTGCCGGGGAGTCGTGAATGTTTAAAGGAAAAGAATTAACCGAAAATCTAGTCAAACGAGAATCGATTGACTCCCTGACTCGTTGGCCAGAGAAAACTAAGTCTTTTCTTTTTCTCTTTTGGTACCGATACCAGCATCGTTTCACTTGGAAAGTTTGGGCGGCTTTATTTGTGGTGGTCTTTGGTGGTGTTGGCTTTCTGGCCACTTGGCAGTTATTAAATATGCAGAAGTCGCCCAATTGTCCGAAAATCTTCTGGCCTATTGCTTCTGCCTCCCTGCGTCTCTACTGCGCTCAACTTTCCGCCGATAGTCGCACCGTGGAAGGTTTACTCGCAGCAATTGCCCTGGTGGAAGCTTTACCCGAAGACCATCCCTTGCGATCGCAAGTTAATCAACAGTTGGAAGAATGGGCGCGAGATATCCTGAATTTGGCTGAAAAAGACTATCAAGCGGGAAATTTAGAGCAAGCGATCGCTAAAGCTCGTCAAATCCCCAATAATATGGCAGTAGCGGCAATTATTGAAGAAAGAATCGCTAAGTGGCAAGAAACTTGGACGGAAGGCAACGAGATCTTAAGCAAACTAGAGGAAAATCTCCGCGCTTCCAACTGGAATCAATCTTTCCGTCTAGCAGTGGATTTATTGAACTTAAATAACGAATATTGGGCAACGGTTAAGTATAATGAAGCGATTGCGAAAATTACCGTCGCCCGGGAAGATAGCAGTAAATTAGATAATGCCTTTAATCTCTTTGCCCGGGGCGGTCTCGACAATTGGTTGAAAGTCATCGAAGAAGCTAGAAAAATTCAAGCCAGCAGTTATGCCTATCAAGAGGCACAAAAATTAATCGGGAAAACCGAGGATAAACTAAAAGAATACGCCGAAAGATTAATTGAGCGGAAGCAATGGCAAGCTCTCCGGGATTTGGCTAACCAAACCCCCAAAGACCTCAAAATTAAAGAAGATGTCACCGATTGGTCTCTCTTGTCCACAGCGGCCTTAGATGGGGAAACTGGCACGGTGGAGGGATTAGAAGCTGGCATCTTGGGACTAGAACAAATCGACGCTTCTCGACCCCTCCATCAAACAGCCCTAGCTATGAGGGAGCGCTGGCAGTTACAGGTACAGGATCTAAAAATATTGTCTGAGGCTAGAGATTTAGCACAAGCAGGTACAATCGAGCAGTATAGCGCCGCTATCGCGAAAGCGGGCGAGGTTCCCCGTAATAATCCCCTCTGGTCGCAAGCACAGCAGGAAATTGGCTCTTGGAATCGTCAAATACAAGTCATTGAAGACCGACCGATTTTAGAACGGGCGCGGGAAATAGCTCTCCCTGGCGATATTAACTCTCTCAGTAACGCTATTATTCAGGCGCGAGCAATCGCTAACAATCGGGCCTTATACAGAGATGCTCAACGGGAAATTGGCGGCTGGCAAGCGCGGATTGAACGCATGGAGGATCAACCTATTTTAGATCAGGCTCAAGCTTTGGCCAATCTCAAAGACTATAGCACAGCGATCGAAACTGCCAATCAAATTCCCCCCAGTCGCGCTCTTTCTGCGGAAGCGTCCCAAAATATCCGTCGTTGGCGCCGAGAGTTGCGGGCCCGTCAAAATCTCCAGCAGGCTAATCAATTAGCGGCGATGGGAACCGCAGAAGGTTTAACCCGAGCGATTGCTTTAGTTACCAATATTTCCACTAAAACTGATGCGGGTGTGCAACGGAGTGAATTGCTGGAACGTTGGAGTTATCAGCTTTTGTCTTTAGCCACGGACCAAGCTAATAATGGCCGTTATCTGGAAGCTATTCGCCTTGCTGAATCCGTATCCCCCGAAAGTACCGCTTACAGTTCGGCTCGCTCCCAAATGCAAGGCTGGCGCAATATTCTCCAACCTCCGGCCCCAGCGCCAATAGTTGAATCGACTCCCCTTTCCCCGGAGTCCCCGCTCGAAGCACCAAGTCCGGGTCAATAATCAGTTTTAGAGGCTGTTTTTGCCGTGGATTACCCCTAAAAAAAGTCCCTCATTCCCGGGGGTCTGTTAAGTTAAATCTGTATTATACTAAATCCTGTTTACAAGGTATGGGAGAGCGGGGAGAAACAATCCATAACTTGGGAGTTCATCGCACTATTAAAAACCGATTTATACTAAATCCATTGAGTACAGGCTAGTTATGAGGAGAGGCACTCATGCAAGAGGCAAAAGGCAAAAGGGAATAAATAATCAGTTTTTAATAACTGGATTTAGTATTAGTATAAATTGCCAACAAATAACCAAAGCCAATTTTAAAAAGATAAAAGGTGTTAAGTAGTCGTGCAAAATTAATTTCCTAGTGAAGATAGGCAAGAGGCAAGAGGCAAGAGCGGGGTTAGATATGTGTAATTAATTTTGCTTAGGTACTTATCAATTAAATTAATTAATCAAGCAAAAAACATATCTCCGTAATTTCTATAAACCTCCTGCATAATTAATTTTTGATGGTTCAAAAACAGCAATAGTAAGGATTAAATAACACAAAATCTTTAAATAGACCATTTAATTGATTATTATTCATTCTTAATTCTCCTGACTACTGACTACTGGCTACTGACTCCTAACCCTAAAAACGATTTTTGATTTCTGCAAGAGGTCTTATGAGAGCAAATGAGGTACTGGATTTATATGCCAAGGGCAAACGCAATTTCACAGGAGTAAAATTAAAAGGACAGTGTTTTCACGGACAGAATTTATCGGGGGCTAATTTTAGTAAAGCAGATCTGCGTGGCACTAATTTTCAAGGGGCTATTTTAGAGAGAACTAAATTTACAGAGGTCAAGGCAGGATTACTAAAGCGCGGTCGGCTACAATTAATTTTAATTTCTTGGTTAATAGCGGCTGTCTGCGGGTTTCTGTGGGGATTAGCTGGTTATTATCTAGCTTTAATGCTGGTGACAGATGTAACCGAATTTAAAATCATTGCTGCGGTGATAATCACGATTTTATCGCTAATTTACGGAAGATTTTATCCTCAGCGAGTTGGGGGATTGCCCTTAGTTTTATCCTTAATTTCTGGGAAAAAAATAAATTTTATCCTAGCAATTTTTATCAGCTTAATTTTAACTTTATTGACGGGGATTATATTAGCTTTTCAAGGATTATTAGCAGGAATAGCTGCGGTGAATATAACTTTGTCTATAGCTTGGATTGTTGGGGTTTGTGGTACTTTATTCACCGCTTATCTGGCCTGGTTATCCCTAGAAGAATCGAGAGAAACGATCACGAAATCCATGGCAATTGCTTTTTTAGCCAGTAAGGGTACAAATTTTTTCGGGGCAAATCTCCAAGAAGCTGATTTCACGGGAGCGCAGTTAAAAGCCACTGATTTAAGGGCAAAAGACTTAACTAGAACTCGATTTTATCTGGTATCGGGCATCGAGCGAGCGCGCTGGGAAAAGACAATTTTGGCCGAAGTGGCGATTAGAAATCTTCTGGTTACTGGTCAAGGGGAAAATAAAGCTTATATTGGCTATAATTTTCGCGGACTAAATCTTTCTGGGGTTAACTTCAAAAATGCCAACCTGACTAGGGCAAATTTGAGCGAGGCAAATTTAGCCTACGCTAATCTAGAAGGGGCAAATTTAGCCCATAGTAACGTGATGAGAGCCAATTTACAGGGAGCCACCCTGACGGGTGCTTGTATCGAAGCTTGGAAAATCGCCGAAAATACCAATTTAGAAGGGGTTGATTGTGATTATATCTATTTAGTCGAGTCCGAGGGAGAGCGCCGTCCGGGTGAGGGAGAATTTGGGGAAGGGGAATTCCAGCAATTGGCCCTGGAGCAGCGAAAATTGTATATTGACGAATAAGATAAATGCTAAGCTGTTCGTGATTTAAATTGCTTGTTGAGACGAGGCAAGAGGCACTCTTGCAAGAGGCAAGAGGCAACAGTAAAGGGATTGGGGGAGATTCGGCTAATCTAAAAATAAGCGATTTAAATACGTCTTATGCTATACAAAGCGAAAATTGCGGCACCGAAGCGGACAATTAGAGGGATAATAAGACCAGCCTTAACACCTATCCCCCGACTGGTAACTGATCACTGATAAGCGATGGTGAATATTTCTAATCAAGTTATACCCAATCGGGGACTAGCGCCCCTTAGAAAAGTCTCCGATGTCCAAATCCTAGCGGCGATCGATATTGGTACGAATTCGGTTCACATGGTAGTGGTGAAAATTGAACCGTCTTTACCCGCTTTTACGATTATTGCCCGAGAAAAGGATACAGTCCGTCTGGGCGATCGAGATAGGAAAACTGGTAAATTAACCCTAGTAGCCATGGAAAGAGCGATCGCCGCTTTAAAACGCTGTCACGATCTGGCTATTAGTCTCCATGCGGATCAGATTATCGCCGTTGCCACCAGCGCCACCCGGGAAGCGACCAACGGCGACGAATTTTTGGCTTTAATCGAGAAAGAAGTCGGTATTTCTGTAAATCTCATCTCTGGACAGGAGGAAGCGCGCCGGATTTATCTCGGTGTCGTCTCGGGGATGGATTTCCAAAATCAAGCCCATATTATTATCGATATTGGTGGCGGTTCCACAGAATTAATCTTAGCTGATAGTCAAGAAATTCGCTTTCTTAGTAGTACCAAAATCGGCGCGGTGCGTTTGACGCAAGATTTGATCACTACCGATCCCATTAGTACCACAGAATTAGCCTATTTAAGGGCATACACCAGGGGAATGTTGGAGCGGGCAGTAGAAGAAATTAAACATCATTTACAGGTGGGAGAAGTGCCGCGTTTAGTGGGAACTTCTGGGACGATCGAAACTTTGATGACTATCCATGCTTGGGAGAAATTGGGGGAAATTCCTAATCCTTTAAATGGCTATCAATTAACCCGTAAAGATGTCAAAGAATTGGTCAAGCGTTTCGCCACTTTGGACTATCATCAAAGACTGGCAATTCTGGGGATGTCCGATAAACGGGCCGAGATAATTCTAGCTGGTTCGATCGTGCTTTTGGAAGCGATGACCATGTTAGATGTTGATAAGTTAGTTCTCTGTGAAAGGGCCTTGCGAGAAGGGGTAATCGTCGATTGGATGCTGACGCACGGTTTAATTGATAATCGGTTACTTTATCAGAGTGAAATCCGTCAGCGCAGTGTCTTGAAAATAGCGAAAAAGTATCAAGTTAATTTAGAATCGGCCGAGAGAATAGCGAGATTTTCCCTGTCTTTATTCGAGCAAACGCAAGGACAATTACATTCTTGGAATCAGGAAGCTAAAGATTTATTATGGGCGGCGGCTATACTGCATAATAGTGGTTTATATGTTAGTCATGCTGCCCATCATAAACATTCCTATTATTTAATTCGCAATGGTGAACTGTTGGGCTATACGGAAATAGAGTTAGAAGTTATCGCTAATATCGCTCGTTATCACCGCAAAAGTAAACCGAAGAAAAGGCACGATGATTTTATGAAATTAACTGAATACTATCAGTATATGGTCAGACATCTAAGTGCAATACTGCGCTTGGCTGTGGCTTTAGATCGGCGACAAATAGGAGCGATTAAAAAGATTGAATGTAAGTATGATCCCGAATATAGAACCCTACATCTGCATCTTTTTCCCAATAATGCTGAAGATGATTGTGCTTTAGAATTGTGGAGTTTAGACTATAAAAAACCTGTTTTTGAGGAAGAATTTGGGGTGAAAGTGGTGGCAACTTTGGCATTTTTACCCTGAAATCATCAGCGGTGAGTAGCTTGAAATCGGCAAGATTGTAATTTTCGCGACTTGTTAGCGATTATTCTAGGTCAAGATTATCGACCGAGGTAAATTGATAATTTTTGTTGATAATTAAGTAAGAAAACAGTTAAAAACTGCGAAGTTACTGTTACAATCGAGAAGGAATAGGAACGCAGGAAAAAAAGGAGGCGAAAAACTTGTTGCAATTAGCTAAAATTGGTCGTTTGATCGCTCTTGGTTGCTTGGGAACGATACTGACTAGCTTTCCTGTCCTCTCGGCCGAGAGAATCACTTTTATCTTACCGCCCTTTAGTCGTACCCTAGAAATTAGTTCCCTAGAAAACTTTGTCGAGACTGGCAGAATTGACGCTAATCTAAGACAATATTTAGGTAATACCACGCCGGAACAACAAAGAGAATTTCGGCAAGCTTTAACCACAAGTAAAGAAATTAATCCCGTCCTGATCTCGCGCTTTTTTAACACCACAATGGGGGAAGATATCCTCAACCTTTTAGGGGGACTGATCACCATTCAAGGGGATATTAATGGTAAATTTGCCCTGCGTTCTGCCCTAATTAAATCAGCTTTTGAACCAGGAGGGGTAACTATTCTTAACCTGCTGCGTAATCTGCCCACTAATATGCAGATTGATGTGACAAAAGTGGCAAGATTAGCCCGGGCGATCGATATCGTCCTGAAAGCGACCACAGTATTTACGGAACAGGTGGCGCAATTATCTTTAGAAGAAGCGAAAAAGGCCAGTGAAATTAATTTTACCGCCATGACCGACCCCCGACAACCAGGCCCCCAACAAGTGGAACAAATGCGGCTGGATTTAACCGATAGCCGTCGTCAGAGGGAACTTTATCTGATCATTGTCAAACCCAAGGGGCAATTAACCCAGAAAACCCCCGTTATCGTCTTTTCCCACGGTTTAGCTTCCCGTCCTGAAGATTTTGTCCGACAAGCGGAACACTGGGCTAGTTACGGTTATCTCGTCGCCATACCCCAACACCCCGGCAGCGATACCCTACAGGTGCAGAATCTGCTCGCTGGTTTATCGCGGATGGTTTTTGATACCAAGGAATTTGTCAATCGTCCATTGGACATATCTTTTGTGATCGATGAATTGCAAAGACGCAATGCGGGGGAATTTCAGGGGCAATTAGATGTAGATAATGTGGGAGTTGGTGGACATTCCTTCGGCGGTTATACAGCCTTAGCTGTAGGTGGAGCGACGATCGATTTCGAGAATTTACAACGGGACTGCCAAAGAAGATTAGCTTTTCTCAATGTCTCCCTCTTGCTGCAGTGTCGTGCTTTGGATTTACCCCGAGAAGAATACAACTTTCGCGATCGGAGAATAAAAGCGATTTTTGCAGTTAATCCGTTTAATTGGAGTATTTTCGGGGCTAAAGGACTAGCTAAGATCGAAATTCCCACTTTTGTAGCGGCAGGAACCTACGATCCCGCTACCCCCGCTATTTTTGAACAGGTGCGCTCTTTTCCCCTGCTCAATACCGAAAATAAATATTTAGCTCTGATTGAAGGTCAAGCTCACGTCGATTTTTCGGTACTAGACGCGGGAATTAACGAAACGATCGAATCCATAGCCGATCTTACCTTGCCAGCACCATATCTGATCGATAGTTACGCCCATTCCCTATCTTTGGCCTTTTTTGAGGTGTATATTCGCAAAAACCCCAGCTATAAACCTTTTTTACAGGCGGCCTATTCCCAATATCTCAGTCAAGGCCAAAAGTTTAGATGTTTTCTGATCACCCGCGCCTCCTCGGCGGTTTTAGAACAACTCATCGAAGATTTTATTGCACAAAATGTCCGTTAATCAGTTATCAGTGATCAGTGATCAGTGATCAGTGATCAGTGATCAGTTATCAGTTTACTGATCACTGATAAGCTCCCCACTTCCCCACTGCCAATTCATAATTCGTAATTTATGTTTGTTGAGGGCGTTTAAGTAGTAATTGGATAGCCAAAAGAATTAAACCAATGGTGACAAAAGCAAAAATAAAGGTTCCTAGAGAAGCTAAACCAAAAACCAAAGTGCGGACAGCACTGCCAATTCTCAAGGCGATCGGACTGTGTGCAACCATTGGTTTTGAGTAAAAAGAATGACCGATCGCTGCCGTGAGATAATAGAGAATTGTCCCCAATGCGGCGGAAATTGCCGCACCAACTAAACAGCGAGTAGGAGTAACTTTTTTGGTTTCTAATTCTGTGGTCATTACTTTTTAGTCCTCAAATTTTAATTCTAAGTAGGGAGGCACAATTATTTGTAGGATGGGTTAGCGCACTTCGTAACATGAGCGGGCGTTGGGTTTCATGCTTCAACCGTTCGGCAAAAGCTCACGGCCGAAGCCCAACCTACGTTCTCAACAAGCAATTTAAATTACGAACAGCTTATTCTGGTCGGATTTCATCCCCCGCAAAGGTGAGTATCTTGTCGAAAAATGTAGCGGGGGCATTCATCCGACATTTTAGGTAAAATAAAGTGAAACACTCCGGGGTGAGGTAGACAAGATTGATAGTGAACACTCATTATATATTAATAAACATAAATAAATATGAAGTAATTTAAGTTTGAAGAAGAATGAACCCGATCTTTTTTACGATGGGGGTAAAACTGATTTTCAATTTCTCAGGTTGAAAGATGAATCCAGATTAAGCTATCTCAACGATAAGAGGACAAGCCAATGTTTGAAGATTTTACCTATATTACCGATGAGGCTTTTTTAGAGAATTATTGGTGGGAAGAAAAAGTTATCTGTCCCCACTGCCAAGGCAAAGGAAGAATCTATCTAGAGACAGAGAATGAATCCGTCCCCTGTAAATTCTGTGAGGGTAAAGGCATTGTTCAACGAAAACAAGAGGAAACTAACTATTCCTAAAAATCTGTATAATCAGATACCATAAATTAAAAATCTTCTTGAGTTAAAACCTCTGGCTGACATTGTTTAATTTCGCTGTTAATTCCCACGGCAGATTCCGATTGTAGGTCTTCGATATAACCGGATTGATGGGATAAAGCTTCAGAAAAACTCTCGAAAGGACCGAAATAATAGAGACATTTCGGCTGACTGGTGGTGATCTCTACCCACCAGGGTTGAGGGGGTAAACTAGGCTTGATCGAGACAGTTTCTGGGTCAAGAGGCCTGATACTGAGAATCTTGGCCCCTTGGCGCAGGAGGCGCTGTGTTTCTTGACTCATGCGGCTTTTAGGTACTCGCAAGACTGTCTGGGAGAAGCGTTGAGGCAAAGAGCCAGAAGAACCGGAAAAAACAACTTCATAGAGAAATATTTGATTCTCTCCCTGATTATTAGCCTCTAGCATACAGAAAAGATTCTCTTTTGGGGGTAAGGGTTAAAAAAACAGACGCTACTTTGGGCAGATGACTCAAGCAAAATCATCTCCTAACAGAGTAGCGCCTCTTGATACCCTAGCATAGAGGGGCAAAAAGTTAAATTTTGACATACTCTCCCCTCAGAGCATAGGTTAACGGGAGATTCTTCCACAGGAAGAACCCGATCGAGTTCTTTATGATGCTGTAGGGGAATATATAGCCGTTATCTTAATGGTGGGATAGGAAGTTTTCGTTTTGGGGAGTCGGTGGTCGATGCCAAACCCTGTTATACTTCATCTTTATGAGAAACACTGTCAATAGGGGTTGCGGCAAAAAGTTTTTCCTAGGGGTAGGGTGTGGGGTGTAGGGTGTAGGGTTTGACCAATTTTTAGGTGGTCAATTACCTAATTTTCAGGGAAAAAGTCCCTAAATTTTCCCACCGAACAATCCAATGGCTGGCACTTTTTTATTTCAAAAAGACCAAAAGATATTATCCAACAAGGTTTTTATATTTATGCAGCAATCTCTCAATAATATTGACAACAAATAGAGTTTTTTAACAAATATGCGGCCACCAAAATTAAGCTTAGGAACCAGATTATTTTTATCCCATCTCCTCGTTATGGTGGTGGGATTGAGTAGCTTTATTATCATTGCTAAATTATCTTCTCCGCGAATGTTTGTTTTGCGTTTGGAACAGTTAGAAAGGCAGGGATTTTTTACCGTGCGCTCGGCGAGAACTTTCTTGGTTAGGGGTTTTGAGACAGCTTGGGATAGTAGTGCCATTTGGTCATTTATTGCCGGGGGAAGCACAGCTGGTTATCTAAGTTTTTTGGTTTCTCAACGCATTATGAAACCGGTAAAACAAATGAAACAAATCACTAAAAATTTGGCTGAGGGGGATTTATCGGCGCGAGTTCCAGAAAGCGAAATCCCAGAATTAAATCAATTAGCCATCAGTTTTAATCAGATGGCGATTAGTTTAGCCGATGTGGAAAAAAGGCGCCGGGAATTAATCGGTGATCTTACCCACGAATTACGCACCCCTTTAACTGTAGTGCGGGGATATTTAGAAGAATTAGCCGATGGTGCGATCAAACCTAATCCAGAACTTTATCAAAAATTAGTGAAAGAAACCCGCAGATTAGAACGTTTAACCCACGATCTACAGGAGCTATCGCGAGCAGAATCTGGTTATCTCTCGATTAAACTGCAACCTGTTAATTTATTACCTTTGTTAAATTCTCTCATTGAAAAATTTGCCGATCAATTATTAGAAGATGGACCGACTTTACAGTTAGATTGTCCCCCCAATTTACCCTCTGTTATGGCCGATCCTGATCGCCTGGAACAAATCTTAGTGAATCTGCTCGGTAATGCCATTCGTTACACCGATCATGGTGCAATTACCCTGCAAGTGACAAGGGACAAAAACCACCTACAAATTGCCGTTATCGATACAGGAATCGGCATCGCAGCAGAGGATTTACCCTTTATTTTCGAGCGCTTTTGGCGGGCCGATCGCTCTCGTTCCCGTTATTCTGGGGGTAGTGGTATCGGTTTAGCGATTACCCGTCGTTTAGTGGAATTACACCAAAGTCAAATCGAGGTGGAAAGTGAATTAGGTAAAGGCAGCACTTTTCGTTTTTCCCTAGCAATATCTACGAATTGAGAGATGGGGATTTTTCAGTGAACAGTGAACAGTAAACAGTGATCAGTGAACAGTAATCAGTAAACAGTGAACAGTAATCAGTAAACAGTAAACAGTGATCAGTAAACAGGTATAAAGATATAGCGCTTTTCACGTTACTGAGGTATCAACAAGTTTTGCCAACAAAGGGTTTAAGCCCCTTGCCCATACCTCATTCCGATGAAAACTGCTATAAAGATAACTAACTAATTAACTGAAAACTAACATCTGATAACTGATAACTGATAACTGATAACTGATAACTGATTAAATGCCGTGACTTTTGCCGATTACCCAATGACGACGGAAGAAGCGAGCGAGCGAAGTTTCTTCTAAGGATAAGTAAATCGGTCTACCGTGGGGACAGGTGCGTGGATTACGGGTATTTTGCCAATCATCGAGTAAATTCTGCATTTCTTCTAAACTCAAAGCTGTACCGTTGCGGATCGCACTCCGGCAAGCGGTGGCAACCTGAGCGGTTTGTAAATCCCCCCCTAAACTTAATTCTAGTAAAGCATCAGCCCGATCCTGCCGCTCTTTTAGTAGAACAGGAATACTACGAATCGCCCAAGAGCGATCGCCAAAACTAGCAACTTCTAATCCTAAACGTTGTAATTGTTCGATTTGTCGAGTAGTTAACTGATTTAAGATGATCGGATCGTCTAACGGCACGATTTCCCAGTTATCCTCTAAACGTTCGTACAAAACCCGCTCATGGGCAATATGTTGTTCGACTAACCATAATCCGTTAGGATGTTGGGCAACTATGTAAGTTTGGTGAATTTGGGCTACTGCCTTTAATTCCAGCCGATTTTTCGGGTATTTCTCCCCTATTGTATAGGTGCTTTTTTCTTCGGCAGCCTTGAGAATTTGACTGACGCGCTGATTTTGCGCTTTTTCGGGTATATGTTCGGGATTTAGTCCTAAAGCCTTGTCTATGGCTGAAATTATCTGTTCTTGCCAAAAAATGAGGTTATGCAGGTATATTTCTGCTTTGGCTGGGTGACGATTCCAATCGATCGAACGAGGGTTAAGATGTAGATGGAGAAAACAAACGGGATAGCGATCTTTAGGGACTGTGCGAGCGAAAGCTTCAAATATTGCCTGTTCTAACTCCGATGAGCGCACCATTCGCCCATTAACAGCAATTCTAACCCAATCTGGTTGATGGCGAGAAATGCGATCGGGCAAACCAATGACTAATTCAATTTGGGCAGATTCTGCGTCAGGAGTCGTTAAGTCAAGTTTTAGAGATGCTAAATCGTTAAAATGCAGAGATTTAACTAATTGCGGTAATATTTGACTGGCATCCCTACCCGGACTAATGCGTAACCAATCTTGATGCTCTTGGAAAACCTGCCAAGTAATTTGGGGATGACAGAGAGCAAAATTATGAATTAAAGTCTGTATATCCTTTAATTGTTTGTTAATTGAAGGTAAAGCTTGACGACGAACGGGAAAGTTACCAAAGAGATTCTCTACCGTGACGATAGTGCCGATAGCTATAGGAATCGTTTCTAAATTATCCGGCTCGCCTTGGTGATTGTAAAGACAATAACAACCTAAATCATCGTCATGGCGACTGGCAACCCGCAGACGCGCCACCTGTGCGATACTGTGCAAAGCTTCACCACGGAATCCGAGACTGGTAATCTGCCAAAGATCGTCCCGTTGGCGGATTTTGCTGGTACTGTGGGCATAGCTACACAGTTGCAAATCTTCTCTGGACATTCCCCTGCCGTTATCCGATACCTGTATTCGCCAGTTTTGGGGAGATATATCGATGGTAATCCTATCTGCCCCCGCATCAATGGCATTTTCGACTAATTCTCGCACCACAGCGCCTAAAGAGTCGATTACCTCTCCTGCGGCAATTAAATCGATTACGTCTTGGGGTAAAACTTGTATGGGCAAGGTCATCAATTAATGGTTTTAGCCAAGGGCAAACTCGGTATATTGTCGCACATGGGGCGCATGGTAAGCTAAAACGATGTCTTGTTTGGGGACTCCCCTCGCTACCAATTTATCAGCGATCGCTTCTTCCGTGCCGTCGTGCTGCACCCAGATTTTATTATTGATAATATCAACGTGAATTATACAGCCATAAATGCGCGTGCTGCTGTCCCGCCAACCCACATGAACCAAGAGATAACGATCCTGTTTGGTATCAAAAACTGTTTCGGTTTTGACGGGATCACTAGGCGCTCTCAGTTTGGCTCTTTCGATCATTAATTCTTGAATATGTTGGCGATATAGGTCTATTTTATCCATTGTAATTTCTCCTTTTTTTCGGTGTCGTACACTATCAAGGGAATCTGATTTTTGTGAATTACTGTCTGAATAAATGTATTCTGAAAAAAGCGTTTGTATATATCTGCGGGAATCGCTAGATAAAGTAAGCGTTTAGGATCATTATCTTCTAAAGCGATACGATAGTTAATAAATTGACCAATAGCTGTATGAAATTCTGAAATTGCCGAAGCTGCTAAAAATGTTTTAATTTCTACTGCTATTTTCTCATCGTCTTTTATAGCAGCTAATAGCCTTTCTGCACCTAAATCTAGATAAAAATCAACAAAACCTAAGTCGATAGTGTAAGGATCATGAGTGATTGTCCAACCCTCATTTTCCAAGTCATGCTTAACCAATCCATGAAACTTATCTCTTGCAGACATGAGTAAGAACAAATTTAGAGATAGAAGGTAGATTGAGGGTGTGTTAGTCTCAATTAACACACCATTAATTTTATTTTTAAGTCAGAACTAGCCCAATTATGGGATAGATGTTTTAATTTCTTGCATAATCATCAACCTAAAAAGATTTAATTGTATTCAAAGATTCGGTAACGTGAGCCTTAAAATCTAACATAGAATCAAAAATATGTCTGACGATTCCCTCTTTATCAATGATATAGGTAACTCGTCCGGGGAGGACGAATAAGGTAGCGGGAACACCGAATAATTTCCGCACTCGGTTATCGCTATCACTTAAAAGGGTGAAGGGAAGATTATATTTTTGGGCAAATTGTTGATGAGATTGGGGACTATCGGCACTAATACCAATAACTTCCGCACCCGCGTCGGTAAACACTTCGTAACTATCGCGGAAAGCGCAGGATTCTGCGGTACAACCCGGAGTATCATCTTTGGGATAGAAATAAATTACCAGGGATTTTTTACCGATTAAATCGCTGATATTAACCGTTGTCCCTGTTTGGGAAGGGAGAGAAAAATCGGGAATTCGATCGCCTACTTTTATCGCTGCCATAAGATTAATTAATGAATAGATAATCGTGGATAGGGTGATACTTTAACATTCTAACCTTTTTTGGTCTTTTGTTTAGCCCGTTTAGCGGCAGCTTTGGCCGCTTTTTCTGCTTCAATGCGTTTTTGTTCGGCTTTTTGTTTTTCTTCGTCTAGTTTTTCTAGATAATAGTGATAATCTCCTGCGTAGGCAATTAATTCGCCCTCCCGAATCTCGACAATTTTGTTAGCTACCTGGGAGATAAAATAACGATCATGGGAAACAATTAAAACCGTGCCTTCATAAACTTTTAAAGCTGATTCTAACATTTCCTTGGCGGGAATATCGAGGTGATTAGTGGGTTCATCGAGAATTAATAAGTTAGCGGGAGCAAGTAACATCTTGGCCAAAGCAAGACGCGCTTTTTCGCCACCACTCAAAGATTCTACTTTTTTTAATACCGTTTCCCCACTGAATAAAAATCGCCCTAAAAGACTGCGAACTTCCACATCTTTCCAATCGGGAACTTCATCATGAATGGTATTTAAAACAGTCTTAGTTAGGTCTAAAGCTTCCGCTTGGTTCTGCTCAAAATAACTAGGAATAACGTTGTGTTTACCGATTTCGATCGAGCCTTCTGTGGGTGGTTCTAACCCAACAATTAAACGCAAAAGCGTCGATTTTCCCGCACCATTCGGTCCTAAAAACGCCACTCGATCGCCTCTTTCTATTTCCAGATTTGCTCCCAAAAAGAGAATTTTATCATCGTAAATGTGAACAAGATTTTTAATAGTTACCACTTCTCGACCACTACGCACTGCCGGAGGAAACTGGAATTTTAAGGTACGCACATCGGCGATTGGTGCTTCAATTTTTTCTACCTTTTCTAATTGTTTTTCCCGGCTTTTTGCTTGGGTACTGCGGGTGGCACTGGCCCGGAACCGATCGACGAAAGCTTGCTGTTTTTCTAGTTCTTTTTGTTGACGTTCGTAGGCACTTAACTGAGCGGATTGTTGTTCGTATTTTTGCTGTAGGTAGGCAGAATAATTACCTAAATAAGTGGTAGAAACTCCCCTTTCAGTTTCGACAATTTTGGTACAGAGGCGATCGAGAAATTCCCGGTCGTGGGACACTATGACCATGGGAGTGGTTAAATCCTTGAGGAATTTTTCTAACCATTCAATGGTTTCTAAGTCTAAATGGTTAGTCGGTTCATCGAGGAGTAAAATGTCGGGAGTTTGCAGGAGAATTTTGCCTAAACTCATCCGCATTTGCCAACCACCACTGAAGGAACTTACCAAGCGATCGCCGTCATCAATAGTAAAGCCCATTTCTGGTAAAATTTTCTCGATGCGCGCTTCTAATCCGTAACCATCTAACGCTTCAAATTGTCTTTGTAGGCGATCCAATTGATGAATTAAGCGATCTAATTCTTTAGGATCAGCTTTTTCCATGCGCTGAGGAATTTCTATTAGTTGATGGTGGACTTGATTCGCTTCTTGAAACACCGTCCAAAATTCCTCGCGTACCGTCCGACGGGGATCCACTTCAAATTCCTGGGTAAGATAACCGATATGGAGACTGGTAGGACGGATGATCTCCCCAGCGGTGGGTTCCACTTCCCCCATAATAATCTTCAGCTGGGTGGATTTTCCGGCCCCATTCACTCCCACCAATCCGATGCGATCGCCAGTTTTTACTTCCCAAGTGACATCTTTTAACACTTCTCCCGTCGGGTAAATCTTACTAATTTTCTCTAGTCGTAGCATCGCTGATTTTTCTCCAGTCCTAGGCCGGTGAGGCAGTCCGCCTTTATTGTAACATTTAGTTAAGCTTTATCTGGTCTCTGTCAAGTTTTCTCGATTGAGCCACCCGACAGTATTTTTTATTTGAAAGAGATAATAATGTTTAATCCCCACCCCATAAAAAAAGAAACAGCTAGTTTGATCACCAAAGATGGAATTAGTTTAGCTGCCGATATTTATCGTCCCGATAGTAGGGAATCTTTTCCCATTTTACTAATGCGACAACCCTACGGAAAAACGATTGCTTCTACGGTGGTTTATGCCCATCCTAGCTGGTATGCACGTCAGGGTTATATTGTAGTAATTCAGGATGTCCGTGGACGGGGAAAATCGACGGGAAAATTTAATTTATTTGCCCATGAAATTAGCGACGGATTAGAAACTATTGAATGGGTTTTAACTATTCCTAATAATACGGGTGTGGTGGGAATGTATGGTTTTTCCTATCAGGGAATGACCCAATTATACGCAGCTGCTAATGGTCACGGTGCTTTAAAAACTATTTGCCCGGCGATGATCGCTCACGATTTATATCGAGATTGGGGCTATGAAAATGAAGCATTTAATTTCCAATATAATCTCGCTTGGGCAATACAATTAGCAGCGGAAACAGCTAGATTAAAAGGAGACGAAACTGCCTATCAAAAACTCTGGGTAGCTTCCCGAAATTTACCCCTTTTTGATCCTATTGCTGCCTCTCCCCAAATTCTGCAAGATTTAGCTGCTGATTCTTTTTATCACGATTGGATTACTCGTTATCTTCCCGATGACTATTGGCAAAATTTATCCCCGCAAAACCTTTTAAAAAATATCGATTTACCGATGTTACATATCGGGGGTTGGTTCGATCCTCATCTCCGGGGAACTTTGGGTTTATACCAAGAAATGCAAGCGCGTTCTATCTATCCCCAACAGCTAATTATTGGTGCTTGGACTCATCTACCCTGGGGGAGAAAAGTAGGAGAGATAGATTATGGTCAACAGGCAATTAGTCCTGTGGATAAAATGCAGCTGCAATGGTTTGATTATTTCTTAAAAGGTCAGGAAACGGAGTTATTAAAAAATCCTCCCCTGTATCTATTTCAAATGGGGTCTAATCAATGGCACTATCTGGAAAAGTTTCCCAGAGAAAATCAGCAAATTTATTATCTTGCTAGTCAAGGTTTAGCCAATCTGCGCGAGGATGAGGGGAAATTAAGCGCGATTTTGTTAGAACCTGCGATCGAGGATACCATCGTTCACGATCCTTGGCGACCAGTGCCATCTTTAGGAGGTCATAGCGCCCTACCGGGGGGAATATTCGACCGCACCATGCTAGACTGTCGCAGTGATGTGATTACCTACACTTCTCCCCCCCTAGAGAAAGATTTAGCTATTTTGGGTAGTCCCCGTCTGGATTGTTATTGTCAAGCAGATGCGGTTAGTTTCGATATCTGTGCGGTGGTTTCTCAAGTTACCCCCGATGGTCGAGTTTTTAATATCACTCAGGGTTATAAACGGGTAAATAATCCCGAATTGCCCCTAAATATTGCCCTGCAAGCCACTTTTATCACTATTCCTCAAGGTCATAGCTTGCGTTTGAGTCTCAGTGCCTCTTGCTTTCCCGCACATCCCGTCAATGCGGGGACCGGCAGCTATCCCCACGCGAGTCGGGCGATCGATTTTTCTATTATCACAATTAAGGTTTTTTGTCAAGGAAATTTTCCCGCAAAATTGCTATTACCTTTAGTCGGGGAAAGCTAAACCGCTGCGGGGATCGCGAATGTATAAACCTAACACCAGCGAGGAGATAACCGTATCCCAGACGGGGGTGAATTTGTCCGCATCATCGACCCAATAATCCATAGTAATTAAACATTGAACCCCGGAACCAATGCCCACGGCAATGCGCGAATAAGCTGGCCGATTTTCTTGGGGGTCGATGAATTGAATTTGCCCCCAAACAATGCGTACGGTTTGGCGTTTTTCTTGGATAACTTCGCCGATTTCGTGAGGATTGCGGCTATCTTCACGAGCTAATTTTTTGACCATTCCTTTCAGGGGTAATTCTTTCCAATCTCCGGGGGGAAGTAGATTATAGGAAACCTCTAAACGACAATCATCATCGGGGGGTTTTCTATCTAAAAAACGAAAGGAATTATCATCGGGTTCAAAATGCCAATCTTGCGGAACTTCAAAGCGCACTGCACCGCGACCAGCTACAAAAATACTGTTACCAGGACTAGATTTCCAGTTATGATCTGGATTTAAGTCGAGGGTTTCTTTGATCCATTGCAGATTGTGTTTTTTGGATTTAGCCATAGGTATAATCCTGCGGTAAGAATCAGACTATAGCTGTCATTATACAGGCTTTTTCCTGAGAATTAACCAAAGCTTCTGTCTTCACCCTTAAGATAACTGCTGTATAATTTTTAGAAATCCCACAGCACGGGATTATCATCCAAGAAATCAGTTACCTGTTTACCAATATTATCAATTAATTTTAGGTCTTCCGGGGTTAAATTAATTGTCATTGCTTGAGCGTTATTAACTGCTTGAGCAGCATTTCTTACCCCAGCAATTGCATTAGTTTGAGGTTGCTTAATTAACCAAGCAAGAGATAATTGAGCTAAGGAACAATTATAGCGGTCAGCAATCGGTTCTAATTGATTTAAAGCCGCTTGTACCCTCGGAAAGTTTTCGCCATGAAAGAGTTTATTTTTAATTCTATGGTCTTCCGCTGCCAACTGATAACCGGTTCTAAATTTTCCTGTTAATAAACCTTGGGCAAGGGGAGAATAGGCAAGAATAGAAATATTATTCTCTATACAATAGGGCATAATTTCCTTTTCTACCGAGCGCCAAAACAGAGAATAGGGAGGTTGAATACTCTCAATTCTGCCGTATTGACTAGCTTCTTCCAGTTGAGAGCGGGAGAAATTGGAAACCCCTATAGCTCGAATTTTTCCCTGTGCTTTCAGATAATTAAGAGCGGCCATAGTTTCAGAAATAGGCACTATTTCCGTGTTCCATGAGCCACTAGGCCAATGAATTTGATAAAGATCGATATAATCAGTTTGGAGGTTTTTTAAAGAGCGATCGCAAGCTGCGATAACTTGCTCATATTTGAGGTGATTAGCAAAAACTTTTGTGGCATAAATTACCTGTTCTCGCACATCGGCTAAAGCTTGAGCGACAATCGATTCTGAGTGACCTTCCCCGTAGATTTCGGCTGTATCTACAGTGGTAATTCCTGCCTCAAAAGCGGCACGAATTGCTTTAATACTTTCCTCATCTTCAATACCTGCCCACATCTTTTTTCCTGCTTGCCAAGTACCCACGAGAAGGGGAGTAATTTCTATATTAGTCTGACCGAGATAGCGTTTTTGCATAACAGTTTTTTTGATGGGTTATGTATGCTTAGGGTTTTAGTCGAGTTTAGGGTTGAAAATCTCAGCTAAAGAGGACTAAAGTGACAAGGATAAAAACTTTTACCAGTAGGGGTGTAAAGAACAAACTTAATAAGCCACAAAAAAGACCCAATAAGCGGGTACTGAGGCTAATTATTTCGCCGTGAACATTGTAGCTAATCGACAGGGAGATTAGGGCTAGAGTAAGGAGAAAAATCATAGTTTTCTTTCCTGAGTCTATCGAGCAGAAAAGCCGTGACCGCTCACGACTTTTCGCCGTTTCTATATCTATTATTAGCTCGATTACTTAGCTAATGACATCGGGTCAAAGTAAACTTTTTTAACGGAAAAGATTAAAAAATCCGTTGAAAAGGCCTGTCAGACCGGTAAAGGGACTTAAAACCGTGCCGAGGGTGTCGGTAGCAGATGCCAGACCGTTACGATGAACCACAACCACATCATTATTGCGGAGAATCGGGTTAGTTTTCTCGTTGATACCCTGGGAAAAATCGATGTTAATTGAGGTTTTGGTGACAGTCCCGTTAGGATTGAGACGAATTAATTCCACTGTGGACTGATTGGCCCGACGCTTATCAAAGTCTCCTGCGGTTAAAATTGCCTGATTGAGAGGGGTATTGGGAGGAACTTCAATTGTCCCTGGTTTGACCACTTCCCCGACCACTTTCACGTTAATAGTTTTAGGGGCAAAACTAGCCGATGCTAGGGTTTCTGATTCCTTGGCCGAGATTTCGGTAGCGGTGGGGATAATCACTGTATCCCCTTCTTGAAGAAAGATATCGCCGGTCATATCACCTTTATCGAGCAAACTCCAGAGATCTACGGGGATTTTCTGCTGGGAACCGTCACGAGTATAACGCAGCACTTGTACCTGTCGGATATCGGCAAGAGGTTTGATGCCTCCCGCTTGTTGGATAGCTTGGGTTAGTCGGGCCGGTTTCCTGGTGCCGCCGCGATCTAGGTCATTATTATTATTATTATTAATATTATTGGGAGTGGGGACAATACGATGAGACCCCGGACGATAAACTTCTCCCACCACAGTAACATTAATTTCTCGATCGCTATCTAGTCCAAAATTGGCATCGGCTAATTGATTGACTTCCCCGACGCTAAGGGTCGTTTTAGTGGGAATAACGATGCTATCGCCATCTCTAAGGCTAATATCTTGGGTTTTATCGCCTTTTTGGATTAATTGCCAGAGATTGGCTTGAATTAGCTGTTCTTGTCCCTTGAGGTTGCGTCGGATTTGAACTTGACCAATATCGGCCACCGTAGTCACTCCCCCCGCTTGCCGGATTATTTCGGTCAATAGGGGCGTTTTTTGGCTTTGTTCGGGGTTAATTGTATAAGTACCCGGACGATTAACTTCCCCCGCGATGGCGATTTGCAGAGGCCGGGGGGTGAGAATGCTAACAGTAACCACGGGACGTTTGAGATAGGTGCTGTAACGTTTAGCGAGGGTTTGGCCGGCTTCGGTAACGGTCATTCCTTCCACTTTGACGCTACCAATCAGAGGTAACGTCAGGGTTCCATCGGCCAAGACGAGGAAATCGCCGCTTAAATCCGCGACTTGGTAAACGGTGACGCGCACTTTATCCCCTTCTCCTAGGGTGTACTCTTTGCTTTCTGCGGGGATAGGGGCAATCGCTTCTTTAGGGGGTGCATCACTACTAGGAGGAGTAGCTTGGACTGGGCGAGCCTCTAAGGAAGTTAGGGGGGCAATAGTGCCGATAATTAATAGATAACGTAGTGATTTACTGATTAAATCCTGTAATTGGCTGCTATTTAACATGATCAATAGGATTAATTTTATCGTTAACATTGGCGATCAGTGTAACATAAATAGTCGATCGCCTATGGAAACCCCCTGCAATATCGCATCTATCGAGAGTTACCGCTAACTGTAAGATAGTTTTAACGATTGCCTGTATGTAAAGGGGTATATTAATTTTTTGACATCCTCGCCGCCGTAAACGGACGGCGATTCCCAAACCTCACGATTTAGGTTTCTGCTTCTTTCCCTTGCGGGGTTCCGCACCTGCCTTAACAGATTTACTCTGTTCTGGTCTTATGGTCGCTCTACAGACTGACACCGCAAGTCCTGCGGCCAAAATGTTTTTACTAGCGTTAATATCTCGGTCATGGTGCGTCCCACAGTCTGGACAATCCCACTCTCGAATATTTAACGGCATTTTCTCAGCAATATACCCGCAATTACTACACCGCTTAGAACTGGGAAACCATCTATCTACTTCGATGTAATTTCTCCCATACCAACGGCATTTATAGGCTAATTGTCGGGTGATTTCTCCCCAACTAACGTCAGATATTGCCTGAGATAATTTCGAGTTTTTGACCAGATTCTTGACGGCTAAATTCTCAACCACAATCGTTTGGTTTTCACGAACTAATTGAGTGGTTAGCTTGTGTAAATGGTCTTTTCTACTATCGGTGATTTGAGCGTGAATTTTGGCTACTTTGATTCTCGCTTTTTCTCGATTTTTTGAGCCTTTCTGTTTTCTAGAAAGATTTTTTGGGTCCTTTCGCAGTCTCTGATAATGCTTTTTAAAATGCTTAGGATTAGATACTTTATCACCATTGCTGGTAATTACTAGGCTACTAATTCCTAAGTCAATTCCGATGGCTTTATCGGTTGGGGGTAAGGGTTTAATTGTTGGGTCATCAAATCTTATTGAGATATGCCAACGTCCAGAAGGATGTAATCTGACTGTTACTGTGCTTGGTTCACAGCTTTCTGGGATTTGTCTTGACCATCGAATAGGTAAAGGTTCTGTGCATTTGGCTAAATAGATTTGTTTGTCTTTAAATTTAAAAGCAGATTTGCTAAATTCGGCACTTCCTCCTTGATGTTTTTTCTTAAAGTTAGGATACTTAGTACGACCAGCAAAGAAATTGGTAAAAGCTGTTTGTAGGTGTCTTAAACCTTGTTGTAAAGGTACACAACTAACTTCGTTTAAAAAGTCTAATTCTTCTTGCTTTTTCCAATCAGTTAGCATTGAAGAAGTTTCAGTATATCCTACTCTTTCTTGCTTTTCGTACCAAGCTTGTGTTCTGAGATGGAGAGCCTTATTGTAAACTAATCTTACACAGCCCAAAGTGCGCCGCAATAGGGACTCTTGTTCGGGTGTGGGGTAAAATCGGTAAGAATAGGCTTTTTCCATGCCTCACATTTTAGCATATATTTCGTAAATGTGCTAATATTTAACGGTAAAGCCGTCGTAGAACGACGGGGTTTCAGACCCAAATTTTCGATGACAGCTACTAGCACAATTCCCGATTTTTGTCAAGGGATAAAATATTTTGGGGCTTCCTTACCCGAATTTGATAAATATGCAGGAAAAGCCGCTATCGCTGCGGGAAAAACCGCTATTATTGCCGCTAATGACCCGAATGCTATCTATCAAACCCTCCTAGCCGCCGATGCTTTGCGTTACCTCACCCTACAAATCACCGCTACCAAAGAATCGGGACACCCCGGCGGTTTTGCCAGCGCTGCCGACGTGATTGCCTCTTTGATGATGCTAGGCCAGAAAAATATTTTCACCGAAGTGGGCCATCATGCCCCCGGTTTTTATAGTAACGTCTTTCTTGATCGCTCTCTGGAAGCCATGGGCATCAGCAACGTCAGCCAATTGGGAGAACGTTTTCGGGAAAAACACGGACTTTTAGGACATCTTTCTGGACAAATCCCCGGACTGCTCGGGCCCGCTGGTCCTTTGGGCCAAGGACAACATTTCGCCATGGCGGCGGCCAAATTACACCCTAATACCCTTTTCCCTGTGACTATCGGGGATGGTGGTTTAGGAGAACCCTATATTATGAGTAGTTTTGGTCATTTTCACACTGCTTATCCCGAAATTACCAATTTTCTGCCGATTTTAGTTTGGAATGGCTATTCCCAAGAACACCATAGCATGGTGTCCCTGAAAACTAACGCCGAAATGGAAGCCTATTGGCGCGGTAATGGTTTCGAGGAAGTGATTCTCATTAATGCCAAAGACTTCGATGATGCTAATCAAAATGGGGAATATGTAGATAGCACCAAATTCTCTTTTAACCAGCGTCTAGAGTTCATGAAAGCGGTGTTAATGGCCACGGATAAAGCCGCCCAATTAGCTCTAGGAGGCAAACTAACGGTGATCATTATTAAACAACTTAAAGGGGCGGGAGTTCACAAACGGGGAGCGGCTTCCCATAATCTTTATCCGGGAGATTCTTTAGAAAAAGATTATATCGTTGCTGCCTTACAAGAACGCGCTTTACCCCCTGAAGCTTGGGCAATTGTTCGTACTAATTTCCAGCGCTCTGGAGGAGGTCCAGCAGCGGAAACAGTGGTAACGGAAAAAGTCTTCCCGCTGCCGGATTTAGGAACCTTACCGATGACGGAATATACTGTGGGTGGCGATAAAAAAGTGGCCACTACCGCTATGGGGGAATTAGTAGTAGCTGTGGGTAAAGCTGACCCCAATTTTGTCGTCACTAATGCTGATGGTAATGCCGCTTCGGGAATTAATAATATTAACGTCGGTTTAAAGATTATTCACCCCACCACAGATGATAGCTATTTCCAAGCACCCAAAGGTCAAGTTTATGAACCTTTAAGCGAGGATGCCTGTGCCGGATTAGCCGTCGGTTTATCTCTCTTGGGAGCGCGGACTTTATGGTGTTCCTACGAGTCTTTTGCTATCAATGGTTTACCGATTTGGCAGACTGTAACTCAAGCGATGGCTGAGTTACGTCGTCCCACCCCTTCTACTATTACTTTATTCACCGCTGGAGCCTTGGAGCAAGGGCGTAATGGTTGGACACACCAACGCCCAGAGATTGAAAATTATTTCGCCGCTATGATGCGAAATGGCAATATTTTCCCGCTCTTTCCCTGCGATGCTAACAGTATTCAAGTCTGTTATGAATGGACGTTAGGAACTAGCAATAAAGGCATTACAATCACCGCTAGTAAATCGCCTTTACCAGTACGAAGCACCTTTGAGCAAACCCGTCAAGCTTTGGAAAAAGGCGGCGTAATTCTCCACGAATCGGAAGGCAGTAAAAAAGTCGTTTTTGCCGTTATTGGTGATATGACTTTATTACCCGTTTTTGATTCGGCACAACAGTTAGAAGCGGCAGGAATCGGCGTAAAAATCGTCTCGGTAATTAATCCTCGTCGTCTCTACCGTCCTAGCGATGTGATGAGTGAAACTAGCTCAGAAGCTGATAATAATTTCCTCGATGATGCTGGTTTTGACAGTCTCTTTGCTGGTGATGCTTTAATCGGAGTAACCGGTGGTACAAGCGCCATGTTAGAACCGATTATGTTACGCAGTAATGCGCGTCGGGATGTCTTCGCTTGGAAACGGGGAGAAACCACCGCCAGTGCCGGGGAAATTATGGCCTATAATGGCTTAACTGCCAATGCTTTAACTGCGCGTGCCACCCAGTTATTAGGTTAAGTTCCCAGTTAGTTTTTTTGATTATTCCCTACTCTCTCTGATTGGAAAGTAGGGATTTTTTTCTCAGGTCACTTTTGCCAACGGGGTAAACTTTTCAACATTCGCCAAAGATGAGGATATTGGAGGGATAGATAGCGTTTAATATGGGATTTTAAACTAACTAAATCCTGAGATTCTTTCAGTTCTCTATCTTGATAAAAACGAATTAAATCATCCCGTCTTTTCAGTAAAATTTTAATTTGTTGGTAATCTTCCGCGCTTAAAACTTGATGGGGTTGAATATTTTCTGGCAGCGGGCGCGGGATGTAAAAAGTTGTATGAGATGGTGATAATTCTTCGATAGGACGTTCTTTGGTATAGAGATAGATAGAAAGAGATTTACGCGATAAATGCCGTTGATTTTCTGGTAAATTAATCTGAGAAAATCCATGCCATGAATATTCATTGGTTTCAAAAATAAGACAACGATTAAAGATAGGTACAAAAGATTTAATCCTATTTTCTTCCGGTTGACGAGGATTGGAATGTAATTCTAGATTCCCTCCCCAATCTGCTTGCCATTGGGGATTTAAATAGATTAATAAATTCAAGCGGCGATGATACCAATGACGCTCATCAAGGTTAAAATCAACGTGAGGGTCTAATTCTTGACCGTGTAAATTTTCGTGGGTTCCACCCCCATAAAAACTAGGGTCTGGAATTAAATTATCGATACCAGTTAATTGGGAAATTAACTCTAAAAACTCTTGAGCTTGAATGTAGTGGACAAACTGTTGATAAACACCCCCCAAACCGATTAAATCCTCATTAACTGCCTTTCCGCCAACTTTTCCTAACTCACTAATAGCTTTTTGCGGATTAAAACTGGGAAAATTTTCCAGCAAAATTTGCGCTTGCTTCCTAACTAAAAAATTATCGATGACCAAATGCTTAAACGGTTGCGCTGTCTCAAAATCTTGACGATAGACAGAAGATTTCTCATAAACAAGGGGATTAATAAACATTAGACAGCTTTTTTGTTGGTATGATGAATTGTAGCAATCAAACTAGCAAAATAAAGATTAACTCTCCTATTGACCTCATCGCCTATGGACTGGTGGCACAAACTCAAAGATAATCCTCTCGCCCGTTGGGGAGCAGTTTTACTGTTAATCTTCTATTTAAGCGTAATGGCGGCGGATTTTGTCGCTCCCTACTCTCCCTACTCCTCCCAACCCGGTCAGTCTCTCCTCCCCCCCACCCAAATCTTTTGGCGCTCGCAGTCGGGAAGTAACAAGGGTGAGTGGATTGGCCCCCACGTCTATCCCACCACTCAAAGTGCTATTAATATAGAAACTGGTGAGCGGAAGCTAATTAGAGATTTTAACAACCCCTTGCCGCTGCGTCTCTTGGTTAAGGGTGAAACCTATAATTTCGGTCAAATTCGTCTACCTTTACCGCCAAAATGGCAGGAAGTAACTTTATTTCCCGGTATCCCCTTTGATCGCCATCTGTTCGGGGTCATCGGCGATGGTAGAATCAATATATTGGGAACTGACGAATCAGGACGTGATAGTTTTAGTCGCTTGATTTTCGGGGGCAGAATTAGTTTATTTATCGGTTTAGTCGGGATTTTAATTTCTTTCCCTATCGGTTTATTTGTTGGTGGCGTTTCTGGCTATTTTGGCGGCTGGTTAGATGCGATTTTAATGCGTTTTGTGGAAGTTTTAATGACTATCCCCGGCATATATTTACTCGTAGCTCTGGCGGCAGTTTTACCCGCAGGATTAACCAGCACCCAGCGCTTTTTATTAATCGTCCTGATTACTTCTTTTATCAGTTGGTCGGGATTAGCGCGGGTAATTCGCGGTCAAGTTTTATCCCTGAAAGAACAGGAATTTATTCAGGCCGCTAAAGCTATGGGAGCAAAACCCCTTTATATTATTCTGCGTCATGTGCTGCCCCAAACTGCCAGTTATATCATTATTTCTGCTACATTAGCCGTGCCGGGGTTTATCGTGGCCGAATCGGTTTTAAGTTTAATTGGTTTGGGAATTCAACAACCAGACCCTAGTTGGGGAAATATGCTTTCTTTGGCTACCAATGCCTCAATTATTGTTCTACAACCCTGGTTAATTTGGCCACCTGCTTTGTTAATTATTCTCACTGTTTTAGCTTTTAACTTACTCGGTGATGGTTTACGCGATGCCCTAGATCCTCGCAATTTAGAGAGATAATTTAGTTATTTTAGCCATTATCAGTTATCACTTCACTGATTACTGTTCACTGTTCACTGATAACTGAAAAGTCTCCCCACTACCCCACTTCCCATTATGAATAAAATCAGTAAAACTTTTAATAATTTCGCCGATAGTTTGGTGATTTATAGTCAAAGATACGGGAAAATAAGCTGGTTAATATTTTTAATTATCTTTGCTTGTATCATGACGATAACCTTTAATTATCCGGCCCAATCGACTAATCAAACCCAAGAAAAAGCCGAAATTCGTGGAGTTTGGTTAACTAATATCGATAGTGAGGTATTATTTAAACCGCAAACCCTAAAAGGGGCCCTTGATAGGTTGGCTGATTTAAACTTTAACACTATTTATCCCACGGTCTGGAATTGGGGTTATACACTCTATCCTTCTAAGGTAGCAGAAAAAGTCACAGGACGAGCGATCGATCCCCATGAATCTTTAAAAAATCGCAACTTTTTAAAGGAAATAATTAGCCAAGGTCATCGGAAAAAATTAAGAATTATTCCCTGGTTTGAATTTGGTTTTATGGCTCCTGCGGATTCAGAATTAGCAAAACGACATCCCGATTGGTTAACCCAAAGACAGGATAAAAGCGTGATTTGGTGGGAAGGAAAAGTGCATCAACGGGTGTGGTTAAATCCCTTACATCCGCAAGTACAAAACTTTATTACGGATTTAGTCAGCGAGATTATTACTAACTACGATATAGAAGGAATTCAGTTTGATGACCATTTTGGTTATCCCGCCGATTTTGGCTATGATGAAACCACAATTAAACTCTATCAAAGGGAACATTCGGGACAATTGCCACCGCAAGATTACCAAGATAAAGCATGGATTCAATGGCGGGCCGATAAAATTACTGACTATATGAGTAGTTTAGCCCAGACCATTAAAAAACGCCAACCTAGAGCGATTATTTCCCTATCTCCTAATCCCTACACTTTCTCCCTAGAATCCTATCTTTTAGATTGGCAAAAATGGCAAGAAAAAAACTTGATTGATGAGCTAATAGTACAAGTGTATCGAACTGATATGAACGCCTTTGACTGGGAATTATCCCAACCAGAATTACAGCAAGCTAGAGAATCTATACCCGTAGCTATTGGAATTTTATCTGGTTTAAAAGGTCGTCCGATTCCGATGGTTAATATTACTCAACAAGTGGAAAAATCGAGACAACAAAATTTTGGCGTTTCTTTCTTTTTCTACGAAACTTTATGGAATATGAGCAATGAATCTCCTTCCTATCGACGCAGGATTTTTCGGGAAATACTCCACTCTCCTAACCCTAGCTAAAATTGCTGAAAATTCCTGACTTTAAGTGAAATTATCGCCCTAACCCCGCTATAGTTTCTTAAGTTTATCTTTAAATTAAGAAAAAGCGGCAGGGAGAGACAAGAATCGCTAGAATGAAAGAAGACTCTCCCTGATCTTTTTATCCATGCTCATTAGACATAACCGAAGCTCGATCGCTAAACCTATTTTACTGTTTCTTGGCTGCCTTGTGATCGGGCAGTTAGGGGTGTTAGTGGTAGCCAATAGCCTCTGGTTTGCCGAGATGGGTTATTTAAACACTTTCCTGAAACAATTATCTTGGCAACTAGGATTAGGTTGGGGAAGTGCGATTCTTTCTCTACTTTTTATTTTTACTAATTTACGTTTAGCCCAGCGTTTTCGTTGGCAAAAATCCCAGGAAGATAGTTATCCTCTTAGTCCTCAATCCCCTAGTATTAATTTACTCGGTCTTTTGATTATTGCAACGGGAATTGGAGCTTGGATCGGGTCAATGTTATTGTATTACAGTAAACTAGCCCTCAGTCTCTGGACACCAGATTTTAATCTCCCTAACCTTAGTTCTTCCCTAAGTTCTCCTCTGGAAATAGTTTGGATTAGGCAAGTATTAAACGATATTTCTAGCAATCTTTGGCAAGGGGTAATCATCGCTCTTTTAGTCTTGGGATTATTAATTAAAACCGAGTATTTTTTGCGAATAATATCTATATTATTCACTGTAATGCTATCTTTTATTATTGCTGGGCAGTGGGCGAATTTTTTAAAATATTTTTATGGTGTTCCTTTCAATATTAACGATCCTCAATACGGGAATGATATAAGTTTTTACATCTTTCAATTACCCCTGTGGCAGTTACTAGAATTATGGCTCAGTGGTGTGGGAATATATACTCTTTTTGCCGTCAGTTTAACCTATCTTTTTTCGGCTGACAGTCTTTCTCAGGGAAAATTTCTGGGGTTTTCCCGTCCGCAACTGCGTCATTTATACGCCCTGTGGAGTGGGTTAATGGGGCTGCTAGTATTACACCATATTATTCAGCGTTACCTGCTACTTTATTCTCCGCAAGGAGTAGTTTATGGTGCGGGTTATATCGATGTTCATGTTGGTCAATTTATTGAAATTATTCTGGGAGTTATTGCAGGAATAACCTCTATATGGTTAGGAGAAAAAGCATTATTTGGTAAAATAAGCCGTCGCAAATTACACAAAACCGCTAAGAAAAAGTTGGTATTTTCTCCCTACTTAATTCCGGTATTTCTCTATTTAATTGTTTGGATAAGTGGCACAATTATCAGTGGACTATTACAAAGAACTATCGTACAACCGAATGAATTAGTGAGAGAAAGACCCTACATTGAAAGAAGTATTCAATCCACAAGAGCGGCTTTTTCCTTAGATAGAATTGATGCCCAAGTTTTCGATCCACAGGCCGAATTAAATGCCGAAGTTTTAGAGAGAAATCATCTAACTATCGATAATATTCGTCTTTGGGACACCAAACCACTACTAGAAACTAACCGACAATTACAGCAAATTCGCTTATATTATAAATTCCCCGATGCTGATATTGATCGCTATCAAGTGCGAGTAGGCTCCCATCAAAAAATCGAGGAACGTCAAATATCTGAAAAACAACAGACAATTATTGCCGCTAGAGAATTAGATTATAGTGCGGTTCCCACTTCTGCTAACACTTGGGTGAATAAACATCTCGTTTATACCCACGGTTATGGGTTCACTCTTTCCCCGGTTAATTTAGTGGCTGCCGGGGGTTTACCCTACTATTTTGTCAAAGATATCGGCACAAATAAAGACGAAGGAGCCTTACAAACCTCTAGCGAATTAATTGATTATAGTATTCCCATTGGTAAACCCCGCATTTACTACGGGGAATTAACTAATAATTATGTGATGACTCCCACCACCGTAGAAGAATTGGATTTTCCTAGCGGGGATGGAAATGTCTATAATACCTACGATGGTAAGGGAGGAATCCTAGTGGGGACGGGGTGGAGACGTTGGCTATTTGCCCTTTATCTGCGGGATTGGCAAATGTTATTTAGCCAAGATTTTACTCCCGAAACTCGCTTATTAATGCGTCGTGATATCCAAAATCGCGTGCAAACTATCGCGCCTTTTTTAAGTTATGATCGCAACCCCTATTTAGTAGCGGCAGATGTGGGCGATAGTAGTAGTAAATTACATTGGATTATTGATGCTTATACTATCAGCGATCGCTATCCCTATTCTGACCCGGGTAAAGATAAATTTAACTATATTCGCAATTCGGTCAAAGTGGTAGTGGATGCCTATCATGGAACGGTGAATTTCTATGTTGCCGATCAAAATGATCCCATTATTCAGACGTGGAGTAAAATCTTTCCTCATCTGTTTAAATCTTTAGCAGAAATGCCGAAAACTCTCCGCAGTCATATCCGTTATCCCGAAGATTTATTTAGTACCCAAGCAGAAAGATTATTAACCTATCACATGACCGATCCGCAAGTATTTTATAATCGGGAGGATCAATGGGAAATTCCCCTAGAAATTTACGGCACAGAACCCCAGGCTGTATCACCCTATTATTTAATCATGAAACTGCCCGATGCCGACAAAGAAGAATTTATTCTTCTCCATCCCTATACTCCCTCTAGTCGGCAAAATTTAATCGCTTGGTTAGCGGCGCGTTCCGACGATAGAGAATATGGTAATTTATTACTCTATCAATTTCCTAAACAAAGGTTAGTGTACGGACCGAATCAAATTGAGGCTTTAATTAACCAAGATCCAGATATTTCTCAACAGATTTCCCTTTGGAATCGGGACGGTTCTAAAGTTTTGCAAGGACACCTATTAATTATTCCCATTGAACAATCGCTGCTTTATGTAGAACCTTTGTATCTAGTGGCAGACCAAAATAGTGTCCCGACAATCGCTAGAGTAACAGTTGCTTATCAAAATAAAATTGTCATGGAACCAACCTTGAAGGAAGCTTTAGAAAAGTTATTCCGCCAATTCAAAAATGAAACGCATCAACCTCAAGAGTTGACAAAGAAAGGCTCATCAGGTACTGTCTGATCATTAACAAAAACAAATCAGACCCAAAAATGAGCCGCTGACATCTTAACATAGAACAAAGAAACTTGCTCTACCAACTTAGTCAAGAGGGAAATTTATCTCAACGGCAAATGGCTGTCTTGCTCGGATGCCATCAAAGCACGACCAAAGCGAGAATTAAGAAGGAATCAAAGTTCCCTCGGATGCTATCTACCTGACACAGCACAAGCTAAAAGCGAGACGCACCCCAAAAACGCCAAACAACCCTTTAAAATGTCAGCGAGTCAGACAGGCTAGATTGAGGAAAGTGTCATCGCTGCTTAACTGCCAATTTACCCCTTTAATGGTGCGGGTAACTCCGTGTAGAGGACCGGTTGTCAAGATTTCTTGACCGACCAGAGCATTTAAAATCGAGGATTTTCCCCGGCCCACCAGGCCAAAAGCGGCAATTTGAATCAGGGATCGATCGAGTTTTTCTAGTAGTCCCACTAGGCGCTCGATATCAGCTTCTAGACCAATTTTCTCGCTCGAGGTAAGATCCAGACGCTCAACAAGTTTGCTCAGAGAATTGCGTGCCTGATTATAGTTGAGTTCTTCTTGAATAGTGCCGACACCTCGAAGCGCTTGTTCTAGGTCTTCGGTATTCCAAGCTCGATCGAGGAACGGGTCAGAGGTCATTTCAGTTATCAGTTATCAGTGACTGAGTGGGTGGGTGTTAAAAATTCTCAGGCACCCCCTTATCAAGGGGGTAGGGGGGAGCCATCTTCAATTTAATTATAACCAGCTACTTTATTAAGGACAATCAGGATGAGTGTCATCTACGACTTGGAACACATCACCACCTATCATTATCGTAGGCCGGTAACTTTTGGGGAACATCGGGCGATTTTTTTGCCTAGCGCCGGTCACGGTGAAAGAATTATCAGTTATTCTGTGGAGGCGAATATTGCCGCCAAAACCCGCTGGACTATGGATACTCTATCTAACAATGTGGTAGAGCTTGAATTTGCTGAACCAGCGTCAGAATTAATCGTTACCTGTCGATTACGGGCGGAACATTTGGGCTTAAAAGCGATCGCTGATTTTCCCCTCGCTCAACGGGCGATCGAAATTCCTGTCCAATATACCCCCGATGAATGGTTAGATCTAGTGGTGTTTATGCGTCCCCACGCCGAGGATGCCGACGGCAGCCTGGCAGCTTGGGCTAAAAGTTTTGTAGCGGGGGATCAAGATGATACCCTCGATGCCATGGCAAGAATGATGGCCGCTATCAAAGATAATTTTACCTACCAATCCCGGGAGAGTGAAGGAACTCAATCCCCCGGAGAAACCCTGCGGCTAAAGTCGGGAACTTGTCGCGATTATGCTTGGTTGTTGACATCCTCGCCGCCGTAAAACGGACGGCGATTCCCAAACCTCACGATTTGGGTTTCTGCTTCTGTCCCGAAGGATTTTTCGCACCTGCCGCCCCAGTTTTACTCTGTTCTGGTCTTATGGTCGCTCTACAGACTGACACCGCAAGCCCTGCGGCCAAAATATTTTTACTAGCGTTAATATCTCGGTCATGGTGAGTCCCACAGTCTGGACAATCCCATTCTCGAATATTTAACGGCATTTTCTCAGCAATATACCCACAATTACTACACCGCTTAGAACTAGGAAACCATCTATCTATTTCGAGGTAATTTCTCCCATACCAACGGCATTTATAAGCTAATTGTCGGGTAATTTCTCCCCAACTAACGTCAGATATTGCCTGAGATAATTTCGGGTTTTTGACCAGATTCTTGACGGCTAAGTTCTCAACCACAATCGTTTGGTTTTCACGAACTAATTGAGTGGTTAGCTTGTGTAAATGGTCTTTTCTACTATCGTTGATTTGAGCGTGAATCCTTGCCACTTTGATTCTTGCTTTTTCCCGATTTTTTGAGCCTTTCTGTTTTCTAGAAAGATTTTTTGGGTCCTTTCGCAGTCTCTGATAATGCTTTTTAAAATGCTTAGGATTAGATACCTTTTCTCCATTGCTGGTAATCACAAGGCTACTAATTCCTAAGTCAATTCCGATGGCTTTATCGGTTGGGGGTAAGGGTTTAATTGTTGGGTCATCAAATCTTATTGAGATATGCCAACGTCCTGAGGAATGTAATCTGACTGTTACTGTGCTTGGTTCACAGCTTTCTGGTATTTGTCTTGACCATCGAATAGGTAAAGGTTCTGTGCATTTAGCTAAATAGATTTGTTTGTCTTTAAATTTAAAAGCTGACTTAGTAAATTCGGCACTTCCTCCTTGATGTTTTTTCTTAAAGTTAGGATACTTAGTACGACCAGCAAAGAAGTTAGTGAAAGCTGTTTGTAGGTGTCTTAACCCTTGTTGTAAAGGTACACAGCTTACCTCGTTGAGAAAGTCTAATTCTTCTTGCTTTTTCCAATCGGTTAGCATTGAAGAAGTTTGAGCATATCCTACTCTTTCTTGTCTTTCATACCAAGCTTGTGTTCTGAGATGGAGAGCTTTATTGTAAACTAATCTTACACAGCCCAAAGTGCGCCGCAATAGCGACTCTTGTTCGGGTGTGGGGTAAAATCGGTAAGAATAGGCTTTTTCCATGTCTCACATTTTAGCATATATTTGGTAAACGATGCTCATATTTAACGGTAAAGCCGTCGTAGAACGACGGGGTTTCAGACCCAAATTTTCGATGATCGAAGCTTTGCGAAGATTGGGTTTAGCCTGTCGATTTGTCAGTGGCTATCTCTACGATGCTGCCCTCGACGGTGGTGAAGTGGGGATGACTGGCTCTGGTGCTACCCATGCTTGGTTACAGGTTTATCTACCGGGGGCCGGTTGGCGTAATTATGATCCGACTAATCAAATTACCGCCGGCTTTGATTTAATTCGAGTGGCGATCGCTCGTCATCCCGGTCAAATCATACCTCTTTCTGGTTCTTGGTTTGGTGATGCCGATGACTTTTTGTCTATGGATGTTAAAGTAACCATTCGCAAGCTGGGGACGCTGCCAGATTTTGATCCGAGGGAATAGGTTGAATTATCGGGTTTTTCCTTGACCGGCGATCGTTTTCTGACTCCCCCAAAAGGAAAACTCCCTACTTCACCATTAGGATAAGGGACTTGCGGTTTGATAATGTACCTTTTGGGCGAACGCAGTTCGCCCCTACATTGTGGACAAAATCCGTTACTGTCGGGGCGCAAAGCTTGCGCCCTCCGCGCGGAGGGGGTTTGCTGATCACCCTAAGTAGGGGGAGAGCCTTCGAGAACCCCCTTCCAATAAGGGACTTGCGCTTTGATCCTGTGCCATCTGGCTGGTCTGATTCTTCTACAGAGCGATTTTCAAAGCTGGGATATTATTCCCACGCAAGTCCCTAACTGCTAGGGTGTTCGTAATTTAAAGCGAAGATTGCCGTTAGGTTCTAGCATTTTTATCGATTATCGATAAAAATGCTACTTAGGGCTGGCTGAATAATGGTAAAACCCTTTTAAAATAAGGCTTTTGACCTGTTAAAATCCGATGTTCATGCTGCGAAAATAGGATTGGGACTTTCAAAAACCTGGCATTATCCTTCTTGTAGTACATAGCTTGGTACAAAAAACCAGGGCAACAAAGCCTGAAACGACCGGCTCCTGACGACTGGCTACTGACGACCGACTCCTACCCCCACCGAAAAACTTTTTCAGCAACCCCTAACTGCTATAAGAATTCATCTTTCTATCGTATTGAGGACGACAGGGACTGCCCCAGGCGACCTTTTGAGCAGGAATATCGGCAAATACGCTGCTTCTTGCCCCGATAACCACATTAGAGCCAATTTTTACCCCCGGAGCCAAAAAACAATCGGCCGCGATCCATGTACCATTACCGATGAGGATGGGAGTGGTTTTTAAGCCAAAAGAGCGATCGCCAGGATCGTGACTGCCAGTGCAAAGATAGCATTTTTGAGAAATTACACAATGACTGCCGATGGTAACGTTATCTAAACTATAAATCACCACATCATCGCCGATCCAAGTATAATCGCCGATCGCCACTTTCCAAGGATAAGTCACCCTTGCCGTCGGGCGAATTTTCACACCTTGGCCGATTTTAGCCCCGAATAGCCGCAAAACAGCGCAGCGAAAGCTATCCATCTGATGTAAACTGAGGGGAAAAAGAATTCCTTGTACTAACCACCAAAGTAGGATAATCGGATTAGAACGACCGCGATCGAACCAAGATTGATCGTAGGTACGCAGCTCTAGCCACGCTTCCTCATCGGTGCGGATTTCTGGGGACATAGGACCTATTTAATCATTTCTGCGGGTTGAGGTTCCGAGGGTTTAACCGGGGGATTAGCCTGGGCATTAACGTTTAATTTACCGCCAAATTGCCGTAATTCGTACAATTTAACCCCAATTTGGTATTCGTACTGACTCAAAAGACGACCGTAGATATAACCAGCTTTGCCATCCAAGAAACCGAGACGGATAAAATAAAAGAGAATAAAGCGCAGCAGCGGTTTAAAGGGCAGTTTTACCCAAATTTTCTTTAAAAAACGTTTTCTCTGCACTGCGTCACCGAAGAAGTTCGCTCCGATCGTGCCGCTTTCATCATTACCCGTGAGAATATTGTAATAAACTCGCGCTTCCCAGTTGGAATAACGATTATGTCTTTCTAACCAATGATAGATATCGCGGAAATCGATGTGCAGCATATCATTTTTTAGATAGCCCACCTTGCCATCGAGGATAACGTGTTCGTGAACTTCGTTATCTCCCGTGTTGGGGATATCTTCCGTGTTTAAATTCTCGTATCTGCCCGAATTATGTTTAAATAAGCGCAGATTCCAGTCGGGATACTTGCCACCATAACGAATCCATTGTCCGAGGAAGAAGACGCGACGATTGAGATAATAACCGTTATAGTGGGGATCTTGGATCACGGTGGCGATTTCGTCCCATAGTTCGGGGGTGATTCTCTCATCACAATCGACGATTAATACCCATTCATTGCGAAAGGGCAGGTTATCGAGAGACCAGTTTTTCTTTTTCGGCCAACGACCATTAAAATAAAATTGGACTACATTAGCACCATAGTTTGTAGATATTTCGATCGAGCGATCGCTACTTTGGGAATCGACGACAAACACTTCATCAGCCCTAGCAACACTCTCTAAACAAGCGGGAAGGTTAGATTCCTCGTTTTTGGCGGGAATTAGCACCGAAACGGGAATTTTTTCTGATTGACTAAACATTGGTACACTGTGGCTAGGTAGAGTGTTCGCATCTTTCCTTAAAACCCTTAGTTACTCAGAAAGCGAGAACTAAGACCTAAGATTTTTTTCAATCATACTATACCTTATCTGCTTTTTTCCGTCATTCTCCTGCTCTTCTCCCTAAATTTCTAACTGCGAAATAGACGACTATACTGGGTTTCGTGGTTCATACTGGCAAAACTTAGCCCCCAACTCCAACTACTCAGGTTTTCATCGGCTAAACTGATAATATCTGCTGTTGCCGTTAATAAACTGGGCTGTAAACCGATCAGAAGCGCTTGTCCTAGGGTTTGTCCAAGGGGAATTAAACGCAATCCTGCATTGATTAAATTACTTGCCCAACTGTGTAAATAGCCTAAAACCGCTAATTCTTCCCCAATTTGCCAATGACTTGCCCCGATCGCAAAGGCGGTGGCATAATTAGCCTGTTCCGGTAGATTATCTCTGTCCGCTGCTAACTCCCGTAATAAGTTTAACAGCGATCGCCCCATTTGCCAGCTTTGTTGTCTTAATTCGGCTGTTTCCCGCGTTGCCGATAACCAATTGTCCCAATAATTAAGTTTTGTAAAATCTTCTTGACAAAAACAACGATATACCCTTAGCAAAACAGCCGTTTCTAAGCGAATCGAGCCTTGACAAAGCGATCGCTCTAACCAATCATTTAAGGTGGCACTATTGGAGATAATCCCCTTTTCGACGAGGGTTTCTAGCCCTTCGGAATAACTATAGGCCCCGACGGGTAAAATGGGACTAGCCAATTGTAATAAACACAAAAGTTCTTTTTGATTGAGCATAGAAAACCGAGAAAATTGTCCTTAACACAACTGGGGAAATGCTTGGCGCTTCCTTATTTAGATCGAGCGGGTAGAAAGCGGCACTTTGTGAATTATACCGTGATTAATAGCCACAATTATAAACTGCTATACTTATGTCCTCACGAGAACAGCATTTTCAGAAAATAAATCTTGTCGTTCTCCTCTTGGTTTTAGCTTTGATTGCTTGGGTTGATTGGGCAAAATTACCCTCTAGTCTTTTATTTTATCCTCCCGCTACTCCCCCAACTCCGATCGCTGGTTTATTAACCCATGCTTTTCAATTGCTTTGTTGTTTACCCCCGATTGTTTGCCTTTTTAGTTATACTTTGTTGTCCCGCAAGACAAGTTTCAATAGTTCTGACAATTTTTTACTTTTTTCTGGTATAATAACGGGACTTTTTGCCATCAATGAAATCTTCAGAATTCATATCATTCTCCTCTATTTTAATATTCCCAAATTCTTGACTATCTCTGTTTATGGCCTCGCAATTCTGATTTATGGTTTAGCATTTTGGCGGCGAATAAGACAAACTTATTACCAAATTTTAATCATTGCTTTAGCACTTTTAACTTTTGCAATCGCTATCGATTTTCTCCAGATTAAAAATCAAGGTTTTGCTAGTCTAAGTGAAGGAATTCCTAAACTGTTAAGTGCTGTGAATCTAGCCAGCTATTTTTGGGATGTATGTTTTCAAGAAATTTCAGCCCAGATCAAATCCCAATAAATTATCCATTCATCTGTTTAACCAGATGTAAGATTTCGGGAAGAATCAGTTTTTCTAGGGCTAATTTAACGGCATTAGTGGAACCGGGGATAGAAAAGACTAATAAGTTTTGATAAACCCCAGCTATTGCCCTCGATGCCATGGCACGAGAGCCGATTTCCTGATAGCTGAGATAACGAAATAATTCGCCAAAACCGGGCAAAGTGATCCTTAATAAAGGGACTAAAGCATCATAGGTGCTGTCTCTGGGAGCAATACCAGTACCCCCATTGAGAATTAAGACTTTTATCTGATTTTGATTGCTAATCTCTGGTAAGATTGCTTGAATTTGTAAGGGTTCATCAGGGATAATTAAGTATAGACCGATATCATGACCCGATCGAGTTAGTAACTCTTGAATTATTTGTCCACTCCTATCCGTCTCTGGGGTACGAGTATCGCTCACCGTGACTACGGCACAGGTAAGGTGAAGGGGGGCGGTGTCGGGATGGGGAATAAAGGTCATAATTAGGGATAAGCTGAGAGTTCGAGAAAAACCAGCATTAAGAACAAATGTATGTACTGACTTGTGAGTGCAGTCACCCTGGAACAAAAAACTTAACTTTGGCAAGTATTGCCGATTTTTGCCAGTTTTTGGAACCTTTTCGCCAGTAATGATGACAAAGTAAAAGGATATTCTAGAGAAGAGATTATCCCAAATTGACATCCTCACCGCCGTAAACGGACGGTGATTCCCAAACCTCACGATTTAGGTTTCTGCTTCTTTCCCTTGCGGGGTTCCGCACCTGCCTTAACAGATTTACTCTGTTCTGGTCTTATGGTCGCTCTACAGACTGACACCGCAAGTCCTGCGGCCAAAATGTTTTTACTGGCGTTAATATCTCGGTCATGGTGCGTCCCGCAGTCTGGACAGTCCCACTCTCGAACATTTAACGGCATCTTCTCAGCAATATACCCGCAATTACTACACCGCTTAGAACTAGGAAACCATCTATCTACTTCGATGTAATTTCTCCCATACCAACGGCATTTATAGGCTAATTGTCGGGTAATTTCTCCCCAACTAACGTCAGATATTGCCTGAGATAATTTCGGGTTTTTGACCAGATTCTTGACGGCTAAATTCTCAACCACAATCGTTTGGTTTTCACGAACTAATTGAGTGGTTAGCTTGTGTAAATGGTCTTTTCTACTATCGGTGATTTTGGCGTGAATTTTGGCTACTTTGATTCTTGCCTTTTCTCGATTCTTTGACCCTTTCTGTTTTCTAGAAAGGCTTTTCGATGCTCTTCGCAGTCTCTGATAATGCTTTTTAAAATGCTTAGGATTAGATACTTTGTCACCATCGCTGGTAATCACAAGGCTACTAATTCCTAAGTCAATTCCGATGGCTTTATCTGTTACTGGTAATGGCTTAATTGTTGGGTCATCAAATCTAATTGAGATATGCCAACGTCCTGAGGGATGTAATCTGACTGTTACTGTACTTGGTTCACAGCTTTCTGGGATTTGTCTTGACCATCGAATAGGTAAAGGTTCTGTGCATTTGGCTAAATAAATTTGTTTGTCTTTAAATTTAAAAGCTGACTTAGTAAATTCGGCACTTCCTCCCTGATGTTTTTTCTTAAAGTTAGGATACTTAGTACGACCAGCAAAGAAATTAGTGAAAGCTGTTTGTAAATGTCTTAACCCTTGTTGTAAAGGTACACAGCTAACTTCATTGAGAAAGTCTAATTCTTCTTGCTTTTTCCAATCGGTCAACATTGAAGAAGTTTGAGCATATCCTACTCTTTCTTGTCTTTCGTACCATGCTTGTGTTCTGAGATGGAGTGCCTTATTGTAAACCAATCTTACACAGCCCAAAGTGCGCCGCAATAGGGACTCTTGTTCTGGTGTGGGGTAAAATCGAAACGAATAGGCTTTTTCCATGTCTCACATTATAGCATATATTTCGTAAATGTGTTAATATTTAACAGTAAAGCCGTCGTAGAACGACGGGGTTTCAGACCCAAATTTTCGATGACTGGAATTATGAGTCAACTCAGTCCCCTACAAGCCGAACAAATCAAGGAAATCGGGACTTATTTACGTCAAAAACGGGAAGAAAGCTGCCTGAGCATAGACGATATCGCCGCCCTGACGATGATTAGAGTACCAATGCTAGAAGCGTTGGAAACGGGGAATTGGCAGAAATTACCAGAATTAATTTATGTCAAGGGATTTATCAAACGCTACGGTGATGCCCTAAAAATTGATGGTAAAGCTTTAGCCGATCGCTTGTCTCCTAGTGCGGAACAATTAGCCCAAGAGGTAACTATCCCGAAAACACTGCCCACAAAAGTTACCCCTATCCCCAAGGCTGAACCCGCTTCCCCAAAAGTGGAACGGGTGAAACCAGAAAAACCAACCCCAGAAACTGGCCCCCAACCGGCTAAATCAGGCTCTTTCGGGATGTATCTCTGGCTAGGCTTGCTGGCGGGCATATTTTGCGGTATTGGCTATCTTTTCCTCCGTCCCCCTCTCTCTAATCCCCCTGCCGTTACTCCCTCTCCTTCCCCCGTGGTTTCCCCCGCGCCGGTAGTCCCTCCCGCGCCGGTAGCCTCTCCTTCCCCTTCTCCTCAGCCAAAAGTTCCCCTCTCAGCTGAGGTAACTATTGAACAGGCCGCTTGGGTAAGGGTAATTGCCGATGGCAAAAAAGTCCATGAAGGCACTCTCCAACCCGGTACTAAACAAACTTGGAAAGCCCAAAAGAGTTTAAAAATTCGATCCGGCAATGCTGGCGGTGTTAAAATCTCTCTTAACGAAAAACCCGCCCAATTAATGGGTAAAGCTGGCCAAATCGGCGAAATCACCCTAACTGCACCTCCTCTCAGTGATCAGTAAACAGTAATCAGTAATCAGTGAACTAAAAACTCACATCTGAAAACAAGGGCCGAATCTAACACCTAATTGGTTAAGCTAAAAGCTTTGATGTGCTTAGTTTCTAACCTTCTTTTTAGGTAGGAGAATTGTCAGATTCTGTCTTTTGCACGAGTGCCTGTTGCCCCTTGCCTTCAGAAGCTGAAAACTGAAAACTGAAAACTGATAACTGATAACTGATAACTGATTAGGCTGCATTATCCCAGATGGGGGTAAGGGTCTGATAATCGTAGCGGGAAGCGTTGGGATGACAGGTGACACAGGTGGTGTGACCGAGAGGAGTGGGTAAATTGACCCTAGGGTGCAAAACTTTTAAATAGCTGGACTGTTCAATTAAGAGGGGAACAAAAGTAGTCTCGCTAACAGGGCGGGAAGAATAACTGAGATAATCCCAGATAAGACGCTGAGTAATGCCAACAATTGGTTTTAAACGGATACCATAGTGAGAATTAGGATTTTCTAGGATTTTTTTCCAAGTTTGACTCGGTAGGATGCTCGGAGGAATGGCAATATGGCAAGTGGCACAATTTTCTAGATAGGTTTGCTCTCCAATTTGATAACGATTCAGCACTGTATCCGAGGAGGGAGATTGGGCGATCGCTGGTTGTTTAAGTAGCGAAGCCAGTAGAATACCCCCTAGAATACTGAGGAGAAAGAGGATAAGAAAAAAAATCGATTTCACTTGACCGCTGGAAGGCATGACTGGGATGACGGGTAATTGAACACAATTTTGACACTCTCGCCATCACAATGCAAAGCTGTGTGATGGGAGATTCTTGCTTCACAGAAACCTGCTTTTTGAGACGAATCCCAACGAGTCTTACAGTCTCTCCACAAGCTTAAACTCCTGACTGCCCATCAGTATTTGGGAGCTTCTGGTTTATGTGTGGAAACGAGGTCTATACTGATATTTTCTAGTTTCTTCCTCGGCTCGACTGAGCATCGCCGAACGTCAAAATAGCCCTAAAAGTCTTGCTTGATAGGTAGGGTTTGCGGCAAAAAGTACGGGCGAAGCATTCGGATAGAAAATCTACGGTTTCACCGATAGGTTATTGCCCGAATGCTTCGCCCCTACAGGACGCGGGCCGATGAAGACGCAAGGTTTTGAAGCACGATTCTCTCAAAATCTTGCACCTGTTTCGCTCGTAAAGCCACAAAACCCCTACCTTGCCTACATTTCACATTTATTCAACAAACCCTAGGTATTTCACGGTTTCATAAGCAAAAATTATAACACAAAGTCGAGAAGAGCCTCTTAACTTTTTTTGTATCAAAATTACTTGAACGGGAGGATTAAAAGGGGAGAATTAATCCCCCCCATCAATTTAGACAAAGAAACTATTGACCGCAATAGTGCCGAGCGCCGGTAAACTACCCGTTAATCCGGTGAGATTAATCACCAAATCATTAGCACTTTGGAAACCCGCCGTACCGTCGTTGATAATTAGGTAAGTAGAAGAACTATTGTCCCGCACTAAAACAGCACTGTTAATTCCGAGAGCTTGATTTCCGGCTGTTGCCCCATTAGCATCGGTGAAGACGTTAGTAACAATGGTGTTAATATTGGTCGTGGTGCTATTTGTTGCCTGGGTAAAAGCGACCGGGGCATTAATTGCCGCACCAGCTTGACTAAGCAGGTCAATTTTATCATCACCAATAGCAAAATCCGTAACTCGGTCTAGGGCTGCCGCGGTGGACTGACTAAATTGGAAGATGAAGATGTCTGTCCCCACCCCACCGGTTAAAGTATCGAGTCCGGCAGCACCATTGAGGGTATCATTACCTAAGCCACCAATTAGAATATCATTGTCCGCAGTACCAGTGAGAATATCATCGTTTGATGACCCGATAATGGGTTCTGGGACGTTAGCAGAAACCGCTAGACTACTAGCTATATTGGGTAAGGGATTACCAATCTTATTATCACCGTTAAAATCTTGTTGGAAGTTGGTTTCTTGAGTAAAAGCTTCCGATGAGTTTAATCCCCACCATCCGGTGGAAGATTGCCAATTCCAGTTATTATCTAAAGTCCACAGATGCAGATAATTACCATCGTTATACTTCCATAAAACTTGATTGACTCCATTGACGGTTTCAGCAGCCAAAGTTTGCCAACCTGAGTAGATATTTGTGGTAATCTGAGTCCCCCCATTTTTGATAGCGATGGGGTTATTATTACCAATTTGAGCGTAAAGTTTGTTAGTTGCGTCTTTGACTAATTTGGTGTTACCGAAAGCTTCGATTGGGGTGAAGGGATTACCAATCTGATTATCACCATTAAAGTCTTGTTGGAAATTGGTTTCTTGGGTGAATGCTTCAGGAGAGTTTAATCCCCACCATCCAGTGGAAGATTGCCAATTCCAATTATTATCTAAACTCCACAGATGGAGGTAGTTTCCATCGTTATACTTCCATAAAACTTGATTGACTCCATTGACGGTTTCAGCAGCCAAAGTTTGCCAACCTGGGTAGATATTTGTGGTAATCTGAGTCCCCCCATTTTTGATGGCGATGGGGTTATTATTACCAATTTGAGCGTAAAGTTTGTTAGTTGCGTCTTTGACTAATTTGGTGTTACCGAAAGCTTCGATTGGGGTGAAGGGTTGACCAATGACTCCATCACTATTAAAATCTTGTTGGAAGTTGGTTTCTTGAGTAAAAGCTTCCGATGAGTTTAATCCCCACCATCCAGTGGAAGATTGCCAATTCCAGTTACTATCTAAAGTCCACAGGTGGAGGTAGTTTCCATCGTTATACTTCCATAAAACTTGATTGACTCCGTTGACGGTTTCTGCTGCTAGAGTTTGCCAACCTGAGTAGATATTTGTGGTAATCTGAGTCCCCCCATTTTTAATGGCGATGGGATTGTTATTACCAATTTGAGCGTAAAGTTTATTAGTCGCGTCTTTGACTAATTTGGTGTTACCGAAAGCTTCGATTGGGGTAACACTGATATCATCATTGGTGATTGTCCCCGTAACTGCGGTGGTAGTACCTATCGTATAACCTGTCCCGGTCGCGAGGGTTAAAATGACAGTTTCATCGGGTTCAACTGTGGTATCCGCAGTGGGGTCAATTGTTACTTTAGCAGTCGCTGAATTAGCCGCAAAGGTGACACTGGTGGGAATAGAAGCGTAATCGGTTCCATTGGTTGCTGTCCCCCCAACTGTATAGTTAACCGTTAAAGAATTAGTTGTGGAACCAGTACGAGTGAAGGTATAAACCAGATTAGCTGTCCCGTCTTCGGTGACGCTTGCGGGGGAAACTGCTAGGGTGACACTGGTATCGTCATTGGTAATTGTTCCCGTGGCTGCGTTGGTAGTCCCTACTGTATAACCTGTACCCGCAGCAAGGGTTAAAATAACGGTTTCATCGGGTTCAACTATTGTGTCAGGAGTGGGGTCAATTGTTACGGTAGCAGTTGATGAATTAGCAGCAAAGGTGACAGTATTGTTAGTCCCTGTACGAGTGTAATCTGTATTAAGGGTAGCTGTCCCCCCGATGGTGTAATTGACTGTTAAAGCATTTGTTGTGGAACCGCTACGAGTGAAGGTATAGACTAAGTTGGTTGTCCCGTCTTCTGTCACACTTGCGGGAGAAACCGCAAGACCAACACTTGGAGGCTGATTTGTCCCAGTAAATTGACTTACATCTAGAATCCATAAACCGCCTAGGTCTTTCGCTGCTTGAACAGTTAGATAGGCATAATTATTGACGACTTCGACACTCGTAGCTGTGTTAGTAACGGGCATCCCATAGTATGTTGTTATTGGATCATAAGACCCTGCTAAAGTGGGTGAAGATGGGTTGCTAATGTCAATAATTTCCAATCCTGTTAAACCAAAAACAACGTAGGCATACTTACCAACTACTTGGACATCATAAGCTTCAGCGCCGGAGTTGTAATAATATTCGCCTTGCAAGACAGGAGATGCTGGGTTACTGATGTCAATAATTTTCAGTCCTCGGTTTCCAGCAGATATATAAGCGTAATTGCCTAAAACTTGAACATTGGAAACAAACCCTTCCAAGACAAATGAATACTCACCTGATTTTGTAGGTGAGGCCGGATTACTAATATTGATAATTTGCAGCCTTCCGGTAGACGAACCCTTGTTGACAATGTAAGCATAATTACCAACCACATCTACGGAAGAAACTGAACCAATAACACCAATAGATATTCCAGCAGTTCCTTGGAGAACAGGAGAATTTGGGTTGCTGATGTTAACAATCTGTAATCCTGAAGTTCCGTCTGCCACATAGGCATAATTGCCAACTATTTTCACATCTTGAGCATCACCTGGAGAATTGTACGTGCTTTTCAAGTTTGGAGAAGAAGGGTTACTAACATCAATCACTCGTAATCCTGAAGTGCCATCTGCTGCATACACATAGCCATTAGAAAAATCTACATCAGAAATAACATTAGTTGCGTTAGACTGGCTTACCAGTACCGGAGCAGCAGGAGTGCTGATATTAACAATTTTCAAATCTGCTGTCGTTGTTGAAAAATCGGCGAGGTAGGCATAGTTGCCTACAACTCGAACATCCCAGGCATTGCGAAGACCCTGGTAGCTTGCAACCAAAGCAGGAGTGGGATTTGACTGCTCGACCGCCGTTAACTGACCATCAATTATCATCGTTGCCCAATCATTCTCCGCTCGTAATAAAGCCAACTGAGAATCAGACAGAGCGCCCCCCTGTACCAACTCTGCAAAAATTGCCCCCTCATCTCCGGCTCTATCCACCTGATTAATTTGAGCATCCACATAATGGCCAATTTCTTCTAAAATTACATTAATTATCGCTGCTGACGAAGCCGTATTTAAAAAAGATGCTGATAAATAAATCTTATTCGTACTGTTGGAATATGCACCATTCGCCGTCCCCAAAACCTCATCACTGAGTACCTCAATTGAGGGAAGTTGACTGAAATTTCGACTTTGCCACTGTTGTCGTAATTCTGTCGCCTTAACCACATCATAATTTGTGCCAAAAGCGGTTTCTAAATTCGCCCAAAAGCCATCAGATTGAGCGAAATCGAACAAAACATCGTCAACAGCAGGAAAAATCGGCAACGGGGTAGAAGTCATGACGCTGACCTGGAAAGATGACTGCGTCTATTTTATGCAAACAATCGCCAATTTTTCAAGACCCCTGTAACAGAAATTAATATTGCAAGAAGGAACAAGAAAACGGGTTTCTTCAAGAAACCCGTTTTCTAAAGAAGAAGGTTTTCTAGATGTTGATTTTTGCCAAAGACTGCTTAAATTCTGCGAGGGAATTAGCGGTAGCTGCTAATTTTAGTAGCTCTTCTAAGATAGTAGGGTTAGTCATTTTGCCGATTATCTCTTCAATTTCTGAAGAAATTTGTCCAAACCGCACAGTTAAAACTGTTTTGATGGCATCGCGGCTTTTTTCTAACGCTCCAATTTCCTTACCAATTTCCTTACCGCGTTCTATCCCTCTTAACTCCCCAATTTCCTCACCAATTTTCCTTCCTCGTAACTCCATATTACTTACTAAAGGCATGGTTCTTTCCTCCTCAAATTGTTTGATTTTACTTTCTAAGCTTGACTGTAATTTAGGGGATAAAGTCATCATATTGTCGATGATTTCAAACAGTTTAATTATCTGTTCTCTCTCGAACTCCTTTTCATATAATCCCCTGATTAACCTCCACTTCCACTGTTCCCGTTCTGGCAGCTTCCCAGTAGTCGCTTTCGTTTTCAGGTGTGCCATCACTATTGTAGCAAATGGATTACTACTTGCTTCCAATTAGTCACTGATAACTGATAACTGGTAACTGATAACTGAATAGAGTTTGTCAGCGAAACGTTTTTTTGTCTTTGCTGAAGCGGTAATCCGTTTCAGTTCTTTTTCCAGAGATTCGGGAATTTTTGTCCAATCAATCAATTGGTGAACTTCCGGAAAAAAGAAGCATAAAAACGCTTCAAAATACTCGGTTAATGCTTCTTTCCAGGGTTCATCATAATTGGCGGTTGTTGGGTTCATGGCAAGTCGCTACCAATTGGAAAGTTAGGCAATCCTCTAGATTCATTATTCCCAATAAATATCATCAATGCTACTTGTCGTCACAAAACTTCCCATTAGAGCAACCTACATCTACATCTTTGTTCTGACATTTATTGGTAAAACTATATAATGCCGTCAGATAGCGGCTCTTCTGGTTTATGTTTGGAAGGTCTATTCTCGCGAAACAGGTGCAAGATTTTGAGGGAATCGTGCTTCAAAACCTTGCGTTTTCATCGGCCCGCGTCCTGTAGGGGCGAAGCATTCGGATAAAAAATCTACGGTTTCACCGATAGGTTATTGCCCAAATGCTTCGCCCGTACTTTTTGCCGCAAACCCTAGATAGAGTCCTATAGCAGCGGGCAGAAGGCAGGATTTCCGCTGCTTTTGCCCCCTTTTAGAGAGATTCTTCGCTCACGGAACCATCTTCCTGCACCCAGGCGAGATTTTTAATCATTCGATCGCGGGCATAGGTGCGAATTTGTGCCTCGCTGCGACCCCCTAAATCGATCGCCACCCTCAGATTCGGATCACTGGTGCGAAGGGAGCGAGCTTGACTAAAAGTCGCTATCTGGGCGTTATTACCCAAAGGGATAAGTAACCAGTCGAGGGGAGGAGCTTGACTGGGTAAAGTCTGCCCTGATAATAAACTTTCGTGCAGTTCTTCGATATTCAGGGAAAAACCGATACCCGGAGCCGATTGACCCTGGGGATGAAAAACGCCCAATAATTGATCATAGCGTCCGCCCTGGCCTAAAATACTGAGATTTTGCTGGTGATCACTAACGGCTTGAAAAACGATGCCAGTGTAGTAATCAAAGGTTTGAATCAGACTTAAATCGAGAATTAGGGGGAAAGGCCTAGAGCGATCGGCATTAAGCAGCTCTACTAGGGATTTAAGGTTATTAACGGCTTTTTGGGCCGATTCTTCCTGGGCTAATACTGCCACTTGTGCGAGGACATCGTGAGGATTACCGCGCAGCTGAAATAATTGTCGGGCTTGCTGCCGGAGGGTTTCGTTGGGATAGGGAAGATTTTCGAGGCTAACGTAGTCAAGGAGGGCTAAACAGCGTTTCACCTGTTCCCGCAAGGGACCGGGAAAAGGAGAAAGTAGGGAACGAGTCAAACCCGCTTCTCCTAGAATAATCTGCCAGTTAGGGAAGGCCAAACTATCGAAACAGTCAGCCAAGAGCAGTAAAATCTCGGCATCAGCTAGTAAACCGCCAGAAAAGAGCAATTCTACCCCCGCTTGATAGAATTCCACTTGACGACCGTGATAACCGGCGCTAGGGCGACGAAAAACGTTAGCCCGATAACAGAGACGTTGGGGATAGGACTCCCCACTCATGCGGGTGACGGCACTACGGGCAATGGAAGCGGTTAATTCAGGGCGTAATCCCGATAGTCCTTGACTATCCCCGTGCAGTTGGATCACGGTGCCCGGATCGATCGCACCGCCTGCGGTGAGGGTATCGAGCCATTCAATGGTGGAGGTGACAATCCTTTGATAGCCCCAACGCTGAAAGACAGACTGAAGGCGATCGTTAATCCAGCCTTTTTGGGTAACTTCTAGGGGTAATAAATCCCTTGTCCCCGCCGGGGGTTGATGAATCATGGGAGTTTGCTAATCAAAATCGGTGGCACTGGTTAGTCCTATTTCTTTTTACCACCAAATCGAGACCAAAAACCGCCCTTGCGCTCTCCTTCCTCTTTTTGTCCTTTCTGGTCTTGCATTTCAGTATTAGAATTAATTACTTTATCTAGTTCCCGTTTGCTCCTAATCACCGTCGCATCTTGGGGGTTGGCTTTCCAGGCGCGATTGATATGAACCCGGGCCATGGAGAGTTGATTTTGTCGCAGGTAGGCTAAACCGAGAAGGGCGTGACAGATGCTATTATCCGGTTCTTCCCGCAGGGCATCGCGCAATTCTCGCAAAGCTTGGGCGGGATTATTTTGGTCAAGAGAGGCTTGGGCGCGGCGAATATAGGCTTCTAGGGGCGATTCTTTGGCTTTAGCTGGGGCTGCCGTGGTTACAGCCGCTCTAACTAACTCGGACTGGTTGTTAGGATTGCCTTGGGAGATAAAGACTTTCGGGGGGGTTTTCCTGTTGCCCTGACCTTCGGTTAACATCAGATAAACCATGTTGAGTTCACTAAGTTGGGCGATTTTCTGATCGGTATTTTCTAGGGCGGTATATTGATCGATCGCCAAAGATTGCAGGATTTTTTGATAGGCTAATTCATAGTTAGCACTAGATTGGGCTAGTTTTCTAGCTGGTTCGCTATTGATGGTGATTTTACTCAAATCTCTCGCCATTGCCTTGCCCATTTGTGCTAAAGTAAGCCGAAATTCTTCGCGAGATAGGTCGCGGCCTAGATGTTCGTAGGCGGGGTTAACTAATTTTGAAAGTAACTGATTAGCCCGTTCCCTTTCGGCGGGGGTGTAAATGCGACAGGTATCGGGATGGAGTTTATAGGCGATTTTTAAGTAACGCTGGCGAATCTCCTGATGCCCGGCATCGATCGAGACTCCTAAAATAGCGAAGTGATCGATTAAATCATATTGAAATAATCCCTGGGAAATTGGAAAAGTCATAGAGAGTATCCTAACTTTAATCGAAATGATAATCGCAGTGAACTACTCTCAAGGTCGTTGAGAGCTTCCTATTTCAAGGGGGATTGCCTCAAGACAGACTTACGCCCAGCTTTTGGTCTTATATCCCCTCTATAGGCAGTATCGCTAGTTCCTAACGACAGTATCCGTAAGGCTTCATCTCTGATATTTATCGCCGCATTTATGTCCCGGTCATGGGTTGTTTGACAATGTTCACAAGTCCATATTCTAACATCAAGCGGCAAACTACCCACTTGATTTAGACAGACATGACAAGTTTTAGAACTAGGAAAAAACCTATCAACTTCGATATAGGTTTTCCCCTCCCATTCTGCCTTGTATTTAAGCATTGTACAAAACATTCCCCAACCACAATCACTAATAGCCTTAGCTAAATTATGATTGCGTACTATGGCTTTAACATTGAGGTTTTCTACAGCAATAACTTGGTTTTCGTTAACTATCTTACGGGATAGCTTGTGGAGAAAATCCTCACGGCATCTTGAGATTTTATAGTGAACTTTAGCTACTTTACGTCTAGCTTTTTGACGGTTGTTACTTCCTTTCTTTTTACGAGAAAGCTTTTGTTGTTTACGTTTTAAATTGCGTTGATGTTTAGCAAAATGTTTAGGGTTATCATATTTACTGCCATTACTGGTAATAGCAAAATGAGTTAATCCTAAATCAATTCCTATCGCTTTTCCATCCGTTGATGTCTCAAGAGAATCTAATCCGTCATCAACTAAAATAGAAGCGTAGTATTTACCGTCTGGGTTTTTTGAGATAGTAACGGTTTTAATTGTTCCTGCAAATTCCCGATGACGAACACAATAAACTAATCCAACTTTACCAGGTAATTTGAGGTAGTCTCCTTCAAATTTGACATTAGCGGGATAGCTAATTGATTGTTTACCATGTTTAGATTTGAATCTTGGTAATCTCGCCCGTTTTTCAAAGAAGTTTTGATAAGCTTGAGATAAGTTCAAAGCAACAACCTGCAAGCACTGGGAATAAGCATCTGTCAACCACTCATATTCTTTTTTGAGACTAGGCAATAGTCCCTGAATATAGTTTCTTGTCAGTCCTTTTCCTGTTGCTTTATAGGTTTCTTGGCATAAATTCAATGAATAATTCCAAAACCAACGACAACAACCAAAGCTTTTTGCTAAGGCTATTTCTTGCTCGGTATTGGGGTATATCCTGAATTTGTATGCTTTATACATTACTCTGTTATCATAAACCTATATTTAGGATAACATGGGTTTGAAAAATCGTCTATATGCTGGTCAGCATTCATCCCATCGCTAAAAGCGAGGGACTTCTGCTGACATTCAAGTTAAAACTGAAAGCTCCAAGAGGCCGCTTTTTGCAGAGCTTGGCTTAAGGGGGTGTGAATCTGTCCGTTAGTAGCCAGGATTCGCCCCGTTTCTATCAAAAAAGGACTCTCATCGTAGGCGGTAATTTTACCCCCAGCTTCTTCGATCAGAATAACTCCTGCGGCCAGATCCCAGGGATTAATTCCTCGTTCCCAATAACCATCTAAGCGCCCACAGGCCACATCGGTTAAGTCTTTGGCAGCGGAACCGCTGCGGCGTACCCCTTGGGTCAGATGGGTCAGATAACAGAATTCGGCATAATTATTATCGGGGGTTTGACAGCGATCGTAGGCAAAGCCCGTCACCAGTAAACTTTTTTCTAGTTCACTGGTCCGGGAGACATGGATGGGACGACGGTTCAGGGTGGCCCCTAAACCCCGGGCCGCCCGAAATAGTTCGTTTCTAAAGGGGTTATAGACGACTCCCACTTTTGCTATCCCTGCGATCAGTAGTCCGATGGAGACGACGGATACGGGATAACCGTGGGCATAGTTGGTGGTTCCATCGAGAGGATCGATCGCCCAGAGATACTCGCTGTCCGTGCCTGGCAGTTTTCCCGATTCTTCCGCTAAAATCCCATGTTCGGGAAAATGACGGCCAATAATTTTGAGAATTTCTGTTTCCGCTCGACGATCTATTTCCGTCACTAAATCGCCCGATCTCCCTTTTTCTTCTATTGTCTCGATTTTACCCCAATTATCGAGGATAATTGTTCCCGCCGCTAGGGCGGCTTCGCTGGCAATGTCTAGGTATTTTTCCAATTGGCTGCTGGTATCTGGCACGATTAATCCCGAATCTATTCTTCATCTAAGGGTAAACCAAAACGCACTTTTCCACGAGCAAAAAAGCGACCGAATTGCAATTCATAGACTTCATCTTCGTCTTGGGTGGCTACTTCCATATCGCTACGGGCATAACTGACACAAAGTAAAGCATAACCTCTGGCTTTTAATTCCGGCGATAGTCCGATCGCTTCTGGTTGATGGATATCCCCCGACAATACCCTGACCGCGCAGCTGGTACAAGCTCCATTGCGACAGGAAAAGGGTAATTGATAGCCCTGTTTTTCCAGACTGTGGAGTATATAGTTATCCTCGGGAACGGTGGTGGTAATTTTTTCGCCCGTCTGACGATTGTTAACGGTGATTTGATAATATTTAGTCATAGTTTAGTTAGGCGGAAATTATCGATGCAATTCTCGATAGTGCTATTTTGATCAGTCATCTTGACTGTATCATAAATCATTGCTCAAATGCTTATCATCTTGACAAATGCTCCTTGACAACTGTTAACTTTTCTTGGGTCACTTGCCAATTTTTATGGCTCTTGAAACTTAATCTCTTTTAATCTAACTGCACCGTCAATAATTGAGATTTCCTGGGAGCCAATTTGCACGATCGCATCTAATCCCTTACCGATAATTTTAACTGCTGGGGGGCGACTTTTCTGCACGGTCATCACCAGAAAAAATTCCTCGCTACCCGTGGCTAAAATGCGCTCACCTGTATTAGTTTTCTCGACTTTTAAAGTCACGGGAGTGATAAAAGTTCCCTGCATAGTTGCCCTATTTTGAGTGATAGTAAAACTATTTTTTCCGAGAGTGACATTTCCCTGGGTATTCATCACCCAAGTTTTATTAATAAATTCTGGTTGCTCGACTTCACCTAATAATTTATCCATCAAGACGAATAATCCGGGGGAACCAGAGGAGAGACTGTAATCGACGGCGAAAGATCGAACTAGAGCCACTCCTGCGGTTGAATTATCTCCTTTAACCCTGATTTTATCAGTTTTTAACGTAATTACTCCCGAACCATCGGGACTAGATTGAAAAGATATCGGTTTTGCCTGGTACCAAGGTAGGGTTTTCGGGAAAATAACCGTATTTTCCGAATTCCAGTCACCTTCTGACCCCTCAAAACTCGCCCAATGTCCTCCTAATCCCCAAATTCTCACACTAGCGACATCGGGAAAAGACCATCCCCCCACAAAAGGTTGCTGTTTGAGATAGATACTAGCGACAAAATCCTCTTCATTTTGCCACTGATTACGAAAAGCATAAAATCCCTTTTGTTGATCAACTAAAACGCGGGAAAGTTGGCGTTCGGGATTTTCGGGAGTAAGATTAGATGGATAAGCAGCAAGAAGAAAAGGGGCAATATGAGGATAATGGGGGTGAAAAAGTTGTTTTTCTTGACCTTGTAATCGCCATTTTATTGCTGGCAGCCATGATTTATCGGTAATTCCCAATCCGATAGTTAATAAAGACACTCCTAAAAAAGTCTGATGTCTGCCATAAGCAGGAATCAATAATTGACCATTTTTAGGGACAATTCTGGTTAAATAATGGGGGATCAATTGGGCTGCCGAGGAACCGGTTACTAAGTCTAATCCGAGACTATTTCGATACCCTTGCAAAAAAGGAAAAACACCGATAACCATCGGTTCGGTGGTGTATAAATCTCCTTCCGTGCCAAATCCTCGATCGCCGATAGCTTTGGTAAAATAGCGTTCTAGGTGACGTTTAGCCATTTCCACCTGTGCAGAGGGATAATAGAGAGAATCCGGTGGTAAATCTTCCTTGAGAATCGCTAAACTAGCTAAACCGGCAGCACCTCTGGCCCGCGCATTCCAGTTACTAACTGCGTCTCCATTCCATCCATTTTTGGGTGAATCACCTTTGAGAAGTTTTTTACTTTCACTGGATAACCAATGAGTAATTTCCTGTTGGCGCGTTTCTCCCCAAAGATCATAACAAAGATCGTAGGCGAGAGCGACTCCGGCGACAATTGGAGCTTGTTCTAAGACTCTCCTTCCCCGATTTTTACGGGTTTTTTCGATAATTTCCCAGGCGGTTTCTGCTGATTTTTGATCTTGATTTAAAATTGCTAAAAAACAATGACCTGTGGCATGATAACCCCCATTAGGCACATAACCACCGTAATAAATTTTTTCCTGTAAACTGTTGTTTAATTGGGCGATAATAGTTTGACCGATGGGAGTTTTCGCTTTTTCTCTGAGATTAGTTAATTCTGACTTGCGAAAGATTAAACGGGGATGTTCTCGCGCTTGTAGCGGTTGATAATTAGGGACAGGATTAGGCCATAAAGGGGAAATTGTGCCATTAACTGTGTTTTGTAGTCTTCTTCCCCCTAACGTGCCTTGATAACTGCCGATAAGTTGGTCTTGGTAGGGGACAATTTCGATATTATAGATAGCTTCCCTGACTTCCGCTTGCCAGTGGTCAGTTTGAATGTTTATTTTCACCTGTAATCGCCAAGCATTGTCTAATTTAATCGTTTTTACCGTACCTTGGTGATCCACTTCTTGATTGAATTTGGGTGCGTATCCCCACACCGATGGCTGACAAACAGCGCGATCGCAGGTTAAATCTAGGGTCAGATATTGATAAACGGGTTTATCTTGCCACAGTTTCCAAACGCCATGTTTCAGGGTTAAACGAAGGTTGCCAGTTAATAATTGCGGATTGATCGTTTCTTGGCTAGGTGCGCTTGTACCACCTAGCAAAAGTAAGGGAATGGCCGCTAAAAAAGGAGATATTTTCATAGTAAACAAGCTAGGGGAAATATCAGGTATTCTAGAAAGAATAATTTCCAAATAAATTGGTAAAATCGGCTGATTTCGCTTTTATCTTCTAAATTTACTCTGCGACTACGCCACCAAAGAAGAAGTAGTAGGAGCAGATGGGCAATAATGGCCAGAGAAGAATTAATTCCTGTTATCCCCAAGAGACCGACGGCAATCATCCCTGCATAACATAGCGAAATTGTCAATAGGGAAATTGTTAAGATTTTTTCAGGGCCGAGAAGGAGGGTAAAAGTGGTAATTTGGTAAATGCGATCGCCTTCTAGGTCAGGAACATCCTTGAAAATAGCGATCGCAACGGTGAAAACAAGAACAAAAGCTGTTAAAACCCAGACTGAGGGATAGATAGACTGATTTTGATTAATAACTGTGTTGTAGTGACGAAAAAGACCTAAATTGACGATAACACCCCGGACGGTAAAAATACAGAAGGCTGCCCAGAGGGGAAAGCGTTTTAAACGCACTGGTGGCAAGGAATAGGCAGTGCCGATGAGTAAACTAATCCCCACGGTGATTAACAGCCAAAAACCACCGATAAAAGCCAGTATAATTGCTAAAATACCAGTAAAAACCACGATTAACCCGCCTGTTAACCGAGAAAATTCGCCCTTGGCTAGGGGAAGCTGGGGTTTATTGATTTTATCGATGTCGATGTCTTCTAACTGATTTAAACCGACGATGTAGATATTACCCGCAAGACAAGCGACCCAAGTGAGCAATAAAACCGACCAATGGCTAAAAAAATCGCTAATATTGCCCAAAGCAATTAAATACAGACTTAAAACACTCAAAGAAGTGCCGATAATCGTATGAGGACGGGAAAATTTCCAGAGACTCCCTAACCGGTCGAGAAAGTTAGGCTGGGGATGGTTAACTGGAAGAAAAGGAGCTTGATTCATCAGACCTCTGGTAAAAATCAAAAATTGTCGTGGTTGGTGAGGAGTCAGTAGTCGGTCGTCAGGAGAATTAGGAATGAATAATAATCAATTAAATGGTCTATTTAGATATTTTATGCCGCTTAATCGTTATTTTTGACGTTTTTAAACCCTCAAAAATCAATTATGCAGGAGGTCTATCAAAAAAAATCAATCCGAGGACAAGTAATCTGTTAAAATGATAATCCAGACTCAAACCCTGTGGAGAGGTGGCAGAGTGGTTGAATGCGGCAGACTCGAAATCTGCTTTAGGGTCACACCTAACGTGGGTTCAAATCCCACCCTCTCCGTTGAACTGATAACTTAGTGCTGTCGTTAAGCATCTTAAGGGATGTAGAGTTGTTGGCTGGTTTCCGACTGGTGACTAAATTGGGACAACAAAAATCAACCCTGATTGTTAAGAGCAAAAGCTTTTCTATTCTCCCCAACTTCTTCACTTTTTCATGGCCAGGGTCAAACCATCACCAATAGGAATAATACTGATATTTACCCGTTCATCCTGCTGAATTTTGGCATTAAGTGAACGGATAATGTTTGTGCGATTATCGGTGCTATCGGCCGCCGCTACTCGTCCCGACCAAAAAACATTATCGATAGCGATAATTCCGCCCGTTCTGACCAATTGTAATGCCCTTTCGTAGTAGCGATCATAATTACTTTTATCGGCATCGATAAAGACAAAATCGAAACTATTACTTTCTCCCCTGGCGATTAATTGATCTAAAGTCTCCAGAGCCGGGGCAATTCTTAAATCGATTTTATCGGCGACACCGGCCTGCTGCCAATAACGGCGGGCTATATTGGTATATTCTTCGCTTAGATCACAGGCGATGAGCTTGCCTTCTGGGGGTAAAGCTAAGGCCACCACTAGAGAACTATAACCGGTAAAAACCCCTATTTCTAGGGTTTTTTTCGCCCCGATCGCCTGTACCAAAAAAGCCATAAATTGACCTTGTTCGGGGGCAATCTGCATGACTGCCAGGGGTTGAGAGGCAGTTTCTTGACGTAATTGAGCTAGAATAGGAGACTCTCGCAGACAGATAGATTGATAATAGGAATAGAATTGTCGATCGAGTCCAAGAGTTTGATTAGCCATAAAAAAAATCCTAGTGGATGAAGTTATCGGGTAAAATTCTGGGTAATCTGAAGCTAGAGAGACCGTATTGGTTAACCAAAAAGGAAGACTTGGCAGGAAGCAAATCATGATGAAACCCGACTCGGATCATCTCTTTAACGAAGATCTCGAACAGTTGTTAGAGAGTTTAGAAGACAAAGACACCGACGGTAATGAGACTCTAGACGAACTCAGCTTTTTATGGGAGCAGAGTGACTCTCCGGCGGCCAAGTCAGGGGTCTCTTTTGGCCAAACCCCGTCTTCCTTGCCCTCGGAAAGGGAATTAGAGGAACTTTTTGGCGGTAGTATCAATTGGGAAGATGCCCCCAGTAATGATCTTCATTCTACCCGTGGAACCTCTCCAAAGTCAGAACCGGAAGATGGGGATGATCTCGCATCGCTGCTGCTAGAAAAGGCGGTGGTCTTGGACTCAGAAGCAATTATAACCATCAGCCACCCCAATTTTTACGACAGCCTCGAAGACTTAGAAGCTTTTCTGGAAAAACCCACCCCACCAGGGCAATCGCCACTACCAGACATCTTTGAATCCCTAGAGTCCCTTCTCTCGGAATCCACAGCAGCGGACTGGGTGGGTGCGGCGGAACATCTCCAACGGTTAGAATCACGGGAAATTGCCCTGGAAAGCCCCCTAGAGGCTGAATTCAAGGATTTAGAAAAACTCATCGAAGAAACCAATCAGGTGATGGCAGCAACTCCGGCGGCCAGTTTCAGTCCATCGCTAGGGTTAAATAACCTGCGTCCCCGTGTCAGTAAAGCTTTTGAACAGACGATGCGGGTGCCGATCAAACAATTGGATAACCTCAGCAATCTGATCGGAGAACTGGTGGTTAAACGCAATCGCATTGAAGAGGAACAGGAGCGCCTGCGTCTCTTTTTGGATAATTTGCTTAACCAAGTTCAAAATCTCAGCGATGTGGGCAGTCGGATGCAGGATCTCTATGAAAGAACCCTCCTAGAAGGGGCTTTACTGGCTAGTCGCAATCCCAGCGGTGCCATCGGTTACGGTAGAGTTAAGGGAGAAAATCAGGGCGATTCGGCTATGACCGGGGAACTAGATGCCCTAGAGATCGACCATTTTACCGATTTCCATTTATTATCCCAAGAGATGATCGAATTGATCGTGCGCGTGCGAGAATCGGCCTCTGATATTCAATTTGTCGTCGATGAAACCGATCGGGTGACGCGCAGTCTGCGACAGGCTACCACCCAACTACAGGAAGGGATGACCAAATCGCGCATGGTTCCCTTTAGTCAAACTGCCGATCGCCTACCCCGGGCAATTCGCGATATTTCCCTGAAACTACATAAACAAGCCAAATTAAAAGTGGAAGGGGGTGATGTTCTCATCGATAAGATGATCCTCGAACATCTCAATAGTCCCATGACCCATCTGGTCAACAATGCGATCACCCACGGTATTGAATCACCCCAAGAACGCAGGGCCAAAGGGAAACCTGCCCACGGTAAGATCTCTGTCCGGGCATTCCTACAGGGAAATCAAACCGTGATCACCGTTGGTGATGATGGGGCCGGTATTGATGCTGATCGGGTGAAACGCAAGGCGCTCGAAAAAGGCCTGATCGGCGATCGGGAAGCTCAACACCTCAGTCCCCAAGAAGTCTATGAACTTCTCTTTCACCCCGGTTTTAGTACCAAAGATCAGGCCGATGATTTTGCCGGTCGTGGGGTGGGTTTAGATGTGGTGCGTACCAGTTTAATCGATGTGCGCGGGACTGTTACTATTGACTCGGTACTGGGCCAAGGAACCACTTTTACCATCCGTTTACCCCTAACCGTGAGCATCTGTAAGGCCCTCTGTTGTGTTAGTAATCATGCGCGCATCGGTTTCTCCATGGACGGAGTGGAAGATATGAAGGATTTCCGGTCTGGCGATATCCATCGGGATCGGGAGGGACGGCGCTGCGTTTTCTGGCAAAATACTTTACTGCCCTTCCAACCCTTGAGCGAATTGCTTTCCCATAATCGGCAACTAAGTCGCGGTAGTTTTTACACCAGCAAACAGGAGGAAGACTCTTTTTCGATCGTGATCCTGCGCGGTGGTAATAATCTCCTAGCGGTACAGGTGGATCAAGTGATCGGGGAACAGGAGATCGTGATCAAACAGATCGAAGGACCGATTCCGAAAACGGCTGGGATTGCTGGGGCGACGGTTTTAGGCGATGGTACGGTGATGCCGATCGGCGATGTGTTAGAGTTAATCGACATCGCCAGGGGTCGTCTGCGTACCGATAACGGTAGTCTTTGGCGCCAACCTGCCCCCCCCGTAGCGGTGGAAACTAGCCAAAAATCGGAGGCTATGGTTCTGATTGTCGATGATTCGATTACTGTCCGTGAATTGCTCTCTTTAAGCTTTAGTAAAGCCGGTTATCTTGTGGAACAGGCCCGGGATGGTCAAGAAGCTTGGGAAAAATTACGCGGTGGTTTGCCCTGTGATATCGTTTTCTGCGATATCGAGATGCCCCGCATGAATGGCCTAGAATTACTGTATAATTTGCAAAAAGACCCCCGATTAGCGGCGATTCCCGTGGCTTTATTGACTTCTCGGGGAGCGGAACGTCATCGCAAGGTGGCGGCGACATTAGGAGCTAGTGGTTATTTTACCAAGCCCTACACGGAAAGAGATTTACTCTCGGCGGCTGAAAGAATGATTGCAGGGGAAGTGTTACTAGCTAATAGTATTAAAGCGACTTCTAATCGGCCTTTATCCTCCGATAAAACGATTATTGACAGTAATCTTCCTAATTTCTGGGAACAATCGAGTCCTCTGGTGTTGATTGTTGATGATTCGGTAATGGTGCGGGAAATGTTAGCGATTTCTTTTGTTAAAGCCGGTTATCGCATTGAACAGGCCCGGGACGGTTTAGAAGCATGGGAAAAATTACGGGCCGGATTAGCTTGTGATCTGATTCTCTGCGATATCGAAATGCCTCGTCTGAATGGGTTAGAATTGCTCTCTCGTCTGCAAAGGGATGAACAACTTCAGGGGATACCAGTAGCGATGATTACCTCGCGAGGAGCGCAAAAAATGCAGCATCTCGCCGCCGCTAAAGGGGCAAAAGGTTATTTTGTCAAGCCCTATATTGAGGATGTGTTACTGTCGGCAGCCCAACGTTTAATCGCTGGTGAGGTATTAATCCAAAAAGAAAATTCCGTGGATTAAGTTCAGTGGGATTTAAGTTTTATCGAGGAGAATTTCCACTAGGGTTTTTACCGTTTTCTCTAATTGTTCAACCCGCTGCTCTAAACTAAGAGAAGGAGCAGGAGGTTTTAAACCATGAATCGCTTGTAAAAATGCCTCCCATCCCTTTGAGCATTTAATATTGTAGGCTTCTTTATAGGCTTTATAGGCATTATTATAGTTACCGTAAAGGGAGATAATATCATCTTTAGTTAAATTTCCTTCGGGCAAAGACTTATGGGCAATATTCAAATCATGATCGCTTAAACTATTTAAAACTTCTTGCAAGCGGACAGTCAAAGTGGCCGTAATTCCGTAAACCTGGGCAGCATTTTTTAGATACTGCTGGTGCAAATCTTCTAGATTAGCAATTAATTTACTGATTCTAGACATGATTGATTTTACTCCTTAACTGATTTATTTATCTAGCAAAGATTTGTTGATATTTGACCGACCACTCCCCATTTGTGGCCGGTCAGGATCGGAGGGCAAGTTATTATCGATCGAACCAAAATCTTCCCAGTTATCATCGAGAAATAGAGATTTTACTAGAGTCCATAAAATAGTTAGCTTTCCATATACAGACTTGGTACTACGGACATTATGAGCCGCCACTTTTACTTCCATTTCGATCTGCTTTAATTCAGCAATAACTTTCTGGCTCTCCGCCGTAATTTTGGCTTTTTCTTCAGTTAAATTCCGCATTTCTGAATTTAAAGAATCTAATTCTTTTTGCAGGTCAATATTAGGGGCAGATATTTCAACAATTTGGTCTTTTAAATGACTATTATCATCTCGATATTGCTGATTCCATCGTTTATATTGTCCTTGAGAGCTTCGCAGGGACTTAATTACAGCAGCCGCTTCTTGTAACTCCCGATTATCTGGATAATTTCTAGCTAGTTTATCTTAAGTGTCGGGTGAAGACCCTCAGTTTCACTGACGGGATGAAACCCGACCAGTATAAAAAAGCACTTCGACACATTTCGACAGGAGTTCGGCGAGGCTCACTCGGGCCGCTCAATGTAAAGGCTCAGTGACACGAAGCACGATTGAATCCTTGACAATTTTGTGCGGATGCGTTAGCATAAAAATAGTTGTTTGAGGTCGATAAACAATGATTGTCTTAGAAATGAAAGCTGTGGTCAAACCGAGTCAATGTTCTGCCATTGATGAGGCTATTCGTACAGTACAATTCATCAGAAACAAAGCATTAAGGCTTTGGATGGATGCCAAGAGAGAAGACAAAATCGATAAATATTCTCTCAATAAATATTGTGCAGTTCGCGGCCATTCAGTTCAAGTTTGTTGATACTCTAAATTCTACGGCTAGACAAGCATCAGCCGAACGCGCCTGGTCAGCTATTGCTCGTTTCTATGACAATTGTAAGAAAAAAATAAAAGGTAAAAAGGGTTATCCTAAGTTTCAGAAAAATAATCGTTCTGTGGAATACAAAAACTCTGGGGGTCAACTATCGGAGGATAGAAAGAAAATCACTTTCACCGATAAGAAAAACATTGGCAGAGTTAAACTAAAAGGAACTAGAGACTTAAACTTTTACCCTATCGACCAAATTAAACGAGTTAGGATTGTTAAACGAGCGGATGGTTATTATGTCCAATTCTGTCTTAGCGTTGATATTCGGGAATATGCGAAACCCCTAGAACCAACAAAAAGATGTGTGGGATTGGATGTAGGTTTAAAAGTTGGCGTTGCTGAATCAAGGTATGAATGACAACCTTGCACCCATCCAAAAGTTAGTTTGGGTCTAGGTTTTAAAAATCCCACACAAGAAGATTCATATCTCAAATCAGCAACGCCGAAAATCTTATGATACCCAAGCTTGCCGATAAAATTAACCAGAAGAACCAGCCTTTTGGAAAATCATTAAATGTTGCTGGGGCAAAGTCTCGATGATTTCTTCTGGCACTAAACCGACAGCGGCCATTTCTTTTTCTACTTGTCTGCGGGTCATTTTATCCCACATTTCGCACCCTCAACTGTCACATTGGCTGTCCCCCTCTAGAGACTTGAGTAAAAAGACTTAGCTAGTCAGGGTTTTCTCTGCGCCCAGTAGGGGGGTCTTGAGACCCCTAATTAGGGTTTGCTGAAAAAGTTCGTTGGTGGGGTTAGGAGTCGGTCGTCAGGAGTCAGGCTTCGGCCGTGATTCTCAGGCTTCGACGGTGATCTCAGCCGAACCGCCGAACGGAGTCAGGAGTTTCAGGCTTTGTTGCCCTCTTTTTTGTGCTAATTTTTGTACTACAAAAAGGATAATGCAAGGTTGGGTTGACGTAAGGAAACCCAACCATAGACCGAAGGAAACTACCGTAGGTTGGGTTGACGTAAGGAAACCCAACCATAGACCCAAGGAAACCCAACAAAAAGATTCAGATATAGTGCGCCTAAATGATATGTAAACTAGAATGCCGACAACAATCCCGAAATATTTTAGAATAAAAGGAAGACAAATATAAGTGTTTGGAGAATCAAATGGAAGCAGAACTTCAAATTCTCGAAGAGTTCATCAAAACTAATCCCGATTCCCGGGAACTGAAAAGAGCCTTAGGGGTTAAGCTGGCTTTGTCGGGATACGCTTATAGAGCAATTCAAGAAATTATTGGAGTGACCCCCGGATTCATTGCTAAATGGAAAAAGGAATTTATTTCAGCAGGAATTGAGGGGATTATCTTGAAGTATAAAGGTTCGAGACCCTATCTAAATGCCGAGGAAAAACAAGAATTAATTCAATGGATTATCAACCAGAGTCACTGGGATATTTGGGAGCTAGAAACTTATGTACTAGAAACTTATGAGGTTGTGTTTAAATCGAGACAGAGCTACTACCAATTGCTAAAAGAAGCGAGAATTAGCTGGCCAAAGGCGGAACAAGTAAACCCGAAAAAAGATGCAGAAGAGGTAAAAAAAAAGAATGAAGAAATCAGTCAATTATTGGAGAGCAAAAAAGAGGAGATTCAGTCGGGAAAGCTTGCGGTGTACTTGCTTGATGAATGTCATTTGGTCTGGAAAGATGTTCTAGGTCATCTCTGGAACTTTATTAAAGAAAGACTAAAAGAAGGTCAAAATCCCTCAGAGTTACCCGAAAGAACTTTGGTAAAAATTAAGAATGAAAAAGAGAGACAAACTTATTATGGAGCTTTAAATTTAGTGGAAAAAGAATTTATTTTAGCTCCTTACAAAGCAGGAAATGGAGAGAATACAGTAGATTTTTTGAAAAAACTAATTCAAAGCAACCCTGGGCGAAAAATACTGATTATTTGGGATGGAGCTTCCTATCATTCAGGAGAAGAGATGATCAAATTCCTTACTGAACAAAATCAGGGTTTATCCCCAGAAGATTGGCAGATTACCTGTCATAAATTTGCCCGATACGCTCCCGAAGAAAATCCAGTAGAAGCAATTTGGCTACAGTTAAAAAATCTTTTGAGAAGATTTTATTGGTTGGCCAAAAATTTTCGAGTGGTTAAACGCTTGTTCGAGTTTTTTGCCAAATTTCAATTATTTAATTTTCCTAACCTTAAGAAATACGATGCTTTTTCACAATTCATTTAGGTGCGCTATAGATTTAGGTGTTGGGTGTTGGGTTTCGCTTTCCCTGAGAATTGAGAGGTTTTCTTTAACATATTTATTCGCTCAACCCAACCTACGGACTACTGATTAACATAATTTTTTAGTTCAGGATGTGCTAATAATTTTTGAACATCAGCAAAAATTTTGTTTGTCCGTAAAATCTTTTTGAGGAAATCAATATTGGCAAGTTGAGAATTAATACTTAAAGCACTTTCAGCGAGTTTTAATGCTTTATCTTTTTCGCCTTGGTGATAAAAAGCAACGGCTAAAGCTAATTGAATTTCGGCTGATTGATTGTTAATTATTAGTGCTTTTTCTAATTGTTTAATTGCTTCACTTATTGACCCTTGTTCATACTTAACTAAGCCGATGCCCATCATAGCAAACGAAGCATTTTTGTTAAGTTCAATAGCTTGGTTGAAGTTAGCTAAAGCTAATTCGTATTTTTGTTGGAGATAGTAAAAATACCCCCGATTGTAGTAAGCCATAGCAAAATTAGAATCAAGTTCAATAGCTTTGTTATAGTCGGCTAAAGCTAATTCGTCTTTTTGCTGGAGAATGTAAAGACTCCCCCGACCACAGTAAGCCATAGCAGAATTAGGATTAAGTTCAATAGCTTTGTTGTAGTCAGCTAAGGCTAATTCGTATTTTTGTTGGTCTTTGTAAAGATTCCCCCGATTGTAGTAAGCCATAGCAAAATTAGAATCAAGTTTAATAGCTACGTAGAAGTTAACTAAAGCTAATTCGTATTCTTGTTGGAGATAGTAAACAACCCCCCGATTGTTGTAAGCCATAGCAAAATTAGAATCAAGTTTAATAGCTACGTAGAAGTCAGCTAAAGCTAATTCGTATTTCGTTTGGCGACCGTAAACACCCCCCCGAAGGACGTAAGCTTGAGCCAAATTAGGATTAATTTCAATAGCTTTGTTGTAGTCAGCTAAGGCTAAATCGTATTTTTGTTGGTTAAAGTAAAGAACCCCCCGATTGTTGTAAGCCATAGCAAAATTACGATTAAGTTCAATAGCTTGGTTGTAGTCAGCTAAAGCTAATTCGTATTTTTGTTGGTTAAAGTAAAGAAGCCCACGATTGCCATACCAAGCAGCACGAGGCGCAAGTTCAATCGCTTTATTAATTGCGGCTAATCCCTCATCATAGCGTTTTAATTCACTTAATACTACCCATTTTTCATTATAGTAATTGGGGTTATTGGGAAACAGAGAAATCGCCTGATTAATCACTGTTAATGCTTGCTCATAATTTTCTAAATATTTATAAACAGCACTTTGCTTTTGTAAAATACTACTGTGAAACTCCAGAAACGTTGAATCTCGTAACAAAACTTTACATTTAAGAACATAACAACCCCAAAACGCCATTTTTCAAATTGAATAGACAATTTTCCTAAACCAGTGTACATAGCTGATATGTTGACACATAAAACTCTGTAAATAGCGTAGTTTATCTAATAAGCTTTTTCCAAAATCTTCCGCAATATCAATTAATTGCAAAATTAGGTAGGCGATAATACAGCTATAGATTTGTATCCGAATTCCATTTTCATTTTTGGTGATGAGATTGTCGAGTTTAAGGGGCATTTTCAAGAACTTCCATAGGAGTTCTATCTGCCATCTTTGTCGATACATTTCCCCGATTTCTTCATTACTTACCGCTCCTTTCCCTTCTAAAGGTAAATCCGTTGCTATCCGAAATTCAGTCCGACTTTCTAGGTCACAGAAAGCTACTACTCTTACCTCTACTTGCCTTTTTCCTTTTCCCAGTTTACACCGTCCATTTTCCAGCATTTCTAGAGTCATATTATTTTTAACTCTTAGAATAAAGTGTTTGTCTTTTTCTTCTAATAATTTTAGAATTCTCAGACGAGAAGCAAACCCTCGAGCCATCGCCCCCACTCCATTTACGGGGATCGCTGCTACCGTTTTCTCTCCTTATGAGCGAGTCATGACCTTGCCCGAAATGGATCACGATTCCCTCTACGGTTGTCGTGATACTATTAAGACCCGAAAACAGCTTGGTGGTGATTCGGTAGTAGTGATAGCGGCTTAATCCTTTGCTTTGCTGTGCATTGTAGTCATGGATAAAATACCAAACAGATCCAACGTGATTCTCCATTTTTTTAGAGAAAGATAGACTCTCTCTCACTAGCCGAGAAATACTTTGTCGAAAGGTATTATTTAATCTTTCAATATGATTAGTTTGACCAGTTTCTTTCCCGACCGGTCGATGACGTTTACTGGGAATTACTGTCTTATATGACTCCCAAAAGTCTGTGTAAGCAACCGCACATTGTCGGTAAACGCCTGGTAAACTAGCAAAAAGTTTTTTGGCTGATTGACGACTCCTATCTCCGCGCATAGCAGCCAATAATTTCCCTTGTTTTTCTATCAATTAACCGCCAAATATAAACCTTTATTGTCTTAGAAAAAACAAAAGACCACATCTCATCACATTCTCTAACCAATTTACCTTTTGGTTTGTCCGAAACCTTTATTTGACGGGGGACAGCCGCCAGTTTATTGTTGACATAGTTTTGTAACCATGACCAACTTACCCCTGTTACTCTGGCAATTCCTCGTAAAGAAATTCGTTCGAGCAAGAGTTTATCAATTAATTGTTTGGTTTCGTCAGATACGGTTTTATTAGTGGGATTGATCACAAACTGACGACCACATTCTTTACATTGACGTTTGGGTTTTCCATTATGAATAGAACCATTCTTGATCCTATGGTGAGAACCACAATTAGGACAGGGGAACGGAGGTGAACTAGGGGGGGTACTTTGTTCGGTGCTAGACTGATATTTCAGTAAGCCAGACAGGAGCCAGAAAAAGATATTTATCAGAAAATTCATGATCAAGCTAGAGGTTTAAAGACTGAGCGGGTTCCAATTATTTTTATTAATAAATATTTTACACAATTCATACCAGGTAAGCAAGAGAGCTACGCCACTACTACCGAATCATTACCAACAGCTTGACTTGATGCCATCCTTCCTCCCACAATAATTTACTCGTTAAGGTGATTATTGTTGAGTCAATGGGAAACATCGCTCGTGCGTCCGCCTTTCCTTTTTTGGCGATTAATCGTTTCGTTAACTCTTCGATTATTTTCTCGAATGGTTCACTTTCTCGGATTTTACTGGCTTTAGAAAATGTGGAGAGATTAAGGTTGATTCCTTGAAGAGTCATCCGCGTACATAAATCTCTCATACTGACGAGGCTTTTATCTAGAGCGAAACCTATCCAACTGGACACGAAGGTAAATGTACTAATCGCCCTCGTAGTCATTTTTGGGCAGTGGATTGAGAAGATCTTTTATGAGTTTTGAAAAATTTGTCATCAGGGCAAACTCACTATTGTGAGGGTAATAAGTTGTCTAGATTCTATCTATAATAGCATTTTTTGTCTCGCTTTTCTCAACGTTCAACACTTCTGCTTTAGTTGATGAGTTTCTGTTAGTTGAATTTCGCAATCTTGGCCATCTTCTGTACTGGCACTATGACCGCTAAAAAAGAGAATATTCCAATTTTCTTGACGCAATAACTGATTTAATTTTTGCGGGTGTGGGGCTTTTTCCCAGATAATTTCGGCTCCTGCTTTTCCCGCAATATCGTCTAAAGTTTTGCGATCTTCTTCGAGAAATTTTAAGTCGGTAGCATAGCCTAAAATGGCTAAAATGCGAATTTTTTCATGATTTTTTAATTGTCTGGCTAAGGTATCGTATTCCGAGACAATAATTGCTATATCTGCGCCGATATTTTTGAGGATTTCCCATTTTTCCCAGGGGAATCTTTGCAGCCAAATATTATCGGTTTGTAACCAGATACGAAAGTTATTCCCAGAGAGCAGAATTGCGGTTCTAATCGGTTCAAATTCTGGGCTATTATTCAACCATTTGTTTAAGTTATCCTCAAATAATTTGGCTTTTTCTTAGCAGGTTTTAAAAACTAAATTCTGCTGAGAACTATTGGTAATTTGTTGGGGATTGCTATCTTTTAATACTTGAAAAAATCCCTCTAATTCACTATAGTAACGTTGCCATTGACGGTAAATAGTTAATAACTCTAAATTAGCTGGTAGCCTTGCTTTGATCACAGTTTGGGGACGAGAATTAAGATCGGGACGAATTTCTAATTTTACTTTAAATCCCCGATCAAATGTGCCATCTAGTTCGAGAGTTAAGAGTTTAATCATCAAGTTTTTCCTCGCTTACACTTGTAAATATTCGGTTACTTTTGCCGATTCTAAAGCTACTTCAATGAAGAATTTATCCCCCAATTCGGCATCAAATCGATAACGAATAAATTCATCGTTATCTGTGGCAATTACTTCTCGAAAAACCTGGTCAGTTTCGGTGAGAATACTTAATTTTAAATGGGGTGGTAAAGTGCTTGTTTCTCCCGTGGGGTAAACAGTCGCTTGCAGGCTAAATATTTCTTCAGTTTTAGCGATAGTAATCATCAAAGCGAGGGGATTTCCCAGTAATTTTACTCCTAAATCTTTGATGCGTTTAATTTCTGTATTTTTGAAAGCTGGAACCAGTGACAGTGAGCTAAAATCGAGGATACTTTGCCAATCAATGGGGAAATTATGGGCAAACCAATTGGTTAACTTGACGGGGGATTTTTGCCGACGGGTAATTAAATTTTTTCTCCAGTTACTATTGACGATAACTGCTGCCCATTCTTGAAAAGCAATAGCTTTTCTGGGAAAGATTAACTGAGGATTAGCTAAGATGTCTAGTAAGGTTGTCAATCTATCTAAAGATAGTTTTTCTGACCTCTTTTCCCGTTCAATCTTAACTGGTTGTAATTGATACTCTCCCCATAAATCCAAAGAATCTGATCCTGATTGCAGTTGATTTCTCGGTAGAGAGTAGTTAAGATTACGCTTAATATATTGTCCTTTTTCCTTAATATCTTTATAGGTAGTAGAACCCCAAATTCTTAGATAACTTTCGGCAGTGTTTACCTGTACCGCTAGATAATAATCACCAATTAATTGAGGAATATCTACCCATTCTTGAGGAATTTCGAGCGCTTCTATATCCAGAGTTTCACTGGCAATAACGACCACTGACTTTTCGCCTAATTTAACGGCAAAACCGTTAACTCCTAACTGCCAGAAATCTTCTTGATTTTCCACTAAACTAACCGGAGGCATCCCTGACTGGAGATAGTTAAAAATAACTTGTTGACAGAGATAATTAATATAAAATCTCTGACGAATACTGGCATCAGTAAAACTGGAACTTTTTGCCCAACTTATCTATTGAATATCTGCGGGTATTTCTAGCCAAATGCTATCAGGAGTTAGTTCTAACCAATCATTAACCATAATTAATCCTCCTGAGTTGTTGCGCTGGTTTGATAGTAGTATGTTAGCCATGGTTCTATTGCCTTACTAATAACTTCTCTATCGTGAGACTGGGAAGGAATATGCAGGTTTTCGGTGGCCCAGGGTAAAAACTTTTTAGCGAGGTGACGATAAACTTTATCCAGTTCCCTAGAAACCTGATATTGTTTGATAACTACCTTGGTAATTTCTGTAATCTTAGCGGCAATTGCCACTTGTCCCAACCCTGACCCATAAGTCATCTCTAGAATTAACTGAATTTGCGGATGCAGTTTTGCCTGTTGCGGCTGCTGACAAATCTGTGAAATTTCTGCCCCTAACCAAGCTAGAATTTTTTGGTGGTTTTGTTGCGACTCGCGAAAATTTTCCGGGCTCTTCGGTAATTGTTATGCAAATAATTAACTTAAAATAAAATTCGATGAGAGCGCCTACGCTCAAAAGTAGCTGAAATTCATACAGGGAGACACTTACGGCACAAAAGGGTTAATACCAAAAGATAGACAATTGAGTTAAGATTTGATATAATAGCCAAAAACCCGAGTATTTTACTTATGATGCTTGACAAATTTTTGAACCTAAAAGGAACCTCTATTCAAGGCTATCTACACCTAGAAAATATCGGTATAGTTTGCCGAATCGAATCGAAAAATCAAAAAGCAACCTGTCCTCATTGTGGGTTAGAGAGCGATAAACTACACCAAAATCATCGACATTTAGTCAAAGATTTACCAATCTCAGGACAACCAGTGTACCTACAAGTTAATCGTCGTCAATTTAAGTGTGGTAATTGTCAGAAACCCTTTAGTGAAGAGTTAGATTTTGTCGCCAGTAAACGAACCTATACGAAAAGACTAGCCGAAAATATACTCGAACAATTAAAAGAAGGAGATATTTTAAATGTTAGTCGAATCAATGACGTAACGGAAGAAGAGATTCAAAGAATGATAGAGGACATAGCCGAAGAAATTACAGAGCCAGACTTATCGGAATTAAAAAGACTAGGAATTGATGAAATCGCTCTAGTCAAAGGACAAAAAAATTACTGTGCAGTTTTAGTAAATTTAGATACGGGAAAACTAATAGCTATTCTAGAGAAGCGAACACACTCTTGAATTAAGGAAAACCCTTACAGGCTGGGGAAAAGAGGTGTTAGAGCAAATTGAAGAAGTCAGTATAGCTCTTTGGTTGTCCTATAAAAATTTGGTGAAAGAATTGATGCCATCGGCCGAGGTAGTCGCCGATAGATTCCATGTCATGAAACAAATTAATCAAGAGTTAGATGAACAGAGAAGAGCAGAAAAAAGAGCCGTAGAAGCGCAGAAAAATAAAAAACAGAAAGCGGAAAAAGAAGCAAAACTAGAAGTTTTAAAGCGAAGTAAATATAGTCGGTTAAAAAATGAAGAAAATTTAACGGAACCCCAAAAACTCAAACTAGAAGCTCAGAAGTGTTGAACGTTGAGAAAAGCGAGACAAAAAATGCTATTATAGATAGAATCTAGACAACTTATTACCCTCACAATAGTGAGTTTGCCCTGATGACAAATTTTTCAAAACTCATAAAAGATCTTCTCAATCCACTGCCCAAAAATGACTACGAGGGCGATTAGTACATTTACCTTCGTGTCCAGTTGGATAGGTTTCGCTCTAGATAAAAGCCTCGTCAGTATGAGAGATTTATGTACGCGGATGACTCTTCAAGGAATCAACCTTAATCTCTCCACATTTTCTAAAGCCAGTAAAATCCGAGAAAGTGAACCATTCGAGAAAATAATCGAAGAGTTAACGAAACGATTAATCGCCAAAAAAGGAAAGGCGGAGGGAGCAAGTCAGTTTTGTCAGAACATAAATACTATTCAATAGCTAAAGACTGTTATTTAGGTAAGCACAGCGGTGTTTAAGCACTTGAGGGATATTTTCTTCATTCCACTGGGCTCCAGAAATTTTCAGTCGTCGGTCAATCTGTTTAACCGTGGATTCAACGGCTCCCGAAGCAATAGAGCAAATCTCTTCTTGTTGATAGTAATTATAATTAACAATTCGATGACGATGAATCTCTAAATAACGACAGAAATTTTCAGCTCGTTTGTTTTTTAAAGGAGAGATTAATGCTATTGTTTCCTCAATTTTGCCCTGCCATAATAAACTTTCTGCTTTTTTCAATCTCTTCACTGAACCGCCGACTTTATGAAGATTTTCTACCAAATGAAACCAGTCAAGTATTTCTCTTTTTTCTCCTGGACAATCCCAGTTTTTCACAATTTTCCAAATACCGGGATGTCCGTCTCCCAAACAGGTAAGGGGGTCAGATAAAGGTTGTTGATTAACCCAATATATTAACGATTCATTCTCTCCAAACCAAGCTTTTCTTAGGAAAGTATCAACACAGATTGCTTTATAATCTTTCCAGATACAAGCCTCTCCCTTAGTTTCGGTTCTTAAGCGCACTTTTCCTCCATCTAGACTAATTTCTTGAACGGGGTTTCCTGATTCTTCTTCGGCAAATTGGTGGCGATGGACTAATCGTTGTTGAGTCCTAGCCGAGACCTTCATCCCTGTATAAAATTGAATATCTCTGGCGGCATTTTCATAAGAAACATTGGCACTAGCTCTTAAACAACAGCGTTCTAAGTAAGGACTAATTTGGTTATTACGAGGAATATTTAAACGCAGAAACGTTGAATCCTGTAATAAAACTTTACATTGACAAACATAATACTCCTATAACATCAAATTTTAAGTTGAATAGACAATCCTCCGGAACCAGTGTACATAGCTAATATGTTGACACATGAAACTCTGTAAATAGCGCAGTTTGTCTAATAAGCTTTTCCCAAATCCTTCTTCAATATCTATTAGCTGTAGAATCAGATAAGCGATAATGCAGCTATAGAACTGTAGGCGGATTCCGTTCTCGTTTTTAGTGATTAGATTATCCAACTTTAGAGGCATTTTTAAAAATTTCCACAGCAGTTCTATTTGCCATCTTTGGATGTAAATTTCGGCAACTTCTTCATTGCTAACTGCCCCTTCTCCTTCTAGAGGTAAATCGGTCGCCAGCCGAAATTCTGTTTGACTTTCTAGGTCGCAAAAAGCGACTACTCTTACTTCTATTTGTCTTTTATCTTTTCCGAGTTTACACTTGCCATTTTCGAGCATCTCTAGGCTAATATCATTTTTCACTCTCAAGACAAAATGCTTGTCACTACTCTCTAATAATTCGGTGATTCTTTGATTAGAAGCAAATCCTCTATCCATTACGCCAACTCCATTTACAGGAATTGCTTCTATGGTTTTTCCTCCTTATGAGCGAGTCATGACCTTGACCAAAATGGATGAGGATTCCGGCCACCTCTGTGGTGATACTATTAAGACCAGAGAATAGTTTTACTTGATGCCATCCCTGGGACCATAGTAGTTTACTGGTTAAGCTAATTATTGTTGAGTCAATAGGAAATAAAGCTCGCGCATTCTCTATTCCTTTTTTGGCAACTAAATGCTTATTTAATTCGACAATGACTTTCTCAAACGGACTTGTTTTTCTAATTTTGCTTGCCTTAGAAAATGTGGATAGATTTACATTAATTCCTTGCAGTACCATTCGACTGCATAAGTCCCTCATACTGACGATGCTTTTATCTAAAGCAAAACCAATCCAACAGGACAAAAATGTAAAAGTGTCTAAAGCGGGGTAGTCATTTTTAGGCAGTGGTTTGAGAAGCTCTTTTATGAGTTTTGAGAAATTCGTCATCAGGGCAAACTACCTATTGTGAGGGGAATAAGTTGTCTAGATTCTATCTATAATAGCATTTTTTGTCTGACTTTTCTCAACGTTCAACACTTCTGATTTAAACGGATTGCTTGTTTTTCTGTCAGGCATAATTCTCCGATGATGCTTTTTATTTTTCTCGGTCTCCCGGCTTGAGTTCCTGTCGTTTTTGTGACCAAAAAAAATCCTAGTTTCGGAGTTATATATTTTCAGGTCTGTTCTCTTATTGTCGTCTCTATTCCCTCTAAAGTTTGGATTTTTTCAGCCTCAGCTTCCTGATGAAGAATCTTGGCTATCGCTTGAATATGTTGGTTAAGTTCTTGTTGTTGCTCTGGAGTCATTTTTGTCTTTTCCCCACTCTTTTCTCTATCCCATACCCAATTGATGCTTTTGTCAAGTAGTTTATTTGTTCTTCAGCTTTGACTTGCTCCCAAGGCGGACGCACGAGCGATGTTTCCCATTGACTCAACAATAATGGTTCTTCCGAACTTACCATGTAAAATCAACTAGCAAAATGCCAATTTAATAAACATCTAAGACTAAAGTTTTTAAAGTTTCTAAATCCATAGCCTCTCCTTTTAATCACCTTCAGTTTATTATTAATTCCTTCAACTGTTCCCTGGGTTGTTCGGTTATCAAAATAGGCAGTTATTTCGTCAATCCACCGCCTCATTGTCTGGCAGCTTTTAGGAAAGTAAGCCATCGCCTTTTTTATCCAATCACTCAAGGCAAATAATCCCTCATTCCCCTCCGTATTTTTCTCAAATACTTCTCTAAATTCCTCTTTTAATTTGTGCATTTCCCCAAGTTTTGGAGACACTTTATATACTTCTTCCAATTTTTTCCTTTCTTTCTCTACTAAGTCTCCTTCATTCTTTAATAAGGCATATTTGCTCTTGGCTATTCCTGCTAAGATATTTTCTTTATTTTTCTTATTTTTTATCTTGGCTGCCTCTCTTTTTACCTCCTTTCTCGCTTCATCTAGCTCGTTATTTACTTGTTTCATTACAGGGAATCTATCTCCTACTATTTGAGCTTGAGGCATTAGTTTTTCTGCCACATTTTTATACCCTATCCACAGGTCTATACTTACTTCCTCTATTTGGCTCAAAACCTCTTCTCCCCACTGTTTCAGATATTCTGTTAATGCTTCTTCTGTTCTTTTTTCCCCTAAGCCTACAATTTTTCCTGTGTCTATATTTACTAACACAGCATAGTAATTTCCTTTTCCCTTTATCATGGCTATTTCATCTATTCCTAGTTTTTTTAGACCTTGAGGTTTTGCGGTTATTAAGTCTTCTCCTAAGTCTTTGAGCATCGTTTCTATTTCTTGTTCGCTTACTCCATTTCTTTCTGCCGTATTTTTCAGATCACTATTCAGGACTTCGTCCACTATTTTTTTTCTAAATCTATCTGTGTAGGTTCTTTTCTTCGGCAAATAATTTAGTTCTTCTGTGAATTTTTTCCCACATTTCTCGCATCTCATCTGACGACGATTGATTCTCAGATATAATGCCTGTTCTCCAAAGGGTAAATCTCGGATTGTTAATTCATTGTTTTGATGAAGTTTTTCCGTTTTACTTCCACAATAAATGCACTGGGTTTCTCTTGACATATTTTCTAAATGTAAAACAATTCCTATATCGGTAATAATTTGATAATTGGTAACGACAACTCCTTCTAGGTGAAGTAGCTCGGTCATTAACTTTAATTGTGGATTTGATGGCATAAGTATAGCTTGTGTCTAAAATTGCTGATCTTGGCTGTCTATATTTTAACCAATAAATTGCTGTATTGCAAGCATAGTCAGCTTTTAAAGATAAATTATTGTTTTTATTGGTCAGCTATAGTTGTCTGTTTTTCTTTGATTTTACACGACAAGTTCGGAAGAGCCACAATAATCACCTTAACGAGTAAATTATTGTGGGAGGAAGGATGGCATCAAGTCAAGCTGTTTTCGGGTCTTAATAGTATCACGACAACCGTAGAGGGAATCGTGATCCATTTCGGGCAAGGTCATGACTCGCTCATAAGGAGAGAAAACGGTAGCAGCGATCCCCGTAAATGGAGTGGGGGCGATGGATCGAGGGTTTGCTTCTCGTCTGAGAATTCTAAAATTATTAGAAGAAAAAGACGGCTCTTCGGGAATTGTTATGCAAATAATTAACTTAAAATAAAATTCGATAAGAGTGCCTACGCCTAAAAGTAGCTGAAATTTATACAGGGAGACACTTACGGCACAAAAGGGTTAATACCAAAAGATAGACAATTGAGTTAAGATTTGATATAATAGCCAAAAACCCGAATATTTTACTCATGATGCTTGACAAATTTTTGAACCTAAAAGGAACGTCTATTCAAGGCTATCTACACCTAGAAAATATCGGTATAGTTTGCCGAATCGAATCGAAAAATCAAAAAGCCACCTGTCCTCATTGTGGGTTAGAGAGCGATAAACTACACCAAAATCATCGACATTTAGTCAAAGATTTACCAATCTCAGGACAACCAGTGTACCTACAAGTTAATCGTCGTCAATTTAAGTGCAATAATTGTCGAAAACCCTTTAGTGAAGAGTTAGATTTTGTCGCCAGTAAACGAACCTATACGAAAAGACTAGCCGAAAATATACTCGAACAATTAAAAGAAGGAGATATTTTAAATGTTAGTCGAATCAATGACGTAACGGAAGAAGAGATTCAAAGAATGATAGAGGACATAGCCGAAGAAATTACAGAGCCAGACTTATCGGAATTAAAAAGACTAGGAATTGATGAAATCGCTCTAGTCAAAGGACAAAAAAATTACTGTGCAGTTTTAGTAAATTTAGATACGGGAAAACTAATAGCTATTCTAGAGAAGCGAACACACTCTTGAATTAAGGAAAACCCTTACAGGCTGGGGAAAAGAGGTGTTAGAGCAAATTGAAGAAGTCAGTATAGCTCTTTGGTTGTCCTATAAAAATTTGGTGAAAGAATTGATGCCATCGGCCGAGGTAGTCGCCGATAGATTCCATGTCATGAAACAAATTAATCAAGAGTTAGATGAACAGAGAAGAGCAGAAAAAAGAGCCGTAGAAGCGCAGAAAAATAAAAAACAGAAAGCGGAAAAAGAAGCAAAACTAGAAGTTTTAAAGCGAAGTAAATATAGTCGGTTAAAAAATGAAGAAAATTTAACGGAACCCCAAAAACTCAAACTAGAAGCTATCAAAGAAAATTGACCAAGTTTGAAAAAGATGCAGGAATTAAAGGAAGAATTTAGAAAGATTTATGAAACCTCAGAGAATCCGACAGAGGGAATGCTATCTATCTCAGAATGGTTGGCAAAATCCTCCAGTGTTTTTACCAAGAGTTGTCAAACAATCCGAAACTGGTTTGGAGAAATCATTAGTTATTTCGAGCAAAGGACAACGAATGGGGTGGTCGAGGGAATCAACAATAAACTTAAACTAATAAAACGGAGAGCCTATGGCTTTAGAAACTTTCGGAATTTTTGGGTTAGAAGTATGTTGTCTTGCAGAAGTGTTGAACGTTGAGAAAAGTCAGACAAAAAATGCTATTATAGATAGAATCTAGACAACTTATTCCCCTCACAATAGGTAGTTTGCCCTGATGACGAATTTCTCAAAACTCATAAAAGAGCTTCTCAAACCACTGCCTAAAAATGACTACCCCGCTTTAGACACTTTTACATTTTTGTCCTGTTGGATTGGTTTTGCTTTAGATAAAAGCATCGTCAGTATGAGGGACTTATGCAGTCGAATGGTACTGCAAGGAATTAATGTAAATCTATCCACATTTTCTAAGGCAAGCAAAATTAGAAAAACAAGTCCGTTTGAGAAAGTCATTGTCGAATTAAATAAGCATTTAGTTGCCAAAAAAGGAATAGAGAATGCGCGAGCTTTATTTCCTATTGACTCAACAATAATTAGCTTAACCAGTAAACTACTATGGTCCCAGGGATGGCATCAAGTAAAACTATTCTCTGGTCTTAATAGTATCACCACAGAGGTGGCCGGAATCCTCATCCATTTTGGTCAAGGTCATGACTCGCTCATAAGGAGGAAAAACCATAGAAGCAATTCCTGTAAATGGAGTTGGCGTAATGGATAGAGGATTTGCTTCTAATCAAAGAATCACCGAATTATTAGAGAGTAGTGACAAGCATTTTGTCTTGAGAGTGAAAAATGATATTAGCCTAGAGATGCTCGAAAATGGCAAGTGTAAACTCGGAAAAGATAAAAGACAAATAGAAGTAAGAGTAGTCGCTTTTTGCGACCTAGAAAGTCAAACAGAATTTCGGCTGGCGACCGATTTACCTCTAGAAGGAGAAGGGGCAGTTAGCAATGAAGAAGTTGCCGAAATTTACATCCAAAGATGGCAAATAGAACTGCTGTGGAAATTTTTAAAAATGCCTCTAAAGTTGGATAATCTAATCACTAAAAACGAGAACGGAATCCGCCTACAGTTCTATAGCTGCATTATCGCTTATCTGATTCTACAGCTAATAGATATTGAAGAAGGATTTGGGAAAAGCTTATTAGACAAACTGCGCTATTTACAGAGTTTCATGTGTCAACATATTAGCTATGTACACTGGTTCCGGAGGATTGTCTATTCAACTTAAAATTTGATGTTATAGGAGTATTATGTTTGTCAATGTAAAGTTTTATTACAGGATTCAACGTTTCTGGTTGTCTTGGCATCTTGTCTGTTGATTTAGCATAAAGGGTAACGAAGAGCCAAAAAGACAAACACTTTATTCTAAGAGTTAAAAATAATATGACTCTAGAAATGCTGGAAAATGGACGGTGTAAACTCATTCGTGACAAGTTAAGGTCGTGCATCCTTTGTCAACTAGGTAATTACAAAATGTTACAAACCCTCAAAGTGCTTGCTAGTTCTAGCTTTGAAGGGTTCACTCCCGCACCGCAATCGCCACACTCCCTCAACGATTTGCGAAACTTGGAATAGAAAAATCCTCCTCCCGATGGTGAGACCTGATGAGTACAAAGCGCAAAACCAATCGTGACCACGCCAAAAAAGTCCAGCGTCCGATGGTGGAAGATGAAGCGATAGCAAACCAATTAGAAAACCTAGTTAAACCAGCCATAACCGCCCAAGAAAACTATTACCGTCAACTAGGATTAAGAGACCGGATTCTTAACCTCCCGTTGATGGTAGCGGCGGTATTAACTCTACTGTGGCGGGATGTAGCTGGAGTTAGAGAACTAAGCCGAATGTTAGCCAGAGAAGGGTTTTTATGGTGTTCACCCATCCAGGTAAGTCAACAGGCAGTTTCCCAAAGATTCTTAACCTTTCCCTCTCAATTGTTCGAGGGAGTCTTCAAGGAATTGCTCCCCCAATTAAGACAAGCTTGGCAGTGGAGAAATAAGCGTCCCCTGCCCGAAAGTGTTCAGTGGACCTTAAGCAAATTCGAGAGAATTTGGATAGCTGATAGTTCCACCTTAGAAGCCTTGTTTCGGAAACTGAAAAGCTTGGCCGATGTACCCCGAGGACAACTAGCCGGAAAAATGGCTATAGTAATTGATTTAATGAACCGACTTCCTGTAGAGATTTGGTTTCAAGAAAATCCGAAAGCTTCTGATACTAAGTTAGAATCGGATTTGTTAAGCTTAGTCAAGACCAACACCTTGCTGTTAATGGATCGAGGCTTCTATCACTTTTACTTTTGGCAGCAACTAATTGACCGGGGGATTCATTTTATTACCCGCTTGAAGAAAGGAGCCGCGATTCAAGTCCAGCAAGTTTTTACCGATAGTTATGGGCTTCGAGACCGCTTAATTCGCCTCGGCTCAGGAACTAAAGAGACTCCTTATATTACCTTACGTCTCCTTGAAGTGCGTTCGAGAAAGATTTGGCATTCCTATCTGACTTCAGTGCTTGACCCCAATATTTTACCTCCCTACGTTGTCGCTGATTTGTATCGACGGCGTTGGCGAATCGAGTCCGCATTTAACACGGTGAAACGACTGCTGGGGCTAAGTTATTTGTGGACTGGTTCTCTTAATGGAATTAAGTGGCAGATTTGGGGTACTTGGCTATTTTATGCGGTTTTAGTAGATTTAGGTGATGCTGTCGCTGACGAACTTTCTTTACCCTTTGACCGTATTTCTTTAGAAATGATTTATCGCGGTCTGTATCATTTTTAGGTGGCGCACCAAAAAGGCTTGGCTTCTGACCCCGTGAAGTATTTTGCCGCACCGGAGAATCGAGATTTAGGTATTGTTAAACAGCAGCGAAAACCCAATGTCAAACTTATTGTCGCCCCTTTTCCTGACCGACAACGAAGTTCGTCTGAATTCTTCTTCCAACCTTTTTCCCAAACCCCCTTGACAACTGGCATCCAGGCTTAACTTGTCACCAATGGTGTAAACTGGGAAAAGGAAAAAGGCAAGTAGAGGTAAGAGTAGTAGCTTTCTGTGACCTAGAAAGTCGGACTGAATTTCGGATAGCAACGGATTTACCTTTAGAAGGGAAAGGAGCGGTAAGTAATGAAAAAATCGGGGAAATGTATCGACAAAGATGGCAGATAGAACTCCTATGGAAGTTCTTGAAAATGCCCCTTAAACTCGACAATCTCATCACCAAAAATGAAAATGGAATTCGGATACAAATCTATAGCTGTATTATCGCCTACCTAATTTTGCAATTAATTGATATTGCGGAAGATTTTGGAAAAAGCTTATTAGATAAACTACGCTATTTACAGAGTTTTATGTGTCAACATATCAGCTATGTACACTGGTTTAGGAAAATTGTCTATTCAATTTGAAAAATGGCGTTTTGGGGTTGTTATGTTCTTAAATGTAAAGTTTTGTTACGAGATTCAACGTTTCTGCTAGAAGCTATCAAAGAAAATTTGCCAAATTTGAAAAAGATGCACGAGTTAAAGGAAGAATTTAGAAAGATTTATGAAACCTCAGAGAATCCGACAGAGGGAATGCTATCCATCTCAGAATGGTTGGCAAAATCCTCCAGTGTTTTTACCAAGAGTTGTCAAACAATCCGAAACTGGTTTGGAGAAATCATTAGTTATTTCGAGCAAAGGACAACGAATGGGGTGGTCGAGGGAATCAACAATAAACTTAAACTAATAAAACGGAGAGCCTATGGCTTTAGAAACTTTCGGAATTTTTGGGTTAGAAGTATGTTGTCTTGGCATCTTGTCTGTTGATTTAGCATAAAGGGTAACGAAGAGCCGAAATACCGACACTGTGCTCTTTGGGAAGGAGGAGCAGCAAAGGCTAGTTCTGTTTGTTGAAGTTGCTGTCGGCACTGATGACAATCTGAAAGAAAACTTTGAAATACTTCATCAGCTAATAATTCCTTTTTTAGTAAATTAGCCATAGCATGAGTGACATCATAGGTATAGATAACTTGAGGATAATTCTCTTGATAAAGTTTAATTCCTTTTTTCAAGTTGCTACCACTATCGGCTACAATTTGACGAGGTATCCCTACTTGAAGAGTTACCTTCTCCAACATCTCTTGAATCCATTCTCCTGTAGCTGATTCCGTAACTTCAATGCCGAGAATTTCTCCATCTGTATGTCTTAATGCACCACCTCTTTCTAAGATTTGATTTGTCCATAAACTCTCCGAAACTCCAGAGATTATTAGAGCTTTTTCTTGGCCTAGTTGTAATGTTAAATCAACAATATATATCCAGTCATCTCTTTTTTTATCTCTCATCAATTCAAATAATCCAATTCTTTCTACCCATTGTCTAATACTGCTATAGTGAGGGGATTTTATTGAGGAACTTTGAAATAGTATTTTCATTGTTGTAGCTACTCCTCGATAGCTATTACCTGCTTCTATTATTTGCTGTACTGATATCTGTATGGTTTGGGCTGTGTAGTGATGACCTGAGATTTTCAAAGGATTCTCTCCCAGGACTTCCAAAAGCTGGGAATCTTTCTCTTTCCGGTCTTGTCTTTCTAGTTCTTCTATCTTTTTCTCTAATTCTTTTATTCTTTTCTTAGCTTCTTTTGCCTGAGTTTTCCAATTTTCTCTGCTGTTGGATAAGACTCGTATTGTTTGCTCATATTCTCGAATTTTTTCTTGTTTTTTAGCCGCATTCTCTTTCCAGTTGTCTCTACTTCTTCTCAAGTACCGAATTTGACGACTGACAGGCATTTTGGATTTTTCTATGCTCACTAACCACAGACTCCCTTTTCGACACGAAATTAGCTTACTATTTTATCGCCTTTTTTCTGGCAAAGTCAACACCCTAGGTTAGGAGTCATACTAAATCCGGTTATTAAAGAATGATTATTTATTCTCCCTTTTGCCGTTCGGCTGACCGTTCGACTGAGATCACCGAACGTCTGAAGTCTCACTGCCGAAGCCTATTGCCTATTGCATGAGTGCCTGTCCTGATATGTAGCATAAAGGGATTGGGGGAGATTCGGCTAATCTAAAAATAAGCGATTTAAATACGTCTTAGCTTACAATTATTATTAACTTCGATCAAACAGGGAGTTTCCCAAGTCAATCCACCCAGTAAGGTTACTTAAGAATTTGGGTTACAAGTTGGGGGTAAAACGGGGATATCTTTAGTGACAAAAGGTTCAGCACAAGCTAATATTAAAGTTGCTATTGAATGGGAATTTAACCAAGATAAGGTAGGTTAGTATGCAAGTTCAAATCGAAAAACGGTATTATACACCTGAAGAATATTGTCAGTTAGAAGAAACAGCAGAATACAAAAATGAATATCTGGATGGAGAAATTATTCCTATGACGGGAGCAACAACCAATCATAATCTAATTGCTGGTAATTTTTATAAAAATTTTCCGACTAAGATTGATCATGAAGATTATTGGGCTTTTATGAGTGATGTACGGTTATGGATGCCGACATATCGCTTTTATACTTATCCTGATGTAATGGTGATTAAAGGCAACCCATTATATGAAGGAAAAGGCACAAATACTGTAACTAATGCGTTAATTATTGTCGAAGTTTTATCGAAATCAACTAGAGATTATGACCGCACTGATAAGTTTAAATTTTATCGCTCAATTCCTGACTTTAAGGAATATATTTTAATCGATCAATACCGTTATTATCTCGAACAATTTTATCAACAAAATAATGGGGAATGGTTGTTTAAAGTTTATGAATCGGACAAGGAAGCTTTAAGGTTTTATTCTGTGGATTTTCAAATTTCCCTGCTGGATATTTATCAACGAATTGATTTTACTTTAAGTGAAGAATAATGATTAAATCCCATCTCAATTATCTACCAAAATCAGTTGATATGGCGATTCTCAAGATCAAGAAGGAAACCCAACAAAAAAATAAGAGGATCAAAATAGCGATCGCCCTTTTCAAATCCTATAGTAATCATAACAATTATCCTAGGTTGGGTTGACCCAAGGAAACCCCACAAAAAGTAATGAGAGGAGGGGAGCGCTGATTCAGACAGATTTAGGTGTTAGCTGTTGGGTTTCGCTTTCCCTTAAAATCGAGAGGTTTTCTTTAACCTATTGATTCGCTCAACCCAACCTACGAAATTAGACTTTGATTAAGTATTGACTGATTCTAAATGCCTTAAAATCTGTTCTCTTAAATTATCCAAATAATTCTCTACCACATCCCAAACTGTATTAAGGTCAATTCCTCCTAAATAATCATGTACTAAAATATTCCTAAAACCAGAAATATTACGCCAGTCAACATCGGGAATATTTGCCTTTAATTCCTCCGAAAGCCGTTGAGTTGATTCTGCCAAAGTTTGTAAGCGTCTAATGATAGCATCGCTCATCATTGAATTAGCAAAAAACTCCTGTTTTCCTCCTTGGGAATACTCCTGAATTTGTAACCGTTCAGGGGGGGTACGAAATCTGGTAATCTGAGAGACATGGATGAGAAGCAGCTACTAGAGATGTCAGGAATAGACGCAGAGGATTGGGAGCAGACCCCAGCCAGCGTCAGACGGCTAGTAGTGCAGTTAGGCTTGAAGATAGAGCAACTAGAGCAACACCTCAAAGAATTACAAGACTCAAAAGAGGGGCTAGAAGAGAAAGTCAATCGAAACTCACAGAACTCCCATAGCTCTCCTGCCTCAGACTCTCCCAACGTCGAGAAGACCAAGAAAAAAAAACCAACAGGAAAAAAGCGAGGGGGGCAACCCGGACACCCAGGTCATAGTCGTTCCCTGTATCCAGTGGAAGCGTGTGATAGCGTCACCAACCACTATCCTAAAACTTGCCCCTGTTGTGGCGAACCCCTACAAGGAGTTGACCCCAGCCCCTACCGCCATCAAGTAGTAGAAATTCCCCCGATTAAGCTCCAAATCGCGGAGCATCGCCTACACCAACTAACTTGCACTCGCTGCGGCCAGACAAGCAGAGCCACTCTACCAGAAGAGGTAGAAGCCAGTGGCTACGGCGAAACAGTGGTAGCCATCGTCTCAGTGCTGAGCGGGATGTACCGTCATTCAGTAAGGATGGTGGTTTCGGCGATGTCGGACTTGTTTGGGGTGAAAATCTCTCTGGGGACAGTCAATCGTCTGAGAAAAGAAGCCAGTGAGGCGGTCTCAGCCTCAGTAGAGGAGGTCAAAGCCTACATTCAAGCTGCGCCGATAGTGGGAGCCGATGAGACAGGTTTCGGACAAGGAAATGCCGATGGGGAAAATCCTCAGTCCAAGAGAGCCTGGTTGTGGGTGGCCGTCACTCCCTTGGTCAGCTTCTTTTGTGTGGAGTTGTCGCGCTCGACGGCGGCGGCTCAAGGGTTATTGGGAGAGAACTTCGAGGGGATTCTCAACAGCGATCGCTATAAGGCCTACAATTGGGTCGATGTTGACCGAAGACAACTGTGTTGGGCACATCTCAAGCGAGAGTTCACCAAAATCTCTGAACGCAGTGGAGTCTCCCGTCAACTAGGACGAGATTTGCTCGCCCAACAGAAAAAGTTGTTTCGCCTCTGGCATCGAGTCCGAGATGGGACTTTGAGCCGGACTCAGTTTCAGTCATTAGTGTCGCCAATTCGAGAACGAGTCAGAAGTTTACTCTCTTCAGGAGCGGATTATCAGATTGGCTCCAGGGAGAAGACTCCTTTGGCTAAAACCGTTCGCACCTGCCGGCAACTGCTGAAGGTGGAGTCCGCCCTATGGCTGTTCGTCACGGTGGAGGGGTTAGAGCCAACGAACAATGCGGCTGAGAGAGCCATTCGCCAGGCTGTCCTCTGGCGGCGCACTAGCTTTGGCTCTCAAAGTGAGGCGGGTAGTATTTTTGTGGCGCGGATGCTGACGGTAGTCACCAGTCTGCGTTCTCAGAACCGCAATGTCTTGGAATTCATGACCGACGCTGTTCGAGCCTCTAGGAAAGGTAGTGCTTCTCCTTCTCTGCTACCCCAGGAGAGTACTTCTACAGGGTCAATACCACTGGCTGCTTGACACCCCCCCCTGAACGGTTACCTGAATTTTATCAATACAGTCTAAAATGTATCCAAGATAAACTTGATCTTCATTCATAACTTAATTGCCTCCTTTAAGATTCGCTGTTTAATTAGATGATGAAGGCTTTTTTCAGTTACTACATCCACTTTACACCCTAAGAGATCCTCTAAATCAACTAATAATCCACCGGGAAACCAAGGGGATGTTTTAGCTAAATCATAATCAATTAAAAAATCAATATCACTATTTTCGGTTTCCTCACCTCTAGCAACGGAACCAAATACACGCACATTAAAAGCACCATGTTTGGTGGCAATTTTTAGGATATCCTCTCGTTTGTCTTGTATGAGTTGTTTTAGGGTCATAAAATAACATCCGTCCCGAAGGTTTTTAGTGAACAATTAACAGACTAGACTAGAAAAAACTAAATACTGATAACAATTATCGTCGGTTGGATTGACCCAAGGAAACCCAACAAAAAGCCATGAGAGGAGGGGAGAGCCGATTCAGACGGATTTAGGTGTTGGGTGTTGGGTTTCGCTCTCCCCTAAAATTGAGAGGTTTTCTTTAACCTATTGATTCGCTCAACCCAAGAAAAAGGACTAGACCTCTGTTGTATTCATCGCGTTTTATTAGCGGTAAGCTTGACTGCGATGTTCAATGAGTAAGACAATAACTTGAGATTGACTATCATCAACGATATAAATAACCCGATAGTCTCCGACTCGGAAGCGATACTTCCCAGCAAATTCTCCCTTTAATGCTTTAATTTGAGGGTGATTTTTGGGCGTTTCTTGAAGAATCTTTAAACACTTAGCAATCCTCTTTCTCAAGACTGAATCAGCTTCAGAATAAACTTTATTAGCTTTAGCTGTTAAACAGACTTTATAAATCATCTAAGTTTTTCCAATCAATGAGACGACCTGATTGTAAATCCATTTCAGCTTCTTTTAATTTTTCTATGATATTGGGAATTTCTCTAATTTCTTGGGTTGCTTGCTCACTCTCTTTATCTGATAAATAAGCAGCAAATTCTAGAATAGTCTTTAAATTTTCTAATGATAAGGTTTGGAGATATTCTTGAATTTTTTGCGGCATTAAATCAATCTGTGCTAATGTTTCAGAATCTAAAAAATCTTCTGAGGTCGATAGATTTATTTGAACGTCAGTAATAGTCATAGTCTGATAAATTGATTCTTTTAAGTTGATTATATATATCTTAGCGAATTTTTCAAGCTAGGGCTTGCTACCTTGGAACCTAATCTGGGAATTGATGACCCTCGGCGATTCGCGTCTGGAGAGGTAACGCTTCTCCCTCTACATTTATAGTACCCCAGGAGAGTCCTCCCACAGAATCAATACTAATGGCTACTTGATAACCGCTCCGGAACGGTTAAAGTAAAATTATGAGTGATTCGGAGAAAAAAATATGTCAACGCTTTACGATAACTGTTTTGACCACATTACTGATCCTGTCCAACGGAATTCTGTTCGCCAGCAATGGTTACAGATGCTTGGTGGAGGTTTATCTATGGCGGATGTTAGGATGCTACTAGATAAGTCCCCAGATTTTCGGGTTGCGATTAGTCGGTGGATTTCCGCAAAACCTGTAAGTCTCGGTTTTAGTTATGATATAATGGACAGGCTAAATCAGTTAAATTAATCATTATCTTGAATCTGTTTGATGATTCTTTTCCCTCTTTGAATACTTGCTTGTAATTCTGTCTCAATTAAAGCTGTTAATTCTTGCTGTTTTATCCCAGAAAATTCAGTCTCAGAAGCTAGAGATTGATGAAATTCTTCCATCAGTTCTTGTAAACGTTCTTGTTGCTGTTTGGTGAATAAATTATCAGGACGGAAACGCTGTAAAATCACTAATGTCTCACCCATATTTTCCCCTTCAGCAATTAAACTTGTTTCCATAATATCCAGTGCTTGACCGGGAGTCAAACCACTTGTTTCTTGGTTGCCACAAATTGCTTTATATGTCAAGGTTTTTCCTGCCAATTCTGGAACAATTGTGATAGTAGTCATGGTTTAAACAGTAAAGCGAATTTTGCAAGCTCATCCAAAATAATTTGGCTTTTCCATACTTGTTATACACTTTAACATACTAACCGTAGATTGGGTTGAGCAATAATAACTCTTGTCTGTCCAATATTAGCGACGCTTGAGGGAAACCAAACCCCACCAATATCGTTAAGAATGTTGGTTTTACCTCAAACCATTGAATCGAGCAGTTTTCTCCTAAGTATTAAATCCCTCAACCCAACCTACAAGCTCTTATTACTAAAAATGCTCTCAAATATTTCACGCTTGACTCTAAAGTTAATTTCTCCAAGTCTTTGATAAAAACTCTCCAAATTTTCAATTTCTATCTTTTCTTCTTTGAGAAGTTTACGAATAACCGCTAAAGTTCCTTTAACATTCAATCCTAAACGTATTGCTTCTTTTCTTGCGGCAAAGTCATCAAGGACGATATAATCGGTTTGTAATTCTATTCCTAAAGTGATGGCATCAGATTCACCTTTCCCTAAACGTTCATTTAAACTATTTGCTAGAGAGATTAATTGAATATTTAGCATGGTTAATTTCTGTTGATCGATCAGCTTATTAAGAGTCTCTGAAGATTGATCTTGTTTGGCATTAATTTCTTGTTGTACGGTTACAGGTAAATAAAAGTTATCATGAGAATCTAGGAATTTTTCTAAAAATCCTAACCGAGACAAAAAGAGTAAAGGAGAAGAATTGAAAACAATTTTCCTAGAGATTACCAATTTTTTTCTCTATCTATGTCTTCCGTAGTAAGATAAGAAAAATCGATTCCCATTAATTCTAAAATTTTCAAGAACATTTCTGTATCCATTTCCATTACTTCTGCTGCTTTATGAAGACTGATGATACGAGAAACTAAAGCACCCACTACAAAAATAAATTGTTCTTTTTGTTCAATATTATCAAATAATTGAATTTCGGCGGCGATTTCTTGAAAAGTGGTCGAAGTATTCATTGTCTTGCTAAGTTTTATTAATTAAGACAGACCTAACCCAATTTTAACACCAAATCAAGCCAACATTGAGTGAGATGCTCGAAAGAACAACATCAATATCAAAAAACACGGGATCGACTTTAATTTTGCCAAGTAATTGTCCTAAGTAGGTGGGTGGAATTAAATATAAGATGAACGTAGGTTGGGTTGAAGCATGAAACCCAACAAAAAGTCATCCGAGGTTTTCCATCTCCTCGATAATTGCCATTGTCTCAACACTAACGGTACACACACGAGTCAATAAGTCAATAACTTTGTCTTTATAATTTACAAAACGATAACTATTAAATTTCTCAGCGATGGTTTTATCTTTGGGTTTCTTTTCTTTGTATTGATCCAATACCCATTCTAACGCGCAACGATTACCGAGTTTATATTCCCAAGCAGTTGCGGGGATTTTTTCGAGGGTGGTGACATCATCAAGAATTATTTTTCCTGCGGGTTTATCTGCTTTCAGTTTTGGGGTGGGATTATCTTTGCTGGAGGGAATATCAACGCGGGTTAACGGATAGGGATTGACGGTTTCATAGTTGATATGCAGATGGATTAATTTTTCTCCCCAGTTTACCCATTGTGGGAAGTTTTCATACAAGGGAATACGAGGAAATTCTCGCTTAAGATTTAATTCGTATTTACTGCGATATGCTGGATGATGAAGGACTGCATAGGTATAGCAGAATGCCAAGAATAAGCGGTGAGAATGGTTAGTTAAATTAACCAACCTCTCTGAATGCCATGTTCAATTCCACCGGTCCAATCCATTGTTAAATGTTCTCTTACTGCATTAAAAAGGTGTTGTATAACTAGAGGATTAATTGAATTTTTGACATAATTTTCTTTATATCGTAATTCGCGATCAGTATTTCTTTGTTGACGAAGTACATAAATCTGATCGACTTTATATTTCCTTAAATTGACATCATCTGATAGTTTAATCCATTCCATCACTACAATATATAAACTATTAGGATTGCGTGCTTTTAAGTCTTCTGCTGCTCGTGAAGAACCTTCCAGCATAGTTTTATCTAAATAAGTTTTGCATTCGATAACAATCACTGGCAGATCGAAAATATGTGTTTCAGTATTATTGGTGATTTTCACCTCAGAATAACTATCTGGATCATCTTTTGGTGAAAAAGATGATAACTGCTCTGTCGGATTATTTTGTGCCAGGGGATAAGATGATTCTAGAGATGCTTTAATTGTTGTACCGATAACAAAATCATGATCCTTTTTCTCAATACGAGCGTAAGGACGCTTGAGCATTTCTGAATAACTGGGAGGAACAAAGAAAATGTCTTTGAAAGTGTGTGATTTACCAATTAAAGTATTCTCACCAAAATCACCAATTAAATCTTTAAATAAATAGTACAAAAATTCCTCAAGTACCGTTGAATGAAGATTGGAACGAGAGTCAAATTTTTCTGCGTATTGTTGTTGATCGATAAAATCTTTATAAATTGACAGCAGTTTAACTCGTCTTTGCAAAATTTTATTGTCTCGCTCTGTTGCTATTGAAGTCGGTCCGACTAATTTATAATTAATGCTACACCACTGATCATATTTTTCTCGTATTTCACCAAGAAATCGCTTACTTTCAGCATCTTTATACTTTTGAGGGTGGTTTTCCTTTTGTTCAAGATTAGAACCGTGAACTAGAGGATTTCTACTGGTTTTGGACATAAATTTAACTTTTCTTTAATATGTAATGCTATGGAACGAGCGAGGAGAGGTGGTACAGCATTACCTATTTGATTGTACTGACAAAGGAATTTTTCGTCAAATCTTTTTTCTCTATGTAATAACTTTTGAGAAACCACGGTTTTTTTGCCAAGAAAACGGTATTGATCGGGAAAAGATTGTAATCGCGCACCCTCACGAGCAGTTAAATTACGATTTTGGAAAGGATGCAGAAAATTAGCATAAAATGAAGCTGTAATTGTATGAGATGGTTCGTAGGGATTTAAACGACGATTATTTTGATCATAGCAATGGGAAGATAACTCCCCATTGCTACTTCTTCGTCTAGGTTTATGTTCTTGGGGTACATCAGAACTAGATTCTCCCCATTTAATATGTTTAAAACGTTCAACAAGTCTTGCTGAATGTTCCATAGCTACATGATTATATAATACATCACTATTATCCCTTATCCATGTTTGATAGCTGTTTTGAGGGTCACAAATATACGACTGTTCTTCTTGTCCTTCTCTCGCATTTAATAAAGGTAAATCTGAGATAGCATCCCAGAGATTAATAGCAGGATTTAAGGTCTCTGTTTCTAACAAGGAAAGTTGACGATTACCTCTATCATTGTATAACTTTAACGAATGACTAATAGTGGGGATTCCAATCTTTTTTCCACTGGTATTTCCCACAATAAAAACTCTTTCTCTGGACTGAGGAACGCCATAATTAAGCGCATTTATTAACCATACCTCTACAAAATAACCAAGCTCAATAAAGGTGCTTTGTATAATGTCTATAACTTTTAAATTGTCGCTATTTTTGCGAGATAAAATTCCTTTGACATTCTCTATAATGAAAGCTTTCGGTTTTAGGTAATCTATCCAACGAGCAAACTCTAAAAACAAACTATTCCTCGGATCCTGAGGATCTTTATGTGCCGGACCAGCAATACTGAATCCTTGACAGGGTGGACCACCAATAATAACGTCTGGTTTAAAAATACACACTTTCTTGACACTATCTTCAGTACAATAATCACGAATATCATGTTGAAGAACTAGCATTTTGGGATGATTGTAACGCAAAGTATCACAAGCCCAAGCATCTATTTCCAGTGCTAACGGCACTGAATAACCTGCCATTTTAAATCCTAGTCCGAACCCACCGGCTCCAGCAAATATATCAATTGCTATTGGTTGTTGTATGAACATATAATTTAACTTTTGTCAACAGATGAGATGATTGTGTGGTTCAACTACTAATCCTCTTCAAATTTTCCTTACTTTCCCAGTAACCCCAGTCTAATCTTAAAGCATCTTTGACTGTACCATCGGGATAAACTAACTTTCCTGACTTGTTACGATAATCTAATTCCGGGATTAATAAAAAATCACGGGTTTTACAGTATTCATTTAAAAGATTCTGGAAAGCAACTCTTAAAGAAGTTTCTTTTTTACTGCCTCCAAATTGAATAATTTTATCGACTTCGCTATAGTATTGCTGGATGAGGAGACGAGACATAGCATAAAAATTAGAGATTGAGGTGATTATCTTTATTATTCCCGAAAAAGCTAGAAAAATCTGACCGGGTGAGCGCATCTCAAAAACTATTGACAATTGGCCAATTTTGTGATCAGCGTGGGCATTTCCAGTGATACCATTTTTCTTTATTCGTGGCAGTCAATCAGACTCCCCTCTCCCGTCCCCCCCTTTTTTTTGCTCCCCGATGTCGGGGGATTGGGGGGTTGCCTCTTACCTTCAGTAATTGATAACTGATTAAGATTTCACTCCCAGATTAAAGAAAATCGTTCCCCGACGCACAGAATTATCACTACCTTGGCTGCTAATGGTAAGAGAACGCAGATTATTAAATAAAGGCTTAATGGATAATTCTAACACCCGCACGATCGGGAATTTTGCCTCGATAACTGGCTGTAATTGTCGCCAATCGACGTAAAAATAACCATCATTTTCCGCAGGTAGAGCAGTAATTGCCTGTCGAAACTTACCACTGCTTAAAATCGGGTTTTTCTGTGCAGATAAAGCTAAACCCATCGCTTCCACAGAACTAGCGATAATCTCATAATTATCGACTCTCGTATGCACTCCCGTCACGATCGTCTCTAGTTGCGCTTTTCCCCCTGGGACTGCCGTGGTTAACTTTGTCCAAGCTGTCACCGATCGATCGAGTAAAGGCAGATTAACCACATTATAGCCGCGACTGCGGGCTAACTCATCCAAATGCTCGATCGCATTGTCCACCTCTACTCCCATCACCCGTTCCCCTACAAAAACACTATCGGGTTCCATCCCCTTTGAACTAGGCACGAGAGCGAGGCTATATTCGCCTCTAACCCAGCTAAAAACGTCTTCAGGCAAATTTAAACCTAAAGGCGACTGGAAGCGGTTTAAGACCTGTGTTATTAATTCCTGTAGGGGACTATCTGCTTCTAACCCCTCCTCTACCTGAGTCCAAAAACGATTTAAATCGCGACTAGCGGCGACTACAAGGCTATTTTCGCTGATAAAAGATAATGCTCCCACGGGACTAGATAAAATTGGGGCTTGGTTATCCTGTCCTAAGACCCCAATTAAGGCGGTTTGAGCGACTATTCCCCCGGATTTGAGCGTAAAAGCCGTGGCTAATCGTTGTTTTGCTTCGGGACTCTCCGGGACGGGTTGATTGGCGATCCAAGCCGATAACGTGGGTAAATTGCCGTAAACTATAGCTATACGCGGTTCAGTGATATTTTTTATTGCTTCTTGGTAATCGGGGCTATTTTTTAGGTTTAAATCCGGTACTTGCACGTTATTAAGTGCCTCGCGCAAAACCTTGATATTATTGGCAAAAAGCACCGTATCCCCCACCACGGCACTAGCGAGAAAACGATTATTATCTCCCGCGGTCAAGGGACGTTGATAAATGAGGTTAATTCCCTTGTAGGGTTCAAAAACGAGGTCAAATTTGCCCGAAACCGCCTGTTTTGAGTAGGAAGCTTGCAGAAATTCCTTAGCGCGTTCACCATCTTTACTTTCAATTGCCAAAAGATAACCCGGTTGGATACCATTATCGGTATCGCGATCGAAATCTAGGGAAGTAACAGCGAGGGTAATTTCCTCCCCTAACCAAGGTTTGATTTCCTTTTGATAATTCAATCCCGTTTTACCGAGGAGAGTTTTTTCTAAATCCTTAATTTCTTGGTGGGAACGTCGTCGATTAGCCGGTGTAGCGATTAATTGACCAAAAGACTCCAAACGTTCGGGATTGACCAACAGGGATACCATAACCGGGGCCTGTTTCGGCACAAAAATCGCCGCCGTCGGTTCCCGCAGCACCCCACCTTTGAGCAAAGACAGCGGACTATCGGCGAGAATCCAAGCAAAACTGGCTGTAGCGACTCCTAGGAGAATGATTACCGTCGCACCTAAAAGATAGAAAAACGATCGCAATTTCACAACCTTGCCCCGAGATGAACCATTAGCTATTTTAAGCCAGCAAATGACCCAAGAATTTCGATCGCTACAATTCTTACCAGACTGACAACCGATAACTCGCCACCGATAACTAATTTTTACCAGCCTTTTTCCGCTTGAGCGAGGACATAATTAGCTACAGTTTCGATATCTTCAGCGCTGAGACGACCACCGAAAGCAGGCATCGCCCCCATACCTTTGGTAACTTGGGTAACGATAGCTTCAACGGAATCTTTGCCGTATTTAACTAAATCCTCTTTTTTCAGGGTTTTAGCGGCATTAACCACGTTTTTACCGCCCATGTGGCAGGAAGCGCAGTTAGCACTGAAAATCGAAGCCCCATCAGCTAAAGCGGGACGAGCCATACCGAATGTAACCACAGCCAAGAGCAAGCACAGGGAAATTAATAATCTTTTCACGATAGGTTCTCCTCTATTTCTCAAGAAATTCCCCAACCATCGTCAGAAAAAAACGGTTTTCTTGTCAAAAGACAAGCTGTCAAACTTCGTGTAGAATTAATCCATGGGACAGTTAAAAGCAAACTTTTACTTTTTTGTCAAAAGACAGGCTGTCAAACTTGTCATCTTCCCTCGTGTAAAGGATTAACAAGCATGAAAAAATTAGGTTTATTGGTCGCTACCGTGGTGCTAGTCGTCTCTAGCTTCTTCTTCAACACTGCCGCCGCTGCTGCGGAAACCTTCACGGTTAAGATGGGCGGTGATGCAGGTACACTACAATTTGATCCCCCCACCCTGACTATTAAAGCAGGAGATACGGTGAAATGGGTCAATAACAAACTTTCTCCCCATAACATAGTTTTCGATAGCACCAAAGTTCCCGAAGCTCAAGCCAGCAAATTATCCCACAAAGGTCTGGCTTTTTCCGCCGGTGAGTCCTTTGAAAGCACTTTCAGCGAACTGGGTACTTACACCTACTACTGCGAACCCCATCGCGGCGCCGGTATGGTCGGAACGATTACCGTTGAGTAATTAGGGTCTGCTGAAAAAGTTTTTCGGTGGTGGTAGGGTGTGGGGTGTGGGGTGTGGGGTGTAGGGTTTTACCGATTTTCAGGTGGTCAACTACCTAATTTTCAGGGAAAAAGTCCCGGAATTTTCCCCCTGATCACTCCCAGTCCGGTACTTTTTGATTGACAAAAAGTCTAAAAGTCTTACCCAACAAGGTTTTTAGATTTATTCAGCAGACCCTAATTATCCGATTTTAACCAAAAATAACTCGCGGTTAACTGCCGCGGGTTGTTTTTTGGGAAGTGGGGTGTGGGGTGTGGGGAGAACAAAGATGCCTTTTGTCTTTTGTCTTTTGACTCCTGAAATATAAAGTCTCGGTTACAAAACTCACTTGGGAGCAATTCTCACCCCACCATAGAAACAGAAGCCCGTAGGAAAATCAGCCATGAAAGAACACGATGTCGTTATAGTGGGCGGTGGGTTAGCAGGATGCCGCGCCGCCTTAGAAATCAAACGCCTCAACCCGACTATCGATGTTGCTGTCGTTGCCAAAACCCACCCAATTCGTTCCCACTCCGTCGCTGCCCAGGGAGGTATCGCCGCCGCCCTGCAAAACGTTGACCCCAAAGATAATCCCAAGGCCCACGCCTACGATACTGTCAAAGGTTCCGATTTTCTGGCTGACCAGGATGCGGTGGATATCCTCACCCGAGAAGCCCCCGAAGTTATCATCGAATTGGAACATCTAGGCGTGTTATTCTCCCGTCTCGAAGATGGACGCATTGCCCAAAGAGCCTTTGGCGGTCACAGCCATAACCGGGCCTGTTACGCCGCCGATAAAACCGGTCACGCCATGCTGCACGAATTAGTCAGCAATTTAGGCCGTAATCAGGTAAAAATCTACGATGAATGGTACGTTTTGCGTCTTATCCTCGAAGAAGGTACAGCTAAAGGAGTAGTTATGTACCAAATCGCCACCGGACAGATAGAAATCCTCCGGGCAAAAGCAATTATGTTCGGGACGGGGGGCTATGGTCGCGTTTATAACACCACCTCCAACGATTTCGCCTGTACGGGAGACGGTTTAGCTTTATCGGCAAAAGCGGGTATTCCCCTAGAAGACATGGAATTTGTCCAATTTCACCCCACTGGACTCTATCCCGTCGGTGTTTTAATCTCGGAAGCAGTCCGGGGTGAAGGAGCTTATTTAATCAATAGCGCAGGTCGTCGTTTTATGGAAGACTATGCCCCCTCGCGCATGGAATTGGCCCCCCGGGACATCACTTCCCGGGCCATTACCCTAGAAATTCGCGCCGGCCGGGGGGTAAATCTGGACGGTAGCGCCGGAGGCCCCTTTGTCTATCTGGATTTACGCCATTTAGGCCGGGAAAAAATTATGAGTCGGATTCCTTTCTGTTGGGAGGAGGCCCACCGTCTCGTCGGTGTCGATGCGGTAGAGGAACCGATGCCTGTACGTCCTACAGTTCACTATTGTATGGGAGGCATTCCCGTTAATACCGATGGTCGCGTTCGCTTAAGTGCCGATACCCTCACCGAAGGCTTTTTCTCCGCTGGGGAATGTTCCTGTGTCTCCGTTCACGGGGCCAATCGTTTGGGCAGTAATTCCCTGTTAGAATGTGTGGTCTATGGGAGAAGAACCGGCAAATCGATCGCTAAATACGTCGAAAAACGCGCTTTTCCCGTCTTTAATCCCGATATTTACCTTCAGGAGGCTAAAGAGCAAATCACCGCTCTATTGACCAAAAAAGGCACGATTCGCATCGGTCAACTACGTCAGCAATTCCAAGACTGTATGACCCAACATTGCGGCGTTTTTCGCACCGAAGCGACCATGCGCGAGGGAATTAAACAAATCGGCGAATTAAAGCGCCAATACGAGCAGATTTACCTCGATGATACGGGGGATTGCTGGAATACGGAACTAATCGAGGCCTGGGAATTACAAAGTCTCATGGTAGTGGGGGAAATTATCCTCACCTCTGCCCTCAATCGTCAAGAAAGCCGAGGGGCCCATTCCCGCGAGGATTTTCCCCAACGGGATGACCAAAATTTTCTTCAGCATACCCTCGCCTATTATTCCCCCGACCGCATCGATATCAACTATATGCCCGTGGTGATTCAGGATTTCACCCCCGTGGAACGTAAGTATTAACCTCTGGTCGGACGGTAAATGTAAAGTAATTTTACAAACTCCTTGGCATTTACCGAGATTTAGTTCTATACTAAATAAAGCAACGCGGGATAGAGCAGTCTGGTAGCTCGTCGGGCTCATAACCCGAAGGTCAGTGGTTCAAATCCGCTTCCCGCCATTAATTCGAGTTGGTTCTGATTGACAGGTTTTGAATTTCTAGGAAATTTGGATGTACGAGAGTTGAAAAATGAGTAATGCAAAACCAAAATCCCGATTCTGAACAAAAATCGCCGCCGTCGGTTTCCGCATCTCCATTAGAACCGGCAGGTCCTAATTTTTTTGATAAATTTTTCATTGTAGTTACGGCTTTTGGTTTTGGACTGGGTACGGCTATAGCTTTGTTGCCCAATGTCATACCTTTGCCAATCATACCATCTATTTTTTTTGGCACTGGAATAGGTGCATTGGTTTACCGATTTATGGGAGGGTTTAAAGATGATGATTCCTTACAAACCCAGGCAATAAAAATTTGGCTCTTCGTTACTCTTTATGCTAAATCAACATACAAGATGCCAAGATAACATACTTCTAACCCAAAAATTCCGAAAGTTTCTAAAGCCATAGCCTCTCCGTTTTATTAGTTTAAGTTTATTGTTGATTCCCTCGACCACCCCATTCGTTGTCCTTTGCTCGAAATAACTAATAATTTCTCCAAACCAGTTTCGGATTGTTTGACAACTCTTGGTAAAAACACTGGAGGATTTTGCCAACCATTCTGAGATAGATAGCATTCCCTCTGTCGGATTCTCTGAGGTTTCATAAATCTTTCTAAATTCTTCCTTTAATTCCTGCATCTTTTTCAAACTTGGTCAATTTTCTTTGATAGCTTCTAGTTTGAGTTTTTGGGGTTCCGTTAAATTTTCTTCATTTTTTAACAGACTATATTTACTTCGCTTTAAAACTTCTAGTTTTGCTTCTTTTTCCGCTTTTTGTTTTTTATTTTTCTGCGCTTCTACGGCTCTTTTTTCTGCTCTTCTCTGTTCATATAACTCTTGATTAATTTGTTTCATGACATGGAATCTATCGGCGACTACCTCGGCCGATGGCATCAATTCTTTCACCAAATTTTTATAGGACAACCAAAGATATATACTGACTTCTTCAATTTGCTCTAACACCTCTTTTCCCCAGCCTGTAAGGGTTTTCCTTAATTCAAGAGTGTGTTCGCTTCTCTAGAATAGCTATTAGTTTTCCCGTATCTAAATTTACTAAAACTGCACAGTAATTTTTTTGTCCTTTGACTAGAGCGATTTCATCAATTCCTAGTCTTTTTAATTCCGATAAGTCTGGCTCTGTAATTTCTTCGGCTATGTCCTCTAACATTCTTTGAATCTCTTCTTCCGTTACGTCATTGATTCGGCTAACATTTAAAATATCTCCTTCTTTTAATTGTTCGAGTATATTTTCGGCTAGTCTTTTCGTATAGGTTCGTTTACTGGCGACAAAATCTAACTCTTCACTAAAGGGTTTTCGACAATTATCGCACTTAAATTGACGACGATTAACTTGTAGGTACACTGGTTGTCCTGAGATTGGTAAATCTTTGACTAAATGTCGATGATTTTGGTGTAGTTTATCGCTCTCTAACCCACAATGAGGACAGGTTGCTTTTTGATTTTTCGATTCGATTCGGCAAACTATACCGATATTTTCTAGGTGTAGATAGCCTTGAATAGACGTTCCTTTTAGGTTCAAAAATTTGTCAAGCATCATGAGTAAAATACTCGGGTTTTTGGCTATTATATCAAATCTTAACTCAATTGTCTATCTTTTGGCATTAACCTATTTGTGCCGTAAGTGTCTCCCTGTATAGATTTCAGCTACTTTTAGGCGTAGGCACTCTCATCGAATTTTATTTTAAGTTAATTATTTGCATAACAATTACCGAAGAGCCAAGATTAGAAACCCTTGCCCACCTATAACAACAATGAAAACTAAAGCGATTATTCACAGCGATCCTGATATTCTAGGAGGAACTCCCGTCTTTAAAGGGACTCGTGTACCTATTAAAACCTTACTCGATTATCTAGAAGCAGGTGACTCATTAGACGTATTTTTGGATCATTTTCCCAGTGTCAGCAAAGAGCAAGCGATCGCCTCTCTTGAATTAGCCGTCAAGATAGGATGGTCAGGAAAAAAGAACGGTGAATTGCTAAAATTGATCAGTCAGAATGGATTTACAATCCTACTCACGACTGATCAAAATTTGCGTTATGAACAAAATTTACAACAAGCTGGAATAGCAGTTATTGTTCTCGTTGCACCCACTAATAAGATATCTGATTTATTGCCACTAATGCCTGATGTTCGTAATGTATTGAATACTATTGCTACAGGAGAATTCATTGAAATTATATCAACAAAAAGCCCTTGAATTAAACCAAAAACCCGGTGTTATCCTTTTTAAAGACTATGAGGAACTTTTAGCACAGATTGGCTCTCTTGGGGTTATGGTGATAAGCTTATCTGATCGAAGAAAGGGCGTACACTATACGCCCCTACCAATCACACCACGTGCGGCGGTAGGGGCGCAACGTGGTCAGTGAGTTGAGCGAACTGCTTGCGCCCATAATGTAACATTGTGAACATTTTTCACCTTGAGAAGATTTGTCATAACAAAATTATTCTATAAACCCTATTGATTCCCCATGAAAAACTAAATTAATCTCACCATTGAACGATTTAATGAAAACGGACAAGATTACTATGTCGCCACCAGTCCCGACATACAAGGACTTGTCGCTGAAGCTAAGACAATAGATGCCGTCATTGATATTGCCAAAGACTTAATTCCCATCTTATTAGAATTGCCAACAAAAGATCGGCCATCGGCTGCATCTCACATTTGCAGAAATACCGACAAACTATTACTTATCAGTCGTCAGCGGTCAGCTTTTTTCTCCCCACTTCCCATTTCCCACTTCCCACTTCCCATCTCCCTGCATTTCCACACAGAGTAGTAATCTTCTGGTTGCCTTTTAGCCAAGCTCAGAACTAGGATAGGAGAGAAAGAGGTATTAATGCAGCAAGAGAGGCTTATACTGTGACCAATGTAGCGATCGATGTCCGATTAACTAGGACTTCTCTGTGGCAATGGCAAACATGGCAAGGATTGCCCTATCTTACCTGTAATCTTTTAGAGGACTGGTCTCACGGCTTTTTTACCCGTCATTATTACCCCCAAACCCCGGAAGCTTTTACAGCTGCTCTAGGCGCAAATGTACCGGTTTATCGGGTCAAACAGGTACATGGCGATCGCCTATTAAATCCCCAAGCGATTACTAACCCGGAAATTGTCGAAGCGGATGGGATTATCACCGATGCTTCTGGTCAAGGGATTTGGGTGGCCAGTGCTGACTGTACGCCTGTACTAATAGGTGAGCGCTCTACCGGTGTTGGGGTGGCGATTCATTCTGGATGGAGAGGGACAGCCAAGGGGATAGTTCCCAAAGCAGTTAAGCAGTTATTAAACTCCAGCAGTTGTTTAGATAACTTAGTGCTGGCCCTGGGGCCGGCAATTGCCGGGGAAGTGTATCAAGTAGAGACAGAAGTTGCGGCGGAAGTGGGTTTAAGTTTATTTCCCCAAGAAACTAATCCCGACCAAATTCTGGCGAATTTATTTACCCTGTCCCCCTCCCCCTTATTTGCTGACGAGGAAAAAGGAAAAGTGCGCTTAGACGTACGACGGGTGATTTATCATCAACTACAACAGTTAGGAATTAGGGATGAACAAATTGCGATCGCTCCTTTTTGCACCTATCAACAAGAGGATCATTTTTTCTCCTATCGTCGGGAAAAAGCCAAAAAAATTCAATGGTCTGGCATAGTTAGTCGTTAATAACTGGTTGGACATTTTCACTCAAGAATTCGCCCTTTCTTTTCACTGATTACTGATTACTGATTACTGATAACTGATTACTGCACACTGATAACTGAAAAATCCCCCCCTCTCCCATGCGTATTGTTTTTTTCGGAACCCCGACTTTTGCCGTTCCCACCCTGAAAAAATTATTAGCCAATCCCGATATAGAAGTGATTGCCGTCGTTACCCAACCGGACAAGCGCCGGGGAAGGGGCAATCAATTAATCCCCTCACCAGTGAAACAAATAGCCATAGAACAGCAAATACTGGTTTGGCAGCCCAAAAGTGTGAAAAAAAACGCTAAAACCTTAGATTTTCTCAGACAATCGCGGGCGGATGCCTTTGTGGTGCTGGCCTACGGACAAATTCTCTCCCCAGAAATTCTAGAGATGCCAAGATTAGGCTGTATTAACGTTCATGGCTCAATTTTGCCCAAATATCGGGGAGCAGCCCCCGTGCAGTGGTGCATCGCTAGGGGAGAAAAAGAAACCGGCATTACCACCATGTTAATGGATGCGGGCATGGATACCGGACCGATGTTACTGAAAGCCTACAGCCCGATCGCTCTTTTTGACAATGCCGAACAGGTGGGAGCAACCCTAGGACAAATGGGGGCGGATTTGCTCCTAGAAACCCTCTCTAAGCTCGATCGAGCAGAAATTACCCCAATTCCTCAAAATAATGACGATGCCACCTATGCCCCTTTAATTCAAAAATCCGACTACCTAATCAACTGGCAAGATTCGGGCCGGACAATTCACGATCGAGTCCGGGGTTTTTATCCTCATGGGCTAACCACTTTCCGGGGACAACCCCTAAAAGTGATGGCGACTATTCCCCTAGACGATCCTAGTCAACTACCTCGAGAATTACAGACAAAAGACCTTTCTCATCTAAACGGAGAAGTGGGATCGATAGTAGCTCTCTGGAAAAATTTCGGGCCAGTCATACAAACGGGAGAGGGTTTTTTATTATTAAAAGAAGTGCAATTATCGGGAAAACCACCGCGTTTTGGTGGGGATTTGGTTAATGGTTCCCGTTTAACTATCGGTGAGATTTTCGGTCAATAGTTTTGGTGGGGATGGCTTTCCTTTCCTCCTCTATGCTTCACTGGTGAAGATTTTTTTCAACTGGCGAAAGCGATCGGAATAACTTCTTAACACTTCGATCGCAAACATGGGGGTTTCCTGCACGGCAAATAAAAACTGCGGTTGATTGAGATAGGCTAATTTACAATCAGTTTTGGCGATAGCTGTGGATTCTCGCAGTTTATCCTCATGCAGGAGTGCTCCTGCTCCGAATACATCCCCTTTTTCTAGAGTTTCTATCAAGTGGCCTCTGATATACATCTCCACTTCTCCGCTAAGAATACCGTACATTAACTCGCCCTCCGTGCCATCGGCAAAAATAACTTCACCAGCTGGAAAAGTGCGATCGGGATGATTTTCGAGAATTTTAATCGTGTCTACCGGACTTAACATGATTTAACAAGAATTTTTCGGGTTATCTCTCCCATTTTCCGATATATTGAACTCCTCGATCATCGTTTTTGTATGTAAGAATACTTGAAACTTCTCTACCTGACAAAGATTCGGTTTGACTCTCAGAAATGCTTTGTTTAATGCTTGTCGGGGAGAGAATATTTCCGTCTTCATACCTTTATCCTTATTCCTACTCAACCCGATTTTTGAGTCTATTTTTTTTTCTGTTATCTTCCCTCAAAAACCCTATATATATGGGCGCACGGATCCCGATCATATAATAATTTTAAACAAGTCTCGCCATTTGTCAAGGGTTTTCCGAAAATCTCCCCCTCTCCCCACTTCCTTGAGAAAACACTGGGGTTAAAACTGTTTGATCGCTGCTTGAGTGATTTCTGCGATCGCGGCTAAACTGGGACTAACTTGGCCGGTATCGGTGGACAACCAGAGAAGATACTCGACGTTACCCGCAGGTCCGGTAATGGGAGACCAAGTTAAACCCCGATAGAACCATCCTAAAACTTCGGCGGCCTGTAAAACCTGAAAAATTGCCCCCGCTTGGTCTTGATGGTTGCGAACTACCCCTTTTTTACCGACTTTTTCCCGTCCCACCTCGAATTGGGGTTTGACCAATAAAATCGCTTCTCGCGGTGGATTTAACAGCGTCCACAGGGTCGGTAAAACTTTAGTCAGAGAAATAAAAGACAGATCCATAACTGCTAAATCGGCGTGTTTTTCCTGTCCGTATAACTTTTCTGGGGTTAAATAGCGAAAATTAGTTCTTTCTAGTAAAATAACTCGTTCATGCTGCCGTAAACTCCACGCCACTTGTCCATAACCCACATCAACCCCATAAACCCGTTTTGCTCCTTTTTGCAAGAGACAATCGGTAAATCCCCCCGTAGAAATGCCCCCATCTAAACAAATGCGATCGCCGACATCGATGGCAAACAATTCTAAGGCCTTGGCTAATTTTTCGCCACCCCTTGACAAATAGGGCAGTTTCTGCTTAACCTCGATCGCCGCTTCCTGGTCGATTTCTGTGGCTGGTTTATCGATAATTTGGTGATTGACTTTCACCTCTCCAGCGCAAATTAATCGCTGTGCCTGTTGACGGGAATCACAGAGATTTTTGGCTACTAATAATAAATCTAATCTTTGTTTCGGCAAGGAAGGCCCCCTTAGTAAGTGGTCGTGCAAAATTAATTTCTTAGTTGAAACAGGAGACTCCGAGACAGGAGTAGGGAGATGGGGGAGTAGGGAGACCACTTCGTGCGCGTTGCGGGGGGAAGTGGGGAGAGGCTGACAGGTGTAGGTATTTTACAACTAAGAGGAAGGGGAGTAGTAAAAAGCATCAACTGGGGTGGGAGGGGGGGAAAAAGAAGGAAGAAGGTGAATCGACAAACCCTTCAGTAAATCAGCAACGCCGGGTCAGAGAACCCAAAAGAAAACAAGAAATCTGACGAAAGGGGTTGAGCTTGAGAGTTTGGCTAAAGACAGTATGTTGGGGGGAAGTTACTCGAAATTGGGCAAGGGAAGATTGATTTTCCGCTTCTCCACTGGGTATAACCATCCAGAGAGTGGCTACAGCCATAGCTAACCAAAGACGTTCGGCACGCTGTGGGTCAAGCAGACGAGTGTTTTGCCACTGCCAACCGTCAGACTTGAGGTCGCAGTAAACACACTCGCTAGAAGGACGTAACCCATACCAGAGAGCATCAGCTTGCTGGGGTTTCAAGTCAGTAGCTCTTCTGCAAAAGTCTTATTCAGCTACTTGATGATAGCCTAAAGCAAGTTCATAATTGTAAATGCCAGCAATTAGATTAAATCTTAGACCAAAACGCCGTCTCCGGAAAATATCATCAGTTAACTGAGATTTAAGGGAATTACTTTCAGTCTGACTCGAAGAAATCAAAAGCCAAACTGACCAACAATTCTCCCTCTAAATTCTACCGAATTCAAGCCGGATTAGAGTTGGCCCTTCGGCTACGCTCAGGCTTCGGCCGTGATCTCAGTTGGGTTGAGTCCGTAGCGACTGTTTACCCCACGGGAGAAACAAGCACTTTACCCCCCCATTTAAAATTAACTATTCTTACCGAAACTGGAGAGGTTTTTCGAGAAGTAATTGCCACAGGTAACGATGAATTTATTCGTTATTGATTTGATGCTGAATTGGGGGATAAATTCTTCATTGAAGTGGCTTTAAAATCGGCAAAAGTAACGGAATATTTACAAGTCTAAGCGAGGAAAAACTTAATGATTAAACTCTTGACTCTCGAACTAGATGGCACATTTGATCGGGGATTTAAAGTAAAATTAGAAATTCGTCCCGATCTTAATTCTCGTCCCCAAACTGTGATCAAAGCAAGGCTACCAGCTAATTTAGAGTTATTAACTATTTACCGTCAATGGCCACGTTACTATAGTGAATTAGAGGAATTTTTTAAAGTCTTAAAAGATAGCAATCCCCAACAAATTACCAATAGTTATCAGCAGAGTTTAGTCTTTACAAACTGCCAAGAAAAAGCCAAATTATTTGAGGACAAATTAAACAAATGGTTAAATAATAGCCCAGAATTTTAACCGATTAAAACCGCAATTCTGCTCTCTGGGAATAACTTTCGTATCTGGTTACAAACCGATAATATTTGGCTGCAAAGATTCCCCTGAGAAAAATGGAAAATTCTCAAAAATATCGGCGCAGATATAGCAATTATTGTCTCAGAATACGATACCTTAGCCAGACAATTAAAAAATCATGAAAAAATTCGGATTTTGGTCATTTTAGGCTATGCCACCGACTTAAGATTTCTCGAAGAAGATCGCAAAACTTTAGACAATATTGCGGGAAAAGCAGGAGCGGAAATTATCTGGGAAAAAGCTCCCCACCCGCAAAAATTAAATCAGTTATTGCGTCAAGAAACTTGGAATATCCTCTTTTTTAGCGGTCATAGTGCCAGTACAGAAGATGGCCAAGATTGCGAAATTCAACTAACAGAAACTCATAAATTAAAGATAGCTGATTTTAGCTTTTCCCTGGGAGAAGCCACTAAAAACGGGTTAAAGTTAGCGATATTTAACTCCTGTGATGGTATCGGTTTGGCACAACAAATATCACGGGAAAAAGGTATGGCACTTCCCCATCTAATCTTTATGCGCGAGAAATTACCCGATCCTATTTCTCCCAAATTTCTGCAATACTTTTTAACCGCTTTTACCAGTAATAAATCTCTCTATAGCGCCGTACATGAAGCCCAAAAAAATCTCCACGATGACTGGGAAAAAGACTATCCCTGTGCCAGTTGGTTGCCCGTAGTTTGCCCCAATCCCACCGAAGAACCCCCCACTTGGCATAGTTTCAGTAACTCCCCTCAAAAACAACAAAATTGGCGACGATTCGCTCTAACTTTCGGTTTAGGTTTAGCCGTAGCGATGACAGTCTTGGCAATAAGAGAAACGGGAATTTTAGAACCCTTAGAATTAAATATTTATGATCGCCTGATGCAACTAAAACCCAAAGATAAACCCGATGAAAGATTATTAATTATTACCATTGATCGCCAAGATTGGGCATATCAAGATCGCATGGGTATGAAAAGACCAACAATACCCGGAAGCGATCAAAAACGTTCCCTCGCAGGAGAAGCATTATCGAAGCTTTTAAATAAATTACTACCCTACCAACCGCAAATTATCGCCTTAGATATCCTCCGTCCCATCGCCGCCAGACAAGATTATCCACCCCTAGCCAACCAATTACAAAATACTCCTAATTTTATCTCGATTTGTAAGTTTAATAATTACCCGCAACCGGACGGATTTCCCCCACCCACGGAACTGCCAAAAAATCAGAGTGGTTTTAGTAACACAGTGCCAGACGAAACCATTGCCGGAGTTCCCCGAATTCGTCGTTTTTTATATCAGGCAAAACTCGATCGCACCTCTCCCTGTCTTCCCCCGGATTCTTTGGCCACAGTTGACTCGATGTCCTGTAATTTTAAAGATTATGCTCCTAGTTTTAGTCTCCTAATTGCCAAACGCTATCTAGAATCCCAGAATCAAGATTTTGACTGCAATAAACTGGAGCGGGGAATTCTAGAAATTAATATCGGGGATACTCATCTCGGTGACTGGCTAAAATCCAACCGCGGCCCCTATAAAACCCGTCAATCCGATACCCGATCCGGCCGTCAAGTTATGCTCGCTTACCGTCGAATCGCCGATAATGGCATCGATGCGATCATAAAAATTGCCCCGAAAAAATCCCTCCGACAGGTTTTAGATGCGAGTTTTAATCTCAAATCAGTCCGGGAAAAAATTGTTCTAATTGGAGTAACAGAACCCGGGATCGATGATTTTTTAACACCCTTTAGTCGCAACCCGTCGGAAGCAATTCCGGGGGTTTATCTGCACGCGCACGCAGTCAGTCAAATTCTCGATACAATGACGGGAAAACGAGCCTCGATCGCTTTCTGGAATCCCCTACAGGAGACTTTCTGGGTGTTGGGGTGGTCCCTAGTGGGGGGATTATTAACGTGGCGTTTTCTTCGGGTGAAAACGGTACTTTTGACAGTGGTGATCGCTGTGATTTCCCTCACTGGCATCGGTTGGCTTCTCTTTAGTTATTTCGGTCTCTGGGTTCCGATTATCCCCCCAGCGATCGCACTTCTCACCACCTCCGGTATCTTCTTTTTTCTTCGTTCTTATACTAAATCCGTTGAGTAACGCACAGAAAACGGGTTTCTCGGAGAAACCCCAGAAAACGGGTTTCTCGGAGAAACCCGTTTTCTACTATTTAAAATAGCAAGGTAACAGCCATGATCAAACCTTCGATCGCCCTCATCCTTCTTTTCTCCCTACTGCCTCAACCCGGATTAACCCTTGTCACCCCGGCTGCCGGAAATATTTCTAACGATCGCATTCTGACGGCACAGGGCGATCGGGAGCTTACCGAGGAGCAAATCCTACAACGAGTCACCGTTCGGATCACTAGCGAGATAAATCGGGGATCGGGGACGATTATCGGCAAAAAAGGCGATAATTACCTCGTCCTAACCAACACCCACGTTGCCCGCACCGCAAAAAACCTACAGGTACAAACCCACGACGGCCACAGCCGTGCGGCCCGCATTGTCCCCGGTTCCCTATCGGAGAATCAAGATCTCGCCCTGCTAGAGTTTAGCGATACCCGGAATTATGCGATCGCCACCATCGCGGAGTTTACCATCAATCAAAAAAGGATCGGTTTAGAAGTGGTGGCTGCGGGATATGTTGCCGAAACGGGACAGTATCGGACGACAAAGGGAACCCTTGAACAGGTGAGCGATCGACCCCTCCGGGAGGGCTACAGCGTCGGTTATAGTGGGGAGATCGTGCAGGGAATGAGCGGTGGCGGCATTTTTGTCGAGGGGGAGTTAATCGGCATTAACGGGCGATCGGCCTATCCGATTCTCTCTAACTACATCTACGAGGACGGTACAAAACCCACTGGAGAAGAAATTCAACAGATGAGAGCGGTTAATTGGGGCATTCCCCTTAATACCCTATTAACCTACATCCGTCCCGAAATTCTCACCGCCTACAAGCTCCCTTTACCGAAAAACGACTCCAGCATCGAAAACCCGGTTTATACTGGCTACATCGCTCAATTAGAAGCAAAAGCGAAGGGTTTCACCGTCCGGATCGATAGTACGAGCGGTGCAAACGGTAGCGGTGTCATTATCGCCCAGCAGGGAAAAACCTACACCGTCCTAACCGCCGATCACGTCCTCTGTGAGAAAGTAGCCGAGGAGAAAACCTGTGCCAATGTCACCTACACCGTCGTCACCAGGGACGGCAAAACCCGAAAAATCGAGAAAAGCACCATCATCCGGCAGGAAGGGGTAGATTTAGCAGTTTTTCAGTTTGAAAGCCAGGACAATTATCCGGTTGCGGAAATAGCGAATTATAACCCAAATACTAATGATTTTGTTTTTGCCGCAGGCTTCCCCAAAATTGGCCAAAATCCCTCGAAATGGTTGTTTAGTGGCGGTATAATTAACGATAAAGAAACGGGATTACTACAAACCCGCCAAAGTGACTTAAGCACTCAACAAAGTGGAACATTACAAAGTGTTGCTTCTTTAACCGGAGGCTATGAATTAGTTTATACCAGCATCACATTTGGGGGCATGAGTGGCGGTGCAGTCTTAGACTCCCAGGGGAGAGTAATAGGGATTCATGGACGTTCAGAAGGAGCAGGGGGAGGGAAAATTCAGTTAGGGTATAGTTTAGGGATTCCCATTAGCACTTTTATCGGATTGCAAGAAAGATTGAAGGTAAAACCGCAATTATTAACCACTACTCAACCCCAAGTTAGTCAGCAACAAAAACAAGAAATTATTTTAGCAATTACTGGTGTTATTGTTCCTAATACCAATGCGAAGGCGGATATTTGGATAGAAAGGGGAGGACAATTATGGCGGTTACGGAGGTATGAGGAAGCAATTAAAGCCTTTGATGAGGCGATTAAGCAAAATGACCCCGATAATGTCTATTTAGCCTGGTATGGGAAGGGATTAGCGTTATTTACTTTAGATAAAGATCAACCAGCCATAGAAGCTTTGCAACAAGCGATTAATACCTTACCTAAAGGGGAAGATTTAAAGGAGTTTCACAGTAGTATTTTACAACTGCAAAGTGCTGTTTATCAATATTTAGAAAATTATGAGCAAGCATTAACAGTGATTAATCAGGCGATTTTTCTGTTTCCCAATAACCCCAATCACTATAATGAAAAATGGGTAGTATTAAGTGAATTAAAACGCTATGATGAGGGATTAGCCGCAATTAATAAAGCGATTGAACTTGCGCCTCGTGCTCAAGCTTACTACAATCGGGGGAATCTTTACTTTAACCAACAAAAATACGAATTAGCTTTAGCTGACTACAACAAAGCTATTAAACTTGATTCTAATGATGCTTATGCTTACAACAATCGGGGGAATCTTTACTATGACCAACAAAAATACGATTTAGCCTTAGCTGACTTCACCAAAGCTATTGAACTTAATCGTAATTTTGCTGAGGCTTATCTCGGTCGTGGGGTTGTTTACTATCTCCAACAAAAATACGAATTAGCTTTAGCTGACTTCAACAAAGCTATTGAACTTGATTCTAAGTTAGCTATGGCTTACTACAATCGGGGGAATCTTTACTTTAACCAACAAAAATACGAATTAGCCTTAGCTGACTACAGCAAAGCTATTGAAATTAATCGTAATTATGCTAATGCTTACAACAATCGGGGGAATCTTTACCAAGACCAAAAAAAATACGAATTAGCCTTAGCTGACTACAGCAAGGCTATTGAACTTAATCCTAATGATGCTAAAGCTTACTACAATCGGGGGAATCTTTACCAAGACCAAAAAAAATACGAATTAGCCTTAGCTGACTACAGCAAGGCTATTGAAATTAATCGTAATTTTGCTGAGGCTTACAACAATCGGGGGAATCTTTACTTTGCTCAACAAAAATACAAATTAGCTTTAGCTGACTACGAGGAAGCTATTAAAATTAATTCTAATTTTGCTGAGGCTTACGCCAATCGTGGTCTTTTATATGCCGAATTAAAACAAACCGAAAAAGCAAAAATTGATCTACAACAAGCAGCTATATTATTCCGCCAACAGAATAATATGGCTGCTTATGAAAAGGTGATGCAGGTTTTACGCGAATTAGGGAGGTGACAAATGATAAAAACACCCGTTGATTTATACCGTAGAGGTAATGCTACATCTCCCAGAATGGATCATGTTCGTCCTAACAAAGATATTGCTATCTATGAAAATAATGGGCAAATATGGGTAAAAAAAACCTTGTCGATGGACAAACACCGGGGGGAATTTCGACCTTTTCCGTTCAGGGAATAGGAAACAACTGGTGGAAACTAGATCGGGGGAATTCTATTCCCAGTGAGCTAGAATTAATTAATGATCGAGGTAATCACTGGTTATGGAAACCCTTATTTCCCATGTCAATAGAAACCTATCAACAAGCCTTAAGGGTAATTGGTGAATTTTTTTATCGTGTAAGTTGAGGTAAACTATGAAAACTCTATCATTTAAAGACATCCAATTTATTATCGAAGCTCTCGAATCCCTTCTCAAAAATTATAGTGACCGTATTCAACAACTAGAAGCTCTCGAAAACTATGAAGATGAAATTTCAGACTTAAGTAATGATTCTCTATTTTTACAAGAATTAATTACTGACTTACAAAATCAACAAACACAAGAATTAGCTCTACTTGTGCCTGAATTTGATTTGAAAAAAATGTCTTTACAAACATTAATTAAACAAGGAAAAACCCTGTCAATTGAGGAAAAATTAATCTTAGTGGAATCTCTAACTTCATCAATCCGCGAAGAATATAATCTAATGCGAACCTGAAATGAGAAACATAATGATTACTTATTTAGCCACCGTTCATAAAGTCCGTAGGTTGGGTTGAGCGAATAAATAGGTTAAAGAAAACCTCTCAATTCCAAGGAAAAGCGAAACCCAACACCCAACACCTAAATCTGTCTGAATCTTTTTGTTGGGTTTCCTTGGGTGTATTGTTGGGTTTCGTGCCTCAACCCAACCTACTTTAGCTAGTAGGAGGGAATAAAACTGGCGATAAAAGATGGTATGAAAAAAACATTCCCATCGCCGAAAAAAGACTTGAAGCCTATTTAAAAACCTTAACGGAGTAAAATCTATGATTACCTTTGATGAAGAAATGGATAAACTGCCCTCTGAAAGAAGGGCAAAAATTGAAGCTAAAACCCAAGAACTTTTACAAGAAATGCAAATCATTGATGAACTTCGTCAACGACTAGGACTTTCTTCAGAAGAAATCACGGAAAGCGAAAGTGAACAGCCCTGTTTTTCAGCAAAATCGGATGATTTCAAACAACATCTTACCCTAGAAAATTTAACCCGTATGATGAGGGAATTAGGGGGAGAATGGGAACTTACCCTTAAATTTCCTGAGCAACAAGTGATTAAATTAAGTAGTGAGTGCCCGTAGTCTCTAGGTTGGGTTGAGCGAATAAACAGGTTAAAGAAAACCTCTCAATTCTCAGGGAAAGCGAAACCCAACATTTCAGTTATCAGTGATCAATGATCAGTGATCAGTTATCCTTTTTTAAGGAAATAAAAATTAAAATATTTCTGATTTCAAGCTACCAACGACCGGCCGTAGTTTGGTAACGTCAACCTAACCTACGGTAATTGCTATGATTACTAGGGTCGGTAGAGCCGATTTTTTTTAAGCATTTAACATTTAAGCACCCAATCTTCCTTCTAAAATGCCAATGATGGACAAATCCTCATCTAAGGTTTCCCAATGTAATCCCGTACCATCACAAATTAACTCAACCTCTGCTAATTGTTCAAAGGTTGCTTTTGATAAGCGTTTATTTTTATAAGCAGGAAAACGAATTTCTCTATCGTCTTCTAAACGAATACAAATCCATTTATCTTCAACCCAAACTTTTTGAGCTTTTACTGTGCTTTCATGTACCAAATACATCGTGCCATTTCCTCCGTATTATTTCTAAGTTTTCTGTAATGATAATTTCAGCCCGAACAATTTCTTTAGTTTTCAAACCTTTGGCATAATCCAATTCTAGCGGCTCTAGCCAAAATTTAGCATATCCGCCGCCGCGTCGAACGTGAACGTGGATGGGTTCATTGCCTTTATTGGCATAGAAAAAGAAAACATAACCTTCCAGTCTGAAAATTTCTGGCATGAGATTAAAGCTTATTTGGCTGGATTTGGCCAAGCATGAAATGTAACGCACCACCAATTTTACAATATTCAGCGGGTCATGCCTACAGTGCTTGTCATCTTGGTGCGATCACTGTTTTAGAGGACGAAAAGCGATCGCATCCTTTCCTAGGTTGGGTCATCGGAACGAAACCCAACACCCAAATCTGTCTGAATCTTTTTTTGGGTTTCTTTGGGTGTATTGTTGGGTTTCCTTACGTCTATCGGCTAGACAAGGAAAAAGCGATCGAGGATTTCCGACAAGCCGCCGAACTGTTCCGCCAGCAAGGGAACGCGCCAGCACGCGAAAAAGCCCTGCAATTCCTACGGCAATTAGGCGCGGTCTAGATACTCGATCGATTTTGAATCTCACCCCGAAAAAAGCGATCGATCTTACAGCAAGATTTCTAGCGCTAGGGTGAACCCCGGAACCACATCTTCCCCGCTTAAAATCGCGTTCTCGGGATAACAGGTAATCGTCCCGTCCTGACGATAGACGAAAGCCTGTTTATTGTGGCGATCGATCAACCATCCTAACTTCACCCCGTTCTCCCGATACTCCTCCATTTTCCGCTTTAACTTGGATAAACTATCGGTTTTAGAACGGATCTCGATCACGAAATCCGGCGCGAGATCGAGAAATTCATCCTCCCTTTCCTGCCAACCGGACGGTAAACGTTCTCTCGCCACGAAAGCCACATCGGGAGAGCGTACCGCGCTATTGGCCAGTTTAAAACCGCCGCTAGAACTAAATACCTCTCCTAACCCGTTCTGTTCGACCCAGTAGAGCAGGCGAGCGCCGGCTTTCAGTTCTCGATTCGCTGAAATACTTCCGATCGGGGGCATAGTGACTAACGTTCCATCTGCATTGCGTTCAAAGCCTAATTCCGGGTTCTGACAACTGAGGCGAATTAATTCCGCATCAGTAATCGTCGGGGATTTGCTTACCATATTGCATCAAAAAAAACAAGTATTTTTCACTAAATGATAACAAAGCGATGCCGATTGCCGCGCTTTTTCCTTTTGTACCCGAAAGGAAAAAAAATTGATCGCCCTATCCTGCATATTCTCAAAAAAGCAACCGATGAATTAGGTAGAAGCTCAAATCACCCTCACCGAGGAACTACCCATGAAATCCTTCGCCCTTCTCACCACCGTCAGCCTAATCGGCCTCTCCACCCTTGCAACTGTTCGCCCCGTCATCGCCCTAGAGAGCCGACAACCAGCCGAAACCCTGATCACTCAAGCGAACTACAAAGAAGCGATCGCCCACTTTAACCGGGGAGTTAACTACATCCAACAGGAAAAATATGATCTCGCCCTCGCTCAATTCACCAGAGCGATCGAACTCGATCCGGACTATACCGAAGCTTACTTCGGTCGGGGCATGATTTACACGATTCGCGAACAATGGCGACCGGCGTTTCAAGACCTGAACACCGCGATCCGACTAAACCCCCGCGCTGCCTACGCTTACCATTTACGGGGTATCGTCCATCTCGCATTTAACCAGAGACAAAATGCGATCGCCGATCTAACAACGGCCGCGGAACTATTTCGCCAGCAGGGAAACACAGAAATGTACAACAGCGCCATAGAAGCACTACGGCAATTAGGCGCGTAAGTTCAAACGGAGAGCGATCGCTCTCCCCCTTTAAACTTTTGTGAAAAAAGCAACCTGAGGACTTAAAACTCGATCGCATAATTGGGAAAAACCCAACGATAACATCCTTGCCAGCAGCCCCCGACTAAAGAGGAGTCAACCCGATGAAACCAATTACTTTCACCCTATCGGTGCTACTCGCCACCACCGCCCTAAGCTGTCAACCCGGAGGCTTCCTGATGGAAAACATTCCACCCATCCTCGCCCAGGAGCAGACCGCTTCTAGAGTCTATCAGAAAGCCAGCCCCGCCGTCGTCACCGTCAAAAATGGTTACAGTCTCGGTAGCGGCTTTCTCGTCAGTCCCGACGGTATGATCATTACCAACGCCCACGTTGTCGAGAATGGCCCCCGGGTGGTGACGGTGAAATTCTCCAACGGACAGCAGGCCTCCGCCGATGTGATCGGCTTCGCCAAAAATGGCGTGGATTTAGCCGTCCTGCGGATTTATAACCGCCCGAACCTGCCCTATCTTCCCCTAGCTGATCCCAACTCCGTCAAAGTCGGCGAAAGCGTTTTCGCCATCGGCACACCCTTAGACGAGGACTATCAAAACACCCTCACCCAAGGCATTATCAGCCGTCTCGACCCCGAAAAAGGCAGAGTACAACACAACGCTAATATCAACCCAGGCAATTCCGGCGGGCCGCTTCTCAATTCACGGGGGGAAGTGGTGGGGGTTAACGTCGCGGGCGATATCAGGAGTTACGTTTACGACGGTGCGGGAAATCCGATCGGCCGTACCCAAAGCGGGATTAATTTCGCCATTTCCCTCGATCGCCTGCAAGATTTCCTCACCGCCGTTAAAACAGGCGATATATCCTCCGTTTCCACCCTAGTAGAGGAAGATTTAGTACAGGTGATCTCGCTGCCTCTTAACGGTCAAACCGTTCAAGGAGCCTTGACGAAAGACCAAAACGAGCAATATTACGCCTTCGAGGGCCGCGCCGGACAGAAAATCGTTCTAGATATGAATAGCCAAGATATCGCTCCCTATCTTGTCCTCTATCGCGTTCTCCAATCCCCTGAAGGGACAAAATACATAGAGTTAGCCCGTAGTAACCAGCGAGCCGATCGCGCTCCCGGTGATTTTAACGCTCGACTTGTAACCGAATTACCCGCCGATGGAGTTTATATCCTAGAGGCTACCTCTCGCGAAGGGGGTGAATCGGGTCGCTACACCCTCAACGCCACCGCTAACCCTTAAATAATCCCATTTTGACCCTAATCACGATTCTAATCCCTATTTTCTGAGGAACTATCCCTATGAACCCTAGACATATTTCCCTCCGTCTCGCTTGCGTCGGCCTCCTCGCCACTGTCCTCCTCGGTGGTATCGCCCCCGGTTTCAGCCAATCGACCACCCCGAATCGCGTCACCTTCTTCTGTAAAGAGGTGTTCGATCGCGCATCGGGAAGCAAGATCCCCGCCACCCTCGCTTGGATTCCCGAAAGGAGCGGCAATGTGCGGATTATCGGCTGGAAATCGGAATATTTCTCCAAACGTTCCCCGGTTCGCTGCGAGGAAGTCACGCAAAAATTCCAGAAAGCCTATGATCAAGGGCGTTTTAACTATCTCACCACCGGCAGGGTGAAAGGATACCCGATTATCTGCGCGATTTCCCGTACCGACGACCCCTGCGACGGCAATAGCCAACTTTTTACCCTCAAACCCCACGACAATCCGGATTTAGTCTTACAACAACTCATGGACATCCTAGAGGGGAAAACCTCCGATATGCTCCTCCAGAATTCCGGAGGTAAAACCTTGGTGTCAATGAGGGAGTTTTTTGCCAAAGTACCGCTCGCCGATCGCGACGCACCCTGTGATACGAGATCTGCTGGCCCGCAAAATAATTGCGTTCCCACCCGCTAGAATTTTCGCTGTTTTATCCCGAATTTCCCCATAATAACCATGTTAAAACCCTTTCCCCTACTCCTAAGCCTCCTAATTCTGCCCGTCGTACCGGTTAAAGCGATATCCCCTTTCTCTCACCCGGCGATCGTGGCGGAAAACAGCCCAGACGCGGAGATCGAGCGATCGATCCGTCAAGTCACCGTTCGGATCACTAGCCAGACAAATCGGGGATCGGGGACGATTATCGGCAAAAAAGGGAGTAATTACCTGGTGATTACCAACGCCCACGTTATTCGCGGCGCGACCACCCTACAGATCCAAACCCACGACGGACAAACCCGCACCGCGCGCGTTGTCCCGAATTCCCTACCCGGAGATAAGGATATCGCCCTGGTAGAGTTTCGCGATACCCGGGATTATGCGATCGCGCGAATTAGTTCTATCCCCCTCGACACCGATATAGAAATCACCATGGCTGGTTATTCGGCAGAAACGGGGCAGTACACCATCAATGAGGGGAAAATTGAACAGATGAGCGATCAACCTCTCCGGGAGGGCTACAGCATCGGTTATAGTGGGGAGATCGTGCAGGGAATGAGCGGCGGTGGTATCTTTTTTGAGGATGAGTTAATCGGCATTAACGGACGTTCGGCCTATCCGATTCTCTCTAACTACATCTACGAGGACGGCAGGAAACCCACAGACGCACAAATCCAACAGATGAGAACCGTTAATTGGGGCATTCCCATCAATACCCTTTTAACCTACATCCAACCCGAAATTCTCACCGCCTACAAGCTCCCTTTACCGAAAAACGACTCCAGCATCGAAAACCCGGTTTATACTGGCTATATCGCCCAATTAGAAGGGAAAGCAAGAGCATTTACCGTCCAGATCGAGAGTAGTAGCGAGGCTAACGGTAGCGGCGTGATTATCGCCCGCGAAGGAAAAACTTACACCGTCTTAACTGCGGATCACGTCCTCTGTGAGAAAGTAGCCGAGGAGAAAACCTGTGCCGATTTCACCTATACCCTCGTCACCTCCGACGGCAAAACCCTTCCCCTCGATAAAAAAACCATTATTCGTCAGGAAGGGGTCGATCTGGCCATTTTTACCTTCGAGAGTAGTGAAAATTATTCTATAGCCGAGATCGCGAATTATAGCCCCGATCGAGAGAGTCCCGTTTTCGTGGCGGGATTCCCGAAAATCGGCGATAAACAAGCGGCATGGCTCTTTAGCGGCGGTGCGGTGAAAAGTCAGGAGGAAGGACTTCTCGCCACGCGACAGAGTGATTTTACGATTACCCAAAGTGGGGCATCGATCGGAGTTAGTTCCCTGAGCGGCGGTTACGATATGGTCTATACCAGTATTACCTTCGGCGGTATGAGCGGCGGCCCAGTCTTAAACGCGGCCGGACAGGTGATCGGTATTCACGGGCGCTCCGAGGGGGTCAAGGGTAAAATTCAGCTAGGTTTTAGCTTAGGGATTCCGATTAATAGTTTTGTCGGTTTACAGGAAAATTTTCGGTTTAAATTACCTTCTTTAGTTACCGTTCAACCCCAATTAACCGCACAACAAAAAGAAGAGATTGATCGCACCCTTGTCAGTGTAGAAGTACCAGAAACTAACGCCTCAGCAGACATCTGGATCGAGCGGGGCAATCAACTCTGGCGCTTGAAAAAAGAGGATCGGGCATTGCAAGCCTTCGATCGGGCAATACAATTAAATAATCCCGAATATACTTATTTAGCTTGGTACGGTAAGGCAAGGGTTTACGGGCGCAAATACAAAGCTCGAGAAGCGATCGAAGCCCTCGATCAAGCCCTCGCTATTCTACCCACTCGCGAGAAAGGTTCGGAATTTCACGCGGAAATTTTATATTATCAGGGTGTATTTTATGGGGGGGTGAATCAATCCGAAAAAGCGATCGATAGTTTTGAACAAGCGATCAAAATTTCTACCCGGAATCCCAACTATTACAATAGTCTATCGTCGGCACTACAAAACGTAAAACGTTACGATCGAGCTTTAGAAGCAATTAACCGAGCTATAGAAATCGCTCCCCGATCCGGTTGGTACAGCAATCGCGGGAATATATACAAGGATCAAAAAAAATGGGATCTCGCTTTAGCCGATTATAATAAAGCTCTGACGTTGAATCCGAATAACCCTAGGGCGTATATGGCTCGCGCCGATGTGTACGAGGAGCGGAAAGAATGGGATTTAGCTCTGGCTGATTATAACCGAGCCATCGAGATCGATGCTAATTTCGCGGCAGCCTATGGGAGCCGAGGAGTGTTTTATCAGACTCGAAAACAATGGGATTTAGCTCTAGCGGATTATAACAAAGCGATTACCATCGATCCTAACGATCCTAACTCTTATGGAATGAGAGGTATTTTTTATATTTTTCAAAGTGAAGAGGAGTTAGCGATCGCCGATCTCACAAAAGAGATCGAAATTAATCCCTATTCCGTTGTCGCCCATTCAATGCGAGGTGTCGCTTACGAATCCATGGAAAAACAGGACTTAGCTCTAGCGGATTTTAATAAAGCCATCGAACTCGATCCGAATTCCGGCCTGGGTTACGAGAGTCGCGGGCGATTCTATACGACGCGTCGCGAATGGGACTTAGCTCTAGCGGATTTTAATAAAGCACTCGAACTCGATCCGAATTCTGGCCTGGGTTACGAGGGGCGGGGAAATCTTTACAGTAAACAGGAAAAATGGGATATCGCTCTCGCTGATTTGAACAAGGCGAATCGAACTCGGTTCTTTTAATAGTTATGTCGCTCGAGGAGGTGTTTATTTTCAACAACAAAAGTTGGATTTAGCTCTGGCTGATTTTAACAAGGCGATCGAACTCTCGCCAAACCCCGAATTCGCTTACGGAGCTAGAGCAATTCTATACTGGGATCGAAAAGAATGGGATCTCGCCCTCACCGATTTAAGCCAAGCGATCCAGATTAATCCCTATTTCAAGTTAGCCTATCGCTATCGGGGAGATATTTATCGCAATCAAAATCAACTCGATCTCGCCCTCGCCGATTATAACAAGGCGATCGAGCTTAATGGTAACGATGCAGAACTGTATTACAACCGTGGGGAAATTTACCGACAACAGCAAAAATCGGATATCGCCTTAGCTGATTACAGTCGGGCGATCGAACTCGATCCGAAATACTGGTCGGCTTATTTACAACGTTATATTATTTATGATCAACAAAAGAAATGGGATTTAGCGATTGCAGATATCACGAAAGTTATCGAGATCAAGCAATTTCCCAGTGCCTACTTCCTACGCGGCTTAAAGTACCTAGAATGGCAAAAATGGGATTTAGCTCTAGCGGATTTTAATCAAGCGATCAAGCTTAAGCCGGACAATGCTTCATTTTACTCTACGCGAGGACTCCTTTACTATCAAACTCAAAAATGGGATTTAGCTCTAGCGGATTTCAATCAGGCGATCGCTCTCGATCCCAATCGCAAGGACTCTTATAATTTCCGGGGAGAAATTTACCAAAGACAGAAACGTTATCCTCAAGCTCTCCAAGACTATCAAAAAGTTCTCGAACTGGACGAAAAAAATCTAATTGCGATTACCAATATTGGCTTAATTCATTACGAACAAGGCGATCTAAATTTGGCCAGTAGCCAATTTCAAAAAAGTCTGGAAATTAACCCCCAATCTGCCGAAAATCAACTCGCTTTAGCCGTTACTCTCTACCGTCAAGGCAATACGGAGAAAGCGATCAAACTTGCTAAAAGTGCGCTTAAAATTGACCCTGAATTTTCTCAGGTTGAAACCCTGCAAAAAAATCTCTGGGGTGATAAAATCATCGCTGATGCTCGGAAACTACTCTCGCAACTGTAGTAGTTTCGTAGGTTGGGTTGAGCGAATAAATATGTTAAAGAAAACCTCTCAATTCTCAGGAAAAGCGAAACCCAACACCCAACACCTAAATCTGTCTGAATCTTTTTGTTGGGTTTCCTTACGTCAACCCAATCGACGATAATTGCTATGATTACTATAGTCCGTAGTCGTGGTCTTTTATATGCCAGATTAAAACAAACCGAAAAAGCAAAAATTGATCGACAACAAGCAGCTATAATATTCTACCAACCGAATAATATGGCAACTTATGAAAAGGTGATGCAGATTTTACAACAATTAGGGGGGTGAAATAGAAATCATCAATTATGGAAAGTCGAGAAATTATCAAAAAACTGAAGGATGAGGGATGGTATCAAGTAGGTACAACAGGAAGTCATCATCATTTTAAACATCCCCATAAAAAAGGGAAAGTGACTGTTCCTCACCCTAAAAAGGATATTCCCCTTAAAACCCTAATCAGTATCGAAAAACAAGCAGGTATTAAATTACGATAAAGGAGAAATCAATGATTACTTATTTGGCCACCGTTCATAAAGATAACCATAGTGATTATGGGGTACAATTTTATGACTTTCCCGGTTGTATTAGTGCAGGAGAAACCATCGAAGAAGCGAAAAAAATGGCAACTGAAGCCTTAAAAGGTCATATTTCCTTCATGTTGGCAGATGGGGACGAAATTCCCACCCCTAGCACCCTCGAAACCATTTTAACCGACGCGGATCATCAAGATGCGATCGCTTTTCTGCCCATTGAGGTATCAGAAACTATTTTAAAACCATCAGAAATTGTGTGTAAAAAACTAGGTGCAGTCCCTAGGTTGGGTTGAGCGAATAAATATGTTAAAGAAAACCTCTCAATTCTAAGGGAAAGCGAAACCCAACACCCAACACCTAAATCCGTCTGAATCTTTTTGTTGGGTTTCCTTGGGTCTATGGTTGGGTTTCCTTGGGTGTATTGTTGGGTTTCCTTGGGTGTATTGTTGGGTTTCCTTACGTCAACCCAACCTACGGTAATTGCTATGATACTATTGTTGGGTTTCCTTGGGTCAACCCAACCAACGGTAATTCTATTCCTATTAATAAAGGAGCAGAAGTCAAAATTATTCGTTATGTGGCTTAAAAATTAGCAGCCCATTTAAAAACCTTAACGGAGGAAAACTAATGATTAACTTAGAACAAATTCAACAAGATATTAACCAATTACCTGAAGAAGCACAAAACTTACTGATTGATTTTATTGAGTTATTAAAAAAACGCTATTCCTTGGCAAAAAAGCCAGAGATTGCAGCAAAAATAAACCCTGAAGATCAAAGTACCCTAGACATTTTAAAAGAATCTGGATTAATCGTTTGTATTAGTGCAGAATCCGACCTTTCTACTAATTATAAATCTGTTCTCAAAGAAGGATTAAAAGCTAAATATGATCATCGTTGATACCGGGTTCTGGGTGGCTTTATTTAACAATAAAGATCAATATCATCTAATAGCACAGCAAACCTTAGCACAGTATTCTTCTCAACCACTAATTACAACTTGGTGTGTTTTAACAGAAAGTTATCATCTTCTTTTACAACGTTCTCCAAATCTCTATACAGGAGTTGAAAAACAAATAAAATTAATGAACGTATTTGAGAGACATCCCCAAAAATTTCTATTATTTCACCTTGAAAATACTCATCTAGAAAGAATTCAAGACCTTATGAAACAATATCAAAGTCTGCCAATGGACTTAGCCGATGCCTCTCTAGTTATCTTAGCAGAAGAGTTAGGAAATGGACGTATCTTATCAATTGATAATCGAGATTTTAATACCTATCACTGGAAAAATAAAAAACCCTTTATTAATCTTTTCCCAAATTTCTAGTTAATCATTAGTCCGTAGTCCGTAGTCCGTAGGTTGGGTTGAGCGAATAAATATGTTAAGGAAAACCTCTAAATTTTAAGGAAAAGCGAAACCCAACACCCAACACCTAAATCTGTCTGAATCGGCGCTCGCTATTCCCCTCCTCTCATTGCTTTTTGTTGGGTTTCTTATATCATTTTTCTTTATTCCTGGCAGCTACTTTACTCCCCTCTCCCAGAAGGTGAGAGGGGTTGGGGGTGAGGGAAATTAACTATCTCTGCCATTACTTTTGAAAAATGGTATTAAAAAATTTTTTTCCCAGTCCTTGACATCTTATGTTAAGTTGATAGTGGCAGTTGCAAGAAATTAACCCCCAGTTCTCACCTAGGAATTGTTAAGATGAGGAATTATTTCTCGTCGGTTTTTGGTGGGAAGAATGGAGTTGAAGACTATTACCTGTCCAACTCGATCCCAGTCCCTTGGCAGAGTGACTGACTGATAAGCTCGATCTGTTTGCAGATTTGGCTAGTTTTCTCGTCCCCAGTCATTTAATGATCAATGGGGCAAGATTGAGCTTACCTAATTTTAACTATCTTCTCTCCTCCCTAATCAAACAATGCCTACCATGACCTTAGTGTTACCAATGGTGTATCTACTGGTGATCTACCTCTTACTAGTGATCGCAAAAAAAGCTAAAATCAACTCCTAATCAGTGATCACTGATCAGATTTGAGTTTTAAGTGATACTAAATCTGGTTATTAAAAACTGATTATTTATTCTCCCTTTTGCCTATTGCCTATTGCCTATTGCCTGTCCTGATATGTAGCCTATACTGCACGAATTTAGTATGAGCAGTATTACAGCGTTTCGGATATTCGTTACTCTTGTCTTGGCATCTTGTCTGTTGATTTAGCATAAAGAGTAACGAAGAGCCAAATTTTTTAGCGTGGGGGAAGTAACTAAAAACGACCCGCGCCTGGTTCCCCCTACTGGCAGCGAGATAGAACGCGAGATTTGACAACTTGCGATCAAACTAGATAAAATCCGTGAGGAGTGGGGGTCTCCGATTTTAGTTACTTCGTGGTATCGCCCGCCCGCCCTTAATCGCGCCGTCAGGGACGCGTCTAACTCTCAGCACCTTGAGGGTGGCGCAGCCGATATTCGCCCGCTGCACCCCGCGTCTTTGGCTAAGTTTCAAGCTTGGCTCGCTCTGCACTGGTTCGGGGCGCTAGGGTATGGGGCGCGCCGGGGTTTTGTTCACCTTGACACTCGGAATGGGAAGGGATGGCGAAGCGGTGGCGAAAAAGGGCCAAGATGGAATTAGGGACTTGCGTGGGAATAATATCCCAGCTTTGAAAATCGCTCTGTAGAAGAATCAGACCAGCCCTAAATGGCACATTATCAAAGCGCAAGTCCCTTACTAGAGATTTTCGGTGCCAGTTCCTTGCGCCCCTACAGTAACGGATTTTGTCCACAATGTAGGGGCGAACTGCGTTCGCCCAAAAGGTACATTATCAAAGCGCAAGTCCCTTATTAGGGTTTGGTTGTCAGTTATTAGTGGTTCAAGCGCTCGCCACAACAGCGAGCGTTTTTGTTTGGGGTATCCTCTGGGAAAACAAAATTCTCTCGCTTACGTCTAGATCGATAAAATAAATGCAAGTGCGATCTCTATAACAACGCTCCCTATTTATGAATTTATGAATCTAAAATCATCCTTAAAATTTACCCTACTGTTCTCACTTCTGGGGGGTTGTCTCCTGACTACACCTAGTCAAGCAACTCTCTTTGAACAACGAGAAGTTAATCAAGAGGATTTTATCGCTATTGCCCGACCCTACGGTAACGGTAAATACGATTTACTGATTTTGCAACAAATCCCCGGTAAACGCCAATGCTGGGCGGTAAATGGCACAGAACCGACCATTGTTCAGCCTCTCCTGCTCGATTTCGATTTTACCGGCAGTTGTGAACGGGCCACCGACAGTAACGGTTATTCCCTTCGCATTCAGGGCAAAGATTACGGTTTAGAATACCTGCTGCGTATCGTACAACGCAACGGGGAATTAGTCCTCGTGGGAACCCCCCGCAATCCCAGGCAATCGGAGGTAATTATTGGACGGACAAAAGGTTTAGGGACCGGTTTAATGCAAATTTATCTCATCGATGGCTGGCGCTTTACTAAACGCAGTCTAGCAGGTCAAAATCTCAGTCATATCTATCTAACTGCCGATAGTCCCAGTTTCAATCCTCCCCCGGAATTACTCGCAGGTAATAGTTATTCCCCCCCCAGAGAATCCGTCAAAGCAGAAACACCGGTTAATCCTTCCGCTAATCCCGAAGTGCGAGAATATACCTTTACCGCTGCGGAAACAGCAGTACAGAGCAATCCTCAGCCAGTGGTCACTAATCGAGTACCAGAGTCAAATTTAACGCCACCGTCCCCAGTTAGCCCTAATTTACCCCCCCTGACTCCTCCCAATTCCCAGAATAGTAATGCAATTGTACCACCACCGCCACCGCGTAATTTAGGCAATCAGAGAAGTTTATCAGACGTAATCACTTTTAATCGGGCTGCCCCTAATCCCAGTAGTAGTAATACTGGTAATACTGGTAATACTGGCCGCAAAGGCTTTAAAGTAGTAATTGAAGCTAAAACCGATAGCGATCGCAGCAAAGTTCGTTCTCTCTATCCCGACGCTTTCCCCACTTCCCACCAAGGTCGTCGCGTCTGGCAAATAGGCGCGTTTAGTAGTCGTGATAAGGCTGAAAACGCTTTACAAAGTCTTGCCCCCCTGCGCGGATCGATCGTACCATTTTAGTGAACGCTGGAACTGCGGAACAGAGAGTGGATAGGGGAAATGGGGAAATGGGGGAGTGGGGAAATGGGGAAATGGGGAAGTGGAGCATTTGGCTGAAATTTCCCTAAACCCCCAAACCCCCAAACCCCCAAAACCCTAAAACCCCAACTCTCAACTCTCAACTCTCAACTCCGGCCTCCTGACTCCTGACTTCTAGAGTAACTAATAACTGATAACTGAAAACATGGAAATATCGGAACTAAAAAAAGGTATCGAGATAGTAGGATCGCGCCTGGGTAAAACCCAGGACTATCTTTGACTTACCCACTTTAAGGGCCAAAATTAAAGACTTAGAACAGGTGGCGGCCGTCCCCACTTTTTGGGATAATCCCGATACTGCTCAAAAAACCCTGCAAGAACTAAATGAATGTAAATCTTCTTTAGAAACCTATCAGGGTTGGTGTGGACAATTAGAAGATACCAAGGCAATTATCGAGTTATTAGAATTAGAATCCGATCGAGCTTTACTAGAAGAAGCAACGGACAATTTAACTCATTTACAGCATGACCTCGATCGCTGGGAATTGCAACAGCTTTTAAATGGTCCCTATGACGCGAAAGGAGCGGTTTTAACGATTAATGCGGGGGCCGGGGGAACCGATGCCCAAGATTGGACAGAAATGCTCCTGAGAATGTATTCTCGCTGGGCCGAGAAACAGGGATATAAAGTCACTTTAGCGGAAATATCAGAAGGAGATGAAGCGGGAATTAAATCGGTGACAATTGAGATTGCCGGAACTTATGCTTACGGTTATCTGAAAGGAGAAAAAGGCACCCATCGGTTAGTCAGAATTTCCCCTTTTAATGCTAATGGTAAACGTCAAACCAGTTTCGCCGGGGTGGAAGTGATGCCAATTTTGGGCGATGATGCGGTGAGGGTAGAAATTCCCGATAAAGACTTAGAAATTACCACCACTAGATCGGGGGGAAAAGGTGGACAAAATGTTAATAAAGTGGAAACTGCCGTGCGTGTGGTTCATCTTCCCACAGGTATCGCTGTACGTTGTACCCAAGAGCGATCGCAATTACAAAATAAAGAAAAAGCCCTAGCTTTATTAAAAGCGAAATTGTTAATTATTGCTCGGGAACAACAGGCTCAAGCGATCGCTGAAATTCGCGGCGATATGGTGGAGGCCGCTTGGGGGAATCAAATCCGTAACTATGTTTTTCATCCCTATCAATTGGTTAAGGATCTCCGCAGTAATGTGGAAACCACCGATGTTACCGGGGTAATGAATGGGGATTTAGATAGCTTTATTGAAGCCTATTTGCATTGGGGAGGGGAAGTGTGAAGAAATGTATCACTGTTGTCGCCAACAAGTCCCACTCCTGTGTGGAAATGATGATAAAATCTCCTCTTTGAAAAATGTCGATTTGCGTTAAAACACTTTTTTGCTTGCTGCATAAGGGTTTCGCCGATTTGACATCCCTAAAATGGATTTGCGTTAAAGCACTTTTTAGCCTTTCGACTTCGCCCAGGGCTAGTCTAGGCCCAAAAGGGTAGATAACGAGCATAACGAGTTGATTTAGATTCAGATTCGTCGGATTTAATCAGTCCCGCTTCTTTAGTTGCACCGATTAGTAGAGACACAGTGGCAGCTCTTGACTCGTCTAAATGAAATCGCTCTCTTAAGCTCTGGTTAGACATCCGTTGATTATTGATATATAGGAGACAACAGTGCTGATAACAAGCGCGAATACGGTCAGATTGACTCATTTTGCCAAAATCCTGATGAGCGAATAGGATAGAAGTTGTTCGGACCTCACCTACTCTAAAATCTGGTGCAGGAAGTTGAAATTTCTCGGCAGCGGAAATAACTTTATCAATACCACTGCCCTTTTCTTCACAAATGCCAAAACGACGCATTATGTCAGCTAATTGCTCATTACGGGAGCGATATTCGTCTATAAAGCGTTCTACTTTGATAAAAGGAATACCAGGGTTAGAGATTTCTACTCGATCATCATACATTTCAATCATCACCGAAGCACCTGTAGTGAGAAAGTCCTGATGAATCAAAGCATTGGCGATGAGTTCTCGCAAAGCTTGTTTAGGAAACATTTTCACTTCTTCCCGAAGAACTTCTTCGATGATGCGATTTTGAGGGGCTAAATCGTGGACAAAATTAACTAAACCCTCAAAACCCACAGCATATCCCTTAATTCCTGTCTGTTCCAGCCGAGTTTTAATTTTACCTGTTCCCTCATAGATAATCACTCGTGCTGCTTTACGGGCTAAGGTAGGGGAAAAGCGATCAAGTTGTTTGGCCAGAAGGATGGCAGATAAATTAGGAATTGTCCAACCTTTTGATGTTTGGTCAAGGAGTTGATCGCCTTGTAACCTTTCTAGAACAGCATCACGATGGCTAGGATAAGGAAGCTTGAGCAATTTAAAGTAGGTTTGGGTGTCGAGTAGGTCAATAACCTCATCTGGACTAGCATGAAAGCAAGCGGATTGACAAAACCAATCTTGTTGATCTTCAGCAAAAATGCGCTTAAGCAGATCAGGTGTCATGGGTACTAAGTCTTCCCCTGCTCGCATTAGATAAGCGCCTTCAAAGGCGATAGGTTGTCCTGTGGGACGGGTTGGCACTTCAAAAACCAAGACACGACCATCAGGGTGGGCCAATTCGGTGATTTCCACACGCAAGCCAAGTTTTTGAACGATTAGCGATTTAATGCTGTTAATTTCTTCTGGTGTAGGAAAGGCTTGTGAACCAACAATTTTACGGGGACGTTTATCGGTAACACCTAAGATAAAATGGCCACCTCTTTCATTAGCAAGGGCGACGCAATATTTTAACAGTTTGTTTGTATCAAATTGATTTTTAGCCTCTTTAAATTCTAGTCGCTCATTTTCCACTGGAGCATTTAACCAACCTTCTAGGGTCTCTGGGTTTATCATGCAGTAGTCTCCTTATGGGTGGGAATTTACGTTTAGGGGGGAACAGTGCAGGTTATACTGATTCCTAAGATGAGAGCAGCTCTATTTTCTCGCAAATTCTGTTCTTATTGGCTTGTCAAGCTATTTGTCCTCTACTAAGAAGAAAAATCAATGGTTATTATCGAGATTACCAATGTGGAAGAAATAATAAGCGAAAAAATTGGCTCTTTCGCCGCTAAAATCGTCCATGCCCTAGCAGATGATGAGGCGAAAGTGGAAGAGGTTATCATCAAGGAATTACAGGCTAATTTTCAGGAAAAGGGCATTAAGGCCAATCTTTTTAGCGTCACTGGGTTAGATATGCTCGGCAATGGCAAGCTAGAAGTTAACGTTAATGTCCGTTCTGCTAATATGATGTCCTAAGAGAAAACTGCCAATGGTTGGGTTAAACATAGTTAAACCCAACCTTGTTTTGGAGGTTATAATAAACCAACAAAATGTAACGGTCCTTGACCAGTAATTAATTCGATAATAATTGCCAGAAAACCGATCATCGCTAATCGGCCATTCCACACCTCGGCTGCCGTGGTCATACCCCATTCCCAACGTTCCTGGGGATACATTTTCATATTCGCTTTCGGACGGGTAATTTGCTCGAAAGTGGTGGGTTTTTCCTCTAGGGATTTGACCACTAACTGGGAGAGAGATTCGATAAACATCGGGTGAGTGTTAAGAGCCGGTACTCGCTGAAAATGTTCAATTCCCGCTTCTTCCGCCACTTCTCGGTACTCTATATCGATTTCTTGCAGAGTTTCGATGTGTTCCGAGACAAAGCTAATCGGCACGACCAATAAATTCTTAATTCCCTGCTCTCCCAACCCTTTTAAAGCATCTTCAGTGTAGGGTTTTAGCCATTCCACCGGACCGACGCGACTTTGATAGGCTAAAGTGTACTGATTGGGTCGGTTGAGCGTACGCATGATCGCCCTAGTGCATTCTTCAATTTGTCTTTGATAGGGATCTCCCGCTTCCTCCACATAACTTTGGGGGACACCATGAGCGCTAAAAAAGATATGTACTTGGTCAGGATTAGCACACTGCTCTAATTCTCGCGCAATCAGATCGGCCATAGCACTCAGATAAGTGGGATGATCGTACCAAGAGGGGATGAGAGTATATTCCGTCAAACGTAGATAGGGATCCTGCTGCCACATTTCCTCTAGCACACGAAAACTGGAACCACTGGTACTGATGGAAAATTGGGGATAAAGGGGCAGAATAACTAATTTTTTGATATGATCCCGTTTAATCCGCTCGATCGCCTCTTCGGTGAAGGGATTCCAGTAACGCATCCCGATATAAACGCTCACCTCGCGGCCCATTTCCTTGAGACGTTGTTGCAGTGCCGTGGCCTGTGCTTCCGTAATCTTGAGTAAAGGGGAGCCACCACCAATCTGACGGTAATTTTCTTGGGATTTACTCGCTCTTAGCGTCGATATTAACCAAGCTAACGGTTTTTGTAATCCTTTGATCGGTAAACGGATGATTTCTGGGTCAGAAAAAAGGTTAAATAGAAAAGGACGCACATCCTCTAACCGCTCTGGCCCACCCAAATTTAATAATAAAACCCCAACGCGACCCATAGTGTTAACAGATAATTTTTAAATTTTCAGATTCTTTACCAAGTTTAACAATATATCGGTGGAACCGTTAAAACAAATTACAGACAATATAGAAATTAATCAAATTTTGGAGGTTGATCTTGGCGACAATTTTACGTCCCCTCAGTTATCAATATCAATGGCTTTACGATGGTATCTCCCGTCTGGCTGCCCTAGCGGTGGGTGGGGAGTCCCGTTTTCGGCAATTAGCTCTAGAAGGTTTAAAAATCGCTAAAAATGACCCTATCCTCGATCTCTGTTGTGGTGCGGGTCAAACCACCCGTTATTTAGTACCCCTATCCGAGCGCTGTACCGGTTTAGATGTCTCTCCTGTGGCCCTGGAGCGAGCTAGTTTAGCGGTGCCGCAAGCGCATTATGTGGAGGGATTAGCCGAAAAAATGCCCTTTAATGCCGGAGAATTCGCCCTTGTTCATACTAGCGCCGCTCTCCACGAAATGGAACCAGAGCAGTTAGAGGAAATTCTCAAAGAAGTGTATCGAGTTCTCAGACCGGGGGGAATTTTTGCCCTCGTGGATTTTCATCGACCCACTAACCCGCTTTTTTGGCCTTCTTTGGCCCTATTTTTGCAATTATTTGAAACCCAGACCGCTTGGCAGTTTATCGATACGGATCTGATCCAATCTTTACAGGCACTCGGTTTTCGTGATTGTCAACAAAAATTATACGCTGGTGGCAGTTTACAGGTGATTCAAGCTGCCAAGTGAAGGGATCGGCCAGGCAAGATTTTCAGAGACAGTCGGTCATTTATACTAAGTAGGGAAGCTGAGTTCGATCGACTCAGTGCGAGTTATTTTTGAGAAGTTAATGACTAGAGCAAAAATTCTACAACCTGATTTAATTTTAGGGGATACGATTCTCGGTCTCACTCTGGAGATTTTGAGTCAGCATCAGATTAAGGGATTGATTCTCGATGTGGACGATACCCTTGTTCCCCTCCAGGAAACGACGGTTTCTGACGATTTACAGCGTTGGGTCGATTCCTTGCGTCTTTATCTACCGATTTGGTTGGTGAGCAATAATCTTAGTGAAAATCGCATCGGTGCGATCGCTGATAATTTACAACTTCCCTACCTTCTCGGTGCGGTGAAACCCTCTCGACGCAAACTCCGGCAAGCGATGGCAGCCATGAGTCTTCCCCCCCAACAAATTGCTATGGTTGGCGATCGCTTGTTCACCGATGTTTTAGCGGGAAATCGTCTGGGAATGTTTACCATTCTGGTGAAACCAATGGTAAATCCCTTGACGGGGGGGCAAGCTTATCCAATCCACGATTTTGAGGTGTGGGTATCACAAATTCTCGGCGTTTCTCTCCATCCGCAGCATTACTTAATAAAACCTGACCAATCCTCACAGAAGTAAATATTAAAAAATAATTAAGTATAGAGGAAACGATGGAAAAGTAGGAAATACTATAGACAATTTCAAAGGAGGTCAGCCGAGATAAAGACCTTAAATATATGAAAGTCAGTAGATGGACAGTGCCAGTTTTTGCGGATATACGCCAAAGACTGGCACTAATGTTTTAACGAAAACTTCCTGCTAAGTAGGGCTGGCTGAATAAATCTAAAAACCTTGCTGGATAAGACTTTTAGACTTTTTTGAAATCCAAAAGTACCAGATATGGGAGTGATCAGGGGGAAATTCAGGTACTTTTTCCCTGAAAATTAGGTAATTGACCCCCTCAAAATCGGTAAAACCCCACACCCTACACCCTACACCCTACACCCTACACCCTGCCCCTAGGAAAAACTTTTTCAGCAGACCCTAAGTAAATGGGTGGAATTAAACATAAGATGAACGTAGGTTGGGTTGAAGCATGAAACCCAACGTCTGCATGGGTTACTACCCGTCCTACAAATAATTGTGCCTCCCTACTTATAATTTAGCCAAATTGTGAGATACTACGAAAGGATTTCTTAGTTAATTCTCCCTGGCTTCACTCTATATATGAATCGAGATTCTTCCCTGCTATCATCCTCCTCGGTTGCGGAATTCAAGCGCAATTCCTTTGATTTGGAGTCACACCTACAAAACTTTTTACAATTAGACCAAGAAATTTTACAAGCAAAATTAGCGATAGCAAAAGATTCCTTAGCGGCCTTAGCTCATCAAGACTTTTCTTGGACAAATCCAGATGATTTCTATCAGGAAAAAGTCAAAGAAAACTATTTATTTGAATTATCTGCTTGGCATTTATCCAGTCAAGAATATATCGGGGAAACCTTGAAATTAATTGATGATTACGGGAGCGGAAAAGTCTTAGATTTTGGTGGCGGAATCGGTACTCATGCCCTGGCTGCCGCAATGAATTCTGGGGTTGAACAGGTGATCTATTGCGATATTAATCCCCTACATCATCAATTTGTTCGCTTTCGTGCCAAGCAATTAAATCTCGATACTAATAAGCTCTCATTCTATACGGAAATTCCCGAACAGCTAAAATTTGACACGATTATCTGTTTGGATGTCATCGAGCATTTGCCCTCACCTACAGCCCAACTTAAAAAGTTTTATGACTGGTTAAACCCGGGAGGAAAGCTAATTATTAACTGGTATTTTTTCAAAGGATTTAATCAAGAATATCCCTTTCATATCGACGATCCCAAAATTATTGAGAGCTTTTTTCAAACCCTACAAAAAGATTTCCTAGAGATTTTTCATCCCTATCACATTACCGTACGCTCTTATCGAAAAAATCAACAATTGTCCGAAGAAGATTAAACCAGAGGATGATAGAAAAGTTAGAATTACCCTTGCAACTATGACCCTAGATATTATCCCCGAAGGGGAAGAACGCAAAGTGGAAGCTGTCAGTAGTGCCGCTATTGATGGTGCGCCGATCGCCTATATTGTCGTCTTAGCGGCCATTGTCACTACCCTTTCTTTTATTCCCTTCTCCATTGTCCTCGCTTCTGGCGGTAGTATGCCCCTCAGTCAAGCGGTTTTTCCCCTCTTGGGTTGGTTACTCGGCCCGATCGCTGGGGCGATCGCTAGTGGCATTGGGTCCTTAATTGGGGCTTTCCTTGCCCCCTACACGGCAGGAATTCCCGCTATTTCGGTCTTTGGGGCGATTTTGTCTAGTTTTGTGGCAGGAACGATGGTTTTAGGCAAAAAACGCCGTTATTGGTGGTTAGGATTAACGTTAATTTTTCTGATTCCCTTGTTTATCTACGCTAACCGGGCGATCGGACTGAACGGCATTTCGCCACGAGTCTTTATTGCCGGGGCTTTCGTCGATTGGTCGGCTTTGGTATTATTTATCCTACCAACCCGGACTCTTTTTACTCATTGGATCAAAGGTAGCAATTTTGTCCTAGTAGCGGCGGGAATTTTTGGGGGTACTTGGACTGCCAGCGGCCTCTCCCATTTAGGGGTCGTCGCCATTACCTACTCGATTTTTAACTGGCCCGAAGAAGTGTGGATCGCTTTAATTCCGATCATTCCCGTAGAAAATCTGATTCGTTCCCTCGTCGGTATGGTGATCGCTTGTGGTGTGATTGCCGGTTTACGGGCGATCGGTCTGGTCAAATCACGAGAGGCGATCTACTAGGTAGGAGCTGCTGAAAAAGTTTTTCGTGGGGACAGGGTGTGGGGTGTGGGGTGTCGGGACGGACGCAAGGGCAAGAATTGCCGCATTGCGTCCAACCCCCCACCGAAAAAAAAGAGAACTAGCGTTTTAGCCAACTCATCATTGCCCGCAGATCTTGGCCGACTTCTTCGATCGAATGTTCTGCTTCTTGACGACGCATAGCGGTGAAACCCGGTTTACCTGCTTGATTTTCGAGGACAAACTCTCGGGCAAATTGTCCCGATTGAATTTCTCCGAGGATTTTCCGCATTTCGGCCTTAGTCGCTTCCGTCACCACCCGCGGACCGCGAGTATAGTCACCGTACTCGGCTGTATTGGAAATACTATCGCGCATTTTGGCTAAACCGCCCTCGACGATCAGATCGACGATCAGTTTCACCTCGTGTAAACACTCAAAATAGGCTAATTCGGGCTGATAACCAGCTTCCACGAGAGTTTCAAAGCCAGCTTTAATTAAAGCACTTAAACCGCCGCATAATACTGCCTGTTCGCCAAAAAGGTCGGTTTCTGTCTCCTCGCGGAAAGTGGTTTCCAAAACCCCGGCCCGAGTACCACCGATACCTTTAGCGTAGGCCATTGCCCGATCGCGTGCTTGGCCAGTAGCATCTTGATAGACGGCGAATAAACAGGGTACTCCTTGACCTTGTTCGTAGGTACGACGGACGAGATGGCCCGGTCCTTTGGGGGCGACCATAACCACATCGACATTATCTGGGGGAACCACTTGACCAAAATGAATATTAAAGCCGTGGGCAAAAGATAACACCTTGCCTGAGCTTAAATTCGGGGCAATTTCGTTGAGATAAATCGTTTTCTGCACTTCATCCGGTAAGAGGATCATGATCCAGTCGGCAATTTTAGCGGCTTCGGCCACATCATACACTGGAATACCGGCTTCTTTGGCTTTGATGGCCGATTTACTGCCTGGATATAGACCAACAATCACATTAACGCCACTATCCTTGAGATTTAATGCGTGGGCATGACCCTGGGAACCATAACCAATAATAGCGATCGTTTTTCCCGCTAATAAATCTAAATTGGCATCCTCATCATAGTACATTCGTGCCATCGAACTCGCTCCTTAACTTCTTTTGTCACTGTGCAAACTCCTAATTATACGGGAAAATCACGCCCGTCAGAAGCATTTGAGCGCCTGATTCCAGGAGTCAAGAAAAAATAGTGCCTAGAAAAATTGAAATTTTCTTTAGGTATTTGGGTACTCTAACTAGGGAAAGCTGGCTTGATCTAGTTGAGCAGAAGGGGGGATAATGGCAAATTTTTAGCTTGGACTTGGTTCTTTCACCAAAATTGATTACAATATCACTATCATTAAGCACTTCCTCTCCTCCTATCCAGTTAAGATTAACCTCGCTCTGAACACAGATAATCAGGTTAATATTAGTGCAGAAATAGCTTCTCTCTCCCTCGATTTTTGCCTGTTCTGGGTAATTTACCTGGTCAGGATCGTTTATAGACTAATTTACTGCCTTGATCGACCGTAAATAAAATCGGGTCAAAAGATTATTGGCTTTGTTGATCACCAATCCCCTTAGAGCTGCCCAGGAAAATCTATGGTAAGTTTTTTTAAGAAGCTATTGACAAAAAAAAATCAAGGTGTTGGGTTAGAGATTACCCCAGAGTGCCTTAACGTCGCTCAGATCGCCAAACAGGGACAAAATTATAAATTAGTTAAATATTGTTCGTCGGCTCTCCCGGAAGGCATCTTTGAGGAGGGAAAAATCGTCGATTCCCCCGCTTTAGCGGAATTGATCCAGGAAGTCCTCAAGGAAAATAAAATTAACAGCAAACGAGTCGCTACTGGTGTCCCCATGCGCGAGTCAATTATCCGGATTATCCCCATTCCTTCGGAATTGGACGAGCAGGAATTGCGAGATCTGGTCTTAAATCATGAGGCTAGTTTATACCTTCCCTATCCTCGCGAGGAGGTGGATCTCGACTACCAAAAACTGGGCTACTTTCAGGATGAAGACGGGATTGAAAAGGTACAAGTCTTATTAGTTGCCACTCGTCGGGAGATTACCGATGCCTATAGGTCAACCCTCCAACGGGCAGGATTACAGGTGGATGTGCTGGAAATTAATAGTTTTGCCCTAATTCGGACGATTCGAGAGCAGTTGCGACAATTTAGTTCCAATGAAGCCGCCGTTATTGTTGATATAGAATTTGATAACACGGAAATTGCCATCGTGGTGGACGGCGTTCCCCAATTTTCCCGCACTGTCCCCATCGGCACCTTCCAGCTACAAAATGCCCTTTCCAGGGCGATGAATTTGCCCACCTCCCGCAGTCCTGATATTCTTTTGGGAATGACAATCCCGGTTACGGCCTTTGATAGTCTTAGCACCAATACCGGCACTTCCGGAGTCTCTACTAACCCTGGGATGACGGCACTGATGCGGGTTTTAGGGGAATTAACCGATGAATTGCGGCGATCGATTAACTTCTATCTTAACCAAAGTGATGACCTGGAAATCGTCCAGTTACTTTTAGCTGGCCCCGGGGGCGGTATAGCGCAACTAGACGAGTATTTTACTCAACGTCTCAGCCTCCCCACCATGGCAATCGATCCGATCACATCACTGAACTTAGATACAACTCAAGAGATTCCTAATACCCAAAGACCGGGTTTAGGAACAGTTCTCGGTTTAGGATTACGGGAGGTATAGACAAAAATTATGTATAGTCTTGACGTTAATTTTCTTAAGGATCGCCATCTTCAGCAAACGGCCAAAGGAACCGCCGCGGCCAAGATTTCCACCGCTATTAACCCGCGTCCACAAACACCCCTGTGGATCGGTGTGGGAGTGGGGGCCGGATTATTGGCACTGACGGGATTACTCGGTTTAATCGTCGGTGGGCAAACCAGCGAAACCCAAGTCAAAATTCAGCAACTGGATGCGGAATTAGGTCAACTGCAAGCCGAAAGTAAAAAATAGAGGATTTAAAAGCGCAATTAACGGCGGTAGAAGGAGAAAATCAGGCACTGGTGACTGTATTCAATCAGATTAGGCCTTGGTCAGCTATTCTTCAGGAAATTCGCCTGCAAACTCCCCCTAGTGTCCAGCTAACCAGTGTGCAACAGGTGGAGGTTCCCGCTGCCCCAGATCAAGGGCAACCGAATCCGGCCACTCAGTTAAAAATTAGTGGTTTTGCCAGTAGTTACGAAGCAGTAAATGATTATCTCTTAACCCTGCAAGCTTCTCCCTTTTTAGAGGGCAAGAAAACGGCGATCGAAAGTGCTGCCTTGGCCGATTTACCCGTACAGGTGGCTAATCAGTACAAGAATATTAGTGTTACTTTCCCCCAAGCGGTTCAATTTGTGATCACCACCCAATTAAGTGATACTCCCGCTACTCAACAACTGTCCAATCTTGCCCGGAATGGAGCGATCGGAGTTATCACTAGGATTAATACTCTCAAACGCCAAGGAGCCATTCAACCATGACCTTTACCGAAGAATTTGAGAACCCAGAATTAGAGGAACTTGACCAGTATCCTACCGCTTTCGGGATAACTTTTACTCCCCGCAATAGTGGGATCGCCGCCGGTGTGCTGGGTTTACTTGGCTCCTTCTATCTGCTTTTTAACTGGGTGATGCCCGCTTATAATACCTTGCAGCAACTGCAAAACGATGCGGCTGGCAAACAACAACAGATAGATCAACAAAAAAGCGGTCTCGGCCCCTCGGAATTCCCAAAAATCGAGAGTCAATTACAACAAAAAGAGGCAACTAAACAGCAAATACTCGCGCTTTTTGCTCAAGAAAAGGACTTAAGCACTATTCTCTTAGATATTAGCAATATCTTTAAGTCTCGCGATGTTAAGCTGATTAGTTTCCAACCCCAAGGACTAGAACCGGTGGTGGTCTCCGATAGTTCCCTCGGTGGCGCGGTTAATAATAAGCTCAAACGTCAAACTTTTAACGTCAAGATCGAAGGGAACTATGCTAACAGCCAAGAGGTTATTCGGGATTTAGAAAGATTACAGCCGCTCATTTTGCTGAAAAATCTGAATACCCAGCTGGAAAAGGAAGGAGCCGTGGTTAAAGTGGTTAGTATCGGCAAAAATCAAGCGACTATCGTTCCCCAATCTGATCAACCCGTTACTACCACCTTTCTTCTCGATGTGATTATTCCCCTCAATGCTGAAGAATTAGCGAAATTAGCACCGCCACCCCCCGCGGAAGGTCAACCCCCCGCCGAAGGTCAACCCCCCGCTAGTCCGCCCCAATAATAGTCTTCAATCCAGTGTCAGTATTGCGTTTTTTGTCCGTTGAATCCCGTAATTGTTGAGGAGTGAATAAAGTGAATCAGTCTCGCTATGCCCTGTTGATCCCGCAAATTGCCTCGTTTTTATTGATGGCTCCCCTGAGCGCTTTGGCCGAAACCCCCGAATCCTTCGATGGTTCAGAGTTAAAATCGACTACATCAAAAATTGAATTTTCGCAAGAGTTTAGTCAAGAAAATTTACAAAAGTCGCAAAATCAGCTTGTCCCTTCAACCGCGGCAGGACAAAAGGAAATCAGCGATCGCATTTTGGCCAGTGAAAAACTGCTCGCCCAAAGTGCGCCCCTTGTCCCCAATCCCGAAATTATCATTCAAGGCGCACCCCAAGCTCCCGGTGTTCCCACCCTACCCCGGGCTGTCGCCCCACCGGTGGGAGATATTGCCATCTCTAACATCGATGCTAGTGCCGAAAAGATCAAATTTGAGCGCAATATCACCGTACCTCGTGTTTTACTCCGGGAAGCTTCCGCTAGAGAAGTGTTAATGACCCTTGCTAACTATGCCGGTTATAACGTCGTTTTCACCAGCGCCCAGGGGGAAGCCAACGCCACTTCTCAGACAGTTTCCTTGGAATTTACTAACGAATCGGTGGAAAGCATTTTTAACGCCGTGTTGTTAATTTCTGGACTACAGGCTAACCGTCAGGGTACAACCATCTTTGTTGGGGCGCAATTACCCCAAGGCGCTCGTAATCTGATTAGCCGCACCCTGCGTCTCAATCAAGTTAAAGCCGTCGCCGCCGCCACTTTCCTCGCTACCCAAGGGGCAGAATACCAGCGTTTAGTTACCCAAACCGAGGATATCGTCGATCCCCTCACCGGAAGAGTAATCGGTCGCCGGGATATTCCTCCCACTCTAGAGGCACTAACACCCCAAAACACAGAAGGCTCAAAAGCTGCCTTACTTTTAACCGGTTTAAGAATTGCCGCCGACGAGCGCCTTAATTCTATCAATTTAATCGGCGAACCCCGACAAGTCCAAATCGCCACATCTTTATTAACCCAACTGGATGCTCGTCGCCGTCAGGTGGTGGTCAATGTCAAAGTTATTGATGTCAACCTGCTCAATACGGACGAATTTAACAGTAGTTTTTCTTTCGGGTTTAACGATGGTTTCTTCGTTCAGGATAACGGGGCGGCGGTGCTGAACTTTGGTAATATGAACCCACCCAGTAGTGGGACTGTCTCCAGACCGGGGGCTTTCGCACAGCCTGTTGTGCCGATTTTCGATATCATATCGGGTACGGGGACAGCAGAAATTCAACCTTTTCTTGACATTCAGAATGGTGCTCCCTTTGGCCGTGTTAACCAGGGACCGAATAACTTTTCCGGGCGTCTGACACCCTATGCTCGCCCTAGTTTTGGTCGCACTGTTAACCCCTTCCAACCCGGTTTGAGTGAGGTTAATATTGACCCAGAGACGGGAATAGTAGAGTATACATACGAACCTCCCACCCTATTCCAATATCCCCAAAAATTCCTGATGACCCTGCAAGCCTCAATTCAGACAGGAAATGCCAAGATTCTCACTGATCCCTCCTTGGTAGTGCAGGAAGGTCAGCAGGCAGTGGTGAAACTAACCGAGAAAGTGCTGGTCAGTGTTGAAACAACAATTGATACCAATGGCAATGGCAATGAGAGAACTACAACTCCTGTGTTTGGTGATGCTGGACTGACCTTAACCGTCGATGTGAATCAAATTGACGATAATGGTTACATCAGTTTAAATGTCGCCCCTACAATTGCCCAACCTGGGCCCCCGATTCGATTTGATAGCGGTGGGGGTACAGTCAACACATTGACCCCTTTGATTACCCGGGAATTATTGTCGGGTTTAATTCGTCTTCGGGATGGACAGAGTTTAATTCTTTCTGGCATTATCCAAGAACGCCAACAGAGTTCTGAGTCAAAAGTGCCGATTTTAGGGGATATTCCCATTTTAGGGGCTTTATTCCGCAGTCGTACCAATCGCAACGATCGCTCGGAGGTGATTATTCTCCTCACTCCCAAAATCATCGAAGATACGGCCACCTCTACCCTCGGCATCAACTATCAACCCGGCCAAGATGCGGCGGAAATGCTTCAGCGTCAAGGTTTCCCCGTACAACCGCGACAGTAATCAGTTATCAGTAATCAGTTATCAATTAGACCTCGACCTAATATTATCTCAAGACCCCGTTCCCTGTCCAGAGGTGTAGAAGTCCCTTAGGCTATTTCCCGTCGCGCCTTGATTAATCTGCCGTTGGATGGCGGCGGTGAGGATGTCAACACGATCACATTTTTCGTGTTCGTGATCGTTCCCGCTACCGATGGACGGGCAATAGACCCAACCGTCCAGATCCCAGCGATCCAGCAAAGTATCGAACAGATCGGTTGTAGAGAGCGTTTATAACTCGATTTCATGAGAAGTTAGCCAAGAAAAAATTACCTCCTCAATGCTAAAGATCGATCGTTAATGTTGTTTTATCCGACTATTAAATTCCGATTAAAATTCTGGTAATGATTCGGTAGTAGTGCCGTAGCCCTCTTGCTTACCTGGTATGAATTGTGTAAAATATTTTTTAATAAAAATAATTGGCTCAAATCAGTCTTAAAACCTCTAGCTTGCTCATGACTTTTCTGATAAATATCTTTTTCTGGCTCCTGTCTGGCTTACTCAAATATCAGTCTAGCACCGAACAAAATACCCCCCCCTAGTTCACCTCTATTCCCCTGTCAAGCGTTGTGGTTCTCACCATAGGATCAAGAATGGTTCTATTCATAATGGAAAACCCAAACGTCAATGTAAAGAATGTGGTCAATCGTTTGTGATCAATCCCACTAATAAAACCGTCTCTGACGAAACCAAACAATTAATTGATCAACTCTTGCTCGAACGAATTTCCTTGCGAGGAATTGCTAGAGTAACAGGGGTAAGTTGGTCATGGTTACAAAACTATGTCAACAATAAACTGGCGGCTGTCCCCCGTCAAATAAAGGTTTCGGATAAACCAAAAGGTAAATTGGTTAGAGAATTTGATGAGATGTGGTCTTTTGTTTTTCTAAGACGATAAAAGTTTATATTTGGCGGTTAATTGATAGAAAAACAAGGGAAATTATTGGTTGCTATGCGCGGAGATAGAAGTCGTCAATCAGCCAAAAAACTTTGGGGCCAGTTTACCAGGTGTTTACCGACAATGTGCGGTTGCTTACACAGACTTTGGGGAGTCATATAAGAACCTTATTTCTCGTAAACGTCATCGCACAGTTGCAAAGGAAACGGGTCAAACCAATCCTATTGAAAGATTAAATAGGGTCTGCTGAATAAATCTAAAAACCTTGTTGGATAGGACTTTTAGACTTTTTTACCCTCAAAAAGTGCCAGCCATTGCGGGGATCGGGGGGAAAATTCAGGGACTTTTTCTCTGAAAATTAGGTAATTGACCAGATGAAAATTGGTAAAACCCTACACCCTACACCCCACACCCCACACCCTACCCCCACGAGAAACTTTTTCAGCATACCCTAAATAATACCCTCCGGCAAAGGATAAGGATGTCTCGATTGGTCAGAAAGAGTCTCTCTTGTTCTAAAAATGTGGAGAATCACATTGGGGAGCCCTTTGGTACTTTATTCATGACTACAATGCTCAAGAAAGCAAGGGTTTGAGCTATCACCACTACAATAAAATCACTACCTTATTTTCTAGCAGTTATGATGACAGACAATCGCATTTCCTCCCCAGCAGCGCCCCTAGTGAGTGTAATTATGGGCAGTGATTCCGACTTACCCACCATGAAAGAAGCGATCGCAGTTTTAGAGGTTTTTCAGATTAGCCACGAAGTCGCCATTGTCTCGGCCCATCGTACCCCCGAAAAAATGTTTGAATACGCCAAAAACTCTCATTTAAGGGGAATAAAAGTGATTATCGCTGGAGCCGGCGGCGCTGCCCATTTACCCGGAATGGTAGCATCTTTAACCCCCTTACCCGTAATTGGAGTTCCCGTAGTCACGCGTACTTTACAAGGGTTAGACTCTCTCTATTCAATTGTACAGATGCCCGCAGGTATTCCCGTGGCCACGGTGGCGATCGGTAATGCCAAAAATGCCGGACTTTTAGCGGTTCAAATTCTCGCCACTGGTAATATTGATCTTTTAGAGCAAGTTATCGCCTATCGTCAATCCCTCACCGATTCCGTCCTCGAAAAACAAAGCAATCTTCAACGACTAGGCTATCAAGACTATCTAGAGCAGAGTTCACCTAAGTAGGGTAGATTGAGAAAAGATTAAGTAACAAATTATGAAGTAATTATGCGTTGGATCACAGCTTGTGTATTGAGTCTATTGCTCTTTTTTGCCCTACCCATAGCGGCTTATGCCGATACCCCGACTATTAGCGAAGAACAGATTAGAGAAGGGGAAGTTATCGCCGAAAAAGCCCTAGAAGCCACAGAAAAAGGGGATTACGCCCAGGCCGAAAGCTATTGGACCCAATTAGTCGCCAAATTCCCCACTAACCCCGCCGTCTGGAGTAATCGCGGCAATGCCAGAGTCAGCCTCAATAAATTAGAGGATGCGATCGCTGATTTTAACCAAGCGATCGCCATTGCCCCCGATGCTCCCGATCCCTACCTCAATCGCGGCACCGCTTTAGAGGGAGAAGGCAAATATCAAGAAGCGATCGCCGATTATAATAAAGTTTTAGAACTGGCCCCCAATGATGCCTTTGCCTATAACAATCGCGGCAACGCCGAAGGCGGTTTAGGGGACTGGGAAGCCGCCGTGAAAGACTATCGCCAAGCCACTCAACTAGCCCCGAATTTTGCTTGGGCGCAAGCTAATCTGGCTCTGGCCCTGTACGAATTGGGCAGATATCCAGAAGCAGTCCAAAAAATGCGGAATATTGCCCGCAAATACCCCATGTTTCCCGATGTCAGAGCCGCCTTAAGCGCCGTTTTATGGAGCCAAGGACAACAGGGAGAAGCGGAAAGCAATTGGGTAGCCGCCGTCGGCATGGATACCCGCTATCAAGACCTCGATTGGGTAAAAAGCGTGCGCCGTTGGCCGCCGAATATGGTTCTAGCCTTAGATAAGTTTCTTAACTTAAAGTAAAGAATGAATAAATAGTAACTTTTCTAGCAGTAGCGGGGCTGAGAGGCCAATTACCCTGAAATTAGCCATTAAGATACAATTGAGGACTGTTAGTTCCATTATCCCCGATCGAATAACCCGGCTCTGGAAAGGAAAAGAAATAGCTAGATCGGGCTGAAAACTGACGGCCGATGGCTGAATGCTATAATCGAATCACAGGGATAGATTGGACTCTATCAGTATCCGCCGCTACTGTACACCTTAAATCTTAGCCAGAATGCCAGATTTACACTTGCTTAATCTTCATCCACAAGCCCTAGAAACTGCCCTCATCCCCACTGCCGACCGGTCTTTTTCCTCCTCTCTATCCCTCGATCTCGCCACAATTAATCAACGTTTTGACTCCGCTAACGCCTCGGAAATCGTCGCTTGGGCGGAAGCCAGCTTCGGGGAAGGTTTGGTGATGAGTACCAGTTTCGGCATTCAGGCGGCGGTGATGTTGCACCTCGTCACCGCAATTATTCCCGATATTCCCGTCATTTGGATCGATACAGGCTATCTTCCCCCGGAAACCTATCAATTTGCCGAAGACTTAAGCCAACGCCTCCATTTAAACCTGAAAGTTTATCAATCTCCCCTCAGTCCCGCCCGCATGGAAGCAATCCACGGTAAATTGTGGTCAAATAACGATCTGGACTCCCTCAATCTCTACGACAAAATCCGCAAAGTGGAACCGATGCAACGGGCTCTGAAGGAATTAAAGGCCACCGCTTGGTTAGCGGGGTTGCGTCGCGACCAAACCGACCACCGCAAAACTCTGCAATGGGTCAATCAACAGGGCGAACGTTACAAAATCTTACCGATCCTTGACTGGAATGCCAAAACCATCTACGAGTATCTGACCAAATACGATCTTCCCTACCATCCCTATTTTGATCTGGGTTATGTCTCCGTCGGCGATTGGCACTCCAGTCGGCCTTTAACCGCCGATGATAGCAACGAACGAGACACCCGTTTCAAGGGTTTAAAACAAGAATGCGGTCTTCATTTGCCCTTAACCCCCGGAGAGGCACAAAGTCTCGACGCCAGTTCCCTATAACTGCTAGGGTGGGAAAATTGCCAGTGCGATTGGTATTGGGAAAGAGGATTTCAGCCACAGCTTGCAGGTTTTGGTTGAGTTCTTCGATTTCAGGAGGAGTCATATTATTTAGGGTTTGCGGCAAAAAGTTTTTCGTCGGGGTGGGGTGCAGGGTTTAGGGTGTAGGGTTTTACCGATTTTCAGGGGGTCAATTACCTAATTTTCAGGGAAAAAGTCCCTGAATTTTCCCCCTGATCACTCCCACGTCTGGCACTTTTGGATTTCAAAAAAGTCTAAAAGTCTTATCCAACAAGGTTTTTAGATTTATTCAGCCAGCCCTATTTACCTATAATGAGAATGTTTCTATTATGCACTCTGGCTTCTCCTAATTTCTTGAGTATTTATGCTTATGGCAAAAGCGGGATGCTGCCGTTTTAGAATCCTAACAAAAGTGGCATAAATCAGAAATCGTCGTATACCATTGATTTAATAAATACGTCAATTTAATCGTGGGGAGACGAGTGATATGGTAGCCCTATCCGAGAAAACCGAACAACAGCGTGTCGATATGGAAATCCCAATTTTGTTAGATCCTAGTGTCTTACGGGCAGCCAGACGCATTTATCGCATCTACTGTACCCTCAATAGCAGAGTTAGTAAACGTCCTTTCGGTGTCGCTATTAACCGCGACAATCATCGGGGCCAATTGATTTTTAACAATAAACCGATTCTTCTCCCCGGAGAGTGTTTCGTCCCGATTAAGCAAATCGAATCGGAAGCCTATTAATTTTTGTGAAGATTTGCCCTAAATATCTTGCCAAACGTCAGCTAATACCCACTGGCGTAATTTTTTTGTTTACTAACGCGATGTGCAACTAAGGAGGGACAAGAAGCTCAAAGCGTAATATATTAACTTTAGTAATTACAAAAAGAAGTAGTTCTATGAGTGACATCAAGCCAATCCAAAATGAATTTGTAACTGTCAAAGGCCCTTATGGCGTTATTAATCACGGTGACGGCTACGCCATTGTGATTGTACAAACAGGAGAATGTATTGCACGCAATATTTCCTCTTTTCTTGATTGTGTCAAAACCATTGATCACCTATTGGGGACAATGCCACCGCCACCACCGCCACCAAACGACGACAAAGAGCTAGATCGTGTTCTTCAAGATTATAAGCCTGATATTCAGCGACTAATCAGAAAATATGCTCCAGAGACGAGAAGGGTTAAAAAAAATAGTAATTTTCTTGGTTATACATGGTATAAATGCTATGACGACTCAGGAAAGGTATTAGGGCGGGTCAGAGGAAGTAGTGATGATCGCTATTGGCAGTATGGCGGTCTAGATAGTCAAAAACATTATTAAATTTACACGATGTGCAGCTAACAATGACAGAATCAGGGTTCCAGAGGATACTTTATCTCTGCTGATTTCTGAAAGCCTTGTAAATCAAGACTAAAAATATAGTCGTACACCGGGTTACTATAAAAAGATGTTCGGGAATAATCTTAACTCTACCCTAATCCAAGACCTCGATCGCCTAGAAAATCGTCTTCAGGAAATTCCCCTCGAACCGGGAGTGTACTTCCTGCGCGACCAAAATGGCGAAATTCTCTACATCGGTAAATCCAAAAAACTCCGGTCTAGAGTCCGTTCCTATTTTCGTCCCAGTCAACCCCTCAGTCCCCGCATTGCTTTAATGGTGCGACAGGTGACGGAAATTGAATTTATCGTCACCGACACGGAAGCAGAATCTTTGGCCCTGGAAGCTAATCTAATTAAACAACATCAGCCCCATTTTAATACTCTCCTCAAGGACGATAAAAAATATCCATACATTTGTATTACTTGGTCGGAAACCTACCCGCGCATTTTTATTACCCGCAAACGTAGCATAAATAACCAAAAAGACCGTTATTATGGTCCCTACGTCGATACCAGGCTGCTGCGCTACACTTTACACCTAATTAAACGCACTTTTCCCCTGCGTCAACGTCCCCAACCTCTTTTCAAAGACCGTCCCTGTTTAAATTATGATATCGGTCGTTGTCCGGGGGTGTGTCAAAAATTAATTAGTCCCCAAGATTATCGAGAAACCTTGCAGAAAGTGGCGATGATTTTTCAGGGAAGGACGGGAGAATTATTAGAGAAATTAGCGGCAAAGATGCTCGCAGCGTCGGAAAACCTAGATTTTGAACAAGCGGCCACGATTAGGGATCAAATTCGCGGATTACAGGCCCTTAATACCGATCAAAAAGTCTCTTTACCCGATGATACCGTATCCCGGGACGCGATCGCTTTAGCTAAGGACGAGCAGCATTGTTGCATACAATTATTTCAAGTGCGTTCTGGTCGTTTGGTGGGACGTTTGGGATTTTTTGCCGATAGTCAGTCAGCAAACGAAGGAGAAATCCTGCAAAAAGTCCTGGAAGAACATTATTTATCGGTGGAAGGGGTGGAAATTCCCAGCGAAATCCTGTTACCCTGCGAATTACCAGAAGCTGAGGTGTTAGCGGGGTGGTTAAGGGAAAAAAAAGGTCGCAAAGTCGAGTTAACTGTCCCCCAACGGCAAACTAAGGCTGATTTATTAGCTATGGTCGAGAAAAACGCTCTTTATGAGTTAGAAAAGACGAAAAGAAGCGCTGACCGCGATTTACAGTCTTTGCAGGATTTAGCGGTAATTCTCGATTTACCGGCACTGCCGCACCGCATCGAGGGTTATGATATTTCTCATATTCAGGGTTCCCATGCAGTGGCGTCGTCAGTGGCGTTTATCGATGGGGTGGCTGCTAATCAACATTATCGTCACTATAAAATCAAAAATCCCGAGGTTAAAAGCGGCCATTCCGATGATTTTGCCAGTTTAGCAGAAGTAATTGCCCGGCGTTTCCGTCGTTATGCTGAAAATCCCGATAAGATTGCCGAAAGTGATGATTTTCCCGATTTGGTCATGATTGATGGGGGAAAAGGACAATTATCGGCCGTGGTGACAGTTTTAGGGGAGATGAATTTATTAGAACAGGTAAAAGTTGTTAGTTTAGCTAAACAGAGAGAGGAGATTTTTTTACCGGGGGAATCCTCTCCTTTAGAGACAGATAAGGAACAACCAGGAGTGCAATTATTACGTCGAGTCAGGGATGAAGCGCACCGCTTTGCTGTTAGCTTTCACCGACAACAAAGGATGCAAAAAAGTCGCCGTTCCCGTTTGGATGATATACCGGGGTTAGGTTTTAAGCGACAAAAAGAGTTATTAGCTCATTTTCATTCTCTGGATTATATTCGCGAAGCTTCCCTAGAACAATTGCAACAGGTGACAGGAATTGGGGAACAATTAGCTAAGGAAATTTATAATTATTTTCACCCTAGGTAGGGTTTGCGGCAAAAAGTTTGTTGGTGGGGTTAGGAGGCTGAAAAAGTCAATTGGCTGGGGATGGGGTGATGGGGTGAGCCTCGTAGCGACTGTCTTGATTGTCAAGGGGGATTATACTGAGGGATTGGCGAGAATGAACACAACTCTTGCTCGAACGAATTTCCTGAAGAGCAATTGCTAGAGTAACAGGGGTAAGTTGGTCATGGTTGCAAAATTATGTCAACAATAATACAGGGCTACGCACCCGATTAGGTCAAAAAAATCCTGATAGTCAAGTTTCGGACGCTAATAGGGCAAAAAACTCTTAAATCATCACTATTTCTCCTTGGTAATGTTCGACGAAATACTGCACACGATGACGATATTCTTTAATTGTCCGATCGACCCATTCCCGCTGCTCACTGTTAGCATAGATATGCAATAAAGGCTCTCCAGCATCGGGTAAAATCAATACCCAGTCATCATTAAGGGGATTAATCACCTTCACCCCATCGATCAACTCTAGATTATCGGTAGCGTGAGTTTCCACCAGATAGCGCATCAGAGAACCCTTTACTTTCCAAGGACAGCGCACCGCCGTACTCTTATTATAAATGCGCGGTAACTCGGCCCGCACCTGAGCTAGAGAACGTTCCTGAATAGTTAACATCTCCAAAAGTTTCGCCACGCTGAACATGGCATCAAAACCGGGATGTAATTGCGGAAAAATAAACCCAGTTTGCCCAGACCCTCCTAAAACCACATTAGGATTAGTTTGACATCCTTCCATTAAAGCGCTAGGACTGGCTTTTGTCCGCACCACCCGGCCATCGTGACGACGAGCGATCTGTTCCACGGCACTAGAAGCATGAACCGGCACTACCACTGTACCGCGAGGATGGGCGGTCAGAATTGTATTCACCATTAAAGCAGTTAATTGTTCCCCGCGAATCGATAAACCACTCTCATCGACGAGGACTAATTGTTCCCCGTTAGCCGAAACTTGTACCCCTAAGTTCGCTTTCAGGGCCTCCACCACATGGCCCAATTGATGGATCAGTAACTCTCTTTCCTGCATGGAAAGGGCATTCTGACGTAAACTGGCATTGAGAACCACGGCATCACAGCCAAATTTGGCCAGTAATTCCGGTAAAATTGCCCCTGAGACTCCGTAGGCGTAATCAATGACGATTTTGGAGCTACTATTGCGAATAGCCTCCACATTTAGCTGAGTTTCAAAGGTTTTGCGGTAATTATCGAGAATATCAGCCGGATAGGACATACTGCCGATTTCCTGCATTCCCACCCGTCGCAGATCTTCTTTGAAATAAGCGCCTTCGATTTTCTTTTCCTTGGCTTTGGAAACATTAATCCCTTTTTCGTCTAAAAACTCGATTAAGAGAAAATCCGGGCGATCGGGATGAATACGAACGTGAATTCCACCGACTACGTTTAATTTAGCCACTAAAGTCCGGGAAATCGGTAAAGCATTCGCTTGTAGGTTTTGGATATTAACCCCCACGGACATTAAACCGGCAATCAGCGATCGACTGACCATGCGCGAGACACTACGTTGATCCCGGGAGACGATTACCGTTGACCCCGGTTTCAGGATAGAACCGTAGGATGCCCCCAGTTTAACGGCGAATTCGGGCGTGATATCGATGTTAGCCAGTCCCGATACTCCTCGTTGACCAAAGAGGTTTTTATGGGCAGTATTTCCCCAAATCAGGTTAATATTGAGGATGGCTCCCGATTCGATCTGTTTACTCGGCCAGACTCTGACCCCGGAGTTGATCTGCGCTTCTTCCCCCACGATCGATAATTGTCCGATCACCGCACCTTCCTGTACCTGGGCCCGTCGATCAATTCTGGTTCCTCTAGCGATCGTACAAGCGGCTAAATTGACCTCATCCCCGATCACCACACCATTCCAGAGGATGGGACGTTTCAGATCGGAACCAGCGCCGATGGTGACATTATCGCCGATGACCGAACCTCTCTCGATTAGAACATTTGCACCAATGCGGCAATGATTGCCGATCATGGCCGGGGCCTCAATGTGGGCGCTAGGATCGATATAGGTATTAGTGCCGACCCACACCCCGGGGGATTTTTCTCGATAGGGAAATTCTAGGTTAACTTTGCCAGATAAAGCATCGTATTGCGCTTCTCGGTAGGCCTCCAGATGACCGACATCGCACCAATAACCATCGGCCACATAACCATACATAGGTTCGCCCCTTTGCAGCAGCAGCGGAAACAAATCTTTAGAAAAGTCGGCTTCTTCTTTGTAGGGGAGATAATCGAGGACTTCTGGTTCGAGAATATAGGTTCCGGTGTTGACAGTATCGGAAAAAATCTCGCTGGTGGATGGTTTTTCGATAAAACGGCGAATTCTGCCTTCTTTGTCGGTAATCACTACCCCAAATTCGATCGGATTGGGAACCCGCGTTAGGACAAGGGTTGCTTTCGAGTTTTTGCTTTTGTGGAATGCGATCGCTTTTTGCAGGTCAAAATCGGTGATACTATCGCCACTAATCACCAGAAAGGTATCATCTAACCATTCGGCAATATTTTTCACACATCCTGCGGTGCCTAGGGGTTGATCCTCCTCCACAGCGTAGGTGATTTTTACCCCAAAGTCGCTGCCGTCTTGAAAGTAGTCGCGCATGACATCGGGGAGATAGTGCAGGGTGGTGATAATTTCGGTAATGTCATGCTTTCGTAGTAAATTGATAATATGTTCGGCGATCGGACGGTTGAGAATCGGAACCATCGGTTTGGGAAGATCACAAGTAAGCGGACGTAATCTTGTCCCCGAACCACCTGCCATTAATACCGCTCGCATAATTTCCTCCCAAGGCTATCTTTTCGCCGTTTTTAAATATTTTTTTCAAATTCTGGCTTTAGTTTTCCTATCTCGATCGAGCCAGTTCCTAACCGGCATTCTAACACCGTCTCCCGGATTCAGGACAATATTTTCTTTTCCCAAGTCGGCAAAACCCAAGCTTAAAATAGTAGATGTGAATTGTCTAAATCTAAGGATGAGATGACATGAGACTGGTTATTTTTATCTTAATAATTGTTTATGGTGTCGGTGGTTGGAAATTCTGGAATGGGTACAGAAGCACTAATTTTAGTTCCAGTTTACCCAATCGTTTAGCTCTAACACTGTTCTGGCCGCTTCTGTTAGCCGTTAATCCCGCCTATCGCAAGAATTTTCAAAAAGCCCTCAAGGGCAAATAAAATTAACATACTGCCAAGGTTGCGGCCATAAAACAAAAAGTAGGCGGGTATCGAGGTGTTTTTTAGCCGATTAGTCGAGATTACCCCCCCAAAAAAACCCCTAAATAATCCACGGCAATCAACAGTTTAGCCGTGGATGGCTTATTATGGTTAGGGAAAAAATTGGGGTCGTAGCTCAGTTGGATAGAGCGAGTGCCTCCTAAGCACTAGGCCGCCGGTTCGATCCCGGCCGATCCCGCCTTTTTCAGTGATCAGTGATCAGTAAACAGTAAACAGTGAAAAGATGGCAAGAAACTACTATTTAATACTGCACACTTAAAAACTCACATCTGATAACTGTTAACTTACCCACTGATCACTGATATTTATCTTCTCATTCTGCCCTTAACTTGATACCAAAACCTTCTTAAACGTAGATCGAGAGAAAAACCACGACGGGTGGGAATAACAATCGTGCCACCGATGCGATCGTGGAAAGCGCGGTTCAATTGCTCATCACCGATCGCCATACCACAATCGGCGAAAAGGGGCGAAGATAATAAAATCAAACTGAAAGGATTGCCAAAAAAAGTATTTAACCCCACCATCATTAAAGCTGCCCCGCCACCAGCGATCGCCTCTCGTTTGCTTAACTCCAAAATTCCTGGTAAACGCTGAAGTCGTAGATCGATGATCTTCATATCCAAGGCCCAACGTCCTAAACTCTGACCCTGATTCTGCGCTACTAATAACACCCGCAAACACCACCAAATCAGGAGAAAAAGGGAAAATTGCAGTACAGGCGCACTATTGGCAAAGGAGCTTAAAAACCAGATCGAGGCAAAGTCGATCAGGAAAGCATAGGCCCGACGATCTAAGGGAATTTTCGGAAATTTTTGCGGTAGATTATCTTCAGGCGGGATCGGGTAAACCATAAAGTAAATTCTCGGAAAAATCCTGCGGTTTATCTTCTACTTTAATCGGGAAATTGGCAATTCTAGGATAGTTGTCTCTTGTCTTTTTTCTCCCCCTGTCTCGGAGTCTTCTGTCTCGGGGTCTCCTCACCTAACCGAAGATTTTTGATTTTTGCAGGAGATATAATTTGGGTCTGCTGAATAAATCTAAAAACCTTGTTGGGTAAGACTTTTAGACTTTTTGTCAATCAAAAAGTACCGGACTGGGAGTGATCAGGGGGAAAATTCAGGTGGTAAAACCCTACACCCCAACCCCCAACCCCCAACCCCCACACCCCTAACACCCCAACCCCTAACACCCAACCCCCAACCCCCAACCCCCACACCCCACACCCCACCGAAAAACTTTTTCAGCAGACCCTAATTATTAATCGACTCGGAGATCTAAGCTACCATTGAGCAAAGGTAGCCCAGAATACAGGGATAATCATGGAACAAGATTCATTAACAACGGAGGTTATTCTGACCCATCCGCGGCAAAGTTTGGGAGAGATACAATTGGATTGGATGCCACAACCGGGGAATTATTTGGCCTTAAAAGGACAAACCTACGCAGTTTTGGAACGTCACCACCAGTATCAATACAAGATTGGTGGCTATTGTTTACGCAAAATTTCCCTTTATGTACAAACTGCTCCCACCCCTAACGAAAAAAGTTTGATTGAAGGACGTTGGGTGATGGGGGATGCCAGTTGTCGTTTTAACGCCAGATCTGAACTGTTGCGCTGTGCGATTAACCCTTCCGGTCCCTGTCAAGATTGTCGTTTTTACGAAACTATTAACCCTTAAAAGAGCCTTTTTTAGGGGTTAATCTGACTATTTTCCCCGCTATATTGACAAATTGCCCATGAATCATCCTTACTCTTGGATCGAGGATAGCTTAAAAACCCTCCATCGGGCCAATTGGTATCGAAGGGTTAAAACCATTCAAGGCCGGGGCGGAGCCGTTATAGAATTAGAGGGTCGATCGCTGCTCAATTTTGCCAGTAATGATTATCTGGGATTAGCAGCCGATGAAAGAATGATTGCGGCAGCCATAGCAGCGACACAACGCTATGGAACCGGAAGCACCGGCTCGCGTCTATTAAGTGGACACCGAGATATTCATCGAGACTTAGAATTAGCGATCGCATCTTTTAAAAATAGCGAAGACGCGATCGTTTTTAGTTCGGGATATTTAGCCAATTTGGGGACAATTACCTGTTTAGTGGCGCAGAAAGACCTGATTTTAGGCGATCAATACAACCACTCTAGCCTCAAAAATGGAGCCAAGTTAAGCGGTGCCACGGTGAAAGAATACCGGCACAATAGTCTCGAAGATTTAGAAAATCAGTTATTAGCCCACCGTCATCACTATCGTCATTGTTTACTGCTCACTGATACAGTGTTTAGTATGGATGGGGATATCTGTCCCCTGGCGGGAATTCTCACTCTAGCCGAGATTTATAATTGTATGGTTTTGGTGGATGAGGCCCACGCCACCGGGGTTATGGGGGAAAATGGCACAGGTTGCGTGGAATATTGTGGTTGTCAGGAACGGGAATTAATTCAGATGGGAACCCTGAGTAAAGCTTTAGGCAGTTTAGGGGGATATGTGACAGGAAACGCCAAAATTATCGATTTTATCCGCAATCGCGCCGCCACTTGGATTTATACTACCGGTTTATCCCCCGCCGACACCGCCGCCGCTAGAATGGCGTTAGAGATTATTCGTCTGGAACCGGAACGTCGCCAACGCCTGCACCAAAATATTAGTTTTGTCAAGAGTAACTTAAATAATTTTAATATATTGCCTTCGGAAGCGGCGATTTTATGTTTACCGGTAGCCAATCCGGGTCAAGCCCTAGAATTATCGCAAAAACTGCTAGAAAAAGGGATTTTTGCCCCCGCCATTCGTCCTCCTACCGTTCCCACCAGTCGTCTGCGATTTACTGCCATGGCCACCCATAGCCTCGCCCATCTAGAGGTTCTTGTCCAGTCTATTGGCGAATCTTTCCCCACATAGGGAAAAAGGGCGTTGCTGATTTGAGATATGAATCTTCTTTTGTGGGATTTTTAAAACCTAGACACAAACTAACTTTTGGATGGGTGCAAGGTTGTCATTCATACCTTGATTCAGCAACGCCAAACAGCTTTTAGCCAGTGCTACATTGCTACATTAGCTTGAGCTATTTTTCCAAGTACAGTGACAGTAGAGCTTAGGGACTTGCGCTTTGATAATGTACCTTTTGGGCGAACGCAGTTCGCCCCTACATTGTGGACAAAATCCGTTACTGTCGGGGCGCAAAGCTTGCGCCCTCCGCGCGGAGGGGGTTTGCTGATCACCCTAAGTAGGGTTTGCAGCAAAAAGTTTTCCCTGGGGGCAGGGTGTGGGGTGTGGGGTGTGGGGTGTAGGGTTTTACCGATTTTCAGGTGGTCAACTACCTAATTTTCAGGGACAAAGTACCTGAATTTTCCCCCCGATCACCCCTAGCTAAGGCACTTTTTGATGGGAAAAAAGTCTAAAAGTATTATCCAACAAGGTTTTTAGATTTATTCAGCAGACCCTAAGTAGGGGGAGAGCCTTCGAGAACCCCCTTCCAATAAGGGACTTGCGCTTCTACAGAGCGATTTTCAAAGCTGGGATATTATTCCCACGCAAGTCCCTTACCCCAACGTCTTCTAGATTGAGACAGGCGTTCAAATCCCAGTCAATCTCAAACCCTGTTGACTAATTTAGTCTCCGCTTCCCAGCTAAAACCACACCAAGAGACCCTAATGCCAATAAACCCCATACGGATGAGCCTTCTGGTGTTTTGGTCGGTGGAGTCGGTGGGGTTGGTGGATCGCTAGTTGCTCCCGTATCGGCAACGTCCTCGGCCATGCCGTCGATAACCTGCTGAGGAATGACATTAGTAATGGACTCGACCGTGAACGTGCCATCGGGATTAACATAGATAGTTATTGTCCCTACGGTAGGCCTCGCAATGTCAGGGTTAAGTTGTACCCCAATAGTGTGCCCGTTGATATCTGTACTGAATGTCGCCTCCTCAAGTACTGTGTTAAAAGTACCTAAAGCCATGTCCGATATACCACGATCAATGATTCGGATTCTGAAAGTCCCGTTGAAGATTGGAGTGACGGGAGTCCCGGTTAGATCGGGGTTGGGGTAAAAGAATGATTGAAACTGGCCCGTACCATCGGCAAATGTGAACACTTGGTCCCTGATAGTAGTCGAGTTAGGAGGGAAAGGCGGTACCGTTCCCCCAGTTGGAGGCCAAAAACTCAAGGCAGAAGTTGGTCCACCAAGGGCCCAAGGGACTGTTTTCGCTGGAGTATCACTGAATGTGATGAAAAATGTATCAACGTAGCCAGGTGATGTGGGACCAAAAATATAGGGGGTTTCGATCACACTACTAGCTTTGAGGAGAAAGCCACAGGCGCTGAAGGGATCCGTGCCTGCCTCTATGATGCAGGCTGCTTGAGCAGGGGCGGGCAGAAGTGCTGCCGCAGTTGACGCGATTACTGCACCAGTTGCCGTTGCCAACAACGTGGTATTGAATAGTTTCAATGACATAGATTTGTCTTTTGTTATAGACTTAGCGCGCTCATTTTAGCAGTTCAGGGGGGGGGTTGTCAAGCAGCCAGTAACATTGACTCTGTGGGATGTTGAAAAGCTTAATTAGGGTCTGCTGAATAAATCTAAAAACCTTGTTGGATAATACTTTTAGACTTTTTTCCCATCAAAAAGTGCCTTAGCTAGGGGTGATCGGGGGGAAAATTCAGGTACTTTGTCCCTGAAAATTAGGTAGTTGACCACCTGAAAATCGGTAAAACCCCACACCCCACACCCCACACCCCACACCCTGCCCCCAGGAAAAACTTTTTCAGCAGACCCTAATTAATTTTGCTTAGGTACTTATGTATAGCTTACTGTGGCGATCGCCCCTTCTCATCCCCAAAAAGCGAGATCGCCCCATTTAGGAAAATTTTGCTTTGATGGGCTTGCTAACCTAATTCCACGCGCTCTAAACTTGTGGAACCACTTACTCTTCTAAGCGGTCAATTAACTGCTCTATAGCTTGTTTTTTTGTTTCTACACTTGGTAAACAATCAAAAACCTTTACCAAAATTTCAGGACTTGCATTTTTTATCAACCAGTCTTCAGGATTCTCTGGCATCGCCAAAAAGTATTTTAAACGCTCATCAATCTCTTGCCGATCATCTTTTGTTACCTGCCCAACCCTTTCCAGCCAATTTCCATTAGAATTCTTAAAGCAATTAGCATCCACCGTAGTCAACTGATGAACTAATACATACGATTTTTCGGACAAACCATTATTCTGGTTAGGTGGTAATGGATAAGTTGTTGGCAAACCTGTATCTCTTGTTTTTGTTGTTAGAGGAAGCACTGTAAAAGTTTCAATGTAATTATACTCATCCTGAAATTGATCACTTGTCCAAATAATATGGGGATGCTCCCCCCGAAAAACGTGGCTAGAATTAAGCTTGCACCTACAGCTTGGATGCCGACAATCAACATCTCCAGGTTCAGTTAACTCATAAATATAAATATGACCCAAACTACATCTTAACGAAACTTGATAGGGATTAATGAAATAAATCCAGCCCTGCTTTGGTCTTCTTCCCGCCAAAATTACACCCCTAATTCACACAATAACTTTTCTCGTTCTTTTTTTAGATCAAGACGAACTTTTGCTTCGGGATCAGGGTTATCTTTTTTTACTTCAGTCATTGGCGCAGTGCTGTAAACATAATCTAATAGTGGTTGTATTTTCTTAGAACCAGCCCACTCTCTTTTTATGTTATTAAGTATCAAGCGCAGACCCATAGGAAAATCCAAGTCTTTACCAATTTTTTCTAAGGACAGGGGCCGAATCAAAGTCGCCTCATTCATTTGTTCTTGAAAAATATCTACTCCTTCCATCCGAGCTAAAGCCCTGTCAATTTCCTCATTCCAAGGACCGTAATGGTAGTAACACCAATCCAAATCAGTAAGCTGTTTTCCTGTCCACTTGACAGCATAAAGGTCAGCCAGGTAGATGAACTTGACCAACTGAGTCTTGGTAATATGGCCTTTCGTCTCATAGACGAAGTATTTGATCAACTGATCTACTAACATGGCGATTAACTCTGTGCGCGTCCTAGGGAAATGACAACGACATTGCTACCCCTATAATAACTTTATCAGGGATACTCCTGCTGATTCCTAAGTGAAAATTGCTACCAAAGGATAACAGAGTCAGTGTCTGATATTCGACACGTTTAGATGGTCGGGTGAAAACATCGTCCCCTCCCCGAATGAGAAAACAGCAATGAGAAAATAGCGATCGCTGGTTAGGAGCGAGGGAAATAGCGATCATTGTTGGGAGGAACAATTTTTTTGGTAATGCGATCGCTGGTTAGGATAAGGGGAAATAGCGATCGCTACAAGCCTAGAGTGTGTTTCAATGCTTGATCAATTTCTGCTGTCGGCAATGAGCCAATCACACGATGAACCGCCGATATTGCGATCATCGCTAGATGATCAGTCATTACCACTGAGTCTGTCAACAAGCCTGACTGTTGCCCCTCAAGGGAATTTAGCAGAATAGTAATACGGCTAGGATGGCCGGCCCGAAGCATTTGGCTGGTAATCATCGCAACAATAATTTGGGGCAGTCCTGTTTGTAAGTCATTTGCTTGCACGATCAATGCTGGTCGTGTCTTTGCAGAAATCAGATTGGAATTTGGAAAGAGAACCAGAGCAACATCACCTCGACTAACCGTGGGCTTTGGCTGCATCATAGTTGTCAAAAACACTCATTTCAGGGCTGTTCCAATCGTCTGAAAAGGTAGCTAGACTTGCACTTAGAGTCTTAGCCTGCTCTCTATCAATTCCTTGAGATGCCAAGTTAATATCATTCGAGCTAACAAAGGTAACAATTACACAAGCCCCTTCAGGTACGTTATTGGGACTTTCTGTGAGTTCTACACGACCATTGCGATAAACTCCTTCAACACTTACTAGCATATTTCCTCCTCAAGACTTAAGTTTAACAAGATGATAAATTTAACAAGGTCTCACTTTTGCATTCCTTGAGTAATATCGCCAACAGTTAAATCTCCATTGAATAATTGCTTCTCGGCGCAAATTAACGCTCCCCATCATCATGGCGACACACTGGGACAACGAAAGCCAAAACGATGGACAGCGCGATGCCCAATCCGAATACCAAATATTTGTGCATCGGGAAAACGTATTAACAGTTGTTTAGCAGCTGTTAGGCTGTCGTCAGCCACTTCAAAAGCCCCTGTTTCGATGTCTATTGCTACAATTCTGCTATGATTCCCTTCCTCGATTTGGGAGCGTACAATTTTAACTGAATCTAAGCAGAAAATAAATAAGCTCTCCTGATGACTGATAGGTGAAAGGTGTGTCACCGCAGTAACACACCTTAAATCAAATATTGTTGGGTTTCGTTGCCTCAACCCAACCTACCAGATCGGCGATCGCACTTGGAGATAATTCCGTCTAACGCCTCAAATCAGCGGCGGCAGACAACCTTGAACTCAACACCAACAGCTTTCAACCGTCCGCTGCATTGGAATTGTTAGACTGCGCCAAGCTAAAAGTTGTATCATGATAGTCATAAACAATCTCACTATAATCTTAAGTTAAGATGGGACTGCAAATCTCAATTTCTGACTCCATTGTGCAAGCTCTTCGCCTACCTGAACAGCGGATTGAGCAAGAATTGCGTAGGGAATTAGCCATTGCTCTTTATACACAAGAGCTCCTCTCCTTTGGTAAGGCGCGGGAACTGGTTGAGATGGATAAATACGAATTCGGGCAATTGCTTTCCCATCGTGGAGTAGTAAGGCATTACGGTTTTGCCGAATTAGATGATGATTTAAGCTATGCCCGTAGTCAGTAACACCTCACCAATTCTCAACTTGGCGATCGTGGATCAGCTTGAACTCCTACGTCGGCAATTCAGCAAAATTCTGATTCCCAATGCGGTCTTGGAGGAATTGAAAGTTAATGAAGAACGACCTGGCTCCCAAGCAATTCGCGAAGCAATCTCATCTGGCTGGATTCAAGTACAAGAGGCAAGTAACGAACCGCTTGCTCAACTTCTAAAGCAAACATTAGATCGAGGGGAGGCTGAGGCGATCTCCCTTGCCATTGAGCTTGAGGCAGATTGGACGCTTCTGGATGAGCGTGAAGGGAGGAAAGTTGCCAAATCTTTAGGATTGAACGTAACGGGGATTTTGGGAATTTTGCTTCGGGCTAAACAGCTAGGTGAAATCGAATCATTACAGCCTTTGATCGATGACTTAGTAGACAAAGCTGGATTTCGGATTGCACCAGAATTATTGGTTAAAATTCTGACGCAGTGAATTGGACGGTGCGTTATGCTGCACTAAAGGGCGCTGCTGATTTGAGATATGAATCTTCTTTTGTGGGATTTTTAAAACCTAGACCCAAACTAACTTTTGGATGGGTGCAAGGTTGTCATTCATACCTTGATTCAGCAACGCCAGGATTTTGTCCACAATGTAGGGGCGAACTGCGTTCGCCCAAAAGGTACATTATCAAAGCGCAAGTCCCTTATTTACCCATCTGATTCTTCTTCCGTTTTCGAGTCTTTTAAAGTATAGAATGGCAGCGGTAAAACTCCACTAGCTAGGATTTGCTAGCTGCGATCGCTCTCTTTTCAGTAAGGCACTAGCGAGAAAAATGCCCAGTATTGCCAATACAGCCATAGCATAAAAAGCATAAGTGTAAGTACCGAACCAATCGCGAATTCTACCGGTTACTAAAGTTCCGATTAAAGCACCGACACCGTAGGCAGTAAAAACAATACCGTAATTTTGGGCGTAGTGGTCAGGATTAAAGAAGTGGAGAGTGGTAGCGGGAGCTAGGGCTAACCATCCCCCTAAACAAAACCAAAATAGACAAAAAGCCACTAGATAGCTTGTAACCGCCCCTTTTTCGGCCTTGACCATCAACAGACAACCAATCAAAATGAGTGTATAGGCCCCGATCGCTAGATAATGGGGTTTCCAGCGATCGCTCAACCAACCGAACAAAGGACGACTAATACCATTAAACAAAGCAAATAGCGCAACACTACTAGCGGCTAACCCCGGCTCGATCTGGATAATTTCCTCAGCGACAGGACTAGAAATACCGATGGCACTCAAGCCAATTAAAGCACCAATGGCATAGCAAAGCCATAAGCCATAAAATGAGCGACTTTTCAGCATATTCACTGGATAATTGGCCTGAAAGTCGGATTTTCGATTAGCTAAATTGGCGGGAGGTTGCCAGTCTTGAGGGGGTAATTTCATGGCGAGGGCAATAATCACAATAATTATTGTAAAGATAATCCCCAAAAATCTTAAACTTGGTCTAACGCTATATTCATTGATCAATCGATTGGCTAAAGGTGCGGTAATCAGGGGAGAAAGGCCAAATCCGATAATGGTTAAACCCACCGCTAAACCTTTTTTGTCGGGAAACCAGCGCGCCACCACTGCCATGGGAACACCGTAAGCGATGCCTACTCCCGTGCCAGCAATGACTCCGTAGGTAAGAATAATCGTCTGGATCTGAGCGGCAAAACTAGCGAGAATATAGCCTAAACCGACGATAATTCCGCCCAGAGCAGTCATCCTGCGAGTGCCTACCCGGGGAATAAAAAAACCGGCGATCGGCATAGAAGCGGCATAAAATACTAGGGCCACAGTGTAGGGTAATAGGCTTTCCGTGGCGCTAAGATTTAATTCTGTTTCTAGGGGTTTTCTAAAGATACTCCAAGAGTACACCGTCCCTAAACAGAGTAAAACGCCCATTCCTAGAGGTATTAATAACCATCTACCTTTGGCTGCGGGTAATCCCAAAACTGTCAACTCGGAATCGTAATTACTGGTAGTCATAGATCGCCGTGACTCTTTCTAGACTTGCTGGCCAGTATTCTAGATGAGATCATGGCTAATGGGGCCAATTTTCCCGAAAATTTTCCGATTAAAATAAGGGGGTGAATTATTTCACCCCCTTAAAAGTCTCCTTGCATCTATAGCTGAGGGACTTCTGACCACCTTTAACTAAACTGCCGCGAAGTAAACTTTCGACTTCACAGGGTCGGGAACCATGGTAGCATCCCCTTCTTGCCAACCGGCGGGACAAACTTCATCCGGGTGGGATTGGACGTATTGAATCGCTTTCAGAGTGCGGAGGGTTTCATCGACACTGCGACCGAAGGAAAGATTATTAATAGTAGCGTGTTGGATCACACCTTCTTTATCGATGATAAAGAGACCACGCAGGGACACCCCCGCATCTGGGTCAAGAACATTGTAAGCGGTGCTGATTTCTTTTTTCAGATCCGACACCAACGGATAGGCCACATCACCGACACCACCGGATTTTCTCTCAGTTTGAATCCATGCCAGGTGAGCAAATTCGCTATCGACGGACACCCCTAAAATCTCGGTGTTGATGCTGGCAAATTCGCTAACTCGATCGCTGAAGGCAGTAATTTCCGTGGGGCAAACAAAGGTAAAATCGAGGGGATAGAAGAATAAAACGACGTATTTACCCCGATAATCCGACAATTTGATGGTTTTGAACTCTTGATCGAAAACGGCGGTGGCGCTGAAATCTGGCGCTGCTTGTCCGACTCTTAAGCAACCTTCGGCGGTCATACTCTTAATCTCCTTAATCTAGTTTCTGGGAAAATGCAACTATTTTTACATTCCTTAACAACTATATCATAGTCATAACGATTTTGAGTAGTCAGCAATCAGTGATCAGTGATCAGTGGCTAGTGGGGTGATAGGGTGATAGGGTGATAGGGTGATAGGGGTTAGGGACTTGCGCTTTGATAATGTACCTTTTGGGCGAACGCAGTTCGCCCCTACATTGTGGACAAAATCCGTTACTGTCGGGGCGCAAAGCTTGCGCCCTCCGCGCGCAGGGGGTTTGCTGATCACCCTAAGTAGGGGGAGAGCCTTCGAGAACCCCCTTCCAATAAGGGACTTGCGCTTTGATAATGTGCCATCTGGCCGGTCTGATTCTTCTACAGAGCGATTTTCAAAGCTGGGATATTATTCCCACGCAAGTCCCTTAGGTGTTAGAGAGGTTTGATCGGGCGAGAGAAAAAGAATTTAATAGACTCCGTAATGTTCACTTTTGCAGCCGAAATAATAATTTAAGGACAGCGAAAGAGATCGTCGCCCGGGGAAGTCAGCCCATTGTACAAATTAGTAAGTAGGTGGGTGGAATTAACATATAAGATGAACGTAGGTTGGGTTTCATGCTTCAACCCAACCCCCGCATGGGTTACGAAGTGCGCTAACCCATCCTACAAATAATTGTGCCTCCCTACTTACAACTTTCTTGCCTCAACGTTCCTCCATTCTGCTGTCTGCTTTTACTTATAGTTGCAAAGGCTATGTCATCAAGCACTGGTAAATATCTATCCCCATCCCAACGTCAGCAACTCCTCGAAATCTTAACAGAAGCAAATATCCCCGATATCGATCGCAAACGGATTCAAATCATTCTTTTCGCTGACGAGGGCAAATCCCAGGCCGAGATCCGTAAGCTTCTCGATTGTACTGCCGCCACCGCTAGTAAATGGATACTGATCGCCGAGAGTGGCAAGATCGATCGCTGGCAGAAATACCGCCGCGGTCGCCCGCCAAAAGTTGAGCAACCTTACCTCGATCGCCTCAAGGAACTGATTAGTAAATCCCCCCGGGATTTCGGCTATTCCTTTAAGCGATGGTCGGGAGTTTGGTTAGCGCGGCATCTAGAGAAAGAATTCGGGATCGCGCTCACCCCCACCCACATCAATCGCCTCCGCAAACAGCTACAGCCGCTCCGCATCGTCGATCTTTCCCCTTCAGCCAAAGCTTAAAACAACTATGCTCGATACTCACAGCCTCGTGAATCCGTGGCCGGAATTCCTGTCCGAAACCCAGTGGCGGAGTCTCCAGAAAACGGCGATCGCCCTCTCTCCCGAAGCGGGGACCTTGTCCCTACAGCCCGGATTATACCTAGTCGTTCGCGGCAAAGTTCGGATAGCGAACTCGCAGCAAAAAGAGATGATAGCGCTCAAAACCGAGGAATTTTTCGGAGAATTCACCCTCTTTCCCCGATCGGGTTTTCTGCCCTACTCGGTTCGAGTCTCGGCGAAGGCGGAACTACTTCTTATTCCCGAGTCCGCCCTGAGGCCGATCCTGAAAAAACACCCCGCCCTGAAAAAAACATTACTGCAACGGGCGCGGGAAATTGATCAACTTCTTGGAACGAAGACAGAAGAAACGGACAAAAAAAGCGATCGAGCCTATTTCCCCTCTCCGGCGCAGCGGTTAGGTCACTGGATCGGGCAATCCCTCCGCCGTTATCCCTTTTTCGAGCAACAGTCCGCCTCCGATTGCGGGGCGGCCAGTTTAGTCATGATCGCCCGTTATTGGGGCAAAAGAATCAGCGTCAACCGTCTCCGGGAACTGGCCAACGTCAACCGCGACGGAGCATCCCTGAAGGGACTGATCACGGCAGCGGAAAATATCGGCCTCTCCACCCGTCCAGTAAAAGCGACTCTAGAGGGATTAGTTAAACAAACCCTACCGGTGATCGCTCACTGGGAAGGTAAACACTTCGTTGTTATCTGGAAAATTACCGCCAAACAGGTGATTATTGGCGATCCGGCGATCGGGCAATTAACCCTAAGTCGTGCCGAATTCGCCAGTAAATGGACGGGATTCACCCTTCTGCTCCAACCGAACCAGAAATTCCGGGACACGAAAGAGGATAAAGCCTCACTCTGGCAGTTTTATCGCTTACTGGAACCCCATTGGTTCGTGCTGCTGGAAATTTTCGTCGCCTCGCTTTTTATCCAGATATTCGGCTTAATTACGCCGATTTTCACCCAGTTAATCCTCGATCGAGTGATCGTGCAGGGTTCGTTAACCACCCTTTGGGCGATGGGTATCGGTGCGCTAATTTTCGGGGTTTTTCGGGTGGCAATTACTGGTTTACGCGCCTATCTTCTCGATCACACCGCTAATCGCATCGATACGGCATTAATCACTGGTTTTATCCGCCATACCCTCAGCCTGCCCCTCGGTTACTTCGAGTCCCGCTATGTGGGGGATATTATCTCCCGCGTCGGGGAAAATCGCAAGATTCAGCGTTTTCTCTCTGGGGAAGCTCTCTCGATTTTACTTGACTTATTAACGGTTTTCGTGTATGTGGCCGTGATGTTCCGCTATAGCTGGCAATTAGCCCTCATCAGTTTAGCGATCGTGCCACCGTTCCTTCTGCTGGCGTTAATTTCTACCCCTTTTCTCCAGCGAATATCCCGGGATATTTTTCAGGCGATCGCTAAAGAAAGCAGTTACCTGATCGAGATTTTAACCGGTATTCGTACCGTCAAATCTACCGCGACAGAGCGATCGACCCGTTGGCACTGGGAAGACCTTTTCTCGGTGGAGGTCAAGAAAAATTTCTCCGGGCAGATTATCGGCAATAATCTCCAGATATTCAGTAATCTAATCGAATCTTTAGCGACGACAGGGTTACTCTGTTTCGGTGCCTATCTGGTAATTCAAAATCAATTATCGATCGGACAATTAATCGCCTTTAATATGCTTTTTGCCCAGATCATCGCGCCTTTTCAACGCTTAACCGTTCTCTGGACGCAATTTCAAGAAGTCAATATCGCCGTCGAGCGCATTAACGATGTACTAGACGCAAAGCCGGAGGAGAATTTAGAGGAACTTTCTCGGCAGTTTCTCCCGGAATTACAGGGACATATTCGCTTTGAAAATGTCACCTTTCGCTACCATACTGACAGCGATCGCAATATTTTAGAAAACCTCAGTTTTGAGATTTTACCCGGTCAAACCGTTGCCCTCGTCGGTCGGAGCGGTTCGGGAAAAACCACGATCTCGAAATTACTGATCGGCCTCTATCCTCCCACCGACGGTAAAGTCTCGATCGACGGTTACGATCTGAGTACAATCGCCCTCAGTTCCCTCCGGCAACAGGTGGGAGTCGTCGATCAAGATACATTTTTGTTCGGTTCCACGATTCGCGAAAATATCAGTTTAGGACATCCCGATCGCCCCCTAGAATCGGTTATCGAGGCGGCAAAATTAGCGGGAATTCATGACTTTATCCAATCGCTTCCAATGGGTTATGAAACTCAAATCGGCGAGGGTGGAGGGCTACTTTCCGGGGGACAGAGACAACGGATCGCCATCGCTCGATCGTTGATGGGAGAACCGCGGCTTTTAATCCTCGATGAAGCCACTTCCCACCTCGATACAGAATCAGAACAGATTATACAAAATAATCTCCAGAAAATCCGCCAGAATCGCACGATGGTGATTATTGCTCACCGTCTTTCTACAGTACGGAACGCAGATCTGATTCTCGTCCTTGATCGAGGGATATTAGTCGATCAAGGAACCCACAAAGAATTAATGTCCCGTCCCGGTATTTACCGTAATTTGAACTCTAATCAATTGAGTGAATAACTATGACAACCAATCTAGACAGAGAGCGCGATAACTGGTCTTTCCAGACCAAGGAATTGATCGATACTTTACCCCTACCCTGGACGCGGGGTTTACTCTATTTTCTGATTATTTTCGTCTCGATCATTCTCCCCTGGGCGATATTCTCAAAAGTCGATGAAACCGGTGTCGGCCCAGGAAAACTGGAACCCCAAGGGGAAACAGTCAAACTCGATGCAATCACCGCAGGAGAAGTGGAAAAAATCTATGTCCGTGAAGGCCAAGAGGTGAAAGCAGGACAACCGATTTTAACCCTAGATTCCTCATTAATCGGCCAAGAAATACAACAAATCGAGGAGAAAATAGAAGGACAAAAAAGCCGTCTTTCCCAACAGAAAGTGATGAAAAGTCAGTTAGAGGTTTCCCTAGCGACTCAACGCCAACAGAATCGCGCTGCAGAGGCGGAAAAAGAAGCCTCGATCGAGCAAGCAAGGGAAAATGTCAGCGCGTTAGTCCAGAAAGCCAAAATATCCCTAGAAGAACAACAGGCACGGATAAATCAAGCGAAAACCGCCCTCGATCGCAGTCAAACCGATTATCCGATTCTCAAAAGTCGTTATCAAACGGCTTTAAAAGAAGTCGATCGCTACCGAAAAGCGTGGGAGGATGGCGCGATATCGGAGGTGCAATTCATCGAGCGCGAGGACAACGCCAAAGAGCGCCAACAACTCTACGAGCGGGGAAAAGCGGAGGTAAAAGAAAATCAACATAAACTAGCGGAATTAGAAAGCACCTACCGTCAGACCAGTCAACAAACGAGCGCGGATATCGCCCAAGCGCGTCTGCAATTACAGGAGCGGCAGCGGGGTTATCAAAGTCTCCGCCATTCCAACGAGTTGGCACTCTTAAGAATACAGGAGCAGATTAAAAATCTAGAAACGGAGATCGCAACACTGGCATCGGAAATCGCCCAAAGCGAGAGCCAACGGCAAGCGCTCCAAATCCAACTAAGTCAGAGGGTTTTAAAGGCGAATACCGACGGCACGATCTTTTCATTACCGATTAAACGCGCAGGTGCGGTGGTGCAGTCAGGAACGCGGATCGCGGAGATAGCACCGAAAGGATCGCGGTTTATTCTCAAGGCAGAAATGCCCACAGATCAAAGTCAATTTCTCCGCGCCGGTATGCCGGTAAAAGTCAAGTTCGATGCCTATCCTTTTCAGGATTACGGGGTTATCGGCGGCAAGATCACCAAGAAATCACCGACGGCGATCGAAAAGGAAACGGCGACCGGAAAAATTAACGTTTTCGAGCTAGAAATTCAACTCGATCGCTCCTGTATTCAAAAGGGAAATCAATGTATTCCCCTCAATCCGGGGGATACGGCTACCGCAGAGGCGATCGTCCGTCAGCGTCGGGTGATCGATTACATCCTCGATCCCTTTAAGGATCTGCAAAAAGATGGGTTAAAACTGTAGTTTTTTTTTCAGGAGTCATTATGTCCCATAGTATCACCATCACCAATCAAGACCTTATCGAACAGCTTAAGCTATCGGGGAAAGTCCCCGAAATGGCCGAGGGAATTATCGCTCGGAAAATCATCATCGAAACCGCGACGGAAGCGGGGATTAAAAACACGACTGCCGAGTTACAACAGGCGGCCGATCAATTCCGTCTCGCCAAAGGATTACATAACGCCAAAGATACATGGAATTGGTTGCAAAAACAGGGCTTATCCCTAGATGATTTTGAGGCGATCGTTCAATTCAGTTTACTATCGGGTAAATTAGCCGAACATCTTTTCGCAGACAAAATTGAATCCTATTTTGTGGAACACCAGCTAGATTATACCGGCGCGGTGATCTACGAGGTGGTGTTAGCAGATCAGGCGATGGCGGAGGAGTTGTATGAATCGATTCAGGAGGAGGAAATCAGCTTTCAGGAAGTAGCGCATCGCTATATCGAGGATGTGGAATTACGACGCAAGGGAGGTTATCGCGGTACTGTTTACCGTAAGGATTTACGACCGAATCTTTCGGCCGCAATTTTCGCATCGGATTCTTCTCGATTGTTGAAACCGCTGCAAGGCGATCGAGGTTTTCACCTGATTTTTGTTGAGGAAATCCTTAAGCCACAATTAACCGAGGAGTTGGCTTTGCAAATCCGTGTCGATTTGTTTAACGGCTGGGTAAAGGAGAAGATTCAGGAAATAGAATACGAGTTAAGTAATTAATTGTGGACGGGGTGGGTAATACTCACCCCGCGAACATAGCAAGTGAAGATAAGAGTTATGGAATGTGTTATCTGTCAAAACGGTACGACTCGATCGAGTTTCGTAACTGTTACTTTAGAGAGGGATAATTGTATCGTGATTTTAAAACAAGTCCCCGCAGATGTCTGTCAGAATTGCGGGGATTATTATCTAAGCGAGTCGGTTACTGCGGAGGTTTTACAGAAGGCAGAGATTCCAATTAGGTTGACCTCCACTGGCGATTGTGCCAATCCCTATAGCCACTCCGAGCCAGCCGTCTTGAACATTTTCATTGACCCAATCATCGATATTTTTCAAAAACTTGGGTGTAGAGATGCCAGTTAGTTTTTTAAACCAGCCTCCTCCTACTACATTTTCTACCTCGAATTGTGTCAGATACATAAATTCAACTTCGAGCGGTTGTAAGTCATTGACTTTGATGTTAGCCATAATCGATTGATCTCATGTTTGAGGTTGACTAAACATAATCATCCACGATACACATTCAAAACGCAAATGTATTTTGAAATTTAATTAACTTATTTTTGTCTCGAATTTGATCGGCAAGAATACTGCAATCAGGCCGATCGCCGATCTGGTAGGTGGGGTTGACAACGGAAACCCAACATCATCCCCCTATTATTCTTCATGTTATGTGTTGGGTTGCACTTCGTTTAACCCAACCTACGGATTATTTTACTATAAAATTAATACAATATGGATTAATAAAATACCAATAATCCGATTATTATTGAGTGAGCTTATTCAGCATAAAAACAAACAAAGCGATTTTCAATACATACACTTTTAAAAATTACTGAATTTATTCATTAACAGAATTCCCAGTTAATTAAAAAAATAAATAGGGCTTGCTGAATAATGGTAAAACCCTTTTAAAATAAGGCTTTTGACCTGTTAAAATCTGATGTTCATGCTGCGAAAATAGGATTGTGACCTTCAAACACTTGGCATTATCCTTTTTATAGTACACAAGCTGGTACAAAAAAAGGAGGGCAACAAAGCCTGAAACGACCGACGACCGGCTACTGAATCCTGACTCCTAACCCCACCAACAAACTTTTTGCTGCAAACCCTAAATAGGGTTTGCAGCAAAAAGTACGGGCGAAGCATTCGGATAGAAAATCTACGGTTTCACCGATAGGTTACTGCCCGAATGCTTCGCCCCTACAGGACGCGGGCCGATGAAGATGCAAGGTTTTGAACCACGATTCTCTCAAAATCTTGCACCTGTTTCGCTCGTAAAGCCCCAAAACCCTTACTTTGCATACATTTCACATTTATTCAGCAAACCCTAAATAACTCAATTAAGTTAGCTTGGTTGGTTCTCTTTGCTTCCAACAAGACAGGTTCAGAGTTTTTTGTACATAAATTACTTATTTTTGTTTCTTTAAATAGCTTGGAAGCCCGTTGTTTAATCGGTTTTGATGATGTTTTCGCAAAAAACAGTCTTTCAAAAAGAACATAAATAACTCAATTATGTTTTTTTTGTTCGATTTTGATAGTTGATCTGGTGTTAAAAAATTGTTATTGTTTTCTTGAATCAGTAATTTGATTCATTCATTTAGCGAAAATTTGGAGAATACATCTCATGGCTGAAATTAAAATCAATCAACTTGAATCTGAAAAAAACTCTGACGAAATCATTGACTTAAAAGCGAAATCTGCTAAAGATTCACCAGAATTTGTAGCTTTCACAACTATACGTGGTGGATTTACAGGTATGCGAATCGCTCCTAATACCAAATCTCTAAGTCTCTAAGTACATGACAGACATCCACGCTCGAATGCTTGCCAAGCCTGCATTCGTTGTGACGCGAATAAAGAAAAATGGTATAATACCATTTTTCAAAAGTAATGGCAGAGATAGTTAATTTCCCTCACCCCCAACCCCTCTCACCTTCTGGGAGAGGGGAGTAAAGTACCTGCCAGGAATAAAGAAAAATGATATAAGGGACTTCCGCTTGGATAATGTACCTTTTGGGCGAACGCAGTTCGCCCCTACATTGTGGACAAAATCCGTTACTGTCGGGGCGCAAAGCTTGCGCCCTCCGCGCGGAGGGGGTTTGCTGATCACCCTAAGTAGGGGGAGAGCCTTCGAGAACCCCCTTCCAATAAGGGACTTGCGCTTTGATCCTGTGCCATCTGGCTGGTCTGATTCTTCTACAGAGCGATTTTCAAAGCTGGGATATTATTCCCACGCAAGTCCCTAAAGGGTCTCGTTTTTTGGCTTAAAATAAGGGCTCTTCGTTACTTGTTATGGTTTCGATAGGGGGGCATAAATCGACTAAATCCTTATCTGGCAAGAGACTTAATTGATTAGTTCGCTCTAGATAAAAAAGAATTGACAAAAATCGCTAAATGCCTTTCTATATAAGGGTTCCATCCCTTATAACCCCCGTCCATTGCATAACACAAACCGAAGAGCCGATTATATTTTTTGAACTTAAATGATTGTTTTAAGTTCAATTAGTCTTTAAAAATATATTGTTTTTTCTTGCGAGGTTCCATAGTATTAAATTCAGAGAAGTAGCTCGACAAGCCTGACAACTCTTGCCAAGACTTTTCTATTTATAGAGTCAATTACGATCGCGATCGTGTTCCCTAACCAATTCGCTCGTAATTATCCATTGAAAAAGCGGATAAAACTGATGAAATCTCTTCCGCACCAGACACCTACCCTTTGCCCTAGCGCGCGAGAAAATTCGCCGGATAGCGTAATTTTCGGGATCGCGGCGGGAACCGTCGAGGAACCCCGCGTCGCCTATCTCCCGGAAATCCAACCCGTCACCCCAGAAATTCTCGCACTCGCTCAACCCGTCACCCCCACCGAAGTCTTCCGCTTCGCCGCGTCCTGCGCGGAAAAAGAATGCGTTCATTTCGATGGGAAAGATTGTCGCCTCGCGCGCCGGGTGGCACAGGGACTCGCAGAAGTAACCGATATCCTTCCCCCCTGTCGAATCCGGCAAAACTGTCGCTGGTGGTTACAGGAAGGAAAAGCGGCTTGTCTGCGCTGTCCGCAGGTTGTCACTGACAACTATAATCCCTCCGAAATTTACGCGAAGGTTGCCGGGAGCATCTCACCTTTGTAACCCCTAAATCAGGTTTTTATGTCAAGCTATTTTGAAAGCCTTGCTAGAAACCAGTTTTAGGGATAAGTACAATTACTCACTTGCATAAATGAGATGCTCCCAGGTTGCCGAACCCGTTGTTCAGATAGCACAAAGTCAATCTACAAAAAATAGGGGTCTATCATGTCCGTTGAACAAACTAAAGCTTTTTATCAAAGAATTGCAACCGATAAAGATTTTCGTTCTCGGTTTCAAAATCTTGAAAATTGCGAAGAATTTTATAATCTGGTCAAAAAATCAGATTATGACTTTACAGAGCGGGAATTTGAAACTTACACTTGTCAACTTTTAGAAGCAGAATGCTTAAAAGATAAAGTTCAAGATTTAAACGAGCGTGAACTGGCTTCGATTCTAGGAGGGTTTTTAGCGAAAGCATCTATAAGACCCAAATATGGCTCCGTGTCTTTGTCCTGATTGATTTTTGAATTTTTCGCAAAATAGGAGTTTGGTTATGTCTTGTGAACTAGGGAAATGTGAAAGTTCTAATCTGGCCAATAATTACCAAGATTGTTCTTGGATTTTAAGGGAAATCGCCAACGATGAAGAACTAAAATCCCTGACTGAAGAGGATATTAAAGCTATCTTTGGTGGTAATCGTAGTAAGCATCAAGATAAACAACCGTACGGAAGTGTTCGTCCACTTTAGCCTAGTGCGATCGCCTATTTTGTAGGTTGGGTTGACAACGGAAACCCAACATCATCCCCCTATTGTTCTTCATGTTAAGTAGGGAGGCACAATTACTTGTAAGATGGGTTAGCGGTAGCGTAACCCATGCGGGCGTTGGGTTTCATGCTTCAAGCCCACCTACGTTCATCTTATATTTAATTCCACTCACCCACTTATGTGTTGGGTTGCACTTCGTTTAACCCAACCTACGGATTATTTTACTTATAGCGCTTTTCACGTTACTGAGGTATCGACAAGTTTTGCCAACAAAGGGTTTAAGCCCCTTGCCCATGCCTCATTCTGATGAAAACTGCTATAAATAAGTCATTTATTTTGTTTTTTGTACACAATGATATAAACTTGAATATTTTTGAACATAAATAACTTATTTATATTTAATTTGTGATAACGAAAATCAAGGCTTTTTCAGTATCGATAATTTTTTGATGCGCTAGACTAGGAGTAAAATCCTAACCAAATTAGCTTATTTATGTTCAAGTAAGGTGAATTGAGAGGTTGATTTATATTTTTTATAGGCCTAAAATGTAGATTAAATTAGTTGATTAACTAATTCTCTAGAAAGTTTATAAAATAGGAGAATAATCCCAATGACCAACATTTTAATTTTAGACGAGTCTTTAGTCGATCTGTCTGAAGATGAACAAAAAGCTGTAAGAGGTGGAGCCGCATCATGCACCTATGCGAGTAAGACCTATTCCCAAGGTTCCGCAGTCAAACAGGACGATGGTAACATTTACAGATGTCAAGCAGATGGGACTTGGGGAAGAGTAGATCCGGCCAGAGTTTAGGCACTATACTGGTTCATAGGGTTTTAGAGATTGGTTCTATTTCTCATGAAACCCTACTCTCGCCTACTTTTCAAGCTTTTTGTCCTGTACTCAGGTAAGTCATTTACGATCGCGATCGTGTTCCCTAACCAATTCGCTCGTAATTATCCATTGAAAAAGCGGATAAAACTGATGAAATCTCTTCCGCACCAGACACCTACCCTTTGCCCTAGCGCGCGAGAAAATTCGCCGGATAGCGTAATTTTCGGGATCGCCGCGGGAACCGTCGAGGAACCCCGCGTCGCCTATCTCCCAGAAATCCAACCCGTCACCCCAGAAATTCTCGCACTTGCTCAACCCGTCACCCCCACCGAAGTCTTCCGCTTCGCCGCGTCCTGCGCGGAAAAAGAATGCGTTCATTTCGATGGGCAAGATTGTCGCCTCGCGCGCCGGGTGGCACAGGGACTCGCAGAAGTAACCGATATCCTTCCCCCCTGTCGAATCCGGCAAAACTGTCGCTGGTGGTTACAGGAAGGAAAAGCCGCTTGTCTGCGCTGTCCGCAGGTTGTCACTGACAACTATAATCCTTCCGAAATTTTCGTTAAGGTTGCCGAACCCGAATCTTAACCCTATTAAATAGGAGTCTAATTACCATGGCTAAAATTCATATTTCCGATCTACAGGTGAACTCTTTTCAAGAATCTCTTGAAACTGCGATCAATCGCGCGATCGAGACTCGAAACATTCAAGGCGGTTTTGCACAAGCACTGCTAAAACCACCAACAATACTGGGAAAAATAATTTGTCCGCCCATCACTCTCGGAATTATCGCCCTACCGATCCTCCCATCACTCCCGAATATTAAGCAAGGACCCATTTTATAGCGGTTTTCAGTCTAATAAGGTATAGTAAATCCCTTGATAGATAGGCGTTTCAGCGTTTCAATCGGGAATCACTTCTGTGAAAACCGCTATAACCGCCTATCGTTAGATTAGCTGAATCTCCCCCGAGGGAGTTGGGGGGTATTGCCTCTTGCAAGAGTGCCTCATCTCCACAAGCAATTTAAATGCTGAACAGCTTAGGGACTTGCGCTTTGATAATGTACCTTTTGGGCGAACGCAGTTCGCCCCTACATTGTGGACAAAATCCGTTACTGTAGGGGCGCAATGCTTGCGCCCTCCGATCGCTCAGGTTTGCTGATCACCCTAAGTAGGGGGAGAGCCTTCGAGATGTTAGGGACTTGCGCTTTGATCATGTGCCATCTGGCTGGTCTGGTTCTTCTACAGAGCGATTTTCAAAGCTGGGATATTATTCCTACGCAAGTCCCTTATCTACCAACCGTATCCTCCCATCACTCTCAAATTCTAACAGGAGTTAACTTATGGCTCTCGAACAAGTTCACGCTTTTTATCAAAAAGTTGCTTCCGATGAATCCTTCCGTTCCCGAATCCAATCGGTGAATAGCAAAGAAGAATGCAGCGGGATCGTCAAAGCTGCGGGGTTCGATTTCACACCACAGGAATTCGAGGAATACACCGCACGACTTCTAGAGTCCGATCGCCCCGACGAAGAAATTAAAGATTTAAGCGAGGAAGATTTAGCGGCGGTCGCCGGTGGATTTATCGGCGGTATTCTAGTTCACGCGATGTACGGTCTGCCACCCAACCGTCTGCCACCCAACAGTAAATGGCCTATTCCAATCGTTCGACCGATGTACGGATTACCGGCAGATCGTTTCGTGGATTTCTAATTCCAACCGACTCATAAATTTTATCGAGTATTAAACTTCTAAGGAGCTAACTATGTCTTTCGATCGCACCCCGAATTTTACCGAAAAACTAGCAACCGATCCCGATTTTCGTTTAAAGGTTTTGGACGAAATCGCTAACGATGACGAACTCAAAGACTTAACGGAAGAAGACTTAAAAGCGATCGTCGGGGGATGGCTGAACATACACCTATACGGCTCTCCTTATCCGCGTGATTGGTTCCTAAACATAAACATAGGATAATTCCAATGACCGAATACCGTCGCATCAGCTACGCCGTCTGGGAAATCACCCTAAAATGTAACCTCGCCTGTCAGCATTGCGGTTCCCGCGCCGGCCACACCCGTAGCCACGAACTCAGCACTGAAGAAGCCCTCGATCTCGTCCGTCAACTGGCCGAAGTGGGCATCAAAGAAGTCACCCTGATCGGGGGCGAAGCCTTCCTCCGTCCCGACTGGCTCGATATCGCCCGGGCGATCACCAACGCGGGCATGATCTGCGGTGTCACTACCGGCGGCTACGGCATCACCCTCGATACAGCCCAAAAGATGAAAGACGCGGGGATCAAAGTCGTCTCCGTCTCCGTGGACGGATTAGAGGCTACCCACGATCGCCTGCGGGGGAAACCTGGTTCTTGGCAATGGGCGTTCCGCACCATGGGCCACCTAAAACAAGCCGGTATCCCCTTCGGTTGCAATACCCAGATAAATCGTCTTTCTGCCCCTGAATTTCCCCGAATCTACGAAAAAATCCGCGATGCGGGCGTATTCGCGTGGCAGATACAGTTAACCGTGCCGATGGGGAACGCGGCCGATAATTCGGAAATTCTCCTGCAACCCTACGAACTCCTAGAACTATACCCGATGCTCGCCCGTGTCACCGAGCAAGCGCGACGCGAGGGGGTAGACGTACAGCCTGGTAACAATATCGGCTATTACGGCCCCTACGAACGTTTATTGCGGGGAGGGGACGCGTGGACATTCTGGCAGGGGTGTAGTGCCGGACTGGCGGCACTGGGGATCGAGGCCGACGGAGCGATTAAAGGCTGTCCCTCGCTTCCCACCGCGGCCTATACTGGGGGCAATATCCGTGATCGCTCCCTGCGCCAGATTATTGAAGAGGCCGAAGAACTCCGCTTCAACCTCGGCGCGGGAACCCCGAAGGGAACCGATCATCTCTGGGGATTCTGTAAAACCTGCGAGTTCGCCGAACTCTGCCGCGGTGGTTGTAGTTGGACGGCTCATGTTTTCTTTGATCGCCGGGGCAATAACCCCTACTGTCACCACCGAGCGTTAAAACAAGCGGAGAAGGGAATCCGAGAGAGATTTTACCTCGATCGCCCTGCAGCAGGAATTCCCTTCGATAACGGTCAATTCGCGCTGGTAGAAGAACCCTTCCATTCTCCCCTACCCGACGATCCCCTTGCCTTCCGTGCCGATGCGATCCAATGGCCAGAACACTGGCAAGAAAAACCCCTCGTAACCACCTCGAATTGATAAGTATGAACGAGAATATTGACCGTCCCGAACCGATCCTACCCCGATCGGCGTGGGAGAGCCAGATCGCCTATCTCCGGGCTGTATTCCGGGCGAAAAAGGCACTGGATGAAATTGAACGAGTTCAGAACGAGAAGACATGAACGCTCGATCTAATCCGCATCCACTAACCCCTCATCCCTCACTGAATCGCCTGTTTTAAACTACGGCAGAATTCTTCGAGGGATTTTAAACCATCGCTGGGGGAATTATCGGCCAATCAGCACCCCAGTGCGATCGCCAATCTTGTATTGCGATCGCCATCGATTCTTAAGAACCCTTTGCAATCGCCAATGAAAGTGCAAGGGTTTTGAGTCTCTCGGATCGATTTCTCAACGTTTGTTTCTTGCACTTTTTTGGCTAAAAAAGTCCCAAAACCGTTTTCTAGTAAGGCTTCCAGTAATTTTCAGCCAGCCCTAGGGCTGGCTGAATAATGGTAAAACCCTTTTAAAATAAGGCTTTTGACCTGTTAAAGTCCGATGTTCATGCTGCGAAAATAGGATTGGGACTTTCAAAAACCTGGCATTATCCTTCTTGTAGTACATAGTTTGGTACAAAAAACTAGGGCAACAAAGCCTGAAACGACCGGCTACTGACGACTGGCTACTGACGACCGACTCCTACCCCCACCGAAAAACTTTTTCAGCAGACCCTACTTATTAGGTTGATTTTGCCAGGGCCAGCCAATGGAGGTGAAAGATTGCCCGATAGATGGGATTATGGACCTGCAGCCGGCCTTGGTCTTTGATCACTAACCCCGATAAAAGTAACTCTTTTTCTGGGGGGCTATCCTCGGCAATCACCTCTTTTTCCCTTAAAATCCGTTCATAGAGTCTCAGGAGCAACTGGGAGCGATGACTGTTGAGGAGCCGATCGCGAATAGTCCGCAGATGTTCCGGTTCATCCTGAGATTCCCAATTGTCAATGATCTTCTTCTGTACCAAGTCCTCAATCCAGGGGGCCTCACCATTGGGGGGAATCGGTGCGGCAGCGGTGCGAATTAACTGACAGAGTTTTTGGGTCAGAAAAGGTTGACCGTTTGTCCAAGCAAAGACTTCTTTTAAGACAGTTTGCGGGTTACTAACTTTCTCAGCCAATCCGCGCAGTAAAGGCTGGGCTTCGTGTTCCTTAAAACCCTCCAATTGAATCGAATGACCGATATTAAAAGGAGTGATTTGGTGGTCGGTAATTAAATCGGAGGGGGTGACAACACCGAAGAAAGCGAAGGTCAAACGCCGATAGAGCGGGTTAAAACCGCGCTGGTTATAGCAGGAACGAATCAGGGCAAAAAAGTCATTAACTGCGAAATTTAAGCCCAAAACGCTATCAATTTCATCGATAAAAATTGCGATCGGTTTCGGGGGAGAACCCTCCACGATCCCCACTTCCAGCAATAACACTTCTTCGATAAATTCGCCCAAGCGCTGCACTGCCGAGACATCTTCCCGTTCTTGCCACCAAGCTTTGAGATTGACCCTTTTGAGCAGGCCAAAACGTCGCCCTAACTCGAAGGCTATCCCCTTGTACCATTGGTCAGGAGTGACATTTTCGCTGCCGATACGGGTTAAATCAATGGGAGCGCAACAGATGCCCTCGTGTTGGAGGTGATCGATCATGCGTACCATTAAACTAGACTTACCCATTTGACGGGGATTGAGAACATAGCAAAAATCGCCGCGTTTGAGGGCTTTATAGAGATAACGGTCGGCGGCGCGGACCACGTAGGTGGGGGCATCCATGGGTAAACTGCCCCCCACTTGGTAGTCAAAGGTGCTAGATTCTTCGGTGCTTCTGAGCAGTTCGTTTTCAAACAGTAATTCTGCTTGGGTGGCCTTGAGAATTTCTAGGGTTTGGCTGAGTTCTAGGGTGCGCTCCTGCACTTTCTGTTCTAGGGTGCGGCTATACTCGGCTAATTCTTCGGTAAAGCGAATCCGTTCCGCTTCCGCCTGTTTTCGTTCGGTAATATCGGTAAAAGCGGTGATCGCATAGATAATTTCCCCTTTTTCGTCAAAAACGGGCGTGGCATACACTTCTAGGGGAATAATCTTCTCTCCTTGGTGAATTTCTAGATCGTCCATCGTGTTTTTTTCCCCCCTTAAAGCTCGGACAATCGGCTGGTATTCTGTGGGATACAATCGATCGGTTCCAGCTTGATATAACTGATAGGTTTTCCCCAACTGATTAGCCGTGGTGATATCAACTATCCCTTTTCCTAAAATCTCTTGGGCGGTTTGATTGGCATAATAGGGTTGACTGCCGGCATCGAGGATAAATACCCCCACCGGCATGGCTTCTAAAAATTGCGCTAGTTGTCTCTGTTTGGCTTTGATTTCGGCGTAGAGTTTGGCGTTATTAATTGCGATCGCCGCTTGGCTGGAGAGCAGTTGCAGCACTTCCAATCTTTCTTGGGTAAAAGCCCCGACGGTGAGATTATTTTCTAGATAGACAATTCCCCGCAGTTGTCCTTGGTCGAGAAGGGGTGTGCAGAGCAGCGATTTGGTTTGATGGGTTTTAATATAGGAATCATTGCTAAAATTGCCCTCATGGGCAGCATCGTCATTAAGAACGGTTTGACCGCTCCGGGCTACATAGTTAATAATTGAGACGGGAAGATGTTCTTCGATGGCATTAGATTTAAAGACTGTCACCCTATCTTCCTGCACTGAACCGGAGGCTTCGATCAATAGTTGTCCGCCGCTTTCTAGGATAAGATAGCCCAGCTGCGCCCCGGCATTTTCGATGAGAATTTTCATCAGGGTGGCGAGTAATTTATCTAAAACTATCTCGCTAGAAATGGCTTGGGAGGCTTTCATAATCGTGGCTAAATCTAACAGTTCTCCCGCATGACTAACTGAATTTTTTCTGGTGGTAGTTCTCCTAGTTTCGGTCGGGGAATTGGAACCATAATTATTGACCATTAACTGAGAATAGCGGCTTTCTATATCTTTTACTTTAGCTGTTGCTCCCCAAAGAGAATAGAGATAAGCAGCTTCATTGATGTAGGTTTTGGCAATTTTTACTTTACCCCAATCTAGATAGAATTTTGCCGCTAGTTCGTTAGCTAGTGCTTCTTCATTAATGTATTCATTTTCCTTGGCTTTAGCGATGGCTAGTTCGTACTTTTCTATGGCTTCTAGATAGGATTGCTGCACCCGGTCTTTTTCCGCTTGCACTAAATAAAATTTATGGAGATAGTTAGAGGGGGCTTGATTCGCCCATTCCTGTTGCTTTTTCTGATTATTCGTCACTCGTTCTAATATTTGCTGTTTTTGGTCATTATCCAGATAATTATAAATAGCTAAATGGGCGAGGGAATCATAAAAATTATGCAGAGAAATCAAGAAAGTAGCGGTAGCTCCCCCTAGATATTTTTGGGCTTGGTTAGCATTTTCAATGGCTTGTTCGTACTGCCCAAATAGATAACAAAGGGATAATTTATTAACAAATAAAGCGCAGAGACCGTAGAGATCATTAGCCTCTAGATGGTACGGTAACATAAGAGTTTCTTGATAGTATTTTCCTTCTAAACGGCTGGGATTTTCCGAGTGCCCCAGCAGATTTAAAACTGTTTGTCCGTAGATTTTTAGATAGTTGCGGGTGTTTTCTTGTTTGAGCTTAACAAAAGCCAGATCATATTTAGCTATTTCTCGGTCTAATTCTGTTAATTCCTGTCCGATAAAGGCGGAATGAAAACAGTAAAGATAGGCGCAGGTTGTTCCGTAGTATAGATCCCCCATTTCTAAACCAGTTTGATAGGAAGATTTTAACAAAGACAGGGAATTTTTAATCGGTTCTTTCCAGATACTAATAGTGGTGGAAAAGACGGCAATTATTTTCGGCATCAGGGCTTTGGCATGAAATTTATCGGCAATGTTTAAAGCCAATTTTCCAAATTGATAACCCGTTTCCCAATCTTCTAAAAGACCACAAAGAATTAAGCCATAATTAACATAAGTAAAAGCCGCTAGATAACTATTGCCGTACTGAATTGATAAGTTAACCTGTTTTGATACTAGGATGGTTAAGAGATGAGGTGCGGCAATAAAAACAGGAGAAAATATAGCAGCCGCTATCTTCATTATTGCTAATTTTTCTTCTTCATTTATCGGCGGTAAATTAATTAAATCTTCGATATTTCTACTCGCTAATTTTTGCCGAGTTTGAGTGAGTTCTTCCTGGATAGCTGATGATTGTAAGGATTGAGGAATCTCGAAATCTAAGCTTTTGAGGATAGATAAGCCAATTTGTACCGCTTTTAGTTCGTGATTTTGGGCGTGATAGGCTTCGATGATGACTTCATAAACTTTGATTTTATCTAGGGTGGTTTTTGCCTGTTTTAATACGAGATTAGCCCAGCACTGCATCTGCTCAAAATCACCACTTAAATAGGCAATTTCTGTGGCTTCAGAATAAATATTTAAAGTCAGTTGATAGTTATTTTTCCAGCTTGATTTTTTGAGAAGTTTTTGAGCAATTTTAATATATTTTAAGGCTCCAGTTTGGGCATTAGCAGCTTTTGCTTTTTGGGCTGCTAGTAAATTCAATTTGGCCACTGACTCTCGTTCTTTTTCCTCGCTAATTAGTTGATAACCAAGATTGAGATGATCAACTATTTTAAAAATCTTTTCCGATAATTCATTTACAGAAGTATGCTGCCAAAGTAGGCGACCAATTTTTAGATGAATTAAAGATTTTTGACTGTCTTCGATGAGAGCGTAAGCTCCTTGCTGAATACGATCATGAGCAAATTTATATTCTTGAATTAGTAATTGTTCATCTAATTCTGAGAGGGGAATAATTAAACCAGCCTCGCTGCTAGAAGTTAAAATTGGTAAAAGTTCTGGGGGTGATTTTTCAGAGATTACTGCTAGAATATTTAAATTAAACTCTGCCCCAAGACAGGCCGCTAAACTTAAAATTTCCTGGGTTTCGGGAGGCAATTTCTGCATTTTGCCCATCATAAATTGAATCAGATTATCGGTACTGCCAATCCTTTGAATTTGACCGAGATGCCATTGCCAATAGCCCCTATTATTATCGGTTTTAGTGGTTGTTTGCTGCCCCGGTTGGAAAAATAGCAAATTTTCCCAGTAGATAGTTTTGAGAAATTCATTGACAAAAAAAGGATTACCGTGGGTTTTTTGCCAGACTAAAGCGGACAAAGATTGCACATATTCTGGTGAATGATTTAAGGTGTCGGCAATTAACTGATTGACCTGTGCAGGACCCAGAGGTCTTAAAATAACTTGATTGATAATTATGCCCCCCTGCTCTAATTTATCGAGGGTAGCGGTTAGGGGGTGGGTGGAATTAATTTCATTACTGCGATAGGAGCCAATTAAAAATAAATAGTTCATATCGCCATCGAGCATAATTAATTCTATTAACTGGAGACTAGCCAAGTCTGCCCATTGTAAATCATCGAGAAAGATGACCAGGGGATGTTCTGGGGAACAAAAGACCCGAATAAAATTTTTAAAGACTAAATTAAAGCGATTTTGAGTAGCAATCGCTCCTAATTGTAACACCTCTGGTTGTGGACCGATAATTAATTCTAGTTGGGGAATCACATCAATAATAACCCTTGCATTCGCCCCCAAAGACTTTAAGAGTTTTTGTCGCCATAGTTGCAGTTGTGGCTGACTTTCCCCCAAAAGTTGCTTGACGAGATGAGTCAAAGCGCTAATCACGGCAGCAGATGGAATATCGCGCTGAAACTGGTCAAATTTACCGGAGATAAAAAAGCCGCGTTTTTCAGTAATTGGCTGATAAATTTCCCTAACCAAGGTGGTTTTACCCATGCCAGAATAACCCGTAACTAGCATCAGTTCCGTGTGAGGGGAGTTTTCATCCGCGGTGGCTACCCGTTGAAAAGCAGTGAGGAGAGTGGCGATTTCTGCCTCCCTACCGTAGAGTTTTTGGGGAATTTGGAACTGATTGGCTAGATCTTGCCTAGCGATGACAAAATCGTCAATTTTACCCGTTGTTTCCAGTTGTCTTAGAGATTCTTCTAAATCTGCCCGAATACCGTAGGCACTTTGGTATCGTTCCTCGGGGGTTTTAGCCATCAGTTTCCTGATGATTGCCTCCACCACTGGGGGAATTTCCTCCCTGACGAGACTATTAATCTCCAAAGGTTGTTTTGCCAGATGACAGTGAACTAATTCCAAAGCATCGTTAGCCCGAAAAGGTAATTGTCCGGTGAGCAGTTCATAGAAGCTAACACCCAAAGAATAAAAATCTGTACGGTAATCGAGACTGCGATTCATCCGTCCGGTTTGTTCGGGAGAAATATAGGCTAAAGTCCCCTCCAAGACGTTGGGATTTTTTAGCCCGGGATTTTCCCGCTGCAGAACACTGGCAATGCCAAAATCGATGATTTTAATCTGTCCGGTTTCGGGGTTAAGAACTATATTGGCAGGATTAATATCTTTGTGAATAACCTTGGCGTTGTGAATTTTCTCTAAATTAGCCACTATTCGGAGTGCAAGGCTTAAAAAGTCCCTTAAGGCTAGGGTTTTGCCCTCTAGCCATTTTTTTAAGGATACACCCCCGAAATCTTCCAAAATAATCACGGGAGTTCTGCGGTAGGTTTCTAAACCATAGGCTTTAATCGCCCCCTCGAAGTTGAGACCGCAGATGGTTTTATACTCCTGTTTGTAGTGGGTTAGTTGTTGTGCGGTGGGATATTCTTGCTTGAGGATTTTGAGGATAACCGGTTGATTATCGACGGTGCGAATGGCCCGATAGACTTCTGAGTTAACACTTTCGTAGATTTGGGCAAGAATGTCGTATCCTTTGAGAACAATCATTTTTTTGCTTGGCGATTGTAAATGGCTGCGGGTCTCCCCAAGAAAAATTCCACGGGAACCAAGACCAGACTCCGCAAGGCCGAAAGAACTCGATTTATCTGTGAGACGGAAGGACGGGGAGAAGGCAGCACTTGCTCGAAATACTCGGAATGTAAGGTAAAACCAAAGTGAACATCTTCCGGTAAGCTCAGTTTAGCAATCGGTCCGTCCTTGAGATTGTCAGGGTTAAATAACCAAGCTTCTAATACTTTGGTCGGGGTTAAAACCGTCGTCAATAGATAGGCCTGTTCTTGGGGAATAAACTGAATGCTATCTAAAATATAGCCATCAGGACAAACATAAAAATCCAGTAGTTCCCGACCCAAATGTGATACATAAGTATCACTGGCATTTTTTTCTTGGCTAATCTGTTCAGTTAACTGATTCCAATCCTTATCGAGGGGAACCTTGGCTAATACCGAGGGCAAGTCATGACTGGGAAGTTCGGCATCGCTGAGGATGCGATTACTTTGGTCGCGACAATCCATATACTGACGACGACAGATTAATTCGCGCACATAACCGAGATAAATTTGATAAACGGCACTGTATCCCTGTTCCGATTCCCGCGGGTCGGCCGTGTAGAGACTGGTACAGAACCAACCCGGATGGATGAAAGCTTGTTCGCTCATCACCCTGGCATCTTCGATAACCACTTTGCGTAGCACTCCGACATCAAAGGAAAACATCCAGGGGATGCCGTGGTATTCGGGGGGATAACTCTGACCGGTGAAATGTTGGATATCGTCTTTTTCGATCGCTTCGGTTAAACTAATAGTGGCATTTTGGATGGCCACAATCTGAATTTGACCGTTGGTACTATGGTAACTACAAAGGAAGTGATAACTGTCGCCATTGAAGGTAATTAATCGCGAGGGAACGGTGGTTTCTTCTTCCTTGAGGTCTTGACGTTTAACCAGATAAATTTGAGTTTTTGGATAGGTTTCTTCGGGCCTGATTCTGATACCTAATAGTTTGGCTACCCCCATCTGAAAGGGCATATCGGGAATCATGATATAATCTTCGGTGACGATGACCGAATGGGGGCTACCATCGAGGATAGTTCCCTGTAGTTTCCAGGGTTTAAGTTTTTTTTGTTGATCCCAAAGCACAATATATACCGATTTATCTAAATCTTTTAACATACCTCCCGATACCAGTTTTAGCTTTAATTCACAGGTGATAAATTCTTTGGTTTTTTTGTCGTAGAAGGGGTGAGCGGTATTTTCTAGGACTGGGAAAAAAGACAAAGGCACGGAAACAATATGTTGGTCAAAATAACCAATCGGGGTGATAGTATCAAGGGAAACGGGGTCAACTTCCCAGTAACGTCCAGCATCGGCAGTGAGAATTAATCTGGTTTCTTCTAGTTGTTTATCTTCGGCAACTTTTTCTAGTTTAACCATAGCGGTATTCGCTATTTCCGAAGAACCTAAAATGCTGACCACGGCGGGAAAAGTGGCTTGACTAATATTAAATATCGGCAAAACTTTTCGCCAAAAACTATCCCAAGTTTTTAGTTTTTTACTGTGAACGTTAACTTGATTATTTTTCCCTTGCAAGTCCCATTTAATAATTACACCCTCGCCAGAAAACAAATGACGGTCATTTTTTCTATGAAAAGGACAGACGATAAAAACGTATCCCGACAGATTTTCCGGCCAATGTCCCTCAGTAATTGAGGCGACTGCTTGATATAAATTGTTCTCATCTGGTTGACCGAGTTGCGAGCGACTAAAATTACTAACGTTGACAGTATTTTGGACAGTATCTTTGATTGACATATTCATAAGTAGTCGTACAAAATTGATTTACTAGGTTCAAAAGGCACTCATGCAGAAGGCAGCTTTGTTCTTACCACACCCCACACCCTCACTGATAACTGATTACTGTTTACTGATAACTGATAGAGGATTTCACCTCTAAAAAATAGCGTCGATACAATTCATAGCCTGGTACCACTTTATCTCCCGATTGTTTGAGTAGCCCCATACTGCTGAGTTTATAAGCGATAATTGGGTCTAATTGTACCGGTTCCACCGCGCTCATCACTCTATCGAGGGCTTTCGCTAGTTCAGGCTGTTGTTCTAATACCGCCCAATGGCGTCGCAGGTGATGGGCATAAATCCCCGTGACGGAGGTGGCACTGGTTAGTATTTGCGTCATGGTTATTTCCCCCCGACTGAGATAGTAGAGGGCAGTTTGTACCAAAGCTGGATGTCCTCCTACTAGCTCCATCAATTGTTTGACTTTTTCCTGATTTTCCCAGGTGAGTTGATAACGTTGGGCTAATTGCAATACCTCCTCAAGACTAAAATGACTTAGCTGTGCGGGGAATCCGACGTTAAAGGGGGATTGATTGAGTTGCAGGGGGACATAAATTTCTGTGGAATGGACGACGATAAGACGGAGTTTTTGCCAAATAGGTAGGGTTTTGGCTTCCTCGTACCAAGAACGCAGCAGCGGTAAAAAATCCTTGGCCACTTGGGGATGTTCAAACATCTGATTAAGTTCATCGAGGGCGAGGACAATGGGGGCGGTAATCGATTCCAGCAGATAGTCTTGAATGTAGACCGTACAGCTAACCTTGCTGCCTAAATCCTCATCCCAATACTCATCTAATTGCGGTTTTAACTGTAGTTGACGGGCGGCATTGGCACACAACCAGCGCAAAAATTGGTTTAAATCACTCAAAATGGCCTGGTCTACCTGTTCTAAGTTCAAACTCACCGTGCGGTAGCCTTGCTGTTTAGCAAAATCGAGCATTCTCAAAAGTAGGGATGTTTTGCCCATTTCTTTCGGGGCTTTTATCCGCACTAAAGCCCCCGGTTTCTTGATTTCCTGCCTTATCTGTTCTTCGAGGGGAAGACGTTCTAAATAAAATGGGGAACCAAGGGGAACTGCCCCATTAGGATAGGGGGGTAATGTGTCCAATTTTTCGCTCTTGGCTGCGGAATTAACCGGAATTTTGTCTTGAGGGGCTGCTGTTAGCTCAAAATTCAGGGCGGCGATTTCTTGCCAGTCGAGGCATAATCGACGACAAATTTGTTCAAAAGTGGCTTGTTCTACTGGTTTCCCCGTCAGGAAGTTGCTGACAATAGCCAGACTAAATTCAGCTTCTTTCGCTAAGGAGCGTTGACTGCTAAAGCCCTGCTTTTTCACGGCTAATTTAACTTGATTGAGGCAATGTTGTTGTACTCTTAGACGGCTCGATCGGGAATCTCTCATAAGAATTGGGGAATTATGAATTATGAATTATGAATTATGAAGTGGGGTGTGGGGAAGTGGGGAGGTGGGGAGGTGGGGGAATGGGGAAATTGAACTAAAACCCTAAAACCCCAAAACCCCAAAACCCCAACACCTAAAACCTATCTCCTATCTCCTATCTCCTATCTCCTGACTCCTGACTCCTGACTCCTATCTCCTGACTCCTGTCTCCTCACTTCTAACCCAATGGTAGATGTTGGATTTTTGCAGGAGTTCTATTTTTCGACAAACATAAGCAAAAATTATCTATAGACTCCACAAGCTTGAGAATATTTAAATTAACATTCCGCAATATTTATAAATTCTTAAGAATTAATTGAGAAAGATTTTTATTTAACAACGATGTTACAATAGTTACAGCGATTTGATAGAATTTCATAGTGGGTTATTTTGTGCTTTTTTGGGCAGCAATGGTTGAAACCCTTGCCACACCTAGAAGGTAATCCTGATTAAGACGGGTAAATTAGTCAATTTCACCCACAACGATGATCTTTTTTTTGTGTAGTTTTATTGCAAAAAAAAAGTTTTTTTGACAAAAAGCACAAAGTATGCAGGAGTAGTTATTGCAGAGAGGGAGTTGGGGAGTATTTTCAGTTATCAGTAACCAGTAACCAGTAATCAGTGAAAAGAAAACTCATGCGTCTTAGCTTACTGTTCACTGAAAACTCAACACTGATAACTGATCACTGATCACTGATTTTAACCAGATAATTTAGTCAACAATTCCAAGAGTTTTTTACTATTAGGAGTCAAGAGAGTTCGACGATAGGCATCGGCGGCCTTTTTAATTGCTTCCGCTTGGGTGGGATAGGGATGAATAACAGTAGAGAGTTTACTCAGTCCGATTTTAGCAACCATAGCGGTGGTAATTTCGGAAATCATCTCCCCGGCGTGGCTGGCGACGATAGTGGCTCCTAAAATTTGGTCGGAACCTTGTTTGTGAATAATTTTAAAAAAACCTGCTGTTTCGCCATCAGTGATAGCTCGATCGACTATACTCAAAGGAATTTTAATAGTATTAGTGGCCAATCCCCGGGTCTGTGCTTGCTTTTCATCCATACCCACACGGGCGATTTCTGGGTTGGTATAAGTGACCCAAGGCATAACTAAATTACTGAGCTTATTGCGTCCGAAACCGAAGGGAGAAAAGAGAGTATTTTTAATCACAATACGGGCGGCTGCATCGGCGGCATGGGTAAATTTCCAATCCATACAGATATCACCGGCCGCATAAATTTTCGGGTTAGTAGTTTGCAGATAATCATTAACTTTGACTCCCCGACGAGTATCGTATTCCACAGCCACCGCTTCTAAATTTAATCCTGACACATTAGGCTCCCGGCCAGCAGCGACTAAAATCTCGTCAACGGGGATAGTTGCTCCTTGACCGTTGCTAGTATATTCAATGGTTTTACCCTGCTCATTTTTTGTCACCCGTTCAATTTGGCAGGAGAGAATTAATTGCATTCCTTCCCGCAGCAAAGTATTCTCAATAATTTCGGCTGCTTCTTGGTCTTCTTTATTCAAAAGATGGGAATGATTATGAAATAAAATCACCTGCGCGCCTAACCGTTGAAAAGCTTGGGCTAATTCACAACCAAGCGGCCCGCCACCGATAACAGCTAATCGAGGAGGTAATTCTGTGAGGGAAAAAATTGTTTCATTGGTATAAAATCCCGCTTCTTTTAGTCCGGGGATATCGGGATGAAAAGCCCTAGCACCAGTGGCAATGACAGCTTTTTTATAAGCGAGAGTTTTTCCCGCCACTGCCACGGCATTTTGTCCTAAAAAACGAGCGCTACCCAAGAAGACATCGATACCTAGTTTTTGGAAACGTTGCACCGAATCATGAGGGCTAATATCGGCGCGAATTTGCCGCATTCTGGTCATGACTCCAGCAAAATCTACCCTAGTATCCCCAATATTAATTCCTAATTTTTTGGCTTTCTCAATTTCCCCGATAATTCTAGAGGAACGAATCAGACATTTAGAAGGAATACAACCGAAATTGAGGCAATCTCCCCCCATGAGATGTTTTTCCACTAAAGCCACTTTTAAACCTATATCTAAACCCGCAGCACCAGCCGCTACGACTAAACCCGCAGTACCCGCACCAATGACGACTAAATCATAACAATCTTGGGGTTGTGGATTGAGCCAATCGGCAGGATGAACATAATTAACTAATTTTTGATTATGTTCGTCCATGGGGAGAACATTAACTTCACTGGAGCTATTTTGAAACATAATAAAGTAGTTATCTTAATGGTGAGATACGAAGTTTTCGTTTTGGGGAGTCAGGAGATAGGAGTCAGGAGTCGGGAGATAGGTTTTAGGTTTTAGGTTTTGGGGTTTTGGGGTTTTGGGGTTTTAGTTCAATTTCCCCACTTCCCCACTTCCCCATTCCCCCACTTCCCCATTCCCCCACTTCCCCATTCCCCCACTTCCCCAACCTCTGACTGATAACTGATGACTATTCACTGATAACTGATGCCAGGGCCTGACGGGCAATTTTTGTGACGTAGAGGGTGACAGCAACGGTAGCGATAAAACCGATCAGGCGAATAGTCCATTGTAAAACTGGGTTAGTGGCTGGTGCCGAGGTCCCGATAGTGGCAAGATTGCCGGCTAAAGAGCCAATATAGACATACATTATTGTCCCCGGAATCATGCCTGCGGAACCTAGTAGATAATCTTTCAGGGAAACCCCGGTGACACCATAGGCATAATTGAGCAGATTAAAAGGAAATATGGGAGATAACCGGGTTAAAAGCACTATTTTTAAGCCTTCTTTCCCCACAGCTTCATCGATAGCTTGAAATTTATTATTACCTTGAATTTTTTCCGCGACCCAACCTCTAGCCAGATAACGTCCCACCAGAAAAGCGACAGTAGAGCCGATAGTTGCCCCGATAAAGACGTAAAAAGAGCCTAAAACCAGGCCAAAAACCACACCAGCCCCGAAAGTCAGGATTGAACCTGGAAAAAAGGCCACAGTAGCTAGAATATAGATAATTATAAACGCGATCGCTCCCACGCCTCCCAAACTATCCACCCAAGTTAAGGCATTGAAAAGAATAGTTTGAGGATTAAAACCGGTGGAGGCACTGGATTGGAGGGCAAAAGCGGGGGGAGTAGTCAGGAGAAAAGTACCGCTAAAGGCGATTAGCAGCGGCAAATAACGGCAAATAACCAGCTTTTTCCAGTTGCTGGACTGGGAAATAATCATCACAAGTCCCTAAAAAGAGAATAAAAGAGAGATTAAACTACAGAAGCGAATTAAATAGAACTGGGGGCTATTCTACCCTAGTTATCATTGTTTAGACCAGAAAGCCAATCCTGAAAATTCCCAGAAAATCCCAGTCTTTCTGAGAAGATAGGACGAGCAACAGCCCAGTAATTTTTGCTGTTTACTTGATATTACACCTTGCCGTCTCTGGGGAAAAAATGTCACAATTAGAAATAATTAGCATTGGATATAGCAATCAATCTATGAAAATCATCCCCAAGGTCAAAGCCCCCACCTTCCTGCAAATGGCACAATGGATCATTAATCCTGTAGCTTTTATGGAAAATGCCGCCCGCAACCATGGCGATATTTTTAGCACGAAAGTGGGTTTAACTGTAGATAATTTTATCTTTGTCAGTAGTCCTGCAGCCCTACAACAGCTTTTAACTAATGACCGTAAACAATTCTCGGCCCCGGGGGAAGCCAATCGGATTATTGCCCCGATTATTGGTGATTATTCCGTCGTCATGTTAGACGGAGACATCCACAAAAAACGCCGTCAGCTTTTATTGCCACCTTTTCACGGGGAAAGAATGCGTTTCTACGGCGATTTAATCCGCGATATTACCCTGAGAGTAATGGCAGAATTGCCCCAGAATCAACCTTTAAAAGCCCGTTCAGCAACCACAGCGATTGCTTTACAAGTAATTATGGAGGCAGTTTTTGGAATTAGTCAAGGGGAACGTTATCAAACCCTGAAAAAAATTCTGGCTGAAATGCTCGATATTTTTAACTCTCCGGTGATGGCTTCTTTGCTATTTTTCCCCATTTTGCGGGCTGATTTTGGTTCCTGGAGTCCCTGGGGAAAATACCAGCGTTCCCAAGAAAAAATTGATGATATTATCTATACAGAAATTGCCGAAAGAAAAGCTAATCCTAACACCAATCGCACCGATATTTTATCACTACTGATGTCGGCCCAAGATGAAGAAGGCAACCCGATGAGTGATAAGGAATTGCGCGATGAATTAATGACCTTATTATTCGCAGGTCATGAAACCACGGCCACTGCTATGTCTTGGGTGCTATACTGGACCCATCGCTACCCAGAAATTAAAGCAAAAATTATCCAAGAAATAGCCACTTTAGGAGATAATCCTAACCCCATTGATATAACTCGATTACCCTATCTTTCGGCGGTTTGTTCGGAAACTTTACGCATTCATCCCGTGGGAATGTTAACTTTTCCGCGAGCAGTGGAAGAACCGGTAGAACTAGATGGTTATTCTTTAGAAAAAGGGACAATTCTTATGGGTTGTATTTATCTAGCTCATCACCGCGAGCAAACTTTCCCCGATTCCCATACTTTTAAACCAGAACGCTTTTTAGAACAACAATTCACCCCCTACGAATATATACCTTTTGGTGGTGGAGCGCGTCGTTGTATCGGGGAAGTTTTAGCTATCTACGAGATGAAAATCGCTATCGCCACAATTTTGGCCAATTATCAGCTAACTCTAGTTAATAATACCCCCGAAAAACCCAGCCGCCGCGGTGTCACCCTTGCTCCCTCGCGAGGAGTTCCCATGGTCTTAAAAGGACGACGGGAACCTCTGGTGACTGCCCCGATGCTCGCCGAAATTTCTTAACAAAACTGACAAACTATTGTACAATCAGAGTTGTGGTATCCTCTATCATAACTCTGTTTTTTTGTCAATAAAATTGGGGATAATTATGGTCTTAATTCGTTTAGCTAAATCTTGGCAAATTTCCGAAAATGAAGTTACTTCTGAAAGTGTTTATTTTAACCGTCGTCGCTTTTTACAGGGGTTAATCGGAGCAGGAATTGCGGGGAGTTCACTGTTATTAACTGGTTGTGGTAAATCCTCCTCCTCGGAAGCTTTAGAAGAAAGTTTGCAATTACCTAAAATTGAAGGGTTCAGCAAAAATCCGCAGTTTTTAACGGTAAATCGCCCCATAGTTGCCGAAACTGTAGCGGGGAGATATAACAATTTTTATGAGTTCGGAGGGGGCAAAAATATCTGGTTAAAAGCGCAGAAATTACCCACGAATCCCTGGACGGTAGAAGTGGGAGGATTGGTAAAAAATCCCCAAACCTACGATATAGATACTATTAAAAAAACCTTTTCTCTCGAAGAAAGAATCTATCGTTTTCGTTGTGTGGAAGCTTGGTCAATGGTGTTACCTTGGCTGGGTTTTCCCATGAGTGCTTTAATCGCGGCAGTGGAACCAAAACCAGAAGCTAAATTCGTCCGTTTTACTTCCTTTTATGATCCCGAAATTACTAAGGGGCCAGGATTACATTTAGGAGCCTTACCCTGGCCCTATGCAGAAGGTTTAAGAATTGAAGAAATGGCCAACGAATTAGCTTTCTTTGCCGTGGGAATTTTCGGGCATGATTTACCGAAACAACAGGGCGCACCCTTGCGAATGGTTATTCCTTGGAAATACGGTTTTAAAGGAGCAAAATCGATAGTAAAAATTGAATTTACCGCCAAACAACCCGCCACCTACTGGAACACAATTGACGCTCACGAATACGATTTTGAGGCTAATGTAAACCCCAGTAAACCCCATCCCCGTTGGTCGCAAGCAACGGAGAAATTTATCGGCAGTAGCAGTGATTTATCTTGGGAAATTATCGAAACTTTGCCCTATAATGGCTACGGTGAATATGTGGCTAGTTTGTATAGTTAAGTTTTATGATTATCCCCGTTTTATTTAGTTTAAGTGAGTATTTATGGAAAATAAAACTCTGTACGAACAAGACTTTTATCTCTGGATTAGAACCACTATTAATCAACTGCAAGCGAGACAGTTTGAGCGGGTAGATTTAGAGAATTTACTGGAGGAGTTAGCAAGTATGGGAAGGAGTGAAAAGCGCAAAATCGAAAATCTTTTGATTCAATTACTGGTACATTTGCTGAAACTAACCTACTGGACAGGAGAAAAAGCTAGAAATGAGGGTCACTGGAAAGGGGAAATTAGAAACTTTCGCCGACAAATAATCAAAGAAGTTAAAGATAGCCCTAGTCTCAAACCCTATCTTTTGGAAATCTTTGAGGAATGCTATCAATTTGCTAGAAAAGATGCTAGTGATCGCTCTCAATTACCCCTCGATACTTTCCCCGCTATTCCCCTTGGTTCCCTTGAACAAATTCTCGATGAAGATTGGTTTCCCAGTAATAACCATGAGTAATATCTAGAGGTCAATTATGGACAATAAAACTCTGTACGAACAAGACTTTTATCTCTGGATTAGAACCACTATTAATCAACTGCAAGCGAGACAGTTTGAGCGGGTAGATTTAGAGAATTTACTGGAGGAGTTAGCAAGTATGGGAAGGAGTGAAAAGCGCAAAATCGAAAATCTTTTGATTCAATTACTGGTACATTTGCTGAAACTAACTTACTGGACAGGAGAAAAATCTAGAAATGAGGGTCACTGGAAAGGGGAAATTATCAACTTTCGCCGACAAATAATCGAAGAAATTAAAGATAGCCCTAGTTTAAAACCCTATATTCTGGAAATCTTTGAGGAATGCTATCAATTTGCTAGAAAAGAGGCTCAAGTTAGAACTCAATTACCTCTTGATACTTTCCCCCCTATTCCCATTGGTTCCCTTGAACAAATTCTCGATGAAGATTGGTTTCCCACTAATGACCACGAGTAATATATAGAGGTAAATTATGGATAATAAAACCATGTACGAAGAAGACTTTTATCTCTGGATTAGAACTACTATTAATCAACTGCAAGCGAGACAGTTTGAGCGGGTAGATTTAGAGAATTTACTAGAGGAATTAGCAAGTATGGGGAGAAGTGAAAAACGCACAATCAAAAGTCTGTTAACCCGATTATTAGAACATTTACTTAAACTCAAATATTGGACAGCAGAAAGAGAGAGAAACGAAGGTCACTGGAAGGGAGAGATTAGAACTTTTCGTCTCGATATATTAGATGAACTTAAAGATAGTCCTAGTCTGAAACCCTATCTTTTAGAAATTTTCGATGAATGTTATCTTTCAGCCCGAAAAAATGCCAGTGATCGCTCTCAATTACCCCTCGATACTTTCCCCGCTATTGCCATTGGTTCCCTTGAACAAATTCTCGATGAAGATTGGTTTCCTGCGGGCGATAATCTGGAAATATAGCCATCAGTTAGACTGCTCCATACTGCTGTAACAAAAAACAACTATCCCCCGATAGCGATCGCTAAAGGTCGAATAATTGTAAGTTTTTGTCAAGGGGTGCGGTCAGATATAGGAATCATCGCTAGAATGAGCCTAATTGTCAGGAATTTAGTTAAACAAGGTTTTTGGCAGCTAATCTGGCTAACACGCTTTTGGGTGTGATATAGGGAAAAGTTCTTGCAATCGCGCCTAAATAGAGTGTTATACAGAAAGTTTCCGCATAATATGTAGTTAGGCAGACGCAATCCAATGTGTATCTTTTCTCACGACGTTCAACAGGTGTCCAACACGAAGATCTACGCTCGCCTGAATGGCGACCGTCAGCACTTAGTGTATGAGATGCGCCTAACGTCGGAATCCGACGTGGCGATGATCCTCCCGTTGCCAACTCAATTGCCGAGTACGGACCAAGTAAGTTTCGTAAACCTTTCTGGTTACGACGGCTTTTTTCGCGACATGGATCGATGCTTCCCGATGCTGGAAGTGCGTAGCAAAGGCGTCGCTTTCGCGGGAGCGAGTCCTAAAAATCTCATGGTTCATCGAGTTGGCGCGTTTGACGCTTCGTTCGTACCCGCACTCGCGGATTTTCACAGACTTGATCTTCGATTTCGCCTTCCAGAGGATGTTTGGAAACAGCTGCCGCTTTACAGTGACTTTGGTTTTGCCGTCTTTCAGCTTCGATCTGGAGACATGCGGATCCATCCCATGGCATTGTCGTTTAGGACGCGGAATTCAACGGCCCTTTTCTTCCCGACTGCCCACGTCCATGATGGAAGCGTTCATCCCGTGGCGCAATTCGATCACTCCCTTTACGCACAGGCGGGAGCGTCCCAATGGCGTCGGAATCCGACGTGGCGATATCCTCCCGTTGGGGACCTGCGATCGATTTCTGAGTGGGTGCACGGGTCATTCCTGCCTTGCGACGTTATGAACTTCGGCAACTCTATCATGTCAGATAAGACCAAGGGTCTCGTTGATCCACTGACGCCTGTTGCCCGCTGCAAGTTGGCTGGCCCATTGCCAAACCGGGATACCTGGCTACCTGTGTAACCGCTGGCTAACCGATCGTTGCAGCTGCCGATGCCGCGAGCGTCACTTTGCTCCTAGACATGGCAGTGCGATGCCGAAGGCACTGCGTAGCAGTACGCAATCGCCGTAGGGTGCGTTCCCTAATGTGGCTCCTACTGCTCCAGCGATCGATTTGGCGTTGTCAGGTGTAAAGATGAATCAAGCAAAAGGGCGTTGTCAGATCAGAATATGAAGAATGAATTGCGACACAACGAGAGCCTTACTCTTAAAGCGTTTTCAAGTCTGCTCTGATGCGCCATCATCTTCAAACTTGACAACGCCGAATTGCCAGATATTGGAGTTCACTACTGGCTAGATGCAGGAACGAGGCTGAAATACATTTTGAAAGTCTGGGTTGAGGATTAAAGAGCTTGCGAATTAGTAGTCAGGGTGGGCGTTTGCTCACCTTGCTTTTTCATGCGGTAATATGGAATGAGATGGTGAAACACTGAGACTATAGCTATGACGCTCGCATCAAATAAACAAACCGCTATCATTCGTACAGAGCGAGGACTGACAATCGCAGGAACCCGCATCACCCTCTACGATGTGATGGATTATGTGACTGCTCAATATCCACCTAAGTTCATTCAGGGATTATTTGATCTGACGGAAGAGCAAATTAACACTGCCCTGGCTTATATTGAGGCTAATCGTGCGGATGTAGAGGCTGAGTACCAGCAAGTTCTCAAAGAAGCTGAAGAACTCCGACAATATTATGAAGAGCAAAATCGTGAGCGAGTGGCTCGAAGTGCTGCTAAGCCGCCAAAACCAGGCACAGAAGCCATTCGAGCCAAACTTCAAGCGGAAAAAGCCAAGTTGGCATCACGGGCATGAATTTTCTAGTTGATCATAACTTACGAGGGCATTCTGTTGTCCTCGCCGGGAGACTTGCTGCCAGTGGTTGGCTTGACTTGATCTCGATTCGTTTTATTCTGTTTGAAGAAGTTGGGTTAGCTGTCACGAGCGATGATCGCGTTGTTTGGCGGTATGCCCAAGCCAATCAGATGATCCTGATCACCGCTAACCGAAGTATGAAAGGCAAAGATTCTCTGGAGCAAGTGATGCGGGAGGAAAATACCCCCACATCATTACCTGTTGTGACAATCGCTAATATTGAGCGACTACTTGCCGAGCCAGATTATCGCGATCGTTGCGTTAATCGTTTGGTTGATATTGTAGTTGATATTGAAGATTATCAAGGCGCAAGACGCATTTTCATTCCGTGACGCGCCGAATGCTAGAGCCGTTGAAGTCTATCTGTAGGGACACGGCATAACGGGTTCGTTATAGCATGATTAACTGCCAATCCCTCTTGAAAAACCCGCTCCCTTCTCCCCACTGCTGTAACAAAAAACAACTATCTCCCGATAGCGATCGCTAAAGGTCGAATAATTGTAAATTTTTGTCAAGGGGTGCGGTGAGATCGAAGAATCATCCCTAGAATGAGCCTAAAATTGTCAGGAATTTAGTTAAACAAGGTTTTTGGCAATATGCTAATATTGTATTCATCACTATAACTATATAACCATGAAAATTGACCCTAGCACCATATTGAAAGATTTTTATAAAGTCATTGATCCGTCTTTAGATAAGGAGACTTATTTCTTGTCCCCCTGTCAGGTATGCCAGATACATAGAGTTTATTTTTGCTATAATGATCTGGCAACTCTGACAAATTAAAAGTCTAAAAAAAGATTAGGACAGTAAAAATATGAAAGACACAGATGTTCAAGAATTTGCACTAGCCTATGCTAAAGGTTTGGTTAGTGCAATTCCAGTGATAGGAGGGTTAACCGTAGAACTACTAAATTTTGCAATTCCTAATCAACGACAAGAGCGAATTGAGACTTTGCTAAATATTCTTGCCTCTAGAGTCTTTAATATATCCGAGCAAGAATTAAAACAAAAATTTCAATCAACAGACTTTATCGATATTTTTGAAGATGTATTATTGCAGTCCGTCCGAGCGACCAGTCAAGAAAGGCTTGAATATTTAGCTTCGGTTTTAGAAAAGGGATTAAAAGAGGAAGATTTTGATCGTATCCAGTCTAAAAGACTTTTAGAAATTTTAGAAAAAATTAATGATACAGAAGTTCTCCTTCTTCAATATCATGCTTTAAGTCAATATGAAGCAGAAAAACTTCGAGATTTTATGAATATACACGGACGTATTTTTGATAATGATGATTTACAAAAAAAAGCGATGTTTGACCATTATTTAGATAATCTAATTACTTTAGGACTTATTGGTCCGTGTGATTGTGAGCCAAAATTCTCAAGTAATAGGCAATATATAGCAACAGATGATCCAATTTGCGCGACTCAATTAGGTTATATGCTATTACAGTTAATAGATTTAAAATTTGATGCTGATTTTGTAGGTACACCGATTAATGCTTTAGATGTTTCTAGAGGATTGCTATCAACAACACAGCAACTCAAAAATCAAATTGAATATACTAAAAATAATACATTTCGAGAATTTGAAAAAGATATGAAACAGGGATTGAATACATTTAACAATGAACTAGAAAGAAAATTTAAACGAATATCTAGAGGACTTTCTTAAAAAAATTAGCGGCTCTTCTGGTTTCTGTGTGGAAACGAGGTCTATACTGATAGTTTCTTCCGCAAAATAGCGCTAAAAGTCTTGTCTGATAAGTATTTCACAATTCCATAAGCAAAAATTATCACACAAAGTCGAGAAGAGCCAATTAGCTTTTATGATAGCACGAACTCACGCATAGATCGCCGCCTCTGGTGTATCTTTCGCCTTCGGTGACGTATCTCCCCTAGTAATCAGTTTAAGTGTTCTAGGGTCACAACTTCCCGATATCAATACCAGTTCTACTGCTCCAGCGATCGATTTTGGGGAACGCACCATGCCCATTGATTGAAACTGTGGGTTAAAGTGCGATGCCGCTCTTGTGGGCCTAGTTGGGGAATGTTAGCGAAGATTTCCGATGTTTAGGTTAAAATAGAGGGCAAAAGTTGCCACAGGGTCAAGCCAATGACAATCCGTCAACCCCGCTATAGCAAAGAAGAATTTGCCCAACGAGGCGATCTGATTTATCAAACGCAAATACGCCCACAGGTCGAATTGGGTAATCAGGGCAAAATTGTAGCAATTGACCTTGAAACTGGCGACTTTGAAATTGATGCGCGTGAAATATCTGCTTGCAATAGACTCGAAGCTCGTCACCCAGATGCTCAAATCTGGATTGTTCGAGTCGGTTCTCGCTATGTTCGCCGATTTGGTGGACGGACAAAGAGATTAGTATGATCGCAGGAATCGTTAACGCGGATTTTGAGGCGATTATTTCACTTTCGATCTTGTGACTCTGAAGGAAATATTTACGCGCAAGATGCGATCGTTGATACAGGTTTTAATGGTTGGCTTTCATTGCCACCAGACCTAATCGATCAGCTAAACCTGAAATGGAAAAGACGAGGACGTGCTATTCTTGGTGATGGTAGCGAATGCGTTTTTAATGTCTATGAAGCTGTCGTAATTTGGGACGGAGATTATTTAACCATACCAATTGATGAAGCTGATTCGGAACCTCTAGTTGGAATGTTATTAATGGAAGGCTATCAACTCACGGTTCAAGTGTTTGAAGAAGGCAGCGTAGAAATCCGCAAAGTAACTGCCGGCTAACACTGTGTTGGAGCCGACTTCACAAAAAATACCTACAAAAATTACAGGTTATCTGCCGCCGCTCAACTTAGCCGTTATACTGAATCGGTTTTTAATAGCATGATTAACTGCGAATCCAAACTGCTGTAACAAAAAACAACTATCTCCCGATAGCGATCGCTAAAGGTCGAATAATTGTAAATTTTTGTCAAGGGGTGCGGTCAGACAGAGGAATCATCGCTAGAATGAGCCTAATTGTCAGGAATTTAGTTAAACAAGGTTTTTGGCAATATGCTAATCTGGCTAACACGCTTTTGGGCGTGATATACCGAAAGTTTCTACATATCGTTACTCTGGAGAGTGTTATACAGAAAGTTGACCTATAATATGTAGTTAGGCTGCTTCGTTTTTTGGTTGTGGCTGTCCTTGAAGGTGATTTTTAGAATCACAAAGTTTTCGTTATTGAGATTTTTTATGCAATCCGGTCTCCGCAGTGGAAAGCTTACAAAATGGAAAGATGAGCGTGGATTTGGTTTTATTCAACCCGTTGATGGGAGTCAAGAAGTTTTTTTGCATATTTCTGAAGTTAAAGATGCAACCCGTCGTCCACAAGAAAACGACACGATTTATTACCAGTGCATAGTTGACTCAGATGGCAAAGTTCGAGCTTACAACGCATTTATTCTGGGAGCAAGAAACAAGTCAGCACCTTCAAGTAGTCGAACTAAACCCTCTGATGCCATCATTTCAAGCTTTCCGATAGTTGAGGTAGTTCTGTTGTCGCTTCTGCCTTTGGTTGGAGCTATTCATTTTACATGGACGACACGCAATCCCATTCCACTGATTCTTTATCCCGTAATGAGTTTAGTGACTTACGCTCTATACGCAGATGATAAATCTCGTGCTAAACGAAAGGATTGGCGAACTTCTGAACAAACGCTACATCTGTGTGAACTTGCGGGTGGATGGTTGGGTGGGTTTATTGCCCAGCGAATATTGGGCCATAAATGTCAGAAAGAGTCTTATCAAGTCACTTTTTGGGCGATCGTGATCATTCATTCTGTTGTATGGCTGTTTTGGCTGTTTTTGGGAGGAACGCTATGAGGTATTGCGATTCTAAAAGCAGCAGCGCGATCGCCGCTCTTGTAGGGTGCGTTCCCTAATGTAAGTCCTACTGCTCCACTGATCGATTTTGGGGAACGCACCATGCCCATGGATTGAAACTGTGGGTTTAAGTGCGATGCCGCTCTTGTGGGTCTAGTTGGGGAATGTTAGCGAAGATTTCCGATGTTTAGGTTAAAATAGAGGGCAAAAGTTGCCACAGGGTCGCTTCAATGACAGTTCGACAACCCCGCTACAGCAAAGAAGAATTCGCTCGACGTGGTAATGAGATTTATGAATCTCAGGTACGTTCTCAAGTGGAGGAGGGAAATCACGGGAGAATTGTGGCGATCGACATCGAAACTGGAGCGTTTGAGCTTGCCGACGATACGATTACTGCTACCGATCATCTCTATGAGCGTGTCCCTGATGCTCAACCTTGGGTGATTCGGATTGGACATAGAGCCGTCTTCCGTTTTGGCAGTCGCAGCCAGAGAAAGCCAGTATGATGTTCGGTGTGGTCAATAATAATTGTGAAGCAATCCTCAAGGTGGCAGTCGGTCGCATTGGCTCACCGAAAATAGCACTCGATGCTATCATTGATACTGGATTCACCAGCTTTTTGTCTTTACCGCTTTCTGTCATCACAGATATAGGGCTTGCCTTGGTACTATCGAGATATTGGCACATTAGGGGACGGGAGCGAAGTCGTTTTTGAAATATACAAAGCTTCTGTGATCTGGGATGGTCAAGAGCAGATTATTGATGTGGCAGCTTCTGATGCAGAGCCGTTAGTGGGGATGGGTCTTTTCTATGGCTTTAAACTTCAGATTGAGGCAGTGGAAGGTGGGCGCGTTACAATTGAAGCGTTATGACTCAGCCAAAGTTATCGGTGAAGACGGTCTAACTTTACCGTTATACTGAATCGGTTTTTAATACCATGATTAACTGCCAATCCAACTTGAAAAACCCGCTCCCTTCTCCCCGCTCTCCTATAGCTTTTAAACAGGATTTAGTCTGACTATCTAGGGTTTGCTCAATAAGTACGGGCGAAGCATTCGGATAGAAAATCTACGTTTTCACCGATAGGTTATTGCCCGAATGCTTCGCCCCTACAGGACGCGGGCCGATGAAGACGCAAGGTTTTGAACGACGATTCTCTCAAAATCTTGCACCTGTTTCGCGAGAAAAGCCCCAAAACCCTTACTTTGCCTACATTTCAAATTTATTCAGCAAACCTTATCTAAATTACTCGTTAAGACTATGAGCAGGGAGCAGAGAGAAAAAACCTGACTACTGACTGAAAGCTGATCACCGACAAAACCTATCCCAAAACGATCGAATCGCGCAGGGATTGAATTTCCTCGGTTTGTAAACGCGCCCCAAAAGTAGAAACCACCCGGGCAGCCGCTAGAGAAGCGAGATTTCCCGCCCCTTTGTAACCCATACCGTGGGTGATACCGTAGAGAAACGCACCTGCATACATATCCCCCGCGCCGACGGTATCGATCGCCTGTACGGGATGGGGGTCAATTTCCAAGAGATTTTCGCCATCATAGATCAAAGAACCACTGGCACCCCGGGTGATAGCGAATCCTTTGGCAATGGTTTTAAAATAGGCGATCGCTGACTCGATTTCGTCGCTGCTGGAAATAGTCAAAGCTTCCGACTCATTAGCGAAAACGAAATCTAACCCCGTTCCAATCATTTCCAGTAATCCCTCCAGGAAGAAGATCGCCATATTGGGATCCGACAGGGATAAAGCGGTTTTGACTCCAGCGGCCTGAGCAATTTCTCGCCCTTTAATAGCGGCAGCTTTGGCAGTGGGAGAGGTGACGAGATAACCTTCGAGATAGAGATAATCGGCATTAGCGATCGCTGAGGGGACTAATTCTCGTTCGGAAATTTCCCCGGTGATGCCGAGAAAAGTATTCATGGTGCGATCGGCATCGGGAGTGACGAAAACTAGACATTTTCCCGTGATTCCCACCTCTTTTTCGCCACCATGTTCATTGGTATGCAAACCACAGGCCCGCAGATCTTGCAGATAAAACTTACCTAATTCGTCATTACCCACTTTACAGGAATAGAAACCTCTACCCCCCAACTGAGCGATCGCTACTAGGGTATTCGCCGCCGATCCGCCACCGCTGCGTTTACAATCAAAAGCCAATTTTTCCATCAACTGGGTTTGACGATTTTCGTCCACCAGCGTCATCACTCCTTTATCGATGCCCAATTCTTGCAGTAATTCAGGAGAGACTTGAAATTCCATATCGACGAGCGCGTTACCGATCCCATAAACGTTGTATTGTTTGCCCATAATTTAGTCGATCGCCTAAAAATACTTTGTTACTGATAGTAGGGAAAGAAGGGGCAAAAAGCTAGGGGCTTTTTTCAGCCGGAGAATACCATAAACAAAAATTATCGGTGTGCTAGTCTCACACACCGGGTAATTTTTGTTAAGTTTTGTTTAACTAAGCCACTTTAAGCCTCATCGTAGGCTTCTAGATCCAACAGATAAAGATAAGGTTCGGCTAATTCCTGCCTTTGAAAAGCGATCGCTCGCAACAGATGCCAATCCCGCAAAGCCTCGAAAGGGTTACTATACTCATCTTTTTCTAGTCGTTCGGCTAAAGAAGCAATATCAGCGGCGGTATATTTGGCAATATCTTGATCAGTGAAGCTTATAACTGTCATTTCTACACCTTCCTCGACCTTTGTTCTATTTCTAGCCTAACACATATTCTGAGTTGAAAAAATGTCTTGACCGCCAAGTTAAGAACTGTAAATGAAAGGTTCACTGTGGTACAATTCCAGAAAAAAAGCTATTTTTAGTTGATCTTCTATGAAAACAGCCCTCATTACTGGTGCTTCCACCGGTATCGGTATCGTCTTTGCTCGTCAACTTGCCCAAAGGCAAATGGAGCTAATTTTAGTCGCCAGATCTAGGGATAAACTAGAACAATTAGCAGCGGAATTGGAGAAACAATACGGGGTAAAAGTGACGGTTATCGTTCAAGATTTGACCGTTGCCGGGGCAGGAAAGCTGGTATATGATACGGTGAACCAAAAAGGAATCAACGTTGATTTACTGGTAAATAATGCCGGTTTTGGTGATTATGGTGCTTTTAGCGAGCAGGATTTAGCCCGACAGTTAGAAATGATCCAGTTAAATAATCTGGTACTGGTGGAATTAAGCCACTATTTTCTCCGTCCGATGCTTGCTGGCGCTGGGGGAGCAATTATCAATGTTGCTTCCATTGCTGGGTTTCAACCGCTGCCCTATCTTTCCGTTTATGCGGCGACAAAAGCTTTTGTCCTCAGCTTTAGCGAGTCTCTCTGGGCAGAAAATAAAGACAAAGGCGTTGAAATCCTCGCTCTTTGCCCCGGTCCGACGGAATCGAATTTTTTTGAGGTGGCCCGATTTCCCAGGGCTTTGATGGGCAAAAACGGCCGGTTAGATTCGGCGGAATTGGTGGTACAAGAGGCTTTAACTGCCTTGGCAAACAAACGCCCCAACGTGGTAGCTGGTAAATTGGCTAATAAAATTATCGTCAATCTGCCCCGTTTTTTACCCAGAAGTTGGATCGTGTCTTTGATAGAAAAGCAATTTAAGGTATAACTAGGGTTGGCTGAAAAAGTTTTTCGTGGGGGCAGGGTGTGGGGTGTAGGGTGTAGGGTGTAGGGTTTTACCCATTTTCAGATGGTCAATTACCTAATTTTCAGGGAAAAAGTGCCTGAATTTTCCCCCCGATCATTCCAATGACTGGCACTTGTTTGATTTGAAAAAAGCCTCAAGATATTACCCAACAAGGTTTTTAGATTTATTCAGCAGACCCTAACTAGAATCAAGCTAATTAGAGCAATTGCTGATAGGATTTTAAGGGAATACCTGTACGGTTTCTCACTTCGATCGCCGAACGATAGACACCGTTTTTTTCTCTTTCGGCGACAATTTTATCGGCCAGGGAAAAGTCAAGACCGAGATTGACTAATTCCGCAACGGAGTGGTAGTTTAAACAACGCCAAGAAACGTCAACTTCTTGGCGAATATCGTAGGCAAAGATAACCAAAGGTTCTAATTTTTTGAGATAATTTTCTGGTAAACCAGCCAGGAAGTGTAATTCTTCTAAATGGGTAAAAATATGTCCTTCGTTACGGACAGAAACGATATCATTGGCATAGACAATCGGCAACCCTAATTTATAAACCAGATCGTTGGTGGAACAACTGTTAATATCAATTTTTTCGAGAGGAGAGAATGACTGTCCAGAATTGGTTCTATTTCCCGAAGCTATTGGATGGGAATTAAGCTGTTGACGTATGTATAAACCCAGGCCGATTTGGGCAAACCAAATTACGATAAAAGCCTCTTGTGTAAGGAAAATAAAGGAGATAATTGTCAAGGCAATGCCGACGGATAACCAACTTTGGTTATTAGTTTTTTTGCCAGCATTAGCAATGGCAAGCCCACCGAAAACTGGGACTAAAGATAGCAATATCCACTCGGAAGATTCGGGAGGGCGAGGAGAGAGATTAGACATATTTTTTAAAGAGAATCTAAATATTTTCTGCGTTTTTCTTCGTATTCTTCAGCAGTAATAATTCCCTGATCGTAAAGTTTTTTAAGCTGCAGTAAAGTAGCGGTTTTTTGCTGGCCTGATTCTGGCAGTCTTCGCTCTGTACTGTTGGCGAGATAGTTAGGATTGTATTTAGCATCAAAAGCTTGATCTGACATGATGATTAAACCAATAAATTCAAAAAAAGCAATGATGCCGGGGATAAAAGTCCAGAAGAAAAGTAGATAGAGAACACCTGCTAAATTCTCCCCTAGATAAAATTTATGGATGCCAAGATAACCGAGAAAAAAGGCTAGTAAAGCCGCTATAGTTCTATTTCTCATAATTTTTGAGATTTCCCTAATTTAGCCAAAAGAAAGTATAAAATCACGATGCCTGCCTGTAATTCCAAGAGAGTAATATAACCCTTGACTAGATAATTTAATTCTAGGGAGGAATTAAAGGCAAAAACTAGCGCACCCAAGACTAAAAAAGGCAGTAAACGCCAGCCAGACTTGGGTATTTTTATTCCCGTACTATTAACCTGATTCATGGGCTAATTCTCTAGGTTGGTCTTTTTCGGTGATAGTCGCAAAATCGAGCTTTGTCAAGGGGGGGGTTGATTAACTTTTAGCATCTCAACCAGAATATTATGGGCATCTTTGGCTGATTCTAGGGTGCGCTCGAAAGCTATTCTAATTGTTTGACTCTCCCCTAATTTTTCCACGGCTAAATCCATGCCTTCGGGATCGATGGAAAGCATTTGAGCAGTTTCTGCATCGGTGATATTACCGTAAACTTGAGCGTAGAAAAGCACGGCATCACCGTGATCTTTGTTCATGTGTTTACAGATGCGATCGCTAATGGCGGGAGTGATAGTTTCAGACATAATATTCTCGAAAAAAATCGATAATAAGATGGGGACGGATAAAAGCCAGTTCTAAATCGAGGCCAATGGGGGGATATTAGCTAGGGTAGCGTAATTAATCGCTAATTGCCAGATAATTTGAGCTTGGGGATGGCAGGTATTAATGATAAGTTTAATATTATTTTCTTGACAGAAATCCTTAATTGTGCATTCATCTAATTGTCCTACTTAAGGTCAATCGGGGCAGAGAGTAAGAGCCGGGGCTACCTGCGCTGTTAAATTGCCTGTTGAGATGAGACAAGAGGCAACCCCCCCAGCGTCGGGGGGCAAGGGGGATGAGGTGAGATTCAGCTAATCGGATAGGCGATTAAAATGCCTCTTAGCTTCAAACCCCACACTCTGTCCCTAGGAAAAACTTTTTTCAGTACACCCTATATATTTTATCGTTCACAACCGACAACAGAAGCGGTGTAGGTATTACCGATGTGCTGAATACCATTGACAAAAAGATTGACTAGAAAAGGTTGATCATTTGCCCGTACTGTGGCAGTAATTGTTAAGGGTTTATCTGGTTCGATTCCTACTCCATTAGTATTAAAAAATTCCTCGTTAGTTTGATCGCTATACTTGAGAAACAGCCGGATATCAAAGGAGGCAGCCCGGGGAACAGAAACCGTAACGATAAACCTCTGAAAACTTCTACCCCCCGGAACTGCCCAATCGGTATTCCAATTATTACGAGTTATCGTGACACCGAAAGGACCTGGAACAGTGGGTTGTGAGACAGTTTTCGTAACTTCACTCCCTTCACCCCCTAATAGAGAAAGTGGCCGACAATTTTGCGCGGCTGCCGGTAGATGTGAGCTTAATAATACCGCCGATAGACCCAATAAGCCAGTGATAGAAGTTAATTTCATCATTGATTTTGTCTCCAATTAATAGAACCTATCCAAAAATTATAGATGATCATGACGGTAAAAAAAGGCAATTTAACTTAATTGAGGTAAATTCCTGGAAAAATGCCGATAATCAACCTGAATTTTCAAAAACGGTGTTAAAATTGATTCATAATTTCCATATAAATATGTTCTAACTGTACCGTCTGACGGGCGATAGAATCAATATTAATACCATCAAATGCCTGAATAATCTCGCTTAATTCTAGATGTTCATCTAACCAAAAAGCTAAATCTTTACCGTAAAATTTGGGAGTAAATCCTAATTGTTTACCTCGATTTATCGCCGCTTCTTGATCCTGGGTATCCATGATAATAATTTCTTTCGCAGGAATGTGCTGACGCAGCTGATTTAAATTACCTTCGGCAATAATACGACCTTGTTTTAAAATCCCGATACGTTGACAGAGACGCTGTGCTTCATCGAGGAGATGGGTAGTTAATAAAATTGTCATTCCCTGTCGCCGTAATTCTCCGATTAAATCCCAAATTTCATAACGAGATTCGATGTCTAAACCGGTGGTTGGTTCATCGAGAATTAATAATTTTGGCTGATGAACAATAGCCACGGCAATATTCATCCGGCGCTGCATTCCACCGCTTAAAGTTTCCACTGGACTACGGGCGCGATCGAGCAAATTTACTGCGGATAAACTGGTTTTAATCCGATGACGACGCTGGGGGCGATCGAGTCCATAAATCTGAGCAAAAAAGTTGAGATTTTCCTCACAAGTAAGGGATTTGTACAATAAATTTTCTTGCGGGGCAACCCCAATTAATTCTTTAGTAACTCTGGAAATTGGCAAATAATTAAAGGTAATTTCTCCCGATGAGGGTTTTAATAAATTACAAATTAAGTTAATAGTGGTGGTTTTTCCCGCACCATTGGGACCGAGTAAACCGTAAATTTCTCCCGCTTCAATATGAAAGTTTAATTCATCTAATACTAAGCGTCTTCCGTAATTTTTTTTGACATTATTAATAGTCAGCATTTTTAATAAAGTAATAAGGATAGTCAGGATTTTTAGGCCATCAGCCGTCAGCTAGGAATAGTACGAATAACAGGTAAATTGGCTAATTACACTGAAAAACTAAGAAGCTGAATAACTGATGGTGGGTTACGGCGAATAGATAAATTAATGATTAAGTCTGATAATTTGTCTCCGCCTAACCCACCCTACCTAACTTTTCTAACTGATAACTGATCACTGATAACTGATCACTGATTTACAGTCGGCGTTCAAGGTTTAACATTTGTCGATAGGTAAGCCAACCACCTGCTACCATAGCTAAAGCAAAAAGACAGAGAAAGCGAAAATGAGAGCTAATATCTTGGAGATTTTCGCCCTTTGCCCAAACAGCAATTAAAGCTTCATTCATGTGGTAGATCGGGTTATATTTAGCCAGAGATAGAATATTGTCGGGGAATAAAGCAGTCGGGAGAAAAACGCCGCCTAAAATTAATAAAGGAACCCCAAAAGTTCCCACCAAAGCATTAACATCTTCCGTTCTTTTCGCTAGTTGAGTACCGAGGATAAATCCTAAACCCACATAGGCGGTGATACTAAGAAAAATAATTAATAATTCTAGAGGAATTGAGCCTTTAAAAGTGGCTCCATACTGTTTAGCAATAGAATAAACTAAAACTGTCTGACAGGCGGCAATCACACAATGGGCGAGAAAAATGCCGATAAAATAGGAAACACCGCTTAAAGGCGATAAAAATAACCGTTTAATCGTTTGTTGTTCCCTTTCTGCTACTACCGTCGCCACAGTTCCCCCCAAACAACTAAAGAAAAGTGCCGCCCCGACGAGGGTGGGAGGAGTAGCCAGAGCCATCGCCTCGGCAAGCTCAATTTTGCCTTTTTCTGCCATAATATAGCCATTTAAGAGCAGGACAAGGATCGGGAAAATGCCCCAGAGGATTAAGCTACGCCCGCGCCGGATTAATTCCACTAAAATTCGTTGAGCGATCGCTAAAATTTCCTGCCAATATTTCATAGAATGTTAGTGTAATTGTTTCTCCCTGTAGAGAAATAAGTTTTTCTACTTTCGACTTAGGCTTATTGTAAGTGTTCCAGAGCTTGATCGGCGCGCAATCTTACCACTATTTCCGCTTCTGTCTCCCGAATCTGTCCTAAAAGTTCTCGAATCGCCCCGCGAAATGCCGCCGCCGCAGTTCCTAATCCCTGCAATCCGACGATCGCCGCATATCTAACCACCCACTCTGGATCCCCTTGCGAAAGTTTCTCCAATGCTGTAAAAACCGCATTCTGAGCCTCATAAACCCGACTTTCCTCCAAATCAGACCAAATTATATTTCCTAAGCCTCTAGCCGCCCCTCGCCGCACGCTAAAGGAAAAATCACTCACCGCCGCCTCAAGTAATAAGTCCAATCCTCGCACATCGCCAATTGCTGCTAGGGCGCGGGTTGCCCAAGCTCTCGCCCCATAATTATAACCGTCTAGGTTGGCCAGTAAATAGGGAACCGCCGCTTTGCCGATGGCGATTAAACCATCCACGGCTGCCACGGAGGCACCAGGGTTATTATATCTGAGGACATCGGTGAGGGTGGGTATTGCCGCTTCACTTTTGGCGGCGGCTAATTTTTCCACGGCGGTTAGTAACCCATTGGCTGAGTCGGCTTTTTCGACGGCAATAATTAAAGTTTCAACGGTAGGAAGCATTGGTTATTAGTAGAGGGGTTAGGGGTTAGGGGTTAGGGAGTGGGGAAGTGGGGAAGTGGGGAAGTGGGAGAATAAATAAAAATAATCTCCTGAATACTGACTCGGAGAATACTGACTCCTAACTCCTATATCCTAACCCCACCAACAAACTTTTAAAGATAATTTTATCGCCAAACTTTTTTCGGTAAAATCTGACTAATTTCTTGGGGAAAAGGACAATCATCGGGAAAGTTAAAGGATTGATAATCGGGGTTATCTCGCAAGCTTTTTAAAGCCGTGGCATAGCAATCTAAAAATACTTGCTCCCAGTAGGGTTTTAAACTAGGAGAATCGCTCAAAAGTTCTTCTAGTTCCCGTTGACTGCGCCTAATAGTTTCTTGCCAACCTCGATAATCTTGAAGCTAATCAGTATAGCAGAGTTTGAGGCAGTGTGTTGACTTCTGCCCAAACTTTCTATCGTTCCAGATCAGCAGCAGCGAGTAACCTCCCCTATTGTACCAAAGAATCCATACCGTCCGCTACACTAGGGATGTTATGCTGTTTGCTAAGGCCGTAGGGAACTTAAAATCCCATTTTGGGATTATCCTAAAATAGGTTTATCTTGGACTTGCTAACTACTGTGCTCATTAAAGCACGATGAAATCTATTTTTAGTCCAGAGTACCATGTCTTTCGTCGATGCCTGATCGCCGCCCGTAAGGATGCGAATTTAACTCAAGCAGCCCTCGCTAAAGCCATCAAAAAGCCTCAATCCTTCGTTGCCAAATACGAAAATGGTGAAAGAAGATTAGATGTCGTTGAGTTCCTTCTGGTTAGTCGTGTCATCGGTGTAGATCCTTGCGAAATTTTAAGGCAAGTTGAGCAAGCTTGTCAGTCCATATCTTGTGGGGAAGGGTTATGAATACAGAAGATGTTATTAGCCTTGCATCGCAATATCTAGATGATTTGTCTGGACATAGATTTGACCTATTAGACATTGCTAGACCAATATCGGTTGCTGCAGCAGTTAATTTAGCCAAAGTAATTTCAAAGCTATCACCACTATTGGGAAATCTGATTGAATTTAACACTGTTGAGTTTTTGAATAAGCAGGAAATATTTGCGCCGTTTGGTGAATGGAAAAGGCAAGAGCCAGGATTTCCTGATACTGTCTTCATGGGTAGCATCCAGCCTACCCCCGGATTAGAAATAAAAGCATGGTTCCCATTAGCTACGGAAATAACAGCCCGTTTCAAAGATAGTCAAAATCATTTTCAGTTTGATCAAACCTACGTTTCCCTGATAGCTTGGCTGCCTGAAACAGTAATTTATGGCAAACCCAAGATTCTAGATGTATGCGTTGTCTCTGGCTTTTCAGTGGCTAAAGCGAGAGATGATCATTATCATAATCCTCCTGATTACCTTGTTCTAGAACCTGAAGATACAACCCAAAGAACAGCAAATTTGCAGCAAACAAATACTAATGGATACAAATTTCAAGGAACGGATGAAGAACTATTTCAAGCTGAAGAAATAGTTAATTCTTGGGGAAATGATGGCAGGCTGTATAAGCGGACACAAGAGTATCAAATGCTCTTGCGGGAACTGAACACTCGCTTCAAATACAGATTAGACACTAATTTTGCCAAAATGGACAGGATTTTACATCCAGGAATTGAGGATTTTAAAAAGCGTGTTTATCGAACACAGTTCTCTGGAATGGAAGTTGGACAGTGGAACAGGCTTTTAGCTAGTCGTCGAGAGGAGTTAATTAAATCTGCTTTCAGAGAACACCTTGGCATTAAAGAAGGGAACATTGATGAACTACTTGACTAAATCTTTTGACTCCATAATAGAAATAAGTTTCGTCAATTTCACAAGCGAAAGCTTTTCGATTCAGGATATTGGCAGCTAAAGAGGCACTGAAAAGCCCCCCAAATGGTTCCCAAACCACATCCTGTTCCTCACTTGAAGCTTCAATAATTAATTTCATCAGATCCAGGGGCTTTTGATTTAAGTGAACAGCTTTACCATCCTGAGACTTAATTCGTTCATCATCGCGCAAAGCTGAACGATCCCAAACATTTGTAAAACCATGAGGGCAATTAAATTTAGAGCGCATCTTCTCCCACTCTTTACCTGTTAAAGGACGCTGGCCATTTTTAGAAAAATAGGGTTTTCCCTCTGGGTTTCCGTGTTCGTTGGCATAGAAAACTAATTTTTCAAACATTTCCGGTGGGGGAAAATACCATAAATGTCCTTGATCAAAATATTTTCTTGTTGCCGCATCTGCGACACCACAAGCTAAATTAGCTTGACGCAAAGGTAAGCTCGATCTTAACCATTCCTTTCGGAGCCATTCTTTAAGTGTTAAGTCAGCAATTTTGACTTCTCTAACGTATTGGACGCAAACCTCTGTCACCACTGGAAAACGCCTTATTTTTTCTGTGTTGACATTACCAGCAATATGACCTTTTCCTTTATTCCATATATTACAATTAACATATCGCCAACCAAATTTCTCAAGTATTGGATGTACCACAGCCCAGCCAATTTCTGAGTTCCAAAACCAAAGAGTTGTATTTGGCAAGGCTAACTTCGACCAAGCTTCCACATGAGGTTCATACCATTCAGGTAGGTCAAGATGATCTGATGTATCACCTTCAAATCCTAAAAGACCGTAGCCTCCGTCTGAGATTATTACTATAGGTTGTTCCCAAGAATCATAATGTTCAATGCTATTACCAAGACTCAGACTAACACTGCTGTTATTCCAAGCTGAAAAAGCTAGTTTCTCAGTAAGTTGGACAGTTTTGCCACGCCCAACAGTGCTTGTTGCTTTATTCTTCTTTATACTTGCCAGGCTATGGGAAGGCTCAGGTATATCCATGGATTTTTTTATCGTCTTATAAACAGGATGAATATCAATACTCTATCCTGTTTTAGGATATTTGGCTACCCCATAAACCAATGACCTAGAAACTTAGCCTAAGACTAGCAAACTTTCTATCTCCTCGATCAAGTTTTCCCAGTCAACTTTATCACAGTTTTTTTGTTTTAACAGAGTGATTGTTTCGTTCAGCCACCCAACATAATCAGTTTGAATTATCATAATATATCTGGATTTTATCCGTTTGAATTTTCCTAGAAAATAACCAATCATTGACAGCATTTCTCATAAAGATAAAGTATAACTGTATCGGACATTGTCTCAGATTTGAACGTGTTCTAAACCCACTAACAAACTTTTCAAGATAATTTTATCGCCAAAATTTTTTCTGTAAAATCTGACTAATTTCTTGAGGAAAAGGACAATCATCGGGAAAGTTAAAAGATTGATAATCGGGGTTATCTCGCAAGCTTTTTAAAGCCGTGGCATAGCAATCTAAAAATACTTGCTCCCAGTAGGGTTTTAAACTAGGAGAATCGCTCAAAAGTTCTTCTAGTTCCCGTTGACTGCGCCTAATAGTTTCTTGCCAACCTCGATAATCCTCAACGTAATCAGTATAGCAAAGTTTGAGGCAGTGTTCTAACATGGTCGTTAACCGGTTGCGGAGTTCACGTTTTTGACTTCTGCCCAAACTTTCTATCTCCTCGATCAAGTTTTCCCAGTCAACTTTATCAAATTTTTTTTCTTTTAACAGAGTGATTGTTTCGTTCAGCCAGCCGGCATAATCGGTTTGAATTAGCATAAAAAACTCTGGATTTTATCCGTTTGAATTTAGATAAAAAATAACCAATTATTGATTACAATAAACCATCCATTAAAGTGAGAATTTCGGAGATATTTTCGCCCCTAGAATTAGTTTTTAGATGGTTTTCTAAAAGTTCCTTGAGAGCAACCAGTTTCAGACTATTTTCCGCCAAAGTATTAGCGATCGCAGGAGCAGCCGGCAGATAACCCGTAGCGCCTAAATCCATTAAAGCAGAACGACGCAGCTGTAATTCTTCCCCTTGCAAGGCCTTAATCAGAATATCGCCATAGTGGGGGTTAGCCGTGAGTTGATAGAGGGCGCGGGCAGCCGCATAACGCACTTTTTCGACGAAATGCTGTAAAAACGGCTCGATCAGGGGAATCGCTGCCGTCGCTTGCAGGGTTCCCAATGCCTCGATAATCGCCTCGTAGGGTTGGACTAAATGGGGTTTTCCCGCCACTAAAACGGCCACTTCGATGCCACCCTCTAATAGTTTCTTTAAAGGTGCGATCGCTCTTCGATCCTGAAGCATTGCCAATGCTTGGGCAGCCGATTCGCGCACATAATAATCTTCACAGTCGAGACAGGCAATCAAAGCGGGAAGACAACTGAGATCATCTAATTTCCCTAAAGCGCTGGCAGCGTTGCGTCGCAGGGGATAACCGCCGTCGGGAGTGCGATCGCTTTCGTCTTCTAAAGCGGCAATTAACGCCGAAATCGCCTCCGGTTGACGCACACGAAATCTACCCAACCACCAAGCGGCATAATAACGTGCGCCTAGGTCTTCTCTTTGCTGGATATTAGCGATCGCTTGTTCAACAGTATAGGCCGGATTATCGACGGCAGCAGAGTAAGAATCGCTCATAGACAAGTGAAAATGGGTGTGGGGTGTAGGGTGTGGGGTGTGGGGTGTGGGGAAGTGGGGAAGTGGGGAAGTGGGGAGAATAAATAAAAACTGTCTCCTGTCTCCTGACTCCTGTCTCCTGACTCCTGTCTCCTGACTCCTGTCTCCTGACTCGGAGAATACTGATAACCGACTCAGTTTTTCATAGTTGCCGCACCCTTGCCAATACCAGAATAAATCAAACCCCGTTGAGCATCGAGACTAATGATCACCCCTTCGCGGATAATTTTCGTGGCATCTTTAACCCCGACAATAACAGGAATACCCAATTTTAAACCGATAGTAGCGGCGTGATTGTTCATGGCGGTATCTTCGGTGATAATGCCGCCCGCTTTCCGCATCATATCCACATATTCGGCGCTGGTGGTGGGAACGACTAAAATCTCCCCATTACTAAAACTACCCACTTCTCGGGCATTATGGGCCACTCGCGCCCGGCCACTAGCCACACCCTGGCCGATACCCGTACCTTTGCCCAAAAGGGATTTTACCACTTCCACCTTAATTAAATCCGTGGAACCGGCCACCCCTTGCAGAGTTCCCGCCGTCATCACTACTAAATCACCATCCGCTAGGAGGTTATTTTCCTGGGCAAGATTCATCGCCACTTGAAAAGTTTGGCTAGTGGAGGGTAAATCGAGCAATAACATCGGTTTTACGCCCCAAACTAGCTGTAACTGCTGTGCCACTTCGCGATGGGGAGTAACGGCTAAAATCGGGGTTTTGGGGCGAAATCTGGAGACATTACGGGCAGTAGAGCCGGTTTTTGTCAGGGTAATAATTGCCGCTGCCCCCAATTGTTCGGCAATTTGACTGACTGCCGAGGAAATAGCGTTAGGAATCGATTGTTTATTGTTAGAGCGAGCAGCACTGTTGATCTGTTCCCGTTCGATCCTTTCAGCAATGCGCGCCATTGTTGCCACCGCTTCGATGGGATAATGGCCCACAGCCGTTTCATTGGAAAGCATGACCGCATCAGTGCCATCTAAAATCGCATTAGCCACGTCAGAAACCTCGGCGCGGGTGGGACGAGGATTACTGGCCATACTGTCAAGCATTTGAGTGGCGGTGATAATCGGGATGCCTAGCTGATTAGCGGTGTTAATCAGGCGTTTTTGCAGGATTGGCACGTCTTCGGCGGGTAATTCTACTCCTAAATCTCCCCTAGCCACCATAACACCATCACAGAGGGATAAAATTTCTTCCATTTCCTCGATCGCTTCGTGTTTTTCAATTTTAGCGATTACGGGGATAGATTTACCCGCACTGGCGATTAATTCTTTAATTTCGAGGATATCTTGGGGATTACGCACAAAACTAAGGGCGATCCAATCCACATCCCACAGCAGTCCGAACATTAAATCTTTTTTGTCCTTATCGGTTAAAGCTTTTACCGACAGATAGACGTTGGGAAAATTTACCCCTTTATTGCTGGATAAGACACCCCCAACCACTACGCGACAAGACAGGTCTCCTTTCAGGCGATCCACTGATTCCACCCGCATTTCGACTTTACCATCATCGAGGAGAATTCTGGAACCTTCCGGGACTTCTTGGGCCAGAGAGGGATAGCTAATGGAACTTATTTCCTGATTACATTCCACATCCCTAGAAGTAAGGATAAAGGGTTCCCCCGGTTTTAGGGTGATCGACCCACAGGCAAATTTACCTAAACGAATTTTTGGTCCCTGTAGATCCTGAAGGATACCAATGGGTTGATTGAGTTCAAAGGCTAACTGACGGATTAAGTTAATGCTGTGACGATGGTAATCGTGATCGCCATGGGAAAAGTTTAATCTAAATGTCGTCGCCCCCGCCTTGATCATCTGACGTAATGTTTCCTTATTTTGCGAGGCTGGGCCAATCGTGGCCACAATTTTAGTGCGACGGGGGAAAGACAGAGAGTGCATAGATAAGCAACTAAATAGGCGAACTAAATATAGCAGCGTTTGGTACGCTCCGATCATCTTCTCATCGGAAATTTTGGGTCTGAAACCCCGCCGTTCTAGGTTGGCTTTACGTTAGAATTAAAAGGCCAGTCTCGAAAACCAAGTGGACGGTGCAGCACCTTGAAAACTCGGCTTAGGGGGTTCCGACCAGAAAAGCTTGGCCGGGTAAAAAGTCGCGCGCAACAAGTACAAGAAGCGTTTAGCTGGAAACGTACCGTGGGACACACGGAATCGGGCTTCTGAAATGGGGCGAAAGTCTGTGGACTCTGTGTAAGACAGTACATGGTTTTTTAACTGTGGTATGCGACGGTGGTGGAAGCAGAAACTTAAATCGTGAGGTTTAGGAATCGCCGCACTTTTAGGGCGGCGAGGATGTCAAAAATGGTTATACCCAGTGAAAAGTTAAATGTAAAAAAACGGTGAGATCTACAAATCCCACCGTTCTTATCGAGTCCGTCAACTTAGCTTAGAAACGGAAAGTTGTGCGGATGACACCGACAAAAATGGTGTCGTTATTACGGTTATTAGCATTGAAGATCGCATAAGCACCGGGGGTAATCAAGATGTTTTTGGTGACGGGGAACTTATACTGAGCTTCTACCATGTAGGAAGTGCCATCTTCCTTGTCGGAACGGGGTACTTGACCACCACCGAAAGAAAGGGCTGCACCTTCGGCAAAGAGGTCGAGGACAGAAAGATTAAGGTTCCAAGACCAGATGCTAGTGTTATCATCTCCGATCGCAGCATTAACTCCCGTGGCCGAGGCATTGGCATAACCACCCCATGCCCCTATATTTAAGACTCCTGGGATAACTTGGGCGCTACCCTGTAAACCAAAACGGTCAGCTACAGTGCCGACGTTACCGAAGGGACGCTCCGTCAGAGGGCTGCTGACGTTACCGAATAAACCAGAACTCATACTATCCGCAGTTTGATAACTGCGAACATAGACGAAGTTAATATCGGCAAATTTGATGAAGGAGAAACCAACCTGAGCACCAGCACTGTAGGAACCGTTAAATAAACCGCTACCAGGGTTAGGATTGCTGGCTCCATTAGTGCCACCACTAGCTAGGTAGGTTCCTGTGACTTGGAAAACATCCCCGATATTAAATCTGACCGCCGCACCAACACCATCGGGACCGCGGAAGACGATGTTATTGTAGCGTTGACCGCGAGATAAAGCACCTGTACCACCATCGGCGAGGAAGGGGTTAGCAGTGATGAAAACGTCATCTAGGTTTAACTCGTTAGCACCAACCCAAACGGTGATTTTACCGAAGGGAGTATCGATGGGAGCGCGGTAGAACAAGTCATCGATGGTGACATCGTTGTCCCGGCCATTATCGTATGCTAGACGGGTCATGTTGGTTCTCGTCGGACCGTTTTGGTTGAAGGTATTGTTAAAGTTACCTGCTTGTAAACGGGTTCTTAACAAATCTTTACCGGTGAAACTGGTTTCAAAGTTGAGACGAACCCGATTATTAAATACTGTTTGAGTTTCATCTTGATTGCTGCCCTCAGTCACCGTACCGTCGGTATTGGTAACGGAAGCTTGACCACCCCAGCTATCGGCGATACTGAAGATTACCTCACCTCTGAGTTTGGTGGTGGTGGAAAATTGATTGTTTTCCAAGAAAGCAACGCGCTGTTCAAGGTTGTCCACTCTAGCACCTAAAGCCGCTAGTTCGGTCTCAAATTCAGCGACAAGACGTTTTAATTTATCGATATCTTCCCTGAGTACACCGACACCATCTTGAATTAAACGTTCCATGACGTTTAAACAAGCGTTTAAACCTGCGGCAAATTCCCAACGGGTGGTAGCGCGATCACCGCGGAAGGTACGGTCGGGAAAACCAACGATACAACCGTAACGTTCCACAAGGCTTCTTAATGCCTCGTAGGCCCAAGCGGTGGGGGATACGTCCCGCAGTTGGTTAACGCTAGTCACCTGGGACATGGAACCCTGATAAACACCCGTATTAATCTGCTGACTACTTTGGGCGCGTTGAATGCGATCAAGTTGTTGTTGCGCAGCCGGATCAATTTTAAGTTGCGGTGTCCCCGGCATAGTCTGAGCCCCTGCGCTGCCAGCAGCCGCCACGGAAGCACCTAATACTAAAGGAGTTACCTTGACTAAATTCTTGAATAGTTTTGACATGGGTCAATCCTCACACCTTATTTTATGGATTGAATGGACTATTAATACAAACAGACTATATGTTTAGCCTGAATTATACTCACATTCTATGCGAATTCCCTCTTGCCTAGGTTAAGTTAATTTTATGATATGACAGAAAAATTTCTGTCTGATCTTATTAAGGTTAGGACTTACGCACTTGACAAATTAACTATGATGTGCATCAAGGAAAATCGGTCGTTTCAGACTTTTGGCGATTAACTTCCCAACGATAGCGATCGCTCAAAAATCATCAACAAATCAGGTTAAAATGCCCGAAACCCGCATATCACATTTAGTCAATCCTGTCAATAGGCAAAACCTAAAGAATTTATTAAAATCTCAGCCTTTTCAGTTATCAGTGATCAGTTATCAGTGATCAGATGTGAGTTTTCAGTTCACGAGGGACGAATCTAAGACCTAATTAGTTAAGCTAAAAGCTTTGATGTGCTTAGTTTCTAACCTTCTTTTTGGGTAGAAGAATTGTCAGATTCTGTCTTTTGCCTCTTGCCTGTGGCCTCTTGCCTTCAGTAGCTGATTACTGTTGACTGATCACTGATAAAATCTCCCCACTCCCCTAACAATAGTTGTGTGAACGAGGGTGGTTAATATATTGCTAGACTTTGGGGTTAGAATATAGCTCGATGCCTAGAGTTAAAAACAGCAAGATTGCTTGTGAAAGCTGACGGCTATAGAGAAAGACTCGATTCTTAAATTTAAGCACCGAGAAGGGAGATAAAGATGGTCAATTTTGGGCTGAATTCGGCCAGTATCTTGGGAATTTTTCTGGCAGTGGCCGGAGCCGGGTTATACTTCCTGCGCTCGGTGCGGCCGGAACTTTCTAGGGATCATGATATATTTTTTGCCGCCGTCGGGTTACTGTGCGGTTTAATTCTACTTTTTCAAGGGTGGCGACTGGATCCGATTTTGCAATTCGGACAATTTTTGCTGACTGGGGCAGCGGTGTTTTTTGCCTTCGAGACGGTAAAATTGCGGGGTTTAACCACGGAACAGGCCCGCCGCGGCACGTCTTTTGTGGATGAACGTCCTGTGAGTCGGGAATATCGGGCCGAATTAGAACCCCTCGACACCTACGAACCAGAGGAACGTTACGAAGATAATCCCCGTTTACGCGGTTACGATGATCCCCGCTCTTCCCGTACTTCTAGTTATCAGGACGAGGAACCCCGCAGCACCCGCACCCGTCGGCCGGCCGATACTAGCAGTCGCAAAACCAGTAATCGTCGTCCCCGCAATAGTTCCCCCACTAGCGATCGAGATGTTTATGATCAGCGCCGTAGCGGTGATGATTGGGAAGAAACCAGTCCCCGTCCCCGTCCTCGTCCCGCTAGTGAAGAGACGAGCAGTAAACCGCCCCGCACTAGCCAAAAACGTCGTCCTCGCCCAATAATTGCCGACGATCCGCCATTTAAAGGGGAATACGTCGATTATCAACCGATCGAGCCTAGCGATACGAGCGATCGAGAAGATTGGGAGAGACCGGATAATAGTGAACGGGAGTCGAGTAATGATCATCCGACTAGGTTTGATTATTAAGGGGTAGGTCCGATGACCAAAGCTCCCTTTTTACTGTTTTTCTGCTTGTTTTTAGGGGTTATAGGCGGTTGTAATCTCAATAACCCCGGTTTATCTACAGGAACCCTAAACAGTCGCTATAATGACGAAAAACCTGCCCTCAGTGGTGATGGTCGTTGGATTGCTTTCCTGTCTAACCGTCGCGGTAGTAATCAGATGCTGCTGTATGATTTGCAGACAAAACAATACCAGACCCTAGGGGGATTATACACGGGTCAAGAAATTACCGATAGCCCCAGTTTAAGCCAAACGGGGCGTTATCTGGCTTATGTGGTGATTATTGAAGGTCGTCCCGTCATCGCTTTATATGACCGCATTACCGATCGTTCTGAGTTATTGAGTCAAAATTATCGCGGTTGGTTGCGAAATCCCCGTCTTAGTCCCGATGGTCGTTATCTTGTCTTTGAGTCCGCTCGTCGGGGACAATGGGATGTGGAGGTTCTCGATCGCGGTCCGAATATCGAGTTAGATCTTCCCGATGGCAGTCCCGTTGAAAGTCCCAAACCGTGAAACGTTATTTTTTTATTAGTCTTGTTGCTGTAATTAGTTTGTTAACTGGATGTGCGGGTTATCCCAGTTTATTGTCTTTTACTTTCGATCGAGGGGGGAGAAGTTTAAACAGTGCTGCTAGTGAATTAACTCCCTATCTTGCCTCTCGATATATAGTTTTTGCTTCCGATCGCAATGGCTCCCAAGCTATCTATCTTTTTGATGCCATCGATCGCCGTTTATTGCCTTTACCCGGACTAAATTCTCTCGATCAGATCGCTTCTAGTCCTTCCATTAGCGAAGATGGTCGTTATATCGTTTTTACTGCTAGTCGTCAGGGAAAAACGGCTATTTATCTATACGATCGACAAACTCAACAGAGAAGGGAAATTGCTCCCGATCTCCTCGCAGAAGTACGCAATCCGATCATCAGTGCCGATGGTTCTAAAGTGGCTTTTGAAGCGGCCAAAAATGGGCAATGGGATCTTATGATTTACGATCTATCCGGACGGGTATTAGTCAATGAAAATCAGTGATTATTAGACCTCTTGTAAAAATCAAAAATTGTTGTTAGGGTTAGGAGTCCGTAGCCAGTAGTCAGTAGTCAGGAGAATTAAGAATGAATAATAATCAATTAAATGGTCTATTTAAGGATTTTATACAATTTAATCCTTATTTTTGCCGTTTTTGAAACCTCAAAAATTATCTTAAACCCATAGCTTGTAGTCGATGTTCTAGAAACTGTTTTCCCTGTTTTTCCCCGTCAGCAATCAGACGCTGGATATTGGCAGGAGAGCGATCGAGTTTACTTTCATAGTTGAGACTATTGGCTAATTCCGCCGACATTTCGATCATGGGAATATGGTAATTCTGATCGGGATCTTCCGGGAAAGATTTAGGAATTTTAAATGGTTCTTTTAATTCGATCTCGCGCAAGAATTCTTCTTTAAAGGCTCCTTTGAGAAATAATTGATTGAAAAACTCAATCTGATCGAGACCTTGAAATAGGGAAACATTGCCTTCTAATTCATTACGGCGATCAGCAATATCATCGGATTGCACGGGAATCTTATCTCTAGAGGTGGGATTAATTTTAATTACCCAAATTTCATCGGGAATATTTTCGACTCCGACAAATTCACGGCGAATTAAAGAACGGATGGGGGGATTATCAGAAAATAGTCCATCCCAGTAGGCCATAGTTTCAATAGTGACAGCAGGAAAAATGTTAGGAACACAAGCAGAAGCTAGGATATGTTCAATTTTAACTGCTTCCTGGCGCGAGTTAAATTTACTTAATTTTCCTGTCAGGACATTACAGGCCCCCATTAATAAAATTGGTGGTTCTGGTTTTGGTCCCCAAGTGGCTAATTCCGAGAAGTCAATATGCGCTCTTAGTAACTGATCAAAGTTGGTAAAGCGACTGCGTAAACCATAGGTAGCTAGGGAAAATAAGGTTTTAGTAATCGGAGAGGAAGGACTGAGATTATACTGGGGAATTAATCCTTTGCTGGCTAATTCTATGCTTTTAATAGCTGAGTCATTAAATAGTTGTTCTTGGGGAGTTTTAGCGCTATTATCTTCCCAAAAATCAATCATTCTTTTCCAAACGACGCTATCACCTTTTTCGAGAGCATACCAGATGAAAAAGGCACAGATAGCACCGCCAGAAGTACCACTGAGACTGACAATATTAAAGTAATTTTGCACTTTATTGTCAAATAATGCTTTTAATGCACCAGCAGTAAAAGCAGTTTGACTGCCACCCCCCTGACAAGCGATCGCGATTTTGGCTTTCATAAATATCCTTTGAATGGCTTCTATCTAAGTCCTAGACTTTTAATTTAAGGTTAACTGAAAACCTAGAATCGGACCCAAAAATATAGAAATTTTTCTGATTTTCACAGAGCTGCTCGGTAGATTTTGCCATCACTTCTAGAAAAGGAGCGAGTTTTCAGGGAATTTTCTAGGTAATCAGCCGGCGAATCGGGAAGTAATTAGCGGCAAGCGCAAGCCATCAGACTTGGGTGCATCTCATTGACAAGGCGGACAATAAAGCACCTGTATCATTGTCCTTGGCATATTCCTCAAAGGTAACAGTTAAAAAACTGTCAATTTCTTCTGGATGTTCGCGGTAGTATTCTTCTTCAACTTGGTCAAATGTTCTGTATTTACCCATGACTTAGATGCTCCTTCCCATAAGCTTGCGCCGCTTCAATATCCTGTGTTTGGCTGCTTTTGTCGCCGCACAACAAAAGCACAATGTTGTCACCCTCTTCCACGAAATACACACGGTAGCCTGATCCGAAGAACCTTCGTAATTCTGAAAGTTCTTATAGATAATCATAAAAAGGTGCGTTACACTTTGTTAACGCACCCTACAAGAGCTAACATTAATGTAGATGTAAACTTTGAGGAAGGCTTGAGCAAAGGGTAAAATCTTGGCTACAATAAACCTATTAAGCGTGATTCCTATTAAGTAAAAGCAATGACACAATCATCTTCTCCTAAAACGGTACGGCGAGGACGGGTTTTCCCAGAGAAACAACTTTCTCCTGAAGAGAAAGCCAGAATTAAAGCTGAAGACGCAGTGTTTTATAAGCGTTGTCGAGAAGTATTTGAGCGAGTCCAACCAGAATTGATTAAAGATCATTATGATTGGTTTATTATTATTGAGCCTGACAGTGGGGAATATTTTATCGATGAAGATAAAAAGGTAGCGATGGCAAAATCCCGTTCTCAACATCCAGGGAAAAAGTGTATTATCATGCGAATTAATGAAACAGGAACCTGTGGAACAATATGATTCAAGGGGAATTTAATAGTCGAGGAGAGTTGTTTTTTGAAGTTGGCTTGCTGTCTGCTGATGGGGAAATTATTCTCGTCATGGCACTGTTAGATACAGGGTTTACGGGATGGTTAGCGATTGATAGTCAAGATGCGGATAGTTTAGGATGGGTGTGTGATAATGAGCCACAGGATATGCAAACTGCACAGGGAGAAGCGCGATTTAATTTATATGAGGGAACAGTGGTTATTGAAGGGGAAGAGTTTACGGTTGAGGTGTTAGGAGGAAATGAATTAGTGAATGTTCTTTTAGGGGTTTTGTGGTTACGAACAAAGCGTTTGGTTGTTGATTTTCCAAGGGGAGTGTTAACTTTAGGATAAATTTTTGTGGAGAAATGATATAATAGCATTATATCCGGGAGCATCGGGAGTATTTCAGGTAAAATAAGCTAGGAAAAACTATAAATATTGACACGGAAATTTGGCAAACAATTGCGGCAATGCCAGAATCTCTCAAACAAGAACTTCTCCATTATACTAAGTATTTGATGGTCAACTACTCGCAAGATATTCCCCCAGAGCAGCCTCCTGTAGAAAAACGTCGTTCAGGCATCTTAAAAATAACATTTGTTCTACCATTGCCTGATGATTTTGAGGAGCCTTTAGAAGATTTTAAGGAATATATGTAATGAGTGATTATCGCTATTTAGGCTTCTTTTAATTGGCGAAATCTCTGGCGTGCAGGAGAAGGATTACTTTTTTGCTCTTCTCGTTGTTGACGGCAAAACTCTAGCCAGTCAGCCAAGTAAGCATTATATTGTGGTTGGCTGCTTTTGTCGCCGCACAACAAAAGCACAATGTTGAAAAGGTGCGTTACACTTTGTTAACGCACCCTATAAGATCAGGCGATCGCACTACAAGAGTTACAAATGTCGCGATTGCACTATTGCGGAGTCGGATAAGCATCGTAAAGAATCCACCGATAATTAGCTATATTCTTTAGCAAACTCAGCTTCCGCCTTGATCTGACTTTCAGCAATAGCATCGACAATCTCTTGATTCCATTTACTGTTCTGAAAGATTACGTTAGTTCCTGATGCAGTCTTATAGCTCAAATAAGCCATTACTGGTTTACCCTCATCCAATATGGAGGTTAGATGCAGATGTGGTATCTTGTTTTTTTGAGGATAGAAAAATCCTGGTGGAAACATAGGATCTTCTTCCCATTCTCTTTGGGTAAAGTCTTTAGGATTGATCTCTTTCATTTTTCCCTCTTTTTGACTGAGTATTTGAACTAATATTGGTGGTTCTGAGTTTCAATTACAAGAACAGCGATCACGCTGAATTTGTCTTGATTATCCTTTATGAGGGTAAGACAAATATAATATTCTGTTGTGTGCCACCAGACGGTCCATATCGAAGTGCGATTTTGCGTGGGACGCTGCGATCAACAAACGCCAGATTACCGGGAGGAATCGTATATGAACCAGGGATTTCAATGTCATAAATTGATAGCGGTTCCTGACTTCCTACGCCGATCTGATCAAAACGAAAGTCAAGGACTTGGGCTTCGCCTACATTCAGTGATTGGACTTTTTTCCCTTGACGAAGGAAAGTAATTCTCAAGTCTAAACAGTTGGTGGTCGGAATCTTTTGCAAATCAACAGCCATATCAAGATACTCTAATCCTTTTAATTCAGTAGGTTGGACTTTGGACATTGGACAAAATATGAATTTCTGTATTCTGTCCTTACACTCTTAAGACGATCTCACATCCCCATTTGTGAATTTTTCGAGTTAGCACCCATTTTTTTCTCCCTCGACTCACCCCATGAAACCCCCTTCAAAGCCAACAGTATGAACTTTGGCTCAATAGCTATTTCAGAGAAATAGATGGCTAGGACTGGACAAATTGTAACCTATCGTTTAAGGTATATGACCAAGATGTCATACCAGAATTAAACACAACTTGTGTTGGGCTACTTACGACACTTCCACTTTCTATTACGACATCTTCTGATATTTCTTGTACGAAAGACCGTCTATTGTCCACTGGCAACACAGATCCTATTGGATAGTCGGTAACTGTAAGATAATAAATCGTGTCTGTATTGAATTCATACATAGAATTTGGTACTCCCTGGGATGCCAATATTGGTTTTTGATCCATATACACTGCAACACTCATATTTAATGATTGTTTTACTGTAAAACTTGTGTCTGTAATTATTCGCATAACCCCGCTGCTAAGTTTAGCATTACAATATGGTGAACCGGTAGTGGCAGAAAAACTTTGACTTACATAGGTTATTGAAAGCTCATTGTGGCCATTTGCATCGTTTGGGGTGACTGATGCTTTGAAGTTATTTTGATATATCACACCTGTATTGAGAGGATATAATGTACTACCATAACCCAGTTGCCATGTTATATCCCATTGGAAGGTATAACTGCCTTCATTACTAATTGTTTGACCTAACCAAACAAGAGGAATGCCGGTGCTTGGACTATTAACTTGGAATACAGCAACATTTTGGACTGCTCCGCTTTGGTTGTTTATTGTTAATGAATATGTCACAGCACCTCCTCAGAGTAGGACTTTATTGAGAAAAGTATCTTTTTCAATTTGCACCCATTAAGCTAGCCTACCATTGAAATAGCAGACTAGCTTGACAGTATGAACTTTGGCCCAATAGCTATTTCAGAGAAACAGATGGCTAGGACGGGACAAACTCTAACTCAGCGTTTAAGGTATATGACAAAGATGTCACACCAGGATCAAACACAAATTGTGTCGGGCTACTTACGAACTCTTCCGAGATAGCCACGCTTTGCTTCGCTGAAGTCGTACAAAGCCAATACGTTGGATGAGTCTGGAACAGAAACTTTCCATTTGGTTGACCTTGAACCGCAAATGCAGGAAGAGAATTCATGTACACTGCGATACTCATCAAGCTTGCCTGCTTAACTGTAAATGTTGTATCAGTCGTGACCAACATATCACCTAATGCAACCTGGGGATTGGGATAGGCCAAAGGACTAGTTGAAAATTCGCTGCCAGTATAAGTAATCCCCATCGAGTTATTACCCCCCGTTGTAGTGGGATCCATATTTTGCAGTGGTCCCCCTGATGTCCACTGAACGTTTGGCGCGAGAGGCTGTGAAGTCGTTCCCCAGTTTAAAGCCCAATTGAATCGACCAGGTAAAAGTAGTGTCGTTACCATCAGGAACGGATTTGGTAAACCATACAAGTGGTAAACCGGTTACTAAATCAGGATATTGTTGATACACTGCTATATTTTGCTGTGCGCCACTTTTGTTGGTTACTTTGAGTGAATATGTTGACATGGCTTGTTCCTCATTTTGGATTTAAGTTAATCTGAGTCTGTGGTAAGACAATTTGAGAAGTTGATCGGCTCTCTTGATATAAGGCGAGCAAGTTACAATTTCTGCTTTTGTCTCTACACCCTTAAGACGATCCCACGCCCCCATTTGTGAATTTTTTGAGTTAGCACCGATTTTTCTCCCTCGACTCACTCTATCAAACCCACTTCAAAGCCTAAAACCCTCTTGCCATCTAACTTGTAGCCGTTTCCGCATCCCTAGCAAGACAGCGAAGCCATTAAAAAAGCGATCGCCTGCTCTTGTAGTGCGATCGCTTAGATTTGCTCTAAAATGGTTAATGGGTGACGAATGCCGCAAATAAAATTGTCTTAAGAATTTATTGAGCAAATGTAGATTGAGGTCTTCCTGGAGCAGTACATTTTAATGTTACTTTGAACGGCAGATTTTTATAAGGGGGTTGAGGATCATCATAATCTCCCGTGATCACATATTCATGATTTTGTTGCGGTATTGGCTTGATAACAGCAAAAACTCCACAAGTAATTTGGGTAATCTGACCGGTAGCATTGACAACAGCAGTACCAATTCCATGTCCATTTAGGAATGAGTCTCCATAAGGATCTAGAACGTTTACATCTTTAATCGCAGGCATAATAAATTTCTCCTGAATTGTTGACTTTCACCCTTAAGACGATCCCACACCCCCATTTGTGAATTTTTTTCTCCCTCGACTCACCCCCTCAAACCCCCTTTAAAGCCTAAAACTCTCTTGCCATCTAACTTGTAGCCGTTTCCGCATCCCTATTCAGACGCTCGTTCAAGGTAGAATCGGACAAATACCCGCTCCTGTTTTCATGTCTGACTCCATCCAACAAGAAGCTCGCCCTTCTTCTTCAGCCTGGGTATAGAATGATTTCGATGACCTTCTGTTGTCATCATCACTATTTAAAAAAGCATAATTCTCATGACACAACCAATTTATGAAGGAACTTGGGAAGAAATTGCCTCAATTGCTTCTGAATTAACAGGGCGAAGAGTAAGGCTAACTGTACTCGATCTCATCTCAGATGAACAAAAGACACCGCCTAGTGACTCCTTAGCTGAAGTCCTTAAGGGAAAAGTGGGTATCATTGAAGAGGCTTCCCCAGACCTTTCTACCCAAACAGGAGAAAAATTTGCTAAGTTAATACTGGAAAAACTGCTTTAAGGCGATCGCTCAACAGGAATATAGGTTTTGCTCATGGGGTTTGAGAGTCCTTAAGCTTCAAAAATGCCCTAGCTTTCGCCATTCTGACAATATGCTCTAAATATTGATAATGTTGCCATAGCTGTTCCTCGTCGGGAGTCAAATCCCCTGTGCGATTTTTCTCTAGGAGCATAGATAATTGAGCTTGTAAGGTTTTGGAGGGACGTAAGGCAATAATAGCTTCAGGATTGGGAAGACTTGCCAAAAATTCCAAAACTTCAGCCATTCCCGAAAAACCTTCTTGAGCAATAGCCTTAAATTCTCGCAACCCTAACCCTAGGATTTGCGGTAGCTTATCTTCAAAGGGTTGAAGCTGAGTGACAACTTCATCAGGTAGCTCGAAGGTAACTTGCATGGGCTTTCTGGCTGGTGTTATTTGGGCGTTTAATCCATTCTAGTCCTTCAATTAGAAAAAGAGGCCATCTGATCAAGCAAATATTGGCTCGTCAACTGTATAAGTACACGAGGGAAAATCAAGAACCCATTGCTTTGACAAATCATGGGGAAACGATTGGTTATTATATTCCCGCTCAATCTCAATCTCAGAAAAAAGATCTAGAGTCTTTACGCCAAGCTGTCACTAAACTCAGTAATATGCTGGCTGAAAAAGGACTTACTGAAGATGATATTGCCACGGATTTTCAGGAGTTGAGAAAACAGAGCAATTGATGATATAGCGGTTCTCGCATCTGTGCGGCACAGTTAAACCTTTGCTGATTAAACTGTTCAGGATCGGGAATGTACCTCTTGTGAATCAGAAACGCTATAAAAAAAACGAAAATCACAATGGCAATTGTGGTGCAACAACGGGGGGATTGCCCCTACTAAATGTCCACTAGAGATATTCGCCCAATTGTCGCTGTAATGCCTCTCGCGCCTGTTGGATGCGCTTGCGAACATTGCTATTAGAAATAGCCAGCTTTTCGGCAATTTCTGGATAGGACATCTCTTGATAAAAACGTAGGACAAATGGTTCTCGCAGCCTGGATGGGAGAAGCTCAATAGCTTGGCGGATCTGTTCTTCCATTTCTTCTTGAAGCATCAGAGAATCAGGAGTTTGCCAGCTTAACATTGAAGTTGAATTTTCATTTTCTGAGACAGTTTCAATATCTTCCACATTGCTGACTTGGCGCTGGCGTTCTCGATGAATATCTACACAAAGATTGTGAGTCATGCGAGTCAGCCAAGCTTTAGGATTAGTAATTTTCTCAGCATGAATTGGCATTTTTTCATAAGCTTTGATAATGGCTCGACTCAGGGCTTCTTCTCCATCTTTGCAGTTGCCTCCCATCCAAGTTATACAACGGAAATAAAGGTAGTCTTGATGTGGCAACCAAAGAGACCAAAAAGCTTTCTGTTCTCCTCGACTTAGTCTTTTTAACAAATTAGTTTCTTCTCTTACAAATTGATTATTTTTCTGATAATTTTTGTTGATTTTATTGAGAGTTGCCAGCATATTTCTATTCCCTCCAGGAAAGTGGTAATTAACTTGAGTTCGGGTTAAGCAGATTAGCGTTTTCGTTGAAGCTGTCTATCGACCGATGGCTGAAGTTCTTGGCATTCCTAACAGGTATCTATCCACGTTTCTTATCTCATTTTTCGCTCTACACCCTTAAGACAATCTCAAAAATCCATTTCTGAATTTTTCGAGTTAGCCATAATGCTATAAGCAAAACGTCTTGTCTTTGGGGTTAAAAGTGATTGCTTTCATCACCTTTGATACCAGAATAAGTTTTATTTTTTCTGATGGCAATCTCTAAAACTAATACTTTTCTAATAGGTTTTTTCGAGCAGAATATTAACTTTTATCGGAAATTATATTAGATTTATATTAACTTTCAAGCGTCACTTTATGGTATAATGCCCTAAACCTTTAAGTAGAACAAATGAATTAATCCGACAGATTTAAGAGATTAAACCCGATTTACCTTAACTAGAATGAGTAAAACTCTTTTATATGCTGATTTGTTGCGATTTCAGGGATTTATTGCTGGATTTATTCAAGGAAAGTCTAAAAAACGCCCGCTTTTCTCAGAAAATCAAGAGATGCGATCGCTTTCAAAGATGAAACCAGATGCTATTTAATCGTAATCTCCAAAAATATCTTACTCTCTCAGATGTAGCATCTTTGAAGTATTACTAAGCATGGATGTTAGATCAGTTAGGCAAAAACTCTACAGATGGTGTTACTACAAAACTTGTACCGCTACAGATAGGGTATTTTTTTGAGCGGGTCTAATTTTTCCTGTAATATTAGATTTATATTAACTTTAAAGGGTCACTTTATGGTATAATCACCTAATTTGTGAGTAGAACTAATGAATTAATCGGGCGGCTAAAATCCTCAAAACCCCTTTATCCTCTAACTTGTAGCGGTTTCAGGGGATGAAAAGAAAGCTTTAAAAAGCGATCGCACTACAAAAGCAGGCGAATCAGGTGATAATTTTGGTCCCATAGAACGAGATTGCGCTGAAGGCAGACGAGGGAGTATCCTAGTGAGCAAGAGTTTAAGAGCAGAGAAATGTTAGCCAGTTACATCGACAAAGCAATGGAATCTGCCACCTACGAAATCAATGTTACAAAAGGTTAATTTGGTAAGTATGCTTCGTAAATAATTACCAATCTAAAATCTAAAATTACATCAGGAGGTCAGAAAATGCTGACAGTCATGCGCCGTTACTTTACTTTAGAAGAATATCATCGCCTGGGGGACTTAGGATTTTTTGGAGAAGAAGAACGGGTGGAATTAATTCGAGGAGAAATTATACAAATGCCTACTAAAAAGCCACCTCACTCAGTTTGTAATACACTTTTAGTTCAGCAATTAATTTTACTATTGGGTAAACAAGCGATTGTCCGAGGACAGGAACCAATTATTTTACCTGGGGATAGTGAGCCTCAGCCTGATGTTGCTATTGTCCGCAATCAAGAGGACAATTATCTATCTTCCCATCCCCATCCTGAAGATATTTTATTGCTTATAGAAGTTGCAGATTCTACCTTGAAGTATGACCAAGAAACTAAACTCCGTTTGTATGCTGAAGCTGGTATTTTAGACTATTGGATAGTCAATCTTGTCAATAACCAGCTAGAAACTTACAACCAACCCTATCAGGAACATGACGGACAGTTTAATTATCGCCTGAAACGAATTTATTTGCCAAATGAATCTGTTAAACTTCCCGGTTTTTCTGAACTGTCACTCGCGCTGTCTTCTATCCTATAAGGGAGAAGCACGGTCTAATCTATATGAGGCAACTTTTTTCGGCAATAATATGGTCAATTTCATGGGGCGCAAAGGTAGCCACATCAGGAATCAGACAATATTCACAACACCCCTTGGCTCGTTCATAAACCTGTCTTCGTAGCTCAACAGGAATATAGGTTTTGCTCATGGGGTTTGAGAGTCCTTAAGCTTCAAAAATGCCCTAGCTTTTGCCATTCTGACAATATGCTCTAAATATTGATAGTGTTGCCATAGCTGTTCCTCGTCGGGAGTCAAATCCCCTGTAGGATTTTTCTCTAGGAGCATAGATAATTGAGCTTGTAAGGTTTTGGAGGGACGTAAGGCAATAATAGCTTCAGGATTGGGAAGACTTGCCAAAAATTCCAAAACTTCAGCCATTCCCGAAAACCCTTCTTGAGCAATAGCCTTAAATTCTCGCAACCCTAACCCTAGGATTTGCGGTAGCTTATCTTCAAAGGATTGAAGCTGGGTGACAACTTCATCAGGTAGCTCGAAGGTAACTTGCATGGGCTTTCTGGCTGGTGTTATTTGGGCGTTTAATCCATTCTAGTCCTTCAATTAGAAAAAGAGGCCATCTGATCAAGCAAATATTGGCTCGTCAACTGTATAAGTACACGAGGGAAAATCAAGAACCCATTGCTTTGACAAATCATGGGGAAACGATTGGTTATTATATTCCCGCTCAATCTCAATCTCAGAAAAAAGATTTAGAGTCCTTACGCCAAGCTGTCACTAAACTCAGTAATATGCTGGCTGAAACAGGACTTACTGAAGATGATATTGCCACGGATTTTCAGGAGTTGAGAAAACAGAGCAATTGATGATAAAAAAACGAAAATCACAATGGCAATTGTGGGGCAACCACGGGGGGATTGCCCCTACTAAATGTCCACTAGAGATATTCGCCCAATTGTCGCTGTAATGCCTCTCGCGCCTGTTGGATGCGCTTGCGAACATTGCTATTAGAAATAGCCAGCTTTTCGGCAATTTCTGGATAGGACATCTCTTGATAAAAACGTAGGACAAATGGTTCTCGCAGCCTGGATGGGAGAAGCTCAATAGCTTGGCGGATCTGTTCTTCCATTTCTTCTTGAAGCATCAGAGAATCAGGAGTTTGCCAGCTTAACATTGAAGTTGAATTTTCATTTTCTGAGACAGTTTCAATATCTTCCACATTGCTGACTTGGCGCTGGCGTTCTCGATGAATATCTACACAAAGATTGTGAGTCATGCGAGTCAGCCAAGCTTTAGGATTAGTAATTTTCTCAGCATGAATTGGCATTTTTTCATAAGCTTTGATAATGGCTCGACTCAGGGCTTCTTCTCCATCTTTGCAGTTGCCTCCCATCCAAGTTATACAACGGAAGTAGAGGTAGTCTTGATGTGGCAACCAAAGAGACCAAAAAGCTTTCTGTTCTCCTCGACTTAGTCTTTTTAACAAATTAGTTTCTTCTCTTACAAATTGATTATTTTTCTGATAATTTTTGTTGATTTTATTGAGAGTTGCCAGCATATTTCTATTCCCTCCAGGAAAGTGGCAATTAACTTGAGTTCGGGTTAAGCAGATTAGCGTTTTCGTTGAAGCTGTCTATCGACCGATGGCTGAAGTTCTTGGCATTCCTAACAGGTATCTACCCACGTTTCTTATCCCACTTTCCGCACAGGGTAAGCGCATCTTAACAATCCTTGACAAAATGAACTTTGTCTGGGTTGCCTACCCACGATTCAGACATATTTGAGGGTCGAGTTCGTAACTATTCTGATTGACTGGTATCACTGAACTTTTTTTACATTTGTACTTAAAAAACTAAAAACCTTGCTTTGCAAGGTTTTTAGGTATCAGTTTATTTGTTCTGTGTCCATGGCAGGTCTTGACTGGAGCCAGCGATCGCTGGATAATGAAAGCATAGGTGGGATTACTCAAAACACTCTCCAGTTAAGCTTCAGAGTCGATTGTAGCCAGTAATGGCTAGTCGATCAATCGCCAAGACGACCTTGGGGTAAGGTTTCATTACTTTTCTTGGGGGGAAGTCCAAGTATCACTTGAAATGCCCATGCGGATCACAAAATTGGCCCATTGTCAATAGCGTTTGAGAGGCGCTCACCCTGATTGTTGGTATTTCTGCAAATGTGAGATGCACCTATCAGTCTGGGGCTAGATCCAGGCGATAATAACTAGAAAAATGGAAAAACTGATAACTAATAACTGATAGATTAAATCACCGTCCCGTCGGGAATAGTGGCATTTTTGAAAATAACCACGATACCGCTGCGAACATAGAAACCTAAATCTTCGCGATTAGCTTCTTCCACACGATCTTTGTTAACAATTAAAACATTGGAACCAATGCGAGCATTTTTGTCCACAATTGCCCGACGAATAGTGGAACCAGGGCCGATACCCATGGGAACTTTGCCATCTCGGACGAGACTTTCCCGTTCGGGGAAAGACTCATAAAAGTCCGATCCCATCAGCATTGTATCCTCGATCGAGCAGTCTTTGCCGACTCGACTACGAATACCTAAAATCGAGTGATGAATGCGACATTCTTTGAGAATACAGCCTTCAGAAATCATCGATTCTGTCACCGTACAATTGAGCATTTTTGTTGGTGGCAGATAGCGAGAACGGGTATAGATGGGGGCTTTTTCGTCGTAGAAACTAAAGGCGGGATTTGGTTGTTGGGTCAAGGCGAGATTAGACTCATAAAAGGCTTCAATCGTGCCGATATCTTCCCAGTAACCTTTAAATAAATAAGCCTGAAGATTGTAGTCTTTAGCGGCCGAGGGAATAATTTCCTTGCCGAAATCGGTCTGTTCTTTATTGGCATCGAGCAGATCGATTAAAACATTCTTTTTAAAGACATAAATTCCCATGGAAGCGATGTAGGGACTTTGACGGGCTTGGTCAGGACTTAAGCCTAAAATCGTCGTATCTACCCGCATTCTTTCCAATTCTGCCCCTTTGGGTTTCTCATAAAAATCGACAATTCGCCCCGAATCATTAATTTTCATCACCCCAAAAGCGGAGGCGCGACGTTCATCTATGGGAACCACCGATAAAGTGATATCGGCGTTGGTTTCTCGATGGCGTTCGATGAACTTGCTGTAGTCCATGCGATAGAGATGATCTCCGGAGAGAATTAGGTATTCATCGATATCCCAATCCTTCATCGTCCAGATATATTGTCGTACTGCGTCGGCCGTGCCTTGGAACCATTGAGGATTTTCCATGGTTTGTTGAGCGGCCAAAACTTCCACGAAACCATCACTAAAACCCGTAAAATTATAGGTACGATTGAGGTGACGATTGAGGGAAGCGGAATTAAATTGCGTCAACACATAGATTTTGTCAATCTGGGAGTTAATACAATTGCTGACGGGAATATCGATTAAGCGGTATTTTCCCGCTAGGGGGACGGCAGGTTTTGCCCGCAGTTTTGTTAACGGATAAAGGCGAGTTCCGGCCCCGCCACCCAAGATAATAGCTAATACTTTTTTCACGCGCGTAACCCTCGCGATTGGCTGTTTCCTTCTCAAAGTAAGTGTAGGATGATAGCGCACCTTATTGATAGAGGGGAAACAAAAATCTAGATCTAAAAGTCATTAAGGGGGGATTGATCGGAGTCTTTGCGGATAAATTCGCTAAAATCATGAATTTCTGGGCTAAATCATTAATATTCACCTTTTTTCTCCCTTTACCGTACCTAATGCCCGCCACGGTGACTGGCGATCGCTGTTCTTGGTTAGCTCAAGGTTCCGATGTACAGACTTTCGGTAAACAGGGCCAAAGCGGAAAAGCTGGCAAGGTCGGCAGCCAAGGCAAAAATAGTGACAGTTTAACCCTTTTTCTCGATGGTTCTCCCCTAAAACTCGATATTTCAGGACAAAAAGGGGTCGATGGTGAAAATGGCAGCAACGGCAGCGATGGCAACTGTAGCGGTCAACCTAGCAATGTAACACGAAATCTCCAGGCGGCCGGTGGTGGCAACGGTGGCAATGGGGGTGATGGGGGTGATGGGGGCAATGGGGGCGCTTTAACCCTCTATGCCACTAATTTAGATTTTCTCCGACAAGTAACGGTCAATGCGGCCGGAGGCGCTGGCGGTTTTGGGGGTCAGGGAGGCCAAGGAGGTAAAGGTTGTCGCTGTTCCCAACCTTTTTGGACAATTCAAACCTGCAGCGGTAGGCCAGGTGATGCCAATTATAGCTGTACCACCAGAGAATTTAGCTGTCAGGATGGTCTCGATGGGGCGACGGGTAATAGTGGTCGTAACGGTCGCGGGGGACGTTTAGGACAGTTAACTTTAATTCAAATCGATCGCCCTTTAACTGCCGATCAACCGAGCGCAACTATTGCCCTTTCGGAGTTAAAAGAACGGGGTTATATTCTATCTAAAAATACTTGGGAAACTCGCACCGGGGCAATGTCTTTATTTTCCCCCGGTTCCCTGATCGATGATCAATATCGGATTTTAGTAGATCGATCGGAACGTTCTTTTATTTTAATTTGGAATGCGCCCCAAGAGTTTAACCGGTTTGCTAATCAGCGTTTTACTTTAACCCTTGATGATCAAAAGGAAATGAAGGTAACTGTCCCCAGTGAGCTTTGGATTGAGGGAACCACTCAAAAACGCAATAATGTTACGGAATTTGTCGTTTATAATGCTGTTTTTGAACGAGATGTCACCCAATTAGAAGCAAAAGGTATTGCAGGAAATGGTACTAATTTAAGGCTTTTTCTTGAAGATAAAGCTTCCCAATCGAATTTAATTGGCACTAAATTTAAAGTACGTTATCGGGTCACTCGTTGGCAAGCAGACGACCTACAAACCAGTCCGAGAACAGATTTTGTCACTCGCTATGAAGGAGATATGCCTGCTAATTTGGTCCGACAGGACGGCAATCAATTTATTCTAGATATCGGTCAATTACCCTTACCCGTGGAATCTTTGCGATCGGGTACGGGGATAGAAATTGAGTTACTTGCTACTCGTTCTTTTGCCGGTTATTCCAAAGAACAAAAAATCGTCATCCGCGACACGATTAAAGGAGCAAATATCCCACGGAGGTAAGTTAAAAAAGCTCCCTTCTCCTTTCTCCGGTGCAGTCTTAACGAGTAATTTAGATAGTCAACTTACCAAAAAGCTTTAAAATATCTTGAGAGGAAGACCGGTTCTTCTCTGGGGAAACCCAGAGAATGTCCCGATCAGCGATCGATGGCTACCCTCAAGGAGAAAATCAAGGGGAAGATGGGCAGTATTTTAAGTGTGGCGCCGATGATGGATTATACCGATCGCCATTTTCGCTATTTTTGGCGACAAATTAGCCGTCGTCCCCTTCTCTACACGGAAATGATCACGACGATGGCGATTCAACACGGCGATCGCTATAAGTTGCTGGGGTTCTCCCTAGCAGAAAAACCTCTAGCTTTGCAGTTAGGGGGTGATAATCCCTATCTTTTAGCAGAATGCGCTAAAATAGCCGAAGATATGGGTTATGATGAGGTAAATCTCAATGTGGGTTGTCCTAGTTCTCGGGTAAAAGAGGGCAATTTCGGCGCTTGTTTGATGGCTAACCCGGAATTAGTCGCGAGGGGTATATCGGCAATGAATCAAGCTGTATCGATTCCCGTGACTGTAAAACAGAGAATTGGCATTGATCATCAGGATAGTTACGAAAATATGGCGAATTTTGTCGGTATTGTCGCGGATGCGGGTTGTCAACGTTTTACCATCCATGCGCGCAAAGCTTGGTTACAGGGATTAAGTCCCAAGGAAAATCGCACCGTCCCCCCCCTACGTTACGATGATGTTTATCGCCTAAAAAATCAGTTTCCCCATTTGTTTATTGAAATTAATGGCGGTATCATTAATTTAGAACAGGCTAGACAACATTTACAATTCGTAGATGCAGTCATGATCGGTCGGGCAGCCTACGATAATCCCTATTTATTTGCCACAGTTGATCGAGATTTTTATGGGGAATCGGTTACTCCTCCTACCCGGGAAGAAGTAATCAAAAAAATGCTTCCCTACATCGATGAATGGGTGAGTAAAGGTTATAAATTACACCAGATCAGCAAACATCTTTTACAGCTTTTTGCCGGTCAGCCCGGAACTAAGGCATGGAAGCGTTATATTAGTGAAAATAGCCATTTTCCTGGGGCCGATTCTGGGGTAATCTGGCAAGCTTTACAGCAGGTAAATTCCCTAAATGATCTGGCTAATTCCCATTGATTTATTTTCTTTTCTATGATTACCCAATCCTCAATTACTGCCAAGGTAAAAAATTCAGCTATGGCGGATTTTGTTTATCAACCTCCCCCGGCAGCTATCACAGCTAAACGTATTTTAATTAAACCTAATTTAGGTTATCCTGTGCCACCACCAGTAACGGTTAGTCTGCCGGTATTAAGTCAAGTTTTGCGGGGATTGAGAGGGGTAAATCCAGGGGCAGAAATTATCTTGGTAGAGGGAGTTTGTTCTGCTATTTCTTTGAGAGAGATTATCGATATTTTGGGGGTAAAATCTATTCTCGATCCCGGAATAACCATTCTTGATGCTGATAGTTTACCCCAGCAAGAATATCCAAATCTTTCCCCTTTTCCTGTCCGTTTTCCCTCGATGTTTGCCCCTAAAATTATCGAAGAAGTGGATTGTCGGATCACGATTGGAACCTTAAAACGCACCCATTTAAAGGATAAACCCCTGATTTCTGCTTCTTTAAAAAATCTCTATGGACTCTTTCCCCGTAGTCATTATAAAGCCCGTAGTCCCAACTCGCGAGGGCAATTACATCGCCCCGACCTAACGCTAATTTTACAGGATGTCTATTTTTGTATCGGTCATCTTTTTGATGGGGCAGTGGTGGACGCTAATCTTAAATATTTTAGTAGTAATTGGCGACCGGATCGAGGAAAATCTATTCCCCTCGGTCAGGTGTTTTGGGGTGATGATATGATTAGCGTGGATCGCAGTGCTTGTCTGTTAGGTGATGAACCAATGCCGAGTTATTTAGAGGCGATCGATTCCCTTCGTTCTCAACTTTTAAACGGAACCAAAATAGACAAACACTTGTATTAAATAAGAGCGGGCTTATTATTTCTACTGCCTTCATTTCCATGGATTAATAAGCACCTTTGCCAAAAAGAACAATTCGCAGGGTTTCCACTAGAATATCTAGGTCTAAATTCAAAGACCAATTATCGATGTAATACAAATCCAAGCGGGCCGCATCGTTAAAATCATCGATATCCGAGCGCCCAGAAATCTGCCATAGTCCCGTAATTCCGGGTAAAACTTGATGACGGATATGATGCCATTGGGCGAATTTTTCCACATCTCGCAGGGGTAAAGGTCGCGGACCGACTAAACTCATTTGACCTAATAAAACATTAAATAATTGCGGCAATTCATCGAGGCTAGTTTTTCTGAGGAAATGACCACCTTTAATAATGCGCGGATCGTTTTTAAGTTTAAATAAAACTCCATCCTGATTTTCGTTAGCGGCTTCTAATTGCTCTTGCAGTTGATCGGCATTGACTACCATAGTGCGAAACTTCCACATAAAAAAGGGTTTTCCCTGTAAACCCACCCTCTCCTGTCGGAAAAAGACCGGTCCGGGAGAAGAAAATTTTATTAATAGAGCAATAACAATAAATAGAGGTGATAGAAGAATCACACCCAAAAAAGCCCCGATCAAATCGATCATTCTTTTGCTCCGATAATCCCATCCTAAAAGTAAAGGGGCCCGGACGCGCAAAGTCGGTAAACCGGCGACGATTTCCGGTTGACCGCGACGATAGAGAATTTCGCGACTGGAGGGGAGAAGACGCAGGGTAATCCTCGATCGCCGCAATTGCCAGTATAATTTTGACGCTAGGTCTGTATTGGGAATATCATCGGCCAATACTTCCACCGCACCGGAATCGGCGATCGCTTTTAGGGTAATGGGTGAGTTAGCGTCGTTAGCCAAGGCTGCCCCAACCACGGAGTAATGATAGCGTTTTTCTAAGAGCGAGGCTAATTTATCAATTCTAGCGGCGGGAGCAATAATAAAAACCGCTAATTTGCTATTTTTTGGCTGTATTTGTCGGACAATTAGGGTAGTGATCAGACGAAATCCGAAGACGAGAATAACACTAAAAAACCAAGCGCTGAAAAAAAGCGATCGAGGGGGATCTAATTTCGGATCGTAAAAATAACCGACAACTAGAGAAGATAGGTAAACAATGCTAATTAATTGACCGGTTTTTAGATAATCTTGGCTTTTTGGGGAAGAACTATACAAACCATTTTGGGCGAACAAAAATACGATCGCCCCAGCAAAAATCCAGAATAAACTAGGTAATCCCAACCAATTCCACCAGACTAATCCAGAAGGGATGGGGGAGAAAAATTGATTAAAATAACGAGCGCCAAACCAAGCCGCCGCTAGAGCCAAAATATCCCCCAAAATTAGCACAGATAAACCTTGCCATTGGGGACGAGTGCGACGAAACCAGTGGATTCTCTGGGGTGAGCGAATATCGGATAGCCACTGACGGGGGAGACGGTGCATGGGAGGAGCAAGCGGCGGCGATGTAGCGTTTGGCATTCTCAAAGATTAACCCATTGTCGGTTAACGCAACTACTCTTTAGGTTGCCCAAAAACCTCCCTCAGTGATCAGTTATGCGTCTATCCAGATGCTGCCGTCTTCGATGCGAAGGGGATAAACGGGTAAAGCTTGGGGTTGAGAAACTGCCGCCATCGCTTTGTTAACCACGGGGGGCCAGGTAATCCAGTCTTTGACAGCACCACTACAGAGATCAAAAGAACTACGATGCCAGGGACAAACGATCACACCATCCTCGGTAATTTGGCCCTTCGTCATCGATAATTTTAAATGAGGACAACGATTACCGACGGCGTGGAATTGACCGTTATTGTTAATCAAGAGAATGGAACTGTCCCCCACTTTTACCACTTGACGGGCGCCGGGGGCAAGGGAATCTACAGATAATACTTTTGTCCAACTCATATTTTTATTTAACCAAGGGAGAGATCGAGAATAGTTTCGGGGGAATTTTGGGCAATAATATCCTGTTTAGCCCATTGTTGGTAATCTTGCAACAATTGACTCATTAAACGCTGTTTAATCCGCAATAAAACCCCTTTTAAGAGACTATTGCCGGTGATTTCTAACAACGGACGCGGGGTTAACCATAATGGCGGTGGTAGAGCAACTTTCACCTCAAGATTAGCTTTCCCCGCTAGATAGGTTTGATTATTTTTTTCCACAGGAGCGAGTTTGCCTTTAATATCGAGGCTAAAGCGATCGTTGATATAATCAATACCTTTGATCTGACAGTCTTCTGATTGCAAAAATATTGTCCCCCCAGAAGTAGCCCAGACATTGAGGATAACCGTGGGCTGAAAATAGTACATATTCAAGAAGTTTAGGGGACGCATTTTTAGGCGAAACCGATGCTCAGACAGGTTTTCTGTTAAGCTAGTCTCAACGATAGCCTGTACTAATCTTTGCGGTTGGCGCAGATAATGCTGAATCGGGATGGTTTGTTCAGCAACAACAATTTCTAGGGATTCGGCAGCGGTAAAAGTTACTTCCATAAGTTGGCTATCTTGAATTTGTCTCCCTTCTTAATTTTACTTGACAAAACTTATACTTTTCGACAGTCCAGATGTAGAAATTTTACCGCTAAGAGGGGACACAAACCAGATTTTTGCCCAAAGTTAGGCTTTTTTCAGTGATCGGTTATCAGTTATCAACCAGATGTAATTATTTTAGATATAGGGATGCCGGTCTTAGATGGACACAGCGCCGCTATTCAACTCAAACAATTCGACCCTTATGTCCGCATTATCGCCTATAGTTCCTTGCCAAAGCTGCCAATGGAAAAAAATAATCAAAGTACAGCTTTTGACCTATAATGCTCTGAAGATATATCTTCCCAAGCTCTGATCAAAGCGATCGATGACTTGGGAAAATTAGCACAATCGGACAAACATCAATCCAGTCGAGTCGGTTAGTTAACTAAGTTTTTCTTCAGGAAAAGTTGCTTGAAACTCATCGAGTAATTCATCCAACTCCTCAAGAGCTTGATTAACATCCAATCTCAGGCCGCCAATGTCGGGTTTATCGCGCAATTGCAGTAAATAATCGCGTTTATTAGCCATTTGTTGCACTTTATCGATCAAGCTGGTTTTATCCATAATTCACCCTCTGGTACTGACTGCGATTATATCTCAGTCAGCCCCTATCAGTGGCTCTCCTGCAAAAATCAAAAATCTTCTCTTGGGTGAGGAGACAGTAAACTCCGAGACAGGAGGATAAAAAAAGACAAGAGACAGCTAACTGATAACTGAGGCTGCATCTCAATTTTGGATCAATATCTAGTTGACATTTTGGGCGCACGCAGTGCGCCCCTACCATTGGCGCAATCATATATATTATTGTAGGGGCGAATTGCCTTCGCCCTCTTTGAATGAGATGCACCTGATAACTAATCACTGATAACTGATAACTGACTTTCCTATGTCCCCTCTCAATTCCCACCGCTCAGAAATAACTACCGTTGCCGATCCTATTTATCTGGAAATCTTTAAAAATCTCTATCAATTTATTGCCGAAGAAATGGGAATTACTCTGCAAAATACGGCAGCAAGTGTCAATATTAAAGAGCGCCTAGACTTCTCCTGTGCTATCTTTGATCAGGTGGGAAATTTAATTGCTAATGCTCCTCATATTCCTGTCCATTTAGGCTCTATGTCCGATAGTGTTAAAAGTTTAATTCAGGATAAAGGTGAGACGATTCGTCCAGGGAATGTTTATCTAGCTAATAATCCTTATAATGGCGGTACTCACCTGCCAGATGTCACCGTAATTAGTCCTATTTTTGACCGCCAAAATCAGGAAATATTATTTTATCTTGCCTCCCGGGGACATCAAGCCGATATCGGTGGAATTTCTCCCGGTTCTATGCCTCCTCACTCTGTCCATATTAGCGAAGAGGGAATTTTATTCGATAATTTTTTGCTGGTAGCGGCGGGTAAATTTCGGGAACAAGAATTAATTAATCACTTAACTAATAGTCCTTTTCCAGCACGCAATATCGCCCAAAATATTGCCGATTTTCAAGCACAAATAGCCGCTAATGCCAAGGGGGAAAGAGAATTACATAATATGGTTGATCGCTACGGATTAGCTATGGTTAAAGCCTATCAACAGTTTGTTCAAGATAATGCGGAATTAGCGGTTAGAAAAGCTATATCTGTCTTAAAAGATGGTGAATTTACCTATGATCTGGATAACGGTGCTGTCATCAAGGTCAGAATTAGCATAGATACTGATAATTGTCAAGCAACCATCGATTTTACTGGCACATCTGACCAGTTAAATAATAATTTTAATGCACCCTTGGCAGTGACAAGAGCGGCGGTTTTATACGTTTTTCGCACCCTTGTGGAGGAGGCAATTCCTTTAAATGCTGGCTGTTTCAAACCCCTCCATTTAATTATCCCTTCTGGCTGTTTTCTTAATCCCGTTTATCCAGCAGCCGTAGTAGGGGGAAATGTGGAAACTTCTCAAGCAATAGTTAATGCTTTATACGGTGCTTTAGGCATTCAAGCAGCCAGTCAAGGGACGATGAATAATTTCACTTTTGGCAATCAAGAATATCAATATTATGAGACTATTTGTGGCGGTTCCGGTGCGGGGGCAAATTTTGCGGGAACTGCTGCCGTACAAACCCAGATGACTAATTCCCGTCTCACCGATCCAGAAGTATTAGAAATGCGCTATCCTGTGTTAGTAGAAAGTTTTAGCATTCGCCCCGATAGTGGCGGCAAGGGACAATATTCTGGAGGTGATGGTGTGATGAGAAGGATTAAATTTCAAGAGACCATGACTGCTAATATTTTATCGGGTAATCGCCGGATTCCCCCCTTTGGACTAGCGGGAGGAAAAGCCGGTAAAATAGGACGTAATGCCGTGGAAAGAAACGATGGAACTATCGAAGAATTGCCCGGTACTGCGACTGTAGAAATGAACCCCGGTGATATTTTTATTATTGAAACCCCCGGCGGTGGTGGCTATGGAAATTGCTGAACGATAACTTTAATTTTAATTAAGTACCTAAGCAAAATTAATTACACATATCTAACTACCTTTTGCCTTTTGCCTTTTGCCTTTTGTCTATCCTAACCAAGAAGTTAATTTTGTCCTATTACTTATTAATTCATGACAATTATCTTAGCGATCGAAACCAGTTGCGATGAAACGGCCGTGGCTATTGTTAACAATAATCTGGTGTTGAGTAGTGTGGTTTCTTCTCAAATTGATCTCCATCGTCTCTATGGCGGTGTTGTGCCAGAAATGGCCTCTCGACAACACCTAGAAACCATTAATTTTTGTCTAGAAAAAGCTTGGCAAGAAACGGGGTTAACTTGGTCGGAAATTGATGGAATAGCCGCCACAGTTGCTCCCGGTTTAGTCGGTGCTTTAATGGTGGGAATGACGGCGGCCAAAACCCTGGCTATTGTCCACGATAAACCCTTTATCGGCATTCATCATCTCGAAGGTCATATCTATGCTTCCTATCTGGCTGAATCTGATCTTAAACCCCCCTTTTTATCTCTTTTAGTCTCTGGGGGTCATACCAGTTTAATCCATGTGCAGGCCTGCGGCAAATATCAACAATTAGGAACTACTAGAGATGATGCAGCCGGAGAAGCTTTTGATAAAGTGGCACGATTATTAAACTTAAGTTATCCTGGTGGTCCGATCATCGATTCGCATGGCCAAAGATGGTAATCCCCAAGCTTTTCCCTTTCCTGAAGGTAAAATATCTTTACCAACCGGTGGTTTTCATGCCTACGATTCCAGTTTTAGCGGTTTAAAAACTGCTGTTTTGCGCTTAGTAGAGAAATTCGAGCCAGATAATTTACCTGTAGCTGATATAGCCGCTAGTTTTCAAGATACGGTAGCCAGAAGTTTAACCCGTCGGACAATCAATTGTGCCTTAGATTATGGCTTAAAAACTATTGCGATCGGGGGAGGAGTGGCGGCCAATAGTGCCTTAAGAAATCATCTAGAAACTGCCGCCAAAAATCATCATTTAACCGTCTATTTTCCGCCGCTTAAACTCTGTACCGATAACGCCGCTATGATTGCTCGCGCTGCCGTTGATCATTATGATCTTGGTCATTTTTCTGACCTTTCTATCGGTGTTCGTTCCCGTTTACCTTTAAGCGAAGTTATGCAATTATATAATACGTCAGATTCAGCCATCAGTATTCAGAATTGAGGAGATTGCTTTTATCTATTCTCCCCATCACCCCATCACCCCACCACCCCACTTCATAATTCATAATTCATAATTTATAATGTTTGGCTTTTTAAATCTCAATAAACCCCCCGATTGGACTTCTCACGATTGTGTGGCCAAAGTCCGAAAAATTCTTAAGACAAAACGAGTCGGCCATGGCGGAACTTTAGATCCTATGGCTACGGGAGTTTTACCGATCGCCGTCGGGGCTGCCACCCGATTACTGGCCTATTTACCCGAAAATAAGGCTTATCGGGCAAAAATCCAGTTAGGACTCAGCACCGATACCGATGATATTACGGGAAAAGCGATCGCCACTTGTCCCTGGCCCGATTTAACTTTAGAGGCGGTTAAGCCCCATTTAGCGGAATTTATTGGCAATATTGCCCAAATTCCGCCGATGTATAGTGCTATTCACAAGGATGGTCGCCGTCTCTACGAATTGGCTCGCAAAGGGGAAATAATCGCAGTGGAGCCTCGTCAGGTCAAAATTGACCAAATTACGGTTTTAGGCTGGTTAGAGGGCGAATTTCCGCAAATAGAGCTAGATATTCACTGTGGATCGGGGACTTATATTCGTTCCCTAGCCAGAGATTTGGGCAAGGTGTTAGCTGTGGGTGGCACTTTAGCCAGTTTAACTCGCACGGAAAGCTGTGGTTTTCAATTAGCCGATAGTATTAATCTCGAAGCTTTAATGGCTAATTCTGAGGGTTTAATTTCGCCTCGCATTGCCTTGGCACATCTAGACTGGATTTCTTTCACACCAGAGAGAGTTATCGATTGGTTTCACGGCAGAAAAATTAATCTCACCGATACAAATGTTATCATCGGTTCTCTGGTTGCCGTGGAGTCTTTAGAGGCTCAATTTCTCGGCATTGGTGAGATAGTTGTTATAGAAGATGAATACTGCCTACAGCCTAAAATAGTTATTCAGCAATAGGGTTAATAATGGGTAGATCTCAATTTTGGAGAAATATCTAATATATTACATTTTGGGCGCAGGCACTGCGCCCCTACCATTGGCGCAATAATATTATTGTAGGGACGAATTGCATTCGCCCTATTGTAGGGGCGAATTGCATTCGCCCTCCGGAAAGAGGGAACAGGAAAGGGAAAAATATGTATAATTGATTCTCTCTGGGTACTTAATAAACACTTTTTCTATATCTTAAGTATGCTTATTCGGACAAACTAAGCTTTTTTATTAACAGTATAAACCCACTGATTATGATTTTTTTTGGCCACGATTTTTTTAGAAGCGACCAAAGATTTTAGACAAAGATTGAGCATAGAAACGGGACGATTTAAGCGTTGGCTCAATTCTTGAACTGTGATTCCTTGGGGATAAACTTGCATAAGTTCAAAAATTTGTGCGCTAGTATTTAATCCTTTTGTGGGACTAATAATCTTAATAGCCAAGGCTAGTAATCGGGAGAAACAACAGGCCATTAGACCCTTGTTTGTCGCTGCTTTGTTCCGATCGATCTAGCCTTTTTTTTCAAGAAGTTATCAGGGTTTAAAGTGTTAATAAAAACTCGACGAAAATAGAGATTAATTTGTTCCCATAATCTCTTGAATAGCAGATAAAAGGCGATCAATCTCCCCATCAGTGCCGATGGAAATCCGCACATAATTCTGAATGCGAGGATGTTTAAAGTATCGCACTAATATCTGACGCTCTTTGAGTTGATTATATAATTCACTGGCGCTAATCTGGGGGGGAGAAGCGAGGATAAAATTAGCTTCCGAGTCAAAAACAATAAATCCCAACTCGCGCAAAGAAGTAATTAAACGGCTGCGGGTTTGACAGACTTTTTGCCAAACTTCCTCAAAATAATTATGGTGTTTTAAAGCTGCTGTGGCTAAAGTTTGAGCGATGCGATCTAAATTATAGGAATCACGCACCTTATCCATCTGTTCGATAATTGCCCTCGAAGCAAAACCGAAACCGACTCTTAACCCCGCTAAACTATAACTTTTCGACATGGTGCGACTAATGATGACATTATCGTAACGGGAGAGAAAATCGAGATGATTGTCATCACTAAAATCCACATAAGCTTCATCAATTAATACCAATCCCGACGCATTAGCACAGGTTGCTTCTAAATAGTCGCGCTTAAGATGTTTACCTAGGGGAGGATTAGGAGAAGCGAGAAAAATTAATTTCGCTTCCGGACAAATAATCGGCCCTGCTAATTCAAATTGATCATTAGTGGTAAATTCGATAATATTTGCCCCGTGTACCCGGGCAATTGTCTCGTAAAGGGAATAGGTTAAATCCAAAAAAGCGACGCTTTCGCCAGGGTTAACAAAAGTTCGCAGGGCGATATTAAGGATATCATCGGAGCCATTACCTGCGATTATCTGATCAGCTGTTATGCCGTATAATTCCGCCGCCGTTTGCCGTAACTCTTTTGAGATAGGATCGGGATAGAGTCGGACTTTCTCTAATTGCTCTTGCAGGTGGGCAAAAATTTCCGCCGGTGGGGGATAGGGATTCTCGTTGGTGTTAAGTTTGGTAAATCCCGCAGTTTGGGGCTGTTCTCCCGGAGTGTAGGCGGGGGTTTGACGAACACAATCGCGTGTGGGTAGCATGAACTCTCTGGGGCGGCAATTTCTAGCAAGCTTTTTATTATAGCTGATTATCAGGGGTTGAATAGATGTCAACCCCTACCGGTAAAACTAATTAAGGTTGGCTGAATAAATCTAAAAACCTTGTTGGATAATATCTTTAGGCTTTTTTGAAATCAAAAAGTGCCAGCGATTGGAGTGATTGGGGGGAAAATTCAGGGACTTTTTCCCTAAAAATTAGGTAATTGACTCCCTGAAAATGGGTAAAACCCCACACCCCACACCCCACACCCCACACCCTGCCACCAGGAAAAACTTTTCAGCAAACCCTAATTAAGGTTCTACCCAACGGCCATCGGCTTTAATTAAATTAATCAACTCGCTTACACCTTCACTTTCGGGGACGCGTTTAATTTCCTCGCGACCGCGATAAAGGGCAATATAACCGGCCTGTTTCCCTACATAACCATAGTCTGCGTCGGCCATTTCTCCCGGTCCGTTGACAATACAACCCATAACGGCGATATCGAGTCCGGTCAGGTGTTTAGTCGCCTCGCGCACTTGCTGCAGGACATCTTCTAAATTAAAAAGAGTGCGACCACAGGAAGGACAGGCAACGTATTCGACCATGGTTTTCCGCAGTCCCAGGGCCTGGAGAATACTGTAACAGACGGGAATTTCCTTTTCGGGAGCTTCCGTCAGAGAAACGCGAATCGTATCACCAATACCGTCCGCTAAGAGAGTGGCAATCCCGGCAGTGGATTTAATTCGTCCGTATTCCCCATCTCCTGCTTCAGTAACACCCAAATGCAGGGGATAATCCATACCTAACTCGTCCATGCGCTTAACCATGAGACGATAGGCGGCTACCATAACCGGCACGCGGGAAGCTTTCAGGGAAATGACCAGATTGCGAAAATCGAGGGATTCGCAGATGCGGATAAATTCTAAAGCCGACTGTACCATTCCTTCGGGGGTGTCGCCGTAGGTAAAGAGCATTCTTTCGGCCAGAGAACCGTGGTTAACGCCGATTCGCATCGCTTTATCTTGATCTCGCAGGGAAATCACTAAAGGTTTCAGTGTTTCGGCTATTTTTTCGCCAATCTCATCAAATTCTGCTTGACTATACTCGCTGCGGTCGGCTTTCGGTTTCTCGAAAACGTACAAACCGGGGTTAATCCGCACTTTATCGACGTGCTTGGCCACTTCTAGGGCGATTTTCATGCCGTTGTGATGTACATCGGCTACTAACGGCACGGGTTGATAGGTGGCGAGCAGTTTTTCCCTAATTTTAGCTAAAGCGGCAGCGTGAGCCAGACTCGGCACGGTGACGCGGACAATTTCACAGCCGATTTCATGGAGGCGACGGATACCGGCCACGGAACCATCTATATCAAGGGTATCCTCGTTAATCATCGACTGCACGACCACGGGATGACCACCACCGATGGTAACGCTACCTACCCGGACGGGACGGGTTTTGCGCCGGTGAATCGTGGTGTCGAATTCGGAGGCAGTTGCGGGGGGGTTGAGCGTCGATTCCAAGGTTTGCATAGGACTATCACCAACAATCACTCTCCCTATTCTCTCAAAGAACAGGAACGGATTCTAGCCACTCTAATAAAATTGGATTAAAACGGTCGGGACATTCATCCTGTAAACAATGACCGGCCCGTTCAAATTCTATATATTTAATCCTAGGATTAAGGGAGACAAAACCCTGGGCTAACTGGACGGGAACCATCCGATCTTGCTTGCCCCAACACAATAAAATCGGGATTTCTAAGCGTGGTAAAATTAACTTTGCTGGTGGACAATATTCGGGATGATTAACAGCTTGTGCTAGGGAAATAAAGGCCTCGGCTGCCCCCTCATCTAGGGTTGGGGCGGCGATAATTTGTACTAATTCGTCGCTGACTGCTTTCTTGTCTTCGTAGGCGATTCCTGTCCATTTTTTCAAGACTTGCGGACGACGCAGATAGTAAAAAATCGGTTTTAATAGCCAAGGAGAAGTGAAAAATTTTTCGATGGGAGTGACGATATTTAATAACCAATTGGCGATCATTTCCCGCCGACGGCTGACATCGGGTAAACTGAGCATAACTAATCCTGCTACCATTTCTGGGTATTTACCCGCTAGGGCCATACTAACTAAAGAACCGATCGAATTTCCCACTAATACCACTGGTCTATTAATAAAAGTTTGCCAGAAATCGTGTATCTGTTCCACCCAGAGATTAACGGTATAGGGAACCTGCACTTTGCGCGAACCACCGAAACCTAATAAATCTACCGCGTAAACTCGATGATTTTGGCTGAGAATAGGAATATTATGGCGCCAATGTTCGATCGCCGCTCCAAATCCATGCAGTAAAATTAAAGGGGGATTATCGGCATCTTGGGTTTTTTTTGCCGGCATAAAACTATAACGAATTTGCCAACCGCGCCACACCCAATCCCGTTGATAACCGATGCGTTCTGTCCAAGCTGGTGAAGTTGTCACTTAAGTCAAACAATTAAGAGGTTTTCAGGAAATATTACTCTAGTTTTATTATACGGGTTTCCCCGTCCCTAACCCACAACCGAATAACATTTTTGTACTACTTTTCCCAAATATATTTAGAGCTTGCTGAATAAATCTAAAAACCTTGTTGGATAAGACTTTTAGACCTTTTTGAAATCCAAAAGTGCCTCGTCTGGGAGTGTTCAGGGGGAAAATTCCGGGACTTTTTCCCTGAAAATTAGGTAATTGAGCAGATGAAAATCGGTAAAACCCTACACCCCACACCCCACACCCCACACCCTACCCCCACCGAAAAACTTTTTCAGCAGCCCCTATTTAAATCTAGGGTTGATCTAGCCTATGCTAAAAAGAGGGGGATTAAAATCGCTCCTAGACTTTAATTGCAAATTTAGGATACTGCACAGATGGGCAATCTATTTGATGATGTCAGTCGCTTTCTTGAAACCCAACTGGAAGAATTTCTCAAAAGTCATCCCCAATTAGAATTACAGGCGCTGGTGGAACAACTGCGCGAACAGGAGCGCGATACTGCTAAACTGATTAGCGCCCTAGAAAATGAGCGTCAACGTCTCGAACAGCAAATTTTGGCCACTGCCCAAGATATCCAAACTTGGCACGCTAGAATTGATAAGGCTAAGGCCGCTGGACGGCAGGACTTGGCTAAGGCTGCCAGTGAACGCGAGGCGGCCCTATTTCGTCAGGGTAATCAACTTTGGGGACGGATGGAAGGAGTGAAAAAACGTCTGAGTCAATCCCAAGAGTTACTGCAACAAGTCCAACAACGTCGTCAAGAAGTGCAAATTAAAGCCGAAAAAGCCCCTAAAAATCAGTCCCGTGACTGGGAAACCACTTTTTGGGATCAACCCCAAGAATCGGACTATCAGCGCTCGAACTACGATAATCTCGATCTAAAATTTAAAGAATGGGAAATGGAAGAAGAATTGAAAAAATTAAAGCGAGAAATGGGACGATAATTTTTCAGTGAACAGTGAACAGTAAACAGTAAACTGATAACTCACATCTGATAACTGATCACTGATAACTGATCACTGATAACTGATCACTGAAATCCCCAAAACCCAAAACCTAAAAATTCCCCAGAATTGTTCCTCTTAGAAAACGATGGCATCTCAAGCACAAAATCCTGAAAATCAACCCTCCTCTACCCTCGAAGAAATCCGGGCTGCTCGTTTAGAAAAAGTGGCAGGATTGCAAAAAGCTGGCTTAAATCCCTACGCTTACCAGTGGAAATCTACCGCTCACGCTCAAAAATTACAAGAGCAGTACGCTGACTTAGCACCCGGGGAAGAAATTAGCACCGAAGTAGCAATTGCTGGTCGGATTATTGCCCGAAGAATTATGGGTAAACTAGCCTTTTTTAACCTGCAAGATGAAACGGGAACGATTCAATTATACCTCGATAAAAAACGCATTAGTGAAACCATGGTCGCCGTGCCGAATGCCTTTAACACGGTGATTAAATTAACCGATACAGGCGATATTTTAGGGGCAAAAGGGACGATTAAACGCACAGAACGCGGCGAATTATCTATCTATGTAAACCAGTACGAAATTCTCACCAAATCCCTTTTACCTCTCCCGGATAAATGGCACGGTTTAACCGATGTAGAAAAGCGTTATCGACAAAGATATGTGGATTTAATTGTTAATCCTGAAGTGCGACAAACTTTTCGCCGTCGCGCCCAAATTACCGCCGCTATTCGCAAATATTTAGACCAAGAAGGTTTTATTGAAATTGAAACTCCCGTGCTACAAAGTGAAGCGGGAGGAGCCGATGCTAGACCGTTTATCACCTATCATAATACGCTGGAGATGGAGTTATATCTCCGCATTGCCACCGAATTACATCTAAAAAGATTGATAGTCGGTGGTTTTGAAAAAGTCTTCGAGTTAGGCAGAATTTTTCGCAATGAGGGTGTTTCTACTAAACACAACCCCGAGTTTACTTCCATCGAAATCTATCAGGCCTACGCTGATTATTATGACATGATGGAGTTAACCGAAAACATTATTGTTAATGCCGCACAAGATGTTTTAGGTACGCTAAAAATCACCTATCAAGACAGGGAAATTAACCTAACTCCCCCTTGGCGACGAGTGACTATGCACGAATTAGTCCAAGAAATAACTGGGGTTGACTTGAATAGTTTTGATGATTTCGATTCGGCTCGTATTGCCGCAGAAAATGCCGGCATTGGCGTTCCAGAGGACTGTAAAACCATCGGTAAGCTCTTAAATGAAGCTTTTGAACAAAAAGTCGAAGAAACCCTAATACAGCCCACTTTTGTGCTAGATTTCCCCGTGGAAATTTCGCCCTTAGCTAAACCCCATCGCTCAAAAACTGACCTCGTAGAAAGATTTGAATTATATGTGGTTGGACGGGAATTGGCTAATAGTTTTTCTGAGTTAACCGATCCCATCGACCAACGGCAAAGATTGGAAGCACAGGCACTCAAAAAAGCGGCTGGAGATTTGGAAGCGCAGGGAGTTGATGAGGACTTTTTAACCGCTTTAGAATACGGAATGCCCCCCACGGGAGGCTTAGGAATTGGCATCGATCGCCTGATCATGTTATTAACCGATTCTGCCAGTATTCGCGATGTGATTGCTTTCCCCTTATTAAAAAGTCAAAGTACAGCGATTAAATCTTTTGACTACGATGAGGACAAAAAAATTCTGAAAGTAGAATTTAATCACGGTGGTATCTATCTTTATCATGATCTACCTTTGGCAGTATATAAAGACTTTCAGTCTGCACCATCGAAAGGACAGTTTTTTGTTGGACAGATTCGCGATAAATACAGTTTTGATAAGGAATTGTAAAAGTTAGGGTCACTTCAGTTATCAGTTATCAGTTATCAGTTATCAGTTATCAGTTATCAGTCATAATTCATAATTCATAATTCATAATTCATAATTCATAATTCATAATTCCTTTTTACCTTTGACTTCCTGCCAAGTGTTACCGACTCCCTGTAAAACCCCGCGAATTACTAACCCAATACCGCGACCGATAACTTGGATAAGAATATAGACTACTCCCTTACCCACCACCCGAAAAAAAGCGCGTAAACGCGGAGATAAAGAGTCTCTTAATTCTAAGGCGATCGAAACTAACCAAGCTATACCTGTTAAACTATTTAATTCTTCCTGTCGGGGGGAATAAATGGCTAGAGATTTGATTTGTCCCTCGCTATAGTGAAATAATTGATATTGACTTTCAAAGATATCTTTAGGTTCTTGCCAATATTGTTGCCGTCGGTATTTCCAAGATAATTCATTGCGGATTTTAGCTAATTTTCTGGCGATGAGAAATTCTGAACGGTAAAGTTTTTGTTTAACTCTTTCGTATTCCGAGAAGTTATTGAGAATAATTACTGTCACTGCATTGGCAAGATTATGAATGATATTTTGCAGGAGAATTTCGGCTCTGGCGATGGTTTCAGGAGCATTAGCCCGGTATTCTACTCCGTCAATAGTTAAACTATTTTCGTACAATAAATAGGAAAATAAGTCAAGAGTAAAAGGAATTTTATTGAGGATTTCTGTTTGAATTGCCTCTCTTTCTTCCAAAATAATTTCGTTAAGCCTACTTTTACTAATTTCCTCATAAACCGAGGCATTAATTTCTAAAAATTTACGGGTAACTTTCTCCCAGATATCGTAAATAATCAGATTTAAGCGACTGGTTAATTCCCCGCTACTAATCTGTAAATATCTCATCTCATCGACATTTTTACGAATTTCATCGAGAACTAAATACAATAATTCCCGTTGCCGATTATCCTGTAAAACATCAATTTCAAAACTAATCTTGGTTCTATTAATTAAAGGCGATCGAATAACTGCTAAAGTCGATTCAAAAACCGCCGAAACACAGAGGGGACGCTCGCGGCTTAAAATTGGTAATTCTCGATCGATATTGTTAATTATTACCGGGGGTGTCGCTGAAGCTGAATTGTAATAGCTACCTTCGAGGGGAATTAGTTTTCTCACTAGCCATAGAGCCGCTAAAAGTTCTCGTTTTCTCCCCTGCCAGTAAAAGCGATCAAAGCCGGATAAAGACTGTTGATTGAGGTGGAGATCAATTAAATGTAATTCACTTTCGATGCGATTTAATCCCGTTTTGCCCGCAGTGATTAACCAATGACTAGGAGCTAAACTTGCACGGGTAGCAATGGTGAGAGGAGAAGGGACAACATCGTGGGATTCATCCCGGGAAATTTGCCCTAAAATAGTGATAAATTGCTCTAGGTTTGTGCCTTTGGGAATATAACCGGCGATTCCTAATTCTCTGGCGATTAGTTGCTGTCGGGAATCGAGAGGAAAGGTTAATAAAACAATTTTACTTTCGGGGTAGCGAGAGTGGAGAATTTCACAGTAAGACCAATCAAAAAGAGGATCGATAAGGATAATTTCGGGGGACGGATTAAGAGTCAAGGCGAAAATTGTTTCTAAATCCCCTTCGGTGACGATAGTAATATTTTCTATCTGCGATAAGGCCTGCACCAGACCCAAGCGAAAAATCGGGTCATTATCGATGATAATTAGGGTGAGAGGGCGATCGATCACAAGAGTTGCAGCCTGTCAACGGATACTATTCACAGGGTCAATTATACAGTGATCCGGCTCATTTGTTTTGTTTATAGCCATAGAAATCGATGCGATAATCGGTAATTTTTACCCCCGTCGATGCCTCGATCTGTTTAATTAATTCCGGGGGAAGTTGGATATGCACATCGATGATTTCTTGGCTGTCCAGACAATTGACGTGACTGTGGGAATCGCTGATGTTCCCGTAGAGTCTGCCGTCCCAGCGTTCCACAGATTCGATAATGCCTTGACCCGATAGAGCCTCTAGGTTTTGGTACACTGAGGTATGACCGATGTTTTTTCCTTGCAGATTGAGACGATCATAAATTTCTCGCGCTGATAGGTGTTCCTGCGCTTGCCACAGCAATTCTAAAATATAGCGACGCTGACGACTAACCCGCATTCCTAAAGTTTGACACCTTTCGATCGCATCTTCTAAACAGCGGATCGGTTTTTGTTTTACCTCCACATTGTCCATAGTTGTTTCCCTTGACCTCCGCCCTAATACATACTCATTACCAGTTTAGCTTAGTCTTTCGATCGATGTCCACATTGCCCCAGTTTTTAGCCAATCCTCTTGAAAAATATTTTGGTCGTCTGTAGACTTAGGGGGTACATTAATTTATTTCCAAGGCCATGGCCACCAAATCGCCAAAATTATTCGAGTCATTGCGGTCTATGACCGCAATGACTGTCACTACTGTTAGCCTCACTCTAGCCGCTGCTTCTAGTGCTAGTGCCGCAACAGTGTTCGGTTTCCAAGATGCCTACGCTCCCATTAATTGGACATTGACCAATAGTAATGCCGACGGGTTCGTCGATACCACCGGCGCTCCCGCGTCCATTAGCCTGACTGGGGGGGACAATGGTTCTGGCAGTTCTGGAACCACAGACTACACCACCACTGCGGCTGCGGCTGGGACGGTGACGTTTGATTGGGACTATTCGACTCAGGATGCTTTGGTGGATAGTTTATGTAGCAATCTTCCTAATGGTTTCTGTGACCCTTTCATTGTCCTCGTCAACGGGGTAGGGACTATCCCACTCAATCCTTCTGGAGGTAGAACTCAGAGCGGGACATCGACGTTTAACGTCCTAGCTGGCGACAGCTTCGGTTTCGTTATTGTCACTGCGGACAACAGTTCCGGACGGGGTAGTGTGACGATTTCTAACTTTTCGGCTCCCGGACCGATGGCACCGCCACCGACATCTGTTCCCGAACCGTCAACTGTGCTGAGTTTGCTGGTGCTAGGAGGCTTAGGCGCTGGACTGAAGTACCTTAAGCGGAATTGATTTGACCTAAGGGACTTGCGCTTTGATAATGTACCTTTTGGGCGAACGCAGTTCGCCCCTACATTGTGGACAAAATCTGTTACTGTCGGGGCGCAAAGCTTGCGCCCTCCGCGCGGAGGGGGTTTGCTGATCACCCTAAGTAGGGGGAGAGCCTTCGAGAACCCCTTCCAATAAGGGACTTGCGCTTTGATAATATGCCATCTGGCTGGTCTGATTCTTCTACAGAGTGATTTTCAAAGCTGGGATATTATTCCCACGCAAGTCCCTAACCCCCTAGCTCCCTTACCCAGAGGTAAGGGTTTTTTTGTCAATACTCAAGACTATTTCTCGATCCACATTACACAATTCTGGTTCTAAGTCAATAGCCTTTACAAAACTTTAAAAATTGCTACAAAAAAAAATGTTATCCTTATGGGCTTTTTTTGGGCAAGAGGATCAATGTAGTCCCCTGATTGTCTCGGTTTTCCGTTGATTTGAGACTTAACGCTTAAACTAAGCCCACAGCATACCACGATCATAACATATTAGTAAATGTAGGCAACCCCGATTTTCAGCCAAATTTTGGCAAATTCGGAAAAAACACTCTCCTTGTAACTTACTTGTTACATTTAACTAATCGCCTAAAGTATTTAAATATTTTAATTTTTTATCTTAAATTTATAATTTTTACTTATTTTTTGAGGACTGATTAACTAGGGTTGAGCAAAAAAGCTTGTAAGCTCTATTTAAAGTCAGTCGAATCGGTTAGTATCGGGAGACAGATGTGACTTGTATAGTTTCCCAGTTTTTGAGATTTGAAGACTTTTTAGAAGCATTTTGAATAGGTCTTATCTCTTTTATGTCACTCTCGGAGGCGTTTCCGGATAGCAAAGGCTGAAGTCCTTTAATGGCATCGGAAATAAGGAACGAATCCCCTTCAGGCAAAGGTCTTAGACCTTTAAAAATTAATTCTCCTCCCAGATTGACACAAGAGAGATAAAATGCGTCTTAGCTTAAAACCCCGCACCCTGCCCCCACCAACAAACTTTTTCAGGAAACTCTAGGTAAATATGGGCTTTCGGACAAATTCTCTTAGGGGAGAAAACCTGCAACCGGTTGAGGGTTTTAAAGCGTATATATCAATAAAAAATATATCAAACTATACTTTTTTCATCCCATGTCCAAGGGGCAGTTTTATTGCCCTCGCACAAGCTCCTAACGATAAGGCATTTGGCTTAAATATAGTTTTAATCTAAAGCTTAGGCCAGAAAAATCCCAAAATTGATTGTATTTTCTTGCTAAAGAGGATATGATGTTATCGTATAATCCATCTAAAACGGTATATTTGCTATGAGTATTCAGTTCTAATAAAGACTGGAAGACTTGAATTAATCCACAAGTTTTTAAAACGTTAAAATGCGAATTATTCTCATTATTAGGCATACTTTTTATGCTATCATAGAATCGGACTTGGCTTGATAAATTTACATTTTCTCCTTCAATTTTAAAACCTTGAAAATTTTCTTGTTCCCAAATTTCTTTCAATCTATATAAAGATAAGCCATTTTCAATCCTTTTTTCTTCCGTTGCTAAAATACCTTGATCCCCTACTAGAGTTATCGCACCATCTAATCGCTTATAAGGTTCTTTAACACAACCAAGTAATCCATTTTTAAACTTATAATTTATGTTTACATCTTGTTGACTTGAAGATACTATTTGAGAATAAACAATTTTTTCAAAGTTCGAGAATGAGCGAATTAAAGCCAATCCATGATATCTATATCCCGACTGCTCTAAAAAAATTTTTTGTAGTTTACCTAAAAATCCTTTTTTGACAAATTCTCGCATTAAATCAAATTGTGGAAAATTCATAAAATCTTCCGTGACAATTACTTTTTTAAATTTATTTAATACTTTAACAGCATCCAAATCATTTAAAGGCAAAACGGGAGTATCGATAATTAAAATTAAATTAGAAGAATATGGAGCTAATTTTTGTAAAACTTGTTTATTGTTTTTTAAGGTAATAGACAAGATCACTAAATCTACTTTGGAAAAATCTACTTGCTCTAATTTCTCTATACTAGGAATTCCCCACTTTTGAGCAACCGCATTTCGTTTAGCTTCTGTTCTTGAGTGAACTCCAGTAATTTCAAAATGCTCCTTAACACAGCTTAAAGCTGGTAGATAGTTAGTTTTGATCCGATTTCCCGATCCGATGATTAAAGTAGAATACATAGCTCAATTTGTTAATAGTTTTTGCTAGGTAATAATTCGGTTTCAAGAGAGTTTTTTTTCAATTTTTGCTTAAGTAGTTTCCAATTATGTTTAAGTAAATATTTTAACCCCAGATCCATAGAAGAGTTGAAAGATGGGATTATTACACTCGGATACGGTTCGCACAAGGATGGCTGACTGATTATTTCTTGTAGAGATTTAGCTGGGTGATCTGGATTAGCTAAATATTCTAAAAAAACATTCTTGGGGGCAGCAAGTTTTCGCAACTCTACAAATTCAGTTAAATTTATGCGACCATTGTTCAACCCACGAGGCTGGAAAGAAAATTTAATAACTCGTCGTCGACTAGAACTATAATTTGGACAAGCTCGATGCCAGAAAAATCGATTAAAAAAGAAAACGGCTCCAGCCTTGTCTATAACTTTCAAGGTTTTTTCTTTCGGTTTAAAATATGAGAATGGCGATGCCAATCTAATTTCAAATGGGCCATTTTCTTCATCCACATCTGTTAGATAAATAAACATGCTGATGTGGTTGGCTCCCTTAGGATTATATTCAAAAGCACATTCTTCATCTCTATGCCAACCGAGATTTTCTCCCCAATGAATATGTGATTGCGCTTGGGAGGCCTTAATCTCATAAGCATGACAATGATAAAAGATAGCATCTGGCATTAAATGACAAAGTAGAGATTGTATTTGCTCATTAAAAATTTTATCTAGAATGCCAAGCTCAAAAAGTACATTGGCTTTTACATAGGCTCTACCCTTATCCTCTTGAACAATAAAAAGAGGGCTTAGTAACATATTCCATTCTTCAATAAGTTTTGGTGAATAAGATAAGCTATTTAAGAAAAAACCTTTTTCTACTAATGCTTCAAAGGGACTCATAATTTTAACTTTTTAATTAATAACATAGTGGTTCTCGCATCCGTGCGGCACACTTAAACCTTTGCTGATTAAGCTGTTCAGGATCGGGAATGTGCCTCTTGTGAATCAGAAACGCTATAGTCATGTCTAATGTACTTTAGCACTTTAGCACAGTCTGTCAAATTTTGCAAATCAAGGTCGGATTGGCCAGCAATTCTCATTTTAAGGTTTCATGACATAAAAAGCCTTATAACAAGAGGGTTGTACAATTCTTAACAATTTTATGATCGCTGAAACGGCGCAAAATCGTTCTGAATTTATTTTTGCTGCGGATTGGCCAAAACCCTGTTGTTTGATATACTCCCACCGTCACAGCGTAGCTTGACGGTGGGAGTATGTCAATGAATTATAGTCATTTCAAATAAGTGTGAGACGAGGGAAAAATAAGGTAAAATAAAGAGAAACGAGCAACCCATATAGAAAAATGTCTTATAGCCTAGACTTGAGAAAAAAAGTAATCGATTATGTAGAGAATGGGGGAAGCATAACCAAAGCCGCCGCTCTATTTAATATAGGAAGAGCGACGATATATAGATGGCTAGGTAGGGAAAAACTGGAAGCAACAAAGGTAAAACACCGTCAGAGAAAGCTGGACTGGAAAGCACTGTCAAAAGATGTCCAAGAAAATCCCGAGGCAAGATTAAGAGACAGAGCCGAGAAGTTTGGAGTGAGACCAAGTGCCATTTGCTATGCCTTAAAAAAAATGAAAATTACCAGAAAAAAGAAGGAACTTCGTTATAGAGAAAGAAACCGAGAAGAAAGAATGAAATACTACAGAGTGCTGAGAGAATTGATTAAAACATATGGAAGTGAAAGCCTTGTATTCATTGATGAGTCAGGGTTTGAAGAATTTCAAGCCTGCCTTTATGCCTGGTCAAAAAAAGGGAAGAAAGTATTGGGAGATAGACAAGGAAAACGAGGAAAAAGAGAAAACCTTGTCGCCGGGAGAAGAAAGGGAAAAAAAGACTTTATTGCCCCGATGGTATTTACGAGAAGCCTGAATGCCGAAGGTTTTGAAGGGTGGTTATCTTTATATTTATTGCCCTCTCTAACCATAACATCAGTATTAATTATGGATAATGCACCAATTCATCGGAAGACAGTCATTAAACAACTGGTAGAAGAAGCAGGTCATCAGGTAGTGTTTTTGCCAAAATACTCTCCTGATTTAAATGATATCGAACATGATTTTAGTGCATTAAAGAGGGCAAGAATGTATGCTCCTGTGGGGACACCCCTTGATGAAATTATTCGTACTTATTGTGTCGCCTAGTGTCTCGTTCTTATTTGAAATAACTATACTTGGCAATGCGAAAATTTTCGAGAACAGAAATGAACCGCAACCAGCTAGAGAACTGGAATTTCACGAGCAAGTCACTAAGCCCCAAAAGTATTGCTCTGCAAGGATCGTAGCCGAAAAAGCAAAACTACGGGTTTTCCTGTGGATGGGGTTTAACGAGGTTCAGATTAACGGGATTCTGGCACCATGCCATCCCAGATGGAGTGGAAGGGCTTGCTTTAATGCGCTACACTGGTTGATAGGATTTTAGAATCGCCTCTATTTCTCATGAAACCCTACTTACGCTCACTTTTCAAGCTTTTGGCCCTCTACTTAGAATTTCATCGTGTCAATTCGTTACGCTCTTAGTGATAGAATAATGACCTTACTTGAGTTAGTCAGATGAAATGTATCAGCAACCAATTAATCAAACTTAACAGGAAGTACAGGAGAGCCTAGATAATTATGAGTAAAATTTCTAATTTTTTCAAAAAAGCTCTGAACAAGATATTACAGACTAAATATCCTTTTACACCTCAAAAAGTTTTAAAATTACTGCCAGCAAAAATTTTAGGGAAAATATCTGATAATTCTTTGAAAACAATACCCATTAAGGGAATAGTAGAAAATAAACTGTCCAATGGAAAATTATTGTTAATGAAAACTGAAGGAAATGATCGGATCGCTTCACTATGTTTTTTTAAAGGAATATATGGTTTCGAAACAGAAACAATTACAGTATTTGAACAATTGCTTAAGCATTGTAAAGTTTTTCTAGATATTGGAGCTAATATAGGGTTTTATTCGTTATTCGCTGCTCTTAACAATACGGATGAAACAATAAAAATTTATTCCTTTGAACCGCTACCCCTAGTTTTTTCACGACTAAAAGAGAATATTCAGCTTAATAAAACTTCAAATATATACCCTATTTGTGCAGCCATCAATAATTATGATGGCTCGGTCGAGTTACTGGTTAAAAAACATGGTTTTTCGATGCCAACCCTTTCCAGAATAAAGGTATCAAAATCCCAAGAGTCTTCAGAATTAATTAATGTTGAGTCGTTAAAAGTTGATACATTTGTAAGCAAAAATAACATTCCTCAAGTTGATTTAATAAAAATAGATATTGAGGGAGCAGAGATGAATGCGATTCAAGGAGCTAAACAAGTTATTCAAAGAGATCACCCTATTATTATTTATGAAAGTGGTGGGAGAAAACAAGCAAGAAATATCCACAACACAGTTTCAGAAACGGTCAATTATTTGTGCTTCTTAATGACCAATGAGGGATTAGTTCCTGTTGATAAAATTAGTACAGAAAACTTCGGGTATAATTATCTGCTTGTTCCTCAGGAGAAGATGTCAATAATAAACGCAATATCTAAGGTATTATGAGAGTCTAAGCTGTATGTAGCGATTCCTATAGCTGTACTCGGTGATTTTGTAGATTTGTTATACCAATTCTCCCCAAGTGTTGAATGTTAAAAAAGGTGTTGAGTTTTAGGGCAAATTCATTCTCAAAAATTGTCAAGTCTCTTTTATGGCTGAGATTTGTTTTAGATCAAAGTCTGACGAGCATGGGGGACAAATCTATACTTCATTAATCGTTTATCTGATCTTAAAATTGGGAGAAATCCCCAAGAAATTGGCAGAAAAGCCAGTTGATAAACTGCCCTATCTTCCAGCTTGTCCGTGTCAAGAAATCAGCTTTGTACACTGGATTGATAAGGTAATGAAATGTTATAGTCATTTCAGATAAATCTGATGCACTCTAGACCGATGAAACTCTTAGGAACTCTGGCATTGATATTCTCAATTTTAATTGAAATGACTATAATAAATGTCGTCGAGATCGGATATTTATATTGGCAAATATTAAGTTTTATTACAGGATTTGACATTCGCGCCTATTCCCTATTCCCTTATCATTAGGATAAGCTTTTGAGATCAGGCAACAGGCAACAGTAAAGGGATGGGCGGTTAAAATATATCTTAGCTTAAGGACTAGAGAATATTATGAGACTAGAAAGAGAAGATTTTGATTGGGCGGTACAACAAAACCTAATTACTGCCAGCCAAGCTGAAAATTTATGGACAGCTTTTTTATCCCGTTATCCCCAAGAAGATGAAGTTAATCGTCCTCGCTTTAATTTCGCTAATGTAGCCTATTATTTTGGGGCATTAATTGTTATCTCTGCTCTGGGGTGGTTTATGAACGAAGCTTGGGAGAGTTTCGGCGGTGCGGGCCTATTTTTTATCGCCCTGTTTTATGCAATTTGTTTTATTTTTACGGGAAAAAATCTCTATTTTCAGCAAAACCTCAAAATCCCCGGCGGCCTTTTATTCACTATGGCAGTGGCAATGACTCCCTTAGCAATCTACGGTTTACAACGCTGGACAGGATACTGGCAAGCTGGATATCCGGGCATCTATCGAGATTTCCATATATGGATTAAAGGTAGTTGGTTTTTAATGGAATTAGGCACGATTATCGCAGGATTAATAACTTTAAGATTTGTTAAATTTTCCTTTTTAACTGCACCGATCGCTTTTAGTCTGTGGTATATGTCAATGGACTTAACCTCTTTACTATTTGGAGAGAACGAATATACATGGAGACTGCGACTGTGGGTATCCTTTTGGTTTGGAATTGCCTGTTTAATAACGGCCTATTTAATTGATGTACGTCAGCGTCGCAGTCGGGGAGATTTTGCTTTTTGGCTATACCTATTCGGATTGATTATGTTTTGGTTTAGTCTATCTCTTCTCATCGAGGATAATGAAGCGCAACGATTTTTGTACTGTCTAACTAACTTGGGATTGATGTTATTATCAGTCCTGCTAAAAAGAAGATTATTTGTGGTTTTTGGAGGTATTGGAGTATTTGCCTATCTTTCCTATCTCTCCTATCGTCTCTTTGCCGATTCAATTTTCTTTCCCTTTGCCCTAACCGTCCTAGGACTTGCTATTATCTATATGGGAGTTTTGTATCAGCGTCATTACCCAACCCTGGCTAGATTTATCGAAAGTTATATCCCTCTCGAATGGCGCAATTTATTACCCAAAGATAGATAATTAGGAGAAATGGTTTTTCAGTGATCAGTAAACAGTAATCAGTAAACAGTGAACTGAAAACTCATATATGATCACTGATCACTGATAACTCACATCTGATAACTGATAACTGATAACTGATAATCTTCCTTCTATGCGAATACTTATCGTTGACGATGAAAAAGAATTAACCGAACCCTTAGAACAAATTCTTGCTCAAGAAGGCTATGACGTTGATATTGCCAATAATGGTCGGACGGGTTTAGAATTGGCACGAGAGAATAATTATGACCTCTTAATTCTCGATTGGATGTTACCCCAGCAATCCGGATTACAAATCTGTCAATATTTACGCAATCAAGGGGACACCACTCCCGTTTTATTTCTAACCGCTAAGGATACCATAGACGATCGAGTGGCGGGATTAGATGCCGGTGCTGATGATTATTTAGTCAAACCCTTTCAACTGCGAGAATTATTAGCGAGAGTCCGCGCTTTATTGCGTCGTTCTCCCAACTTTGAAGCTAGTAATAGCAGTAAATTAAAATGTGCTGATTTAGAACTCGATAGCGAAAATCAAGTAGCCTATCGTCACGGTCGCACGATTAGTTTATCAGCAAAAGAAGTACAATTATTGACTTTATTTATGACCCATCCGGGGCAACTTCTCACCCATGAACAAATTTATCAGCATCTCTGGTCAGAAGGAGAGCAACCTAATAGTAATGTGGTTCCTGCCCTGATGCGCTTGCTGCGTCGTAAAATCGAAGCGGCCGGGGAAACATCTCTAATTAATACTGTCTATGGGAAAGGCTACCGTTTCGGGGAAAATTAGGGAATGCTGAAAGATAATGAGAATAAGTAGCTGGTTATAATGAAATTAAAAATGGATTTTAGGTTCGATCCCCCCTGCCCCCCTTGATAAGGGGGTGTCTGATAATTTTTAACGCCTACCTACTTAGCAACTGATTACTGATTACTGATTACTGATTACTGATTACTGATTACTGATTACCGATATATGTTATCCTGCCTACAAATTGAAAATTTTACCCTCATCGATCGCTTAGAATTAACTTTCGGGAACGGATTAAATGTACTGACCGGTGAGACGGGGGCAGGAAAATCGATTATATTAGATGCGATCGATATTGTTCTCGGTGGTAAAGTCAATCATCGCGTCATCCGTCAGGGCAGCCAACAATCAACCCTAGAAGCGACTTTTTCTCTGACTCCAGAATTAATTGCTTGGCTAGAAAGTCAGGAAATTGACCTATTAGACGATAATACTCTGACAATCAGCAGGGAATTAGTGATTACTAATAATTCCTTGCGTTCTCGTTCTCGGATTAACGGAGTTATCGCTAATCGCCAACAAATGGCGCAAATAAGAGATTTTTTGGTAGAAATCACCGCTCAAGGTCAAACAGTTCAGTTAATGGACGCTAATCGACAGAGGGAATTATTAGATCTCTACGGGGGTGAATCGCTGCTGCGGCAGCGGGAAAAAGTAGCGACAGCCTACCTTAACTGGCAAGAAAGCAAGAATAGTTTAAATAATAGGTTGCAATCGGAACAAAATCGCCTACAGAGGTTAGATTTACTAGAATATCAACTAAAAGAACTAGAATCAGCTAATTTAACTGACGCTAACGAGTTGGAACAGTTGGAACAGGAAAGAAACCGACTCTCCCACGGTGTCGATTTGCAAAATTCCAGCTATCAAGTCTATCAACTCCTCTACCAAAACGATCGCGATCAACCCGCTGTCGCTGATTTGTTAGGAAAAGCTGAAAATATCTTGACAAATATGATGATTTATGATAGCAGTTTAGAGCCAATTTTAGAGATGGTGCGATCGGCATTAAATCAGGTGGTGGAAGCGGGACAGGAAATCAACGTTTATGGGGATAGTCTAGAGGCAGATCCCGAGAGATTGAACGAGATAGAAGAGAGAATTGTCCAACTTAAGCGCATTTGTCGCAAGTATGGCCCAAGTTTAGCCGAAGCGATCGATTATTATCAGAAATTACAGCAGGAATTAGCGGAGTTGACAGGAGAAGGACAATCGATTGAGGAATTAGAAAAAATTTGTCAGCAACAGGAAAAAATCTATCGAGAAACTAGCACCCAGTTGACCTTTTTGCGACAAGAAACCGCTAGTCAACTAGAAAAACAATTGGTACAGGAATTAAAACCTTTAGCCATGGAAAAGGTGATTTTTGTCTGTCGGATTGCTCCGGGTAATCCTAGCAGTCTAGGAGTCGATCAAGTGGTATTTTATTTTAGTCCCAATCCGGGGGAAAAAATCCAACCTTTATCCAGTACCGCTTCCGGAGGAGAAATGAGTCGTTTTCTCCTAGCGTTAAAGTCCTGTTTTTCCCAATCCCAATCGGCAGCGGCAACCCTAATTTTTGACGAAATCGATGCGGGAGTATCGGGAAAAGTTGCTCAAGCAATTGCCGATAAATTAGATCAATTAGGTCAACAATATCAGGTTTTATGCGTTACTCATCAACCCTTAGTGGCTGCTTTAGCTGATCACCATTTTCGCGTTTATAAACAAATGATTGCCGAAGATAATTCCACTAATCTCTCGGAAATTCGCACGGTTGTCCGGGTTACTTCTCTCGATAATCGTCAGACGAGAAGGGAAGAATTGGCACAATTAACGGGAGGAAATTCGGCAGCGGCTGCCATCGCTTTTGCCGAGTCTTTATTGGAGAAAGCGGCTGCCAAAAAACAGCAGGATTTAACCTTGAAATTGGCTGATTAACCAACGTCCCACCTGACTTTGATCCTTGGTGCGTGCCTGTTGTAAAGCTGACTCTAAAACCGCAAGTTTTAAATTAGGTAAAACCTTTGATATATCAATTCTTTTGCTACCTCGATCGATGATTTCAAAAGCGAATATTTGGGGATAATCTACCTGAACACTCCAGTATTCACTCACTCCTAATTCTTCATAGAGTAATCTTTTATTGCCTAGGTCATCATTGAGGGTAGATTTTGATATTTCAATGACTAAATCTGGTGGAGGATACTGATTTAAATCAATAATCGAAGTACCGTAGGGAATCAGATTAGCTTTGTCGGCAAAATAATAAGATATATCTGGTTGAACTTCTCGATAACCCGACTTGCGAAAACTGCAATTATCTTTGGCATTAAAGGCCAGATTTTTTAGGGTAGCATAGAGACTAACAGCGAAGATTAAAATAGCATGATCGCTGGCATGATCGTTACCAATAGGAGTCATTTCTAATCGATAATAGCCATTGTAATAATAACTTTTTCCTTGATTTTCTGGGAATTTTTTAATTGCTTCTAAGTATTCTTCCCAACTAGCTTTAATCCATAAATCTGTCGAGATAGTAGTTTTTAGCCGTTGCATAATCTTAGCCTCGATTTTATGGGGTTAACCTTGAAATTGACTGATTAACCAACGTCCCACCTGACTTTGATCTCTGGTGCGCGCCTGTTGTAAAGCTGATTCTAAAACTGCGAGTTTTAAATTAGGTAAAACCTTTGATATATCAATTCTTTTGCTACCGCGATCGATTATTTCAAAAGCAAATATTTGGGGAGCATCTACCTTAACACTCCAGTATTCACTCACTCCTAATTCTTCATAGAGTAATCTTTTATTGCCTAAGTCATCATTGAGGGTAGATTTTGAGATTTCAATGACTAAATCTGGTAGAGGATACTGATTTAAATCAATAATCGAAGTACCACTTGGTATCAGATTCGCTTTCTCTCCTAGATAGTAAGATATATCTGGCTGCACTTCTCTAATTCCTCTTTTGCGATAGGAACAAGTAGGGAGTCCTTGAAAAGGAATTTCTTTGAGGATAGAGTAGAGACTCACCCCCAAAAAGACAACGTGATGATCTCTAGCGTGTTCAAATCCAATAGGAGTCATTTCTAATCGATAATAGCCATTGTAATAATAACTTTTTCCTTGATTTTCTGGGAAGTTGTTAATTGCTGCTAGGTATTCTTCCCAACTAGCTTTAATCCATGAGTCAGTTATCCCCCTAGTTTCTAGCTGTTGCATAGTTATCCTATCCCGCTTTGAACTTTTTCTGTAATTATAGCAACTATTGCTCAAATTAGAAACTAGAGACCGAGGGGTACATCTCAATTTGGTCGAAATATCTAGATGACATTTTGGGCGCACGCAGTGCGCCCCTACCATTGGCGCAATAATATATTTATTGTAGGGGCGAATTGCCTTCGCCCTCTTTGAATAACTTCTGCTGCTCATCATAAGTGAGAGAACGTCTCAAATATGAGATGCGCTAGGACTGAGCAAGTATAATGATAGATAGGTAGGTGTTAAAAACTGTCAGACACCCCCCTTATTAAGGGTGGATTAAGGGGGTATCAAAGGCAAAATCTATCTTCAATTTAATTAGAACCACTGACTTAGAATAGATTAATTGAGTAAAAATTAGCCCAATTATGACCACAACTTATGATTATATAATTATCGGTGGTGGTATCACCGGTTCCGCCTTAAGCTATGAACTAGCTAACCTAGGCAGTCGAGTCCTCTTATTAGAAAAAGAAACCCATCCCCTCAACGCCACTTTCTACAGTTACGGGGGTTTAGCCTATTGGTCGGCCACCACAGAAATCCAGAGAAAATTATATCAAGAAGGTCGAGAAATTCAGCGCAATTTATCGCAGGAACTGGGCATAGATAACGAATACCGGGACCTAGAGCTAATTCTCACTGTCAACCCCGAAGATGATCTGGCCACTGTGGCCGAAAAATTTGCTATCTTTGCCATTACTCCCGAAATTCTCGATCCGCAAGCGGCGATCGCTTTAGAACCACTATTAAATCCCGCAGCTATCTCCGGAGTTTTACGACTACCCCACGGTCACATTAACGCCGAAAAAACTAATCTTGCCTATCAACAAGCTTTTCTGCGTCTGGGAGGCACGATTATTCGGGAAGCTGTTATCGAATTAATTGAAACTGCATCGAGAATTACCGGCGTAAAAACTCCTAAAAATAATTATTATGCCGGGGAAACTATCGTCTGTGCGGGGGGGTTAACCCGGTCTTTACTGCAAAAATCCGGTATTACTGCTTCCGTCTATTTCACCCATGCTCAAGTGATCAAAATTCCCCCCAGCGAGATCAAATTAAACACCCTAGTTATGCCCGCAATTGCTGCTAGATTGCTATTAGAGCAAAAAATTACCCAACTAGAAAAGCAGGGCATTTGGCAGAGAGAAACCCCAGAAATAATTGCCAGTGTTTTAGAAACGGGGGCGGTACAATTCCAAGACCAAAGCCTTTATCTAGGGCAAATTAGCACCATTATCACCGATCCAGGCGCGATTTTAAACCCTCTGGCGGGGGAAAAAGCAATCCGCGCCGCCGTGGGGACATTGCTGCCCTCTTTAGCCTCCCTTCCAGGAAACTGTCATCATTGCCTAGTGGCTTTTGCTCCCTCGGGACGGCCCCTAGTGGGAGCGATCGCTGATAAAGTGGGATTGCAGGTATTTTCTGGTTTTACCAGTACGCTTGTATCGGCTCCCCCCTTGGCCCGACGTTTTGCGCGTCATCTGCTGGGGGAAAATGACGAGATAATTACTAATTTACAAAAGTCAAGAGAGAAATTAACTGATGATTGCCATTAATCCTAATCGACTTTTTCCAACTGCCAAAGAATTTGGTTTCCCTCGCGTCTGACCCGGGAGATTACCCAATTTCGCCACGGCCAATGGTCGCCGCGACTGGTAACGGCGCCTGGATTAATATCCATTAAATCGGCCACTTCGGCGCTGGTAATCAAATAACCTCGATTGGCCAATTCATCGGCAATGCGTAGGGTTTCGATCAGATTTCTTAGCTGGTCAACTCTTTCTCCCCGGGGTAATTGGATTTCATCCCCAGTGCTATTAGGTGGTTCAGTCATAGTTATTGTCTGGTCAAAGTTTATTAACAATAAAAATTGTTGGTTGAGGCAAACAATCAAGCTTTCCTATAGTTATTCTATCGATTCTATCAATAATAGTTGTCATCAAAAAAAGTAAGATATTCTCGGATGTTACTGTCACATCTTTGCTAAAACCCTAAAAACCTCTTGACAAAAAACACAAAATATAGTAAGGAAATCAGGGAACGGAGAAAGTGGTTAGCGGTCACTGATAACTGATCACTAATCACTGATAACTGAAAACAACTGCTATAAAATTGGACTAGCCTTTTTCCCCAGAAAAAAATTTCCCCATCCATGACCTTAATCCTCTACAACACCCTCAGTCGTCGCGAAGAACCCTTTACCCCCCTCATCCCCGGTATTGTCTCCATGTATTGCTGCGGCATTACCGTCTATGATTATTGCCATTTGGGTCATGCGCGTACCTGTGTGGTTTGGGATGTGGTGCGGCGTTATTTGGAGTATCTCGGTTATAAAGTGCGCTATATTCAGAATTTCACCGATATTGACGATAAAATTCTCAATCGGGCTAAAAATGAACATACCACCATGGCAGCCGTGGCCGAGAGATTTATTGAGGCCTACTTTGAGGATATGGCAAAATTAGGAGTCAGACCGGCGGACGCTTATCCCCGGGCAACTCATAGCCTCGACGGCATCAAGCGCCTGGTCTACGAATTAGAACAAAAAGGCTATGCTTACCCCAGCGATGGCGATGTTTACTATTCCGTCCGTCGTTTTTCTGATTATGGCAAACTATCAGGGCGAAAACTGGATGATCTGCAAGCGGGGGCCAGCGGCCGGGTAGAAACCGACGACCCGGAAGCAATTAAGAAACAAGACCCCTTTGATTTTGCCCTCTGGAAGGGGGCAAAACCGGGGGAACCTAGTTGGGATTCTCCCTGGGGTCAAGGTCGTCCGGGGTGGCATATTGAATGTTCGGCCATGGTCAAAGAACAATTGGGAGAAACTATCGATATTCATGTGGGGGGAAGTGATCTAATTTTTCCCCACCACGAAAACGAAATCGCCCAAAGTGAAGCGGCAACTGGTAAACCTCTGGCCCACTATTGGTTACATAATGGCATGGTTAAGGTGGCAGGGGAAAAAATGTCGAAATCCCTCGGTAATTTCATCACTATTCGCGAGTTATTGGCAAAATATGACCCCTTAGCGGTGAGATTGTTAATTTTAGGAGCCCAATACCGCAAACCGATTGATTTTTCCGATGAGGGATTGCAGGCGGCCACTAATGGCTGGCATACTTTACAAGAGGGTTTATCCTTTGGTTATAAGCATCTTCCGCCAGATAATCCCGGAATTACTGACCAAGAGCTAGAAAATCGCTTTCAAGAGGCGGTAAATCACGATTTTAACTTTGCCGGTGGTTTAGCGGTGTTATTTGAAATCGCTAAGGAATTACGCAAGGAAGGTAATAATTTAACCCATGCGGGTAAGACGGACAGCAATCTGGCCGAATTAGCTGTAAAATGGCATACTTTGGTGAAATTGTCTAGGGTTTTGGGCTTAGAAATTGCCGCCGACCAGAGGGAAACCCCTGTTTCTGAGGACATTAGTGCAGCGGAGATCGAAAATCTGATCCAACAACGGACAGAGGCGAAAAAAGCGAAAAATTACGCCGAAAGCGATCGCATTCGCACACAATTAAAAGCTCAAGGGATTACTTTAATCGATCAACCCGGGGGAGTGACTAAATGGTTAAGAGATTGAGACTAGAAATTCTTTGACCACTTCCTCTACTTGGCGACCGCATCCATCCACCTGATAGTTTAATTTCTGCATAGCGGTGGAGTTGACTTCTCCGACCCGTAAACGACGGAGGATTCTAAGCGGATGCTACGCAACGGGTTAAAACCACGTTGCGTAGCGTCTTTTTAGCTGACCAGAACTTGAATTTCTGGGGACGAGTCAAAACGCCCCTAGACACTCGACTTAAATCAAAATTAATTGTTGTGCTTATCAGAAATCTTTGTTCAGTACAATTTATAGCAAATTAGATGAGTTTACCCTGCAATCTCACTGATTTACTCGCACTTCCATTTGGCAAACCTTTAGCTGAGATCGATGCCACAATCCTTGAGAGTTTTGGGGATAATTGTTACAAAATAAATGATCAGATTTATTTATTAACAATGCGTATTGACAATATTCCTGTATATAGAGGTCTTGCTTGGGTCGTTTCTGCGCGGGCAGCCGACTGGATTTTTACAGGTCGTTGGTCTGATGATGAAATCAAACTGCCGCCACCAGATATTCTTTTACCAATGTTTATTATAAAAGATTATCAAAGTGTTTGTGAATTTGGCCGGCAAGTAGACCCGAAAAACTTTGTTAATGATCTTCCAGGGCCGCGAAGAGTAAAATTTAGCAACTACACTTACTATTATCGCATGGTAGAACCCCGTCAATCGGATGATCCTATTGGTATCGAGATCGATCGCCGACCAGAACAGTATAGGCATCGGGGCAATTCTCTAGTCATTATTAATACTTGGCAAAGAACGATAACTAAAACCTTTCTTGACTTTCAACAATGTTCTCTTAATAATTTAAGAGGAGGGGGAGTCAATACTGGTAGTCATCTTATTCAGTTGAGAAGTTTTGGAAAGCCTGATAATTATCGGGAATCTATTTTATCCGTTTTTAATCCACCTACTCTATGCTATTTTGATTTAGGCTTAGAATTTGTGCCTTCTGTAGATATGCGCTTGGCCTACATCTACATCTATTTACAACCTAACTGTAGTAGTTTATTTTCCGAGGAAACCCCTTCTTCTACCTTTAGGGTTTTTTCTGGTGATCTTCTTGACGGAAATAGATTAATTAGTACCTCTGAATTAGAGGATTTTCCTAGGTTAATTAACAGTTTTCAAGATAGTAGATTTAAACGATATGACACCGATACTTATATTCAAGAAATAAATGGAATACGCACAGGAACAATTGTTTTTGCTCATGATTACATAATCTTGTATTAATAGCACGACCTTTCAGTGATTAATTAAAGTCAAGTGCGGTCAATTTCTGAACTATGGAATGATATTGATGTCTGAGATTCATATTTTCTACTTAAAAGAGAGGAAGTGAGGGATTTCCAACACCAATCCAGGGAAACCAAGAGGAGTGAGCATGGAGAGGTGAGAACTAAGAGTTTGTCTCACTTCTGACTCCTTTCCTTCACCACTAACTCTTTGATCCCGAACTGACATTAGCAATACTACCAAAAAGGTTCGGATACCTACACTATCGAGAAAGCGGGGTTATTTTGCACTATAGAGATAACAAAGGAACTGATAGGGGTGGGTATCGCCTAAAAACCGAGTACAGTTCCGATTCTAGAAGTCACTATAAGTTGTATCGGAGCAGCACAAAGATTATGGGAAAAGTAGTTGGAATTGACTTAGGGACGACTAACTCCTGCGTTGCGGTTATGGAAGGGGGTAAACCCACCGTTATCGCCAACGCCGAAGGATTTAGAACCACGCCCTCAGTCGTCGCCTACGCCAAAAATGGCGAGCGCCTAGTAGGACAAATCGCCAAACGCCAAGCGGTAATGAACCCGCAAAATACTTTTTATTCCGTCAAACGCTTCATCGGCCGGAAATTCAACGAAGTCACCAACGAAGCCACAGAAGTATCCTACAAAACTCTCCAAGACGGCAACGGCAACGTTAAATTAGACTGTCCCGCCCAGGGCAAACAATTCGCCCCTGAAGAAATTTCCGCCCAGGTACTGCGGAAACTGGTGGAAGATGCCAGTAAATACCTCGGCGAAACTGTTACCCAAGCAGTCATCACCGTACCCGCTTATTTTAACGACTCCCAACGTCAAGCCACCAAAGATGCCGGGAGAATTGCTGGGATTGAAGTTCTCCGCATTATCAACGAACCCACCGCCGCCTCTCTTGCCTACGGATTAGACAAAAAAGCTAACGAAACCATTCTCGTTTTTGACTTGGGTGGGGGAACCTTTGACGTATCGGTTCTAGAAGTGGGTGATGGTGTCTTTGAAGTTCTCGCCACCTCTGGAGATACTCATCTCGGTGGTGATGACTTCGATAAAAAAATCGTCGATTATTTAGCCGGAGAATTCAAAAAAGTTGAAGGAATAGAGCTCCGTCAAGATAAACAAGCCCTGCAACGTCTCACAGAAGCGGCAGAAAAAGCCAAAATTGAGCTTTCTAGCGTTACCCAAGCGGAAATTAACCTGCCCTTCATCACCGCTACCGCCGAAGGGCCAAAACACCTAGATACTACCCTAACCAGAGCTAAATTTGAGGAAATTTGCGCTGATTTAATTGATCGCTGTCGTATTCCCGTCGAAAATGCCATCCGTGATGCCAAAATCGATAAATCTGCCCTCGATGAAGTGGTTCTCGTCGGTGGTTCAACCCGGATTCCCGCCGTCCAGGAATTAGTTAAAAAAGTTCTGGGCAAAGATCCCAATCAAAGTGTTAACCCCGATGAAGTGGTAGCCGTAGGCGCTGCTATTCAAGGTGGTGTTCTCGCCGGTGAAGTCAAAGATATTCTTCTGCTTGATGTTTCGCCCCTGTCTTTGGGTGTGGAAACCCTCGGCGGTGTGATGACGCGGATTATTACCCGCAACACCACTATTCCCACCAAAAAATCGGAAGTTTTCTCCACAGCAGTGGATGGACAAACTAACGTGGAAATCCACGTCCTGCAAGGGGAACGGGAAATGGCCAAAGATAACAAGAGTTTGGGAACTTTCCGACTCGATGGTATCCCTCCCGCTCCTCGTGGTGTGCCTCAAATCGAAGTGGTCTTCGACATCGATGCTAACGGTATTTTAAATGTCACCGCTAAGGATAAAGGTACAGGAAAAGAACAATCGATCAGTATCACTGGCGCTTCTACCTTGCCCCAAAATGAAGTGGAACGCATGGTTAATGAGGCAGAATCGAACGCCTCGGTCGATAAGGAACGTCGCGAACGCATTGAACGCAAAAATCAAGCTGATTCCCTGGTTTATCAAGCTGAGAAGCAGTTAGCCGAGTTAGGCGATAAGGTTCCTCCATCTGAGAAAAATAAAGCCCAAGGGTTGATTAAAGACCTGAAAGAAGCGATCGCTCAAGACGATGATGGTAAGATCAAAACCATCCTACCAGAATTACAACAAGCCCTCTACGCGATCGGCAGCAGTATGTATCAGCAAGGAGCCCCTAGCAATCCCACCGGTGGCAATGATAACAATGGCCCCTCTGGTGGTGCCAGTGGTGGCGATGATGTCATCGATGCGGAATTCTCCGACGCTAAATAAAAATTAAGTTCTTAGCTTCGGGAAGGACACAAGGTAACTTGTGTCCTTTTTCAGGCTCAAAATCAGAAATTAGGCTAATCCGACTAATTTAGCACTGTATTCCCACATTTTTTCGCCTCTTTCCTCGTCGCGAGCTTGAGGAGAAACCCTTTGAACAAAGGATTTACCCTCTTTTTTCTGACGGTTGCCCCAACTCCAGTAAGCACCAGATTGACGGTATTCGGGGTCAGCAACCACCATAGCGACTCTTTCCCCGGCTAATTCTTGGGAAACATAGCCACCGGTGATATTTTTCTGGAACCAGGGGAAAAACTGCTGGAAAAAGGGGTAATGGTTGCGGAAAAGGGGTGTATCGGCCACACAACCCGGATAAAGGGAAGTAAAAGTGATTCCCGTGGATTCGTGATAGCGTTTGTGCAGTTCCCGCATAGTGAGAACATTACACACCTTACTATCTTTGTAGGCTTTGACCGATTCAAATTTTTTGCCGTCGGCCATAGTAATCGGCTCTTTGAAACCCTTGGCAAACCCGTCTAAATCGCCCAAATCGGGACGAGGAGGAATTTTACCGCCTAATTCATCGGGATTATGGGTGACAGTGCCGAGAATGACTAAACGGCGGTCGGGAGAGGGAGAATTTTTTAGATCTTCCAAGAGCAAATTCGACAACAGGAAATGACCTAAATGATTGGTGGCCATGCTCAATTCATAACCGTCGGGACTTCTTAAGGGTTCTTTGAGCAAAGGCAGATAGATAGCGGCATTGCAGACTAAAGCGGTTAGAGAGCTGCCCAAGGTCCGGAAATTTTTGACGAAGCGCCGGACGCTATCGAGGGAACCGAGGTCGATAAATTCAATACAGTAGTTATCCCGGGGAATGTTTAATTCCTTGGCCGCCTGTTCCATTTTCGGGATATCCCGACAGGCCATAACCACAAACCAACCTCTTTGAGCAAGGGATTTAGCGGCGTAGAGACCGACTCCAGAAGTTGTCCCAGTAATGATCACCGTGGGTTTTTGATCTTGTACCATTTTTTGATAATTTTCGTTAATCGCTCTGGTCTAGGGAATATCCAAAGGATTCCGATCATAAATTCTATCGGTTGTCTTACCTGACCCCAGGGTTCCCTTTACATAACTTCAAATTTTCGTGAGTGTTCACTTATCAGTTATCAGGATGATCGCCTTTTTACTTTTTACTTGCCAAAAGGGTGTGCCAGAGAAGGAGATGGCTGCGGGGACTGCTGTAGAATAATAAATCGATTAATAATTTCCAGGCTAGGGAAGTTACGCTAGAATTACTGAGATTATTTTCCGATATTTCTGGGTATTTTAAGCGAAAATTAGCGATATAATTGCCCAAAAGTGTGGTTTTAACTGGTTCTTGTCCTTGAGTCCCCACTTGTTCTAGGAGAATTACGGCGCGACGGATTAACTCTTGCTTTTTTTGGGCGAGATGGCAGAGGAGGAGAACTAGAGAACGGATGTCCGCTAGGGAAAGTTTTGACTGGGGTTGCCAGTAGTGGGCAGCTAGGCGATCGCTTGTATCCAGATTTAAGGCTAATTCCTGGGCTGCTTGGGTGATAGAATCGGAGTCTAAATTAGCTAGAGAGACTAAAGCAACCAAAATCAGGTTTAAATAGCTATTAATATTCTCTAACTGCTCGTTACTGGGTGAGATAGCTAGGGGTAAATCCTCACCCGTGGAGGACTCGGCAGACTGAGGCATAGTCAAGGACATAGATAATAAGGAATTGCCAGCAGAAAAACTTGGGTTTAGGAGAAAAAATCACTGGTTCTAAAGTTTCATCGCCAATTTTGGCTCTGAAACCTCGTTCTAAAAGGACGGCTTTACTATGAAATAGTAACGCATTTACACGATATATGCTAGAATGTGAGATATGGAGAAAGCCTATTCGTTTCGATTTTACCCCACAGCAGAACAAGAGTCGCTATTGCGGCGCACCTTGGGCTGTGTAAGATTAGTTTACAATAAAGCTCTCCATGCCAGAACACAAGCATGGTACGAAAGACAAGAAAGAGTAGGATATACTGAAACTTCTTCAATGCTAACTGATTGGAAAAAACAAGAAGAATTAGAGTTTTTAAACGAAGTTAGTTGTGTACCTTTACAACAAGGGTTAAGACATTTACAAACAGCTTTCACTAACTTCTTTGCTGGTCGTACTAAGTATCCTAACTTTAAGAAAAAACATCAAGGAGGAAGTGCCGAATTTACCAAATCTGCTTTTAAGTTCAAAGACAAACAAATCTATTTAGCTAAATGCACAGAACCTTTACCTATTCGATGGTCAAGACAAATACCAGACGGATGTGAACCAAGCACAGTAACAGTCAGATTACATCCTTCTGGACGTTGGCATATCTCAATAAGATTTGATGACCCAACAATTAAACCTTTACCAGTAACAGATAAAGCCATCGGAATTGACTTAGGAATTAGTAGCCTTGTGATTACCAGCGATGGAGACAAGGTATCTAATCCTAAGTATTTGAAAAAGCATTATCAGAGACTGCGAAAGGCACAAAAAAATCTTTCTAGAAAACAGAAAGGCTCAAAGAATCGAGAAAAGGCAAAAATCAAAGTAGCCAGAATTCACGCTCAAATCACCGATAGCAGAAAAGACCATTTACACAAGCTAACCACTCAATTAGTTCGTGAAAATCAAACGATTGTGGTTGAGAACTTAGCCGTCAAGAATCTGGTCAAAAACCCGAAATTATCTCAGGCAATATCTGATGTAAGCTGGGGAGAAATCACCCGACAATTAGCCTATAAATGCCGTTGGTACGGGAAAAATTACATCGAAATAGATAGATGGTTTCCCAGTTCTAAACGGTGCAGTAATTGTGGGTATATTGTGAAAAAGCTGCCGTTAAATGTTCGAGAGTGGGACTGTCCGAACTGTGGGACTCACCATGACCGAGATATTAACGCCAGTAAAAATATTTTGGCCGCAGGGCTTGCGGTGTCAGTCTGTGGAGCGACCATAAGACCAGAACAGAGTAAAACTGGGGCGGCAGGTGCGAAAAATCCTTCGGGAAAGAAGCAGAAACCTAAATCGTGAGGTTTGGGAATCGCCGTCCGTTTTACGGCGGCGAGGATGTCAAAATAATTGAGATTGTTCTTTTCTTGCACGTCCGCTCACCGATTGCCTCCCACCCAATGAGTTTAGAATCCGCTACCGATGAAGTCATTAAGCAAAATTTAGAACAATTTCTAATTGTTTTGTCCGTTTCCCTGAGTGTGGCCACGGTTTCGAGGATTTTTAGCTGGTTTCGGCAAATTCCTTACACCCTATTGTTAGTGATAGTCGGTTTAGGTTTAGCTTTCATCGATATCCGTCTGGTGAACCTATCCCCTGAACTGATTCTAGAAATTTTTCTGCCCCCTTTGCTATTTGAAGCCGCTTGGAATACGCGCTGGCGAGATCTGAAGGATAATTGGATTCCCGTCAGTCTTTTCGCTATTGTCGGCGTAATTATCTCGATTTTCGGGGTTGGTTTTACCCTCGATGAATTGACCAATTTGCCCCTATTTACGGCATTATTAGTGGGTGCGAGCCTTTCTTCTACGGATCCCGTCGCTGTTGTCGCTCTTTTTCGCGAATTGGGGGCAAGTAAAAACCTCACCGTGCTTTTGGAAGGGGAAAGCTTATTTAATGATGGGGTCGCTGTGGTCGCTTTCGCTCTTTTGGTGGAAATTCCCCTCGGTGCTAGTGGTCTATCCTTAGAGACAACTATTAGCCGGATTGCCGCTTTTATCGGTATCGGGGTAGGAGTGGGTTGTTTAGTGGGTTTTGGTATCTCCTATCTGACTCAACGTCTGGATTTACCCCTAGTGGAACAGTCTTTAACGCTTGTGTCCGCCTACGGTGCTTATTTATTAACCGAGGAGTTCGGTGGTTCGGGGGTAATCGGAGTGGTGACTACGGGGATTATTTTAGGTAATTTTGGCTCTAGAATTAGTATGAGTCCCCGTACCCGCCTATTAGTCACGCAATTCTGGGAGTTTCTCGCTTTTTTTGTCAATTCGATCGTTTTTCTCCTCATCGGCGATCAGATCCGTCTCTCCAGTTTAGCCGATAATCTCAATTTAATTTTTATCACGATCGCCGCCGTGGTAGCGGCCCGTTTTCTGGCTACCTTTGCTTTAGGAACTGTTAGTAATGCCTTGATGGAAACTAAAATTAATTGGCGAGAAAAAACGGTTTTATGGTGGGGAGGTTTGCGTGGTTCCGTTTCTATTGCCCTAGCTTTAAGTGTGCCGGTTATTTTTCCCAATCGTCAGGATATCATCGATATCGTCTTCGGAGTTGTTCTCTTTACCCTTTTGGTGCAGGGATTAACTATTCAAACTTTCCTATCGAGATTAGACTTGATCGGTGATCAACCAATTCGAGAAAACTATGCGGAACTTTTAGCCCGACGGGTAGCTTTAAAAAGGGTTTTAGACTATCTTTCTAAGTTAGATAAATCTCCCGATGTTGCCCCCGAATTTTTTAGTTATGAGCAGCATCTCGTCAAAGAAAAGTTGAAGACTGTAGAAGCGGAAATTCAATCTCTCAACGATAGTTATCCCCAATTACAGCTATTAACAATGGAACAACTTCGGGAAACCCTCCTAGATATCGAAGCTGATACCTACGCTGAATTTATTCGATCCGGCCGTTTAACTAGCAATTTATCCCCCGTCCTCCAAGAAATTCTCGCTGAAAGTAAAATTAGTGAACAGTAGGACTATTTTGGGGTATATACAATCAATCTCAATTCTCCTAATGATCGACGACTGGCTCCTATGACAAAAACCCCTGCAATTAATGAAGGGATGTTGTGGGGTTTTATGGGGGATTTTAGGAGACTTTTGTGGTTTCTTTTTCGGTGGATTTGGACGGCTTCAGTTTGCGTTTGAGGGTTGAAGCTGTGCCTAGAGTTCCGAGGGCTAGAAGGCTGAGGATAGAGGTGGGTTCGGGGCATGGCACAGCAGTATAGTGAGTATCTCCTGAAATTATACTAGAAAAGCTTAATTGTGTACCATTGTATGTACCTGTTAAAGAGACTTGATTGTCTTCACCGCTAAAATAATAAGTATTGTTTATCGTTTTGATTATTGGAATAGTAGCCATAAAGTTTATATATTGGTTGTCGCCATTATCATGGCCAGGTGTGCCAGGTGGAGGAGTACTGGTAACTGTAAATTTAATATGGGTAGGGGGCGGTCCACCCAATGGCTCCACCGTAAAACCCCACGGTCCATTGTGGTAAGGATAGGGAGTTGTATTATCATTGATATCAGTACCCTCATAGCCTGTAACGCATAATCGAAACGTTGCTGCTTGATCTGGCAAGCTGACAGTACTAACAATTAACGCAGAGGCAGCAATGAATTTTCCCAATACTTTTGTTGTTTTATTCATGTTATTTTTAACCCGTATTTTCACTTTTGAAATTATTAGTCGAAAGGCGATCGCCCCCCTCGCAGTCAGGTCAAACAACAGCCTAACGCAACACCAGAGGCGGATGACAAAAGAATACACATTACCCCCCCTAAACTGTATCTTAAGCTACAATTTAATGAATCTTTATATTTCCTTCTTAATCTCTATCAAGAAAACTCAGAACCAGAATAAACAACCCCCAGAAGACGAGACAGAGAAACCCGAATCGACTTCCGTAGTGCGATCTCGCGTAGCGAGCGCGTTGCGACCGCACCATCCTTAACTTGTCCCCTCACCTCTGAAAACCGATGCTATCCTTAAGGTATTCCCCCAAAATCCTCAAATCAAATCGTTATGAACAATGCTGACCTAGATACCAATTCTCCTTTGTTGCAAACCCTTCAGACATTACCTGTCCAACAACAACAAGAAATTCTCGATTTTTTGGAATCTATAGTCAATCAACACCATCAAACCCAAATAACCCAAACAGGTAGAATTGCAGGATTATATCAAGGTCAAGGCTGGATCAGCGATGACTTTAACGAACCCCTAACCGATGAACTCTTGCCGCCAACTTAACCCATGCAACTTTTATTAGATACCCATAGCTTTATTTGGTGGTCAATTAACTCAGAAAAACTATAGAACTCTTGCAAATTAATTATATGTTATAATAATGGGTTAACTAATTTTCCCCAAAAAATTAGTTAATCAGTACATTCGTCCTGAATGAAAACTTGAAGTTTAACTTTTAACTCAAAACTCTTTAGAGCTGCTTTAATTTGGTTATCAAAACCTCTTTATTTAAGCGGCACAAACTATCTCAATTATAAAAATTGAGAATAAATTATCCTTGACTTGCTTAATCTTTAGGCAACTTTTAAGAAGCTGCTATACCTATCCCTAACTCACAGTTATAAATAGCCGCCAACAAGTTAACTCTTAAACTATATCTTCGACGACGATTCCGATATTTACAGGATAAGATTTTAAAGATTTTGAGTTTCCTATTTATATGTTCAATGATAATCCTTTCTTTGGCTAAAGCCTTGTTATACTCTTTTTCTAACTCTGTTAATTTTCTATTTTTCGATTTCTTTTTCGGTGTATAACTATTACTATGGTATGCAGCTATTCCCTGATAACCACTGTCTTCTATGCTGGTAGTTAAAGGATGAAAACGAACTCGACTTTTTTTAAATAAACTAAAATCATGACCTCTACCTTTCCCACAAAAGACACAGATAATTTCCTCGGTATTTTGATCAGCTACTAATTGGGATTTTAAAGTATGATAACCTCTTTTACCCGAAAAAAAATCTTTCTGTTTCTTTTGGGGGCGTTCAATGGGAGTTTCCGTTACATCCATTACCGTTATGACCGGTATCTCTGCTTGATTGAGTAAAGCTTTTTTTCCTTTTAAACGGAAGTTTCCCGATTGTAAAAGCATTTTTTCCGTCTTATTTACAATCCGACATATAGTTGATTCTGATAGTTCCCAGCTTGTACCAATGTGAAAATATGTTCTATATTCTCGCCAATATTCTAACGTTACTAAAACTTGTTCTTCTATAGATAGTTTAGGTTTCGGTCCCCTTTTAGATGGTGAATTAGAGTCGGCTTCAACACTTTTTACTGATTCTACCATCTTTCTATATGTTTGTTTATACACACCGAAACGGCGTTTGAATTGTTCATCTGATAAGTTTTGATAATCCATAATTTTGCTAATAAACATAGCAAAATTATAGATGATTTCCTGACCTAAGATCACATTTTATTCTTTTTTCCACTTCAATCTAAGAATTGAGAAAAAAGCAAACCCTTACATTATACCATAAAAAAATTATGCAAGAGGTCTTATCAGTAACTGGGCAAGATTTGTTATTTGATCGAAATAATCGCTTGTTTTTAAGCGTTGCTAGTGTCTGGGAAATGCAAATAAAACTGCAACTGGGAAAATTACAACTTAACCCATCCTTACAGGAATTAATTAAAAATCAAATAACCATTAATAATCTAGAAATACTTTCTATTGATCTAGCTCATATCTGGACACTAGCAACCCTTACCCACTATCATAAAGACCCCTTTGATCGACTTTTAATATCCCAATCAATAACCGAAATTATGCCGATTCTGAGCATTGATGAAATATTTGACCGTTACCCCGTTCAAAGAATTTGGTAAATTTCCCAAAATGTGAGGCGATCACCGCTTTTCTAGTGCGATCGCCCCCTCGCAGCTAGGTTAAGCAACAACCCAACCCAAGACAGAAGGCGGATAGCAAAACAATACACATTACCCTCCCGCACTGTATCCTAAGCTACAATTTGATAAATCTTTACATTTCTCTCCCTAGCTTAGGGATTGACAGGGAAAGGAGTTTCAGGTATTTTCCCCTGTTTTACTGCTTCTCAGGCGACCTATCGCCTTCCGTGAGGGATTGTGGCGCGGTGTGTCGGATTCGGTAATAGGGTTCAAAATTTCGCTAACATTGTTAGGTGATTATTTACTATGAGTATGTCGAGAGAGGAACAATTAAAGATCCTTGGTCAGATGAAAGATTCTGATATCGATTATTCAGATATAGCTGCTACTGATGCCGAATTTTGGCAAGAAGCTACTGTAGAAGCTGCCCGTTGGATGCTATCGAGGGAAACGCCCATCGCCAGTAGGGGCAATTCATGAATTGCCCCTACTCCGTACCTCCCAACTGGGTTTTAAGTTTTATGATGCCTTACATCTGGCTTTTGCTGAAGCGGGGGGCGCGGATATTTTCCTGACCACCGATGACAGGCTGCTGCGAAAAGCTCAACAATATAGAGATTCAATTAAGGTAACGGTAGGGAATCCCGTGATTTGGTTGATGGCGACTTGACAGGAGGATGGCAATGAAATTAGCTAAACTGAGAAAACAAGGATATCAAGCTTTAGTCGAAGTGTCAATGGTACTGTTGGGCAAACAGAAACAGACCCAAACGCCTTGGGAGAGTTCGGCAAGAAAGATTTTCAGTGGAGACATTGAGAATCTAAGTTGTCTCGTTGAACAAGGAATTTCCGATAGTGATCTGGAAAGAATCCCCCGTCACAGCGTAGCTTGACGGTGGAAGTATGTCAATAAAGTTCTTCAGCCAAAGCTAAGACACGCTGATATAGCTGGGAACTGACACGAAAACCAGCTTGGCTGATCAAGGTATCCATAACAGGTTGAACTTGAGGGATGAGGCTTCTTTGTTTGGCAACGAGCAGAATGCCCAGAATACCAATGATAGATAGCCCTAGCCGCAGGGCTTCTTGCCGCCCCAAGCGTTCATCAATGAGCAGATCATCAGCTTGCAGCTCAAGTGCCAAGGCTATGGCATTCGCTTCTCCAGCATCTAATCCTCGTTCTTGCTGAAGCTGGTTAACGAGTTCGGAGTTGGTGAGGGGTTGGGGTTGAATCCAGCCGACTTGGAGAATGGCTGGAATGATGGGATTGCTTGCGGCTGCTAGTTCCCTAGCAACAACGTCTGGAATAATAACGGTTTGGTAAATTGACTCTAGCAGCCAGAGATGATCGATAATCGCCAGATTGCAAAGGGCAGAGGTATCGCTGACCACGATCATAGCCAGCCTCGATCGCGCAGATGCTGAACATCCTGCTCAAAGTCTTCTACATCGTAGTGAACACAAATACCGCGATCTGCCAGCAGTTTTTGAAAGTCCATGACTTCCATCCCGGCAATTTTACTGGCGCGACTGAGGGAAATCCGCTCTTGCTCAAACAGCGCAATGGCAATCTCCCGGAGCCAGTCGCCTTGGTTAAAGGTTTCGCCTTGGCTGAGGTTATCCGGTAGGTTCAGGGTAATTTGCATTGACACATCCTCACGCCTATTTTTTTCTAGCCTGCCATATCTCAGTTAAAGCTTTGGCTCTTCTGGTTTTTGTGTGGAAACGAGGTCTATACTGATAGTTTCTTCCGCGGCTCGACTGAGCATCACCGAACGTCAAAATAGTGCTGAAAGTCTTGCCCGATAAGCATTTCACGATTCCATAAGCAAAAACTATCAGACAAAATCGAGAAGAGCCATTAATTCTGTTGGGGTACTTAGAAGGGAATATCGTCTAAATTTTCCTCCACTGATGTGTCAGAAGGTTGCCAAGCGGAAGGATTAGAAAGTTCATAGGATGCGTCGTATTCAAAATCCCCGGTGGAGACAGGTGCGACGGGTTTTTCCACCTCGGTTTTATTCGATTTGTGGGTGTTGATTGGTACGACTTTTTCTGGAGTCGGGGCTGCCATTTCACCGCTACTCATGCTGCCGTCAAGATGATAAAGATGACTAATGACTAATTCGGCCCGTTTTTCCTTAAAACCTTCGGGACGATCGATCATCTGCATGGAGAGACGGCCTTCTAAAATTACCTGATCACCTTCATTATAATTCTGAGCGACTTCTGAGGCTAAATTTCCCCAAGCTACGGCCCTTAAATTAGCCGGGGTTGCCTCGGCACGATTGGGGGAAAACTCGACTAACATTTGAGCGTAGGGAGTTTGATTATCTTGGGTATAACGTAATTCGGGACGACGGACAATTTTAGCCATTAAAATGCAACTGTTCATGGTCGAAAATCAGTCTGAATTTTTCTAATAGCACCATTGTACTGAAAAAGTACAATGATCACCACTGTGGAGGTTAGGGAATTTTATGGGACTCTGGTTAAGAAAAAATCTCTTTAACACTTGGTACAACGTCATCTTAACCCTTGCGGGTCTATTTCTCAGCCTCTGGGGTGGCTTAAGTTTTCTCGATTGGGCGATAAATCAGGCAAAATGGGCTGTAGTGACGGAAAATATCGGTTTATTTCTGGTCGGTCGTTATCCAGAACAGTCAATAGGGCGAATTTGGCTGATTTTAACGATAATTACGGCTTTATCACTGTTTTCTTGGCAATTAAACCGGGGTCGCTTCCCCGATTGCCCCGCTTTTCTCCGACGCTGGTGGGGATTGGTGTGGTTATTGACTTTACCTTTAATTGCTTGGTTACTATTGGGGGGATTATTTTTAAAGGCAATTCCCCTTGATGATCTCAGTGGTTTAATCTTAACTTTATTAGTAGCGATCGCAAGTATGATTTTATCTTTCCCCTTGGGGGTATTATTGGCCCTAGGGAGACAGAGTGAATTACCGGCAATTCGTTGGCTATCTATTGGTTATATCGAATTATTGCGCGGTTTACCTTTGTTGGGAATTTTATTCATGGCTCAGGTGATGTTACCTTTAATTTTACCTGCCGGAACCAGACCGGAACGGGTGATCAGAGCGATCGCCAGATTTACCCTTTTTGCGGCAGCCTATCTGGCCGAAAATGTCCGGGGTGGTTTACAAGCGATTCCCAAAGGTCAAATTGAAGCGGCCAGAGCTTTGGGTTTAAAACCGATTTTCGTCTTACTATTGATCGTTCTACCCCAAGCTTTAAAAGCGGTCATTCCTGCTATTGTTGGTCAATTTATCAGTTTATTTAAGGATACTTCTCTACTGGCGATCGTGGGGCTGGTGGACCTCTTGGGTATGGCAGGATCGGTTTTGGCTAATCCGAAATTTATCGGCGATTATCCAGAAGTTTATCTATTTTTGGCGTTTATTTACTGGATTTTCTGTTATTCTATGTCCCTAGCCAGTCGTAGGTTAGAACAGCGTTGATTGGGGTGTGGGGTGTGGGGTGATGGGGTGTGGGGTGTGGGGTGTGGGGTGTGGGGTGTGGGGTGTGGGGTGTGGGAAGTGGGGTGATGGGGAAGTGGGGTGATGGGGAGGTGGGGTGTGGGGTGTGGGGTGATGGGGAATTATGAATTATGAATTGGGGTATGGGGAGAACAAATAAAAATAATCTCCTGACTCCTGAATACTGACTCCTGAATACTGACTCCTGAATACTGACGACCGGCTACTAACCCCACCGACCAACTTATTCAGCAAACCCTACCTAGCTTTTTGTCATAAATATTGATATTATTTAACAATCAGCAGCAATTTATGGTAAATATATTTATTTAGGAGAGCGAGAAAATGGCTGGATTCTTTGGCCTGTTTGGCAATAAGACGAAATACGTCGATGAACCGATGGATATGAGCGCACCGGAACCGAAAGAGGCTTTCTACTTGGAACCCGATGACGCTAAAACTCTCGGTAATATCGACTTTATGCGGACACCGATCACAATCCGACGTACTTTCCCGAAAACTGCCTCGAATAAAAAGGGTGGCGAATCGATTAAACAGATTTCTTCTATGGAAGTCAGCAAAGTCACCGATAACAGTATTGTGGCAAAATCGGCGACTTCCGAGGCTAATGGTAAGGCTAACGCTGCTAATGATAACGTTCGTCGCGCTAACGATGACAATATCAATCCTTTCCTGAAAATGGCCCGCGAAATCAAGAAATAGTATAGTAAGGGGAGCATTGGCTACCCTTGAGATTAAACTTTGGTGGGGAAAGCCCACCTTTTTTATGACCATTATTAACGGAAAAACCAAGTTATTAGGTGTAATCGGCGATCCCATCGGCCATACTCTTTCTCCCCTCATGCACAATGCCGCTATCGATGCCTTGGGGCTAAATTATGTCTATCTTCCCCTACCTATCGCTCCGGAAAATTTGGCAACAGCGATCGCTGGTTTCGCCGCCATCGATCTACAGGGTTTTAGCGTCACAATTCCCCATAAATTAGCCATTATTCCCTTATTATCGCAAATTACGGAGAAAGCAAGGCTAGTAGGCGCAGTTAATACCGTCTGGCGCACGGAAACCGGCTGGCAGGGAACGAATACCGATGTGGATGGCTTTCTCGCACCCTTGAAATCCCTTGACCAAGATTGGAGTCGGGTGAATCCGATTATTTTAGGCAATGGCGGCGCTGCCCGGGCGGTAGTGGTGGCTTGCGCCCAGTTGGGCTGTGGCGAAATTCATGTGGTAGGACGCAATCAAAAGAAATTAGATCCTTTTAAAGAAAGTTGGGCGAATACCAGCCTCTATGACCTCCTAGAAGTGCATGGCTGGGACGAATTAGAGGGGCTGCTATCCACCACAGAACTCCTGATTAATTCTACCCCCATCGGAATGTCTCCCCAGGGCGAACAATCCCCAGTTGAGTTAGAATTATTAGACCTTTTGCCACCATCCGCGATCGCATACGATCTGATTTATAATCCCCGTCCGACCAAATTTCTCCGGTTGGCCCAGACTAGAGGGATAAGAATTATTGATGGGTTAGAAATGTTAGTTAATCAGGGAGCGATCGCACTAGAAATCTGGTTAGGTCAACCCGTCCCCGTCTCGGTCATGCGGGAAGCTTTGTTAAAACAATTCTAAATGCTAAAATCCTATTTCTGGCTTGATTTATGACCCCTTCTAGCTCCGTTTGGAAAACTCTGAATAACTCGATTCTAGTGCGCTATCTATTATTATTTGGTTGTGGCTGGAGTCTGATTGTCTTAATTAACTATTTCTACGGGACGATCGCTATTTTTACTGGTTCAGCGATCCTGGCTGCTCTATTAAATTATCCCGTGGTTTGGTTATCCCGTTATCTACCGAGAGGACTAGCCATTGCTATTACCACCCTAGTAGCTTTTATCCTCCTATTTAGATTAGTCACAGGCATAGGATTAGAAGCGGTTAATCAGGGGAGAGGACTACTATTCAATCTTACCGATGCCCTTGGTCAAAAAGATTTTTTACCCTTTCAAGACTTTCTCGATCGATTAGATTTGAATAAAATGGTGGGAAGCTTACAAACCGGTTTAGCCACGGGTTTATCGATCGTACAAGGAGTTTTTTCCAGTGTCTTTACTGGCGTTTTCGGGGCGGTGATCAGTGTTTATATGCTCATCGACGGTGATAAACTTTGGCGGGGTTTTTTGCAACTTCTCCCCCTAGCATACCAGGAGCGTTTTGCCAAGTCTTTTCGACAAAGTTTTCTGGGATTTATTCGCGGGCAACTGTTGTTAATGCTCTTTTTATCGGTGACGAGTTTCTTAAGTTTTTCCCTATTAGGAATTAAATACGGGCTAATTTTAGCGGGTATTCTCGGTGTTATCGATGCTATCCCGGGTATCGGGGCAACCCTGGGCATTTTGTTGGTAACTATCTTGACTTTTACCTCCCAGGGACCAGCAGTTGCTGTTAAAGCTTTTATTATCTGTGTCGTCTTGGTGCAAATTCAAGATAATATTATTCGCCCTAAAGTTATGGGCAATGCCCTAGAATTAAACCCGGTAATTTTATTTTTATCCCTCTTTATCGGCGAAAGAATTGCGGGATTATTAGGGATTTTTCTCTCTATTCCTATCGCTGGGATGATTGCGATCTGGATCGGATCAAGTGAAGAAAAACCAATAACAGCTTTAGAGGAAAATCAGTTAGGAGAAAGTCAGGAGAATTAAGGGCTGATCCCCAGTCTCTACTATACAATTAGGGAAATTTGTTATCTACAAAACTCGATCGCTATCTATGGAAAACTTAGATTTAAAGAAATCCTCGCCTCTCTTACTTATCTCACCGTTTTTTCTCTGGGGAACAGCGATGGTAGCGATGAAGGGTGTTATACCTCATACCACCCCCCTATTTATGGCGGCAATTCGCCTCGTACCCGCCGGAATGTTAGTTTTAATGGTAGCTTGGTTTTTAGGTCGTCCTCAGCCCAAAACCCTACAAGCGTGGCTATGGATTGCCCTGTTTGCTCTGATGGATGGCACTCTTTTTCAAGGTTTTCTGGCATTGGGATTAAATCGCACCGGGGCGGGGTTAGGATCGGTAATTATTGACTCCCAACCCCTAGCGGTGGCTTTAATGTCCAGTTGGCTATTTAAAGAAGTTATCGGTGTCTGGGGATGGTTGGGATTGGGTTTAGGGATTGGGGGAATTAGTTTAATTGGCTTGCCCGATCAATGGTTTTATGACTTTTTTGGACAAAAAGCGGTAAATATTGACTTTAGCTGGCAAGAATTACTAAATAGTGGCGAAATGCTCATGCTTTTGGCTTCTCTATCTATGGCGGTGGGAACAGTGTTAATCCGGTTTGTCTGTCGTCATGCGGATCCCGTCAGCGCCACGGGATGGCACATGATTTTAGGAGGATTGCCGCTATTTTTAGCTTCAGGTTTCACCGAATCCCATCAATGGCAAAATATAGATTTTAATGGTTGGTTAGCTTTAAGTTATGCCACTATTTTTGGTAGTGCGATCGCCTACGGAGTATTCTTTTATTTAGCCGCTAAGGGCAATTTAACCAGTTTAAGTTCTTTAACTTTTTTAACTCCGGTTTTTGCCCTCACTTTCGGGAATTTGTTCCTTGGTGAGATGTTAAGTGTATTGCAATGGCTGGGGGTATCTTTAACCCTCGTTAGTATTTATTTAATCAATCAAAGGGAAAGAATCTCCCCACAAGTGCGGGCAATTTTTGCTAATCTTTCCTCTGCTTCCGTGAAGTAAACATGAGTGTTGGGTGTTGGGTTTTGGGGTTTTAGGGTTTTGGAGTTTTGAGGGATTAGTTAAAATTTCCCCATTTCCCCATTTCCCCATTTCCCCATTTCCCTATCCCCAATCTCTGATTTATACCCAAAAGCAACTAACTCAAATTCCGTGCGAATTACCTCGACTCTGGCAAAATTTGCCTCTTGTAATTTTTGGTTAAGATTTTGAGAGGTAAAACCGGTTTTATGAGCCATATAGGGCATCCCAGGGACTTCTGTTCCCATGCCGTAAAACATCCATAAAGCGCGCACAGCACCCCCGGGAGAAATATATAAAGGTTCATTTTCCATATCGCCTCTAGCGACAAATTCGGCGGCAGTTTGCATATCGGGAACCACAATCATCAAAAAGCCTTCGGGTTTAAGAATGCGTTTAAATTCCCCTAGAGCGATGGGAACTTCGTAATGATAAATATGTTCTAGATTATGACTAGAAAAAACTGCATCGACGGAGTTATCGGGAACGGCACTTAAATCGGTAATCGTTCCTAAAATATCGGGGTTAACAGCAGTATTAATATCGAGGCGAATTTCTTGCCAATTGCCATTGCGGAATAGTTGGGGTAAAGCTTCGGGATTATAGGGACCACAACCCACATTTAAAACCAGTTTTTTCGAGGATTTTAGCGCTGTTATCCCCGGGGGAGCATTCCAAGCTAATAAACAAATATTTTTCAAACCAAGCAAACCGTGATTAGCTACTTGATCATCTAAAATTATCTGAGCTTGGGGATGGGTTTTAATAAAATCTTTTATTGCCTGTTGGAGAGCAGGATGCTGACATTTATTGATCATAATTAAAGCGGAATCAGACCAGAAATTTTTGGCTAAAAGTAAGGAGATAAAGAGCGATCGATAGTCTTCGGCGGCATCGTAGTAATAAACTCCCAGCTTTTCTTCACTGTTTAATTCTTGGAGATCATCGAAAAAGTTTTCCGTTTCTTGATCACTTAAAAATATCTGTTCTGATAGTTGAAAATCCTCCAAATCCTCAGATAATATAGTTAGTTTTTCTCCCGATGGATCGTATTTAAAAAAAGCTTCTACGCCATAACCATAGCGATCGCTATTATCCCAGAAAGCGGCGACTAAACTACCGCGACGAAAACAACCAATTTGACAGTAAACCTCGTCCGGTTGCAGACAGGCAACGGCTAGATTGAGTAGGGGAAAGAGATTGCGATCAGGATAGGAGGCGGTTTTTTGGCTTAAAAGGGTTAATTGCTCGGAAATAGGCGACATTAAAGGCGATCCCCAATCCTGATACTGTTGGGGCAGTTTTTCTAAGAATTTTTGTAAATCCATGGCTCTTGCAAAAGTGACGAACCTCACCCCTTAATCATAGATCGTTGTGTTAAGCTGTACTGAATTTAAACTGCGTAGGGGAAATTTTAGTACAAATGCTCGAACTGCTTCTTCCTGCTCCGCAGCTCCGGCACTCCCCTGCAATCTTAACGAGTAATTTAGATAGTCAAGAGCTTAGAGATAAAGTCACCGTCTTGATTTTGGAAGAGTGCTAATCTGATCTGTTAGCCCATTAGCACAAGCAGAGGAACCTCTGATATGCCCTACAACCGCTTCCAGATCAAATTTTGGGGAGTACGGGGAAGTATTCCCTGTCCAGGTTCGGAAACCGTTCGTTATGGTGGTAATACTTCCTGTGTGGAGATGCAAGTCGCTAGAGAAAGATTAATTTTTGACGGTGGTACGGGTTTACGCATCCTAGGACAGTCCTTGATGGCAGAAAGTCCAGCGAAAGCCCATTTATTTTTCAGCCACTCCCATTGGGATCATATTCAGGGTTTTCCTTTTTTTATGCCCGCTTTTATCAGGGGCAATACTTTTAAAATCTATGGGGTTCCCTCCCCCAACGGGGCAACCATCAAGCAAAGATTACACGATCAGATGTTACATCCTAATTTTCCCGTGCCTTTGCAGATTATGCGGGCCGATTTAGAATTTTATGATCTAGAAATGGGCGAAACCCTCCACTGTGGGGATGTCACCATCGAAACCCGTCCTTTAAATCATCCAGGAGAAGCGGTGGGTTATCGGGTAAATTGGCAGGGTTTATCGGCAGCTTATATTACCGATACCGAACATTTTCCCGATCACTCTGATGATAACGTTCTGGCTTTGGCCTGGCAAGCGGATGTGATGATTATTGATGCTACCTACACCGATGAGGAATACAACGATCCTAAGTATTCTAAGGTGGGTTGGGGTCATTCCACTTGGCAGCAGGCAGTCAAAATCGCTCAAGCAGCGCAAGTTAAGCAGTTAGTTCTATTTCATCACGATCCCGTCCATAATGACGATTTTCTTGATCGCATTGGGGAACAGGTAAGAAAGATTTTCCCTGAAACTATTTTCGCCAGGGAAGGCCTCTCGATCGAACTGCGACCGGGAGATAATCAGATAGATGAAGTGTAATCTAAGTCACTGTTCCCCACTATGAAGATAAAAATGTCCAATCAATCCTCACCTAACTCTAGGGAAATACAAGCAATTTTTGATCAGATCGCTCCCGAATATGACCGACTTAATCAAGAATTAAGTTTAGGATTACACCGCATCTGGAAATTAATGACAGTCAAGTGGTGTCAACCCGAAAAAGGCGATTTTGCCCTCGATATCTGTTGTGGTAGCGGCGACCTGACTAACCTATTATCAAAACAAGTGGGTAAACCCGGCCAAGTGATCGGACTAGATTTTTCCCCACAACAATTAAAAATCGCCCGTCAACGTTTTAGCGCCACTAATATTAACTGGATGGAAGGGGATGCCCTCAATTTACCCTTTGCCGATTCTAGCTTTGATTGTGCTACTATTGGCTATGGATTACGCAATGTGGTCGATATTGCCCAATGTTTGGGGGAATTATACCGAGTCCTGAAACCGGGTGCTAAAGCGGCGATTCTGGACTTCCATCAACCCACCCAAACCATCGCCAAACTATTCCAAAACTGGTATCTCGATCATATCGTCGTTCCGGCTGCCGAGCGCTACGGTTTAACTGACCAGTACGCTTATATTAGTCCCAGTATCGATCGCTTTCCCCAAGGCCGAGAACAGGTAAAATTAGGCTATCAGTCGGGATTTTCCAGCGCTGTTCACTATCCACTCCTAGCAGGACTGATGGGAGTGTTAGTCTTAAAGAAATAACTCACTCACATTTCCGTTTATTTTTTGCTGCTAAATTGAATCTCCCTACTCTTTGGACATGGCTCTTACCGCCGATCGCGGGGGCAATTATTGGCTATTTTACGAACGATGTAGCCATAAAAATGCTATTTCGTCCCTACAAAGCGATTTATATCGGTAAGCGTCCTCTTCCCTTCACCCCGGGGCTAATTCCTCGCAATCAAGATCGATTAGCTGTCCGGGTATCGGATACGATCATGGGTTCCCTGTTAACTCCCGAGGAACTACAAAAACTGGCTAAACGACTTCTCGACACCGAAAGGGTACAGGGGGCGATACTCTGGCTATTACAATTAGCTTTAAAACAAATAAAAGGCGATCGGCAAGCAAAAACCGCCCAGATTTTGGCGGCGATTCTTCACGATTTATTCGGGGAATCTTTAGCGAGATTACTAAAAGTTTTAGCCCGACGACAGGACTTTTTAGAAAAACAGATCAATCAAATTTTTGATCGCCTAGTCTTGGAATTTTCTCTCAGTGAACAACAGGCGCGACAATTCTCCGATTGGCTATTAGAAACTGTCTTACCTGCTGATGTTATCCGTCTAGCTTTAATCGATTTTTTAACCGATCGCAATATTCAAGTTATCGATGAAGGATTTCGGGAGAAAACCAGTGGAACCTATTGGGTAGTAGCCAATTTATTTGGTTTACGCAATGCCCTCGCTCGCTTACGCACTTTTTGCCTTGATGAAAAGGATTTAGCTAATACCAGAATCAAAGAATTATTACTATCTTTAGAGATGCGTAATCGTCTGAAAAACTGGTTACAAAGTATCTCTTTGCAAAATTTACCTATCTCCACCGTCAGACAATTGCGTAAAACTACCCGGGATACGGTGCGAATTTATATTCAAGAAAGTGGCGAACAATTTCTGCAAGATTTTGGACAAACGATCGACTGGAATCAAATCGCTAATTTAATTATTAATCGTCTGCAATCTTCGGGGTCAATGACTACATCATTAGGAGTAATTAGTCAAGAGTTAGCGTTAATTTTAGAGCGTTATCTAGAGGAAGATTTAGAGAAATTAGTCGCCCAAATTATCCCGATTCTCAACATCGATCAGGTGATCCGCGATCGGGTGAATGCCACTTCCCCGGCCGATCTGGAAAATGCCATCCAAGGAATTGTTAAACAGGAATTACAGGGAATTGTTAATCTTGGTGGTATTCTCGGTCTTCTAGTTGGACTAATGCAAACAATTATTTTAATTGCACAAAATCCGGGGTAATAATTAGGTGGGTTAAACTAAGTTAACCCACCGGAATTATCCCGTTTATTGTTAAGGTAAAATCAAAAAACTTCCCTGACAGAAAAGAGTTTGATCGTCGAGAATAAAAGATTTAATCTCCACATCTTTGCCTAAATCGACGGTAAAAGGTTGCAAATCAATAGATAAATCTGGGGCTAAACCTTGCCATTGTCGGGGACTAATCCCTAAAGTGCGAGCATCTTCTAGGGTAATATCGGCAGTAAAAATTACTTCTGCACCCGTTTCTCTATGGCCCAGAAGAGAGAAATAACCCTGATTTAAGAGAACATTTTTCCAGTTAAAACGCTGTTGTGAGATAATTTGTCTGGCGTTAACAACTCCGTTATTTTCTAGGGAAAAAATTAGTAAATCGGCAAAAGCATTAACTAAAATAGTCGAGGCGATCGAATTATTTAAATCCTGCTCGTTAATTTCCACCTCACCGCTAACCCGAATAGGTTCCAAAATTTTTAGGGGTTTCCCTCGCAAAACCTGCCCGATATTAAGACGAATATTTTCCCCTCTTAATTGCGCTTTACCTAGATGTAAACCTTGATAAATCGCTTTTCCTACGGCTAAAAATACCCCAGGTATATAACCGCGCAAAATTTGCCGATCATGACCTTGCAGCTGCATTTCTAAATCTTCTATCTGTTCTACTTGCGATCGCAAGAACAGACGTACTGCTGGCGGCAAAACCTTACTAATAATCTCACTTTGAGTATTAACCCACATAAACGTTATCTCACTCACTCCACAATGTTTCTAATTGTAACAGAGCTAGATCGATCAAACCATGAGGGGCTGCCGTCAGCTATCAGTTATAGCTGAAAACCTCCCTACTTTCTTTTCACTGTTTACTGTTTACTGATTACTGATCACTGATTACTGATCACTGAAAAAGGGAGCAGGGAGCGGGAGTTTGAGCATTTGTACTAAAATATCCAATACGCAGTTTTAATCCAATAAAGCTTAGGTAAAAACTTCGCTACTTTCTTTTCACTGATTACTGATTACTGATCACTGAAAAGCCGCTAATTTTTAGGTTTTTGAGGGGTTGAGGGAATTAAAACGAGGGGAAAGATAGGCGACTAAAACTCCAAGGGCAAAACCGATTAAATTGCGGAAAAGGGGCAGTAATTCACTGGTGCGAGTAACCACCGGTCCGATGCCAAAAGCAACAAAGAGGATAAACCAGAGGGGAGAGACAATTAAAACCCATTGCCAAGCGAAAACCTGTCCTTCTTTGCGGGGAATACCGGCAAAACCGAAGACTAAACCGCCGACAATTGAGGTAATTAAAGTTAAAATCCACTGTTCCCTCGGTAAACCGGGGACCACCGCACAACCACCTTTAACTAAACAGCCTTTTACCGTGTCCAAAGATTGTACGATCGCGTTATTTTCGCCATTTTCCCGGACAAAATACATATTACCGAAACGGGCCTGTAATTCGATCCAAAAAGTGCGGGGTAAAAATTCATAGACGGCATCACCAATACTAAAAGATAGTAGATTACCGCCCCGACCATCGGCCACTAGGAGAATACTTTTATCATCTAATCCCCAGAAATTAATCACTGCCCGGCCGGGGCTGCGGTCATATTGGGTTAAAACTCGCATTTTCCAGCCGGTTTCCCCTTGAAATGTCTCGATATCTTGGATTAATGCCTCTTCCTGTTTTGCGGGTAGATAATTGGCTAAATCAACGATCGGAGTGGTTTCATTGGGCAGTAATTCGGGATTATTTACCGCTAGAGCTTGATTTGGGCAGATAATCCAACCCAGACAGCTAATGACACCAATGACAAGAGCGATCGAGATTCCTCGGCAAAAACGATTGAGCATAGCACTTCTAGACAATGAGAATTTTTTCAGCAAGGGTGTAGGCTAACTTTCAGTTTCTTTACACTTATTTACTTTATCTTAAGGGAATTCTCAACTTTAGTCACTCAGTTATCGGTCATCAGATGGGAGTTTTCAGTTCACTCTCCAGAAACTCAACTCAAGCTGATGAGGTCTCAACCAGTTGCATTAACCCGATCTTTTGCCAAAATGGAGTAAATATAGTAGCGGGGGGATGGTCAATGACAGCACAGAAAGTATTAGAGTTAATTCAACAGGCAAAGGACGAAAGAGCGGGGAAGTTGGCTCTGTCTGGCAGAAACTTAACAGAAATTCCCCCCGAAATCGCTCAACTCACCTCCCTGCAATCCCTCGGTCTCAACAATAACCAAATCAGGGAGATTCCAGAAGCGCTCGCTCAACTCACCTCCCTGCAAGTCCTCTATCTCAACAATAACCAAATCAGCGAGATTCCAGAAGCGCTCGCTCACCTAGTCAACCTGAAGCGATTATTCCTCGAAAATAACCCGATTACCAACGTTCCTCCGGAAATTAGACCTCCTGCAAAAATAGGAACTGATTATGTACAATAAAGTAAAACACTCAGAAAAACCATGACTTACGAAAAAGTAAAAAATTTGAATCCAGAAGAGTTTAAACGCTTTTGTGGAGTATATCCTGAAACATTTAAGGATATGGTGAAGGTTTTGGCTGCCGAAAAAGTTCTGCAAAAAAAATCGGGAAGACCAAGTAAATTAAGTCTAGAAGACCAAATCTTGATGACCTTAGAGTATTTACGGGAATATAGTACTTATTTCCATCTCGCAATTAATTGGGAGATTAATGAGACAACAGCCCTACGAATCACTAGAAAGGTAGAAAATATTCTGATAAAATCTGGATTGTTTAATCTGCCGGGGAAAAAGACAGTTCACCAGGTCAATAGTGACCTAGAGGTAGTGGTAGTAGATGTAGCAGAGCATGAGATAGAAAGATCTCAAAAAAAGCAGGAAGATTACTATAGCGGGAACCAAGGCTATCATACAATAAAATCGCAAGTTCTTGCGGCTCAAAAAACAGGAATGATAGTCTGTACCGCTCATGGGAAGGGAAGAATACATGACTTTAATCTTTGGAAAAATAGTCAAATTGGGATGGATAAAAATATTGAATGTTTAGCAGATAAGGGCGATCAAGGAATTCAAAAGCTGCACAAAAATAGTAGAATTCCTAACAAAAAAAAGAAAAATAAAGAATTAAGTTTAGAAGAAAAAGAATTTAATTGCCAGTTATCAAGAGAAAGAATTGTTATCGAACCTATTCACAGAAGTCTGAAGAGATTTAGAATTTTATCATCAAGATACAGGAATCGGAGACGACGTTTTGGTCTGAGATTTAATTTAATCGCTGGCATTTACAACTACGAACTTGCTTTAGGCTATAATCAAGTAGCTGAATAAGACTTTTGCAGGAGGTCTAGTTTATTACCAGCGTTTTGACAATTATTTTTATCTTTGCTCTTATTGTGATTGTGTTATTGCTCTTGACGGGTAAAATCAATGAAACGACCTTCAATCAGTTTTTAGAGGGTTTTTGGCGATCTATCCCGATTTTTAAAGGACAAGAACCAAAAACCAACAACGATGACACCTCCCAAGAAACCCCCGAATCGGAGCAGTAAAGATTTGCCTACCACAGAAAGGTAACTTAGGCGAAAAAGTTTACAAATATTTAATATTAATCTCTCTTTTTATCAAATTGGGAAAACTCTTGGCCTTTTCCCGTTCTCAACCTCTTATACTAAATCCGTTGAGGCGTTGGGTTTCATGCTTCAACCCAACCTACGTCTTTAGTTGCATCCGCTTTTTACCTGATTATTTCATAAAAACTATGGCTTACGAAACTCTGGATCTTTCCATATCGACACCAATTTTATCTTGGGCAGGGCATGAATTGGGACCCCAAGAAACCCAAATGGCCAAAAATGTCGCTTCCCTACCTTTTATTTATAAACACATTTCTTTAATGCCCGATGTTCACTTGGGTAAAGGTGCTTTAGTCGGTTCGGTGATTGCCACCAAAGACGCCGTAATTCCTGCCGCCGTCGGAGTCGATATCGGTTGCGGCATGGCTGCCCTAAAAATGCCTTTCACCGGTGAACAATTGCAGGGAAAACTCAAAAAAATTCGTCTCGATGTGGAAGCGAATATTCCCGTCGGTTTTGCTGAAAATAAAGAAGTGGATCGGGAAGTGACTAAATGGCCAAAATGGGCGGAATTTAAACAGATTCATCGAGGCGTGCAGAACCTAGAGAAAAAAGCCCTTAAACAAATGGGTTCTCTGGGGGGTGGTAATCACTTTATCGAAATTTGTTTAGATACAGACAATGAAGTTTGGTTAATGCTGCATTCCGGTTCTAGAGGTATTGGTAATCAACTGGCCCAATGTCATATTAGTACTGCTAAAGAGTTAGCCAAACTAGCAGAATGTAAATTACCTGACCTGGATCTGGCCTACTTTGTTGCTGGTACAGAAGAATTTACTGCCTACTGGCACGACCTCCAATGGGCGCAGGAATATGCCCGTTATAATCGGGAAATTATGATGGCTAGATTTAAGCGCATTGTTGAAAAACATCTAGCGGGAGGCAAACCAACTAAACCCCTCTTAGTAGTTAATTGTCATCACAATTACGCCGAAAAAGAAATTCATTTTGGCGAGGAGGTTTATGTCACCAGAAAAGGAGCCGTCCGCGCCCGAGAAACCGATTATGGTATCATCCCCGGTTCCATGGGAGCGCAATCTTATATTGTTAAAGGCAAAGGGGAACATAATAGCTTCTGTTCCTGTTCCCACGGGGCCGGGCGCTTGATGTCGAGAAATCTGGCTAAAAAAACCTTTACTCTTGATGATTTAATCGCCCAAACCGAAGGGGTTGAATGCCGCAAAGATGAGGGCGTTATTGATGAGATTCCGGGGGCTTATAAACCGATCCAACAGGTAATGAATCAACAGGCTGATCTAGTGGAAATTGTCGCCACTCTCAAGCAGGTGCTGTGTGTCAAAGGTTAACAAATCATGGCAAGAGCGCTCGATTTTTGCCGTTTTTTCTCTACCATGAAAAAGATAGGAATCGATCGAGGATTATAAGCGATGAGTCTGACTATTGCTGCCGAATTAGCGCAAATTCCCGCCCATCATCTCAATATCATGGGCTATGTGGATGAATCCGCCGTTAACGGACCCGGCTGTCGGGCGGTGGTCTGGGTACAGGGTTGTTCTCGCGAGTGTCGGGGCTGTTTTAATCAAGCTTCCTGGCCTTTCGAGATCAATCAATTAATTACTGTTGAGTCTCTAGCTGCCAAAATTTTGGCTAATCCCCGCAACAGGGGCTTAACTTTCTCCGGGGGTGAACCTTTTTGGCAAGCAAAAGCCTTGACAGAATTAGCTAAATATGTTAAAGAAAAAGGCTTAAATGTGATGTCCTTCACGGGATTTACGATCGAACAATTGCGCTCAACCAAAGCACCGCCCCACTCTCAAGAATTATTGGCCCAGTTAGATATTTTGGTGGATGGGGCCTATGTGGAATCCCTAGCTATTCATTCCCCCGATTCTCCCGTTTCTTCCAGGAATCAACGGATTCACGTCCTCAATCCCGCTTTGGAAGATCAGATTAATTGGGCATCGGATCAAGTGGAAATTCATATTCTCAAAGACGGAACCCGAATTTTTACGGGATTTTGGGGACAGATTATTTCTTGAGCGGGCTGAGAATCAGTAATCAGTGATCAGTAAACAGTAATCAGTGATCAGTAAGGGACTGGCGTGGGAATAATATCCCAGCTTTGAAAATCGCTCTGTAGAAGAATCAGACCAGCCAGATGGCATATTATCAAAGCGCAAGTCCCTTATTGGAAGGGGCTCTCAAAGGCTCTCCCCCTACTTAGGGTGATCAGCAAACCCCCTCCGCGCGGAGGGCGCAAGCTTTGCGCCCCGACAGTAACGGATTTTGTCCACAATGTAGGGGCGAACTGCGTTCGCCCAAAAGGTACATTATCAAAGCGCAAGTCCCTAAATAGTAATCAGTGATCAGCAATAAAGATTGTCCAACTACTTACTCTCACTTCATACCGCTGACTGAAAACTCAAATCTGATCAGTGATCACTGCCTAGGGATTTAGGATCACAGAGCCACTAACATCAATTCCTCGACTAAATCAAAATTAGCCGTTACCGATTGCACATCATCGAGGGATTCTAGGGTGTCGATTAACTTGAATAAAAAACGGGCCTGTTCTCGATCGCTCACTTCTAGGGTATTAGTGGGAATCCAGCGTAATTCTGCTTCTTTGACCTTAAATCCCGCTTCTTGCAGAACCTTATTCAATCTCTCCAGGTTAGACACCTCAGTAAAAACTTCTGCCCCTTGACCTTCCTCCTCACTCTCAAAAAACTCGTAGGATTGGGCCTCTCCCTCTAGGGAAGCTTCTAAAAGCTTATCCTCATCAATAGTTCCCTCAAGGTGAATTACCCCCTTATGGTCAAACATCCAGCCCACACAGCCCGTTTCACCTAAATTACCGCCATTTTTGCTAAAAGCCGCCCGCAGATCCGCAGCCGTGCGATTGCGATTATCGGTCAGTGCTTCGATCAGGATCGCCACACCCCCGGGACCATAACCCTCGTAGCGAATTTCCTCAAAAGCCGAGTCATTTTCCCAAGTTCCCGCCCCTTTAGCGATCGCTCTTTCGATATTATCATTAGGAATACCGGCCGCCTTGGCTTTTTCGATCGCCGTGCGTAGCTGAAAATTGCCCGCCGGGTCGGGAACACCGTTACGGGTAGCCACGATAATCGCCCGGGATAACTGGGTGAAAGTTTGCCCTTTTTTTGCGTCAACCCGGGCTTTTTGTCGTTTAATATTTGCCCATTTACTATGACCAGCCATATCTATCTAAGATATCCAACATCAAAAATCTAACAGATTGATCGCTCTTGGTAAATCCGGGGATAATTGTCAACGACTGCAAGGTAATGAGGCGATTCTCAGGAATATTGAGGGGGAGAACTATCATCGCAGCATAAAAAACCCATCTAGATTTTGAGAGCGGTTAAATCAAATAATTTCCCCATATTAGCCGGCTAAGATTGCTTGTTTCTGCGTTTTCAAGCGAAACTTAAACCACCCACCGCTAGAACTCCTAACGGGAGACGGTCGACAGGAGGGGTGCATCTCAATATTTGTGACTTTCTCTCACTTAACTGGTGAGCAGCAGAAGTTATTCAAAGAGGGCGAAGGCAATTCGCCCCTACAATAGACCTCGACCTAATTTTATTAAATCACAATAATAGGATATAATAAAACAAATAGTGACTCAAAAAAAGCCATGAAAAACTACACTTGGGAATCCATTCAAAAATATCCAAAACAAACTAAAAGACGATTAGGAATTGACTACCAACAACTAGAACAACTTATTGTCTGGCCAAAAGCTGAAGATATTGTTGATGTAGTTATTGGTCAACCTGGTCCGACGAGCGACATAAAAATCTGTCGGCAAACTTTAAGCAAATTCGATTCTCAACAAACTTTTATTGGGGATAAAGCTTACCTGGGAGAAAATCAAAGCAGAACTCCTGAGAAAAAAAACAAGAATGGAGAATTAACCGAGAATCAAATTAAAGAAAATAAAGTTTTATCATCTCGGCGAATTTTTGTTGAGCATTTAATTCGATTTGTCAAAGTATTTAAAGTGGTTCAAGAAAGATTTAGATTAAAGAAAAGTCGATATAAATCGGTTTTACTTACCGTTGGCGGCTGAGTAAGGTTGAGATGCGCTAATTTTAGAAGTAATAGAATGGGAGCAATCAGGGGAAGTAATTGACGTTATAATTAGCCATAGTTTTCCGTCAAAATTGGATTTTGTCTCTTTAAACCCTGATTAATCGGTTTTGAGAGCTAATTTTGACTCTTGGTCTAATCGGCTTCTCTTCCTTGCTGTGACTGACTTATAAATTTTTGGAGATGTCTAATTGCCCATTCCTAATTTCTTACTTTTCCAATTCCGACCATAGCTGAAGGATAGTTTTTCCGGTTACGGGATCTCGCCAATCGGGGGCAATTTCTACCAGGGGAAGCAGCACGAAGGTCCGTTCTCGGCAGCGGGGATGGGGTATCTGTAATTCGGGCGTTTCTAAGATCAGGTCATCATAAAATATTAAGTCTAAATCGAGGGTACGCGGTCCCCATTTTTCCCGTCGGACTCTCCCGAATAACTGCTCGATTTCTAATAATTTATGCAGTAAATCTAAGGGCGATAAATCCACTTGCACAATGGCGCAACCGTTGAGATAATCGGGCTGAGTCGGCCCGACGGCCACGGTTTGATGCCATTGGGAATGAGCTTCTAGTTTAATTCCTTTGACTCGCTCTAATTCCCCTAAAGCTTGCCCTAAAATTGTCGCTGAATCCCCTAAATTACCGCCCAAAGCGATCGCCGCCCGCTTCATCCACATCCTTCCTCAACAATAATCTCGGCTAATTCCCCTGTCGCCCCCAAAGATTTACCTAAAGATATATTGACATTTGGATGCTTTTGTGATAGTTCAAAAACTTGGGCTTCGATCGCCGCCGTAATTCCACCGGCAAAGAGGAAATAGGGCAGTATAGCGATTTTTTGGCTACCTTGAGCGATTAAACTCTCGATTTGTTGGGATAAACTCGGTTCTATCGACCAATAAGCTGTAATTGCCCCAAAAAACGCCGCTAGATTTTCCACCTCCCGATTACCCCTGGGGCGACGACTACCGTGGGCCAGTAAAATGCGGTCTTGCGGGCTTAAATCAGCAAATTGTCGGGATAACAGCGATTTTATGCCCTGATAACTGCCTAAATGGGGCTTTAACTCTAGCTCAATCGGCGATCGCACTTTGACCACGGCCGCGGGAATATCTTCTTTAACGTGAACCCCCGACAGGAGAAACAGGGGGATAATCTGCAACCGGTTACATCCTTGGCTTTGTGCTTGTTGGGCAAAAGCTTCTATTTGTTGATGGAGAGGTGTTATCGCTAATTCTAGGGCGGCAGTCCCTACTAATACCCGATTATCTGCTTCTAGAACCGCTATAGAGGGGCTAAACTCCGATTTACTCGCCAATCTTTCGGCGGGTTGACTGATTTTTTCCTGAACTAAGGCTGCCAATCGCGTCACCGCCATGGCTGGACGCGGATCGCGACTACCGTGGAAAACCAATAAGTAGGCTGAGGAGGTCTTCAAAGAAATCTTGCCAAAATAGTTTAGCTTTTAGCCTAATACATTTTGTCTACCTTTAGGCATAAATGCCCCTGATAAGTAGTCGTGCAAAATTAATTTCCTAGTCGAGACTCCGAGACTCCGAGACAGCTATCAGTTATCAGTGGGCAAGTTATCAGTTATCAGATTTGAGTTTTAAGTGTGCAGTATTAAATAGAAGTTTCCTACTGTCTTTTCACTGATTACTGATTACTGTTTACTGATCACAGCAAAAAGCTGACGGCTTAGATGTGTAATTAATTTTGCTTAGGTACTTATCACAGCCATTCTCCAAGCATGGGCATGGCGCGACCAGTGAGCGGAGACGTGGGGGTTAACACCTGCCCTTTCCGCCGCCGCCTTAATGATGCGATGTCAGGGACTTGCGCTTTGATAATGTACCATTTAGGGCTGGTCTGATCTTCTACAGAGCGATTGTCTGGCTGGGATAAGCTAAGACGCATTTAAACCGCTTATTCTTATAATTAGCCGAATCCCCCCCAATCCCTTTGCTGTTGCAAGAGTGCAAGAGTGCCTCGTCTCAACAAGCAATTTAAATACGCGGGCAGCTTATTATTCCTACGCAAGTCCCTAACCGCTCAGGGTCGCTCGATTTGCTAATCTAAAGGAAAGATAACCCATTCTTAAGACCAAATCTATGTGCATTCCCGAAATTAGCGTCCATGAACTCGCTCTCCGTTTAGCCGATCATGATCCTAATTTACAACTTATTGATGTGCGCGAACCGGAGGAAGTTGCGATCGCATCTGTAGCCAGTTTTACCATTTTACCCTTGAGTCAATACCGAGAATGGTCGCCCACTATTGCCACCCAATTCAACCCCCAAGCGGAAACCCTCGTTATCTGTCACCATGGCATGAGATCCCTGCAGATGTGCCAATGGCTACAAAGTCAGGGTTTTACTAATGTTAAAAATATTAACGGCGGCATCGATGCTTATTCCCTCCTCGTCGATCCTAATATTCCCCGTTACTAATTTTGATCGCCCCAATCGGGAAAAAAGAGGGGCAAACTATCCCCTTTCTCCCCATTGATTACTGACTACTGATAACTGATAACTGATAACTGATAACTGATTAAGCGTTATACTGTCTAAAAAATTGTTATAAATCTTTTCTTAAGATTATTCCCCTATGTCCGCTAGAACTCATCTCAGCGATCGCTATCAACAGATATTAAAGGCGACAATTCAACATTATATCGCCACGGCCGAACCGGTTGGCTCGAAAACTCTGGTGGAGGAGTATAATTTTACTGTTAGTTCCGCCACTATTCGCAATGCTCTCGGTAAACTGGAAAAAGAGGGTTTACTCTATCAACCCCACACTTCCTCCGGACGCATTCCCTCCGATTGGGGTTATCGTCTCTACGTCGATGAGTTAATGACTCCCGATGACCGTATCGGCGAAAAAATCGGCTATTATCTGCATCGAAACGCTAAATCTCCCGCTTGGAGTCTCGAAAGTCTTCTGCAACAGGCCAGCCAATTTTTAGCCGGTTTAAGCGGTTATATCGCTATCGTTACCCTCCCCCACACCCTCACCAATACCCTGCGTCATCTGCAATTAGTCCCCGTCTCAGCCCGGCAGATCATGTTAATTATTGTTACAGATAGTTTACAAACACGCTCGGTTATGATAGAGATTCCTGAGTCCATGGAAACGGACAAGGAGGATGGATTAGCAGAAGAATTACAAATCCTCTCTAATTTTCTCGGGGAAAAATTAAAAGGTTATTGCTTGGCAGATTTAATTAACCTCGATTGGCAGCAAATCGAGCGAGAATTTGCCCGTTATACCCATTTTCTCCAACAATTAAGCCAAGAAATCAGCGCTAGTCTCCAATCCACTGCCACCCCGGAGATTATCGTCCATGGTGTCGCTGAAGTCATTCGACAGCCAGAATTCGCCCAATGGCAACAAGTACAAATGTTACTGCATCTATTGGAAGCAGAACAGGATCGCCTTTTACCCCTGATTTTACAAAGACCAGAACTGGAAAAATCAGCTAAAAAAGTCAAAATAACCATTGGTTCCGAAAATCCTCTGGAATCCATGCGCCCTTGCACTCTTATCTCCGCTTTTTATAAACAAGGAGACACTCCCGTCGGTAGTGTCGGCATTATCGGACCGACGCGAATGTTATACGAAAATACTATTCCTCTGGTGGAATCCACCGCTAATTATCTCAGCGAGGCTATAAGTAAGTAGATATCGCCCGCAAAGGTTCGGGAATGGGACAATCGACAGTAAACTCTAAAATTGTCTCACCATCGCCCAAATAACCAGAATTGGCAAAACAGAGCAACATCCGCACCAGCGCCACCCACACCTCCGCATCGAACTCCCAATCCTGTCCCCGACGCGCCCCACAGGCGATCGATTTTAGCGCCCAAAAATAACTATTTCTCACCAATGAACCGCCTTTTTTATAAACCGGTACATCTTCATGGTGAATACAAAGAATATCATCTTTAGCGATCGCTCTCATCGGTGGCTGGGAAAGTTGCGGGAATTTTCAGCTGACTGTCTAGAGAATAACATCCTCTGTTCAATTTTGGGCGCATCCCCTGCACCCCTACCATTTTTAAGTAGTCGTGCAAAATTAATTTCCTAGTCGAGACTCCGAGACTCCGAGACTCCGAGACTCCGAGACTCCGATACAGCTATTAGGGATCGGATTTGAGTTTTCAGTTCACTGTTTACTGATCACAGCAGCAGTCTGACGGAGTAGTGGCTTAGATGTGTAATTAATTGTGCTTAGATACTTAATAACTTCTGTTGATCAACACAAATATCAAATGCCGCCTTTCTAGTTGAGGCACAAAAAGCTATAATTCTACCTTAAACCCTCGTTTTTTATCCCTAGAGCGCTCGAGTTTTCCTGATTATCATTTAACTATGACCACCGATACTGTCACCACTCCCTCGGCCAAAAAACTCTGGTTAGCAGCCATTAAACTACCAATGTATAGTGTGGCGATTATACCGATTATTCTGGGAACAGCGATCGCTTATCAGGAAACAGGTCGATTTTCTCCTCCGATTTTTGCCACTTTTATCCTCTCAGCTATTTTAATTCTCGCTTGGTTAAATCTCAGCAATGATGTTTTTGATGCCGATACTGGGATCGATGTCAATAAGGCCCATTCGATCGTTAATTTAACCGGCAATAAATCTTTAATTTTCTGGCTGAGTAATCTTTTTCTCTTAGTGGGTATCGCCGGTATTTTTGCCATTAGTTATTGGCGAGGCGATTGGATGATCCTAGAATTAATCGCCCTCTGCTGTTTTTTGGGCTATACCTATCAAGGGCCTCCCTTCCGTCTCGGTTATCAAGGATTAGGTGAAATTATTTGTTTCTTTACTTTTGGCCCCTTGGCGATTGCGGCTGCCTACTATTCCCAAGCCGGTACTTTTTCTGTCTCTAGTCTAGCGGCTTCAATTATTATTGGGATTACCACTTCTATCATCCTTTTTTGTTCCCATTTCCATCAAGTCGCCGATGATCTCAAAGCGGGTAAAAAATCACCCATTGCCCGTTTAGGTACTTTAAAAGGTTCTCGAGTTTTAACCGCGGTGACGGTTATCGTTTACGTTTTAACGGTAGTTTTTGTCCTGCTGCAAGTTTATCCCCCTCTCACCCTCTTAATCTTTCTTAGTCTCCCTTTCGCTTGGCAATTAGTCAACCACGTTAGCCAAAATCACGACCAACCTCAGCGAGTCAGTAACTGCAAGTTTATAGCGGTTAATCTTCACTTTTTTATTGGCATTCTCTTCGCCCTTGGCTATTGCCTTGCTTCCCGTTCATAAACCCGATTTTTTTTCTTAAACCCCTTGACAAAACCCCGCCACTTGACATATACTTATATTCACAATGGGAATCCGTGCTTGCCTGCGAACCCCTCATATTTAGGCGGGATAGACCGAAAAAAAAATTAACCGAATTCCCTGACTGCCTGAAAATTCTTGGTGAATCACTGACAGGTTAAGGCACGGATGCGAGAGAAGCAAATTCGTTCAAAGGAATCTTGTTCAGCTGGCTTTGAGGCAAAAACTGGTTCGGGAGCTTTGGGGAGAAGGGGAATAGGCAGAAGAAGTTCTCGTCCCTTATGAAAAACTCCTTGTAGGCAACGTAAGCCAATTTTGAGATAACTGATACCGCGTCGCCAGTGAGGATCAACTTGTTCTGGCAAGCCAGCAATTGAAACCGCCATGCCTTGAGTTGTACTATAAAGAAGTGCGAGAGCCTAGAATCATCTGGTAAGACATCCTCTAGGGAAATTGTCAAACAAGATGATATACTGTTAACCAAAGGATGTCAAGCTGTATCCTGAACAAGGGAACAGTCAAACTAGGAGCCATATGAGGTGAAAATCTCATGTATGGTTCTGAATGGGAGGGGAGGTCGGCAACGACCTTCTCGACCCCTAATCATTATAATTTGATCATCATGTCAGTTTTAATAGCGATCGGTGTACTTGCCCTATTAATTGTCGTTCACGAATTGGGTCATTTTGCCGCCGCCCGTTGGCAATCTATCCATGTTAATCGCTTTTCCATCGGTTTTGGTCCAGCTTTAGCTAAATATCAAGGTAAAGAAACAGAATACGCCCTCCGCGCCATTCCTTTAGGGGGTTACGTTGGTTTTCCCGATGATGATCCCGATAGTCAAATTCCCAATAACGATCCTGATTTATTACGCAATCGTCCCGTTTTCGATCGAGCTATCGTCATTAGTGCGGGAGTAATTGCTAATTTAATTTTTGCCTATTTTTTGCTTGTTACCCAAGTCGCTACGGTGGGTTTTCCCCAAATTAACTATCAAGAAGGGGTAATTATTCCAGAGGTTTTCACCTCGGAAAATTCCGTCGCTAAACAAGCGGGAATGCAAGCGGGGGATATTGTTCTCGCTATCAATGATCAGCCCCTTGGTGCTTCTCAAAATGCCATTATTGACTTCCGTGACATTATTCAATCTTCCCCCGCTCAACCCCTAAAATTAACCATCAAACGCCCGACAGAAACTCTCGATTTAATCGTTACTCCTGAATTGGGAAGTGATGGTCAGGGTAAAATTGGGGTGAGATTGGCTCCTAACGGTGAAGAAACTCGCCTAAAAGCCGATAGTTTTGGGCAAGCTTTTAGCTTGGGTGCGGGTGAATTTCAACGATTAATCCTATTAACCGTGCAAGGTTTTGGGCAGTTAGTTAGTAACTTCAAAGACAGTGTTCAACAGGTAGCAGGACCGGTTAAAATTGTCGAATACGGAGCAGCAATCGCTCGTAATGATGCGGGTAATCTTTTTCAATTTGCCGCCCTAATTAGTATTAACTTAGCGGTGATTAATATTCTGCCTTTACCTGCCCTTGATGGCGGTCAGTTGGTATTTTTATTAATCGAGGCTTTGGTAGGTAAACCTCTCCCAACTAAACTGCAAGATAACATCATGCAAACAGGTCTAGTTTTACTCTTAGGATTAGGAGTTTTCTTAATCGTGCGCGACACGGCTAACCTAGCAGTTTTTCAGGATTTATTCCAGTGATCGCCCCTCGAAAAAAAACTAAGCTTCAACTGCGCGCCCTAGAAATTTTAAGCAACCTAAAGCGATTATATCCAGAGGCAACCTGTAGTTTAAATTATCAAACTCCTGTGCAGTTATTGGTGGCAGTTATTCTCTCGGCACAATGCACTGATGAGCGGGTAAATAAGGTGACTCCTGCTTTATTCGCTCGTTTTCCCGATGCTAAATCCTTAGCTTTTGCCGAGCGAGAGGAGTTAGAAACCCTCATTCGTTCCACGGGATTCTATCGCAATAAAGCTAAAAATATTCAGGGTGCTTGTCAAAAAATTATCAAGGATTTTCAGGGGGAAGTACCCAAGACAATGGGGGAATTATTAACTTTACCCGGGGTAGCTAGAAAAACGGCTAATGTGGTACTTGCTCACGCTTACGGGATTATTGAGGGGGTGACAGTAGATACCCACGTTAAGCGCTTAAGTAATCGTTTGGGTTTAACTACTAATAACGATCCGGTGAAAATTGAACGGGATTTAATGGCTTTACTACCTCAACCGGATTGGGAAACTTTTTCTATTAGTATTATTTACCACGGCCGGGCAGTTTGTAAAGCAAGAAATCCCGCTTGTTTTTCCTGTCAATTAGCCCCTCTTTGTCCCGCAGCAAACAGTAAACAGTAAACAGTAAACTCACACCTGATAACTGGTAACTGAATCACTGATAACTGATAACTGATAACTGATGTGGGGGGCTATAATGGGAAAAAATAGCTCATCCATCAATCTTATGAGTCAAGGCTCTCGGCAAGAAATAAAAACCCAAGCAATAATCCTCGCTACTTTTGTGGCGATTTTTTGGCTGTTAGAGATTTTAGATCAATTTGTTTTTCGGGGCAGTTTAGACGATTTCGGGATTATTCCCCATCAAGTCATCGGATTGCGGGGTATTCTCTTCGCACCTTTCCTACACGGGGACTTTCCCCATCTTATTGCTAATACGGTTCCTTTCCTGATTCTCGGTTGGTTGGTGATGTTACAGGAAACCAGTGACTTTTTTATTGTGACTGGGTTAACTATGCTGGTGGGGGGGTTAGGAGTCTGGTTATTTGCTGCTCCCGGATACACCCATATCGGGGCAAGTATCTTGATTTTTGGCTATTTAGGTTTTTTATTACTGCGAGGCTATTTCCAGAGAAATATTCCTTCTATACTCTTGTCAATTCTAGTCTTTTTACTCTACGGTGGCACAATTTGGGGCGTTTTGCCTTCCCGTCCGGGGATTTCTTGGCAAGGACATTTATTTGGTTTCCTAGGCGGGGTTTTAGCCGCCAAATTAATCGCCACCGAAAAGAAACATTATCCCTAAATGGGGGAACCTTCTATCTCGCTACATACTTCATAAAAATCGGTGACAGGCGGTTTCACAAACAGAGGAGCCATGGATTTCAGCAATAATTCATGGGCTTCGCTTTTATTGGCCTCCATATCATCGATTTTATCCCAGATGATCACGGCAATTCCTTCGTCGGTTCCAGGTTTTTGCAGCAGAAAAGCCCCTTGGAATCCCGTAGAATAGGTGGAAACGGCCTTTTCGTAGAGTTTTTGGGCCTCGGAAAAACACCCCGGTTTAAATTCACCAATAGCCACATAGGCATATTTATGTTTGAGAAAATCGAGAAATTCTGGCATGGCAATGAGGGGAAATGGAATAAATCTTTCTTTCTACTCCTATTAAAACTTAGATCGATCGCTCCCCCCGCCCCATCGACATATTTTTTTAACTAAGCTTCCCCAATTGTCTCTTTTTTTTGTTAGCTTATATGTAGTCGTTATGAGTTCGTATAAATTCTATGATCAAAATCGTTGGTATTAATGGCAGTTTACGCCCCGGATCCTATAGTGCGATGGCGTTAGAAGTTGCTATCAGTCGAGTAGGGGCGTTAGGAGTAGAAACGGAGATAATTGACCTGAGAAAACTCTCTTTACCCTTCTGTAACGGGGGAGATGACTATTCTGACTATCCCGATGTGGCCAAAATGCAGCAAACGGTTAAATCGGCAGCGGGATTAATTTTGGCGACACCGGAGTATCATGGCAGTGTCAGTGGTGTGATGAAGAATGCCCTAGATTTAATGAGTTTTGAGGAGTTATCGGGAAAGGTTGCCGGATTAATCAGTGTTTTAGGCGGCCAATCCAATAGTAATGCCCTAAATGATTTAAGAATCATTCTCCGTTGGGTTCATGCTTGGGTGATTCCCGAACAAATTAGCTTAGGACAAGCGTGGAAAGTCTTCAACGAAGAAGGAAAAATCCTTGACGAGAAGCTTTCCCAACGTTTTGACGCTTTTGCTCAAAGTTTAGTCGATAATACCCGTAAACTCAACGAGATCTAGTAATATCAATGGTGATTTTACCGGTGAAATGGGGAATTGGGGCGGCGGGTTTCGATAATTGTACTCTTACCTGTCGCACTCGATCGAGTTGTAGGATATCCTCAGCGATGACTGTGGCCAATTTTTCCACTAGGGCAAATTTGCCGGTTTCAATCTGGTGTTTGACAATTTCGATCGCTTGTCGATAATCTAGAGTATCTTCAATTGCGTCACTTTTGCCAGCAATGCTGATATCAACTTCTAGGGATAAATCCACCTCAAACCATTGACCTAAAACCTGTTCTTCGGCGAGATATCCTGTGTAACCGTAGGCACGAATTCCTGTAACGTGAATAGTATCCATAGATAGTTAAGTTAAAAAACTGGCGGCTTTTCCCACAAAGATGAAGTGTAACCTAATTTGGTATGGAGAACCGGCTCCCGAAAACGAAAACTTCCTACCCGACCAGATAAGATAACTGCTATAAATTATAGTTTACACGGCTCTTACCTGTTCGGCGTAATCTTTGGGGCGTAGTTGACGGAAACCTTGAAAAGCTAATTGTCTCAAGTTCAGAGGTAAATAGGAAAGCAGTAAACCTAGTCTGGCCCGTCGGGATTTTCCTGACAATTGCGAGGCTTTTTCTATTAAAATTCGCCCAGCTTCGGTTTCTCCCTTTTCAATTAATCTTATTCCCAAACATTCCTGTAAAAAAGCCGTCCTTTTCACTCTTTCTTCTTCTAATTTTAGATCATTAAAGTGATAACCTTCTGTACAAAACAAGTTGGCTTGCAAAAAGTGAACCGCTTGCTTTAAGCTAGTTTGACCCCCATGGAAACGATATTCCATTAATAATTCCGGCAGAAAATAAGCTTGTTTTCCGGCTAAGGCTAAACGCACTAATAAATCAAAATCTTCACAACCATCCGCTTGAGGGCGCATATAATCCACATCGGCCAAAGATTGATAACGGAAAAGAGTCGAACCCACCTGTAAACTTTTATAGAAAAAAGTTTGTCTTTCTAAATCAGGAATAATCCCTTGTTGTAATCTATCTTTGCCCCATTTCGCTGAATTTTTTTTTGTTGCTGATACAACTCTTTGTCCAAATTTATCAATAATCCAGTGATCGGTACAGACAAAATCAACGTTTTTTTCTTGATCTAAAATAGGGACAGTTTTCGCTAAAAATTCAGGAGTTAGTCCATCGTCATCATCGAATTTAATAAAATATTCTCCCCGAGCAGCCGTAAAACCTGATCGCATATTTAAACTTCTGCCAATATTTTGGGGATGACGCAGATAAATTATTCTCGAATCCTGAAATGCTGCCACCACTTCTGGGGTTCGATCAGAAGAACCGTCGTCACAGACAATTAACTCAAAATCTTCATAAGTCTGCCGCAAGACACTATTAATCGAATAGGTGAGATAATCGGCGCGGTTATAGGTGGGAATACAAACAGTTACTTTCGGCATAATATTTCAGTAATCAGTTATCAGTTATCAGTAATCAGTGATCAGTTATCAGTAATCAGTAATCAGTTATCAGTAATCAGCTTGTTACTTGAGAAAGGCAATTAATTGGCCATTTTTCTAGTTATCATCACTATTATCTAGCTGACGGCTGACGGCTGACGGCTGACGGCTGACGGCTTTAAAAGTATTTTTACATTTTTGCAAAGGAATGTTAAGTTTTAGAGTATTGAATGAGTAACCTTGATGGCCATGGCTCCTAAAATAGCAGGGATTATCTGTACCCACAACCGCGATCACTACCTAGAAGGAGCGATCGATAGTCTTTTGGCGCAAACTTGCCCAGATTGCGAGATTTTAGTGGTTGATAACGCATCTACCGATAAAACCCGTCAAGTGGCCGAGTCTCGTCTGGGAGATGGGCGGCTAAAATATGTTTACGAACCTATTTTAGGGCTATCTACCGCCAGAAATCGCGGGGCGAAGGAAACTAGGGCGCCGATCTTAGCATATTTGGATGACGATGCGATCGCTGATCCTCAATGGTTGCAAATTCTGTTAAATGCTTACGAAAATAACGAAAAACTGGCAGTAGCGGGGGGAAAAGTCACCTTAATTTGGCCGCAAGGCTACAGTCAACCCAATTGGTTATCCGATGAGTTAGCAGGGGGTTTAGGGGCTTTCGATTTGGGCGACAATGTGTTATACATTAGCCAAGCGGATTTAACTCCGCGAGGGGTTAATTACTCAATTAGGCGGGATTTCTTGGAGAAAATTGGCGGTTTTGACCCTAATTTGGGAAGAATTGGCAAAAAACTCCTCTCTAACGAGGAATTATACACTACGGAACTGGCACTCGCCCAGGGATGGCAAGTGGGCTATTTTCCCGCAGCATTGGTGGAACACAATGTTGCCCCAGAAAGAATCAATCGTCAATGGTTTATGCGTCGCAGTTGGTGGCAAGGCATCAGCGAACACTACCGGGAAGAAGTGGCAGGAAGAACGGGATTGGCTCAATTTAGGCGAGGAGGTGAGCGCTTGGTGAGAGGATTGGTTAAATCTGTCAAATTTATCAATGATCCCGCTAAAAGCTTTGAGAATCTTCTCTATGCCTACGGACAAATCGGTTATTTAAGCGAGGCCGCCAAGGCGATGTTAACCCCTCAAAAGTAAATTATTGTAAATAAATGGGTAAAAAAGCGTTAATTTGTGGTATATCGGGGCAGGATGGAGCCTACCTAGCCGAATTACTGTTAAAAGCCAGTTATACAGTTTGTGGCACCTCCCGGGATGCCCAAATGTCCTCTTTTAGTAACCTGAAGCGTTTGGGAATCAAGGAACAGGTAAAACTAGAATCGATGGCACTGAATGACTTTCGCAGTGTCCTACAGGTCTTAATTAAAATTCAGCCCGATGAGATCTATAATTTGGCTGGACAAAGTTCTGTGGGTTTATCTTTTGAGCAGCCGGTGGAAACCTTAGAAAGTATTGCCACGGGAACCTTAAATCTTTTAGAAGCAATTCGATTTACTGGAGCAAAAATTAAATTATATAATGCTGGATCGAGTGAATGTTTCGGGGATATTGGCGATAATTCTGCCGATGAAAATACCCCTTTTCGTCCTCGCAGTCCCTACGCTGTCGCCAAATCGGCGGCTTTTTGGGAAGTGGCTAATTATCGAGAAGCCTATGGAATTTTTGCCTGTTCAGGCATACTTTTCAATCATGAATCTCCCCTGCGTCCCGAGCGCTTTGTTACCCAAAAAATTATCGCTGCCGTAGCTAGAATTGCCCAGGGAAGTCCCGAAACTTTGCACTTAGGAAATATGGATATTCAAAGGGATTGGGGTTGGGCGCCGGAGTACGTTGAAGCGATGTATTTAATGCTGCAACAGGAGCAACCCGATGATTACGTCATTGCCACGGGAGAAAGTTCAAAACTAGAGGATTTTGTCGCCACAGCTTTTGCTACTGTTGGCTTAAATTGGCAAGATCATGTAATCTCAGATCGAAGTTTATTAAGACCAACAGATTTAGCCATTAGTCGCGGTAATCCAGGCAAAGCTAAGGAAAAATTAGGTTGGCAAGCACAATACAAAATGACTGATATTGTCCGCATGATGGTAGAAAATCGTTTAGAGAAATAGCTATGAATATCATAATGATTAGTTCCGCCTTTCCCTATCCCCCAACCAGAGGAGGAACTCAGGGCAGAACTTTTAATTTACTCAAGTATCTCAGCAAAAATCATGATATTACTCTCATCGTTCAGCGTACTGCTGATGTCAGCGATGAGGAGGTAGAAAAGTTAGGTAACTTTGTTAGTGAATTGGTAGTTTTTCCCCGTCCTCGAGATGCCAAAACTGGAATAATTGCTAAACTGCAAAGATTAGCTCAATTCCTGCAAACGGGAACCCCTCCCAATGTACTTTTTGGCTATTCTCAAGAGATGCAGAACTGGATAGATAGGGCAGTTAAGAGTCAAAAATTCTCAGTAATTACCAGTGAACATAGCGTTAATGAAATTTATATTCGTCCCCAATGGCAACAGCAAATTAGGACAGTAATTGATGTGCATAGTTCCCTCTATCAAACCTGCAAAAGTCAATTAGAAATTGGGGTTTCTAGTCAAGAATTACGGGATCGTCTCTACCTTCCTCTCATGCGTCGATACGAACAAAAAACTGTGCAGAAATTCTCAAAAATTGTCGTCACCACCGATGATGATCAAAAACAAATGGAAGAATTTGCCCCCAATGGAGAGATTTATTTAATTCCTAATGCAGTAGATTTAGATTTGTTTCCCTATCGTACCGAGGATACTGCTGGACATAATTTAGTGTTTATCGGTGGGTTAGATTATTGGGTTAATATCGATGCGGCCTGTTTTTTAGCCAGGGAAATTTTACCTCGTATTCAAACTACTTACCCCGATACTACTTTAACTCTAGTCGGTGCTAATCCATCCCTAGAAGTGCAAGAATTAACTAAGTTAAAAGGAGTGATTGTGACGGGACGAGTACCATCAATGATCACCTATCTTCATCAGGCAACTGTGGCAGTTATTCCCCTAAGAACGGGTTTTGGAATGAAGTTTAAAACCCTAGAATCGATGGCTGCGGGGGTGCCAGTGGTAGCCAGCGATCGAGGTTTAGAAGGGTTAACAGTGGAAGGAAATAATGTTCCTTTAGCCGCCTTAAGGGCTAATAGTATTGAGGAATATTGTACGGAGATTAGTCGTCTTTTTGAATCGGCAGAGTTACGAGAAAAATTATCTAGAAATGCTCGCAGGTTAATCGAAGATAATTATACTTGGCAGCAAGCAGCCGGTAAGTACGAACAAGTTTTAACTGCTGATATTTGTTAGGAAATTTCTCTAGTTTTTTGTCAATTAATATGCTATCAAATCAAATACCAGTGAAAATATCTGTTGTTGTTCCTCTGTATAACGAGGAAGAAAATGTCGAGGCTCTCTTTAGGCGACTTTTAGCGGTTTTAGAGGCACTAAATATCAGTTATGAGATTGTTTGCGTCAATGATGGTAGTCGTGACAATACTCTCAAAAATCTCGTGGAATATCATCAACGTTATCCACAAATTAAAGTAGTTAATTTATCCCGTAATTTTGGTAAAGATATTGCCATGTCAGCAGGAATTGATTACAGTCAAGGGATGGCAGTCATTCCTATTGATGCTGATTTACAAGATCCCCCCGAATTAATTGCCGAAATGATTGAAAAATGGCAGCAGGGTTATGATGTGGTTTATGCGTCGCGTCGGGTTAGAATTGGCGAAAGTTGGTTGAAACGTTTTACAGCAGAAGGTTTCTATCAAGTCATTAATAAATTAAGTCGGGTTCCTATTCCCCCTAATACGGGAGATTTTCGCTTAATCGATCGCCGAGTGGTAGAATCAATTAAAAAGATGCCCGAACGTCAAAGATTTATGAAAGGAATATTTGCTTGGGTGGGATATAAACAGACATCAATTTTATTCGATCGAGAACCGCGATATCAAGGACAAACTAAATGGAATTACTGGAAATTATGGAATTTTGCCCTCGATGGTATTACCTCTTTTAGTTTTTTGCCTCTGAAAGTCTGGACTTATGTAGGATTTATCATTGCACTTGTTAGTCTTGTTTATGCTATTTTTTTAATGCTCAGGACTATTATTTTAGGAATCGATGTACCCGGATACGCTTCTCTGATGGTTGCCGTCTTATTTTTAGGAGGAATTCAATTACTCACTCTTGGTATTATTGGCGAATATATTGGCAGGGTTTATGAAGAAGTTAAGGGTAGGCCACTTTATCTTGTTCGAGATTGTTATGGTTTTGAAAATAGGGAACAAGTTACTGATAAAATAACTTAAAAGGTAAGATACTGACAAGAGGAGAATTAAATCTATGAATACCGAAATTTTTCAGCAATTTTTTGCCTATTGTGTCGGTAGTTGGCAAACAGAAAGAACCTATCATTATCTAGCTGATCAAGAAGTGGAACGTTCCCGTACTGAATTTCTCATTCAACCCCTAACTAGGGAGATTAAACAGAAAGTTCTCACAGATAATAACTATCCTGAGATTGCTAATTTAGAAAGTATCCCTGGGTTTAATTTAGGTTTCTATACCATCTCGGAAAAAGGGGAAGAAGTCCGACAAAATCTTAATCTTTTATTTGTGGTTAAAGCAGAAAATAACGGTTATTTAGAAGGGGATTATCTTCGTGATTGCGCCTACGAAGAAGCAAGACCAATTATCTCCGCTTTTCGCTTTGATTCCACCACGAGAGAGTTATTAATGACCACCAATTATACTCGCAGTGTTTCCGTGGATTCAATTACTTTAATCAATCCAGACCTGCGAATTCGCAAAATTATTAACTATCAACGTCCCCAGGAGGGGGAACCCTTAGAAAAAGTTCTCTTGGTCGGTTTTGGAGTTGAGTGTAAAGTCAGTTAAAAAAATATTTCTTTTCCCCCCCCCCTTGATTCTCCAGTCAGGGGTAGATTTTATCGTGGGGAAACGATAGGATTAAGGAGCAAAAATAATGCTCAAAATCGGTCAACTTTCCCTAAAAAGTGGTGTTTCAATCGATAACCCGCGTAGGCGGCACGATATGGTTAATGATATTCTGGCATCCAATTAGACCTCGACCTAATTTTATTAAATCACAATAATAGGATATAATAAAACAAATAGTGACTCAAAAAAAGCCATGAAAAACTACACTTGGGAATCCATTCAAAAATATCCAAAACAAACTAAAAGACGATTAGGAATTGACTACCAACAACTAGAACAACTGAGGGTACTTGGAAAACTTATACATCGGAAAAACCAATCAGAAATCGAAAAAACCAAAATTAGGATTAATCAACCAGGAAGCGGAACACCTCCTAAATTATCAGCTATGGGAACAAATTGTTCTAATGTTGGTTTATTTAAGACATCATCTAAGCTTTCAACTCTGAGGACTAATGTTTCAAGTGAGTGAATCAACGGCTCATAATATCTTTACCTATTGGCAAAAACTTTTTGAAGGCGAGTTACCGCCAAGTTTTTTAGAACAAATAAAGAAGTGCCAAGAAGAGGAAATAATAATTGAACAATTAAGGGATTATGAGTTGATTGTTGATAGCGCAGAACAGCCCGTGGAGAGACCGACCGATGATCAAGAACAAAAAATATATTATTCGGGAAAGCCAAGAAGACATACTTGAAAAAGTCAATTTATTGTCTGGCCAAAAGCTGAAGATATGGCGTTGTCAGCTCAGAATATGAAGAATGAATTGCGACACAACGAAAGCCTTACTCTTAAAGCGTTTTCAAGTCTGCTCTGGTGCGCCATCATCTTCAAACTTGACAACACCGGTTATTCAACCTTTTCCATCTACTGAATTTAGATAAGTAGGGAGGCACAATTATTTGTAGGATGGGTTAGCGCACTTCGTAACCCATGCGGGTGTTGGGTTTCATGCTTCAACCGTTCGGCAAAAGCTCACGGCCGAAGCCCAACCTACGTTCATCTTATATTTAATTCCACCCACTCACTTAGTCAAAAGCTTCTTACCATCTGTCAGCCCAAAACCCTAGGCTAACTACTGTTTGATTAACGATAACCTATCATGTCTGAGATCTATCGTCTTGCCCAAGGCCATTTAAACCTATTGGAAACCTGTCCACCGAGATTTCAAAAAGTCTATCTAGAGCAACTTAACACACCGGCTGACCCCGGGCAATTGCAGCGGCAAGAATGGGGCAGCCAGTTTCACCTATTATTACAGCAGCGGGAATTAGGGCTGCCGATCGCCTCCCTATTAGGGGAAAATGAACAGTTAGAACATTGTTTAACGGCCCTGTTAAAGGCTGCCCCAGTAATTGCCCAAAATCCGGGAGAAGCCAATCGAGAAGCGGAACATTGTCGCAGTTTAACTGTGGGTAATTATTTATTGACGGTTATCTATGATTTAATTTTACTAGAGAGCGATCGAGCGATAATTTTTGACTGGAAAACCTACTTAAAACCTGTCGATGCCGACAAACTAGCCAAAAATTGGCAGACGAGACTTTATCTGTATGTGTTGGGAGAAACTTCTGCTTATCCTCTTGATAGTTTATCGATGACCTATTGGTTTGTGCAGTTACCCCGCAGCCCCCAACAAGTTACTTTTAACTATAATCAGAAACTACACCAACAGACAGGGCGGGATTTACGCCGTTTATTGAAGGCTCTCGATCGCTATCTATCAGCATACCAACATGATTTAGTCAATTTTCCCCATCGTCCCGATTGTCAGCTTCATTGTCCCTATTATGTTGCACAAGAGCGATCGGGCCAAATAGAGTTACCCTCGATCGAGGATATCCCTGAAATCAATCCTTTTGTCTAATTTTGCCAATTTCGTCAGAATTCTCCGAGTCGGGAGATTGCTTTTATTTATTCTCCCCACACCCTACCCCCACTCTGCAATAATTACTCGCAGCCAGAAATGCGTTGGTTTGTTATCATACTTTGTGCTTGTTGTCAAAAAAACTTTTTTTTTGCAATAAAACTACACAAAAAAAAGATCATCGTTGTGGGTGAAATTGACTCATTTACCTGTCTTAATTAGGATTACCTTGTAGGTGTAGCAAGGGTTTCAACCATTGCCGCCCAAAAAAGTACAGAATAACCAACTATGAAATTCTACCAAATCGCTGTAACTATTGCAACATCGTTGTTAAATAAAAATATTTCTCAATTAATTGTTAAGAATTTATAAATATTGCGGAATGTTAATTTAAATATTCTCAAGTGTTTGTAGTCAATAAATAATTTTTGCTTATCTTTAGCTCAAAAACAATAGAACTCCTGCAAAAATCTCACATCTACCATTGGGTTAGGAGTCAGTATTCTCCGAGTCAGGAGATTATTTTTATTTATCCTTCCCATCCCCCACACCCCCATTCTCGACAATTCTTCTTCTCTGCGGCGTTAACCATGGTCGATAATAACAAAAGACAGATCGATCGCTTGCGCCCATGACCGGCAACCACTACCAAACCTTAGAAATCAGCCATAAATCGACCCCTGACGAGATTAAACAGGCCTACCGGCGTTTAGCCAGACAATTCCATCCCGATAGTCAAAACGATAGTGCCAGTCACGATAAAATCGTCGCTATTAACGCCGCCTACGAGATTTTAAGCGATCCGAGACTAAGAAAAGACTACGATAATCAACTAATCGCCAATTCTCCCGAAAAACGCGCCCAACGCACTGCCACCGTCCAAGCAGATTACCATCGTTACAAAGAAGCAGCCCGGGAAGACGAAGCCCTGGTCAAACAGTGGTATAACCAGACCTATAGCCCGATTAATCGTCTGATTGGTCAAATTATCCGGCCCCTCAAAGGTCAGATCGATCGCCTATCCGCCGATCCCTTCGATGATCAGTTAATGGCTGTTTTTCAAGACTATCTAGAAACCTGTCGCCAAAATCTCGATCGAGCCAAAACCCTCTTTTGCCAACGGCCCAACCCTGCCAAAATGGCCAAAGTGGCCGCTTCTCTTTACTACTGTCTCAATCATCTCACTGATGGATTAGAAGAATTAGAAACCTTTACCCTTAACTACGATGATCGCTCTCTCCACACCGGCCAAGAAATGTTTCGCATGGCCCAGCGTTTACAGGTGGAAGCTAAACAGATAGCCAGTCAGTGCCAAAATTAAATCTCTAGCCATGGGCAAAAAAAAAGACGAAAATAGATCAAGACCAGATTTACCCAACCCTAGCTTAACCCCGATGAGAGACAAACAATCAGAAATTACCAATATATCCACCACTAGAGATTCTGATCTTTATTCCTTGCCTCCGGCCGTCCAACGGGCTGCTAATATCCTTTTACGTCAGGGAAGAATCGGTTTTTGGACGCAGATTGTCCTAGGCGTGATTTCAGGGGTTTTATTACTCATTGCTACCGCTAGTTTATTAGGGACGAGACAACGCACTTCTGGCATTGAAATCGGTGTTTTGTGTGCCATTGGTGGAGCTTGTTTCTTGGTGGTTGCCATTTTCTTTTCTTCTCGTTACATGAAAATTGCCCGTCAAATGTTGAGGGGTGATCAAGATAGTCGCCCGAAAAAATCCGATACTATTCAGTTAATCCGTCAGGGTTTAATCGCTAATATTATCGGGATGTTTTTAACGATTTTGGGGGCGCAAGCTTTAGCGGGAATCGTCTTAATTAAATCCCTCAATGTTCCCCAAGGTACTTTTAATGTTGCCTCTAACCCCAGTCAATTTGTTAATTCTGTTGACCTGTTAATTGTGCAGGCTAATACTAATACAATTCTCGCTCACTTTACCGGTATCGTTACTTCTTTGTGGCTTCTTAATCGTATTACTTCTAAATAAATATGGCCATGCAACGCACTCGTTTAAGTACGCTGGCTAATGTCACCAGCAGTCGATTTAATAGCTTTTTTAGCAATCCTTGGCGGCGGATTTCCCTACGGATAATTTGTGTTTTATTTGGAACTTTTGCCGGTCAAGCAATTGTCACCACTGCTGGGCAAACTGCCCAATGGGATGTCACGGCTGCTGGTTTATTAGTGCTGTTTACAGAGGCGATTAGCCGGATTGTTTACCGACAAAGTTCTCAGGCTAAACCCGCACCGATTCTGCGAGAATCTTTCAATTTACTAAAAATTGGTGTCACCTATAGTTTATTTCTAGAGGCCTTTAAAATTGGCTCTTAAATATTTAATGCTCGCTGCCGTTTTCCTGTACCGATCCTAACTGTTATTTTTGTGCGATTTCTAACAGCACTTTTCTTACATTTCATCGGGGTTAATTCCAAGCAATCTCAGCCGTTCAGCCAGCCTTGTGGCTCTTTGTTCAGCCTCTTGTTTAGCCAAGCGTTCTTGAGATGCGATCGCCTCAGCCTGGTTCGCTCTTTCCGCTGCCGTTAGATAGCGATTTCCTGACTTGTCATACCAGTATAACCATTCCCGATACCAAGCAATATGTTCTCCTTTTTCGTAACCTAGTGCCAAGCCAATTTCAGGCAACCAAACTCGATTATTCTCACTCTCTAGAAGTTGATATTTTCCTGAGATTAATTTATATACTTCTAATCTTTGTCGGTTTTTAAATCTTCCTCTTCTGCCACTGAAAGGATTGTATATTGCATAATACTGAATCCCCAGGCTTTGGTAATTTAAGAATTTTTCCTCATATTCACTATTATACTTCTCGGAAATCACCTCTAAAAACAAAATCGGTAAGATGTACTTTTCTCCCCACAAAACATAGCTTAACCGGCCTCTTTCTCCCGTATCATGGTTGACTCCAACTGCTAAGAAACCATCGGGGACAAAAGCTGGTTCGTCTGGATTATAATAGACAGCCATATCTACCCCAAAATACCAATCATCTCGACCGGCCCAAATTGAGGCTAATAAACTTAGCAGCAGATTGGGAATATCATTCTGTAACTGATTGTCCACTGGAGTTTCGTCGGAAGATGGTAATTCTTCGGCGCTGGGAAGAGGGCGATTTTTGTTATAGGTGAGGTTAACCATAGCTCCTGCAAGCGTGGTGTTTGATTACTGCTAATTTTAACGGAAAATCTTGCCCCTTGCCTCATCTCAACAAGCAATTTAAATGCGCGGGCAGAGCTTATGCAACAAGATTTTTAGATTTATTCAGCCAGCCCTATTTAATGATCACTGCCGTTTTCCTGTACCGATCCTAACTGTTGACGCACATCATCGATCGCTAGATTTAACTGGGCAATTTTATCTTCTAAACTGCGGCGGGCCATTTCCATGCCTTCCTCTGGAGTCAAGCGCCCATTGCGGCTCCCCTCCAAAAAAGCTTGATTATCACCATCTCCTAAACTGCGACGGCTGCGATTAGCCAACACTGTCCCCAAAACACCGCCCACTAAACCACCGACAATCGCACCGGCTAAAAAACCGCCCGTAAACCCATCTCGCTGACTCATAATCCGTTTTTCTCCTAATAGGTTCCAAAAGCTCGATCGCCGGCATCGCCCAATCCCGGCACGATGTAACCGCGGCTATTTAATCCTTCATCGATAATAGCCGTATAGATGTTCAAACTGGGATAATTTTGACTCAATTTCTGTAAAGCTGGCGGAGCAGCCACCACGGAAATCAGGCGAATCAGGGCAGGATCAACGCCTCTGCTGGTAATTTCTGCCATTGCCATTGAAATTGATCCCCCCGTGGCTAACATCGGTTCCAGAATTAAGACTCTCGTGGCCGGATCAAAACTGGCCGGTAATTTATTTAAATAACAACTCGCCTCTAGGGTTTCCTCATTTCTGGCTAAACCGAGGTGATAGGTACTAGCTAGGGGTAAAAGGCTTTGCGCCCCTTCCAACAGGGCTAATCCTGCCCGTAAAATCGGGACTACGGCGATCGGTACGCTAGGATCGATAAAAGTAGCCGGACATTCTGCTAGAGGGGTTTTAACGCTAGTTTCCAGTGTCGGCAACCATTGCCGTGCTGCTTCGTAGGTTAACCAGCGGCCTAGTTCCGTCATCGCTGTTTTAAACAGTACCGAGGGGGTATTTTGATCGCGGGCGATCGCCAGCCAATGCTTAACTAGAGGATGTTCGGGAACATAGACGCGCAGTTGTAAAACCATGAAAACACTAGAACTCGATCGAGGGCTAAACTTTATCTTAAGGGAAAAAGCCTTCAGGAGTCAGTAATCAGTAATCAGTAATCAGTAATCAGTAATCAGCTTTTTTCTCCCTTCTCCCTTCTCCCTTCTCCCCACACCCTACACCCCTAACACCCAAAACTAGGTTAAAATAAAAAGCAAGCCAGAAGCTTGCGAGCGGCTTCTGACTTGGGGAATTTTAACGACGACGGGTTCTTTGTCGTCTCCGGGCTACTGCTTTACGCTTTCTCTTTTCTTGAGGGGTTTCAAAAAATTGATGCTTTTTGATATCCGCATAAATTCCCGCTTTCGCTACCTGTCGCTTAAAACGACGCAGGGCTGATTCGATCGCCTCGTTCTGACCAACTACCACTTGGGTCATTAACCTAATTCACCTCCTGTAATTGCTCTCTGCCTAAAAAATGCCAACTTCTCATTATAGCACAATCTAGGGTAAAAAGCGATCCAAGGCGGCCTTTAATTCTTCAATTTCTGTCTCGATATTACCTTCCTGGGCAGCCCGGGCAATACATTCGCTCAGATGTTCGTCGAGAATAATTCTGGCGACGCGATCAATCGCCCCGCGAATAGCGGCAATTTGCATCAAAACTTCAGGACAGGGACGATTTTCCGATACCATCGTCTTGATGCCGCGAATATGTCCTTCGATCCGCGAGAGACGGTTAATAATTTGCTTCAGGGAAGCTTCGCTATGGACGTGGGGAGTCCCTTTTAACTCGTGGTCATGTCCCGTCTCGTCGTGGTTGTGAAGGGGGTCGAAAGGGGTAATTTGATTAGTCAAGGGTTTACTGTCAATTCAGTTCTACTCTCTAGTGTGCCACAGTTGCGAACCCCAGCCCCTAGGATGGTTTTGTCCAGTTTAAATTTCCGTTCAGGGGTCAATGCAAGTCGCCCCTACAAAATAATGTTATTTTCCAATGGTAGGGGCGCATCGTGTGCGCCCAAGATGTAATATAGATATTTCGACAAAATTGAGATGCACCCAGTAACAATTCTCCCCTTGCAAGGGGAAGAAAATTAAAGTCTTTCTGATTTCAAGCTGCCGAAAACCAGCTGTGGTGACTGATCACTGATAACTGAAATAACCTACTATAGTTCAGATTGACCAGGAAAAAGATGATATTGACTTTACTATTAGCTTGGCTTTTAGTTGCTAACATGAATAGCCAAGGAGTTTTAGCAGCGACGATCGATTTTCAATGGTTGGGAAATCAAGGCTATACAGCTAAAGGTTCTTTCAGTTATGATGAAAAAACGGCCCCGACTATCTTTTCGGAAAAAGGTTCGGGAAAAACGCAAGTTTTAGAAAATTTTCAAGTATCTTTTTATGATAATAGTGGTCAAGAGATCGCTAAATACGATAATGTCAGCGAGGGAATTTCCTCGGCTAATTATTTTCAGTTTAATTTTAATACCAAAACTGGTCAAGTTTTCGGCTCGATCGATCTGGGGGGTGAAGGGATGGGGGAAATCTATCTTCAAGGGGTGGTTAACGATAATTTGGCACTCTTGCGGGTGGAGTCGGTAGATCTGGTCATGGATGAGGATGATTCACCAGAAATTATCACTCAGTTTTAACTAAATTGATCGGAAAAATAGGGATCATTCTAGCCTAATTTTTCTGCTAATTCTAACCAGCGATCGGTTAAATTATCAATTTTTTGAGTCAATTGAGCCAATTCTTCGGTCAGAGCGGTTATTTTGGTAAAATCTTCTAGGGGTTCTCCATAAAGTACCTGTTCAATTTCAGTTTTTCTTGCTTCTAAAATTGGTATTTGTTTTTCGATATCTTCGTATTCTTTTTTCTCTTTAAAAGAGATTTTCTTATTGACAGGTGACGGGGAAGCTTTAACAGTTTTTGGGGTGACTTTTTTTTCTTTTGGTTCCTCCTCCTCTTTTTTCTGATCGAGATAAAGGGAATAATTACCTGGATATTGACGGATATTACCCCCAGTTTCAAAAGCAAAAATAGTATCAACTACTCGATCGAGAAAATAGCGATCATGGGAAACGACAATCACACAACCGTTAAAGTCCTCTAAATATTCTTCTAAAATTGCTAAAGTCTGCACATCGAGATCATTGGTGGGTTCATCTAAGATTAAAACATTAGGCGCACTCATCAAAACTCGTAGTAAAAATAAGCGTCGTCTTTCTCCTCCAGAAAGTTTATAAATTGGTGCATACTGTTGATCGGGAGGAAAGAGAAATTTTTCTAACATCTGGGAAGCGGTGATGACGCTACCGTCTAGAGTTTTGACTAATTCGGCCACACTTTTCAGATATTCGATCACTCTTTGATTTTCATTGATATTGAGATCATCGGATTGTTGATCGAAGTAACCAATATGAATAGTGGAACCGATGTCAACCGTGCCTGAATCGGGGAGAATTTTCCCGGTAATAATATCCATGAGAGTAGATTTTCCTACCCCATTACTGCCAATAACACCGATGCGATCTTCGGGAGTAAAAATATAGGTAAAATCTTTAATTAAAGTGCGATCTCCGTAAGCTTTCGAGAGCTTTTCTACTTCAATAACTTTTTTGCCGATGCGTCTTCCTGCGGTGGCAATATCGACTTTTCCCTCCACCTGTTTAAATTCCTTAGTCCCCATTGCCTGAATGCGATCGATCCGCGCTTTTTGTTTGGTACTGCGCGCTTTTGGTCCCCGGGATAACCATTCTAATTCCCGTCGTAAAACTCCCGCGTGTTTGCGTTGACTACTGGCGATCGATTCTTCCGCTAAAGCTTTTTTTTCTAAAAAATAAGCGTAATTTCCCCCATAAGTATATAAATCTCCTCGATCGATTTCAATGATACGATTAGTCACTCGATCGAGAAAATAGCGATCGTGAGTAATTAATAATAATCCTCCCCGAAAACGGGACAAATAACTCTGTAACCACTCCACGGAAAGCGCATCTAAATGGTTTGTGGGTTCATCCATCAATAAACAGTCAGGATCGGCTAAAAGTGCGGTAGCGATGGCGATTCTTTTGCGATATCCCCCCGATAAATCTCCCACGCGAGCATTAAAATTATCGATGCCCAGTTTACTTAAAATAACTTTAGCATTGGTTTCTAAATCCCAGGCGGCAAGTTTATCAATTTGTTGCGAAACCCTTGACAAACGTTCCATAATAGTATCCAGATTTTCTGGCTCATGGACAAGGCGATCGGACAATTCCTCGTATTCCTTGATTAAAGTCATGCTTTCGCCACTATCAGCGAAAACCTGCTCTAAAACCGTTTTATCGTCGTCTAGATCGGGTTGCTGGGGTAAATAGACGATTTTCATCCCTGAATTGATTTGAATTTCGCCACCATCGATCGCTTCTAATCCGGCGATCATTTTCAATAGGGTCGATTTTCCCGATCCATTCGTACCGATCAGGCCGACTTTATCCCAATCATCGAGACTAAAACTGGCATCTTTGAGAATTTCCTTGATACCGAAGTCTTTTTTGAGCGATCGAACCGTCAGCAGTGTCATGATTCCCTAGAATAATCCTTCTTTTCTAGTGTAATGTCTGGACTAATGCAAGGGATAGATTAAAGTAGGGTCTGCTGAAAAAGTTTTTCCTGGGGTGTGGGGTTTTAAGCTAAGACGCATTTTAACCACCTATCCTTGGATTAGCTAAATCTCCCCCAGTCCCTGATCTCGATACCGTTCCCCGCTTCCATCCCAGAGTTGTGATTTCTTGATCGCCGTTACTCTCACCTGTGTGATAAATTATTAAAGTTTATTGCAAAGTATATTGACCTTGAGTCCCCTTACCTAGTTTTTGTGTGGTTCTGATACAGAACGTCGGGACATAAAAACAGTTATGCTGAAAAACTTGACTAGGCGGTTATTTCAGGTGTTTCAACCTTATTTGATGCCTAAACATTTCGCACTTATGAGAAACGCCGTACCTCTAAGTAGCAGGACAAAAGTAAAGTTAATTGTGGAGGCAAGGGAACAGGGAACGGAGAGACGATACAATAATTTTGAGGGAAAATATTAAAGACTATGGTGAAATTTTGGCGGAGATTAACGGTATTTTTGATTTCTTGTTTATTGCTGATTTCCCTAACTGCTTGTGGTAATCAAGTTAGACTAAATCAAGTGGTCATATCGGTATTAAGTGACCCAAAAACCTTTAATGCTGTTTTATCGGCCGAATCCCCGAATATTTTTGGTTTAACCTACGAAGGACTCTTAACAGAAAATCCCATTACTGGCAAAAAAGAACCGGTCTTGGCAGAGTCTTGGACAATTTCCGATGATAATTTGAGCATTATTTTTACTATGAGAGAGGGTTTAAAATGGTCGGATGGTCAACCCTTAACCGTTGATGACGTGGTTTTTACCTATAAGGAATTATATCTAAATCCTGATATTCCCAACAACTACCGCGATAGTTTAAGAATAGGATTAAAAAAAGAATTCCCGGTGATCACTAAACTAGATAATCGCAGAATCGAATTTAAACTACCCGAACCTTTTGCCCCTTTTTTAGATGCTGTCAGTTCACCGATTTTACCTAAACACGCTTTAGATAAAACTATTCAGAAAAAAAGCCCCGATGGTAGGTTAGAATTTCTCTCCACTTGGGGGTTAGATACTCCTCCCGATAAAATTGTTTTTAATGGTGCTTATAAACTAAAAGAATATATAACGGGACAAAGGATTATTTTTGAGAATAACCCTTACTATTGGAAAAAAGATGCCCAGGGACAACAATTACCCCATATAACTTCGGTAATTTGGGCAATTGTTGAATCTCAGGATACAACTTTACTGCAATTTCGATCGGGAAGTTTAGATTCTATTGGGGTAACTCCTGAATTTTTCTCCCTCTTAAAAACCGAAGAAGAAAGAGGTAATTTCACTATTTTTAATGGGGGACCTGCCTACGGAACCCAATTTATCAGTTTTAATCTCAACCAAGGAAAACGCGACGGAAAACCCCTAGTAGATGCGATTAAATCTAGGTGGTTTAATAACTTAAATTTCCGCCAAGCTATTGCCTACGGAATTAATCGTCAAAGAATGATTGATGATATCTATCGAGGATTGGGACAAGAACAAAATTCTTTTATTTCTATCCAATCGCCTTTTTACGATCAAACCCTGAAAGGTTACGATTACAATCCCGAAAAAGCCAAAGAATTATTATTAGAGGCAGGATTTAAGTATATTAGTGATAATCTGCTAGTCGATGCTGATAATAATCCCGTTCGATTTAACCTGATTACTAATGCAGGAAATAAAATCCGGGAAGCAATAGGGGCGCAAATTAAAAATGATTTAGCCGCCATAGGAATGCAAGTGGATTTTCAAGCGATCGCTTTTAGCAATTTAGTTGATAAACTGAGTAATAGTCTCGATTGGGAAGCACATATTTTAGGTTTTACTGGTGATAATGAACCCCACGCCCCTAATATTTGGTATGTAGATGGAAATCTCCACGCTTTTAACCAACAACCTCAACCCGGCAGCCCAGCAATTCAAGGCTGGCAAGCGGCGGATTGGGAGAAAAAAATCGCCGATTTATACGTCAAAGGTTCCCAAGAATTAGACTTTGAGAAGCGCAAAGTTATCTATAATGAAATTCAACAACTTCAACAGGAATACGTCCCGTTTATTTATCTAGTTAATCCCCTCGCTTTGGGGGCTGTGCGTAACTGCTTTGAAGGAATACAATTCTCCGCCTTGGGTGGTGCATTCTGGAATCTAGAAGAATTAAAGAAAACCTGTGGAGGTGTTTAATGACTCATTTTGGTTTACTCTGTCCTACAACCTCTGGACATATTTATTCTCTTCTACCTTTAGGAAAAGAGTTACAAAAACGCGGTCATCAAGTTACCTGTTTTTTAACTCTTGATGGTGAAGAAATGGTGCAAGCAGCCGGCTTAGATTTTCAGGCAATTGCACCCAACAAATATCCGAAAGGCACATCAGCCAAAAGTTTAGCCGAAATTGGTCAATTACGGGGAACAGCCGCCGTCCGACGCACGGTAGAATTAGTAACTGATTCTACAGCGACCCTCTTTGAAACTATCCCGCAAGAGATGCGTCGCTTGGGAATTGATGCCCTAATTGTCGATCAAGTCTCCGCCTCAGGGGGTACAATCGCAGAAAAATTAGCTATTCCCTTTATCAGTTTTTGTTCGGCATTGGTTTTAAATCGTGATCCGCTTATTCCGCCCTTTATGACCACTTGGGACTATAATCCCTCATTTATCGGGGTTATTCGCAATAAACTTGGCTATAAACTCCTTGACTCTCTGACTCGTCCCCTGAATGAGTTAATCAACCAGCAGCGTCAAGAATGGGGGTTAATTCCCTATCAAAACATCAATCAACGCTATTCTCCCCTTGCCCAAATTAGCCAACAACCTGCCGAATTCGAGTTTCCTCGGTCAAATTTACCCGCTCACTTTCACTTTACCGGTCCCTTTCACGATTCCTCCACTAGAAAAACGATTCCTTTTCCCTACGAAAAATTAACCGGACAACCCTTGATTTATGCTTCCCTCGGTACAATTCAAAATCGCCTACAATCGGCCTTTAATGCGATCGCCGAAGCCTGTGCCGATTTACCGGTACAATTAGTTTTATCCTTGGGCAATAGCGACTCTAACATTCAAATAACGACCAAAAACGCCCTAGTTGTTCCCTACGCTCCCCAATTAGAGCTTTTAACCAGAGCTTCTCTTACTATCACCCACGCAGGCTTAAATACTACCCTAGAATCCCTTGCCCAAGCTGTACCGATGGTGGCCATTCCCATCGCTAACGACCAACCGGGGGTATCTGCTCGGATAAAATGGTCGGGGACAGGGGAAGTGATTCCGATTTCCCGTCTAGAAGTTCCCCGTTTACGAAAGGCGATTGAAAAGGTGTTATCCTTCCCCAGTTACCGAGAAAATGCCCTCAGACTGCAAAAAGCGCTGCAGAAGACTGGAGGAGTCAAAATGGCCGCCGATATCGTCGAAAAAGCCATTGCTACCGGCCAACCCGTCCTATTAGATTGAACATTTCTGTGCTTTCTATCTAACGGCAAAGTTAGCCTGCTTTTGGGGCAGGGATTAGCGCAAAGGTGGTGTTATACTCAGACAAAGTACAGAAAGTCAAAATCCGTAACTTTCTTGAATCCATGCTGACAACTACTCAATTCGCGCCCCTGCTACAGCAATTGTCTTACTCCGATAAGGGACTTGCGCTTTGATAATGTACCTTTTGGGCGAACGCAGTTCGCCCCTACATTGTGGACAAAATCCGTTACTGTAGGGGCGCAATGCTTGCGCCCTCCACGCTGCGGGGGTTTGCTGATCACCCTAAGTAGGGGGAGAGCCTTCGAGATGTTAGGGACTTGCGCTTTGATAATCTGCCATCTGGCTGGTCTGGTTCTTCTACAGAGCGATTTTCAAAGCTGGGATATTATTCCTACGCAAGTCCCTAAGCTCTTATTACTTAACTTTCTTGTAGCCGAGTTGCTCAAGGATTCTGGTATTGTCCCGATGTCTATTCAAGATGATCTCCCCAGACAAGGTTTACATGACTCTTTTGAGGCTGCCGCCATTCTTGCTCAATCATTAAAAGAGAAACAAGAATTGACTCATGGCCAATAAAGTATGATTTGCTTTCACTGAGGTAGATCCTAGTCTTGGGGTATTAAGTACGCTTCCTTATTTACCATTGACATTAACTTATCAAAGTCAATCCTTGAATGTTTCGGGTCTCTTGGATACTGGCTCTAGTGTTAATGTGTTGCCCTATGAAATGGGTTTAGCTTTAGGTGCAGTCTGGGAAAACCAAAGGCTATCTCTGCCATTAGGAGGTAATCTAGCTAGATTTGAAGCTCGTGCATTGGTTGTTAAAGCCACTGTTGAGCAATTCCCCACCGTAGATTTAGCCTTTGCTTGGACACAAGATAAATATGCGCCGCTAATACTAGGACAGATGAACTTCTTTCTTGCCTTTGATGTCTGTTTTTACAGATACGACTTAGCATTCGAGATTAGTCAAAAATAGTTTGACTAGAGAAAAAAGAGGTGCGTTACATTTCATTAACACACCCTACCAGATCTATAAATGAGGTTAGCATCCACCCAAGCTCTTCAAGATGAGCTAATAATCGAGGGTTTTGTTCATCTAAAAGACTGATTAACTTGTAATAGTCTTCTATAGAGCTAGTATCGAGTGGCGCTAAATATTCATGAATCAACTTGTTTCGTTCCAGCACAATGTCTGAGAGAGCCTGTTTCTGAGCATTTAAGAAATCTGAGTCACTATAAGTAACCTTAAATGACAAAGACATACCTAACTCAGAAGAGTCTAGTTGAGGTTTAGACTGACTATCATCAACTAGCACAGTGTCATGTAATTTCCGAACTAGCACACCTAATGTGTGCTTACGAAATCTCTCATAATTGTCAACGAACCGGTGACGAGTTGATGTTGATAATCCGTCGATCTGACTAACTGAAAGTAGATACTTTAAAGTACCTTCAATCTTTGAAAAATTAACTATATTTCTACCCAGCTTTCTTAGTGCTTCAGTTCTAACTACTTCAATATCTATCGGTTCATCCATGATTAATGGTAAGGCGTTGACTATCTAAATTATACTAAATCTGGTTATTAAAGACTGATTATCTATTGCCCCTTTTGCCTGTTGCCTGTTGCCTGTTCTCATCAATAGCCTATACTCAACGGATTTAGTATTACTCGTTAAGACTGCAAGGGAGCACCGGAGCGCCGGAGATGGGTCGAGGTAGTTTGAGCATTTGTCCTCAAATTTCCCATACCCAGTTTAAATTCAGTACAGCTTACTAAGTGGAATAGGTGGGATTATAACATCATTTTCAGAAATGTTGAATCCGTACATAAAACTTTACATACAAGCTGACCAGAACAGGCGGTCGCAGTGCGATCGCCTTAACCCTTAAGCGTAAACGACAATATCATGGAATGAAGATTCGCCTCGCACCTCGATAGGTATCAATATCAAGCACAATTTCCACAAGACTTTCAGCACACCGACCTCGATATTCGGAATCATTCAAAAGCCGATCAGCATTGCTAATGGTGATCACAGGCAATGATTCTGAGGTATTTTCCTCACGCAGGACCTGTTCTAGGGAATCTTTCCCCTTCATACTGCGATTAGCGGTAAGCAAAATCATCTGATTCTTTTGAGCAAGTCTCCAAACCGTCCTGTCATCACTATCGATTGATAAATCCATTTCTGCAAACGTGACGAACTGAATCGGGACGATATCAAGCCAGCCCTGAGTTGCGATCGCACCAACCCAAACCAAGGCATGACCTTTGAGATTGTGATCGATCAAAAAAATCATACTTTGGACTCACGCTTTGCCTTAGCCACTCGAAGCTTTTCCCAAGCAGCCTCGGAGCCTGGCTTAGGTGGTTGCGTAGCACTTCGAGCAACTCGCTCACGATTTTGCTCTTCATAGTATTGTCGGAGTTCTTCAGCCTCTTTGAGAACTTGCTGGTATTCAGCTTCTACCTCTGCACGATGAGCCTCAATATAAGCCAAGGCGGTATTAATTTGCTCTTCCGTCAGATCAAATAATCCCTGAATGAACTTAGGTGGATATTGAGCAGTCACATAATCCATCACATCATAGAGGGTGATGCGGGTTCCTGCGATTGTCAGTCCTCGCTCTGTACGGATTATAGCGGTTTGTTCATTTGATGCAGAAGTTACTTGGAATTTGGCCGGGGTGTTGCGAAGGACTTCATCGGTATCTCTGGAGGTTTCGGTTATTATCTCTTGTACTGCCCCACCCACAGGCCGACGGTTGCGAAGGACTTCATCGAGATCTCTGACGTTGTTGGTTGCCATATCCTCTTCTGCCTGAGCGATGAGGCGATCTAATTTTCCCGATGCTAGGTCTGCTTCAATTTGTCTATCCCACATCTCATCAAGATAGTCTTGAAGCCAGTTTGCCAGAGCGCGGACTTCACTCTCTGGCAGTTGCTTAATAGCCGACTCAACTTCTGAGCGATTAGTCATATAACAGGTCAAATTTGAAGATTACAGCCATTTTATCGTTAATTAGGGCTTGCTGGATAAATCTAAAAACCTTTTCTGCCAACCTTAGGACAGATGAACTTCTTTCTTGCCTTTGATGTCTGTTTTTACAGATACAACTTAGCCTGCGTTTGCGCTAATGCTGAGAACTACAATTCGTCAATTGTTACCAACCCACCTTCCGTAAATTGGATCACAAGCTCATGACTATCTAACAAAGCAGTTCCAACCAAAGGTCGCCGCCCCGTTGCAAATACACGAGTTTCTCGCTCCTCACCATTCCAGATAATAATTGCTTTGTGAAGAGGCAGCATTACTTGGCTGTTGTCTGCTAAATTCGCACGCATATCGTACCTGAAAGGAAGATTCAGTAATGCTACTGCTTCGGGTGGTAAACAAAGCTCATCTGTAAATCCTGTATCTACTACAAACTCAATCGGAAAGTCAGCGCGATTTGGAATCCGAAATGGGATAGTGATGATCGGGTGTCCATTAGCCACAATACCTGAAATCACTTAACTACACGCTCCATAATACCGCCACCAAAAGCGGCAGCAACGTTGTAGCCAATTTTGATCCCAAAGAGTCGAGCATGGGGGTGTTTCTCGCTCAATAAGTCAGCAGCGTGTAAGCCATTTTTATCAACTTTGTAGTCACCTGTTTCAATGTCAATGATGACCATCTTGCCAATGTTTTCTTCAACTTCCACCTCTTGGCGGATGCTGCTTTCGTACAGTTTCTCTGCACGTTGAGCAACTTCTTCACGGCTTAAAAGGATTGCTTGCATATACTAACTCCCGATGGCGATTTGACTTCTGGAGACCTCTCTATAATATCTCATACTAAATCCGTTGAGTAAGGCACAGAAAACGGGTTTCTCCGAGAAACCCGTTTTCTGCTCAGTTAAATGTGCATGGTGCGTTCCCCAAAAATCTATTAGTGGAGCAGTAGGAGCCACATTAGGGAACGCACCCTACAGCGATCGCTGTAATTTCTGTCCAAGGGCAAAGTTAGCCTGCTTTTGGGGCAGGGATTAGCGCAAAGGTGGTGTTATACTCAGACAAAGTGCAGAAAGTCAAAATCCGTAACTTTCTTGAATCCATGCTGACAACTACTCAATTTGCGCCCCTACTAAAGCAATTGTCTTACTCCGATAAGCTCTTATTACTTAACTTTCTTGTAGCCGAGTTGCTCAAGGATTCTGGTATTGTCCCGATGTCTATTCAAGATGATCTCCCTAGACAAGGTTTACATGACTCTTTTGAGGCTGCCGCCATTCTTGCTCAAGCATTAAAAGAGAAACAAGAATTGACTCATGGCTAATAAGGTAAGATTTGCTTTCACTGAGGTAGATCCTAGTCTTGGTGCATTAAGTGCGCTTCCTTATTTACCATTGACATTAACTTATCAAAGTCAATCCTTGAATGTTTCGGGTCTCTTGGATACTGGCTCTAGTGTTAATGTGTTGCCCTATGAAATGGGTTTAGCTTTAGGTGCAGTCTGGGAAAATCAAAGGCTATCTCTGCCATTAGGAAGTAATTTAGCTAGATTTGAAGCTCGTGCATTGGTTGTTAAAGCCACTGTTGAGCAATTCCCCACCGTAGATTTAGCCTTTGCTTGGACACAAGATAAATATGCGCCGCTAATACTAGGACAGATGAACTTTTTTCTTGCCTTTGATGTTTGTTTTTACAGATACGACTTAGCATTCGAGATTAGTCAAAAATAGTTTGACTAGAGAAAAAGAGGTGTGTTAGATTTCATTAACACACCCTACCAGAGCGGCGATGGATGAACTAGAACATTGCCGCTTCATCAACTTGTTAGCTGGCTTGTGCTTAGAGTGTAAGTTTGCGGAGAAATCATGCGTATAGTAACTGATTATTAATACTATCAACAGTCAAAGTGTTAACTAAAATACCAACCCGTTGCACGACCTCGTAGGCAGTTTTCTGAGGGACAACAATAATTCCACAATGTTCTCTGCCTTCCTCTATGAATTGAAGATGCAATCGTTCAAAATCAACCCGGTTGTGGGTTACAAGACATCTACCTAAAGAAGCTGCAAATTCTAATTGTTCGCTGTCAGTTTTACCCAAAGTTGACTGCTCAGGAACAGTGGTGACATCTAAACCACGAGAACGCAGAAGTGTTGCAACTAACGCCGACATATCTTCGTCCATGTAAAGCGAAGCAAATATGCTCATAGCTCACCCAAAGCTGCCTTTACAGAAGGATGCACCAACTCATCGGGGACTTGGTTACGCTCAATGTACTCGTTAATTTCCGCTTGATGATCCAAATAAAAACTCAAGGCATCGAACACTTGTGCTAAGGTCAAATGAGGTAAATGAGTTGGAATTTCCTCTGGCATCACACCTAATCGCCACAGACCTACGATTGCGCGAATAGATGTGCGAGTGCCTTCAATAATTGGCTCTCCACCTAAAATCTCATTGTTTCTGGTGACATAACGTGAAAGAGTGATAATCGTCATGGAATTAGGTCCCTTCGGGAAATCGCTGATTCTATTTTAGTAAGGGACAGACATGACTTGATCACGCAATCCAGTGGCTAGAGGAATCCTAGGCTAGATGTTTTTTCGGCAACCTAACCTAAGACTCTGATGGAAACTACGCGGTAAAGAAATCTAATTTTCATAAATGTTCCTCTCGACACTGACTTAGTTTCGGTCTTGCGGTCTAACGGTTAGGTCACTTAGATTTCTGGAGTAGAAAATGATAGAGATTGCATCAAGCGAAAGGAATGAAAAGAACCCGACCTTCATATTCTTCAGGTTCACTACAACAAATAAATAGTTCTAAATCATCAAGAATCTTACCAATGGGTGCTTTTGAGATCACCTCAACAACTCCAGTCATAGGTAGTCCTTGATTGACACGATTGTAGGCATACATCGTAATAGTGGCTACATCATGGGTGAGCAGGATGCGTCCCTCATTAGCTGCCCATTCTAAAATATCTGGATCGTCAGTGTTCATCAGTCCTACATCTTGGACGCGAATTATATCCAATTCAGGTAAACGCCTCACCAGTCCACGCAAGATGGCTCCATTAAAATTTTCGTCAGTTAGAAGGCGCACTTTGCCTCGACTCTCTTTTTGACTGATAACGAGCAAGCAAGCACTGTCTTAAATCGACTAAGTTGTGTTTTTGGGTTAGTTGTTGTCTCAGTTGTTGAGCTTGTTGGTCGCGTTGTTCCAAATAACTGTCAATTTCCTGACGGTGATTTAAATAATAAGCAATGGCACTGTATATATCTTCCAAACGAAGAACTGAAAACTGAATAGCGATTTCTTCAGGAGTGGAGCCGTTGTGGTATGAGGCAAGTATGCTATCGAGAGTTACTCGGCTCGAACCTATACGGATACCTCCCGCTTCATCCCAACGAAAAGGAGGAGAAGTTACTTGGAATTTGGCTGGGGTGTTGCGAAGGACTTCATCGGGATATCTGACGTTGTTGGTTGCCATATCCTCTTCTGCCTGAGCGATGAGGCGATCTAATTTTCCCGATGCTAGGTCCGCTTCAATTTGTCTATCCCACATCTCATCAAGATAGTCTTGAAGCCAGTTTGCCAGAGCGCGGACTTCACTCTCTGGCAGTTGCTTAATAGCCGACTCAACTTCTGAGTGATTAGTCATATAACAGGTCAAATTTGAATATCACAGCCATTTTATCGCTAATTAGGGTTTGCTGGATAAATCTAAAAACCTTTTCTGCAAACGTTAGCACAGATGAACTTCTTTCTTGCCTTTGATGTTTGTTTTTACAGATACGACTTAGCATTCGAGATTAGTCAAAAATAGTTTGACTAGAGAAAAAAGAGGTGTGTTAGATTTCATTAACACACCCTACCAGAGCGGCTCTTTTCAAATTTATATTCTCAAATTAACATGAGTTAAAAATCTTCATTTGGAACTAGCCAGTCGTCACTTGGTTCATGACCTTCATTAATCGCACTAACCAAGAACGTTGTGATTGCTGAGATAGCACTGTGAATAGCTTGTGACTCAGTTACTGCCTGAGCTACTGATGGATAATATGGGCCAAATTGTGTTGGCGTATGTACGTTATGACTGACTGTAAAGTGAAATGGCTCCCTTGAATTTACGCTACTTTTCCAAATCTTGATTCTAATTTTGGGATAAAAGTGGACTGCTCCTACATTTAGGAGAATTTTCAATTCTCGAACGAGTACGTATGACTCAACTATGTATTTATGCTTATCTAGAAGAGCGATAACTTCATCTGTCTCCATTGATTTCTCCTGTGGTTCAGAGGTAATTGCTTTGTGGGACTAACCATTGATTATACAGAAAATTTCCGAATAACAATCCTCAGAGTAACGATATGTAAAAACTCTCGGCATACCACCCCATTTTAGCACCATCGCCAGAACTTTTCCGCGTATCATAACCAAAAGCGTATTAGCCAGATTAAACAACCTCTTTTAATTAGATTCCTAACAACAAGCTGAAATAAAATAGACTTTTCGGGAAGTGTAGGACTAATTGCTTCAGTCCACCCCACAATTACCTAATTTTCGGGGAAAAAGTGCCAAAAATTTCCCCTTGTTCGCTCTTATGGTCGACACTTTTTGAGGGCAAAAAAATCTAAAATTCTTACCCAACAATGTTTTGAGATTTATTCAGGAAACCCTAAGTTAAATTTCGAGTTGATCGATTAAATCGCGCATAATTTTGGCCGAATTATGTAACTGTTCCGTTTCTCTGGGACTGAGGGCAAGATTCAGGGTTTTAATCACTCCTTTCTCGTTAACCACCGAGGGAATACTTAAACACACATCTTTGAGACCGTATTGACCATCGAGGAGAGTGCTAATAGTGAGAATTCTTTCTTGGGAACGTAAAATCGCTTTCACAATATCCGTGGTAGCTAAACCGATCGCATAGCTAGTATAACCCTTGCGTTTGATAATTTCATAGGCGGCGTTTTTAACCTGAAGAAAAATTTCTGTTAAGCTTTCTTGGTCGGTTGCGCTTAAATCCTGCCAATCTCCTTCTAATAACCTTGCTCCTCCGATATTAGCCGAACTCCAGACCGCAAGCTCACTATCCCCGTGTTCACCGATAATATAAGCGTGGACGTTACGCGCATCTACATGGAGTTGGGTGGATAAAAGAGAGCGTAAACGGGCAGAATCTAGCACCGTACCCGAACCAATCACCCTAGAAGGCGGAAAATGGGTTATTTTCAGGGTAACATAGGTCATGATATCAACGGGATTACTCAGCACCAAAATTAAAGCACTGGGGCAGTAAACAGCCACATCCTCAAGAATATGGCGAAAAATCGCCACATTTCGCTCAAGGAGATGTAATCTGGTTTCTCCCTCTTTTTGGGCGGCCCCGGCAGTAATAATCACCACATCGGCATTTTGTCCCACATCGGCCACGGTTCCCATTTTCAAGTCTGTGGGTTCAATAAAAGGCATTCCGTGCCTTAAATCCATCACTTCCCCTTCGACTTTATCCGTGGCGATATCTTGCAGAATTAATTCATCAAAACAGTCTTGAATTAACATCGAGTAAGCGCAGGCCATCCCCACCTGACCAACACCGATAATTACCCCCTTGCGAGGACGCAGAGGAGCAGGTTGTTCAGCGTAGGGATTGGGAGTAAATATTTTATCTAGCATAGATTTTTGCAGTTACTGGCTCGTTGACATACTCCCACCGTCAAGCTACGCTGTGACGGGGGATTCTTTCTACATTGCTGTTAGAAATTCCTTGTTCAACGAGACAGCTTAGATTCTCAATGTCTCCATTAAGAATCCAGAGACCGGACTCTCCCAAGGCGTTTGGGTCGGTTTCTGTTTGCCCAACAGTACCGTTGAGATAATTTCCCAAATATTGTAACCCTTTTTTAAGAATATTTATTGCTGCATTATGATCCCTATCTAAGACTGTTTGACAATTGGGACATTGATGAGTTCTAGTGCTTAATGATTTTTGAACTCTCGTTCCACAAACTGAACAATCTTGAGAAGTGAAATGCGGTGGTACAGCAATACAAACAATCCGATAAATCTTGGCAAAATAATTCAACCATTCAGTGAATTGATACCAAGAAGCATCAGAAATCGACTTGGCAAGCTGACGGTTTTTGACTAAGTTTCTTACCTTTAAAGCTTCATAGACTACCAGATCATTAGACTGGACTAACGCCAAAGCATCTTTAATTGCTTTGTCTTTACGTTGTCTTGATACTTTCAAGTGAAGTTTAGCTACTTTTATCCGTTGCTTGTGATAGTTTTTAGACTGTTTCTTTCCTTGACGGAACCGTTTTGATAATCTCCTTTGTGCTTTTTGAAGTCGTTTTTCTGACTTTCTTAAATAACGTGGATTCTCTACGGTATTGCCTTGGGCATCGGTATAAAATTCCTTTAACCCTAAGTCAATTCCTGTTATTTGTCCCGTTGGTTTATGGTATTCTTGCCGTTCTACGTCAATCAAAAACTGACAATAATAACCATCGGCACGTCTAACAACTCTTACCCGTTTAATCTGTTGCTCTGAATAATAAACTAATGTCTTTTGACTACACCATAAATCAAATTCTCCTGCTTTAAAACCATCAGTAAATCTGATTTTACGTCGATCATCAGATAGTTTATATCCCGTTAGTTTATACTCAACCGAACGGCTATGCTTTTTGAACCGAGGAAAACCTTTTTTCCCTGGTATCTTAGCATGACAATTATGATAAAATCGACTAATTGATTGCCAGGCTCTATCAGCAGCCGATTGACGAGCTTGTGAGTTTAATTTATTAACCCATGGGGTCTCTTTATTGTTAGCTAGTACAGCACAAAGCTTTTGGAGATCATTGCGGGTTGTCCCTTGATTTGACCGCCAATAACGAACACAAGAGTTACTCACAAACTGAGAAGTTTTGATAGCTTCATCAAGCTGGTGATATTGCTCTGGTGTTCCGTTTTTTAGCTTGGCTTCTACGACTAACATCTAACAATCCTCGACCCTTGGCTGAGTTAAGTATAACACAGTTTACCCACAGATGATGGAATTAAACCGATGCTCCGCGGTTGATATTCTGGTCGGATTTCATCCCCCGCAAAGCTGAGTATCTTGTCGAAAAATGTAGCGGGGGCATTCATCCGACATTTTAGGTAAGCTCATTTTAAAGGGAAATGGTTAATATCAGGTAAAAGGAGACTATAAAGAGATTTTGAGGCCATTATCGGCCATTTTTTTCTGGTCAGTGGTCGGACAAATTTCTTGTCTTTGATTCCCTGACCCCTAGTTTAAGAGAATTGAGGGCCGCTGACAGCTTCAGGCTATATCCTAAAATTAGGGATAAAGTGACAGTAGGAGGCGAACCGATGATCTATCACATCACTACAGAAAGAGGTTGGCAAATAGCTCGTGAAATGGGGGAATATCGGGCGTATTCCCTAAAAAATGAGGGATTTATCCATTGCTCCACCTTAGAACAAATTCCGAAAGTTGTGGCCGCTTTTTATCAAAATCAGCCAGATTTGCTGGTTTTAGCCATTTCTCTCGAACAATTGCAGTCCCCGGTTAAATGGGAGCAGCCCCAACATCCTAACCCAGAAAATGCCACTTTAGAGCTAGAAAAAGAGACCTTTCCCCATATTTACGGTGCTATCAACCTAGAATCGGTGGTTTTTGTCAAACCCCTACAGGAGTTCATCAATTCCCAGAACTAAATCATCTAACTCTTGGTAATCGGGGAGAGTAGTATCGATGCTCAACCCGCGCCGAATCACGAGGCGATCCCACTGTGGTCGCGATAATAGCTCGCTAAAGTAGCGAGCCTTGAAAATTAACAAATTTGCCTCTAGACCCGTCTTAATGCGCCCTAAATGGGGCAATCCGAGCAGATTTGCTGGTGTGAGGGTGACACTATTTACCCAGTCAGCGTAGGGTGCATCGAGATGGGCAATCCGCACCGCTTGGGTAAAGACTTCTAACCCATCGTGATCCCCAAAACCATAAAAGGGATCGCGACAGTTATCACTGGCAAAAGCAACCGGAATTCCCGCTTTTTTCATCTCTTTTATCTTAGTTGTCCCGCGCCAAAAGGGGGTTTTTTCCTCTTGACGATCCTGTAGGTAAAGATTGCACATCGGCAAGCTAACGATAGCAATGCCCGCATTTTTGACTAAATTTAGGGTTTCTTGGATTATTTCAGGGGATTGTACCGCTAAACTGCAACAGTGACCACAGATGATTTGTCCAGAAAATTGCTCTTTGATAGCAGTACGGGCGATCGCTGCTAAACAGGTAGAATCGGGATCGCCATTTTCATCCAGATGAAAATCGAGATTTAAACCCCTTTCTTGGGCTAATTTGAAGACAATATCAATTTGTGCCTGTAAATCAGGATTTTTGTAGGCTACTCCCCCTAATATGCCCCCAAATTCGGCAATTTTATCGGCTAAGGCCGCTCCCTCGGAGGTTTGATAGTAGTCAAGGGAAACTAGAGAAACCGCTTGCAGGGTGATTTTACCGGCCCATTGTCGTTGCAATTCTCCCAAAGCGGTTAAGCTAATCTGTGCCTGTTGACCAAAAGAGTCGATATGAGTGCGAATAGCGGCGGTTCCGTGGGCATAACTGCATTTAACGCCGAATTCCATGCGACGATACACATCCTCTAAGCGCCACTCCCGTCGAGAATCCTCTAGGGCCATTTTTAAGGCGCTGTCAAAAGTGCCATCATGGTTAGGACAACGATGCCAACTATGACCTTTATCGAGATGGGTGTGCATATCGATAAAACAAGGAAAAACAAGCTTTTTTTTGAGGTCGATGACGGGAATATTGTCTTCGGGGGAGATTGTGGAGGTGATGCGATTAATGTTACCGTCATTAATTTCTAGATTAACTAAGGTTAATCCCTCGGCGGTTTGGGGAGAAAAACTCTCCTGCTCTAGGAGGGAAACGGGAATATGAGCATTTTTGAGCCAGTAGCGCTCGCTTGAGGGAATCATAAGACCTCTGGTAAAAATCAAAAATTGTTGTTAGGGTTAGGAGTCGGTCGTCAGTAGTCAGTAGTCAGGAGAATTAAGAATGAATAAGTAGGTGGGTGGAATTAAATATAAGATGAACGTAGGTTGGGTTGAAGCATGAAACCCAACTCCCGCTCATGTTACGAAGTGCGCTAACCCATCCTACAAATAATTGTGCCTCCCTACTTAATAATCAATTAAGCGGTATTAAGTAAGGAGTGTTAAATGGCATTAAAAGTGCTATCTTTTCACTGATTACTGATTACTGATTACTGATTACTGTTTACTGTTTACTGTTTACTGTTTACTGATCACTGATTACTGTTTACTGATCACTGATCACTGTTTACTGATTACTGTTTACTGATCACTGATTACTGATTACTGATTACTGATAAACCGGTAGGCGCGGCTTTAATTCCCAGCCATAAATTGCTAAAAATTCCTTTAGTTTATCGGGGTGTAAATGGAGGTAATCGGGATTAACTTCATCGATAATGCCAATACCGCCTAAATCCCGCGCTCCTGCTGCTAAACAATCCAAGAGAAAAAGAGGATCAGGTACTAAATTCGGGGGAATTTGAATGACAATATCTGGGGGGAAAATTTCCCTAGCTTGCCTAACCAGATCGGGCAATTTTTGCAGATCAAAAGGATTATTTTGCCACTGTTCTCTTTTACCCGGATTGTAGGGTTGTAGGATTACTTCTTGAATATGTCCCCAACGTTGATGAATAGTGGCAATAGTTTCTAAGGTCACTAAGCGATCGCACTCCGTTTCCCCAATTCCTAATAATAACCCCGTGGTAAAAGGAATTGCTAATTCTCCCGCCCATTGTAACTGTTCTAAGCGCAAGGACGGCACTTTACTGGGGGCATGACGATGGACAGTATTTAATAAATTCACTGTCATTTGTTCTAACATTATGCCCATAGATAGATTGACATTTTTCAGTTTTTCCATCTCGGCAAAAGTTAAAATCCCCGCATTGGTATGGGGATAAAAACCCATATTTAAAGCCAATTCTCCTAAATTATAAATATGGCGAAACCATAACTCTCGATTGGCTGCTAAAGGATGAACTTCCCCGCTAAGAATTAAAATTTCCGTAATTTCCGAACCCTGCAAAGCAGTTAAAATCTCTTTGGCCTTGTCTAGACTTAACCAACCATCAGTGCCTAAATCCCTGCGAAAATTACAATAACTGCAACGATTGAAACACTCGTAGGTAGGTACAAGGGTATGAGAGGGACTATAGGTGACAATTCTTGACATTTTTTTCGGAATTGCAGTTCATTACGAGCATTCAAGGGCGAGAAAATTTGCTATCGTGGGAAGAATTGCTGTTTTATTCACTTAAAAACGCTCTCCCTTTTCGTTTCCTCCTATGATTTTCGATCCTGCCAGTCTTCCCTCCCATCGTCAAACGATTCGTCCGATTAGCGCCACGGCCCTGCACGGAATTGTATTTCAAGATGACAAATTAATCGCTATCGACGCAAAAAACGGCTATTTATACCAAATTGCCCTCGATACTGGTCATACAAGCGTACTTAATTCCCATCGCTGGCAAGAATTCGTCGGCACGACGGGATTGGCAATCGATGATCAAAATAACCTCTGGTTTACCACTCGCGAAAATCTCTACTGCTGCACTCTCGAAGATTTTACCCCGAAATTTTTTACCCGTCTTCCCTACACCGCTAACGGAGTCGCCGTAACTGGTAACACAATTTATGTCACTTGTCAACGTTCTGGACAAATCTTTATATTTGATCGCCAATCGGGACAGGAAATTACTCGTTTGTACGCGCCGGGTATCGGCATCGAAAATATCACCATTCGCGGGGAAGAACTTTGGTTAACGGATACCCTAGAACAAACGGTTTACTGTCTTGATCGCGCCACGGGAGAACAGCTTTTTAGCATGATAACTCCTTTTGAATCGCCGACGGGATTAGCTTTTTATAACGATGCGAACAGTGGCAAGGATATCTTATATGTGGCCTATGCTTTCCAAGAACCCTTTATCCGCGATAATCCCAATTCCGAACAGGTTTACGAACTTAGTTATCGTCCGCGTACTTTTGTCCATCCTCTATATTTTCACTACGATCCCGCTAAAAAATACACCCTTTCTAACGGTTATCTGATTGAATTATCCTACGTCGAGGAATTGGAACCTCTCTATAATATCGAACTAAAAGATGTGGAATGGCGCATCGCTTTACCCTTAGAAACACCACGGCAAAAAATTCGCAGCGTCGAAGCGGTGGGATTGCCTTTTATTGAAGAAATTCAGGACGGGCAGCGGGTGGCAGTATTTAAGTTCGAGCAAATAACCGGCAAACAACGTCATATTTTTGGGTGGAAAGTAGTATTAGAAGTATGGGGTATTAAATACCAAATTACTCCCCAAGATTGCGAAGATTTACCCCCCTTACCCGCCGATTTTCCCGATCGCTATTTGATCGATAATGATGATCTGGCCATGAATACAGAAATTATCCTCAATGCTGCCGAAGAAGCGATCGGTCGGGAAACCAATCTCCTCAGAAAAGTTTATAGTATTCGTAATTACGTCTATGACCAGCTTTCCTACGGCATCAAACCCCACATCGACACCCCTGATATTGCCCTGCGGCGCGGAGTCGGTTCCTGTGGGGAATATGTGGGTTTATTATTGGCCTTGTGTCGTCTCAATGGTATTGCCTGTCGCACGGTAGGACGCTATAAATGCCCACCCCATCCCCTCGAACGTAATTTACCCCTCGAACCGGATTACAATCACGTCTGGATGGAATTTTATCTCCCCTCTATCGGTTGGGTTCCCATGGAGTCCAATCCCGATGATATTTTTGAAGGTGGTCCCTATCCCAATCGTTTCTTTATGGGTTTAGCTTGGTATCACACGGAAATTGCCAAAGATATCCCCTTTGAACGAATGCTCAGTCAAGGACAACCGGTGTTAAAAACCCAAGTTCCCATCGGCGATTTAGCGATTAATCACGTTCAATTTATCATTCTTGAGGAATTAGCACCGAAAGGCTAGAATTCTGAGCCATCATCTAGGATGCCCATTTCTCTATCTCTTTCTTCTTTGAGTTCTTTGACCATTTGCAAACCCGCGCCCACACAGAAGCCCAGGGTTGCCCCAGCACCGGCAAAATAACGTCCATAGATGATTTGATAGTGATAGGGATTTTTATAGTTGACTTGGCTGGGATTGCGTTCAATGCGGCTAATGCCATAACCGATACCAGCGCCAACTAAAGCCGTTACTAGGCCCGAAAATAGAACTAGACGAAAGTTCATGATCTTATCTCCCGATGGACTCTGACTTTAGATTATCGCTGAAAATTAGTCAATGGCAAGCGATCGCAATAATTTGTTATGAACAGGTTGTCCTGCAATTGTACCAGTTACTCCTCAACCGCTCGCAGAAAAACTTAATATTTTCACTCTTGACAAATTTGCTTTAAGGTGCTAACAAAATCGGGGTAGGAAATGCCAGCCGCTTCAGCGCGATGGATAGTGGTGGGTTGACGGGAATTGAGGGCAGCGATCGCTAGACTCATAGCAATGCGATGATCGGTAAAACTGTCCACTTCCGTGCCGAATAGGCCTGTACCGCCGGTAATCTCTAAACCATCGGGTAATTCCGTTACTTTTGCCCCTAGGCGATCGAGTTGGGTGGCCATCACCGTCAGGCGATCGCTTTCCTTCACCCGTAATTCCTCGGCATCCTTGATAATTGTCGTTCCTTGGGCAAAAACCGCCGCTACTGCCAAAATCGGAATTTCATCGATCAGACGGGGTATAATCTCACCGGCGATCGTGGTTGCCTGTAGTGGACTGGATTTCACCCGCAGATCCGCCACCGGTTCCCCCGTCACCACCCGTTGATTTTCGAGGGTGATATCTGCTCCCATTGCCTGTAAAACCTGTAAAACTCCAGTTCTAGTCGGGTTTATGCCCACATTTTCGATTAATAACTCGGAATTAGGCACAATTGCCCCCGCTACCAACCAAAAAGCTGCCGAACTGATATCCCCGGGGACGATCACCGTTTGTCCGGTTAAAGTGGGATAACCCGTCACCGTGACGCTATTAGTCTCCCCATCCACCTCAATATTTGCCCCAAAAGCGCGCAGCATCCGTTCACTGTGATCGCGAGATAAAGCGGGTTCCGTGATCGTGGTTTTCCCCTCCGTTAACAGTCCTGCGAGGAGAAGACAGGATTTCACCTGTGCAGAAGCGACGGGAGAATAGTAGTGAATCGGTTGCAGAGATTGCCCAGAAACGGCTAAAGGAGCCAAAGAATTGGCTTTTCTGCCCCAAATTTGCGCCCCCATTTCTTTTAGGGGTTTCACCACCCTGGACATGGGACGCGATCGCAGGGAAGCATCACCAGTAACGACAAAAAAAACGGTCTTGATGACCGGCCAATAATCCTAACATTAAGCGGATCGTCGTGCCGGAATTGCCCGCATCGAGGATTTCTGAGGGTTCCTCAAGATTGCCTAAACCCCTACCTTTGACGATCACTTTCTCGCTGTTGAGTTGGGAAATTTCCACACCCATGCAGCGAAAACAACTAGCGGTACTGCGGGGATCTTCGCCTAATAATAACCCATGAATGACGGTTTCTCCTTCGGCGATCGCTCCTAACATCAGGGAACGATGGGATATAGATTTATCGCCGGGGATGGTGATTTTTCCCCGTAATCCCGTGATTTTGGCTGGATCGATCACTAAATCTTGATGGGATTGAAGGGGGTTAAGGGTGACAATAGACATGATCGTTAGGCAGATGAAGACAAGCTCGATCTATTTTCCCCCTTTACCTCGCCCTTTCCTTGTCAAGTTATGTAAAGAATATTAAGCTAGGGTGACAGTTGATTTTCCCGGTGTGACAGGAACGAGCGAGTGGAACGAACCACACCAGACACAAAGATTGATCGCTCCTGTATAAGTTAAACTTATCACACCAAGAAACTGATAACTGATAACTGATAACTGATAACTGATTATGTCTCGTCGTCAACTGTTGAGTTTTTTAATTGCAGTAATTCTGGCATTTTTTGCCTTTATTCCCGATGCTAACGCTTTAGGTGGACCCCAACCCCCTTTAAATCAACCTGCACCCGATTTTACCCTACCGACTAACACGGGAGAAGGGAATATTTCCCTATCGGACTATCGGGGTAAATGGGTAGTTTTGTATTTTTATCCCAAGGATTTTACCCCGGGCTGTACCCTAGAAGCGCGGCGTTTTCAGCAGGATTTGCCGAAATATATGGCTAAAAATACGCAAATTTTAGGGGTAAGTGCCGATGATGTCGATTCTCATGCGGAATTTTGTGACTCGGAGGGGTTAAAATTTCCCTTACTGGCAGATGCTACCGGAGATGTTAGTAAAGCTTATGGTTCTTGGATGGGTTATGTTTCCCTGCGTCATACCTATCTTATCGATCCGCAAGGGATTTTAAAAGAGATTTATTTAGGGGTAAATCCTGCCATTCACAGTGCCGAAGTTTTGGCACGTTTGGAGCAATTACAGGCGAATTCTTGAGATGATTGGACTTGAATCTAGAAATTATTTTGATGAGTTATTGACGATGATAAACTAATTACGGTTTGGATTGTCTATAGTCGCTCAATCAATCTTCATTTTTTAGATAATGGCAGCATACTCTGAACAAATGGTTCAATAATTACACAATAAATGCAGACAATAGCTTATGAATGGATCACGAACAGATTTTCAAGCTGGTTGGTTAAATATAGAGCAGGAATTAGTTTTACTTTTAACAGCAACAATTAATATTAAGGATATGCCGAATGCCTATCCAACTGTTCCTGAACAAAGACAGGAAGATTACTATAATTCCCTGAAGTATTATATTAATTTTCATCCTCGTATCAAAAAAATACTATTTGTGGAAAATTCTGGTTGGCCTCTTGATCGACTGCAAGAAACGACTCAAGAAAATCCCCATAACAAACAAATTGAGTTCATTTCACTAGATGCCAATGATTTTCCTCGTGATTTTGGCAAAGGTTACGGCGAAACCCTATTAATAGAGCAGGGAATTTTAAAATCAGAACTGCTCAAAGAATCTACTTATGTTGCCAAGATAACTGGTAGAATTTATCTTCTCAATATGACCGATATTTTAGAGAGGGTTAAAAGTCCCTTTGAGTGTTTATGTGATTTTAAATGGCCGATTTGGCAACAATTGCGAGACAAAAAAAATAATCCTTCCTATGCAGATACTCGTTTTCTCGTCTTTAGCAAATGCTTCTATGAAAGATACCTGCAGCCGATGCACAAAAATCATCAGCAGGGTTGTTTTTATAGTGAACATCAATATCATCAAGCTATTAATTTAGCATCCCAATCGGCTAATGTTTGTAAAAGGTTTCCCGTTGAACCGAAATTTTCTGGTATTGCGGGACATTTTGGGGGAAAAGACTATAATAGTCGTTCCGAACAGTTGAAATACGCAATTCGTGTCTTGACTCGTCAAACTATGCCTTGGCTATATCTGTAAGCAACTCTTACCGTCTATGGTATCGACGACAAATAACAATTCCATAGAGCAGAAAAAAGTCGGGATTTTAAAAGCAAAATTTTCGATAAAAAAAATCCCGACCACGATTGTGTCATTGGTAGGGGATTAATAACCTTAACCGAGATAATCAGGACTAATTGCAATCATCGTCCTTATCACCCTTACAGTCACGGTTTTGTAAAATTAGCGGCCAAGAGGAATGGTCAAAATGGTTATCTTGACTATGAACCGCTAAAGTGTGAGAAAGAGAACCTAACAGCAAGGAGACCACAACAAACAAGGTTAACGAGATTTTCATGGCTTTACTCCCTTAGACACTATCAGGTAATTGACCTATTTTTACCATAGGGTTTTCCCGCTCGGATGTCAGTCCCATTGCCAAGAGGGAAAAAGGGGTTAACATGGAAAAAAAGGGAAATAAGTAGAATAAAGTAGAACGGGATGAAACCACAGGGATGGGACGAGTTTCTCAAACATCTAGCCAGAGAATACGGTGTTCAAGGCAAATTAAAGGAGATTTTTTTGGTTCGTTTTGCCTACGAAAATTGGCGCAAACCGGATGAGGAAATTTGGGAAATGGCCGAGGCTGCCAGCCATGAAACCTATAAAAAACAAATGACTAAAATCTATAGCTATTTCTCGGCAGATAAAGATAATGGCTGTCCCGAACTAGAATTAGGTAGTAAAGGGCCGGGTAAGTTCCAAATCCTCCGAGAATGGTTCAAAGATATCAAATATCCTCAATGGAAAAATCACCCCACCCCGATAGTAGCAGAAAAATCAGTTATAGATACTTATATTAGCCGCCCTCCCGTCGAAAGCGACTGTTATCAAGAAATTAATCGTCCGGGGTCACTTATTCGCATTAAAGCTCCCGAAAAAAACCGGTAAAACTTCTCTCCTTAAACATCTGCTCGCTCAGGCAGATAGTTGGGGACATAGCACAGTTTATATTAATTGTCAAGTGGCAGAAAAGGCGATGTTTGCCAGTTTAGACCGATTTTGTCGCTGGTTTTCGGCAAATGTCAGCCGAGAATTGGGTTTAAAGCCTCAATTAGATGAATATTGGGATGAGGAACTATTTGGCAGTTTAATCAGTTGTCAAACCTATTTTCAGTCCTATCTTTTGGAACAGATTAACGGGCCTCTTGTTTTGGCCCTAGATAATTTAGACAGAATTTTCGAGTATCCTGACATCGCTAGGGATTTTTTGCCGCTTTTGCGCTGTTGGCACGAAGAAGCTAATAATTTAGAAATCTGGCAGAATTTGCGGTTAGCGATTGCTAATTCCACGGAAATCTATATTCAATTGGACGCTAATCAATCTCCCTTTAATGTCGGTCGTGCGATTAAATTACCCGGTTTTAGTCTCGAACAACTGGAAAACTTGGCTAGTAGCTACGGATTGCCTAAAAATGAGGATAATCAGCGTTTTATCAGGGATTTAATCGCTCTAGTCGCTGGTCATCCCTATCTTAGCCGTTTGGCCCTGGAAGCGCGGGTGCGCGGGGAAAAAAATATTCTCCCTAATGCTGCTACCCAAGGGGGAATTTATGCGGCACACTTGCGTCATCACTGGGATAGTCTGCAAAAACAGCCGGAATTATTGACAGCGATGGGGGAAGTGGTTAATTCTTACGATAAGGGAGTGCGATTAGAACCGATTACTGCCTATAAACTGGAAAGTATGGGCTTAATTCAGCTAAAAGGCGATCTAACCCAGCCTAGCTGTCAATTATATCAGCTTTACTTCCGAGAAGAACAGACCGGCAGCGGTCTCTAGTAGATAATTTAGACACCGATAAGTATCTGGTGGGATTAAAGATTGCTTAACTTGCTAAAGATTGTAGTTCGGAAGTGGCATAAACTCTAACATTAACAGAAAGTTGCCGATTTTAATCTTGTCCTAACCGAGCAAAATTGACAATTGAATGTGTAATTTTAAAAATATCTATCCCGTCAATCTCATCTAACCGCAAATGCTCAAAATTTTAGTTGATGGTACACCGATAAGACAAAATCCTAGTGGAATTGGATTATATGCTTATCATCTGATTGCCGAATTAGCTAAATTACAAAACCAAGAAAACTTTTCCCTGTCCCTCTGTTTTCAACCATCGGTAAAAAACTGGCTGCGGGGTAATCTTTCTATCCCCAAAAAACTGCAATCCTATCCAGATGTTAAATGTTTACCAATTCCCGTCAGTCTTAGCAATATCTTAACCCGATTTCCTAATCCTCTAATTCCCTATCTAGAAAACTTTCTTGATTCTCCCGATATTCTCCACGGATTGGATCATGTGGTGTATCCTTGTGGTCAGAGTCGTAAAGTTATGACTATTCATGATGTTACTTTTATTAAATATCCTGAGTTTGTCACGGGGATTGTCAAAACCTACACCCAACGCATTAAACAATCTCTACAATGGACAGATTTAGTCATTGCTAACTCCGCAAGTACCAAACGAGATATTATCGAATATTTAGATGTAACCCCAGATAAAATTTTTGTTACTCCCCTCGCAAGTCGTTATTCTTCCCTCCCCAATCCTCCCGCATCCCTAACCATCACTAAACCCTATTTACTCTTTGTTAGTACTCTAGAACCAAGAAAAAATATTATTAATCTTATCGATGCTTTTAACTACCTCAAGGACAGGTATAAATTAGACCATAATCTGATTCTGATTGGCAAAAAAGGATGGAAGTATCAACCAATTTTCGATAAAATATCTCAGTCTCCTTTTCGAGATAGTATTCAACATCTTGATTATCTTGCTGATGACTTAGTTGCGGATTATTATCAAAAAGCCGATGTTTTTGTCTATCCTTCTTTTTATGAAGGTTTTGGATTACCAGTTTTAGAAGCGATGACTTTAGGTTGTCCTGTGGTAACTGCTAATACTGCATCCTTACCCGAAGTCACCGGAGACTCGGCAATATTAATTAATCCCGATAATCCCCTAGAAATTGCTGCGGCAATCTATCAGGTGATTAGTGATACCTCTCTCCGTCAAGAATTAATCACTAAAGGAAAAAAACAAGCGGCAAAATTCTCTTGGCAAAAAACCGCACAAGCTACGATAAAAGCTTATCGTTCTCTTTTATAATAACTGGCAAATATCTATGAATAAAAATCATCAATTATTAATCAATCTCGCTTTTCTGGGTACTAAATATACTGGGTTGACTACCTATACTAAAAATCTCATTCCCCAATTAGCTAACTTAAATCCTACCCTTATCACTTCTAATAGTTACCCAGATTTTAACACTTATCCTGTGTCGGCAAACCTCACCCAAGAACAGGGAACTAAAGGCAATATTAGGCGCTTAATTTGGACAGAAACCCAACTCTATCAAACCTATCAACAATTGAAATCCTCTCTGCTATTTACCCCTATTCCCGAAGCACCTATTTATCGAAATTGCCGCTATATTGTCACAGTTCATGATTTAATTCCCCTGCGATTTCCGAAATTTTCTCCCCTAACTTTTTATAATAAATACTATTTACCTCAAGTCCTGAAAAAAGCAATACATATTATCGCTGTTTCCCAAGCAACTGCCTCCGATATTAATAAGTTTTTTAACATACCTCTTGACAAAATAACCGTGATTCTTTCTGGATATGATTCTTATAATTTTCGTCCTCTAAATCTGGCGACTCGTCCCTATTTTCTCTATCTTGGTCGTTATGATCCTCATAAAAATCTCGGTCGTTTAATTACTGCTTTTTCCCAAATCGACCCCGAATATCAATTATTAATTGTCGGTCAATTTGACCCCCGTTTTACCCCTCCTCTACAACAACAGGTAGAAGCATTATCAATCTCTCAACGGGTGCAATTTTTAAACTATGTTTCCTATGAAGAATTGCCGCAACTTTTAAACCAAGCAACTGCTTTAGTTTATCCCTCCCTTTGGGAAGGTTTCGGATTACCTGTACTAGAAGCGATCGCCTGTGGAACTCCTGTAATTACTTCTAATCTTTCTTCTCTCCCAGAAGTCACGGGAGATGCGGCAATTTTAATTAATCCCTATAGTATTGATGAGATGAGAGAGGCAATGCAGCAAATCGCTACTGATGAACAATTACGCCTAAAATTAAAATCCCTGAGTCGCCAACGCGCCGAGCTTTTTAGTTGGGAAAAAACTGGTCAAGAAACCGCAACAATTCTGCAAAGTTTTCTATAAAAATGGTGAGAAAAAAACTTATCAATCATTGTAGGATGGGTTATACTAAATCCGTTGAGTAACGCACAGAAAACGGGTTTCTCCGAGAAACCCGTTTTCTACTCATGCAAAAGGCAACAGGGGGAATAAATAATCAGTTTTTAATAACCAGATTTAGCATCAACTCATAGTAGATGGATTCATGAATCCATCTACCTGGGGGGGAGATTCAGTGTTACTTCCTATATATTATTGTGCCATTCTTCGGGAATTTGAGCAACTTTTTCCTTACCATTAGGCTGATGAATAGGTTTTCCTAAAGGACGAATTTTGAGATTTCCCTGACAATAAGCGGCGATTCTTTCCTGGGCAATTTTCACATATTCTGCTTCTTTTTCACTTCCCATCACTCGACGATTGTGCATAATACTAGCAATCAGAGAAGTTCCGACTCCAGCAAAGGGATCGAAAACCCAATCCCCCTCATTTGTCAAGGCTAAAACACATCTTTCTACTAATTCAATTGGATATTGACAAGGATGGATAGTTTTCTCTGGATGATTAGATTTAACGTTAGGAATATCCCACAGTAACTCATCCCATTCTTGCGTTAAAAACTCCCAAACATCGCTGGGATTTTTCCCTAAAGGATTACCAGAGGGTTTACCGATATTTTTACCTTTAAAATGACGCTTACCGGGGTATTTAGCGGGAATTCTCACCGGATCAAGATTAAAGGTGTATTTATCGGTTTTTGTCAACCATAAAATAGTTTCATATCTGCCAGAAAATCTTTTAGAGGTATGTAATCCATGGCCAAAATGCCAGACAATTCTATTTCTTAAAAAGAAACCCATTTGTTTAAATAGCTGATAATAAAAAATATCTAAAGGATAAACTTCACCCTCTTGAACGAAATTTCCCACCTGCCAGCAAATACTGCCATTATCTTGCAAGATTCTAGAGAATTCTCGCAGAATTTTGGTTTGGGTTTCCAGATAAGTATCCAAAGAGATTTTTTTTTCGTAGTCTTTTCCTAAATTGTAGGGAGGAGAAGTAATAATCAAGCTCACAGAATTATCTGGTATAGTCTTGATAAAATTATTGCTATCTCCTTGATAAAGAATTATCTCGGCATCAGGTTGATAAAAGTCTCGCACTGATTTTGATTGAGAAAATAAGGGCAACTGATTCATAGACAATTTAGCAGAGAAGAGCCACTTTTAATTATATAATTTTCTGTACTAAAAATCGCAAAGATTTCGGGCTGGGTAAACTGGACGTTTTACAATCTACCACCGCAGTTATTCAGTAAGCCCCAAGTATTATAATTTATAGTACAATTGGCATCTCCCCATTTTACACCCAATATTCAAGAGAGCCGTTTTTTTAAACAATTAATGTCATCTGTAGCCAGCAAAGATATAACAAAGATTCTACTTTGTTTAGATAAAAATCGGGAAGAAATAGTCAGTATTTTTCCTATTCTTCCCTTAACTCAGATTAGCTTAAACCCGGAACGCACTCGCCTAATTCCACTGTAAAAGGCTGCCAAGGACGAGGATCAATTACCTTTGTCGGCAAGTCATGGGATGTTAATAATTCTTGAAAAGATTCGGGACTACCCCCAGCACTTAACACCGCCATCAATAATCCTTTAAACTCGATATCACCACCGGCAGCCGTAGAAATAATATATTGGGGTTGCAAGCGTTGACAGACTGCTAAGGCGCTTTCTTGTCCTTTGATTACCGGTCCGAGGAAAGGTATTTTTAAGTCAATCAAAGGAGTGATAATTACATCGATTTTACCCAAAGAATCGAGGGTAGGAGAGTGATATCCGTGGGGTTCGTAATAGATAGTTTGATTGGTCGCTAATTCCTTGATAATATAACCATTTTCCACCAAAGTCGGCCCTACTGGAGAACCGGGGACGGCAGTAATCTCGATCGCATTGTCAAAGATATAACTAGAACCGTGGGTTAAAGGGATGCGATGGGTATAATTGAGGGATTTAACGACTTTTTCGGCATTCGGAGAAGCTACCACGGGAATTTGGCGATCGAGTACCTGTAAAGTAGGAGGATGAGCGTGATCTTCCAAACCTTGGGAGAGAAGAATCAGATCGATATGTTCGGGAATGGCATGATTAGCGGTTTTTTTGCCCTCAAATAGCCAAGTTAAATTACCAAAAGTCAGGGAACCTACCAACCAAGGATCGAGAAGCAGGCGTTTTCCCCCGATTTCGATTAACCAAGAATTACTATCAAGCCAAGTTAACTGCATATAAGGAGAATGAGGATTTTCTTAATTTAATTTAACATTAGCATTAATTTTTCTGCGCTTGGGGGTTTTTCAGTCATCAGTGAATGCCATTCATAGCAGTTATCTTAATGGCGAGGTAGGAAGTCTCTGGTTTTAGGGAACAGGCAACAGTAGCCAGTCGTCTGGGGATGATACCAAATTAGGTTACACTTCACCTTGAGGAGAAACGCTGTAACACTCCTCACTTAATGCCTCTCACTGAAAACCCAAATCTGATCACTGATTACTGATTACTGATCACTGATCACTGATTAGTCAAGGCTTAAGAAATAGGGAAAGTTTAGCTATCTTAGGGAAAGTAGGCGCTAAAAGGGGAGGAAGAACGCATCAGCCGAGACTGAATTTCTATGACTAAACGTACCTTCGGTGTTATCGGACTAGCTGTCATGGGAGAAAATCTCGCTCTCAATGTGGAGAGTCGGGGTTTTCCCATCGCTGTTTACAATCGCACCGCCAGCAAAACTAAAGAATTTATGGAAACTCGCGCCGTCGGCAAAGATGTCAAGGCGGCCTATAGTTTAGAAGAATTCGTCCAAATTTTAGAGCGTCCCCGCAAAATTCTGGTCATGGTCAAAGCTGGTCCCCCGGTGGATGCCGTGATCGAACAATTAAAACCCCTTCTCGAAGAAGGAGATATGATTATCGATGGCGGTAACTCCCTCTACGAGGACACGGAAAGACGCACCCGCGACCTAGAATCGACCACTAAACTGGGTTTTGTCGGCATGGGAGTCAGTGGTGGCGAAGAAGGGGCTCTGCACGGTCCTTCCCTGATGCCAGGGGGTACAGAGTTCGCCTATCGGGAATTAGAGCCGATTTTAACCAAAATTGCTGCCCAAGTCGATGATGGTCCCTGTGTCACCTATGTGGGGCCCGGAGGTGCGGGCCATTATGTGAAAATGGTTCACAATGGCATCGAGTACGGCGATATGCAGTTAATTGCGGAAGCCTACGATGTGCTGAAAAATGGTCTAGGACTAAGCAATCAGCAGTTACAGGAAACTTTCACGGAGTGGAATCGCACCGATGAGCTTAATTCTTATTTAATTGAAATTACCGCCGATATCTTTAAGTACGTTGACCCGGAAACTGGTCATCATCTGGTAGATTTAATCTTGGATTCGGCGGGACAAAAGGGAACAGGACGCTGGACTGTGTTAAGTTCCTTGGAGTTGGGGGTGTCAATTCCGACCATTTATGCTGCGGTTAATGCTCGCGTTATGTCCGCTTATAAGGATGAACGGGTGGCAGCCGCAAAAGAGTTACCCGGACCCGGGGAAACCTATCTAGGGGATGCGGCAATATTTGTCAATAAGGTGCGTGATGCCCTTTACTGCTCGAAAATGTGTTCCTATGCCCAGGGTATGGCTTTGATCGCTAAAGCTTCTCAGGAGTTTAACTATAATATCAGTCTGCCGGAATCAGCCCGGATTTGGAAGGGCGGCTGTATTATTCGGGCCGGTTTCTTGGATAAAATTCGCAAAGCTTTTGCGGAAAATCCGGGGCTGCCGAATTTGTTGTTAGCGCCGGAATTTAAGCAAAGTATTCTTGATCGCCAAGAAGCATGGCGTGAGGTGTTAGTCTTGGCTAATAAGTTGGGAATTCCTGTCCCAGCTTTTAGTTCTTCTTTGGACTATTTTGATAGTTATCGTCGGGCCAATTTGCCGCAAAATCTCACCCAAGCACAACGGGATTATTTTGGCGCTCATACCTATCAACGTACCGATAAACCCAGAGGTGAGTTTTTCCATACGGAATGGATGGCTGGATTGTAAAGCTATCTAATGTTTTCTCCCCTTTTGATTTCTGGTAAAAAGGGGGGATTTTTTGGCGATATTTTTCTGATTAAGAGTTAACTAGGGTTGGCTGAATATTACTGGAAGCCTTACTAGAAAACGGTTTTGGGACTTTTTTAGCCAAAAAAGTGTAAGAAACAAACGTTGAGAAATCGATCCGAGGGACTCAAAATCCTTACACTTTCATTGGCGAACGCAAAGCGCTCGCGTAGCGAGAACGCAAAGGGTTCCGCTTTCAGGCACGCAAGGTCATTCTGTTATTCTGATCCTGTAGGAATGGTAATTCAATAAGGGACTTGCGTAAAAATAAGATGCCAGCTAGGAGGGCAGAACCGTCACATCCCATTTGGGCAAAGTTTCAGAACGCTGCGTTGAAAGGTTGCAATTGTTCTAGTTCTTAGCCAAAACCTTCACCCCTTTTTCATAAGTTCCTTCTACCAAATGCACTAGAGGTTTTATCCCCTTCCAAGTCATGTTAGAAGCCCAATTAAGAGCCGCATCAATTGAATCTAAAATTGCCCCATTCCAATAGTTCTCTAAGACGGCCCAACACCTTTCAATTGGATTATATTTACTAGGGCATTTGCGGGTAATAGATGAGCCGTATTTGCCACTGAGTTTTTCGGGCAAAGTCTACCATTCTTTTGATAAATTGGCTGCGGTTGCTGCGAGTGGCGGCTCCTCCATCTAAATCAATGACTAATTCTTCTAACCCTGGATAGATTGCTTGATTTGATTTTTTCAGTCAGTTCAGTTACCATAGTTGAGAGTGGGAGTAACAAGTTGCTTCTCTAGTCTAGATGGTAACTTATTAATACGCAAGTACCACACCACCCGAAAACCGCTGAAGTCGTAGTTGTCGCGGCGGAAGAGGTCGTAGCGGTAAGCGGAACGGCAGTTATAAGGATAGAAGTACCAAGAACCGCCCTGCGCTATTGGATAATCATTATCATTATTAAGCCACGCCGAGCCATCCTCCGGCGCTCCAATATAGTTCTCGTGCCGATTGTCTTCGCACCACTGCCAAACATTGCCACTCATGTCATACAGTCCCCAACCATTGGGCTTTTTCTGGCCCACAGGATGAGTTTTATTACCAGAATTTCCGCTATACCAAGCGTAATCTCCTAACTGATTAGCATCATCACCAAAATAATAGCGAGTAGTTGTTCCGGCACGACAAGCATACTCCCATTCCGCTTCTGTGGGTAGGCGATAGGTTTTGCCGGTTATTTGACTCAATTTCTGACAAAAGGCTTGAGCATCGTTCCAACTAACCTTTTCTACTGGATTTTGGGGATTATTTTTAAAATGAGAGGGATTAGTTCCCATTACTGCTTGATATTGTGCTTGAGTAACGGGATATTTGCCAATGGCAAAACTGTTGACTTTAACTTGGTGTGGAGGCTTTTCGTAATCACTTTCAGAAGAACCCATGAGAAATTGACCTGCTGGTAAGCTTACCATCTCCAGTGTTATCCCATTGGGTAGGTTTTCGGTAAATGAAGTTTTATTTCCTACCACTGTCTCTGGTTGAGTTCGGGGAGGAATGGGAGAGTCACCGATGACGGAAGTGGCAAAATTCCCGACTCTCTCGATTACATGGTTGTTGATGCGTTGAATGGCGGTTTCCAGTTCGATTTCCTCGTCGGGGATTTCCGCTTCTGTCCATTGCCATCCTTCCTGTTCGGCTCGCTCTAATGCGCTCGCTAAACGACTGCGCTTTTCTTCGCTGGTGACGAGGAAATTGAGCAAACTAGCCGATAGATTCTCGTTTTTGCGGAAAGATACGGCCGATTCGGAACTGAGAATCTTCTGGACGAGGGATTCCACTTCGCTGACACTGCGGGACAGTTCCCCGTCAATCGTCACTACTCGATCGATCAAACCCTGAAACTGTCCGATAATTGGTTTTAGGTATTCATCTTTATGGTCGGTGAGAAATCTGATTAACTGGTTATAGTCCTCGACTAATCTTTCCAATTCTTGAAAGGTTTCCTCGAAATTGAGGGGTTCTTCTTTTTTCCTCAATCCTAGCCATGTATGGCGAACCCGTTTTCCAGTTTTAATCAGTTGCTGTCTTTCTTGAATCTGATCCTGTAAAATTAATAAATCGGGGCGATTTAGTCGGGGAAGTTGATAGGTTTTCCGATACAGCTTGATTTTCGCTGTTTCCGCTGCCATCGCCGTCATCGCTGAGGGTGGGTTTTTTCTATTTTAGCCCGACCTCTGATGATTCAGAGGAGCAGAATTAGTAAAAGCTCAAGGTCAATGCCAACCCGAAACACCTCAACAACTAATGGAAGAGATTCTTGCTTGATTAAAATAAATTAAGGTCATCTGGCCGCAGTCAGTTTTAACCGACTGAAAGTATTGTAAAGTTTCAATACAAATATGGTCAGATATAGTCAGGCATGGTAATATATAGATAGGAAACTATCAGACTATGCAAAAAAAACAGGAATAAGTTATCGAACGGCTTGGAGGTGGTGGAAACAAGGGAATTTAACAGGTTATCAATTGCCTTCTGGTACAATTATCATAACGGATGACAACCATTCAAAACCCGACTTGATAGCTTGCATTTATGCAAGAGTTTCCAGCGCCGAAAATAAAGACAATCTAGATAGACAAGCTGACCGATTAAAAGATTATGCTGTTGCCAGAGGCTACAAAATCTACAAAGTTGTCAAAGAAGTAGGCAGTGGATTAAACGATAATCGCCAACAATTAGCCAAAATTCTAGTTGACCCCAATTATAATGTTTTAATTGTTGAACACAAAGAACGTCTAGCCAGATTGGGGACTAATTATCTAGAAATCTTGTTAAAAGAACTAGATAAAAAACTGGAAATTGTCAATCAAAGTGAGGATAAGCAAGATGAGTTGATGTCAGATTTAATAGCCATTATCACCTCTTTTTGTTCTCGAATTTACGGATTAAGAAGGTCGAAAAGAAAGACAGAAAAGATTATAGCTGAGTTAAAAGATAACGGAGAATAATGTTAGGAGCAGAAAGACACATTATCAAGAAAGGACATAGATTTTGGGCTGAGATAGATAATTTATCTTGGCAGTCTAAAAATCTCTACAACTCAGCCAATTATTTAATCCGACAAAACTTCATTTATGGTCATGGCTATTTGACCTATAATCAGATGGCCTCTCTGAGGTCAGAGACAGAACAGTATCAAGCTTTACCCGCTAAAATTTCCCAACAAGTTTTAAGAGGATTAGACCGGAACTGGAAATCATTTTTTGCCGCTTCATCAGAGTTTAAAAGTCACCCCGATAAATTTCTGGTCAAACCCAAAATCCCTGGCTATAAGGAGCCAAAAAAAGGAAGAAATCTCTTAGTTTACACAATTCAAGCCATCAGCAAAGTAGGTCTTAAGCAAGGATTAGTCAAGCTATCAGGGACATCAATTGCATTGCCGACGAGAGTTGCGGAGCGCATAGCAGAAGTCAGAATAGTTCCTAAATGTGATTGTTATGTAATCGAGGTAATTTATGAGAAAACTGAACAGTTCTTAGCTCCTAATGAAAAGATAGCTGCGATAGATTTAGGCATAGATAATTTGATGGCTGTAACTTCAAATCAACCGGATTTTCTCCCTTTGTTGATTAATGGCAGACCGTTAAAAAGCCTGAATCAATTTTATAACCAACGTCGAGCTAAGTTACAATCTCTGTTAACAGGTAATCGTCAAAGTTTCCAGAGGATTCGCCGTTTAACTCGCTGTCGAAATCAGAAAGTAGATGATTATCTTCATAAGGCTAGTTGTTATTTAGTCAATCTCTTAGTTGACCAAGAGATAACAACTTTAGTAATTGGGAAAAATGACGGTTGGAAACAAGGAGTGAACTTAGGAAAAGTCAACAATCAAAAATTTGTGACCATCCCTCATGCTCGATTAATTGACATGATTAGTTATCAATGTCAATTAGAAGGAATCTCTGTGATTCTTCAAGAGGAATCCTATACCTCCGTTGCTAATTTTTTGAATTTAGACCCCCTACCAGTGTATGGACAAACAACTGAAAAGCCAGTGTTTTCAGGAAAAAGGATTAAACGAGGTTTATATCGCACAGATAGAGGATTTCTTTGCCAATCTGATGTGATGGGTTCCTACAACATTTTGCGAAAAGCATTCCCAAATGCGTTTAACCGCTATGGGATAGAGAGGTGCTTAGTTCACCCAAGGAGAATCAATCTCTCGAAGTAAAAGTGAAGGGAATTTCTGAAATGGAATTCAGTCTGTCTATATTTGACTATACTTTTACTAACTATTACTTTGTCTGAGGAGCTTTTCAAATTGACAGAAGATCGCGTTTATTGGTTAGCATGGTCAAGTATTGCTGGAGTTGGGCCAATTTCCCTGAAGCGACTCTATCAGCATTTTGGCAGTGTCGCTGTGGCCTGGAATGCGTCCGATAGTGCGATCGCAGAAGGGGCAGGATTTGGCAAAAAGTTAATGGTAGCGGTACGAGAAGGGCGATCGCAAATTGACCCAGAAGCTCTTTTCGCCGAACATATCCAGAAAAACCCCCTTTTTTGGACTCCTAGCGATCCAGAATATCCCCGCTTTCTCTGGGAAATTCCCAGTCCTCCCCCCTTACTTTACTATCAAGGAAAGGTCAATTTAGGGGAAAATCAGGGAAATATCCCCACCGTCGCCATTGTGGGTACTCGTAACCCCACGGATCACGGCAGGCGCTGGGCGAGACGCTTAAGTACCCTTTTGGCCCAACAGGGATTTACTATTGTTTCTGGTATGGCCGAAGGAATTGATGGAGAGGCACACCAAAGCTGTTTAAAAGCAGGGGGAAGGACGATTGCCGTCTTGGGAACGGGGGTCGATGTGGTTTATCCTAGTCATCATCGGCAGCTACACGCGGATATCCAAAAGCAGGGTTTAGTCATTAGTGAACATCCTGCGGCAACTCAACCGAATAAAGCCCATTTTCCCAGTCGTAATCGCATTATCGCCGGTTTAAGTCGTGCGACTATTGTTATCGAGGCCCCAGAAAGGTCAGGCTCTCTGATCACGGCCAGTTATGCTAACGAATTTGGCGGCGATATCTATGCTTTACCCAATTCTCCCGATATTGCTGCGGCTAGGGGTTGTTTACAACTGATTCATCAGGGGGCAGAAATTATCGTTTCTGAGGAGAAATTATTAGAAATGTTGGGGGCAATTCCCACCGCGAACCAATCCGCACCAGTTAATCTCTCCCCTTCACTCCCCCCAGAGACATCCCCAGTCGTTAATCTTGCTCCCCCACCGAATCTAGAACCTAGATTAGCACAAGTGTATCAGTTATTTAACAGAGAGCCCCTGTTGTTTGACATTATTGTTCAAAAAATGCAAATCCCCACCTCAGAAGTGGCGGGGATCTTATTGGAATTAGAATTAATCGGTTTAGTGACTCAGTTACCTGGTATGCGTTACCAGAAAACCTAGTCAACTCCTCTACAGGTGTTTACTTAGGGTATTAGCTAAAGTGGTTTTCGGTACAGCCCCGACCACCATATCAACTTTTTGACCTCCTTTGAAGATCATCAGAGTAGGAATACTGCGAATCCCGTACTGACTAGCGATATTGGGGTTTTCGTCGGTGTTGAGTTTCACCACCTTGACTTCCCCCTCGAACTGTTTGGCAATTTCCTCGACGACGGGAGCCACCATTCGACAAGGGCCGCACCAGGGAGCCCAGAAATCCACTAGGACAGGGTCGGCACTATCTAAAACTTCATCTTTAAAGGTGGCATCTGTAACGGCAGTAACCTCTGACATACTTAAGAAATCCTCTAGTAATCACGGTTATCTAGAATACGCAAAAATTCCGTTCTAGAGATTCGTGGTGCGATGTTGACATTCCACTGGTGAAAAGGACGAGAACTAACTCTAAATCCACTGTAGAGGCCTTAACTTGCATCAGAGGTAGCTTCTTGGATCAATTTCACAAGGGGCATTCTTGTATTTTATAACCCTAGAGGCTCTATTTTGACTTTTTTTTGATAAAGTTTTGTAATATTGCCCGAGTCAGGGAGGGGTGATGACAGCCAGATAAAATTTTCTGGAAGAAAAACCCGAAAAGTCAGCGATTTTATCTAGGCTTAACCTGAGTTTGATTATGATCGGTATAGGCCTTCTCCTAATTGAGCTTTTCTATGAAAATTCTGGTCTTAAATGCGGGATCGAGCAGTCAAAAAAGTTGTTTATACGATTTAGATCTTCTCCCCTCCCATCCTCCCCAACCAATTTGGGCAGCGGGGATCGATTGGACAGTTAACCCTGATTACGGGGTTTTAACAGTAAAAGCTCAGGGAATTAAACAGGAAATTAATCTTTCTAGTCAGGATCGTCCGGCGGCAATTGCGCGGATGTTAGATACCTTAGTAACTGGAGCAACTAAGGTAGTAGTCAACCTCGCAGACATTAGTATAGTCGGTCATCGAGTTGTCCATGGTGGCACGGAATATTCCCAGGCAACCATGATCACTCCCCAAGTCAAAGAAACGATTAAAAAGCTGATTCCCCTTGCTCCTAGCCATAATCCCGCTCATTTAGAAGGAATTGAAGTGATCGAGCAAGTTTTCGGCGATGTTCCTCAAGTAGCAGTGTTTGACACCGCTTTTCATCGTTCTATCCCTCCCGAGTCTTCTCTTTATCCCATTCCCTACCAATGGAGTGAACTGGGAATCCGTCGCTATGGTTTCCATGGCACCAGTCATCAGTACTGCTCCCAACGGGCCGCCGAATTGTTAGGAAAACCCCTAGAATCCTTGAAAATGGTGATCTGTCATCTGGGAAATGGCGCTTCCCTATCGGCAGTCAAGGGGGGTAAAAGTATTGATACTACTATGGGATTTACTCCTCTAGAGGGATTGATGATGGGAACCCGCAGCGGTTCGATCGATCCAGGGATTCTGATTTATCTAGAGCGAGAATATCAATACAATCCCGAGAGTTTAAATAGTTTACTCAATAAAGAATCGGGTTTAAAGGGAATTTCGGGTATTTCTGGGGATATGCGGGCAATTACCACGGCGATGGCCGAAGGCAACGAGAGGGCAAAATTAGCATTTGAGATGTATATTCATCGTCTGAAAAGTTTAATCGGATCGATGATCGCTTCTCTAGAGGGGTTAGATGTGTTAGTATTTACGGCAGGAATCGGCGAAAATTCAGCTTTAGTACGGGAAAAAGCCAGTCAAGGCTGGTCTTTTTTGGGTTTAGAGTTAGATTTGGCTAAAAATGCCGCTCGTCCCCGGGATGAGGATATCGCCACCGAGACATCTAAAGTACGCGTGATGGTAATTGCTACGGCGGAAGATTGGGCGATCGCACGAGAATGCTGGCATTTATCGAAAATTTGGGTCTAAAACCCCGTCCTTTAGCGTAGCGGAGGACGGCTTGACATTTCTAGCTAAATAGCTTACCATAGTAAATCTAGTTTGGTAAGTAAGATGTTAAAAGCATTCAAGTACAGAATCTATCCGACCAGTGAGCAATCAGTTTTGCTTGCCAAGTCGTTTGGCTGTGCTAGATGGTTTTACAATTACGCTCTAAACTTAACATCTGAAACTTACAAGCAAACTGGAAAAGGATTAAGCAGAGACGAAATAATTAAGCTGCTGCCTTCCCTAAAAAAAGAGTATGAGTGGTTAAGCGAAGTACCATCGCAGGTATTACAACAAGCAGCTTTAAATCTTTCTAGTGCTTTCCTTAACTTTTTTGAAGGTAGAGCTAAATATCCTAACTTCAAGAAAAAGCAAAATAGGCAGTCGATTAGATTTCCTCAGCACTGTAAGTTAAAAAATGATGTTCTGGTATTGCCTAAAATTGGTGAAGTCTATTGCAAGGTTTCACGGCAACCAGAGGGAAACTTAAAGTCTGTTACGGTTTCAGTTAATCCATCGGGAGAATATTTCGCATCTTGTCTCTATGATGATGGCAAGGATTTACCCCAAAAATCATCAGAAGGAAAAGCTATCGGGATAGATGTTGGACTAACCCATTTTGCTATTACATCAGATGGGACTAAACACGGGAATCCTAAATACTATCGTAAGTACGAACAAAGATTAGCGAGGAGACAAAAGAAACTTAGTCGCCAGCAAAAAGGGTCTAACAACCGAAATAAAGCTAGAGTTAAAGTGGCTAAAGTTCACTCTAAAATCGTTCGTTGTCGTGAAGATTTTCTGCACAAACTAAGTCGTAAATTAGTTGACAAAAACCAAGTCATAGTGGTAGAAAATCTGGCAGTCAGAAACATGGTCAAAAACCCTAAACTAGCCAAATCAATTAGTGATGTTGGTTGGGGTCAATTCTGTACCATGTTAAAATACAAAGCTGAATGGGAAGGAAAAATCTATATGGAAGTAGATAGATTCTTTCCTAGCTCTAAGACTTGTAGTAACTGCTTAAATTGTGTTGATAGTTTAAGCTTAGATATTCGTAGTTGGCAATGTCCTAAGTGTAGAGAAACCCACGATAGAGACATCAATGCCGCTAAGAATATTCGAGATGAAGGTTTACGAATTTTGGCGGTAGGGCATACCGCTACTGCTTCTGGAGGGAGAGTAAGACCAAGTAAAGGCACTGCTTTTGCCAGGCATCTCCCCGTGAATGAAGAATCCCCACGCCTTTAGGCAACGGGAGTGTCAACTCAATAGATCTTACCTTGGGCCATTCTCTTTTGGCAGTTCCGCTGCGGGAATCTCCATAATCGGATGGTTAAGAGCAATCATCAAATGGTCTCCCTCTTGGCTAATACTGCTCGGACTGCTCGCCATTTGGGAGAGGGGATCATTGCGTTCGGAGACGAAGTAGGAACCAACAGCGATCGCAATAGCGGTGAAAATTGCGCCACCATAAACATAATATTGCCGACGACGCTGACCATCGACTTTTCTGAACACCTGTTCTGCCAATCGGTCGCTGGCAATAGTAGCCGGTACGGGAATCTGCCTTAAATTAGTTTGTAATCCCAAGAGCTGCCGATAGAGTTTTTTAGCAGCAGCATCATGGTCTAACCAATGCTGAACTAGCTTCCTTTCCTCTACCGTTACTTCGTTATCAATATAGGCGCTAATTAAATCGAAACGATGAGCTTCTTCGTTATCCTCATCTAAGAACAAAATATCCTCGGTTGCGGAGTTGGAATCGCTGTCATCGTGACGTAACAAAGACTTTATCCATTGAACGTCTTCGGGTTGATAATTATTCATGGTTGACCTCGACCAGAAGCGATCGGTATGCAATCACTTTTCACCAGCACGGAGCTAGTTAACTTTAACGACTCCTCACTTCGGCCGTTAGTGCCGAATCACCACAATTTTCTTTAGCCTTCCGTAAAATAGGGCTGTAAAACAGATTGTAATTTAGCGCGAGCGCGAGCAATGCGAGATTTAACAGTTCCTAAAGAAACTTCCGTGATCTCGGCAATTTCTTCGTAGGCCATACCTTCAATTTCTCGGAGAATAATAGTTGTCCGAAAAGCTTCTGGTAAATCAGCGATCGCCGCCTGTAATTGATCGTAGAATTCGTGGGTGGTGAGATGTTCATCGGGACTGGGGTAATCGGACTCGATATCCCAATCGATTTCGCCATCTTCCACGCGCCGGGGAGCATCGAGAGAAATGGGGTGATTAACCCGCTTGCGTTTCCGCAATTCGTCGTAAAAAAGATTAGTAGCAATGCGACTTAACCAACCGCGGAACTTGAGGGGTTCATGGAGACGGTTAATATTGCGATAGACGCGAATCCAGACCTCTTGAGCCAAATCAGCGCGATCTTGCCAATCGGGAGCCAAATGATAGAGTAATTTATCAATATGAGCCTGATAGCGCCGCAGCAGTTCCGCAAAAGCTGCCCGATCGGGCTGACACCCTTCCTGACAGCGTGTAATCAGATCGTAGTTGGAGAGTTTGTCAGGGGACACGGGGTTTTGAGACTTTTTGGCCTCAAGTGACCAAGATGCTGGAATCGATTGACTCATGGGATTTCCTCAAGGGTATAAACTCCTCACTCAGAGCTTGAGGACGGGAGAAGTCAGCAAAGGTTCCCGAAAATCAATAATTTTTTTCCCATATTTTGATTCTAACCGATCGAACCGAGCGGGGCATTCATCTGGGGGAGCAAGTGGGGTGTGGGTTGTGGGTTGTGGGGTGTGGGGAAATGAGGAAATGGGGGAGTGGGGAGATAGGGGAATTTCAACTAATACCCCAAAACCCTAAAACCCCAACTCCCTAAAACCCCAACTCTCAACTCCTGACTCCTGACGACTGACTACTGACGGCTCTTAAGTTAGGTTTTTTCCCTAGCGAGAATAAATACGCTGCCCTCGCTGCCGCGGCCGATGCGGAGATCTTCATCGAGATAGGTGATATCGAGCCAACCTGTTTGTTGGCGATTATTCACAGAAAAATCGAGGGGAGGAAATTTTTTGCCACTTTCGATCGCTTCAATAAATTCTTGGGGAGAATGATAATTGAGAAGACGTTGCAGACCGAGGATCGAGCGCTCAAATTTGACCATCACCCGACGCTCGGATGTGGGTTCAAAGGTAGCGGAGACGATTACTGCCCCTTCTAGCCAAGGTACGCCGATAATTTCAGCGATATTGTAGAGTTTGGCCTTGTTCAGGTCGAGATATTGATAAATTTGCCCTAATTGAAAAAAAGGAAGGCGATCTAGTCCCAGAAGGCCGCGGCTGCTGGTGAATAGTAAACGCCAATTGCCCCCTAATAGTTGTTTAACTTCGAGGGGATGAGGATGGGGATTGTGATCCTCCAATTGTTCGATCGCCGCTAAAATCTGCACGCGGTCGCTTTCCGTGGCTAGGAGTCCGCGATTTCTACCAGCGATCAATTCTAATAATTTCGCTTTGGCATCCATAGAATCTCTCTTATTTTGTAAAAAGTTCCAGAAATCACGCCAACAAGCTTCGGCGCGGTAGGGTGGATAAAGATCGCCTCCAGGTTGAAGAATGGTATAAAATTGGCTTAAGACAGTCTGACGAGCGTTATCGACGATACTATTAGCATTATCCCGCAGTTTTCGAGCTTGTTGACTATAAACAAGTAAATCAAGCTCTAAATTGACGATAGTATCTAAATCGGTATCGCTGAGATAGCGATTTAGATCATCCGCTTGTTGCCAAATAGCGATCGCTGTTGGCTGATAGGGCCAATGAGCGCAACTGATGATTCTCGCTTTTGGGATTAATTGCCAGGCGCGCTCACTCAAAGGCATCGAGCGCTCTCCGTTGGGTCGGGTTAGGCAGTCAAGATCACTTTTAGCATAAACAATAGACTTGTTGCGTAATATAAGTAGTCGTGCAAAATTAATTTCCTAGTCGAGACTCACAAGACTCACAAGACTCACAAGACTCACAAGACTCACAAGACAGCTATTAGGGATCGGATTTGAGTTTTCAGTTCACTGTTTACTGATCACAGCAGCAGTCTGACGGAGTAGTGGCTTAGATGTGTAATTAATTGTGCTTAGATACTTAGCAGTTTTCATCAGAATGAGGCATGAGCAAGGGGCTTAAGCCCCTTGTTGGCAAAACTTGTCGATACCTCAGTAACGTGAAAAGCGCTATAGTGGAATAATGGGGAAGAAACAATGATTGGATATCCCCTTGAATGCTGAACATTGGCAGAATCTTGCATCAAGATAGACTCTTGAGAGCGACCACAGGACTCAATAGAAGAGCGTTTGAGACCTTGTTAGAGAAATTTGAACAGGTGTATTTGGCGGAAGCAGACAACAGGGAAAAGCCAAGAAAAAGAAAAATCGGAGGGCGTTGCTGAATCAAGGTATGAATGCCAACTGTGCAGGTTCCCGGGCAAAAGTTAGTTTGGCTCTAGGTTTTAAAAATACCAGAAAAGAAGATTCATATCTCAAACCAGCAACGCCAAATATCTCCCTATCTACCCCACTCCCGTCTTCTATTCCCCACCAATAATGGAAATCATCGCCCAATTAGAGAAAGTTTCCTATATTTATCCCGAATCCTCCAATCTAGTGCTTAAAAATATCTCTTTGGCAATTCATCGAGGAGAATTTTTAGGTATTATCGGGCCCACAGGTGCGGGAAAAACTACTCTCTGTTTAACTCTTAACGGTATTGTCCCCCAATTTTACGGAGGGCGTTTTTTTGGTTATGCAACAGTAGCCGGTTTAGACACTTTAACCCATCCCGTTAGCACCTTGGCCCGCTATGTGGGGGCAGTATTTGAAGATCCCGAAACGCAACTTTTAGCCACTTCTATAGAAAATGAAATCGCTTTTACCCTAGAAAATTTACGGCTACCGCGAGAGGAAATTAAAGCGCGTATTCCCAAAGTTTTAGCGGCAGTACGGTTAGAGGGAATGGAAAAAAAATCCCCGGGGGAACTATCGGGAGGACAAAAACAACGATTAGCGATCGCAGCTGCCCTCGCAGTTCAGCCCGCTTTGTTAATTCTCGATGAACCCACCTCCCAACTGGATCCGGTGGGATCCCAGGAAGTTTTCGCCACCATTAAGGAATTAAATCGCCATCTCGGGGTCACTATTGTGATGGTCTCCCATGCGGCCGAGGAAATGGCCGAATATGCCGATCGCCTGGTACTATTAAGGGATGGTGCGATCGAAGCTATGGGAACCCCAGCAGAGATCTACTCCCAAGTACAACTTTTACAGGAAAATGCCCTGCGTCCCCCGCAGGTGGCCACTACTTTTGCCTTGATCGAGCAGAAAATCGGGGCGGTCGAATCAATTCCTGTCACCCTAGACCGCGGTTTTGCCCGTTTAAACGAGCTTAAATCCTTTTATCATGTCACCACAACCCCTCCCTTATCGTCGGTTTTTGACCCCTTAAACCCCATACTGAGGGTAAAAAATCTCTGCCATACCTATCCCGATGGTACTACCGCCCTGCGGAATGTGTCCCTCGATATTGCCGAAGGGGAATATCTGCTGATTATCGGTCAAAATGGCGCAGGAAAAAGCACTTTAGTCAAGCATTTTCTCAATCTTCTCTCGGCGACCACCGGTCAAGTTATGATTGATGGACGTTCGATCTCGCGTAGCGAGCGCGTTGCGACCAGTAGCTTTTCTGTCAGTGATTTAGCCCGATCGATCGGTTATGTAGCCCAAAATCCCGATAATCAGATTTTTAACACCACTGTGGAGAAAGAAGTATCATTTGCCCTGACTAATCTCGGTTATTCTCCAGAAATCATTATCCAACGCACGGAAGCAAGTCTAGAAGCCATGGGATTACTAGAATATCGATCCTATCATCCTCTCTCCTTACCGAAAGGCGATCGAGCGCGGGTAGTGATTGCGGCAATTTTAGCCATGGAACCGCGCATAGTTGTTTTCGATGAACCCACTACAGGCCAAGATTACCAAGGAGCTAAGGCAATTTTAGAGGTGAGTCGTCAATTACACCAGATGGGCAAAACGGTGATTGTGATCACCCATCACCTCTATTTAATGCCAGAATACGCCGAAAGAGTAATTATCATGGGTCAAGGAACTATCCTTTTAGATGCCCCAATCCGGCAAGCTTATCATCAAACCGATCTCTTAGCCAAAACCTATCTAACTCCACCCCAAGCAGTTTTATTAGCACAAAAATTAGGACAACTTTCCGGTTATCCTAATTCTCTTTTAACTCCCCAAGAAATTGCCGATTGTTTTCAGAGGATTTAGCAGTGAGGTCATTTAACTGTTTCTAAAATCAACTTCGATCGCTTAACATTATCGGGTACAGGAATCGGATAATCACCATTAAAACAGGCAGTACAGAAGGTTTTCGGATCTTCCTTCGTTGCTGTTAACATTCCATCGTGACTGAGATAAGCTAAACTATCCACCCCGATTTGTGCCTGAATTTCCGCCACCGATTTAGTTGCCGCAATTAATTGCTCTTGGTTATCCGTATCAATGCCATAAAAACAAGGATGAGTCACCGGAGGTGAAGATATTCTCATGTGAACTTCTCTTGCACCAGCATCGCGTAAAGCTTTAACTAATTTCCGGCTAGTGGTTCCCCGCACGATCGAATCATCAACAATAATAACTCTTTTTCCCTGTAAAACATCCTTTAAAGGATTCAATTTCATCTTAATTCCCGACTCTCTCATGTGTTGAGTTGGTTGAATAAAAGTTCGTCCCACATAACGATTTTTAATCAATCCTTCCGCGTAGGGAATATCAGAAATGCGCGAAAATCCGATCGCAGCCGGAATACCCGAATCGGGAACTCCCATCACCATATCCGCTTCTACCGGTGACTCTTTGGCTAATTGTTCCCCCAAACGTACCCGATAAGTATATAAAGATTCCTCGTGGACAATACTATCGGGACGAGCAAAATAAATCATCTCGAAAACGCATAATTTTTTCTCCGGTTTCATGGCCCAATCCACTGAAGATAAGCCATCTTCACTAATCCAAACTAATTCCCCCGGCTGCACATCCCGCAGATAATCGGCCCCAATAATATCTAATCCGCAGGTTTCCGAAGCTAAAACATAACGAGGGGGATTGCCCTCTTCTTGCAAAACCCCAATTACTAACGGTCTGACACCATTGGGATCCCGCGCCCCGATAATTCCCGTCGGTGTGCCGATAACAAGGCTGTAGGCCCCGCTACAATAGCTAAAGGCATCGATCGCCGCTTCTATCCAATCCTTGCCACTATCCACTTCCTGGCCGATAGCGACGGCAATCATTTCCGAGTCGGTGGTGGTGACGAGATCACAACCGCGCTTTTCTAATACATTTCTTAACTCAAAAGTATTGACTAAATTGCCATTATGTGCTAGGGAAAGTTTACCCAAACGGGTTTCGATCACAGCAGGTTGGGCATTGGCCCGACGGCTAGAACCGGTGGTAGAGTAACGAGTATGACCGACGGCGTGAGTACCGGGCAAGGTTTTAAGGACAGTTTCGTTAAAAACTTGGGAAACTAAGCCCATTTCTTTGTAACAATGCACCGTTTCCCCGTCGTAGGTGGCAATACCTGCCGATTCCTGTCCTCGGTGTTGCAGGGCATAAAGTCCAAAATAGGTCAGTTTTGCTACTTCTTGCTCGGGGGCATAGAGTCCAAAAACTCCACAGGCTTCTTCAGGCTTATCGACGCGGTTCAGGGATAGGGATGAGTCGGGATGGCTAAACATGAGAGGACTGGGGTTTGGGGCTACTTTTGATACAAAATATTAACTTATCTTAATCTCTTTTTAACACTTTCTTCTATGGTGATTTGAGAACAGTTATTAGGTGTTGGATTTTGGGGTTTTGGGGTGTTAGGGTTTTGGGGTTTTAGGGTGTTAGGGTTTTGGGGTGTTAGGGTTTTGGGGTGTTAGGGTTTTAGCTGAAATTCCCCATTTCCCCATTTCCCCATTTCCCCATTTCCCCATTTCCCCATTTCCCCACTCCCAACGACCGACTCCTGTTTCCTTCCCTAAAGCCTTCTTTCGATCGCTTTTGACCAAACTTGCTGTATAGTTTCTAGACTAACATCGATCGCCGGTTGTTTATTCCGGTCAAGAATTAAAAGATTATCGCTTTTTTCGCTAACCTTGCCGGTTATTTGCCAATAGTCTCCCAATTGTGTCTTTAGGTATTCTTCCCAATCTTGCTGATTTTCGGAGGAAACGGAGACAATAATGCAACTAGCTAATTCCCCGAATAACACCGCGTCAAAACGGCCTTGATGCTGCCAAGAAAGGTCAATTTCCGCCCCTAATTGGCCACTAATACAGCATTCTGCCAGGGCAATGGCTAAACCTCCCTCCGCGCAATCGTGGGCAGATTTCACCCAACCGGCGCGAATTCCCCGACGACAGGCTGCTTGTACCTTTCTTTCTAATTCAAAATCAATTACCGGCGGTTTTCCCGTCACCAAACCGTGAATAACGGCTAAATATTCGGAAGCGCCGATAGTTGGCAAGGAAAAACCCAAAATATAGATTAAATCCCCCGCTTTTTGCCAACCTTGGCCGCAAATTTGCCCGATATCCGGCACTAATCCCACCATACCAATCACGGGAGTCGGATAAATAGACTGGGGGCTGCCAGCTGCGTCAACGGTTTCGTTGTACAAAGAGACATTACCCCCAGTCACTGGTGTATTCATTTCCCGACAAGCTTCGGCAATACCCTGACAAGCAGTAGCTAATTGCCAATAACCGATTGAATTTTCTGGACTGCCGAAATTGAGATTATCCGTGACAGCAATGGGGTCAGCACCAACACAGCTAAGGTTTCTGGCCGCTTCTACCACGGCCAACTTAGCTCCGTTATAGGGATCAAGATAAACATATCGCGGATTACAATCTGTAGTCGCCGCTACACCTCGCCGAGAATTTGCGGGATTAGCACCTAGAGGACGCACGCGAATCACGGCCGCATCGGCCCCTCCGGGGAGAATAACGGTGTTATTCTGGACTTGATGATCATATTGACGATAAACCCAGCGTTTTGAGGCAATCGAGGGACTATCGAGCAGTTTTAATAAAATCTCGTTATAGGATTCGGGAATAGGAATCGTGCTATCTTCCCATAATTGAGCTTTTTGGGCGTATTCTGGCGGTTCTGTTAGTAATTCCCGATGATAAATCGGAGTGTTATCCGCTAGGGCCGTGGCAGGAATTTCGGCGGCAATTTCCCCTTTAAATAATATACGCACGATCGGTTCAGCGATAACAGTGCCAGCTACCACAGCCTGAAGTCCCCAACGATGGAAAATCTCGATTAATTCGCCTTCTCGTCCCGATTCGGCCACAAATAACATTCTTTCTTGGGATTCCGATAGCAGATATTCGTAGGGAACCATCCCGGTTTCTCGGACGGGGATTTTATCGAGGTCTAATTCAATTCCCACCCCTCCCTTGGCCGCCATCTCGGAAGTAGAACAGGTGATCCCTGCGGCCCCCATATCCTGGGCCGCCACCACCGCGCCGGTCTTAAATGCCTCTAAACAAGCTTCTATCAGGGATTTTTCCAGAAAAGGGTCGCCCACTTGCACCGCGGGCCGGTCATCCATAGATTTATCGGTTAATTCGGCGCTGGCAAAACTTGCCCCTCCCATACCGTCGCGACCGGTGGTAGAACCAACGTATAAAACTGGATTTCCCAGTCCTTTTGCCCCGGATTTAACGATTTCTTCGGTTTCCATTAGCCCTAAAGCCATGGCATTAACGAGGGGATTGCCATTGTAGGCATTATCGAAGTATATCTCACCGCCCACCGTGGGAACGCCCACACTATTGCCATAATGACTTATCCCTTCCACGACTCCGGCAAAAATGCGACGATTGCGGGCATCTTCCAAGTTACCAAAACGGAGGGAGTTGAGGATAGCAATGGGACGGGCCCCCATGGTAAAAATATCCCGCAGGATGCCTCCGACTCCGGTAGCGGCACCTTGAAAGGGTTCCACTGCGGAAGGGTGATTATGGGACTCGATTTTAAAGGCTAATCGCAATCCATCGCCTAAATCCACTACTCCGGCATTTTCCCCCGGTCCGACGAGAATTTTTTCGCCAGTGGTGGGGAATTGTTTGAGCAGCGGCCGGGAGTTTTTATAACAACAGTGTTCCGACCACATCACGCCAAACATTCCTAATTCGGCTTTGTTGGGGTGTCTTCCCAGTCTTTTGACTATGTCTTCGTATTCTTCGGGTTTGATGCCTTCTGAGGCAATTTCTGCGGCAGTGAAGGGGGTAGTCATGGGACAATGGGATCAAGGGACAAGATTTATTGTATAACGTCTGATCAGATCGAGTTATAATATTTAGTAAAAGATAAAAAAGTTAAAAGGGTTTGCGCTAGTTAAAGTTAAGCTAAAGAAATAGTTTTATTAGGAGTTGGAACGAAACTATGGCAGTAGAAACAGCTTTATCAATGAAAGCATTATACGATCAGGATTTTGTTCTTTGGGCTTCCAAAACCGCCGAACTTTTAAAGCTAAAAAAGTTTGATGACGTGGACTGGGAAAATCTGATCGAGGAAGTGGAGTGCATGGGTAAAAGTGACAGAAGGGCTGTAGAGAGTTTATTAACTAGGCTGATCGAACACCTGTCTAAGTTAGCTTATCACAAATCGGAACGGGAGCGAGAACGCAACGTCTGTCACTGGGTAGGAGAAATTGCCAGTTTCCGAACTCAACTAGGAGAGTGGCTAGAAACCACTACTCTCACCAACCACGCGCGGGATTATTTTCAAAAAGCCTACTCGAACGCTCGGAAAACCCTAATACAAGCGAAAACCGTCACTGGCGACGCGATTCCTGTCGAGCCTCCTTTCTCCCTCGAACAGGTATTAGACGGGGAGTGGTTCCCGATTGATATCGATCATTACTTTGACGATTTTCCTTTTACTTAGACCATGTTATCCTGATAATAAATGCTTTCAAAACTAAAATATGGATGCCCTGATTCAAGAACTGGAAATTAAACTGCGTCAATGGCAACCGGCAACTGTTGAACAGGTGCGACGTTATCTTGTCGAGATTATGGAATTAGCAGACCAAGACGCGTTAGAACTTCTCCGTTCTAGATTGGTTGAGCAGGAGGTATTAGATATAATTGACGAACCCGAAACCTGGTGAAGTGTGGCTAGTTGATTTAGGACTGGCTGCCAAAACGCGACCTGTTGTAATAGTATCTCGTCTTGACCCCAACCCACCAAGGGCCTTAGTTCTCTACATCCCTATAACCACACAAAATCGGGGTACTAACTACGAGGTGGAATTGTCTGCGGTGAGGTTTCTACGAACAGGTTCGGTAGCAAATATACAAGGATTAGGTTCTATTTCATCGGTGAGACTGGAACGAAAACTGGGCGAACTTACCGAGGAAAATATGCGTAAAATTAAACAAGCTTTGCTATTTGCTTTGGATTTGATGGAGACTTCCCACGAATAATTAAATTAAGAAAAATAATAGGATATTTGTATCAACTCGTTATGGGGAGTTAATCAACTCAGGCAGGATTTTACGTTTTTATCTCGAGGAATTAAGGGAAGTGGAATCTCTGGGAATATCGATGTTACAATTAATTGTAGCACCAACCGCAAGAGCGATCGAGCAAGGAAAATCATTAGACATCTCCGAAAAAGACGTAGGGACAATTCATGAATTGTCCCTACCAAGGGTTTCAGATTTTGCCAGTAGCTATCAAGTAAATCGAAGAATAAAGTAGGTGGGGTTAAACGATAGTGAAACCAGACATTTAAGTAATTGGGTTGGGTTTCGTCAAATAAATTCCTGTAAAATAGCTTCGATTTGTCTTTTTAGAGGAGGAATATCATTTTCAACAATATCCCAAATAATCTCTAGATCAATACGAAAATATTCATGAATAGTTAAGTTTCTTAGATCCCTGGCATCTCGCCAAGGAACTTCGGGATATCTTGCCTTAAATTCTTGAGAAGTTGCTCTAGCTGCTTCACCAATAATTTGTAAATGATAGACAATCCAAGTTTGAATTAATTCTTGTTGTTCAAACACGGGTTTTCCCTGTCGAGCATACTTTTCTAGACGCTCAATTGCTTCTAAAATATCCCGCAGGCGCTCGGTATCATCTCTCATAGTGGTATTGCTTCTTTAATTACCCGCTCTCTGATTCTATCTTTAAGTCCCTGTTCGGTAACAATATCAACTTTGCAGCCTAACAAGGCTTCCAGTTCTCGAATTAACTGCAAAGGAAACCAGGGACTCCGACGTTCGCTACAATAATCAATTAATAAATCAATATCGCTTTTTTCGTCAGCTTCTCCCCGTGCAACAGAACCAAAAATTCGCACGTTATTTGCGCCGTGTTTAGCAGCAATAGCAATGATTTTTTCTCGTTTGTTTTTGAGTAATTCGTCAATTTTCATGATCTACTTAGTTGGCGGTAAATTTTGTCGAAAACAGCTTCCTTAGATGCTTTGAGATTGCTTTGATAATTACTATAGCAAAGACCAAGGTGCTTAGGACAATCCATCGCTGAAACCCTGTTCAGATAAGAGTTTGAAAATTGAAAGCGTCCTAAATAACCCATTATTTGCTATACCCCCATTTTCTCAAAAAAAAATCGACCCGCCGCTAGGCGGGAGACAAAGGGCAAAAAGGCAAAAGAACAAAGGGTTAAAGTCCTGGGGAGACACACACCACCCGAAACCCGCGGGTGCCGAGGATGCCAACGAGGTAGGAGCTGCGATACGCGGAACGGCAATACCCTGGAGAAGCGATCCAAGAACCCCCACGCACTATATGATAATCATGATTATTTGTAAGCCAAGCACTGCCATCCCTTGGCGCATTCTCATAGCTATCATGCCAATTATCTTCGCACCACTCGAAAACATTGCCACTCATGTCATATAGTCCCCAAGCATTGGGCTTTTTCTGGCCCACAGGATGAGTTTGGTTGCTGTTGGCGATTAGACGTTCGAGATACTTATGCAAATCCCCGCCAACTTCCTGCAAGATCCTATCCGTATCAATCACTTGTTTGCCGCTATTGTCTACATACCACCCATAGTCCCCTAATTCACTCGCATCATCACCGAAATAATAGCGAGTAGTTGTTCCGGCACGACAAGCATATTCCCATTCCGCTTCTGTGGGTAGGCGATAGGTTTTGCCGGTTATTTGACTCAATTTCTCACAAAAAGCTTGAGCATCGTTCCAACTAACCCTTTCTACTGGATTTTGCGGATTATTTGTAAAAAGAGAGGGATTTGTTCCCATCACTGCTTGATATTGTGCTTGAGTAACGGGATATTTGCCAATGGCAAAACTGTTGACTTTAACTTGGTGTGGAGGCTTTTCGTAATCACTTTCAGAAGAACCCATGGTAAATTTACCTGCTGGTAAGCTTACCATCTCTAGTGTGACTCGATTGGGTAGGTTTTCGGTAAATGGAGCAGCTGAAGCAATTGGGGGTATTGGTGACACAGGCATCCTGACTGCTGCTTGTGCTTGTTGAACAGGTTGTAAAGCATTTAAAACCTGTTGTGCCGTCCATCTTTGTTTTCTATCTTTTTGCAAACACCCTTCAATAATTGGTTTAAACTCTTTCGGTAAACTAGGGATTTGTAGCTCACAATTCATCACCTTTGCCATTAATTGGTGAATATCATTATTAAACTTATAGGGAAGTTGATTAGTGGTCATTTCGATTAACATAATACCTAATGACCACAGATCCCAAGCTGGTGAAATATCACCTTTAAAGGCTTCGGGAGGCATATAAATAATTGTCCCGCTATTGTGTACCGATTGAGTGTGGCTTTTGTTATTTAAAGTTCTACTTAAGCCAAAATCTGCTAACTTGTATTGTTGATTAACCCTCAGGATATTACCCGGTTTTAAATCTCGATGGACTTTATTTTGACTATGAAGATAATTTAAACCTTGGGCGACTTGAGCAGTAATATTTTTAATCTCACCTGATGACAAACCGCCTTTTTGAATGTGATTTTCTAGGCTACCCTGTGCCAATTCCATCACTAAATAAAGCATCTCCTTATTGAGAAAACGAAATTGACCCACCGAATAAGCTTTAATTAAATTAGAATGTTCTAACTTTCTGGCATTTTGTAACTCAATTAATTTATCATCGCTACTTTCGGGAATAACTTTAATCGCCACTTCTTGAACCGATGTATTTCTGACTATTTCACTGGCATGAAATACACCTCCAAAACCCCCCGCACCGATAAACTTATTCAGACGATAAGAGTTTATTTGTTGTCCTTCTAACATCTTCATCATTTGGTCTAGCATGATAATAACTCCACGATTTAACATTACCTATAATCATTGCAGCAAATTCGCCCCAATCAAATCGACTCGATCAACTGCTCGATGTCCGATTCTAACGAACCAAATTTGAGCATCGGTCAATCGGGTTAAAAGTTGATTCGGAAGCTGTGAGGATATCTTTTGCTGATTCAAAAGCACCTGTTTTGATATCAATAGCTACAATCTTCCCATGATTGTCCTTCTCAACCTGGTGACGCACCTGAGACTGATAGATTTCCTGTCCACGTCGGACAAATTCTTCTTTGTTGTAGCGAGAGTGTTGTACTGTCATTAGTTAGACTATGTTGCAACATTTGTCTCTCTATTTTAACCTAGGCTTTCAGCTTTGCTGTCAGTGTGGAATAATGGTTTTGCTATGTTTAATCCAAGCTATAGAGAAGTTAATCAAGTCAGGCAGGATTTCACGTTTTTATCTCGAGGAATTAAGGGAAGAGGAATCGCTGGGAAGATCGATGTTACAGTTAATTATAGCGCCAACCGGAACAGCGATCGAGCAGGGAAAACAATTAATTCCACGGATTAGAGAAGAATTACCTCTCAGTCAAACAACAGCAAGAACTTTTAGAATTGATCGAGACAATTTTGGTTTATAAGTTACCTCAAGTCAGTAGAAAGGACATAGAGGCGATGTTTAGTTTAAGCGATTTAAAACAAACTAAAGTGTATCAGGAAGCTTTAGAGGAAGGTAAATTAGCGGCAAAATTAGCCTCTATTCCTCATTTATTGGCATTAGGATTGAAGGTTGAACAGATAGCACAAGCTTTAGAATTAGAGATCGAACAGGTTAGACAAACAACTCAAAGGGAATTAGGAAAGGTTCAAAGCGATTGCGTTTGCTGTCAAATCGTTTTTATGTATGCGATCGCCCTGTGTCTGCTACCTCCTAGCGCTTGACATAAACCCCGCAATAATGTTATAGTCAGGGACTGGCTTAAGCCAAAGACAGCAGGTGCGAAACAACTTAAATACCCTGCCGAGGTCAAAGCGAGAAAACAGCAGCCAAAAAGACTAAAGAGAGATATTTTCTGTCTTGGTCGTGCCTGAACTGAATTCTCTCCACTCAACCCCGGCGCTACAAGGGGTTATTTTTGTGCCTCTGGAACCGATCCCCCGCATACAGGAGGTGAACAAGGGATGGGGAGAAGCAGAGAAAGCAAGGGAGTAATTCTAGAAGAATTAAAAACCTCCCTTAGCGAAGCTCAATTAACGATGGTCATCGACTATCAAGGTTTAACCGTCGCCGAAATCAGCAATCTACGCCGCAAATTGCGCCCCACGGGAACGATTTGTAAAGTCACCAAAAATACTTTGATGGGCTTGGCGATCGCTGAAGATAGTGGCTGGGAACCGATGAAAAGCCTTTTATCGGGAACATCCGCCTTTCTGCTCGTAAAAGAGGATATCGGTGGAGCTTTCAAGGCCTATCAAGAGTTCAAAAAAGAAAGCAAAAAAACCGAATTGCGCGGCGGTGTCCTCAAAGAAGGGACCAAAGGTCAACTGTTGACGGAAGATCAGATCAAAGCGATCGCTGATTTACCGTCGAAAGAACAGTTAATCGCTCAGGCCGCCGGAGCAATCAACGCCATTGCCGCCAAACTGGCCCGCAGCATCAACGAAGTTCCCGCATCTTTGGCCCGTGCCGTCGATGCCGTGGCCCGTCAAGAAGAAAAAGAAGCGGCTTAACACCGCGTCAATCAATCACTTAAAACAATTAGGAGTCTAACCCATGTCTGTTGTAGCTGAAATCTTAGAAAAACTCAAAACCCTTACCCTCTTAGAAGCTGCGGAATTAGTCAAAGGTATCGAAGAAACCTTCGGAGTTAGTGCCGCCGCTCCGACTGGTGGCATAATTATGGCTGCCCCCGGGGCCGCTCCGGCTGCCGCAGCCGAAGCTGTGGAAGAACAAACCGAATTTAACGTCGTTCTCGAAGAAGTTCCCGCCGACAAGAAAATTGCTATCCTCAAGGTGGTGCGCGAATTGACCGGTTTAGGACTCAAAGAAGCGAAAGACCTGGTAGAAGCCGCTCCCAAAGCGGTTAAAGAAGGCACTAACAAAGATGATGCCGCCGCCGTCAAGAAAAAACTGGAAGACGCTGGGGCAAAAGTTAGCGTTAAATAGATTGACACTGATTCTGGGGATGTAATCTACATCCCCAGACAGGCCGAAAGGCTCGTTTCCTGATACTATAGGATTGTCATAGCAATCTTGTAGGATGTCCAACCATGGAAAGCGTCGCTTACATTTTGGTTTTAACTATGGCTTTGGCGGTAATTTTCTTCGCCATCGCCTTCCGGGAACCTCCCCGGATTCAAAAGTAAATTTCTTAACTTCGTTTAACTTAATAATTTTCTTCCCCGAGCCGCCCGCTTGTCAAAAGCAGGTTAGCGGCTCTGGTTTTCGTATTTAAAGGCTTAAATTAAAGGTTCCCCTCACCGAGCGCCTCCTATGCAGTGTCCTAATTGTCAGCATACCGATAGTCGCGTTTTAGAGTCCCGTTCCTCCGAAAACGGTCAGAGCATTCGTCGTCGTCGTGAATGCTTACAATGTAAACATCGCTTCACCACCTACGAGCGCATCGAATTTGTGCCGATCACGGTGATTAAAAAAGATGGTAAACGGGAATCTTTTCATCGCTCCAAACTGCTGCGCGGTATCGTCCGCGCCTGCGAAAAAACCGGCATTCCCCACCTCAGATTAGAGGCGATCGTCAATGATATCGAATCCCGTCTGCAGCAAGACTCAAAACGGGAGGTAACAAGTCAGGAGATCGGTCAATTAGTCCTAGAATACCTCCGGCAAGAATCGGAAGTGGCCTATGTGCGCTTTGCTTCGGTTTACGGCAATTTTCAGGGAATTAGAGACTTTATCGCCGCTTTAGCACTGCTGCAATCCTCCGAAATCGAACGCGCTCATCCTTCTTGGTCTCAAGTGGAAGAAGCCAGCGTGATCACCTCGTCTTAAATAGGGTTTGCGGCAAAAAGTTTTTCCTGGGGGCAGGGTGTGGGGTGTAGGGTGTAGGGTGTAGGGTTTTACCCATTTTCAGGGGGTCAATTACCTAATTTTCAGGGAAAAAGTCCAGGGATTTTCCCCCCGATCACCCCAATAGGCGGTACTTTTGGATTTCAAAAAGGTCTAAAAGTCTTATCGAACAATGTTTTTAGATTTATTCAGCAAGCCCTAAATAGTTCCCGATTCAGTTATAATTGAGATCCCTTGTGCTATTTTAAAGTCCAAGCTCTGGTTAGATTCTTAAAAGTCATTCTTGAGGCCTATTGCCTCCAAGAAAGCTGGATGCGGCAGTTCATCCCCTAGGCCCTGCCTAGAAACTAAATTGGGAGACAAATCCCTTGTTTAGAAACTGTACATCACATAGGAGGAAAAACCTACGGAAATTCCGAGGCCCAAACAACGTACATGACCACCCAAAAAACCGCAAACAAAAACATAGGCTTTACCCATGAAGATTTTGCCGCCCTTCTAGACAAATACGATTATCATTTCAGTCCAGGAGATGTTGTCGCCGGGACTGTTTTCAGCATGGAACCCCGGGGAGCGCTCATCGATATCGGTGCTAAAACCGCCGCTTTTATCCCCGTGCAGGAGATGTCGATCAACCGCGTCGATAATCCCGAAGAAGTTTTACAACCCAACGAAACTCGCGAATTTTTCATTCTTACCGACGAGAATGAAGACGGACAGCTAACCCTGTCGATCCGTCGCATTGAATATATGCGCGCTTGGGAACGGGTGCGTCAATTGCAAAAAGAAGATGCTACCGTGCGATCGAATGTTTTTGCCACTAACCGTGGTGGGGCATTAGTCAGAATTGAAGGTCTCCGCGGCTTTATCCCCGGTTCTCACATTAGCACCAGAGAGGCGAAAGAGGATTTAGTCGGTCAGGAATTGCCCTTAAAGTTTTTGGAAGTGGATGAAGACCGCAACCGTCTCGTCTTGAGTCATCGTCGCGCTTTAGTGGAAGGCAAGATGAACGGTTTAGCCGTGGGACAGGTGGTAATCGGTTCCGTGCGCGGAATCAAGCCCTACGGTGCTTTCATCGATATCGGTGGAGTCAGTGGTTTACTGCATATTTCCGAAATCTCTCACGATCACATTGACACCCCCCACACGGTTTTCAATGTCAATGATGAGTTAAAAGTGATGATTATCGATCTCGATGCCGAAAGAGGTCGCATTTCCCTCTCGACCAAACAATTAGAACCCGAACCGGGAGATATGCTAAAAAATCGCCCGTTAGTGTTTGAAAAAGCCGAAGAAATGGCGATTAAATACCGAGAAAAACGTCTAGCGGAAGCCGAAGGACGGACTGTCTCAGAAGTAGTCGCAGAAATCGAAGTTCCCCCCGCCTTGGAGGAGGAAGATTTAGTTCTCGCTGCTACCGAGGAGTAGGTCAGTTATCAGTTATCAGTTATCAGTTATCAGTTATCAGATGTAATTTTTTAATTGTGCAGTATTAAATAGAATTTTCCTACTGTCTTTTTACTGTTTACTGATCACTGATTACTGTTTACTGATCACTGATTATAGATTGTCTTTCTTTTCGTAGATGACTTGACATAATTAGCAGACCTAGTTGCAATAGAATGCAGACACACAGATTTTAACCCAATGAAAGCAAGGTATCAATACCGGATTTACCCAACAAACCAACAAAAGAGGCTTTTGTCTCAATTGTTTGGGTGTGTGCGTGTCGTCTGGAACGATACCTTAGCTTACTGCCAAGAACTCTATCGACAAGGAGAGAAAAAGCCGAAATATACAGAGTTGTCCAAAAGACTAACTCAAATTAAAAAGACAACAGAAAAAGTCTGGCTGACTGAGGTTTCTTCTATTCCTTTACAACAGTCTTTGAGAGATTTAGAGACAGCCTATTCTAACTTTTTTGCATCTTGTAAGGGAGAAAGAAAAGGAAAGAAAGTAAAACCTCCTAAATTTAAAAAACGTAAATCTAAACAATCAGCGAGATTTACCGAACGATAATGGCTTTACCGTCAATCAACACCACGTTACTTTAGCAAAAATTGGTGATTTAAAAGTCGTTTGGAGCCGTCCATTATCAGTTATCAGTTATCAGTTATCAGTTATCAGTTATCAGGTTTGAGTTTTCCGTTAGTAGTTATCAGTTAGTAGTTATCAGTTATCAGTTATCAGGTTTGAGTTTTCCGTTAGTATTATCAAGTGGCAAGTTCGGAGCTTTCTTTTCACTGATTACTGGTTACTGATTACTGACTAGGGATTGCTACTTTTTCGACTCTTTCAACAGGGGAAAAGATAGACGATCCTAAGCCTTTAAAGAAACGATTGAAACGGCTAAGAAAGGCACAGAAAAACCTTTCTAGAAAACAGAAAGGAAGTAACCGACGGGAAAAAGCGAGAAAACGAGTAGCTAAAATTCATGCAAAAATTAAAGACACTCGCACTGATTTTTTGCAGAAACTGTCCAATAAAATTGTTCGTGAGAATCAAAGGATAGTTTTAGAGGATTTAAACACATCAGGAATGGTTAAAAATCGGAAGTTGTCCCGTGCTATATCAGACTTAGGATGGCGTTCTTTTCGAGATATGCTATCAGCAAAGTCTGATAAATATGGGCGTGATTTTCGGATAATTACGAGCTGGGAGCCAACTAGCCAACGATGTTCCTGTTGTGGGAATATTGGCGGGAAAAAGGCGTTAAATATCCGCGAGTGGGAATGTCTTTTCTGTGGGACTTTCCATGATAGGGATGTAAACGCCGCAATTAATATCAAGGTCGCCGGTGGGCAATCGGAGACCACAAAAAACGGACGGGTCGGAAAACGTAAGACTTCTGTTAAAGGGTCGCGTCAACCGTTCGGACCTCGGCGTGAGCTTTTGTCGAACGCTGATCTCACGGCCGAAGCCCATCGGTCGGTCGTTCAATTAAGTTTGTTCGATCTGCCGGTCATCACCGTCCGTTTACGGCGGTGAGGATGTCAATCAATCTTCAGGCACTGCCGATAAATCCTGTAATTCCAGTCATCTCCTCGCTACTATTGGCATCGAGGAAACGATTCAAGTCATCAAAAGTGGTTCCGTAGGTAATGGTGTTATCCTCGTATCCTTTCAGGCTGACGGTATGTTGATCGAAAGCTTGGTGGAGATGGGGTAAACCGATGAGATAACGGTAGGTAGTTGCTCCGATGGCTAAATCCTTACCTATTTCTTGAGTAGCCGACTCTAAACGAAAAGCGGCGTTGACTGTATCTCCGATCGCCGTATAATCTGGATGTTCACCACTACCAGTATTGCCCACCATGGCATAACCAGTATTCACTGCCGCACCGATGCGTAATTTAAAGGGTAAGGGATATTGTTCGCTTAAAGCGCAGGTCATGTTGTATAGTTGCGTAATTGCTTCGAAAATTTGCAGGATATCGTCTTGACTGATTTCCTGTTGGCCGTGAAACCAGATGGCCATGATCGCATCACCGATATATTTATCTACCCAACTGCCGGAACTGCGGATAATACTCCCAGCATGGCGAAACCAACTGCCAATCAGAGAAGAAAGCACTTTTTCGTCTAATTGCTGGGTTAAAGCCGTAAAATTCCGCATATCTACCACCATCACCGATGTTAAGCGCCGTTCATGGACGGCCGAGGTGGGGGGATCCCATTCTAAATTGCGCGCTTGCTTGCCTATATTAGTGGGAGTAGGACGATGGAACTGCACTTCGGTTTTGCCAAAGCTGATCCGATCTTTGTCATGAATAGTCGCGGGAATGGCTACCCTTCTGCCGTTGACAAAACTTCCATTGAGACTACCGAGATCGATCAGATAAAAATCTCCTGTGTCCGTGGATTGTAAAATAGCGTGATGGCGAGAGATACAGTGATCTTTAATCACTATATCGTTATCTTTGCCCCTTCCGATTGTCCAGTAAGATTTCCCGACGAGAGGGAAAAAACGCTGTCCCTTCTCGGTATAGAGCAGTAGATAGGGATTTTGTCCTAGTATATCCACGGGTGCATAAGCGGCAATAGATAGACGGGGGTAACTACATATCTTATACCAACCATTCCGCACATTTTCATCTGTCTAAGTGAATAGGTGGAAACGGGAATTAGCCTGGAAAACCATTAGGCCAGAGAAGCGGTAATCCAAAATAAACCATCGACTAAAATTGTACTCAATACGGCTCCGCTAAATGCCCACCAATGACATACCCGTTTTTGCAAAGGATAGATACCGATCGCTAAGAGCAGGTTGAGCAGCACGATCGCCCAACTGATGCCCCAGGGGGTCTGAATTTGGGCCAAAGCGTTATGAAATATCGGCGATACTAGGTTGGGGTCTAGTTCCACGGTCATTAATTGTCGCCAGTAGGGAATTAGTCCCGTTAGATAGAAATATAAGTCGGTGATGGCGGTTCCCAACAAAGAACCCAGATAGAAAAGATTGCCCACTTTGCCGCGACCTTTGCATAATCCCCAGAGAACAAAGGGCAGCCCGATCGCTTCCATGGGAAGGTGGATCAAGGGTTCCCAACGCCACCAACCCCAGTACAGAGAACCGGCTAACCAACTCCAACTAAAGCCCAAAAGTAAATCCCCCCAAAGACTTATTTTTGCTTGTTTGAGCAGCCAAATCCCTAACCCCACCCAGAAAACGGTTAAACCTAGGCTAACTTCGGGATAGTAGCGCACTAGGGGCGCTTGCACGAACACGGGGACTGATACCAGAAATGCTGCTGTCCAAAAGACGGATTGACATTTTTCCCAGTTAGGGACTAGGGGTTTCAGGCGATCGGGATTGCTGGGGACTAGGGTAGAGTTGAGCAAAGGATTTCAGAATTGTTACAAAACTTTACTTATATTAAGATACATCATTCTTTCTCTACTATATCCCCCCTAGGGGCATTTTGATAAATTAAAAAATTGTTTTTGGCGATGCGCTATCCTGTTAGAATCGAAACGACAGCAGCGATCGAGGAGTGCAAACAATATGGCAGCGGGCGATGAAGAAAATCCCAGAATGCCCCTAGATCAAGTTATTTTTGTCATTGCTTGCGTCTATCTGGGTTGGGTGGTGGCAGGGCTAATCAGTCAAAAAAATGCCCCTGTCTCTCAAAATGGCACGATTTCCCCGGAAGATCAAAAATTTATCGCCTATCTGCAATCATCTCTGACTATTATCGATCGCCAAGGTACAACTTCATCCCCCGATCCTTATCCTTCTCCGAAAAATAACCCTTCTCCGGTAGCCACAGTTCCACCACCACCCCCCGCTAATTTACCTGTTAATAATACTCCTAGGGTAATAGAAAGAATTTACGTTCCCGTTTATCCCCAAACCCCTGAAACTACTGCCAAAATTGTCCCGGTTACACCCCCAAATCCCGATATTTCCGCGCCACCATTACCGGCTGCCCCCGAGGTGAATCGGCCAGTGGCAGCGCTTATTCCTACCAATAATCAGGTGAAAAATACCCTGGTGGGGGTGATCGATTTAGGCGATCGATCTTCAGCTTTATTTGATAATAAGGGGATAACTACGCGTATTTCTCCAGGGGAATTTATCAACGGTTGGACTTTAGTGGAAGTTGGCAATCAACAGGTTATTTTGTCTCGCAACGGCCAAATAAAAGTCTTAGAAGTGGGACAATCTTTTTAGGTTAAACGACGGATAAATTCCAGGGGTAAACCGTCTGTATCGGCAATAAAAGTGACTTCATAGACGTGATCGCCGATCATCTGTTGTTGGGGTGGCAAAAGAATATTTAAAGGTTGATATAAATCAGCATCCTCTTGATGAGCTTGCTGAAAGTTATTTGTTAATTTTTCTAACCATTCTGGTAAATTGCTGACATTTTCTGTTAGGTCAAAAGACAAGTGATAATAACCGACATAATGCTGATCACTAAAGGCATCGGGTGCAGGTTTCGGTTGAGGAATTTGGATTAATTCGATGCGTCCGTTTAACCCGGTTAGCCAACAGGCCAAAGTATAACCCGTGGTGAATCTTTCCTCTAGGGTAAAACCGAGAAGTTGATAAAAAGCGATCGCCCGATGGATATTAGCCGTCCGAATAGAAGCATGGTGCATTTTCAGTGATCAGTAATCAGTCAAAAAGACGAAAATAGGGGTAACGTTTGGGAACCCCCGGTTCTTTTTCCAGATCAAAGTTAATTACATCCCAACAGGGTTCATCGGGAGCATCGGGGCTAAATTCTACTGGTAAACCGTAGAGACGGGGAATAGCGGCTTCACCCGGTCCATTACCCCGCCAAGCGGTGTTACGTTCTAGGTAGGAACTAACTAAATCGCGATAACGGTTGGCAATAATTACTTTAGTCGCCTTGAATCCTTGAGTATAGAGGCGATCGAGTGCTTCGTGAATCTCAAAACGAATACCATCCGGGTGAGTGTGTTGACGATACCACTCACCATTCCAGAGTCGCCAATGCCGTCCTGACTGCAAGTGAACCAACTCACCCGTTTTGGGATCGGCTTCAAAAGCCCCATGGCGCGGACACAAATAGGTATCCGTCAAAGTGAGGGCGGGGATTAGCTGCCGACAGTGAGGACAATGGATATCGGGGCCAAAAACAGGGTATTGTAAACTTGCATTGATCATGGAAGAACCTAAGCTAAAAATTGTTATCTTTGTACCAATAATCCTATCCATATTATACCCAACCAAATTGGACGGGTATTCTCTTTCGACTCTAGTGTAGATTCTTTCATGTCTTTAGATAACTTAAGATCAACTTCTAATTTCTGGCCGCTTGTCGATGTCAGTCAAGCGGCTTTTATTGCCCCTAATGCCACGGTAATGGGCGATATTTCCCTAGCTGTGGGGGTGAGTGTTTGGTATGGGGCGGTATTGCGCGCCGACGTGGAACGCATCGAAATTGGGGCTTATACTAATATCCAAGATGGGGCAATCCTACACGGAGATCCGGGCAAAATTACTATCCTTGAAGATTATGTCACCATCGGGCATCGGGCGGTAATTCACGCAGCCCATATTGAACGCGGTTGTTTAATCGGCATTGGGGCAGTGATTCTCGATGGTGTGCGCGTCGGGGCGGGTAGTATTGTCGGGGCGGGTAGTATTGTGACAAAAGATATACCACCGCGATCTTTAGTGGTGGGTATTCCCGCTAAACGCGTCCGGGAAGTGTCGCCACAGGAGGCTCAAGAGTTGATCGAACACGCCGAGCGCTATGCTAAACTTGCCCTCGTTCATGGGGGAAAAGGTACTGATACCGGATTCCCAAAACGGGCGGATTAGGGTATAAATATAAAATGAGAATCAAGTAACAATCTTTTAAGCACTGACCGAGGAGAAGGAAATCTATGGACTGGAGAGTGTTAATCGTTTTAACCCCTTTGCTTATTGCTGGTGGCTGGGCTGTCTTCAACATCGGCGCTGCCGCTATTAGACAAGCTCAACAGTTTCTCAGCAAACAAAGTTAATAAAAGTTTATACTTCTTAGTAAAACCGACCGCCTAGGCGATCGGTTTTTAATTTTTCCTGATCAGGCGATCGCTGCTTGGGGTGTAGGGTGTGGGGTGTAGGGTGTGGGGTGTAGGATGTAGGGTGTGGGGTGTGGGGTGTGGGGTGATGGGGAAGTGGGGGAATTATGAATTATGAATTATGAATTGGGGTATGGAGAGAACAAATAAAAATAATCTCCTGACTCCTGAATCCTGACTCCTGAATACTGAATACTGAATACTGACTCCTGAATCCTGAATCCTGACTCCTGACTCCTGTCTCCTGTCTCCTAACCCCACCAATACACTTTTTCAGCAAACCCTACTTAACCATGAAATCTAACTGTCAAAATCTCATTCAAGAACTTGCCCATCTGGAAATTATCACCGATCCGGGGCAAGTGGCGAAACTTTCCCTAGATTATTATCATTTTAGTCCCATTTTAGAGGCACAACTGCAAGATAACCGGGCTGATTTAGTCATTCGTCCCCAGAATAGCCAAGAAGTTATTGACATCGCTAAAACCTGCGTTAAATACCAAATTCCTTTAACAGTTAGAGGTGCGGGTACAGGTAATTATGGTCAATGTGTTCCCTTGCGGGGAGGAGTAATTTTAGACACGACCAAACTAACAAAAATTATCTCGATCGAACCGGGGACAGCGCGAGTAGAAGCGGGGGTAAAAATGGCATTTTTTGATAAACAAGCTCGCGCAATTGGTTGGGAATTAAGAATGGCTCCCTCTACCTATCGGACGGCGACAATTGGCGGTTTTATCGGGGGTGGCAGTGTGGGCATGGGTTCAATTAATTATGGACAATTGAAGGATAGGGGCAATCTGCAAGCAGTGCAATTAGTCACCCTAGAAGCGGAACCAAAAATTATCGAACTACGGGGGGATGAGGTAGAAAAAGTCAATCATGCCTACGGAACAAATGGCATTATTACCGAGTTAGAAATAGCCCTCGCTCCCTGTTATCCTTGGGCAGAATTTATCGTTACTTTTACCGATTTTATTACCGCCGCTAAATTCAGTCAAGCCCTCGGTGATAGTGATGGTATTGTCAAGAAAATGGTTAGTGTTCACTCCTGGCCAATTCCCGCTTATTTTACTGCTCTTAAGGATTATTTACCCACGGGAAAAGCGGCAGTTTTGTTAATAGTATCGGCAGGCGATCGAGTCGCCTTAAAGTCTTTAATTCAAGAATATAATGGTGAACTTACTTACTATAAAACGCCAGAAGAAACTCAAAAAGGCCATAGTATCTTAGAATTTACTTGGAATCATACCACTCTCCATGCGCGTAGTTTTAACCCCAAGATAACTTATCTACAAGCTTTTTATTTTAATCTAGCCACGGTAGAGAAACTCTATAATTATTTTGGGGAGGAAATAATGATGCACCTAGAATTTTTGAAATTTCAAGGTAAAGTTATTCCCGCCGGTCTTCCCTTGCTAGAATTTACCACAGAAACTCGATTAAATGAGATTATTGCTATCTATGAACAACAGGGGGCAGCTATTGCCAACCCTCACACTTATATCATGGAAGATGGCGGCAGCAGACAGATTAATCCGCTGCAACTAGAATTTAAAAAACTCGTCGATCCCTACGGATTGAACAATCCGGGTAAAATGCGAGCATGGATTGAAGCAAGGGGGTAGGAGTTCGATTTAGTCTAGATTAAGCAAGATAAGCTGCCCCTTGCCTATTCCCAGACTTGCCCCGATCCGATACAATTAAACGGTTGTCTTGGAAGAATTAATAGTGATCGAGCGTTATACTCTCCCTGCAATGGGGAATTTGTGGACGGATAGATATAAATATCAAACATGGCTAGAGGTAGAGATAGCCGTCTGTGAAGCGCAAGCAGAATTAGGCTATATTCCCGCAGATGCAGTGGCAGAAATTAAGGCAAAGGCTAATTTTAATCCCGATCGCATTTTAGAAATAGAGGCAGAAGTACGCCACGATGTCATCGCCTTTTTAACAAATGTTAACGAATATGTGGGCGAGCCGGGGCGTTATATTCATTGGGGTTTAACCAGTTCTGATGTACTAGATACTGCCCTGTCTTTACAATTAGTCGCCAGTTTAAACCTGATTTTAGAACAATTAGAAGATTTTATTCAAGCCCTGCGCTATCGCGCCCAAGAACACCGTTATACAGTCATGGTGGGACGTTCCCACGGCATTCACGCCGAACCGATCACCTTTGGCTTTAAACTAGCGGGATGGTTAGCGGAAGTGCTGCGAGGACGCGATCGTTTAATTCGCTTGCGCCAAGACATCGCCATCGGTAAAATATCCGGTGCAGTGGGAACCTATGCCAATATTGACCCGAAAATTGAGGCGTTAACCTGTCAGAAGTTAGGATTAGAACCGGATACCGCTTCCACTCAAGTGATCTCTCGCGATCGACACGCCGATTATGTGCAACAATTAGCCTTATTAGCGGCTTCGATCGAACGTTTTGCCGTGGAGATTCGCAACCTGCAAAGAACCGATGTCCTAGAAGTAGAGGAATACTTTTCCAAAGGACAAAAAGGCTCCTCCGCTATGCCCCATAAACGTAATCCCATCCGTTCAGAACGCTTAACGGGAATGGCGAGAATTATCCGTAGTCATAGCGTTTCCGCTTTAGAAAATATCGCCCTCTGGCACGAAAGAGATATTTCCCATAGTTCCGTGGAACGGGTAATGCTGCCGGATGTTTGCATTTTGACCCACTTTATGCTCAAGGAAATCACCGATTTAGTCAAAAATCTGCTGGTATATCCCGAAAACATGAAGCGGAATATGAATGTTTACGGTGGCGTGATTTTCAGTCAAAGAGTTCTTTTAACTTTAGTGAGTAAGGGAATTAGCCGGGAATCTGCCTATAAAATCGTCCAAGAAAACGCCCATCGCGCTTGGAACAGCGATAACGGCAATTTTAAAGCTTTTATCAGCCAAGATGAGCGAGTTACTGGTATTTTATCCCCCGACGAGATCGAAAGTTGCTTTGATCCCCAGCAGCACCTAAATCATCTTAATAGCATCTACCAAAGGTTAGATATTTAAAGAGCTTTCAGTTATCAGCTATCGGCCACGTTTCCGATCGATCGGCAACTTGAAACCTTGGGAGTAACAATGCCATGACGATTACCGCGATCGACCTACCGATGGAAAAAATTGCCCAGTTTTGCGATCGCTGGCAAGTAACCGAATTTGCTCTATTCGGCTCCGTCCTGCGCGAAGACTTCCGCCCCGACAGCGACATTGATGTTATGGTGGAATTTCATCCAGAAGCTCACCCCACATTCAGCACCCTAGACCAAATGGAAGCAGAGCTAAAAAGCATTTTCGATCGAGATGTTGACCTGATTACCCGCCAAGGCATTGCCACCAGTCGCAACTACCTACGCCGTAATCAAATCCTTTCTTCGGCTCAAGTGATTTATGCAACGGGATCCCCAATTCCTGCTTGATATGCTGCAATCCGCAGAACTGGTCATGATCTACACGGCTCAATGCTCGAAAGCTGAGTTCGTCGCTAATGTGCAGCTTCAAGATTCAGTAATTCGACGGCTCTTGGTGATTGCCGAAGCCGCCGGACGAGTTTCCCAAACAACCCGACAGAACTTGCCCAACATTGCTTGGCAAGAAATCAAGGGAATGCGAAATCGGTTGGTACATGAGTATAATGATGTCAACCTCAACATCGTTTGGGATGTGGTTCAATCGCAGCTCCCATTACTAATTGAGGAGTTAAAGGGGCAAATTCCTCCTGAACGTTGAGGGTTGTTAGGCGGAAGTAGCGATCGCATAGGGAGAACTCAATGATTTTGTCGGGTGCGTTTCTTGCTGCAACTACAGGGAACGCACCTTACCGATTATGATACAATCGCGGCATATACTTCTCGCTTGCGACAACCGCGATGAATGTTTTCTGGCGCTATTTCTCCTTGGCATTTGTTGTTATGCTTTCTAATGGTTTCACCCCACAACAAGGGCGAACGGAATCACCCAAAGTTACCTGTCAAATAGAAAGCTATCCCTCCACAAAGCAAAAAGTTCCCACGACAATGATCCAGAACGGAACGGCGAATTTAGTACCATTTATTTATTGGGTGGAGGAAGTTGCGGAGGAAAAGCCTCTAGAGCGGTGCAAGGAAGTTTCTGAGATTATTCAAGCAAGATATGACGATAAAACTTGGAGTCGTTCTTTTTTACGGACGGGAAAATCTAGTGATAATTATCCGATCATTTGTTTTGTCAAGGAACCCAAAGATAAAGCTTGCGATACCGAAAGAGAACTTATCGTTAAATTAAAGCGAGGGGAGAACGCGGAGAGAGCTTTAGATAAAATGTTAGCCCTTCGCTATCGGACGGATTTAAAATTAACGGGAGAGTTTCGTTTTTATTATGGAGAGACTCACCGAGAGGTTTATATTCATGTCAAGAAGTTTATCGAAGAAGTGGAGCGATCGAGGACTGAAAGACAATGATAAAAAGATGGTTCGCTTGGTTGGGTATTGTCTCAATATTGATACCTTTTTCTGTGGCGATCGCTCAGTTGGATCAATCACAATTAAAGGAGATTACCGTCAGAATTGATGTAGAAGGAAGCTATAAAGAGGATGGAGGTTCTGGGGTAATCGTTCGCCAGCAAGGACAATTCTACACGATTCTAACAGCATATCATGTGGTGCAAGAAAAGAGAAACTATAAAGTTTTAATTTTTAATCCTTCTAATCGGCAAATAATCGGTAGCCACATCATTAATGAGAAAAATATTAAGCAAATTGACGATTACGATCTAGCGGAGATTACAATACAAAGTTCTGCTAAATATCGAACGGCGAATATAGGAGATAGCCAGCAATTACAACCCACCGATGATTCTAACCGTTTCTGGCTATCCGCTTCCTTCCTATCTGATTACAGAAAGGCTATCTACTTCCACCCTTAAACCGGGTAAATTTACTGATAGATTACCTCCTGATGCTCTACTAAAAGGGAAAAAGGGGGCGACGCTGAAGATGGATGTAGCAACGGAAGTCGGAATGAGTGGCGGCGCGGTTGTCAATAAAAATGGTGAATTAGTCGGAATATTAGTCGAAGCAGATAAAGACGCTTCTGGGAATAAATCTTCACCTTTAGCGATTCCTATTGATTTATATCCTCAGTGGCAAGCGATTCGGAATTCTCAAAGATTATCTTCCCCTCTTCCCTCTCCCAATCAAACTTTGGAGCAATTACTAGCAGCTAAAAAATGGGGAGCAGCAAATGATAAAACTTGGGAGATTTTACTAAGTAAAGGCGATTCAGATAAGTCAGGCGATCTAAATAGTTTTGAGGTGAAGAATTTAGAATGTGAAACATTGAGGTATCTAAATAGAAAGTGGAGTGAAGCCTCCAAAAAAAGGTACGGTTTTGAGGTGCAAAGTAGAATTTATAGCGAATATCATCAACAAGATATCGTGTCGAACATTGATCAATATACAAGATTCGCTAAGAGATTAGGATGGTTTGACAATATTCAAAACATATCAACCCTTTCCGTCGAGAGCCTATACAATCGAAAAAATCCTCATGATGGTTTTTATCCGATTTGGTTTGTTTATGGCAGGGAATTAGGAAAAAGTCCTTTCGGTTTACCCGCGCCTCTTGATGATATCTTATATAAAGATCCGAATATAACTTGGGGAAGTAGGGGAACTATCTTAAATAGTAAAATACAGGAGTGTGTGAATTATTATTGAAACATTTTGCCTCAATAATTCAACAATTTTGAAAATTGAACATAAACTGCATCCTTACGATTACAGTCGTTTATCCAGCAAGTTTAATATTCTTGAATTTCAGAAATCCATAATCTTCGATATGAATCTCAAGCGTATCAAACTCGTTAACCTGATTGGAAACATTATTAAATGTTAGAATTACTTTTACTGGTGTTCCTTGAGGAAATCTCGAATTCAAATAATTTTCAGATTTTTGATTTCCAATCTCTACTTGAGCGCAGGGATAAACATTACCGTATATATCAAATAATCGAGTCATATTTGCATACTGGCAAAGCACATCATCCCGTAAATCTTCTGTGCTTCTAATCACCACCGAACATTTCACGCTTTTAGCCGCACGGGTACAACTTTGTAAAACTCCCGCAAACCATTTATTCTCATTAACATTGCCTCGTTGTGCCAGTAGTAACGTGTCTCTACTACCATTGATTCCCTCGTTGACTTGGCTTTCCCTTACCTCTGTCATTCCCTGAGATGCCGACACGCTAACCCCCGGAACCAATAATGCCAAAGCGAGTAAACGAAAAGCCGATGTTCTGTAAACCATAAAAAGTAACTCCTGACACACTGAAGAAAAACGAACGGTGTTATTTTAGCCCATATTATAGCACAGATCGGTATATTTGGAGCATTTTCCTGTAAATCGTATGATTTTGATGAGAATTCAATCAATTTATAGACTGGATTGCTTGTAATAATCGTTAAAAATAAACTTTTAAGACCTAACTCCAAAACTTCAGCAACTTGAGGCATTAATCAAAGGATAACTCCCTTTGATTTTCCATACAATCTTGAAGATATAAATCTATTAACTCTTGATAAGAAATACCCTTTTGCTTGGCTTTCTTCTCAAAATACTCAATTACTTCAATTCCTAAAGTCAGGGTGACTTGTTTCTTTAATTGTTGAGAAAAAGGATTAGGACGACTTTTCATGTTAGCAAGGTCATATTCACGTTTCATCAGGATTATCCTCTATAAAGAAGAAACAGGTTGATAGGGAATGATTTCTTCTAGCCTATTGCCTAGATTTTCTCTGGCTACATCCAATTCATAAGCCTTTTGTAAATTCATCCACAGTTCAGCACCAGTATTAAAGAAACGTCCTAATTTTAAAGCAATATCTCCCGTGAGATTCGCGTTTCCCTGTACGATGTGATAGAGAGTTTCTTCCGAAACATAAATTTTTTGGGCAAGCTGAGAGATAGTAAGATCAATTTCTTCTAATTCATCCGCAAGAATTTCAACGGGGTGAATGGAGCTTTTCCAATTATTCATCATCAACCTCCCTTAATAATCATCAACAATTTCAACATGACAGGATTTCTGTGTCTTGACAGCGAAAACTTTTAATTATAGACTATTTCGCTTCTTTAACTGAATCTAACTCCAAAGAATTGATTATCTCTTTCGCTTCCTTTTCATACTTATTAAAGTCTTGGGTACTGGCTTCATAACGAATCTTATATTGTTTTTTTCTGTATAAAAAACCAATATCTCTTCGTTTAATATTGTTTGCCTCATAAACTAATTCGTAGTTAGCTTGATTACCCTTGAATTGAAATTCTTTATTCCCTGTAAAATAAGTATTTTTCTTGTTATTTATTGATGATTGTGCTTTTTGTTTTTCTTTCTGGTAAAATTTTTGCAAAGTAATATCGTTTTCATAAAGTTCTTCGATAATCAAGCGTATTTTAGGAGAATTGCTTTCATTGCTGAGAAAAGTTCTGGGAATGATGGTAGCGTCAGGAACATCAGGAATTGCGACAGATTGACATCCAAGTTGTTGCCAATTCTGCGGGATTTGAACAGTGATCCCCTCGCAAGAGAAGGAAACAGGTTTTGGAAATAACATAGTTAGCCAAAGTTGAACCTTATCGGGATTAGTGATAAAAGTAACTATAACCGAACCCGATGCAGTCACGAACGCTAACGCTATCAGTAAACTTTTTTGCCCGAATTTCATTAGCCATGAAGGGATCGTGTTTTTTTTCTCTGATTCGGTAGAATTTATAGAGGGTTGTTCGGATTGATGACTTTTTGTCTGATTGTTTGTCCAGAAAGGTAATAGTTGACCGATCCTTGTAATGATCGATTGTTTTGATTTTGTCTCTGGTGTGGTAGAATTTACAGAGGGCTGTTGGGATGGATGACTTTTTTTCTGATTGTTTTTCCTAGAAAGGCGTAGTTTAGGGATCATTAGTTGAGGACGGTTGTTGATGGCATACAGCAGTTACTTTATTCCTCTGGTACAGCCAATTCCTTATTGGATAAACCTTTCAGGGTGGAGAATTTACCAGAACAAACATGAATCCGCCGTAACAATATTATAACTACAGTGTAATCATTGATCTTATCGGATAAATCAGCCGTCAAGGAGAATAATAACGTTACTGCAATATCGATAATAATTATAATGAGATTTTTTCGGGTGCTTTCCCTGCTGCAATGGGGGGGAACGCACCTTCTACCATTTTTCTTTATTCGTGGCAGACATTCTACTCCTTTCTCCCTTTCTAGGAGAGGGGAGCGGAATATGAATGTTTACGGTGGCGTGATTTTCAGTCAAAGAGTTCTTTTAACTTTAGTGAGTAAGGGAATTAGCCGAGAATATGCTTATAAAATCGTCCAAGAAAATGCCCATCGCGCTTGGAACAGCGATAACGGCAATTTTAAAGCTTTTATCAGCCAAGATGAGCGAGTTACTGGTATTTTATCCCCCGACGAGATCGAAAGTTGCTTCGATCCCCAGCAGCACCTAAATCATCTTAATAGCATCTACCAAAGGTTAGATATTTAAGGAGCTTTCAGTGATCAGCTAACCACTAGCTTGTTGCTTTAGAAAGGTAATGACAGCGTTTTGGATTGTCGGTTAGCGATCGATCTTTTCTCACAAAGCGATCGCTGTTCGTTTCTCGATCAAGGTCGCGTTTGAAGATAAAACTAAAGAATCGGCGCAAGCGAGTACGAATCGGGTAAAATAAGGGTCTGTATTCGGAGTGTTCGTTTTTATGATGAAAATCAAACTCTGGAATTTAGGTAGTATTAAAGAGGCAGAAGTGGATCTTCGGCCTCTAACCGTTATTATTGGCCCGAATAATTCTAATAAAACTTATATCGCCTACTCGATTTATGGGTTATGGATTAATCAGCTTGACGGCTTTTATTTTTCTCGTGAAATTTTAGAAAAAATAGAATTGACAAATCAAGCCGATCATTGGTCTTTAAAAATAGACCGACGTTTTTATGATGTTATATCCGAAATTGTTCAAAAGTCCGCATCTGAATTTAGCGGGATAAAACTACAATCTTTTTTCCAAGATTCTAGCGGCAAGATTTTTGAAAAAACGAAATTCAGTATCGAAATTTCCGAAGATGATATTAAAACAGCTATAGAAAAAGTTTTAGCGGATACAATTGAATATCGTGGGTCATTAGCTTCACTTGGAATCAAGAAAATCGAGCGAAGCAAGAACAACAATAATGAGATTTTATTTTATCCAGAAAAAGAAGATAAAATTGATAATTATAAATACATAGTTTTTCATAATTTTGTTGCTAATGTTGTAAAATTTTCATTTTCCGACGCACTTCCTTTACCCGCCGAAAGAAACGCTTTTATAAATACCTATAAAATGCTGGGCAATAGAAGATATAAGCTACTTAAAGGGAATCAGAGAGAGCTATTGATACAAGGACGTATTAATCAAGATAGACAGTTAGAGTTACTGAAAGAACAGGGAGATATTCGCTATCCTCAACCAGTAGAGGATTTTTTAGATTTTTTAACTGACATAGAACTAGAAAATAAGCCCGATCCCATTGCCAAAAACAAAAATGATTTTCAAAAATTAGCTGATCAAATTGAAAAGTATATTCAAAATAACAATAAAACAATCTTTAAAAAGACGAAATTCGGAGGCAGAGAAATTAAAGTTTCGGTAAAAAGAAGTTTAGAGATCGATCTTTATAATGCTTCCTCGTCTATTAAACAATTAGCCCCGCTTTTACTCTATTTACGCCATCGAGCAAAATCGGGGGATTTTCTGGTGATCGATGAGCCTGAAATGAACTTACATCCAGAATCTCAGATAAAATTGTTAGAATCTTTAGCGATTTTAGTAAATTTAGGAGTTAGAATTTTATTGACGACTCATAGCCCCTATTTGATGGCTCATCTTAACAATATCGTTAATGGTAATCACCAAAATCCAGAACTTTTAGCCGAACAAGCTAAATTGCTTTATCTGCAAGATAGCCGAGCTTTTCTTAAAATGGAACAGGTTAGCGCCTATGAAATGAAAAATAATCAATTACTTTCTTTACACGACCCTGAATACGGTATTCGTTGGGATACTCTCAGCGATGTATCAGTTGATATTCAACAAAAGTTTTTTGCAATTTATGAAGCAGGACAACAAAACCAAGAAACCGAAGAAGGATGTTCCTCAGAAGAAGAATAAACTCGATTGGCAAAAATTTAACTTTTTAGAAAATTTGCTTATTTTCTGTACCGTACCCGATCGGATCGCTCCACCCGAAAGCGGTGTCAGCTTTCGGATTACCAAATCAGAAGAAAATTCTGTTTGTATTTTATTTAAAACTGATCGTCAGAAGGATCCTCTCGTTAGAGATCAAAATCAGAAAAGACCTGATTATTTATCTCTTTTTATTCAGAATGGCTTACTTCTGCTGACGATTATCGAGATGAAAAATTCCACAAAAACCATTGACCAAATTATAAACTTTAGAGATATTTTAAAAAAAGAAATTGCCGCTCATGCCACCACGAAACTCAAATATAAATTACAAGCTATCCTATTAACTCCCTATAATGCCAATATTCCTCAAAAGGCGATCGAAGAGGAAGCGGAGAAAGGATTTATTATTTTACCTATCCAGTATAATTTTAAAGCGGAGCTTTATCCTTATGTTTCCAAGACTTATAGTAAAGCGGATTTAAGCAAAATAAATTATATTCACGACGAGCAACATCAAGAATCTGATTGTTTGTTAATCGAAAACTTGTTAGCTAGACAAGCATTGGACAAACGTAAACAGGATAACTATTATTCATGTAAATTCACTCCCGCCAAAAATAGACAAGGCATCTATATAGATTATCAGGTGTCGAGCGATCGAGACTGGATCACCCTATTAACCGATCCGCAGGGAAAGAAAGTTCAATTGGCTTACTGTAGTGATGATTCTCAAAGTTCAATCGATCAAATTCAGGAAGAGATTAAAAATTTAAACATATATCGAATGGTAGAGATGGTAAGTCGCCTAATCAATAGTTAGTATAAAAAAGTGGTGTAGAGAAATCTATATATAAATGGCTCCGCAATAAACTTTACAAACTTGAGGTTTTGGTGCGGTCGGCTAAGGAACCGAAGCGACCACTACTGTTGCCGAATCCGAGCGCTCCGATGTAGTGGGATGCCGAAGGCACTAGGTAGCGGCCGATTGACTGAGAAGCTATACTACTATAGTCAGGACACAACCAGAGCGAAACAATGGAAACATTAGGATTAGAAAGCTGCCAGTCAATTCTTAAGGCCGGCCAAACAACGACAGAAAGAGCTTTACAATTGTTTGACGCTCTCGAACCCGTGAGTTTAGACTTTATGCTCGGTCGTTGGCAAGGTTCTGGACTTCAGACAAATAACCCTATGGATGGTTTATTAGAAGCATCTAATTGGTATGGTAAAGAATTTGTCGATACTGAGAGTGTCCACCCCCTGTTATTTTTAGATGGTCAGGGAAAAATTTTTAAGGTAGCACCCAATCCCACGGCCATGAACTGGATTTTGAAGCTGCCAATGCTCAAAAATAATTCTCTGAAACCTTTGCTGATGCTGGCCAACTCCTTGCTGAAAACAGAGACAAGTCAGGCCAGAATGCGAATGATGGAATATCGGGGCAAAGTCAGCGCCACGATGATTTATGATTATTTGCCGATTAATGACTCCTTTCGGAAAGTAGATGATAATACGGTGCTGGGAATTATGGATTTTAAAAACTTTCCTAAGCCTTTCTTTTTCATTCTCAAGCGATGTCAAATATCTCTTAATTCTTGAGGTTAGATTTAAACGCTAGTATTTATTGTTTACCATTTGATCGACCAGATCGGTTTCTACTTTGAAGAAAATGAAGATAAAACACGCAATTAATTGCCATAAATTCCTGAGTTTTCTAATTATATTGGGCTTAATGGCTTTTTATAACAATTTTGCCCTGCTTGCTTGGATATACCTTGCCCTCCACGGAACCTACGGTCTTATGTGGTTAATCAAAGATAGACTGTATCCCGATCAACAGTGGGAAAAAGAAATATCGGTGGTCATGGGAATATTTACTTTTATTGTTCTCGGTTTATACTGGGTTGCTCCTTTTATTATTATTAGTGGGAATGTCACGGCTACCGCCCCTTTAATATCTGTTGCGATCGCCATCAATATTATAGGGGTATTGCTCCATTACGGTAGCGATGCTCAAAAGTATTTTACCCTTAAATATAGGGAGGGATTAATTACCGAAGGTTTCTTTAGTCGTAGTCGTAATCCCAACTATTTAGGAGAAATTTTGATTTATCTGAGTTTTGCTCTGTTAGCGCAACATTGGCTACCTTTTCTGATTTTAGGGGGATTTGTCGCCGGGATCTTCATCCCCAATATGCGTAAAAAAGACCAGTCCCTCTCCCGCTATCCTGAATTTGATGCTTACAAAGCGAACTCCGGATTGCTATTACCCAAGCTGTGGGGAAAGTCTAGTCAGGCTGCTGACAAATAGACATCTCCAAAAATTATCACCGGCTCACAGCTTGCTTTCAGTCTGTTTACTAGCTAAATAGCTCGACAGCTTCACCGAAAAAATATGGGCATCTTCTCGACAAAAATCTATGATCGGAACTGCCTTCTGTAGCTAAGGCAATAATTATTTGTTTTATTTTTTTTGCCATCTTAATTGATTTACCTTAATTGGTTTTGTTGATTTGTAATATTTTTAATCGCACTTTCAGCATCAGCAGTTTTTAGATATTCGACCACTTCCGAGAGAGTTAGCTTGACCTCATTTTCGGAGGAAAATAAAGTTAATTGTTTTTGATACTGATCCTCTTTGATAACACGGTGAAAATTACTGCTTTTCATCTTAATTGGCTTCCCTTCAATAGTGGATATTATAGTGGTAAGTTGAGAAAGCCAAATGCTGACATTTTTATCATCTTGCCAATTAATTAATTGACTCACCAGAACCGGAGAATGAGTGTTCACTATTACTTGGCGTAAAGGCATTTCAATATCTTTAAAATCGACAGTTAGCTCTTTTAATAATCTTGCCATTGCTTCAATACGAAAAGGATGAATGCCATTTTCTGGCTCTTCAAAACACAGTAATCCTGTATGTTGTGGATCGTATTGCAGGACACATAATGTTAATAAACGTAGGGTTCCTTCGGAAAGCACTCTCGAAGAAAACTCCCGATTATCATCGCCTTTTACCTTGATAATAAATTGTCGATTTGCTTTGTCATCATAAACATTAACTTCTGTAAGATTTGGTAGCAGATTATTGAGATCACGGGAAATTGCTGTAAGGGTATATTCATCATCTTGTTTGATGCGAAATAAAGCAGCGGCTAAATTCTTTCCGCTGGCTGTTATTGTATCTCTGATGCCCATATCTTGACGAGTAGGTTCTCGCAGATCTTCGGGATTAAGCTGCATAAACTTCCAACTCAGCATTTCTTGTTTGGCGGCTAATATATGTTGAAAATCTATAGTATTAATGCTGCTTAAAACAGTTTGTGATGCGTTTTTTGCGGGAAATAGTTTTTTATTCCCTTGCTGACCATCTTGATGTACAACAATGGTAGTAATACCATTAATATCTTCAGTCTGAATATAAGGAATCCCTCTCCTACCCGTTACTTTTGGTCGCCAAGTTTCCAATACTGTCTTAGGAATATAATCTTTTACCCAATTATCTTCATTGTGCTTTAAATTTTCTAAACGTTCATCAACAATATACAAGTTTTCAAATCCACTTATATTAGACTCTCGTTTAATTTTTAATTGATAGCGCAACCTTGTATATTTAAGATCGACTTCCCCACCCCAATTATCTTTTACCTTGCGGTTGACTAACATTTCAACTATAAATTCCATTTCCGTGGCGTAGTCGTCCTCATCATACTGGGTAAAGAGTTCGCTAGGATGTCCTCGTTGCTCGCTAAAAGCCGTCTTCAGATCCACTTCTGCCAGCCGCGTCAACAATTGCAAAGCATCAAATAAATTACTCTTACCAGAAGCATTAACCCCAGCAACTACAGTAAGCGGCGTGAATACCATTTCAAAATTATGAAAGGATTTAAAGCCATGAATTTTAATATAAGTAATCATAGTTTTAGGCGATAAGTAATATTAAAACATCAGCGCACTGGACAATCTTCTCAACTGTCGCCCGATACTGTCCCACTATAATCTAGACATTGGTTTACAGAGGTAGTGCGATGCCGCCGATTTTGTCGGGTGCTTTCCCTGCTGCAACGAGGGGGAACGTACCTTACCGATCGATTCCTGAGAGTATAGGGTCTTAGTCTAACAAGGCCCATGCACAACAGCTTATCTGGCTGACGGCCGGGGGCTGACGACCGGCGGCTAAAAATTAACATTGCAAGAAAACTTAACAATTGGCCAAGAAACTCGATCGAGTAGGTAGAATAGCAAGTAAATCATTTTGTAAACTCCACCCGATTAACTAACTAGAATAGAGATAACCCAGAACGCCTGTGATAGATAAAAGACGCACTACTCGCGATCTCCCCCAAATTAACGAAAGAATCCGCTTTCCTGAAATCCGCGTTATCGATAGCGACGGCTCTCAGCTAGGCATTATTACTCCTGCCGAAGCTTTGCGCGTGGCCGAAGAAAAGGAACTTGATCTCGTCCTCGTCAGTGAAACGGCAAGTCCTCCCGTTTGCCGGATTATGGACTATGGTAAGTACAAGTTTGAACAGGAGAAAAAAGCCCGTGAGGCCAAGAAAAAACAGCATACAGCCGATATAAAAGAAGTTAAAATGCGCTATAAAATCGATGAGCATGACTACAACGTGCGAGTCAACCAAGCGCAACGTTTTTTAAAAGCGGGAGATAAGGTAAAAGCGACGATTACCTTCCGAGGTCGGGAAATTCAACACTCTAACCTAGCGGAAGAATTACTGGCGCGCATGGCCAAAGATTTACAGGATGTAGCTGAGGTACAGCAAGCGCCAAAAAAAGAAGGTCGTAACATGATGATGATGTTATCGCCGAAAAAATAACTAACTAATCCAGAAAAAGGGGCTAAAACCCCTTTTTTTCAGAAATACCGAGAGGAAACCAATCATTTAAAACAAATGGGGTGCATCTCAATTTGGTCGAAATATCTAGATGACATTTTGGGCGCACGCGATGCGCCCCTACCATTGGCGCAATAATATTATTGTAGGGGCGAATTGCCTTCGCCCTCTTTTAATAAGTGGGTGGGTGGAATTAAATATAAGATGAACGTAGGTTGGGTTGAGGCATGAAACCCAACGCCTGAAAAAATATGAGGCAATTAAAATAATTTTTATTCGGGTAGATTCCTTAACTAGAAAGACTTTTGGTCTTGAGATAATATTAGGTCGAGGTCTTTTCTAAACAGGATTTGCTATCACAGGCCCTGAAACGGGTTAACCTAGGAGCAGAAAGAAAAGACTATTGTGGAGCATCACTTAAAACTTGATGATCGATCAAGTTTACTGCCATTGAGCGTGAATGCGTGGATGGAGTAAACGCTCAACTGGTTGACCGTTTTTTAAATGTTCTTCGACAATCTGATTGACATCCTCTGGTTTAACACGACAGTACCAAGTTTCCTCGGGAATAATCCTCACCGTGGGGCTAGTGCTACACTGTCCTTGACAACCACTGGTCATAACGATGACATCTTCTGGGAGAGCTGCCGTTTGCCATGCTAAAAGAAGCTCGGACGCACCCTGCACCAAACAGGAAGAATGCTGACAGACCATCACAAATCGCTTTTGGGGATAAGACATATTACCTAAAAAGTTGCAAAATTAGATAGTTCCCTGGGTATATTCCTGGGAGTCGCTTTGGGGAAGCATAGTTTTATTTTGCCCCGAATCCCCGATACTGGCAACACAAAAAAGGGGGCTGAAAAATTAACCATCAATCTTTAAAATAGAGTTCGGAGAAAAATTTAGTCAATCAAGAGGGTAAAAGTGGCATTCGCTAGTCATTGGATCATGTTAGGTTTATTACTGGGTTTTGCTGTCGCCCATAGCGGATTAGCCAGTTTACGAATGCGGGGAGAAGCTATCATCGGTGCGCGACTGTATCGGCTATTATTTGCCCTCGTTAGTGTACCTCTAGCGGTAATTTTAGTAGTTTATTTCTTCAATCATCGTTATGATGGTTTGCTTCTCTGGCAAGTACAGGGAGTAACCGGAGTAAAAACCCTAGTTTGGATACTTTCGGCCATTTCTTTTTTCTTTCTCTATCCTGCCACCTTTAACCTGCTGGAGATCGCCGCTATCCAAAAACCGCAGGTTCATCTCTACGAAACTGGCATCCTGCGCGTTACCCGTCATCCCCAGATGGTAGGACAGGTGATCTGGTGTATTGCACATACCCTCTGGTTAGGGACAAGCTTTACCCTATTGACTTCCCTGGGTTTAATTGCCCATCATCTTTTTGCCGTTTGGCATGGCGATCGCCGGTTAGAAGACCGTTACGGAGAGGCATTTTTAAAGATCAAAGAACGCACCTCGGTGGTCCCCTTTTTAGCAATCATCGATGGTCGGCAAAGCCTAAAGTGGCAAGAATTCTTTCGTCCTGCCTATCTAGGAGTAACAGGATTTATTTTACTCCTCTGGTGGGGCCATCCTTGGCTAATACAAGCAACAAGTAAAATTTATTGGTGATTTTGCTCCCAACCCCTTTCTTATTGATCGCGATTGGTGTAGGATGGTTTCTATATCAAAATTAAGTTTTCATAAAATCCGTTTAGACATGATCCTCTCTGTCAACGAAAAGAGCTTCCCTAAGCTAGTTTTAGAGTCTTCTCGTCCGGTTATCGTGTATTTTTGGGCTCCTTGGTGTGGTTTATGTCGTTTAATCCAACCCACCCTCTTTTCTTGGCAAAATGACTGTCAAGATGCGATTCAATTAGTCGCTGTCAATGCCGATGAGAATTTTAAATTAGCTAATAGTTTTCGTCTGCGTAGTCTACCTACTTTAATTATCTTCGATCGAGGTGTTCCCGTTCATCGTCTGGAGGAAATTCACAGTCGCGAGGAATTACAACAAACCCTGCGACTAATAGTCAAAAATCAAATCCTGCGGCTCTTCTAGGTTCTGTGTGAGCATGGTATAATAGTAACACAGAACAGGAGGTGGGTTATGTGGATAAATTTTGAGCAACTCCTCGATTTACCAAATGTAACAGTGGTCAATTATCAAAAAATTGAGCAGACAATTTTCCTAAAGCTCGCTCTTTTAAATGAAACAATTGAATGTCCGAATTGCCATCAAACCTTGGACAGAATCAATCAGACAGAGTAGAATCTAGTCAGAGATTTGTCAAGATTAGGCAATCGAGTATATTTAAAAGTACCACGCCGCCAGTTTCATTGTCAAAAGTGCCAAAAGTATATCAGCGAAAGACTGAGTTTTATGAGATTAAGACAGCCTCAGACAATTCGCTATGAATCGATGATTTATGAGAGAGTAAAAAATTGTAGTATCGAAGAAATAAGTCGAGAAGAAGGGTGAGGATGGGAAGAAGTTCAGTTAATATTTAATCCCTTGGCTAAAGAACTAGAAAAGGAAGAGTGGGAAGCCCCAGAACGAATAAGCTTAGATGAATTTAGTAACTTAAAAGGACATAAAGATTTCATAACAACGGTCGTAGATCTGAACAAGAAAATTTGGCGTTGCTGAATCGAGATATGAATACTAATTGTGCATCGTATCCACAAGTTAACTCAGTTTTTGGTTTTAAGAATTTCCTCAAAGACAATTCATACTTAAACTCACCAACGCCCTTTTTCTTGCCCTTCTCGACATTGGGAGGGTCTGAGGCGGGAGGGCTATGGGAGTTCTCTGAGTTACGATTTACCTTTAATGTCGGCTTGAAGGAACCCTCGGTTTTACCTCGGAGATGAAAGGTTCCGCCAATACAGAACAGCACTTCGACAGGCTCAGTGACACGAAGCACAACTCTAAACAGAGGAGAAAAAAGAAGACAAGAGTCACCCGAAAACTCTTAAAACAGGGGAGTAAGTCTTTTCCCAGACTGAAATAAACTAAAAACATTTTGCCCTAAGGCAGATAGGGTAGGGCATACCCGAATCTTGGTTGAAAGACCAAAACGCTGGGATAGCTATCCACGAGTGGACAACTAGATAACAAGTGATATTCTAGTGGGTTCGGAGAGGACATAATCTTGTAAGACGTGAGTAGGGGAAACCAGAAAGCGCAGTGATGAGCTTCGAGAATCCCGAAGCGCTTAGTGCGATGGGAGTGTCAATTTCTCGCCGAGCTGCTCGTTAGATGCTTGTAATTTTTTGAGATGCCGCTCTAGTTGCTCTAGCTTCACACCTAAGTGCACTACCAGTCGTTTGACGCTGACTGGTGTTCTCTCCCAATCCTCTGCGTCAATTCCAGCCCTCTCTAGTAGCTGCTTCTCATTCATGCCTCTTAGATTACCAGATTTCGTCCCCCCCTGAACAGTTACGATCGATCTGTCTTGAATCAGTAATCGCTGATCAGTGGTCAGTAGGAGAATAGAATATTAAGTGAGCAGTATTCAATGGCAGTTTTCTGCTGTCTTTTCACTGATTACTGTTTACTGTTTACTGATCACTGAAAAGTCCCCATGTCCGAATCTCCTCGCTTACAGTTTACCCCCGATCTGGAAATTTGTCGTATTTTGAACGGAATGTGGCAGGTTTCAGGCGCCCATGGTTCGATCGCACCCCAAAAAGCGATCTCTAGTATGTTCTCCTATCTAGATGCCGGTTTCACCACTTGGGATCTGGCCGATCATTACGGGCCGGCCGAAGATTTTATCGGTGAATTTCGTCGTCAATTAGTCGCCCAAAGGGGCATTGATGCTTTAAATAATCTGCAAGCTTTCACTAAATGGGTTCCCCGTCCGGGTAAAATGACTAAGGAAATAGTCGCAAAAAATATTGCTATTTCCCTACGTCGCCTGGATGTGGATAGTCTCGATTTATTGCAGTTTCACTGGTGGGATTATCGCGATAAAAATTATCTAGATGCCTTATATTTTTTAGGAGAATTACAACAGGAAGGCAAAATTAAACACCTGGCCTTGACTAATTTCGACACGGAACATTTAAAAATTATTCTCAGCGCTGGGATTAAAATAGTCTCCAATCAAGTCCAGTTTTCCCTAATTGATCGCCGTCCCCTCGTCAAAATGGCGCAATTTTGCCAAGAACATAACATCTATCTGCTCGCCTATGGTACTCTAGCAGGAGGCTTATTAGGGGCAAAATATCTCGGTCATCCTCAACCCAATGCCATGAGTCTCAATACCGCTAGTTTACGCAAATATAAAAACATGATCAATGCTTGGGGAAACTGGCAATTATTCCAAGAATTATTAACTGTTCTTAAAGCGATCGCTGATTCCTATCATGTCACCATTCCTAATGTGGCAGTGCGTTACGTTCTCGAACAAAAAGCCGTAGCTGGAGCAATTATCGGGGTGCGTTTGGGAGTTGCTGAACATATCCAAGAAAATGCCCGTATTTTCGATTTTCAATTATCCCCCCAAGACTATCAAAAAATTGATCATGTCTTGCAAAAATCCCGGGATTTATTGCAGTTAATTGGTGATTGCGGTGATGAGTACCGTCGATAAGTAGGGTTTGCTGAATAAATGTTAAATATAGGCGAGGTAAGGGGTTTGGGGGCTTGTTTGGCGAAGCAGCTGCAAGATTTTAGAGCTAGTGGCTCAAAAACCTTGCATCTTGAGCGGCGATCACGTCCTGTAGGGGCGAAGCATTCGGGCATAACCTATCGCTGAAACCGTAGATTTTCTATCCGAATGCTTCGCCCCTACTTTTTTAGCAAACCCTAAGTAGGTGGGTGTTAAAAATTGTCAGCTTCCCCCCCCTTATTAAGGACTGATAACTGATAACTGATAACTGATAACTGAAAAGAGGCTAATGATGAGATTTGAACAACCAATCCCCGATGATCCCGCTAATCAATGGCGCTATCAATTAGATCAATTCGTGCAAGAAAATCAACGGGAATTAGCAGGTTTAATGTGGGGTTTACTCTCGGAATGGGGAGAAGATGCTCAAGAAACCCTAGGCATTGATCTTAAACCTCAGCCTCATTTTGTCTGTTGTTCTAGGGAAGCCCTAGAGAAATTAAATCGCAAGGTTAATTGTAAAATTCAAGAGATGCTTGGGATTATTTATCGCTATAATCCCAGCGAAGAAGTGGCTATAGTCGCTATCGGTGATGGTCAGGTAAAATTGATTTATTTTAAACCCGATATTTCCCCTCCTGAATGTTTTGAGCGCCTCGAAGTGGCTCTCGATACCCTCATTCAACAGTTAGAGACCAAAATGCTGGCGGAAATCCAATCTTTCCCAGTTTGATGCCGATTGCCAGCGCAAAAAGTTAGCAGGTTGTCCCACCGATAAACCCGCTAATCCGATCGCTTTTCTGGGGGATTCTGTCCCTAGGAGAATTGCCGTTTCTAAATCACATATTCCCCAGTTAACTAAATTGGCTACTCCTTGTAATAAGGGTAAGGTTGTTCCCGCTAAAGTACCGTCAAAAAGTCTTGCTGTTCCCTGTTTGACTTCAATTTCTCTCTCGTCCCAAGGATAGACACCATCCCCTAAACCGATTGGCGCTAAAGCATCACTAACTAAGAAAATTCCTTGATGATAATTACTGCCTTTTAGTAATAATTCTATCATGGTTGGATGGATGTGTTGACCATCGGCAATTAACCCACAATACACCTCGCAATTGATAATTGCTTCCCCTAATAAACCCGGTTGACGATGGTGTAAAGGAGGCATGGCATTAAAGGCATGAGTAACCATTTTTGCCCCCTGTAAAAAGGCTTTTTTGGCTATTTCTTGACTCGCTTCCGAATGTCCTAAACTGACGGTAATCCCTCGATCGCTTAGGTATTTAATCACCATACCGCTACTATCTAATTCTGGGGCTAGGGTGATAATTTTCACTATCGATAAGTAGTCCCCAAAGATTTTATCTACCGTTTCTATACTTGGGTTTAAAAGATATTGGGCCGGATGCGCCCCCCTTTTTTCATAGTTTAAAAATGGTCCCTCTAAATGTACTCCTAAAACCTGCGCACTCGTTCGATTTTCCTGTTTCTGTTTCTCGATATATTTGGCAATTACTGAGAGGGCTTTTTGGAATTTCTCCACGGACGTGGTGACTAGGGTGGGAAGATAACCATCAATACCCTGATGCCAAAGATAATCGTTAATCTTATCTAACTTTTCTAGAGCTGTTATTTCTAAGTCGGGAAATGCTAATCCTAATCCTCCATTGATCTGTAAATCTACTCCTCCTAACGATAGCCAATCCCCTTCCATGTCGATAATCTTTTCCCCTTTTTTCCTTCCCCCCATCTCCGTGATCCTCTCGATCTTTCCCGCAGCATTTATCTCTATTTGTTGTCGATCCTGATAGGCGGGAATTCTAGCGTTAATTAGGGTTATCATAGAAGCAGAAAACTAATTTTTTTTTATTATAATCTCAAAAAAAACTTTTTTTTTGATCATGCTTGACAAGTGTGCATTTTTTTGAGATACTTTTTTATATAATGGGAATCTTTGTGTTCAAGCATCTGTGCTTAAGTCCGATTATATAAAAACTGATCATAAAAAAATCATACCATAACCTGCCCGCTCCCTGTCCAGAGATTGCCAAAATACTTGACAAAACAATTACTGGCTTTCTGCCGCAGTTCTTGGGAGGGAGTGACTGTCAGAGGGAAAGCTTTGTCCTATAATAAAATTAAGACTATATAAAAACTACTTTTTTAGGGATAAAAGAGTAGCAATGTCAGGGATTAGAGAGGGCTGTGTGTTTTTTAGAAAAATCGGGAAAAAGACTCAAGAAGCGCGCCGTATTATTATCGGAGATGTGCATGGCAGTTTTCAGGCACTTTTGCGACTATTAAACCGAGTTGCTCCCGATAGTAAAGATGAGGTTTATTTTCTGGGAGATTTAATCGATCGAGGAGAGCAGAGCTTGGAAGTGGTGGATTTTGTCATCAAAAATAACTACCAATGTCTCCTAGGAAATCATGAATATATGCTCTTAAAAGCTCTGGCAAGAAAAGAGGTTTCTGAAAAATGGTTCAACGGCTGGATCGAGAGTGGCGGGGCGGCGACACTACTAAGTTATAATAACAATATACCAGCCGAGCATATCAATTGGTTCCAATCCCTACCCGCTTATTTAGACCTAGGAGATATTTGGTTAGTTCATGCGGGAGTACACCCAGAATATCCCCTTGAACAGCAAACAAACGAGCAGTTTTGTTGGATTAGAAATGAATTTCATACCATGACCCAACCCTATTTCAAGGATAAACTAATTATCACAGGTCATACTTTAACCTTTACCTTTCCCGATGTCAAACCGGGGCAACTAGCTCGCGGCAGCGGTTGGCTAGACATTGAAACTGGGGTTTATCATCCTCAAAGTGGTTGGTTAACTGCTTTAGATTGGACAAATCAATTAGTTTATCAAGTGCAGAATCAAAATAAAAATTGTCGCACGATCCCTTTAGAAAAAGCGGTGGTTAATCTAGATATTGACAAGATTTCTCGCTACTTCCCCCGGGAAAGCTCATCTAAATCGCTGAATCTTTAATGGTGATCAGAAAAGAGAGGCGATAAAACCGGAAGGATCGGTTAGAATAGTTGATAATCTGATTAATACCCTTTGCTAATGACCCTTGAACTCTTATACCAAGCCTTCATCGAAACAATTCAACATCCTGACCCTGGGATAAATCTAGCTCGGGCAGCCCTACAAATAGCCAATTTTGAATATCCTTACCTCAAGATTGATCACTATTTAAATAGAATAAATTTAATGGCTGACGAGGTAAAAAAACGTTTACCCGATGGATTATATCCTTTAAAAATAGTCAAGATTATCAATCAATATTTATTTGAAGATTTACAATTTACCGGTAATACCCAAGACTACTATGACCCCCGCAATAGCTACTTAAATGACGTAATTGATCGCCGCACAGGTATTCCGCTCACTCTCTCGATTATCTATTTAGAGATTGCCAAAAAGATCGATTTTCCCATGGTAGGAATTGGTATGCCGGGCCATTTTATTATCCGTCCCGATTTCGAGGAAGTGGAAATTTTTGTCGATCCCTTTCACGGTGGTGAAATCTTATTTAAACAGGACTGTCAAGAAAGATTAAGTCAAGTTTATCAACAGCCAGTTAAATTAGAAGAACATTTTCTCAATATTGCTACCAATCAGCAAATTTTATTACGTTTGTTGACTAATTTAAAATATATTTACCTGAATCGTCAACAATGGCCTCAGACAATTCGGACAATAGATCTACTACTTTTGCTCATTCCTAATCATCCCCTAGAGCTGCGCGATCGAGGTTTAGTTTACTATCAAATTGGACAATTCACCCAAGCGCAACAGGATTTAGGCTTCTATCTTGCCCTCCTACCCAACGCCCAAGATGCGGAATCCATTCGGCAATTATTGCAAAAAATTAACTCTTAAGTCCTTGGTCGTCAGGAGATTATTTTTATTTGTTCTCCCCACACCCTACACCCCACACCCCACACCCCACCAACAAACTTTTTCAGCAAACCCTAACTAAGATGACTATTAGCCCTTCCGTAACCACGAAAAAACTCAAAATCGGTCAACTGCGAAAAGTCCATCATATCGCTTTCAACGTCAAAGATATGGAGGCTTCTCGTCATTTTTATGGGGAAATTTTAGGCTTAGAGGAATTAATGGGGGAAAAAATTCCCAGTACCTTAAAAGAATTAGTTGCCCAGGGAAAAGTGGCCAATTTTATCACCCCCGATGGTACAGTAATTGACCTATTTTGGCAACCAGATTTAAACCCTCCCGACGACAATCCCGAAATCGCTTTTACCCGTGCTAACCATTTAGCCTTCGATATTGCCCCCGAATGCTTCGATTTTGCCCTAGAAGTGCTGCAAAGTCAGGGAATTACCATTGCTAGTGGACCCGTGACCCGGCCGACTGGGAAGGGGGTTTACTTCTACGATCCCGATGGCTTTATCGTCGAAATTCGCTGTGATCCCGCATCTTAACGACTCAGAGGAGGAAAACTACCACGAAAAACCAGAAAAGTTAGGATAATCGCTAATATAATCGCCGTTACCGCAATTAGAGGCAGAGAAATCTGTTTAACAGCGATCGCCAAGAAAGCCCAGATAAACACCCCGACAAAAGCCCGATCTTTTCGGTTGAAACCGACTAAAATCGCGATTATCGCCCCGATAACCAGAATTATTACCGTCCAGATCTGGTCGGTTAGACCCCATCGCTGCCAGTCGATCCAATCTAGCACCGAAGCGACGTTGACAATCGTGGCTACGGTAATCCAAGCGAAATAAATACTAATAGGAGCATTAACCAATAAACCCTGTTTACGATTGACAATAAAGCGATTAATTTCTAAGCGAAGATAAAGCCGGATGAGAGAAAATAAAATGCCTAGCATTGCCAGTAAAGACAGGATAAAAAAACGGGATTGAAAGAGAATTACCCAGAGAATCTGACAAGCACTAGCGAGGGCTAATTCGTAGCCTAACTGACGCAAACGCGGTTCAGTTTTATTGAAAGCCAAAGCTTGGTAAATTCCCAAACTAATTAAACCCAGATAGATTAATCCCCAGATAGCAAAAGCATAATTAGCGGGAATAATCAAGACATCTTGAAAAACTGTATTCGAGATAGCTCCGATATTTTCGCCGTTGAGAGGGAAAATATTAGCGAAAATATTGGTAATAAAAGCCCCTAGAATAGCAAATAAATTTAGTTCTTGTCGGAGACGATCTCGCTCAAAATTCATAGGTCAATCAAAGATGGAAAACATCATTTCGCCCTGAGCGGTCAATTGCCCGTCGACTCTTGCTTCCCCTTGCATTTTAGCAATTTTATTCATCTTGAAGGATAATAATTCCACCGTCATGATTAATTGATCCCCCGGCACCACAGGACGACGAAAACGGGTTTTATCAATGCCAGCGAAGGCAAAAAATTTCCCTTTCATCCCGGGCAATTGCGTCAAAATCACTCCCCCCACTTGGGCCATGGATTCCACAATTAACACCCCCGGCATCAAGGGACGATTGGGAATATGACCGGGGAAAAAAGGCTCGTTGATCGTGACATTTTTTAGGCCAACGGCTTTTTGACCAGGTACATAGTCAATAATGCGATCGACTAGGGCGAAGGGATAACGATGGGGCAGTAGTTGGCGAATTTCCTCGACGGTAAAGGTGGTTTTTATGACTGGTTCCAACTCGGTTAAGGCTTCGGTAACGATGGTCATGCAAGTCAAAAATTACAAGTTAGATCAGACATTATCTCACAATCAGTTATCTTGAAGCTATCCGCCGTCAGGAGTCGGCGATCGAGTTGCCCTAGGCCAGATATGTCACCGTCGAAATCGAGCAGAATCTATTTCCGCAATCCCACGGTTTTCCCAGAAGCTGGTGATGGGATTTGAACCCGCGACCGGCTGATTACAAATCAGCTGCTCTACCCCTGAGCTACACCAGCATTTTTGACCAATCCATTATAACACAAATAGACCAAGTGGAGATTTTTTCCTCGTCGAGCATATTCACCCCCTGCTTTCCTCTTCCCCAGTCCGCACCCGCGAGACTAGGGACCGATGCACAGAGGTTCAATGGGTCAACAGGGACGACCAATAATCAGTTATCAGTGACCATTGACCGTTTAATAATATCCAGATTAATCCCCCTATTCCGAAAAGAATAGTCAAGACATAAAATTGTGATTGACCGGAAACATTATACTTTAAGGCGCTGCCGCTAAAAATCGTCGCTAAACTGACTAAATTAACCAGACCATCAATAATATAACGATCGAGCCAAGCGGTAATTTTTGACAAGCTTCCCACCGCCCAAACCACGGTAAACTGATAGATGCGATCGAGATAGAAGTCATAAGCGAACAAATCTTGCAAGAATCGTAGGATTAACCCAGTTGGTCTCGCCCAAGCTCGTCTTAACTCTACCATTAACCCGATAACTAGGCCAATTACTCCAGAGGCCATCAGTAAGGGAAAACCCCAGACAATAGTGAAACTCCGGTTATTAAGGAGAGGATTGGTGAAAGATAGCCAAAAATCCCAACGTAGGGGAATAATCGGGGCCAATAAAGCGATTAAAATCAACGCTACCATGGGCAAGGCCATCGGCCAAGCCACTTCCGGGGTGCGATGGGTCTTACTTTGGGTTTGTCCCAAAAAGACTAAACGAAAGACCCTGGTGAGATTGATGATGCTAAGACAATTAACAAAGATTAAAACCGCTAATAACCACCAAGGAATCGCCCATTCACCACTTAACCACCGTTTTAACGTCCAAAACATCCCCAGGGGCATTAAAACCGTCATCCCCGCAGAACCGGCTAAAAAAGCCGTGGTTGTAGCCGGCATTCTTGCCCAAATTCCCCCCATTTCCGTGATATTTTGGTTACTGGTGGTGAGAATTAATGCCCCTGCGCTCATAAACAATAAAGCTTTTGCGATCGCATGGGAGAATAAAATTAGTAAAGCGATATCCACATGACCTAATCCCACCGCAATAAACACCAAACCGAGATAGGCACTGGTGGAGTGGCATAAAACCCGTTTAATATCAATTTGGGACAAGGCCATCAAAGAAGTCCCAATTGCCGTCATTGTCCCCAACACTATTAAAACATTGGCAGCGATCGGAGATAGGGTAAACACCGGCTGCAGCTTAATTAAAACATAGGCCCCCGCCGAAACCACGATCGAATTCCGCATGATTCCAGCTGGATTGGGTCCCTCCATCGCCTCATCTAGCCACAAATTCAGGGGAAATTGGGCGCATTTACCCGTTGGACCGGCAATAAGGGCTAATCCTAATAAAGTCGCCGTCAGAGGTGGCACAGGGTTATTTACTGCCCAATTTTCTAACTGAGAAAAACTCAATCCTTCTCCGTAACTGGACAGAGCCACCAAACCCATCAATAAAATAATATCGCCGACGCGCTTGGTTAAAAAGGCATCTCGCGCCGCGGTTACTACCAAAGGTTGGGCATACCAAAAACCGACGAGGAGATAGGTAGAGACCGTTAACATCTCTAGGAAAGCGTAACTGAATAGCAGGGAGTCACTCAGGGCAATTCCCCCCAAAGCTGCCTCAAAAAAGCCCATTAAGCCATAAAATCTCGCCAAAGACCAATCCTTTTCCATGTAGCCAAGGGCATATATTTGGGCCAAGAGACTGATGAGGGTAATCACTTCCAGCGTCCCCAAACTGACGGGAGAAAGTTCGATCGAAAGGGATAAACTAAGATCGGCCACTTTTACCCACTCAAAAGCCAGTTTAATCGTCTCTCGATGCCAAATTTGATTAAAAGCGATCGATCCGTGTATTAACCCTAAGACGGTCATCAAGAGGTTAATATAAGCGGCCGGCCGCGGACCGGTGCGACTAATAATGCCTAAAGACCAAGGTAGGGTTAAAATCGAACCAATTAAGCCATAAATGGGAATTAACCAGCAAGTGTCAAGGAATAAATCTTTCATTCAGGGGGTTATCAGTTATCAGTTATCAGTTATCAGTTATCAGTGATCAGGTTTAAGTTTTAAGTTATCAGGTTTAAGTTTTCAATTTTCAACAAATTTAGGCTCTTTCACTGGTTACTGGTTACTGATTACTGATCACTGATCAACGGCCATAAAAAACTAACACTCGATCGAGAAGGGAGCGAGTTTAGTCAATTTAGTTATTTTACAGTTAATCCCGGGATCAGGCTAAATGCGATGTAATAAAGATTTACCGTGGGAATCGGTGCTACAGGTGGCGAATAATTGGTATTGACGGCTAAGAGCGAGCGCTTGTTCGGTTTCCGGTTGACTCGGTAGCCAGGGTTTGGGATTGCCGTAGGCATAAAAAGCCTCAATACCATCAATACCTAATTCTACTGCCGTCGCCACTAAATCGGCCGCGGGACGATGGTAACGAAAGGGATGGGCCAGAACCACTAAGGCCCCCGCTTGCTGTAAACTGTTAATGACTCTAGAGGCCAAAGCTAGATCTCCTTCCGGTTTGGTTCTTTGCAGATAAGGAGTCAAAACCGCATGAGCAGGATCGAAACCATAGCCAAGAATATGCACTTCTGTCTCTAAGAGATTCGCCGTAATTTCTACCCCTGTCCAGAGATGGGGTAGAGAACCCTTTAAATGCTCATTTTCTAGCCAAATTTGGGCTTGTCGATAACCTTCGATCGAGTGATGATCGGTAATTGCTAATCCTTTTAGTCCGATGTCTAACGCTTGTCTCATCAAGTCTTGGGGACTCATTTGACCATCGGAACAATCGGTGTGAAGATGGAAATTGTAATGGTAGGGACAACTATCATAGCCGACATTTGCCCACACCGCTTTCAGGGCGATGGTATCTTGAGCTAGGGGTGGAATTGTAGCAGAAACGACCATGCAGTATTAAGGAAATTTCCCAAAGATTACAAATTGTTAACAATCAGCATAACAATTACCAAAAAAAATTGGGTAGCTGCTGTTACCGGTAATACTAAATCCTGTTTCAAAGGTGTGGGGAAGTGGGGAAGTAGGGAAGTGGGGAAATGGGGAAATGGGGAAATGGGGGAATGGGGAATTTCAACTATAGCGTTTCCTGTTCGCAAGAGGTACACTATCGATGTTGAAAAGCTTAATTAGCAAAGGTTTAAGTGTGCCACACAGGGGTGAGAACCGCTATAAAACCCTAACACCCTAACACCCTAACACCCTAACACCCTAACACCCCACACCCTGCCCCCAGGAAAAACTTTTTGCCGCAAACCCTAACTAGAAAAACTTTTAGTCTTGACATAATATTAGGTCGAGGTGTAATGATCTGCGTTTTAGCTTACCTGTGACCATAAATACTTCCTTGACCGCTTCAAATCACACAAGTCTTTAGATAAGGGCTGTACGATAACCGAAGTAGATTGCATTGTTGCGATTGCGTTATGCTTCTAGTAGTTGGGTAGTTGGGTAGGGTGCGTTAGGCAATCCCTTGTTTTTAGGGCAAAAATCAAGCTCTGAATATTGCCGTAACGCACCACAAAGAAAGGTTTTTGGTAAGTTACGCTAACGCACCCTACTGGGGAGCATCTCACTTTCTTTTCATTTCATTAACTTGACATTTCATCTGTCCAAGGTTATAAATATACTAGAGTACGGAGGTCTCCGCATTCCGCCCTAATCAATAAAGTAACAAACAACTTAAAGTGATCACCAACATCTCTAGACAACTAACCTCTGGCGCTCTTGCTATCGCTAGCAGCGTTGCCGCCTTCGGCTTTGCTGGTGCTGCCCAAGCGCAAATTTCCGGTACTTTATCCATCACTGGGACTGCACAAATCGACCCGTGGGGAGCTCCTGACCCAATGCTTAAGCCCTTAAACGTCACCGCAATCAACGGTGCTACGGGTCAATTTACGGATGTGATGCTGGGGGACGTTTCTACTCCTGCTTCTTTTGCATTAACTGGCACTGGTAGTGGTGGGATGAGCGATTTTGATTCTCCTTCTTCTCTAGCTAATTTTATTAGCATAGTGGTGAACACTATGCCTCCCACCGGTCCGGGCCCTGGTACTGTGATCGGTAATATCACTGCCACCCAGGCTATGGGTACATTTGCTGGTATTATGGGTAGTGACGGGACTACAACTTACACTGTAACTGGCAACATGGCTTTTGATGAGCCTAATGGTTTTCCCGATCTTCTCGGAACTTTCAGCATCGGCTTCACCAGAAGCGTTACTGGTGGTCAGGTTTCCGAAAGCTATAATTTATCTCTCCAAAAAAGCTCTGTGCCTGTGGACATCCCCGAACCCTCTGCTATCCTCGGTATCTTAGCCGTTGCCGGTGCTGGTGCTTTCGCTCGTCGCAAGGGCTAGTCACTGCCATTAAATCAAAAATAATGGAAAAAATAAGCGTTAGGGTTAAGCTTAACGCCTTTTTTTTGTGTCTAGACAGTTGGGTAGGGTGCGTTAGGCAATCCCTTGTTTTTGGGAAAAAAATCAAGCTCTGCATATTGCCGTAACGCACCGCAAGGGGGGGGGTTGGTGCGTTACGCTGGGGGATTTTGTTCTGTACTAGGCTGATATTTGAGTAAGCTGGACACAAACCGCAAAAAGATATTGATCAGAAAAGTTATGATCAAGCTAGAGGTTAAAGGACTGATTTGAGCCAATTATTTTTATCAACAAATATTTTACACACTTCATACCGGATAGGCAAGAGGGCTACGGCACTACTACCAAATCATTACCGGTTTTTCTAGGTTCTGTCCTGGCCGCGGGATTCTATACCTGCGTCCGTTGCCGTAAAGCCCTCCGCTTGCGCTAATATTTGCAGATTATGGGCGATAGGGGCGAAAGAATCGGCAGGATATTCGATTAAAGTGGCCGATTGCAGAAAAGTCTCCACTCCCACGGGACAACCCAAATAATCAGCCACCGCTTTGGGAGTAGCAGGACCCAGGAGAATAGTTCCCGATTGTCTCACGGAAGATAGCTTTTCCCAAGGCTCATCGATCATTAAGGATAAATGGGTGGGAGCAAAAAGATTCGATAATTCGATCGCTTTCTCCAACGATTCCACCACCACGATTAAACCATAATGAGCGATCGCTTTTTCCGTTAACAATCTCTGGGGATGTACCTGTAACTGTTTTTGCACTTCTTCCTGTACTATTAGGGCCAAAGCCTTATCCGTCGTCAATAAAATCGCAGCCGCTAGGGAATACTGTTCCGCTTGCGCTAATAGATCTAGGGCCAACTGTCTGGGATTAGCTTGACTATCGGCAATAATAACCAAATCGGAAGTAATAGAGAGATGATCGATTTTTACCTGGTCAGAAACCAGTTTTTTAGCCAAATTAGTATAAAAATCACCTATTCCGACAATCATCTCCACGGGAGCGATCGTTTTTGTGCCGTAGGCTAAAGCGGCGATCGCCTGTGGTCCAGCCAGCCGATAAATCTCACTAATACCCACCGATTGGGCTGCCACTAAAATCGCCGGATGGATGCGTAAATCCTCATCGGCGGGAGATACCATGACAATCCGTTTAACCCCCGCTATTTTGGCTGGAATCGCCTGTTGGAGCAATAAACTGAGATAGGCCCGTTTACCATCGGGAACGACAATTCCCACACTGTTAACCGGTTGATAACGCTTCCCCCGAACCGTACCATCCTCAGGAAACTGTACCCAAGCTTTGGGAAGACGCTGACGGTGAAAAGCCTCCATTTTTGCACAGGCAGCAGCGATCGCATTTAATAAATCCTGCGACACCTGTTGATAAGCAGCATCGAGTTCCGAGCCACTCACCTTCAGTTGTTGTAGATTAAGGGACTGTTGATAGAATTTTTCTGTGTAATCCACCAACGAGCGATCGCCAGCGAGTCGCACCCGATCAACAATCTCTCGGACAAGCGATTCTTTTTCCCGAATTTCCGGATCGTCGAACCGTTCCCGAATTCGTCTCAGTTCCGTTCTGGCTGACCATGGCTCTGTGATAATTCGCAACATCGAGCTATTATCCTCTAGGGGCGAAACGAGATTAAAAAGTTTTCACTCCTCACACTCTAGCTTATCGCTTTCAATCTTGACCGGGGAGGGAGACGAAGTCGGTTATTTTAGCCGTTAGTCGTTAGGGGGCAGGAGGCAGGAGATAGGGTGATAGGGTTTTGGGGTGATAGGGTTTTGGGGTGATAGGGTTTTGGGGTGATAGGGTGATGAGACAACTTCCCCACTTCCCCACTTCCCCATCTCCCCACTTCCCCATCTCCCCACTTCCTCATCTCCCCACTTCCCCACTTCCCCACTTCCCCACTTCCCCACTTCCCCATCTCCCCACTTCCCGATTTCTCCAAGGTAACAAAACCAGATATTCTACTAAATAGTCGCCTATCACACCAGCCTGATCTCGTGGTCGTCCAATGCAGTTTGCCAAGATATTAATCGCCAATCGCGGGGAAATCGCCTTAAGAATCCTTCATAGTTGCGAAGAATTGGGCATTAGAACCGTTGCCGTTCACTCTACCATTGATCGCCATGCCCTTCATGTTCAATTGGCCGATGAGAGTGTTTGTATTGGTCCGCCTCCGAGCAGCAAAAGTTACTTAAATATTCCTAATATCATCTCCGCTGCCCTCACCCGCAACGCCACGGCCATCCATCCAGGTTACGGTTTTTTGGCAGAAAACGCCCGCTTTGCCGAAATTTGTGCCGATCATCAGTTAACTTTTATCGGTCCGTCTCCCAGTGCTATCCTGGCTATGGGGGATAAATCTACCGCTAAAAAAACTATGCAAAAAGCGGGAGTTCCCACTGTCCCCGGCAGTGGTGGTTTAATTACCTCAGAAGCGGAAGCAAAGCGTATCGCCGATGACATCGGTTATCCTGTGCTGATTAAAGCCACCGCTGGGGGGGGAGGGCGTGGGATGCGTCTTGTCAAGAGTGCAGATGAACTAGGTAATATGTTAAAAGCCGCCCAAGGGGAAGCAGCAGCGGCTTTTGGCAATTCGGGAGTATATCTAGAAAAATTTATCGAATGTCCCCGACATATCGAGTTTCAGATTTTGGCCGATAGTCACGGTAACGTGATCCATTTAGGAGAAAGAGACTGTTCGATTCAGCGACGACACCAAAAACTGCTAGAAGAAGCACCTAGCCCCTTCTTAACGCCCCATTTACGCTCAAAAATGGGTAATGCCGCCGTTAAAGCCGCTAAATCGATTAATTACGTCGGGGTGGGAACCGTGGAATTTTTAGTCGATAAACACGGTAATTTTTACTTCATGGAAATGAACACCCGTATTCAGGTGGAACACCCGGTCACGGAGATGATCACGGGGATGGACCTGATCCGAGAACAAATTTGGGTGGCACAGGGCGAAAAACTGCAAATTAAGCAAGATCAGGTGATATTTAGAGGACATTCGATCGAGTGTCGCATTAATGCCGAGGATCCCGATCGCAATTTTCGTCCTCACCCCGGCAAAATTAGCGGTTATCTGCCCCCCGGCGGTCCCGGTGTCCGCATGGATTCCCACGTTTACACCGATTACGAAATCCCTCCCTATTACGATTCCCTAATTGGTAAATTAATCGTCTGGGGAGAAAATCGCGAAACTGCGATTAAACGCATGAAACGCGCCCTGCGGGAATGTGCGATCACGGGAGTACCAACGACTATCGATTTCCATCGTAAAATATTGGAAACTCCCGCCTTTTTAGCCGGAGATGTTTACACTAATTTCATCCAAGAACATCTCTTGCCCTAGGATGTTACCATAAATTTTAGACGAGAGTAGGTTGGGGATAATAATGACAGTAGAAGTTAAATTTGAATCTTGGCAACTTAGCGATGAACAGTTCTTTCAACTTTGTCAGGATAACCGAGATTTACGTTTGGAACGCAGCGCAAAAGGAGATTTAATTATTATGCCACCAACCGGAGGAGAAACTGGTAATTCTAACGCTGGAATCACTGCCCAATTATGGTTATGGAATAACCTACATAAATTAGGTGTAGTTTTTGATTCCTCCACGGGGTTTAAACTACCGAATGGGGCCGATCGCTCTCCCGATGCTGCTTGGATACCTTTAGAAAAATGGCAAGCTTTAAACCCACAACAAAAGGAAAGGTTTTTACCTCTATCTCCCGATTTTGTCATTGAATTAATGTCTCCTAGTGATAGCCTAGAAACCGCTAGGAAAAAAATGCAGGAATATTTAGATAATGGGACTCGTTTGGGTTGGTTAATCAATAGAAAAACTAGAGAAGTAGAAATTTATCGTCAAGGACAGGCAGTAGAAATTTTAACCAATCCGGAGAGTTTATCGGGGGAAAATATTTTATCTCAATTTGTCTTAGAACTTGATAGTATTTGGTAATTCTATAATTCTATAAAACAGAATCTAAACATGATGACAGTAGTAGAAGTTAAATTTGAATCTTGGCAACTCAGCGATGAACAATTCTTTCAACTTTGTCAGGATAACCGAGATTTGCGCTTGGAACGCAGCGCAAAAGGAGATTTAATTATTATGCCACCGACGGGGGGAAAAACGGGCAATAGTAACGGTAGAATCACCCAACAATTATTTAATTGGTCAGATAACAATGGTACGGGTATCGCTTTTGATTCCTCCACAGGATTTAAACTACCGAATGGGGCCGATCGCTCTCCCGATGCTGCTTGGATACCTTTAGAAAAATGGCAAGCTTTAACCCCACAACAAAAGGAAAGATTTTTACCTCTATCTCCCGATTTTGTCATTGAATTAATGTCTCCTAGTGATGACTTAGAAACCGCTAGGAAAAAAATGCGGGAATATTTAGATAATGGGACTCGTTTAGCTTGGTTAATCAATAGAAAAACTAGACAAGTTGAAATTTATCGTCAAGGACAGACAGTAGAAATTTTAACCAATCCAGAGAGTTTATCCGGGGAAGATATTCTGCCAGAATTTAGTTTAAATCTTACTTTGATTTGGTAAGCCAATTTAGGGGGTAATTCAATGGATAAAATACGAAACTTTAGTTTTAAGGAAGATAGTCAGAATCAAGGATTTCTTCAAGGGTGAAGGGTGATTCAATCGGGAATAAATCAGCAGCAAGTTGATACTTTCTGACAGTATCCTCTCTGGCTGCTTGGTAACAATCTATCCAGATTTCAGGAATCAATCTTCTCAGACTTGGACTCTCTTTTAATAAGCGTTGAACTTGTCGGCGTTGTTCAATAATTGTGCTGCGCCATCCTTGAGCATTTGCTTCCTTTTCAGTTAGCCAGTAAGTCAATTTAAGCAGATGTTCGGCAATGACGGTTAAGCGACTTTCTAGTTCTCGTTTTTCACTCCTTCCCATCGTTTCAATTTCTTCGATCAAATTTTCTAAGTCTAATTTTTCAAAACGATGTTCTTTGAGTAAATTGGCGGTTTCCTGTAACCATCCATAGAAATCTTCTTGATAAAGACTTTTACCTGAGGAGACTAAAGACTTTTCGATGCTCATTTGATGATGACCTAGAAAAAAGAATTCTTAGATAATTTAGAAGCGAATCCCCGATCTCAAAAAGATTGGCAGAATATCGCAGGATGACCCCTTAAAACATCAGAGCTTTAATTTTAAGCTAAAATTAGGCAAAACATCTTCACCCGATAAATCAGTGGGATTTTCTAAGATATCTACTTCCTTTCCTTGACGATAAATTTCAACTTGCCGATTCTGCGGATCGATTAACCAGCCTAACCTTGCGCCATTTTCCCTATACTCAAGCAGTTTTTTTTGTAATTTGTCAAGACTATCGGATTCAGAGCGCAATTCCACCACAAAATCGGGACAGAGGGGAATAAATCCCTTTTTCTGCTTAGGGGTTAAAGATTCCCAGCGTTCTCGACTCACCCAAGATAGATCAGGAGAACGAATCGCCCCATTTGGTAGTATAAATCCAGTGGAAGAGTCAAACCCGACTCCTAAAGCTTCATTTTCTTCGCACCAGCGACCCAGTTGAGTCGTTAAGCTAAAATTACGCTGTCCTGATTCGCCACCTGTCGGGGGATTCACGATTAATTCTCCTTGGGCCGTACGTTCTAATTTTAAGTCACGGTTGACCGCAGCAAGGGCTTCAAACTGTTCAAGGGTGATAGAGAGAGCGATCGCGCTAGGAATTTCTAAGGAGAGGGTTTCGGGTGAGGTAGTAACTGCTAACATCATCGTTTTATAGCGTGCAACTTATACTATTAAAGATTATTTGTCAAGTTTTTGCTCAGACTTCTTTAGCTTGCGCTGACCAAATTCCCGATTTTTTGGGGAAACTTCCACCTCGATCGGGCGGTTTCACTAAATAACAGGTTACAATAGCCAATAATTAACTAAATTTACCTAAAAACTATCGATCGTGTTCTACGCTATTGATTTCGGAACCAGTAATACCGTCATTACTCGTTGGAATGGGGCGACAAATAGGGCCGAGACCGTGAAATTATCGGAGTTATCCCAACAAATAGCCGACAATCCGCCCCTAATTCCCAGTTTACTCTATATTAAATCAGCCAATCCTCTGCAAGTAATTGCCGGTCAAGCAGTGCGTGATCGGGGTTTAGATATCGATCGAGAGCCGCGTTTTTTTCGTCGCTTTAAACGAGGTATCGGGGCAAAAATTCAAGGATTTTTACCGGAATTAGAGGAAACTGTCCTCAGTTTCGAGCGGGTTGGCCAATGGTTTCTTGATAGCATCATCGACCACTTAAAAAACACCACCCCGGAAACCCCCCAATCTCTAGTTTTAACCGTCCCCGTCGATAGTTTTGAAAGTTACCGCAATTGGTTAAGTAATGTCTGTCAGGGATGGGAAATCGAACAAATTCGACTAATTGATGAACCCACGGCCGCCGCTTTGGGTTATGGAACCACGGGTGATCAGGTGATTTTAGTGGTAGATTTTGGCGGTGGCACCCTCGATCTTTCTTTGGTACAATTAGATTTAGATAATCCTCAAAAAAATCAAGGTTTTATTCTCAAGTGGGGAGAAAAACTTTTAGGCAATAATTCCGCCCAAAAAACTAAACTAGCGAGAGTTTTAGCTAAAGCAGGTACAAATTTAGGGGGGTCAGATATCGACGATTGGATCGTCGATTATTTTGCCCAAAAGCAATCTTTAGCGAAAACTTCCCTGACTACTCGTCTAGCAGAAAGATTAAAAATTAAACTTTCTTCCCAATTAACCGCCGAGGAGGTATATTTTGATCAGGAAAATTTCGAGAGTTACGAGTTAAGCTTAGATCGAGAACAATTGACCGATATTCTCAAACAACAAAACTTTTTTAATCAATTAGATGATTTAATGACGGGAGTTTTGCAACAGGGAAGACGCAATGGAGTTGAAGTTAGCGATATCGATGCGGTGTTATTAGTCGGGGGAACTGTACAAATTCCGGCGGTAAAAGATTGGGTGCGACAGTATTTTGATAGTAGTAAAATTAAAGAGGATCGACCCTTTGAAGCGATCGCTTTGGGAGCGTTACAATTAGCCCAAGGTTATCAAGTCAAAGATTTTCTCTATCATAGCTACGGGATTCGTTACTGGAATCGTCGCAAAAATACCCACGCTTGGCATCCGATTATTAACTCTGGACAACCCTATCCTATGGAAAAACCCGTGGAATTAGTCCTAGGTGCTTCCGTGGACAATCAACCTAGCATTGAATTAATTATCGGCGAATTGGGGACAGAAAGGGGGGCGATCGAGGTCTATTTTGATGGTGATAAATTAATTACTCGTTCCCTCGCTAATGGAGAAACTAGCGTCCAACCCTTAAATGATCGCGAGGGGGCCCGATCAATCGCTAAACTCGCTCCTTTAGGTTTCCGGGGCAAAGATCGCATTAAAGTGCAGTTCTGGATTGATGATCAGTGTTTTCTGCGGATTAATGTGGAAGATTTACTCAGTCAAGAATTGTTACTGAATAATCAAATCGTCACCAAATTAAGCTAGACTTAGCTCCAGCTAAAAATCAAGTGCAGACTCATAGTAAGTTTGCACTGATATTATCGAGATATTCTGTTTTACTGGTGGCTTTATCGACTGTGATCGCGCACGGGGATCGGGATTAGTTCGGGTTCGGGTTCGGGTTCCGGACCAAAAACACTCTCGATCAGTTTGCGCGCCCATTCTCTCAATTTTTCTATCACTTCATCTAAATAGTCCATTGACCAAATGGCTCCTTTGAGATACTAGCTATGAGTTTTCGTCGATTGATCCCCGCAACAGCCACGCAAAAGCCTGATTCTAGAGAATTTTAACTAATTTTCGTCGTTTGGCTGTTCAATCTGACGAACGGGGGAATCTATATCTTGTATTTATATTAAGCTTAACATAGGTTTTTAGTCTGAGTATATATTCTTGGCAATTCTTTTTTAAGATATTGTTAATAAATTCCGGCGTAGGCGATCAAGGGCGGTATAGGCACTAATCTGGCGAATTGTCAAGCGATCTCGATTTTCTCCGAAACGATGCTCTGATACGATAACTTTTCCGTCAGGACTGGCTAAACCGATATAAACTAAGCCCACAGGTTTCGTCTCACTGCCTCCTCCCGGTCCGGCAATACCCGTGATACTGATCCCCCAATCCGTAGCGAGGCGTTTTTGCACCCCTAGCGCCATCTGTTGGGCAACAATGGCACTTACAGCCCCGACATTATTTAAATCCCGCTCATTTACGTCTAAGAGGGCGACTTTTACCCGATTATCGTAGGAAATAACCCCACCCCAAAAATAATCGGAACTGCCGGCGATTTGGGTGATAATTTCCCCTAATCCCCCTCCGGTACAGGATTCTGCCACACTCAAAGTTTGTTTTTGCCGCCGCAAAAGTTCCCCCACCACCGAGGGTAAAGTATCATCATCAGCCCCAAAATAATCTAATCCAGCGATTTCCTTAATTTCCGTCGCTACTGGTTCAATTACCTGCAAAGCTGCCTCTAAAGAAGGGGCTTTCGTCGCAATTCGCAAACGCACTTCGCCTAAACCAGCATAGGGGGCAACGGTGGGATTAGTCAGATCAAATAAATGGGCAACTTTTTCCGCTAAAGCTGACTCACCGATACCGCGAAATTTGAGGGAACGACGATAAATCCTCTCTTTGCCCCATCCTTGACTTTCTAGGTAAGGAATCGCCGTTTCTACCCACATTCGCTTCATTTCTGAGGGTACTCCAGGGAAAGTGAGAATAGTCACGTCAGCTTGTGGTTGCCAGATCATGCCGGGAGCGGTTCCCGTCGGATTTGGCAAAAAATCGGCTCCCACGGGTATTAAAGCCTGTTTACTGTTACTAGGGGGCATTTCTCGCCCTAAAATCGTAAATTTAGCTTCGATTTCTGCTAAAATCTCCTGATCTTCTCTGAGGGGCGTTTGAAAAAAATCGGCGATTGTTTCTGTGGTTAAATCATCGGGAGTTGGTCCCAGTCCACCGGTGAAAATTAAAATTGAAGAACGTTCCAGGGCAATAGCGATCGCTTGTTTCAGTCTTTCCACATTATCCCCCACCACCGTTTGATAATAATGGGGAATGCCTAATTTTGCCAATTCTAGGGCTAAATATTGGGCGTTAGTGTTAACTATATCCCCTAATAATAATTCCGTTCCTACACAAATAATTTCAGCGGCCATAATTTTTAACAATTAGCTTAAGATTTTCAATTTTGATCATCAACTGATCTCCTGTAACCACGGTTCGATCGGGTTTCGGTAACGATGGTCATGGAAGTTAACAATACCAGTGCGCTCCAACATTATACCAGTAAGCTATCAACAATCAAGGTCTTTTATATTGAAGGCCACTTTGTTGCTGAACAGCCCATATATGATTCTGGGTAGGCATCTCAATTTTGGAGAAATATCTATATTACATTTGGGCGCACGCGATGCGCCCCTACCATTGGCGCGATAATATTGATGAAATCGACTCTTGACAAGATCAAACATTAATTTCAGTTTTACGACAGTTAAGAGGTTCTTCGTTACTTGGTATGGTTCGATCGGGTGGCATAAGACGGATGCGATTATCCCCTAGAGTTTGTCCCACCCCCACCGGACAACTCCTCTGGTAAACCACCGTACACAATCCCGACGTGGCAATATCACCCCTTTTGCCCACAATTGCCCGTATGAATGATGAATTATGAATTATGAATGATGAATTATGAATGATGAATTATGAATGATGAATTATGAAGTCGGTAGAGGCAATTATCAGGGTGAGAGCATCTCAAAAGCTATTGACAATTGGCCAATTTTGTGATCCGCATGGGCATTTCAGGTGATACCAGTCAATCAGAATAGTTACGAAATCTTCACATTTGGTCGATTTTTGCTTAACAATTGAGATGGCCAATTCTCCTCAAATATGCCTGAATCGCTCTCTGGGTAAGCAAATTACACAAAGTTCATTTTGTCAAGGATTGTTAAGATGCGCTTACCCTGAGGGAATTATCAATTATCAATTATCAATTATGAAGTGGGAAGATGGGGTGATGGGGAGATGGGGTGTTATACTCAAAAAAAGAGCAACTCATTAACTTTAGTCTATAGTTTGTGAACTTCTGAAATGAAAGATAACACTCTGTCAACAGCTTCAAGAGAAGAAATTAAATCTGCTTTACAGTTCTTAATTGAACAACCGAATAGCCCACTGAAAACAGTTAAATTAGCTACTGCTACTGCTAGGATTGATGAGGCTCCCCGTCAATTCTGGAAGAGTTTAGACTCAATTGTCGCCCTCAAGTGTGGAATTACAAAAGGGAAGAGATTAGATTTACTCAAAACTGTCTTTTATCTCACTCCTCAATCTCAACAAGCTGCAGTGATTGAGGAATTTTCAGAAGAAACTCTCAAACTCAAGACTGTTTCGGAATTAAAGAGTCTAGCCAAAGAAAAGGGAATCGTTGGTTTAAGCAAGATGAAGAAAGCAGAGCTAGTCAAAATATTAGCGCAATAACAAATCACTCCACTATCAATTATGAATTATGAGTTAGGAAGTGGGGGAGTGTGGGGAGAAAAAAGCTGCCTCCTGTCTCCTGTCTCCTGTCTCCTGACTTAGCCCTTCAGCAATAAATCGCTAATTTCCGACTGACAATGACCAATTAAACGATTAAGCGCTGTTTTTCCTTGTTTACCCTGATAATCTGAGCGATCGCTTTCAGTAATTTCGTAGGGACGACCGATCGCCACCTTAACACGATGATAAAATACAACAGGATGCCAACCATCTTGATCGAATAAAGGTTCTGTGGTATCTAACCAGCGTAGCAAACGCACGGGAAAAGGACTAATAGCAGTTTCCGACTCGGAGAGAATAGCCACAGGTAAGACAGATAAATTCTCCACGGGACAACGCAGGGCTAAATGGGCAAATCCGCTTTGAAAACGGCTAATTTGACGAGGGGCAGTCAAATTTAACATCGGCGATCCACCTTCTGGAAATAAACCGATCCATCGTCCGGACTGTAAAAAATCCGTTGCTTGCCGAAAAAAAGTCCGGTGGCGTTTTTCAGGGGTATCAAAGGGAAAACAGCCCAATTCTCCGATTAATTCTCGCAAAAGCGGCGTTTTTCCCATGTAGTGATGACAGGCGATCGGGAGAGTTTTGCCCAAAGCTTGAATTAAGATCGGCGCGTCCAGAAAGCTGCGATGGTTACTTACCACGATCGCCACTCCTTGGCCGGGTAGATTTTCTTGACCGACGGTAAACAGACCCGTGCGCGTGGTATCAAGAATTAAACGAGAGGTAGATAGGGGGGTAAGCAGCGTCATGAAAAAAAAATCGGCCTTAAGATTGTTTTTATTGACTTAGATCACAACTAAAGGATAAAACAGAATTAGAGGATCATAAAATATGGACATTATGTCCCAATCATCTACGGATCAGCCTTGCGGCGGCATCGTCTATTTAAGAAAATAAATTTCATGAATGATTTAAATGAGCGAAAAACATTTGCTTTGACAACACCTCTTTATTATGTCAACGATATCCCTCACATCGGTAGTGCTTACACGACGATCGTAGCGGATGTTATGGCACGATGGCAGCGGTTACAGGGCAATTCTGTTCTCTTGATTACAGGAACCGACGAACACGGACAGAAAATCGAACGGACTGCGGCAGCCAAAGGACTCAATCCCCAGGAACACTGCGATCGCATCGCCACCAGTTTTGCCAATCTCTGGGCAAAGCTACATATCCAGTATGATCGCTTTAGTCGCACCACTGCCCCCCGTCATCAGGCAATTGTTAACGAATTTTTTGAAAGAGTCTGGGAAAAGGGCGATATCTATCTCGATCGCCAACAGGGTTGGTATTGCGTCGCCTGTGAAGAATTTAAGGAAAAAAGAGAACTGTTAGATAATGGCTGTTGTCCCATTCATACTAATCTGGCCGCCGAATGGCGCGACGAGGAAAACTATTTTTTCCGTCTCTCTAAATACCAAGCACAACTAGAACAAATTTACCAAGAGCAACCCAATTTTATTCAACCGGAAAGCCGGCGTAATGAGGTTCTCAACTTCGTCAACCAAGGACTACAGGACTTCTCCATCTCTAGGGTTAATGTCGCTTGGGGGTTTCCCATTCCCCACGATGGTCAGCATACCATCTACGTTTGGTTTGATGCCCTTCTTGGCTATGTTACCGCCCTTCTCGACCCCGAAGACGAACCCACCCTAGAAAATGCCTTGGCCAAATGGTGGCCGATCGATCTGCATCTGATCGGTAAAGATATATTAAGATTCCATGCCATTTATTGGCCGGCTATGCTAATGTCGGCAGGTTTACCCTTGCCCAAAAGAGTGTTCGGCCATGGCTTTTTGACCAAAGACGGGCGGAAAATGGGCAAAAGTCTCGGTAATACCCTCGATCCCTTCGATTTGGTTGATCGCTACGGGGCCGATGCCGTCCGTTACTATTTCGTCAAAGAGATTGAATTAGGACAGGATGGCGATTTTCAGGAAACCAGATTTGTGAATATTCTTAACGCGGATTTAGCCAACGATTTAGGCAACCTCCTCAATCGCACCCTAGGCATGGTCAAAAAATACTGCCAAAATATCCCCCCCCAGTTGACCGGCGTAGATATCCCGAACGATAATCGTCTTAAGAATATGGGGATTAATCTAGGGGTCATTGTTGAACAGAAGTATGATGCGCTACAATTTAATCAAGCCTGTGAGGAAATATTGGCGTTAATTCGTGCTAGTAACAAGTTTATCGATGAGAGTGCGCCCTGGAGTTTATTTAAACAGAAACAACAAGCAGCAGTAGAAAAAGTCCTCTATGCGGTTTTGGAATCAGTAAGACTCTGTGCCTACCTACTTTCACCGATAATACCGACCTTGAGCAGTAAAATTTATCAACAACTAGGTTTTGTTATTGATTTTAATACTTTCAGGTCGGAGGACGGGGAAAACTCCCCTGATGGTGTCTCTTTTTCCAAACACTGTCAATGGGGATTACCCACAAATCCACAACTAGGAACACCTGAACCGATCTTTTCTAAACTAGAACTGCCGTTAAACGATTCCTAAAGGAATTTTTTAATAACTCTATTTTTTCAGGTCTGTTGTCCTTTGGGATACAACTGGCAAACGCTCAACACTAGACTTTTAACAAACGAGGGAAAATAAAATGTTTGATGATTATGACACGGCCCCAGTCTTCACCCCCGAACAAGTGTTAGAAAATCGCGGTCGTGTGGCGATTTTCATCGATGGTTCTAATTTATTTTATGCGGCTCTGCAATTAGGTATCGAAATTGACTACACCAAACTACTTTGTCGTTTAACTGCCGGTTCTCGTCTCTTGCGGGCCTTCTTTTATACTGGAGTTGATCGCACTAACGAAAAACAGCAGGGATTCCTCCTCTGGATGCGTCGCAACGGTTATCGAGTCATCGCTAAAGACCTAGTACAATTACCCGATGGTTCCAAAAAAGCCAATCTCGACGTGGAAATCGCCGTGGATTTAATGGCGCTAGTCGGTTCCTATGATACCGCAGTCATTGTCAGTGGTGATGGGGATTTGGCCTATGCTGCCGATTCCGTCAGTTACCGCGGTGCGCGAGTGGAAGTGGTTAGTTTGCGATCGATGACCAGTGATAGTTTAATTAATGTAGCCGATCGCTATGTTGATCTAGATCAAATCAAAGAAGAAATTCAAAAAACTAGCAAACATCACGTTAGTTATAATAATTTCCCCGTCAGCGTCTTAGACCAAGATCGTAGCAGTCGCTAGACAAATTCAGCAAAAATCAAGTTTAAGGTGGGTAATTCCCACCTTTTTCAGTTATCAGTGACCAGTTATCAGTGACCACTCCCCATCTGCTGCCTCCTCAATCAAGCGATACTACTGCGCTTTCTCGCTTCCTTATAAGATGTTCCCACATCCTGTAAACCGACTTTAATCATCTGTTGTTCCAAAAGGGCAAAAAAACGCAAGCGATCGCCACCTTTAATCACCGCTAAATTGTGCGCTTCCGCTAAGGCGATCGGATAACCATAACCTTTTAACACCTGGGCCAGTAAAATACTCAAAGAGCGATCGAGTAATTCTCCCTCCTCCACCACCCAAGCAGGAACCTCTACCCTAGCGATTTCCGTCCCCACATGGAGATAACAGAAGTAAATGCGGTGTTCATCCCCATAAAGATCGAGTATCTTCAAAGAACTGCGCCAAAAAGGACTTCTTTGCCCTGGTTCCAATAAATAACCCCAGAGAGAAGCATCCCGGAGAGGATCGACAACGCGACAAGGGGTTTTTTCTGGGTCTAAATCACCGCAATTGATCAAGCAATTGGGAGTATCATGGGGACAAGATTGTAAACGCAGGAAATTTAAGCTTTCCGTGCTACGAGAAGCACTAATATAACCCATAAGCGGGATTCTAGCTGATTTTAAATCGTCCCAAGACTGAAAAATCGGTGGCAAAATTAAATCTTTTGCTTCCGGGGGGAGACTATCGATAAACCAATAGATCAAAGAACCATCCACGAGGGCTAAATTTGGTTGATAATGGGCGCCGGGGGGTTTTACCCAACGAGTAGCCATTTCTGCTAACATTTGGCTTTCTAATACCGTCCGACGATAACTCATCCACTCATCCACGCGAATACCCCACTGTTTAGAAATGTAGAGGTCTTCTGATTTGTAATAGACTTCGGGAATGCTATCGAGGAGAGGGTGTAAATTTTGACCATAGTGCAACATGATCCTACCGATATTAATTAGATAACAGTAGGCGATTTCGTGGTGAGAAGGGGCAATTTGGGAACCATCCGTGGCAAAAACGCTATGACTTTCGGGAGCGGGAAGGATAGTAATGCGGGTGTCGAGAGGTTCGATCGGTAGCGCTACGGAGAAAATTAGGCGATCGTGCCAGTTATGATAGAGCTCTAGCAGTTTTTCCTGTTGCTGTTGCGCTTGTTCTAAAAGAATTTTCGCTCGCTGCACTCGCTCGCGACTAGCGGCCACTTCCTGTTGAAAATGTTGACTGATTCCTGGCATTTTTGCCGCTAATTTCGCAAGATCGAGCATAGCTATCCTCTACCTGACTTTTTTGCTGATAAGGAATTTGTTTTAACCAGTCTAAATAACCTTTTAATCTTTGATTGTCGTTTTTTCTCGCTAAATATTCCCGATAAAGTCTTTCGCGCTCTATCCAGAAACGAGCGGGAGTTCCTAACACTAACTCTATCTGTAAAGCGGTATCGATAGTAATCTCCGCTTTACCTTTTATGATCTCATTGATAGTCTTTCTCGGTCTGCCCATACGTTGGGCCAGTTCCGATTGAGACATATTTCTTTCTTCTAGGATTTCGGCAAGGGTTTCTCCCCGTGGAGAAATAAAATCCGGTGCATATCTGTTCTCAATAGTATTAGTCATGTTTTAAATCGTCGAGTCTTTGCCTGATTTTCTTAGCCATCTTCTCTCCATACTGTTTTTTCAGGAGCCGTTGGCTATTGCATTCGTTCTCAAATTTTTTTTTCTTAAATACAATATCCATTGTAGATGACCCTTGTAATATTGTTAACCTTTAGGGTTAACAATATTTTATGGCAGCATATTTGTGGGGCATCCAGTACAAAAGCTCTAAATATAGCGTTAAGAGCTAATAGTCTAGACACCAATTCTGAAAATGAGGTTAGCTAGAGACAGTTTTTCAGACATTAGCCGATTAATTAGGCGATAATTATCGCTACAATTGCATGATCAAGCCAAAACAACGAAGCTGTAGTTTTATCGCCTAATAACGCTCGAATTAAGTGCCGCCGCCGCCCAAGAAAAAGACAATCTCTAACATCTAAACCGGAGAAAAGCACAATAAGCGACTTGACAACAAGATAGACAATTTGCTATAATGACCTTTTGTCAACGATTTGACCTTCGGTAATAGGAGTTCAGAGTAACCTTAGATACAGCCCTATCATGCCCACCATTCAGCAATTAATACGCGACGAAAGATCCAAAGCGAAAAGAAAAACCAAATCTCCCGCCCTCAAACAATGCCCCCAACGTCGGGGAGTTTGTACAAGAGTATATACCACCACACCGAAAAAACCCAACTCAGCCCTACGGAAAGTGGCTAGGGTACGTTTAACCTCTGGATTTGAGGTGACAGCCTACATCCCCGGGATCGGTCATAACCTGCAAGAACACTCCGTCGTCCTCATTCGGGGCGGTCGGGTTAAAGATCTGCCAGGAGTCAGATATCACATCATTCGCGGCACCCTTGATGCCACTGGGGTGAAAAACCGTCAGCAAGCTCGCTCTAAGTACGGAACCAAACGCCCCAAACCCGCAGCTAAATAAACAGGGAATTGATTAACCAAAAAAATACTCCCACCGAGTCGGTCAAAGTTAACCCAAGAGACTTGAGACTCGCAGGAGAGGGTTTGAGATGGGCTGTAATCATCCGACTGTCAAGCAAAAGTTAAAGTTAACCTAGAAAATTCAGGAATATTCCGATGTCTCGCCGTAAAAACGTCAAAAAACGTCCTATTCCCCCCGATCCCGTTTACAATAGCTGTTTAGTCAGCATGACTATTCGCCGGATCATGCGATCGGGCAAAAAATCCCTGGCCGCTAACATCGTCTACGATGCCCTAAAAACCGTCGGCGAACGTACCGGTCAAGAACCCCTAGAAGTATTTGAAAAAGCCGTTAAAAACGCCACTCCCCTGGTGGAAGTGAAAGCCCGCCGGGTCGGTGGAGCCACCTATCAAGTACCGATGGAAGTGCGCAGCAACCGTGGTAGTACATTGGCACTACGCTGGTTAGTCCATTATGCTCGGACTAGAGGCGGCAAAACCATGGCAGGTAAACTAGCCAACGAGATCATGGATGCGGCCAATGAAACCGGCGGCACGATCAAAAAACGGGAAGAAACCCACCGGATGGCAGAGGCAAACAAAGCCTTTGCCCACTATCGTTACTAAAAAGATATTTTAAGGGCGGTAGATCACACCGCTACCGCCAAAAAACTGTCAAGAAAAGTATAGAATTGTAAATAGTGTAAAAAATCCTAGAACAAAACCCCATCACTGGCAAGCAAAGCAAGGAGGTTGCTGTGGCACGGACTATCCCGCTAGAGAGAGTGCGAAACATCGGAATCGCCGCTCATATAGATGCGGGCAAAACAACGACAACAGAAAGAATCCTGTTCTACACGGGAGTGGCTCATAAACTGGGCGAAGTCCACGACGGAACGGCAATTACCGACTGGATGGAACAGGAACGGGAGCGAGGAATCACCATCACCGCCGCCGCCATCAGTACCAGTTGGCAAGATCATCGCATCAACATCATTGACACCCCCGGCCACGTCGATTTCACCATTGAAGTGGAACGTTCCATGCGGGTACTCGATGGAGTAGTAGCGGTTTTCTGCTCTGTTGGCGGCGTACAACCCCAATCGGAAACCGTCTGGAGACAAGCAGATCGGTACAAAGTACCCCGGATTGCCTTTATCAACAAAATGGACAGAACGGGAGCGAACTTCTTCAAAGTTTACGAACAATTAAGAGATCGCCTCAGAGCTAACGCCGTTCCCATCCAAATGCCGATCGGCGCAGAAAGCGAACTGAGCGGGATCGTTGATCTCGTCAAGATGCGCGCCTATATATATAAGGACGATCTAGGGAAAGACATAGAAGAAACCGACATTCCCGAAGACTTATTGAAAAAGGCCGAAGAATTCCGCCTGCAACTGGTGGAAGCTGTAGCGGAAGCTGATGAAGAACTCCTAGAAAAATATCTAGAAGGTGAAGAACTCACCGAAGCGGAAATCAAACGCGGTCTCAGGGAAGGGACGATTGCAGGTACAATTGTTCCCGTCCTCTGCGGTTCAGCCTTCAAAAACAAAGGGGTACAACTGCTCCTCGATGCCGTGGTAGATTATCTGCCCTCGCCCTCGGAAGTAGCTGCCGTTAAAGGGATTCTCCCCGACGGAACCGAAGAAATCCGGGAAGCGAAAGATGATGCTCCCTTCTCTGCTCTCGCCTTCAAAATCATGGCCGATCCCTTCGGTCGTTTAACCTTCCTGCGGGTTTATTCTGGGGTTTTGGCCAAAGGCAGCTACGCTTATAACTCCACCAAAGGAACCAAAGAACGGATCGCTCGCCTGATCGTCCTCAAATCCAACGAACGGATCGAAGTGGATGAACTGCGCGCCGGTGATCTAGGAGCGGCGATCGGACTGAAAAACACCATTACCGGGGATACCCTCTGTGATGAGAAGAACCCGATTATCCTAGAATCCCTCTTTATCCCCGAACCGGTTATCTCCGTGGCGGTGGAACCGAAAACCAAACAGGACATCGAGAAACTCAGCAAAGCCCTGCAAGCTCTCTCTGATGAGGATCCCACCTTCCGGGTCAAAGTTGATCCCGAAACCAATCAAACGGTGATCGCCGGGATGGGAGAACTGCACCTGGAAATCTTGGTCGATCGGATGCTCCGGGAATACAAAGTCGAAGCGACGGTGGGCGCTCCCCAGGTGGCCTATCGGGAAACTGTTCGGAAACCTGTGCGCGCTGAGGGTAAATTTATCCGTCAAAGTGGCGGTAAAGGACAGTACGGCCACGTCGTCATCGAACTGGAACCGGGTGAACCGGGTTCGGGCTTTGTCTTCGTCTCCAAAATTGTCGGTGGTGCTATCCCCAAAGAATACATCAACCCGTCAGAACAAGGGATGAAAGAAGCTTGCGAATCGGGGATCGTAGCGGGTTATCCCGTCATCGACCTGAAAGCAACCCTTGTAGATGGTTCTTTCCACGATGTGGACTCCTCCGAGATGGCCTTTAAAATTGCCGGTTCCATGGCGATCAAAGAAGCGGTGATGAAAGCTGCTCCCGTTCTCCTAGAACCGATGATGAAGGTGGAAGTGGAAGTACCCGAAGACTTCATCGGTAACGTCATCGGTGATCTTAACTCCCGTCGGGGACAAATCGAAGGTCAAGAAACCGAGACCGGCATCGCCAAAGTCTCCGCTAAAGTTCCCCTAGCGGAAATGTTTGGTTACGCCACTGATATTCGCTCCAAAACCCAAGGACGGGGCATCTTCACCATGGAATTTAGCCATTACGAAGAAGTCCCCCGCAACGTGGCCGAGACGATTATCACCAAAAGTAAAGGGAACGGCTAATCAGTGACAAGTGACCAGTGTGCAGTGAGAATAAACCGATCATTTAAATTTGATCGGTCAACCCTAATCACTGCTAACTTAAAACTGATCTCTGGCGACTGATTACTGTTCACCCACCTGAAGAAGAAAAAAAAACAAAGGAACAGAAAGTAAATGGCACGCGCTAAATTTGAACGGACGAAACCCCACGTTAACATCGGTACGATCGGTCACGTTGACCACGGCAAAACTACCCTCACCGCCGCTATCACTATGACCCTAGCGGCTCTGGGTAATGCCCAAGCTAAAAAATATGATGAAATCGATGCCGCTCCCGAAGAAAAGGCCCGCGGGATCACCATCAACACCGCTCACGTTGAGTACGAAACCGCCGATCGCCACTATGCACACGTTGACTGCCCTGGCCACGCCGACTATGTAAAAAACATGATCACCGGTGCGGCACAGATGGACGGTGGTATTCTCGTGGTCTCGGCCGCTGATGGCCCGATGCCCCAAACCCGGGAACATATCCTGCTGGCTCGTCAGGTGGGTGTACCTAACCTCGTGGTCTTCCTCAACAAAAAAGATATGGTGGATGATGAGGAGTTACTGGAACTCGTAGAACTGGAAGTGCGCGAACTTCTCAGCAATTACGACTTCCCCGGGGACGATATCCCCATTATTGCCGGTTCTGCTAAAGAAGCCCTCGACTACATGACCAAAAATCCCAAGGCCCAAAAAGGCGAAAACGAGTGGGTAGATGCGATTTATCAATTAATGGACGCGGTAGATAGCTATATCCCCACCCCCGAACGGGCGGTAGATAAACCCTTCCTGATGGCGGTAGAAGACGTATTCTCGATTACTGGTCGGGGGACGGTGGCTACCGGTCGGATCGAACGCGGTAAAGTCAAAGTGGGTGATAACGTGGAATTAGTCGGGATCAGAGAAACTCGCCCCACCACCGTGACCGGGATCGAAATGTTCAAGAAAAGTCTCGAAGAAGGGATGGCCGGTGACAACGCTGGTATCCTTCTGCGTGGTATCCAAAAAACCGACATCGAGCGCGGCATGGTTATCGCTAAACCAGGTACAATCAAACCCCACACTCAGTTTGAAGGTGAGGTGTATGTGTTAACTAAAGAAGAGGGTGGTCGTCACACTCCTTTCTTTAAAAACTATCGTCCTCAGTTCTATGTACGCACAACCGACGTAACTGGCACTATCCAAGACTACACCTCCGACGAGGGAGAAACCGTAGAAATGGTCATGCCGGGGGATCGGATCAAAATGACCGTGGAACTGATCAACCCGATCGCTATTGAACAGGGTATGCGCTTCGCTATTCGCGAAGGTGGTCGCACCATCGGTTCTGGCGTTATCTCGAAAATTATCAAGTAGGCTAATCTACTAATTAACGGGGCAGTGAATTTAAAAGCTGCTCCGTTACTGTCTTTATCTCGTACCTTGACAATTGCAATAGGTGAAATTATGGCTACGTTACAACAACAGAAAATTCGCATTCGTTTGAAAGCTTTTGACCGGCGCTTACTCGATACTTCCTGTGAGAAGATTGTCGATACTGCCAATAGAACTAACGCCACGGCGATCGGACCGATTCCCCTACCGACCAAAAGAAAGATTTATTGTGTCCTGCGTTCCCCTCACGTTGACAAGGACTCCCGTGAACATTTTGAAACCCGCACCCATCGCCGCATTATTGATATTTACCAACCCTCTTCTAAGACAATCGATGCTTTGATGAAATTAGATTTACCCGCAGGGGTTGATATTGAGGTTAAGTTGTAAAAAATGCCAAAAAGATGTTATCGCTAACATCTTTTTTTCTTCCCCACTATCCTATAACTTTTAAATAGGATTTTTGATAAAAGGAAGTTATTAAAAGAAGGGCAGTACAATTGCTAGGGGTGCATCACCAAAGATGCCCAGATCGCTAAACTTTTTGTAGGGGAAAACCTAAAGCTTCCCGTTGCTGTAAATACAATTGAGCAACCTGTCGGGCTAAATTGCGAATTCTGCCGATATAACGGGTTCTTTCAGCTACAGCAATTACACCTCTAGCATCGAGTAAATTAAAAGTATGGGAACATTTGAGAACATAATCTAGACTGGGAATCACCAGAGAGCGATCGATTAATTGTTTAGCTTCCTGTTCATATAAACTGAATAAACTAAATAATAACTCAGGATTGGAAGCCTCAAAATTGTAGGTACATTGTTCGATTTCATTTTGCATAAAAATATCACCGTAGAGGATATTTTCATTCCATTGAATTTTATTAATTGCCTCTACATCTTGCAGATACATGGCTAATCTTTCTAAACCATAGGTAATTTCGATCGCCACGGGACGACAATCGATACCCCCACACTGTTGAAAGTAGGTAAATTGGGTGATTTCCATACCATCTAACCACACTTCCCAACCCACACCCCAAGCACCGAGGGTGGGAGATTCCCAGTTATCTTCCACGAAGCGAATATCGTGATCTTCTGGGTTAATTCCTAACACCCGCAGGGAGTCTAAATAGATATCCTGAATATTATCGGGAGAGGGTTTAATTAGGACTTGATATTGATAGTAATGCTGAAAACGATTGGGATTTTCGCCATAACGGCCATCCGTAGGACGACGACAGGGTTCCACATAGGCAACGGCCCAAGGTTCCGGACCAATTGCCCTTAAAAAAGTGTGGGGACTCATGGTTCCCGCACCTTTTTCGGTATCATAGGGTTGAGCAACTAAACAACCGCGAGCGGCCCAAAATTCATTTAATTTAGCGATAACAGCTTGGAAAGTTAGAGACATGGGGAAAAGTAAAAAAGCGGATTAGGGGTTGGGGAAGTGGGGTGTAGGGTGTAGGGTGTGGGGTGTAGGGTGTGGGGTGTGGGGTGTGGGGAGATGGGGGGTTGGGGAGAAAAAAGCTGCCGACCGCCGACCGCCTCCTGTTTCCTGTCTCCTGTTTCCTGACTCCTGACAGTTAAAGTCACTGACTTACTTTTAACTGTAAGCGAAAGTGAACGGGGGTAGAAGACTGGGGAAGAATAACTAATTCATAAAATCCCCCTTCGGATAATTGACCGGACCATTGCCGATCGCTAGACTTGTCTAAAAGGGTAATATTACCCGTGGGAGAGTAGAAAGATAGTAAAACTTCGCCTTCCGCCTCTAAAATTAAGTTTAACCGATCACTGGAACGCAATTTTATTGCATAGGCTTTTCCTTGTCCCTCGCTGAGAATTGCCTCGATAACTTCCTCTCCCCCCGCGTCTAAACTTTCGATCGCTTGGTAGGATAGGCCAGACTGTAAAGATTGTAACTGATTCCAGGCCAAACCACTCCATAGTTGACCTAGGGCTGTGTCAAAACTTGGTCTTTCTGTCAATTCGGGAAATAGCTGAAAAAAGGCAGTATCAGTAAGTAAATTAAGGACTTTACTGCTTAAGCGTAATTGATTCACTTGTTCTCGCCACTTTTGTCGCTGTTGCTCGTTGTAGCTACCTAATGCTTCTCTAGTGCCAGAATCGAGACGTTCCAAGCGATCGAGTATTTCTGCTGCTAAAATATCTCTTTGTTCCTGTTTCTGTTTTTCCTCTTTGATATCCCCATAGCGGAGGCTAAACAATTCATTGACGAGATTTTTAAAAAACTGACTATCAATTCCCAACTCTAGACGGCGCTTTCTCATCTCAGCTTTCCGTTGCCATGCCCGATCTGTGGCAGAATTAAAATTATTTTCTTCCGTGGCAAAAACGGGTTTAACGGTTTCGGGTTGATTGCTGTGCTTAACCCACTGTTTCCCGATTAACCAGCCTATCCCCGCCGATAATAACATCAAGAGGCAAAAAATAGCGATCCTACTGGAACAGCCGAGAAAAAGGGGCGATTTATTCCGAGAATTAGCGGCCATTGTCTCCTTAGACGATTTGGGGTGTGGATATTTAAAGATGAGATTAACACAAATAATAGGCTAAGACGCATTTTAACCGCCTATCCTTAGATTAGCTGAATCTTCCCCAATCCCTTTACTGTTGCCCCTTGTCTCATCTCAACAAGCAGTTTAAATACACGGACAGCTTATTATTCATAGCAGATAACCATGACTACAACCCAACCCCTATCCCCTAGCCAAACCGCCCGAAAAGATGAGATAATCTTCCCCAAGGGCGAATTTTGGAGTGATGAACCGCCATTGGAAAGTAATTTACATCTAACTCAGATTATTTTATTGATAAAATGCCTAGAATGGTTATGGCAAGATAGAGAAGATTACTTTGCAACCGGGAATTTAACCATCTACTACAGTCCCAATCAGAAAAAATCAGAATACTTTAGAGGACCTGACTTTTTTGTAGTATTGGGAACAACTAGAAACCAAAACCGGAAAAGTTGGGTAGTATGGCAGGAAGAGGGAAAATATCCTAATGTGATTATAGAAATCCTCTTTTGAAAGTACCGCTAAGACTGATAGGGAAGAAAAGAAAGAAATTTATCAAAATACATTTAGGACTCCTGATTATTTCTGGTTTGACCCCTATAGTTTAGAGTTTGAAGGATATACGTTAATTAGGGGAAAATATCAACCGATTGAACCCAATCAGCAAGGTTGGTTATGGAGTGAAGAATTGGGCTTATATTTAGGGACCTACGCCGATAAATTGCGTTATTTTAGTCCTAGTGGTCAGTTAATCCCAACACCTGAGGAAGCCGCTCTTCTGGAGAAACAGGCCAAAGAATCTGAACGTCAACAAAAAGAACTGGCTTTACAGCAACAAGAATACGAACGTCAGCAAAAAGAATCTGAACGTCAACAAAAAGAACTGGCTTTACAAAAAATTGAGCAATTAACGGCAAGATTAAGAGAATTAGGCATTAATCCCGATGAAACCTTGTAGGGACCAGACGGGAGGAACCACTCTTAACCACTCCAAATCTTAATTCACACGCCACAATGATGCTTGTACAAACGCTTTCTTCGCCGACATCGACAATATGCTGGAAAACCTGACCTTGAGGATACTTGATCAAATTTGACAGGATGTTAGTATCAAGAAGATATTGATAGGTCATTGGGTGGTACTAAAATGTGATGTCATCAAGGGGAAGCAACCCTTCATCTATGTCAGGAAAATTGTCTGTAATGTCTGGCAAAGTAGTCAGCAAAGAAAGTAGAGAACCGGAAGAAATCGGCTCAATGATTAAGCGATGACCTTCTTTGCGTAACAAAACTTCTGTGCTTGATAGGGCAAGTTCAGGAGGAATAGTTAAGACTTGCTCTTGTCCATTTGTTAGTAAAGAAACCTGACGCAAGTTTTGCATCTGTTGACCTCTTTGTTAATAATCGCCTTACTATTTTAACCTGAATATTGCTTGATATAAATAGGACTTGCTGAAAAAGTACGGGCGAAGCATTCGGATAGGAAATCTACGGTTTCAGCGATGGGTTATGCCCGAATGCTTCGCCCCTACAGGACGCTATGTTCTGTTGTAATCGTCGAAACTGCTCATCTGAGATATTAACAGTAATGGAAGCCATTAAAAATCTCAAAAAAAAATCGCCCCGCCCTTAGGCGGGAAAGAAAGAAAAAAAAGAAAAAAGTAAAAAAGGGTAAAAAGGGTAAAAAGAGTAAAAGGATTACAGAGTCCTCCGGGCACCGCACACCACCCGAAAACTGCCGTCGTAGAGGCCGCGGCGGAAGTCGTGGAGTAACGGTAAGCGGAACGGCAGTCATTCGGAAAGTCGTACCAAGAACCGCCCCGCAGACATTTTAGAGGCGGAGAATGATTATCATTGTCAATCCACGCCGAGCCATCCTCCGGCGCATTCTTATAACTATCATGCCAATCGTCTTCGCACCACTCCCAAACATTGCCACTCATGTCATACAGTCCCCAAGCATTGGGCTTTTTCTGTCCTACGGGATGAGTTTTACCACCAGAATTTCCGTCATACCAAGCGTAATCTCCTAACTGATTAGCATCATCACCAAAATAATAGCGAGTGGTTGTCCCAGCACGACAAGCATACTCCCATTCCGCTTCTGTGGGTAGGCGATAGGTTTTCCCGGTTATTTGACTCAATTTCTCACAAAAGGCTTTAGCATCGTTCCAACTAACCTTTTCTACCGGATTTTGGGGATTATTTTTAAAGTGAGAGGGATTGTTTCCCATTACTGCTTGATATTGTGCTTGAGTAATGGGATATTTGCCAATGGCAAAACTGTTGACTTTGACTTGGTGTGGAGGCTTTTCAGAATTACTTTCAGCAGAACCCATGAGAAATTTACCTGCTGGTAAGCTTACCATCTCTAGTCTTATCCCATTGGCTAGTTTTTCGGTAAATGGAGTAGGTGAAGCAATTGGGGGTATTGGTGACACAGGCATCCTGACTGCTGCTTGTTGAACAGGTTGTAAAGCATTTAAAACCTGTTGTGCCGTCCATCTTTGTTTTCTATCTTTTTGCAAACACCCTTCAATAATTGGTTTAAACTCTTTCGGTAAACTAGGGATTTGTAGCTCACAATTCATCACCTTTGCCATTAATTGGTGAATATCATTATTAAACTTATAGGGAAGTTGATTAGTCGTCATTTCGATTAACATAATACCCAATGACCACAGATCCCAAGCTGGTGAAATATCACCTTTAAAGGCTTCGGGAGGCATATAAATAATTGTCCCGCTATTATGTACTGTTTGAGTGTGGCTTTTGTTATTTAAAGTTCTAATTAAGCCAAAATCTGCTAACTTGTATTGTTGATTAACCCTCAGGATATTACCCGGTTTTAAATCTCGATGGACCAGGGTAATCGCATGTTGATAGAGTTCTCAAATTCCGAGGAGTTAGGTCTAAAATTCGATGGGCAACTCAGGCTTTGACCTGCACAAGGCGACCGAATCTCTGGTTTTGCCAGTCATTATGGCCTAACAAACCCCGAACTGAGCTTATCTACTCAGTTCCTTAAATTCCCAAAACTCCTGATCAACTGCAAGATTAACATCTACCTCCCCTCTCTGTCAACGGCACTGGCGGCTAAGATTTTCACCATGAAATCATTGTTCATGCCTGCCTTATACCGTTTCATCTTTAGGCTCATTTTTGAGGGTTCTCGCTTTAACAGATTCACACTTAAACGGCGCAACAGACCTAGGTTTTCCGCTCCATAGCCTAGACGAATCCGACTGGCATCTTCATTAAAGGTAACATCGAGTACCCAATGGAGACTATTTTCGATACTCCAATGTCCGCGAATCACCTCGGCCTGTTTTTGGGCATCGGCTGCTAAACTACTGATGAAGAAGCGAATTTCTGTCGTAGTTTTATTCCATAATTGGCGGACACTGCGAACCATGACTAGGGTGGTTAGGCCAGGCCAGAGACTCTGCCGATGCAGGGGCGGTAATTGAGACACTGGCACTACCCAAATTTGACGGGTTTCGAGCCGGTGATGCCCCGACTCCACCTTTTCGTGGTAGCTGTATTCAATCCCTTGCCAATCCCCGGCTATAGCTTGGTCAAACCAGCCTTCTACTTGTTGAAAGAGCTTGCCCTGATTGCCTTTGAGGGCTAAGACGTAATCTCCAGCCCCAGACTTGATTTGTTGGGCAATTTCAGTCTGGGTTCCCATGGCATCCAAGGTGACTATCGCTCCCTTGAGATTGAGCAATTGCAGCAGGTGCGGCACGGCGGTAATTTCATTGGATTTACTGTCCACTTTTTCTTGGGCTAAGACTAACCCATGTTCGCTACTCCAAGCACTGACGGTGTGCAAAGCTTTCAGCTTTTCCTCTCGGTCATAAGAATTTCTGGCCGTTTTCCCATCTATGTGGATTAGTTCTATGTTCAATTTCTCGGTGATTTCCTCTATCCAAGCGAGGAATCCTGACTGTAATTGCTTGGGTTCTAGCATCCCTAGCACTCTGCCAAAGGTATCGTGGGAAGGTATGCCATTCGGTAGGTCTAAAAATGTTTCCAACCAAGATTGCTTGGCTTGTCCGTAGGCTTCTATGGCGACAAACCCATCGGCACCAGCTAATACCGCCAAGATAGCTATGGTAATTATCGATACTAGGCTATGATTGCGCCCCCTGTCCGCTCTCGGGTCTTCTAGATGCTGAAAATGTTTCAAGACACTGTTTCTTAAGAGCTTTGCCTCTCGCTCTTGCTTGGGGTTTAAAACTAGGAGACCAAAACCGGATGCCATGCTCAACTGCTACACCATGTAACTTTTTGCTTCCTCTCAGATTAACTCCTCTCAGTTCGCCCTGCTAGGCACGACATTCAGTCACCTCTGTCTGTTACATTTTATCCAAAACGACGTGCGATTACCCTGCTGCATCTCCCCACCACCAGCCAGGTTCTTCTGTTGGGTTCCAGTTTTAGGATAAACCTCGAAAATGTGATGCTCCCCCCAAATAGACATTTGCCTCGTTTAAGGTTAGACTGAGCTTAAGTGGGAATATTTGTCTTTGCTTATGTAAGTCGGGACTAATAAAGCCGCTGCTATCTATATTTGTATAGTTTTTTTATTTCAATCTAACAGGAGTTTAACTTATGAGTCAGATAGCTATCGATAAAATTTACGAGACAGATTTCTATCAATGGACAATGAAACAAGCCCAAGCATTAAAAGAACAAAATGTCCAAGAATTGGACTGGGAAAACCTGATTGAGGAGATCGAAGCCTTGGGACGTAGTGATTATCAAGCAGTGGTCTCCTTACTAACTCGAATTATGCAACACCGTCTGAAGATTGATTACGCTAATAAGCCTGAGTGTAATCGCCATTGGCAAGCCGAAATCAAAGCTTTCTCTAACACTCTTAAGCGTCGCTACAGTCCATCGATGAAGCCTAAGCTAGAAGTAGAATGGCAAGGGATCTATTCGGATGCAGTTGACCTGTATTTGATTGACTATCCCCCTTCTAACATCCCTGAAACCTGTCCTTATCATTTTAATGATTTATTTTGATGCCAGAAACTCACCTTGATTTCTTAAAACTTAGGCACTTCCACAGGCTAGAAGCCTGTTCCACACAGGTTATATTTACCTCGTTTACCTCGTTCCCAAGTTCTACCTGGGAACGCCATTTTCAGGTTTACCTGAAGAATGATATATAGCGGTTCTCGCATCTGTGCGGCACACTTAAACCTTTGCTGATTAAGCTGTTCATGATCGGGAATGTACCTCGTGTGAATCAGAAACGCTATATATGAATAAGGCAAAGCCTAAATCCTCTGGTTCCAAGGCAGAGCTTTGGAACCAGAATACACAGGTTATATTAGAAGTCTGTTTCACCATTAAATGAGATTAGAAATTATGTTTACCGCTAAACCGATGACTACTGCTACTAAGATAAAAGAGAGGATGGAATGAAAGAGTGTCATGCGCCGCATCGCAACACTTTCAATGGATACGTCCGATGTTTGGTAACACATAGCGATAGTAAAAGAGTAATACATAAAATCCCAATAATCCACCAGTTCTTGATTGGGAAAGTCCAAACCTTTGCGGTAAGCGGATGAATCTTCTGCGGATAGTTCATCGTAGTAGAGTCTGGCATAATACAGAGCAAAAAAAGTATGTACCAGAGTCCAGGACAAAAAGATCGCTAATAGGGATAATCCCATGTGCAAATTCGTCAACAAGGGAGTCCATTGCTTCGAGTTGTTGAGCAATAAAGAAAGAGCAATTAACCCCATACCAGAAAATAGCAGCACAGCAAATAAAGTGCTAATACCCTTGGGTTCCTGCTGTTGAGACAAGCGAAAGGTATCTTCCGCAGTCGCTTTGGACATTTGCACTGCTAAAACACTCAAATAACTTAGTATCGCTAGATCGTAAGCCAAGAGAAACCGCAATTCCTGGTAAAATTCTCCCGTGATTAAATAAACGAAAATTGCCACTGTCAGCGTGAAGAGAAACCGGTTGATGGGAGAAGTCAGCCGAAAAATCATTTTTTGCTTGGCGGTCATTTTTAAGAGCCTTGATTTTCACAGATCTGGTTTAGGTGAAACGGTATGGGTTTCTCAGGACAGCCTAGCAGTCAATTCTCAGGTGAGGGCAGACAACTGGCCCCTCTCTTCCCCTCAGGTAAAAATTCTCGATCGAATTGGCAATTTATACCTGGACTTCCCCGTTGACAAAAAGCCATAACCTGTGCTGTAGAAGGGATTAAGAGAATTTCCAGCGCCCCGTTACTGGGTACAAATCAGGGAAAATCCCAATAAATCTAACGCTTTTTGTTGCAGTTGGGTCGGTCGAGTTATCTTAGAAAAACGATAACTTCCCTCCCTAATCATACATTCCACTGTATTCAAGCAAATTGTCCCCACGTCTTCCAACAAAGTCCGAAAACTATGCACAGGGAGATTCTCTTGATTCCGTTTTTGGCGTTGCATAATAGAGATATGAATGGAGGAAATCAAAATGCAATGCCCTGAATGTGAATCTACCCATATCCGTAAAAATGGCATCAATAAACAAGGTAAACAAAATCATATTTGCGTCACCTGTAGTCGTCAATTTATTGATAGCTATGAAAAACAGAAAGGCTATGACGAAGAAACGAAGCGAGAATGCCTAACTGCCTATGTTAAAGGGATGGGATTTCGAGGTATAGAACGGTTGAAGGGAGTTCATCATACAACGATAATTAATTGGGTAAAATCTGTGGGAAATTTATTGCCAGTCGCCTATGACCCGGAAACAATTCCTGAAGTAGGGGAACTAGATGAATTGGAAACCTTTGTTGGCTCAAAAAAAAACAAAATCTGGGTGTGGACAGCCGTCGACCACTTTAAAAAAGGAATTTTAGGTTGGGTAATCCCCAGACCATAGTAGCGAAACGTTTCGCCCCTTATGGGAATTAGTTAAGTCTTGGGGATGCTATTTTTATGTGAGTGATGGATGGTCAGTTTATCCATGTTTTATAGCAGAGGGCGACCATATAGTTAGGGTATGCGGCAAAAAGTTTCTCGTGGGGGTAGGGTGTGGGGTGTGGGGTGTAGGGTGTAGGGTTTTACCAATTTTCATCTGGTCAATTACCTAATTTTCAGAGAAAAAGTCCCTGAATTTTCCCCCCGATCCCCGCAATGGCTGGCACTTTTTGAGGGTAAAAAAGTCGAAAAGTCCTATCCAACAAGGTTTTTAGATTTATTCAGCAGACCCTAGTTAGTAAGACTTATATGACCAGAGTAGAGGGTGAGAACACAGGTTTAAGACATTATCTAGCCCGATTGCATCGCCAAACACTCTGCTATTCTAAGTCTAGAGAAATGTTAGGATACTCTATTCGTTTATTAATTCATTATCTGAAGTTTCAAGAAGTGCCTATTCCTTACTGATTCATAGCTTGATTCAGCAACGCCGAATCTTCTTTTGTGGTATTTTTAAAAACTAGACTCAAACTAACTTTTGGATACGATGCACAGTTGCCATTCATACCTTGATTCAGCAACGCCTACTTTTTCTGTAGTATCTGTGAAGGTCATCTTGATCGGTGTTGGTTGGTATATGCTTGACACTGGCATAAACGGCGTTTTATTGTCAGGAGGGAAGACGGGGAATCAACCCGGAACTCGTGTCTGCAAGCAAGCTATTCTGTCCCTTGTCAAGATTAATGGCAGACTCCAGTATAGTTGGCATTGCCGTGCTGAAGTTTAAAGACGCGATAATTGTTGTCTAAACTAAAGCTTAGAGGAGTACCAGCTTGACTCTTGCCTTTAAAGGTATTATTGCCCTGATAGGTTGTTAGAGCAAGTCCCACGGGTTGCATTTCTGGGGGAGTGGCCGCTCCAAAGGCATCAATCGTGATAGATTGATGTTCTTTGTCGATAACCACCACGTCTCCTTCGGCAATGTCCGTCACTGATTCCACTATCGTTACGGCAATGGGCCGTTTTCTCTGGATCGATGCGTCATCAATGACAGAGGTATAGACCTCTTGCATAATTTTTTTATGGTGCAGTGGAGGGTTTTGCTTTTTTCTCTATTTTTAGATTGAATTCGAAAAAAGAATAAATGTGGTTCTTCGTTACTTGTTATGGTTCGATAGGGTGGACTAAATCGACTAAATCCTTATCTGGCAAGAGATTTAATTGATTAGTTCGTTTTAGAGCGAAAACAATTGACAAAAATCGCCAAATGTCTTTCTACTTAGGGTGATAAGCAAACCTTATCTATCGGAGGGCGCAGGTTCCTTGCGCCCCTACAGTAACGGATTTTGTCCACAATTTAGGGGCGAACTGCGTTCGCCCAAAAGGTACATTATCAAAGCGCAAGTCCCTAAGTGCATGATTGTCTGTCCTAACTGAGAAGTTAATTTTGTCCTATTACTTAAGTACATTAATCTCATTCCGAGATTTCGATCGAACTCACCGCTCTTTGCCAACGTTTTTTCCAGTGGCTAGTCGGTTCCAAGTCACTGCGATCCTGTTCGCTGCGACGACGTTGTATAATCACTTCGGCTGGGTCGGTTAAAGCTGCATCTCGATAGGGAATAGCGGCCTTAGTTTGCAGATGTTCCCGTTCCTGTGCCGATAGAGATGGGGGTAAGGACAAAAAACTGGCTATTGTCCCTGGCGATCGCCGCCCGACGCAATCGGTGGCTCCAATCTGCAATCCTGCTAATTGTAAGGCCCTTCGCACCGAGGCAGCACAGGAATAGGTGACTAAATAACCCGTCGGACTCAGGCATTTGGCCACTAAAGCTAAAAACTCCACCGTCCACAGTTGCGGACATTTACCCGGGGAAAAGGGATCGAGAAAAATTGCCTCCGCTTGAAAACCCGCCTCAATCACCTTGGTTATCGTCTGTCGCGCATCCCCGATTAACAGTTTAGCCGTGAGATTAGGCAAGTCTAGCCGGTGATTATGGGCAAAATCATTTAAATATTCGGGAATTGGTTGACTCCAACTATTTAAGAGATTTTCTCTAATAGCTGCCAGGGGAACCACTCGATCGCTTTCTAAAGCTAATAATTCTACCCGACAATCCCCCCTAACTCGCCAAATGGCCGCTAAGGCTGCGGCGCTATTGTACCCTAAGCCGTAACAAATGTCAAGAATTTTCAGATTATTGCTCTGGTCTGCTTTTGCTGCCAGACGACTGGAGAGGATAAATTTTTTCTCGGCTTCTTCCCTTGCCCCGGAGGTAGAATGATAACATTCGCCGAATTCGGTCGAAAAAAAGGTATAAGAACCATCCTCAGTGGCTTTTTGCGGGTAGGCTTCGGGGGAGACAAGCATGGTGATGAAGAATGTCTTTGAGGTGAATATCGGTTTCCAGTAGGCAAGCGTGACCACTATTGGGTAGAATCGTTAATTTTGCCGCGGGTAACTGCTGAATTAGGCGTTTAGCCTCCGCTACCGATGGTAACAGTCGATCGCCTTGACTGGCTATCACTAACACCTCCAATTGCAGACGTTTTAACTCGCTGGCACTAACCTGAAACCGTTGTAACTGGGATAAACGCCAGCTAATCGTCTTCGGTGGGACGTATTGCATGGCTTTGAGGAGAGAGCGGCGATCTTCCCGGGATATTCGACCGATAGCGGCGAGAAAGGGTAAAATAGTTAGTGCCGAGCTGCCGTGGATGAAATCGGGCATTATCTGGGTGATAGCGATTCCCAAGCTTAAAAGAGGTCTTTGATTAAAAGAAGAAGCCGGGTTAACTAAAATCAGTTTTTTAAGCAATTTTGGTGCTTTTGTCGCTATTTTTAAGGCTAAACAGCCGCCAAAAGACTCACCGCAGAGATAGACTTTTCTCGATTGTCCCTTTAATTCCTGTGCCAATAAAGCAATCACGAGGGCGCTTAACTCCTCCCAATCACCGAGATATTGCGGGGAAATCGCCAAACAACGCAGATCGAAGTAAGGGGCAAGGTTTTTAATCTGACGATGGTATAGTTGGCCGCTGCCATCCATTCCGGGTAAAAATACAAACAGGGGATAATCGGGACGGGAATGACGGGGAATCATCCAACTGACAGGTTGTTCCATGGTGCGAGAAGCGCGATCGATAAGTAGTCGTGCAAAATTAATTTCCTAGTCGAGACTCCGAGACTCCGAGACTCCGAGACTCCGAGACTCACAAGACAGCTATTAGGGATCGGATTTGAGTTTTCAGTTCACTGTTTACTGATCACAGCAGCAGTCTGACGGAGTAGTGGCTTAGATGTGTAATTAATTGTGCTAGGACTTACGCATTGACAGGATCGACCAAATATGAGGTATGGGTTTCGGGCATTTTAACGTGATTTTTTGATGACTTTTGAGCGATCGCTATCGATCAGAAGTTAATCGCCAAAAGTCTGAAACGACGGATTTTCGTTCATACACATCATGGTGAATTTGTACAGTGCGTAACTCCTATGTGCTTAGATACTTATTAAAAAAGTTTTTTCTGTTCAGGAGCCTTCCGGGTTTAGAATATCAGGGTTTACCCCTAGTTTCTCTTTTTCTTTTTAGGGTGCGTAGCGTCCTTCGGTGGCTGATAACTGAATACTGAAATTACTCGTCTTCAGCGAAAATAAAGCGAGTTAGTTCACTAGGATCGGGTTCGGGGCTAGATTCGGCAAATTTAACCGCTTCATCGATTTCAGCTTGAATTTTCTGCTCGATTTCCTTTAATTCCTCTCTCGTCGCCAGATCTCCCTCGTAGAGGTAGGCGGCAAAGCGAGTGATCGGATCTCTTTCGCCCCAGAATTGTTTCTCGTCAGCACTGCGTAACTCGTCGGGATCTGCCAGAGAGTGACCCCGGAAACGATAGGTTAAGGCCTCAATTAAAGTCGGCCCCTCACCGGCGCGGGCGCGAGCCACGGCCTCTCTGGCGGCGGCATGAACGGCGACCACATCCATACCGTCCACTTCCACACCTACCATACTAAAAACACTGGCTTTTTTATAGATTTCTGGTTGAGAAGTGGCTCGATCGTGGGCCATACCGATCGCCCACTTATTATTTTCCACCACATAGATAATCGGCAACTTCCAGAGGGCGGCCATATTTAGACACTCAAAAAACTGGCCATTATTACTCGCCCCATCCCCAAAGAAACAGACCGTTACCTGATCGGCACTGGCATCACCCATGGCTTCGCGACGGTATTTACTTTGAAAAGCCGCCCCAGTAGCGACGGGAATCCCCTCGGCCACGAAAGCGTAACCCCCTAAAAGCTTATGTTCGGCGGAAAACATATGCATGGAGCCACCCCGTCCTTTACTACAGCCGGTAGCTTTTCCGAATAACTCCGCCATCACCTCTTGAGCGGGAACTCCGGCGCTGAGGGCGTGGACGTGATCGCGATAGGTGCTAGAAACGTAATCTTCTCCCTGACGCAAGGCTTTAATAATACCGCTAGATATCGCTTCTTGACCGTTGTAGAGGTGGACAAAACCGAACATTTTGCCCCGATAATACATTTCGGCACATTTATCTTCAAACATCCGCCCCAAAACCATATCTTCGTATAGGCGAAGACCTTCAGCTTTGGTAATAATGATGGAAGCAGGATCAAAGGTTGGTAAAGTACGTTCGGAAATCATAGGGTCTGTAGTATCATTTAGACAACAAAAAAGCAAGGGGAGAGGAAGCGGTAGATTTTTCGAGAATTCTGGCAGTGAATTTTTTGGTCTTAACCCAAGGGGTTCTTGGTATTTTCTCTCTCAAATCTAATCTTAGTCAGTCAGAGATTGGCTAGGATAAGATGGTATCTTGTTATTTTACTCGCTCCGCTCTCACTTACATCACCTTAAATGTCGGCAGGATGCCCCCGTTACACCCGTAGGGTTAGCGGGGGAGGAATACCAACCAGTATAAAACGAGCGTAGCGCATCAACGCTAAATATGTTATGCTTCACCGTGGTGAGTTTTCTGGAACCGTGGAACAAGTCCTGACCCTAGTAGTAAAGCTTCAAGTGGGTAGCGAACAACAACAATTGTTGTCCGATACCTGTTCGGCTTTTGCGTCAGCTTGTAACTGGATTAACGAGAACGTCAATCCCCGGTTGACTAACCGGAACTCGATTCAGGCTGTCTGTTATCAGGACGTTAAGAATCGGTTCGGACTGACGGCTAACCACGTTGTCAGAGCTTGCGGTCAGGTGGCGGCTAATCGTTTGACAGCAAAACAGAAGGGGAAGAAGGTCAAGAACTTTGCTCCAACAAGTTTCGACTGTGACGCTCGAACTTTTCGTTTCGTCGAGAAAGATTGGGTGATTACCGTTAGTACCAAGGGAAAACGGCTAACCCTCCCCCTGAGAGCCAGTAACTACCATCGGGGGAAACTAACTGGACGGAACCCGACATCCGCTCAAGTATGCTTACATCGTGACGGTGGTTGGTATGTCCACATCCAACTAAAATCGGAACCGCCAAAACCTATCAACGCGGATAACATTATCGGGGTCGATTTCGGTCGTCGTGACATTGCGGTAACATCAACCGAAAAATCGTGGTCGGGGGAAAGCATTAAGGAAACGAGGGATAAATATAGTCGCGTTCGAGCTTCTCTGCAAAAGAAAGCGTCTCAAGGCACTAGAGCCACCCGTCGTAGGTGTCGGGAGATATTGAAACGGCTATCGGGGCGGGAGAGAAGATACCAAGCGCACTTAAATCATGTCATCAGTAAAGCTATCGTTGCCGAGGCAAAACTAACTAACTCGATTATCGCCATAGAAGACCTAACTGGTATTCGAGAAAGAACCAACCAACAACTGCGGAATAAGACCGAAAGAAGGCGGTCTAACTCTTGGGCTTTCTATCAACTTCGACAATTTCTCGAATACAAAGGCATTAAAGAAGGGGTTGAGGTGATCGCGGTTAATCCACGATATACTTCTCAAACTTGTCATTGTTGCCTACATATCGGAATTAGAAGCGGTAAATTGTTTAAGTGTAGTAATAAGGCTTGTGGTTGGAGCGGTGACGCAGACGCAAACGGTAGTCAGATGATTAGACTTTTGGGGTTGAGTGTAATCGGGCCCAGAGATCCGAATTTATTGGCTTGCCCGATAAGTTCAGGGTTACAAAAAGCTCCCGTTAAGCTGACGCTTTAACGGGAGTAGATTACTAAGGACTCTCCAGAGTTGAGGTACAGCTAACCGTGCGAATTCCTCTCGACTACTACAGGATATTGGGAATCCCCTTTCAGGTGAGTGCCGAGCAAATTGATTTGGCCCACGCCGACCGGGGACGGCAATTGCCACGTCAAGAATACAGTCAAACAGCGATCGTTGCCCGTCAGCACTTGTTAGATGAAGCTTACCAAGTGTTAAGTGCTGCGGATCGCCGTCGTGATTACGATGCTGAATTTTTCGACCCCAATCCCTTGCTTCTCAACCCAGAAAGCAGCGCCGAAAACCTCGATTCTCACGCTGGGGAGGTGGCCGCCGCTTCCTCAGAATATCCCACTCCCCAGATTACCATTGCCCCCGCCGATCTCGTGGGAGCTTTGCTCATCCTGCAAGAGTTGGGAGAATACGAGTTAGTGATTCGTTTGGCCGAAACCTATCTAGAGTTAGAGCCAACTACTCGCCCAGACATGATCTTAACCTTGGCTTTGGCCTACGGGGAATTAAGTCGGGAATATTGGCAGGATAAAAATTATGAACAGGCGGCCAGCACCGCGGCCAAAGCCCTGACTTGGTTAGAACAAGAACAAATGTTCCCGCAAGTGGCCAGCGAGATCCGTCATGATTGCGATCGCCTGCGTCCCTACCGGATTCTGGAATTGTTATCCCAAGAAAAAAAACCCAGTCTTGCCCGTCAGCGCGGCTTAAATCTCTTGGAGGAGATGTTGGCCGCTCGCGGCGGCATCGATGGCCAGGGCGACGATCGCTCTGGGTTAGGGGTGGATAATTTTTTACGCTTTATTCAACAGTTACGGGTTTATTTAACTCAGGCCGAACAGGAGAAAATCTGGGCAAAAGAGGCACAACGCCCCTCGGCGGTGGGTAATTATCTGCTGGTCTATGCCTTGATCGCCCGCGGGTTCGCCCAAAAACAACCCGCCGCTATCGTTGCGGCCAGCGATCGCCTGCAGCAATTACAAAAACATCAGGATGTCTCCCTAGAGCGCTCGATCTGCGCCCTACTGCTCGGTCAAACCGAACAGGCAGGCACAATTTTAGAAAAAAGTCAAGAGCAAGAAATATTAAATTATATTAAGGAACAATCCGGGCAATCTCCCGATCTCTTACCTGGGTTATGTCGTTACGGTGAGCGTTGGTTACAAACGGAAGTTTTCTGCCATTTTAGTGATTTAGTCGAGCGGAAAGCCTCACTCAAAGAGTATTTTGCCGAGGAAGAGGTACAAAACTATTTAGAAGAATTGTCAGGTTTTCCTGACGAAAAAGTTCCCGTGTCGGTTCGAGAAAAGACCGGCGAACCCTTAGAATCGGAAGTAAATGTTCTCAAAACCCACACCCCCCCCACCCATTTAAACCCAGTGCCAGGAGCGACACCGATGAGGGAATCTGCTTATTCTTCTTCCCACTCTCGTCCCCAAAAACCGTCTTTAGCTAGAGCTAATGGTGAGCGGACAAGCACTGCTGTACCGTCCCTGAGAGCCACAGCCCAGGAGGAAACTCTCACCCCCTATACTCAGGGTAATGTGGTGATGACAGCAGCCTATCGTCAACCGGCACTTAATCCCCCCCGTCGTCGTCCTAGTCGCCCGCGTCCCCAAGCAGTGGGTAACTCCGGGCCGGCAGCCCTAGAAACGGTAAAAACCGCCGTAGTCGCACCGAAACGGAGACGACCGGCCCGCAGAAAACTGCGACTCGATCGAGTGGCGATATTGGGGGTAGGATTAGTGGGAACGATCGCGGTCTTGGCCCTGGGGGTGAAGGCAATTGTCGATAGTCAATCTCCTTTGGCAGCCTTGCAAGGGGAACAGTTACCGATTTCTTTGCATACTCCCATACTAGAAATCCCCTCAGCTAATGCGGAAGTGATCGAAGGGACTCCCTTGGGCAAGGAAACAGCCAAGGAGACGATTCAAGCTTGGTTAGGGGCAAAATCGGCTGCTTTTGGCAGTGAACACCAAAAAGAGCAATTGAAAGAGGTTTTAACGGGTTCAGCCTTGGAAATTTGGCAAAAACGAGCGGCGGCTTTACAGGGAAATAACTATTGGCGCTACGATCATCAAGTGGATGTGCGATCGGTCACTAATAATGCGAAAAATCCTAATTTAGCGACGGTGGAAGCGACAGTAAACGAAAAGGCCATGTATTTCCATAATGGCAAGGAAATTGTCAATCGTTCCTATAATGAGTCCTTGAACGTGCGCTATGATTTGGTACGGCAAGGAGATAAATGGTTGATCGAAAAAACCCAAGTTTTACCCTAATTTTTCCCGATTAAATCCCCAAAAAACCTCGGAATTATGAATTATGAATTGGGGAAGTGGGGAGCAGGGAGCGGGGGGTGGGGGAGAAGGGAGCGAGAAGTGGGGAGATGGGAGCAGGGAGAAAAAAGCTGATCACTGATTACTGATCACTGATTACTGATTACTGAAGATCGACTCCTGCAAAGGAAAACCTTGTACCTCACCATTAAGATAACTTCTATATCTTTAGACTGATAAATGCTCGATTCGCTTAATATTTTTTAACATAAAATATGCTCTTTGATTGCTGTAATTGGTTCCCTAGAAGTCAAGCTAATGAGTTATGATCCTAGGTAGGGATCCATAGTTCTTAGAGGAAAAAAGCGGGGCAATCTCAATGTTTTGCCCACCGACAAGACCATGATTTTGATCTTTTAAAAGTCTCGCATAAGTCTTTAAGAACTTTTAAAATCAGCATTCACACAGGAGGGATATTATGACAGATAAGAGTAAACGCGGTTTTGCCTCTATGGATCAAGCTAAACAAAGGGAAATCGCTAGTAAAGGTGGTAAAGCTGCTCATCAAAAAGGTACAGCCCACGAATTTACCTCCGAAGAAGCCCGCGAAGCGGGACGAAAAGGTGGTGAAGCGGTTAGCCGAGATCGCGCCCACATGGCAGCTATTGGACGGGAAGGGGGCAAAAATTCCCACAAAGGCAGTCGCAAAAACTTAAACTCCGGGGAAAATTCCCCAGTCAACGAGTCTATAGGTGAAAATTCCTCAGATTTTAGCAACTGGGAAGCAAATAGTTGACTTTGGTTGACTTTTTCTCAGACTGAGAGGGTGTTGGGGTGTTGGGGTTTTAGGGTGTTGGGGTGTTGGGGTTTTAGGGTGTTGGGGTGTTGGGGTTTTAGTTGAATTCCCCCATTTCCCCATTCCCCCATTCCCCCATTCCCCCATTCCCCCATTCCCCCATTCCCCCATTTCCCTATTTCCCTATTTCCATTTCCCCATCCCCAATAAATACTTTAAGGTTCGATACTGACAATCCAAGTACCAACGTAGAGACGGACGGGAATATTACCAGAGGCAATCACATCACAGGTAAAGTAATAAGTGCCTAATTCGGGATTTCTGACATTAGACATGACGATTTCAACTTTGCTGGTCGGATCGATCGGTTGTTCGGGGACAATTTGAATAATGCGACTATCCTTATCCCAAACCACTTCCTTTAAAGGTAAAGATTTGTTGTTGATGCGTACCTCGATTTTATTGGTGTCAAACTGGCCGTTAAAATAATCGGGATAGGAAATAAAAAAAGCTGCGGCCCCTTGGGAGAGTTTTTTCGGGGGGATATAGAGTTTATAACGATCCATTTGCCTGGGACGACCGCCAAATTGCAAGAAATAATCTAAGATATCCTTGCGATCAACTCCGCTAAAAATTGTTAGGCCGGGGTTGCCATTGGCTAAAGTTATTTTTGGTAAAATAATCCCCGCACCCACCGCTAAGGATAGAGCAATCAAAGCGGGTGTCCTAGCATATTTAATTACTTTTGTCAAGAGTTTTAACATAAATTTTAACCCAAGGTGAGGGGGATGGTGATGGCTGCAAGAGGCCGAATACAGTTCAACTGTAACAAAACCCGCTCGTTTCTTACCTAGACCTTTGCCAGTCCGATAAGTGTCTTGATTAACGCTTCAGCGCTCGCGCCATATCCCGTTGGTCTTGACGACGTTTCAAATCTTCGCGTTTATCGTGTAATTTCTTGCCTCTACCGAGGCCAATGCTGATTTTTACCCAACTACCTTTAAAATACATCTTCAAAGGCACAAGAGTTAAGCCTTTCTGTTCCACTTGACCGATGAGCTTGCTGATTTCCTTTTTGTGCATCAACAATTTTCTCGTCCGGCGCGGATCGTGATTAAAATATTCGCTACTCTGTTCGTAGGGGGAAATATGAACATTAATTAACACCGCTTCACCATTGCGGACTAAAACGTAACCATCCCGCAGGTTCACCTTACCAGCGCGCACAGATTTAACCTCAGTCCCCAGCAACTGCACCCCCGCTTCAAAAGTCTCTAAAATCTCGTAGAGATGGCGTGCTTGCCGGTTATCAGTGATAATTTTGATTTTGTCGTCTTGATTGGCCATATAGTCAAGTGAAAAGTGAAAAAGCTTTTGGGTGTTAGAGTTTTAGGGTGTTAGGGTTTTAGGGTGTTGGGGTGTTAGGGTGTTAGGGTTTTAGGGTTTTGGGGGTTAGGTGCTAGGGTTTTAGGGTGTTGGGGTTTTGGGGTTTTAGGGTTTTAGGGTTTTGGGGTTTTAGGGTTTTGGGGTTTTAGGGTTTTAGGGTGTTGGGGTTTTAGTTGAAATTCCCCATTTCCCCACTTCCCCATTTCCCCATTTCCCCATTTCCCCATTTCCCCATTTCCCCATTTCCCCATTTCCCCATTTCCCCATTTCCCCATTTCCCCATCTTACTCGCTCTTTTGCTCTCTCTGGACTGACTGCTTGCGGCTCTTTGGTGATCACTGGCCTTGTCAGGGGGAACGAGAAGGGAGAAAATGAGAGCAGTGTTAAATTTTTATGAAGTTTGGTTCTGTGGACAAAATTCGTACTGTTTCCGATAGTAAGCGTGATTTTTATACTCGCCACACCCGCCCCATCAATTCGGTGTATCGGCGCGTGGTTGAGGAATTATTAGTCGAGATGCACCTGCTCTCTGTTAATGTAGATTTCCATTATGATCCAATTTATGCCCTTGGTGTGGTTACTTCTTTCGAGAAGTTCATGGAAGGCTATCGTCCGGGGGAGGATAAACCGAATATTTTTAATGCTTTGTGCCAAGCGGTTAACGGTAATCCCGAAGTCTATCGTCGTGATGCCGAAAATATGATCGCTATTGCCAAAGAAACTAATATTGATTCCTTGCTTTCCCAACTGCAAAACCCTGCTATGGGTGGTAACAATCAGTTGTCTGATAGTTTAGTTTCGGTTATCAACGCGCCTAAGTTTAAGTATAGTCGCCTGTTTGCCATCGGTCTCTATACAATTTTGGCGGAAGCACAACCGGACATGATCAAGGAAAAAGAAAAACGCGAACAAATTTTGCAAAAGTTCTCAGAAATTCTCCATCTCTCCAGCGAGAAACTGCAAAAAGACCTCGATGTTTATCGCGGTAATCTTGATAAAATGGATCAGCTGCTCAAGGTTATCGAAGATGCTCTAGAAGCAGAAAAGAAAAAACGTCAACAAAAAGAACAGGAAAAACAAACCACCCTGCAATAAAGGCTCTCAACCGGAAATTACCGCGTGCAGACAAGGGAATAGGGAACAGAAAAAGGATTAAATCGGCTCTCTTTCTTTACTGTTCCTTCTGACCTCGTTCTACAATTAGGATCAGCAACCCTCAATATTTATTTCCCGTGACTAACTCCTCCATCAGCGCACCCGTAACCGATATTTTGGCAAAAGCGCGGTCAGGGGCAAATTTATCGGCGAAAGAAGCGATTATCTTGCTAGAAACTACCGATAACCGTTTAATTGCCCAGATTCGGGAAACTGCCGACTTTTTGCGTCGTCAACAGGCAGGAGATACCGTCACCTACGTGATCAATCGCAACATTAATTTTAGTAACATTTGTGAGCAGCATTGTAGTTTTTGTGCATTCAGACGCGATGAAAATGAAGAGGGGGCCTTCTGGCTTAATTTAGAGGAAATTATCGCTAAAGCGACGGATGCTGTCCGTCGTGGGGCGACAGAAATTTGTATGCAGGGAGGATTAAACCCAAAAGCCAAGATTAAGGGCAATTCCTTAGACTATTACCTCGAAATTGTTAAAAACCTGAAACAAGCTTTTCCTGACCTGCATTTACACGCTTTTTCGCCCCAAGAAGTCCAATTTATCGCTAGGGAAGACGGTTTAAGTTACGAAAAAGTTATCGCTTCCCTGCAAGAAGCAGGAGTGAATTCTCTCCCAGGGACGGCTGCCGAGGTGTTAGTGGATGAGGTAAGACGGGTAATTTGTCCAGAAAAAATCGATGCCGCCACTTGGTTAGAAATAGTCGGTATTGCTCATCGTTTGGGGTTACATACCACCAGTACCATGCTCTGCGGTCATATTGAAACCCCTAGCCAACAGGTGCAGCACCTTGAAAAAATTAGAAAACAGCAAGAAATCGCCCTAGAAAATAATTATCGGGCTAAAATCACCGAATTTATTTTATTGCCTTTTGTGGGACAATCAGCCCCCAAACCCCTGAGAAATCGAGTCGGACGAGATCAACCAATCTTAGCCGATACATTAAAATTAACGGCAGTGGCGCGGATTTATTTGGGCAATAGCATTAAAAATCATCAACCCAGTTGGGTAAAATTGGGCTTACAGGGGGCGACAGAAGCCTTAAACTGGGGTTGCAACGATCTCGGTGGCACTCTCATGGAAGAACATATTACCACTATGGCCGGGGCCCTGGGCGGTACTTGTTTGACCGTCGAGGAATTAGAAACGGCGATTAAATCCCTCGATCGCCCTGCCCGTCAACGGGGTACAATCTATTAGAGTCTATTTAACCCGAATCCTGGATTAGCTGAAAGCTTGATCCTGTCCCGGGTTAAAACTTTCCTTCTCTCGTCCGACTAACGTTAATTGAGTATTAAGAAGGTGCGCTATTGAGACAGTTATATTCTCCGACCTTATAGATCAAATTAGCTACGAGTCCTGTCCAACCTGTTTGATGGCTTGCTCCCAGTCCTTGACCTGTATCTCCGTGAAAATATTCGTAGAACAGTATTAAATCCTGGCCATCAGGGGTTTTGAAAAGCTGACGAAGTTTTGGGTTATCTCCGTAAACTGGTCGTTTCCCTGACCAATCAGGCAGGAAAATACGGATTAAGCGTTTGGATATTTCTACCGCTACTTGTTCAAGAGTATTTCTTCCACGTTCTCCAGTGGGAAACTCCACTTTAAACTCATCTCCTAGACAGTCATGAATGTAATCATGAAACTTATAAAGCGAATCAATGATTAGAAAATTCACAGGAAACCATATTGGACCGCGCCAATTAGAATTACCTGTATGTACAGGAGAGTTACCTGCTTCTCCAGGTTCGTAGAGAATTCTGGAAGGTAAAACACTGTCATACATATCTTTCATGAAGCAAGGAATCGAGTAAGGCGAACCAAACTCAGAATTAGGATCGTGAACTTTTGAAAGACTGCGAATACCATAGTCGCTCAAAAACTCCTGTTTATCCAGTAGCTTTTTGACGATTAATTGCAACTTATCAAAGTCAACAATTGACAAATACATCTCCAGGTTATCATTATTATGCTTGTCTGCGATGTAGAAACTTTCATATTTTCCTCTCAAGTAATTAAAGTCGGTTCCTGGCAAGAACAATTGGGACAATGAATTAGGGTCAGAGAACTTAGATTTAAAAGCATCGATTATCTGGTTTTGAGATTCCTGTCTTTCGGATTCAAAAATATCAATCGCACATAGGGGAATTAAACCGACTAATGAACGATACTTCAAGGGAAACTCTAGGGTCAAATTTTCCTGAACAATACTGAGAATATCGTAATAGAATTCATCCTTCTGATCCCACAAATGCGTTCTATTTTTTTCAGTAATATCATTGATAGCATTGGCGATATTAAGGAATTCTTTGAGGAACATGGTGGCAGCCTCTATCTCTTCGCCAGATGGGTCTTGACTTCCCAACTCTATGGCAATTCTCAGCATATTTAAGCAGAACATAGCCATCCAGCTTGTTCCATCTGCTTGTTCAATTTTTACATCATCAGTTTTAAAGTGACTGCGATTTATGAGACTGATATTATCTAGTCCTAAAAAGCCTCCACTAAAAAGATTATTTTCGGGTATTTTTTGAACTTCTAACCACCAATTAAAGTTACTATTGAGCTTGTGAAATATCTTTCTTAGGAAATCTTTGTCCGAAAAACCATACATACGTTTCTCAATTTGATAAACTTGCCAAGCTCCCCAAGCGTGAACAGGTGGATTACCTTCACTAAAGTTCCATTCAAAAGATGGTAACTGTCCATTAGGATGGATATACGACTCTTCTAAAAATAGACACAATTGTTCTTTAGCAAAATCTGGGTCTATTAAAGCAAAAGTAACAGCATGAAAAGCTGAATCCCAGACAGCATACTGGGGATATTCCCATTTATCTGGCATAGAAATTATGTCTTCATTATGTAGATGCGTCCATTTCGAGTTAAATTTTCTAGTGTCGGATTGTGCTTTATCTGGTAGGCTATCTGAGGGGTATATTTTATGCCACTTTCTGTCTTGATATGACCAATCTCCTTTGAGCCAATCTTGAACTATATAGTAATAAAACTGCTTGTTCCATAGCATTCCTGCAAATGCCTGTCGTTGAACTTGTCGTTCCTCACCTGAAATTTGAAAATCTGTAGGAGTAATAGCTTGATAAAATGCGTCGGTTTCTTCTTTGCGCTTGTCAAAAACCTCCTCAAAATCACTTCCAAAAGGATTAGCATCAGGTAGTTTATCTGGCGCAATATCTGTCAAGCGCAACCATATCACTTGAGGTTTATCAGCTTTAGCTTCAATAGTCAGATTATAGTGAGCGGCCGCTTTTGTCCCTTTCTGTTCAGGGTTGACTTTATCTAGCTCTTGATTAACCACATAATTGTTGATTCCGTCCTTAACATATTGACTCGCATTAGGAGTATGGAAAATGCGTTCGTTGTTAGTTTCATTTTCTGTAAATAACAGAGGAGTATCTCCTTGACAATAGAGATAATAATCACCTAACTCGCCATGGTGAGCTTTAATCACCATATTATTGCCAGTTTTTTCCAAAACTCTCTGCAAACTTGGTTTTTGTTTTTCTCTTTCTGCATCTCCTAACCAAGACCAAGTGTTACGAAACCAGAGAGTAGGTAAAATATGTAGTGGATGAGCTTTGGAGCCTCGATTCCAAACAGTAATTTTAATCAAAATATCTTCAGGAGTCTTCTTGGCATATTCGACAACAACATCAAAGTATCCCTCGCCGAAACAATTAGTATCAATTAGCTCATATTCAGGGTGTTCTTCTCCTAGATTACACTTAGCATTTCTTCGTTTTTGATTCTCTTTAACGAGATCATCATAAGGAAATTTATAAGGATACTTATACAATGCCTTCATATAAGAATGAGTAGGGTTATTATCTAAATAGAAGTAATATTCCTTGACATCCTCCCCGTGATTTCCTTCGCTTTCTGTTAGTCCAAAAAATCGCTCTTTAAGAATAGTATCTTTACTATTCCAAAGAGAAATAGCAAAACAAAGATGCTGACGCTCATCAGAAATTCCCAATATTCCATCTTCTCCCCAACGGTAGGCACGAGAACGGGCATGATCATGAGGAAAATATTTCCAAGCACTACCATCCTGACTATAATCTTCTCGGACAGTTGCCCATTGGCGATCGCTTAAATAGGGACCCCATTTTTTCCAAGGGATATTTTGTTCACGGACTTTTTGTAAGCGTTTGTATTCTTCAGTTTGTTTCCGAGCTTCTGCGAAGGAATTATCTTTTTGGGTATCTTGAATTGTAAACATGACTTTTCTCCTTTATCTTCATTTTTTGTCCTGTACTTAGCTTTTTGCAGTCCTTAGATTTTTTGTCCTGTACTTAGGTACTTGGTATGGTGGACTTATTGAACCAAGAATCCCTCCCATGAGCGCTTCGGGGAGCATCAAATCACCAACTGCCTTTAAATCGCGAAGCTCCAGTCACCAGCACCTTTTCCCCAGACCACCGCTACCCTAAGAGTTGGGGGATAGGCGTTCCTTGCATGGCTATAACCTCTTTTTCTCTAAAAAAGTGCCTTATGAGGCTCTGACCTAATTCTATCGAGAAGCAGACTAGGTATAACTACTTAAGTAAAAAAAACTTAATATAACTTCGGTTGGGGATAGGCCGAAACTCTGCTGCTATCCCTGCCAGTCAACCTGATTTTTTGGGGGAATTGATGGCAAAATCTTCTTAGCTTCAACTAACTTTAATCAAGCCCAACAATCTCCCCCTTACCGGCAATTACTTCCCCGATTTGGTAGGCATTAATGCCAGAGGATTGTAGTTGATTAATAGTCGATCGCGCCAGATCTGATGGGACAATAATCACAAAACCGATACCCATATTAAAAGTATTAAACATGGCTTCGGCATTAACCGAACCCATCTGGGCTAACCATTGAAAAATCGGCAAAACTGGCCAACTTTCGGGGTAAATCTGCACAGAATGCCCTTTCCCCAAGCAGCGGGGCAAATTTTCCGGGATGCCACCCCCAGTAATGTGGGCCATGGCATGAATATCTAACCCAGAGCGCAGCAGTTCCAGCACAGGTTTGACATAAAGTCTAGTGGGAGTTAACAAAACTTCACCTAAGCTAAAGCCGTCCAAAATTTCGGGGCAATCTTGCCAATTTAAGCCTTGGGTGTCAATAATCTTACGAACAAGACTAAAACCGTTACTGTGAACCCCACTACTGGCTAAACCGATAGCCACATCGCCGATTTGCACCTTACTGCCGTCGAGTAATTGACTTTTTTCGACAATACCGACGCAAAAACCCGCTAAATCGTACTCTCCCGCCGAATAAAACCCCGGCATCTCCGCCGTTTCCCCTCCCAAAAGAGTACAACCACTATCACGACAGGCACTAGCGATTCCCGATACCACTGCCGCTAACTGTGACGCTTCCAGTTTACCGGTGGCGAGATAATCTAAGAAAAATAAAGGTTCGGCCCCGGAGGTTAAGACATCGTTGACGCACATGGCCACGAGGTCAATTCCCACCGTATCATGGCGATTGAGACTATGGGCAATTTTTAGCTTGGTTCCTACGCCATCAGTTCCCGATACTAACACCGGTTGCTGATAACCGGAAGGTAACTGAAAATAGCCGCCAAAACCGCCTAAACCGCCGATAACTTCGGGACGGAAGGTACTTTCCACATTTTGGCGAATTTTCTCGACAAAAGCGCGTCCTGCTTCCACATCCACGCCCGCTTCTTTATAATCCATGCCCAATTGACCGATTGTATCTCTCAAATTTTACCCAGATTTCGGTCCCATGGGAATTATAAATTAGGAATTATGAATTGGGAAGTGGGAGGTAAAGCGTAGGGTGCGTGAGACGGAAAATTGCTGCTTTGACTCGAAGGTGACAATCCGTTGTAACGCAGCACCTATCATCAACTAAGTAGCCAGTTACAATTAAAGATAAAATACAGAGAACCAGAAGCCTACGCCACTATCTAACAATTAATTGAGATTACTTATAGCGGTATTCGCTTGAGTGAGATACAGACCATCGTCTTGCCTAGACTGACTTATAGCTTGTTGCAGTATACCTCATTCGACTGCATACCGCTATAATTAGGGTTTGCAGCAAAAAGTACGGGCGAAGCATTCGGATAGAAAATCTACGGTTTCACCGATAGGTTATTACCCGAATGCTTCGCCCCTACAGGACGCAATCGCCGCTCAAGATGCCAGGTTTTGAAGCACGATTATCTCAAAATCTTGCACCTGTTTCGCAAGAAAAGCCACAAAACTCTTACCTTGCCTACATTTCACATTTATTCAGCCAGCCCTAATTAATTAGGGTTTGCAGCAAAAAGTACGGGCGAAGCATTCGGATAGAAAATCTATGGTTTCACCGATAGGTTATTACCCGAATGCTTCGCCCCTACAGGACGCAATCGCCGCTCAAGATGCCAGGTTTTGAAGCACGATTATCTCAAAATCTTGCACCTGTTTCGCAAGAAAAGCCACAAAACTCTTACCTTGCCTACATTTCACATTTATTCAGCCAGCCCTAATTAATTAGGAGTTTAGCAAAATGTCTAACGAAACGGTCACTTATTCCCTTGAGGCTGTCTTGACAAGGATTGAGGGGAAAATCGACTTTTTACAAAGAGATGTCAACGAGCGTTTAAACAAGCTAGAGATAGGACAATCAGAATTAAGAGGGGACATTAAAGCTTTAGATGAGCGACTAACCGCAGAAATTAAAGGGTTAACTGCAAGAGTCGCTGATCAGGAATTTACCAATCGGGGGATTCTGATAGCTTTGGTTGTTGTCATTTTAGGAGGAGCGGCCAAAATTTTTGGTTTTATTCCCAATCCTTTACAGCGATCGCATAATGTTTGAAGAAATTAACGCCCAATTGAAACGGCTAAAAATTTAAACTACTCGACGGCAAAAATAAGGATTAAATTGCATAAAATCTGTAAATAGGCCATTTAATTAATTATTATTCATTCTTAATTCTCCTGACTACTGGCTACTGGCTACTGACTCCTAACCCCAACAACAATCTTTTATTTTTACAAGAGGTCTAATCTTCTTGGGGATATTTTTCCCAAAGATCTGTGATTTGGCGAAGACTTTGGAAGTTGCCATTACCGAGGATCAAATGATCTAGGAGAGGAATGGCTAGATAGGTAGCTCCCTGTAATAATTGTTCTGTGAGTAAAATATCGTCTTGACTAGGCACAAGTGACCCGGTGGGGTGATTATGGGCGATAATTAACTTAGTAGCTGATTGTTTCACTACTTCTCGAAAGATTTCTCGCGGATGTACCAGTGTTTCCGTGGCTGTGCCGATAGTAATCACTTTTAGTGCGATTAACTGATTTTTGACATCGAGTAAAATAACGGCGAAACGTTCCTGAGACTGATACATTAGTTCGTGGCCAAGGATAGCGGCAGCGGTATCGGGACTATCGATGACCATTTTTTCCGTCGGTCGTCGTTGAAAAGCTCGTTTTCCCAATTCGATCGCCGCTAGAATAGTAGTAGCCTTAGCCGGTCCAATGCCATGAATAGCGGTTAATTCCTGGGGCTGAATATCTCTCAAAACGTCCAAAGGCTCCCGGCGATATTTACTCAATTCGTTGAGAATATGCTGTCCTAAACCCACCGCCGAGAGTTTCCCCTTACCTTGACCTGTAGCTAGTAAAATCGCTAATAATTCGGCGTTACTGAGGTTTTTCGCCCCGACGCTGATTAAACGTTCCCTTGGTCTTTCACTGACAGGAATATCGGCGATTCTTAAGCTGTAGGTCATGGAAGTGGCAAGCTACCGCGATAAAATTCCATCATAATCGCAATTTTAGTCAGTGCCTAGAGGGATTTTGCCGGTAAATCAAGGGGAAAAACTCTCTTTACTGATAGCGAATTCCCGCATCTTCGAGGCGCTGTAAAGCTTCCCCTAATCGCGGGATATCGGCGATTAAACTGACGCGCACATAACCTTCCCCTCCCTCTCCAAAAGCATTGCCCGGAGTGACAACGACACCGGTTTTTTGTAGGACGCTGAGGGCAAAATCCGTGGAATTCATACCGACGCTACAGGGAATCCAGAGATACATTGTCGCCTTAGAGGGGGGAATATCCCAACCTAATTGCCCCAAACCTTTGATTAAAAAATCTCGTCGCTGTCGGTATCTTTCCTGTACTTGTTTGACGTATTCATCCGGCAGTTGTAGGGCGGTTTCGGCAGCCTTTTGGATGACGGAAAAGATGCCATAATCGAGATTAGTTTTCAGGGTGCGTAACCCTTGAATAATATCGGAATTGCCCACGACAAAACCGACGCGCCAGCCGGCCATATTATAGGTTTTCGAGAGGGTATGAAATTCTACACTAATCTCTTTTGCCCCCGGAATTTCTAATAAACTGGTGGGCTGATAACCATCAAAACTTAATTCAGCATAACAGAGATCGTGGACGAGCATAATCTCATAGTGCCGGGCCCAAGCAACGATTTTTTCAAAAAATTCCAGGGGGGCAACGGCGGCGGTGGGATTACTGGGATAGTTAAAATAGAGGATTTTCGCCTGTTTAGCCACATCTTCGGGGATAGAATCGATATCTATCAGCCAATCCTGTTCCGCTTTTAAGATTATTGGGTATAGCGTCGCCCCAGCAATCAAGGGACCGCGAAAATGGGCGGGATAGGCGGGACTGGGAACCAAGACCACATCGCCGGGGTTAACATAAGCTAGGGCGAGGTGAGATAAGCCCTCTTTGGAACCTAGCAGGGGCAAAGCTTCGTTATCGGGATTGAGTTCCACACCATAACTGCGATCATACCATTTAGCGATCGCTTCTCGGAAACTGGCGGTTCCTTCAAAGGGTGGATAACCGTGAAATTGGGGGGTTTCAAAAGCTTGAATGGCCGCTTCGATAACTGGACGCGGGGCAGAACCGTCGGGATTACCCATGCCTAAATCGATTAAATCTAGTCCTTCTTTGCGGGCTAAGGCTTTTAATTCATCCAAACGGGCGAAAACGTAAGGGGGTAAGGCACTTAATCGCTTGGCGCGGCTATTCGTCCAATTTACACTCATTAACTTCTTGGCTTACTGATCGAGGTAATCTAACATTATGACACGAGTGTATGGCTAATTTAGCAGTTAGTTATTAAGCTGCCCGCTCATTTAAATTGCTTGTTGAGACGAGACAAAAGGCAAGAGGCAAGAGGCAAAAGGCAAGAGGCAAAAGGATAATTTTCCCTTTAACCTTTCGCTTTTTCCCGACATTTGCCGAAAATTTTTTGATTTATGCAAGAGAGCTTTTTTGCTGCCTCAGTATGGCTGGAATTGCCCCACATCGGAGATGGAGAGCCAAACTAAGGTAATCTAATTAATAGAGGCTGAAAATTACTGATTAGCCCCAGCATTAACCCCATTCTTCGGGATTATCCCCCGGTAAGTCCTGACTCCTCACTTCTCAATTCTTTTGTCAAACATGACTGCGATCGCTGCCCAGATAACTTCTATTTTACCCCCCGACACGACGGTTATAGCTTGGCCACAAGTGCCAAAGGAGGAACAAGAAAGACTATCAAGGGCAATTAGGGGCAAAAGTCCTGAAATTATAGTTTATCCCGCTAATACGGCCGCTTTAGCCTCTCTGGTGCGTTTTGCCAACGAAAATCGTCTGTCTTTATTGGCCTACGGTCAAGGCAGTAAATTAGATTGGGGTGGATTAGTCGAGTCACCCGATATTTTAGTCAGTACCCGAAATCTCAACCAGATTATTGACCATGCCAGGGGAGATTTAACTATAACCGTGCAAGCTGGGCTTAAACTAGCGGATTTACAGGCTTTTTTAGCTTCTAGCGGTCAATTTCTTCCTATTGATCCCAGTGATGCCGATAATGCCACGATTGGCGGTATTATGGCCACGGCCGACGCCGGAACATGGCGGCAAAGATACGGTGGAGTCCGGGATCTGATTCTAGGATTCTCCTTTATCCGTCACGATGGCGAGATTGCTAAAGCTGGAGGGCGTGTGGTCAAGAACGTGGCGGGATACGACATGATGAAGCTATTTACGGGTTCCTACGGCACTTTAGGGATTATCGATCAGATTACCCTGCGACTGTATCCCGAAACTGCTAACTCAGAAACCCTGATAATCACTGGAAATAGCGAAAATATTAGTAAATTAAGTCAAGTTATTCGGCAATCGGCCTTAACTCCCACCGTCGCTGAATGTTTAAACCTAGGGATGACGCAAGCACTAGGATTAGGGGAAAAGGTCGCTTTATTGCTGCGTTTTCAAAGCATTCCCGAAAGTATTAGCGAACAATCGCAACAGGTGAGTTATTTAGGACAACAGTTAGATTGTCAGACTAATTCTTATCGGGATGAGGAAGAAGTTTCTCTATGGCAAAGATACCGAAAAACAATGGATAATTATGACCAAGAGGGCAATTTTTTCGGCAAAATAGGATTATTACCCAGCAGTTTAGCCCTAGTTATCGACCAAATTAACGGACTAGCCTCGATTAATATTAGTAGTGGGGTGGGTAAAGTTATCTTAAAATCGGAGGAAAATCTTGACAAAATTCGCTCTTTATGCAGTGCCAATCAGGGTTATTTAACGGTGTTAACCGCGCCTCCATCGCTCAAGGAAAAAATTGAACCTTGGGGTTATACAGGTAATGCGATTACCATGATGAAAACCCTAAAAACTAAATTCGATCCTCACGGTATTTTTAGTCCTGAACGCTTTCTTAACAAAATCTAATTAAAAATTATGCAAACCTCCGAACATTCCCTTAACTTTCAAGAATTAATCGACCAAAAAAATCAAGGATTTGACCCCAAGAATCCCCCCGCTCAAGAATTAATCGATAGTTGTGTTCACTGTGGTTTTTGTCTATCTACCTGTCCCAGTTATCGAGTCATTGGCAAAGAAATGGACTCCCCCCGGGGTAGAATTTATCTGATGAATGCTATCAACAAAGGGGAAGCAGTTTTAGACGAAACCACTAGCCAACATTTTGATACTTGTTTAGGTTGTTTAGCCTGTGTTAGTACCTGTCCATCAGGAGTACAATACGATCAATTAATCGCCGCAGTTCGTCCGCAAGTGGAACGCAATCAACCCCGAAGTTTTAAAGATAAAATTATTCGTTTTCTCATTTTTAATCTCTTTCCCTATCCCGTCCGTCTCAAATTATTTTTACCCTTCCTCTGGTTATATCAAACCCTGGGATTACAAACCCTAGTCAGGAAATCGGGTATCTTAAAAATGCTCTTTCCCCGTCTAGCGGCCATGGAATCAATTTTACCCAAAATTACCCTAGACTCTCTGTTTAAAAATTATGCCGATGTTATTCCCTCCCAAACTGAAAAACGCTATCGGGTGGGAGTAGTTTTAGGTTGTGTGCAGAGACTCTTTTTTTCACCAGTAAATGAAGCGACGGTGCGGGTTTTAACTGCCAATGGTTGCGAAGTGGTTATCCCCAAAACCCAGGGTTGTTGTGCTGCTTTACCCGCACATCAAGGACAGGAAAAACAAGCGCAAAGTTTAGCCAGACAAATGATCGATAGTTTCGCAGAAACCGAGGTTGATTATATTATTATCAATGCGGCGGGTTGTGGTCATACTCTCAAGGAATATCATCATATTTTAGCCGATGATCCTGAATATAAAGATAAGGCTAAGGAGTTTGTGGCTAAAGTACGCGATGCCCAAGAATTTTTGGCAGCAGTGGGATTAACTGCTGATTTATCGCCGATTACCGAGACAGAATTAACCCTAGTTTATCAAGATGCCTGTCATCTTTTACACGGACAAAAAATCTCGGTGCAGCCACGGCAATTATTGCAAAAAATCCCCAATATTAACTTAAAAGAACCTATCGATGCGGCCTTGTGTTGTGGTAGTGCCGGAGTTTATAATATGCTACAGCCAGATACTGCCGATCAATTAGGTCAGCAGAAAGTAGGCAATTTATTAAATACTGGGGCCGCGGTGATTGCTTCTCCTAATCCGGGTTGTTCCCTACAAATTAAAAAACATCTACAATTACAGGGAAAAGATACACCCGTTATTCATCCCATCGAATTATTAGATTATGCGATTCGCGGGCTGAAAATTTCCTAGTTCATCCCCGTTTTATCTTAATTTTCGGTAATTTTCTCGGTAGTTTGTCCTTACTGTCACCTAGAATTTTGATAGAGGGGTTTCACCTCTCCTCTCTTATTACTCGGTAGAAATAGCATCAGGAAAAATCTAGGGAACATTATTGTTCGCCCTTCAATCTTAGAATCCAGTTCACAGAAAGATACAGTTAGGAGCAATCAGACTCAACTATTTACTAAGATAATTTACTTTTGTTTCCCCATGGCAAGGTTCGGGAAAACCCTGGACTTAAAACTGGTCATATTTATTTATTTCCTAATTCAAACTCAACCATAAATTTTTTTTTAGGAGAAATCAATAATATGCAACTAAAGGCCGAAACTAGCAACTTTAGTCAATCAAGAAAGCTTTTCTTATATATATTAAAAATCTTCATCATTTGGAGAGGAACGCTTTTACTGATGCACCTCATCGGACTCAGTTTTAGTCAGATGAATGAATCTTCATCTCCTCAAGCACCTTTTTGGCATATGTTTCCCGATAATCATTATTTGGATTCTTTCTTTCGTTTTGATAGTGCCTGGTACAACGAAATTATTCAAACAGGATATTCATACAATCCTGAAAAACAATCGAACGTTGCTTTTTTTCCTCTCTATCCTATTTTAGTCAAAGCAATTGCATCTTTAACTTCCTTAAGTGTGCCTATTGCTGGTCTTTTGCTTTCTAATTTATGTCTAATATTTGCCTTGATTTTTGTTTATAAAATTAGTAATATTTATCTAAATAAAAGAGGCAGTGAAAAAGTTTTAATTCTTATGTTAGTTTTTCCTACTTCCTTTTTTTATAGCTGTTTTTATACTGAGAGCCTCTATTTGCTAACCACCGCTGCTTGTTTTTATTTCTTTCTGAACAAGAAATACTTTTGGTCTGGATTTTTTGGATTTTTTGCCAGTTTAACTAGAGTCACAGGAGTAATAATTTTTCTGGCTTTTGCTATCGAATTACTTTGGAAATATTTAAAGAAAAAAGAGCTTCCCAGGAGAGAAAGTCTTTTCCTCCTATTAATACCCTGTGGGTTAATCGCTTATATGGTATTTTTAGCTTGGAAATTCAATGAACCTTTGGCATTTATTAAAGTTCAGGATTTATGGGGTAGAGATGAGAGAGTATTTCCTTTAATTACTCTAATAAACTACTGGAAGAATATCAATTTTATCTTTCCAAAAGATGCCAATAATGCAGTTAGATTATTAAATACTTTTTTTAGCTTCTCTTTTTTAGGTATTTTGCTATTCTCTATCGTTAAAAAGCCTCTCAATATTTCCCTGTTAATTTTTGCCTTCCTGAGCTTTTTTTTGCCTTTAAGTACAGGAACAACAGAATCAATGATGCGGTATATGATGACAATATTTCCAATATTTATTATTCTTGGATATTGGAGCCAAAAAAATCGTTATTTTTATGGTTTTCTGTTATTCTTGTTTACCTATTTTTTATCGATTCTATTTCTTTGGTATGGTAATTGGGGCTGGATAGCTTAGTTGATCGTGCAGTTGAGTCAAATTGTCCCAACTGGTGGTGCTAACATAGCTCTTTGCTCAAAGAGAGTCGATTTATTTGTTCAAAAATATCAACTAGATAGAGAATTATTGTAATCCTAAATTAGAGGTATGATAAAAAATGTTACTCACATTGCCGAATATCTATATCGCTCAATAAAATCAATCACAATCACAGGATAAGCGTTTAAATGCGATCGAGATTGGCTTGATTTTAATACAAAAATACTGCACATTGATCATCATCAGTTCCTGAACAGAAGCAAAAGAAAACCCCACAGACAAAGACCTTGTAATGATAAAATCGACAATGGCGATGGCTTAACTATTAGTATTTTTTGCGTCGGACTAGCAGGAGATAAAAGCGTGACCTTTAAGATTGGTTTACTCGGTTTCGGAGTTGTGGGGACAGGAACAGCGAAAATCCTCCTTGATCCTTTTGGTCGTCATCCCGTACTCAAAGAGATTACCATTGGACGAGTGGGAGTTAGATCTCTAGATAAACCCAGAGAAATCGAGCTTTCCCCCCAGCTGTTGACCACTGACCTAGAATCGATCGTTACTGACCCCGAAATTGATATTATTGTCGAATTATTGGGGGGTTTGGAACCGGCACGCTCTTTAATTCTCCAAGCAATCGCATCGGGAAAGCACGTTGTCACGGCAAATAAGGCGGTTATTGCCCGTTTTGGCGATGAAATCTACGCCAAGGCTAACGAAAAAGGGGTTTATGTCCTTCTAGAAGCGGCAGTGGGTGGTGGAATTCCCGTCATTAAACCCTTAAAACAATCCCTCGGCGCTAATCGCATCAGCAGCATCATGGGAATTGTCAACGGCACAACTAACTATATTCTCACGGAAATGAGCCAAAAAGGGGCAGATTTTAGCGAAGTTTTGGCCAAAGCTCAGGAATTAGGCTATGCAGAAGCTGATCCCACTGCGGACGTGGATGGATTCGATGCAGCCGATAAAATCGCCATTTTAGCCTCTCTGGGTTTTGGAGGTCGGGTAAAACGGGAAGATGTTTACTGTGAAGGTATCCGGCAAGTTAGCACCGTCGATATCGCCTACGCTGATAGACTGGGATTTGTGATTAAATTATTAGCGATCGCGAAAGATACGGTTAAAGAGGATTCCGATACCCTAGAGTTGCGGGTTCATCCGACCCTAGTACCGAAAACCCATCCCCTCGCTAATGCTAACGGGGTCTATAACGCTATTCTGGTCGAGGGGGAACCCTTGGGACAAGTGATGTTTTACGGACCCGGTGCCGGTAGCGGACCGACGGCCAGCGCGGTAGTATCGGATGTGATGAATATCGTCGGAATTTTAAAAAGTAGTGGCAAAACCAAGGAACTTGACCCGCTTTTAAGCTGTATTCACCAGCATTATTGTCAAATTGCCCCGATGGAGGATTTATCGACCCGTTTTTATGCTCGTTTTCTCTGTCGCGATGTGCCGGGGGTAATCGGTCATTTAGGTATGGCTTTCGGCGACCATGGGGTTAGTCTAGAATCCGTGGTACAAATTGGTATTAGGGGTAATTTAGCCGAAATTGTCGTTGTCACCCACGATGTACGCGAGGGCAATTTCCGCAACGCTTTAGCAGCCATAGAGTCTTTAGAAGCTATTGACAGTATTCCTAGTATTCTCCGGGTTTTGTAATTATAGAGATCGCTTTTTTATGGTCATGGGTCGGAGAATCAGAAGTGAGAAAAGTTGGCTAAGTTTCAATAGCACAATTTTGTTTTTTTGTCTAGGTTTTTTGACCTTAAATCAAAAATTAATTTTTGCCCAAGGTTCCGATAATGTTTGTCCCCTGCCGATTTTATCAAGGTTACAACGCCATAAAATCCAAGCGGGAGAAACGATCGCCTCCATCGCCGAAAAATACGCTCTCATCCCGGCAACGATAATTAAACTCAATCCGACTATTCTCAAAAATGGTTTGGCCCCCGTGGGGAAAGAAATCTTCATTCCCCCGATGAACGGCATTCGCATCGAAGCACCGAAAGGTTCCACTTGGCGCGATTTAGAAGCGGCCTATGGTATTCGTGCCGATATACTCTTTGAGCTTAACGGTTGTGGTCGCCGGCCGACAATAGTTTTTATCCCCGGCACCAATTGGTCCGCCACGGGCAAGCACTCGGATTATACTGGATTAAGTTCTTATCCCTTACCCTTGGCCAGCACTGTCGGATTAGCCTACGGTTGGCAAAAAAGCCCCACGGAACAGAAAAATCTCTTTCATAGTGGTATTGATCTTCTCGCCGATATTGGTACACCAGTTCTAGCAACCGAGGATGGTCTAGTGATTTATGTGGGTCAGGAAGGGGCCTATGGTAATTTGGTAGTAATTAATCATTTAGGTCGCCGGCAGACCCGTTATGCTCATTTAAGCAGGGTTACAGTGAGAATTGACCAACGGGTACGAGCAGGAGACGTTATCGGTGCGGTTGGCACCACCGGACAACCAGATATTATTCCCCCCCATCTTCATTTTGAAGTGCGCTTAGATACTCCCGTCGGTTGGACAGCGCAGGATCCAGCTTTGCATTTGCCCCAAATCGGCCCGCAATCAAGTCAGACTAAATCCTGTTTAAAAGGTATAGGAGAGTGAGTGAGTGCCGAGCGGGGGAAGCAATTCATAACTGGGTTTTTAAAGTTGGATTGGGAGTTAATCATACTATAAAGTATATTTTCCCGCCAAAATCCCCCTCTCTGGGGAGAAGGGGAAAAATAAACCCAAGATTAACCCTGCACCATCACAGCGGCAGCTGCTGCCACACCGGCGCCGGGGGTGACACCTTCGACACCTAACTCGATTAAAGTCGCTTCAATGGCAGCGATAACCGTGAGGATATCCCTCTCACTAGCAAAACCTAAATGACCGATACGGAAGATTTTACCCTTGAGGTGATCCTGACCACCAGCCACAGCGATGTCGAACTTTTTATTGAGAGTCGAACGAATTTTTTCCGCATCCACCAGAGTGGGGGCCACCGCAGTAATCGCCGTGGAAGCCCAGGAATCCGCCGCATAGAGGGGCAAATCCAGGGCGCGCATACCCGCCCGCGTCATCTTGGTTAAGCGTTGGTGACGGGCGAAAATGGCCGCTAATCCCTCCCTTCTCATCATTTGCAGAGAAGCTTGTAAACCGTACATCAGGTTAACTGGAGGGGTAAAGGGGGAACTATCCTCATCGGTGGCTTTTTTGTATTTGCCTAAATCTAGATAAAAACGGGGCAGTTTGGCGGTTTCGTAGGCTTTCCAAGCTTTTTTGCTCACGGAAACAAAACCTAAACCGGGAGGAATCATATAACCTTTCTGGGAACCAGAACCGACCACATCTAAACCCCATTCATCGATGGGAATATGATAAGCTCCTAAACTGGTGACAGCATCGACGATAATTAAAGCTTCCCCGTGGTCTTTTACCGCTTTGTTAATGCTTTCCAAGTCATTGAGAACCCCGGTGGAAGTTTCCGAATGGGTGATAATTACCGCTTTGATGGCTTTTTCCTTGTCTTCGGTCAGTTTAGCGGTGAATGCTTCTGGATCTAGGGGTTTACCCCATTCTGCCTTAATGACATCCACATTTAAGCCGTATGCTTTCGCCACTTTCGCCCAACGTTCCCCAAATTTACCATTATCCCCCACCAAAACTCGATCGCCGGGGCTAAGAAAATTAATAATTCCCGCTTCCATGGCACCGGTTCCCGAAGCAGTTAGCATTAAAACATCGCCACTGGTTTGATGCAACCATTTAAGATTTTCGGTTAATTCGGCGATTACCTTGCTAAAAGCACCCGTCCGATGACCTATAGGTGCTTTAGCCATAGCCAATAATACCGCTTCCGGCACTGGTGTGGGGCCGGGAATCATCAACATATTTTTATTTTCCATGGTTCGTCCTCTCTCGTTGGGCCATATTTAAAAAGATAAAAAACCAAATCTCGATCGCATCAATTCTGAGGGGATGATTTAAGATTCGGCAAACTCTGATTATATCCCGGCAGATAGCCGTGTCAGTTATCAGGGGATAGGGTGATAGGGTTTTGGGGTGATAGGGTGGTCACTGCGTGCGCGTTGCGGGGGGTGTTAGGGTTTTATTTGAAATTACCCACTTCCCCACTTCCCCACTTCCCCACTTCCCCATCTCCCCACTTCCTAACTTCTATTCCCGATTTTCAAAGAGTTTCTGGATACCTGCGGCAGCATCGGGCAGTTTTACCAAAGATTCGCCGATTAGAACCGCATTTGCTCCCGCTTGCTTCACTGTGGCTAGATCTGTTGCTGTGTGTAATCCCGATTCGCTGACGATCAGAATACCTTTTTCTCGCACCTGTTTGCCCCTCGCTTCTAGTAATTGGCGAGTATTGTCTAAATCGACTTTAAATGTCTCTAAATTGCGGTTATTGATGCCGATTAGTTCGATTCCCTCAATGGCTAACACTCGATCGAATTCGGCCAGACTATGCACCTCTACCAAAGCTGTCATCCCTAAACCCTTGACAATTTTGACAAAATATGCTAGGTCTTGATCGCTTAAAATAGCGGCAATTAAAAGGACAGCATCGGCTCCTTTAGAGCGAGCGTAGTAGATTTGATAGGGATAAAGGATAAATTCTTTGCATAATAGGGGTAAAGATACCGCTTGCCGGACGAGGCTAAGATTTTCGTAACTACCTTGAAAAAACTTACTATCGGTTAGGACCGATAAACAAGTGGCTCCTCCCTGTTCATAGGTACGGGCGATCGCTACAGGATCAAAATCTTGGCGGATAACTCCCTTGCTCGGGGAAGCTTTTTTCACTTCGGCAATCAAAGCGGGGTGGGTTTTACCCTGTTTTAGGGCGGCTAAAAAGTCGCAAGGTGGCGTAGTATTGGCTATTTTTTGGCGTAATTCTAATAAAGGCAACCGTTCACGCAATTTATCGACTTCTATCTCTTTATGCCAAACGATTTCTTCTAAAATATTTTGCGGTTGTGCCTCTGGGACTTTCACCACATAACTCAAACTCTCAACTTTAACGGAAGGATTGGGGTGTTTTCTTCGGATCTGCATTTTTTCACTGTCCAGAGCGTGAACAGTGATTAGTTTAACAGTGATTAGTTATCGGGAATTGAAATAGAGACGCGGCAAACCACGTCTCTACAGATATTCATCTATACTTATGTGGATATTCCCAGTCTTCACCAATCTCCTCAAGGCTATTGCATAGCTTCGATCGAACGTTCTAAAATTTTATCTTGGAGTTTTCCTTCTTCTTGACGATTTTCAGTTAATAAAACCCGCGCTTTCGCAGTTCCTGCCTCCCCTTCCCCCAAAAGCTCCTCTGTACGAGTTAAGACTTTTTCTTCGAGCATTCCCTCTGCTTGTCGTTCTTGGGTTAAATTAAGACGTGCTTTTTCTTCAATATTCATAAATTTATCCTTACCACAGGTGCGATCAACTTCTACCTTCAGTCTGACACAAATTTACTATTCTGTATTATTAACTACAGAAAAATTTAGAATCTTACTGGCGAAACTGAGATTTAGGTATTTGTTCTCATTGCTTAAATGGACAGGGATCGATCGACCTAAAGCTATACAATAAAACCTATGGAACAATTCCCCGGCGTAATCAAGCTTGTATATCGGGCGAATAATTATCGATTGCCTAAACCAAGAGATTTCTTGACACTATCCGATTCTATCGTAATATCCTATTTGCAGAGCTTATGACCAAAGGTAATTTAAACGATCTCATCCGTACAGAAGCTAATAAAGAGGTAGAATCCCAACCCTCTCCTTCTCCCAAACGTTCTAAGGAAACTAACGCCACCCTACAGGCAAAAATTAACGACTTGACGGCAGAATTAGAAAAAACCGAGAAAAATCAGCAAACTCTCCAAGAAACAGTTATTTCTCTGGAAGAAGAACTTAAAGAACATCTGGAACTCTCTGTCAGTTTACAGCAGTTACAACAACAGACCGAGCAGTTAGAATCTGTCCTCTCGGAAAAAACTACTTTGCTGGCACAATTATCGAGTCAATTAAGTCAATCCCAGACGGAATTAACCGAGAAAAAACAGTTAATTGAAAAACTATCGAGTCAATTAAGCAAGACAGAAACAGAACTGACTGAGAAAAAACAGTTAATTGAAAAATTATATAATCAAATTAAAACCCTAGAAAATAGTCCCACCCCCACCCCTGAACCGTCAGCAATTACCAAACTATTGCCTAAGAAACCCAGTCTTTATAACTTTGAAATGGCCACTTTAGCCCGTTATATTGCCCCCAATCCTACCCCGACAGAGTTAACGGATTCCGATATCGGTTGGTTCGATTAATTATGGCTAGTAAAAATCAAGAACAACAACATCCACAGGAAAGACTCGATCGCCCGATTGTTGATCAGCTACTGCAATCAGAACCTAATGATTTAAACTTAGCTGAATGCGCTCGTTTACGCATACGTTATCAAAACTTTCCGGGAGCAAGAGAAATCCAAAGAGATTTAGATTTAATCCTAGAAAAATGGCAGTTAGATGAAGCCAGTTTATGGGCAAAAACTCGACAACTGCACAGTCATGGACAAGTGTATCAAATTCGCCAAACCGAGGAGCAACAGGATTGGAGTTAAATTAAGCTATAGGGTTGAAAAAAACACTTGTTCCCTTTCACCTTATCTCAGAAAATAATATTATTGTAGGGGCGAATTGCCTTCGCCCTCTTTTAATAACTGCTGCTGCTCACCTATAGGTGAGAAAAAGTCACAAATAGGAGATGCACCAAAAATCAAACCTATAATTTGATTTTATCTAATAATCTCTGCAAAGGATTTTTGGGTTTACTTGCTGGCGGATCTGCGGGGGGATTAGGATCATCTAGATAACGATAATATTTCCAGATATCCCAGTAAGGACATCCCGGTTCAATGCGAATTCCTGCCCAATGTAAATATTTTAAGGGCTGATTTAATCTCGGATCGATTAAGATATTCCCCTGACGTTGAAAATGAGAACTTCCCCCCCAATTTCCCGCTTGACAACCCGGAGCGCGGACAATATTAAATCGATTGGGAACTCGTTTGAGAATGGTATAATTAATAATCGGTTGATCGGAGGTTTTTTGAGAAAAATCAAAATATTCTGGATGAGCGGCACATTCTTGAAAAGCACTATATAATTCCTGTTCTGAGAACAGATTCTTTTTACTAGCCCAAAAACCACCGTTAAACATCCCAGTTAGATCATTTTCTGTGAAAATTCCTTGTTCTACAACAATCGAATTAAAGACATCAGCAATCCCTTTTTTGTGTTGGTAATCACAGCAGAGAAAATCGTAGGTATCGAGGAAATTTAGATTATCTATTATTTTTTCAAAAACCACGATATCGGTATCGATATAAAGAAATTGATCTAGTTCTCCAAACCAACACACCTGCTTGCGAAATTGATTGGGACGAGCAAAGAATTTTTCTCCAAAAATATCATAGATTTTTTGTGCCAATTCTTCCACTAATTGCAGTTCGGGATAGAGAATAACCCCGTATTTTGCGGACAATAAATCGGCAATTTTTTGATAATTATTGTCGTAGGGAATCAAGATCACGGGAGAATCGGGATCGTACAAGCGAATACTATTCATTAATGCGATCGCCTGATCGATAACTCGATCGTTAGCGGTAATGTAAATTCCTCGCTTCATAAATATTTTTGGGGTAAGAGTTAGCAATAATTATAATTACTTCCAGGAACAAGGACTAGAGATTTTTTTGGGGTATCAACCTTTTTAGCCGTTAGCCGTCAGCCTAAATCTTGTTTAAAAGTTATAGGAGAGTGGGGAGCGCCGGAGCTGCGGAGCAGCAAGCGGGGAGCAGGCTGATATATTTGTAATAATTTAAGAGTCACTGATAATTGCTGATTGTCGGTATTTCTGCAAATGCGAGATGCAGGCGTAGGAACGGACTGGGACTGCTATTCTTCGGTTCTATAACAACTGTCCAGACAACTTGAGTCATTGAACCAAGAATCCTCGTCCATTTTACGGCAGGGAGTGTCAAAATAAGAAACAAAACCCTCAGCGATCGATATGACTGACTCAAGCCCAAAAATTTGTATTCTCGGTGGTGGTTTTGGTGGACTCTATACTGCTTTACGTTTGAGTCAATTGCCTTGGCAGGATCAATACCCCCCCCAAATTACCTTAATTGATAAAAGCGATCGCTTTTTATTTTCTCCACTTCTCTACGAATTAGTCACCTCAGAACTGCAATCCTGGGAAATTGCTCCCCCTTTCAGCGAATTACTCGCCAATACCCCCGTTGAATTCCAACAGGGAACCGTCACGGCGATCGATGTTAATAATCATAAAATAACCCTTGACAATCAAAACGATATATGCTATGACCGTCTCGTCATCGCCCTCGGTGGTCAATCCTCCCTTGACTTCCTACCCGGGGCCAGAACCGACGCTATCCCCTTTCGGAGTCTAGAGGATGCCTATCGTCTTCGGGATCGACTCAAAACCCTAGAACAATCCGAGCGCGATAAAATTCGGGTTGCCATTATCGGGGGCGGTTATAGCGGCGTAGAATTAGCCTGTAAGCTGGCCGATCGCCTCGGAGAAAGAGGAAGAATTCGTCTGATCGAAAGAAACCCCGATATTCTCGCCCTTTCTCCTCAATTTAACCGCGACACCGCCAAAAAAGCCCTAGAAAAACGTCTAGTTTGGTTAGACCTAGAAACCACCGTCGCCGACATCCAAGCTGATCGCCTCTCCCTTGACTACAAGGGACAGATAGACAATATCCCCGTTGATCTAATACTCTGGACCGTTAGCCCGATCGCCTCTCCACTGATCGCTAATTTGCCCCTAGCACATAATGAGCGCAAATTACTAAAAGTTAATCAATATTTACAAACTGTCGAAAACCCCAGTATCTACGCGATCGGCGATGCGGCCGATAGTCGCGACCAAGAGGATAAACCATACGCTGCCACGGCCCAAGTGGCCCTTCAACAGTCCGACTACTGCGCTTGGAATATTTGGGCGAGTTTCCACAATAAACCGGCTTTACCCTTCCGTTATCAACCTTTAGGCGAAATGTTGACCCTCGGAGTCGATGAAGCTACTATTAGCGGTTTGGGACTAGAATTAGCAGGTCCCCTTGCCCATCTTACCCGTCGCTTAGTCTATCTCTACCGTCTGCCCACCCTTAACCATCAAATCGCCGTAGCATTCAACTGGATTGCCCAACCGCTTCTATCCCTCATCTCTGAGTAGCAGTTGCAGGGATGGGGGAGAATTAAAGTGGCTTTTTTTACTCTAGTTACTTGTCACTCTGATTGCTATATTGGCTGTATCAATTACCCTCCTAATTTACAAAACAATTATGAGCATTAAAAGCCAGCTGAAAAATTTGATTCATGAATTGAGTCTTCAGACTTACAAGAAAGTTTCCCCCGATTCCTTCCCTGCTGGTTGGGAGCTGGCCTCAGATATAGAAAGAATTTGTCATCACCAGCAACCAAGGATTATTTTTGATGTCGGTGCTAATATTGGACAAACAGGTAGTTACTTTCATCAAAAATTTCCTCAAGCTGATATTCTTTGTTTCGAGCCAATCAAGGAAACTTTTGCCCAATTATCTCAAAAATTTGCTGATAATCAGCGAATTCGCTGTTTTCCGATCGCGTTAGGCGAGCAACCTTCAGAAAAAACAATTATCTTAAACTCTAATTCTCAACAAAACTCCCTCACCGATGCCTTAAACCGGCCCATAGACGAGAATCAAGGCCAATCAACCGACAAAACAGAAACAATTACAATTGATAGCTTAGATAATTTTTGTCGAGATCAGGGGATAGATAGGATAGACCTGCTAAAAATGGATACAGAGGGGGATCTTCTGGTTTCTGTGTGGAAACGAGGTCTATACTGATAGTTTCTTCGACAAAATAGTCCTAAAAGTGTTGCCCGATAAGCATTTCACGATTCCATAAGCAAAAATTATCACACAAAGTCGAGAAGAGCCCAGAGGGTTATGAGCTACAGGTTTTAGCTGGAGCAACCAATTTTCTAGAAGAGAGAAAAATTGCCATGATTCTTTCAGAAGTTGGATTTCGTCCCTCCGATTTTCGCCATACATTTTTTACAAAAATTTACGACAAATTGTATTAAAAAGGCTTTCGTTTTAATGGTCTATACGATTTATCCTATAGCGGTATGCAGTCGAATGAGGTATACTGCAACAAGCTATAAGTCAGTCTAGGCAAGACGATGGTCTGTATCTCACTCAAGCGAATACCGCTATAATTAGGGTTTGCTGAATAAATCTAAAAACCTTGTTGGGTAAGACTTTTAGACTTTTGGGAAATCAAAAAGGGCCTTAGCTAGGAGGGAGCGGGGGGAAAATTCCTGGACTTTTTCCCTGAAAATTAGCTAATTTACCAGATGAAAATGGGGAAAACCCTACACCCTACACCCTACACCCCACACCCTACCCCCACGAGAAACTTTTTGCTGCAGACCCTAATTAGGGTTTGCAGCAAAAAGTACGGGCGAAGCATTCGGATAGAAAATCTATGGTTTCACCGATAGGTTATTGCCCGAATGCTTCGCCCCTACAGGACGCGGGCCGATGAAGACGCAAGGTTTTGAAGCACGATTCTCTCAAAATCTTGCACCTGTTTCGCTCGTAAAGCCACAAAACCCTTACCTTGCCTACATTTCACATTTATTCAGCAAGTCCTAATAGGGGTCTCAAGACCCCCTAGCGGCCACCGAGAAACTCACCAGCTAAGTATTTTTACTCAAGTCTCTGGCGGGGGACAGCTTATGTGACAGTTGAGGGTGCGGAATGTGGGTTTTTGCCCCGGTTGCCACGATGGTCTGGTATTTGCTTTAATTGTTCTAGAAGGAGCATTTTCTACAGTAGCCTCTTTACTTACACTCTGTAGTTTACTCCTTCTCTTTTTTTATGAAATCACCCTGCCTTGCCCCCCTTAAAAAGGGGGGAAAACCCTGAAAGTTGCCTTTTCCAAGGGGGATTGAGGGGGATTCAAATTGGCTGATGGCTATAATAACTCCACGCAAATGAAACTAGAAACCACGGCGATTAAACGGATTCTCGATGCTAACCTTGACCGCGCTAGAGAAGGACTGCGAATTATCGAAGAATGGTGTCGTTTTGGCTTAGATAATCCCGATTTAGCCCAAGAATGTAAAGAAATGCGCCATCAATTAGCTAGTTGGCACTCGATCGATCTTAAACGACATCGGGACACAGCGGGCGATATCGGCAGGGATTTAAGCCATCCGAGGGAAGAAATCCGGGAGACTGTCGAGGAACTGCTGCAAGCAAATCTCGCTCGCGTACAGGAGGCTTTCAGGGTTTTAGAAGAATACGGTAAACTCTATGATCTAGAGCTAGGGATAGCCTGTAAACAGCTACGCTATCGCGTGTATCAGCTAGAGAGTAAACTATTAATCTCTCCACCTCTGGAAAAACTGAAAGCATCTCCCCTCTATCTAGTCACTTCTCCTGCCGAAAATCTCCTAGAAATCGTCGAATTAGCCCTAAAAGGAGGTTTAAAATTGGTTCAGTACCGCCATAAAACCGCCGCTGATACCATTCGTTTAGAAGAGGCCGCTAAACTGTGTGAGTTATGCCACCGTTACGATGCTTTGTTTATTATGAACGATCGCGTCGATATTGCTCAGGCCATTCATGCTGATGGTGTTCACCTCGGCCAACAGGATCTACCGATTTCCCTAGCGCGGCAATTTCTCGGTCCTGGAGCAATTATCGGCCGGTCCACCACTAATCCCCAAGAGATGGCCAAAGCAATCCAAGAAAAGGCCGATTATGTGGGAGTCGGTCCAGTTTATGCCACCCCCACCAAAGCGGGAAAAACCCCCGCAGGATTGGAATACGTCCGTTATGCGCGGGAAAATTGCCCTTTACCCTGGTTTGCGATCGGTGGTATTGATAGTAGTAACATTAAAGAGGTTTTAGAGGCAGGAGCGCAACGGGTGGCTGTAGTTCGGGCCATCATGGAAGCGCAGCACCCCGATGTGGTGACACAACAATTATTAAACCAATTAAAGTAGGGAACGGGGGTGGGGTGTAGGGTGTAGGGTGTAGGGTGTAGGGAAATGGGGAAATGGGGAAATGGGGAAATGGGGAAATGGGGAAATGGGGAAATGGGGAAATGGGGGAATGGGGAAATGGGGAAATGGGGGAATGGGGAAATGGGGAAATGGGGAAATGGGGGAATGGGGAAATGGGGAAATGGGGAAATGGGGAATTTCAACTAATACCCCAAAACCCTAAAACCCTAAAACCCTAAAACCCCAACTCTCAACTCCTGTCTCCTGAATACTGACTCCTCCGATTAATTCATTTGTTCATATCCAAATCCATGTCAGAAATAACCTTGCAAATCAACGGCAAAACTCAAACCTGTTTACCCGCAACTAAACTACCGCAAATGTTAGAAAATTTGGGCATGAATCCTCGGTTAGTGGCAGTGGAATATAACGGAGAAATCCTCCATCGTCAGTATTGGGAAAACACGGAAATCAAGGAGGGGGATAAATTAGAAATTGTTACTATTGTCGGAGGGGGATAAAATAATCAACAATCGACACTTGAGGGAAAAAACTTGTTAGTTATCGGTTTAATCAGTGGCACATCGGTGGATGGCATCGATACTGCTTTAGTGGAGATTAGCGGTACAGTGGAGTCCCCACAGGTGCAGTTATTAGCAGGGGAAACCTATCCCTATTCCCCCCGATTGCGAGAGACAATTTTGCAAGTCTGTGGGGGAGAAAAGCTATCTATTGAAGCTTTAGCCAGCTTAGATGATGATATCGCCGCAGAATTCGCCCGTGCCGCTTTAAATATCCAAAAAGAGGCCCCAAAAGCCCAATTAATCGGCAGTCACGGTCAAACCGTTTTTCATCGACCCCCCGCAAACGATCGCCTCGGTTACACGGTACAATTAGGACGGGGAGCAGCGATCGCAAAAATTACCCGTATCCCCACCATTAGTAATTTTCGCGCTGCCGATATCGCCCAAGCTGGTCACGGCGCGCCCCTAGTGCCGAAAATTGACGCTTATCTGCTCTCTCACCCCACCAAAACCCGCTGCGTCCAAAATATCGGCGGTATTGGCAATTTAACCTATCTACCCCCCCGACAAACGGAAAATTGGCAGCAAAAAATTTTCGGTTGGGATACTGGCCCCGGCAACGTCCTTATCGATTTGGCCGTACAATTTTTGAGCCAAGGCCAACAAACCTACGACCATAACGGTCAATGGTCAGCCCAGGGTCAACCCTGCCCCGAATTAGTTCATAAATGGCTACAGGAGCCTTATTTTCAACAATATCCACCTAAATCCACTGGCAGAGAGTTATTTAGCCCCGCCTATCTAGCGCAATTGCGCGAGGATGCCCAAGCTTATTCCCTCAGTGATGCCGACTGGTTGGCTAGTTTAACCGATTTAACCGCCATTTCGATCGCCCACAGCTATCAAACCTTTTTGCCGGAAATGCCCGCGGAAGTGCTGCTCTGCGGTGGTGGCGCTCGCAATGCCTACCTGCGGCAACGACTCCTAGCACATTTTGGGTCAAATGTCAAGCTTTTGACCACTGATCAGGTAGGATTAAATAGCGATTTTAAAGAAGCGATCGCTTTTGCCCTCTTGGCCTATTGGCGCTGGCACAATTTCCCCGGTAATTTACCGAAAGTCACGGGGGCAAAAGAGGAGGTTTTATTAGGAGAAATTTACCGATGAGCAGCAGCTATGAAATATTTTCAACAATTCAACGCCAAAGAGTCAGCGATGGGCAAATAGTGCCAATTTTAAGCGATTGTGCCGAGTATAAACGTCTTTTAATTCTTGTTTGGCCGCAATTGGGGGATTTTGACAGTCTCGAATACGCTTGGTGGTTAGAAAAAGAGGCAGCCCTTTGGCAAAATGCCGGGATCACCATTCGGGCCATCGGTATCGGCGATCGCAATTCAGGTTTAAAATTCGCTGAATATACGAAATTTCGGCAAGATTGGCTTTTTGTTGACCCCAAAGCCGAATTACATAATTTATTGGGACTGTATCGCGGTTTATCGTTAAAATTACCCAGATTTTCCCCCGGGCAAAATGCTTGGTTAAATCTAATTTTGATGTGTGCGGGTGTGGGTAGTCCGGGGACTCTGGCCGAAGTGCTGCGGGGTTATCTTGGCGATCGCAAAGCCCCCCAATTAATTGCCGAGGAGGAAACAATTCAAGCGCGGCCTTTACCACCTTTCCGGGGTTCCCTATTCAATCTTGCTGGGGGTCAAGGTTTTCAGCGACCTTTTGAATTAGCCACCCTGAGACTGCGTAATATGAGTCAAGTTTTGGGCAATTGGCCAACCTATGTTCCTGATAGTAGTTATCTCACCCAACGGGGAGGGACTTTTTTATTTGATAATCAAGGAAATTTACTCTATGAGCATCGCGATCGAGGTATCTTGGGTTTTGCTGAGAATATGAGTTATCCTCTCGCTTTTTTGCAGGATTAAGCTTTTTTCTTCTCCATCTCACCCACTCCCAACTCTTGACTTTTAGCTTTTCTAGCTGATAGCTAAAAAACTTTAATGTTATCCAACTACTTATTACCTAAAGATTGATGAAATTATTTGACGATTCATCCACAACTAGCGGGGGTTATTTACCTAAGAGATAAGTAAATATTATTTTAAGTTTATTTAAGGCTGTCATTACTAATGGTAAGTTGAGCCGGGTAAATTTTCCCGTAGTATCAAAAAGGAAACTCATTCGACCCGTTCAGTCTAAACGGCGAGAGAAGGCATTTTGAGACTGAGGAACAACCTATGGCAAAGACAACAGAGACAACCACTTATAAAGTCACCCTGAAAACACCCGATGGCGACCATACAATTGATGTTCCCAATGATGAATATATTCTCGAGGCAGCAGAAGAAAAAGGATTAGATCTACCTTCTTCTTGTCGTGCTGGTGCTTGTTCTGCTTGCGCCGGTAAACTCGAATCTGGTAGCGTTGATCAATCCGATCAATCCTTCTTGGATGACGATCAAATTGAAGCGGGTTATGTCCTCACCTGTGTCGCCTATCCTACTTCTGACTGTGTGATCACCACCCACAAAGAAGAAGATTTGTACTAATTTAACTCAATATTTGGGGGTTAGATACTCCAACAATAATAGAGCGGGAACTGCAAGAGCGACAGTTCTCGCTTTATTTGTATTGGCTCTTGACTCAACAGTGAGATGCAGACCAAAAATTATACCAAATCCTGTTATTAAAAACTGATTATTTATTTCCCCTTTTGCCTCTTGCCTGTTGCATGAGTGCCTCTCCTCATAACTAGCCTGTACTCAACGGATTTAGTATTAATCATGCCAGAGGTTTCCTACAAATCTATAATTATATGGTAGTATAGTTATAAAGTTATACAAAGGGAGTCAGAGATCATGCTATTCCGTCAGATGTTCGATCCTGAAACCAGCACTTATACTTATTTGATTGCCGATCCCGTCAGCAAGGAAGCGGTATTGGTGGATCCAGTGCGGGAACAGGTGGAAAGGGATTATCAGCAATTACAGGAGCTAGGATTAACGCTAAAGTATTGTTTAGAAACCCATGTTCACGCCGATCACATCACAGGAACTGGAAAATTAAGGCAAATCACAGGCTGTCAGGGTATAGTTCCCGAAAATGCTCAAGTAGCCTGTGCTGATCGCCATCTGACGGATGGAGAGGAATTATTGCTAGGAAATATCATCATCAAAGCGATCGCTACTCCTGGCCACACCGATAGTCATCTAGCCTATTTAGTCAATAACAGTCATATTTTGACAGGAGATGCCCTATTTATCCGGGGTTGTGGTCGTACCGACTTCCAAAGCGGCGATGCTGGCACTCTCTTTGATTCAGTCACGCAAAAACTTTTCACTCTCCCCGATAGTACCCTAGTTTATCCTGGCCACGACTATCGCGGGTTAAGCGTCTCCACCATTGCCGAAGAAAAACAATACAATCCTCGTTTTGTCGGACGTAACCGCAGACAATTTATCGAGTTTATGAACAGTCTTAATTTACCCGATCCCAAAAAGATCATGGAAGCTGTTCCCGCTAACCAAGGCTGCGGCAATTTAGGAGTTGTTTTAGCTTAAATATCCCTTCAGGAGATTAACGATGACCGGTACCACAAATCAAGCAAAATTACAAGAATTTGATGCCCATACTTTAAAAAACTTAATTGAGCGCCGAGAAGTGTGCTTAATTGACGTGCGAGAACCGGGGGAGTACGCCAGCGATCGCATTCCAGGGGCGAAATTATTACCACTTTCCAGTTTTAACCCTAATTCGATCGCTTTTGACCCCAATCAAACCCTAGTTCTCTATTGTAATTCCAGCAGCAGATCCACTGTAGCGGCACAAAAACTGATTGCGGCAGGATTTAGCCAAGTTGCCCAGTTAAAAAACGGCTTAAATACTTGGAAAAGTGCGGGTTATACCACCGAAAAAGACCAAAATGCGCCAATTAGTCTATTCCGTCAGGTGCAGATTGTTGCTGGTTCCTTAGTTGTCCTCGGAACAGTATTAGGAGCCTTTCTCTCGCCTTGGTTCCTGATTTTAAGCGGTTTTGTCGGTTCTGGTCTAGTTTTTGCGGGGATTAGTAATACCTGTGCTTTAGCTATGCTTCTGGCTAAACTTCCTTATAATCAACCCCATCAGTAAGCAGTAATCAGTCATCAGTAATCAGTAACCAGTAACCAGTAAATAACTGATAACAAGAGAAGAATCTAAAACCAAAGATGTACTTAGTTTCTAGCCTTCTTTTTAGGTAGGAGAATTGCCAGATTCTTTACTTGGGGCCTGTTGCCTTCAGAAACTGATAACTGATAACTGATAACTGATAACTGATAACTGAAATGACTTGGTTAATTGGACATTTATTAGCCGTTTGTACGGGGATTAGTCTGGGATTGCTAGGAGGAGGAGGTTCTGTACTAGCATTACCGATTCTAGTCTATGTGATGGGAGTACCGACCAAATCGGCGATCGCTATGACGCTTCTAGTCATCGGTAGTGTCAGTTTACTTGGCACGATTCCCCACTGGAAAAAAGGCAACATTAACTTAAAAATCGCTTTTATCTTCGGTTCTGCGACGATGGTAGGGGCTTTTTGGGGAGCAAGATTAGCCACATTACCCTTCGTCACTGCCACCTTCCAGATGCTCCTGTTTGCAACACTAATGGTAATAGCAGCAGCCTTTATGATTAGTAGATCAACACAGATAGATAATCCTGATTATAAAGCCCGCGATCGGCCAAAAAATCTGACTCTCTACCCCCAACCAGTGTGCCGATATTGCTGGCTCTGGTTAATGAGCGAAGGAATTGCTGTGGGTGTCCTGACGGGATTAGTTGGGGTTGGGGGAGGCTTCGCTATCGTTCCCGCGCTGGTATTATTGGGTAAAATCCCCATGGTGCAAGCGATCGCTACTTCCCTGCTGATTATTTCCCTCAATTCTGTAGCGGGATTACTGGGCTATTTAGGTCAAATTAGCGTCGATTGGCAGTTAACCCTATCTTTTGCTTTTGCGGCTGCCCTCGGTACTCTTATCGGTTCCTATCTGGGACAGTTTGTGTCCGCAAAACAGTTACAAAAAGGTTTTGGTTATTTTCTCTTAGCGATCGCAACTTTAGTTTTAATTCAAAATCGTCACATCCTGCACAATTTCCTGACTCCGAAAAGCAATTCTCTCATCCCGGTGGAAAAGACTATCAACCGAACCAAAGTTAATTAAGACTAATAACTGATAACTGATAACTGATTATCGGCCCACTTCAGCGAAAATCTCGGCTAAAATCTCTCCAGCACCAGCGTCGCGCAATTTATGGGCTAAATCTCGTCCTAAAGCTTCCCCATGGCTAGGATCACCGCTAACCGAGTCCTTAATCAGGCGCTTACCGTCGAGACTAGCCACCATCCCCGTTAAAGTTAGCATACCATCCTCGATCGCCGTATTCACTCCGATGGGAACTTGACAGCCCCCCTCCAACTCCCGTAAAAAAGCCCGTTCAGCATAGCATTTATCGCGACTAGGGGCGTGTTCCAACACTTTTAGGACTTCCAAGACCTCCGGATCAGCATCGCGGCATTCTATCCCTAAAGCCCCCTGTCCCACCGCATGGAGAGAAATCGCTGCCGGGATAACCTGATGAACTCGATCGCCTAATCCTAACCTTTCCAATCCCGCTACTGCCAGAATAATCCCATCGTATTCTCCCGCGTCCAATTTTGCCAGACGGGTGTTGACATTGCCGCGCACATCTTTGAAAGTCAGATGGGGATAATGGTGACGCAACTGGGCCAATCGACGCAGAGAAGAAGTCCCAATTACTGAACCTTCTGGTAAATTATCTAATTGATAGTCTTGATTTTGGCTATTTACCACCAAAGCATCGGCCGGATTAACTCTTTCGGTGACGCAACCCAAGATTAAGCCTTCGGGTAAATTAGTGGGCAGATCCTTGAGAGAATGGACAGCAAGATCGATCGATCTATCCAACATTCCCACTTCTAATTCTTTGGTAAATAAACCCTTATCACCGATTTTCGCCAGGGCCACATCGAGAATTTTATCGCCTTGGGTACTCATCGTCTCCACCTCAAACTGTCGATGGGGGTGGTGTTTACTCAATTCTGCCTGTACCCAGTAGGTTTGTACTAGGGCTAACTGACTTTTACGGGAACCGATACGCAGGGAACGAGGAGGACTAGAAACGGACATATCTGAAGTAGGAATTTAACTAAACATCTATCTGACTGCTCGATCTAGACTATCCTGATCTCACCCCTGTTGAGTAATCACTTTCTGGGTTGGGGGTAAATAGTTACATCTCTTAATATTTTTAGACAAATAGGGTGATGGGGTTTTCGGGAAATAGCCATAGGTTTGCTGAATCTCCCCCAATCCCTTTACTAGAATAGGATGATGAGGTCAAAGTTTTTGCGGCTATAGGTTGAACTAAGCAGAGTAAAACCATTATTCCCGATGGCACAGCAAAGCTAAAAGCTCAAGTTAAAATAGAAAAACCAAGGTTAAAACAGAGTCTAACCAATAACAATATTTTAACGGAAAAATTGACTAATTCAGGAGTTATTATCATGCTAGACCAAATGATGAAGATGTTAGAAGGACAACAAATAAACTCTTATCGTCTGAATAAGTTTATCGGTGCGTGGGGTTTTGGAGGTGTATTTCATGCCAGTGAAATAGTCAGAAATACATCGGTTCAAGAAGTGGCGATTAAAGTTATCCCCGAAAGTAGCGATGATAAATTAATTGAGTTACAAAATGCCAGAAAGTTAGAACATTCTAATTTAATTAAAGCTTATTCCGTGGGGGAATTTCGTTTTCTCAATACGGAGATGCTTTATTTAGTGATGGAACTGGCACAGGGTAGCCTAGAAAATCACATTCAAAAAGGCGGTTTGTCATCGGGGGAGATTAAAAATATTACTGTTCAAGTCGCCCAAGGTTTAAATTATCTTCATAGTCAAAATAAAGTCCATCGAGCAGGGTAATCGCACGTCGTTTTGGATAAAATGTAACAGACAGAGGTGACTGAATGTCGTGCCTAGCAGGGCGAACTGAGAGGAGTTAATCTGAGAGGAAGCAAAAAGTTACATGGTGTAGCAGTTGAGCATGGCATCCGGTTTTGGTCTCCTAGTTTTAAACCCCAAGCAAGAGCGAGAGGCAAAGGTTTTAAGAAACAGTGTCTTGAAACATTTTCAGCATCTAGAAGACCCGAGAGCGGACAGGGGGCGCAATCATAGCCTAGTATCGATAATTACCATAGCTATCTTGGCGGTATTAGCTGGTGCCGATGGGTTTGTCGCCATAGAAGCCTACGGTCAAGCCAAGCAATCTTGGTTGGAAACATTTTTAGACCTACCGAAGGGGATACCTTCCCACGATACCTTTGGCAGAGTGCTAGGGATGCTAGAACCCAAGCAATTACAGTCAGGATTCCTGGCGGGTGATAGGGGAAATCACCGAGAAATTGAACATAGAACTAATCCCTATAGATGGGAAAACAGCCAAGAATTCTTATGACCGAGAGGAAAAGCTGAAAGCTTTGCACACCGTCAGTGCTTGGAGTAGCGAACATGGGTTAGTCTTAGCCCAAGAAAAAGTGGACAGTAAATCCAATGAAATTACCGCCGTGCCGCACCTGCTGCAATTGCTCAATCTCAAGGGAGCGATAGTCACCTTGGATGCCATGGGAACCCAAACTGAAATTGCCCAACAAATCAAGTCTGGGGCCGGAGATGACGTCTTAGCCCTCAAAGGCAATCAGGGCAAGCTCTTTCAACAAGTAGAAGGCTGGTTTGACCAAGCTATAGCCGGGGATTGGCAAGGGATTGAATACAGCTACCACGAAAAGGTGGAGTCGGGGCATCACCGGCTCGAAACCCGTCAAATTTGGGTAGTGCCAGTGTCTCAATTACCGCCCCTGCATCGGCAGAGTCTGTGGCCTGGCCTAACCACCCTAGTCATGGTTCGCAGTGTCCGCCGGTTGTGGAATAAAACTACGACAGAAATTCGCTTCTTCGTCAGTAGTTTAGCAGCCGGTGCCCAAAAACAGGCCGAGGTGGGTAATGATTCGGTAGTAGTGGCGTAGCTCTCTTGCTTACCTGGTATGAATTGTGTAAAATATTTATCAATAAAAATAATTGGAACCCGCTCAGTCTTTAAACCTCTAGCTTGCTCATGACTTTTCTGATAAATATCTTTTTCTGGCTCCTGTCTGGCTTACTCAAATATCAGTCTAGCACCGAACCAAGTCCCCCCCCCTAGTTCACCTCTATTCCCCTGTCAAGCGTTGTGGTTCTCACCATAGGATCAAGAATGGTTCTATTCATAAGGGAAAACCCAAACGTCAATGTAAAGAATGTGGTCAACCGTTTGTGATCAATCCCACTAATAAAACCGTCTCTGACGAAACTAAACAATTAATTGATCAACTCTTGCTTGAACGAATTTCCTGACGAGGAATTGCTAGAGTAACAGGAGTAAGTTGGTCATGGTTACAAAATTATGTCAACAATAAACTGGCGGCTGTCCCCCGTTAAATAAAGGTTTCGGACAAACCAAAAGGTAAATTGGTTAGAGAATTTGATGAGATGTGGTCTTTTGTTTTTTCTAAGACGATAAAGGTTTATATTTGGCGGTTAATTGATAGAAAGACAAGAGAAATTATTGGTTGCTATGCGCGGAGATAGGAGTCGTCAATCAGCCAAAAAACTTTGGGGCCAGTTTACCAGACATTTACCGACAATGTGCGGTTGCTTACACAGACTTTTGGGAGTCCTATAAGACAGTAATTCCTAGTAAACGTCATCGACCGGTCGGAAAAGAAACTGGTCAAACTAATCCTATTGAAAGATTAAATAATACCTTTCGACAAAGGATTTCTCGGCTGGTGAGAGAGAGTCTATCTTTCTCTAAAAAAATGGAGAATCACGTTGGGGAACCCTTTGGTATTTTATCCATGACTACAACCCACATTCCGCACCCTAAGCTGTCACAGAGAGAAATTACGGAGAGAAAAAATCAAAGTGAGCATAAAAATAAACATAAGGAGCGAAAAAAGGCATTTGAGAAACAGTAAAGCACCACAAATGGCATCAAAACCTATTCTCAATAAGGAGCAATAAGAATTAACACCACCTAGAGGAGTCAACAGATAAATAAAAGAAGAAATCCAAGAGATAAATCATAATTTAGACTAATCAATTAAAGTAAAAAACTAAATTATAGACATAGTAAAATGGAGCTATAAATCAAAGATATTAGCTCATGTTCACTCATAGAAATTAAATTGATAGAGATAATAATTAGGTGGCTAATTGATAGTAACGTAAACAATCATCTGGTAAAAGACGCAAGATAAAATCTCTGTCCTTATTCCAATTAGAAATATGTTCCTCCTGATTGAGTGTAATCAAATGAATACACGGAAAGCATTGAAAAATCCAGCGTAAAGTAGGGGAATTAGTTGCTTTACCTAATTGATTTTTAATTGTTGATTTAGACTCTTTCAGAGCATTTCTAATTTGACGTTGAGCCAATGTATAAACCAAGAGACATAAACCCATAATCATTCCCATAGACTCTATTCTCTCAGGACTTTTAAGGAAAATACTATCTGCAAAAAATAATGGGTCTTTGAGAAAACCAAACCCCCGTTCACATGATTGTTGAGCTTTATATTCCCTGAGCATAGAATCATCACTAAGTTCCTGTGAATTTAAAACATTCGTAGCAATAATAAAACGTCCTGCACTCAGCAATTCTGTATTAATTTTACTTTCATCCTGGCAGACTGTAGCTGATATTTGGTAGGATATTTCATTTAGAGAATCTTTTTTATTAGATTTGGCTGGAGTCACCTTACTTTCGTTAATTTGGTGATATTTGAACTGGGTTGATAATTTTGATAATGCCTTGATAGCATCTGCTTCACAAGCAAATCTCTCTTGTGATAACTTTTTCAAATCAAGAACCGCTTTTGATTCGGCTTTGGTAATTTTTTGGGTGAGTTTACGCAGGTCTGATTCTCTTCTTTCTTGACTTTGTACTACTAACCATCTTTGTTCTATTCCTGCATAATTTTCGGTTTTTGATCCTAATTTATATCCTGGTATTGTACTATCAATAAATTCTGATTCTGGTATTGTTGATATTAATGATTTTGCTACTTTTATGCTTAATGGTACTCGACATAACCACTGTAAATCTGACATCATTTTCAGGTTTGATTCTGTATATAAGGCAGAGTCAGCAACAATGAGACTATTAACTTCTAATTGTTTGTGATATTCTACTGCTATTTGACCAAAACATGATGAGTCTGCTTGGTTTCCTGATGCTAGTTTCAAAAATATTGGGATGTCTCCATCTCCTGAACATATCCTTTCTATGATGAACTGTTTTAAGTCCGGCCGATGGTCACGAGAATAACCATAAGTGATGGTTATTTCTTTTGGTGATTTTACTGCTATTTCTTCTAATTCTTGGTTATTTCCTATTTTTTGATTCTCAAATATTACTTCTGGTAAGCTAGTGTTATACTGCCCATGTACGTGGATTGATGATGAGTCTAGATGTGATGTTGATAGTGATACTCCAAATTTTTGGGCGGCTTTTACTGCGATGATGAAAAATATTGTATCTAATCCTTTTATAAATAGTTTATCCATGACTCTCCCCAATTTATCGTCGTTGAGATATTCTGGTTTTACTCCTGTTCCTATTAGATGTTCACAGGCGATTGTTTCAAAATATTCGGGAAACATATATAAGGGTTTGGAAACAAATCCTAACCCGTTGATTATCATGGCTTTTACTACTTGACCTGCATTTACTTTTTCGTCTTTTTCGACTCCTATCAATTCGTTTATTATTTCTACTATTCCGATTGAGTCTATTATTCCTGCCACTATCCCTAGATGGTCTATGTTCTGAATTTCTATTTCTTGGGGTTTTAATTTCACAACAGATTCCTCCACTACTTCTATTGTAATCAATTATTTCTTGTTTTCTGAACAATTATTTTTTTCTCTTGAATTTTCTCTTTCTCGCTCCATACCCCTTTTAATGCTATATATTCTCATTAACCCTTTTAACCTTTGAATTAACTTTAGTTATTATGTACTACTTTAATGGCTTTTTTGATCTGTGACAGTTGAGGGTGCGGAATGTGGGATCTAAAGAGGGAAAAACTGAAAGTATTCCTTTAGAAGTTATTCCCCCCGCACAGTAAAATCGGACAAAATCAATTTCTGGTGGGGTAGGGTTGATTTCTCCCAGCCATTGCCGTTCTGCGTTTCGCCCCTACCTCGCCCTCCTCGACTACCTCATCGGGTTTCGGGTTGTGTGCGTCCCCCCTAATCAGTAAACAGTGAATAGCTATCAGTGAACAGTGGGAAAAACTGATAAATGCGCTCTCTTTTCTGTCGTTAGGTGGGTCGATTTTTTTGAGAAAATTGAAGTATATTAAGTTTTATTAAGAGCAATGAAACTGAAACGGTTATCGGTGATTCAAAAGTATTATAATTGTCTTTGTTATCCTAAATCAATAGTTTCTGCTTGTCAATAATTATGAATAGTTATCAAACCTATTTAACCATCGATCATTCTCAGAAGATTATCCTCTCTAACTTACCCTTTAAAGCAGGAACAAAGTTAGCCATTAACATTCAAGTAGTTGAGGATGAAAGGACAGAAGCAGCTTTTGAAGCCTTATTAGATAAAACCAAGGGAATCTGGACTAAAGGAGATAGCTTAGAATATCAGCAAAAAATTCGGGAGGAGTGGATATGAAACGATTAATAGACTCCTGTATTTTAATCGACCATTTTAATGGTATTACCCAAGCTACAGTTTATCTAAAAGCTCACCGAGATGAAAGTTATATTTCTGTCATTACTAAAGCCGCAGTTCTCATTGGTTTTGATGATGATAATTCCTTTGAAGAAGCAGGAGAATTATTAGGACATTTTCCCCTGATAGACTTAGATGTCAACATCACTGATTTAGTCATTCAAATCCGTCGTGAACAAATCAAAAAAAAGGCAACTAAACAGCCTAACAAAAAGGTTATTCAATGGAAATTGCCCGATGCCATTCAAGCATCGGTCGCCCTTTACTATAATCTCAAATTAGTCACTCGTAATACCCAAGATTTTGATCTCAATCAACATCCATTTATTGAGATTCCCTATACCATCTAACAATAAAACTGAAACAGTTATCGGTGATTTAAAAGTATTATAATTGTATTTGTTATCCTAAATCAATAGTTTTTGCGTGTCAGAACGTAGGTTGGGTTGAAGCATGAAACCCAACGCCCGCATGGGTTACGAAGTGCGCTAACCCATCCTACAAATAATTGTGCCTCCCTACTTATCCTAAATCAATAGTTTTTGCGTGTCAGTAATTATGAATAGTTAGGGCTTGCTGAAAAAGTACGGGCGAAGCATTCGGATAGAAAATCTACGGTTTCACCGATAGGTTATTGCCCAAAGACTTCGCCCCTACAGGATGCGGGCTGATGAAGACGCAAGGTTTTTGAGCCACTAGCTTTAAAATCCTGCACCTGTTTCGCGAGAAAAGCCACAAAACCCTTACCTTGCCTACATTTCACATTTATTCAGCAAGTGCTATTTACTTTTAGTCAAAATTAATTAACTTCTAACCCCGGAATGCTTAACTGTTCGGTTTTTGGCTGTGTTTCCCCCAGATAATCCCCTTGCAACATATTAATTAAACAGCCACCAAGATGATAGGCCATATTCACGGGAACCGCATTACCAATCTGTCGATATTGAGAGGTTAAGTTACCGGTAAATTGCCAATCATCGGGGAAGGACTGCACTCGTGCATATTCTCTCACAGTCAAAGGACGAGTTTCTTGGGGATGGCATCTTTCTGTTTGGGTTTGTGCCGGACTACAGGTAATAGTTAAAGCCGGTTCATCCCAAGATAATCTTTTAGCATATCCTGTCCGTCCGCCGTGATTTTTAAGACTATTTTTCATATATTCTTTTTGAATATCCATCGGCAAATTCCGCCAATTTCCTCCTGCGGGAACTAAAGACATAATCTCTTTTTTTCTTTCTTTATATTCTACTCCTGGAGAACTTGGACAATTCTCTAGGGCTTTTTTCAGAGAAATAGTATAGTTTTTATATTGGGGAAAGATGGGTTTAATATTTAGGTCTTGACGGGTGGCGATAATAATTAATCTTTCTCTTTTTTGGGGAACATCGAGAAATTGAGCCGATAAAACTTGATAAGCAGCATAATAACCGATTTCCTGTAAAGCTTGCAGCATTAATTGCAGGGTTTCTCCTTTTTTATTACTTAATAATCCTCGAACATTTTCGGCCATAGCGATTTTAGGTTGTACTTCCTGTAAACAACGAGCAAATTCAAAAAATAAGCTCCCTCTCAAATCTTCTAATCCTTTCCCTAACCCAGCATAACTAAAAGGTTGGCAGGGAAAACCTCCAGCTACAATATCTATTTTGTCTCTAAAATTAGAAAATTTAATATTTTTTATGTCTTGATTTATAACATTCCATTGCGGTCGATTGAGTCTTAAAGTATTAACACAATCTTGGTTGATTTCCACCAGTAATTGCGTTTTTAGTCCCGCATTTTCTAAACCTAAAGCCATACCACCACAACCAGCGAATAATTCAATAACCGTGTAATTAGTTGGCTCAACAGTTTTTAAAATTCTCAATTCTCCGGGGGATTGGTTATTTTTAAGATTGGTTAATTGCTCGAGATCAAATAACCAATCAACTTGATTGATTTTCTGACCTTTGATTAATTTTTTCTTTTGCCATGTTAGTATTTCTGCGGTAGTTACACCGAGAATATGAGCGGCTTTTTGTAGATTTACCTGAGTCATAATCAATAATTAGCAACTTATCTACATCTTGATTATACATCAAAGTAGCTAAACTTGATAAAGTTCTTTTTCGATTTTCCTGACTGTCATCTTTAACTTATTCAGGATAGTTTCATAATCTAAGTCCAACATTGACCAAAAAGCTTGTCCTGCTAATAGCTCAATATTATTCTCTTTAGCTTTGGTTTTGCTAATTGTCCAAGAATTGCCCATATCTAAAGCAGCGGCAAAAACTGAGTTAGGATGTATTTTTAATTCATTGATACTCCGATCACTCTGGCTACCAGTAAGAGTATCTTTTTTCGTTTTTAATTGAGTGTATTTGATTATTCCTTGATTAAAAACTACTAAATCCACACCTTTTATTTTAAAATTTAGAATTTTTTCTGGTACAAAAACCTGTGAACTAATAGAAGCAATTTCTTCTAAAGTATGACCTAGACTTTCGGAGATAAGATTGACATATTTATTAGATAAGTACAAGTTTTCACATTGAGCAAACTCAAAAATATTTTTAAATCCTTTCTTCTTTTTCAGAGATATATTTTTAAAATCCTGTTTTTCTTTCAGGATTTTTTCAACTACTTTAGACTGGAACTCATCCAAAGCATCATCGATTTTTTGATCCCTATTGTCTGCAATGTCTGTGTCTGTTGTTCTATTTTCTTGAAAATATTCAAAAATGAAATCATCAATTAGACGACAAGTTTGATAAGTATCTACCAAGTCATGAGTAACAAAGGTAGGAATTTTGATCGAAGGTTTCTGTAAATTAATTTCCTCTAATAATTGGGTCAAGTTATGGCGATAAGAGTATAAATAGCTCATCAGAGTTAGTTGCTGGGTTGGGATTGTTTACTTTTTGCTTAAAACTATTAATTTAATTGTTGCTGCTGGTCATATCAACAAATATTAATTAGACACCAGCTATAACGACATCGAGATAATAGACAACAATAAAGGCTGAACCTTGTTCAGCCTCCAGTATAACTTTTAACTCTTTCCTACTTGCGTCCCGGAACTGTATATTTAAAATTCATCGGGCCAGTATAACCAGAAACCTCCGCTAATTTCTCTAATCTTTGGGTTCCCGAATATTCTTGACCCTTAATAATCCAAGTGGGGAAACCTTTAATTCCGGCATCGCGACAAGCTTGGGGATTACCATTAACCCCTTGGGGATCGCATTCGATATAAACCCCTTCTTTTTTGAGGATTTCTGCAGCTTCCTTACCAGATAACTGTTTTTGATCGTAACAGTGGGGACACCAAAAAGCCCCGTATTCTTTCGCACCAATTGCTTTTAAATGTTTAGCTAGGGCGATTTCTGCCTCTCCCGAAACCGTAGTTACTTCCCAACCGTAGGGAGGTGTAGCAGCTGTCATTGGCCGGGTAATTTCTTCTTTTCCTCCTGTCACCGTGGGGGAATTTACTCCTGCGTAAACCGCTAAAGTTCCCACTAAAGTAATCATTGCCACTACAACCATCGGCAGTATAATTTGTCCTAAACCTTCCCATTCGCGCCCGACAATTGTGAGAATTAATAGGGTTAAAGCGAACAAAGCCGAAGTGATGCAGTAGGGACACAATTCCTTTAATTCCGTGGCTAGAATATACATTAAATAACCACTAAATACCGCCATCGCCGTCGCCCCCGCTAACAGCAATAACCAAGTATTATTTTCTAAACTTTTGCGGAGATTTTTCTGAGTTTCCCCATTAATAAATAGAGGACTGAGGGCAAAAACCGCCATGGCAATATAGGCCAAAAAACCGAACAAACTCAAGGGCAGCCCGAAAACCGTAGCGTAGGGACTATTAAGAACACCACTACAACCAGCCCCATCACTAGCCCCGGCGGTACAGGCCGCAGTCCCTCCCGTCAGTTTGGTAATGGTTAAATAGCCGGTCAGAATCGCCCCCACGATCGAAACGCCCCCAATTAGGGGCCGGGAGTAGCGATGAATCCAAGGTACAGAACGACGACGCATAATATTATTTAGATTAAATTACAGCACAATTCAGGAGTCAGGAGTCAGAAGTCAGGAGGGAAATCTAAATGTACTTTGTCGAAAGGAAAAATCCCGTAACGATATTGTGTTAATTAGGAGGTTTTCAATTCCTAAAAACTTAGGATCGCTATCCCCTGAAACTATCCGCCATTCTAGCAAGGGGTTATGTGGACAGAGGCAAAGAAGGGAGAGAATTATTAATTTTTGCTTTTTGATCGTTGATCTGCCGGGCCGTTTCCACAAATTGCGACACCCGGATCGGATCCACCGGTTCAGTAATTTTGCCATGACGCTTGAGGGAACTAGCCACGATCACCCCATCGGCAGCCGGCAGTAACCGCCCGATATTGTCTAAATCAGCCCCGCTGCCGATAAAAACCGGTGTTCCCTTGGCCGCCGCCACTGCCAGTTCCAAATCCTCAAAACTGGGGGGGCTACCGGTGGACCAACCAGAGAGGATCACCCCGTCTGCTAGTCCCCGTTCGATCGTATCTTGCACTGCCGTAGTCAGATTAGGAGTTCCCAAGGGGCGGGCGTGTTTAACCAAAACATCCGCTAAAATTTTGACCTCAGACCCCAATTCGCGCCGATAGCGCAAGAGTTCGTGGGCCTGACCCTCAATAATGCCCTGATCGGTAGCCATAACCCCCGTTAGCACATTAACTCGAATAAATTGGGCATTGACACAGGTAGCGATCGCTAAGGCACTATGGGCATCATTGCGGAGAACATTAAGACCAATCGGTAGGACCACCAGATTTTTAATGCGATCAACAATTAAAGTCATGGCACTAACCACGGCGGGATCCACCTGTTGCTTAGTAAAGGGGGCATCAAAAAAATTCTCGATAATCAAACCATCAACACCACCAGCAGCCAAGGCCGTCGCCTCCTGTTCAGCCCGCTCGATCACCGTCTTGAGACTACCACCCCAACGGGGGGAAGTGGGCAGGGGGGCGAGATGAACCACGCCAATAATCGGGTTTTTTGTCTTGAAAGTTGCAATTAAGTTCACAGCGTCTACTACTCTTAGCGTCCCCAACCAGGCGCCGCTCACCCATTTTAACAGGGTCAAGGCCTAGCCACGGGGCCCCAGGGGGGAAATTATTTTAACTTACTGTCAGCATTCGTCCCGAAGCGCTTAGTGCGATGGGACAGGGCTTTTAAAGGGGCGAAGTAATTCGCCCCACAGTTCCCCTCATGAATGCTGACTTTGTATATAGACAATTCCAAAAAACTATGTTATCATAAACAGGTCTTGACCACTATTCCTTAAGCGATAACCAAGCTCGACGGGTCGTGTTGCAAGAAAAAGTGTGGGTCTTAGGAACTAGGACTCCTGCCTGGGTCGGGAAGGTAAGACTTGCTATCTTTCGAGGTAGAAAGCGCATCCCATTGAAGCAGGAAGCTCTCAAATCCGTTGAGAGTAGTTCACAATGTCTTAACATTAGAGAAGTTTAAGATTTGGTTGATACTCGATCGCATGGGCAATAAGCCAACCATCGCCATCTCACACCTAGGCTGTGAGAAAAACCGGATCGACTCCGAGCATATGTTAGGACTGCTGGCCAAGGCCGGCTATCCCGTAGATAATGACGAGGAGTTGGCCGATTACGTTATCGTTAATACCTGTAGTTTCATTCAAGCAGCTAGAGAAGAATCCGTTCGCACCCTCGTGGAACTGGCGGAAGCTAATAAAAAAATTATTATCTCCGGCTGTATGGCCCAACATTTCCAAGATGAACTCCTGACGGAATTGCCGGAAGCCGTGGCCATTGTTGGCACGGGAGATTATCAGAAAATTGTCGAGATTGTCGAACGAGTAGAGACGGGAGAACGAGTCAAAGAAGTCAGTGCCGATCCCACTTTTATCGCCGATGAAAATCTGCCCCGTTATCGCACCACTACCGAGGGAGTCGCCTATCTGCGGGTGGCCGAAGGCTGCGACTATCGCTGTGCCTTCTGTATTATTCCCCACCTGCGCGGTGATCAAAGATCACGTTCGATCGAGTCAATTGTGGCCGAAGCGCGACAATTGGCCAGCCAAGGGGTGCAAGAATTAATTCTCATTTCGCAAATAACAACCAATTATGGGTTAGACTTATATGGCGAACCCAAATTAGCGGAACTCTTGCGAGCGCTGGCAGAAGTCGATATACCTTGGATTCGCGTTCACTACGCTTACCCGACCGGGTTAACGCCAAAGGTTATCGAGGCGATCCGAGAGACCCCGAATGTTTTACCCTATCTAGACTTGCCGCTACAGCATTCCCATCCCGACATCCTGCGGGCGATGAACCGTCCCTGGCAAGGACGAGTCAACGATGGCATTATCGAGCGGCTCAAGCAAGCTATCCCGAACGCGGTTTTACGAACGACTTTTATCGTCGGTTTCCCCGGAGAAACCGAGGAACATTTCAGCCATCTGCTGGAATTTGTCAAGCGTCATCAGTTCGATCACGTCGGGGTGTTTACCTTCTCCGCCGAAGAAGGTACAGCCGCTTTTGACCTGCCCAATCCAGTGCCACAGGCAATTATGGACGAACGCCGCGAAAGGTTGATGTTAACTCAGCAACCAATCTCGGAGCGCAAAAATCAAGCTTATATCGGTCAAACTGTCGATGTTCTCATCGAACAGGAAAACCCAGAAACAGGAGAATTAATCGGGCGCTCGGCTCGTTTTTCCCCAGAAGTGGATGGCTTGGTTTATGTGACAGGGGAGGCGATTCTAGGTGCGATCGTACAGGTCCGAATTACTGCGGCCGATACCTACGATCTCTACGGCGAAATAGTCTAATTTTTCCATTTTTCTAATTTAATTCCCACAAAACAATCCCTATGACCACTGGTTTCAACAATTTAGGTTTATCCGATAGCCGTCTTCAACACCTAGAAACGCTTGGATTCACCACCCCCACCGAAATTCAATCCAAAGCCATCCCTCTTCTGTTAGAAGGGCATGACATGGTAGGAATGTCCCAAACGGGAACCGGCAAAACTGCCGCCTATTCCCTGCCTTTACTGGAACGCATGGACACCAAAAATCCTAACGTTCAAGCTTTAATCCTCACCCCCACCCGGGAATTAGCCCAACAGGTGGCCAGCGCCATCAAAGATTTCTCTGATGACCGTCGTCTGTTTATCCTGACAGTCTGTGGTGGTCAATCCATGGAACGTCAGATCCGCAGTCTGGAAAAAGGTGTCCAGATTGTGGTCGGCACTCCCGGCCGGGTAATTGATCTGCTCGATCGCAAAAAACTCCATCTCGAATCCTTAAACTGGGTAGTCCTCGATGAAGCGGACGAAATGCTCAGTATGGGTTTTATCGATGATGTTAAAAAGATTCTGCAAGCATCCCCCTCCACCCGTCAAACCGCCTGTTTCTCGGCAACCATGCCCCGGGAAATCCGCGATTTAATCGCTAATTTCTTGAAATCTCCCGTTTCTGTGACGGTTTCTCAAACCCAGGCTGCTCCTGCTAAAATCGAGCAGAAAATTTATATGATCCCTCGCGGTTGGACGAAATTAAAAGTCCTGCAACCCCTTTTAGAGATCGAACCCCTAGAATCGGCGATTATTTTCGTCCGCACCAAGCAAACCGCGGCCGAATTAACCAGCAAACTGCAAGAAGCGGGGCAAACGGTGGATGAATACCACGGTAACTTAAGCCAAGTGCAACGGGAACGACTGGTGCAACGTTTCCGCGAGGGCAAAATTAAATTAGTGGTAGCCACGGATATCGCGGCCCGCGGTCTAGATGTGGAAAACCTCAGCCACGTTATTAACTATGATCTGCCAGATAACGCGGAAACCTATATTCACCGCATTGGCCGCACCGGCCGCGCCGGTAAAACGGGAACTGCTATATCTTTAGTAGAACCGATCGATCGGCGTTTATTACGTCAGATTGAACAGCGTCTGCGTCAACGTCTGGAATCTAGTCCCATTCCTAGTCGCACCGAAGTAGAAGCAAAACGCCTGGCCAAGCTGCAAAATCAGCTAAAAGAGGCTTTATCTGGGGAACGGATGGCTTCTTTCTTGCCTTTAGTACGGGATTTAAGCGCAGAATACGATCCCCAAGCGATCGCAGCGGCCGCCCTGCAAATGATCTACGATCAAAATTGTCCCCAGTGGATGAAAACTGATTGGGAAGTTCCCGCAGCGACGAGCAGTAAACCGGTGATTAATAAAACTCCCCGCAGTGGTGGTAATAAGTATCCTTCTAAGTCGAATAACCGTCCTTCCTTGGACAAAAAAATCGTCTTTCAAGAACGTTAATTTTTAGTTCTTGAAGAAGTAATTTTAGAGTTGATAGACCGTTTTGGTTCTATCAACTTTTTTTTGTCAGGTAATTTCCCAGTACGTCGTCGAAAGCATTCTACATAATTTTATAGCTAAACTTTCGATAATTGATTCTAATCAAGTATTTGGGCTTTTTTTGACATTTTTGCTGATAATTACTATATAATTGTCTTAAATGAATAAATTTGAATATTTAATATGTCGAGTTCGTCAGAACCTTATCGTGGGAGGGTACAAGCTCAAGGAGACGATATCCAGCAAGAGGGTGGATACAGTTGCCCTTGGGCAAGAAAAAATCCTGTGACTGCTCAAGAAGGATTATTATTTCTTGCTAATATTAAAGGGCAATGCAATGAATTTCAACGAGAGGAACGGAAACAAGCTTTTAGAAAAGCTGAACGCTTTGTTACAAATGCTAGTGAGCAAGGTGGTGTCACTCCAGAGGCACAACCGCACTCATTTCAGGATTCTAAACGTAACACTAAAAACGCCCGTGTAGATATTGAAATTCGCAGTGGTCTTACCTTTATCCCTTCGCCCCAAACAGAATGACAACGATGCTTAGAAGAGTACAACAATTTTTAGACTCTGGCGATAGTGATAGAGCTAGAGAAGAAATTGATAGAGCTTTCGGCAATCTGAGAAAGTTAGATAGTCATGTTAGAGAGTTTGCCGCTCTGTTGGCACTGGGATCGATCGAAGCTTCAGAAATCGGCTTAGGAGTATTGGGACGTAAGCTTCTACAGAATGACAGCGAGATTAATAATGAGGTTATTTGGTTATTTATTGCGTCAATTTTATCTCGCAATAGTATTCCCGCTGATAGTCCATCTAGAATCAGCCTACTTGTTCTTACCGCTTCTGTCAATAGTTGGGAATTACCAATTTTTGCGCTTCTTGCCCCTGCCCTCGACGCTTTTTTTAAAGTTAGTCTTGCGGACGGAACCCCTTTAATTGCCGAACAAACTCTTGATTTTTTGACCACTTGGGGAAGAATTTATGCTAAAGCACCTCATGTCAAAACGCAGCTTAAAAAACTTCAATCTCTTAGTAATAATCTATTAGAGCAAGTGGATGACTTAGAGTTAAAAGCTGAATGGTCAGAGGGAATTAATATATTTTTTGAAGAAGCCAGTACAACCAAATATTCCGATAGTAATGTTTTTTATGCTGGTGAAGACTTAATTAAAAAAATTTATAATACTCAAAGTTTACAGCGCGATACAGAAGATAAGAATTTGGCAGAGACAAAAGACAAGTTACTCCGATTAGTCACTTCGTCTTCTGCTACTATTTCAGCAGCTCTGAGGCCAGAAATTACCGTTGATAGTCATGGAGTAATTAATACTAAATCTGGTTATTAAAAACTGATTATTTATTTCCCCTTTTGTCTCTTGCCTTTTGCCTGTTCTGATATGTAGCGCTCAACGGATTTAGTATTAATCCTATATACTTTTGACTTTTTTATACTGTTCCGTAACGGCGGCATTTAATAGATCATCTTTAAAATCTCTGATTAATTTAATTACTAAATTATAAATACTGATGTATTCTTCATAATCGATAGTTAAATACTTGCCATGAGCAATTTTATTTCTTTGGGTGAGAAGTTGTTCATCAATAGCTTTCTGCCGCAGTTGATATTTACTATCATCAATTCCTAGAATAGTACAGATATCAGTGAAAACTTCAAAATTGAGATTAGATTTGGTGTTAATAATATTTTCGTAGGGTATAGAAGCTCTATTTTCTAGGTTATCAAGTAAATTTTTGATCATCTCTTTTTGTAACTTAAATTTATTGGTTTTTATTAACTCATTTATAGATTTTCTAGAACTAAGGGCAACGAAACAGTAATCCAGTTCATGATAATTTAATCTTCTTAAGGAAACAAACTGCAAATAACATTCTGCTGCATATTTAATAAAACCTTCCCAATGGGCATATATAGTGGTTATTCCGGCTCTAATTAATACATCTTGCTCAGTTCCTTTTTGTCGAGGAATTTTAGTTTTTAAAATACTAAGTTCTCTGATTCGCCATGCCATATCTTCATCTAAGTTTTTCTGGAGAATTTCGATAGTTCTATTATCTTTACTCATTACTTTTTAAAATATTTTTTGCCAAATTCAATCATTTTGTGCATTCTAGTTCTAGCTCTCGATCCTGTACCGATGTTAGAAATAAAGTCAGATTCTGACCACATTTCCTGAATTTTTGTTTTTAGCAGTTCAATATCTTGAGTGGAGTAATCATCAATATTTTCTCGTAATCCTGTGGTGATCGCTTCATAAGCAGAATCGAGAAATTTCCCCTTGAATCTTGTTCCATCATATTTGGTAAAAGTATCTTCATTCGTCGCTTCAGCAAGCAATGAAAACATTTTAGCGAATTTTTCTTGCTCTAACACACGATCAAAAGTGGTGGAATTGCATAATTCTATCAAATAGTCAGTCAAATATTCATTAACCTCTTTTTTGTTCAATGATGTTGGACCAAATGTGGGAGAAGACAGGGCAAAATATTTGAGAATTAGTTCCAAGTCGTAGCGTTCTTGTCTTAATCGCTCGGATAGGGAAATACAATTTTTAAAGTCCTCATTTTCTGCCAAGTCTTCTAACCAATTATATAGGCTTTTATCTAGCATAATCAAAAGACAATTACGCACCTCTTGATAAGATAAAAAAGAGCCACCGGTATTTAAACGATCAAAAACTTCAAACTTAGCATTTTTATCCGATTCTTTTTGGATAATCTGAACCTGTATTTTCGCTCTTTTGAAATCTATTTTTAGAGATGGGGGCAAATTATACTCTCCTTCCTCTGCACCTTCCCACATAACTCCGTTTAAGCTAGGTAATAACTTAGTACCTTGAAGCACCAGTTTCGGTTTTTTCTTAGTTTCATCGTCCTCATCTCTTAAATCGCCAACAAATTCCAAAATTGTTGAAATCCTTTGTAATCCATCCACCAATTCCCAAACACTATCTTCTTCTCTCTGATAGACAAAAATAGAGGGAATAGGAATTCCTAATAGTATCGATTCTATGAATCGGCTTTTTTGGGCTATTGTCCAGCGAAAATATCTTTGAAAATCTGGATTAATTGTCATTTCTTTGTTATTATAAAGACTAATAATCTCTCCGATTGACATAGGATAGTTATCGGTACGAAATTCTTTAGTTTTTGCCTTAACTTCTTCTAATAAATTCATCTTATACCAGTTATCTTAATGGTGAAGTACACAGTTTTCGTTTTGGGGAGCCGGTCGTCAGGATTCGATACCAAATTAGGTTACACTTCATCTTTAGGAACAAAGCTGTAATTTTTCTATACTCAGTATAATCTCTCTATTCTACTTTAATACCATCCGCCAATTTTAAAATGAAACGCGTCAACCTCAAGAGTTGACAGAAAAAGGCTCATCCCCGCAATTGGCAAAAACATCAATTTTCAGGTGGCTAATCTGCAAAGACGCGATTTATGTCCCGATATTGCGGTGATGTTAGCTTGGATTGAACAGGCGAAAAGGTTCCCCAGTTAAAATAAGCCCTATTTCTGATAATTTTGGCATAAATTAACCAAAAGTACTGCCATTCCATCCCCAAAGATCACCTTTCGCCTCGGCAAATTCTAGATAAATACGATTTTTCGGTATTCCTAAATAAGCCTCAATTTCTTGACAAAAATCACTACTCATGCTTTTAGTTTGAGCGGCAGAAATAGAACCAACACTTTTAATCTCCACATAACACACCGGCTCAAAAGTGCCAGCAAAAGTCATTTTTATACCCGATTCTAAAGCTGTCATCACATAGGATTCCGGTTTCCGGAGATGTTTACCTAATTTAGCCGAAAGACTCTGCAAAAGTTGATTAACCGTCTCATCATCGAGGGAGGTGACAGAAGTTTGAATTTTAATTAGAGGCATAGGAAAAATCTCAGCAATATTTTTCTATAGTATAACAGTTTTGATGGCAATCACAGATATTCTTTTGCTGCAGAAAGCTTCAATTATCGAACCACATAACTCTGGCTAGATATTCTTTGATGATCAGCTGTTGTGCATTTAAATTAGGTATTGTTAAAATTGGAAAAACAAGCAAAAACCCTTACCTGTTCCCCGTTCCCTTAACTCAACAACCAATCTAAATGTTCTAGAGCTTACCTAGCTGTTATAATTAAATAAATGTCCCAGCCAGGGGAAAAACTATGACAACTCTCGACATTTTACCAGAAGTTACCTGTCCCCCCACCGATTTATGGAGTGATGAACCACCCTTGGAAAGTGATTTACACCTGCAACAGATCATAATTCTTCTCAGTTGTCTAGAATTATTATGGCAAGAGAAAAACGATTACTACGCTTCCGGTAATCTGACTATCTACTATAACGAAGAACAACTGAAAAAGCGCGATTTCTGTGGTCCTGATTTTTTTGTGGTTTTAGATACAGAAAAACGTCCCCGCAAAAGTTGGGTGGTTTGGGGAGAACAGGGGAAATACCCCAATGTAATCGTCGAGATTCTTTCCGATTCTACGGCCAATATTGACCGCAATAAAAAGAAAATTCTCTATCAAAATACTTTTCGCACTCCTAATTATTTTTGGTTCGATCCTAATACGTTAGAATGGCAAGGATTTAGACTAATTGAAGGACAATATCAAGCTATTTCTGCCAATGAGCAGGGTTATCTATGGAGTGAACAGTTAGGATTATATTTAGGCATATTTGACCAGAAACTGCGTTATTTTACCGTCGATGGTCAATTGGTTCCCACTCCCCAAGAAGCTGAATTAGAGCAAAGACAAGCAAAGGAACAGATTCTTTTAGAAAAGGAACAGATTCTTTTAGAAAGGGAACAGATTCTTTTAGAAAGGGAACAGGAACGACAGGCAAAAGAACAGGCTCTTTTAGAAAAAGAACAAGAACGACAAGCTAAGGAAAAATTAGCGGCAAAATTACGAGAATTAGGCATCAATCCTGAGACAATTTAGCCAGTTAAAATTCCCCATCCCTAATTCCTAATTGATAATTTCTCATAGCTGTTATAATTAGATCAATGTCCCAGCCAGGGGAAAAACTATGACAACTCTCGACATTTTACCAGAAGTTACCTGTCCCCCCACCGATTTATGGAGTGATGAACCACCCTTGGAAAGTGATTTACACCTGCAACAGATCATAATTCTTCTCAGTTGTCTAGAATTATTATGGCAAGAGAAAAACGATTACTACGCTTCCGGTAATCTGACTATCTACTATAACGAAGAACAACTGAAAAAGCGCGATTTCTGTGGTCCTGATTTTTTTGTGGTTTTAGATACAGAAAAACGTCCCCGCAAAAGTTGGGTGGTTTGGGGAGAACAGGGGAAATATCCCAATGTAATCGTCGAGATTCTTTCCGATTCTACGGCCAATATTGACCGCAATAAAAAGAAAATTCTCTATCAAAATACTTTTCGCACTCCTAATTATTTTTGGTTCGATCCTAATACGTTAGAATGGCAAGGATTTAGACTAATTGAAGGACAATATCAAGCTATTTCTGCCAATGAGCAGGGTTATCTATGGAGTGAACAGTTAGGATTATATTTAGGCATATTTGACCAGAAACTGCGTTATTTTACCGTCGATGGTCAATTGGTTCCCACTCCCCAAGAAGCTGAATTAGAGCAAAGACAAGCAAAGGAACAGATTCTTTTAGAAAAGGAACAGATTCTTTTAGAAAGGGAACAGATTCTTTTAGAAAAGGAACAGGAACGACAGGCAAAAGAACAGGCTCTTTTAGAAAAAGAACAGGCTCTTTTAGAAAAAGAACAAGAACGACAAGCTAAGGAAAAATTAGCGGCAAAATTACGAGAATTAGGCATCAATCCTGAGACAATTTAGCCAGTTAAAATTCCCCATCCCTAATTCCTAATTCCTAATTGATAATTTCTCATAGCTGTTATAATTAGATCAATGTCCCAGCCAGGGGAAAAACTATGACAACTCTCGACATTTTACCAGAAGTTACCTGTCCCCCCACCGATTTATGGAGTGATGAACCACCCTTGGAAAGTGATTTACACCTGCAACAGATCATAATTCTTCTCAGTTGTCTAGAATTATTATGGCAAGAGAAAAACGATTACTACGCTTCCGGTAATCTGACTATCTACTATAACGAAGAACAACTGAAAAAGCGCGATTTCTGCGGTCCTGATTTTTTTGTGGTTTTAGATACAGAAAAACGTCCCCGCAAAAGTTGGGTGGTTTGGGGAGAACAGGGGAAATATCCCAATGTAATCGTCGAGATTCTTTCCGATTCTACGGCCAATATTGACCGCAATAAAAAGAAAATTCTCTATCAAAATACTTTTCGCACTCCTAATTATTTTGGGTTCGATCCTAATACGTTAGAATGGCAAGGATTTAGACTAATTGAAGGACAATATCAAGCTATTTCTGCCAATGAGCAGGGTTATCTATGGAGTGAACAGTTAGGATTATATTTAGGCATATTTGACCGGAAACTGCGTTATTTTACCGTCGATGGTCAATTGGTTCCCACTCCCCAAGAAGCTGAATTAGAGCAAAGACAAGCAAAGGAACAGATTCTTTTAGAAAGGGAACAGGAACGACAAGCAAAAGAACAGGCTCTTTTAGAAAAAGAACAGGCTCTTTTAGAAAAAGAACAAGAACGACAAGCTAAGGAAAAATTAGCGGCAAAATTACGAGAATTAGGCATCAATCCTGAGACAATTTAGCCAGTTAAAATTCCCCATCCCTAATTCCTAATTCCTAATTGATAATTTCTCATAGCTGTTATAATTAGATCAATGTCCCAGCCAGGGGAAAAACTATGACAACTCTCGACATTTTACCAGAAGTTACCTGTCCCCCCACCGATTTATGGAGTGATGAACCACCCTTGGAAAGTGATTTACACCTGCAACAGATCATAATTCTTCTCAGTTGTCTAGAATTATTATGGCAAGAGAAAAACGATTACTACGCTTCCGGTAATCTGACTATCTACTATAACGAAGAACAACTGAAAAAGCGCGATTTCTGCGGTCCTGATTTTTTTGTGGTTTTAGATACAGAAAAACGTCCCCGCAAAAGTTGGGTGGTTTGGGGAGAACAGGGAAAATATCCCAATGTAATCGTCGAGATTCTTTCCGATTCTACGGCCAATATTGACCGCAATAAAAAGAAAATTCTCTATCAAAATACTTTTCGCACTCCTAATTATTTTTGGTTCGATCCTAATACGTTAGAATGGCAAGGATTTAGACTAATTGAAGGACAATATCAAGCTATTTCTGCCAATGAGCAGGGTTATCTATGGAGTGAACAGTTAGGATTATATTTAGGCATATTTGACCGGAAACTGCGTTATTTTACCGTCGATGGTCAATTGGTTCCCACTCCCCAAGAAGCTGAATTAGAGCAAAGACAAGCAAAGGAACAGATTCTTTTAGAAAGGGAACAGGAACGACAGGCAAAAGAACAGGCTCTTTTAGAAAAGGAACAGGAACGACAGGCAAAGGAACAGATTTTTTTAGAAAAGGAACAGGAACGACAGGCAAAAGAACAGGCTCTTTTAGAAAAAGAACAAGAACGACAAGCTAAGGAAAAATTAGCGGCAAAATTACGAGAATTAGGCATCAATCCTGAGACAATTTAGCCAGTTAAAATTCCCCATCCCTAATTCCTAATTCCTAATTGATAATTTCTCATAGCTGTTATAATTAGATCAATGTCCCAGCCAGGGGAAAAACTATGACAACTCTCGACATTTTACCAGAAGTTACCTGTCCCCCCACCGATTTATGGAGTGATGAACCACCCTTGGAAAGTGATTTACACCTGCAACAGATCATAATTCTTCTCAGTTGTCTAGAATTATTATGGCAAGAGAAAAACGATTACTACGCTTCCGGTAATCTGACTATCTACTATAACGAAGAACAACTGAAAAAGCGCGATTTCTGTGGTCCTGATTTTTTTGTGGTTTTAGATACAGAAAAACGTCCCCGCAAAAGTTGGGTGGTTTGGGGAGAACAGGGGAAATATCCCAATGTAATCGTCGAGATTCTTTCCGATTCTACGGCCAATATTGACCGCAATAAAAAGAAAATTCTCTATCAAAATACTTTTCGCACTCCTAATTATTTTTGGTTCGATCCTAATACGTTAGAATGGCAAGGATTTAGACTAATTGAAGGACAATATCAAGCTATTTCTGCCAATGAGCAGGGTTATCTATGGAGTGAACAGTTAGGATTATATTTAGGCATATTTGACCAGAAACTGCGTTATTTTACCGTCGATGGTCAATTGGTTCCCACTCCCCAAGAAGCTGAATTAGAGCAAAGACAAGCAAAGGAACAGATTCTTTTAGAAAAGGAACAGATTCTTTTAGAAAGGGAACAGATTCTTTTAGAAAGGGAACAGGAACGACAGGCAAAAGAACAGGCTCTTTTAGAAAAAGAACAGATTCTTTCAGAAAAGGAACAGGAACGACAGGCAAAAGAACAGGCTCTTTTAGAAAAAGAACAGGAACGACAAGCTAAGGAAAGATTAGCCGCAAAATTACGAGAATTAGGCATCAATCCCCAGACAATTTAGCTGGTTAAAATCTGCAAACGGCGAGCGATAACCCCTTGAGTTACAATTATCTTGATTTGACTGGATAGACCCGAATGCAACTCACTCCCGAACAATACAAAGAAAAAATGCAGCGCCGCAAGGCAATCCAAGAGGAACGTTTAGCCGAAAAAATCGCTGAGAAAGGTTTAATTATCGTTAATACCGGCGATGGCAAGGGAAAAACCACGGCAGCCCTCGGTATGGTTTTACGTTCCCTCGGTCATGGTTACAAAGTGGCGGTGGTACAATTCATCAAAGGTGCTTGGGAACCCGCCGAACAAAAGATTTTTAGTGTTTGGGGGGAACAAATCGAGTTTTATGCTATGGGGGAAGGTTTCACCTGGGAAACTCAAGACAGGGAAAGAGATATAGAGAAAGCCCAAGAAGCATGGCAAAAAGCCCTAACTTTTCTCGAAAATCCCCAATATCAATTAATTTTACTCGATGAGATCAATATCGCCCTTAAACTTGGCTATCTGGATATTCAGGAAGTTATCGCTGGTTTAGCCCGAAAACCCGATAATTGCCACGTTATTCTCACTGGTAGAGGAGCTTTACCCGAATTAATCGAGATAGCGGATTTAGTCACGGAAATGAAGTTAATTAAACATCCCTTTCGTCAACAGGGAGTGAAAGCGCAACCCGGCATCGAATTTTAATTAGGGTCTGCTGAAAAAGTTTTTCGTGGGGGCAGGGTGTGGGGTATGGGGTGTAGGGTGTAGGGTTTTACCGATTTTGAGGTAGTCAGTTACCTAATTTTCAGGGAAAAAGTACCTGAATTTTACCCCCGATCACCCCCAGGTCCGGCACTTTTGGATTTCAAAAAAGTCTAAAAGCCTTATCCAACAAAGTTTTTAGATTTATTCAGCAAGCCCTAATTAACTACTGCTTAAGCGTTGTACCGTCTCTCCCGACAATAATCGATGAGTTTCGGCGAGAAGATAGGTAATTTTATCAGCGTGGGGACTAGCGGCTAAACAGGCAGTTAAATCGAGTTTTTCTACCTCTTTTGCCTGTTGACCAGGGAACCAATGACCCCCATTCCCCAAGAGATTGTATCTGGCCTTGGCAAAGTCAATCATATCGTAGGCGATAGCGAGATTGCGTAACCAGAGGATAGAACGAATATTGATGTGATTGGGGGTATTTTCCCAGCTAGGTAAACCCATAGACCAAGTTTTCACCCAATTATCGCCTAAACAGTTGATCATCTCCCCTTGCAATCTCTCGATAATTGCCGGTAAAATCTCCTCGGCTCGATCGAGTAAGGGTAAAGTTTTCAGGTGTTCATCAAAATCTGTGGGTTGCGCTGCACCGATACTCAGGGTATGAACGGCCGGATGACTGAGACAGAATAGGTCATTAAAAACCATCGGACTGAGAGGAGAACAGAGAGCGACGAGTTTAGGGGGAGGATTGTAGAGATGGCCGCCCTTATCGGAGGGACTAATGATAAAAACGCCCATATCCTGCTGTTTTGCCGCTTCTATGGCCAGCCAGTTATTCTGAAAAATATAGTACCAGTGCAGATTGAGGTAATCGTAACAATTTGTTGCAATAGTCTTGACAATTATATCAGTTGGTGCATGAGTCGAGAAACCGATAAAACGAACTTTTCCCTGTTGCTGTAATTTTTTCGCCTCTTGCCAACAACCGCCCTCAGCCATAGTGTCATCGAGAATTTCCTCGGTGTTGATGCCATGGATACCCAACAAATCCACATAATCTAACCGTAAAAATTGCAAGGATTGCTCAAATTTACGGCGAAATTCCCGCACATCTTGACTAGGAGAAACTTTCGTCTGCACGATAATCTTTTCCCTCGGTAATTGCGGCAAAATTTTGCCTAATTGCATCTCGGAAGTGCCGTAACCCCTAGCGGTTTCGATGTGATTAATCCCCACTTCCAGAGATTTATTAATGATTGCCTCTAAATTGCCTTGATTCTCGTCGGGAATTTGCGACATTGGCAAATCCTGCCACTGAAATTGATAGCGCATTCCCCCACAGGAAAACACCGGCATTTGTAGATTAGTGCGACCGAAACGACGATACTGCATATATTCAGTTATCAGTTATCAGTTATCAGTTATCAGTTATCAGTTATCAGTTATCAGTTATCAGTTATCAGTTATCAGTGGGGTGATGGGGTTTTAGGGTTTTGGGGTATTAGTTGAAACTTCCCTATGTCCCCATTCTCCCATTACCCCATTCCCTGTTCTCTGTTCCCTAAATTTAATCGGGTACAGTGAGAATTTCGACACCAGTTTCGGTGACGGCGATGGTGTGTTCAAATTGGGCCGAAAGTTTACCATCTTTAGTAATAGCAGTCCAACCGTCTTTTAAGAGAATATGTTGCCAAGTTCCCTCATTAATCATTGGTTCAATGGTGAATACCATGCCGGGGCGAATTGTTTTGCCTTTGCCGCGAATGCCGTAGTGGGGAACCTGCGGACCGGTGTGAAAAACATTACTGATACCATGACCGACAAAATCTCTAACCACCGAAAATCCTTGTCCTTCGGCGTATTCTTGGATAGCGGCGCCGATATCGCCGATTTTACCCCCCGGCTGCACTGCATCTATGCCTCTTTGCAGACATTCTCTGGTCACTTCCACTAACTTTTTGGCCAAGGGGGAGGGAGTACCGACAAAGAAAGTGCACGAGGTATCACCGTGATAACCTTCTAAAATCGGGGTGACATCAATGTTAATAATATCGCCGTCTTTGAGGATTTGATTGGCGCTGGGGATGCCGTGACAGATAACCTCGTTAATGCTAGTACAGATGGACTTAGGAAAACCATGGTATCCTAGGGGCGCACTTTTGGCTCCATGGGCGCGAGTCCAACGTTCTGCCTCGTCATTGATTTCTAGGGTACTTACCCCCGGTTTAACCATATCTGCCAGATGGTCTAACAGTTTAGCCGCTAATCGTCCGGCTCGACGCATTTTTTCAATTTCCCGGGAAGAGAGTAAGGTGATGGTATCGTTGCCCATGAATTATCCGACTGTTGAGAAAGATTCTTGTTACATTTCTTATCCTAGCAAAATCGGGCAGCCTTATGGTTTAGGGGGTTGGGTTATGGAAGTGGGGTGTGGGGTGTGGGGAGATGGGGTGTAGGGTGTAGGGAAATGGGGAAATGGGGAAATGGGGAGAATAAATAAAAATAATCTCCTGACTACTGATCAGTGATAACTGATAACTGATAACTGATCACTGATAACTGATAACTGATCACTGTCTCCCGTCTCCTGACAAGAGAAATTAACCGAATCTACCGGCTACATAATCGCGAGTTTGTTGATTAACTGCATCGGTGAAAATTTTCTGGGTGGTGTCAAATTCCACCAAACGACCGACGCGGGTTTCATCGGCATTAAAAAAGGCCGTGCGATCGGATACTCTAGAGGCCTGTTGCATATTATGGGTGACAATGACGATCGTGTATTGTTCCTTCAACTCATGGATTAATTCCTCGACTTTGAGGGTAGAAAGGGGGTCTAAAGCGGAACAAGGTTCATCCATTAATAATACTTTTGGTTTTACTGCCAAAGCGCGAGCAATACACAATCTTTGTTGTTGTCCTCCCGATAATCCTAAAGCAGATTTATTCAACAGATCTTTAACTTCATTCCGGTAATGATTCGGTAGTAGTGGCGTAGCTCTCTTGCTTACCTGGTATGAATTGTGTAAAATATTTATTAATAAAAATAATTGGAACCCGCTCAGTCTTTAAACCTCTAGCTTGCTCATGACTTTTCTGATAAATATCTTTTTCTGGCTCCTGTCTGGCTTACTCAAATATCAGTCTAGCACCGAACCAAGTCCCCCCCCTAGTTCACCTCTATTCCCCTGTCAAGCGTTGTGGTTCTCACCATAGGATCAAGAATGGTTCTATTCATAAGGGAAAACCCAAACGTCAATGTAAAGAATGTGGTCAACCGTTTGTGATCAATCCCACTAATAAAACCGTGTCTGACGAAACAAAACAATTAATTGACAAACTCTTACTCGAACGAATTTCCTGACGAGGAATTGCTAGAGTAACAGGGGTAATTTGGTCATGTTTACAAAACTATGTCAACAATAAACTGGCGGCTGTCCCCCGTCAAATAAAGGTTTCGGACAAACCAAAAGGTAAATTGGTTGTAGAATGTGATGAGATGTGGTCTTTTGTTTTTTCTAAGATGATAAAGGTCTATATTTGGCGGTTAATTGATAGAAATACAAGAGAAATTATTGGTTGCTATGCGCGGATATAGGAGTCGTCAATCAGCCAGAAAACTTTGGGGCCAGTTTACCAGGCGTTTACCGACAATGTGCGGTTGCTTACACAGACTTTTGGGAGTCCTATAAGACAGTAATTCCTAGTAAACGTCATCGACCGGTCGGAAAAGAAACTGGTCAAACTAATCCTATTGAAAGATTAAATAATACCTTTCGACAAAGGATTTCTCGGCTGGTGAGAGAGAGTCTATCTTTCTCTAAAAAAATGGAGAATCACGTTGGGGAACCCTTTGGTATTTTATCCATGACTACAATGCACAGCAAAGCAAAGGATTAAGCCGCCATCACTACTACCGAATCACCACCGATTCCTTGACCAGTGGTCAGAATCCAAGTCAACAGTCTTTTAATTTCCGCCGCTTTTTTGTTATCAGCATAGTCTCTCGGTACTAATAACCAAGTAATCCCGACGATCGGATAACCACTGCCCGGATCGTCCATATTAGCGGTAAAATCGGCGTTAAACTTGATCCCTTCCATAGCTTTGTTAGCTTGAGCGAGACTCGGTTCAACAAATTGACCGGCTTTATTTTGAACTTTAGCAGTTCTCATGGTTGCCCCTTCGTTTTTGCGGGCAAAGGTATCTTGAACGTAACCGATCGAGCCTTCTGTTTGTCTAACCAGGGCTGCCACACCATCATTTTTCGGTCCTTTGAGAACGGTAAAACCCCAGTTAGGTTCTTTGCTGGTTCCCACTTTACTTTTGAAAGAAGGACTAATAGCACTCAGGTGAGAGGTAAAAATCTCCGTAGTACCACTACCGTCGGCTCTAACCACCACTTTAATGGGTCGGTCGGGCAGTTTCGGATCCACTTGTTTCCAGTTGGTGATCTCGCCACTGAAGATTTTACCCAGGTTAGCCCTGGAAATTTGCAGATTATTTACCCCCGGCAGATTATAAACCACGGCGACGGCTCCTCCGGCGGTGGGAACCAGCAATAAACCGTTTTTCATCTGGCTTTTTTCCGAGGAAGAAGGAGCGGCATCGGAAGCCCCAAAATCGACGGTTCCGGCGATAAATTGCCGAATACCAGCACCGCTACCGACGGAATTATAGTTAACGGTGACACCAGTGGCGTTTTTATAGTCGGCAAAATAACGCTGGTATAGGGGCGCGGGAAAGGAGGCTCCCGCACCGTTCAGGGTTTGGGCGAAAGCTTCTCCCATCGTCCCTGCTAGGGCTGCTGCCGTGGCGAAGGAGACAGCACACACACGAGTTAGGGTAGCAGTTGAGAATATCAGAAATTTTCTGGTTGAAGAATTCTGCACAATTGGGAAAGTTGAACTTTCTTCAAAATATAGTTTAAGGCACAAATATTATTTTTAAATCTAGAAATATTTTAGTTTTTTTTGGTTTAAATAAGATTAAATTTACTTTAATCACTCTTAACCTTTAACCTTGATTATAAAAAGTAGTTAGTTAGTAATTTGATCGGCAAGATTTTCTAGGGAAAATAGACGAGGTTTAAGCCGATGCCAAGAAAAACTAATTGAGATCCCATCATTACAGATTAGATCGGGATAAGCGCATATCAAATACTATAGAAAATTGGTATTTTGCTAGTTAATTTTACTACCTAAGCAAAATTAATTACAGTTCTAAGCTGTTAGCTGTCAGCCGTAAGCCTTGAATCAGTTTCATGGCTCAGTTACCAGTTATCAGATGTGAGTTTTCAATTCACTGATCACTGTTTACTGATAACTGAAAGGTCTCCTGTCTCAACTAGGAAATTAATTGTCCACGACTACTGATAAGTTCTCAAAAATTGCGCCCCTAGTTATCGTTTAAGATCGAACTATCAACCTTGGCCAAATTTGAGAGATAAAGGTAATGGCTCGATCGCACCCCGTTCCTAACTTGCCAGTAGCCCCGGAAAAACGGCAATTCAACCCGCGGTTGCTGTTGCCCCTAGCTGTTGTGATTGCCGCCGGTTATCTCGGTTGGCGACATTTTGCCCCTGTCCCCCCAGCTACGGTACTCAATGTCAGTGGCAGGATTGAAGCAGACGAAACTGATATCGGGGCAAAAACTGGCGGACGAGTAGATCAAATTTTAGTCCGGGAGGGCGATCGAGTCAAAGCAGGACAAGTGATCGCAGTAATCGTCGATGAGGAAGTTAATCAACAACTGCAAGCAGCGATCGCGTCTGTTCACGCCGCCCGACAAGAGGAAGCACAAGCATTGTTAGATATTAGCGTGGCCGAAAGTCGCATTCAAGAAGCCGAGGCCAATTTAGCCCAAGCAAAAGAAGACTCCTCCGGACGAGTTAGCCAAGCGAGTGCCAACGTTGCTGCCGGTCAAGCGGCAGTAGAACAGGCAAAAGCGGAGGTAAAACAGGCAGAAGCGGCAATAATCAGGGCAGAAGCCCAATTAAAACTGGCTTTAGCCGATCGGGAACGTTACGATCAACTATTTAGGCAAGGAGTAGTTAGCCAGCAACAATTCGATCGCACCCGCACCGATGCCGACGCAGCCAAAGCAGACTTAGACACCGCTAAAGCGACTCTCGTGGCACGACAAGCCGCCGTTAACACTGCCAGGCAGCAACTGCGAGCAGCGCAGGGAAATTTAGCCCAAACCCGTTCCACCGCCCTTAATTCCGTCATTCGCAGTAATCAGTTAAGTGCTTACCAACAACAAAAAGAACAAGCTAAGGCCCGATTGGCCATAGCCCGGGCAAATTTACAAGCAGCGATCGCTAATCAACAACAATTACAAAAACGTCTCGACTCCATGCAGGTAAAAAGTCCCATTAATGGCATCGTTCAGGATCGTCCCTTGCAACCCGGGGCCGTAGTTACCAGTGGGAAAACCCTGCTCACCGTCATCGATCCCCAATCGATCTATCTGCGCGCCTATATACCAGAAGGGGACATCGGCAAAATTTATGTGGGCAAACCAGCGCAGGTATTTCTCGACTCCGATCCCGATCGCCCCTTAGCTGCTAAAGTGAGTGCGATCGATCTAAAAGCTGCCTTTACTCCCGAAAATATTTACTTCCAAAAAGATCGCGTCCGGCAGGTATTTGGGGTGAGATTGGCGATCGATCAGTCGCAAACCTACGCTAAACCCGGGATGCCCGCCGATGCTAAAATTGACTTGAAATAGCCATGGTTTCCCCCACCGATAGCTCTTTATCCCCCGTAATTGAAGTCGTCAACCTCCAGAAAAACTACGGCAATTTTGCCGCCGTCAGAGGGATAAATTTCCAAGTCTATCCAGGGGAAATTTTTGGCTTAATTGGTCCAGATGGAGCGGGAAAAACCACCACCTTTCACATTCTGGGCGGGGTGATCAACCCATCGGGTGGTTATGTGGATTTAGAGGGAAAAAAGCCCCGTCACGTCCGTCAAACTATCGGCTATTTAACCCAACAATTTTCCCTCTATCTTGACCTCAGCATTGATGAAAACCTGCGTTATGTGGCCAATTTGCGCCGAGTAACCGAGAGGGATTGGCAAGCGCGTCGGGATAAATATTTAACTTTAATGAACCTGAAGGGCATCGGCGATCGCCTTGCTGGTCAACTTTCCGGGGGCATGAAACAAAAACTCGCCCTCTGTTGCGCCCTGATTTCCCGTCCCCAAATCCTACTTCTCGATGAACCCACCACCGGAGTTGATCCCGTCTCTCGGCGAGAATTTTGGGATATTTTAGCCACTTTAGCCCGCGAAGGTATAACAATTGTGGTGGCTACTCCCTACCTCGATGAAGCGGAACGTTGTCACCGCATCGCTTTGATGTACGAGGGAGAAATTCACGAGATCGGAACCCTCAGCCAATTGCGCCAACGCCTCGGTTTACAACGTCTGGAAATTCGATCGCCCGATATCGCCGCTACCGCCGAAAAAATACTTCTTTTGGTAGATGGACAAAATATTAATGACGTGCAGTTATTTGGTGATCGTCTAGATGTGTTAACTGGCAATCCCCAGCAAGCAACCAGAATTATTCAGAATGCGATCGATCATCTCAGCGCTATCCACCCTAGCGAGGCAACCCTAGAAAACGTCTTTGTCACCCGTTTGCGACAACAGGGTTCCGATCCCCCTTTTATCCCCTTACCAAAGTTTAAATCCGAGACCATCACCACGGGAATAGCGATCGATGCTAGGGATTTGCGGAAAACCTTCGCTAATTTTTGCGCCGTCAAAGGTGTTACTTTAACCATTGACTACGGAGAAATATACGGGTGGGGCAAACGGTGCGGGAAAAACCACCACGATTAAAATGCTGTGTGGGCTACTTTCCGCCTCTGGGGGCGAGATTTCCTTAGCCCGGCGTAGTCAAGACCTGCGTAATCCCTTCTTACGGCAAAAAATCGGTTATATGAGTCAAAAATTCACCCTTTATGATGATCTCACTGTGATCGAAAATCTGGAATTTTACTGCGGGGTTTATGGGGTTCCCCCGCGCTACCGTCAGCAAAAAATCGCTTGGGTTTTGGAAACGGTGGGATTAATCGGACGGGAAACAATGTTAACCGGAAGACTACCGGGAGGATGGAAACAACGCGTCGCTTTTGGCGCTTCCGTCATGCACGAACCAGAGATACTATTTCTCGATGAACCCACTTCTGGAGTTGATCCCCTAGCGCGACGACAATTCTGGCGCTTGATTAACGATTTGGCTCGTCAGGGAACTGCGGTATTAGTGACAACCCATTATCTCGAAGAAGCGGAACAATGCAATCGTCTGGGTTTTATGGTAGCTGGAGAAGTGGTGATGCAAGGTTCCCCCAGTCAAATTAAAGCAGCACAACCGGGGCAATTAATCGAATTACGTCTCGATCGAGTGCAACAAGCGGCAGAAATTTTAAAAACCCGTTTACAAGCTTGGCGCGTCTCGATTTTTGGCGATTGCTTGCACCTCACTCTCGATCATGCCGACAGGGAAATTCCAGAGATAAAAAAGATTGTCAGCACCGCGGGAATACAGGTACAATCCTTGCGTTTGCTTCCCTTTTCTTTAGAAGATGCATTTATCAGCGTTGTGCAGAGAATTAATGAGGGTTGATCAAGCTTTTTGCCGGTAACTTGGATAATATATAGTTAGTAAAAGTATAGTCAAATATAGACAGACTGAATTCCATTTCAGAAATTCCCTTCACTTTTACTTCGAGAGATTGATTCTCCTTGGGTGAACTACGCACCTCTCTATCCCATAGCGGTTAAACGCATTTGGGAATGCTTTTCGTAAAATATTGTAGGAACCTATGACATCAGATTGAACCAGAATCCCCTTATCTGTACGATATAACCCTCGTTTAATCCTTTTTCCTGAAAACACTGGCTTTTCAGTTGTTTGTCCATACACTGGTAGGGGGTCTAAATTCAAAAAATTAGCAACGGAGGTATAGGATTCCTCTTGAATAATCACTTTAATTCCTACTAATTGACATTGATAACTAATCATGTCAATTAATCGAGCATGAGGGATGGTCACAAACTTTTGATTATTGACTTTCCCTAAGTTTACCTCTTGTTTCCAACCGTCATTTTTCCCAATTACTAAAGTTGTTATCTCTTGGTCAACTAAGAGATTGACTAAATAACGACTAGCCTGATGAAGATAATCATCTACTTTCTGATTTCGACATCGAGTTAAACGGCGAATCCTCTGGGAACTTTGACGATTGCCTTTTAACAGAGATTGTAACTTAGCTCGACGTTGGTTATAAAATTGATTCAGGCTTTTTAACGGTCTGCCATTAATCAACAAAGGGATAAAATCCGGTTGATTTGAAGTTACAGCCATCAAATTATCTATGCCTAAATCTATCGCAGCTATCTTTTCATTAGGAGCTAAGAACTGTTCAGTTTTCTCATAAATTACCTCGATTACATAACAATCACATTTAGGAACTATTCTGACTTCTGCTATGCGCTCCGCAACTCTCGTCGGCAATGCAATTGATGTCCCTGATAGCTTGACTAATCCTTGCTTAAGACCTACTTTGCTGATGGCTTGAATTGTGTAAACTAAGAGATTTCTTCCTTTTTTTGGCTCCTTATAGCCAGGGATTTTGGGTTTGACCAGAAATTTATCGGGGTGACTTTTAAACTCGGATGAAGCGGCAAAAAATGATTGCCAGTTCCGGTCTAATCCTCTTAAAACTTGTTGGGAAACTTTAGCAGGTAAAGCTTGATACTGTTCTGTCTTTGACCTCAGAGAGGCCATCTGATTATAGGTCAAATAGCCATGGCCATAAATGAAGTTTTGTCGGATTAAATAATTGGCTGAGTTGTAGAGATTTTTAGACTGCCAAGATAAATTATCTATCTCAGCCCAAAATCGATGTCCTTTCTTGATAATGTGTCTTTCTGCTCCTAACATTATTCTCCGTTATCTTTTAACTCAGCTATAATCTTTTCTGTCTTTCTTTTCGACCTTTTTAATCCGTAAATTCGAGAACAAAAAGAGGTAATAATGGCTATTAAATCTGACATCAACTCATCTTGCTTATCCTCACTTTGATTGACAATTTCCAGTTTTTTATCTAGTTCTTTTAACAAGATTTCTAGATAATTAGTCCCCAATCTGGCTAGACGCTCTTTGTGTTCAACAATTAAAACATTATAATTGGGGTCAACTAGAATTTTGGCTAATTGTTGGCGATTATCGTCTAATCCACTGCCTACTTCTTTGACAACTTTGTAGATTTTGTAGCCTCTGGCAACAGCATAATCTTTTAATCGGTCAGCTTGTCTATCTAGATTGTCTTTATTTTCGGCGCTGGAAACTCTTGCATAAATGCAAGCTATCAAGTCGGGTTTTGAATGGTTGTCATCCGTTATGATAATTGTACCCGAAGGCAATTGATAGCCTGTTAAATTCCCTTGTTTCCACCACCTCCAAGCCGTTCGATAACTTATTCCTGTTTTTTTTGCATAGTCTGATAGTTTCCTATCTATATATTACCATGCCTGACTATATCTGACCATATTTGTATTGAAACTTTACAATACCCGTTGGCTAATCTTTACTCCTGATCTGGGGATTGTCCGAAAAGATGCTCTACGATTCGCTTAACTTCTGTACGGATACCAGTGACTTCGTTGCGGAAAAACTGCCGATCGCTCTCAGCTTGAGTGATAAATTGATTTAAGCGCTCGTTGGTTCGTTCCAGACTCGCTGCTATTGTCCTAACCTCACGGGTTAGCTGTGCTATATCTTCTCGATTCTGTTGCGTGAGGACAACGGTAGCCTGTAGTATGCTCTCGATCCGTTCTAATCTTTCATCCGTCATCGGTTACAATCCCTTTAGAGCTTTTTATCTGTCTCTCTACTGAGAATTATATAGGGTTTGCTGAATAAATCTAAAAACCTTGTTGGATAATGTCTTTGGGCTTTTTTGAAATCAAAAAGTACCGGGTATGGGAGTGATCGGGGGGAAAATTCGGGGACTTTTTCCCTGAAAATTAGGTAGTTGACCACCTGAAAATCGGTAAAACCCTACACCCTACACCCTACACCCCACACCCTACACCCCACACCCTGCCACCACGAGAAACTTTTTGCCGCAAACCCCACTTAGACATCAAAAGGGTGTGATAAGTTCCCTAAAAATGCCGTAAAAATTTATCCGTAATCGGGCAATTTTATGAAACGAATTCTCTCCCAATGTCGTAAGGAATTAGTGCAGTTTAGTCGTGATCGACTTACCCTCGCCCTCGCTTTCATTTTGCCCGTGATGACTCTTTTTATCTTTGGTTTTGCTATTCGTTTAGAGGCGAAAGATATACCGCTTTTAGTGCAAGATCAAGATCGAACAGTTTTTAGTCAAAATTATAGCGATCACTTGTTCTCCACTAATTTATTTATTCCCGTGGTTTGGGAAGGCAACCCTGAAACCGCTTTAGATCGAGGTATTGCTAGGGCAATTGTTGTGATTCCTCCCGATTTTAGTCGTAATCTCAAAGCTAATAAAACTGCCGAAATTCAAGCAATTGTTGATGGTACAGATGCTAATAATGCCCGAATTATTCGCAATGCGATTAAAGCGACTACCCGCTCTTTTTTACAAGCAGAAAACTTAATTTCCTCCACTATTCCTATCGAAACTGCCACCCGACTTTGGTTTAATCCGGGACGACAAGAATCTCTCTATATTGTACCGGGGGTTTATGCTGTGGTTTTATGGATTTTTCCCTCACTTTTATCAGCGATCGCCATGGTACGAGAAAAGGAAAAAGGCACAATTTTACAAGTTTATGCCTCCGCTCTCACTGCCGAAGAATTAATACTAGGTAAATCCCTCGCTTATCTAATAGTAGGAATCGGAATCGCTATCGGAGTTATGGGTTTAGGTAGTCTCATTTTTCAATTAAATTTTGTCGGTGATCCAATGCCATTACTATTAGGAACTATCCTCTATTTATGGGCAAGTGTGATGTTTGGATTAATGTTAGGTGCGCGTACCAGTAATCAAAATTCTGCGGTGCAAGGTGTTTCTTTAGTGGGTTTTCTCACTGCTTTATTACTCAGTGGTTTTATTTATCCGTTAAGTAATATTCCCTTTCCCCTCTCTTTAGTATCAAATATAGTTCCCGCTCGTTATTATATCGAAATTACTAGAGATGCTTTTGTCAGGGGTGTGGGTTGGGCGGGTATTGCCGATAATTTAGTGATCATTTTCCTCTTGGGAATGGTCTTATTTTTATTGGCAATAAAAGCTCTATCAAGAATGCAGTTAGGAGAATAATAAGATGTTTAAGCAATTATTTACAGGTCGTTTTTTCTCTTTAGTTATTAAAGAAATTCGCCAGATATTACGCAACAAACAGTTAATTATTCTCTTGATTTTACCCCCAACTATTCAACTATTAATTTATGGATTTGCGCTTAATCCCGATGTGCATCATATCAAATTAGGAATAGTCGATTATGCCGCTACTGCTGAAAGTCGCTCTCTCAGCGCTGCTTTTACCGAAAATCAGATTTTTGATGCCGAAATGATCACTTTTGATGAGAAGACATTAACCCAACAGGTGGAAACAGGAAAATTAACCGCCGGTTTGATAATTCCTCCCGAATTTAGTCGCAATCTCACCCAAGAAAAAACCGCATCTATTCAAGTTTTTATCGATGGAGTGGATGCCAATACCGCAGGAATTGCTAAGGGTTATATCAATCAAATTGTGCAAGAATTCGGCACGGGAAAAGTTAATCAAAATCGGCCACTTCCCATCTCAACACAAGTAATTTTCTTTTATAATCCCGGACTTTCTAGCAGTTGGTTTTTTGTCCCCGGAGTCATGGGATTAGTATTAACTTTAATCGGTTCTATCGTTTCTTCCATCACCGTTGTTAAAGAAAAAGATACGGGAACTCTCGAACAATTACTGATGACTCCGGCCGCTGCTTGGGAGATTTTGTTAGCTAAAGTTGTGCCTTTATTCATCCTCCTTTTGGGTGATGTTTTGTTAGCATTAACCATCGGTAAAGTGATTTTTAATGTGCCATTTCGGGGCAACTTTTTCCTATTTATGGCTTTAGCTAGTCTCTATATTTTTGTTAGTATTGGTGTCGGTATTATGTTAGCGACAATCTGTCAATCCCAACAGCAGGTAGTGTTAACCACCTTTTTTATCAATTTACCCATGGTACAACTATCAGGAGCGATCGCACCGATTGAAACCATGCCGCCATTTTTTCAATATCTCTCTCTTTTTAATCCTCTCCGTCACTACATAGCTATTATCCGCGGTATTCTTTTAAAAGGTGTCGGTTTAGAAGCTTTATGGGTTCATGTATTGGCTCTGATTGGTTTCGCTGTGATACTTTTAACTATTAGTGCCAAACGTTTTCGCAATCAGTTAAGTTAGGGAAAAAATTAATCTATCCCGGAGTCATGAATAACGATTAATTATTAATACTCTAACCAAAACGACCGCTAACATAATCTTTAGTGGACTCTTGAGCAGGATTTTGAAAGATAACCTCGGTGCGATCATATTCCACTAAATAACCCACTTTACCACCTTTTGGGGTCGGTTCAGCATTATAAAAAGCCGTTAAATCAGAAACCCGCGATGCTTGTTGCATATTGTGGGTGACAATAACTATAGTATATTGGGTTTTCAATTCGTGAATTAACTCCTCAATTTTTAGGGTAGAAATTGGATCGAGTGCCGCACAGGGTTCATCCATTAAAACAACTTCTGGTTTAACCGCAATAGCGCGAGCAATACACAACCTTTGTTGTTGTCCTCCGGATAAAGCTAAACCACTTTCTTTGAGTTTATCTTTAACATCATCCCAGAGAACGGCCTTTTTTAAAGATTCCTCTACTAATTGATCCATATCACCAGTGTAACCATTTAAGCGCGCCCCAAAAGCAATATTTTCATAGATAGATTTAGGAAAAGGATTCGGTTTCTGAAACACCATACCAATACGACTGCGTAACCCGATAGGATTAACGGAATTACCATAAATATCTTGACCGCGAAAGGTAACTTTTCCCTCAATTTTGGCACTTTTAACCAGATCATTCATGCGATTAAAACAGCGCAAAACCGTACTTTTTCCGCAGCCAGAGGGACCAATAAAAGCGATCGCTTTTTTCTCAGGAATATCAAGGTTAACATCACGAACAGCGAGATTAGAACCATAGTAAACATTTAAGTTTTTGGTTCTCAAAACCGCATCGGTAACAACATCGGTACTATACATAATTTTCAAAGGAAAAAGAAGATGGGTGTTTTTTTCAGTAACCAGTAAACAGTAATCAGTAATCAGTGAAAAGAAAACTCCCAACTTGCCACTTCATACTGTTCACTGAAAACTCACATCTGATAACTGATAACTGATAACTGATAACTGAATTTAGCCAAAACGTCCACTAACATAATCTTTAGTTGCTTGTTCTTGAGGATCACCGAAGATTTTGTCCGTATGATCAAACTCGACTAAATAACCAATTTTGCCACCTTTATCGGTGGGTTCAGCGTTATAAAAAGCCGTTAAATCTGCTACTCTAGTAGCTTGTTGCATATTGTGAGTAACAATAATAATTGTATAACGTTCTTTTAATTCGTGCATTAATTCCTCAACTTTTAAAGTTGAAATTGGATCGAGTGCCGAACAGGGTTCATCCATTAATAATACTTCTGGTTGAGCGGCAATAGCGCGAGCAATACATAATCTTTGTTGTTGTCCCCCCGATAGGGAAAAACCGCTTTCTTTCAGTTTATCTTTTACTTCTTCCCAGAGAGCAGCCCGACGCAAGGATTTTTCTACTAATTCATCCAAATCGCCTTTATAACCATTTAATCGCGCTCCGTAAACCACATTATCATAAATGGATTTGGGAAAAGGATTAGGGCGCTGGAACACCATACCGATATATTTTCTTACTTCGACAGGATCCACCTCTTGAGAGTAAATATCCTGGTTATGATAAAAAACTTTGCCGTCAATACGAAAACCGTGAATTAAATCATTGAGACGATTAAAACACCTGAGAATGGTACTTTTTCCGCATCCAGACGGTCCGATAAAAGCGGTGACTCTATTTTTGGGAATATCGATCGAAACGTCTCGTACTGCCCGATAATTGCCATAGTAAATATCAGCCTTATCGACCTTTAAAACGGTTCCTGTAGAATGGGGGTTAGAGTTAGTTAGCATAAATTATTTACCTTGAATTTGGCTAATTGAGGAATTGGAAAGATAGGTAGATTTTTACTTAAATATCCCTTTTTGCTTTTCACTTTTTCCCTGACTTAATAGGTTTTCTGGCGCGTGGCTAAACGGGATAAAATGTTAGTTAACAACACCAAAAGCACCAGAATTAAAGCACCTGCCCAAGCTAATTGCTGTTGAGGGGCAAAAGGGGCAGTAGCAAAGTTGAAAACTAAGACCGAAAGGGTGGCAATCGGTTCAAAGACACCCCGAGGCCAAAAGTTAGAGAATAATGCCGTAAAAATTAAGGAGGCGGTTTCTCCGGCAGCCCTAGCAATTGCTAAGGTCACACCGGTCAAAATAGCGGGAACTGCGGCAGGAAGGACGATTTTTAGGACGGTTTGGTAGTTATAGGCCCCTAAACCCATGGCTGCCCAGCGGATGTCTTGGGGAACGATTTTTAAAGCCTCATCGGTGGTTCTAATAATAGTCGGTAACATTAACACCGCTAAACCGATCGAACCGGCAAGGGCAGAAAAGCCTAAAAGGGCTGTTCCTTCGCCAAATAAGGGGGCAACTAACAAACCGTAGGCGAAAACCCCGACAATAATCGAAGGGACACCCGCTAAAACGTTGGTAGCGAAGCGCACACCCTGGGCAAGTTTGTTATCACCGCTAAATTCCGAGAGATAAACCGCCGCTAAAACGCCGATGGGAACTGCGATCGCCGTGGCTAGGGCAACGACGATAATTGTGCCTAAAATGGCGTTAGCGATGCCTCCCCCCCCTAACCCCGGCGGTGGTGGTAATTTAGTAAAGAGATTAGCGTTTAAACGACCCACCCCTTGCACAAAAACGAAGCCTAGGACGGCAAAGAGGGGAATCACGGTGACAGCTAAACATAAAGCCGAGAGAACGGTCATAATTGTCCCCAATAGCGATCGAGGACTACTCGGTTTCTTTTTGAGATTATTGCCTAAATTCGCACTATCCATATCAGTTATCAGTGAGCAGTAATCAGTTATCAGTGAACAGTAAGTAGGTAGGTGTTAAAAGTTGTCGGACACCCCCCCTTATCAAGGGGGGATTAAGGGTAGGGTTGATTCATGAATCAACCCTACTATGAATCAACCCTAGGATTAAGGGGGAATTAAGGGAGGATCGAAGCTAAAATCCATTTTTAATTTAATTATAACCAGCTACTTAAACAGTTATCAGTAATCAGTAATCAGTAATCAGTGAACAGTAATCAGTTATCAGTGATTAGTAAACAGTGAAAAGTGAAAATACAGCAGTAAACTGCCATTTGATGATGAACACTTAATACATAGGCTTTTCTGGTTTCTGTGTGGAAACGAGGTCTATACTGATAGTTTTTTCCGCAAAATAGTCCTAAAAGTGTTGCCTAGTAAGCATTTCACGATTCCATAAGCAAAAATTATCAAACAAAGTCGAGAATATCCATACATACTGCTCACTCAAAACTTAAAACTTAAAACTCAAAACTGATAACTGATAACTGATAACTGATAACTGACGACCGATGGCTTAATACTTAGCTTTGACGCGATTAACGATTAATTCTGCGAAGATATTGACTACTAGGGTCAAAACCAAGAGAACAAAACCCGCATACATGAGTGCCGATACTTGCATTCCCGATGCTTCGGCGAATTGGTTAGCCAATAAGGAAGCGATCGTGTTAGCGGGAGCGAGAATAGAGGCACTAATGCGGTTAGAATTGCCGATAATCATCGTTACTGCCATGGTTTCCCCTAAAGCGCGCCCTAAAGCTAACATAATCCCCCCGACAATCCCAGAAAAAGCGGCAGGAATTAATACCCGAAAAATCGTTTCCCAACGGGTTGCCCCCAAACCTAGGGAAGCTTGCCGCAAATCTGGCGGTAAAGCGGCCAAAGAGTCACGAGAGATAGCGATAATAATCGGCAGGATCATAATTGCTAAAATTACCCCCGCGGGTAACATCCCTGGCCCCCCTAAAGGCGTGCTAAACAGAGGAATCCAACTAAAATTAGCATTTAACCAGTTACCAAGGGGTCTGAGGATAGGAATCAGTACAAATATACCCCATAATCCGTAAACAACACTGGGAATAGCGGCCAAAAGTTGTACGAGAAAAACTAAAATTGTCCGCGCATTTAAGGGAATAAAATCTTCGCTTAAAAAAATGGCTGAACCGATACCGAGGGGAACAGCAATCAGGAGGGCAATCAGAGAACTAACGAGAGTTCCGTAGATAACGGGCAGAACTCCGAATTCTTCCCGACCGCGCACGGGATTCCAAGCGCTACTGGTCAAAAATCCCAGACCAAAGGTTTGAATCGCTGGTAGGGCCCGAATAAAAATAACCAGGGCAATTAGGAGCAAAATTACCCCAATAGCGATGGCAAAGGCGGTAGTTAATCCAACAAAGCCTTTATCGAGGATTTTTTCCGATTCTGGACGTTCTTTGAAAGTTGAGTCGGGCGAAACTGTGGGCGCACTCATGATTAGGGTTAAAATCCAGCTAGTTTGAGGTAGCTAAGGTCGAAATTGGCCTTTCTACAATATTATTGTAACTTTGAATACATTTTTTCGGCGACTAATCCACCTTGACCTTGATCGTGTAATCAGGATAGATGACATCGGCAGCGGCGGCTACTCGTTCGCGGACATTTTTCGGTAGGGGAATATAACCAAGGGGACCGGCTTGTTCTTGTCCTTGGTTAAGTCCAAATTCGATCATCCCCTCCATTGCTAAAGCTTTTTGGGGATCGTTGTATTTTTTATAGACCAACATCCAAGTGTAGGTGACAATGGGATAGGAATTTTCCCCCGGGGGATTCGACGATAAAAGCGCGTAAATTTTCAGGTAGTTCAACGTTAGCGAGGGTAGCAGCGGCGTTGGTTTCATCGGGAATGACGAATTTACCCGCCTGATTTTGTAGAGTGGCCATGGGCAGGTTATTATTTTTAGCGAAACCGTACTCAATATAACCGATCGAGCCTTGATTTTGTTGAATTAGGGCAGTTACACCCTCATTTCCTCTACCGCCGAGAAATTTACCTTTTTTGGTCGGCCATTGTACGGCTTTTCCTTCACCGATGCTTTTTTTCCATTCAGGACTAACGGCGCTTAAAAACTTGGTAAAAACTCCCGTTGTTCCGCTACCGTCTGCCCGGTGAACTACAGTAATTTCCTCATCGGGTAGTTTTAAATCGGGGTTTTCGGCGGCAATTTTAGGATCATTCCAACGGGTAATCGTGCCTAAAAAGATGCCTACATAGGCTTCCCTACTTAGTTTCAGCCCTTCTACTCCGGGCAAATTATAAGCCATAACGATGCTTCCCGCCGTCATCGGTAGCAGTAAAACCCCGCGGCTAACTCTGGCCATATCTTCGTCACTCATGGCTACGTCGGAAGCGCCAAAATCGATCGTACCTTGGATAAATTGTTCGACTCCCGCCCCGCTACCAGTAGATTGATAGTTAATTAGCAGTTTAGAAAATAGTTGATTGATGGTGACAAACCAGTTTTGATATAGGGGGGCAGGAAAAGAAGCGCCCGCACCATTGAGGGCGACCTCTCCTTGCAGAGGAACTTGGGCGATTCTATTGCTTCCCTCTCCGCCAGTTCCCGCCCTATCGCCGCCCCCACAAGCGGTTAAAGTCGCTGTTAAAGTGGCTAGGGATAAGGCTGTTAGTAAATGGGTTCTGTTTTTGTTGAGCATAGGATTAATTTTGATCCGTAAACTGCCTTAAATCTTACGCTAAAACTTACCATCGATTGGTAAAGAATAGGTTAAGAAGTGAATAAAAAAACATAATGTATTGTCAAGAAAAGTTTTCTCGATAACTAGACAAAAATCTCAACTTCTTTTACCATCTATTGTGGTTGAATATCGTTGTGATCGAAGAGTAAAGCCGCTAACTTTTCATGTTTAGACGAGGTTTTTCTCTTTCTTTACCATTGTAGCGACGTAAAAACAACAAAGAAAAGATTAAGGTTTTTATCCATCATCCCTCAGCTTTGAATCAGTTATCAGTGATCAGTTATCAGTTATCAGTGATCAGTTATCAGTTATCAGATGTGAGTTTTCAGTTCACCGATTACCGATTACAGCAAAAAACTCCCCAACACCCAAACCCCAAATCCCTCACTGATTACTGTTTACTGTTCACTGATAACTGAAAAAACTCCCCAATACCCGTTTTTACTTTCTCCTTTTGACACCTATGCTAGAAATTTTTACTCAGCTATCTCGTCCGACCAAAGTAGTAGCAACCATCCTAGGAACTGCCCTACTTTTACCCGCTTGTGCCAATATTAATCCTCAAGACCTAAAACCAATTAAAATCGATGGTTCGAGTACCGTAGCACCAATTACCGACAAAGTTCTCGAAGATTTTAAAGCTAATACCCCTAACAAAGCTTTGGCTGATGTTAAAATTGATGCTAATATTTCAGGAACCGGCGGTGGTTTTAGAAAATTTTGTGCGGGAGAAACCGATATTAATAATGCTTCTCGTCCAATTTCTGTGGAAGAATTAAAAGAATGTGATGCTAATAAGGTAAGATTTATCGAACTACCGATCGCATTTGATGCTTTAACCGTGGTAGTCAATCCCCAAAATAACTGGGTTGATGATATTTCCACCACAGAATTAAGAACTCTTTGGGAACCAGCGGCCGAGAATAAAATCAAACGTTGGAATCAAATTAATCCCGCTTGGCCTGACCAACCGATTACCCTTCACGGGCCAGGTAAAGACTCTGGAACCTACGATTTTTTTAGTGAGGTAATTAACGGCAAAGATGCCAGTCGTGGGGACTTTAATTTTAGTGAAGATGACCAAGCTTTAGTTAATGCCGTCAGTCAAGATCCCAACGCTTTAGGCTATTTTGGCCATGCTTACTATGAACAAAATCGGGATAAATTAAAAGCTTTGAAAGTTAACGGTGTTGAACCAACTCGCAGCAATGTCGAGGATAGTAAATATCAGCCTTTATCTCGTCCTTTGTTTATTTATGTTAATGCCCAAAAAGCCCAAGAGAATCCCGCTTTAGAGAAATTTGTCGAATATTATCTCGATCGAGTTCCCAATTTATTAGATAGTATTGGTTATATTCCCTTACCGGATGAGGCCTATCATTTGGCACGGGTACAGTTGCAAAAATTTGAGGTAGGAACAGTTTTTGATGGCCGACCCCAACCCCATTTAACCATCGGGGAATTACTTCGCAAACAAGCTCAATTTGAAGCGAAGTAGGGGTTGCTGAATAAATCTAAAAACCTTGTTGGGTAAGACTTTTAGACTTTTTGTCAATCAAAAAGTACCGGATATGGGAGTGTTCGGGGGGAAAATTCAGATACTTTTTCCCTGAAAATTAGGTAATTGACACCCTCAAAATCGGTAAAACCCTACACCCCACACCCTACACCCCACACCCTACCCCCACGAAAAACTTTTTGCCGCAAACCCTACTTAATTAACCTTTCGGTGTTGCCCCAAATTGTTCGATGAGGATAGAGGTTAACAGCGATTTTAGGTCTTCACAGGGAATCCCTTTTTGTACACAGCTTCCCAGGTGGGCATCTTTACCCACTTTACCCCCCATGTAGAGGTCAACTCCCTCCACGGTTTTGCCGTCTTTGCGAGCTTTTGTCCCCATCAAACCGATATCGGCCACTTGGGGTTGTCCGCAGGAGTTAGGGCAACCGGTCCAATGGATACGCACACCCCGGGGGATATTTAATTGGGCATCTAACTGACTAATCAAGTCCACAGCCTTATTTTTGGTTTCAATCAGGGCAAAATTGCAGAATTGCGCCCCCGTACAGGAAACGAGCGCTCGTTGTAAAGGAGTGGGATTGGGGGTAAACTTAGCCAGTAAAGGCTCGGTTAAAAGAGTCGCAATATTTTCAGCCGCTATATTGGGAATAATCACGTTTTGTTCCACGGTTAAACGCAATTCTCCGCTGCCATACACTTCGGCAATCCGGGCCAAATCGAACATATCATCGGCAAATAGACGACCAACGGGAACACAAAGACCGATATAGCTCAATCCCTCTTGTTTTTGGGGAAAAACTCCTAAATGATCTCGTTTTTCCCAGTCAATAGCGTCTTTTTCGGCTGCCGTTGCCAAAGGATAACCTAAGTGATTAGCCACCCGCGTGCGGAATTCCTCAATTCCCCACTCATCAATTAACCACATTAAACGGGATTTTTGACGGTTGGAGCGCAATCCGTTGTCGCGGTAAACTTCCAAAATTCCTCGGCATAAATCCACCACTTCCTGATTCGGTCTCACCCAAACATTCATAGGAATTGCCGCTTCACAGCGTTTAGCCGAGAAAAAGCCACCTACCACTACATTAAAACCTAATTCTCCCTCTTTATAGGCAGGAACAAAGGCAATATCGTTAATTTCCGCATGAACGGAGTTATCTCGTCCCCCCTCGATGGCAATATTAAATTTGCGGGGCAGATTAGTAAATTGATAATTACCTTGACCGCAGTTGGTAATCATATCTTGGACTTTTTGGACTAATTCCCTGGTGTCAATTAATTCATCCCCGTCTAGTCCTGCCATGGGTGAACCGGTAATATTTCTGACATTATCCATGCCCGATTGTACCGAAGTCATACCCACGGATTTTAGTCGTTGGAAAATATCAGGAATATCTTCGATACGAATACCGCGTAATTGTAAGTTTTGACGAGTAGTAATATCGGCATTGCCATCATCGCCGTAACGCTGCACGATTTCCCCTAAAACGCGCATTTGCTCACTGCTAATAATGCCGTTAGGAACCCGCAAACGCATCATGAATTTGCCCGGGGTGACGGGACGATAAAAAACCCCCACCCATTTTAAGCGATGTTCTAAATCGGTTTTATCCATCGCTTCCCAACCAATTTGGGCAAAATGATCCAGTTCATCTTTAATGGCTAATCCGTCTTTTTCGGCTTTAAATTTCTCGAATTTATTGAGAGTTGTTCCATCTTTTTCAGGTGCTTGTACCACGAATCTATCTCCTTCTGGTTTGTGGGTGCAATTGTTCTAGTTGGTGCGGGTTAGAAATGAAGAAATCGGAATTTAACAATAAGTATTCTTTAAAATACCGTCGTCATTAGCAAAAATTTAGTAATTTACCTAGTCTCTATTTGTTATTTAATTCTTTTTAACTTGGATAATTTTGTATTGCTTGTAACAGAAATCCGTTAACCATCGTGTTTAGGGATTTATATCATGCAGTAAGTGCATTAAGGTGGGCTGTGGGGTGTGGGGTGTGGGGTGTGGGGTGTGGGGTGTGGGGAAGTGGGGAAGTGGGGAAGTGGGGTGTGGGGTGTGGGGTGTGGGGAAGTGGGGAAGTGGGGAAGTGGGGTGTGGGGTGTGGGGTGTGGGGTGTGGGGTGTGGGGTGTGGGGAGATGGGGGAATAAATAAAAATAATCTCCTGTCTCCTGTCTCGGAGTCTCCTGTCTCCTGTGAATTGTCCTAAGCGAGGAACTTAACCAACTCCTCTAATTTTTGCCAAGCTAACCCACTGGCTAAAATCTCGCGTGCGAGGGCGAAACCAGCAGCATGATCGCCAAAAGTGACCTTTTCTGCCACCTGTAGGGCAAGAGCGGCATTAATCGCCACAGCATCCCGTTGAGCGGGCGTTCCCCCCCCTTGCAGGACATTTTTGAGGATTTCGGCATTTTCTGGCACTTCCCCGCCTTTAAGGGCATTTAAACTGGCTCTGGGGATAGAAATTGACAAGGGGTCGATCGCCCCAGAAATCACCTCGCCATTATTTAATAAAGCCATATCGGTCAGATCTCCTAACCCCACCTCGTCGAGTTTTTCCCGGCCGTGAACAATAATTGCCTTTGGGGTTCCCATTTCTGCTAAAGCTGTGGCCATGGGGATGAGAAATTGCCGGTCATAAACCCCGATAACTTGACCTGTGGGACGGAGAGGATTAACTAGAGGACCCAGAAGATTAAAAACCGTGCGAACTTTCAGGGTTTTGCGGAGATTAGCCACACTTTTCAGGGCCGGATGCCAACCAGGGGCAAAAAGAAAGGTCACTCCCACCCCATCTAAAGCCGCCGCTACTTTCTCGCTAGGGGCGCTTAAATTAACCCCAAGATATTCTAAAACATCGGCCGAACCGACTTTACTGGAGGCCGAGCGATTGCCGTGTTTAGCCACTTTTACACCCCCGGCGGCCGCCACAAAAGCCACAGCAGTGGAAATATTAAAAGTTGAGGCCCCGTCACCGCCGGTGCCACAGGTATCGATAACGGGAGTAGTATGGGGTTTAGGGTCTTCTAAGCGAGATTGTTGCCGTAAAACTCTGGCCATTCCCGCTAATTCGGCGGACGAGACTCCTTTTGCTTGCAAAGCCGCTAAAATCGCCCCCGATAAAACTTCTGGAATCTCGCCGTTTAACCATCCGGTCATTAATTCTTCAGCTTGGTTAAGGGAAAGGGATTTTCGACTCGAGTAGTTGCTGCAGTAGGTTTGGCCAGTCTTGAGTGGTCATCGCTGTTCCATTGGTGTCGGGATGGGGCGATATACTATCATAGCGGTTTGTCTGGAGAATCGATCGCTCCTAGTAATTTTTACTTCAAATCGAGCAAACCCTGTTCTTTTAACTTGGGATTAAAACGAATTTCCATCTGTACTCCCCGTTTTTCTAGGGTTGATAAAATATCGTTTTCTACTCGTCTGGATACCTGTTTTAATAACTTGATTTTTCCCACTTCGTCAGCACTTTGATAAATTTCTTTTTCTGTCTCAGTCATGGCTAATTTAGCATCAATTGGTTCTGTCCAGAGTTTTTCATTGCCGATTACTGCCTGACTTTCTCTTAGCCAAGCTTGTTTAATCGCTTCTAAAATAGTCCGATTAGGACGATCAATCACCTGTATTTTTAGCCAATAACAAGCTTGGGGCTGTCGGGCAAGATGTTGTTTTAAACTGAGATAAATATCACGAGAATAGCCGACAAACTCTAGGACTTGCTCTCGCTCAAAAATGGCATAAACCCCGATTTTTCCCTGTAAATCAGCACAGATATTACCGGTGGCATCTAGGTAGGGAATATATTCTAATTGTTGGAGATTAGCAAAAGTATCAGGCTCATTCATAATTAATCGTCGCTAATTGGTTGGAGATATATAAATTATACCTAAGTTTGAATTTTATATTCCGGGCTGTGGCTAACCTAGGAGGGTAAACTAACAGTTATCTGGCTCGATAACCCCAGAGAGACTGAGATATAATAAGGTAAATTACTAAACTATCAAGTTAGATACAATGCTGGCTATATTTACGATCGGGCATTCTAACCACACCCCGGAAAAGTTCCTCGAACTGCTCTCCATTCATAACATCAACGCTTTAGCAGATGTGCGTTCCGCTCCTTACAGCCGCTATCTTCCCCACTTCAACAAACAAGCGCTCCAGTCCTACCTACCCACAGCAGAGATTCGCTATGTTTTTTTAGGGGCGGAGCTAGGGGCGCGGCCTGCAGATAGTAGCTGTTATGTGGAAGGCAAAGCCCTTTACGAAAAAATTGCTGTCCTTGACTCATTCCAACAGGGACTGAAGCGCATCATCAAAGGAGTGCAAAATCATCGCATTGCCCTGATGTGTGCCGAGAAAGACCCGATCACTTGCCATAGAGCTATTCTAGTGTGCCAGCACCTTATCTCTTTTAACCTTGAAATTGCCCACATTCACAGCAATGGCGAATTGGAGTACCACGAAAATCTGGAAGAACGACTCTTGCAAATTCATGACTTGCAAGACAAACAGGAGAATGGACAACTATCTCTTTTCCCTACAGTCAGTCAACCTCAGTTGGCGCGAAGCGAGAGAATTCGTCAAGCTTATCAGCTGCAGGGCGATCGCATAGCCTATGTGGAGAAAGATCATGATTAAACTTTTCACGATCGGGTTTACCCGAAAATCTGCATCTAGTTTCTTTGAGGGTTTAAGAAAAGCGGGCGTTACTAAAATCATCGATACTCGCTTGAATAATACATCCCAGTTATCCGGCTTTGCCAAACAAAACGACTTAAAGTACTTTCTCTCTGAGATTGGCGGCATCGATTACTCCCATGAACTATCACTTGCGCCCACTCAAGAAATTTTAGATGCCTACAAAAAGAAACAAATATCGTGGGAAGATTACTCTAAAAAATACCTGGCGATTCTGCGTCAAAGACATATTGAATCAACGATCAAACCGGACAGCTTGCAGAATTCTTGTTTTCTTTGTAGCGAAGACAAACCTCACTTTTGCCACAGGCGACTTGCCGCAGAGTATCTTCAGTCCCATTTCCATAATATAGAAATTATTCACTTGTAGCTATATGGAGATAATTTGTCTGGCTAATTCTTATAAACATCATGAAAGATGTATTGCGGGAATAGATCGAGAGTCGGGTCAGTGGGTTAGACCGATTTCAGAGTTAGAGGACGGCAGAATACCCCTAGACAATAACTTTATTCAGACTAGCAAAATTCGTATTTTGGATATCCTCAGTATTCCTATCGACAGCGAGAGAAAATCTGGCTATGAAATTGAGAATATTGGTTACAAGAACTTACCTTGGCAAATTATTGGTAAAGCAGCGGTCGCCAATCTTTTACAGTTTTGCGAGGGCGATTTATTATATCCCGATTACAGAAAGTCGATACCTTATCAATATCTGAAATCTCAAGCTCCAGTACGCACTCTCCAATTGATTGAGGCAAAATCATTCTGCTGCCGTAAAAACAGCAGGGGGAAATGGCGGGGGATTATTGCTGATGCTCAGTATGATTTCGCAGATTTTGATCTTAGCATCACCGATCCGATAATTCTAGAGAAACTCGATCGAGAGGAAGAAATAAGCCCTCACTGTTTAATCTGCCTCAGTCTCGGACAGCCCTGGCAGCCCGATGCCAATCTTCCTCTATCATGCTATCGTTTGATCGCGGGAGTGGTTGAACTTGTGCCTGAAATTCGACTCATCGCTACGGAAATGGAGAGATTATCTTGGAGCAGAGAACAGGGTAAGGAATATTTAAAAGAAAAATTTGGCAAGGTTTCCCGCTATCAACTTACTGAGAATGAAGCCAAACAGTTTCTTGATTTTTTGAGAAGCGGTGGAAAAATATAGCAAGCTAACCGTTAGCCTGATAGTTTATCTGCCCGGGAGTGAACTAAAGGTTAATGAAGGCGGTGTGATCGTTTTCCGATTCTGGAAGGGGAATAAGTTGACCATTTTTGACAAGAGGCACTAGGAGCAAGTGTTAGTAAAATTAATATTGATCAACTGCTTGCCCTTTAAAATTGTGCCAAAAAGTTTTAGGCTAAATTAGTCCCCAAAAATGATCAATTCTCAATGCCTACTGCTTCTCTTAACGAAATTGTTCACGCGGCCCTAAGTGGTCAAGTGGTTTCTTTTCCCACGGATACAGTTCCCGCTTTAGCGGTTTCTCCCCCCTATTCTTCCCTGATTTTTGCCGCTAAAAAACGGACTTTTGATAAACCTTTAATTCTTATGGCGGCCTCAGCAGCAGATTTATGGGATTATGTCAAGGGAAATCAGGAAGAAAGGGAAATTTGGCAGCAAATGACCGAAAAACACTGGCCTGGGTCTCTAACTTTGGTTTTACCTGCTTCTGAAAAAGTACCAAAAGCTCTTAACCCTAAAAATCCTAGCACGATTGGTATCCGAGTTCCCGCTCATGCGATCGCAAGAGAAATTCTCGGTCGAACTGGTGTTTTAGCGACCACCAGTGCTAATCTTTCAGGACAAGAGCCTTTATTGACTCCATCCGCGATTATGACTACTTTTCCCTCGGTGACGGTGTTAGCACCCACAGAAAGGCAAGCATGGGGAATAATCAATAGTGGACAACCCTCCACCGTCGCGCGTTGGCAATGTCAAAGATGGGATATCTTACGACAAGGGGCAGTTTTTCTGTAAATATGGACGATATTGACGCTTTAAAACGGGAATTACAGCAAACTCGCCTCGCTTATCACATGGCTGTGGCAATTAATCACCTCAAAAGCAGTTTTTTGGCACGGGTTGCCCACGAATTGCGATCGCCATTGAGCAGTATGATCAGTCTCCATCAACTGATTCTCGCCGATCTTTGCGAAAGTCCGGCCGAAGAAAGGGAATTTATCGCCCAGGGGCAACTGGCGGGCCGTAAACTGATGGCAATGCTCGATGAAATGATTAATCTCTCCAAACTAGAGTCTGGTACTATACCTCTGGAGCGAGAAATTTTTTCTTTAACTAAACTCTGGCAAGATTGGGCAAGTTTAACCTATTTACAGGCAGCTAATCGCAATATTCAGCTTAAATTTAGCCCTTTAACCGATGATATTGCTATTATTGCCGATTATCAGCGTTTATCCTCCGCTCTTGTCCTTCTCGTTGATGCAGCGATCGCTAACTTAGCGAGTGGCTCTATTTGTATATCGGTAAGCACTCTTTGCGAGAAAAAAGTCACTATTGTCCTAGAATTTCCGGGGGAAATCCCTCTCTGGCAAATGCTAGAAATTTCCCCTTTGAGTTTAGAATCAAAGCTAGAAGAAGTAAAACAATTTACTCAAGCTTTTGGTCTTTCTCCCGGTCTTAAATTCCAGTTAGCGAAAGGCATTATCGAAGTTTCGGAGGGGGAAATGAGCTTAGATCAAATGGATAACAATAGTCAGGATAAGCTCACACGGATCGTTTTTTCTTTACCTCGATCGCTGGATAGGAAAACTCCTCGGTATAACGATTAAATAATACCATCGTCGTGGTGGCGTTGCTTTGGAAACCAATGCGCTGGTAAAAATTTTCTTGATTAGTAGTCATCAAATAGACTCTTTCCACCCGATTTATTCGGGGATGGGCCAAAACTGTTTCTACTAATTTACGCCCTAAACCGGCTCCCTGATAATCGGGATGAACAATCACATCCCAAATAGTTGCCCGATAAATGCCGTCGGAAGTGGCGCGAGCAAAACCAATTAATTGCCGCTCATTCCACACCGTCACCACTGGATCACTATAGTCAATTGCGGTTGCTAAATCTTCTAAACGGCGATCGATTGCCCAAAATGCGGTTAAATTAAATAATTCTCGTAGTTGCAATAGATCTATCTTGCTTTTATCCTCGTCAAACTGAATCTGACTACAATCAATCATGATATTTCCTTAGTCTCAGACTAAAAAATAGGAGAAGATATTTTTCCGAGAAAGAGGATTCACGCTCGATCGGACTGATTTATGAGCAATTTCCCCTAATCTATGTGTTTGATTATACTCAATGCCTCAGATAATCTCCAGTTGATTTATCGTCATTTCTTGACAAGTTATTAATCAGTGATCAGTGATCAGTGATCAGTGATCAGTTATGGTTCTTCGGTTTGTGTGATGCCATGGGGGGAGTTCTAAGGGATGAAATCCTTACAGAGAAAGGCATTCTGCGATTTTTTTCAAGTGTTTTCGCTCTAGAACGAACTAATCAATTAAATCTCTTGCCAAATAAGGATTTAGTCGATTTATGCCCCCCGATCGAACCATACCAAGTAACGAAGAACCTCACTGATTACTGTTTACTGTTTACTGATCACTGAAAAAAGCTTCCCCACACCCCACACCAATGCTTAACAATCAAAGATCTTCGCCGGTGTCTGTAATTTGTTTAGGGGAAATCCTCTATGATCTAATTGCCGATCAAAGCGATCGCGCTATAGAGCAAGTAACTTCTTGGACAACCTACGCCGGGGGTGCGCCGGCAAACGTGGCCTGTGGATTGCGAAAATTGGGCATAAATTCGGCTTTTATCGGTTGTGTGGGCAAAGATCAACGCGGAGAACAGTTAATCGCCTTGCTAGACGCTCTCGGAGTCGATACCACTGGTGTACAGTATCACCCCACCCTACCTACCCGACAAGTTTATGTCACCCGCGATGCTGGGGGAGACAGACATTTTGCGGGTTTTGGCGGCAGAAAAACGACTGATTTTGCCGATACTGCCATTAATGCTGACCTATTGCCCGAAAATCTCTGGAAAAATGCCGATTATCTAGTGATGGGAACCCTAGGGTTAGCCTATCCCCTTTCCCGCCGGGCAATGCAACGCGCCCTCGAATTGGCTAAAATTTACGCTGTGAAAGTATTGATCGATATCAACTGGCGACCGGTTTTCTGGCCTAATCTTGAGGCCGCTCCTGATCGGATTCGAGATTTTATCGTCCAGGCCGATTTGCTCAAATGTAGTGAGGAAGAAGCAAGATGGTTATTTGGCACTGATACCCCCGTCAGAATATCATCACAATACCCCAATTTAGGGGCAATTCTGGTTACTGGCGGTGCAAAAGGCAGTAAATATCATTTAGGCGAAAATAGCGGTGCTGTCGAGGCTTTTTCCGGGGAGGTAGTGGATACAACTGGGGCGGGGGATGGCTTTGTGGCGGGTTTTTTAGCTCGTGCCAGTCTTGGAGGCGATCAAATCGGGGAAAATGCCGATTTAGCCCGTAATGCGGTGATTTATGCCTGTGCGGTGGGGGCAATGGTGACAAGGGCGGCAGGAGCGATCGCATCCCAACCGACTCGGGAACAGGTGGCGGAGTTTCTAGCGGCCTTTGAATCCTAGAAATTAGCCCTTATTTGCCAGTTTTTTGGTCAAACCAGTCTAAAACCCGATTCCATGCCCACCAGCGATCGCTATCGCCCCACTGACGCTGACAGGATAAACTGCTGATATAACCCACATGACCACCGTGGTTGGTTAAGAGTAGCTCCACGTGGGGATTATCAGCGATCGCTGCTTGCAGATCGGCAATAACTGCGGGGGAAAAGAGGGGATCATCGGCCGCGTAGAGGATAAAAGTGGGTTTAGTTAAATAGGGTTGAAAGGGCAAGGGACTACTAGCGGCATAATAGTCAAAAACTGTCTTAAATCCTAGCTTTTTAATCACTAATTCTCGATCGAATCCTGCAATCGTGGTGGCGCGAGTAATTGCTTGAGGATCGATATGATCGGGATGAGCTTTATGGATGCGTTTGGCTAACTTGCGTAATTCCCTGGCGATCGCTTTTTCCAAATGTTTCCCCCAGGGATCTTGGACGAGATAGGATAAAGAACGATTAGAGTCTAAATTAGGACAAATTACCGCACCACCACCGATATGGACGGGATCGATCCCCATATCTTCCTGATTCTCTGCCGATTTAATTCCCCAGAGGGCCAATTGTCCCCCCAGAGAGTAACCCGTGAACCAAAAAGGAGCAGGACAGCCCATTTTTTGGGCTTGGGCGGCAATATGAAGGAAATCTAGCCCTTCATAGATGCCATCGGAGGTGAGAGTCGGGGATAATTCGGCTGTCTTACCGTGGGCGCGCCAATCGAAGAGGACGACTGCGTAGTTTCTTGCTACGGCTTTTCTGCCTAAAATTCTTAAAAACCATTGATTATCTAAGTCTCCCGTGATGCCGTAGGTGCCGATAATGGTTCCTTTCGCTTGCGGGGGGATGGAAACAATCCCGTAGATGGGGACGGCATTGGCCCCGGTGAAAATGGTTTCTTGATAGACTGGTTCGGGAATAGCGATCGTATTTTGCCAGGTTTCTCGCGCTTTTAGGGACACATAGAGAGTCATGGCAAAACCGTTTTTCAGCAATGGGGGCGGAGTGTAGGTGCGATTATCGGTCTTCGTCTTCGGATGGGCAAGCATAGCAGCACAGGGGAATCTAAAAGTCAAGAGAGGGAGACAAAAATTAACTTATGCCCACCGCTTTCTTAAAAATTGTAAAGCAAATTGTCCCAAGCGGCGAGCAACTCTGGCAGGGCAGTGGCTGACCAATTGCCCTCACAACCGCGACCTTGATAGAGAATAAATCGCAGGGAATAATCATCGGGAAATCCGTCCGCTTCTACCCATAAAAGCTCGCTTTCCGCTTCACAAGTAATTCTTTCTTCATCCATTAATTCTGTGGCCATGGCCGCCATAGTTGCGGTCAATTGTGATAGTAACCGACGCAAATCTTGCCACTCGGCCTCAGTTAATTCGATCGCCCAATCATCACCACCAATTAATCCTTTATAAACGGCTGCCTTAGGATTCCAACCGAGTCGCCAACCTGAACCATATTTGAGAATTTTTTCCATAATTTTCTAGAATTTTAATAGGTCGGCATCTCCCGGTTTTGATAATGATGGACGACTAGGAGAAGGACTAGGAGAAGGACTAGGAGTGGGGGTTTCTTGGGGGAGAATAGCGGGGTTATAAATTTTGACTAGAAGAGTTACTAACTGCTGCCGTTGACGACGATTAAGACTGTTAATCGCTTTGATATCGGCAGCCATGGGATTAACGGTAAGGGTTGCTTGTCCAGGATAGTTTTCTTCGCTGATTTTCTCGTTCACTCCTAGATAATCTCCTAGGGTTAATTGCCAATCAAAACGGATGAGAGTAAACCTTTTTTTGGTATCTTGATGATAACGAAGAAAGCGACTGATTAGGGTATTATTCGGATCGATCGCTCCTGTGTCTCGACGGATATAGTTGTTTTCTTTCGGTAAATCTGGCATTGCTTGATAAATTTGTTGAGCAACTGTTTCGGGTCGTTGAATTTGGCTTATCCCGGTGGTTTGCCACGATAACCACCAGAAAACTATCCCTATTCCTAGGCAGAATACTAATAATATTATTCGCTGAATTTTCAGCTTTTGAGGTAATTTTAAGAGCATATTAATCGAGAAAAGATTGAAGCGAATTATCTAGCACCAGTGGGAATTTTTCAGGAACAATTCAAGAGGTTGGGAATGTTATAATTATCCAACAATCCCCGGATTAATCTAACTGTAGGAGCTAGGATCAAAATTACCCCAGTCATCCCCATCATAGCAAGGACTGGACACGATCGAGGGGCCAGTAAACTTTATAGGCTTGACCAACGATATAACTTTCGGGCAAAAAACCCCAAGCATGGGAATCAAAACTATGGTTACGATTATCTCCTAAAACAAACAGGGTTTTTGGGGGTACAGTCATAAATTCTATTTCATAATTGGCTAACTCGGCGGTGTAGGGTTCCTCGATAACTTGCCGGTTGAGATAAACTTTACCCCTCTGGATTTCAATGGTATCCCCGGCAATAGCGATGACTCGTTTAATAAAAAAATCTCCAGACTTAGGCTCTAGTTGCTTAATTTTTTCGGGAGTTCTAAAAACAATTATATCGCCTCTTTCCGCTTGATAATTACCAGATTGACTGACGAAAATGCGATCACCTACTGCGAGGGTAGGCAGCATGGATTCGCTAGGAATCTGGAAAAATTCTATTCTTTGATGTAACCAATCGGGAAAATAATTACAGATAATTCCCCAAGTAAAAATTGCTGCCACCATCAGCGCCAAAATGGAACGATAGGTGTGACGATGGGGATGGAATTGATGGGGGAAAGTGTGGTAAACATGATAAACAGCGATCGCTGTAATTAAAGGGGTAAGAAAGAGAATATTGGCAAAAAAATGAGCCATTTTCAGGGTAATCAGGGATATAGTCAGGAGAATTATCCCCAAGCTCACCTTATCGGCGTACAATTGCCCTAATCCCGGTATAATCCGGTTAGCGAAGACGGCAAACCACGGGTTTTTCTGTTTGCGGGGGATTTTCTCTAAGCTGTTATTCTGTCTGGAATAATAAACACTCCAGTGAGCGTCAAAAATATTGCTAATGTAAACGATAACCAGGGCAACTATTCCCCCTAATCCCCAGCTTACAAGGCCATTGGGGCTAAAAATCGACCAAATTGTCACAATTATTAATATTACTTGAGCGATCGCCCAAATAGTGGCTTTTTGGTTTTTGTGAGCATACCATTGTCCCAAACCGGGGAAAAACATCGAGAGATTGACAGCTAACCAAGGATCTTTTTTCGGTGAATTAATCGCATCAGGAGGAGAAACAACCGAAAAAGGGGACGGTTTGCTCATAGTATAGACCCATTGTTAATTCAGTGAACAGTAATCAGTAAACAGTGAAAACACAGTAGGAAACTGCTATTTAATACTGCTCGCTTAATACAGACTGCACAATTAAAACTCAAATCTGATAACTGATAGGTGAAGGATTACTGGTTAAAATTGACTATAATTGTCTGGAGATGGTAATATTTAAATATCATTATAGCAGTTATCCTAATGGTGAGGTACGAAGTCTCTGGTTTTGGGAAACGCCAGAACAGACAACGGGGAACAGTAGCTGCTCGTCTGGGGATGAAGCCAAATCCCGTCATACTTCATCCCACACCCTGCCCCCACGAAAAACTTTTTGCCGCAAACCCTAATTAATTTTGTCTAGACTTAATCGGTCTTGACTAAGGGGATTGGCTATTGTGATATTAACGATAAAAAGGTATCAATATCTGGAGGAGTTTTTGTAATCTTCTCAGGGCAATTAATTGTCGAATCTTGGGATTAATTTGGGGGGGATAAATGCTGGTGGCTAACTGTTCTTCCAGTAAAGCATATTCTGCCGCAGTTAGGGGTTGATTATCAAGGGGCGAGCGAGCCGAAGTGATAATTTCTGCTCGTAAAACTTCTTCGGGAATATCTTCGGGAGAGGGCAAAGCGAGGGCTTTTAGGGGCGATAAGAAACCGATCAAGATGAGGATGATAATTTTTGTCATTCGCTTCATTTAATTTAAACCGGGGGGTAATTTTTCTCGACACTGTTGATGAATGTCCCCGATTCTAGCAAACAACCAGGGATATTTTTGACGATAACTCGGAATTAGAGCCAGAGGACTCAGTAGGGCAGTGGCGGCCATGTCGGCTACACTTAATTTATCTGCCACCAAATAGGCTTGATTTTGCCAATATTCTAGAATCTTTAGGGCATTTTCTAAGCGCTCCTCCGCTAGTTTTACCCTGGCTGATGTGATTTTATATTGTTGTCGCACGATCTTGATAATTATTTGACTACTCAGGGAAGGATCGATCGATTTTCCCTCTCGGGCGCGATAATCATAATAGACAAATCTAGTCGCCACTCCAATACTTTCATCTAACCAATCCTCTAGTAACCAAGCTTGATTTTGTTCCCTTTCCCCGTCGGGAATAAAGGAGGGGAAAGGAACTACTTTTTCTAAATATTTGAAAATGGCAGTAGAATCGGCAATAATCTCATCTTGTGCGATTAAAACGGGGACAGTGGTTAACCCTTTGGTTAGGGGTTTGAGTTTGAGAATATGTAGTCCGGGGGTGAGATTTTCTACTTGGTAATCAATCCCCTTATAACCTAGTGCTAAACGAGCTTTGCGACAGTAATGAGAGGTGCTAAATTGAAGTAAAAGCATTAAGTCTTGTTGGTTGCTAAGTAGGGTCTGCTGAAAAAGTTTCTCGTGGGGGCAGGGTGTGGGGTGTCGGGTGTAGGGTGTAGGGTTTTACCCATTTTCATCTGGTAAATTACCTACGGTTTGCGGCAAAAAGTTTGTTGGTGGGGTTAGGAGTCAGTAGCCGGTCGTTTCAGGCTTTGTTGCCCTGCTTTTTTGTACCAAGCTATGTACTAGAGAAAGAATAATGCCAGGTTTTTGAATGTCCCAATCCTATTTTCGCGGCATGAACATCGGATTTTAACAGGTCAAAAGCCTTATTTTAAAAGGGTTTTACCATTATTCAGCAAACCCTAGCTAAGGCACTTTTTGATTGACAAAAAGTCTAAAAGTCTTAACCAACAAGGTTTTTAGATTTATTCAGCAACCCCTAAGTAGGGCTGTTGGATAAGACTTTTATGGACTGAGTAACCCAGGGCTGACTACACTTCCCCAGCCCGTTCCTTCTCTGAAACTGTGCTGGGCCTTTGTGGAAGGGACAGTTTTAGGCCTCTTGAGCAAAAGCCAGAAATTTTAGCTCGAATCTAGAGCGGTTTTTCGCAATGTCTGAAAAGAGGGCGAACGAGGGGACTCGAACCCCCGAGTGGTGGAACCACAATCCACTGCCTTAACCACTTGGCTACGCTCGCCGTACACTTTCTCTAGTATAGCACAGGACGAATGGTTGACAAGAGGTTTTTTATCCTAATTCAGGCTATGGTTAGGGTAAGTGAGTGATGGTTTGAGAGCTTATGAAATTGGCACGGTTAGGGGGAATGGTGGTAGGAGTGGTTTTAGGGGGAATTGCGGCTATATTGCTGACAACTAACCCCAATCGTCAAGATTACGAACAATACGCTTCCCAGAGGTTAACTAGCTATCTTAAGGATAATGTCTGCGCTCGGGCGCAAGCTTCGATCGAGATGCAAGCTCTCTTGCGGGGTTACTGTAAAATGTTGGTGGATACGGGTCATCCTTTTTTACAAGAAGCGATCGCCACTAAGACCACTAGAAAGAATTTTCTCATTTTCAGCGTTTATCAAACGGAATTATCGTTCCCTCCCCCTTTACCTAGTTATCACTTCAGCAGCGTCGGTTTTTTGGATAAATTATACTTCTACGAAGCTTTAGAACTGTAGTCAATCCATGGGTATTAGGGGGTGGGGAGACCACTTCCTGCGCGTTGCGGGGGGTGTTGGAGTGTAGGGGGTAAGGAAAAATTTTGGCTACATCTCACATTTGCAGAAATACCGACAATCAGCAATTATCAGTGACTCTTAAATGATTACAGATATATCAGCAGCTGCCTGTAAGCATCCCATCGAAAAATTAATGCGCTCCGGGGTTTGGGGGGTAGAACCCCCCAAATAAAATCGGAAGTAATGACCAATTTTAGAAGATAGTTTCCCTTTAAAAATCCCAACTTAGTAGATTTACAAAAATGAGATGCAGCCGCTAAAAAACTAACTCGGAGAAGATTGTTTACCTGATCTTACCTTGAGATTCACATTTAAAACCTTGATCGCGCCAAGCTTCTAAATCAACGGAATTTAAGGGAATGACTTGCCAACAGGGGGGATAGATTAATTGTCCCACAAAAGCCCAAATTATACTTCTAGCCACATCTAACCCAGTTTTTAGCTTTGATTCGCGATTACCCGGCACACCAATTTCTCTAACTGCATCGATTTCTACTGCTATACCGTGGGATTGCAAGTGAATTTCTGCTAACCATTTAGCGCGGGGTAAATGAGTAGGAGAGGTGACAACTTTTACTTTATGTACTTGCCATTGTTTTAAAATTGGCACAGCAAAGAAAAAATTGCCGAAGGTAGAATTAGCACACTTTTCTAACCAGACGTTAGTTTTTGGCGCTTTTGCTCGTTCAAATAGTAATAAAATACAGGGGTCTTTCGAGCCTTCGGAAATTAAAATCGGTATATCGGGGTATTGCCGGGCCAGATTGGCTGCATAAATTTCCCGACGAATGCTGCCCCCCAAAACTAAAATGGCATCAACGGGTTTTTGTTGATTAATTGGCCAGCGGAGGGCTAAATTAATCGCTAAATTAAGGATAATAAACCCAAAAACTGCGACCAGAGTTAGTTTTAACCATCTTTGCCAATGCCGGTGTTTACGCGCAACATTTTTCGGTTTTTTCGCCATTGTTTAGAGACGATGTAACAATTGTGCTTTGATAATTTTTTCTGCGGGGTTGAGTTTGACTAATTGTGAACCTGTCCCGTCTTTACCCGTAACCATCACAGTTTCTACCTCTAAGGGTAGTTTTCGCTCCTGATTGGTACTTAATAACACTATACTCCCCGCCCGCGCCGCTACCATGGCCGCTAAACTATCCTGTTTGTTGACGAATTGTAAAGCGGGTGAACCAAGATCGCCTAATTGTGATAGACGTAAATTCTCGATCGCCAGTCTTTTCCCGTAACCTAATCCCGAAATCAGCAGCAGATTTTCCCGATGAGGGAGAGAAACACAGCCGGCTAGATGTTCCCCGTAGCGCAATCGCAAAATTGCTAAACCCTGGGCGGATTTACTCATCATTGGCAATAATTCCTCGCGCACGGGATAACGCAACACCCGACCACTACTGGTGGCGATCGCTAAGTCTAGGCCCTCGTGAGTAAAAATAGCGCCATATAGGCGATCATCTTCTTTCAATTTCATTAGGGACAAACCTCGACTACCAACCCCCTCTAATTCATTGATGGGAAGCCGCTTTATTCGCCCCTGTTGACTCAGTAAAAGCAATTCTTGACTTTTTTGAGGTTCCGTCAAGAAAAATTGATTTAACACAGCTTCTGACTCTTTTTGGGCGGTTTTGGTCAGCAGACGGTCGATTAACACCGGTTGATTCCCTTGCGGGGGGACTTCCCGGATAGCAATCGGGTAAGCTTTGGCATTATCGAGGATAACTAGGAAATTTTCCCGTTTTTCGATCGCCTGTTGATAGATAATTAAACCCTGGTCCGGCGCTCGCTCTTCTGGTGTCGTCCAACTAATTTTATCTTCGGCATCAAGCAATAAAATCGCATTTTCTGGGGGTTCTTGGGGCGTAAATAGGCTTAAACTCGGTGCATTCTCACTCTCAGACTTTTTCTTAACTTTATTCTCCTGTTTTTTAACTTCTGACTTCAAAGGGGGTGTAGGGTGTGGGGTGTGGGGTGTGGGGTGTGGGGTGTGGGGTGTGGGGTGTGGGGTGTGGGGTGTGGGGTGTGGGGTGTGGGGTGTAGGGAAGGAAACCTCTTTCATCTGTGGGGGTGAAAATTTTTTCATCGGGACTGTCTCCTGTTTTTTTACCACAGAATCCTGTTTCTTCCCTGCTGTCTCCTGCTTCCCGTCTCCTCCCTCCTGTTTTTTTACCACAGAATCCTGTTTCTTCCCTGCTGTCTCCTGTCGACCGTCCCCCGACTTCCCGGTGCGAATTTTTGTCCGTCTGCTATCGGCGAATTTTTTCTTTAAAGAGCGCAATTCTTTTTTCAGAGACTTGAGAAACTCCTGACGGTTATGGAGGAGAGTTTCCAACTGTTGAATTTTTGTTTGTAATTCCGTCGCTTCCGTCTCTAACTTTTGTCTTTCCAAACCGGTTAAACGACGCAGAGGCATAGCTAAGATAGAATCAGCTTGAGCGTCACTAATGCCCAATTCTGCCTGAAAACGATACTTAGCCGTCGTCCCATCGGGAGCATTTTTGAGAATATCCACCACTCGATCGATATTCTGCAAAGCTAATAATAAACCCTCGACTAAGTGTAAGCGATCGCTGGCCCGTTGCAACTCATCGCCATACTGACGAGTGAGAGTCGTTTCTCGAAAGCGCAAGAATTCCTGTAAAACTTCTTTTAAAGATAACTGCCGGGGTTGATTATCGACCAAAGCGAGGATAATCGCCCCGAAATTAGTCTGTAGCGCCGTTTGTTGGTATAAAGCCGCCAAAACCTGCTGCGGTTGACTTTCCCGCTTTAATTCAATCACCACCCGAATGCCTTCGCGATTGCTTTCATCGCGGATATCGGCAATTCCCTCCAATTTCCCTAAATTGACTAATTCGGCGATTTTTTCGATCCATGCCGCCTTATTTACCTGAAAAGGCAACTCAGTGACCACAATTGCCGTCCTTTCCCTGCGGCGCTTGCCCTCAATGATAATGGTTTCAGTTTTCGCCACTCCGCGCACGGGAATAATCCCCCTACCGGTGCGATAGGCCTCGCGAATGCCGGTATCATCTAAAATCTCGCCTCCCGTGGGAAAATCGGGCCCGGGGATAATTTCTACTAACTTTTCCTCGCTTAAATCGGGATTATCAATCAAAGCGATTAAACCTTCTACCACTTCCCCTAAATTATGGGGAGGGATATTAGTCGCCATCCCCACCGCAATACCCGAACAACCATTAAGAATCAGTATCGGTAACTGAGCGGGTAAAACAACTGGTTCCTGTTGAGAATTATCGAAATTACTGCTGAAATTAACGATAGCTTCGCTAATTCCCCCTAAAACCGCCTGATCACCGATGCCTGCCAAACGGGTTTCTGTATAACGCATGGCTGCCGGGGGGTCGTTATCGATCGAGCCAAAGTTACCATGGCCCGATAAAAGTGGGTAACGACTGGAAAAATCCTGTACCATACGAACCAGTGCCTCATACACTGACTGATCGCCGTGGGGATGATATTTACCCAACACATCCCCCACCACCCGCGCACATTTGCGAAAAGGGCGATCGGGAGTTAAACCCAGTTCGTGCATAGCGTATAATATGCGACGATGGACTGGTTTTAAGCCATCGCGTACATCCGGCAAGGCTCGCCCCACGATCACACTCATGGCATATTCTAGATAGGAGCGTTCCATCTCTTGGTGTAAGGCCGTGGGTATAATTTGACCACTAGCTAAGAAATCCAGTTGTTTGGCCATGAGTCTCTCGTTTTCAATCTGTCTAGCTGTGAATCATAAGGCATTTTGCCCTTTTTAACCTTGTTTATCCCTGAGCATCCCTATGACGACTGTTTTGATTGTAGAAGACGACCCGATAAATTTTCGCGTTTTTGCCAAAATTTTGACCAAACGAGGTGGTCTAGAGGTTAAAGGGACCGAAGACGTGGAAGAAGTGCTTCGTATTGCTCGGGACAAGGAAGCGGACGTGATCTTAATGGATGTCGCCCTCTCCCATAGTGTCTATGAAGGGCAAGCAGTAGATGGTATTAAAATCAGCCAAATTCTCAAAGCTAACCCCGAAACCGCCGATTTACCTGTTATTCTCGTCACCGCTCACGCTATGGAGGGCGATCGAGAGAATTTTCTCCAGCAGAGTCGGGCCGATGGTTATATTTCTAAACCCGTGGTTGATCACCAAGCTTTTGTTAATCAAATTTTGGCGATCATCGATCAGAAGCCAGTCTAAGCTTTGAGTCTTCTTTTGTTAGTATATCAGTATTGATCTAGGGTTAGCTGAATAAATATAAAAACCTTGTTGGGTAAGACTTTTAGACCTTTTGTCAATCAAAAAGTACCGGATCTGGGAGTGATCGGGGGAAAATTCCGGGACTTTTTCTCTGAAAATTAGGTAATTGACCCCCTGAAAATGGGTAAAAACCTACACCCCACACCCCACACCCCACACCCTGTCCCCACAAGAAACTTTTTGCCGCAAACCCGACTTAATCCTCAACTCTGCCATAGATGGCGTAGGCTCGATCGAGCGACCAGGCCCACATCTGATCCCCTAGGGAAAAATGCCACCATTCCCCCTTATGTCGGCTAAATCCCGCCTCCTCCATCACTTTAGCCAATAAAACTCGTTTTTGATGATAACTCTGTTCTCGTGGGCTTTTTGCGGCGATATAATGATCGGGATGCGATCGCTCTCCGATTTCATCGATTTCTCCCCCCATGTCGATGGCTTGTCCCTTCTCATCCACTAGGGTAATATCGATCGCCGCTCCGGTACTATGGGGAGGTGGGGTGGCGGCATTATCGCTGGGAATTGCCCAAATAGTGTAAACTTCTGTTAAAATCCCTTGACTTTCTGCCTCCGATAGTTTCTCTTTGGCTAATCCTCTTGTGTCTAGGAGAGTCTGAAAAGTATAATCGACCATAAATTGTTGCACTTCGATCGGTCGATAGGCATCAAAAATCAAAATTTTCCAACTGGGTTGATAGACTTGCAGGCGGTTTTGAGCCTCAATCAGAGCATTTAACACCCCTTGTCGCAAAAAATAGGGAGATTTACCCCGATAATTAGCTCCTAATTTCTCGTAAGCGTGGGGAGAAGGTATAACAAACTTATCTGCGGGTATAGGTACTAGGGGTTCCCCACATTCACGAATAGGAATTTTTTGGTAGGGTTTCATCGCATCGTCGGGAAACAGTAATTTTCTTGATGGTCCACTCGATCGCCAGTTTACGGGTAAAATAAATCCGTTATTCCTCCTCCTCAACGGTTGTAGGGAATTTCATACTGGCCCAAGTTAACTGTTTTTGTGGGTCTTTTTCCGGTTCACTAAAACTCTCCTTGAGTTGTTCTTTCACCTGGGCAATATTGCCACTTTGAGCGGCATTCTTTAGATCATAGACATAACGAGCATTTTCGATCGCTTCCTCTTTACTACGAGAACTAGACTCAAAGCATTTTTCTAGGTCTTTGTAAATACCCTTGCGAGAGATTTTTAGAAAATATTGACGTTCCGTATCGATCAGTTTAGCCAATAATTCTAGGTGCATGGAGTCCTCGGCACAGATATCCGCGAGAATATCCCATTCTTCACTCCCTAAAAGATTATTATCCGCCCCCGGCCGCGGATCTTGAAAAGTTTCTCCAGTCACTTGTTTATAAATCTTCGGTAATTGGTCATCAAATTCGTGCTTTTCTTCCCTCCAAATCCGGCGAATTTCGCTGAGTTCCTCCGTGGTAATTAGGGTAATATCTTTCATCTCCTCTGGGGCATTAGTACGCACGCTCTCCTGAGCCTCTAATACCCTTCTGAGCCAATATTCTCGCCATTGTTTAGTATAAGGTCCCGGTATCGGTTCGATCGATATTTCTCCATTTAAGTTTCTTTCAAATAATTGCACTTTCCCAAAGATACGGCGAAAATCCCGTTTCTCTCTATCATCCAAAATATCCAATTCGTTACGAAGGTCTAAAAGCGGTTGTAACCATTCTTTTTCTTCGTCATTCTGTATCATTGCCTCCATCGATTTATCTTTATTTACCATCGTACACACCCAACAACCTAAGCGCGAATCTCCACAGCTAGGAGTGGAAGTATCTACCACTAGGGGACATTCATTATCCGCAGTCGCTCCTCGATACATTGCTAATAATTCTTTGTTATCTCCTCCCCAGGGATTTTCCCACTGCATTAAGTACATCCATACCTCATCAGTACGCCAATCTTCTAGAGGGCTATAAATAATTGCATTGGGAAGGCTACCACTATAGCGTAATGGTTTACTAATATTCTCCTTGAGATTAAGTTGTTCTTGAAAACTATTAATTTCATATTTATTCATTGTTGAAGCACGTTTATTACTCTCAGCCTTTCTTGTACCAAGCATAAGAATAACTTCACCATTTTCTCGAATTTGCTGACGAATAAAATGATTTGTTGGTGTTATCTTCAGTCTTTCAGTACACCAGCGAAATCCCTGGCGAGGTGCAGGATAGCCTTTACCAATTAAACAAGCCCAAAAAGTATCTTTTATTTCTGGGTGTAATAAATAAGGTTCTACAGGCATCTGCTGCATTTTAGCTTCATTTTTCATTCTGGCTAAAGATTGCTTAACCCAAGTAGATACAAGAGGATTTTCAACTTGAGTATCTGTAGTCATTACATAAATTTTTTTATGACGCTCCTCAATGGAAAGCTTGCTGATTGCATTCCAAATTAATTGAACAACAGCACTACTATCTTTTCCTCCTGAGTAACCTATAACAAATGGAATACTGTTAGAAAGATATAAACTTTGAATTTCTTTTGTAATTATTTCAATGTCTATAACAAAGTCATCAACGGTTCTAGAAGGAAAAATACTTATCTGTGTTTGCTCACCAAAAATAACATTATTTATCATAAATTTAACCTTTAAATATATTATCTCTATGCCATTTTACGGATTCAAGATTAGGCAGATGTTCGTTATTATCAGGCAGTATAAGATTTTTGCCATGAAAATCTTTTATAGACTTTGCATTCGGTGAAACTTCTTCAAAATCTTTTGTGATAATAATTTGGTATTGATCATCAATTGTGAATAATCCTTGATCAAATGCCCAATGATGATTTTTACAGAGAGATAAACCATTGTTTATCTGGTTATCATAGAATTTAGCAAAGGGTTTAATATGTGCGCCATCGACAATACTTTGTGTCAAGGAGTGAATTACTTTAAGACCGCAAAAAGAGCATTGATAATTATATATATAAACTACTGCTTTACGAAAAAAAGCACTTCTTATTAAAGATTTTCGTAGATAGAATTTTTTCTCCTGTTCTACATTATCGAATATTGATAATTCTTCCGTACTTACATCCTGCAAATTAGTATTAATAGTCAATATTTCACTAATTTCTTTTTGAGATGATGAAAACCATACTGATATTAAAGTGTCTATTAATTCTTGACGATAATTTTTATCTTGAAGCAAATCATATAATTCCTCATCTAAAAAGGCATATTCTACAGCTAATTTGAGTTTGTTCATTGACTTTGGCTGTAGCCCATTAAAATCTTGCTTTAATCTTAAATACCAGAATCCTTCGCTTTGTAAATGGAAGAATGGATAATGCAAACCTCCATCATATTGAGATGATAAAACATTCCAGTATTTATTAAATGTATTAATTAATTCATCAGAAACAAAAATTTTATTTTCCGTGATTAATCCCTGTGAAATTAGATCGATAACTGATAAAAGTAAAATTGGTTTATATTGAGCGTTACCTCTTTTTTTACTGACATTCAAAGAGGCGAATCTTTCACAATAATATTTTAAATTGCGTAGGGGAAGACTATCGACCATAGGGAGGGGGAGATATGCGGGTAAAAAAAGGAAACTATTACCAGCATACAGAAAAACATCCCACCGAGAGAGAAAAATCTACAAGTTCTATGTTAAATTTTCAATGATCGATCGCAGCCACCAAAACAGCGATCGCCCACTACAGAACATATGTACTAAGTAATAGCAAATTGGGAATCTTGCCTTAATTCTTGGCTAAGAAACCCTAAAACAATGCGTTCTGGAGGGATACCAGCTTTGAGGAGGTCGGAAGCGACTCCTTCCTCAGTACCATCTCGTTGAATCCAAAATTTCCCATCAATGATGTCAACATGAATTAAACAACCATGAACCCGACGGGTAGCGCGATAAGGCCGACCATATACTGGTTCTCTACCTAAAATCATCACTAAATAGCGATCTTGTTGCCGATCAAATACCGTTTCTAAGATCACGTCACTATCTGAATAGGGAATCTGGGTGTAATCGTTAAAAATTTGTTCAATTAACTGCCGATCACTTAACAGTGTATCCATTCCAGAATCACCTCCTGTTCGGGATCAAAAACGATTAGAGATAGTTGATATTTTTGCAATAATAGCTGACCAAGGGGTTCCTCAAAGACATCAAAAAACACAATACTATGAATCGCTAAATACAAGCGATATTCTGGCTTAGTTTCGGCAATAACCGCCAAATAAACAAAATACTGCCCAATAGCTTGTTCAAGAGCTAACATTTCTGATATGCCACCAAAGGTCTTAATTTCAACGGCGATGCGCTGACCTTCTTTTTCTGCCGAAAACAAGCGTTCTGCCCCTAAATCAACATACATATCCTTGTTGCCCCATCTTAAATGCAGAGGATCATTAGTAATCGTCCATCCATCTTTAATCAGGGCGTTTTTGACTGTTTGATGATAGCGATCTTTGGCGGGCATTTTCCTAAATATTAAAAAAAAGGTAGCATAATTTAACCTCAAACAAACTACCCTATTTTTTATTCTAACAACAAAAAAGCACCCCCTCGCGGGAGTGCCTTTTCGTTCAGACTAGGAATTAACCATTGATAGCGGGAGCAATCAGAGCTACGGGAGCCTGTTCACCACTAGCTAAGTCTAAGGGGAAGTTATGTGCATTACGCTCGTGCATTACTTCCATACCGATACCAGCGCGGTTTAACACATCGGCCCAAGTACCGATTACACGACCTTGAGAATCGAGAATCGACTGGTTGAAATTAAAACCGTTGAGGTTAAACGCCATGGTGCTAACACCCATTGCCGTAAACCAGATACCGATTACCGGCCATGCACCCAAGAAGAAGTGCAGAGAACGGCTATTGTTGAAAGAAGCGTATTGGAAGATTAAACGTCCGAAGTAACCGTGAGCGGCAACGATATTGTAGGTTTCTTCTTCTTGACCGAATTTGTAACCGTAGTTTTGAGATTCGATTTCCGTGGTTTCACGCACTAAAGAAGAAGTTACTAGGGAACCGTGCATCGCACTGAACAAGGAACCGCCGAACACACCAGCAACACCTAACATATGGAAGGGGTGCATGAGAATGTTATGTTCTGCTTGGAACACAAACATAAAGTTGAAGGTTCCAGAGATTCCTAAAGGCATACCATCAGAGAAGGAACCTTGTCCGATGGGATAGATTAAGAATACAGCAGTAGCGGCGGATACCGGTGCAGAGTAAGCAACACAGATCCAAGGACGCATTCCTAAACGGAAAGACAGTTCCCACTGACGACCGAGGTAGCAGAAGACACCTAGTAAGAAGTGGAAAATGACTAACTGGTAGGGACCACCGTTGTATAACCACTCATCTAAGGAAGCTGCTTCCCAGATGGGGTAGAAGTGGAGTCCAATCGCGTTGGAGGAGGGAACAACAGCACCGGAGATGATGTTGTTTCCGTAGAGTAGGGAACCAGCTACAGGCTCGCGGATACCGTCGATATCTACGGGAGGAGCGGCGATAAAGGCGATGATGAAGCAGGTGGTGGCGGTGAGCAGGGTGGGGATCATGATCACACCGAACCAACCGATGTATAAGCGGTTGTTGGTGCTGGTGATCCACTGACAGAACTGCTCCCACAGGGAAGCGCTCTCGCGCTGTTGTAGAGTGGTGGTCATTGGTTGGATAATTTCTGTATGTATTTGGTTGTCAAGGTTCTTTGTTTGACATGAGTTAATACTATCGTCTTTTTATAGTTATGTAAAGGGGTTTTAAGAAATGTTTTTTTATCAATGTCATAACTTTTCCTTATATAATTGATGTTCAGGTAAACTAGAAGCAGACAAATTCTGCAAAAATAAGCGATGATACCCGAAATTACCGCAAAACTATTGGAAGCGAAGAAGGAAAAAGGACTGAGTTTCGCTGACCTAGAAGCGATTCTAGGACGAGATGAGGTCTGGATTGCCGCTGTTTTTTACCGGCAAGCGAGCGCCTCCCTAGAAGAAGCAACGAAAATTGTGGCAGCTTTGGGACTGGAAACCGAAATCGTCGCATCCTTAACCGAGTATCCTGTCAAGGGATTGGGTCCGGTTGTCCCCACTGACCCCCTGATTTATCGTTTCTATGAGATCATGCAGGTGTATGGAATGCCCCTAAAATCGGTGATTCATGAAAAATTCGGCGATGGTATTATGAGTGCGATCGATTTTACCCTCGACGTGGATAAGGAGGAAGACCCTAAAGGCGATCGCGTGAAAATTACCATGTCGGGTAAGTTTTTACCCTATAAGAAGTGGTGAGTATCGCTAAAGTCAACGGTAAGGGATTTCTATTCCTTGCCGCTCTTGCTATTTTTCTTAACAAAACTTAACAATTGACGGCAAAATTTTCCTTGCTTTTGTCGGCAGATTTTGGGATAATATTTTTAAAAGACTTTATTCATAATGGGAATCTAAGCACTTCACAATAGACACAACCATCCCATTATAAAATAATCATAACCCAAGCCGCCGCCAAAGTCAAGGGATCTCTCCTAATTCAGTGATCAGTAAACAGTAATCAGTAATCAGTGAAAAGACAGTAGGAAACTGGCATTTTCAGTAATCAGTGATCAGTAAACAGTAATCAGTGAAAAGACAGTAGGATGAGGCTCACTTAATACATACTGCTCAAAACTCAAAACTCAAAACTCAAAACTCAAATCTGATAACTGATAACTGATAACTGATTAACCTAAATCTCGGTCTTTAGTGACGGTAATTTCCTTAGATAAATGTCGATACCAAGTAAAATAGAGACCGATGGAAAGCAAAAGAAAAACCAAAGCCAAAATCTTCAAACTTTGCCACTGCTTGATAATTAAAACAATCCCCATCATAAAGAGGACTAATTGCCAAGGAACGGTGAGAAAAGCGGCGAGAATATCCCGTTGATTTTCCGCTTTAATTTTTGCCTGTAGGTTAGGTTTAACACTGTGACGGACTTCTCCCCAAAAGCCAAAAGGTCGGGTAACATTATAGAAATTTTCCATGACTAAACTATCGGTAGGAGGAGTCAACAAAGTAGCGATAATACAGCCAGCTAAAGCGAACAAACTCGGCACAAGAAAGAGAATAAGTTCCTGATATTGACTGTGGCGAAAGAAAGGTAAAATTATCGCTTGTGAGGCAATAGCCGCAATCATTCCCGCTAAAGTTCCCACGGCAAAACCATAACCATTAAAGCGCCACCAATACCAACGTAATAGGAGAGGAACTGCTAATCCCACCCCTAATCCCGTGGTTAACCAACCCCAAATATCATTGACATTTTGGATATTAAAACTCAAAACTAAGCCAATTACGACCACAAAAACCGAGGCTAAACGACCTTGAAAAACTAACTCCTGTTCTCCCGCATTTGGTTTCAAAAAAGCTTGATAGATATCTTTTACCCAATAGGCAGCACTAGCGTTAATAACTGCGTTAAAAGTGGACATAGCTGCTGCCAAAAAAGAAGCAATTAATAACCCTTTCATCCCCACAGGAATATATTGAGTAATCACCGTGGCCAGAATTCTTTCTGGATCTGTAATCGTGCCTTCGGTTAAACCGTAGTGAATACCTAAAACCGCAAAAGCTGTGACTAGGGGCCAACGGAAAGAAAGCAGAATAATCCAGAATAAAGATAATAAACCGGCATCTCGATCGCTTTTGGCGGCTAGGTATCGTTGTAACATATAACCACCGCTGCCGCTGCAACCTTCGATGATGGTTTTAACTAAATAAAAGAAAATCACCCCACCAAACAAATTAAAGATGGCATAATCTCCGGGTAAATCCAAAGTCAGGGAGGGAAAAATACTAGACCAGTCGCTTAAATTCCAAGTTTTTGGCTCCGCTGCCCCCGGAATTGCTACGGTAAAAGTATCAGGAAGATTAACAGTAAAAAAAGCCACTGTCGATACATAAATTACCGCCACAAAAATCAGAAACCCTTGAAATAAATCGGTAATTACCCCACCATAAAAACCACTGGCCACCGTATAAATTAACGTTAAAAGAATTAATATCACCGAAGCAAGACGATCATCCATACCCAAAAACTGCCCTAAAAATTTCCCCCCCGCAACGGAGAAATAACTCATCGCACCGATAGAGAATAAGAGAGTGGCGACGGCGCTAATAATTCGGGCAAAATTTCCCTGTTTTCCAGGTCCAAAGCGAAATTGCATCCATTCCGCCATGGTCATAACTTGGGCCCGGCGATTCCATTTGCCCATAAAAGCCATGAGAAAGGCCATAATTAGGACAACACCGCCGCGGATTTCGATAAATAGTCCTTTGGGGCCGACGGCGTAAATTAGGGCAGAAATGACCATAGTTCCCGCTAAATCGGTGTTAGCTGCCATTCCCGACACCCCTAACATCCACCAGGGCAAATTGCGATTACCTAAAAAGTAGGATTCTAGACCTTGAGAAGCTTTTTTCTCGGCTATAATCCCGATTATTAGGGTTCCTGCCAGATAAAGCAGCACAATTACATAATCAATTAACTGCATAGTTCGGATCAATTTAACTTTCGATCGTTATAGCATCAATTGACTACGATTTCTGGCTAACGGTTTCTTTTTCTAAGATTTGCACCCGTTGCTCCAGCTTTTTTAAATCTTCCTTTAATTCAATTACTAAAGTAGCTAAATGCTGGAACAGTGGGTCGGTTTCCCCGACTACTTCCCCATTTACTATACCCGTTCCCGATCGCCGTCGGGGAATGGGAGCGGCATTTTCCCCGCGGATGGTGATTCCTCGGACCTGACTTTCAAGGCGCTCGACTCGATTGCGGAGACTAATTAACTCCGATCTTACCGCCGTATCCGATTGGGCCTTGCTGGCATTAACAAAACTCAGTATTAGCAAAAGGGAGATAATCAGCGCTAAAAAGCCATAAAAAGAGATTTTAGCTAATTTAATCGATTTTACCCCCTATCTATCTTACCCAACTTAATGTTAAGAAACGTGGCTAAATCTAAAGCTTGATTGCAATTCCGCCCCCAAGTGATTAGTTGCTCAAAAGAGGATGATAAGGTAAAAAGCACGATTTTGTCGAAATTTGGCCTGATCTCTATGTATAAAAACTCAGATAAAGATTTTCTCGGAGCGGCAATCACAGCCGGTTTAGGTGCGGGAATCGTCACTTCTTTTGCCGTCAATCAAGGACAAGACATCGGTACAGCTTTAGGAATTACCGCTTTAGCGGCTGTTTGCGGTGTTATCTGCCGTCATTTTGACCTAATCTGATCAATCTTCCTCACACCTCCAATTCTGCCGAAAAATCCCGTTTTTTCTCGTATTGATAGGGACCGAGCAGAGCGCCCCAAATTCCCTTACCAGTGCCGGGATCTAGACCTTTATCGTAGGTTTTTAGGCTATGACTCGTCACCTCGAAACCTAAAGCCACCTGATAGGTTGTACCCTCATAGGTGAATTGACAGCGCTGTTCCGGTTGCGGTTGGGCGATAAACTGGTATTGATTATCAGCGAGAGTATGGACTTTGACCGCTAAAGTGCAAGTAGGCAGGAAAGTTAGGTCTTCTAAGCTAATTTTTCGCAAAATATCGGGATTTTTGCCCGCACCTTGCACGGATTTCAGGTCATTAAACATATAGTGCCTAACCTCTAACCCTCCCGATTCCGAGCGCGTTAATCGCCACAGTCGCGGTCGGTAGGGTTGGTCTAAATTGATCATACTGGCCTGTTCGGCAAAAAGAGCGATGCTGTCTTCCCGAAATAAAGACAGCGGACGCAACCATAAACGCAGGTGAACGTACCACACCGGTTCTGCTTGCGCTTGCCGTTGATTTTCAAATTCACCCGCGAGATACCGACCAAAAGTGATTAATTCAGGGGTCATAGCTCAAAAAATTCTCCTTATTGCCGCAAAATTAATCCTAACACCCAGAGAACCCACTTTTTTGACAAAAATGACCTTCAGGCTATTGGAACCCGCTTAAACCCCGCTATTCCCCCTTTAGTGTACCAATATTCCCAGCGACCGCCAGCAGCACTAGACCAATCCTTGAGGTCAAATTTACCGCTGCCCGAGGGAATTCCTGCGATGCGATAGACTTTCACCGCTTGACCGTTATTATTCCAGATTAAAGGCCGATCCGGTTCTATCTGTTCGGGTAGAGTCCCGTTAGTTTGCAGAAAATAGGCATCTTGTCCCTTATCGGTGCCGTTGCCGTAGACTTTGGCGATACCCTGCTCATCGATCGCCAGAAAAGCACCTTCTTCTAAACCGATAGCGTAGGCAGGTAGTTGATTGTGATTATCGTGTACATTGCGGGCTAAAAAACCAAAAAGGCGACCATATCTTGTTTCGGGATGATCTTGATTGAGTCGATCCAAATGGGTATCTGTCACGACTTTTTTGAGAAAAGGAACCCGAATAAAATCACTACGATAGAAGTCTTTAGTGTTGAAGTGAAAGGGATTATTTAATATTTCCGAACTCAGTACCCCTTCGTGAGCAGGCGCATAGTAAAAATCCCCCAGAATAGCCATTCCTGCGCTGGTTCCCGCCACGGGAACTTTTTTCTCATTGATCAGATAATTGATCGCTGTTTCCACCTTTGTGCTTTCCCACAAATCCTCGTACTGATTTTGATCACCACCGGCAAAAAAAAGAATATCGGCATTACGAATATATTCGATAACATCAGGATGATTCGCCGCTTCACGACTATCAATTGATAGTTCCGCCGCCGAGTTGATCAGGGAGCGATAATTGTCGCAAATCCAATCAGCTTGACCGCCAAGATTGCCAAAGCGCAACACTAAGTAATTACCGCCTTTAGCTCGATTCAATAACCATTTTGTCGCCTGATCTTCTCCTAATTTACCTCCTTCCGCTCCCCCGATTAATAAAATACCCGATTGATGTTTTACCGACTGAAAATTGGCTTGTCCACAACGACAAGAATAACGAAAACCTTGGTCATTATTGTCGAACATAGTCTTGTACCCTCGCTCCTGAGCTTACTCTTTCTATCCTAGCTTTAACTAGGACAAAATCAGAGTTTTCTACCATAAAAGTTAACAACAAAGCTGCTCTATAGCTGAAATCGGTAGCGGCAAAACTACCTAGTTGACATTCTGTTAAAAATCGTCCTATTGGAGGCCAGTCGCCAGTGGTCGATACCAAATTAGGTTACACTTCATCTTTAGGGGAAAGGCTGTATAATAATTCAAGGCTAGAAACTGGCAATTATTACTGTTGAAGTTGAGAATCGGCGGGCGATATGTTAAAGAGACGTTCTTTTTTGCAAGGATTAGGTACAATCGCCTTAGCAGGAGGTTTAAGTGGCTGCGCTTCTGGAAGCGGCGATCCGAGCATTTTTCTCCTATCTGGTTCGATTCCGCCGCGATTACTAACAGACTTTCGGAAAACTATTGCCGAAAAAAAAGTAAATTTTCAGTCGGAAAGGCAGCTGAAAGAGCTATTAAAATTGTTGGAAAAATGGTTAAAAAATCAGGAGCAACCAGCCTCACAATTTTCGATTCCTATCCCTTTTACGGAACAAAAACCAGCTATCGGTAATTTAGTCACCCTAGGGGATGCTTGGCTAGGAAAAGCGATTAGCAACGGTTTAATTCAACCCCTAGATACTTCTCAACTCTCTAATTGGTCAAAACTGCCCCCCCGTTGGCAAGAAAATATGACTCGCAATGTCCAAGGACAACCGCAAACAGAGGGGAAAGTCTGGGCTGCGCCCTACCGTTGGGGAATGACAGTAATTGCCTATAATGAGGAAAAATTCGCTCAATTTGACTGGCGGCCACAGGATTGGTCTGATCTATGGCGACCGGAATTAACCGGTAAAATTGCCCTAATTGATAATCGTCGCGAAGTCATCGGTTTAACCCTAAAAAAATTGGGTTATTCTTATAACTCTAGTGATTTAAAACAAGTAATGGGACTAAAAGACCAGCTATTTGCTTTACAAAAACAGGTAAGATTTTATAGTTCTCAACATTATTTACAACCCCTGATACTCGGAGATATCTGGCTATCTGTGGGTTGGTCTAATGATATTTTACCAGTGAGCGATCGCTATAATAAAATTAAAGTTGTTGTCCCCAAATCTGGGACTTCTCTCTGGTCAGATGTGTGGGTAAAACCAGTTTTAACTACTCCTAATTCTCTTGTGGAGCAATGGATTGATTTTTGTTGGCAACCAGAATCCGCCACTAAAATTTCTTTATTTACCTCCGGATTATCACCCCTAATTCTCACTCAAAATCCCGACCAAATTCCCCCAGATATTAAAAATAATCCTTTACTTGTCAATCCAGAAGCGATCAAAAAAAGCGATTTTTTAAACCCTTTATCCCCAGCAACCGAGCAAGAATACCAGCAATTATGGCAAGCAATGCGAAAGTTAGTATAGTCAGGAGATACTAGACAAAATTCTGCGAGAATATTGAGGTGAAAATTACATTTACCTAACTGATTCTAGCTGATAAGTAGGGAGGCACAATTATTTGTAGGATGGGTTAGCGCACTTCGTAACCCATGCGGGCGTTGGGTTTCATACTTCAACCCAACCTACGTTCATCTTATATTTAATTCCACCCACCTACTTAACTGATAACTGATAACTGATAACTGATAACTGATAACTGATAACTGATAACTGATAACTGATAACTGATAACTGATAACTGATAACTGATTAAGCGGCTTGACTTTGGGTTTCTTGGGCGAGAAAATTAAGGATAGAAGCTTTCTCAATTAATCCCAAAACCGTGCCGTTTTCTTCTACCACTGTCACTTGAGATAAATTTTCTCCTTCCAAAATTTTCACCACATCTAGGAGGGAAGTATGAGACAAAACCAGTTTGAGACTTTCGCTAGTTTGTAATAACCGGCCGATATTTACCTCTGTCCATTGGGAAGTGGGAATCGTTTTCAGAGCCTCTACATTAATCACTCCTAATAGTTTACCTTCGCTATCGGTAACTAAGAATTTAGACCATTGTTGTTTACCGATAACATAATTATTAGCAAACTCTCGCAGGGTTAAATTAATCGGCACTACAGGACTATTAGGAGAGATAACATCTTTAGCGGTGTAGCGACTTAGGAAATCTTGAACCTTAGCTGATTGAGCGGAAAAGCCGGCATTTTGTAGGAGGAAAATGCCAATTAATAGCGTCCAAAAACTGCCAAATTGACTGATTCCGAGAATTGATAGCGCACCGATGACAATCGCTAACCAACCAAAAAATTGACCGAAACGACTAGCGAATAAAACCCCTTTATTGGGATTGCCCGTTACTTGCCAAACAATGGCTTTAAGGATATTACCACCATCTAAAGGTAAACCGGGGATCAGGTTAAATAGCCCTAGGGCGAGGTTGATATAGGCAAGCAGCGAAAGAATCGCCGCCATGGGCGCATTTAAACTAATATTGGAACCAATAATTAGGAAGATACCGAAGAGCAGTAAACTAACTAAAGGGCCAGCAATTGCTACTAGAAAAGCTTCCAGAGGAGTTTTCGATTCTCTGCCGAGAGTTGCCAACCCACCGAATAAAAACAGGGTAATTGATTTGACTTCAATACCTTGGGCGATGGCAACAAAACTATGACCTAATTCGTGGGCAACCACGGAGGCAAATAGGAGAATAGCAGCAAAAAATCCCAATAGCCAGGGCATGATTCCTGTCAACTGGGGAAACTGACTTAACTCTCCTCCATAGGTTAAGGTAATTAACCCCAGAACGAAGAACCAAGAAGGATTAATATAAAAGGGAATTCCAAAGAGATTCCCGACTCTAATGTTGCCATTCATTTTGTATCTTCTCCAATTATGGGGGACTAACGCCAAGAAGATTAGGTTATCAATTACGCCATTCACTTCTGTTAACAATTGTAACAAAACTGAAAATCTCCCCGGCATTCTTTCAGGGAGTAAAAACCGTCATCGCTGTGGTTCGGTTATTTTCGTAGGAGAATTAAATCAATGATTAATTATTTACGGGGACAAGCGATCGAGGTGATCAAAACCCCTAATAACCGACTGATCTTGATTTTAGACGTAAACCAGATCGGTTACGAAATCCAAATTCCCTCGCGATTAGCCCTAGACATCGGCAAAGATAACAATGATAGTCGTCAGATTTTTACTCACCTACTCCTTCGCGAGGAGCAGCCTTTATTGTACGGTTTTGGCACTGCCCCAGAGCGAGATCTGTTTCGTCAACTGCTTTCCGTCAATGGAGTTGGGGCGCAATTAGCCCTAGCTTTAATCGATACCTTGGGGATTGAGGAACTTGTGGTGGCGATAGTGACAGGAAATACCAAAATTTTGAGCAAAACCCCCGGAGTAGGCTTAAAAACAGCAGAAAGAATCGCTTTGGAGTTAAAAACTAAATTGGCAGCATGGCGACAGCTAAAAGAAGCGACGACGACAACCACGGCAATACTACCGGCAGCGGAAATCCTCGAAGATGTGCAGATGACCCTTTTAGCTTTAGGATACAGCCGAGAGGAGATCGATCGAGCTATGGCAGTCCTCAGTCAAGATGCTTTATTTAGTAAAAATACTCAGCCAGAAGACTGGATTAAAGGCGCAATTAATTGGCTAGGGTAAACCAGTCTTCAGGAGTCAGGAGTCAGGAGTCGATAGATAGGGTGATGGGGTGATAGGGATTTAGGGGTTTAGGGTTTTGGGGTTTTGGGGTTTTGGGGTTTTAGGGTTTTAGGGTATTAGTTGAAATTCCCCCACCTTCCCACTTCTCCCCCGCAACGAACGCGCACGAAGTGGTCTCCCCACTTTCCCCATCACCCCACTTCCCCATCACCCCACTTCCCCACCTCCCCACACCCCACACCCCACACCCCACACCCCACACCCCACTCCGGAGCTTCCTTCTTCGGGCAAATGTTAAAAAGTATTACAAAAATAGTGAGAAGGTGAACCAGATGCCGCAAAATAGTTGCGTTAGGTCGCTCTAGCTAGGGAAGTCTTGAGACGCTAAGGCGGAAACGAGATAACTTGAGCGTAGTGACCACAACTGCTATAAAATGTCAGATTAAGTTTATTAATCTCACTTAGTTGGGAGGAATCCATCAATGAGTATCGTCACGAAATCGATCGTGAATGCTGATGCTGAAGCTCGTTACCTCAGCCCCGGCGAACTAGACAGAATTAAAGCCTTCGTTACCAGTGGTGCCGCTCGTTTACGCATCGCTGAAACCCTGACTGGCGCTCGCGAAACCATCGTCAAGCAAGCTGGCGATCGCTTATTCCAAAAACGTCCTGACATCGTTTCCCCCGGTGGCAACGCTTACGGCGAAGAAATGACCGCCACCTGTCTGCGTGACATGGACTACTACCTACGTTTAATCACCTACGGAGTAGTTGCTGGTGATGTCACCCCGATTGAAGAAATCGGTTTGGTCGGTGTGCGTGAAATGTACAAATCTTTAGGAACCGACATCGGTGCCGTAGCTCAAAGCGTTCGCGAAATGAAAGAAGTTGCTACTGGTCTTATGTCTTCTGACGATGCTTCTGAAGCTTCTTCCTACTTCGATTACGTGATCGGCTCTATGTCGTAGAATAACTCCTTTGTGAATTGTTCTAGACACACCCCTCGTAAACCTCTTAAGATTAAGCAAAATTCAAGGAAGAACCACCATGCAAGACGCAATTACTTCTGTTATCAACTCTGCTGACGTTCAAGGCAAATACCTTGACTCTAATGCTCTCGGCAAACTGAAAGGCTACTTCGCCACCGGTGAACTGCGCGTGCGCGCCGCTAGTGTCATTAGCGCCAACGCTGCCGGTATCGTTAAAGAAGCTGTGGCTAAGTCCCTGTTATACTCTGACGTAACCCGTCCCGGTGGCAATATGTACACCACCCGTCGTTACGCCGCTTGTATCCGTGACCTCGACTACTATCTCCGTTATGCTACCTACGCTATGTTAGCTGGAGATCCTTCTATCCTCGATGAGCGCGTTCTCAACGGCCTGAAAGAAACCTACAACTCTTTAGGTGTACCCATCTCCTCCACCGTTCAAGCTATCCAAGCGATGAAAGAAGTCACCGCTAGTTTAGTTGGTGCTGATGCGGGTAAAGAAATGGGGATTTACTTCGACTACATTAGCTCTGGCTTAAGCTAGAAGTAACGAACTCGGACAAAATAGGTTCGGGAAGCCGAGGATGAGTGCTAGGTCTTTAAAGGCTGAATCTGGCCAAGATAGGTTTTGACGAGCTAGTATTGATCCTTGACTCCCGACCTTTGTTATTTTAGGAAAAAGCCTTCGTTAGTTTGAGCGACAAGTTTTTCAGCGATTAGGAGAAATCAATCCATGCGGATGTTCAAAATCACCGCTTGTGTTCCAAGTCAAAGCCGCATTCGGACACAACGGGAATTACAAAATACCTATTTCACCAAACTCGTTCCCTACGATAATTGGTTTCGTGAGCAACAACGCATCATGAAAATGGGCGGCAAAATTGTCAAAGTGCAGTTAGCTACCGGCAAACCGGGAACTAATACAGGTTTACTGTAATTGGCTGCCACTAGAACTGAAAAAAAAGAGGTCTGGAAAGACCTCTTTTTGCTTTAGGGATTTTTTTCAAACTGCAAAGCGGCAGAGTTGAGACAATAGCGTTTTCCCGTTGGGGGTGGACCATCATTAAAAACGTGACCAAGATGTGCATCACAGGTGGCACAAACAATCTCTGTCCGCACCATGAAAAAACTAACATCTCGTTCGTACTTGATATTAGCTTCGTTAGCAGCGGTCGAGAAACTCGGCCAACCAGTACCCGAATCATACTTGCTGTCAGAAGTAAATAACTCCGTACCACAGCAGACACATTTGTAAATACCTTTTTCTTTATTATCGTGATATTTACCCGTAAAAGCCCGTTCTGTTCCCTTTTTGCGAGTAACTTGGAACTGTTCAGGAGTTAGCTGGGTCTGCCATTCCGCCTCGGTTTTACGAACTTTTTCTACCATAGTTAGGACAACCGCCATTATGATTAAACTTCTCTTTTTAGTCTAACCTGAGTTCGAGATCTAGGGTTTTTTCACCAGAAATTTTGGGTCTGAAGAAATTTTGGGTCTGAAACCCCTTCCTAATGTAAAAGTTAGGGTCATTAAAAAAAGCTGGCATTATCATTAAAGTAGTCCGAAGCCTGATCCTAATTTTATGTCCCAGAAAAATGAAATTCTTCCCCTGCTGTTGACGGTTATGGTGACATCGGCAGTTTTAGGAGGAATTGCTTGGTGGTTGCTCAACAAAACCTTTCCCAATCTCAATGATCGATCTAATTCTTCCTCCTCGAATAATCAAATTTCCGAAACGTTAGCTGCGGTTAAAAATGTCCCGGAAGGATTATTTAACTACGGGGGAAGTACCACTTGGGCCCCGATTCGTAAGGAAGTGGACTTTATTATCCAGCAAGTCTGGCCGAAATTTCGCCTCGTCTATACCGATCCCACCACGGGAACCCCCGGCACCGGCAGCGGTATTCGGATGTTAATCGAGAATCAATTGGCTTTTTCCCAAGCATCTCGATCGCTTAAAGATGAGGAAATACAACGCGCTCAACAACGGGGATTGACTTTAAAAGAGGTTCCCGTGGCTATCGATGGAATTGCGATCGCAGTTCATCCCGATTTACCGGTTTCCGGTCTAACAATTACCCAGTTAAAAGATATTTATACAGGAAAAATTAGCAATTGGCGGCAAGTGGGCGGGCCTAATTTAGCCATTATTCCCTATTCCCGACGCAAGGAAGATGGGGGAACCGTGGAATTTTTTATCGATCAGGTTTTAGAAAAAGCCGATTTTGGGGATAATATTCAGTATGTTTATAGCACGACTCCTGCTCTTAGAAAAGTTTCCCAAAATTTGGGAGGAATTTACTATGCTTCTGCACCGGAAGTAGTTCCCCAGTGTGGAATTAAAACTTTACCCCTTGGTAAAAGCGAAAATCAATTAGTTGCCCCCTACCAAGAACCTTCGATCCCGTCTTCCCAATGTCCCCAGAAGCGTAATCAACTGAATGAATTAGCTTTTCAAAAGGGAGAATACCCGATCACCCGTCGTCTTTTTGTTATTATCAAACAAAATGGTCAATTAGACGAACAAGCGGGGGAAGCTTACGCTGATTTATTATTAACCGATCAAGGACAGAAATTAATTGAAAAAGCCGGTTTTGTTCCCTTAAGATAATTTAACCCAACTTCTACAAATCTAGGTTAAAGTGAATTTGAGTAATTTTCATGACAACGTTTCTCATGCTGAGTGTGCGCTTGATTGGGCGCATCCAGAGGACTGCTACGCCTAGTTTTGTCCAGATTTTCGGCTATCCCGTCGAAATCATCGCTCGGTGCGAACGATTTTTACCGAACAAGCAGGACATCTTCACCCAATGGCTCCTAGATGACAGTGGGATTTACACCTTCTGTCGCTACTATCCCACCTATGTGCAACTGGCAGTAGTAGCCAACAACCGCGACGAGCAAGCCATCCGCGCCCAATACCTGCGTCATAATCGCGTCAGATACTTTGCTTTGATCTAAGATTGAGTTAGCAATATCTAATTTGGAGTCTCAGGCAATAGAACCGATTTCTCTAATTCTCGCTGCGTTGGCTGCTGGTGCGGCGGCTGCTGCTAAGGATACGGCAGCAACAGCCGTTAAGGATGATTATGAGGGTTTAAAAGCGTTGATTAAGAAGAAATTTGCAGAGCAAGGAAAAGCAGATTCATCAACAATTTTAGATAAATACGAACAGAAACCTGAAAAAACGAAAGCTCTTTTGGAAGATGAGTTAGAAGAAGCGGGACGGGAGCATCTCATTTATGCAAGTGAGTAATTATACTTATCCCTAAAACTGCTTTTTAGCAAGGCTTTCAAAATAGCTTGACATAAAAACCTGATTTAGGGGTTACAAAGGTGAGATGCTCCCAAGCGGGACTTAAAGAACTGAAGGAGGATGACGAAATTATTAAAGCAGCCCAAGAAGTAATGAAAAAAGAAGAGCCAGAAGGGACAAAAGAAGGTAAATATAATATAAATATTTCTGGTGGGGTTCAAAATGTTGTTGGTTCAAATCGAGGGACTGCAAGCCAAACAGTTACTTACAATCCTAAAAGTTCGTAGTTGCGCTTTAGCACCCAAACCTGATGAATGAGAATCGGTAGTAATCCGATAGTAGTGGCGTAGCTCTCTTGCTTATCTAGCCTGAGTTGTGTAGAATATTGACTAATAAAAATAATTACCTGATAAATGTCAAGAATTTGCTTTTTATGATTGCTGTTTTTATCAAAATCTTCTCTTAGATTATTAAATTTTGGTTGGATTGCGATGAAGATTTAGAACATAATCTTCTAACAAAAGATTCACCAGCTTCAATATTTCGTTGTCCTAAATGTGGTGCTTGCCATACCATCAAAAATGGTTCTACACATAATGGCAAACCCAAACGTAAGTGTAAAGATTGTGGTCGTCAGTTTGTGATCAATCCCACTAATAAAACCGTCTCTGACGAAACCAAACAATTAATTGATCAACTCTTGCTCGAACGAATTTCCTGACGAGGAATTGCTAGAGTAACTGGAGTAAGTTGGTCATGGTTACAAAATTATGTTAATAATAAATTTAGCCAAGTCCCTCGTCAGGTCAAGGTTACAGACAAACCTAAAGGCAAATTAATCATAGAATGTGATCAGTTATGGTCATTCGTATTTTGCAAGAAAATCAAGGTATATATTTGGTTAGCTATCGATAGAACTACCCGAGAAATTATTGGTTGCTATGCGCGGAGATAGGAGTCGTCAATCAGCCAAAAAACTTTGGGACAGTTTACCAGGTGTTTACCGGCAATGCGCTGTTGCTTACACAGACTTTTGGGAGTCCTATAAGACAGTAATTCCCAGTAAACGTCATCGACCGGTTGGGAAAGAAACTGGTCAAACCAATCCTATTGAAAGATTAAATAATACCTTTCGACAAAGGATTTATCGACTGGTGAGACAGAGTCTATCTTTCTCTAAAAAAATGGAGAATCACGTTGGGGAACCCTTTGGTATTTTATCCATGACTACAATGCACAGCAAAGCAAAGGATTAAGCCACCATCACTACTACCGAATCACCACCATTTGCAGAATCCTAATTCTGATGTTAGGGAGGAGGATAGGGGTTTGTGTGACGGGATTGGTGAGGAGAAGTCTAAACTATGATTAGAATGATTAAATGAAGACTATGATTTGATTGCAGAAGGATGATGTGTGGGGATGCAGAAAGAATGATGGCTAAATCTTACTTAATTTATCTCGATGTTTGTTGTTTGAATCGTCCTTTTGATGATTGGACACAAGAGAGGATTCGATTAGAAGGACAAACCATTCTAGATATTTTCAAGCGGTTTTATCTGGGAGAATGGAAATTAGTCAGTAGTGAAACCATAGAGGCAGAATTAAAAAGAATGAGTAATCTGGATAAATTAAACAGGATTAAAGAACTATTAGAAATTGCTTAAAGTAAAATACTTTTAAATGATGAAATAGATCAACGCTCTCAAGAAATAGAAGATTTAGGATTTGATCTTTATGATTCTTTTCACATCGCTTGCGTCGAATATGCTAGAATAGATGTATTGCTAACCACCGATGACAGATTACTTAGAAAAGCCATAAAATGCCGTAAATTATTGCAAGTAAAATTAGATAATCCTGTTACTTGGTTAATGGCAACTTTGCTATTACAAGGAGATGAAAAAAATGACACCAATTGAGCTAAGACAAAAAGGCTATCAAGCATTAGTCAAAGAATTAGGACAAGTCGATGCTATTCGCTTTTTACAAGATACTGGATGGGGTTTTGGTGACTATACTCAAGAACGTCAACAGACCTTAAAAAATGTGACAAGAGCCGATTTTTGGCAAGATATTCAGGAGATTAGAAGTAAGCAGAATTAAATTTAATAGTGAAGGAAAATTAGTTGGCAAGGAAAAGTAGTTCACGATACGATAGACATTGGAATCAAATACCCAAAGAGATAACAATGGCTAAAATCTCCATTTCTTTACCCGATGAACTGGTTAATTACCTAGACCAGAAAGTAGAAGATAAAAGCATTTTCATCGCCTCAATTTTACAACAATGGCGACAACAACAAGAAGCAGAAGAACTCGCCCAAGCTTTTTTAGCAGTAGATGAACTAGAATTAGGATGGACTGACGAATGGCAAACAGCAGCGATTATCAACTCGGAAGCATTATGGCTGAAGTAAAACTTAAATCCAAGCATCTAAACTCCTTAAAAAAATTTATTGAAGACGCATTAACCGAAAGACTGCGAGAACTTCAAGAAGGAATTAAGCGCACCCAAGAACGAATAACTTTTTTTGAAAATAGGTATCAAATGCAGACACAAGAATTTCTCAGACGATTTGAAAACAATCAATTGCAGCATACCTTAGACTTTGATGAATGGATGGGAGAAGCTTGGATGCTAGAAGCTTTACTGCAAGATAAAGAAGAAATTGAGGAGATAGAATTTGTTGATTAATGACTATTTTCAAGAGATTATAAATCTCCTTGAAGCTTGTCCAATAGTTCAATCTTATAACCTCATTACTGATAGTAGAAGTCTTTATGTAGGGTTTGCTGAAAAAGTAAGGGCGAAGCATTCGGATAGAAAATCTCTGGTTTCACCGATAGGTTATTGCCCGAATGCTTCGCCCCTACAGGACGCGGGCCGATGAAGACGCAAGGTTTTGAACGACGATTCTCTCAAAATCTTGCACCTGTTTCGCGAGAAAAGCCACAAATTTGACAGAAAAGAATTTGATTCGTCGGGTTAAGAAGGATATATAGTTCGGGTTTATAATGATAAAAGTTTATGCTTAGAAAATTAATTACACTCTTTGAAAAATTTTCTTTATTTCGACAGTAGCTGTCATTATCTTCCGTAATTGTAGCGTTTAGAAATACCTAATCTTAACCAATTAACAAAGCGAGAAGGTATGAGCAACCCTTCTCGCTTTATTATAACTAAACTAACACCTCCACAGCTTGCGGAACTACTGCCGTCTCGGTCGTGGTCGTGGTATTTTCTCCTAGGTAAATTCCCAAAGAACGGGCTGTTTTCACGATAAAACCATGGGGATCCACGGGATAGGCACAGCGATTCTCTTGATGACATTTTTTGATAATTTTGATCACCGGTTTCAGGGGCAAACTACGCACTTGTCCCCCGCGCCAAATCACCACGCGATCGAGTTTTCCCTTTTCAATTAATTCTACGGCCTTAATGCCAAAAGCCGTGGCTAAGAGTCGATCCATGGCCAAAGGAGGACGACTTCTTTGCAGGTGTCCCAAGGACATGGCCCGCACATCCATGGAATTGAGGTAACAGAAGACGGGATCGGTAACGCATAAAGAGCGAGTTTTGTCAACTATTAATTTTTCTAAATAATCGCCAATATACTTCTCTTTTTGGTTATCTTCGTTTTTAACCCCCTCAGAAATGACAATGAGAGCGAATTGACGACCTTGAGCGCGCAATTGTGCCAAATGACGACAACAACCGTCGATAATTTCGGGAGTGAGAGCAGGGGTTAATTCGGGAATAAAAATCGCATCGGCTCCCCCGGCAATCCCGGCATGAAGGGCTAAATGACCAGCATCTCTACCCATCACCTGCACAATCATCACCCTTTCGTGACTAGCGGCGGTAAAGGTGAGATCATACAAAGCTTGGGTGACGATATCGACGGCAGTGGTAAAACCGACGGACCATTCCGTATAGGGAACATCATTATCGATGGTTTTGGGAACCGCGATAATATTCCAATTGCCCTTCTGGGCGAGATCGTAGATGATATCGATGCTCCCATCGCCCCCGACGACGATCAGGGCATCTAATCCCAGCATTTCGTATCCTTGCAGGATTTTCGTGGCAATTTCTGGGTTTTCGGGATGTCCTTTGCTCAAAGAACCCAAGATACTACCACTAAGGAACTGCAAAACGTCTAATCCTTTCAAGACCCCTGGCAGGTTATAGCCATGGTGAGTCAGGATCAAATCTTGGGGGTGATATTTTCCCTCGGCAATCTGCATAAAACCGTCGGTCCCGTAGGGAATGCCGTACACATCCCAACCCTTTAGTTTTGATGCTTTTACCACGGCACGAATTACCGCATTTAACCCCGGGCAATCGCCACCACTGGTCAGAATACCAATTTTTTTCCTTTGATTCTCGTTCATGGTTATATCCTCCAGGATTTTTTTGTCAGTTACCAGTTATCAGTTATCAGTTATCAGATGTTAGTTTTCAGGTTTCAGTTAAGTAGCTGGTTATAATTAAATTAAAAATGGATTTTAGGTTCGATCCCCCCTTAATCCCCCCTTGATAAGGGGGGTGTCTGATAATTTTTAACGCCTACCTACTTAAGTTATCAGTTCACTGATTACTGATTACTGTTTACTGATTACTGTTTACTGATCACTGAAAAAAGCTCCCCACTCCCCACTTTTATTTGCTGGTGGTTTGAAAACGTTTCCAAACAGGTTCGTAACTTTGCAGAGCTTTCATATACTGTACCCGTTCAAAAGCGCTCGGATCTGGGCAATTCATTTGACTCATACTGCCAATTAACTGCTCGATCGATTCATACTCATTTTCTTCCAACCAATGCAATAAACCCTGTTCGATCTTGGTAATTTCCTCCAAACCGTGGCGTAATAAAACACTAACTAACATGGTCGCTTTTGCCCCCACCATCATCATTTTGATCACGTCGATGGCGTTATGAATACCACTGGTAGCGGCAAAATCCGTCGGTACACGACCGTAAAGCATGGCAATCCAGCGCAGGGGTAAACGCATTGCTTGGGGATTACTGAGGATAATATTGGGGTGAACATCTAAGGTTTCTAAGTCGATATCCGGCTGATAGAAACGGTTAAATAATACCAACCCATCGGCCCCCGCTTCCGCTAATTGTTTAGCCATATTGGCCGTATTGCTAAAGTAGGGACTTAACTTCATCGAGACGGGAATTGATACCTCCGATTTGACAATTTTGAGGATATCAACATAGTTTTGTTCGACGTGATTTCCGGTTAATTCTAGGTCGTTGGGAACATAATAAATATTCAACTCCAAAGCATCAGCGCCCGCTTGTTGAATTTGAATGGCATACTCCAACCATCCCCCAGAGGTCTCACCGTTGAGACTGGCAATAATCGGAATATCGACCATTTCTTTGGCTTTGCGAATATGGTTAAGATATTCGTCGGAACCAACGTGAAAAACCTCCGGTTCGGGAAAATAAGTCAAAGCTTCCGCAAAACTCTCGGCTCCGTGGGTAAAATGATGGTGTAGAGCCAGTCTTTCCTGTTTAATCTGCTCCTCAAAAAAGGAGTGTAGAACCACGGCAGCGGCTCCAAAGTCTTCCATTCTCTTGATATTGTCGATATCCTCGCTCAAGGGTGCGGCCGCACCGATGACTAGCGGCGATCGCAATTGTAAACCCATGTAGGTAGTGTGTAGATTCATAACTATTCCTTGCTCCCTGTACCTTTTGCTGCTAGATACTGATACATTTGCCAGCGCGTATCCACATCTGCTTGTGCTTCTTTGAGCAGACGTTTAGCTTCCTCCGGCTTACTGGTGGCCAACATCTTAAAGCGATTCTCCGAGTAGAGAGTTTGCGCTACGGTAAGCTTAGGCGCACGGCTGTCCAATTGTAGGGGATTTTTGCCTTCTTTAGCTAAATCGGGATGATAACGGTACATTAACCAGCGACCGCTTTCCACCACTTCTTTTTGATGGTTCATGGCGGTGGTCATGTTGATCCCGTGAGCAATACAGTGAGAATAGGCGATAATTAACGATGGCCCGTTATAAGCTTCCGCTTCTAGGAAAGCTTTGATAGTTTGCTCGTTTCTTGCCCCCATAGCCACGCTGGCCACATAGACGTTACCGTAGGTCATGGCCATTAAACCGAGGTCTTTTTTCGGTCCCGGTTTGCCACCAGAAGCAAATTTAGCTACAGCGGCGCGAGGAGTAGCTTTTGAGGCCTGGCCGCCCGTATTCGAGTAAACCTCCGTATCCATGACCAAAATATTCACATTGCGACCACTAGCTAAAACGTGATCTAAGCCACCATAACCGATGTCGTAGGCCCAACCGTCACCCCCGACAATCCAGACACTTTTCTTGACCAGATAATCGGCGACGGATAACAGCATTTTCACCTGCGTGGTCGGGGTTAATTGCCCTAAACGGGATTTTAAGGCCTCTACCCGTTGCCGTTGTTCGTAAATTTCCGCTTCATCCACTTGGTGACAATTGAGAATATCTGCCGCTAGACTTTCTCCGATTTCACTAGCGAGGGTTGCTAACAGTTCGGCGGCAAATTCTGCCTGTTTATCGATGGAAACCCGGAATCCTAAGCCAAATTCGGCATTATCTTCAAAGAGGGAATTCGACCAAGCTGGACCGCGACCTTCGGCGTTAACTGCCCAGGGCGTTGTCGGTAAATTACCTCCGTAGATAGATGAACAACCGGTGGCATTAGCCACTATCATGCGATCGCCGAATAGCTGACTGACCAATTTAACGTAGGGAGTCTCACCACAACCGGCACAAGCACCAGAAAACTCAAAGAGAGGTTCCTGCATTTGCTGATGGTTAATTTTGTTGAGATTTAGGCTTAATCGGTCTGGATTAGGCAAATTAAGGAAGAAATCCCAGTTGACTCGTTCCTGTTCCCGCAGGGGCAATTGGGGAGCCATATTAATCGCTCTTAGACGCGGTTGCGATTTGTTTTTAGCGGGGCAAACATCGACGCAAAGACCGCAACCAGTACAATCTTCGGCGGCCACTTGGATGGTGAATTTGAGCCTCTTCCAGTCGTGATCCTTGGCATTAGCGACTTTAAAGGTTTCCGGGGCCGTGGCTAATTCGGCCTCATCATAGACTTTTGAGCGAATAACGGCGTGGGGACAAACGAGAACGCATTTACCGCACTGAACACAGACATCAGCGTCCCAAACGGGGATTTCTTGGGCAATATTGCGTTTTTCCCATTGGCTAGTGGCGGTGGGATAAGTACCATCGTTGGGAAGGGCGCTAACGGGCAATTCCTCCCCGTGACGGGCGATAATTTTGCCGAGGACTTCTCGGACGAAAGCGGGTGCGGTGTCGGGAATCGGAGGTCTTAATTCAAAAGCTTCCGGGGTGACAGTGGCGGGAATTGGCACTTGATAGAGGTGTTCTAGGGCAGAATCCACAGCTTTGATGTTCATCTGCACGATTTCTTCGCCTTTCTTGCCGTAGGTCTTGCGGATGGCTTTTTTGATTTGTGCGATCGCCTCTTCCCGAGACAAAACCCCCGCCAGAGCAAAGAAACACACCTGCATCACGGTATTAATCCGACTGCCCATCCCCGCTTCTTTGGCCACTTGAGTAGCATTAATCGTATAAACTTGCAGATTTTTATCGATGATAGTTTGCTGGAGATTGCGGGGTAGGTGACTAAATACCTCCTCCGGTGGATAGGGACTATTGAGGAGAAAAATTGAGTTCGGTTTAGCGGTTTCTAGCAGGTCAAATTGTTCGATAAATTCCCACTGATGACAGGCGATAAAGTTAGCATCAGTGATTAAATAGGTAGAGCGGATCGGCTCCGGTCCAAAGCGTAGGTGAGAAACGGTGACGGAGCCAGATTTTTTGGAATCATAGACGAAATAACCCTGGGCATAATTATCAGTATCTTCACCGATAATTTTAATTGAATTTTTGTTAGCTCCCACCGTACCATCGGAACCTAAACCGTAGAAAACCGCCCGCACTACTTTGTCTGGTTCGGTGGAAAAACTGCGGTCATATTCCAGACTAGAAAATGTGAGATCATCAACGATACCAATAGTGAAGTGATTTTTCGGTTTGTCGAGATTTAAGTTATCAAATATACCGGCAACCATGGCGGGGGTAAATTCTTTGGAAGATAAACCGTAGCGTCCTCCCACAATTTTCGGCAGCTGACCTTCGTAGTCTTCCATAAAGGCATTTACCACGTCTAAATATAGCGGATCGCCCCCAGCACCTGGTTCTTTACAGCGATCTAAAACGGCTATTTTTTTCACCGTAGTGGGCAAAGCTGCCAGTAATTTTTCCGCGGCAAAAGGACGATAGAGACGAACTTTTAAAACCCCAACTTTAGCCCCATTTTGATTTAGATAATCCACGGTTTCATGGACGGTTTCTGCTCCCGATCCCATTAAAATAATCACTCTTTCGGCATCGGTCGCACCGTGGTATTCATAAAGATGGTATTGCCGTCCTGTTAATTGGGCAAAACGATCCATAATTTTTTGAGCGATATCGGGACAAGCATGATAGAAAGGATTGACGCTTTCCCTTGCCTGGAAATAAACATCGGGATTTTGTGCCGTGCCTCGTAACACCGGTCGATCGGGAGTTAAAGCCCTTTGACGATGGGCAATAATTAGGTCTTCATTTATCAGTTCTTTGAGAGTTTCATCGCTAATTAATTCGACTTTTTGCACCTCATGACTGGTACGAAAACCATCAAAAAAGTGTAGGAAAGGAAGCCGCGTTTCTAGGGTAGTGGCTGTGGCGATCGCTGCTAGATCATGAGCTTCTTGAACGGAATTAGCCGCTAACATAGCCCAACCCGTACTTCTGGCAGACATAACATCACTATGATCCCCAAAAATTGACAACCCTTGGGCTGCTAAAGCACGGGCCGCCACATGGACCACTGAAGAGGTTAATTCCCCCGCAATTTTGTAGAAGTTGGGGAGCATTAATAATAATCCCTGGGAGGAAGTGAAAGTAGTAGTTAAAGAGCCTGTTTGTAGCGCTCCGTGCAGGGTTCCCGCTGCCCCACCTTCGCTCTGCATTTCGATTACGGAAGGGATGGTTCCCCAGAGATTAGCTCTGCGTTCGGCAGCCCAACTATCGGACCATTCACCCATAGGCGAGGAGGGAGTGATAGGATAAATAGCGATCACTTCACTGAGACGATAGGCAACGCGTGCAACAGCTTCGTTACCATCTATGGTTGCATAGGTTTTTTTTGTCATGTGTTCCCCTTAGTTTTTACGATATTTGTCGGGATTTTAAGTTTTTTTACGGCTCAATTTCGCACTAAATATCCTCTCGTTTCCCTGACAACCGAAGGATTTTCTTTGAGCGTCGCTTTTGACTCCCTATCTACTATTGGACGCTTACGGCAGACAGGCTTAAGTAGAGCAATTTTTCTGTCTCCACCTCGATCATTATCCAGATTCTCGGCTTTCTAGCAATTCGTTATTTTTTCTTAATACGCTGCTGAGTTTGCCGGCAATTGCCACCGGGATTAATTAATATTCAGAATTGAGATAAAAATTAATGATACTTTTTTAAAAAAAGTGCTAGGTCAGAAGATAAGCTGTTGACTATCTAAATTACTCGTTAAGACTGTCTATGAGAAGGGAGAAGGAATTATGAATTATTAATTATGAAGTGGGGAGAAGGGAGACTTTTCAGTTATCAGTGAACAGTAATCAGTAATCAGTGAACCGATACGGACTTTCTCGTAAAGGTGAAGCACAGATTAACCCTTGCTAATCAAGTATTGTAGCCGCAAGAACGAACCTCATCTATCTGAGAAACGCTGTAACTCGCATCTGATAACTGATAACTGATAACTGATAACTGATTCAAGGCTGACGACCGTCTCCTAACCAAGCACGACAATTTTTGATTTTTGCAAGAGATCTAATAACCAGTTGATTTAGTCAGCCGATGAAGTTAAGATGTACTAGGTTAAACACAAATGAACTAAAGTACAAATTATCTTAACCCAAGGATAGGAAAATAGATCATGACTAACCTCGAAACCCTTACTCAAGCGCAACAGGAGTTGTACGACTGGCTAATTGAGTATATTCGCACTACTCAACACGCCCCTTCCATCCGGCAAATGATGCGAGCGATGAATTTACGCTCTCCCGCACCGATTCAAAGCCGTTTAGAACGTTTACGCGCCAAAGGCTATATTGATTGGACAGAAGGAAAAGCACGCACCCTGCGGATTCTCAAACAACCAGTGCAAGGTTTACCGATTCTAGGCGCGATCGCTGCTGGTGGTTTAGTGGAACCCTTCACCGATGTGGAAGAAAAACTCGATCTTTCTAACCTGTTTCAACGCAGTCAAGACTGTTATGCCCTGCGCGTTTCCGGAGACAGTATGATCGAGGATCATATTGCCGATGGGGATCTGGTGATTATGCGTTCTCTCACAGGCGATGAAGCCGTCTCCAATGGGGAAATCGTCGCCGCCAGAGTCGAAGGCCACGGCACTACTTTAAAACGTTTCTACCAAGAAGGGGAAATCATCACTCTCCAACCCTCCAATCAAAAATATCAACCAATTACAGCCAATACTGAACAAGTACAAGTGCAAGGGGTTTTAGTTGGTGTTTGGCGCGGTTATTAGCCAAAACTGGGGCGCACTCAAGCGCCCCGATAATTGTTCCTCACCTTGCTCCCGCAAAAGAATCGGGTTGGCAGACTAGGATAATATAAGGGTTTTAGCCTATCCGGAACTCAGGTGTCTTAAATTTTATGCCCAAAAAACAGAAATATCCCCATCTCTTGGGATCAAAATGGACGGCAAAACAAAAAACATGGGGCTGGCGACATTTTCAAGTGGTCAATCGTCAAAATCGCGGTCAATGGGTTTTCGCCGAATTAGTCGCTTCCTGCGATCCGACTGTCCGCTTCTGGATTAATGCCAAACAGTTGCAAGACGCAAATCTCTGGCAATCAGGTTGGCAAACCCTGACGGAAATCAACCAACCCGACACCGCCGACGAGATTATCGTAAATTAATTTCACCAAAAGTTAACACTTGTTTATACTCAGGGCTGGCTGAATATCAGTAGGAGCTTTGCTAGAAAAGGGTTTTGGGCTTTTTTTTGCCAAAAAGTGCCAGAAACAAACGTTGAGAAATCGATCGGAGGGACTCAAAACCCTGGCACTTTCCGGAGGCGAACGCAAAGCGCTCGCGTAGCGAGAATGCGAAGGATGCGGCTTCCTAGCGTGCGAGGTCATTCTGTTATTCTGACTTCCCCGACCGACGACCTATTCCTAACCCCACCAACAGATTTTTTCAGCAAACCCCACTTAAGCAGCATTGACTAGGCTGGAGCAAAAGCCCTATAATGCCGGAGTCTAAGTAGGGTCTGCTGAAAAAGTTTTTCGGTGGGGGCAGGGTGTGGAGTGTAGGGTGTAGGGTGTAGGGTGTGGGGTTTTAGGGATTTTGAGGGGGTCAATTACCTAATTTTCAGGGAAAAAGTACCTGAATTTTACCCCCGATCACTCCAATGGTTGGCACTTTTTGAGGTCAAAAAAGTCTAAAAGTCTTGCCCAACAAGGTTTTTAGATTTATTCAGCCAACCCTAAGTGGGGAGGCACAATTATTTGTAGGATGGGTTAGCGCACTTCGTAACATAATTGGGCATTGGGTTTCATGCTTCAAACCAACCTACGTTCATCTGATATTTAATTCCACCCACCCACTTAGGTTGCCAATGTAGTAACTGAGCAATGACAAAAGAACAGGGTCGCCTACAGGTCGATAACCAACAGGGCAGGCAAATCTAAGCACCGAAATCTCTTGTTTTAGGCTTGGAAAGATACCCCCTCTTTGAGAGATTCTCTTAAAATCGATTGTTGGTGTGTGTTAGCAAAAAAGTATTGTAAAGTTTCAATACAAATATAGTTATATCTAGTCATTCATGGTAATATGTACAGACAAAACTATCGGACTAGGCAAAAAAAACAGGAATAAGTTATCGAACGGCTTGGAGGTGGTGGAAACAAGGGAATTTAACAGGCTATCAATTGCCTTCCGGTACAATTATCACAACGGATAACAACCCTTCAAAACCCGACGCTGAGTTAAAAGACAACGGATAACAATGTTAGTAGCAGAAAGACACATTATCAAGAAAGGACATCGATTTTGGGCTGAAATAGATAATTGATCTTGGCAGTCTAAAAATCTCTACAACTCAGCCAATTATTTAATCCGACAAAACTTCATTTATAGCCATGGCTATTTGACCTATAATCAGATGGCCTCTCTGAGGTCAGACACAGAACAGTATCAAGCTTTACCTGCTAAAGTTTCCCAACAAGTTTTAAGAGGATTAGACCGGAACTGGAAATCATTTTTTGCCGCTTCATCCGAGTTTAAAAGTCACCCCGATAAATTTCTGGTCAGACCCAAAATCCCTGGCTATAAAGAGCCAAAAAAAGAAGGACGAAATCTCTTAGTTTACACAATTCAAGCCATCAGCAAAGTAGGTCTTAAGCAAGGATTAGTCAAGCTATCAGGTACTTCAATTGCGTTGCCGACGAGAGGGTTAGAGCGCCTAGCAGAAGTCAGAATAGTTCCTAAATGTGATTGTTATGTAATCGAGGTAATTTATGATAAAACCGAACAGTTCTTAGCTCCTAATGAAAAGATAGCTGCGATAGATTTAGGCATAGATAGGGTTGGCTGAATAAATCTAAAAACCTTGTTGGGTAAGACTTTTAGACTTTTTGTCAATCAAAAAGTACCGGATATGGGAGTGTTCGGGGGGAAAATTCAGATACTTTTTCCCTGAAAATTAGGTAATTGACACCCTCAAAATCGGTAAAACCCTACACCCCACACCCTACACCCCACACCCTACCCCCACGAAAAACTTTTTGCCGCAAACCCTAGATAATTTGATGGCTGTAACTTCAAATCAACCGGATTTTATCCCTTTGTTGATTAATGGCAGACCGTTAAAAAGCCTGAATCAATTTTATAACCAACGTCGAGCTAAGTTACAATCTCTGTTAAAAGGTAATCGTCAAAGTTCCCAGAGGATTCGCCGTTTAACTCGATGTCGAAATCAGAAAGTAGATGATTATCTTCATAAGGCTACAGGAAAAAGAATTTCGCGAGGGTTATATCGTACAGATAGAGGATTTCTTTGCCAATCTGATGTCATGGGTTCCTACAACATTTTGCGAAAAGCATTCCCAAATGCGTTTAACCGCTATGGGATAGAGAGGTGCGTAGTTCACCCAAGGAGAATCAATCTCTCGAAGTAAAAGTGAAGGGAATTTCTGAAATGGAATTCAGTCTGTCTATAGTTGACTATACTTTTACTAACTATTACCAACATAACAGACAAAATCCTCATGCGAACCTTAGCGATCGGCGATATTCATGGTTGCTCGAAAGCTCTAGATCACTTGCTAGAGATCGTCAATCCCAAACCGCAAGATACTTTAATCACCCTTGGTGATTACGTTAATAAGGGTAGAGACTCGAAAGGGGTGATCGATCGCCTGATTTCCCTACATAAACAGGGAAATTTGATTCCCCTCAAAGGTAATCACGAGATTATCATGCTGCAAGCCCGTCATAACCCCCTCAAACAGCGTCTCTGGTTAGAAAAAGGCGGTAAAGCTACTCTAAAATCCTACAGCGAAGGCCACCTGATTAAAATTCCCGAATCCCACTGGGATTTTTTAGGAAAAGTCTGTATAAATAGCTACGAAACGGCAAATCATTTATTTGTTCACGCTAGTCTCGATCCCCATCTACCCCTGGCCAGACAACCAGAATACAAACTCTTTTGGGAGAAATTTCAACATCCCGCCGCCCATAGTTCGGGAAAAACCATGATTTGTGGCCATACCAGCCAAAAAAGCGGTAAACCAGTTAATCTCGGCCATGCCATTTGTATTGATACTTGGGCTTACGGCAAAGGTTGGTTAAGTTGTTTAGATGTGGAAACGGGGAAATTGTGGCAGACTAACCAGCGAGGAAATTTTCGCATTAGCCATATTCAAGATTATTATCGTTCATCCTCTCTAGGTCAGGACATTAAGGACGGTTCGCCGATTTTTGGCCGTTCACTCTTGTCAAGAGCGGCAGCAATGACATTTAAGGGCAAATAACTGGGGTAAACTCCCTCGCGAGCGCGTTTAATATCCGTTTCCTCTAGGGGAAGTTGGTATTTAATCGCAATTGCCTTGAGGATATCGCCGCGATCGATCACTCCTGCTACGGCGGAGGCCGGTGTTAACACCGTGATCATGCGGTCTGGGATAGTTTCCAGTTTCTGCACCACTGTCACTAAGGGGGTTTTTTCCTCAACAGTGGCAATTTCCCCGAGGGGATGGGCAATATCAAGCAGTTGTTTTTCTGACCAGAAACTGCGCTCGATCGCCTGTAAATCTGCCACTCGAATTAATCCCCGATAACGCCCCTCGGAGGCGGCAAAATAAGCAGTATTAGCCGCTGCTTGGTCTAAAACGTATTCTTGGACGAATTCCTCTAGGGTTTGATGGGCGTTTAAAACCCGCAAATTTCTGCTCATCACCTCTCCCGCTTGCAAATTGAGGAGACTTTCCTGTAAATTAGTCAAATTATCGTAGGCACGGGCATTTCTGAGGATAAACCAGCCGATTAATCCTAACCAAGCACCCCCCACGTCTGCCGTCAAGAGAACCAAGAAAATCCCCAAAATAATCCCCAACCAACCGATGAATTGACCACTGATCGCAGCCCAATGTAAACCTTTCCAGCGATCGCCCGTTGCTTGCCAGACCATTGCTTTGAAAATTTGACCGCCATCGAGGGGTAAACCGGGGATAAGATTAAATAGAGCCAAAAACAGGTTAATTATCGCTAAATGACCGCATATATAGGTTAAATTAGCGTTTAAATAGGGTAAGTGACTGGCTAGGGATAAGAGACAAAACAGGAGAAAACTGACGAGGGGTCCAGCGATCGCTACTTGCAGGGCCTCTGGAGGAGTCCGAGATTCTCGATCGATCGAGGCCATACCTCCAAAGAGAAACAGGGTAATGGAATTGACCTCGATGCCTTGGCAACGAGCCATGAAACTATGACCTAATTCGTGGAGTAAAACCGAGATAAACAGCAATAAAGCCATGATTAAACCAAGTAACCACGCTAAACCGAAACTCTGGGCGGCCAGAGACTGAATTTCTGCATCGGTGGCATTGATCAGGGTGACAAAAGCCAAAATCAGAAACCACGAGGAATCAATATAGATAGGAATGCCCAATAAAGAGCCGATTCGCCAATTTGTACGCATAATTTTTAGTGGGGAAGTGGGAAGTGGGGAAGTGGGGAAGTGGGGAAGTGGGGTGTGGGGAAGTGGGGAAGTGGGGAAGTGGGGAATGGGGGAATGGGGAAGTGGGGAATGGGGAAGTGGGGAATGGGGAAGTGGGGGAATTCAACTAAAACCCTAAAACCCTAAAACCCTAAAACCCTAAATCCCTAAATCCCTAAATCCCTAAATCCCTAACCCCTAACCCCTAAAACCTGTCCCCTTTTAAGACATTTGGAAAATAAAAGTCATTTTGTCCCCTTTACCGAGGGAAATGCGATCGCCAGCCCGGAGACGATGACGATTGCCGGGGGGTAGGGGATTGTGATTAACGTAGGTTCCGTTGGCGCTGCCGGTGTCTTCAAGGTAATAGATGCCCGCTTCGACGCGGATATCGGCATGAACCCGGGAGACGATATCAGAATCGGGAAAACCGGAAACATCGATATCGGGGGGAATGCGATCGTTAGGTTTGCCGATATGAATTACCGATAGATGTAGGGGTAATTCAATTTTGCTATCGGTTTGCAGGTGCTGGAGACTAGCTATTTCCGTCTGTAAGCGGGTGGCAGCCGGAACCGGTGGAGGAGCAACAGGAGGAGGTGCGATCGAGGCGACGGTGGCTGTAGGGACTGGTGGGACGGGTTCCGGTTCCGGTTCCGGTTCGGCCTCGGCTGCCACCATGGGAACGGAATTAGGCTGTAAATTGTAGCCACACTGACCGCAAAAGGTGGCATCAGTTTGGATGGTTGCCCCACAACTAGGACAGGAAGACATCCGCGGCAAGGGAGTGTAACAGGCCTCGCATTGACTGGCCTCATCGGGGTTAGTATGTTCGCAATTAGGACAAACGATCATTTTTAAGGAAAAAGGAAAAAGTTAAAAAGCAGATTAGGGTTTTAGGGTTTTAGGTGTTGGGGTGTTGGGGTGTTGGGGTGTTAGGGTGTTGGGGTGTTATACCAAATTTCTAAATCCATGACAGACATCCACGCTCGAATGCTTGCCAAACCTTCATTCGTTGTGACGCGAATAAAGAAAAATGGTATTAAGGTTTTGGGGTGTTAGGGTTTTAGTTGAAATTCCCCCATTCCCCCATTTCCCCATTTCCCCATTTCCCCATTTCCCCATTCCTCCATTCCCCTATTCTCTAGACAAAAGAGGAACCAGCGGCCGCATCGAGTAACCAATATAATTCCCCGGCCGGGGGGTGGATGAGACGGGAAGGATAGGAGAAAGAGTCACCATAAGCAGAGAAAATCTCATGTAGAGCGGGGCGTTTACTTTCGCCAGCAGCGATAAAGATCACACAACGGGCATGATTGATCAGGGGAACGGTAAAAGTTAAGCGGGGATTGCCGTCTTTCTCGCCGACGGTGATACAGCGATCGCTCACCGTTAAAGCTGCCGTGTGGGGAAAGAGAGAGGCAGTGTGACCATCATCGCCCATTCCCAATAAAATCAGGTCAAAAACCGGAAAATCGGGAGAATTGACCCCAAACCATTGGCGGAGATGATCATCGTATTTTTGGGCGGCCAGCTGGGGATCGGGGTCATCCGTGGGCATAGGATGAATATTAGCGGCCGGGATCGGTATGCGATCGAGCCATGCTAACCGGGCCATGCGTTGATTACTGTCGGGATGATCGGGACTAACGTAGCGTTCATCTCCCCAGAAAACGTGAATTTTTGACCAGTCGAGGGGTTGAGAGGATAAAGCTTCGTAGAGAGGTTTCGGGGTACTACCGCCGGAAAGAGCGATGGTAAAATAGTCCTGTTGGTCGAGGCTGGTTGTGATTTTTTCCAGAACCAGCGCCAGAGATTTTGCGATCAGAGCTTGTTTATCAGCTAAAACTTCCACCAATTTCTGCATGGGTTTTGTTATCAACTCAGGGGGGCTGTCTTTACTATAGGCTAACCATTGAGGACTCATCTGAGAGCTTGGGAAAATTTTATTCGGCTCTCTTGGACATTGGCTGAAAAATGTTCACGATGTTACATTATGGGCGCAAGCGCTGCGCCCCTAGCGCCGCGCTTGGTGTGATTGGTAGGGGCGTATAGCGTACGCCCTTTCTTCGCTCAGATAAGCTTATCACCATAACTCCAAGAGAGCCTTTTATTCTTTGACGGCCTCTGTCTTAGGTAAGAGATACGGGGGGAAACCTCATCTGAGAGCCTGGAAAAATTTTATTAGACCTCCTGCAAAACTAAGTTATCGAGGCGCTATCGGGTCAAAATATCTAAAAGATCAGATAAATTTGACATAATCTTAGGTTTTATGGATAGCAGAGTTGTCTCTTGTCTTTTTTATCTTCCTGTCTCCGAGTATCCTATCGACCGTCTCCTCGCCTAACGGAAGATTTTTGATTTTTGCGGGAGATCTATTCTTTGACAGGGATAAGTTTACCGATACCATATTGAGGTAATATTTCTAGAGTCGATTCTCGAAAGGGGTTGACAAGCAGAACGATTTAACGTAGGGTTTAGCGGGAGGTTAAACGAGAGTTAACTAGAAATTGCAGTTTGTCAGAGTTCCTCTGTCGGCAAAATCCTTCCGCGAATCCCCAGCGAGAACTTTTAAACAGACTAATGAATCTATTCATTGACATACCATTACAGAAACAGCGATGAACAGCTTTACTTCTTTGTCCCTGAAATTAACGGGATTGGTTTTCATTATTTCCTTCCTTTTGGATGGGTTTATCCTGCCGCTGCCCTATCGATTCAATCAATCCCAATGGCAGGTAGGGTTCGTCACCACCTTTGTCGATCGAGGAATTGTTCCTCTTCTGGGTATCGTTCTCGTTTTAATCGCTTACTGGATTGACGCTAACAATAAAGATGTCATTCCTAGAAAATCCCGCTTTGAATTGCGTTGGCCGATCTTTATTTTTTCCACACTGTTAGGTTTAGTTTTTCTGTTGATGATTCCTGTTCACATCAATAATATCAACCAGATTAAAAACAACGCTTTGACTCAAATTGAACAGGGTGTTGACCAAGGGGAGGGACAAATTCAGGCTTTCTTAGCCCAGTTAAATACGCTATCGCAAAATCCCCAACTATTAGAACAGCAGATCTCTCAGAGAAATCAAGTAATTGAAACTGGTCGTTTCCAAGGACAACCGATCAGCACAGAACAGTTACAGACCCTCCGTCAACAAAGAGACCAATTAACTAATTTACGGGATTTATCCAAAAAACCGAAGGAGTTTAAACAGGGATTAGATGATATCAAAAATCGGCTACAAACTCAGCTGCAAGATCGACAAAAACAGGCGGAAAGTCAAGCTAACTTGGAGGCTTTGAAACAGTGGTTAAGAATTGGTATTCAAAGTATGTTGCTATCGATTTGCTATAGTTTGATCGGTTGGTTAGGCATTCGAGAACTAGGTAGTGTGAAAAAACGCACTGCCTAAGCAGGGGATTTATCTTAATGATGAAGTATAAAGTTTTCGTTTTCGGGAGCCAAAATTCTCCGAGTCAGGAGACGAGCGCACACAAGAGCATACTTCATCCTTAGGTCAAATCTCTAACTCCTTAAATATTCAGCCACAGGGCATCAGCACATGATGCTCTTTTATTTTTTATTAAGTATCTAGGGGTTGCTGAAAAAGTTTTTCCTGGGGGTAGGAGTCGGTCGTCAGGGACCGGCTACTGACTTGAAAGAGGGTGTAGGGTGTGGGGTGTAGGGAAGGAAACCTCTTTCATCTGTGGGGGTGAAAATTTTTTCATCGGGACTGACTCCTGACGACCGGCTACTGACTCCTAACCTCACCAACAAACTTTTTCAGCAAACCCTAATTAGAGATTTTTCAGTACAAAGGCTCTAAAATGGCCAGTGCCAGTTATTGGCCTGAAGACTTGTTTTTTCAGTCTTGTGGCTTTATCATGGGTACTGTGTGGTGTGTGTGATGTGAAGGAGTAAGATGACTGCTAATAGCCAACTTATCTCCGTCAAGGCTCTACAAGCTTTGATGAAGCGAGGGTTCAAACCTTCGGTCTCCGGTAGACGGCATCAAAAATCTTGGTTAATAGCTTTAGACGGCGATACCTCAAAACGATTATTCGATATCGTTTTCTCCCTATCGGTTCTAATTTTCTTTTCGCCGCTTTATTTAATCTTAGCCTTATTGATCGCGATTAGTTCCCCCGGTCCGATCTTCTATGTGCAGAAGCGCGTCGGTCAAAACTTCCAGCATTTCAACTGTATCAAGTTCCGTACTATGGTAATGGATGCGGATAAGGTATTAGAGAGACTGATGGAAGACTCCCCCCAACTGCGGGCGGAATTCGAGGATAATTTCAAGCTTAAGGACGATCCCCGCATAACTTGGATTGGCAAATTTCTCCGCTTAACCAGTTTAGACGAGTTTCCCCAATTCTGGAACGTCCTGCGAGGAGATATGAGCGTCGTCGGTCCGCGGCCTTTAGTTCCCGAAGAATTGCAGAAATATGGCAATCGCATCGACAAAGTTTTAACTATTCGCCCCGGTTTAACTGGTTTATGGCAAGTTTCTGGACGTAATGACATTCCCTATCCCATGCGCGTGCAGATGGATGTGTATTACGTTAATTCCCGTAACTGGTTAACCGATATCTGGGTAGTCTTCAAAACTATCGGTGTTGTGGTTTTTCCCAAGAATAATGGTGCTTACTAAAGCAGTGAATAGTAATTAAACATTACTCACTGCTGTTTCAATGTAATTAATCGCTAGACTGGAGGAGAGAAAGGCAGGACTTGCTTTTTTCTCCTCTTTTTTTGAGAAAGATGATGACAGTAATTAGGGTTTGCTGAAAAAGTTTTTCCTGGGGTGTGGGGTGTTTAGGTTTATTCAGCAAGCCCTAAATACAATCGAATCCCTTTCGGATAATTATCCTAGTATGAGAACATGGATTGTTCTTAAGGAGCTATCTAAGTCATGACGATCACTACAGAAGATTTGCTGTTATCTTTGCCGCTAGTTAGCAGTGAAGAAATGTTAGCTGAAATAAGTTTTTTAAAAGTAGATTTAGAAAGACTATTTAGGGTTTGCTGAAAAAGTTTTTCCTGGGGGCAGGGTGTAGGGTGTGGGGTGTGGGGTGTAGGGTTTTACCGATTTTGAGGGGGTCAATTACCTAATTTTCAGGGAAAAAGTCCAGGAATTTTTCCCCCGATCACTCCCAGATCCATTACTTTTTGATGGCCAAAAGGTCTAAAAGTTTTACCCAACAAGGTTTTTAGATTTATTCAGCAAACCCTATTTACTTCCGATCAATCCCTTAATTTACCCAAGGAATATCAAAATGATTATTTAAAAATTACTGAAGTTATAGAAAAAATTAGAGCAGCTCAAACTCCACCTCAAGCGGAGAATATTTATTCTCTTGAATATCAACCAATAACAAAAAAGTTTCAAGCTAAGTATTGTGAATTTTTGTCTGCTGATAGCTTAAAAAAATGGACTATAATGATAATTATTTACAGGGTTTTATCGAGTTAATTCGAGTGAAGAAAATACTGTTAGATACTTTGTTAAAATCAACAGATAAATCCGCTCAATATAATCGTATTTGCTTCGGTCTTACCATACTCTCAGAGATAATAATAGAAAAATATATTGGCTATTTTCCCCACAACTCCCTAGAATCTTTTAAGATGATCGCCAAGGCTTTTTTAAATGATCCTAGCTTGCAACCAGAGAAAACAAGTCAGTTTAAGCAAGTTTTAATCTCTTTAAAGAATACGGCTAGAGCAATCCTCTGGCAAATACAAGAATAGGAAAATCAAGAAACTGAACCTCTCAATTGGACAGACTTTTATACCTCGAATAAATCCGATACTGATCAAGTGCAGAAACAAAAAAATCAGCCAGCGATCGCATGGGCAAAATCTCGCTTAGAACAGTTAGAAAATCTGAGAAAAGTTAAGGGATGGGATTAAAAGAGTGATTGTAATTCTGGACTCTAATCAAAGAAAAATATCCCAATCGTCAGGTTATTATTGCCACCAAAAATATCAAAGATTTTCAAAACGTTAATCATTGCCCCCTCTGGCAAGATATACATTGTTAAAGCGAAATTGCTTGCTTTCATTTTTTTTAATAATAATTATAGATCCAAGACAATCTATTTACACCTGAAAAATTCCCCCATAATCTTGAGAAATTTTTGATCAATTGGGACTCGATCGAGGATAATTAGAAAAAGTATTTTGACTCATAACCAAATCTAATCAAGAAGCCCAGTGACGATTCCCCTGCTAGAGTTGTTTGTATTCGCCACCGTTTTGTGCGGATTTTTAGGAACATTCCTGAAAAAAAACTTAATCATGAAGATTATCGCCATGGATGTCATGAGTACGGGCGTTATCGCCTACTATGTGGTGATAGCTTCTCGTGACGGTTTATTTACTCCCATCCTCGGTACAGTTAAACAGCAAAATTACGCCGATCCTGTACCCCAAGCAGTGATTTTAACAGCGATCGTCATCGGTTTTTCCATTCAGGCGTTAATGCTGGTGGGAGTAATGAAATTAGCCAAAGATCACCCCACCCTAGACAGTGCTGAGATAGAAAAAAATAACACACCATGAATACTTTAACGATCGCTTGGATAAGTTTACCCTTTTTGATCGGCTTTATCATCTATTTATTGCCGCGATTAGACAAATATCTGGCTCTCGCCACTACTATTATCTCTCTGGCCTATTCTCTCCTTCTATTTAGCCAATCCTCCCCCATAACCCTCAACCTCCTAGATAATTATGGCGTGAGACTGGTAGCCGATCAGTTAAGTGCCTATTTTATCCTCACTAATGCCCTGGTGACGATGGCAGTTATTTTTTATAACTGGGAAAGTAGCAAAACCGCCTTTTTTTACGCCCAAGCTATCATTCTCCACGGTAGCATTAATTCTGTCTTCGTCTGTGAAGATTTTATTAGCGTTTACGTTGCCCTAGAAGTAATTAGTATTGCCGCTTTTCTGGTGATTGCCTATCCTCGCAGCGATCGCTCTCTCTGGGTTGCCCTGCGTTATCTGTTTATCAGCAATGTGGCGATGTTATTTTACCTCATTGGCGCAGTTTTGGTCTATAAAGCCAATAATTCCTTTGCTTTTGCCGGTTTAAAGGGCGCACCTCCCGAAGCCTTGGCTTTAATCTTCATGGGATTATTAGTCAAAGGGGGAATCTTTGTCTCGGGATTATGGCTACCGATGACACACTCGGAATCGGAAACCTCCGTTTCGGCGCTGATGTCGGGGGTGGTGGTAAAAGCTGGCATTTTTCCCCTCCTGCGCTGTGCTTTAATCCTAGAGGATTTGGATCCCCTAATTCGGCTTTTAGGGGTGCTAACGGCGATTTTTGGCGTATCCTACGCAGTGTTTGAAAAGGATAGCAAGCGGATGTTAGCCTTCCATACTATTTCCCAATTAGGTTTTATTTTAGCCGCCCCGGTAGTCAGTGGTTTTTATGCCCTTACCCACGGTTTAGTTAAATCTTGCCTATTTCTGTTAGCGGGAGTTTTACCCAGTCGCAATTTTAAAGAATTACAGCAACAATCGATTCCTAATTCCCTCTGGATTGCCCTAGTGGTTGCTAGTTTTTCTATCTCTGGATTCCCCCTATTATCCGGTTTTGGGGCGAAAGCGTTAACGATGAAAAATTTAGTCCCTTGGCAAAAAATTATGATCAATCTTGTGGCTGTGGGGACGGCGATTTCCTTTGCTAAATTTATCTTTTTACCCCACGCGGGTGGCGAAAGTAAACAGAAGCTAACTATCGGTTTCTGGATAGCAATAATTCTACTCCTTGCCGCCCTATTTTTATCCAATGCTGTCTATGTTGAAGCTTATAATCTCCCCAGTATTATCAAAGCTTTAGCCGTCATCGGTGCCGGGTGGTGGTTATATCTGGTAGTTTTCAAAAAGTTATCCCTAAAATTATCACGAGCTTGGGAACAATTTGATAATATCGTCGGTATGATGAGTATAATGTTAGTTCTATTATTTTGGATGGTATTGGCATGATTGGACATATAATTCTGCGTTTAACTATGTGGTTTTTGCTCACCGCTAATTTTACCCCTGCTAATATTATGATCGGGGTGGCTATTGCTTTTCTTTTGCCCCGTAATTTCGCCTCTAGCGAAACTTTAGGCGATTGGTTAAAGGTAATAATTAAAGTTTTTATGGCTATTCCCCAAGCTTATAAAGAAGCGTTTGAAATTATCTTTCGTCCCCACAAGGAAGAAGAAATTATTTTAGAGAGAATTTCGGGTAAACGTTCACCCAGATTAGCTTTTTGGGATATATTTCTCATTACCTTTACCCCGAAAACTATTGTCACCGAATACAAGGAAAATGAGGGTTATGAAGTTCATGTAATTAAACGGAGTCAACAGGGATGAATATTGTTCTCATTGCCATGATTGTCGCCCTATTAATTCCCCTTTATGAAGTGGCAAAAAATGATGACATCTGGCAAAAAATGGCCGCCTTTGCCAGTGCTTCCAGTAAATCATCGATTATTATTCTAGTAGTTTCAGTATGGCGGGATGATTGGATGATTGGAGTGGTTGCAGTGATTATTCTCAGTGTCGGTAATGCCGGTTTTATGTTATTAGCACAAATTCTTAAACGACTGAACGAATCATGATTAACATTTTGAGTTATATCTGTATCGCTATCGGAGTTTTTTTCTGGTTTTGGGGAACGGCGCATCTTTTAGACAAGCGCTCGGTATTATATAAATTACACGGTCTATCTGTCGCTGATACATTAGGTTCCATGGCGATTATTTTCGGGCTACTTTTGAAAGTTCCCCAAAATTGGCCTTTATTATTATTGGCAATAATTTCCTTAGCAATTTGGAACACCATGTTAGGCTACGTTTTAGCTTATACTTCTAGCGAGCGAGAGTAAAATTAAAGATGAATGAAAGTTATCTCTATGTTATTGTTGCCCTCTTGCCTTTAACTGCGGCGATGGTGATGTTACAATCCAATCCCTACCAAGCTCTAGTAATTCGTGGGGTTTTAGGGGCAATAGCAGCCCTAGTTTATGCTTTATTAGGGGCAGCAGATGTGTCTTTAACCGAAGCTTTAATGGGAACCATGTTAGCCGTAACTCTCTACGCGGTGGCGATTCGTTCCTCTTTAGTGATGCGTTTAGGAGTAATTGCCGAGGAAACCGATACAGTTTTAGAACAGTTAAAAACTCAACTACAAACGGTTTTAAGTAAACGTTTTATGCGTTTAGAATTAGTTGCCTACAGTGATAAACAAGCTTTGCAACAGGCACTTATGGATAAGGATGTTCATGCCGTCTGTATCCGTCAAAACAACCCGGAAACTATCCCCTACGAAACCACAATTAGATTACCCTATCTCTACGATATTTTTAAAAATGAATTAACGGCAGCCAACACGATTTTAACCTGTATTGAAACCCCAAAATTAGAGGAGAAACACTAATGAAATGGATTTATACTCTAGCCGCCATTGCCTTCGCTGTCAAAATGGTAATTATTCCGAATACTGCTTCCTCTGTATCATCCTTAGAAATTGTTGAATCCCTAGTGCGCGACGGTGGTGTTCCTAATGCGGTTTCGGTGGTTATTTTTCGTAATCGTCTCTACGATACCATCTATGAAGTGGTTGTTTTTACCATTGCGATTATGGGAGCAAATTTTCTTTTAGCCACCGAAAAACCCGCCAGTAAAATCCATCAATTTACTGACCAACCTTCAATTATTTTAGCCCGTTTAGGGTCCACAATTGCCGCTTTAGTAGGCATTGAATTAGCTATCCGCGGGCATTTAAGTCCGGGGGGAGGTTTTGCCGCCGGAGTCGCCGGAGGTACGGCAATTGGTTTAATAGCAATTACCTCGTCTCCCGAATGGATGCAAGCAATTTATCGCCGTTGGCAAGCGGCAACATGGGAGAAAATTTCCGTCTTAGTTTTTATTGTTTTAGCCGCTATTACTCTCTCAGGATTTGAGTTACCCCACGGGGAATTAGGTGCGCTATTTAGTGGCGGCATTTTACCGATACTAAACATTTTAGTTGCCGTTAAAGTAGCTTTAGGTTCCTGGGCAGTAATCCTCGTTTTTATCCGTTATCGCGGTTTATTGTGAGAGGTTAAGTAGGTGGGTGGAATTAAATATAAGATGAACGTAGGTTGGGTTGAAGCATGAAACCCAACGCCCACTCATGTTACGCTACCGCTAAACCATCCTACAAATAATTGTGCCTCCCTACTTAATAGCTATAATTTATAGCTTTAGGTCAAAACTGAGGATTAAACCATAATCATAACATAACTTGATGGTTGAAAAAATGCTATAGTAATTTTGTTGCCCTCCTCAAGAATCAATAGGCATCTAATGATTCTGGTAAAAGAACTACCGAGGTAAAAATTATGGTTAACGTTATTCGCGGTTCTTCAGCTAAACCTGTATCTTCTCAAAGATTAGCTAAATATTTTGAGGAAAGAACAGATATAGAGGGAACATTGTATATCGGCTATCCTATTATTGGAACTCCCCAAGGAGGATATCAAATTGATGCTCTATTAGTCTCTCGTCAGCAAGGGGTTATTATTTTTAATATTGATGAGGGAAAAAATTATGATTTGGATATTGAAGGCACTCAAGACGAGAGCATAACCAAGTTAGAAGCAAAACTGCTTTCTTATAAAGAGCTTGTTCAAAAAAGAAAGCTAATGGTTAACATTTCTGTAGCCACCTATGCACCGATTTGGAATAATTATCCAGAAGCAATTAACCGAGAGGAATATCCTGTTCTTATTCACAAGGAAGACCTTGATGATTTTATCAATGAATGTCAAGGCAATGCTCCTGAATATTTCGAGAAAGTCAACTCAGTCATACAAGCTGTTACAACCATTAGAAAAAAAGACGCTCGCAGTTATGTTGTTAAACCAGATTCTAGGGGAGCAAAGTTAAAAAAATTAGAAGATTCTATTGCTAATCTTGATGAAACTCAAAGTAAGGCTGTTTTAGAAACCACTAAAGGTGTACAAAGAATTAGAGGTTTAGCAGGTTCGGGAAAAACAATTGTCTTAGCGCTGAAAGTAGCTTATCTTCATGCAACTCATCCCGATTGGAATATTGCTGTTACTTTCTATACACGCTCGTTAAAGGATCAATACAAAGATTTAATTACTCGGTTTAGTTATGAGCATAAAAATTCCGAACCAGACTGGGAAAAAGTAAAAATTATTCATGCTTGGGGAAGTCCTAAGATAGAAGGAATTTATTATGAGCTATGTAAACAACATAATATTGAATATTTAGATTTTAGTCAAGCAAACAACCTAACATATTTGTTGAATGAAGATCCTTTTGAGTTTGTCTGTCAAAAAGCCTTGCGAGAGATTAAAAAATTTCATCAATATTATGATCTTATTTTAATTGATGAAGCTCAAGATTTTCCTCAATATTTATTAAGACTCTGCTATGAAATCTTGAAAGATGATAAACGTTTAGTTTATGCCTATGATGAGTTGCAAAGCTTAAATAGTAAAGTCATGGATTCTCCCGAAGTTATTTTTGGAAATGATAACCATGGTAATCCTAGAGTTAAATTGGAGAATTTACCCAGCGAACCTCAACAAGATGTGGTTTTAAATACTTGTTACAGAAATTCTCGTCCTATTCTGTCCTCTGCTCATGCTCTAGGTTTTGGAGTTTACTATCCAAAGGGACTAATTCAAATGTTTGATAATCCTCAATTATGGCAAGATATTGGTTATGAGGTTGAAGAAGGAGAATTAAAATCAGGAGAATTTGTTAAACTGATTAGAACCCCCAAAACCAGTCCTAAATTCCTTGAAGAACATTCTTCTATCGATGATATTATCAACTTTAAATCTTTCGATAACAATCAGGAACAACTTGAATGGCTAGTGGAACAAATTGAAAAGAATCTTAAGGAAGATGAATTAAGATGCCAAGATATTATGGTTATCCATCCACTAGCTAAAAATGCTCGCAATGTTTTTGGAAAAGCTAGAGAAATGTTATTTACAAAAAATATTAATTCTCATTTAGCAGGTAGCACATCTTCTCCCGATGAGTTTTTTCAAGAAAACTCGATTGCTTTTACACAGATTTATCGTGCAAAAGGCAATGAAGCGGCAATGGTTTATTTCATTAACGCTCAAGAATGTTTATCTGGTTCACAAATTGCTAGTAACCGCAATATTTTATTTACAGCGATGACTAGAAGTAAAGCTTGGTTAAGAGTTATTGGTTATGGGGAAAATATGCAAGCTTTAGAGACGGAATTTCAGGAGATTAAATCGAGAAATTTTGCTCTTGAGTTTACCTATCCAACCCCCGAAGAACTTCAACAAATGAAGAGGGTTTATCGAGATACTCTTAATACCAATAGATATAAAAATGACAGGGACAACGAAGAATTAATTGCCAAGTTAAGAAGATTGCCATCAGATGAAAAAAACAAAATTATCAAAATACTCCAAGAATAGTTAAGAAATGCTTAATATTCAGAATATCTTTAAAGATGTTGAAAATTTAACGGCTAAATTGATAGAAGTAGGATTATCAAGTCAGCAGAACTTTCCGACTTTGAATAAATTGAGTCAAAATATTTCTGAGATTAGCTATTCCAATAGTTACGACTTATCCATTGCCCTAAAAAATGTTGCCTATCAAGATATTTATGATGAGCTTGATCGCGGTAAGAATTATAATATTAAAATGATTGATGGAGCCTTGATTCAATTACTTTATCGCTTCCAAGGATCGCAATTATTATCCCATAGACTAGCTTTCTTCTCATCCCCTTATTTAGAATCTTTTCAAAATGAGCCAGAACTATATGAAGAAGATGAGATATTTGCCGATATTATCGACAAAAATATTGTAGCTGTACCGATTAGATTTGATTACGATCCTGATAATTTTCAAGAGATTCATCACCCCAGATGTCATCTCACCCTAGGACAATTCAAAAACTGCCGAATTCCAGTGTCCTCCCCTTTAACACCCAGTATATTTATTGCTTTTATCCTTCGTAACTTTTACAATACAGCCTATCATCTATATTCCGAGCAGATCAATTTTAACAATCGGCGATTTCCAGAAACCATAACTGAAATAGAAAAAAATATACTACATTTTGCTATTAAATCTCCCTCTCTATAGTCCCTATCGGATTTCCCCTCATACAGTTCAGCGAAACCTCGAAATTTTTTCTCCAAAAAGCTTGACAAAATCCCTCAACTTGACTTATACTTTCTAGTATAATGGGAATCCGTGCCTGCCTGCGAACAGCTATTTTTTAGTTGAAAAAGGAGTCAGGAAAAATAAAGACTCCTTAACTGAAGACAGTTTATTTGTGGAATTGGTGGAGTAGGTTGCGAAATTCTGGAAAACTAATCTGATTATCGCGACTGGTATCGGCCTGCTGTAACATAGCTTCGATTTCCTTGTCTGTCACCCCCGGTTCGATCGCCCCAATACAAGCTTTCAATTCCTCAAGGCTAATTTGTCCCGAACCATCACTATCGAATAGCTGAAATCTTTCCAATAAAATCCTCTCCTGTTGCTCACGATCGCTGTCACTACTAAAAGATAGACGATCGAAGACCTGAAAAGCGCGGGCGATATTCTGCCATAATTGATGGGACAGAGGACGATGGAGAATGGTTTCCTCCTCCTGACTGGTAACTCTGTACTGGCGACGCAAAGACTCGACAGTTTCCGTTTCTGCGGCCGGCAATTCCGTCAATAAATGCTCGATCGCCTCCCTGGAACTCTTGCCGGTCAACACTTCCAGCAATTCCGATCCCACCTTGCGATCGGGGTCTTTTTTCCATGTCACCAACAAACTTTCTAACAAAGCATCGCGATAACTCTGTAAACGTAACCAATCCTCGCGACTATACTGCTTTTCCGGATCGAGAAGTTCGGCCGATTCCACACCCAACTCTGTTAAAATTGCCTGATGTTCCGCATCAGTAATCGTCAACTCTAAACGCATTTGTTGCAGGATTTCGAGGCTGTGGCCGAAGTCAGTATATCCCTGCTCCAAAGCCTCTTTTAACACGGCTTTATAGGCTTTTAAACCCTTCTGGTGGGTGAAATCCGGCAGTATCTTGGCCAACACATAGACTTCATCCGCGTGCAAAGCATCCAGCGATCGCCGATCGAGATATTTAGCCGTATCGAGATCGAGTTTACCTAACTGTTTACGCAATCTTCCCGCTAGTCCTTCCCGTTGGTAAAGACCCGGATTTCTTGTCCAAGTGCGATGTAACCATAAACTACTCAAAACCGCCGGTAAAATACTAGCGAAATAATGCCAAAATTCCGGCAAAAGATTAATAAAAGGACGACCACCGAAAATAAAGAAGAAATTGAAAATCAGAAAAGTTCCGAAAGTAAAGACTCGATGACGGATAATTTCGGTCGGTAAGGGCGACTTTTGGCGAATTCTATAGACTTTGTAGGCATTTTCAACTTTTTTACCGAGAAAGTAACCCAAAAAAGTGCAGATTGCCAAAGTTAAGGGGACAGCTACCAGCTTCGGAATCGCAATTGCCTGACCTGCAAGGTAAAAACCCGGTTTAAAGAGTGCTTCTAGTTGATTTTCTTCGTGCGCCCAAGCTCCGGAAAAATAATAGTCCCAATTGCCAGCATAGAGATAATAATAGATAGAATAGCCCAAAACTAAGCCAAAATAACCGTAATAAAGCCATTGGCGATCGCTCTTAGTAATCCCATCCCAATAGGATCTTTCCGCATCGATATCGATACAGGGACTCTGACAGGCAACACAGGCACTTTGTTCGCTACCATCTTCATGGACAATGCGACACATAGATTGAGTAATCCCACCGCGACTGTCTTCGTGAGCGGTACTATTCAGTAAACCCCTCGGTTCACCGTAAATTCTTTGAACCGGACTCATGGGACAGAAATAGTTACACCAAGATTTGCCCCCATACCAATAACCAACAAAGATCGCCGCTAGAATAGTAAAGATTAAAAAGCTACCTAAGACTAAGCGATCGGAATTATCAAAGAGAATCCGTCCGCATAAACCCAAAAATAACAGACTGAATTGTAGATAGAGATAATTCCGAGCTAACCAAGAGTTTTTCGGCACTTTATAGATTTCATAGCGGACTTTTCCCGATTTATCGGTCTGTTTTTTCTGTCTTTGTTTACCCAAAGCGCGCGGTATTTGAGAAAGAAAGGATAAAGGACAGATACGCCGCCAGAGTTCGTGACCGAAAACTAATAAGATAAAAATGCTACTAGGAACCACTATTCCCCAAAAAATCGGCGCACCTAACTGATAGGAGGATTGGGGTAGGCAAACTCCCTGGACTTTAATGCACACATGGGGATCAACTCTCAGGGGACTAGCAAGATTATTAGGATCGGTTAATTGTGCCGAAATCGGGTCAAAAAACAGAGAAAATATCAGAATTAACCAAGCGATGGTAACAACCCATCGCAGATAGTGCATCGAACGTTCGGGAATTTGTGCAAACATGGATCTGGTAGTGACGTTGAAGAGACTTTTAAGGGAGATTAGGGGTTCAATCCTCGAATTCTCAAGCTTTTACTTTAATAGCGGCGAAAAACTCTACTTTTTGACCGACTACATCACCGTTTTCTACCCCCGAGGAAATTCCCCTACAGGCAGCAGGATGCGGCCTTGACAAATTAACAGTGATCCGGTAGATGTAGAAAGATCGTCTTAAAATATTATCCACGCTGCTACTATCACTAAACTAGAAAATTAAAGAGCGTATTGGCTTAATCCTTATCAAAAGTTAAAATTCTATGGCTGAAAGCTTGAACCATAAATCCGAAAAACCTTCTCCCCCTCCCGTCCCCCAAGAAAATCCTTGGCTAGAAGCAGTTAAAACCATTGTCACGGCTGGAATTTTGGCTTTTGGCATCCGCACTTTTGTGGCCGAGGCCCGTTATATTCCCTCTTCTTCCATGGAACCCACTCTCCAGATTAACGATCGCCTAATTATCGAGAAAGTTAGCTATCATTTTCAGAAGCCAGAACGGGGTGATATAGTGGTTTTTAGTCCGACAGCCGCTCTGAAAGCTCAAAATTTTCAGGATGCTTTTATTAAACGGGTGATTGGACTGCCGGGGGATAAGGTGCAAGTCAAAGACGGTCTAGTTTACGTCAACGGTAAAGCTTTAGCGGAAAAGTATATTGCCGAAGAACCTAATTATACTTACGGACCGGTGACAGTTCCCCCCGATCAATATCTGGTTTTGGGCGATAATCGCAATAATAGTTATGATTCCCACGCTTGGGGCTTCGTTCCCCGGGAAAACTTAATCGGTCGCGCCGTGGTGCGTTTTTGGCCCTTCAATCGTCTGGGAGGACTTGACAACCCCGACGCTGCCACAAAATAGCATTAATGTCAAGAAAATAAATATAAAAATTCCCCCTAGTTTTAGGGGGATTCGAGCATCTATTTGAACATATTACTCACGGAATTGTCCTCATGGATGCGCCATATGGCCTCACCCAGAATCGGGGCAACCGGCAAGACTTTCAGTTGCGGGAAAAGATGTTCTGGCGGGACGGGAATCGTGTTAGTAACGATCACCTCCTCGACTATACCACTGGATAAACGCTCGATCGCAGGACCAGAAAAAACTGGATGGGTGGCACAAGCATAAACCTGTCGCGCCCCCTTGGCTTTCAGTAACCGCGCCCCTTCAGCGATCGTACCGGCCGTATCGATCATATCATCGACTAAAACCGCCGTTTTATCCTTAACATCGCCGATCAAGTTCATCACTTCCGCCACATTATGGGTTTGCCGGCGTTTATCAATAATTGCTAGGGGTGCATCACTGAGTTTTTTGGCAAAAGCCCGCGCCCTAGCCACCCCACCCACATCGGGAGAAACCACGACGATATCGGGTAATTTTTTACTGAGAAGATAGTCCACCACCACTGGGGAACCATAGACGTGATCGCAGGGAATATCGAAATAACCTTGAATTTGGGCTGAATGCAAATCCATGGCCAACACGCGACTTGCCCCCGCTTCCGTGATCAGATTAGCCACCAGTTTAGCGGCGATCGATTCCCGGCCGGCGGTTTTGCGATCGGCGCGAGCATAACCATAATAGGGAATTACGGCGGTAATTTGTCGGGCAGAAGCACGACGACAGGCATCAATCATGATCAACAATTCCATCAAATGATCGTTGACGGGATTGCAACAGGGTTGAATTAAATAGACATCACAGCCGCGGATCGATTCCTGAATCTGGATGTACAATTCACCATCGGCGAAACGTTTACGAATCATCGGGCCCACATCCATGCCCAGATAACGGGCCACCTCTTGGGCAAGAGATACATTAGCGGATCCCGAAAAGAGACGGAGACGATTGCTGTCCGACGCGGCGGGAAACATCGGATGTCGCATCAAAGTAGCAGAATAGCTCACAGCAGATTCTTTACCCTCAAACTCAAGGCACTTTTTTCTATCATCTCAGTTTTGTTGAAAATCTGAGTGGATTTCTTTGTTAGATCTCGGTCATAACCAATTCAGATCATCAACGTTTGGCTAACTTTTTCACCGGTAATTTACGCAGACGGATCGATTTCGGGGTAATTTCTACCAACTCATCTGGTCCGATGTATTCGAGGGCGCGTTCGAGACTCATATCCACGGGGGACTGTAACTGAACCAATTCATCCCCGGTGGCAGAACGATGGTTAGTTAACTGTTTAGTTTTACAGATATTGATCTCCACGTCTTGGGGCCGGTTACTTTCGCCGATAATCATGTTTTTATACACTTTTGTCCCCGGAGTAATAAAGAATACCCCCCGGTCCTCGGCGTTTTTGAGCGCGTAGAAAGTGGCGACTCCCTCCTCAAAGGCAGTAATCACGCCATTGTAACGGGTGGCTAATTCCCCGGAGAAAGGACGATATTCCAGAAAACTATGGTTCATAATCCCCTCACCGCGACTCAGACGGATAAATTCGCCCCGGAAACCGATTAAACCCCGGGCCGGAATCACGAATTCCAATTGAGTACGGCCATTGCTGCCCGTCTGCATATCCTGCATTTCCCCTTTCCGTTGGCCGAGACGTTCGATACTCGAACCCACCGCTTCTTCGGGTACATCTAAAACGAGGTATTCGTAGGGTTCGCAGGGTTGACCGTTTATTTCGCGATAGATAACCTGCGGCTGCGATACTTGGAATTCGTAGCCTTCCCGACGCATGGTTTCGATGAGAATGCCTAAATGCAGTTCTCCCCGTCCCGAAACCAGGAATTTCTCGGCAGAATCACTTTCTTCCACCCGCAGAGCGACGTTAGTTTCTAATTCTCGCATGAGACGATCGCGAATTTGCCGCGAGGTGACAAAAGTGCCTTCCTGACCGGCAAAGGGAGAATCGTTCACCGAGAAGGTCATTTGTAGGGTCGGTTCATCGACTTTAATTAGGGGTAAAGCTTGCGGGTCATCGGCTAAAGTTACCGTTTCCCCGATGTTAGCGTCGGCAAAACCAGCCACAGCAACGATATTACCGGCGCTGGCTTCGTTTAGTTCCACCCGTTTGAGGCCTTCAAAACCAAGAAGTTTTGTTATTTTCCCCTTGACAATCGCGCCCGTATCCTTTACTAAAGCGGCCTGTTGACCGGCTTTAATTACGCCGTTATGGATGCGGCCGATAACGATGCGTCCTAAGTATTCCGAGTAATCGAGGGTGGTTACTTGCAACTGTAGGGGTTTGTTAACGTCCCCGGCCGGTGGTGGAACGTGGTGTAAAATCGCCTCAAATAGGGGCTGCATATCTTTGTCTTCGTCTTCGAGGCTTTCTTTGGCGAATCCTTGCATCCCGGAAGCGAACAGAGTAGTAAAATCACATTGGTCGTCATCGGCCCCCAGTTCCACAAACAGATCGAAAACTTTGTCCACGGCTAGGTTAGGATCCACGTTAGGGCGATCGATTTTATTAACCACGACAATTGGTCTTAATCCCTTTTCTAGGGCTTTTTTCAGCACAAAACGGGTTTGGGGCATCGGCCCTTCGTTAGCATCGACAATCAGGATACAACCATCTACCATACCTAAAACCCGTTCCACTTCGCCACCAAAGTCGGCGTGACCGGGAGTATCGACGATGTTAATTAGGGTGTCTTGGTAACGAACGGCGGTGTTTTTGGCCAGAATGGTGATACCGCGTTCTCTTTCGAGGTCATTGGAATCCATGACGCAGGTGGGTACATCTTCCCCTTCTCGAAAGATTCCCGACTGTTTGAGGAGTGCATCGACGAGGGTGGTTTTCCCGTGGTCAACGTGAGCAATGATAGCAACGTTACGGATAGGCAGAGACATAAAATATTGAAGTAGTCTTAGGTTTATTTTTACAAGTAAACATTTCTTAACATTCTAGCTTAGACTGACCAGCACCGTTAGCAAATCTTTATTTTTCCTTGGTTTCCCATCAGCAAGCTCTACTACTTACTGTTGACAGACTCCCCAAACCCTAGGCAAGCAACCCACCCTCGCAGGAGTCGAGACGATAGAAAAGACGACTGGAGGCAGGGGGTAGGGGTAAATTAAAGCTAGAGTGAAAATCCTCTTGAACTTTGTAGGTTAAGCGGGGGGAAACTTGACGAACAATTTGCGTCAACAGTTTATCACCGGTTTTTTGGAGAATGGGACGGGGAATCTTATAAACAAATTTGGGGAACTTAACCATCACATCCATATGCAGTTCCCAGGTGACTTGGGTGATAACCGCCGGAATATCCCGCTCCTGTTGCCGAAAAATTGCCTCAATTTCCTGACTAGGAGAAGATAGCGGCATTTCCTCTAGTTTCATAATTGCCTGATAATCCACTAGATAGCCCAAAAACGGTTGATCGGGAATGGGAACACTACGAGTATGATAGACTCCATTGACGGGCAGCTCCAGAACCACAGCGATTTTCGGCTCCAGTTCATAGCCAAAAGCACCATATTTACCGATGGTGATAATATAACCATTGTCACCGAAGGGCAGCGTTTTCATCGGTTCGGCACAACGACAAAACCAACCTTCGTGAGCGCCCAGATAATCGGCAACCGTCTCCTGATTGCTATACATATCCATAGATCCGGCAAAATGGGTTTGAAAACCGAGAAATTGATTGTCTTCTTTGACTTCTACAGATTCGCGAGCTAGGGAGTTAATGGGGGGGACACTGCATGACTTATAAACCTGGTAAATGATAGTGTTAGAAAAATTTGGGGATTAACCGCCAAAGGATCGGGGAAATTTGTAGAATTGAGATTAGTGTAACGTATTGTTAAAAACTATTTGGTCAAAAAGCGATGAAAGCATTTGTAGCAGGAGCCACAGGGGAAACGGGACGGCGAATTGTTGCCCAATTAGTCGAACGTCAGATTCCCGTACGCGCTTTGGTGAGAAACCCAGAGAAAGCGGCAGAAATTTTGCCCGCAGGGGTGGAAATCGTCGTCGGAGATGTCCAACAGGCCGATAAGTTAGAGGCACTAATCGCTGATTGTAGCGTTTTACTATGCGCCACGGGAGCCAGACCGAGTTTTAATCCCACGGAACCTTTGTTAGTAGATTACTTGGGAACTAAAAATCTCATCGATGCCGCCAAAAAGAAAGGAATCGAGCATTTTGTTCTCGTTACTTCCCTCTGTGTATCGAACTTTTTCCATCCCCTCAATCTATTTTGGTTAATTTTATTCTGGAAAAAACAAGCGGAAGCCTATTTAATCAATAGTGGCTTAACCTATACGATTGTGCGCCCCGGCGGCCTTAAAAATGAGGATAATCTTAATGCAATTAAAATGTCATCCGCAGATACCCTTTCTGAGGGCAATATTCCCCGCACGAAAGTGGCTTCCGTTTGCGTAGAATCCCTATTTTATCCCGCCGCTAACAATAAAATTCTCGAAATTATTGCTCCCTCAGATGCTCCCAATCTCGATTGGACACAATTGTTTCAAAGTGTCGGCTAAACAGTAATCAGTAATCAGTGATCAGTAAACAGTAAACAGTAAACAGTAATCAGTAAACAGTAAACAGTAAGTAGGATTAAATATAAGATGAACGTAGGTTGGGTTGAAGTATGAAACCCAACCCCCGCATGGGTTACGAAGTGCGCTAACCCATCCTACAAATAATCGTGCCTCCCTAATTAATTAACTTAGGCTCTCCTAGACAGCTTATAGCAAATTAGTAGTTTAAATGAGCCTAAACCCTTAAATAGCCTGGAATCCAACAAAGCAAAAAGCTTTTTTTATTAAAATTGCTTTTTTAAATTCTGGTGAGCCTTACTTGGCAAGGCTTGTGTCGGTTATTTTCTGCTAATATATCATAACTAGGATTTGCTGAAAAAGTACGGGCGAAGCATTCGGATAGAAAATCTACGGTTTCACCGATAGGTTATTGCCCGAATGCTTCGCCCCTACAGGACGCGGGCCGATGAAGATGCAAGGTTTTGAACCACGATTCTCTCAAAATCTTGCACCTGTTTCGCTCGTAAAGCCCCAAAACCCTTACTTTGCATACATTTCACATTTATTCAGCCAGCCCTAACTACTCTAGAAGAGTTTTAACTTAAAACTTACATCTGATAACTGGTAACTGATAACTGATAACTGATAACTGGTAACTGATAACTGATAATCCGTTAACCTCTTAACCAGTCAAATAATTGACCGAGGGTGATTTGAAAATTCGTCGCAAAAGCGGGGACGGGTAAAAGAGCATTTTCTGATTCAAAAATAGCGATAGTTCGATCACTAAAATAAACAAAGATAATTTCTTCTTCAGGGTCGATTAACCAACCCATTTGAGTGCCGTGATCTAGACAATAAAGGATATTTTTAACAACTTTAGTCTGATTTTGGTCAGGAGAGAGAATTTCAATCAGCCAGTCAGGAGCGATCGCAAAAGTATTTAATACTTTTCCCTGTGCATCGCGGGGAATATTTTCCCAGAGAAAAACTGAAACATCAGGAACTAGAGAACGACTGCCAAAAGTACAACGCAATTCAGGATAGGCACGGGCAATTTGTTGGGGTTTTAGACTAGCGTTAATAGCCGGAACTAAATCACCTTGAATAGTGCTATGTTTACCTTGGGGCATCGGTTTAGGAATAATTTGACCATCAATAAATTCCTGGGAGGGTTTAGTTTCTGGTAATTGCAGAAATTCCCTTAGTGTCAGGGAATTATTAACAGTTACAACCATAAAATTTTTTTGTTGATCGTTATGATCGTTAATTTTATCGCAATTTCTCCAAGCAGAGAAGATCAAAAACAGTTATATAAAAATGTCCGTCATATCGCCGGGACAGGGTTGGGTTTGGTGGTAGTACAAAAATGCGTGGAACTACACGGAGACTCGATCGAAATTGCTAGTATTCCAGGTAATGGAACCACTGTCACGATTTTATTACCGAAAGTGACCTGAAAATAAAATCATTATATGCTAAAAGTTTTAAAGGATATGGCGGAATTTTTCAAGCGTTGTCGCGGCCCAAATCGGCTTAAGCAATTAGCGCTGCTTTTTCTCCTGTGTCTAGCTTTCGTTGTCTGTAGTCCTAAAACGGCCTCAACTACGCCGGACAATTACATGACACTAACCCCCACAGCATTGACCAATAAGCTAGGCAATCCACTTTACCAACTCAGCCTTTACGGTAACGGGCAGTTAATCGCCGCTTACATGACCGTCGCGGGACGAGCGCATACTCAAAATTATAATCGCCATCAAGCTGGGACAGAAGCGCCCTTGCCGGACGGGAAATATCGGGTAGCCAGAGAGCCTGTTCTGGGAACAATTCCAGAAGCAGGAGATCGTTTCCTCCCCATACAGCCTTTGTTTCGGACTCGTCGTTCAGCTTTGGGCATTCACTACGATCCGTCCTTTGAAAAACCCAATGGCGAAGACGGGACATCAGGGTGTATCGCCCTGACCAACCGAGCGGATCTCGACCAGGTGTTGAATTACGTTCGTACTTATCGACCTCAATATCTCGAAGTTAATATTCAGTAATTCACTCACTTACATTCTATGTAATCGTAAATTTTCGGGTCTTCCACTGGTTTTAACTCTCGACGAGGACACCACTGATTAATATTGACTGCCTTAGCTTTATTCTTCATCTCTTGCGGTACTTGCGGTATTTGCTGATTAGCCTCTTGCGTATTCTTGTAATTAATCACGGCTGGATAGAAATACTTTCCCTTCTTAAAAATTGCTAAGTTGTGCTGTAATTTTTTAAACTTATCTTTGAGTATTTCTATCTTATCTTGAGCCTTTTGGGGGCTATCTAATTGAGCATCAATTATAATGGCTCCTGGGCTGCCATCCATTATTTCTCCTCTCTTACAGTCATAATAACTTACACCTAGTTTAACTCCTGTATTTTTCCTCCAGTCGGGACGACACCATTCTTGAAGATTAACGACAAAAGAGCCTCTGGAATATTCACCATCAATTATATTTCTCGCTTCATCAGCATCAGTTTTAGATTTAAATAAAACAACGCTTGCATACCAGTTTCTCCGCTTAAATAAATAATTTTCTTTTTGATATTGTGGGAATATTTGAGGAAGTTGGTCTGTTTCATTGTTTGCTTTTTTAATGTCCTGCTCTGAACTATAAACTACTCCATAGGAAAAAGCTGGATCTGGTTTATCTTGAGAAGATGCCAAGGGAGCAAGACATACACTTAACATTAAAATAGTTGAGATTAAACGGTAGTAATATTTCATCTAAATCTCTAGCTGTAAGTTTTAAATGTTTATTTAGATTGGCCTAGATTTTGCTCAGTTGGTTTGCACCATCTATCGGTTTTGGTGATCCTAGAATTAGTGTTAGGGTTTTGAAAATCGGTTAATTTCAACCAAGTGATTTGATTTTTATCATCTTCTGTATTTTCAAATTTAGTTCCCTCACTGTAACAAACATTCTGGAATTTTGATGATGTACTAATTGTTATATTTTTAAGCTTAGTATTGTAGAAATTTGACTTATCCAAAGTAGCACCTGAAAAATTTACCTTTTGCAGAGTAGCAGAACTAAAAATGGATAATGTCAAGTCTGCATTTATTAAGCTTACATCAGTCAGATTAGCTCTTGTCATATCGGCTTTGTTAATTTTTACTCCACCCATATCGACATCTTGTAATACTATATCTTGTAAATTAGCGCGATCTAATTTAATTTCTGGCTTGGGTTTGTTTATCAAGTTTGATTCAGCCAGATAAGTGATAACTTTCCCTTTTCTTGGGCCATCTAATTCATCTAAAACAGCTAGTGTTAAAGCTCGGGCAATATCTTGAGAGGCTTGTGACAATAGAGATTTATCTTGATCCAGCGATGGAGAGCCGGTTGGCTTATTATTAGATTTTGGCAACGTTTTTTCTGCGAGAATTAAAGTTTGCATCTTGGAGAAATAATCTTTTAAAAGTTCTTGTTGTTTTCGATCTTCAGCTATTTGCTTGTCTCTAGTTTCAGAAACATAATTTAAATAGAAAGCAGCAAAAGCTAACATCAAAGGGACAATCAATAATTGTAACCAATCCCAGAAACTTTTCTTCTGGAAGCCAGACCATTTAAAATTTGATATCCAGTTTGATATGATGATTACAAGCAATATACTAAACGCCCCTGAAAGCACCCATTTTATCCAGGGTTGATCACTTCCAAATTCACCGCTCATCAAAGCAATGGCAGCGACTATCAAAAACCCAAATAATATATATAGCCAAATTTTTCCTTTCTCGAAGAAATCTCTAATTATATTATGTTTAAGTCGCGGTGATTGCTGCTTCAGATAGCTGGCAAAATCTATATCAATTGGTTCTCTATCTTTGTCTGTTCCAGCTTCGTCATCAGTGAATATCAGAAAAGCTAGAGCTTTGCCATTTATTTTTTTTTCGATGAATTTTCTGGCAAATCATTCAACCATCTTAAGGAATACTTTAGTCGTTCAATAATCTCATCGCTTTCAAAGAGCGAGTAAATCCCAGGAACTCCTCTGATATCAAGATTGCGATGTTCGATAATATCACGTTCGATAATATCATGTCGTTTTAGTATTTGCAGTTCCTTAGCTTCTATCGTTCCTATGTTAAAGAAGTGTGTATTTGATAAGCCGATTCCGTAATGCCAAAGTTCCTTCTCTTGTTCCCACCATTTGACAAGCTTGCCGTAATATTCACTATCTGGATTAACGGTTTCTTCAATGCGTATAATTAATCGTGCGATTTCTGAAGCTGTCATAAATATCCTCAGTGGTGCAGAAAACCCATGAAAGACTTGCTGTACAAGGAGTCCGAATTAGATAGCGGGTTGGCAGAAGGAAAAACTTTATGAGATGCTTAAGTTCCGCAACTAAAAGACATCGCTAGGTCAGCCTTTATCTTTGTATCCTAAACTATTTGAACAGCTAAGTCAATCAGGGTAAGCACTTCTTAACAATCCTTGACAAAATGAACTTTATGTGAGTTGCTCATCCCATTTTTCTTTATTTGTGGCAGGCATCCTACACGCTTTTCCCTTTCTGGGAGAGGGGTTGGTTGTGAGGGTAATTAACCATCTCTGCCATTACTTTAGAAAAATGGTATTATAGCCTTTTGTCAACGGGGAAGTCCAGATATTCAGCCAACCCTAAATAAATCGGAGCGAGAATCATTCTCAATGAGAGGAAAACTTCCAAAGAAGAAATCAGGAAACACCACCCACACGGGCATATTCTAAAATTGACTGGCTGAGAGCATCGCGATCATCGCCGGTGAGATAATAATTCCGGCCGCCGATATCATTGAGAAATCGCAGTAGAGCAAGACAAGCGGACTCTAGATCCGCCCGGTGTCGGGCAGCCGCTAAAGCTTGTTCGCAGGTGGCATAAACTAGGCGATTGCTAATTCCTTCCCTGCCATCCACTCGCCAACATTGAAAAGAATAACCCTGCATTTCTGCGCTCAATTCAATCTGCCAACCGTGATAGTCAAATCGCGTGTAAATCATCTCAAGCTGCCCCGTTTAGAAGAGGAGAGTCACAGGTTTGACCGCTCTGATTGTCTAGAAGCCCTGCACCTGTCTAACTCTCTAATTTAACGGCTGATTATGGAAACCCCCTGCAAACTTCGTGCAGATTTCGTGCAGAAATAATTTTGTCCACTGTCTAAAGGCAGATATTACTTTAAGCGATAACCGAGACCGTGAACGGTTTCAATAAAGTCTTCCGGCGCGCCAAGGGATTTTAGCTTGTGACGAAGACCGCGAATATGGGAAGTAACGGTTTCCTCGGCTGGAGAATCGTCCAAAGACCAAACTCGCTCAATAATACCCGATCGACTTAAGACCCGGCGCCCATGGGTAACAAGTAATTCTAAGAGAGCGAATTCCTTGGGGGTGAGGGAAAGAAGTTGACCGTTATAACTGGCCTCGTGGGTACTGGGATTTAACTGCAACCCCCCCCCAAGATAATAAAACACTGCTGGTGCTGCTACCACGTCGGATCAAGGCCCGAATCCGCGCCATTAATTCCCCCAAATCGAAGGGTTTAGTGACATAATCATCGGCCCCTGCGTCTAATCCGTCGATTTTATCGATTACCGTATCCCTTGCGGTTAATAATAGGACGGGAACGGTGGCATTAGCAGAGACGGGATGATGGGATTCCGCTCGTCGCAGACGTTGACAGAGTAAAGTTCCGCTTAATTTTGGCAGGGTGACATCGAGAACTAAAAGATCATATTTGCCTAATTCTAGCCAATTCCAGCCTTCTTCTCCGTCTCTAGCCACATCGACAACGTATTGTCGCTCGCTCAATGCCTCTCGCAAAATCTCGGCTAGTTGCATATCATCTTCTACTACTAAAATTCGCATGGTCTAGAGATGGAGTAAGCTGGAAATAGCGTCGGTTTGCTGCTGATGAATTGGCTCAAACAAGGAAAATGGATCGCGGGAGGTTTCGGGCTAACTGTCTTATTGATGGGAACTATTAGCCTAGTTTCCTATCGCAATACCCTCGCCCTGCGTCAGCGCGCTGCCGAGGTGGAAGTTACCTACGAGATCATCGATAATCTCAGTAATCTTTACGCTAACATGGCCGTGGCCGAATCGGGAAGAAGGGGTTATATTAAAACTGGCAGCCCCAGTGAATTAGGTCGTCATCGTCGAGCGATCGCTTTGATGCAATCTAACTGGCAACTCCTGGCCAAACAATTAGAAAACGGCACGGATTTCGAGCGGGAAATGGTGGCTCAGATCGGGGATTTAATGTATCGGCGAATTGTTCTATTTAATCAATCGATCGCCACCTATAAATCCGATCAATCCGATGATATTTCCCAAGATGCAATCACGGTTAAAAGTGTCGAGTTTCGGGATAAGTTTCAAAATCTTCTTACCTATTTACAAGCTAGTCAGAAAAGGAATTTAAGAATTAGCATCGCTAGTTCTAGGGATAGTATTCGCGAAAATTCTCTGTTGGGTTTACTGGGAACTTTTACTAGCTTTGGAATTATTTGCGGAGTTTATTTTTTAGTTTTTTGGCAAGAGAAACGGCGACAAAAAAGTGAGAAAATCCACCAGTTATTACTACAGGAAAAAGAACTTTCCGATCTAAAAATTCAGCTTTTTTCCATGATATCTCATGAGTTTAGAACCCCTTTAACCGTGATTTTTTCTGCCTCGCAGTTATTAGAAAATGGCTTAAAAGATGCCGATCAGTCTAGCAGAAAAAACCTATATAGAATCCAGTCTTCTGTCAAGCTAATGAATCAATTCTTAACAGATATTTTGATTTTAACTAGGGCAGAATCTGGGAATCTCAGTTGTCAACTAGAGCCGCTCGATATTGAAGCTTTTTGTTTAAATTTAGTCGAGGACTTTCAATTTATCAATAAAAATAATACACCGATTAAATTTGTCAGCGAGGGATTGATGATTCGTCCCTATCTAGATGAGAAACTGCTCTACTCGATTTTAAGTAATTTACTCTTAAATGCGATTAAATATTCCCCCACAGGAGCAGGGATTAGTTTGATTTTGGGGAAAGATAGCGATCGCATTGTTTTTCAAGTCCGGGATCACGGGATCGGCATTGCCGAGGAAGATAGAGGTAAGATCTATGAACCCTTTTATCGGGGTCAGAATGTGGAAAATATTATCGGTACGGGATTGGGGTTAGCAGTGGTTAAAAAATGCGTCGAACTCCACGGTGGCGAAATCGCCCTAGATAGCCAAGTGGGTGAGGGAACAAGCTTTACCGTCAAACTGCCCATTTCACCCTAGTTCCAGCTTGAGCGGTCTAAAGATTACAAAATGTAACTTTCTTTCTTCCGAAACAGGACGAAAGCAACGGAGAATTTTTATCTTCTAGATAAATCGATCGCAAAGTCCAATCTCGATCGACCCTAAAACCACCACCAGTGCCTTATCGCGGCTGGAATTAGTCCAAAATCAACTCACTTCGGGTTGATGGCATCGAAATTTTAGGCAAAAATAGGGCTTTTACCGTCAAAAAAGCCTACATTTTGGCTATTTACCCCCCGGTTGACCCCTGATTTTTGCAGTCAGTTGACTGCCCTGGGGAACTGGTCACGGTTTCCTGATAGGATAAGGTGACTTGGGATTAACTTATGGTGTTGAAAATATGTCTCTAAAACCTTACATTTCTCGCTTATTAGCTTTGGTTCTCGTCCTGGTAATCGGATTGATGGGTTGTTCTGGTAGTTCGGGGTTAACGGGCAATTATGGACAGGATACCCTGACGGTGATTGAAACTTTAACCACAGCCCTTGATTTAGTCAAAGATGACCCGAATAAAGCGGCAGTTGAGTCGCAAGCAAAGGAACAAATCAACGATTACATCTCCCTCTACCGACGAGATAAAAAATCCGGGGGTTTGCGTTCTTTCACTACTATGCAAACAGCCTTAAACTCTCTAGCTGGTTATTATACCGCCTACGGTTCCCGTCCCATCCCCGACAAACTCAAACAACGTTTAAAACAAGAATTTAAACAGGTGCAATTCTCTCTCCAGAAAGGAATTTAGATACAGTGATCAGTTATCAGGGGTGAATCTCACGTTTGTGACTTTCTCTCACCTATTGGTGAGCAGCAGAAGTTATTCAAAGAGGGCGAATGCAATTCGCCCCTACAATAAACAATATCATCGGGCCAATGGTAGGGGCGCACCGCGTGCGCCCCAAATATCATCTAGATATTTCGACCAAATTGAGATGCACCCGTTATCAGTTATCAGTAGAACTCGACCTAATCAGACCAAATCCGGTTAGACTAGAAATACAAAGCGTATTATAAAAAACTACAAAATTGATTCAAGACGAAACCCTAGAATTATTGGAATGGCCGCGGCTATGTCAACACCTAGCTACTTTTGCCGCGACTAAACTAGGTGCGATCGCAATTCGTCAATTGCCGTTACCAGAAAGCAAAGAGGAAAGTTTAAACCTACTCTGCCAAACCAAAGAAGTTTATAGCTTAGAACAAAAATTGGATAGTCGTCTTTCCTTTGATGGGATTACCGACATCGGCGATGCCCTAGAAAGGGCGCATCTGGGGGGTTTATTATCGGGACAGGAACTTTTAAATATTGCCACGACTTTAGCGGGAGTGCGACGTTTACGGCGTTTAATTGACGAACAGGAAGATATACCAGTTTTAAAAGAGTTAGTAGCCGAAATTCGCACCTATCCAGAGATAGAACAGGAAATACACCGTTGTATCGATGAAGATGGCCGGATATCCGATCGCGCTAGTCCTCAATTACGCGAAATTCGGGGACAAATGAAGGTGATTAGAGAGCGAATTTACCGAAAATTACAGGATATCCTGCAAAAACAGGGCGGTGCTATCCAAGAAGCGGTGATTACCCAAAGAAGCGACCGCTGGGTGATTCCCGTAAAAGCAGCGCAAAAAGAGCAAATACCGGGGATAATTCACGATACTTCCAGCACAGGGGCGACTTTTTACATTGAACCTCACTCTATCGTTGACCAAGGCAATCAACTGCGGCAATATCGTCGTCTGGAACAAATCGAAGAAGAAAAAATCCTCCGGCAGTTAAGTAATCTGATCGCCGCAGCTTTTGAGGACTTAGAATATTTACTAGCGATCGCTACTAGGCTCGATCTGGCCACCGCTAGGGCCCGTTACAGTTTATGGTTAGAGGGTAATCCCCCGCGCTTTATCGATAGTCCAGAAACGATTACTTTGCGGAATTTGCGTCATCCTTTGCTCTGGTGGCAAAAACACCACGAACAGGGGGGGGAGGTCGTACCAATAAATGTGCAGATTAGCCCAGAAATTCGCGTTGTTGCCATCACCGGACCAAATACCGGCGGAAAAACCGTTACTTTAAAAACTCTCGGATTAGCGGCTTTAATGGCGAAAGCGGGCTTGTTTATTCCAGCGCGGGAACCGGTAGAGATACCCTGGTTCGATCAGGTTTTAGCCGATATCGGGGATGAACAGTCTTTGCAACAGAGTTTATCGACTTTTTCGGGTCACATTCGCCGGATTGTTCGTATTTTAGCGGCTTTAAATCATCGTTCCTTGGTTTTACTCGACGAGGTGGGAGCAGGTACGGATCCGGCTGAGGGAAGTCCTTTAGCGATCGCTATTTTACAATACCTTGCCGATCATAGTTTACTGACGGTGGCTACCACCCACTACGGGGAATTAAAAGCGTTAAAGTATCGAGATTCTCGCTTTGAAAATGCCTCGGTAGAGTTTGATGATCGCACTCTTTCCCCCACTTATCGACTATTATGGGGCATTCCGGGGCGTTCTAATGCTTTAACTATTGCCCAGCGTTTGGGATTAAGTCCCGAAATTGTGGCCGAAGCGAGAAATCATCTGGGGGGGTTATCGGAGGATATAAATCAAGTAATTGCTGGTTTGGAAGCGCAAAGACGGGAACAGGAGTTAAAAGCTCAAGAAGCTAGTCAATTACTCCAACAAACGGAGAAATTTTATACAGAAGTTTCCACGCGGGCCAATTCTCTACAGGAGAGAGAGCGAGAATTAAAGCGTTATCAGGATCAGGAGCTACAAAAGGCTTTATTATCAGCAAAAGCTGAGATTAATGACGTTATTCGCCGATTGCAATCAGGAACAAAAACTGGTAAGGATGCCCAAAAAGCCACCGAGGAATTAACTGCGATCGCAGAAAGGCTATTACCAAAAACGGAAAAAACTAAGGTTAATTATCGTCCGCAAGTGGGGGAAAGGGTACGCTTGCCCAATTTGGGACAAACTGCCGAAGTTTTAGCAATTTCACCGGAATCAGAGGAGATTTCCCTGCGTTTCGGTATGATGAAGATGACCCTACCCTTAGACCAGATTGAGTCTTTGGATGGTCAAAAAGTGGAAACTGCGCCAAAACCTGTCAAAAATGTGCCACAAACTCCCACAAAACCCCAGGAGACCCCTTTAATTCGTACTGCTAATAATACCGTCGATATTCGCGGTTTAAGGGTGGCAGAGTCAGAAACGGAGATCGAACAAGCGATCGTCCGTGCTACCCCCTCGGGTATATTATGGATTATTCACGGTAAAGGTACGGGGAAATTGCGTCAAGGTGTTCACGATTTTTTATCCCGTCATCCCCAAGTAAAACGCTTTCAATTAGCACCCCAAAATGAGGGCGGTTCGGGGGTAACTATCGCTTATTTAACTTAGGGTCTGCTGAATAGGTTTTTTGTCGGGTTAGAAGTCAGGAGTCAGTATTCAGGAGACAGGAGTCGGTCGTCGGTCGTCAGGAGATTATTTTTATTTATTCTTTCCATCCCCCCACTTCCCCACTTCCCCACTTCCCCACTTCCCCACTTCCTATATCATACTTTGTGCTTTTTGTCAAAAAAACTTTTTTTTTGCAATAAAACTACACAAAAAAAAGATCATCGTTGTGGGTGAAATTGACTAATTTACCCGTCTTAATTAGGATTACCTTCTAGGTGTGGCAAGGGTTTCAACCGTTGCTGCCAAAAAAAGCACAAAATAACCCATTATGAAATTCTATCAAATCGCTGTAACCATTGGAACATCGTCGTTAAATAAAAATCTTTCTCAATTAATTCTTAAGAATTTATAAATATTGCGAAATGTTAATTTAAATATTCTCAAGTTTTTGGAGTCAGTAGATAATTTTTGCTTATCTTTAGCCAACATTGGGTTAGAAGTCAGAAGTCAGGAGTCGGGAGATAGGGAGATAGGGTTTTGGGGTGTTGGGGTGTTAGGGTTTTAGTTGAAATTCCCCCACTTCCCTACTTCCCTACTTCCCTACTTCCCTACTTCCCTACTTCCCTACTTCCCCACTTCCCCACTTCCCCACACCCTACACCCTACTGTGCAGGGGGATTATTTTCTGGAGAATAAAACGTAAAAACAGGGAATAATAAACAGAGTTAACAGCGTTGCTAAAGACAAACCTGAAAAAACGACAATTCCTAAAGGTTGCAGGAATTCCCCCCCCTCTCCCAATCCTAAAGCGAGGGGAAATAAACCTAAAACCGTGGTCACGGTAGTCATTAAAATCGGTCGTAAACGTTGGGGAGCAGCCTTTAAAATGGCTTGTAGTCGAGTAAAACCGAATTCTTGCCGCAATTGATTGGCTAATTCCACCATAATAATCCCGTTATTAACCACAATGCCCACCAATAAAACCACCCCGACGATGACAATGGCATTAATCGGGGTTTTGGTCAAATATAGTCCAAAAATTCCCCCCGCTAGGGCCAAAGGAACGGTTAACATAATCACCAAAGGGTCTATGAGCGAGTTATACTGGACGGCCATGACCACAAAGACTAAAAATACCGATAAACCCGCTAATAAACCCAAAGAACCCTGAATTTCTCGGTTAGACGTGGCGGCAGCACTGGGTAAAATGCTGATACCATCGGGTAAGGGAGTGGAATTTAAAACCGATTGTACCCCCGCGAGTGCGTCACTTAATTTCGCCCCCTCGACTAAACTGCCGATAATAATAAAAACTTGACGCTGATTAATTCTCTGGATGACTGCTGGGGTTTTTCCCCCTTCAATCCTGGCGATATCTGCTAATTTTAAGTCTTCTTGCCTATTGACAAAAATAGGTATTTGTGAGATGTCACTAATTTTTTGCCGCGAGTTGGGGTCCAATTGCACCCGGATATCGATTAATCTATCTCCCCGTTGCAGTTGGGTGGGGATTGATCCTTGAATAGCAGTCCTTACCGTTTGTCCCACTGACCGGGTACTCAATCCCAAACTATTTAAGCGGGTCCAATCGGGTTTAATCTGAATTTCTGGTTGTCTGGGGTCAGCATCGGGACGAAAACGCGCACTAGGGACTTTTTCATCGAGAATACTGAGGACTTCTTCACCAGCTTGCTCTAGAGTTTTCCCATCGAGTCCCTGTAACATCACATCCACGTCAGCACCGACGGAGGGAGAGTTATTAAGAATAATACCGCGCACTTGACCGGGGGTGAGACGCAAACGCACGTTAACGAGGTTTAATTGCTCTAGTGCTTTGCTCATGCGTTCGATATATGCTTCTGTATTAGTGCCTTGTTTGAGATTAATCGTACTAGAAGCACGCAAAATATTTTCATTGGTAGTTGTGCCAAAAAGAGAACCGCCACTGGTAGTAAAAATGTACTTAGTCTCTGGTTGTGATAATAAAATCTTTTCTACTTCCCCCATCACCTGACGGTTAGCATTTAAATTGGTACCGGGGGGAAATTGAGCAAAAAGGTTCACCTGTCCGGTTTGAATACGACTAAAGACTTCCTGGGGGATATATTGCCAGAGATAGAAACTACTTCCCCCTAAAATTAAAAAGGCCAGCAGGATAACAGGTATTCTGTAGCGGATGATTTTAGCTAAACAACGACCGTAGAGAATAGTTAAACCTTCTAGACGTTGACTAAAGACTTTTAAGAGCCAAAATCGCTGAATACCACTAGAAACCTGCATATTTAACAAACGACTGGCTAACATGGGAACAACGGTTAACGCAGAGAGGAGAGAAGCAGCCACAGCAAAACTGATAGTGAGGATAATCTCGTTAAACAGCAGGGAAATAAAACCACCCAGTAATAAAAATGGCAGTATAGAGACGAGATTAGTCGCAGTGGAGGCCAATAAAGCAGATTCTACCTCTTGGCTGCTATTACGAGCAATTTCTAAAAAATCTTGCTTATTTTGGTTTTGATTAACTTTGAGGGCAATATTTTCCAGCATGACAATGGAATTATCCACCACGATACCCACCCCTAGGGCCAATCCTCCCAAACTAAACACATTTATCGATAACCCGAATAACTTCATACAGATGATTGCGACGAGGGTAGAAAGAGGAATCGCTAGGGTAATGATAAAAGTCTGTCGTAGGGAACCGAGAAAGACGAATACAGTCAATCCTGCTAGAATTGTCCCCGCTAGTCCCGACGAAACCACGTTATTAACCGCGTTTTGGATAAATACAGACTCATCGGTAGTGGTGACGACTTGTATTCCCCCAGTGATTAACCCGGATTTTTTTAATTCGGCAATGCGTTTTTTGACCCCTTCTACCACAGCAATCGTGTTCGCATTCGGTTGTTTTTGGACGCTAACCCGCACGGCATTTTTTCCATTTAGGGTGACAAAAATTCTTTGTTCTTCTGTCCCATCGATAACTCTGGCCACATCCCGCAGATAGATTTTTTCTTCGGGATTATTACTATCGGTCAGTGCTAAATCTTGGATATCCGCTACGTTGTTAAATTTCCCCACCGTGCGGGTTAAAGGTTCCCCGGTTTCTCCCTCTAGTCGGCCCCCAGAGATGTCCTGATTACGTCTTTTTAGGGTGTCTAAAACCTGATTTAATCCCACTCCTAAAGATTGTAATCGCTGCAGGTCAATATTAACTTGAATTTCTTCTCTAACTCCCCCAATCACGTCCACCACTGCCACTCCTTCCACAAATCCTAATTCTCTCCCTAATTCTTCATCAGCAAATAATCTTAAATCTTTTAGGGGTAGGGTATCAGAAACGAGAGCGAATTCATAGACGGGTAAACGAGAGGGTTCAAATTTGTTTAAGCGCGGTTCCTCAATAATATCGGGTAAATTTTGTCGGACACGATTAAAACTTTCGGTAGCTTCATTTAAAGCAACATTTAAATCTCCCCCCGGTTGAAAAAATAAATCTACTCGCATCCTTCCCTCGCGAGTTTCTGAATAAACTTGCACTACTCCCTCGGTGGCACTCATTCCTTCTTCTAGGGGTTTAGTTACTTCTTCGAGAATAACTTCCGGGGAAACTCCCGGGACATTCATTCTTAAACTAATGCGGGGATAAGTGATAGAAGGAAGCAAATCTACTTGTAACCGATTTAGAAAAAAAAGACCGATGATGATAACTGCTATAGTTAACATCAATACTCCTATGTGACGACGAATTGACAGACCGCTTAGGGAGATTTTTTCTGACATGATTATCTATGGGGGAGAGTGAGAAGTTAGGGGTTAGGGTTTTGGGGTTTTGGGGTTTTAGGGTTTTAGGGTTTTGGGGTTTTGGGGTTTTGGGGTTTTGGGGTTTTGGGGTTTTGGGGTTTTAGGGTTTTAGGGTTTTGGGGTTTTAGTTGAAATTTCCCCATTTCCCCATTTCCCCATTTCCCCATTTCCCCATTTCCCCATTTCCCCATTTCCCCATTTCCCCATTTCCCCATTTCCCCATTTCCCTGATAACTGCTCACTGATAACTGATAACTGATTAATTGTGCATAACTCGACCGAAACTCCATAATTTTTGATAATAATGACGACTGACGCTATCCCTATCATCGGTGAGCAGATTTATAGCGATACCATTATTACCTGTTTCTTTTCCTGAACTGTGGATATATTGATTATTCCCTAGATATAAAGCCACATGATTAACTCTTTTATCACCAAAGAAAATTAAATCTCCCAGTAGTAATTCCTCTCGGTTTATTTTTTGACAAAAAGCTTCTTGTTGATAGGAATCCCTCGGCAACCAAATGCCAAAAGTGGCAAAAGCAGCCTGGATTAATCCTGAACAATCGTAATTAGGTGCAAGGGTTCCCCCCCAGAGATAATGATTGGTACGGTTCATTGCTTCCTGAGTAAAAGTGATAATCTCAGGAATATGTTTTTCTATTTCTGAACGAGTTAGAGGAATTTTTTGATAAGCTGTGGCGGCTGCCGCAATTGCATCTAAATCTTCTAGAGATAACCAAGCTAAATAATTATCTTCCCTTAGCTGAATTTGTAGTCCTTTTTCGGTAATTTCTAGGGAAATAAATATTAATTGTCTTCCCTGTTGTGCTTGGGTCGCTAACTCTTGACAACTGGGAGAATTGTAGAGATTTAAGTCTCTTATACAGAGATATTCCTGGGTGAATGATGGGGTAAGAGAGATGATTTTCATAAAAAATAGATCAGAAGTATATTGACAGAAAAAACTGCATTACTAGCCAAAAGCTAAGGTATAAAATCGAGGATTGAATCAGAAAATAAATAAGGAGAATAACCTTAGTTCTGTCATCTTCAAGTTTCCACCTCTCTTAATTCTTGGCCACAAAGATAATCTAAGACGCATTTTAACCGCCTATCCTTAGATTAACTCAATCTCCCCCAATCCCTTTGCTGTTAACTCTTGCCTGTTACCTCTTGCCTTATCTCAACAACCAATTTAAATGTGCGGGCAGCTTAATCTATAACCGAACCGAATCCCTGAAAAATTATTAAACCTCTTGCATAATTAACTTTTCAGGCTTCAAAAACCGCAAAAATAAGGATTAAATGGCATAAAATCTGGAAATAGACTATTTAATGGCTTATTATTCATCTTTAATTCTTCTGACTACTGACTCCTAACCCTAACAACAATTTTGGGTTTTTACAAGAGGTCTATTATAGCCAGTTCCTTAACAATATGTTACAATAGCCGGCGAGAGGGGAGTGACCAATATCTGGAACTTTTGCGCTAGAGATAGATTCTATGGATCAGCAGTCACATCCTAAAGTAAGCTTTTAATCAGATGTTGAGGTTAGTCCATGGCCAATGTTTCGGGGCGGTTTGAAAAGCAGGAATACAGCCAAAACTCAGAAAATACCGTCACGGTGGTCAGTTCGGTCATGTCCGGTTTAAAAAAAGCATCTCCCCTGCAAAAGGGCTTATTTTGGGGAATAACCCTCAGTTTTACCGCCCTAGTTTCCGCCACTGTTGGGGCTGCCGTCGCTTTGATTAGTCCCTTACCCGCACCAATTGGGGCCATCTTCCAAAAAACATCTTTTCCCACCCAAACAGACATCCTTGAGGCTCAAGCTTGGAATAGCTTAATTAACCAGCAGCTTTCTCGTCCTGTTAATATTTTAGTTATGGGCATCGATCGAGTTTTAGATGCCAAAAACGGCGACGATGTATTTAAAGGTCGCAGCGATACCATGCTCCTAGTGCGCTTCGATCCCAGCGATAAAACCGTGAGAATGTTGTCTATCCCTCGCGATAGCCGCGTCAGAATCCCCGGCCACGGTTTCACTAAAATCAACGATGCCAATGTTCACGGCGGACCAACTCTAGCGGCAGAAGTGGTCAATAATACTTTAGGGGGTGTCACCGTTGATCGCTATGTGCGGGTGACTACCGATGCCTTTAAGGAATTAGTCGATTTAGTCGGGGGTGTAGAGGTTTATGTACCCGAACGAATGTATCATAAAGATGTCACCCAAAAATTAGAAATTGATTTACAAGAGGGTTGGCAAAATCTCAACGGCGACCAAGCAGAACAGTTTGCCCGTTTTCGTAACCAGCAATACGGCGATATCGGTCGCGTACAAAGACAACAAATTTTATTAAAAGCACTACAACAAAAGATTTTTAGTCCGACAATTCTCCCCAGTCTCCCGAAAGCAGTACAGGTTTTACAACAATATATCGATACGAATTTAACCGTCGAGGAAATGCTGGCTATCGCTAATTTTGGCCGGGAAATTAAACAGGATGACTTGAGAATGATCCTACTCCCCGGCCGGTTTAATAACCTCGAGGAATACGATGGTCGCAGTTATTGGGTTTTGAACCGTCGCGAAATTAGAACCATTGTGGCTAATAATTTTACCGATAACTACACGGGGGGAGAAACCTCCGTTTATAGTCTGCGGATTGCCATTCAAAATGCCACCCATACCAAAGGTTTAGCCCGTCGTACTCGTAATTATCTGGCCAAACGGGGCTATACAAATGTTTATATTAGCGATGACTCCTCCCAAAAGCTAGAAACCACGGCAATTATTGCCCAAAAAGGTGATATTCAGTCCGCTAACCTCTTGAAAAATCAATTGGGAATCGGTAAAGTAGAATCATCCTCCACTGGTGCTTTAGACTCAGACCTAACTATTCGGGTGGGTGATGATGTGGCCCAGTTTCTCGACGCTCAACAGTAACAATGTTGAAAAATTTTTTCAGTCTGGTTTTAATTATTTTGCTGGCGATTCTTTGGCTACTTTTCGCGGCCCGTCCGGTGGCCTTGGCCCAAGATAAAACGATTAACTATAGTTTTGCCCAGCTGCAAGATCGGGATTTTTCCCATCAGGATTTGCGCGGAGGGGTTTTCGCAGCTGCCGCAATGCGGGGAGTTAACCTAGAAGGGGCCGATTTATCCTATAGCATTCTCACCGAGGCTGTCCTCTTAAAAGCTAACTTAAAAGGGGCCGATTTAACCGCCTCTTTGGTAGATAGAGTTACCCTCGATTTTGCCGATTTAACTAATACTATTTTTACCGATGCGATCGCTACTCGCAGCCGTTTTTATGACACAATTATTACTGGGGCCGATTTCACTAACGCGATAATTGATAACTATCAGGTCAAGTTAATGTGTAAAAGGGCCGATGGCATTAATCCAGTCACGGGAGTGGCCACAAGGGATAGTTTAGGCTGTAATTAGCAATTCCGGGCAGATTCTAGCTGACGGCACAAAAATAGCTGACCTCCTATGGCGCTGCTATCTCGATCGAGACAGCAGAGATGTAGAATGAAAATAATGAGCGAGGCTAAAGAAAGGAGAGGGACTCTTGATAATCGTCATCGATAACTATGATAGTTTTACCTACAATTTAGTCCAGTATTTGGGAGAATTAGCGGCTGAGTTTCCGATCGCCTTACCGATCGAGGTCTATCGTAATGATAAAATCGATCTGGCCACAATCGAACAAAGGCGGCCCGATGGGATTGTCATTTCCCCAGGTCCCGGTCGTCCAGTCGATGCGGGCATATCTCTGGAATTAATCGCCAAATTTAGCCCCCATTTGCCAATCTTGGGGGTCTGTCTCGGTCATCAAAGTATCGGTCAGGTATTCGGAGGGGATGTGGTCTCGGCCCCGGTCTTGATGCACGGCAAAACTTCCCCAATCTATCACAACAATGAAGGGGTATTTCAAGGCTTAGAAAATCCTTTTACTGCCACCCGTTACCATAGTTTAGTGATCGATCGCTCCACCATGCCGGATAATTTAGAGATCACGGCCTGGGTCGAAGATGGTACGGTCATGGGAGTCCGTCATCGGGATTACCCCCACATTCAAGGAGTACAATTTCATCCCGAAAGTATTTTAACCACTGCCGGCAAGGAACTTTTAAGAAACTTTCTCCGATCCCTCTAGTGTTCACTAATCCCCAACCCCTGAAATTAACCTTAACTTGATTAATTCTGCATCTATATCTATGAAAAGGCGAGATTTTATCTTATCGGCGGGGGCAAGTTTCTTAACCGTGGCAGTAAGCTCAGTTTTAGCGGAAACTAAACCCAAACCCACTGCCCCCCAAAAACCCGATGATTCCCTTTTAGTTCAATGGTTGGGTCATAGTTGCTTTTTATTCACCGGAGAAGGACAAAGAGTCCTAGTTAATCCTTTCCGGGCCATTGGTTGTACGGCGGGTTTTCCTTTGCCAAAAGTAGAAGCAGATATCGTTTTAATTAGTAGTCAACTGTGGGATGAAGGGGCTGCCGAGGGTTTACCCGGTAATCCGAAAATTTTGTTTGAGCCGGGGGCCTACGATCTGGGTAAATTAAAATTACAGGGCATTAGTATCGCCCACGATCGCATGGGGGGGCAACGTTTCGGTATGAATGTAGCCTGGCGTTGGACCCAAGCGGGGATTAGTATTGTCCATTTAGGGGGGGCAGCGGCCCCAATTGAATTAGAACAAAGAATTCTCTTAGGTTCGCCGGATTTAGCTTTTATTCCCGTGGGAGGTGGTCCCAAAAATTATAATCCCCAAGAGGCAAAACAGGCGATCGAAGTTTTACAGCCGCGCATTGCTATACCGACCCAATATTTTACCAGTGCCGCCGATAAAAAGGCCTGTGAATTGGTCTCTGTAGATGAGTTTCTCAAGTTGGTCAAGGATAAAAATATCCGTTTAATCGAGGACAATAAATTACGGATTCGTGCCGCCGATTTACCCCAAAAAGGGACTCTCATTCGCGTGTTTGACTACCGCAAACTGTTACAGAAATCCTAATTTTTAGGAGCCAATGAACTAGGCCTATTGATTAACTAATTTTCCTCGCTCAAGGGCGATCTAGAGCATCTCCTAGTTAGGCTTACAGAAAATGAGTTATACTAAAATCTATAGGGAGCATCTCCTAGTTATGCAAGCGAGTAATTATACTTGAAGGTCAGAGAGTTCATTCAAGAGGCAAATGTTTCTATTCAGCATAAAGTTGAAGAAGAAATTCAGGCCATGCAAGAAGAAGTTGACAAGTTAAACCGCAGTGATCTTTTTCTTGCATTCCAAGCTAGATTAGAAGCAGCAGAGGGTAATAGAGTCTCTATGTCTGATTTTGACTTGGCAATGCTAAGAGAGCAAGTTGAAGGATTTAGAGATGTCACCAAAGAACTAACAATGGAGATTTACAGGCTGTCCAAGATAGCCCTACAGCCCTGATCATAATCAAGGTTATAATTATTTTTAATAAATTCCGGAATATTCAGCCCCAAGCAATGTCTATGTTACTGCAAGACCTAAAGGAAGAAGCGGTTAAGCTATCACCGAGCGATCGACTTGATCTGGTTAGCGCCATTATTGAGTCCTTGCAGAAGACCCCAATTGCTAGACCTGATCGTTCTGGTGCAATTCAACGGATGCGTGGCTTACTCAAAACAGACCAACTTGCACCAACCGACCAAGAAGTAGCTGCCATGTTGGAAGATCGTCGGGTGGAGAAATATCTTTAGTGAGAGTTTTAATTGATACTAATGTTCTTCTAGATTTTCTATTGCAGAGAGAGCTATTTTTCCAAGATGCAGAACGACTATTTCAGGCGATCGATTCTGGTCAGATCGTCGGGTATGTCACAGCTACAACGCTCACGGACATTTTTTATATTGCTCGAAGACACACTCGCAGTATTGAGCAGGCACGGCAAGCAGTTTCAGAGACATTGACAGCAATGGAAATCTGCCCTGTAAACCGGGAGGTTCTAGAGGTAGCGTTTAGTTCAGGTTTGGCTGATTATGAGGATGCGATTCAGGTCGCTTGTGCTGTAGATCAAGGACTTGATGCTATCTTGACCCGCGATAGTCAAGGGTTTTTGAATTCATCCGTACCTGTGTTATCAGTTCAGGAGTGCTTGCATCGCTTGGAAGAGCCAAATAATAGCAAATCCACCTGATAAAATCCAGTTTACAGGCTTTTTGGTTCGTGAGGGGGTGAGGAGTGAAAAGTGAGCAGTTACAGCCAAAATTTGGCGGCATGGGCAAAGAGCCTTTGTGGCAGATTGATGACAGCATTATTACCGAAATTTTGGGTTAAAGCCCCGTCCTTTTAGGACGGCTTTTTAAACTATAGCTTGTTAACTTAACTTTTATTGTGCTATACTGATTTTATCTAAGTACCCCCTGCGTAAAATGTTTGTCTTAGAGTTTAAAGTTAAAGCTAAAACTCAACAGTATCAAGCCATAGACGATGCTATTCGTACTGCTCAATTCATCCGTAACAAATGTGTAAGGTTATGGATGGATACAAAAGGTACGGGTAAGAACGATTTATACCGATATTCTAAAGAATTAGCTCAGGACTTTAAATTTGCCGATGAACTTAATTCAACTGCTAGACAGGCAAGTGCTGAACGTGCTTGGAGTTCAATTAGTCGTTTTTACGACAACTGTAAACGTAAAGTATCAGGCAAAAAGGGGTATCCTCAATTTAAGAAGTTTAGTCGTTCGGTTGAATACAAACAATCAGGATGGAAGCTTCTTAGCCCGAAAACTGTTAAGTTCACTGACAAGAAAAACCTTGGTGTTCTTAAGTTGGTAGGAACTTGGGATTTAGGGTACTTTCAAGAATCCGATATTAAACGGGTTAGGTTGATTCGGAGAGCGGACGGTTATTATTGTCAATTTGTCCTTTCTTGTGACGTTAAAGAAGATGTTAAACCATCAGGTAAGTGTATTGGCTTAGATGTAGGTTTGGCTTCTTTCTATACAGATCACAATGGCAACAAGGTTGATAATCCTCAATTCTTGAGAAAGTCCGAGAAACGATTAAAACGACTTCAAAGGCGATTATATAAAAAGAAAAAGGGAAGTAAAAATCGTCAAAAAGCTAGACAAAGATTAGCTAAAGCTCACCTTAAAGTAAGTAGGCAACGTAAAGACTTTGCTGTGAAATTAGCAAGGTGCGTAGTTCACTCTAGCGATGTGATAGCCTACGAGGATTTAAGAGTTAAGAACTTAGTCAAGAATCATTGTCTAGCTAAATCGATAAATGATGCGGCCTGGTATCAGTTTCGGGAATGGATAGAGTATTTTGGGGTTAAATTCGGCAAGATAACGATTGCTGTCGCACCGAATTATACAAGCCAAAACTGTTCAAACTGTGGTGAAACTGTCAAAAAATCTTTATCGACTAGAACCCATCAGTGCAAGTGTGGATGTGTTTTGGATAGGGATGAAAACGCCGCAATCAACATCCTTAAAAGGGGACTAAGTACGGTAGGGCATACCGGAACCTTTGGGCTCGACCCAATAAACGCTTGGGGAGAGAATACCTCTACTTTTTCAGAAGCAATTCTGTCTAAGCAAGTAATCTCTGTGAACCAAGAATCCCCGTCTCTTTAGAGCGGGGAGTGTCAATCTATCAGTCCCTAGGATTTGCCCCCACCTTAAAAATTGCTTTAACAATCTTATTAAAAATGTTTTTACTGAAAGAATCTCGCTCTTTTTTTAGACAGGGATGGACAATTGCGGTTTTACTAATTGCCCTGCTTGTTTCCCTGCCGATTTTATCGGTTGCCAGTAGTTTATTAACTAATTCCAGTCAAGTCTGGCAACATCTGATCGAAACTGTTCTCTGGGATTATCTAGTTAATTCTTTTTGGTTAATGTGCGGGGTGGGCAGCGGCGTTTTAATCATCGGTGTCGGCACAGCTTGGTTAATAACGATGTGTCAATTTCCCGGTCGTCAACAATTTCAATGGTTATTATTACTACCCCTTGCCGCTCCTGCCTATCTCTTGGCCTATACTTATACCAATATGATGGACTATTTTGGTCCGGTGCAGACGTTCTTAAGAAGTGTTTTCGCTTGGAATAGTGTCGAAGATTATTGGTTTCCTAATATCCGTTCTCTTTGGGGGGGGATTCTGATGTTAATTCTTGTCCTTTATCCCTACGTTTATCTGTTAGCAAGGGTCGGTTTTTTAGAACAATCTGTCTGCACAGTGGAGGCAAGTCGCTCCTTAGGATGTAATCCTTGGCGCAGTTTTTTTACTGTCGCTTTACCCCTAACAAGACCGGCAATTATGGCGGGATTAGCCCTAGCTTTAATGGAAACTCTGAACGATTTTGGTACGGTGCAGTATTTCGGTATTAATGCTTTTACCACGGGGATTTATAATACTTGGTTCGGCATGGGCGATCGCATAGCGGCGGGGCAGTTATCCACAGTTTTAATGGTATTTATCCTCGTTTTAGTTTTCCTTGAACAATCCTCCCGTCGTCAAGCTCGTTACTATGAAATGACCAATCGTTTCCAGTCACCGACTAAGTACGAACTAGGATTTGTTCGGAGTTTTTTGGCAATGATCTCCTGTTTTTTGCCAGTATTTCTTGGGTTTATTGCTCCTGCTTTTTATCTAGCTTATCTAGCCTTTAATCATGCCCAAGAAACTTTTAATAATGACTTTATTAGTTTATCGGGAAACAGTTTTTTTCTGGCTAGTTTAAGCGCAATTATTGCGGTAGTTTTAGCTTTAATTCTCGCCTACGGGGAAAGACTTAATCCGAATAAAACTATTAAGGGTTCTGTGCGGATTGCCGCCGCTGGTTATGCTATCCCCGGCATCGTTATCGCAGTGGGGGTTTTAATTCCTCTCGGCAAATTAGATAACTTTTTCAACCAAGGATTAAATATCAATTTAATTCTGAGCGGCACGATTTTCTGTGTGGTTTTTGCCTATATTGTCCGGTTTTTAGCCGTAGCTTTTTCCACATTAGAATCGAGTTTAAGTAAAATTAAACCTAGTTTAGATGATGCTTCCCGCAGCCTTGGCTATGGCACTGGTGCCACTTTAATTAAAGTGCATATTCCTCTTTTGTCAGGGGGATTATTGACCGCAGCCATGTTAGTTTTTGTCGATGTGATGAAAGAATTACCCGCTACTTTGGTGTTAAGACCTTTTAATTTTGATACCCTAGCGGTGCGCGTTTATCAATACGCCAGTGATGAACGTTTAGTGGAAGCGGCGGCACCGGCCCTGGCCATTGTCTTAGTGGGATTAATTCCGGTAATTTTTTTAAGTTGGCAAATTTCCCGACGGGCGATCGATTAAAGTGGTGGCCGATTCCTAGACAAGTTGGCGATCGGCCAGCAGCTTAGTTCTATAGTCTAGTACAAAATAATGTTACAGTTCTTGACAAGACTACTAGAGAGAGGGGGTGTCAGTGATAGGATTCCCTAAAACCCCTTTTCTTTATTTGTGTAGAGAGAACAAAATCCTATGACAGAACTTTCTGGAAAAGCTCCTAAGTTCGGTGGCAGCACGGGCGGTTTACTCGCCAAAGCCGATCTGGAAGAAAAGTACGCCATCACCTGGACAAGCAGCAAAGAACAAGTCTTTGAAATGCCCACCGGTGGCGCCGCTATCATGAACGAAGGCGAAAATCTCCTCTATTTGGCCCGCAAAGAACACGCGCTCGCTCTTGGTACCCAATTCCGGACGAAATTTAAGCCCAAAATCGAAGATTACAAAATCTATCGGATTTACCCCAGTGGTGAAGTGCAGTATCTCCACCCCGCTGATGGTGTCTTCCCCGAAAAAGTTAACGCCGGTCGTGAATTTTTCGGCAAAAAAGACCGCAATATCGGCAAAAACCCCGAACCGGCGACAATTAAGTTCTCTGGTGTCACTCCCTACGAAGCATAAATAAACCCTAAAATCGAGAGTGGGGAGTTAGATTTAGAAGCTATTTAGCCCGAAGATTTAACTTCTGACTCTCGATTTCTCTGATCGCAATCGCAATCAATTGCTAGTTAGGGTTTGCTGAAAAAGTTTTTCCTGGGGTTAGGAGTTAGGAACCAGTCGTCAGGAGTCAGGGTGATCACTGCGTGCGCGTTGCGGGGGGTTTTGGGGTGTTAGGGTGATGAGACAACTTTCCCATCTCCCCACTCCCCCACTCCCCCATTCCCCCATTCCCCCACTTCCCCACTTCCCCACTCCCCCACTTCCCCACTCCCCCACTTCCCCACTTCCCCACTTCCCCACTTCCCCACTCCCCCACTTCCCCACTCCCCCACTTTCCCACTCCCCCACTTCCCCACTCCCCCACTCCCCCACTTCCCCACTCCCCCACTTTCCCATTCCCCCACTTTCCCACTCCTTCATAATTCATAATTTATAATTCATAATTCATAATTCCTTCCGTTTCCTGAACCATCAAAATATGATCTTCCCCGACTTCGATCGCTTTCGTCAACTCGCTGGTCAAGGTAACTTTATTCCTGTCTATCAAGAATGGATCGCTGACCTAGAAACACCCGTTTCGGCCTGGTATAAAGTTTGTGCCAATCAAGCCTACAATTTTTTATTAGAGTCGGTGGAAGGGGGTGAAACCTTGGGACGCTACAGCTTTTTAGGAGGCGATCCCGTCTGGGTATTAGAAGCACGAGGAAACACCACCACCCAAACTTTTCGCGATGGTTCTCAAGAGATTTTTTCGGGGGATCCTTTCGAGATTTTAACCCAATGTTTAGCCCCGATTATTCCGGTTAAATTGCCGCAATTACCCGCGGGAATAGGTGGTTTATTTGGTTTTTGGGGTTATGAATTAATTAATTGGATTGAACCGCGAGTGCCTATTTATCCCGCTACCGATGCCGATCTACCGGATGGTATTTGGATGCAGGTGGATAATCTAATTATTTTCGATCAAGTTAAACGGAAAATCTGGGCGATCGCTTATGCCGATATCCGGGGTAAAAATCCCGATTTAGCAGCCGCTTATCAAGCGGCCTGCGATCGAGTGACACAATTAGTTCTGAAGTTACGATTACCCCTACCAACTAATGCCAAAACCCTGGAATTATTACCCGTTGGTCAGGGGAAAGAATTAGTCTATGAAAGCAATACAACTCAGGAAAAATTCTGTCAAAATGTCCTAAAAGCGAAGGATTACATCAAAGCGGGGGATATTTTTCAGGTGGTTATTTCCCAGCGTTTAAATGCCAATTATCAGGGTCATCCCTTCGATTTATATCGTTCCCTGCGTCTGATTAATCCTTCTCCCTACATGGCTTTTTATAACTTTAAGGATTGGCAGATTATTGGCTCTAGTCCTGAAGTGATGGTTAAGGCAGAACGGGACGAATTAGGTAAAATAAAGGCTACGGTCAGACCAATTGCTGGAACCCGTCGCCGGGGACAAAACTTCAGTGAAGACCAAGCTTTAGCAACAGATTTACTGCAAGATCCCAAAGAAATTGCCGAGCATATTATGTTAGTGGATTTGGGGAGAAATGATCTAGGTCGAGTCTGCGATCGAGGTACGGTCAAAGTGGATGAATTAATGATAATTGAACGTTATTCCCACGTTATGCACATTGTTAGTAATGTGGTGGGGGATTTAGCAACCAATAAAAGTGCTTGGGATTTATTAAAAGCTTGTTTTCCTGCGGGGACCGTCAGTGGGGCCCCGAAAATTCGCGCCATGGAAATTATTCATGGATTAGAACCCTGTCGTCGTGGTCCCTATTCAGGGGTTTATGGTTACTACGATTTCGAGGGACAGTTAAATAGTGCCATCACAATTCGCACTATGATTGTTCGTCCCCAAGGTAATCAAAATTATCTGGTTTCTGTGCAAGCGGGAGCGGGGTTAGTAGCCGATTCTGAGCCAGAGAAAGAGTATGAAGAAACCCTCAACAAAGCGAGGGGTTTATTGGAGGCAATTCGCTGTTTAAGTTAGATTTTTTAGACCGGGATCCAGTTAAGGGGATTTTGCCATGATTTCCGAGAAAGAATAGGTTGACGCTCCCCGCTCTAAAGAGACGGGGATTCTTCGTTCATTGAGTCTCCGTTAGCCAGCAGGATTTCTCCAACCAACCAAGAGGGAATCTCTCCCGAAGCGTTTCAAGTTTGCGTGCGCCCCACGCTACTTAATCCCTTTTGCAAGATGTTTAAAGCGGCGTTTCTATCTCGACAATCTGTGTACCCATAATCAGGACAAACATGGGTTCGAGTAGATAGCGACTTTTGGACTTTTTGCCCACAATTAGAACAATCTTGAGACGTATTATGAGGTGAGACAGCTATAGTTAACTTGCAGTATTTGTCCCCAAAATACTCTAGCCATTGCCTAAAAACAGACCATCCTGCATCGGTTATCGACTTCGCTAAATGACGATTCTTAACCATGCCTTTGATATTTAAGTCTTCATACGCGATTAAGTCGTTAGACTTAACTAGGGTTTGCAGCAAAAAGTACGGGCGAAGCATTCGGATAGAAAATCTCCGGTTTCACCGATAGGTTATTGCCCGAATGCTTCGCCCCTACAGGACGCGGGCCGATGAAGATGCAAGGTTTTGAACCACGATTCTCTCAAAATCTTGCACCTGTTTCGCTCGTAAAGCCCCAAAACCCTTACTTTGCATACATTTCACATTTATTCAGCAAGCCCTAACTAAACGGAGTGCCACACTCTTGACAAACTCTTCTCGTTGCCTACTTACTCTTAAATGTTTCCGAGCAGATCGCTTTCTAGCTTTGTGATAATTACGAGATTGTTTTTTACCCTTACGGTATTTCTTTGACTTTTTCCTGTTTAATCGGTTTAATTGTTTTTCAGCTTTTGGATAGTAGTTCGGAAAATCAATTTGATTACCTTCGCTATCTACTAAGAAAAACTTTAATCCGACATCAATCCCAGTGGCTTTCTGGGAAGGTGTTAAAGGTTTAACCGTGTCTCTGGGGTCTAATTTAATGCAGAACTGCACATAATAACCATCGGCACGATTAAGGATTCTTACCCGTTTAATCTGGTCTGGTTGATAGTAATTAATATCTCTAGAGCCAATCAGTTTAAGAGTGCCAATACCTTTTTTGTCTGTAGAGGCAATATGACGTTTATCTTTTGATAGCTTCCATCCAGATACTTTATACTCAACGGAACGGGAATGTTTTTTAAACTTAGGGTAGCCTTTCTTTCCTTTAACTTGATTTTGGCAATTATCGTCAAACCGAGTAATTGCCCGCCAGGTTCTTTCTACAGCAGTCTGGCAAGCATGGGAGTTTAAATCATCAACAAATTTCAACTCTTTCCTTAATGCTGTGTTGTACCGAAATAACTCGGTTTTGCCAACACCCCGATTATCCATCCAATAACGCAGAACTTTATTCCGAACAAATTGAGTTGTCCGTATTGCTTCGTTAAGGGCTTCTATCTGATTAGGTCAACTAACCAGGATAAAAAATAAAATTTTGACAAAAAAAGCTTCAAGTTAGCTCGGGGTGGTTTCAACTTGGGGAAACGTATCAAAATATACAGCCTAGCTGCGTAAAATAGGCATCTGTCTGAAATGGCAAAATTTTGTCAAAAAAATAACATCGAGGTTCCAGCTTATTGCCATAAGTTTAACGAGGGGTAATAGTTACTAAAACCTGATATGTGGCGGAGGAGTTCTTAAACTCGAATAAAATTTGGTTACTATTAAAACTTTCATCTTTCATAATACTTTCGATGTTTTTAGGTAAAGTGCTGCTATCAGAGGTATAGGTATAGACAGTTACGGTGTCACTGAGGGGCCCATAGACATTACGCATCCCATACACAAGAATCCTAATGCTATCCCCAGGATTTGCCTCAACAGCTGAACCCACCATATGCTCGCCCCATTTTGCCAGATCAGGGTTGGCAAGGCTTTTCGGTATAACAGCAATACGGCATTTGTCAGATGCACAATCTGGTTCTCCAATAACTTTAGCTGTAACAGTTGCTGGCTGGGTAACGATGGGTAGAGTGCTAGCTCCCGACATCCCCCCACCTGTACTCAGAGCAAAAGGAGGGGTCAGGAAAAATGGCTTTCCATCATCGGTAGTTCTCGGGAAAACTCTGGTACTGACAGAGTAGTTAACTTCCTCATTGGTAGTCATCTTTACCTGAGCGTTGGCATTCAAAATCACTTGACGACCACCATCGCGAACACAGGCATAAAAACCGTCCACACTGCTAGGACTAGGACTGGCGGCGATTAGCTTAAAACTCTCACAAACAGGCTTAACAGCCGCTGCTAACATATCGGTGACAGGGGATTCGTTCCAGGATGTAATATCGTCGGGGGTGATGTAGTTGCCATTTTCGTCCAAGTCTGGACCATAGCGCCACAAGACTCGCGGACCGGTCAAGCTATCTCCAGGGCCTTTAGTATAGTAAAGGATCTTCTGGTCGAGCGCCCTACTGGGAGCGTTGGGGTCGGGAATTTGGAAAGATAGAACTGATTGCGCTCCGTCGGGTAATCCATCATCCTTACTAGCTACAGTCTCAGTGATAATTCTTGCCCGTCTCACGTCGTCTGAAACAAACTCTAGAGTACGATTAAGATTATTTTGGATTTCACTATCGGCATTAGCTCGATAATTGCTTCTGAGCAGGTTAATCACGCCAATTCCCGACACCAAGACGGCAATCAGCATCATTAAACCTGCCAGTAAAACTTCTGTAATTGTGAAACCCGCTTGCAGACGACGGTGAGAGGATTTTTTCTGTAAACGACCTAAGTGATTGATATACTCTAAATAAAAACGCATAGCTTTAACCCGTCTCAATTTCTCTGTTCTGTACTCCCCTAAATATTTAACATTTATTGCAGTCACAGAGGTTTTATTAAACTATAGGTCAATCAAGTCGAAAGGGGTTTTCAGAAACCAGTGAAAATTTACTACTACCTACTACCTTCACAATTTCCCCAGAAAACTCCCGCTCAAAAATGTCTTGACCTAACTAACTTTACCACTAACTACACAATAGACCGAGAAAATCCTCTAGATAGTGATTTAGGTATGGCCAAAAATGTGATTTTGGTTACAGCTATCGCTTTTGGGAGTAGGTGATTTTACAGGTGAGTTTTCTGTACACTTGTATTGGTATAATTGTTGACCCCCAAGGAGATAAGAAGGCACAAGGACTGGTTACAATCAAGGATGAGTAATTTTTCGATCGATGTCATCTAAAAATAATCATGCGTCTCTTACACACCATGCTCCGGGTCAATAACTTGCAGGAATCTCTACAATTTTACTGCGATGTGCTAGGAATGAAGTTATTGCGCCAGAAAGACTATCCCAATGGTCAATTTACCCTCGCTTTCGTCGGTTATGGTGATGAAGCTAATCATGCTGTCATCGAACTGACCTATAATTGGGGAGTCGATCGCTATGAAGTCGGTAATGCTTACGGTCATATTGCCCTGGGGGTGGATGATATCTATAGCACCTGTGAGAAAATTAAAGCTCTTGGTGGCAATGTCACCAGGGAACCGGGCCCGATGAAACACGGTTCTACGGTGATTGCTTTCGTGGAAGATCCTAATGGCTACAAGATCGAGTTAATTCAACTAGGAACCCCAGCTGCTGCCGTGGCTACGGCTTAAATTTATTGTCGTCAAAAGCTTATGTCTGTGGAAATCGAACGGAAGTTTCTGGTTAAAGGGGATCACTGGCGATCGCTTGCGACCGGCAAGTTGTATCGTCAGGGATATATTCCCACCCAAGATGGATTGACAACCGTGCGGGTTCGTGTGGTTGGAGATCGGGGTTATTTAACCATTAAAGGCAAGACTGAGGGCATTAGTCGCCAGGAATTCGAGTATGCAATTCCCCTAGAAGATGCGGCACTCATGTTAGAAAACCTCTGTAAAAAACCTTTAATTGAAAAGATTCGTCATCGCATTTCTCTGGAGAATTTAACTTGGGAAGTTGATGAATTTTTGGGAGATAATCAAGGTTTAATTATGGCTGAAATTGAGCTAGAACAAGAGGATCAAGTCATTATTATTCCTGATTGGATCGGCGAAGAAGTCACGGGAGATGAGCGATACTACAATATCAATTTACAGAAACTTCCCTATAAAATGTGGTCATTGTAGTATTAATTTCTTTCGGGGTTAACTCTGGGTAGATACGGCTTTTTCTGCTTCGTTTAGCTTATTCGTTACCCGTCGGAGAACGCCATTAATAAAACGATAACCTTCATCATCAGAATAACGTTTTGCTAACTCGATCGCCTCATTAATCGCCACTTTTTGAGGTATATCGAGATAGAGCATTTCTGCCACGGCAATTTGCAGGATATCCCGATCGATTCTCGGTAAACGATGTAGTTGCCAATCCACTAAAGCGCCGGTTAATTCCTGTTCGATTTCCGCACGACGACGATAGACTGTACCGATTAATTCTAGGGCATATTCCCGCACTTCGTACTGACTAGATAACTGGACAATTTCGGGAAAATCTATCACGGTTCCTAAACGATTAATGGCATTGTGGGTAAGAGAAATTGCTTCTTTTACCATGGTTTGGGCGCTTTTTAGATTTGTTGCCTTAGTGTCACTAGCGAGAATCCGTTCATTACCACGACTAATTTCGGCAGCGGCAGTTTCTAAGGTTTCTTGAATTTCCAGGGTTAAGGTTCTAACTGCGACTAAAATTAAATCGCTTAAAGTTTGCTGTTCTAGGTTTTCAGGATTGCCTTTAATCTGACTTAAACTCAAAAGGGCAAGTTCTCGAGCAATGCGGCGGGGTTGTTGACGGGGAGACATAGAAGTTTAGAAGTAGAGGAAAGAAAATTATACAACTTTATCGATCGCTATTCGGTTGGGTTAATTTTTCTCGGCGATCAATTCTTGACTAACCTCTATTTTAGCATAAAAGCTGCCAAGATTTAACTTTTCAGGTTTTAATTAGACAAAAGACAATATCTATCTTGAATCTCCCCTAATTTAGTCTCAGCTTCTTGAGCATTAATAGCTAATTTGGCAAACTCTAGAAAGCGTTTTAATTCCTTGCGTAATAAATTCCTTTCTACTTCCCAGGTTTCTCGATCTAAGGTCGGTGGCATAACAATCATATCAAATAAAGTCGCCTGTTTTTTATCGGGATGGGGGCGCAATATTCGCCCGCGACGCTGAATAAATTGGCGAGGATTACCGCTACTAGCCAGAATGACTGCGTTTTGAATTGATGGCAGATCTACTCCTTCATCTAAACATCTAATTGCCACTAATCCTTGCAGATAACCCTCCTCAAATTGTTGGCGAATTTTTTCTCGTTCTTCTAGGGAAGTTTCTGCGGTGTAGGTAGCAACTCGATAACCTAATTGATTGCCCAATAAATGAGTAACTGCCGCTACCTGACGACGATAATTAGCAGTATAATTTTCCAGATAACCATCCCCACAATAAAACAAAGTATGATCCGTATCTAACCGCTCTTGCATCAGTTGTTGTAAAGCCTGTAATTTATTACTCGCTGAACCAACTAATCGTGACCTTTGCATTAACAAAGCGGTGAGGTTTTCATTGCCATTAAAATTACTATTTTTCTGTAAAGTCCAGCCGATTCTTTGGGTTAATTTTGCGTATAATAAAGCCTCGCCATCGGTTAATTCAACCAAGACTGGATAATAAAAATAATTGACTAAAGCTCCTTTGCTAATAGCATCAGCTAGGGTAAATTCTGGTTGTAGAATTTGTCCAAAATATTCAAAAATAGCGTCGGTTCCTTCCTCATCAAAATATCTTTCAGGAGTAGCAGATAAAGCTAATCTTAGACCTAAAGAACGGGGTAATAATTCTTCTAATCGGGGGGAACCTAAATTATGGGCTTCATCACCAACGATTAAAGTTTTATCGGGAAAAAATTTTATTTGTGATTGAAACCCTTCGCTAATAAAAGTTGAGTTAGTAGTTAAAATAGTGACAAATTTTTGATTACCCGCTTGCACATTATATAATTCTGTGGATAGTTGACTTTGCCATGTATGGACACTTTCGTAGGCTAAAATCGGTTTAAGATTAAATTTTTCCGCTTCTCGTTGCCATTGATTGACTAGGTGACGATAGGGGCAAATTACTAATAATACTTGCAGTTCTATCGCTTCGTAAAGTTCCATGGCAATAGCTAAAGCAGTAATAGTTTTACCGCTGCCGGTGGCCATTTTTAAAGTTCCTCGTCCCCGATTACGAAACCAACTGATAATCGCTGTATTTTGGTAGTCTCTCAATTCCAAATCGGGAGGAATTCTAGGAATACCAGAGGGATTAACTCGATAGAATCCTCGCAATTCAGCAACTTGCTTGATTTTGCGGGAACTAAGAAAATCCCTAGTTATTTTTTCCCAATCTATCCAGCAACTATTCATAGGACCTCTTGTAAAAATCAAAAATTGTTGTTAGGGTTAGGAGCCAGTAGCCAGGAGTCAGGAGAATTAAGAATAAATAATAATCAGTTCAATGGTCTATTTACAGATTTTAGGCAATTTAATCCTTATTTTTGCCGTTTTTGAACCCTGAAAAATTAATTATGCAAGAGGTTTATAATAATAAATCCTGTTTAAAAGGTATCGGGGAGCAGCGGAGCGCCGGAGCAGGGAGAAACAATCCATAACTTGGGAGTTCATCACACTATTAAAAATAGTTTTTGTATAAGCTCAAAAATAGCAGAAAGCCAAAAACCTAAAAGCTCAAGGTTGCCACCTATACAATGGGGATGGACTAAAAAGACCATCCCACAGCTATCAAACCACTCTTAACTGTTATCCTGGAAACCTAGGGGATGATTGAGATAATTTACCTGGTCGCTACTTCTTCTTTTTGGGGAGTATTTTGTCGAAGTTTTTCTTGATCTTGGCGACGTTTTTTAGCATAAAGTTGGATTGTCACCGCCATTAATACCACTAAAGCTACAATTAACCAAGTGGTCAAATCGAGGGGTAATTGATTCTTAAATACTGCCAAAAGGACAATAACCACTAATAACAGGGTTGGTGCTTCATTTAAGGCCCGAAATTGCTGTCCTGTCCAATTACATTCCCCTTTTTCTAGCTTCTTCATGATGCGACCACAGTAGAAATGATAGAGCAGTAAAAGAGCCACAAAGGATAATTTAATATGTAACCATCCCGATTTTAAAATTTCCGGTTCTGTGGAGATTAAACCGATCGCCATGGCCACGGTGACAATCATCCCCGGTGTGGTGATGATATTGTAGAGTCGCTTTTCCATGATCTCGTATTGCGCTTTCAGAATAGCTTGTGCGGGTTCCGTTTCTGTTGCTGCCTCCGCATGATAGACAAACAAACGTACTAAATAAAATAGTCCCGCAAACCAAACAACTACCCCAATCAGGTGAAATGCTTTAAACCAATAGTAAGCCATAGTCTATATTGTGATGTGAGTCCCGAATTAATTAGTCTAAGAGTTATCCATACTTTCCCAGACTATCCCTATACAAAAGTTTAGACGCAAAATAGGGGTTGCGGGTTAGGGAGCAGGGAGAGGGATGTGGGGTGTGGGGTGTGGGGTGTGGGGTGTAGGGTGTAGGGTGTGGGGTGTGGGGAGCTTTTTCAGTAAACAATAAACTAAAAACTCACATCTGATAACTGATAACTGATAACTGATAACTGATAACTGATAACTGTCTCCTAACCCAATTTTGGACAAAGATAAGCAAAAATTATTGATTGAATCCAAAAACTTGAGAATATTTAAATTAACATTCCGCAATATTTACAAATTCTTAAGAATTAATTGAGAAAGATTTTTATTTAACAACGATGTTATGAAGGTTACAGCGATTTGATAGAATTTCAGAATGGGTTGTTCTATGCTTTTTTAGGCAGCAACGATTGAAACCCTTACCACATCTAGAAGGTAATCCTAATTAAGACAGGTAAATGAGTCAATTTCACCCACAACGATGATCTTTTTTTTGTGTAGTTTTATTGCAAAAAAAAAGTTTTTTTGACAAAAAGCACAAAGTATGATAGGGTCTAGCGGATTTCTAGCTGCGAGTAGTTATTGGAGAGAGGGGAGCAGGGAAGTGGGAAGTGGGGAGGTGGGGAGGTGGGGAAGTGGGGGGATAGGGAGAAGGGAAAATAAATAAAAATAATCTCCTGACGACCGACTCCGATCTCCTATCTCCTGACGACCGATAGCTAATTATCTAAAAGCAAGGGTCGCAGAAAACCGCCATAATTCTCGTCATCTGTACCGATAAAGACTTCTACTTCACCTCTAGGAGATTCTCTGGTGGTTACAGCTTCCACTTTGGAGCCGTCGATTTCCGCAATTTTTTGGGGATTAGGGGCAAGAATGAGGCTATTATCGGCTGTAACTTGACCAATACGGTAAACAGCACTCCTAAACACTCCCGCACTATCTGGATCGTAAGCGGAAGCTATGTAGATATTACCTTGCTTATCTACGGCTAAATCGGAGATGGGGCGAATATTTTTACCACTACCAAAAGGACTCCGAAAAGTTACCGACTGAAATTCCCCGAATTTTAAGGGATTGAACGAGATATCCGTCCAGCGAATTTTTGTACTCTCTTGACTATCGGCCCGTTCTGCGTAGATAAATAGATAACGATCGCCCTGTTTGCTAACAGCGATCGCCTCTACATTTTTCACTGGAATTGGCCAATTTATTTGCTCAACTATCTTGACTTTTTGCTGGCTGTATGCTGCTAAAAATAGTCGTTGAAAAGGTTTTTTCTCGCCACTTTCAGCCAACAAAAATAAATTAGTTTCTGGGATAGAAGTAATACTTTCGAGATCGTTGCTCAATCCCTCTGGATTGGGCCAATCTACCCTTAAAACCTGCCATAATAGCGGTTTTTCCTGCGTAGGTAACTGTAAAAGACTCAGCCTTGGTTGAGATGGATCACTGTTTTTGCCCTTATTTTTGGCATCGTGAACCCCTAGAAAAATATCCGCTTCTACCCAAGCTAAACCACTGAGATCTGGGAGATAAGTCTCCAGTCGTCTCGATGCTTGGGCAAAAGAGACTTGAGCGGCCGAAAAAAAGAAAACTAGGACTAAAATCGCTGAAAAAACAGTTTTTAATCGGCTATTCTTGCTAAAAAATGCTCTCTTCTCTAACACCTATTCCCTAACTCCTAATATCACTGATTAACTCCTCCACCACGCGATTTAAACCGACGGAATGGGAAGCCTTGCATAAAATGCGATCGCCTGAATCGATCACTTCCTGTAAACGATTAATTAAATCTGCGTGAGTTTGAAAACATTCGCAATCGACCCCAGTAGCCGCCTCAGCAATAAACTTAGCTTCTGGGTCATCCACCAAGACAAACAAGCGATCTATGCCTAGTTTTTGCACCCTCTCACCCACTTGGCGATGTAATTGCTCCGAAAAAGACCCCAACTCCTTCATCGTGCCTAAAACAGCAATATGACGCTGACCGGGGGTAGCTTTCAGTAAATCCAAGGCCGCTAACATTGATTCTAGACCGGCGTTATAGGTTTCATCGAGGAGTAGGATATCGGGAGCTAATTGGTAACGTTTAGCCCGACCACTGGGTAAATTAACCTTAATTCCCTGTTGCAAAGAAGTCCAATCGATGCCTAAAATTTTCGCTACGGCCAAGGCTGCCATAAAATTTAAAGCATGATGACGGCCGGATAACGGTAAGTTAAAATCTAGTCCATTGACTCGTAAAGTAGTTAAATCCAGTAATTCCCCGACTACATCCCCTCCAGAGAAGCCATAGGTAAGCGTTTCCCCCTGCCATACCCGTTTAGCTGTTTCAGTAAGTAAAGGATGATCGTAGTTAAGAACAGCTATACTACTAGAAGCAGACTCGGCCAATAACTCGCATTTGGCCTCTGCGATCGCATCTTCCGACCCTAAACGACCGATGTGAGCGGTTCCCACATTAGTAATCACTGCGATCGTTGGTTGGGCGATTTGAGCAAGCAGGGCAATTTCTCCCCGTCCCCGCATTCCCATCTCGATTACGGCACTATCGTGAGTTTCATCCAGTTCGAGGAGAGTTTTCGGCACTCCGATCTCATTGTTATAATTAGCCAGGGTTTTATGTACCTTTCCCTGGGTTGCTAATACGGAGGCGATTAATTCTTTAGTGGTAGTTTTTCCCACCGATCCCGTAATAGCAATCACGGGTATAGTGAATTGATTCCGCCACCAGTGGGCTAATTGCTGATAGGTTTCTAGGGTATTCTTAACTAGGAATACAGGAATATTTTTAGAATAATTTACCGAAACTGGCTGATCGACAATCAAGGTCGCCGCTCCTCTTTCGATAGCCATATCGATAAAATCATGACCATTAAAATTATCACCCTTTAATGCCAAAAATGCTTGTCCTGGCTCAATACTGCGGCTATCGGTATTAATGCCAGATACTAAACTATCGGGTCTAAAACTTATGTCAACCTTATTTTGTAAGAACAATAATTGAGCTAGTTGCTTGAGGGATAAATGACAGGGCATAGACAATAAAAATACTTAGGAGTAAATTCCGAATAATTTAGAAGATAGATTGAGGTTTAACGGAGACTTAGATCAGATAAAATCGATTTTTCTTGGCTCTCTCAATCAGACTGGGTGCAATGTAGGGACGCAACGTGGTCAGTGAGTTTATCGAACTGCTTGCGCCCATAATGTAATATTGTGAATATTTTTCAGCCAATGTCCGAGAGAACCAACTCGATCAGTAGAATAACCCAAAACAGGGACAGCCTAAGAAGGGAGCATCTACTATCTAATCACAATTGACTCCTTTACAGCAGTTAGGGACTTGCGCTTTGATAATGTACCTTTTGGGCGAACGCAGTTCGCCCCTACATTGTGGACAAAATCCGTTACTGTAGGGGCGCAATGCTTGCGCCCTCCGCGCGCAGGGGGTTTGCTGATCACCCTAAGTAGGGGGAGAGCCTTCGAGATGTTAGGGACTTGCGCTTTGATAATCTGCCATCTGGCTGGTCTGGTTCTTCTACAGAGCGATTTTCAAAGCTGGGATATTATTCCTACGCAAGTCCCTTATCTAATCACCTCCGTAGGACTAGGGTTATTGCTCAACAGGTGGGGAGCGAGGATTAAAAAGTTAAGTAATCTCAACTTCTAGCCAATGGCACCCCGGAGCTAGGGGATAATTAAACCATTGTCATTTAGGCTGCGTTTATCCGTGAAAATTATCGTTATCGGCAGTGGTGGTCGAGAACACGCTCTAGCTTGGAAACTGCTGCAATCGCCTCAAGTAGAACAAGTGTTCTGTATTCCAGGTAATGGGGGAACGGCAATTTTACCTCAATGTGAAAATATCCCGATATCAATGGAGGATTTTGCCGAAATTAGCCGCTTTGCCCGAGAAAATTGCGTCGATCTGGTGGTTGTCGGGCCAGAATATCCCCTCTCCCTCGGTATTACCGATTATTTTCTCAGCCAGGAAATTGCCGTTTTTGGCCCCACACAAACCGGGGCCTTAATTGAAGCGAGCAAATCCTGGGCAAAAGAATTAATGAGCGAAGCTGGAGTGATCACCGCCGCCGCGGAAACCTTTACCGATGCAGAATTAGCAAAAACCTATATCCGAGAGCAAGGAGCGCCAATTGTGGTGAAAGCCGACGGATTAGCCGCAGGAAAAGGGGTAATTGTCGCCGAAACCGTAGATACAGCCCTAGAAGCGATCGATGATCTTTTTACCAGTGGCTTTACTAAAGTCGTGGTGGAAGAATTCCTAGAAGGGGAAGAAGTGTCTATCCTCACCCTCACCGATGGGATCAGCTTTCGTTCCCTACTACCCGCCCAAGATCACAAGCGCATCGGTGAAGGCGATACCGGCAAAAATACCGGCGGTATGGGAGTTTATGCCCCCGCACCCATAGCCACCGCCGCCATTATCGAAGCGGTGGACCGAGACATCCTCGCCCCCATCGTCGCCACCCTGCAAAAACGCGGCATTGACTATCGGGGAGTCCTCTATGCGGGTTTAATGATTTCCCCCGCCGGAGAGCCAAAAGTTCTCGAATTTAACTGTCGTTTTGGCGATCCCGAAACCCAAGCGGTTTTACCCCTACTGGAAACTCCCCTGGCACCGCTGCTGCTGGCTTGCGCTCAACAAAAATTAACTGATTTCCCCTCTTTACAATGGCGATCTGGTAGTGCCGTTTGTGTGGTGGCCGCGTCTGCTGGTTATCCCGACCACTACGAAAAAGGCCAGTTAATCACTGGAATTAAGGCCGCTGAAACCGCAGGGGCGATCGTTTTCCACGCCGGCACGGTTTTAAAACACGGCGATATCTTCACCGATGGCGGCCGGGTTTTGGGTGTCACGGCGATGGGAGCCAATTTTAATCAGGCGATCGAACTTGCCTATCAATCGGTGAACAGGATACACTTTCAGGGCATCTATTATCGTCGTGATATCGGCCACCGGGTAAGGGAAAAATAAGGGTCAGTATTTAGGCCGGAGTAAGGGGGAATAGTTACACCGCTAATCCTCACCTCTTTCTAGGGTAATCCCTGACAAAAGCGCATCTGATTTGTCAAAAAACCAGTAACTATTGATAAAATCATGAAACTGAATCGCCCAACCAAATTACCCTCCCTATGCGAATTTTGCTCTATTCTTATAACTATTATCCCGAACCGATCGGCATTGCTCCCCTAATGACAGAATTAGCGGAAGGATTGGTTAAAAGAGGTCATCAAGTCAGGGTTTTGACGGCTTTTCCTTGGTATCCTAATAGTGAAATCGATCCCGAATACCGAGGAAAAATCTATCTGGAAGAAGAACGAAATGGTGTTAAAATTCAACGTTCCTACGTTTGGGCGCGCCCCCAAAGAAGTTTAAAAAATCGAATTTTCTTTGAGTTGAGCTTTGTTTTTTTGAGCTTCTTTCAGGCTCTCAAAGGTGAAAAACCCGCTCTAATTTTCTTAACTGTCCCCGGATTACCCGTTTGCGTTCCCGCCGCTTTATTGAGTAAATTATATGGGGTGCCGATTATTCTAAACTTACAGGATATTCTGCCCGATGCGGCAGTTCATGTGGGATTATTAACTAATGAGAAAATGATTAAGGTTTTTAGTAGCCTCGAAAAATTTGCCTACAAAACTGCCAGCAAAATCTCAGTTATTGCCGATGGTTTTACCAAAAATCTCCTCACTAAAAATGTGCCGAGTCAGAAAATTATTGAAATTCCTAATTGGGTGGATGTAAGCTTTATTAAACCTCTGCCGAAAAACCATAATTATTTCCGCCAAGAAAATCATCTTGAGGGCAAGTTTGTTGTTTTATATTCTGGCAATATTGCCCTAACTCAACCCTTAGAAACTTTGATCGATGCTGCGGTTCAATTAGTTAATATTCCTGAGATTAAAGTGGTAATTGTTGGTAAAAAAGAAGCCCTTGATCGTCTAGAAAAGTATCGCCAACAACAGGGGGCCAGTAATGTGCTTTTATTACCCTTTCAACCCCGGGAAAAATTACCCGAAATGTTAGCGGCAGCCGATGTGGGTATGGTGATGCAAAAACATAACGTTATTTCCTTTAATATGCCGTCCAAAATTCAGGTATTATTAGCTAGTGGTCGTGCTATTATTGCTTCTGTTCCCGCCGATGGAACCGCTGCTAGGGCGATCGAGCGTAGTGGTGGTGGTTTGGTGGTTAATCCTGAAGATCCAGAGGCATTAGCTACAGCTATTTTAAAGCTATACAAAAACCCAGATTTAGCAACTATACTAGGAGAAAAAGGACGACAATACGCAGAAGAAAATTATGCCTTTGAAAAGACTTTGGATCAATACGAAAAGCTTTTTTCTCAAGTAGTTAGTTAATAATTAGGGTATAGGGATTAGGGATAGGGAAATGGGGGAATGGGGAAATGGGGAAATGGGGGAATTTCAACTAAAACCCTAAAACCCTAAAACCCTAAAACCCTAAAACCCCAACACCTATTACCCAACCCCCATCACCCCATCACCTAACCCCTAACTCCCACTTAACTATTTTCATGTTTGATAATTTCTCAAAAAAACTACCCTGGCAAAGTCTCAAACAAGCGATCGCTTTTGTCTTAACAATTATTGCCTTAACCCCAGTGGTTACAGCTTTAATTTCTAGTGTTAACCAGCCCCAAATCCAATCGAATATTCAACTATATCAAACCAATCTCAACCTACAAGCTACGACTCTAAGCACCGATGCTGACCCTAATAGCGAGGAATTTGCTAATCTTAAATTAATGCAAACTTCCCTGATCGGTGAAGAACCCTACAGCACCGCCGAAGAACAGTATTTATCAGCGCAGAAAAGTGCCAAAAAAACAATCACCGAACTAGAAAAATCAGCAGTTAATCCCGAACAAAAAAAATCCCTTGAGCGGGAAATCAATTCCCTAAAGGATTTAGAACTGAAATTAAGTCTCATTCAAGCTAGTCAAGGTGACTTGGATTCAGCACGGCAAATCTGGCAAAACATCAAGGAAAAATCAGAATTTGAACAGTATAAACCTGCTGTTTTAGGAAATGCGCTGCTGTTAGAGGGATTGTACAGTGAACCCCCCCAAATTGCTGCCGATGCTGAAGCGAGAATCGATCGCAATTTTCAAGGATGGTTTCGTTATACCATTCTGGAAAAATTATATAGTCTCGAAAATCGTCAAGAGGATTTACTCGCTTTAGAGGAAGAACAGAGTGAAGTGGCGGCTAATGCGTTAATTAAACTAATTTTACTGGCTTTGTTGCCTCTTATCGGCGGTTTAATCGGTTTTGTTCTGTTGATCTTTTTATTAGTGCAGTGGCTTCTCCGCCAACAGCGATCGCTACTCTTTTTAGATGATAGTCTCGCTTGGCAAACTAAGTGGGGAGGAGAAACCCTCTGGTGGGCAATAATTATCGGTTTCTTTTTCGTCGGACAAATTGTTTTACCGGTAATTTTCGGGATTTTATCGAGTTTCTTGAGTCTCAATCCGGAACAATTTAACCTAGAAGCTAAAGCAATATACGTTGTAGTTAGTTATTTAGCCTTAACAGTGAGCAGTTTATCGGTTTTATATCTAGCAATCAAGCCTTTTCGCCCTTTACCTCCCGATTGGTTTCGTTTTAACCTCTTTAGTCCTTGGCTTCTCTGGGGATTAGCCGGCTATTTTGTCGCTTTACCCCTCGTTATTATCGTTTCTTTGCTCAATCAACTAATTTGGCAAGGACAAGGAGGCAGTAACCCGCTGCTGACTTTAGCCCTAGAATCCCAGAATACCTTCGCTTTACTCTGTTTTGCCTTTACTGCTTCCCTTGCCGCTCCTTTTTTCGAGGAAATTGTTTTTCGCGGCTTTTTACTAGCTTCTTTGACTCGTTATCTACCCGTCTGGGGTGCAATCGCTCTTAGTAGTTTGATTTTCGCCCTTGCTCACCAAAATTTGTCAGAAGTGCTGCCTTTAACCGTTCTAGGTTGTGTTCTTGGCTTTGTTTACACCCGCTCGAAAAATTTATTATCCTCAATGTTGGTTCATAGTCTCTGGAATGGTGGCACCCTGTTAAGTTTATTTTTATTGGGCAGCGGTGCGGGTTAGGTGAGGTCTCTGGTTTTCGGGGTAGCCTAGAGATGATGACAAATACCGTCTAATAAATTATCAACCTATCTCTGTTGGATAAACCATGACTATCGCTCAAAGCTTACCCCTAGTCGAGTCTCATGTCAACCCTGAGATAATCTTCCCAGAAGGCGAATTTTGGAGTCATGAACCCCCTTTGGAAAGTAACCTACATCTACAACAAATTATTTTATTAATTCAGTGTTTAAAATGGTGGTGGCGCGAGCGAGAAGATTATTTTGCCGCCGACAATTTAACCATTTATTACAGTCCCCACCAGAAAAAGTCAGAATTCTGCCCTGGTCCCGATTTTTTCGTCGTTTTGGGGACAAATCCCAACCATAACCGCAGAAGTTGGGTAGTTTGGCGAGAAGAGGGCAAATATCCCAATTTAATTATCGAAATTCTCTCCGATAGTACCGCCAAAGTTGACCGAGAGGAGAAAAAACAAATTTATCAAGATATATTTCGCACTCCCGATTATTTTTGGTTTGACCCAGAAAGCTTAGAATTTGAAGGATTTACCCTAATTAGCGGTCAATATCAACCGATTACCCCCAATGCCCAGGGATGGCTCTGGAGTCAACAATTAGGCTTATATTTGGGTTTATCTGCCAATAAATTGCGCTATTTTACCCCCGAAGGCGAATTAGTACCCACTCCCGCAGAAGCGGCACAACAGGCGGAAAACCAAGTTGAACAGGAAAGGCAGAAATCCGCAAAATTAGCGGCTAAACTGCGGGAATTGGGCATAAATCCCGATGAAAATCTCTAATCTTTTTCTGTCATCCCTTGGACTTAATTAGGGTTTGCAGCAAAAAGTACGGGCGAAGCATTCGGATAGAAAATCTATGGTTTCACCGATAGGTTATTGCCCGAATGCTTCGCCCCTACAGGACGCGGGCCGATGAAGACGCAAGGTTTTGAAGCACGATTCTCTCAAAATCTTGCACCTGTTTCGCTCGTAAAGCCACAAAACCCTTACCTTGCCTACATTTCACATTTATTCAGCAAGTCCTAATTAGATAACCACATCGTTGCTCACCTTGGTTGATCCAGTGAGTCCGTTCGATCGTACAATCGGGTAGCAGCAGCGCAAACATTTCTAATTCATGGCCACAGATACTGGGATAGGAACCAGCCACCTCAGCAATAGCGCAATGATGCTCGGCTAGGACATAACTTTTTTCTGCTTCCAGTGCCACTAATTCTGCCATGTAACCCTCTTCTTGGCGAATTTCCAGCAATTTTCTCATTCTTTCCCCTAAAGACCCCTTCCCGACCCGCAATTGATATTCTGCCGCTTTGTGTTGCCACTGTTTTTTGAGAATTTCCCCCACCTGTTGCTCTCCCACCGTCTCCACCAGAGTATTGAGGAAAGAAACAGCGAAATTATCGTAATTATGGGGAAAACGGCCACGACCTTGACGACTGAGACGATAAATGTGCTGGGGTCGTCCTATCTTATTTTGTACCGCAAAATATTCGATCAGTCCTTCCCCCTCCAAATCCTTAAGATGGCGGCGCGTCGCTTGCGGACTAATACTTAACTCCTCAGCCAAGTCTTGGGCGGTAGATTGACCGTTTTTGAGCAAATATTGCAGAATATCGTCTTTCGTCGAGGCGGGTTGAGTCGTGGTCATGATACCAAAAACAGAGGCTTTAGCGTACAATCGCTGAGGGTCAAGGAGCGGCCAATTACCCCTACAGAGTAACTTGAATAACAGAGGTTTACCAGAATCCTCTGAAATTTTCCCTGACTTTGACAACAGCTTTGTTGTTAATCTATTATATAATCAATTTAAACAACAAGAAAGTTGTTTTACTGCCTCCCCTGCCTACCGCGTAGAGAGAACACTAACCCCCATGAGTGCAACCACCGTTAAAAACCTCGTTAACCAACCCTACAAGTACGGTTTCATCACCGATATCGAATCGGAAACCATCCCTCGCGGTTTGAATGAGGAGATTATTCGCCTAATTTCAGCGAAAAAGAAGGAACCGGAATTCATGCTCGATTTTCGTCTCCGGGCCTACCATCAATGGCAAAAGATGACCGAACCCAGTTGGCCGCACGTTTCCTATCCTGCCATTGATTATCAAAATATTATCTACTACTCTGCACCTAAACAGAAAAAAGAAAAACTCAACAGTCTTGAAGAAGTTGACCCCACTTTAATCGAAACCTTTGAAAAATTAGGCATTCCCCTTTCGGAACAAAAACGCCTTTCTAACGTCGCTGTCGATGCTATCTTTGACAGCGTTTCTATCGCCACAACTTTTAAAGAAAAACTAGCAGAACAGGGGGTTATTTTCTGTTCTATTTCGGAAGCTTTACAGGAACATCCCGACTTAGTGCAGAAATATCTCGGCAGTGTGGTTCCCGTGGGTGATAATTATTTTGCCGCCCTTAATTCTGCCGTTTTTAGCGATGGTTCCTTTGTTTTTATCCCCAAAGGTGTCGCCTGTCCGATGGAATTGTCCACCTATTTTCGGATTAATAACGGTGAGACGGGACAATTTGAAAGAACTTTAATTGTCGCTGAAGAAGGGGCATCGGTAAGTTATTTAGAAGGTTGCACCGCTCCGATGTACGATAGTAATCAACTTCATGCCGCCGTCGTGGAATTAGTCGCCCTCGATAATGCGGATATTAAATATTCGACTGTACAAAATTGGTACGCTGGCGATGCCAATGGTAAGGGAGGTATATACAATTTCGTCACTAAACGGGGTCTGTGTAAAGGAGTTAATTCTAAAATTTCTTGGACGCAGGTGGAAACTGGTTCGGCGATTACTTGGAAGTATCCCAGTTGTGTCTTAGTTGGCGATAATTCCGTCGGGGAATTCTACTCAATTGCCCTAACTAATAACAAACAACAGGCCGATACAGGTACGAAAATGATTCACATCGGCCGCAACACCAAAAGTACGATTATTTCTAAGGGAATTTCGGCAGGTAATTCCCAAAATAGTTATCGCGGGTTAGTGAAAATGGGACCGAAAGCCAAGGGAGCAAGAAATTACTCCCAGTGTGATTCTATGCTCATTGGAGATAATGCCGAAGCTAACACTTTTCCCTATATTCAGGTGGATAATAACAGTGCTAAAGTAGAACATGAAGCTTCCACTTCTAAAATCGGTGAAGACCAATTATTCTACTTTGCACAACGAGGCATTTCCGAAGAAGATGCTGTCTCTATGTTAGTCAGTGGTTTCTGTAAGGATGTCCTCAGTAAATTACCGATGGAATTCGCCGCCGAAGCTGATAAACTCCTCAGTCTCAAGCTAGAAGGAACCGTCGGATAATCAGTAAACAGTAATCAGTAATCAGTAATCAGTAAACAGTAATCAGTAATCAGTGAAAATATAATTAGGTAGGTGTTAAAAATTGTCATATCCCCCCCTTATTAAGGAGGGCGGGTTAGAACCACTTACTTGATTAGTCTCTAGAAATATTTGCACCTGCCAACAAAAAAAACATGAGTGAAGTAATTTTATCGGTAAAAAATCTGACCGCTAGTATTGATGGAAACCAGATTCTTAAAGGAGTTAACCTCGAAATTAAAGCGGGTGAAACCCACGCAATTATGGGACGCAAAATTACCTTTCCCCCTACAAACCCTACCATATTACACTACATCCTACAATTTTTTCTCCCACTCTCCAAATAAACAACCCCTTTCCCCCAAAACTCACCTACCTCATTTCCCTCATTAACATTTACACCAATAAACCCACAAACTCCCATTCTAACTACCCCCCATCAAAAATTATTAACCAGCTCCCACCCACAACTTATTCTCCAACTCACTAAATCAAATCTTTTCCAACTATCTACCCCAACTCCATAAACCCTAATCCAAAACTAAACTATTCCTCTAAACCCTCATTACAACACCTTAATATCGTCCCCCACCCCCTACCATCCCACACTCCACAATTTCCAACAACTCACCCTCCAAATTCCCTTGACACTTTCGAAGAACTTGACTCGGTCTCCTCAGACACCCCCGAAGCTCTTCCCCCGCGACCTAGCATGACCCGCGGACCCCCACCCCCCCGTCAATCAATTAGCTACCCCCGATAACGCTTTTTTACTTATCACTCACTACCAGCGTCTGCTCAACTACATTGAACCCGATGTTATTCATGTTATGTACGATGGACGCATTGTCACCAGTGGCAGTAAAGAATTAGCCCTCGAATTAGAAAGAACTGGCTACGATTTCCTCGACGAACAATTATTAGCCGTTAAATAATCTAGCTATCAGTTATCAGTTATCAGTTATCAGTTATCAGTTACCAGTTACCAGTAGTCAGGAGATTATTTTTACTTATTCTTCCTACACCCCACACCCTACACCCCACACCCTACACCCCACACCCTACACCCTACACCCCGCACCCCACACCCTACACCCCACATCCCCTCCTACCAATGACAGCCATAATCACGAAACCTGAACAATCAGGAGAATTATTGTTAAAATTGTCCCGAGAAACGGTTCCCACTATCGATAACGGTAAAATTCTCGAATTAAGAGAATCGGGAGCCAGTAAAGCTCAAGAATTAGCCATTCCTGGCAAAAAAGACGAAGAATGGCAATTCACCGATTTAAGTCAACTCTGGGCGATCGATTTTCGCGCCCCCCAAACCGTTACAATCGATAAAAATGCCCTAGCTGTTTTTTTACTGCCCGAAGCCAAAAACAGCCGTTTAGTCTTCGTTAACGGCATTTATCAGCCTGAATTGTCCGATATCTCCGCTTTACCCCCCGGTGTCAGCGTCAGCAATCTTGCCAATGCACAAAAAGATGTTCTTGTCAACTATCTAGGGAAAGAAAAAACACCCGAATTTTTTACCGCACTCAACCAAGCTGGTTTAAGCGATGGGGCAGTAATTCACGTCACCGCTAACACCGTCGTCACAACTCCGATACATCTCTTATTTATCACCGTTGTGGAGGAAATTCCCCGCTTTTATCAGCCCCATAGCCTAATCGTGGCCGAAACGGGAGCTAGTGTCAATATTATCGAGAATTACGGAGCCTTAGCCGAATATTGCTCCGATTTACCTGTAAATTACGCTTATTTTACCAACGCTGTCACGGAAATTTACCTCGAAGCCAACGCCGAGGTCATCCATACCAGAGTACAACGGGAATCGGGAGATGGTTTTCACATCGGACGCACGATAATTGAACAAGGGCGCGATAGCCGTTACACTCTCAACGAGATAAATCTGGGTGCTAAACTCTGCCGTCATAACCTCGATATCCTGCAAAAAGGAGAACAAACCGAGACAAATCTGCACGGATTAGCCATGATTACCGGACAACAAACCGCCGATACCCACAGCGCCATCTATCTCAACCATCCCCACGGCATCGCCAAGCAACTGCATAAATGTATCGTTGATGGTAGCGCTCACGCCATCTTTAATGGTAGAGTGTTTGTTCCCAAACCTGCCCAATTAACCAACGCCTCCCAGTTAAATCGGAATTTGTTAATTTCTAACAAGGCACGAGTCAACACCAAACCCGAATTACAAATTACCGCCGATAACGTCAAATGTTCCCACGGGGCAACCGTTAGCCAACTGGAAGCCGATGATTTATTCTATCTGCAAAGCCGGGGCTTAAGCGCCGACACCGCCCGCAGTTTGTTAATTGATGCTTTCTCGGCCGAGATTTTAGCTAAAATTCCTCTAGAATCCCTCCGCCAAAGATTGGGGCAATGTGTCGCCTGTCGCACTGTGGAATAACTCTACCGGGGTGGGTGCAAACCCGCCCAAAGTACCCCTCTGACTCCTGACTAAAATGACAATTATCCAAGAAAAAACCCTCGCCCAAAAAGTCCGCGCCGATTTCCCTATCCTCCATCAAACCGTACACGATAAACCCCTTATCTATCTCGATAGTGCTGCCACTTCCCAAAAACCAATTCAAGTATTAGAAACCCTGCGAAACTATTACGAAAAAGATAACGCCAATGTGCATCGGGGGGCGCATACTTTAAGTGTTCGGGCAACGGAAGCCTACGAAGGAGCCAGAGATAAGGTGGCTAGGTTTATTAATGCCGCTTCTCGTCAGGAAATTGTCTATACTCGCAACGCCACGGAAGCGATTAATTTAGTCGCCTACAGTTGGGCATTAAATACCCTGAAAGCAGGGGATGAAATTATTCTCTCGGTTATGGAACACCACAGTAATTTAATCCCCTGGCAAATTGTCTGCCAAAAGACGGGGGCGGTGATTAAATATGTGCAATTAACCGGCGAAGAAAGCTTTGATTTAGAACAATATAAATACTTATTATCTGAGAAAACTAAATTAGTTGCTGTCCTCCATGTTTCCAATACCTTAGGCTGTATTAATCCCGTTGCCGAAATAGTCAGCCTTGCCCATCAAGTCAGGGCGAAAGTGTTAATTGATGCCTGTCAAAGTGTACCCCATTTAGCCATTGATGTGCAGGCCATAGATTGTGATTGGTTGGTGGCTAGTGGTCATAAAATGTGCGCCCCCACCGGTATTGGATTTTTGTACGGTAAAGAGGCTATTTTAGAGGTAATGCCGCCCTTTTTTGGTGGTGGCGAAATGATTGCGGAAGTCTATTTAGACCATTTTACCTGTGCCGAACTGCCCCACAAATTTGAAGCGGGAACCCCCGCTATTGGCGAAGCGATTGCCCTCGGTGCTGCGGTAGAATATTTAATGGGTTTAGGGATGGATAATATTCATGCCTACGAAGAAGAATTAACCGCCCATTTGTTCAAAAAACTAGGAGAAATTGAGGGTTTAAGAATTTACGGGCCGCCACCTAGTTTAACAGGCCAAGGTCGGGCTAGTTTAGCCTCCTTTAATGTGGAAGGGATTCATGCTAGTGATTTAGCCACTTTATTAGACCACGAAGGAATTGCTATTCGTTCCGGTCATCACTGTACCCAACCTCTACACCGCCTTTTTGATGCTTCCGGCAGCGCGCGGGCAAGTCTATATTTTTATAATACCCGCGAAGAAATCGAGCGCTTTATTGTCGCTTTACAGGAAACTATTGATTTCTTTGCCAATTGTTTTTCTTAGGGGTATCTCTAGCCCTTTTCCTGTTCTTAAAGAGTGAAGGAAGTTACTTATTATTATCAAGGAATTTGTACCGAAACGGGCGAGTTATTGCGCTTGCCCCGCACTCTTTTGGCTGAAAAAATTGCCCAAGATTTGATGACAACTATCAGCAATCCTCAAGGCAAAATGTATGGAATTTTGTTAGGAGAAAATGCTGCTGGCGAAATAGAGATTTTAAAAGCTTTTTCTGGACAGGGAGAAGCTACTGGCTGGGTTCCGTCCCTAGTGGGGAGAGAAAAAATTATGCTGGAAGAAAAGCGCGTTTTGCAACTTTTAGAAACAATTAAACAGGAAATTATCACCCTACAATCAATCCCAGAACATAACTTATATCGACTCAATCAAGCAAGTTTTGATCGCAAAATACAAGCTTTACAGCAACAACATCAAAGCAATAAACAGGAACGAGATAGATTAAGAAATTTAGGAAATTTAAAACCAGAGGAATTAGAAAATTTAAATAATATCAGTCGTCAGGAAAAAAGAGCAAGAAAGCAATTAAAACAGGAACAAAAACAAGTTTTAACCCCATTAATTGAGAAAATAAACTTAGCTAATCAGAGAATTATTGAACTTAAGCAACAGCGTAGGAACCTCTCCAAACAGTTACAGGAATTGCTGTATCAATCCTACTGTTTAAATAACTTTTCTGGACAATCTCTCTCCTTAGCTAAATTGATGGGCAGTAATTTGTTACCGACGGGAACAGGGGAATGTTGCGCCCCAAAATTATTAAATTATGCCGCCATGAAAGGATTAAAACCTATCGCTATGGCCGAATTTTGGTGGGGAGAATCGAATCGAGATAGAAAACAGGGAGAATTTTATGGCGCTTGTCAAGAAAGATGTCAACCTCTCATGGGTTTTTTACTCTCTGGTTTACGTTCATCCCTAGAAATTATCTACGAAGACGAGGGAATAATTGCTATTAATAAACCCGCAGGATTATTATCGGTAGCAGGACGTTATCAAGATAGTCAAGATGCTGTGGTTAATCGGTTTCGTCGTCAAGGAAAAAATGTCATTCCCGTTCATCGTTTAGATCGAGAAACTTCTGGCATATTATTACTAGCTAAAAATTTAGATATTTATCGTTGTTTATCCCAACAATTTCAACGGCGACAAGTGGAGAAAATCTACGAAGCTATATTATCAGAAATTGTTGAGCGAGAATCGGGTATAATTGACCTACCCCTCTGGGGAAATCCGCAAAATCGACCCTATCAAACTGTGGATTGGCAAAGGGGAAAAGCTAGTCAAACCTATTTTAAAGTTGTCGGCAAAGAAGGCAATTATTCTCGCCTCGAATTTATTCCCTACACGGGAAGAACCCATCAAATTCGTGTTCATAGTCAACAGGGATTAGGGATAGGAATTTTAGGCGATCGCTTGTACGATGGTAAGCAGTCCCACCGTTTACACCTACACGCTAAACAATTATCTTTTCGTCATCCTCAGACCGAAACTAAACTTGATCTAATCATTCCCACCCCTTTTTGAGAGCTATAATTGCTAACGGCAACAAATTAGCCATAATAAACCGATTTACTGACGCTCTTCTTGATCATTAGGATAAGTCTTGCTAGGCAAGGCATTGAAGACCCTGTTTCTGGAAAATCATCCCTATTCTTCTTCCTTGCACACAGAACCTAGAAGAGCCAAACAACCTTGATCCTATTCCTTTTGTCTCGTGCCAAGGTTCTACATTGGCACGAGAAAAGGGAGGATATCCCTCCCTTCCCTGATGGGTTACACAAGAGGTAGAACCTCTGGAAGTGCGTTGTCAGGGTATCCCTTGCAACGAGATGGAAACGAGAAGAACCCTTTACTGATTAATTTTTCACAAAAGTAAATTTACCATTCTTACCATCGGCATCCATTTTAATTTGTGCCACGGAGAATTTATCCTGAATGATTTCCCCTTCGGGAGTAAAAGCAATATCTCCCAGGACAGTGACATACTTACCCGCTAAAATCTCCTGATTTAATTGTTGGCGAATTTGTTCGAGGGAAAGTGTACTGAGTTTATTTTTATCATCTACCCGTTTTAAGGCCTCGACAAAAACTTGAATTCCCGTAAAAGCTTGAGCGGTAAATTGGGGGGGTGCTTTTTTATTTTCTGCTGTATAAGCGGCGACAAAATCCCGATTAATAGGATTATCTAATTCCGGGTTATAAGCTTGAGCAATGATAATGCCATCACATTGAGCTTGACAAACCGGGAAAATATTAGAAGTATTTAAACCATTGCCCCCAATAATTAACCCCTGATAGCCTAATTGTCGCAACTGTTTGACCAAATTTCCTCCGTCAGCAACCAAACCAGAAATAACCACTAAATCTGGTTTAATATTAATAGCGGCGGTGGCTTGGTTTTGAAAATCTGTATCGGTGGTTTGGAATTTCTGCACGGTGATAATATCAAGATTTAAACTCTTTAGGGTTTCTTGAAAAGTTTCCGTTTCCGATTTACTAAAAGCATCATTTTGGGCAAAAAAGACAGCCACTTTTTTAATCTTGGGATCGATTTTTAAAGCGGTTTTAACCGCATTGGGAGCGACCACAGCCACAGGAGCAGACACCCTACCCACATATTCACCGATCTGGGGGATACCTTTAGCCGTGTTAGACGGACCGAGAATGGGAACTTTGGCTCGATCGGCGATCGGACTAGCGGCAAAAGCTTGCTGGGACAGAGACGGACTGAGAATACCCACCACCTTATCTTGAGTGATTAGGGTATTAATGGCGTTGATCGCGCCCGGTTCGTCCCCGGCCACATCCTGGATAATAACTTTAATCGGTGTTCCATTGACTCCGCCCTTTTTATTAAAATATGTTTCAGCCATCTTGACACCGATCACCTGTTCCTGTCCCAATAGGGCGAGATTGCTGGTTTGAGCTAAAGCTGCACCGATGGGAATAGCAGCAGTGGCGGCGTTTTCTGCGGGACTGGGGTTAGTTTGACCGGTGGGAGTGCCAGAATTACAGGCCACCACTAGACCGAAAGTGACTAGGGATAGTATTAAGGGGATTAATAAACGTTTTCCGAGCATCTTAACTCTCCTAGGGCTGATATTGTTGATGACACTATTATTTCGCTAATCGGGTTGATTTCAGCGAAATTCTCGACGCGATCGAACCAGATTTTGCTCCCTTAGCGCCCTTTGTTTCTCATAATCTTGTCGATTAACCTCCCCGTCTCACACTAAATCCTGTTTAAAAGGGATAGGAGAGTGGGGTGTGGGTTGTGGGGAGAAGGGAGAAACAATTGATAACTTGAGAGTTAATCACACTATTGAAAACGGATTTGATCTCACCTCCCTTTTCAGAAAAACGATTTGCCTTTTCTGGTTCTGTCGCCTAACCTAGTAGTTAGGGAATTTATTATCGCCTTTCCCGTCCACAAACCCCAGCAAGCGAAAACATCCATTTAAGATTATGACTAACCCCGTTATTCACGCCTTTTTCCTCGGACGAGCGATCGCTGAAGTGATCGGTGAACAGCTAGAAGATGCGTTCACCAACGCTTTAAGCGAATTAGGCAAATTTGATGCCGAACAACGGGAAAACCTGCGGCAATTCGTCGAAGAAGTGCAAATGAGGGCCGATCGAGCCATGGAAAAGGGAGTATATACTGGTACAGACTCCAGTGGTTCCTCCAGTGCCGATGTGCAGGAAAACATCGACGAAATGCGCGCCGAAATCGCCCAATTGCGCTCGGAACTAAAAAACTACCGGAATTAACCCAAAACCCTCTTTTAGTCGCTTTAAAGCCCCAAAAATTGCGTGTCAGCCCTTCTACCCGTCCCCGTTACCCTAGAGTTAAACCCAGCAATGCCGGCCCTTCAAGTCGCCAAAAATAGCTATCGTTGGAATCAAGAAAACTATTCCATCAATCGTCGTCGTCTAGATATTTGGCGATTCGTTCTGACTGTACTTTATCAATTCTGGCTCAACGGTAAAAAATGGAGCTATAACGGCAGCTATAGCGAGGAAAAACTCGCCAGCAGACGCAGAAAACAAGCCGCTTGGATTCGGGAAACCATGCTAGAATTGGGACCGACTTTTATTAAAGTCGGTCAACTGTTCTCCACCCGGGCCGATCTTTTTCCCCTCGAATATGTGGAAGAACTCTCGAAACTACAGGATCAGGTTCCCGCATTTACCTACGAACAGGCCAGCAAAATTATCGAGGTATCCCTCGGTAAACCCCTCAATCAACTCTTTAAAAGCTTTGATCCTATTCCCCTGGCAGCCGCTAGTTTAGGGCAAGTTCACCGGGCCCAACTGAAGACTGGGGAAGATGTGGTGGTCAAAGTCCAACGGCCCGGATTGAAAAAATTATTTAGTATCGATCTGACCATCCTCAAAAAAATCGCCCAATACTTCCAAAATCATCCCAAATGGGGTAAAGGTCGCGATTGGACGGGTATTTATGAAGAATGCTGTAAAATCCTCTGGGAAGAAACCGATTATCTCAACGAAGGTCGTAACGCTGACACTTTTCGCCGTAATTTTCGCGGGGAAGATTGGGTAAAAGTACCAAAAGTCTATTGGCGCTACACCTCTCCCCGGGTTTTAACCCTAGAATACCTCCCCGGCATCAAAATCAGTCATTATGAAGCCCTAGAAGCGGCTGGACTCGATCGCAAATTGTTGGCTAAACTAGGGGCAAAAGCCTATCTAATTCAACTACTCAATAACGGCTTTTTTCACGCAGATCCTCACCCCGGCAATATTGCTGTTGATAGTGATGGCTCGTTAATTTTCTACGATTTCGGCATGATGGGACAAATTAAAACCAACGTGCGCGAAAAATTAATGCAGACTCTCTTGGGAATTGCCCAAAAAGATGCCGATCGCGTGGTCACTTCTCTGGTGGATTTAGGAGCATTAACTGCTAATGGTGATATGGGAGCAGTGCGGCGATCAATCCAGTATATGCTTGATAACTTCATGGATAAACCCTTTGAGGAGCAATCCGTGGCCTCTATCAGCGATGATCTCTATGAAATCGCCTACGATCAGCCTTTTCGCTTTCCCGCTACCTTTACCTTCGTTATGCGAGCATTTTCTACCCTAGAAGGGGTAGGCAAAGGACTCGATCCCGAATTTAACTTTATGGAAGTGGCCCAACCTTTTGCCCTGCAATTAGTAAATGATATGACAGGAAATAATGGCAGTAATATCCTCGATGAGTTAGGACGACAAGCAGCCCAAGTGAGCAGCACCGCCCTGAGTTTACCCCGACGCATCGATGATACGATCGAAAAATTAGAACGGGGTGATATCCGTGTCCGGGTGCGTTCCAGCGAATCCGAGCGACTTTTGCGGCGATTGGGTATGATTCAAATGGCAACCAACTATACTTTAATTATCAGTGCTTTAATTATCTCAGCGACGCTTCTATTTGTCAGTGGTTTTGGTTGGTTGACCTTATTGCCGTTAGGAATTGCGCTCTTCCCGGGGGTAGCTTTGTTGAGACTTTGGCAGAAAATTCAACGTCAGGATCGCATGATGTAATTGATCACGGGATAATAGATTATTGTGTTAGAAACAGAAATTTCGATGAACAACCTTTCTTTTGGAGGAATGACCGATCCTGGTGTAGTGCGATCGGTTAATCAGGATAGTTATTATATCGACCCCGAGCAGCGCTTTTTTATCGTTGCTGATGGTATGGGGGGTCATGCGGGTGGCCAAGAAGCTAGTCAAATCGCCACTGAAACTATCCAAGCTCATCTAGAAGAACACTGGAATTCGCCCCGGGCTGCCGGAGAATTGCTGCAGGAGGCAATTACTGCCGCTAACGAGAAGATTATTGAAGATCAACTCAAAAATCCCGAAAGACAGGACATGGGGACAACCCTAGTCATGGCTATCTTCCGAGATGATGGCTCTTGGTACACCCATATTGGTGATTCCCGTCTCTATCGCTTTCGTGAGCAAAAATTAGAACAGGTGACGGAAGATCATACTTGGATAGCTAGGGCGATAAAAATGGGCGATCTGTCCGAAGAAGAAGCGAAAAACCACCCTTGGCGACACATTTTATTTCAATGTCTCGGTCGTCGCGATTTGCCCCCAGTGACGGTATCTCCCCTCGATGTGCAATCTGGCGATAGTTTAATTCTCTGTAGTGATGGTTTGACGGAAGAAGTGTCCGACGAGGAAATTAGCGATTATTTGCAAACCAGTGCCGATTGTCAGGAAATTGTCGAGAATTTAGTGGCAGCGGCCAAAGAAGCCGGCGGTTCCGATAATATCACTGTGGTCATGGTAAGCTGTTGACTATCTAGGGTTTGCGGCAAAAAGTTTCTCGTGGGGAAGTGGGAAGTGGGGAAGTGGGGAAGTGGGGGATTGGGGAAGTGGGGAAGTGGGGAAGTGGGGAAGTGGGGAAGTGGGGAAGTGGGGAAGTGGGGAAGTGGGGGAGTGGAGAAGTGGGGAAGTGGGGGAGTGGGGAAGTGGGGAAGTGGGGTGATGGGGGATTGGGGAAGTGGGGAAGTGGGGTGATGGGGGATTGGGGAAGTGGGGAAGTGGGGAAGTGGGGAAGTGGGGAAGTGGGGAAGTGGGGGAGTGGAGAAGTGGGGAAGTGGGGGAGTGGGGTGATGGGGGATTGGGGAAGTGGGGAAGTGGGGTGATGGGGGATTGGGGAAGTGGGGGATTGGGGAAGTGGGGAAGTGGGGAAGTGGGGAAGTGGGGAAGTGGGGAAGTGGGGAAGTGGGGAAGTGGGGGAATTTCAACTAAAACCCTAAAACCCTAAAACCCTAACACCCTAACACCCTAACACCCTAACACCCTAACACCCTATCACCCTAAAACCCTAAAACCCTAACACCCTAACACCCTAACACCCTAACACCCTAACACCCTAAAACCCTAACACCCTATCTCCTGCCGATCGCCGATCGCCTCATCTCCACAAGCAATTTAAATGCGCGGGCAGCTTACTCGATCGCTCCCGCTTGTTGTAATAAAGAAACGATCGCCTGATGGTGATTAAATTTAGCTAACATTAAAGCGGTCATTCCCCCTTGATTTTTCTGATTTAAGTTCACCTTTCCCCTCTCTAACAAAACTTTAACCGTGTCGAGACAACCGTGATAACTCGCCCACATTAAAGGGGAAGCACCGCTAAAATCGAGTTTATTGACATCAGCGCCGATATCGATTAACCGGCGCACCAATTGACTATTATTGCCCTCACAAGCTTTCATGAGGACGGTTTTGCCATCGGGATAAACGGCGTTGGCATTGGCCCCGTAGTCGAGGAGATAACGGCAGATTTCCGTAAATTGGTGCTGTAGAGCTAAAGTTAACGGTGTTTCTCCCTGCTGAGTTAGGTTAGGGTCGGCTCCCTGTTTTAACAATTCTAAAACGATCGCTTCGTATCCCTGCACCGTGGCGATGAGCAAGGGTGTATCGCCAAAATGGTTACGATGATTGACAAAAGCGCCAGCTTGTAGTAAGGCCTGGACGATCTCTAAATGTCCTTCGATCGTGGCTAAATGCAGGGCCGTTTCTCCAGCCTGATTTTGATTGTCAACACTGGCCTCCTGAGCAAGTAAAAGTCGGACAATATCGAAATATCCCTCAGCAGCGGCGATCATCAGGGCAGTTTCTCCCTCCTCCGTGCTAATATTCGGATTTGCTCCCGCTTGCAGTAAAGTTTGTACGCTGCCGAGATTTCCCCTCTCTACAGCCAAAATTAGGGGAGTTTCCCCGGATAAAGTGGGAGAATCGAGAGGCATACCACGGTTAATAAACAATTCGAGGATTTCTGGACGATTAGCGTTGAGAGCCTCTAACCAAGCTTCTTGACGGATTTCTTCATCTATACCACTATCGAGCAGTAAACGGACAATTGCGGCGTAATTTTGGCTAATCGCTACAGATAAAGCCGTATCTCCATCCCGATCGCGCATATTGACCCGAGCACCGGCGGTTAATAACTGTTCTGCGATCGCTGTATGACCCTTATAAGTGGCAATCATTAGTGCAGGAGTACCATCTTGATTGACCTGATTGACATTAGCACCGGCGGCGATTAGTTGAGCGAGGATTTGACTGTGATTGAGGGCAGCCGCTAACATGAGAGGGCTTAAACCTTGGGGTTGTTTACTTTTGTTGATATCAGCCCCAAATTCTCGCAAAATTGCCACAATTTCCCGATGACCCCCCTGCACGGCATAGATTAAAGCCGTCGTATTTTGGCCATCAGTGGCGTTGACATTTGCCCCCTGACTTAGTAAAGCTTGAACCCGCGTCCGATTGCCCTGACGCGCCGCTTGTATTAACAAGATATCCCAATTAGAAGCCATTAACAGTGACCGATCGGCAGCAAGTATTTTTTCTATTATCGATCTTTCTAGGCAGGTAAACGGACAGAAAAGCGACTACCCCGTCCTAATTCTGAGGTGACGATAATAGTTCCCCCATGAGCATCGATAATGCGACGGGAGAGATAAAGTCCTAACCCACTGGTGGAACTTTCTTGGGAACCAGAGTACAGGCGATCAAAAATCCGGGGTAGTTCTTCGGCTGCAATGCCGATACCAGTATCCTCAATGACAATGGTGACAAAAGCATCTTCTTCTGTAGCGGCGATGAGATCAATTTTCACATAACCCTGTTCGGTGAATTTAATCCCATTGCCGATGAGATTGCTAAAAACGCGCCGCAGTTCTAAGCGATCGCCAGTTAGGAAAACTTCCCCGGTATTTTCGGCATTTAAGCTTAATTCTAGTCCTTTTTCTCTGGCGATGGGAGCTAACTCCTGACACAATTCTCCGAGAAGATCGACAATCTTGAATTTAGTAAAATTAAGTTTTTTTTCCCCGTTTTCATGAAAATAAACTTCCAAAAGATTACTAACCATTTCCAAGAGATTTTTATTACTGCGAATAATCACCTGAATAACTCGACTCATTTCGGGAGTAATCTCACCGTATAAACCTTCTTGAAATAGTTCTAATATGTGATTAGCCGACAGTAAGGGAGTTCGTAAATCGTGGGTCATCCTCGCAATAAAATCTTCTTTTTGTTTAGCTAAATGCTCTTTTTCTTGTTTGGCAATCACCGTCTCTTGTTCCGCTTTATAGATGCGTAGGGCGTTTCGCATTGCTTGATTTAAGCGCGAAGGAGAAAGACGAAATTTACTCAGATAATCGGAAGCACCAGCCTTCATCATATCGACGGCAATTTCTTCGTCTCCGTGACCTGTTAAGACAATTAGGGGGATTTTAACTCCCTGTTGCCGAATTTCCCGCACCAAAGTCAACCCATCTTGATCAGGTAGAAGATAATCGATAAATACACAGTCGAAAAGATTATTAGACATCTTTTCTTTAGCCTCTTCATAGTTAGCGGCTTCTGTTATTTGTGTCTCCATCCCCGATGTTCTTAACAATCGGCGCACTGTGCGCCGATCCGCTTCCTCATCATCAACAATTAGAATTTTTAACTGGTCTAACATCGCCAATTTAAGTCCGAATTGCATTACTATCTAATTTACCCTGATAGAGTAACTTGAATCGGGTTCAGTAGTCAAGACATTCGAGGTCGATTCTGTTCGAGGTCGATTCTGACAGCTTTTTTCGTCAAAGATGAAGTGTAACCTAATTTGCTATTGACGGCCGAATCCTGACAACCGGCTCCGCAAAAGGAAAACATGGGTAAAACCCTACACCCCACACCCTGCCCCCAGGAAAGACTTTTTCAGCCAACCCTACTTAAACAAAATGGCAATGCTTGAGCAGAGCGCTTTCTAGTAGGGAATGATATTCTTTTTCGCCGATAGTATAGGCCCCAAATCTAGCCAGATGGGGATTTTGCATTTGGGCATCAAATAGACAGAAATCCCGTTCTCTGAGGTGTTCAACTAACTTGACCATAGCTACCTTAGAACCATCGGGAATTTGATAAAACATCGATTCCCCGATAAAAACCCCGCCAATGGCCAAACCTAAAATCCCTCCCGCTAATTGATCCCCTTGCCAAGTCTCGAAACTGTAGGCCCAACCGGCTTGGTGTAATTGCTGATAGATTTGCATTAACTCCGGGGAAATCCAAGTCAGCGAGCGATCAGCACAACCGGCACAAACCCCAGCAAAATTGCGGTTAATAGCCACGGTAAAGCGATTTTGATTCAAAACTCGTTTTAGGGACTTGGGATACCTAAAACGCCGATCGAGAGGGATAAGAGCGCGATTTCTACTAGAATACCAATCCAATCGCCCCCCCTCATCGGCCATGAGAAAGTAACCGCGTGCGTATCCTTGTATAATAGAGGCGATATCCACGACTCCCCCCAAGAATTCAGTCTCGTAGCCTGATCATTCTCTAATTATGCCTGACAATCCCGCACCAATTCCGCCTATTACTTTACCACCGATCGAAAATCCCCAACAGGAACAAACTTGGCTGCGCACAGCTTTGCATCGTTGGTTAGATGCAGAATTTATTCCCGAAGCTATTAATGAAACTATCGCTGAACGCGCTAGTCAAATTTTTCTGCGTCAGCGTTTGGAAGGAGAAAACGATCTCGGTAACTTGGTGATTGCGATCGTTACCGAGATGCAAGCTTTTGATTTTCGCGAAAGTTTTTATAGTGAATTTGCCATCGCTAACGCCGTCAGTGATTTAATTTTAGATAGTTTAGGAATCGATCGCTGTTGTGGGCAAAGTTAGACAGTTTTTCCCTGCTACTGGAGTTTAATTTCTATGAGCGGCCCTGCTAATTTTTCTGTACGAATTGGGTACTGCTCATTTAAAAAGTTAACAAAATCTTCTTCGGGATGTGCCACGACGATATTACTGTAGTTTTGGGCTAATTCCTTGAGATTGAGTTTTTGCCGCCAGGATTCCACATCGCCATCCCGAAATAATTGAAACTTAACTTGATCGTTAACTAAATAGGATAATGCCAAAAAGAAACTAGGGGTATTATCGCTGATAACTATCGGCTTAGTCATGGAGTTTAAAACAGGGGCGATTTCTAGATTAGCTCCACTGGCTGTACCTCTTTGATCGTCTAAAGCCGCATCAGGAGTTAAACCCAGAAATACACCCGATACTATACCTAGTAGCAGGAAAATTAGCAAGATTTGTTGTCCTAAATAGTGAAGCCAATTTTTTGGCGATTTTGAGCCGATATAACTAGCGATTAGGTGGGAAATAGAAATCTGCATTCCTAAAAATACTGGTAGATAATATCTGGCTTGTAGGGAGCGAATCGATGGTTTTAATAAATCAGGTACAATTTGAAACAGTGTCGGAACAACAATCAAAGTTATGAGGAATAACCAAACTTTCGGGGATGTGTATCGGATGAGATGATAAAGAGAATAGACCACTAACAATAATATTAATAGATGAAAAGCAGACTCTAATCTTCCTCGGCGGTGAAAGAAATCCACAAATACATGACCAGTATGACGAAATAAGGTTTGAGATATTTGGATGATATTAGTCTTAAACTGTCGATAGTATTGGGTGTTACGATCAATTTTGTCTAGCTTGCTAAAAATCACGAATAGCCAAGGGCTAAATAAAACTAAGCTGCCAACAGCTGCCAATACATAGCTAACAACTGTTCTTGTAATTTTCAATCTCTCTAGAAGAATCACATACAAAGCTTGGGCGATGGCTAGGGAATAGGAGAATAAATGAGCATAAAAAGTTAGGGAGAGACTCAAGCTATACCAGAGCCAACTTTTAAGGGTATTTTTACGGATTGCTCGTAAAAGAGCAATTCCTGATAAAAGAATTGTCAGCGTCCAGAAACTATATTGGGTAGCGTTTTGCGCCGAAAGTATCTGAAAGGGAGAAACAGCGAATAAAGCGATCGCTATCCAGCCCGTTAGGGAGGAATCGAACAATTCTAGGCATAACCAATAAAGGCAGGGAATGGCCAGGACGCTTAAGAAAATCGAGAAAGTTCTAGCTGAATTTGTCCAAGGAAATGCCCGCATCCAAAAGCGGTTCAACAAATTATAGAGTGGGGGATGCTCAGGATTACCAATTAAGGCCTGCATTGTATCATTCAGAGATGTTTCAAGATGCGGATATTGGAAACGCTGCAACTCTTCGACTCCAATAATATCTCCTATAAAAGCCTGCTCCCGCACCTCTTGGGTCGTGTATCCTGAAGAACGCATAATTCTTCGCACTTCATCGGCACTATAAACTTTTTGCTCTATATGAAAAAACCGCAATCCCATACCGATCACTAAAATAGTGATAATCAAAAACTTTCCGAAATTAGCGGCCGATTGATCGGGTAAATATTTTTTCTGGTTCATCATAGGTTTATTTGTCCGTAGGTCATCAATCAACAAGAATTAATTGATATTTGTTGTTTTAAAAGTTTAATTGATTTCCAACCCAGCCATCTCAGTGATCGTATAAGCGGGTCTGCCTTTAACTTCTTCGTCAATTCGCCCGATGTATTCCCCTAATATGCCAATACTGATTAATTGTACCGCACCCAAGAAAAACACAGCGATCAAAATGGTAGCTAAACCAGTGACGGGAGAGCCTAGTTGCTGTAAGCGCCAGTAGAGAACCAGTAAAGCCATAAACAGGGCAATTAAAGCGGAAAATAAGCCTAAATAACTGGAAATACGCAGAGGAATCCTAGAAAAAGACACCAAGCTATTAATCGCTAAAGCTAGGGATTTTTTAAAAGTGTACTTGACTTCCCCAGCAAACCGGGGATGCCGCTCAAATTTAACAGCAGTTTGTTGGAAACCAATCCAAGCGCGCAAACCGCGAATATAACGATTCCGTTCTGGCATAGAATTTAATACGTCCACTACCTGACGATCCATCAGACAAAAATCCCCCGTGTCCGCAGGGATATCTAGGTCGGCTAATTGTCGCAGCAATCTATAGAAAACGTAGGCAGTTAGGCGTTTAAACCAACTTTCTTTTTTCCGTTTTGTTCTCTGGGCGTAAACCACATGATAACCTGCTTGCCAAGACTCAATCATTTTGGGAATCAATTCTGGTGGATCTTGCAAGTCGGCATCGAGGACAACAATAACTTGACCCCTAGCGAAATTGAGTCCTGCCGTTACTGCTGCCTGATGGCCAAAGTTACGAGCAAAGCTAATGTAACATACCCTAGCATCTCTTTCCTGTAGTTCCAGGATTAATTTTAAGGAACGGTCGCGACTGCCATCATTAATCAGAATCAGTTCCACAGAATCATCTAAACTATCCATGACGTCACTGACACGGCGATAGAGTTCTGGAATGGTTTCTTCCTCGTTATAAATCGGGATAATTAGCGAATATTTCGGCATTTTCGACAGTTGGAACGGACAAAAGCTGGGTTTTTATGGCGGCTGCTACGCTCTAAATATTCTGCCAAAGTATCCCTTTTGTCAACTTAATACATTACTGCTAGACAGTTCACGGGGGATTGCCTTAAGACGGACTTACGCCCAGCTTTTGGTCTTACATCCCCTCCGAAAGTTTTTATAGTGAATTTGCGATCGCTAACATCGTCAGGGATTTAATTTTAGATAGTTTAGGGATCGATCGCTGTTGTGGCCAAAGTTGGACAGTTTTTCTCTGCTATTGGATTAAATAGCCAAGGAATGATCGACCATTGCTTGCCGACGTAAACAATTCCAGTAGGCTGCGTAGAGATCTGTCTGTTGACCGCGCAAGGAAGCGATCGCAGGCGCAGCAGGAAAAGGCCAGAGACGATCAAAAACCACTTCCCGATGAGACAGACGAAACTGTAGCAAATAAACAGAAGCAGGAGCCTGTAAATTATCCAGTAATTGCGCTGCCAGCCGATGTAAAGACTTAAGACTCTCTCTTTCTAGACTAATGGGTTGACTGTAGGCGTTGGGGATCATACCCTCCCCGATTACCTCACCGTATTCTAAACCCTTAGATGTCACCGTGATCGGCAACCAAAGATCCCCAAAAGAAAAATCTCCCTGACTGGTTTTATAGTGCAGGGTATGGGAAACCCAAGCGCGTCTTTCCTCGATATCCCGACAAGCTTGATAAACTTTTTTACCCGGAAAATTCACCCAATTGGGCAATTGAATTGTTAGGGGACACCAGATTAAATTATTTTGGCTAGTTTTACCCGACTCCATTTTTGACCACAAAGAAGCCGTCCCCGTCACCTCCACGGCCAAGGATTTAGGAACCGCATTTTTTAAGGCAATCACCATCTTTTCGGTAACGGGCGATAGCCGAGACATCTGACCACTGGCTTGAGCTTCGGCATTAACGAGAATGATAACTTTGTCCATTTCTTCTTGTGGGTTGGGTGAACTTGAACGAGCAGCGGTGAGGTTGGTTAAGAGTGAGAACTGACTGGGGTTCAATGCTTCTGTAGTCGCCATGGCAAAAGCTATTTCTCTGGATTTTAGCCGATTATACAAGAGCGCAACTATTTTTTACGGATTTTTTCAACAACAACCATCTTCGAGGCGGGATTTTTCTCTCCCCCTCATAGAATACCCTAATTGACACTCCCGTCGCACTAAGGGACTTGCGCTTTGATAATGTACCTTTTGGGCGAACGCAGTTCGCCCCTACATTGTGGACAAAATCCGTTACTGTAGGGGCGCAAAGCTTGCGCCCTCCGCGCCGGGGGGGTTTGCTGATCACCCTAAGTAGGGGGAGAGCCTTCGAGAACCCCCTTCCAATAAGGGACTTGCGCTTTGATCCTGTGCCATCTGGCTGGTCTGATTCTTCTACAGAGCGATTTTCAAAGCTGGGATATTATTCGCACGCAAGTCCCTAAGCGCTTCGGGATTCTTGGTTCCGCCGAGTTTCCTTAGAGCTTGACAGAACCTATCCAACAGTCGCCCGCGGGAATCTCTCTAGACCAGTTGTTCCACTTGGGGAGCCCCCAAGACAAGACCGCACCGGCTTCCAAGCGTATGAGTTCCGCTATCCTAAGTGCGTACTTAGTCCCTTTTTGAGGATGTTGATAGCGGCGTTAACATCTCTATCTTCTTTCTACATAGCCACAATCGGGACAAACAGGGGTTCTTGTAGATAGAGATTTAGCTACTTTCTGACCACAATGAGCATCGATTTTGACTGGTATTATCGGGGGCTACTGCTACCGTAACCTTACCCGAATAACACGGGAGCATGAAAGCCAAGTCGTTTTACCTCTCACGCATAACTTTTCTGGAACGTTAAGCTAAGACGCATTTTAACCGCCTATCCTTAGATTAGCTGAATCTCCCCCAATCCCTTTACCGTTGCACTCATGCAAGAGGTAGTTAGATATGTGTAAGTATCTAAGCACAATTAATTACACATCTAAGCCACTACTCCGTCAGACTGCTGCTGTGATCCGTAAACAGTGAACTGAAAACTCAAATCCGATCCCTAATAGCTGTCTTGTGAGTCTCGGAGTCTCCGAGTCTCCGAGTCGGGAGGGGAAGTCAGAATAACAGAATGACCTCGCAGGTCTGGAAGCGGAACCCTTCGAAATCGAAGAGCGAAAGTGCAAGGGTTTTGAGTCCCTCGGATCGATTTCTCAACCTTTGTTTCTGGCACTTTTTTGGCTAAAAAAGTGCCGAAACCGTTTTCTAGTAAGGCTTCCAGTAATTTTCAGCCAGCCCTAATTAATTGTGTCTAGCTACTTATTTTGGCAGCATTCCGCTCAAAATCAACACCCTAGGTTGGGGGTGGGGACTATGGGGAGAGTCAGGGTTGGGGGTTGGGGAAGTGGAGAGAAAAAAGCTGGTAAAATAACTCTAGGCAACCTGAAAAAGAAGGGTCACTAACCCCGCCCTAAAGGACGGAGCTTGCCTAGACCAATTTAGGCGACGCAAGTAGAGACTACCGCATCGAGACACAATCTGGCACAGACCTCCGAATGCTTCCCTAGTTCGGATTCCCTCTAAGCTTTATTGGTAAAGCGTTGTTAGACAAGACATCTTGATTGTGTTGCGGAAAGGGACTTTAACTTTACTCTTAAGGATTATCTCCATGGAAAGAGTTCCTGTTATCTCAAAAGACGGAAAGCCATTGATGCCCACTAAACCCAGTCGGGCCAGACGGTGGATTAAAGAAGGAAAAGCCATCGGTAAATTCAACGACTTAGATATTTTCTATGTCCAGCTAACCACTGAACCTTCCGACAACAAAACCCAACCGATTGCCATTGGTATTGACCCAGGTAAATTATTCTCTGGAATTGGCGTTCAATCCTCTCTTTTTACTCTTTGGAAGGCTCACTTAGAACTTCCTTTTAAGCGAGTAAAAGAGTGCCTGGACAATAGACGGTTAATGCGAAGAGGACGTAGAGGAAGACGGATTAACCGCCAACTTCCTTTTAATCTAAGAGCGCATCGAAAAAAACGATTTTCAAATAGAAAACAAGGAAATGAGCTTCCCTCAATCAGAGCCAATCGTCAACTTGAACTTCGAGTCGTTTCTGAACTCACCAAAATCTATCCAATTACCGATATTTACTTTGAGTACATCAAAGCCGATATTGCTCTAACTTCCGGTAGAAAAGGGGCTAAGTCTGGAAAAGGTTTCTCGTCGGTTATGGTCGGACAGAAATGGGCTATTGAGCAACTATCTCAATTGGCAACAGTCCATACTCGCTTCGGTTGGCAAACCTCTAATCTTAGAAAATATTGGCGACTAGAAAAGTCCAAAAATAAAGCAGAACAATCACCAGAAAGTCATGCTAACGATGGAATTGCTCTTGCCTGTTTTCAATTTTTAGATTATTGTCCATTCCACAATTCTAATGGTCATGGATATGATTGGAAGGGTTCTGTTAAAGTAACAAACGCTCCCTTTGCTGTCATCAAACGTCCTCCTATTAGTCGTCGTCAACTTCACCTGATGGTTTTTTCCAAAGGTGGTAAACGACGTAAATATGGTGGCTCTACCACAAGACATGGGTTCCGTAAAGGAGATTTAGTTTCTTCTCCCAAAGGAATTGGTTATGTTAGTGGAGATACCGAAAAACAGCTATCTGTAAGCGATACCAATGGTCAACGATTGGGACAGATGGCTGTTAGCAAGATTCAGTTAATTCGTCGTTCTAACGGTTTAATTGTTTCTCACTAAATTATATAAAGCCGCCCTCTGCTATCGCTAAAGGGCGGGGTTTCAGACCCAGTTTTTCGATGAAAGCGCAAACAACAAGTAAAGATAGCCTGATCCTACGGCAAGAAGTAATGGGATCTCGTCGCCCTAGTAACTATTTTTGGGCTGTAATCGTCTCCATTGGCGGTCTAGGGTTTCTCCTCGCTGGTCTTTCCAGTTATTTGAAGGTCAATCTACTTCTCGTTAGCGATACCAGTGCCTTACAATTTATTCCCCAAGGAGTCGCCCTACTCTTTTATGGCACTGCGGGAACCCTTTTAGCCACCTATCTCTGGTTATCTCTCCTCTGGAATGTCGGAGGTGGTTACAACGAGTTTAATAAGGAAACCGGCAAAGTTAAAATCTTTCGTTGGGGCTACCCTGGCAAAAATCGCCGCCTTGATCTCGATTGGCCCCTCGAAGATGTGCAAGCTGTGCGGGCCGAAGTGCGAGAAGGACTCAACCCGAAACGGGAACTATTCCTGCGGATTAAACAGCGTCGTGATATCCCTTTAACTCGCGTCGGCGATCCTATGTCCCTCTCGGAATTGGAAAATCAAGGGGCGGAACTCGCTCGTTTTCTGGAAATTCCTCTAGAGGGATTGTAAGCCTTTTTTCGCTCTTTTTGGCTATAATAATGATGAAGATAAGAAAATCTGGCTGGCTGTCTGTAGTTTGTGTTTTTTTAATCGCAGCGACGACACTTTTCGGCTGTTCTTCCCCAGAAGCTAATTCCACCCCCGATAATTCTAGTATCGTCCAAACCTCTCAACCTGCCAGTTCGGGCAGTGTCAACATGGATAATTACAAACCCCGCTTAGATGGAACTGCCGTCGTCGAGATGATCATCAAAGGTAAACCGGTAACGATCGAAATTGATGGTAATGCGGCCCCAATTACTGCCGGTAACTTTGTGGATCTGGTCGGGAGAGGTTTTTATAATGGTTTAACTTTCCATCGCGTGGTTAAGGAACCGCAGCCTTTTGTCGCCCAAGGTGGTGATCCCCAGGGTCGCGGGACTGGTGGTTTTGTCGATCCAGAAACCAAGCAAACCCGTTATGTTCCCCTGGAAATTCTCCTCAAAGACAAAAAAGAGCCGATTTATGAGCAACCAATCGGTCAACAGGCCACGGCGCGCACTCCCATCGTCGCTTTACCCCATAAACGCGGTGCGATTGCGATGGCCCGTTCTCAACAACCTAATTCCGCTTCTTCTCAGTTTTATTTTGCCCTGTCGGATATCAATTTCCTCGATGGTGATTATGCCGTTTTTGGTTATGTAACTAAGGGAATGGAAGTGATTGATACGATCAAACAAGGGGATAAAATTGACTCGGCCAAGGTTGTTTCCGGCGCAGAAAATCTGAAAAAATAGCGATCGGTTAGGGGGGGCTGCGCGAGGATAAGTTATACCATTGTTCAAAAGTAATGGCAGGGATGGTTAATTGCCCTCACCCCCAACCCCTTTTTAGCCATGCTGTCTAATAGACAAGCTTCTCTCCACTCTTGCCTGTTGCATGAGTTGTTCCTTGCCATAATCTAGATGTTTCGGCTCTTCGGTAATTGTTATGCAAATAATTAACTTAAAATAAAATTCGATAAGAGTACCTACGCTCAAAAATAGCTCAAACCCAAACAGGGAAAGATTTTAGGCACAAACAGGTTAATACCAAAAGATAGACAATTGAGTTAAGATTTGATATAATAGCCAAAAACGAGATTATTTTACTTATGATGCTTGACAAATTTTTGAACCTAAAAGGAACGTCTATTCAAGGCTATCTACACCTAGAAAATATCGGTATAGTTTGCCGAATCGAATCGAAAAATCAAAAAGCAACCTGTCCTCATTGTGGGTTAGAGAGCGATAAACTACACCAAAATCATCGACATTTAGTCAAAGATTTACCAATCTCAGGACAACCAGTGTACCTACAAGTTAATCGTCGTCAATTTAAGTGCAATAATTGTCGAAAACCCTTTAGTGAAGAGTTAGATTTTGTCGCCAAGAAACGAACCTATACGAAAAGACTAGCCGAGAATATACTCGAACAATTAAAAGAAGGAGATATTTTAAATGTTAGCCGAAGAAATGACGTAACGGAAGAAGAGATTCAAAGAATGATAGAGGACATAGCTGAAGAAATTACAGAGACAGACCTATCGAAATTAAAAAGACTAGGAATTGACGAAATCGCTCTAGTCAAAGGACAAAAAAATTATTGTGCGGTTTTAGTAAATTTAGATACGGGAAAACTAATAGCTATTCTAGAGAAGCGAACACAAGAAGAATTGAGGGAAACGCTTACGGGATGGGGAAAAGAGGTGTTAGAGCAAATTGAAGAAGTCAGCATAGACCTTTGGTTGCCCTATAAAAATTTGGTGAAAGAATTGATGCCATCGGCCGAGGTAGTCGCCGATAGATTCCATGTCATGAAACAAATTAATCAAGAGTTAGATGAACAGAGAAGAGCAGAAAAAAGAGCCGTAGAAGCGCAGAAAAATAAAAAACAGAAAGCGGAAAAAGAAGCAAAACTAGAAGTTTTAAAGCGAAGTAAATATAGTCTGTTAAAAAATGAAGAAAATTTAACGGAACCCCAAAAACTCAAACTAGAAGCTATCAAAGAAAATTTGCCAAATTTGAAAAAGATGCACGAGTTAAAGGAAGAATTTAGAAAGATTTATGAAACCTCAGAGAATCCGACAGAGGGAATGCTATCCATCTCAGAATGGTTGGCAAAATCCTCCAGTGTTTTTACCAAGAGTTGTCAAACAATCCGAAACTGGTTTGGAGAAATTATTAGTTATTTCGAGCAAAGGACAACGAATGGGGTGGTCGAGGGAATCAATAATAAACTTAAACTAATAAAACGGAGAGGCTATGGCTTTAGAAACTTTCGGAATTTTTGGGTTAGAAGTATGTTATCTTGGCATCTTGTATGTTGATTTAGCATAAAGAGTAACGAAGAGCCGATGTTTCCCTGTCTATGGCTGGGTGGAGAGACTCTAATAAGTCTTCAATTCTTTACCTTCAATCAGTCCCAAAATTAAGGTTGACAGCTAGTTACTGATTTGCCAATGTTAACAAACATACGCTAATTTTTAGGCGAATGTTTGTGACCCTGAGAAAAGCCCTTGAGCTATTGGGATACATCCCAATACATTAAGTATCTAAGCACAATTAATTACACATCTAAGCCACTAATTCGTCAGACTTCTGCTGTGAGTAAACAGTGAACTGAAAACTCAAATCCGATCCCTAATAGCTGTATCCCGTCTCGGAGTCTCCTGTCTCCTGACTCCTGTCTCGGAGTCTCGACTAGGAAATTAATTTTGCACGACTACTTATCAAAAACGAAGCAGGGCAACGATTGTACGATGTCCAGTCTTACGTCAATGGTGCAGCTAGAGCTTCCCTTGTTTGCTACTGCCGAGTCAGTTCAATCAAGCAACGAGATGACCTTGAGGGACAAGTCAGCTTTATGCGCGGATTCTATCCAGAGGCAGAAATCATCAAAGACATCGGTAGTGGGCTTAACTTCCAAAGAAAAGGACTTAGAGCCATACGGGACTTGCGCTTTGATCATGTACCTTTTGGGCGAACGCAGTTCGCCCCTACATTGTGGACAAAATCCGTTACTGTCGGGGCGCCTGGAACCTGCGCCCTCCGCGCGGAGGGGGTTTGCTGATCACCCTAAGTAGGGGGAGAGCCTTCGAGAGTTCCCTTCCAATAAGGGACTTGCCCTTTGATAATATGCCATCTGGCTGGTCTGATTCTTCTACAGAGCGATTTTCAAAGCTGGGATATTATTCCCACGCCAGTCCCTACTGGACGGATTATTGTGGGGAAATAAACTCACAATTGTTATGTCCACACTGGACAGATTATGCCGATTTAGATTCGAGCTTATACAGTGCATGGTCGAACAAAACGGTGGCACAATCTTGGTTCTCGACCAAACTGTTCACAGTCCCGAATCAGAACTTACCTAAAATGTCGGATGAATGCCCCCGCTACATTTTTCGACAAGATACTCAGCTTTGCGGGGGATGAAATCCGACCAGAAGATCAACGTCTCGACTCTTCGGCGTAGCTTCGGAGGACACTTCGCTCGACGTTGACCCCAGAGCATCGGTTTAACTCTACCATCTGTGGGTAAACTGTGTTATACCTAACTTAGCCAAGGGTCGAGGATTGTTAGATGCTAGTCGTAGAAGCAAAGCTAAAAAACGGAACACCAGAGCAATATCAGAAACTTGATGAAGCTATCAGAACTTCTCAGTTTGTGCGTAACTCTTGTGTTTGTCATTGGCGGTCAAATCAAGGAACAACCCGTAATGACCTCCAAAAGCTTTGTGCGGTACTAGCTAATAATAAAGAGACACCATCGGTTAATAAATTAAACTCTCAAGCTCGTCAATCGGCTAAAGTCATTAAATCCAAGATTGATGGTAAGACGTCGGTAAAGTGACCTTGGGCTTCTTTTATTTTTTTATTGTTCCCTAGCTTTCGTTCCACTGAAATACAGTTGGCTCGCCCAATCCAAGCGAGTAGATCAGTCTATTTGTATTTAGGACACAAGAAAGACAATGAACCCGATTTTTTCCGATATATTTGACGGCAATCTCTTAGACAATAACACAACTAACGGTCTTGGCTCCGATGATCTTATCGTTCTTGATAACGGTAATGACACTTCTAACGGTGGTGCTGGTAATGATCTAATCTATGGTAATGGGGGCAATGACACCCTAGTGGGAGGCGCGGGGATAGATACCCTCAACGGTGGTGACGGTAATGATGTTATCACCTCCGATGGCGACGGCGGAACCTATCGGGGCGATGGGGGTAACGACACCCTCTCTTCGGGACTTGGCAACGAAACTATGGACGGTGGCACTGGCACCGATACCATCGACCACACTATCTTTGCTGGTAACTACGTGTTCAATATGGCCACTGGGTTAACCAACTTTGGCGGTGAAAGCTTCATCAACTTTGAAAACGCCAATATGGGTGCTGGTAACGACTCGGTGACGGGTAATGCCTCCGCCAACATAATCAACGGCGGCGCTGGCAACGACACCCTAGGGGGAGGCGCAGGGATAGATACCCTCAACGGTGGTGACGGTAATGATGTTATCACCTCCGATGGCGACGGCGGAACCTATCGGGGCGATGGGGGTAACGACACCCTCTCTTCGGGACTTGGCAACGAAACTATGGACGGTGGCACTGGCACCGATACCATCGACCACACTATCTTTGCTGGTAACTACGTGTTCAATATGACCACTGGTTTAACTAACTTTGTCGGTGAAAGCTTCATCAACTTTGAAAACGCCAATATGGGTGCCGGTAACGACTCGGTAACGGGTAATGCCTCCGCCAACCTGATTAACGGCGGCGTTGGTAACGACACCCTCGAAGGTGGTTTGGGTCAGGATACCCTTACCGGTGGCACTGGAAACGATTTCTTCCGGCTCACGGAAGTGTCGTTGATATCACTTCCATCCCCCAACCCAATTAATCCCCAGAGCCGTGATCTGATCACTGATTTCTCCGTACCCGCTGATACAATCATTCTGGCGAACAGTCTTGACAGCACCTTGGCCGGCCCCATTAATCCGGGGATCAAGGGTCTGAGCTTTGTTGGTGGTAATGTGGCCGGAAATATCCTTAACGCTGCCCAGTTCTTCAAGGGACCGGGGTTAGACGGGCGACCATTAGGAAACGCCTCCGGCATCTACGTCAATACTACCGACGGCAACATCTGGTATAACGATTTCACCAGTGCCGGCAGTTACCTAATTGCCAATGTTGGGGCTGCGGCCGCAGCTAGCATGACTAATGCTGACTTCGTTTACGGGCTGTAAGTCTCAGCTAGGCATCACAGCAGAACTATGCCATATCCCCCGCCTTTAGCGGGGGTTTTTTGTCGGCTCTTCATCATTCAGTTACTAAAAATCGCAACTTTAACCAAGCAAAACTCTGGTCTATTCAGCGATATTAATCCTTTCAAAAACAGCATTATTTTTCAGTATTTATTAACCAGGGAACCAATCTTCATCAAGAATTTTCTCAATTGTCCAAGGACAGTCAACTGGTAAAGTTAAGCCACTTTTGCGGCTCGCTTTTCGCCGAGCTTTTTGATAACAATAACCAAATCGTTCTAAGGCATGATTGTAGATTACCTGAGAGCGAAACAGCAAGCTCAATTCCAATCTGAAATTATCTATCTCGTCTGTCCAGTGGGGTAGGTAGTAAGGATGCTTCCAGTAGGCGTAAAGTAGCAGGTGACTGAGGAGTTGAATCAGAAAGCTTTCGGCTTTGTATTTGCGTTCATCAACCATTTCCTCTAACTCCTCGGCTAAAGTTTGCCAATCTAAAGTATTGCGATTAGGCGATCGCAGTTTTGCTGCTTGGTCTTGCAGCCAAGCTACATAGTCTTTTTCATATAGCGTTTCAGCCATTAATTTTACCTCTATACTAAATCTTTTTTATTATATAAAAATCTAGATCTCAGGGTATAGCTCAAGCAGCAAGAAAATGCTGGTTATTGAAATATTACAGCCCATCATTGAGTCAATTACTAAAAACTCTCAGTTTAACTAATCAAAACTCGTTAGTTCGGGTTAGGGAAATTTTGCCATCTCCCATTTGGGACTTTTTCTCACTGGCAGAAGTTATTAAAAGAGGGCGAAGACAATTCGCCCCGACAATAATATTATCGGCCATTTCTAGACCATAATAGCTAGAAATTACTGAAATTTAATGGGCGGAGTCGGACTCGAACCGACATGAGGGGCTGCCTCGCCACATTTTGAGTGTGGTGCGTCTACCAATTTCGCCATTCGCCCTTGGCATTAGCTTTATCATTATAACCCATTTTTGGCCCTTTTAACAAATTTTGATAATCGGGGGAACCGGCCCAACGATCGATTTCTCGCGCGCGCAGGACGGGGAGGGGATGGGTTAACTGTTGGGTTTGCAAACCCTTTAACATTTCGCCCATTTCCGAGGCGCTGACGGCATCGTAGGACTTGGCCTGATCGATAAAAGCCTCTAAATTTAATAAAGGTGCGAGACTGGGGGAACCTCCGGCTAACTTCATTAACACCGACATGACGATTTTTGGGTCTTGAACTGCCAATAATGCCGCTCGATCGCAACTAAACTCGGCGCAGCGCACCCATGCTAACATTCTCTCCTGTAGGGATCGTGCTAACATTGTCCCCCAATTGGGCAGTAATCCTGCCGCTAGGACCATAATATTGGCTAAAGTCAGATAAACGCCGTGTTCACATTTGAGATGACCTAATTCGTGGGCCATTACCGCTTGAATTTCTGCGGGAGTCAGCATTTCGATTAGGGAAGTGTGCATCACCATAAACGGTTTTTTGCCGCGCATGGCGAAGGTATAGGCGTTAGGAACGGGGTTTTGTTGAATGTATAATTGAGGTGGTTCTAAGTCGAGGATTCGGCAAGCTTCTAGGAGGAGATTATGCAGGTCGGGTAATTGTTTTTCTCCCACCAAAACACTAGCAGCAATATTATTTAAGTAAAAGAATTCTTCAGCGACGGAACCTAACAAACTTCTCACGGCTATATCTAACCCAGGCAATTGTTTGAGGGAATTAGTGGCCTCTAGGTCGATGGGATGCCGAAAATCATTGGCTTTTAAGCCGAGTAATAACTGTCTTGATAATTCCATATTCTTATTCATTTAACCAAGCTTTGATGCGTTCTAAACTTTTCCAGTTGGGTTTTCTAGCTAAACCATCGGCAATATTTTCATCCACTTCTTGGCGAACTTCTTTGTTTAAACTAACTAATTGTTGCACCAGTTCGATATGTTCTCTAACTCCGGCGGTTTTGGTTTCTAACATAGCCAAAACCAAATTGATCCGGTTTTGGGGGGAAACTTTGTCCAGTTTAACGGCTTTTTGGGCGGCTTTTAGGGCTAATTCCGGTTTATCGGTGAGCATATATAACCAAGCTAAACAGGACCAAACGGCGGCATTTTTCGGAGTGCGATCGCTTAATTGTTTAAATTCCGGCAATAAACTGGCGGCGCTTTCTCCCTGTTGGTAGCGTTCTAAACCTTGTTCGAGGGTAAAATTGGCGGTTTCTGTCATTTTCAGCTGCGGGGTTAGTCAAGGAGCAATTTTAACGGTTATCGGTGTATTACATAGAGTTAGTACAATTCACCTTTATCTAGTATTTTAGCAAAATTTGTCCCCTTGTCAGCAAAATTTTAAAAGACGATGCCGCGTTCTCGCCAGATCATCAATAAGCCACTCATCGAAACGAATAACATCACTGCTTGTTTAAATTGTTGGGGACTCATTTTTTCTAAAACTTTTTGTCCTAACCAATTACCTGGCCAGGCCGCTAATCCTAATAATAAACCGTAACCGAGAAAGGGCAGATGTAAAACTCCAAAGGCCGCGTAAGCGATTAATTTGGCCACATGAACCACTACCATGTGAACGGATTTCGTTGCCACCATTGGTTCTTTAACTAGGCCATAGTTGATATAAAAAAGGTTCATCATTGGGCCGGTACTACCGACTAATCCCGACAGGAAAGCGTAGATAAATCCCGAGGGCATAAAATACCAAGTTTTAATCTCAAAAAAAGGATTTTCTTCTTGGGGAAATAATTGTTTAAGCGAGGAGAAAACCAGAAAAATTCCCAAAACTAGCGGCAACCATTTGAATTGTAAATGGGCAAAGACAAAAGCGCCGAGGGTAGATCCCATAATTGCCCCAGGTAAATACCACACCGTCGAGGGCCAGTCAATGGCGCGCCAATACATTCCCATGCGTTGGACGTTACCGAGTAGCATCCCCGTGGTCAAAACCGGAGGAATGACGGCAGCATCGAGAAACCAACCTAAAACGGGGAGTAGAATCAGGGGGCTGCCCCCACCAGCAAGGCTACTAAAAAACCAAGCTAGACTACCTGCCAACATCAAGGTAACAATGATCATCGAGTTGTAAAGTTAATTCACAAAGAGTTACTTAATCTATTATGATATCTTCTTTTGGGTCTTCATCGGTATAATGCCATTCCACATTGGGCATAGCCTCGAAAGCTTGCCGGACGTAATCCTCCCAGAGTTTCCGCATTTTAGCTAGGTAGGGGTCTCCTAGGCGTAATTGTAACTTATGACGTAGGCTTAGGCTATTAGCTTCATACATACTCAAATAGATAGGCGGTCCGACGGAAATATTCGATTTCATGGTCGAATCGATGGAAAGTAAGGCACATTTGGCCATTTCCTCTAGGGGTGTATCATAGGTAATGGTGCGATCAAGAATCGGTTTACCGTATTTAGTTTCACCTATCTGTAAAAATGGCGTTTCTTTGGTGGCTTGAATATGATTTCCCTGGGAATAAATCAGGAATAATTGCGGTTCTTCTCCTTTAATTTGTCCCCCGAGAATAAAGTTACATTGAAAATCAATATTATCTTTTTCTAGCCAAGTTCTTTCCCTAGCTTGTACTTGACGACTTTTATCACCGATATAGTGGGCGATATCGTAGAGATGAGTCAGAGAATGAAGACTTTTATCCTCTTGATTGTGCAGATCTCTTTTTAGTTCGTGAATCACTCCTTGGCTAATCGATAAATTGCCCGATGTACAGACCATAATTACCCTTTCTCCCGACACCGAAAAATCAAATAATTTCCGATAGGCCGAGATATAATCGACTCCCGCATTCGTGCGAGAATCCGCCCCCATAACAATGCCAAAACGATTGATAATTCCTAAACAGTAAGTCATTTTCAGTTATCAGTAATCAGTAATCAGTAATCAGTGAACAGTAAACAGTGAACAGTAATCAGTGAACAGTAATCAGTGAACAGTAATCAGTGAACAGTAATCAGTAATTAGGGCTTGCTGAATAATGGTAAAACCCTTTTAAAATAAAGCTTTTGACCTGTTAAAGTCCGATGTTAGTGCAAGAAAATAGGATTGGGACTTTCAAAAACCTTGCATTATCCTTCTTGTAGTACATCGCTTGGTACAAAAAACAAGGGCAACAAAGCCTGAAACGACCGGCTACTGACTCCTGACGACCGACTCCTACCCCCAGGAAAAACTTTTTCAGCAGACCCTAATTAGTGAAGATTGATCGGTGATAATATCATTTAAAGCTTAAAACTTAAAACTTACCACTTTAATCTGATAACTAATCACTGATAACTGATAACTGATAACTGATAACTGAATTAAGCCATAACCATACCACCATCGACGTTAAAGACTTGACCGGTGATATAAATAGCGGCGGGATCGGCGGCTAAAAAACGCACCATCCCGGCGACTTCTTCCGGTTTTCCATAACGGGAGAGGGGGATATATTTGAGAATTTCATCTGCTTTGAGGTCATGAGTCATATCAGTTTCAATAAAGCCGGGGGCCACGGCATTAACAGTGATGCCTCGACTGGCAAATTCTTTGGCTAAAGTTTTCGTTAAACCGATGACACCGGCTTTAGCGGCGCTGTAATTAGATTGACCCGGATTACCCATCAAACCAGATACAGAAGTGATGTTAATTATGCGGCCGCTTTTCTGTTTTAACATCAATTTACCGACGGCGCGAGTGCAGAGAAAAACCCCGGTTAAATTGAGATCGATGACCGCTTGCCAGTCTTCTAATTTCATTCTTAACATCAGGGTATCCCGGGTAATACCAGCATTATTAACCAAGACATCAATAGGACCGAATTTTTCTTTGGTACTATCTACTAAATTATCCACTTCTTCGCTTTTAGCCACATCTGCTTGTAGAGCTATTGCCTTCCCCCCGGCCGCGGTAATTTCTTCGACAACGGCATCGGCAGCACTGCTAGATTTAGCATAGTTCACCACTACAGTAGCACCCTGGCTGGCTAATTCCAAGGCGATCGCTTTTCCGATCCCTCGCGAGGCCCCGGTTACTATGGCTACTTTGTCTTGTAAATGCTGGCATTCTGCGGGTAATAGTTTCATAATTTTCTGCATTCCCCAAATAATCGTCAAATTTCAAGAGAAAACTCTGTACTGATAACTTTGCTCAAAACACTTCATTATCTCACAAGCGGGTTAATCTGACCGCAGCAATGCTCAATTGCGATCGCTCTTTCCCCACTTTCCCGTATAGGATCAGGGAGAATTGGCTGCCACTAATTGATCGAGTTGTTGCTGCATCAAATAACAGACTTTCTCATAACATTCCCGTACATAACGGCGGTCCCGGGCCGCTTTTTTGCCGTAACGTTCAAAAATAATTGGGGGACAAACCCGCGTATGTATCGGTACGGGTAAGGGAATATTCGGCAAGGGACCGATAGCTAGTCCCCAGGGTAAACCGAAATAGATGGGACAGGTTCCGGGGTCAATACCGAAAGGCCAAGGCATACCCTTTTCATGTAATTCTTTTAATTGAGGATAAATATCGTCGAGGACAAACAGAGTCGAGTGAGCGCCGTGAGAAATGGCGGGAATAATCGGCACTTCGTACTGTAAAGCTAGTTTAACAAAAGCTTGATTACCGGCAAAATGAATTTTATTTCTTAAACTGTGGGGACGGAAAACATCTGTAGCGCCTCCTGGATAAATTAGGACACTAGCGCCACTATTCAAAGCAGCGATCGCCATTTTCGGATGAGCATGAATAGCTCCTATTTGGGCCGCTAGACCAGCTTGGGGTGGAAAAACTCGCCAGACTCGCGCATCCATCAAACCATAGATTAAGCGATCGCTGCCAAAGCGTTGGAACCAATCATACATCATCATAAACATATCGGGAGCCGCTAAACCGCCGTTATGGGAGCCGATGAATAATACCTGTCCTGAAGGGGGAATATTTTCCCAACCATCGGTTTTAACGCGAAAATAATGGTGATAAAACCAATCCAGAAGGGGGACAAATTTTTCGATCACTTGCGGATCGCGATCCTCTAATGACCAACCGGTGAGGGTATCAGCAGGGGCCTTGGCCGCTTGTAGGGATAATTCGGCAAAAGTTGCGGTAGATGAGATAAAAGAACTAAAAATCTGCATTGATGCCCAGTTGATAATTTAAGCGCATCTTATTATCGCAAATTTGGGTTGAAAACCCCGTCGTTTGACGACGGCTTTCCTTGATCTATAATACCAAATTTCTAAATCCATGACAGACATCCACGCTCGAATGCTTGCCAAGCCTGCATTCGTTGTGACGCGAATAAAGAAAAATGGTATCCTATTGGTGATTTTCTCTCACTTAAGGTGAGCAGCAGAAGTTGTTCAAAGAGGGCGAAGGCAATTCGCCCCTACAATAATATTATTTCGCCAATGGTAGGGGCGCACCGCGTGCGCCCAAAATGTCATCTGGATATTTCGACAAAATTGAGATGCACCAGGCATAACCATCTCTGTCATTACTTTTGAAAAATGGTATAATAAACCTCTGGCATAATTAATTTTTGATGGTTCAAAAATGAGAAAAATAGGCATAAAATTGCATAAAATCACTAAATAGAGCATTGAATTGATTAATGCTCATTCTTAATTCTCCTGACTCCGAGACTACTGGCTCCTTACTCCTCACCTAAAGGAAGATTTTTGATTTTTGCCAGAGGTCTATTACTGTTTACTGTTCACTGTTCACTGAAAATATTCCCCACTTCCCCATCTTCAAACCCGATCGAGTTTGCACTTATTAACGGAAAAGTGACAGAATAGGGGGATAGATCGCCACAAATCAAGGTTAGCATGAGTGAACAGCCCCTCGGATCGGTTATTCAAGGTTCCCTGAGTGAAGGTTTAGAAATCCGTCTTTATCCGGATATTTCCGTGGAAGATATGCGCGTCGGTAAATTTTTGGTGGTGCAAGGCACTCGCTCGCGTTTTTTCTGTCTCCTCACCGATGTCTCGTTGGGTAACTCCAGTCCCCGGATTATCGCGAATCCTCCCCATCCCGAGGATAGTTTTATGCGCGATGTTTTAGCGGGTAGCGGCACTTATGGTACTATTGAACTATCGCCTATGCTCATGTTTACTCCGACTGGAGGTAATTCCCCGGCAGTTTCTGACACTTCTTTAGGCTCTTTTCAACCCCAAACTAGCGCCGATTTAGAATTACTGCCAGTTAAAACTATTCCCGCGCATTTTAGCCAAGTTTATGAAGCTTGTGAGCAGGATTTTCGCATGGTTTTCGGTTGGGAAGATGACCCCACCAGAAAGAATTTTGCTATTGGTCAACCCCTTGACATGGACGTGCCAATATGTATTAATCTCGATCGCTTTGTCGAACGTAGTAACGGTGTTTTTGGCAAATCCGGGACGGGAAAATCCTTTTTAACTAGATTACTAATTTCGGGCATTATTCGCAAACAAGCAGGGGTTAACCTCATGTTTGATATGCACTCGGAATACGGTTGGGAAGCGATGAAAGAAGGGAAGGATGTTTCTACGGTGAAAGGATTATCTCAATTATTCCCCGGACAGGTGGAAATTTATACCCTCGATCCCGATTCTACCAAACGCCGGGGAGTACGAGGATCGCAGGAATTATTCTTAAGTTATAATCAAATTGAAATCGAGGATATTCGTTTAATCGGTCGGGAATTAGGCATCTCGGAAGCTAGTTTAGATAATGCCAATATTCTCTATAACGAGTATGGAGAATCTTGGATCGTTCAGTTATTAAATATGAGTAACGAGGACATTAAAATCTTCTGTACCGAAAAACAGGGCCATGCGGGATCAATTATGTCCCTCCAGAGAAAATTAATGCGTCTAGATAGTTTAAAATATTTAAAAACTGTTTGTCCCCACAATTATATCGATCAGGTTTTACAAGCTTTAGATGCAGGTAAGCACGTTGTCATTGAATTTGGCTCCCAGAGTAATATGCTTTCCTATATGTTAGCCACCAATATGATCACCCGTCGGATTCATGCTAATTATGTTAAAAAAGCTGAATATTTTTTACAAACCAAAAACCCCGTTGATCGGCCGCAACAGTTAGTGATTACCATTGAAGAAGCTCATCGATTTTTAGATTCTGCCGTAGTCCATCAAACTATCTTTGGAACCATCGCCAGGGAGATGCGAAAATACTTTGTTACTCTCTTAATTGTCGATCAAAGACCTTCAGGAATTGATAACGAAGTCATGTCTCAGGTAGGGACGAGAATCACCTGTTTATTAAACGATGAAAAGGACATCGAAGCCATATTTACTGGGGTTTCTGGCGGGGGAAGTTTGCGATCGGTTTTAGCGAAATTAGACTCAAAACAACAAGCTTTAGTTTTAGGTCATGCGGTTCCTATGCCGGTAGTAATTCGTACTCGCGCCTACGATCAAAAATTCTATGCTGAAATAGGTGCAACCGACTGGAAAGAATTACCCGATGAGGAAGTATTAGCGGCGGCCAAAATTGCTAAAGCCGATCTAGGATTTTAGAAAAATTTATCTTGAGGATTTCTCTACTGTAAAGAAGTAATAAAATCTTCAGTACCCGGAATAATACCAAAAATTTGCTCGGATAATTCAAGTAATTGCGGGGTTTTAAAAAGATGATAATATTCGGGATCGTCTCGAAATATTTGCCAACGACTAAGGACATCCATTTTCTGCCCATCCTGTTGATAGGATAAGCCATCAAAAGAACTACCACCAGCAAAATTAGCAACTCGATCTTTTTTCGAGTCATCAAAAGGAATTTGTAATCTTTCTGTAATTGCTTGTCGATAATTGACATCTACTAACCATTGATTATAGTTAATTCCTAAAAGACAATGATCGGTACTTGCTTGGTAGCTTAGATAAGTTTTAGCGTATTCTACCCAGAGAGAAGCAATATTTTTTAAGTTTTCCTTACCCCATTTTTTGTAAATACTAGCTAGAAGATTAAAGGGATCTCGCAGGATAACTATAGAAAAAACCTCTTTACTTTTACCTACCCATTCTTGATGATGCCGATTCATTAATTCACTGAATTGTGCAATATCTTTGTCTTCAAAGCTAACAATTACCGCCTCTTTGGGGTGTTGTTTAAGCTTTTGTCCGTTAAATCTTTGATCATTTTTTGAATAGGTAACAATCTCTTGATTGAAGAAAGGATTTTTTTCAAAAAAGAAGTATTTTCGCTTAAAATCCCAGTAATTAATCCCTCTACAGTCAATTCTTCCTGTACCTTTATAGATGCGAATTTCTTTTCCCGCTAAATAGCAGTGATTGGCAAAAACTACTTGACCAGGTATCTGATAAAAAATCCAGTTGATAATGGCATGATTTCCACTTCTTTTAATGCCAAATACTCGAATTTCTTTATTGTTGATTATGGTTGACATTTGATTGATGACACTAGCAAGAGAAAGTAATTTATCTAAAAACTGTTGGTTCGAAGTTTTTGAGTGTAATAATATACAAAAAATAGGTATATCGATACACCAATCTCAACTGAGAGTGTTACAAAGATCAAATATTTTGTCAATAAGTATTTATACTCAAACAATCATCCCTTGACTCTGAGGACAAGTCACAGTCAAGGTAATTTTCTCAAAACCTTTTGTTAGAATCAGAAAGCTCGACAGTCTTAACCCTGGATGAAAACTGGTTTCCCTAACTATGCAACAAGGTGATTTAATCGAGATCGAGATTACCGACCTCAACCATACGGGCGAAGGTGTGGGAAAATACCGAGGACAAGTGATTTTTGTGCCGGATACGGTCATTGGCGATCGCATTCAAACTCGCATCACCTATATCAAAAAAAGTCATGCGATCGGCAAACTACAAACTATTCTACAGGCTTCTCCCCATCGTATCCGTCCCCGCTGCATTGTCGCCGATAAATGTGGTGGCTGTCAATGGCAACACATCGAGGATCAATTTCAGCACCTGGTGAAAAAAGAGCAAGTACAAGAGGTATTAACCAGAATTGGCGGTTTTACCGATCCTTTGGTTTATCCTCCCCTCACCGGTAATTCTCCCCTCGCTTATCGCAATAAAGCTACCTATCCCCTCGGATTTTCCCCCACTGGCAATGTGCAAGCGGGTTATTATCGTCGCGGCAGCCATCATCTGATTAATCTCAATCAATGTCCGATTCAAGATCAGGCTTTAAATCCGTTTCTAGCAGAGATAAAACAGGATATTCAGGAGCAAGGCTGGTCAATTTACGATGAAAAGACCCATCAAGGACAATTACGCCATTTATCCCTAAGAATTGGCCGGCACACGGGAGAAATTTTATTAACCCTGATTAGTACCGATAATAATTTACAGGGAATTGAGGCACAGGCGCAGCAATGGCTGGCAAAATACGCCAATTTAGTCGGTGTAACCGTGAATTATAACCCCGATCGAGGTAATGCTATTTTTGGCAGTCAGACCACAACTATCGCCGGACGGGACTATATTACCGAAAAGTTCGCCGGATTAACCTATCAATTGGCTGCCGATACCTTTTTTCAGGTTAATACAGAGGCTGCTGAAGCCTTATTTGCGCTTATTTGCCAGAAATTAGACCTTAAAGGTGAAGAAATTCTTATTGATGCCTACTGTGGCATCGGTACTTTTACTTTACCCCTCGCTAAACGGGTTAAAGAGGTGATTGGACTAGAATCCTATAGCTTTTCCCTCGATCGAGCCAAGATTAACGCCCAATTAAATAATATTACCAACACAACCTTTATTTTGGGGGCAGTAGAAAAAACTTTACCGCAACTGACAGTTAAACCCGACATTATTCTACTCGATCCGCCCCGCAAAGGTTGCGATCGATCTGTCCTCGATAGTCTGTTACAGCTGCAAAGTCAACTCATTGTTTATATCAGTTGTCAAAGTGCAACTTTAGCCAGAGACTTGCAATATCTCTGTCAAACAGGCGATTATCAACTGCTAGAAGTGCAAACCGCCGATTTCTTTCCCCAAACTCCCCACGTCGAATGCGCTGCTTTTCTTAGACAAAAAACAGCGAATATGGTAGGATGAAACAAGGGGAAAAACTAGGCCCTTTAGCCGTTTATGGCTGAAAAGTCAACGGTTAAGGATAATAGCATATTAAGCCCCGTTCCAGTCAACTACTTTTTTGATTAACTACTCGCTCAAAGCTGCCTTGATTCTCGGTTGGTGTGTAGATCAATCATCGAAAATTTGGGTCTGAAACCCCGTCGTTCTACGACGGCTTTACCGTTAAATATGAGCATCGTTTACGAAATATATGCTAAAATGTGAGACATGGAAAAAGCCTATTCTTACCGATTTTACCCCACACCAGAACAAGAGTCGCTATTGCGGCGCACTTTGGGCTGTGTAAGATTAGTTTACAATAAAGCTCTCCATCTCAGAACACAAGCATGGTACGAAAAGCAAGAAAGAGTAGGCTACGCTCAAACTTCTTCAATGCTAACCGAGTGGAAAAAGCAAGAAGAATTAGAGTTTTTAAACGAAGTTAGCTGTGTACCTTTACAACAAGGGTTAAGACACCTACAAACAGCTTTTACCAATTTCTTTGCTGGTCGTACTAAGTATCCTAACTTTAAGAAAAAACATCAGGGAGGAAGTGCCGAATTTACTAAATCTGCTTTTAAATTTAAAGACAAACAAATCTATTTAGCCAAATGCACAGAACCTTTACCTATTCGATGGTCAAGACAAATACCAGAAGCTTGTGAACCAAGCACAGTAACAGTCAGATTACATCCTTCTGGGCGTTGGCATATCTCAATAAGATTTGATGACCCAACAATTAAGCCATTACCAGTAACAGATAAAGCCATCGGAATTGACTTAGGAATTAGTAGCCTAGTAATTACCAGCGATGGTGACAAAGTATCTAATCCTAAGCATTTTAAAAAGCATTATCAGAGACTGCGAAGAGCATCGAAAAGCCTTTCTAGAAAACAGAAAGGGTCAAAGAATCGAGAAAAGGCAAGAATCAAAGTAGCCAAAATTCACGCCAAAATCACCGATAGTAGAAAAGACCATTTACACAAGCTAACCACTCAATTAGTTCGTGAAAACCAAACGATTGTGGTTGAGAATTTAGCCGTCAAGAATCTGGTCAAAAACCCGAAATTATCTCAGGCAATATCTGACGTTAGTTGGGGAGAAATTACCCGACAATTAGCCTATAAATGCCGTTGGTATGGGAGAAATTACATCGAAGTAGATAGATGGTTTCCTAGTTCTAAGCGGTGTAGTAATTGCGGGTATATTGCTGAGAAGATGCCGTTAAATGTTCGAGAGTGGGACTGTCCAGACTGCGGGACGCACCATGACCGAGATATTAACGCCAGTAAAAACATTTTGGCCGCAGGACTTGCGGTGTCAGTCTGTAGAGCGACCATAAGACCAGAACAGAGTAAAACTGTTAAGGCAGGTGCGAAACCCCGCAAGGGAAAGAAGCAGAAACCTAAATCGTGAGGTTTGGGAATCGCCGTCCGTTTTACGGCGGCGAGGATGTCAAAAAAATATCTAATCCATCTCAGAGACAGAAAAGGGACAAAATATGAATTATTAGGTATGGCAATCATCTAGATCGACGGTTAAGAGACCTTAATCTTTCTGTAAGAGAACAGTCATTGAATAAAAGCTAGAGGTAAAGCGCGTGATTGCTATTTCACTGCCCACAAGCAAACGAAGCTGGAACACCATGAGTTTCGCTTCCACCTTGTATCTTTGTCCGATTTTAGATTTATTGACCGCTAGTATTCCCGAAGAATTAGAACCAGAAATTAGATTAGGATTGCAAGAAGCTTTAGTTAATGCCGCTAAACACGGCAATCATCTCGATCCGGGCAAAACCGTGGTTGTTCAATTTTCTAGCAGTAAAGACGAGTATTCTTGGGTAATTACCGACGAAGGTGGTGGATTTACCCCCCGTTGTCCCCATCATGGCTGTAGTTGCGATTGTCCCGATTTACCCCCCGAGGAAGCGGAAAATGGCCGAGGACTATGTATATTATATCAAATCTTCGACCAGGTTCACTGGAATCAAACAGGAACTCAACTGAAACTTTGTAAACAAATTAAACAGGAACGCTGGTTTAATTAATGACCATGACCGTGAGAAGGACAGGGAGGAGCAGAAATTGAGCGATCGAGCCAGCCTGTAGCCTGTTGTAGCCGAGGAAGTGCTTCTTCTGGCTGATTATCTAATAAAAACACCAAAGCCGTCCCCAATTGTTCAGCAGCCCGAGCATTACGGTTGGCCTTCAGACGATGCCAGTCAATCGGTGCGATCGCTAAACGTTCCGCCAAAATCCGCGCCAATTCCAAGGTAGATAGATGATCAAGAGTCTGAGATGGGGAGGAGACAGGGGATGGAATCATAATCAAAAGGTTTCGTAAAACCGTAAAATCGTCTATAACTATAGTTTAGACGCAGGAAATCGGATCGAGTCCATGTCCTTAGAAGAAAACCCCTACCCTAACGATGAATCGGCAGAATTTACCCAAGCGATGGAAGAAGTCGAAGCGGCGATCGCAACACTAAAAGACCGTTATCGACAGATCAACGAAGCAGAACAGCAAAAAAAAGACCTAGAGGCACAATTTAGCCAAATAGAACCCCAATGGCGGGAAAATCCCCTACCTGAACTAGAAAAGGAATTGGCACAAATTCGCGAACAGATTCAAGAATTAGAGGTAATTTTAGAAAGCAATTTACTCAAAGAAGGGGAATTAAAGCGCCTATTCTGGGAAGGAATCCGTCGCGGACTGCTGGGGGAAGTTTTTTGGCAAATTGTCCGCTTTGGTGGCATCGGAGTCTTATTGGGTTGGATTCTGCGATCCTGCAGCGGGTGATTAACTGCACCGGAAGTGGGGTGTGGGGTGTGGGGTGTGGGGTGTGGGGTGTGGGGAGATGGGGAAGTGGGGAGACCACTTCGTGCGCGTTGCGGGGGGGAGTGAGGAGAATAAATAAAAATAATCTCCTGATACTAAATCCGGTTATTAAAAACTGATTATTTATTCTCCGTTTTGCATGAGTGCATGAGTAGAAAACGGGTTTCTCGGAGAAACCCGTTTTCTGTGTATAGGAATAGAGCCTGAAACTCTACTCCTCAATCAAAATTTTCAGTTAATTTTTAACCCTATACCAGCGCAGAAGTCAAAGCTTCTTTGAGGATAGCGGCTTTATCGGTCTTTTCCCAGGGTAAATCGAGATCATTGCGACCAAAATGACCATAAGCGGCCACATCTTGGTAAAAACGATCGCCTCTTTCCGAGGGTAAACCACGCAGGTTAAAGGTTTGGATAATACCGGCCGGACGGAGTTCAAAGTATTTATTGATTAAGTCCAGAATCACATCATCGGCGACTTTGCTGGTGCCAAAGGTTTCCACGAAGACACTCACTGGACGAGCTACCCCAATCGCATAACCCACTTGAATCTCGCACTTATCGGCCAAACCAGCAGCGACGATATTTTTGGCCACATAACGGCAAGCATAGGCCGCGGAGCGATCAACTTTGGTAGGATCCTTACCAGAGAAAGCGCCGCCACCGTGACGAGAATAGCCACCGTAGGTATCGACGATAATTTTCCGTCCTGTTAATCCCGCGTCGCCTTGGGGTCCACCAATGACGAATTTGCCGGTGGGGTTAACCAGATAACGGGTATTGGCATCGGGTTTAATCTCTAAATCGCTGAAGACCGGCTGTACTACCGCTTCCCAGAGATCACTTTTAATCTTTTGTTGGACGAGATCATTATCGGTGATATCGCCGATAGTAGCATCGTGTTGGGTAGAAACAAGGATAGTATCGATACCCACGGGACGACCATCTTCATAAATGACCGATACTTGCGTTTTACCGTCGGGACGCAGATAGGATAGTTCACCCGTTTTTCTGACTGCCGCTAGACGGCGAGCGATGCGGTGGGCTAAACTAATCGGTAAGGGCATAAATTCGGGGGTTTCATTGCAAGCGAAACCGAAGACAATACCCTGGTCTCCCGCACCAATTTTATCGAGTTCATCATTGCTGAGAAGTTCGCGATTTTCCTGAGCGGCCGTGACACCCTGGGAAATATCGGGAGATTGTTCATCTAAAGCGACTAAAACGGTGCAACTATTCGAGGAAAAGCCGTTATCTGCGTTGATATAGCCGATTTCAGCGATTTTCTTGCGAACTAAATCGACGAAATGAACCTGTGCTTTCGAGGTGATTTCACCAGTAATCAAGACTAACCCTGTATTGACAACCACTTCAGCCGCTACACGACTGTGGTCATCTTGGGATAACAGAGCATCGAGAATAGTATCAGAAATCTGGTCACAAATTTTATCGGGATGTCCCTCTGTCACCGATTCGGAGGTGAACAAATAACGTTTAGACAAGTGATGTCCCTCACATGGTAGTACATTTGAACGCAAAAAGATTCCAAGAAATCTTTGATCATACAGTGTAACAGGGAATTTGTAGAGATCGAGTATTTTCAATAAGAAACCGCCCGAACATTGTCCGGACGGAGTGTGGTGTGAGGAGTGAACGGAAACTTTCGTCTCCGCTAATTCCATTGTAGATGACAACTTAGAATCTTGAGCGATTTGAAGCAAACTAGCCAAAAAAATTTTTATTTCTTGAAGGGGTTGACTAATGCCCGATCCCCGTCTCGATGATGTAGCCTGAATAATAGAGGTCGCAGAGCTATATGCAAAGATTATGACAGTCACAGCCGATTATTTAGAACAACTCAATCCTTCCCAGCGCCTTGCTGTGGAGCATTTTTGCGGCCCCTTGTTGGTGGTTGCTGGAGCAGGATCGGGAAAAACCAGCGCTTTAACCTATCGTATCGCCCATTTGATCCGTCATCACAAGGTCGATCCAGAAAATATTCTCGCAGTCACTTTTACCAATAAGGCGGCCCGGGAAATGAAAACTAGAATTGAAAAAACTTTTGCTCAACAAAAAGCACAGGAAAAATACGGTCAAAGATTAGAACTTTTGGAAGAATACGAACAGAAAAAACTCTTTTCTCAAGTTTATCGGAATTATACTAAAAAACTCTGGATCGGGACTTTTCACAGTCTTTGCGGTCGGATTTTGCGCTATGACATTAATAAATATCAGGATGAATATGGTCATAGTTGGCAAAGGAATTTCTCAATTATGGACGAATCTGATGCCCAGAGTTTAGTCAAAAATATCGTCACTAAACAGATGAATTTAGACGATAAAAAATTTGATGCTCGCCATCTACGTTATGCGATTAGTAATGCCAAAAACTTAGGTTTAACTCCCAGGGATTACGCTAGAGAAAACCCTCATTTTCGGGGAAAGGTCATTTCTGAGGTTTATCAGGCTTATCAGATGCAATTGGCAGAAAATAATGCCCTAGATTTTGATGATTTGATACTGGTTCCAGTCCGTCTTTTTCAGCAAAATGAATCGATTCTCGGTTATTGGCACAAGCAATTTAAGCATATTTTAGTCGATGAATACCAAGATACTAACCGGATTCAGTACGAGTTAATTCGGCTTTTATCGACCAATGGTGAAACGAAAAAAAGTGAGTGGAATTGGACGGATCGATCAATTTTTGTGGTAGGTGATGCCGACCAATCTATCTATAGTTTTCGGATGGCGGATTTTACTATTCTGCTCAATTTTCAAGCGGACTTTGGCGATGGTTTACCCGATGATGATACTCGCACGATGGTGAAATTACAGGAAAACTATCGTTCACGGGAAAATATTCTGCAAGCGGCTAATAAATTAATTGAAAATAATAGTCAAAGAATCGATAAAGTCCTTGTTCCCACCAGAGAAGGAGGCGAGAGTATCTATGTTTTTAAAGCCAGAGATGAACAGGAAGAAGCAGCTTTTGTTATCGATAAAATTCGAGAATTTACCCAAGAAAACCCCGAATTAAATTGGGGTAGTTTTGCTATACTCTACCGAATTAATGCCCAATCTCGTCCCTTTGAAGATGGGTTAATTCGCAATAATATTCCCTATAATATTGTCGGGGGATTTAAATTCTATGATCGACAGGAGATTAAAGATGCGATCGCTTATTTACGAGTGATTGCCAATCCTGCTGATACCGTTAGTTTACTGAGAATTATTAACACTCCCCGGCGCGGTATTGGTAAAACCACAATCGATAATTTGCTCAAAGCTGCCCAAGAATTAGGAGTGCCTTTATGGGAAATTATCAGCGATGAAACTTCCGTTAATACTCTCGCTGGTCGTGCGACTAAAAGCGTCAATAAGTTGGCTAAAATTATCCAAAACCTGCAAGAAAAAATTACCGATTTATCCGCTAGTGAAATCTTAGACCAAATCATGGAAGATTCGGGATATATCGATGAATTAAAACAGCAGGGAACCGAGGAAGCTGATACCCGGATCGAGAATATTCAAGAATTGTATAGCGCCGTCGTACAATTTCAAGAGGAAAACGAAGAAACCAATCTCCAGGAATTTCTCGCTAGTGCGAGTTTAGCCTCGGATTTAGATAATCTTCAGGAAGGTCAAGAAAAAGTCTCCTTAATGACCCTTCATTCGGCCAAAGGTTTAGAGTTTCCTATCGTCTTTTTAGTTGGTTTAGAACAGGGCATTTTTCCCCATAATCGTAGTTTAAACGATCCCATTGCCCTTGAGGAAGAACGCCGTTTGTGTTATGTGGGAGTGACTCGGGCCAAGGAACAATTATTTTTAACCTACGCAAAAGAAAGATATGTCTGGGGGAATAAAGAGATGAAGGTAGCTTCCCAATTTTTACAGGAATTGCCCCCAGAATTGCTCACAAGCAACCTGAAACCGAAAAAGACCCCAAAAGTGGTTCCCATGGAAAAAGCTGTCTCTAATCAAAGAAAATGGGGCGTAGGCGATCGAGTGTTACACTCTACTTTTGGAGAAGGAGAAGTGACCCATATCCTCGGTGAGGATAAAAAAATGAATCTAGCGGTCAAATTTTCGGGTTTAGGTCAGAAAATCATCGATCCTCGCACCGCACATATCCAACTTATCCACGAATAGGTAATCATCTGTAGGGTGGGTTAGGCGAAAATAAGTTATACTCTGACTAAAAATTGAGTATTCGCCGTAACCCACCGGCTTTTTTCTCCCTATCTCCCCACTGATAACTGATTACTGTTCACTGATAACTGACACCCCCTGATTCCTCAACTCCGATCGCTACCTGCTGTTAGAATGGAGAATTGCGGTCAGACTGACGATAAAATTGAGAAGCTAAATCCTTGATTCTTAATAGTTGTTGAGCAACTTTCCGCCTAGTATCGAAATTATCCGATAATATGGGCAACAGCGAGTTAGTCTATTCAGTCTGTTAAAATTGACCCCCGTTGGTCGTATTCGCGCACTGTCTAACCTTTATGATGAGGATCAGTTAATATGGAATCAATGCAACCGACCGAGACCCAAAATCCGATTAGAACGGATTTACCCGGGTCTCTGAGCAAACCCAGCAGCAGCAGCACCGAACAGATTTGGTCTGAGTATGTAGAACCAGTTTGGGATTCGGTGATGTCCTATCTGGCTAACGTCCCCGATTATATCGGTAGTTTCTTCTCTGGATACAAAAAACCTTTAATCGTTCTAGGGGCAATTTTAGCGAGTTTTGTCACCGTGAAAGTTACCCTAGCGGTCTTAGATGCGATCGATGATATTCCCCTCCTTGCTCCTATCCTACAATTAGTTGGGATCGTTTATACTGGTTGGTTTGTCTGGCGCTATCTGCTCAAAGATGAAAATCGTCGCGAGTTGTTAGCGGAAATTGATGCACTAAAAGCGCAAGTTTTTGGCAGTCACAATAACCCTTTATAGAATCAAGCATAGAAAACCAAGGAGTTGAGTGTTTCCGCTCAACTCTTTTGTTTTTGCACAACAGCAACAATCGAGGCCGTCTGGTTCTTAGGGACTTGCGCTTTGATAATGTACCTTTTGGGCGAACGCAGTTCGCCCCTACATTGTGGACAAAATCCGTTACTGTCGGGGCGCCTGGAACCTGCGCCCTCCGCGCGGAGGGGGTTTGCTGATCACCCTAAGTAGGGGGAGAGCCTTCGAGATGTTAGGGACTTGCGCTTTGATAATCTGCCATCTGGCTGGTCTGGTTCTTCTACAGAGCGATTTTCAAAGCTGGGATATTATTCCTACGCAAGTCCCTTATCACTGTAGATTAGGGCTTTTCTCTCTATTCTAACTCTCCTCCTCTGACAGAAGAGGAATATCTAAGAGCTAATTTCACGACCGAGGTACTCAAGCTTCTCTAGAACAGATTGAAGCAGAGATCGCCGCTGCTCTACCACAATATCTAAGTTAGCCAACATATACTTTACGTCTTTGTAGGCATTGTCCAGCAAGGTAAGTAATAATTCGCGATCGCTGGCAATCTCTTTTTCTGATGGGTCACAAGTTGGTTGAAGTAATAAGTCCGCTGGTGGGGAAGGAAGGGAGGGCGATCGCTCGGACTCTAGCTGTTGAATCGTTTGTTGTAAATTTTCAATCACCCCATACATTTCCATCGGGTCAAAAACCCTTAACAGACTGGTTTGTGTGACAATACCCAACCCCCGACCCCAGTTCCAAGAAACCACCAAACGCCCCACCCGCCGTTTTTGCATTTCCTGATGGGCCGTCCACAGGGAATCCTCGGGGCTGAGAAGAAATAACGGCGTACTCATCACCGTCTTGGCCCTAGTTTTGTGCAGATCGATTTGAACTGCTTGAAACTGGACAAGATCTCGCTCTGTCACAATACCAACGGGGTAGTCATTGTCTTCTGAATTTCTCTGGGTGATCACCACACAACTGACACGATGTTCGGCCATTAACTGGGCCAATTGCAAGACTGTGGCGGTGAGTGGGGCCTGTACCACTTGAGTGGTCATCACATCCGATACGCGACGAAACCGCAATAGATTAGCCGGACGCAAAATCTGGCGAATACTTTCATGGGAGATCACCCCGATTAAGTGTCCTTGGTCATCCACAATCGGCAAATGGCGAATTCGGTAGCGACGAAACAAAAACAGGGCAGCAAAAATGTCTTGAGCAGATTGCTGGGGCAACGTGATCAGGGGATGTACCATCACATCGGCAACGGTTGTCTCGGTCAGGTTAATTCCTTGAGCGGTGAGTCGCACCACATCGCGTTCTGTCAAAATTCCTAATAGCTCTTGCCCTTGTACCACCAGCAGACAGCTAACACGCGCTTCTCCGGCCGGAGCAGCTAGAGGGGATAGGTCATCGGTGAGTACACACAGACGGTTATGGGCCTGACCGATTATGGCGATCGCATCTGCCAGAGAAGTCGTTGGCGGCACCGTCAAGGGCTGGCGCTCGATCGCCTTCTCTAGATCGGGGGCCCAACTCAGAGGTGTATCGAGGGACATCAGCACCATCCTGCAATCGCAAAAGCCAATAGGCAGACTAGCCACCGGGCAAAGAACCCCGGCTCTCAGAGTTGCCAAAATCCTTTCTAAAACTATCTCAAAGTGTAGCGTCATTTAACTTTTTCTAGAAAGATGTAACGTTTTATTACAATTTTTATTAAACTCGTAAAGATTTTAGACCCACTTCGGTGTATCATAGAGGGATGTAACAGGTTAAAGCCTGAAACTATTTATTTAGGGGTCATTGAGCCTCTAATGGTTTTAGGGACGGCATCACCAGACGCTGGGGTGAGTAATTCCTGGTTCTGCTCGGTCTGAGGGGTTACTCCAGAAATTCTGGACACCTTTCCATATAGTCGATCAAGCACTCGCTTTACGGAAATACGCTGCCATGGTTGACCACGTTTGGTGGTGTAGCCCTGTTCATTAAGCCAATCGGCGATCTTCTGCAAGGATTTCCCCGATTTGTGATGGCGGCGAATCAGTTCAATGACCCGGCACTCTTCCGGATCATCCACTAATTCCCCATCGATCGATCGTTGTCCAAAGGCAGGGGAGCCGTAGCCCGCATAACCACCGTTGCTTGCTTTTGCTTGTCTGCCTTGTTCTAGCCGCTCCCAGGCAGATAAATCGTTGGAAGGGGTCGCTGTCATAGGGGATGTCAATGCAATAACTTGCAAAACCATATTATCGCAACTTAACGTCGCAAATTTGTTTTGAGCAGCCGATGACGACTTACAAAGTAAAACCCCTGCATGAGGAGGGACTAGATGTCACCATCGATGTCTGGGACGACCAAACTATAGACGATACCCCCGGGAGGCGGACATTGACTGATGCCATTTTTTTCTATTCATAGTCCTGAACCCCAACCCCTGTCTAGGGGAAAGTTAAAGGGTCAAAGGCTAAAAATTTTTAGAGGAGGAGCGGTTCAAGGCTGAATTTATCTTGTAAAACGCAGCGAGCAGAGAATTTGTACTAAGTTACACAGCATCAATTTGGAGATATAAACATGGGTACGGCTACATTTATTCAAGATGAAACTGAATTTGATTCGCTGTTAAAGAGTGAATCACTGTTGGTGGTAGATTGCACAGCAACCTGGTGTGGACCTTGCAAACTGGTGGCACCGTTGATCGATCGATTGGCCGATGACTATCGCGATCGCGCCAAAGTCTTCAAACTCGACCTGGACAGTAACAAACCCGTGGCCAAACGCTTTGGGATTAGAAGTATTCCGGCTGTCATGGTATTTAAACAGGGGGAATTGATAGAAACATTAGTTGGGGTTAAACCCTATGAAGAATTTACGGCTGCCGTAGAACGACAATTATAGTCTTCCACCGTGAACAAACACTCTGGGCAAACGTCCGACGTTGACCCTTTCCTTCTCACACCAATATTCAATTTTGAGGTATGGCGATGAACAAGCTTATGGAAATTCGATGTCCCAACTGTGGCAGCGTAGCTCAACGGCTCTTGAGCGATCGCCTGCCCGCAGGATATAAGTGTCCGGCCCGACAGGTTGCTCAGACGGAATGCCCAGTGTGTGATTATTTCATCGCCATGTGTTGGCAAAACGGTGCTGTGCTGGAGGCCTATGCTCCAGGCATTCAGGGGAACACAGCTGCGGCCATGCCGTCCCACCCTAAACCAGCGATCGCCCATTGGTCTCTGTCATCTCTGTTGACAGTGGCACTCAGCCCACAAGAGTCTAGGAAATTGCTATCGGGACAACCCTAGTCAACTTTTGCATTTATACCGGTCCTTTTATTTGACAAAACCATCCAAATCATCCTATGCTGCAAGCCCAAGAAATTATGACCCGAAACGTTGTCACCATTCGTGGTTCGGCAACGGTTGCCGATGCCGTGAAATTGATGAAAGAAAAACAACTGCGGGGGTTGATTGTCGAACCGCGCCATGAACAGGACCCTTATGGAATTGTTACCGAAACCGACATCGTTTACAAAGTGGCGGCCTTTGGCCACGATCCTAAAACTATGCGGGTTTACGAAATTATGGTCAAGCCCTGTGTGGTCGTTAATCCCGAACTGGGGGTGGAATATGTGGCTCGGTTATTTGCTCAAACCCGTATTCGCCGCGCCCCGGTGATTCAGGGTAAAACTTTGCTGGGCATTATTTCTGTGAGTGATATTCTCTTCAAGAGCGATTTTGTCGAAAAGCCAAAGCGGTTGTTCATTGAAGATGAAATTGAAGCAGCCCGGGAAGACGCACGGGCAATTTGTGCGGCCAAGGGTGACACCTCTTCAGATTGCGCTGCAGCTTGGGATGTGGTGGAGGAACTCCAGGCGGAAGCCTCCCATCAACGGGCCAAAAAACAGGGGAATAACTCACTCCAAGCTTACTGCGAAGCCAATCCTGATGCCTTAGAGTGCCGCATTTATGACGATTAAATCCTCGCAGGTTTTGGGAGAATCGATCGATCGCCTTTAGGGTGACTTCTGCCCTTAATGCGCTTAGGTTAATACCATTTTTCTTTATTCGTAGCAGGCATAACCGGGTGCATCTCCTGCTGGTGATTTTCTCTCACCTATAGGTGAGCAGCAGAAGTTGTTCAAAGAGGGCGAAGGCAATTCGCCCCTACAATCATATCATTGCGCCAATGGTAGGGGCGCACCGCGTGCGCCCAAAATGTCATCTAGATATTTCGACAAAATTGAGATGTACCAGGCATAACCATCTCTGTCATTACTTTTGAAAAATGGTATAACTTCAAAGCCGCCTGTCAGTTACTGAAAAATCAAGGGCAATGTTTTCTTCATTGCTGTGTATGCTGCCTAGTCATGGTTTCGATCTCCGCCGTGAATAGCTTTTGCTTGTCAAGGTAAGGATTTGGTTTGATCGCCCTGACATTTGGCAGCTTCCAAGCGTATCGGTGGGGTTGCCAATCCCCCACTATACGCTCCAATTTTAGAATCGAAAAGATTAAAAGAAAATGACTTAAATAATATTCGATTATTTGTCGAGCCTTTCGGTTACTTGAATCGCTTAAAAGCTTGGCTCTGTGTTTTCTTTACTCCTCGATTAATTAACTATTTTTCTTTTCTATATACTCAACTTAATCGATTTATAAATTCTCTGTTGGCATCCGTTTTTCCCTGTCATTTCTGTTTTCCCGTTCCCTAGAGTGACGGAAAAGGGATATTCTGACTGCTGCCTTCCCAAAACGAAAACTTTGTACCGCACCATTAAGATAACTGCTATAGCTTCACACCATAGTTCGGAAACCCGTACCGATCGAGCAGTTGTCAGGGGGCCTTCTATTTCGGTAAATTAGCACTCGGAAGGTAAGAGTGCTAATCTGAAAAAAGCACTTACCAAAATACAAGACAAACGGAGGATATTCCATGGCTGCAGTCAGCATCAACGTAACTACTGTTAAACCCCTAGGCGATCGAGTTTTCGTTAAAGTTAGCCCCAGCGAAGAAAAAACCGCCGGTGGCATTTTCCTTCCCGATGCCGCTAAAGAAAAACCCCAAATCGGAGAAGTCGTGGCCGTCGGCGCTGGCAAACGCAACGATGACGGTAGCCGTACCCCTGTGGAAGTGGGTGTGGGTGACAAAGTTCTCTACTCCAAATATGCCGGAACCGATATCAAACTTGGTGGCGAAGAATACGTTCTCCTCTCCGAAAAAGACATTCTTGCCGCCGTTTCCTAATCATCTACCCTTGAAAACCCCTATTTTGCACGAATAACGAGACATTATGGCTAAATCTATTATCTACAACGAAGATGCTCGTCGCGCCTTAGAAAAAGGCATGGATCTCCTGGCCGAAGCGGTAGCCGTCACCCTTGGCCCCAAAGGTCGTAACGTCGTCCTCGAAAAGAAATTCGGCGCACCCCAAATCGTCAATGATGGCATCACCATCGCTAAAGAAATCGAACTGGAAGACCATATCGAGAACACCGGTGTGGCTTTAATTCGCCAAGCCGCCTCAAAAACCAACGATGTAGCGGGGGATGGTACAACTACCGCCACCGTTCTCGCCCACGCTATCGTTAAAGAAGGTTTACGCAACGTCGCCGCCGGTGCTAACCCCATTTCTCTGAAAAAAGGTATCGATAAAGCTGCCGATTTCCTCGTCAGTCAAATCGCCAAACACTCGAAACCCGTAGAAGATTCCAAAGCGATCGCACAAGTGGGCGCTATCTCTGCTGGTAACGATGATGAAGTCGGTCAAATGATCGCCTCGGCCATGGATAAAGTCGGTAAAGAAGGCGTAATTTCCCTAGAAGAAGGGAAATCGATGACCACCGAACTAGAAATCACCGAAGGGATGCGTTTTGACAAAGGTTATATCTCTCCCTACTTTGTCACCGACACCGAACGCATGGAATGCGTCTTTGAAGATCCCGCTATTCTGATTACCGACAAAAAAATCGGTTTAGTACAGGATTTGGTTCCCATTCTCGAACAAGTGGCCCGTCAAGGTAAACCCCTAGTAATTATCGCTGAAGACATCGAAAAAGAAGCTTTGGCAACCCTAGTGGTTAACCGTCTGCGCGGTGTTCTTAACGTTACTGCGGTGAAAGCTCCTGGATTTGGCGATCGCAGAAAAGCGATGTTAGAAGATATCGCCGTTTTAACCGGTGGTCAAGTCATCAGCGAAGATGCGGGTTTAAAACTGGAAACCACCAAAATTGACAGCTTAGGTACGGCCCGTCGTATCACCATGAACAAAGATACTACCACCATCGTCGCCGAAGGCAACGACGTGGCAGTGAAAACCCGTTGTGAGCAAATTCGCCGTCAAATCGAGGAAACCGATTCTTCCTACGATAAAGAAAAACTGCAAGAACGTCTGGCTAAATTAGCCGGGGGTGTGGCAGTGATTAAAGTCGGTGCCGCTACCGAAACGGAAATGAAAGACCGCAAATTGCGCTTAGAAGACGCGATTAACGCCACTAAAGCAGCCGTAGAAGAAGGTATCGTCCCCGGGGGTGGTACTACTTTAGCTCACCTGGCTCCCCAATTGGAAACTTGGGCAAAAGAAACCCTACACCATGAAGAATTAACCGGCGCTTTAATCGTTTCTCGCGCCATTGCTGCTCCCTTAAAACGGATTGCTGAAAATGCAGGCCAAAACGGTGCAGTGATTGCCGAACGGGTGAAGGAAAAGCCCTTTAATGTCGGTTATAATGCCGCTACCGGTGAGTTCTCCGATATGTTTGAGGCGGGTATCGTTGACCCCGCGAAAGTGACTCGTTCTGCCCTACAAAATGCCGCTTCTATCGCCGGTATGGTTTTAACTACCGAGTGTATTGTGGTGGATAAACCCGAAAAAGAAAAAGCCGCTGCTCCCGCCGGCGGTGGTGACTTCGACTATTAGTAATTAGTCTATTTTTTCTCGACTCGATCGCAATTAAGCGATCGAGTTTTTTTTGATGGAAAAAACGTCACTTCGGGTTAAGGAAAGTACAATTTTATCCCCGGTGCTTTTTCCTTGCGGTAAAATGTTGATAGCTTGATCGGGTATCCCGATTTACAGCCCACCATGGGGAACAAATCTGGATTGTTAACTTATACCACGATGCTACAGCAATTTTTAAAAGCAAATATTAATAAACAGCAATTCTCATTTTGAAATAAATAGAGCATTAACCCCGATTTTGGCAGGGAAAATATAGTACAAAGTAACTATTTTTCAGGAGAGGCGATCACTAAAAAAACAATTGGTTGGACAAATTAAGTATAAATACTCAAGCAATCAAAGAGGTTGGCTGAGAACGAACGGGGTTAATTCAGGAAGATAGTTCTGTTTTTAGAATAGGGAATTCAAGGGAAATAAAAATTTATAATTATTGTCAGCTAAGGTAAAATGGGTGAGTTAGAAATCCACCAGCACGTCAAATTATTCCAAGATGGCTCAAAAAGCGGCAACCCTAGAAATTTCGGAATTAAGGCAATTTTTACGTCAAGAATTACATGATTTACCCGATGAGAGGAAACCTGGAAATAATAGAAAATATCAGGTAGAAGATGCCGTGATGGCTGCATTTTCAGTCTTTTTTACTCAGTCGCCGTCTTTTTTAGACCATCAACGTTTAATGAAAAGCAATAAGGGAAAAGATAAGGCTGAAAGTTTATTTTCAATTGAAAAAATTCCTGGGGATAATCAAATAAGAAATCTGTTAGAGCCAGTGCCAGCCTCTAATGTCTCTAGGACTTTTCAAAAAGTCTATCAATGGTTAAAGGAAAAGGGAGTTTTGAAAAAGTTTCTCTACTTAGATGGAGAAATTTTAGTGGCGTTAGATGGCACAGAATATTTCTCATCCAAGAAAATTCATTGCCCTCATTGTAACTGTCGTAATCATCGAAATGGAACTACAACTTATTTTCACGGCTGTGTCACACCTAGGGTGGTTTCTCCTAAGCAAAAACAAGTAATTAATTTAGAGCCAGAATTCATTAAAAAACAAGATGGGCATCAAAAACAAGACTGTGAAAATGCGGCCGTTAAAAGATGGTTAAATAAGAATCATAAAAATAAGTATGGTTATCCTGTAACTCTTTTAGGAGACGACTTATATTCTCACGAACCTGTTTGTGAATTAGCGGTAAAACAAGGTTATAGTTTTATTTTTGTTTGTTTAGAAACGTCGCATAAAACTTTATATGAATGGCTAGAATTTTTAGAAAAAAGTGGCGAAGTTACGACCGTTGAAAAGAAACAATGGGATGGACGAAAAAATCTAATTTATCGTTATCGTTATGCTTCTAGAGTTCCCTTAAGAGAGGGGGACTCAAGTCTCGAAGTTAATTGGTGTGAAGTGACTGTTATTAATGAGAAAACCCAGAAAACTATCTACCAAAATAATTGGATAACTAATCATAAAATCACGGAAAATAATGTCGAAGAAATTGTCAAAGCTGGGCGCAGCAGATGGAAAGTTGAAAATGAAGGCAAGAACGTTCTTAAAAATCACGGTTATAATTTAGAGCATAACTTTGGTCATGGTCAGAATCATTTGTGCGAGTTCTTATTGTCTTTGAATTTACTAGCTTTTTTATTTCATACCGTTTTGGATTTAGTTAATTACACCTATCAAAAGATTCGTGAGCTATTAGTAACTCGGACTTCTTTCTTTAAAGATATGATATTCGTACCCTATTAAAATTTATTTGGTTTAAGAATTGGTCGGAATTTTTCTCATTTATTCTCACCGAATATGTCCCATTTAAAAAAGTAAATTCTAGTTGAAAATGTCACATCTCTTGAAGGAGAAAAAGAAAGTTGTTTATAAAAAAACTAAAAATTTTGTTAGAATTTCATCTGAATTTATGAGTTGAAATCTATTTTTCATGGACAGAGTTCTTAAAACCTGTCTATCTCCAGCGTTGGATGATAATTATCTGTCAAAAAATAATGCTTCTACACAAGTTCTCTATTTAAATAAGAGAATTTTATCTGATTTTTTTCAAAATGAGAATTGCTGGACTGATCCCGATAAAGTGGAGGAGATAGACATTATTTATCAAGCTTCTCGACGGGCGATCGAACGACAAACCAGCGAGGTATATATATGACAAGTGCCGATGATCTTTTTAAGCAATCCTCTGACAATATCCAACGGTTAGGATGGAAGGAAATCCCCTTTACCGAAAGCCCGATCGATTTAAACAGCGATACCCTCGATCGTGTTTTTACCTGGCGACAAAATGAATTGACGCGGGTGTTTAATCTGTTCCAAAGTCGCGAGCGTCGTCGGATTCTGGTTTCTGGTCGTTTAGGAATCGGCAAAAGTGCTTTTTTACTGGAAGTATTGTCGGTTATACGCCGCAATCGTCCGCAAATGTTGACTACCTATATATCTCTACCCGCAGGTTTAGATATCGCCACTACAGCACTGATCGCCCTCGCTAGAGCGATGCCAAATGACGATTGGGCGCAACGTCAGCTTTATCAGATGGGAATTCCCACCGAAAAACTATTGAAGGAGCGTAGTGCTGAAATTAGCGGTAGTTTAGGAATCGGTGGTAAAATCGGCGAGAAAGATTTACCGCTCACCAAATTTCAATATCCGACTGTGAGCTTCGATACATTGTTAGAGCGGGCGCAAGAAGAATATCCGCAGGGGATTCTGATCGCGATCGATGATCTAGATAAACAAAATCCTGCTGTGGTACGGCAAATGATGCACGACGCGCAGGGAATGTTAAAAGGTCGGGCTTGGTTTATGCTGACGGCCCACCCCATCGGGATGACGGGAGATTTATTAACCAGTGAACGCGGTTTATTTGACTTGCATTTGCCACTAGAAGAACTAGATGCCGATACCACATACCAGATGTTAATTAACTATCTCAAAAGTGCCAGAATTAACAACGATTGTACGGATCCGAAAGATGACAGGTTTGACACTCTGCGCGCTAAAGCGACGCAGATTCTAGCACAGAATTAGACCAAAATCTAATTCTGATGGGCATTGTCAAGATGCCTCTAGTAACTCTGCTCAAATCTAATTTAAGCATTGTCTTTACTTTTCTTAGAATATTTGCGCCGCCGTTACAATCGGCATTGACTAACCAATTATCAGCAGTACGATATAAACCGCGCTTAATTCGTTTTCCTGAAGACTGCCACCCGTCGGGTTTTTCACCATATTTAGGTAGCTCATCATTGTCCAAAAAAGAAGCTTTTGAGGTATAACTTTCTTCCGTCTCAACAAACTTAATGCCGTATTGTTCGCAAAGTTGAACAATTCTGTCCTTAAGTTTAGCTGTGGGAATTTGTACAAAATTTTGATTATTTTTCGCCCCCATATTTGACTCGTTTTTCTGACCTTGATTCCAGCCAAAAACAATAGTACCAATACCATGGATAAGACAATGATTGATTACTATTCTGGCTGCTTTATTAACGGCATCTCTCATTTGTTGATTACGTTTTTCGGTGACATGAGCTAAAGTTCTTGACCAAAATCCTTTAGGTTTTCCTTCTTTCAATGTCGCTATTTGTTTGTTGTACCATTGGTTAACCGATTTAAGATGTTTTCCATCAATAATAAAGCTGGTTTCAATATTAGAAACACAAGTTAACCAATTATTTAATCCGTGATCTATCCCTAGTACCTTGGTTGAGTCAAGATGCGTCGGTAGGCTTTGCCCCTCTTTGAGTTCACAATGTATTTGTTGATAAACAAATTCTGCATAAAGACAAGTATTTCTAGGAACTATTCTGACTTCTTTAATTAATTCCCATTTTAAATTAACAGGAAAAGGCAGAAAAAATTCTGTTAATCCAAACCACGCTCTAACTTGCTCTCCTAGAGGGAACCTTATTTTGCCCTCGATTAACTTTAACCATTTTTTAGGATAAGTAACCGTAAACAATCCTCCGCTTTTACGATACTTCGGGACATTAGGCTTTTGATTTAACTCTCCTTTAATAGACTTTTTTAAAAGTTTCTTAAAAGATTTAAAGGATTCACCAACGTTTAAGCAAGTTTGCTGCATTGACGAAGCATATCCAGCCTTAAAGTGAGGATTAAACTTCATTTCTTTTGTCAGAGCAAATCCAGTAACAATCTTACCCGTCTTCAACCAAATTTGACGAGCATAATAAACAGAACAATTGTATAAACTATTCGACTCACGACATAGATATTCAATAATTGCTCTTGTCTCTTTGTCTGCTTTAATTAAAACCTGCTGGCATCCAAACAATTTAATTTACTCCTGCTAACGGAATAATATTCATGTTAACCTATTGGTTGTCTACTGTCAAGCTATCAACCAGTATATATGAGAAAAGATTCGTTTGGATATAGACACAACAACCATTCGGTAGGGCTTGCAACTATTCACTTAGTTTGGATTCCCAAACGTCGTAAGCCAGTGCTAAGGGGCGACATTAAACTAAGATTAGCAACAATCTTGGAATCGGTTGCATCTGATAAAGGTTGGATTATTAAGGCTAAAGAGATAGCCCCAGATCATGTTCACTTGTTAGTAGAATATGATGAGAAAACAGCTATATCTGAAGTGGTCAAGGCTTTTAAAGGAAGAAGTTCAAGAATGCTAAGAGAAGAATTTCCAGAATTAACAAAACTACCCTCTCTTTGGACAAAAAGCTATTTTTATGACACTTCGGGTAAAGTTAGTACAGCAAAAGTAATGGCTTATATTAATGACCCACATCATGACAGACATTAGGACGGCGGATAAATCCGCTCGCGTCGCTTTTCCGCCCCGTGTTGAAACGACGGGGCTACCAAGCTCCCGTCTTTTTTCGTGTACTTCCCTTTTTACCAGATGCGGCAAGACGTTTTTGCAAGGTTTCTCCTTATCTGTGAACAGTGCCTAGGTTATGATGATGGTGAGGAGAATTCCGGGGAACAAAAAAAGCGCATTTGTCCCAGCCTTGATTTCAGTTAAGCTTTGATTAGAGGTTATTGCAGGAGGGAGTTATTGATACCGAATAGATTCACCGATAGGTATTGCGCTGAAGCTAAGTAGGGAGGCACAATTATTTGTAGGATGGGTTAGCGCACTTCAACATAATCGGGCGTTGGGTTTCATGCTTCAACCGTTCGGCAAAAGCTCACGGCCGAAGCCCAACCTACGTTCATCTTAATATTTAATTCCACCCACCTACTTATCTTGTCCTCGGTTTTTTATCCTCTGATTAATTTCTAAGTTGTACTGCATTCTCCCCATCTCCCCACTTCCCCACTTCCCCACTTCCCCACTTCCCCACTTCCCCACTTCCCCACTTCCCCACTTCCCCACTTCCCCACTTCCCCACTTCCCCACTTCCCCACTTCCCCACTTCCCCACTTCCCCACTTCCCCACTTCCCCACTTCCCCACTTCCCCACTTCCCCACTTCCCCACTTCCCCACTTCCCCACTTCCCCACTTCCCACTTCATAATTCATAATTGATAATTCATAATTCCTCCCAGCTTATGATTCCCCTACAATTAACCCTGAAAAATTTTCTCAGTTATCGCGAGGCAGTGCTGGATTTTCGCGGATTACATACTGCCTGTATTTGTGGTGCCAATGGTGCGGGAAAATCCTCTTTACTCGAAGCAATTACTTGGGCAATTTGGGGAGAAAGTCGCGTCTCGATTGGTGATGATGTGATTCATGCGGGCAGCGATTATGTGCGGGTGGATTTCGAGTTTAGTTATGGGGGAGAAATCTATAAAATTATCCGTAGTCGTCACCGGGGAGGGAAAGCTTCTAGTTTAGATTTTCAGGTGATCGATGATCGAAGTTTTCGTCCTTTATCGGGTAAAAGTATTAAAGATACCCAAGCACAGATTAATACTTATCTAAAAATAGACCATAAAACTTTCATTAATTCTGCTTATTTACGGCAGGGACAAGCGGACGAGTTTATGAAACAGCCTCCCAGTGGTCGTAAACAGATTTTAGCAGAATTATTACAACTCGATCGCTATGAAATTTTAGCGAATAAAGCTAAGGATATATCGAAACAATTTGATGGACAGTCCCTCCAGATCGAGCAGCAATTAGAAACTATCAAATTCCGTCTTCAGGAGAAAAATTCTTATCAAGAAAACCTGCAAGAGTTAAGCAGCCAAATTAACCAAATTAATCAAGAACAAGAGTTAAATAATTGGCGTTTACAGCAACTGCAAGGGGAAGAAAATCAACGTCAGAATTGGGAAAAACAGCTGCATTGGCAAAGAGAACAGGAGCGAGCTTTATTAGCAGAAATTGAGAGATTAGACCGGGAAAAAGTTAGTCTAGACAATCAATTAAATCAAATTAGGACTATTCTTCATCGCAAAAATGACATTATTACCGCACACGAGCGCCTAATCAATTTAGACCAGAAAGAGGCAAGTTTGTCAAGTCAATTGCAAGCTTGGCAACAGGCCCAGTATGATAAACAACAATTAGAACAGAAATTACAGCAAAAAATTAACGAATTTACCCTTCCCATCCAACAAACGAGCGCTCGTTTAGAAGAATTGCGAAGACAGGAACAAGAAACTCAAAAAATTATCGAGCAAGCGGGGGATATTCAAGCAGGATTAGAGAAGTTAAATTATCATCGTCAACGTCTTCAGGAATTGGATAGATTAGCTTTAAAATATGCTCCTTTAAATAGCCGAAAAGCTGATCTAAATATGCAGTTGGAACGGGAAAAAGCTGGAATCAATGCTCGTCGGGAACAACTGCAAAGAAATCGGCAACAATTAGAGACAGAAATCGCTCGTATTCCTCTACTAAGAGAGGAAGCTCTCAATTTAGCCAAACGAATTAAGGAACTAGATAAAAAACAAACCTATTGTGAACGAGTTGAAGAAAAGGAAACTCTTAAACAAGTGGATAAAAAAAGTTTATTGGATCAACAGAAAAGATATGAAGAACAACTTTTAGAGTTAACTGATAAATTGGAAAAATTAAATATTCCCGATTCGGTTTGTCCTCTATGTGAACAGAATTTAGACAGTCATCACCGTCATCAGGTAATCAGGAAAACCCATCAACATCAAGAACAAATTCAAGAGCAAATTTGGTCTTTACAGGAACGGATGGCAGACTGCGATCGAGATTTAAAACGTTTACGGGAGGAATTAGCCCAAATTAAACAAGAATTGCCCGTAAGATCGAATCTACAACAAAAATATGTGCAGTTAGAAGTCAAGTTAGAAACTATTGAAGAAAAGGAAATAGAACTAGAGAAAACCGAGGAGATACTTGTGGAGTTAGAAGCACTTTTAAGTAGTGGCAATTATGCCCTAGAATTACAGCAAGAATTGCAAATTGTCAATCAAGAAATTGCCTTTTTAAACTATGATGAACAAAGTCATGCTTTAGTCAGAGGAGAAGAAAAAAGATGGCGTTGGGCAGAAATTCAAGAATCAGAACTTAAGCAAGCAAACCGTCGTTTTGCTAATATCAAGGCTGAGAAACCTAATTTAATTAATCAATTAGCTAGACTAGAACAAGAGAAGCAAGAACTATGTCAAAATTCCCCACTTAAACAGGAAATTGAACGCTTGGAAAAGTTTATTCAAAACTTAAATTATGATCGCAGTGAACATCAGAATATTCAAAATCTGCTCCGACAATTACAGGGAGTAAGATTACAGTATCAAGACTGGCAACAAGCCGAAAAAAATTATCCAGAAATAGCCGCTAAAATCGCTGACATTGAGCAAAGATTACAGCTGCGAAATCAGGATCGCCAGAAGCTGAATCAGGAGTTAGCAAATATTAGTCAAAAGATTGGTACTTTGACTGACTATCGTCAAGAAATCGCTGCTTTATCGACTAATATTCAACAGCGAAGACAGATAATTGATGGATTGCTCTCCCAAAAAGGTCGGGTTGAGGAGAAGTTACATCAACTAGAAACTTTAGGTAAACAACTGACAGAAAAAGAGAGCGATTTAGCTAAAGTTAAAAAACAATATACAGTTTATAAAGAGTTAGCCATAGCTTTCGGCAAAAATGGTTTACAAACTCTGATGATTGAGAATGTTTTACCAGAGTTAGAAGCACAAACTAATCATATTTTAGCTCGCTTAACTGGTAATCAATTTCATGTGCAGTTTTTAACCCAAAAAAGCGGTAAAGGTACGAAGAAACAGCGACAAAAGTTAATCGATACTTTAGATATTATTATTGGCGATACCCGCGGCTCTCGTCCCTACGAAACCTATTCAGGAGGGGAAGCTTTTCGGATTAATTTCTCGATTCGATTAGCTTTAGCGAGATTATTGGCACAAAGAGCCGGAACAGCCCTACAAATGCTCATTGTTGACGAGGGATTCGGAACTCAGGATGGGGAAGGATGCGATCGCTTAATTGCGGCAATTAACGCTATATCCGCCGATTTTGCCTGTATTTTGACTGTCACCCATATGCCCCAATTTAAAGAAGCTTTTCAACATCGCATCGAAGTCCGCAAAACCGAACAGGGTTCCCAATTGATGTTATTATCCTAGGAAAAATATTGATGTAAATATGGAAAAAATTACGGTTACAGTGAAACTATTTGCTATTTATCAAGAAGTCTATCAAACTTCACAATTAAACCTCGAATTTCCTGCCCACACTTCCGTTACAGAAGTGTTAAACTATATTATAGCCCCCTATCCTCAATTAGAAAGATGGCGCAATGTTACTCGTTTTGGAGTCAATCTTCAGTTTGTTTCGGGAGAGAAAATCCTCAAAAATGGTGATGAGATAGTTTTAATTCCCCCCGTTAGTGGTGGCTAAATGGAGATAGGGAAAATCACAAAAGTTGACTGCCACCTTTTTTACTTTTTCCTTGATATCCCGTGTCTAACTGGCAAATTCCCCCATCGGTAGAGCTTCCCCAAGAGTTTTTAAAAATAGTCCAAGACTACACCCCAGAGTCGGATGGCAGCGTCGTGGCACAAATATTACGGCATCGCGGTGTCCAAGATGGGGCGACTCTGCGGACGTTTCTGGATGAGAAAGCTTATCAGTCAAAAACTCCCTTTGATTTTGGGCAAGAAATGAACTTCGCCGTCAAAAGACTGGAAAAAGCCCTAAATAAAGACGAAAAAGTGACTATTTGGGGTGATTTCGATGCCGATGGTGTCACCGCTACCAGTGTCCTCTGGGAAGGATTAGGGCAGTTTTTCCCAGCTGATCAACAGTTAGATTATTACATACCCGATCGCCAAAAAGAATCCCACGGCCTCAATTGTCCCGGTATCGAGAAACTAGCGCATCAAGGAACCCGTTTAATCGTCACCTGTGACACGGGAAGCACGAATATCGCTGAAATTGACTATGCAAACAGTCTAGGCATCGATATTATCATCACCGATCATCATACCCTACCCGACGAGCGCCCCGAGGTGATTGCCCTGATTAATCCCCGCTATTTTGTGGAAACCCATCCTTTCTATCATCTTTCTGGGGTTGCTGTTGCTTATAAATTAGTGGAAGCGATGTATTTAACCCTGGCAGATATTCCCAGAAAACCCCTAGAAAATTTACTGGATTTAGTTGCGATTGGTTTAATTGCCGATTTAGTCAAATTGACGGGAGAATGTCGTTATTTAGCCCAAAAAGGTCTTCAAAAACTGCAAAATACTCAGCGTTTGGGAGTTAAAAAATTACTCGATTTATGTAACAAAACCGGAGATAGACCGCTGGATATATCCTTCGGTATTGGACCGCGCATTAATGCCGTCAGTCGCATTTATGGTGATGCTAGATTTTGTGTGGAATTACTCACCAGTGAAGATGAAAAACGTTGTCACGAATTAGCTGAACAAGCGGAATTGGCCAATATTCGTCGCCAAGAAATCCAACGGGATATTATTAAACAAGTTCAAAAAAAATTAGAGAGAATTGATCTTTCTACCACTAATGTAATTATTTTAGATGATCCCCAATGGCTGGCGGGAATTTTAGGATTAGTTGCGGGACAAATTGCCCAAGAATACCAGCGACCAACAATTTTATTAAGTACCAGTGAACCACCTTTTGCTAAGGGTTCCGCTCGGTCAATTCGTGAGATCGATCTCTATCAATTAGTATCCTCTCAATCCCATCTTTTACATCGTTTTGGTGGTCATCCTTTGGCCGCGGGTTTAAGTATAACTATAGAAAATTTACCCCTATTTATTGAGGGAATTAATCAACAGTTGCGACGCACAGGAATTGATTTAACTTCCCTTTCTCCCCAGATAGAAGTGGATGCAGTGGTGACGGTTTCCCAATTGGGAAAAAGTCTATTTCGAGAATTAAAATTACTGGAACCCTGCGGGATGGGTAATCCGACACCGAAGCTATTAATCCAAAATTGTTATTTTCAAAATCTTTGGCATAAAAATCTTGCAGATTTAAAAGGCAAAAAAATTGCTTATCCCCGGACAACTTTTGAGATTTGGGATAGTTCAATCGAGCAGGGATTCCCCGGTATGTGGTGGGGTCATCACAAAGAGGAAATCGCTGCCGATACCTGTTATGATGCAGTAGTAGAATTAGATTTTAATACCTACAAAAATCGCTATGAAGTGCGCTTAATTGCCCTGAAAACCTATCAACAAGAATCCCTAAGCTATAGCAATAAAAAAGATTTTTTAATCGACAATCGTAATCGAGAAATTAATCAAGAAGTTAACCAATTAAATCCCCTTTTTCTCTGGGAATGTCCCCGGGATTGGACAAAACTTTCCCGGGAATATCAACAGGCAATTTTACGGGATAAAAAGTTAGTTCTTGCCTATGGTAGTCCTTTGAAAAAATCCGCTCACAGCACATGGATAAACCTTGTGGGGATTGGGAAATATTTAGCTAGAACTAAAACCAGTATTTCCCGTCAACAATTACAAAACCGCTTAAACCTCAGTTATCATACCCTAGAATTAGGATTAATTTCCTTAGCAGAAAATGGCTTTAAAGTCAATAAAAATCAAGAAAATTTATCCTTTGAATTAGTCAATCATGAGGCAAAAATTAATAAGATTGAGCATTTTCTGGAAGCGGTGGCCCTAGAAAACTTTCTCCAGCAATACTTTGCTACTGTTCCCCTAGAAATTCTGCAAACAATTCTTAATCACGAAGACTCGATCGATTTCTAATACTAAATCCGTTGAGTATATTATAACCCTTATTTACTGATGACTGATTACTGATAACTGATTACTGATAACTGATTACTGATAACTGATAACTGATAACTGATTACTGATTACTGATTACTCCTTGACCGAAGAATTTCGGGGGTTTTGCTAGGGTATAAACTTCCGTATTTTGCGCGATTGCTTGACGAATATAGAGAGGAGTTTGTAACATTCCGAGCAAACTCATGCCATCAATTAAACGTAATCCTCCCGTAGTTGTATCACTGATTAATTCATCCACCACATCGGGATCGGGACGAGTATTTAAAGGATGATTAGCACAGAGAGTAAAACCCCAAGGGGAACCATAACTAGGAGTGGGAGCGCAATAGGAATGAACATAGGGAAAAACTGCTTTTAAAGTATTCACCAAACGCGCATGATACATCACCGAAGGAGGAGAAACCGGGCCAGATTGGACAACAACAATGCCATTTTCGGCCAAAACTCTTTGCAGTTTTTCAAAGTATTCTTTAGTGAATAGGGGGAAAGAAGGACCCTCTCCGATGGGATCAACCAGATCGGAGATAATAATATCCCATTGATCGTTAGTGGTGTCTAAAACTTCTAAAGCATCAGCGACAACTAACTGAAAACGAGGATCATCAAAAGTGCCTTGGTGCATTTCGGGAAGATGTTCCTTACAAGCTGCTACCACATCCCCATCGATATCGATCATCATCACTTTTTCGATTGTTTTCCAACGCAATAATTCCCGCGTTGTCGCACCTTCACCACCTCCCAGAATTAAAGCAGTTTTTGGTTCTTGGTGGGCAATCATTGCCGGTTGCACTAATGCTTCATGATAAATAAATTCATCCCCCGTACAAGATTGCCATTTGCCATCCAGTACCAAGGCTTTTCCATAGGCCCCCGATTCAACAATATACATCTCCTGAAAAGCGGTTTTTTTGTAGGCTAAAATCTGCGAAACCCCATGACTATAAATGTCCCAGGGGGTAATATATTCGTTAACCCATAGATCCGCTTTTAGTTCACTTCCTGCCATAACTAATCCTCCTTGGGGTGAAAAAGGCACGATCTATTATTATACGACAATTGACAAAATTCGCTCGATAACCTGAAATCATCTCCCGGTCATCCCGAAGCTGTCGATAATCGATCGCTGAAAAACGGTAAGCTAGAAAAGATTAGCTTCTAGTAAACTTCTAGCCACTAACCTATGACCAAAAACGAGACTACCGAGAAAAAGATTTTTCTCTTAGATTTTGAGAAACCCCTCTACGAATTAGAATCCCGCATCGAACAGATTAAAGAATTAGCCCAAGAAAATGGCGTGGATGTCTCGGAACAAATTAGTCAACTAGACGAACGAGCTAATCAATTACGTCGTGAAATTTTTAGCAATCTCACCCCTTCCCAAAGGCTACAATTAGCTCGTCATCCCCGGCGCCCCAGTACCCTAGACTATATTCAAGCAATCACCGATGAATGGTTCGAGTTACACGGTGATCGCGGTGGTTACGACGATCCCGCTCTTGTGGGGGGTGTTGCCCGTTTTAACGGTCGTCCCGTGGTGATTATCGGGCATCAAAAAGGCCGGGATACTAAGGATAATGTGGCTAGAAATTTCGGCATGGCTGCCCCCGGTGGTTATCGTAAAGCCATGCGTTTAATGGAACACGCCCATCAGTTTAATCAGCCAATTTTAACCTTTATTGACACCCCTGGCGCCTGGGCGGGGGTAGAAGCGGAAAAATTAGGTCAAGGGCAAGCGATCGCCTATAATCTCCGGGAAATGTTCCGTTTAGATGTGCCGATCATTTGTACTGTTATCGGCGAAGGTGGTTCCGGCGGTGCTTTGGGCATTGGTGTCGGTGATCGCCTGTTAATGTTAGAGCATTCTGTCTATACCGTGGCGACTCCCGAAGCTTGTGCCGCCATTCTCTGGAAAGATGCCAAAAAATCGGATAAAGCAGCAGTTGCCCTCAAAATTACCTCAAAAGATTTAAAAGAGTTAAATATTATCGATCAGATCGTTCCTGAACCCTCCAGAGGGGCCCATGCTGATCCGATTAAAGCGGCAGCCAATTTAAAAGCCGCTATTAGTGACAATTTAGAGGCTTTATCTTTGTTAACTCCCCAACAACGGCGCGAATCTCGTTATCAAAAATTCCGCAATTTAGGCGTATTTTTAGAAGCTACAGCTTAATCAGTGAGCAGTGATCAGTTAAGTATCTAAGCACAATTAATTACACATCTAAGCCACTACTCCGTCAGACTGCTGCTGTGATCAGTAAACAGTGAACTGAAAACTCAAATCCGATCCCTAATAGCTGTCTTGTGAGTCTTGTGAGTCTTGTGAGTCTGCTGTCTCGACTAGGAAATTAATTTTGCACGACTACTTATCAGTTATCAGATGTGAGTTGTCAGTTCACAAGGGCCGAATCTAAAACCTAATTGGTTAAGCTAAAAGCTTTGATGTACTTAGGGTCTGCTGAATATCAGTAGAAGCTTTGCTAGAAAAGGGTTTTGCGCTTTTTTTAGCCAAAAAAGTCCCCAAACCGTTTTCTAGTAAGGCTTCCAGTAATTTTCAGCCAGCCCTAACTAGGCTTTAGCCAAAGAAAGGATTATCATTGAACATTTGACACTCTCCGCCCTAAAAGTGCGGAGATTCTTGGGCTGAATCCTGCCTCTACTAGCAAAGCTAATTTTGGTCTTACAGCTTCATGTCTAGTCCGACTACACCTACAAGGCAAGCACTCTTAGGGACTACTCCCCAAGCGTAAATTCGGGTATGCCCTACCCTATTTAATTTTTTTGCTCTCCCACCTATGCCGTACTTTTTTTTGATTAGAGCAGTGAGGTATTGGGGCAACCCGAAATGGGTTGGTGACACTAGCCTTTGTCCAACGGTCAGTTCGCGTGTCACGACTACACATCTGATTTTCCGCTTACCAATCAGTTTAACACAAAGCCGTCCTAAAAGGACGGGGTTTTAACCCAAATTTTCGATAAATAGGGTCTGCTGAAAAAGTTTTTCGTGGGGACAGGGTGTGGGGTGTGGGGTGTAGGTTTTTACCGATTTTGAGGGGGTCAGTTACCTAATTTTCAGGGAAAAAGTCCCGGAATTTTCCCCCCGATCACTCCAAGGGTTGGCACTTTTTGAGGTCAAAAAAGTCTAAAAGTCTTATCCAACAAGGTTTTTAGATTTATTCAGCAACCCCTATATAGTCAAGAGAATCTTCAACTAATTCAACATCTAAAATGGATAAGTAGAGTTCCCATGACGATAAAAAGAGCCAAAGAATTAGTCCAAAATGCAGAAATGGAAGAAATAGATGCCAAGGAAAGAGAAAAAAGGGCAGAGCTAAATTTAGAAGGATATACCTGGAAAGAAGAAAAAGTGACTTATGGAGGAATCCAAGAAATCTGGCTAATAGTACCCAGTGAAAAAAGACAAATAAGTGACTTAAAAAAACTAGAAAAGAACCTTAAAAAAGCAAAAGACAAAGGAAGGGGAGAGAATTCTCAAGAGCTTGCAGAAAGAATAGTTGAAAAATCCCCAACAAGCCCGATATAAATTAAGAGCAATTAATCAAAAACTAAACCTCGTTAAAATCCGAGAAATTGACCTAATTGCCAGTCAATCAAAAGACCATAAAACGATTGATAAAATTAGCGGCGTAGGGCAAGCAAAAACTGAAGAGATAGTCAGAAGAAGAAAGGAAGCAGGCAGATTTATTTTAGCAACTAACTTAGTTGATGAAGAAGACAAATTAGACCCAGCCGAAATGGTGACAACTTATAAAAATCAACAGTCTTGTGAAAGAGGATTTAGATTTTTGAAAGACCCTTGATTTTTTGCGGATAGTTTCTTTGTTGAAAAAACGGAAAGAATCGAGACAATGTTATTCTTGATGTCTTTCTGCTTGTTAACTTCGAGCTGCCCTTTGAGGGTAAATTATCCCAAGACAATCGTTGGGTAATTATGGCCAACCTCATTCCCTGGTCAGAATTTGAAGCGGAATACGCATCACTTTTTTCAGAAGAAATGGGCGCACCCGCCAAAACATTTAGGATAGCATTGGTAGCATTAATTATTAAAGAAAAATTAGGAACAAGCGATAGAGAAACGGTAGAACAAATCAAAGAAAATCCTTATTTACAATACTTCTTGGGCAGAAGTGTTGAACGTTGAGAAAAGTCAGACAAAAATGCTATTATAGATAGAATCTAGACAACTTATTCCCCTCACAATAGGGAGTTTGCCCTGATGACGAATTTCTCAAAACTCATAAAAGAGCTTCTCAAACCACTGCCTAAAAATAACTCCCCCGCTTTAGACACTTTTACATTTTTGTCCTGTTGGATTGGTTTTGCTTTAGATAAAAGCATCGTCAGTATGAGGGACTTATGCAGTCGAATGGTACTTCAAGGAATTAATGTAAATTTATCCACATTTTCTAAGGCAAGCAAAATTAGAGAAACAAGTGCGTTTGAGAAAGTCATTCGTCGAATTAAATAAACGTTTAGTTGCCAAAAAAGGAATAGAGAATGCCCGAGCTTTATTTCCCATTGACTAAACAATAATTAGCTTAACCAGTAAACTACTATGGTCGCAAGGATGGCATCAAGTAAAACTATTCTCTGGTCTTAATAGTATCACAACAGAGGTGGTCGGAATCCTCATCCATTTTGGTCAAGGTCATGACTCGCTCATAAGGAGGAAAAACGATAGAAGCAATTCCTGTAAATGGATTTGGCGTAATGGATAGAGGATTTGCTTCTAATCAAAGAATCACCGAATTATTAGAGAGTAGTGACCAGCATTTTGTCTGGAGAGTGAAAAATAATATTAGCCTAGAGATGCTCGAAAATGGCCAGTGTAAACTCGGAAAAGATAAAAGACAAATAGAAGTAAGAGTAGCCGCTTTTTGCGACCTAGAAAGTTAAACAGAATTTCGGCTGGCGACCGATTTACCTCTAGAAGGGGCAGTTAGCAATGAAGAAGTTGCCGAAATTTACATCCAAAGATGGCAAATAGAACTGCTGTGGAAATTTTTAAAAATGCCTCTAAAGTTGGATAATCTAATCACTAAAAACGAGAACGGAATCCGCCTACAGATCTATAGCTGCATTATCGCTTATCTGATTCTACAGCTAATAGATATTGAAGAAGGATTTGGGAAAAGCTTATTAGACAAACTGCGCTATTTACAGAGTTTCATGTGTCAACATATTAGCTATGTACACTGGTTCCGGAGGATTGTCTATTCAACTTAAAATTTGATGTTATAGGGGTATTATGCTTGTCAATGTAAAGTTTTATTACAGGATTCAACGTTTCTGCTTCTTGGGGTTTTCAGCTTACAGCAATGAACCCCAGTTTGAAGCGTCAATGTTGGTTCACTTTCGAGAAAGAATCACTCTGGAACTAATTAATAAAGTGAATCGCTTTATGGTCAAAAATGCGAGAGAAATAAAGGGAGAAGAAAACACCGCAAAAAAGTTAGAAAGTGAAACCCAAAGTCAACCCGAAAATCGAGGCAAATTAATTTTAGATGCAAGTTGTGCCCCCGCAGATATTAGTTATCCTACGGATTTAAACCTGTTAAATTAAGGAAGAAAACAAACCGAAAAAAATTATTGATATTCTCTATGAAACTTTAAAAGGAAAACTTGTTCACAAACCGAGAACCTATCGTCTTCTAGCCAGAAAAAGTTATTGAGAAGTAGCGAAAAAAAGAAAACCTACCGCCAAACAAAGACGATAGGTTCCCTGAAAAAACAACTGCAATATCTGAAAAGAAATCTCGACCATATTGAACAACTTTTAGCAGAAGTAGCCTCTCTACAAAGCTTGAAAAAAAGAGACTATAAACTGTTGTTAGTAGTCACAGAAGTTGCTCGCCAACAACTCTGGATGTACCAAAATAACAAACAGAGTATTGAAGACAGAGTTGTCAGCTTAACTCAACCCCACATCCGTCCGATAGTCAGAGTAAAAGCTGGAAACCCCGGAGAATTTGGGGCAAAATTCTCAGCAAGCTGTATAGATGGTTACATATTTTTAGACCGGATTAGTTGGGATAACTTTAATGAATCAGGAGATTTAAAAGCACAAATAGAAGCTTATTATGACTATACAGGATACTATCCAGAATCAGTTCATGTGGACAAAATTTATCGAACCAGAGAAAACCGAGCTTGGTGTAAAGAAAGGGGAATCAGAATCAGTAGTCCCCCATTAGGAAGACCAGCCAAAAATGTTAGTAAAGAACAAAAGAAACAAGCTACCGATGATGAGAGGATTCGGAATTGTATAGAGGGCAAATTTGGACAAGGGAAAAGAAGATTTAGTTTAGGTAAAGTGAGGGCTAAACTTCCTCATACTTCCTTTTCAGCGATTGCTATTACTTTTTTAGTCATGAATCTTTCTAACCTGTTGAGGCAGGTTTTTTGGGCTTTTTTATGTCTGAAATGGAAAAACAGCACTTTTTCTCGGTCAATGATTAGGATAAGTTATAACTTAGAAATTAATAAACAACGAAAGCTTATGCTTGTAGCTAAGTGAAATCATTGATTAAGAGACCTGTACTTTTCAATAACTTTTTGCCGCAAACCCTACTTAGGGACTTCCAAAAAATAAACTATTCATTCTCAAGAATAATAATCATTCTCGGAGTGTAGGAGGTAGGGGTCGATGGTTGCCTCCTCCTTCCAATTTTGTAGTAGAATTAATCCTGTACATTATTAATCAAGTTTTTCTTTGTAAGTGTATATGGAATTAACTGATTCCCTCAAGAAATTGCTCAGTGAAACTGCACTTCAATTAAAAGGTGCAGCTAAAAGAAGATTCATGGCCCAAACAGTCTTAGAATTAGGCTATGGGGGACAAACCCTTGCTGCACAGGAGTTAGGCTGGAATCTAACTACTATTCGTCAAGGAATTAAAGAACTAAAAAGAGGTATTATTTGTGTTGATAATCATTCAGCTAAGGGGCGGAAAAAAGCAGAAGAACATTTACCTTTTCTATTGGAAAACATCAAAAATTTAGTGGATTCTCAAAGCCAAACTGACCCAAGTTTTAAAAGCCAAAGGCTTTATGTGAGACTGAGTGCGGCCGAAGTCCGAAAGCAATTAATCTCTAAATATGGGTACAGTGATGAGGATTTACCGAGCGAGGAAACTATTCGGGTTAAATTAAATAACTTAGGTTATCGTCTGAAAAGAGTCGCTAAAGTTTTACCTCAAAAAAAATTCCAGAAACCGAGGCAATCTTTGAGGAATTAGCTAACATTAATCGGGAAGCGGATGAAGACCCTACGATGTTACGTCTTAGTTTAGATGCCAAAGCCCGTGTTAATATTGGACTGTTGGATCGAGGAGGTAAAAATAGAATAACTGTCGAAACAAACGATCATGATTTTAATCCGAAAACAACCCTAACCCCTTACGGAATATTTATTCCAGAATTTGATGAGTTGTTTTTGTATTTCACTGCCTCCACAGTCACCCGTGACTTTATTGTTGATATATTAGAAGATTTCTGGGAGTCGGAAAAATCTCGTTTTGAGAAAATTAAAACTTTGATAATTAATCAAGATAATGGCCCAGAAAATAATTCGAGACGAACTCAGTTCATGAAACGTATAGTTGAGTTTTCCCAAAAATATCAAGTTAATATACGTTTAGCTTACTATCCCCCCTACCATAGTAAATATAATCCTATTGAACGAACCTGGGCTGTGTTAGAAAACCCTTGGAATGGGAGTATTTTAGATGAAATCGAAACCGCTTTGAAATTCGCCCAAACTATGACTTGGAAAGGAAAACACCCGATTGTTAAGTTGATTACTGAAACTTATGAAAAAGGAGTAAAGCTTACTAAAAAAGCCAGGGAAAAAATCGAAGAAAAAAATCGAACGTCTCACAGAATCAACGAATCAAGACTTTCCCGATTTGGGACAATGGTTTATTGATATCTATTATGATAAGACCTAGTTTGTAGTTAACTAAGATGGTTAGCTAAAAACTGTCTTTGATTCTTTAACTTGTCCTTGTTATACTCGAAAAAGCTCGGAAGTATAAGAGTTTGTGCTGCCTATTTTTTCGGAAAAATAGCTTGTAATGGGAGATTCTTTGTTTTCCTAGACAAAAATAATTACTTTTTCAAAAAAACACTTTTCTATTTTTTTGTTGGGTATTTTATTCTCTGGAAGTCCCTTATCAAGATTAGGGATTGCAAAAAAGCTATCACCACCTATGTCTAATGGACCACCTCTCCAACTAATATCAAGAACTGTGAGGCTATCGGTATCTACTTGGGCTTGTAGAATAGCCGCTTGAACAGGTTCAGCTAATACTCCTACACCAGCAATAATACCAATTACCGCAGTTTTAGGGACAAGAGACTTAGTGACTTGATTTGGCAACATATTCATTATCAGTAACATCAAGATAGGTTAAGTACGATCGCCCCCCTCGCAGCTAGGTCAAGCAGCAGCCCCACCCAACACCAAAGACGGAATAACAAAACAATACACACTACCCCCCCCCCGCACAGTATCCTAAGCTACAATTTAATAAATATTTACATTTCTCTCCCTGGCAGCTATCCACCCCGGACAATAGCGACATCCCCTCCTTCCGCCTGGAAACGCCTCCTCAACGCCCAGATGATTTCGGAAGTTAGAGGACAACCAGAATAAGGACCAATATCAACTGACGGGACTCAACTGCCCCAATTCGACGCTCACCGCATCAAAGCGATTGTCCCCGGGACGATAGGAGAGAATTTCCAAGCCAATCGGCTCGCCACTGGTGGAATCCTTAATCAAAATCACCCCATCCCCCAGTTCAGTACAAATCTGCTCCTTTCTGGGTTCCTGCCAGAAGACAGTCAGTAATTCCGTTTCCGGTTCATAGAAAACTTTTACTTGAGCCATAGCGTTTCCCCTTCTTTAATCCCATCGGTTTGGTAGGCAGTAATCAAGAACCCATCTCCATTTAAACGCCGAGCCACTGCCACAACCCAACGTTTTTCCCGTCGCTGGCGATAGAATAGCAGTACCCCAGCATCGCCGCTACTGCGTCGGATTTCATCCGGTGAAGCTAGGGTAAGGGTCACTAATTCCCCCAACTCCTCAAGGTCAGGATGTTTGCCTATTAGCCTCTGCCAATAACCTTCTGAAGTTCTAACTGTAAATCCCAACGGGGTAACAATTTCAAATTTCATTCCTCTAAGCAGAATTCACGCCACCTCAAGTTCAATGCAAGACCAGAAGCTCATCAGAGCAACTCGATTGGCAATTGGCGGTCTACCACATCCGCCTATCCGCTCCCTAATCGGCAATAACGGGTACGGTAGGGATCGAACCTACAACCGTCCGCTTAGAAGGCGGATGCTCTATCCATTGAGCTACGTACCCAGGAAAGCACAATTATAGATCATACCTCCAACAGTGACAAGTGGTAGGACTAATTTTTGCCGTTGCCCCTCTTTGCCACTGTCCAAGCTTAATGATGATGGTGATGTCCGTGGTGGTGATGATGGTGATCGGAATGAATGTGAGGAATTGTTACAGAACTATTGACAGATAAGGCCTCTTGTGATAGCAAAGCTTCGATATGTTCCCGGGCCCAATCGGCAGCCATCCGGCAAAATTCGGGGTTATCGTTGACACAGGCCATCTGCACATAGTTAACTTGGTCGTGTTTGCGGCGTAAAGCTTCGATAATATGCTCTACATCTAGTAAAGTTTCGTGATTTTCCGTAGCAAAGCCAATTGGCATGAAAATTAAAGCTTTTGCCCCTAATTCGATTAAATTCTTCGCCGCTAACTCCGCATTCGGTTGCGTCCATTTAATTAAAGGGGTTTGGTGATTTAACCAACCCACAGAAATCAAGGGATAACGATAGATTAATTTTTCCCGGACCAACTCGTATAAAGCTTGACTTTCATCGATTCCCGACGTAAATCCCTTCGCTTCGTGGGGACAACCGTGATTCATTAAAATAATGCCAATTTGCGAGGGAAGACAGCTACTAGCTACCTCAGCAGTGATTTTTTCCTCCACTAACCGCGCCATTAGATCTATATAAGCGGGTTGGTTGTAAAACGAGGGAATGTAGCGCAATCCTTTCACCCAATGTTCCCCCGTTTGTCCTTGAGCTAAAGCTTTGTTAACTTGTTCGATCGCAATGCCACTGGTAAAGATAGAATCAACAACTAGGAGAGGATAGATCAAAATTTTCTCGAATCCCCGTTCGCGGATTTCCGTTAATACCTGTGCCGGTAAAAAAGGCGCGCAGAAGTTAAACGCTTTGAATACCTCCACCCGATTACCCCATTTTGCCTGTAAATTGCGCTCGATTTCCTGTCTTTGATGCTCGAAAATGTGGTTATGGGGTGAAATAAAGTGATTATGCTGGTGCTGCCATTCGTGCAGGTCAAATATAGCCAATAATTTCCCTAGGGGAGGATAAACCCAAGTCGGTACAGGAGCGAACTTAGCCGTCAGCAGATTTAAGGCCTGTTCATTATAGTTGGCAAAGTCCTCGTAACTCTCCACTTCCCCGTATCCCATCAATAATACCGCCACTCGATCGCTGTGGTGGTGGGTAGCGGCTAACTGTTGTTGATCTGAAATGGCAACCACGTTTTTAACCCCGATTTTCTAAGTGAAAAACGCTATATCACTGGGATAGTAGCACTTTTCTATCCTATCCCCTGGCACGGCATAGACCGCTAAAAATTTATAACCTCTACAGAATTATACAGATTGCTTATCATCTTCATTAATAAAACGAGATGTAAAGAAACTTTAAATAATGTTAAGATCGTTGTAGTCCCACTTATGAGAGATATGACAGCAGGCGTGTTTGGTAGCTTACCTTTTCCCAATCAGAGCGGCGATCAACTCATCAGTAAGGCGGTGAGTGCTGCGATCGCTGCATTATTCAAACGCACAGGCAAGCTGACAGCGACTGTCCGCGCCGAACCCGTAGCCAAATTACTGCAAGGCAGTATCGACGGTTTTGACTTTATCGGTCAGTCGATGCTGATGTACAATGGCCTACGCATCGAAGCTATGGAATTGTATGTGCAAGCGGTGGCGATCGATTTTAGTGCCATTTTTACCGGACAGGTGAAACTCCGTCAACCGACGCGGGCCACTTTGCGGGTAGTTTTAACGGAAGAAGACTTAACCACCTCTTTTAATACACCTTTTATCGTCGAAAAACTGCAAAGATTGGAGTACGAAGGTAAATCAATTCACTGTCAGAATACAGAATTAATTCTCAATGACGACAAAACTTTAACTCTGAAAAGTCTGATTAAATTGGCAGAAGAAGAACCAATTCTTCTAGAAATGACCGCTGCTGTCATTGTGGAAGAACGGCGAAAAATTCAATTTGTTGAGGTAGTTTACCAAGGGGACGAAAGATCAAAAGCTTTAGGAGAAGCTTTAATCAGCCATGTTAACAACCTCATGGATTTAGATAAATTTGCCCTCGATGGTACTCAATTAAGGGTCGATCGACTACGTTTAAAAGATAAACAGATCATCTTTTATGGTATCGCCGATATCGAGCGTTTTCCCCAAAGAAAATAGGCAGTATTTTTGGCTTTTAATCGTGCTTGTGGCTACAGGGAGGCACAGGATCGTAACCTCCGGGGTGAAAAGGATGACAACGGAGAATACGCTTAATTGCTAACCAAGAACCGCGCAGCACACCAAAGCGATCAATCGCTTCCATGGCATACTGGGAACAGGTGGGTTGAAAACGACAGGAAGGGGGAAATAGCGGCGAAATAAACCGTCGATATCCCTCAATTAAGCCAATAAAAATTCCTTTCATCAATGTCACCTCGATCGCCTAAACTAAATAGATAGTCAATTTTCGCTTTTGCCCCGTGGAACTATCCCACTCTCTCCTATTTTCGATCGGTTTGGTCGCCTGTTACTTAGCTGTTCTGATTCTGATCGCTGAAAAATTAAAAAGTCTTTTCAGTACCGATGGCGAAATTACCCGCAAAGTTGTCCACATTGGCACGGGAAACGTCATCCTTTTTGCTTGGTGGTTAAATATCCCCGCTTGGGTGGGAATAAGTGCCGCAATCCTAGCGGCAACTATCGCTATCCTATCCTATTTTTTCCCATTTTTACCCAGTCTTAATAGTGTTGGTCGCCGCAGTTGGGGAACTTTTTTTTATGCTGTTAGTATCGGTGTTCTCGTGGCTTATTTTTGGCCAATTTCTCACCCCGAATACGCAGCAATGGGTATTTTAATTATGGCTTTGGGAGACGGATTAGCGGCCCTAGTCGGACAAAATTTTGGTCAACATCCCTACAAAATTTTCGGCAGTGGCAAAAGTCTGGAAGGTTCCCTGACTATGTTAGGAGTCAGCTTTTTAGTCAGCTTGATTATTTTATCTTTTATTAATGGCATTAATCCGCCAATTATTTTAGTATCTTTATTAACAGCGATCGGAGCTACTATTCTAGAAACTTTCTCGAAACTAGGTATAGATAATCTCACTGTACCGATTGGTAGCGCCGCCATGGCCTATTTTCTTACCCAAATTTTCATCTCAAGCTAGTTTATCTCAGCTTGGCCGAATCTAAAACCTCATTGGTTAAGCTAAGTAGGGAGGCACAATTATTTGTAGGATGGGTTAGTGGTAGCGTAACATGATCGGGTGTTGGGTTTCATGCTTCAACCCAACCTACGTTCTGTACCGATAACTGATAACTGATAACTGATAACTGAAATGGCATTTACTATCACTCAAAACCAAAATCAATACCTTACCTATTGTCTCAAGGATGAAGATGCTGACGCTTATCTGGAAGTGGTTCCCGCTAGGGGAGGAATCATCACCCGTTGGCAAATTTGCGGAGAAGATATTTTATATCTGGACAGAGAAAGATTCAAAGATACTAACCTCAGTGTCCGCGGAGGCATCCCAATTTTATTCCCTATCTGCGGCAACTTACCCGATAATACCTATCAACACCAAGGCCGAAACTATACCCTGAAACAACACGGATTTGCGCGTGATTTACCCTGGCAAGTCTGCAAACAAAGCAGCGAAACCGCCGCTAGTTTAACCCTAGAATTAAACAGTAATGAAGCCACTCGTCAAGTCTATCCCTTTGATTTTCAATTAATCTTTACCTATCAACTGCAAGGAAACAGCCTCAAAATTCACCAAAAAGTTATTAATCTTTCCCCCGAAAAAATGCCCTTTTCTATCGGGTTCCATCCCTATTTTCAAGTCACCGATAAAACCAGATTATCCTTTGATATTCCCTCCTCCCAATACCTCGATCAACGCACGAAAACCTTCCACTCCTACTCTGGTAACTTTGATTTTAATCTCGAAGAAATTGATGCCGCTTTTCCGCAAATTACGCGCCATCAAAGTAGTTTTAGGGATTCCTCTCATCAGCGTCAAATTATCCTCGGTTACGATGATCTCTATACAACTATAGTTTTTTGGACCCTGAAAGATAAAAATTATATCTGTCTCGAACCTTGGAGCGCTCCCCGCAACGCCCTCAACACAGGCGAACATTTGACCTACTTAGAACCCCAGAGTAGCCGTGAGGCGATCGTGGAAATGCGAGTCAATCAAATTTAAATTTCCCCTTGACTTAGCCCCAATAAGATGTTATATTGATAAATCGTGTGCAGAACACGAAACGGGTCGCTAGCTCAGCGGTAGAGCACTCGGCTTTTAACCGATTGGTCTTGGGTTCGAATCCCAGGCGACCCATAAAAACTTACTGATACAGAAAGATTGACTTGTCTTCCCCTGTCTATGGATTAGCCTTGCATACCAGCAGTCCCCAACTAGGACTGGCCCTCTCTAATTTCAGCGATGATAGTCGTCAACAAACTTGGGACTTAGACAGGGACTTATCGAACCTATTCCACCCCTATCTAAAACAGTTCCTAGCCCCGCAAAAATGGGCTGATTTAGCCTTTCTAGCCACCGCTAAGGGGCCGGGTAGCTTTACCAGTACCCGCATCGGTATAGTCACCGCTAGAACCCTAGCACAACAATTACAGCTACCGATTTTTACCGTCTCCAGTTTAGCGGCCTTTGCTTGGTCACAACGGGATTTTTATCCCCTCGATACCTATCTAGCCCTAGAAATGCCCGCCACTAGGGGACAATTGTATGTGGGCATCTATCGGGGTAATCGGGTATATTTAGCTGATAGCCTGATGACTCCAGAACAATGGCAGCAGACTTTAGAAAACTTAACTATTCCCTATCAAAGATTAGCCACACCCAGTTATTTAGGCATAAATGCCCCCGCTATCCTCAATTTAGCCTATTTAGATTGGCAAACGGGAAAACGCCCCCATTGGTCGGAGGCGCTACCATTTTACGGGATGTGATTAGCAATTCCCTCTTTTTTTCAAACTATAACCAGCTAATCCGAGGGTTACTAATCCTAAAACTGCGCTAGGTTCTGGGACAGGTTTCACGGAATAAATTGCCAGATTACGACTAAGTTCATTGGCAACAATTAACAGGGGAGTACCATTAGGACTATCGGCAGCGGGAATAAATAATAATCCTTCGGGGGAGATATCGCCTAATTGCCAATCGTTGATATAATTAACAAAGAAAGGATTACTAGGGTTGGTAATATCATAAACCATGAAACCGCCAGCCCTTTCTATTCCCACAAAACTATAGAGACGATTGCCCACGGTTCCCACGGCTAAACCTTCCGGTTCTGGGCCGCGGTTATCGCTACGACTATCGAAACTGCTAGGAGTACCATCGGAATTAAAAATACTAGGAGTTAGGGGAGTTGCTGAAAAACCCGCTAAAATTTGTTCAAAATCATCGCCACTATCGAAGACTTGGGACAGTCCATTAGTTACATTCCAGATCGAAAAAGAACGACCACCATAGGCAAAAAGTTGGCTATATTGACCTTGGGCATTAAGTCCGTCGATGGTGGAAACATCTAAACGGCCGAGATTTCGGGCTAATTGCAAGTCTGCCGCATTAAGGAAAACATTGGGGTCTAAAGTTAGAGTAGAAACTCGTCCGGCCTCATTTCTAGTATCCCCTTCATTGGCAGTAATTAAATAGGTTTGTCCAGCGATGGTAACGGTAGCAATCGTATCCGGTTGATATAAGCCAAAAACCGGCCAATTCTTAATTCTCACTGCTGGGGAATTAGCCGATCCTCCAAATACTACCCCATCTCGATCGCTTGCATCTAAACCATTACCCGGTGCGTTAAAATCCTTAGCTCCTAGGGGTAAAATACTGGTGACTTGAGCGTTAACAATATCGACTATCGCAATAGCATTATTTTCCTGTAGAGACACCCAGGCAGTGGTTCCATCGTCGGCAACGGTGATGTATTCTGGTTCCACATCTTGGGAAACCGTTTGACCTGGAAAAATACGGACTCCCTGATTTCTTAAAGCATTCTCTTGACCATTAAAACTGGTAAAGGTAGCAGTGTTGACCGTGGCATTGAGAACACCAGCACTAAGGTCAATGATACTAACGGAACCATCGGGATTGATCGCGCCTCTCGCTTCCCCTTCATTAGCGACCAAAACCCGATTACCGTCAGGAGTAAAGGTTAACATATCCGGTAAAGCACCCACAGTCACCTGACTCTGAAAGACACCATTAGTATTAAAAAAGACCACACTGCCGTTATTGGTAATCGGACTAGCTTCCATGGCCAGGGCCACGATACCATTTTTGATGGCGACACTGTTCACACCCGCACCGTAGGAGCTAAGATCGATCGAGGGTAAGCGAATTGGACTAGCGGGATTGCTGATATCGGCAATATCTAGACGATTATTGGGACCGATTACGAATAATTTTCGACTAGCTGGGTCATAAGCGGGAATTTCTGCCCCGAAGTTATTAGCAGCATTTGTACTATTGCCAAGACTGCTCAATCGGGTGATATTTAAAGCTGAGGCCGATTCAGTAACAATATTGATACTGCCAGCAATTGACAGCAAGGTTAATAAAAATTTCCCATGGTGACGACAGATAGCATGAATCATATTTTTAGCTGAAAACCTGCAAAAAAAAGGCTAAACAATCGCATTTTTTCAGACCCAAGTTAAAGGCAGATTAAACAAGAGGGAAATTAAGGATATCTTCAAAATTTGGCCAAGGACAGTAAAAGCGATCGAGGAGATGGGGAGACCCGATCGCTTTTTAGTTGAACGGCTCATTTACCGGAGTGATAACATGGTTTAGTATAAGCTCGATCAATATGGAATCAAGACTCGTGTTATCTATTCTCCTAGCCGATTTCAAGATCATTTTTGAACGTGACCCCGCTGCCCGCAACTGGTTAGAGGTACTGTTTTGTTATCCTGGATTACAGGCTTTACTGTGCCATCGCTTCGCCCATTGGCTATATCAGATCGGGATTCCCTTTATTCCCCGTTTAATTTCCCATCTTGCCCGTTTTCTGACTGGTATTGAAATTCACCCTGGCGCCCAAATTGGTCAGGGTGTGTTTATCGACCATGGTATGGGAGTTGTCATCGGAGAAACCGCCATTATCGGTGATTATGCCCTCATCTATCAGGGAGTTACTTTAGGAGGGACGGGGAAAGAAAGCGGTAAACGTCACCCGACTCTAGGGGAAAATGTGGTCGTCGGCGCTGGGGCTAAGGTTTTGGGTAATATTTATCTGGGTAATAACGTTCGCGTCGGCGCTGGTTCTGTGGTTCTGCGCGATATTCCCGCCGATTGTACCGTTGTTGGTGTACCCGGTCGTTTAATCTATCGCGCCGGGACGCGGGTGGAACCCCTCGAACACGGTGATTTACCCGACTCGGAAGCGGTGGCTATTCGCGCTTTGGTGGACCGCATCGAACAACTGGAAAAACAAGTGTACGAATTGCGGCTAGAACGGTCAAAAGAACCAGATTATCGGATTAATTGCCCAGTTTTAGCCCATTTAGAAGAAGAAGCGAGTCATAGCTGTTGTCCTGGGGCCGAGCGAGATATGCGCGAGTTTCTCGAACGGGCGGTTTAACCCCGAGAATCTTTTGATATGATAGAAGACTGGTTTTTTAGTAGCTGAAACCCATTCGTCAAAGCTATGATTGTTTAGGACTACTTGGCATCGTCCGATGGCTCAAACTGACTCGATCCGTATCCGTGGCGCTCGACAACACAATCTGAAAAATGTTGATCTCGAATTACCCCGCAATCAGTTGATTGTTTTTACCGGAGTTTCGGGATCGGGCAAATCTTCCCTCGCTTTCGACACCATTTTTGCCGAGGGACAGCGCCGCTATGTGGAGTCCCTCAGCGCCTATGCGCGCCAATTTTTGGGACAATTAGATAAACCCGATGTGGATGCGATCGAGGGTTTAAGTCCAGCTATTTCCATTGACCAAAAATCCACTTCCCACAATCCCCGTTCTAGTGTGGGAACTGTAACGGAAATTTACGATTACTTGCGTTTATTGTTCGGTCGTGCTGGGGAACCCCATTGTCCCCATTGCGATCGCAATATTGCCCCCCAAACCATCGATCAAATGTGCGATCGAGTGATGGAATTAGCCGATAAAACCCGATTTCAAATCTTAGCCCCGGTAATTCGCGGCAAAAAAGGCACTCATAAGCAATTAATCTCTAGTTTAGCCTCCCAAGGCTTTGCCCGGGTGCGGATTGACGGCAAGGTAGTAGAATTATCCGAGGGCATCGAGTTAGATAAAAAACATCTTCATGATCTTGAAATTGTTATCGATCGCCTGATCAAAAAAGAGGGTTTACAGGAAAGATTAGTGGATTCTTTAACCACTTGTTTAAAGCATTCCGACGGTGTAGCGATTGTGGAAATTCTCGATGAGAATAACGAAGATAATCCCGAAGTTACCAAAGAAATTGTCTTTTCTGAGAAATTTGCCTGTCCCGAACACGGGGCAGTTATGGAGGAATTATCCCCCCGTTTATTCTCTTTTAATTCTCCCTATGGTGCTTGTCCCAACTGTCACGGATTGGGCAGTTTACGGAAATTTTCGGCAGATTTAGTCATTCCAGACCCGAAACAACCGGTTTATTCTGCTATTGCCCCTTGGTCAGATAAGGATAATTCCTACTATCTTTCTCTCCTCTACGGTTTAGGGCAAGCTTTAGGTTTTGAAATTCAAACTCCTTGGCAGAAACTAACAAAAACCCAGCAAGATATCATTCTCTATGGGAGTAAAGAACCGATCTATTTTGAAGATGATTACCGTTACGATACTGGCCGCGGTTACTATCGAGAATTTGCGGGAGTTATCAATATCTTAGATAGGAATTATCAAGAAACCACCTCGGAAGTTATTAAACAAAGACTAGAGAAATATATTGTTAACCAAACCTGTGAAGTTTGTCACGGAAAAAGATTAAAACCGGAAGCTTTATCGGTACGTTTAGGACAATATACGATCACGGATTTTACTGGAGTTCCCATTCGGGATTGTTTGCAGAGAATTAATGATTGTCATTTAACCCCAAGACAAGCATTAATTGGGGAATTAGCTCTCAAAGAAATCAAAGCGAGACTACAATTTTTAATCGATGTGGGATTAGATTATCTTACCCTCGATCGACCGGCGATGACTTTATCTGGGGGAGAATCCCAACGAATTAGATTAGCTACTCAAATCGGTTCGGGATTAACGGGAGTATTATACGTTCTCGATGAACCTAGCATCGGATTACACCAAAGAGATAATAGTAAACTGTTAGAAACCCTGCAAAGATTGCGAGATTTAGGTAATACTTTAATTGTCGTCGAACACGATGAAGAAACGATTCGGGCAGCCGATTATGTGGTCGATATCGGTCCGAAAGCGGGTATTCATGGCGGAGAAATCATCTGTCAAGGTAGTTTTAAAAATCTTTTAAAGTCGAAAAAATCAATAACAGGGGCCTACCTATCGGGACGCAAAGTTATTGAAACTCCTCCCCAAAGAAGGTATGGGAATGGTAATGCTTTAGTTTTAAAAAATTGCCATCAAAATAACCTAAGAAATATTGATGTAACGATTCCTTTAGGAAAATTAGTCTCGATTACGGGGGTATCTGGTTCAGGTAAATCCACCTTAATTAATGAGTTATTATATCCAGCTTTACAACATCATTTAACCCGTTTAACTCCCTTCCCCAAAGAGTTAGATAAAGTGGAAGGATTGGACGCGGTTGATAAAGTAATTGTCATCGACCAATCACCGATCGGACGCACCCCTCGGTCAAATCCTGCCACCTATACGGGGGTTTTTGACATTATTCGCGAGATTTTCACCGAAACCATCGAAGCAAAAGCTAGAGGTTACAAAGCGGGGCAGTTTTCTTTTAATGTTAAGGGAGGACGCTGTGAAGCTTGCCTAGGCCAAGGGGTAAACGTGATCGAGATGAATTTTCTCCCCGATGTCTATGTGCAGTGTGATGTGTGTAAAGGGGCGCGTTACAATCGGGAAACCCTACAGGTTAAGTATAAAGGTTATTCGATCGCCGATGTCTTAGATATGACGATCGAGGAAGCATTAAAAGTCTTTGAAAATGTCCCCCGGGCCACCACCAGATTACAAACTCTCGTGGATGTGGGTTTAGGATACTGTAAACTCGGTCAAAGCGCTCCCACTTTATCCGGTGGAGAAGCGCAAAGGGTGAAATTAGCGGCCGAATTATCCCGACGGGCCACGGGAAAAACCCTATATTTGATCGATGAACCGACTACGGGGTTATCTTTTTATGATGTGCATCATCTCTTAGATGTGTTACAAAGATTGGTCGATAAAGGTAATTCGATTATCGTCATCGAACATAATCTCGACGTGATTCGCTGTAGCGATTGGATTATTGATTTGGGACCAGAAGGAGGGGACAAGGGAGGAGAATTAATCGTGGTGGGAACACCGGAAACCGTGGCTAAATGTGAACAATCCTACACTGGTCATTATCTTGCCCAAGCATTACTTCAATATCCCCCAAAAAAGCAGGATAATAAGTAATGGGATAAAATTAACTTCTTGGTTAGGATAGGCAAGAGGCAAGAGGTAGTTAGATATGTATAATTAGGGTTTGCTGAATAAATCTAAAAACCTTATCCAACAAGGTTTTTAGACTTTTTTTCCCTCAAAAAGTGCCGACACTTGGAGTGATTGGGGGGAAAATTCAGGGACTTTTTCCCTGAAAATTAGGTAATTGGCCACCTCAAAACTGGTAAAACCCCACACCCCACACCCCACACCCCACACCCTACCCCCACCGAAAAACTTTTTCAGCAGACCCTACTTATTAGGGAATAACACAGAGATAATAAAGCCAATGATCAAGATTAGCATTTAACTCTTGTTCGCTTTTAATTTCCTGACCGGTTTTCCAAGAATAAATTTTAATATCTTGAAAGTAGGACTTTAACTGTCTTAATTGTTCTTTGGGTGTGGCGTAATAATTTTGCAGACGAAAATTATGGGGTTCATCCCGAATAATTGCATAGTCAGCAGTCAATAACTGTTCGTAGCTAAGAGAGGGATTACAGGCACGCAAAATCGCCCAGATGACTAAATTGACATAGCTACTAAAAGGATTCAAACTAATCTTTTTTTTCCAATCGAATTCTGGGATAATTCCCTGAAGATTATGACTAGAAAAACAAAAATAACCCCCCGCTTTACCGATGCGGCTAATTTCCTCTAAAACTAGAAAACGGTCAGCATGGGAAATATAATCAATGCCATTAAAACTAAAGAGAATAAAATCAAAATAATTATCGGCAAATTGTTCTAGATTTCTAGCATCGGCCACTTGCCAGACTAAATGGGGAAATTTTTGACAACAAGCGGCGATCATTTCCGCAGAATAATCGACACCGATATATTCTCCCACAAGAGGGGCAAAATACTTCGTAGTCCGTCCCGCACCTACCCCTAAATCAAGCATTTTCATCGTCGATAAACGCTCTTGCAGCAGGGTTAAAATTGTCTTTTCTGCTGGCTGTAGCTCGCTTAATTGGGCATAATAACCGACAATACTAGGGTCTCTATAGGTTTGCTGATTTTTATCCTTAATCATTCTCGATCGCTCTTTCCTACTGCCATCTTTAGGAAAAGATTTAGACTATCATAAGATGCGCTTAAATTATCCAATTGGCATCAATTACAAGGATAGCATTTTCCAAAAGTGATCAAAGAAATATAAAGTTATTTTATAGTATTAGCCATAATTAAATCTCCCAGTCTTCATATTTTAAACCATCTATCCGACTGAATTCACCGATATTATGAGTGATTAAAATTAACTCATTAGCCATAGCAATAGCTGCAATTTGTAAATCATAACCACCGACAGGAATACCTAATTGATTTAATTGAGACCGAATTCTTCCAGCAATTTTTGCAGAATTTTGGTCAAAAGGTAAAATCTTAAATTGATTACAGAAACGCTCTAGCTTCGCTAAATTTTGCTCTTTTCTACTGCTTTTGTAAGCCCCATAATACAATTCTAATTGTACCACAGTAGATAAATAAATCTCGTCTGGCTGATGTTTTGCTAACTCATGAGTAACAGCCAAACTACTATTATTAAGTAGCTTAAACAAACATTTGTATCTAACAGATAGGTCATAGTAGTTGTTCTCTTTCCTCATAATCTGGCTGTTTTTCTCTTACTAATAATTCACCTTCCCAACCGCCAATTACTTCTTCAAAGAAGCCTTCTTGCCATTGCCTAAATGTAGTTTTTTCTTCTTTTTCTTTTAGAGATATTGGCTGATAAACTAAGGTGACTTCTAAATCTGTGTTTTTAAGTTCAGGCGGTAAAGATATTTGTAATGTTCCATCTTCTCCCACATGGGTTTTAAAACTAATTGTTTTCATGGTTTCAGCTAAGGTTACTACTATCATAAGGATAGTATAATATGTCCTCGTCTGACAAGGTGCGTCCCCTGCGGTCTTTTAACCATAAAGACATCTTCACCCCAAACAGGTCGGACATGACAGAAACACCATCCGATGAGAATGGCCATACATCCCACTCAAGACCGAGACGATGGATACTACTCTCTCACGGTAGCCGCTCTTTCCTACTACCATCTTTAAGAAAAGATTTAGACTATCATAAGATGCGATTAAATTATCAACTTGTCATCAATGGAGATTTTTAGCTCTTTTTTCCCATCTACAAGCATAGCATTTTCCAAAAGTGATAAAAGAGGTGTAAAGTTATTTTATAGTAGTTGTCTTTGATAGCCTGGAAATTGTCCTGACGACTTCCCAAATTGCTCCCCACCTGACCCACCGTCCCAACCTCCAGTTGGCGAAAGTAGATAGTGCCGAGATTGACTTGCAGCAGTTTGATTATCTGCTCAACCAGATCCATCCCGGTTGAGCGAGTCGCCGTCGGTTGTCAGATATCTGATCAGAGGCTTGCAGCGATCGCCTAGTTTTAAATTGAGTTACGCGCAAGATCAGGTATTTGTGTTTGAGCAACGCTAAGAGAGAAAAAGCAGCGGGGACCACATATCTGTATAAAGTGCTACAATAATCTAAGATTCCATCAAAGGTTAGATTATCAAACGCCGACTCAGGACTATCAAGGTCGGAAAACCTCGTTCGATAGTCTGAGCAGAGGCAAGACAATCGGTTAGAACTCATTGACCATCTGAGACTGTCCAATCGTTGGGATCGACTTCGGGTATGGGTGAGGATATCGAGCCGCAATTGTCAGGGTAACACCAAATCCCCCTGATTCAGTGCAGTTGAAAAGCCTTCTTGTTCCTAGTGACCACTTCAGTGGTCCCTGATGATAACTGGGTTTTGCTAACTGGATTTGGGATAAACCTGCCTTAGTGCGGTTTTGTTGTTACCTAAAATGTCGGATGAATGCCCCCGCTACATTTTTCGACAAGATACTCACCTTTGCGGGGGATGAAATCCGACCAGAATATCAACCCCGGAGCATCGGTTTAATTCCACCATCTGTGGGTAAACTGTATTATACTTAACCTAGCCAAGGGTCGAGGATTGTTAGATGCTAGTCGTAGAAGCGAAGCTAAAAAACGGAACACCAGAGCAATATCACCAGCTTGATGAAGCTATCAGAACTTCTCAGTTTGTGCATAATTCTTGTGTTCGTTATTGGAGAGAAAATAAAGGAACAACCCGCAATGACCTCCAAAAGCTTTGTGCGGTACTAGCTAACAATAAAGAGACCCCTTGGGTTAATAAATTAAACTCACAAGCTCGTCAATCGGCTGCTGATAGAGCCTGGCAATCAATTAATCGGTTTTACCAGAATTGTCGTGCCAAAATACCAGGGAAAAAAGGTTTTCCTCGGTTCAAAAAGCCTAGTCGTTCGGTTGAGTATAAACTAACGGGATATAAACTATCAGATGATCGACGTAAAATCAGATTTACTGACGGTTTTAAAGCAGGAGAATTTGATTTATGGTGTAGTCAAAAAACCTTAGTTTATTATTCAGAACAACAGATTAAACGGGTAAGAGTTGTTAGACGTGCTGACGGTTATTATTGCCAGTTTTTGATTGACTTAGAACGGCAAGAATACCATAAACCAACGGGACAAATAACAGGAATTGACTTAGGGTTAAAGGAATTTTATACTGACGCTCAAGGCAATACTGTAGAGAATCCACGTTATTTAAGAAAGTCAGAAAAACGACTTCAAAAAGCACAAAGGAGATTATCAAAACGGTTCCGTCAAGGAAAGAAACAGTCTAAAAACTATCACAAGCAACGGATAAAAGTAGCCAAGCTTCATCTTAAAGTGTCAAGACAACGTAAAGACAAAGCAATTAAAGAGGCTTTGGCGTTAGTCCAGTCTAATGATCTGGTAGTCTATGAAGCTTTAAAGGTAAGAAACTTAGTCAAAAACCGTCAGCTTGCCAAGTCGATTTCTGATGCTTCTTGGTATCAATTCACTGAATGGTTGAATTATTTTGCCAAGATTTATGGGATTGTTTGTGTTGCTGTACCACCGCATTTCACTTCTCAAGATTGTTCAGTTTGTGGGACGAGAGTTCAAAAATCATTAAGCACTAGAACTCATCAATGTCCCAATTGTCAAACAGTCTTAGATAGGGATCATAATGCAGCAATAAATATTCTTAAAAAAGGGTTGAAATATTTGGGAAATCATCTCAACGGTACTGTTGGGCAAACAGAAACCGACCCAAACGCCTTGGGAGAGTCCGGCCTCTGGGTTCTTAATGGAGACATTGAGAATCTAAGTTGTCTCGTTGAACAAGGAATTTCCGATAGTGATAGGTCAAGAATCCCCCGTCACAGCGTAGCTTGACGGTGGGAGTATGTCAATTGTCTAACAATTGTTGCTATTTCACTAACTACCTTATTTTTTATAGTTAAAAATTATGGCAAGCAAATCTTATTCGATGGTGCAAAATTCCCCAACTGGAACAACTGGAACGGGACTAGATCAAACGGTTGAAAGAATTGGCAGAGATCCGGGACTCGCTGGTGCTAATCTCGGCACAAATATTACGGATGGAATGACGGCAGCTAACGGATTAAATCAGTTAATCTTAGAAGCCAAACAAGCCACTGGAGTTGCTAGTAATGGCATTTTTACTGTCAGTGACGTAACCGCGATTAATGCTTGGATTCGCGCTAACCGTTTAGCAGAATTTACTGCTCTCCACGGCGATGATGATGGTACAACAGAAACAGGGTTTCATCTAGTCCAAAATGACGGAGCGACTCAACAGTATCGCAACCAAAATTTAGTTGATACGGTTTTTGATGGCATTTATCACATTGGTTTCCTCATTCAAAATGGTACTTTTCTCAATGAAGATGGGAACGCAAATGCCACGGTTGCTCAGGTGGCGGATTGGCTAACCCAATTTTATACAGATCGGGCCACAACTAATACCGGACTTGATCGGATTACGGAATTAATCATTGCTGATCAGGGTTTAGCGCAAAATATACCTTGGCAAGAAATTGCTGGCGGTGCTGATGCTGCCAATGGACTGAATGATTTATTAAAAACAGCGATCACTACCTACAATCTCGCCGCCGATGGTTCAATTTCCGAAAGCGATATTGCACAAATTAACAATTGGATTCGCTCTGATGCCACCCGTTATAATACTTTTGTTGTTCTGCATGGCGATGATGACGGCACAACAGAAACTGGCTTCCATTTAGTTCAAAATGACGGCGCTCAGACCACATATTTTGCGAAAAACCTAGTTAATACCGTTGCCGACGGAATCTATCATATTGGTTTTCAGATCCAAAATGGGCGGTTTCTCAACGAAGATGGTGCAGCTAATGCCACAGTCAAAGACGTAGCAGATTGGGTAACATATTTTTACGTTGATCAGTCCACCACTGGCACAGGATTAGACAAAATTGTCGATACCATCAAAATTGATACTGGCTTAGCCAAGTGGACAAATGCGGGGGATATTAACGCCGGAGCCGCCGCCGCCGACGGACTTAACCATCTATTAGTAGATGGCATTACTGCTACAGGTATCGCTGCTGATGGCTGGATTACCAGCGATGATATTCGCACCCTCAATCAATGGGTTCGCACTAATCACTATGACGAATTTATCCTCCTCCACGGTGACGATGAGGGAAATGAGGAAACAGGCTACCACCTGGTACAAAATGACGGAGCGACAACCCAATACTTCGGTAAAAATTTAGTCAATACCGTAGCCGATGGACTCTATCACATTGGCTTTAACATCCAAGACAATCGTCTTCTCAACGAAGATGGTGATGCCAATGCTCGTCTTAACGATGTTTCCAGTTGGCTCAACTATTTCTATCTTCAGAAAACCATTATTTACGGCAATGATTCTAGCGACACGATTACAGGTACGAATCTTGCCGAACACCTGATGGGTTACGGGGGAAACGATATTCTCAATGGTGGCGGCGGCAATGACCTAATCGATGGAGATTGGGGGTCTGACACTTTATCGGGTGGAGTTGGTAATGACTTACTCTATGGCGGCGCAGACAATGACCAATTAGATGGAGGTGAAGACTCAGACACTTATTATGTCTCCGGTAATCTAGCTGGAGGCTGGTCGAGTTTCCAAGGCTACGACATCTACACCGATACCGGCACCTCTGGGGTGGATAAAATTGTGGCTTTGGGTACAGGAGACGTGGACCTGGGGATTCGTTCCTTTAGTGCCAATAGTGGCATTGAAACCATCGACGGGACAGGAGTAGCAGGAAAAGTCACCATCGTCGGTGATTGGAGTGACAATACCCTCGACTTCTCTAATACGGCTTTTGTCGGTGACAATATCCAAATCCATGGCTATTGGGGGAATGATAATATCACCGGTAATGCGGCCAATAATGTCATTATTGGTGGCGGTGGCGAGGACAAACTTAACGGCGGTAACGGTTCCGACAATTACCTCTATACTGGCTATCAAAGTAATGAGTGGAATACCTTTGAAGGCTATGACACCATTACGGATACAGGAACCACTGGCACAGATACCATCGTCGCCAAAGGTACGGCTAATGTGGATATTGGTCTCAAGAGTTTTGGGGTCAATAGTGGCATTGAAACCATCGACGGGACAGGAGTAGCAGGAAAAGTCACCATCGTCGGTGATTGGAGTGACAATACCCTCGACTTCTCTAATACGGCTTTTGTCGGTGACAATATCCAAATCCATGGCTATTGGGGGAATGATAATATCACTGGTAATGCGGCCAATAATGTCATTATTGGTGGCGGTGGCGAGGACATTCTTAACGGCGGTAACGGTTCCGACCAATACGTTTATACCGGCTATCAAAGTAATGAGTGGAATACCTTTGAAGGCTATGACACCATTACGGATACAGGAACCACTGGCACAGATACCATCGTCGCCAAAGGTACGGCTAATGTGGATATTGGTCTCAAGAGTTTTGGGGTCAATAGCGGCATTGAAACCATCGACGGGACAGGAGTAGCAGGAAAAGTCACCATCGTCGGTGATTGGAGTGACAATACCCTCGACTTCTCTAATACGGCTTTTGTCGGTGACAATATCGAAATAAACGGCTATTGGGGAAATGATAATATCACCGGTAATGCGGCCAATAATGTCATTATTGGTGGCGGTGGCGAGGACAAACTTAACGGCGGTAACGGTTCCGACAATTACCTCTATACTGGCTATCAAAGTAATGAGTGGAATACCTTTGAAGGCTATGACACCATTACGGATACAGGAACCACTGGCACAGATACCATCGTCGCCAAAGGTACGGCTAATGTGGATATTGGTCTCAAGAGTTTTGGGGTCAATAGTGGCATTGAAACCATCGACGGGACAGGAGTAACAGGAAAAGTCACCATCGTCGGTGATTGGAGTGACAATACCCTCGACTTCTCTAATACGGCTTTTGTCGGTGACAATATCGAAATAAACGGCTATTGGGGAAATGATAATATCACCGGTAATGCGGCCAATAATGTCATTATTGGTGGCGGTGGTGAGGACATTCTTAACGGCGGTAACGGTTCCGACCAATACGTTTATACCGGCTATCAAAGTAATGAGTGGAATACCTTTGAAGGCTATGACACCATTACGGATACAGGAACCACTGGCACAGATACCATCGTCGCCAAAGGTACGGCTAATGTGGATATTGGTCTCAAGAGTTTTGGGGTCAATAGTGGCATTGAAACCATCGACGGGACAGGAGTAACAGGAAAAGTCACCATCGTCGGTGATTGGAGTGACAATACCCTCGACTTCTCTAATACGGCTTTTGTCGGTGACAATATCCAAATCCATGGCTATTGGGGAAATGATAATATCACCGGTAATGCGGCCAATAATGTCATTATTGGTGGCGGTGGTGAGGACATTCTTAACGGCGGTAACGGTTCCGACCAATACGTTTATACCGGCTATCAAAGTAATGAGTGGAATACCTTTGAAGGCTATGACACCATTACGGATACAGGAACCACTGGCACAGATACCATCGTCGCCAAAGGTACGGCTAATGTGGATATTGGTCTCAAGAGTTTTGGGGTCAATAGCGGCATTGAAACCATCGACGGGACAGGAGTAGCAGGAAAAGTCACCATCGTCGGTGATTGGAGTGACAATACCCTCGACTTCTCTAATACGGCTTTTGTCGGTGACAATATCGAAATAAACGGCTATTGGGGAAATGATAATATCACCGGTAATGCGGCCAATAATGTCATTATTGGTGGCGGTGGCGAGGACAAACTTAACGGCGGTAACGGTTCCGACAATTACCTCTATACTGGCTATCAAAGTAATGAGTGGAATACCTTTGAAGGCTATGACACCATTACGGATACAGGAACCACTGGCACAGATACCATCGTCGCCAAAGGTACGGCTAATGTGGATATTGGTCTCAAGAGTTTTGGGGTCAATAGTGGCATTGAAACCATCGACGGGACAGGAGTAACAGGAAAAGTCACCATCGTCGGTGATTGGAGTGACAATACCCTCGACTTCTCTAATACGGCTTTTGTCGGTGACAATATCCAAATCCATGGCTATTGGGGGAATGATAATATCACCGGTAATGCGGCCAATAATGTCATTATTGGTGGCGGTGGTGAGGACAAACTTAACGGCGGTAACGGTTCCGACCAATACGTTTATACCGGCTATCAAAGTAATGAGTGGAATACCTTTGAAGGCTATGACACCATTACGGATACAGGAACCACTGGCACAGATACCATCGTCGCCAAAGGTACGGCTAATGTGGATATTGGTCTCAAGAGTTTTGGGGTCAATAGTGGCATTGAAACCATCGACGGGACAGGAGTAACAGGAAAAGTCACCATCGTCGGTGATTGGAGTGACAATACCCTCGACTTCTCTAATACGGCTTTTGTCGGTGACAATATCCAAATCCATGGCTATTGGGGGAATGATAATATCACCGGTAATGCGGCCAATAATGTCATTATTGGTGGCGGTGGTGAGGACAAACTTAACGGCGGTAACGGTTCCGACCAATACGTTTATACCGGCTATCAAAGTAATGAGTGGAATACCTTTGAAGGCTATGACACCATTACGGATACAGGAACCACTGGCACAGATACCATCGTCGCCAAAGGTACGGCTAATGTGGATATTGGTCTCAAGAGTTTTGGGGTCAATAGTGGCATTGAAACCATCGACGGGACAGGAGTAACAGGAAAAGTCACCATCGTCGGTGATTGGAGTGACAATACCCTCGACTTCTCTAATACGGCTTTTGTCGGTGACAATATCGAAATAAACGGCTATTGGGGAAATGATAATATCACTGGTAATGCGGCCAATAATGTCATTATTGGTGGCGGTGGCGAGGACAAACTTAACGGCGGTAACGGTTCCGACCAATACGTTTATACCGGCTATCAAAGTAATGAGTGGAATACCTTTGAAGGCTATGACACCATTACGGATACAGGAACCACTGGCACAGATACCATCGTCGCCAAAGGTACGGCTAATGTGGATATTGGTCTCAAGAGTTTTGGGGTCAATAGTGGCATTGAAACCATCGACGGGACAGGAGTAACAGGAAAAGTCACCATCGTCGGTGATTGGAGTGACAATACCCTCGACTTCTCTAATACGGCTTTTGTCGGTGACAATATCGAAATAAACGGCTATTGGGGAAATGATAATATCACTGGTAATGCGGCCAATAATGTCATTATTGGTGGCGGTGGTGAGGACAAACTTAACGGCGGTAACGGTTCCGACCAATACGTTTATACCGGCTATCAAAGTAATGAGTGGAATACCTTTGAAGGCTATGACACCATTACGGATACAGGAACCACTGGCACAGATACCATCGTCGCCAAAGGTACGGCTAATGTGGATATTGGTCTCAAGAGTTTTGGGGTCAATAGTGGCATTGAAACCATCGACGGGACAGGAGTAGCAGGAAAAGTCACCATCGTCGGTGATTGGAGTGACAATACCCTCGACTTCTCTAATACGGCTTTTGTCGGTGACAATATCCAAATCCATGGCTATTGGGGGAATGATAATATCACTGGTAATGCGGCCAATAATGTCATTATTGGTGGCGGTGGCGAGGACATTCTTAACGGCGGCGGTGGTGAGGACACTCTTATCGGAGGATTAGGGTCAGATCAACTAACGGGAGGTGAAGGTCGGGACTGTTTTATCTTCAACACCGTTGATGAAATCGGTCAAGGCGCAAACCAAGACAATATCCTCGATTTCAATACTGATCTTGATACTATTGACATCTCTGGTATTGATGCCAACTCCCTCAACGATGGTAATCAGAGTTTCACGTTTATTGGTGCCTCGGATTTTTCAGGTCAAGCGGGACAACTGCGCTTTGACGGCGGTCTCCTTTGCGGGGATACCAACGGCGATGCAGTCAGCGACTTTCAATTGGCGATCGCTGGAGTGTATAGTTTACCTGTTACCAATATAGTGCTGTGACATCCTCTGGTTTAAGGCAATAAGCTCTTACTCTATTTAACTGAGTGTCAGCAGAAGTCCCATCGCTAAAAGCGAGGGACTTCTGCTGATACCAAATTAAATTGTATTCAGAGCAGATAAAGCATCAAGGATGAAGGGAAATCCCGTGAGAGAAGCAACCCTCTGGGGTGTTACTTCTTAAACAATTTATCTACTTTGACTTCTAATTCCTCTAAAGTGTTAAAGCACCAATTACTCATTACTCAATTGGGAAACTGGGTATAGCGGTATCGATTAATGTCATTAACTTCATGGTTTCGTCTAAGGTTACTACTATCATAAGGATAGTGTAATATGTCCTCGTCTGACAAGGTGCGTCCCCTGCGGTCTTTTAACCATAAAGACATCTTCCCCCCAAACAGGTTCGACATCGCAGAAATCCCCATCCTATGAGAATGGCGGTACATCCCACTCAAGACACCGTTACGGGGATCTATTCGAGATCGAACTCACGATGTTGCATAACCACGAGAAACTTGATATATTGGCAGTTGATAAATATTATTGAAAATTTACTGGAGGCATAAATATGTTATCAACTGATGTCAAACAAAAATCAATGATTAAGAGAATTGAGCAAGTTGTTTCTATTTTAATGGAAGACCGCCCTTTCTTTAAAGAGGAGCTTAATTATTCAGAAATAGTGAAACATTTGGTTGAATTATTTGAAAAAAAATTTACCTTTTGAGGAATTTAACACTATGTCAGCGGCAGAATTGAACGAGCATTGTAGCTTTATTATGTCCACAGAAATCTTGTCAAAAATTGGCGGCGATTTTACTCCTGAACAAATGGCTATTTTCGATGAAGCAATTAATCGTAAATAGGTAATTATGATTTATTTGCTAGATACTAATATCGTTTCTTTGATTATTAAGCGTAATCTTGAAGTTTATCAAAAAATTGAAGATGTCAAAGCTCAAAGAAAAAGTATCTTTATCAGTTGCATTACTTATTTTGAAATTAAGAGGTAATTTTTGGCAGTTGCTGCACCTAAACAAAGAGAAAGATTTAACAAACTTTGTCAGGATTATCAAATTATTTTATTAGATGATTTAGCTATTTTAGAAAAGCATCCGAAATTCATGCTGATCTTAGATTAAGAGGATTACCCATACAAACAGAAGATATTTTAATTGCTGCTACTGCTATATTTAAAAGTTTAATTGTTGTTTCTAATGACAGTGATTTATTAAGGGTTGAAGGATTAAGTTTAGAGAATTGGGTAGAGTTATAAATGAACCCAATCTTTAATTCATCCGCCATATTTTAATAGCTTGAGTCAGTAAAAATGTGCGTTAACGTAGTGTAACGCACCCTGCAAGGTTGGCGTACTGCTACGCAGTGCCTTTGGCATCGCACTGTCAGGGGGGCGGTGATTTTTCCCGTGTTACTATCAAAATTAGGAGAAAGTGGCCTAATATATATATGAGGGTACTTATTTCCTATTAAAAACCGTCAACAACGAAATGAAAACTTTAAATCAGAATCCCTGGCAAGTAGAGGGAGGAGAAACCCTGCCCCTACTTTACGAAATTGATCAACATCTTTGGTTAGAGGAAACGATAAAACTCCTCAAGGAAAATCGCATAGATGAATTAGATGTAATCCATTTAATTGAGGAATTAGAAAGCTTGAGTAAAAGAGATAAAAACCGAGTCAGTAGCTTACTTGAACAAGTGATCAGGCATTTATTACTTTTACACTATTGGACAACAGAAGTAGAAATAAATGGGAATCATTGGCGAGCGGAAATTATCAGTTTTCGCACGCAATTAAGAAAATATTTAACGACAAATTTACAGAATTATTTAGCTGAGGAATTAGCGATAATCTATGAGGATGCTTTAGCCTATGTTCAAGAAAAAACTGGTTTTTCTGGCGATTTTCCTCCAGAATGTCCTTACAGTTTAGAGCAATTATTAGATAAAAATTGGTTCAACTGTGAAGATTAGACATTAAAGATGATAAAATTATTCAAAAGCTCAACAATAGCCGACAATAAAATGATGCAATGGCAAGAAATAATCGTTAGTGATACTCTGGTATGTTGCGGTAAATTCTGTAGGGTGCATCTCCTATTTGTGACTTTCTCTCACTGATGGTGAGCAGCAGAAGTTATTCAAAGAGGGGGAAGGCAATTCGCCCCTACAATAATATTATGGCGCCAATGGTAGGGGCGCACCGCGTGCGCCCTGTAATATAGCGGTTTTCACACAAGTGAGTCCCGATTGAAACGCTGAAACGCCTATCTATCAAGGGATTTACTATACCTTATTAGACTGAAAACCGCTATACAGATATTTCTCCAAAATTGAGATGCACCCAGTCTGTATTAAGGGAACTCGCATTATTCTCTCTACTCGCGCTTAGAAATTAACTGAATGGGAACATCCTTTCCCTAGCTGAGAGACTATCGGTTTTAGAGTCGTTTCTAGTGGCAGATATGGACAAGCTGGTGATCCTAAACCAGATGGAAAAGATGCTCTTTTGTCCCCTAGTTATACTAAATCCAGTTATTAAAAACTGATTATCTATTCCCCCTTTTGCCTCTTGCCTCTTGCATGAGTGCCTATCCTAATATGTTACCTATACTCAACGGATTTAGTATTATTTTGTTTCTTCTGCGGGAGGTGCGCCCTTGCAAGTTCTTAAGTGCTGTATTATAGATCAAGGAAAGCTGTTCTAAAACGACGGGGTTTTTAACCCAAATTTGCGATAATAAGATGCGCTTAAATTATCCACTTGGCATCAATGCAGATTTTTAGCTCTTTTCTGGCGTTGCTGATTTGAGCTATGAATCTTCTTGTGTGGGATTTTTAAAACCTAGACCCAAACTAACTTTTGGATGGGTGCAAGGTTGTCATTCATACCTTGATTCAGCAACGCCGAAAATCGCTCTGTAGAAGAATCAGACCAGCCAGATGGCACATTATCAAAGCGCAAGTCCCTTATTGGAAGGGGGCTCTCGAAGGCTCTCGCCCTACTTAGGGTGATCAGCAAACCCCCTCCGCGCGGAGGGCGCAAGCTTTGCGCCCCTACAGTAACGGATTTTGTCCACAATGTAGGGGCGAACTGCGTTCGCCCAAAAGGTCTATTATCAAAGCGCAAGTCCCTTATCTCCTAGATTGATCGGTGCGAGGGATGGATAGATAATTATCACCACCCCTGAAATCTAACATTTCTACGGGGTTGTAAGTAGTTGGACAAAAGTAAAGTTAACTGTGGGGTAAGGAGTCTCCGAGTCTCCGAGTCTCCGAGTCAGTAAGAATTGCGGCAATTTACATTTCTTAAGATAGACAACAGAATTTATGTCCGACTACTTATATAGCGGTTCTCGCATCTGTGCGGCACACTTAAACCTTTGCTGATTAAGCTGTTCAGTATCGGAAATGTACCTCTTGTGAATCAGAAACGCTATAAATAATCAGTCTTTAATAACTGGATTTAGTCTAATGTTGTAGGCTGTTTTTGTAGCAGTGGGGTACGTCATTTTTTCAGCAGTACAGCTTAGGGACTGGCGTGGGAATAATATCCCAGCTTTGAAAATCGCTCTGTAGAAGAATCAGACCAGCCAGATGGCACAGGATCAAAGCGCAAGTCCCTTATTGGAAGGGGGCTCTCGAAGGCTCTCGCCCTACTTAGGGTGATCAGCAAACCCCCTCCGCGCGGAGGGCGCAAGCTTTGCGCCCCTACAGTAACGGATTTTGTCCACAATGTAGGGGCGAACTGCGTTCGCCCAAAAGGTCTATTATCAAAGCGCAAGTCCCTTATCTATAGGAGGATTTCGGCAAAACATGAAAATTATCGCCTACACCTATACCAACCCCCTGCTCGATAGTCCCCCCGATGCCTCGATTTGGGCCTATTCTCCCGAACAAGTGTATCAGGATTTTGGCGATCGCTCACAACGGCAGCAACTTCTCCGCGATTGTCAAGGGACTCCCCCCCAACTGCTGATCCTGCGTCGCATAGCAGAATTGGGAGACAATGGCACGGAAGTTAGCAAAATTTTACAATCCTTAGAAGCCCTCGACATAGATATAATTGCCTTAGAAAACCCAGATTATAAGCTGAATTTTGCCAAGATTCTGCAAGAAATATCAAAAAACGAACTAAGTAACCGTTTAAAAGCATCTCACGCTCACAATCGTCTGCAAGCTTTGCCTCCCCCCGGGAAAGCCCCCTACGGTTATCGTCGTGGCAAGGAGCGTTATATACTCGATCGCAGTACCGCACCAGTAGTCAAAGACTTTTTTGATCGCTTTTTGATTTCCGCTTCCCTGCGTTCCACGGTGCGCTACTTAGAAAAACGCTACGGCAAAAAGATATCAGTAGCTACTGCCCATAAATGGCTGACTAATCCCGTTTATCGCGGTGATTTGTGCTATCTCGGTCAAGATATTATCCCCGATACCCACACCCCGATTATCTCCCGGGAAGAAGCAGCCCAGATCGATCGCATCCTGAGAAATAATCGCAAATTACCCCCCCGCAGTGCCAGCGCTCCGCGTTCCTTAGCGGGTTTAGTCGTCTGTAGTCAATGTCAATCGGGGATGACGATTACCAAAGTGACAGCGCGAGGAAAAGGCACAGAATACCTCTATTTGCGACCTTTGCAATGTCCCCGGACAAAAAAATGTTCGGCGATTGCTTACGAAAAAATTCTCGATAGCACAATCGATCGCATTTGTCAAGACCTACCACCGACGATCGCTCAGATATCTTTACCAGATTTAGAGGCGATCAAACGGGGAATGAGCGAGGAAATAGGGCAAAAAAACGATATTTTGTCGCAATTGCCCTCCCTAGAAGCAGCGGGAATTTTAGATCAAGAAACGGCTAATCTCAGGGCCTATAAACTGAAAAACGAGATCGCGCAGATTCAAGGACTTTTAGACCAATTACCCCCCGATAACCTGACTATTATCGCTCGTGCCGTTGCTTTTCCGCAATTTTGGCGAGATTTATCGGAAATCGAGCGCCGTTTTTATTTTCGCGAGTTTATCCGTCGCATCGAAATCGAGAGGGAAACGGCTAATAATTGGCATTTACGTTTAATATTCGTTTTTTAACAATCTTGGATAATCTTAAAGTTAGCTAAAAATTGCGGCATTTTTGAGCGAACAATGCTAAGAAAAAGGCTAACAGCGATCGATCTCAACTATGAGCAATCACAAAAGATTAATCAGGTATAAAAAAGGGCGAAAATCCTCCCGGACAAAACCCCACCTTTACGATTATCACTATAACCAACCCGGGACGATGCCGGGGTTAATCACCATCGATGAAAATGCCGTAGCTACCGAGATATTTTTAATTAATTATAACCCCCAACAAGCCACTAGAGTTAATAATCTCTTACCGAAAGACTGTCTTAAATATTTATCCAATGATTCCATCTCTTGGATTGATATTGTCGGTTTGGGTAATGAAGATAAACTGCAAGAGTTGGGGGAAATTTTTCATTTACATCCCTTAACCCTTGAGGATATAGTCAGTATTCCCCAAAGACCAAAAGTGGAAGAATGCGAGAATTATATTTTAATAATAGTGCCAATGGCTATCCTGATCGATCATCAGGGTTTTTTGCTAGAACAAATCAGTTTAATAGTCGGGAAGAATTATGTTTTAACCGTGCAGGAAGAAGGACAATACGATTCTTTAGAGGGAGTTAGGGAAAGAATCCGTTTGAATAAAGGTTCCATCCGGCAGCAAAAATCTGGTTATTTAGCCTACGCAATTTGGGATGCCATTATTGACGGTTATTTTCCTGTTTTGGAGTCCTACGGAGAAAGAATCGAGGAGTTAGAAAACGAAATTTTAGCTAGTCCCACGGAACAGACTTTATCAAAAATTTACCAACTACGTCAGGAATTACTCTCCCTGCGACGAGCAATTTGGCCGCAAAGAGACACCCTCAATGCTCTTTTGCGGGATGAGTATATTGTCATCGATACAACGATTAAACCCTATCTAAGGGACTGTTATGACCACGTGGTACAAATCCTCGATGTTATCGAAAATTACCGGGAATTTGCCAATGGTTTAATGGATTTTTACCTGTCTTCCGTCAGTAATAAAATGAACGAGATTATGAAAACTTTAACGGTAATCTCGACGATTTTTATCCCTCTCACCTTCATTGTCGGTATTTATGGCATGAACTTTAATCCTGAGAAATCCCCCTATAATATGCCCGAATTAGAATGGTATTGGGGCTATGTGTTCGTCTGGGTGTTGATGCTAACCGTTGCTTTCAGTTTAATCATTTTCTTTTGGCGACGCGGCTGGTTTAAGAACCTATCGACAGGGAAGAAAAGATAAACTGTTAAGCAGATTAAGCGGACCGGATTACCTTACCGGCATCTAGCCAGAGAAAATGGCTATTGCAGAGAAATTAATAATTTAGTGTCGGCGGTATTTTTTAACACTTTCAGTTGATGGCTTCTCATTTTGTCCAACCAACTATAGTGCTGGTTGCGACATTGATAGACGATATCGATGTCACCAATCTCTGACTTAACCTGAGCCAAGTAGTTTTCTAGTTCGCTAATTTTCATAACCAATCTCGCTTGCGCTGAAGGACATCAACCCTAAACCAAGAATTATCGCTAAAGGATAGGGGTGACTACAGTTATTATTATAGGCCGATCATATATTCTCGAAAAAGTTCTTATCTAAAAAAGTTAGCTAATGTCAGGGTTAGATGATATCGGCGAAGTTTCTTTCTAGTCGTCGAAAATACCAAATACCACTGACTAGCAAGAGGACGACTAGGGCTAAGGATAGCAGGAATCCGGGCCAATAGATGCTGGCATCACCTCCGATAATCGCCCAACGAAAACCATCAATGACTCCCACCATGGGATTGAGAGAGTACAACCAACGCCATTTTTCTGGAACTATATTACTACTAAATCCTACGGGAGAAATATATAGCCCAAACTGAATGATAAAGGGAACGATATAACGAAAATCGCGAAATTGAACATTTAATGCTGATAACCATAAACCCCCACCCATAGAGGTAGCAAAAGCCATGAGAATGAATAAAGGTAGGGTTAAAATGCGCCAACTAGGTAAAAAATTATACCAAGCCATTAACCCTAACAGAATCATTCCTGAAAGCAGAAAATCAACAAAACTGACAATAACGGCACTGGTGGGAACAATTAACCGGGGAAAATATACCTTAGAAATTAGATTAGCATTATCGATTAAACTATTACTAGCTTCAGCGAGAGAACTGGCGAAAAATTGCCAGGGTAAGACCCCCGCAAAGACCAAAATTGGATAGGGAGCAGCGCCATCACTAGGCAAACGGGCTAATTTACCGAAGACAAAAGTAAAGACTAACATGGTTAAAAATGGCCGCAGTAATGCCCAAGCAATGCCGATAAAAGTTTGTTTATAACGAACTAAAATATCGCGCCAAGCCAAGAAATAAAATAATTCTCGGTATTGCCATAAATCCCGCCAATATTGTCTTTCACTTCGCCCAGCTTCAATAATTAATTCTTTTTTCATTACTTTTTAGGTTCTGGTGGTTGCTGTTTAGAAGCCTCCGCAATCGCTTGATTTAAACGAGTTAATTCTTCTTTAAACTTCGGTTCTTGGGGATAGTTTTTGACTAACTTTTCTAGGATACTTTTAGCTCCAGAAACGTCTTGAGTTTGTAATCTTGTTCCATAAAGAACTAGCATAACTTCCAGATTGTCGGGATATTTTTGATATAACTTTTCTAAAGGTTCTCTGGCTCCGATAAAATCTTTTAACTGTAAGCGAGCCTGGGCCAGTCCTTGCAAAGCAGTGGGGTTATCCGGTTCACGTTCGAGAATTTTCTCGTAACCTTTGACCATTTCTGCTAATTTTTCGGGGGGAATAGTTGCCTGTTGCTCAGGTTGATTGCCTTGGGGGGAATTAGAATTATTATTCTTCCATAAACCTAAAGTTGGCACCACCATTAAAGCCAGAAATACTAAGCCAGAGGAAACAATTAAGACTCGTTTGAGCGTATCGTTATTTTTTTTTGGCATAATTTTTAAAGATTAGAGATAAGATTAACTATTGGTGACTCGATGAAATTCGTGACCCCAAAGATTATAAGCCCAAATTCCCAAGCCAAAACTACCTAAGCAGAGGATGGTGAGCATCAGGAAAACTTGCCACCTATTGTAACCTGCTTCCTGAAGTTCTAGACGACCGAGGATAGTAGCGGCTAACAGAATTAAAACTCGACTAAATAGCGCCCACTTGTGGAAGATAAAGACTACCGCCAAAGACCAGCCGAGAATTGATAATACAGCGCTAATATCGTTTTTGAGCCAACTGCGGAAAAATACCGACATTAGGTGACTAAACAGAGTTAATCCTAGGGCAATTGAGAGGATAACCCCTACCGCTAGGATATAGATGATGATTTCTAGCCATTCGCTAGTGAGAGTCCAATTCATCTCATCACCGCGGGCAAGTAACCAATCACTCCATGATAAACGCTCATGGGCGATTGACCAGCCAAACACCCCATAGACCGATGGTATTAGAAAAGTCAGTAGTATAATGCGCCAAAACATAATCAGTTATCAGTTATCAGTTATCAGTTTTGAGTTATTAGTTATCAGTTTTGAGTCTTAAGTGAGCAGTATGTATTAAGTGAGCCTGATCAAATGCCAGTTTACTACTGTCTTTTCACTGATTACTGTTTACTGATCACTGATCACTGAAAAAAGTCAAGCCTGAACCCTGAAAGAGGGGAAAATTGCCCCTTTTCAGACTTCAGGCCCTTGGGATTGTCCCGATCGCTTAGGACATATACTGGATGATAAAGTCGAAGTAGGGGGCTGCTTCCACGGCATCCTCTTGAGTCAAAAGACCTAAAGCGGCCTCTTTGAGACAACGAATCGCTTCCACCATGCCGGGGACGGGAACATTAAGAGAGTTATACATCTCTTTGACCCCGATCAGACCGGTTTGTTCGATCGGTGCTTTATCTCCGGCTAATACCCCATAGGTAACTAGACGCAGATACCAACCATAATCGCGCAAGCATTGATTATATTGACGCTGACCGTAGGCATTACCCCCCGGCGCTCTATAATCGGGACGTTTCTTGAACAGTTGTTTTTGAGCCTGATCGACGATTTTTTTCTCATTTTCAGCGAGAGTTTCGGCAATGCGAATTCTCTGCTCACCGGTTTTTAAAAATTGCCCGATACCCTGTAGTTCACCACTACTAGGATAACGAAGTTCGTCGTCGGCTTTGAGGATGACTTGGCTAACTACGCTCATAATATCAAGGTAAATTCTGATAACATTCTGTAGTTTATCTCAGGTCGGGGTCTGGAAGTCGAGTCATCCCTGCTGGTTGGGCAATTCCGAAAAATTGTAATATTTCGTTATCAGTTTCCCCGACAGCCTAGTTACTCTCTAGAATGAATGTATTAGTGGTCAGGAGCGAGGAGATGGCAATTGAGATGTCACCGCACACTGATGAACTTGAACCCGATAAGTGGTAATTAATATGGAATTTTTAGCACCCTTCTTGTTGATAGCGGGCATTCTGGGATTAAATGGCTTTAAAATCGATCGAGAATACCAGCGTGGTGTTATCTTTCGTCTAGGGCGTTATCAAGACACCAAAGGCCCCGGACTGTACTGGATCATTCCCCTAGTTGACCAAAAAATGCGGGTGGATATTCGCACCAAAACCGTCGATATCGCCCCGCAAGAAACTGTCACCGCCGATAATGTCACAATCAAGGTTAATGCGGTTCTCTACTATCGCATTATCGACCCCAACAAAGCGATTAATAAAGTTGAATCCTATCCCGCAGCCGTTTATCAAGCGGCCATGACCACTTTAAGAAATGTAGTTGGTCAAAATCATCTCGATGATGTCTTGCAAAAACGAGACAAAATTAATCATGCAGTCCAACAAATTGTCGATGAAATTAGCGAACCCTGGGGCATTGATATCGAACGGGTGGAGATGAAAGATGTGGAAATTCCCACCGCTATGCAGCGAGCTATGGCCAAGGAAGCGGAAGCATTGCGAGAAAAACGCGCCCGTTTGATTAAAGCTGCCGCAGAACAGGAAGCCTCCCTAAAATTAGCGGAAGCTTCCCGATTAATCATGGAAAATCCCGCAGCTTTGGAATTACGCCGCCTACAAATGTTAACGGAAATTGGAGCGGAAAATAACACCAGTACCGTGATTATGCTCCCCTCCGATATCTTAAATCTGGCTCAAAAATTAACCGATAAAATATCACAAAATGGCTGAATTGTCAATAGCCAAAAGGGTTAATTTTCTCTGGTGTGTTAGGTTGGTTTAACACACCTAAAATTGTTAATTAACGCATGGTGACAAATTCCTCGGCAGCACTGGGGTGAATGCCGACAGTGGCATCAAAATCGGCTTTTGTTGCGCCCATTTTTACGGCAATGGCTACTCCTTGAATAATTTCGGCGGCATGATCTCCCACCATGTGCGCCCCAAGGATTTTACCACTTTCCTGATGAACAACTAATTTCATCAAAGTTTTGTCCTCTCGGGCCGGTAAAACATTGTAACCAGGGCGGAATTTAGACCGATAAACTTTAATCCCCGTGTCACCATATTGTTTTTTGGCTTGCAATTCTGTTAATCCCACCGTCGCCGCTTCAGGAGTAGAAAATACTGCTGAAGGAACGTTTTCATAACTCATTAACCGGGGTTTATTACCGAAGACTGTATCGGCAAAAGCTCGCCCCTCATTAATCGCCACGGGAGTTAAATTAATTTTATCGGTACAATCGCCCACGGCATAGATACTCTCTTCGCTGGTTTGGCTATACTCGTTGACGACAATTGCCCCGTTTTTTACCTCGACATTGACATTCTCTAAGCCCAATTTTTCCAGCTTAGGAATTCTTCCCGTAGCGGCTAATCCTAGGGCATCAACAAAGAGAATTTCTGAGGTTTCTTTCCCCTGAATATGTACTTTTAACCCCTCGGCAGTTTTCTCGATCGAAGTGGGGAAAGTTTCGGGCATAATTTTAATTCCCTGACGGATCATTTCCGCTTGAATCTCATCGCGGATATCCTCATCAAACCCTCTTAAAATCTTGTCTTTACGGATTAACTGCACCACTTCTGTCCCTAATCCGTGCATAATACCGGCAAATTCTACCCCAATATATCCCGCCCCTAAAACTATAATTCTTTTTGGTTGTTCTGGCAGTTGAAACATGGCATCAGAAACTACTGTATGTTCGATCCCCGGAATATTAGGTTTAACGGGATGTCCCCCCACGGCAATTAAAATTTTATCGGCAGTAATTTTCTCGTCTCCCACCTCTAGGGTATGGGTATCAAGAAACTTGGCATAATTAGGAAAAAGCGTCACTTGAGAATTATCGAGCATCTTTTGATAAATGCCATTTAAACGGATAGTTTCCTGATTAACGGCACTAATTAATTTTTGCCAATTTAACTGACTCTCTACTCGACTCCAACCGTAACCTTCTGCATCCTTAAATAGTTGCGGAAAACGACTAGAATAAACCATTAATTTTTTGGGAATACAGCCGCGATTAACACAGGTTCCTCCCAAGCGATCATATTCTGCTAATCCCACTTTTGCCCCGTATTCGGCTGCCCGTCTAGCGGTGGCAATACCCCCAGAACCACCACCAATCACCAATAAATCAAAATCATAACTCATAAAAATATCCTCGTAAATGAATAGAAATTTGACGGAATCAAAAAACTTTCTGGGCAAAAAGGGGAGAGAATATCTCGGATCAATCCCTAATCGAATCTATCGAGTAACTAGGACAATATAGTCACTAATTTTGCTAAATTAGAGTCAATTTACCTACTGCCAAGATTTAATTCTATGCTAACACGCCGCTCGAAATTATCTTTTCTCTTGGGGACTTGTTCCCTATTTCTCTGGGTAAACCATCCCGTCACCCTCGCAACCCCCATCAGTCAAGACAATTCCCCCCCTTCCCAGTTTATCTGTCCCGCAGACTTAGCCACCAAGATCGATCGCATTTTAGCCCGCCCCGATTATCAAGGCGCTTATTGGGGAATTTTAGTAAAATCTCTCAATTCTGAGGAAAATCTCTATAGTCTCCACGAAAATAACTTTTTTACTCCCGCTTCTACCACAAAATTATTAACCACTGCCGCCGCTTTAACCAAATTTAACCGCGATTATCGTCTGAAAACCCCCATTTTAGCCCAAGGCAACCCCCCCAATTTAGAGACTTTAACCTTAGTCGGGAGGGGAGATGCAACCATAACCACAGAAAAGTTAGAAAAATTAGCAGAAAAGTTAAAAGCACGGGGAATTAACTCAATTTCTCGCTTAATTGTCGTTGCTAGTCCTTTTCTCGTCTCCGATAGTCAAAAAACCTGGGAATGGGAAGATGTCTTTTTTGACTATGCTGTACCCGCTTCTAGCTTGGTTTTAAACGAAAATTCCGTCACTTTAAGGCTTTTACCGCGACAATTGGGGCAAAGCTTAGATTTACAATGGTCTGATCCCATTGCCGCTCAACAATGGCTAATTGAGAATCAAACCAGCACCGCGGCGCAAGGAAGCCCGAATACTCTGGCAATTAAGGGCAATTTAGCCAATAATCGCCTGATTATCACCGGTTCTCTGGCTATTGATAGTCAAGATGATTTTAATTTAGCTATTCCCCAACCTTCGGAATATTTCCTCGATCGCTGGCGTAATATCCTTGAAAAAGCGGGAATTACCGTTAAAACCGCCGAAATTAGCTCAGAAATTCGCGGCGATGAAATCACCAATTTAGAATCAGAACCCCTAGCATATTTGGTGGAAAAAGTCAATAAAAATAGCGATAATTTACTAGCCGAAACCCTACTACAAATGATCGGCGGTGTCTCGGGATTGCAAGAAACTTTAACAAAACTGGGAATTAACAGCGATAGTTATAAAATCGGCGATGGTTCGGGGCTATCACGACAAAATCTGATTAAACCCAAGACTTTAGGTCAAATTTTACAACTAATGGCAGAAAAACCTGATTATCGTCGTTCTTTAGCCATTGGCGGCATTGATGGCACTTTAACCAATAGATTTCGCCAGACTCCCCTAGAAGGACGATTACAGGCAAAAACCGGGACATTAACTGGAGTTATCGCCCTCGCCGGTTATCTAGAAACCGCCGACAATCAACCTCTAATCTTTAGCATAACCGTCAATAACAGCGATAAACCCGCCAGTCCCCTCAGAAACGGCATCGATGAGGTGATTTTGCTCCTAGGACAGTTAAAACGCTGTTAATCTTCAGGAGCCTGGAGATGGGGAGATAGGGAGATGGGGAGATAGGGAGATAGGGAGATAGGGAGATGGGGAGATAGGGAGATAGGGAGATAGGGAGATAGGGAGATAGGGAGATAGGGAGATAGGGAAATTTCAGCTAAATTCCCCCACTACCCCAACACCCCAACACCCCAACACCCCAACATCCCAACACCCCACTCCCCAATTCATAATTCATAATTCATAATTCCCACTTCCCCAACCCGCAACTAATTCGATCGATCGAGTCATTTAACCACAGAAGATTGTATACTTTTGTAAAAATTGTTTCTAGCTGACCTGTAGATTAATCGACGGAGTTATTGATATATGTATATAGTTCAGGTTGCCTCTGAGTGCGCCCCAGTGATTAAAGCTGGGGGATTGGGGGATGTGGTATATGGATTGAGTCGGGAATTAGAAATTCGGGGTCATTGCGTGGAGCTAATCCTACCCATGTATGATTGTATGCGCTACGACCAAATTTGGGGCTTACACGAGGCTTATCGCGACCTGTGGGTGCCTTGGTACGGTGGGGCAATTCACTGTAACGTTTTTTGTGGTTGGGTACACGGGCGCTTGTGTTTCTTTATTCAACCCAATTCGGAGGATAATTTCTTTAATCGCGGTACTTACTACGGTTGCAAAGACGATAATATGCGTTTTGCTTTCTTCTCTAAAGCCGCTTTAGAATTTTTGCTCAGAAGTAATAAACGTCCCGATATAATTCATTGTCACGACTGGCAAACCGGTTTAATTCCGCCCTTACTTTTTGAAATTTATAAATATCATGGTATGGGCAATCAGCGCGTTCTCTACACCATCCATAACTTTAAACATCAAGGATTTGCTGGTGCGGAAATTCTCTGGGCAACAGGATTAAATAACGATACTTACTACTTTAGCTATGCCCGAATGCGCGATAACTTCAATCCTTTTGTGATTAATTTTATGAAAGGTGGGATCGTTTTTTCTAACTATTTCAATACTGTCTCGCCCCACCATGCTTGGGAAGCACACCACACCGATGTTAGTTACGGTTTAGGCCATACAATTCACCTGCATCAACACAAATTTACTGGCATTCTCAACGGTTTAGATTACAATATCTGGAACCCAGAAGTGGATAAATTTATTCCTGCACCCTACGGTATTGATAATTTCTCCGAGAAAGCAAGCAATAAAAAGGCACTGAGAGAAAGACTCTGGTTAAGAGATGAACCAGAAAAACCCTTAATTTGTTATGTCGGTCGTTTAGATGACCAAAAAGGCGTGCATTTAGTTCACCATGCCATGTATTATGCCTTAGCTCGCGGGGCGCAATTTGTCCTCCTAGGTTCCGCCACCGAATCGTTAATTAATAACTGGTTCTGGCACGAGAAAAATCACCTCAATAATAACCCTGATGTCCATATTGAATTGGGCTTTAATGAGGAATTATCTCACCTCATTTATGCGGGTGCTGATATGATTGTGGTTCCCAGTAATTTTGAACCCTGCGGACTGACACAAGTAATCAGCTTAAAATACGGAACCGTTCCCATCGTCCGGGGAGTTGGTGGTTTGGTTAATACGGTTTTTGATCGGGATTATGATACCTATCACCAACCGGAAGAACGCAATGGTTTTGTCTTTTTTGATCCCGATAATAATGCCCTCGAATCAGCCATGTCCCGGGCATTAGAATTGTGGTACACTCAACCAGAAGAATTCCAAAAATTAGCGATTCAAGGTATGGAATGCGATTACTCTTGGAATCACCCCGGGGAAGAATACGTTGCCCTTTATGAAATGATTCGCCACAAATAAGCTGTCTTGTCTCTAGCCATTCCCTGGGGGTTGTTTGTTTCAATTTTTAGGTAATTGCTTTGTTTGTAGATGACATTTTGGGCGCCCACGATGCGCCCCTACCATTGCCGCAATAATATCATTGTAGGGGCGAATTGCATTCGCCCTCTTTTAATAACTTCTGCTGCTCACCATCAACGAGAGAAAGTCACAGATATGAGATGCACCCGTTACCGTTTTCTTTTCAATGTTTACTGTTTACCGATAACTGAAGAAGCTCTCTTTTCTTTCCTCTACCTAGTAGAGCAGAAATGTTAACTTTGCTTGGTATTCTTGGGTGAGGGGATGACTAACTCCCAAAATCTGAAATATGGCTAACATGGCTTTTCTTGCCCCATCCTGACGATATTTTCTACTTTCTCCCACCAGGCTGATCAGTTTATCTAAAGCGGCGGCATAATCTTCTTTTAAGGCGGAATTAATACCAGTAAAAAATATCGGATCGAGGGGATTATTTTCTGGTTTTAACTGTTGAAATTCTAGGAGAGTTTTCCACCCTTTAATCGGGGGATTTTCCTCTTTAATAGCACTGATTAATCGATAAGCATCAGACCATTTTTCTAGACGCATGAGAAATTTTACCGCCATAATAATTAATCGCGGTTCGTTGGGATATTTGGGAAAAAGACGATCAAATAATTGTTTAGCTGTGGGCAAATTATCGAGGGCGATCGCTTCTTGTATTTCTGCTAATCCTGTTTCTAATTCCGATTGTAAATCGAGACGGGAAAATAAGTCTCTAATTTGTTCTTCTGGCAAAGCACCGACAAAACAGGGTAACACTTCTCCCTTGCTGACAATTCGCACATCGGGAACTCCTTCTACATCGTATTGTTCGGCTAATTCGGGATTTTTATCTATATCTATTTTGGCTAGGATAAAATTATATTCACTTGCTAGTTTTTCTAGCATCGGTTTTACCAATTTACAGGGTCCACACCAGAGGGCATAAAAGTCTAAAATCACTGTATTTAGATAGGATTTTTCGATCACTTCACTATCAAAATTTGTCCCATCTACCTCGATAGAATATCCCATCTATTTCTCCTCTAATAACTTATTTTTCAGCTAGTTGTGTCTCACTTATCTCTTTTACCCAAAGGGCTAATCCTCCCCCTCGTCCCCGGGCTGCTATCATTGTTTCTGTGATCAAAAAATAGGCAAAAAATGCCTGTTTTTTGATGCTTTCCTGATAAAAATTCGCTTCACTTACCTGGCCATTTCTAATAAAACCTGAATAGAGAGAGCGATTAAATAGGGTTAGGTTGAGCCGGGTAAAATCAAAGGCAAGAAGACGGGTTTTAGGAAAAAACTTAACTGGACCGCTTACAGATAGTTTTACTGCCCCTAAAACTATGTGATTGCTGACGGTTCCAGAGATAAATTCTCCCGGTTCTAAGCTCTCATTTCTTTGGTAAGAGATGGTAATTTTTAACCAGGATGGTAGATAGCGACCCTTACCTAAAACAATCCCCGCTCTCTTTTTCGCTTTTTGAGTTCCCGTGATCAAGTATAATCGCCAATTACCGACCAAAGCCTCAAAAGTAAGATTTTCTTTAGTTTTTTTATTGTTTTTTTCTGTTGCTAAGAGAAATTCCAGCAATTGAGAGACAGGGGGGCGATTATTCTCCTCAAGTATTAGGGGTGAGTCGAGATTTCTAACCATGATTTGAGACAGTGCCAAAATATTTTAACTGAAGCTACCGAACTCGAAAAAGCGAGCGATAAACTGGTTGACCTTTATTATAAGTGGACTTTTCCCTTTCCGTCGGTACGGGGAAAATATTTTCCTCTAACCAGGGGGTTTGATGTTGCCGAACAAAATGGGGATGTGCTTGAAATCTCTCCGTCATTTCCAGGGCGATCGATTCCACATCCGACTGTAAAAAAACCCAGCCTCCAGATACCATATACTTAGCCAAAGCTATGACTAATTCCGGCTGCACGACTCGACGCTTACTGTGACGCTGTTTAAACCAAGGATCGGGAAATTGAATCGACACCCAAAATAACTTATCTGGGGGCAAAGATTGCAGGAAAATTTCTGGGGTAACATTCATATTGCCAAAAACAAAAGCGAGATTTTTTAATCCTAACCTTTCCCGTTCCTGATTCGCTTCAATTACCAAAGGTTGACGAATTTCAATCCCCAAAAAATTAATTTCTGGATATACTTGGGCCATTTGTAACAAAAATTTACCCCGCGCACAACCAATGTCAAGATGGAGAGGTAGTGTCATATCCTGATAAACTTGATTCCAATCGGGGGGAGCGATCGGATGGCGATATTTATGACTTAAGGGATTGACGTGCTGACGAACGCGAACTTTAGCCAAAGATATTTTCTCCTCATTTCTCCTCGATCGATCTAGTTTACCGATATTTAGCCCAATTGAATGCGATGAATTTCCGTTTCGCCATTCTCAGCGATCCTCATATCGCTTTACCCACAACCATTTTGAACCATTCTAATCGCTTTCATCTGGTGGAAGTGAGTATTCCCGCTTTAAAAATTGTTTTAGACCATCTCATCACCCTTAACCTCGATTTTCTGCTGATTGCCGGCGATTTAACCCAAGATGGTGAACCAGAAAATCATCGTTGGTTAGCCGATTGTTTAGCCACTTTACCCTTTCCCGTCTATGTGGTGCCGGGTAATCATGATGTTTTGAGTTTAACCGCAACAGAAAACCAGATCGGTTTAGCTGATTTTCCCTTTTATTATCAACAATTTGGTTACAGCCATCCCGAACAAATATACTACCAAAAAGAAATTTTACCAGGAGTGCAATTAATCGGTCTTAATTCCAATCAATTTGATGACCAAGGTAAACAAATTGGCAGTTTAGATGCAGAACAATTGCATTGGTTAAAACAGACTTTACCAGCGCTAAAAAACGATCTAGTGATGGTGATGATCCATCATAACGTTATCGAGCATTTACCCGGACAAAGCAATCATGAATTAGGTAAACGCTATATGTTGGCTAATGCGGTAGAACTGCTCGATATACTACAGGAAAACGGCGTAAAATTGTTGATTACTGGTCATCTCCACGTGCAAGATTTGGCTTTTACCAGAGGTATCTATGAAATTACCACCGGTTCCCTCGTCAGTTATCCCCATCCCTACCGGGTGTTAGAATATTGCGAAAACACGGTTGAATTAGCCATAGAATCCTTTCATCTGCAAAATATACCGGGATGGGAGAATTTACCCGCTATTTCTCGGCAATGGTTAGGCGATCGCTCTTATCCTTTTATGATGCGTTTATTAACCTGTCATCCCCTCAATCTTCCCGTGAGTCTAGCGGAGGAATTAGCCCCAAAATTACGCAATTTTTGGGCAGATGTGGCCCAAGGTGACACAATCTTCGATTTTAGCGATTTTCCGCCCCTAGTACGCCGTTATTTTTACGCTTTCAGTGCCATCGATCCCCTCGGTAATCCTCATTTTATCGACAATCAAGCTGTAATTAGTTTCAAGCATCAGTTTACTTATCAGCGCTCAAACTTGCTGGTAGAGTTGAGAGAATAGCTGCAATAAATAATTAACTATAGCTATAGTTATGGCACTATCCGGCAGCGCGACCGCTATATTGGCAGAAAATATCAAAAAAAATCAATGGAAGCACTGAAAAAGGAATTAAAAAAAATCGGTTCTCTTGCCCTGTTTTTTTTCTTGGCTTTCGGTTATATTCTTCTGATCATGAAATTATTTCTGGAAGAGTATTCGATTACTACCTACGTTTTGGGTAAAGCGATCGTAGGAGCGATCCTTGCCGCAAAAACCGTGGCCATTCTCGACGCAGCCATGAAGCTAGAATGGTTAGAAAATCGACCCCGTTACGTTAGTATTCTGTATCGAACCTTTGTTTATACCCTAGCAGCACTGATTCTCGGCTCGATCGAGGGTTTTATCGAAGCTTATCTGGGAACGCGGGTAATTTCGGAGGCAATGGCCAAATTTTGGCAAAGGGAAAGTTTCTCTCAAATCCTTGCGGTTACTCTCTGTCTCGCAGTGGTTTTTTGTCTCCACAATCTCTGGCACGAAATCGATCGCTATTGGGGTAAAGGCAAATTGAGAAAATTTTTTCTCGATCGCTCCTAAAGTACAGCAGTTATCTTCATGGTGAGATAGGAAGTTTTCCTTTTGGGGAGTCGGGAGATAGGATTTAGGGAGATAGGGATTTAGGGAAATTTCAGCTAAATTCCCCACTACCCCCCGCAACGCGCACGCAGTGACCACCCCACTACCCCAACACCCCACTACCCCCACGAAAAACTTTTTGCCGCAAACCCCATCTCCCCCCTGCTCGCCCTATCTTTCGCAGGCGACCCCTGCTAGGATAAAATACGGGTGAAAAATTGCTAATCCAAGGAGTACAGACGTGATTGAACCTTTAGTGCTAGGGATTGTCCTAGGCTTAATTCCCATTACCCTAGCGGGTTTGTTCGTTGCCGCCTATTTACAGTACAAACGGGGCAATCAATTCGGCTTAGACTAAATCTATCACGCCAATCCCCCGAATTGAGAAAATCTCCCATCCAGCTAGGCACTAGACGGGAGATTTTTTGACATAGCAAATTTGCCGCTTAACAGATTGTTGATGCTGACGTTGCCATCCCTGCAAAATTCATCTGTCTTGGGAGATCGATCGCCTGAAAGCAAGAACTAAACGGCTGTTAAACTAGGAAAACGAATGACAGTTTCGGTATATTCGGGAACCCATCCGGCGGTACTGGTGAAGTAACGCACTGCTTTAACTCGTTTACTGGCAGTGAGGTGAAACCAGTGTTCGCTGTGGGCGGGAACATTGATATATTCTTGAGGTTGAATAGTTAATTCCCCCTGAGAACCATCGGCAAAGACAAAGCCAAAAACCCCCTCTCCATCAATGATATAACGCACCTCATCGTCAGCGTGGGTGTGACAGCGCTCGAATTTGGCCAGTAAAGTGTCGAGATTGGCAATGTCGGGGTGTAAAACGATTAAATCTCTAGCTTGATAACCCGCTTCTTGCTTTAGTTGCTCAAAATAACCGTCTAAGCTAGTTAAAACTATTTCTTTTTCTTCGTCAGTCAGAGAAGCTTGCTTAAGTAGCTGACGGGTGGCCTCGTTTTCGATCGGCCAATAGTTTAAAGTAACATTTAATTTAGCCAATTCCAGACTAATATCGGCTAACTGGGTATAGGTTGTCCCATTCTCTAAGCGTAGTATCGCCATTGGTTATCATCCTCAAGATTACTTTTTCTATTTTAAAGTTTTCCAGAGAGAAGCCGCTCGATTTTTTGTCCCTCGATCCCTTGCCAGTTCCTAGGATTTTCTCCTCAAAAATGCTATTATGTCCTATATATGGGGAATTAGCTCAGTTGGTAGAGCGCTGCGATCGCACCGCAGAGGTCAGGGATTCGAGTTCCCTATTCTCCATTGGCCAGAGATACTAACCGCTTTTCAAGGTTCAAGAAAGGGACTTGCGTAGGAATAATATCCCAGCTTTGAAAATCGCTCTGTAGAAGAACCAGACCAGCCAGATGGTACATTATCAAAGCGCAAGTCCCCAACATCTCGAAGGCTCTCCCCCTATTTAGGGTGATCAGCAAACCCCCTCCGCGCGGAGGGCGCAGGTTCCTTGCGCCCCTACAGTAACGGATTTTGTCCACAATGTAGGGGCGAACTGCGTTCGCCCAAAAGGTACATTATCAAAGCGCAAGTCCCAAAGATTATGAACCAGTCTCAACTTCCCCAAAAGGCGTTACTTTTATTTCTGGGGAGAATAGCAGAAGATTACTGACAGAAAAGCTAAAAGATTTGACCTGTGGTGGTAATTTTCCTTGAAAAAATGCCATTAATTCCTGATCATTTCTTGGTAAGTGACTAAGGATAACTCCATTAGCTGAATTATCTTGAACAAAGCGAAAATTGGCTTGAGTTCCATCGAGATAATTAACGTTAATTATCACGGGGGGGATTCTAAAGAGTTGTTTGACTATTTTACCCAACCAAGAATATTCAAATTTAACTTGAACACGAGTAATCCCACTATTACGAGTAGGTAATTCATAGACTTGATCCCAAGTAATATTAGTAGTCTCTCCTAGAGGGGTTGGACTACAACGACTGACTTTTTGTTTTTCTAAAAGATAAAAGTTGGTTTTGATTGCGGGGACTTGGAATGGCGAATTTACCGAGTCAAGTTGATAATTACAAACCACATAGGAAAAAGCTTTAGGTTCATCAAAAAAAGGATGTCTGCCATCAATAGATTGAAAGTGATAAATCAGATAATCTCTGGGAGATTGAGATAAGCTTTGATAATTTAGTTCATCCAGTTTTTCTGTATAAGCAGAATAGGATTGAATAATCGGCCTCGGTTTCCAATTAAGCTGATTGCCCGGAATAAGTGAAAATTCCCACGGAATTATATCAATAGTTTTGCCTTGCACTTTTTCCAGCACAGAATCGGGAAGTTTTAGTCGATTATTTAGCTTAACTAAATTTTCGCTCGTAATCCTTTGAACCTCTGCTTGAAATTTCTTTATATCGAGCAATAAAACAACCCTATTTATGTTATTGGCTACTTTGGCAGGATTGAGTTTACTAAATTGATAATTTCTAAGAGTTGAAATAACGACACAAGATAGTAATAAAATTAAGTAGGTAATGTATAATTTGGGTTTATTCTTAACTGGATTATTGTCAATTTTGATAAAATATAATGAGATGATTAGCAGGACAATAATACAGAACAGCACTACATGAGAATCCTGACGAACAAATCCGTGCTTAAATCCTAAAAATAGAGGAAATAGCAGGGCAATACTTAGGCTGGTTGAACCACTATTGCACAGACGAAAAAGTAGATTTATTATCACTGCACAACATAATATTGCTAAGAGGGCATTTATATCTCTGATCAATGATATAAATGCTCTCTTAGAACCTGTAAGACTCATGGCACTGGAATAACCTGAAGATATTGACCAAGAATTGAGTATATATTCATATAAAGAAGGAAAGTTATTTGATGAAAAACTTTGAATCAATAAAGTTGTATAAAACAGATAAAAAACTAGATAAGGTAATAATTTTTTTAAAAATGTTATCAGCCTTGTTTTATTCAAAATTTTATCAATAACAAAAGCTACTATTCCAGAAATTATAAAATTAACCAATAGTTTTGTTAAAACTGTTATCGATTGACCAGAATATAAAAAAATACTAGCAACGGAAATAGCGATTAAAGTGAAATTAAACAGGGATTGAATATATTTACTCAAATTCTTTAGTTTTTGTTTTCTATAGGCTAGGTAAAAGCCGGAAAATAAAAAGAGATAAAAAGTACCTGCTATATAAATTCCCAAGGTTAACTTAGTTAAAATAGCTAACCCAGTAAACATACCTACTATAATAGAATTTACTTGTAAATATTTTACAAAAAATTTCTCAAAACTTAAAGCCAGTAAAAATATAGAAAATATTTGATAATCTGTAGTAAATCCTATAGTATTTTTGTAATGAACTCCTAGTAAAAATATAAAAATAAAATTAATTACTATCAATATTTTAAGACTATTTGTTTGTAACTTTATGATCCTTAAAATCAATAATCCTAATAGTACAAAATGAACGGCAAATCTGAAAATTATAATTTGCTTAAAATTGCTAGATAAAGCAGCTCCTTGCATTAAATATCCCAGAGGGCCATAGGTAAAAACTATCTCTTTTCCAAAAACTAACTTTTCCTTGGCTGCTTGACTAATTCCGTAAGACCAAGAAGCATCTAATCCGGGATTTATTAAGTGTATCGTCGGCAAAAATGCCAAAAACAGGTAAATCAGAGTTAGACTAATAATTAAATTAAAAACAATTGTTTTTGAAGCAAGTATTTTGGTGATTTGCATAGCCTTATTTCCAGAATTTTTCTTTAAAAAATACCTTTTAATTCCTTTTCATGGGTATGAATCCAATCAAAAATATCTTGGATTAATTTTCTACCGTCTCGCTGGGGTTGCCATCCAGTCATAGAACTGATTTTGCGAGAATCAGTGATAAAAATTGGCATATCTCCGGTGCGATTTTCGGGAATTGCCTCAATCATTATACTATTGCCCGTGATTTCTTGACATAGTTTTGTGGTTTCATAAAGAGACAAGGAAAAATCTTGCCCACCCCCCACATTAAAAGTCTGCCCTTTGAATTGTGCTAAATTAGCAATCTGAATATCGATTAAATCGAGTAAATCAGCTACATGAAGAAAATCTCTAACCTGTTTCCCTGTACCCCCATAACCGATATATTTTAAGGACTTCTGAAAGTAATGATTAGCCACCCAAAGGGCAAAAACTCCCTGATCAACTTTTCCCATCTGCCAAGGACCGGTTAAAACTCCACAGCGATTAATTAAAGTTCTTAATCCGTAGGCATCCCCATATTCATTAATAATCAATTCCGATGCTAACTTAGTGGAACCGTAGAGAGAACGGGGCAAATCTAGGGGAAATTGTTCACTGATACCAAAAGCAGAAACCCCGGGTAAATTTTGCTGTTCAGATAAATGAAAACGAGTATCTGTTTCTGTATAGTTTAATTGATTAAGATAGGCAATGGGATAAACTCTGCTGGTGGAGAGAAAAATAAAATCTGCTTGGGTTTGTCTAGCTAATTCTAAACAGTTAATCGTTCCAATTAAGTTAGTCTGCAAAACGTAGCCCGGGGAAGTATAACCAGCTAAAACGGAAGGTTCTGCCGAACATTCTAGGATTAAATCCACTGGCAAAGCGGATGCTTCTAAGTCTTCTGCATTTCTGACATCTCCATGAACAAACTCAATTCTCGCTTGTTTGAGACGGGGAATATTTAATTCAGAACCGCGACGTTTTAAGTTATCTAAGGCGATAATTTTCCAGTCGGGATAACGTTGGGCTAATCCTAAACCTAAAGAACTGCCCACAAAACCCGCACCACCAGTAATTAACACTCGTCTAGTCATCAACAATACTCCTCTAGATAATAATTATCAAACGACTTGATTCTTTTTCTGTTTGCGCTTATAGTCGCCTCTAGAAAAGTGTTTTTCTAACCAGATAGAGAGAACTATAAATAAATAACGACTGCCCATTTCCTTGAGTTTTAACTTGGAAACCCCCGTGGTACGATTGCGCCAAGTGATGGGAATTGTCGTGTAGGAATATCCTCGCACGATCGCTTTTAAGGGCATCTCTACTGTTAAATTAAAATGGTGAGATAGTAGAGGTGAGATTCCTTCGATAACCTCCTTACGATAGATTTTAAAGGCGTTAGTAGTGTCATTAAATTTTAGCCCAAATAAAACTTGAATGAAGAGATTAGCCAAACGATTAATGAATAGCTTGTGTATGGGATAATCAATAACTTTTCCTCCTTTGATAAAACGGGAACCAAAAACGCAATCGTAGCCTTCTTGGAGCTTATAATAATAGTCCACCATGTTATCGGGAGAGTCGGAATTATCTGCCATTACTACTGCCACTGCATCACCGCTAAAATTTTCTAATCCACAGCGCACCGCAAAACCAAACCCGTTAGGATAATAGTTATTAATGTAGCGAATCCGAGGATTTTCTTGGTTGATTTTTTGCAGAACTGCTTCGGTGTTATCTTTGCTATTGTCATTAACAACTAGGATTTCATAATCAATTCTATCCTCTTTTAAACGTTCAGATATTAAGTTAGTGGTGCTTTCGATGCAATCTTCTTCGTTGTAAGCAGGAATAACTATTGATAAGGTTTTTACTGCATAGTTATCCCTTGATTGACGTGGGTGAGAGTAACCGTCCATCTCGAAAGCTGGTGCTAATCCTTCGGGATAGTACATTTCTGTCTCATTAGTCTTATTCTTGGGTTTAAAAACTAGGCTATCACTGGCGACATAATTAATACTAGCCCCCACTAAAACCCCAATCATTGTGTTAACTCCAGGGCTAATTCCTAACCAGTTTAAGAAGGGAAATATCAAAAAAACTCGCAGTAAAACTGCTAAACCTGCCGAGAGATGATAGAGAGGAAGTTGTATCAAAATCACATCTCTAATTGTCCAATCTCCTCCAGTCCACACCCAGATTCTATAGATAAAGAAACTGGCAATTAAAGATATTTCTATCGAAATGACATTAGCAACATTCTTCAGAAATGGGGTATTAAATCCCAAGTCATCAATGAACCAATAAATTAAGAATAAGTTGATTAGAAATGCCACTCCCCCAGCAATGAGAAATCGGAAAATTTTATTGTTGTAGATTTTAGTTAACATAATAGTCTCTTAAAACATGATCTGGTTTAGTTTTTCTAGGTCAATATTGCTCTATTAATAACATTATTAATGTCCTCTGGTTAACTAATTAACATAGTTCCTCAATTACTAGCAGTATATTTGGCTAAAAATAACTTTTGTAACGAGGGAAAACTAGCAGATAAAAGCTGACCAGAATAATTCTTGATTTACCCTAAGTCCAACGGCTAACGTTTTGACTAAAAATCTCTTTGAGAATATCTGTTACCGTGTAGGTTAACTGCCAATCAGGATAATGATTTTTAAACTTACTCACATCAGAAATCCACCAAATATGATCACCAATACGATTAGTCTCTACATACTGCCAGTTTAACTTTTTATCTGCAATCGCTTCACATTCTTGAATAGCTTCTAACATGGAACAATTACTAAAGCGACTACCACCGATATTATAAACTTCTGCTACTCGCGGAGTCTGATAAAAATGATAGAAAGCATTGACAAGATCGTAACTATGAATATTATCGCGTACCTGCTTACCCTTATAGCCATAAATACTGTATTCTTTGCCAGTCATCGTACATTTCATTAAGTAGGATAAAAACCCGTGTAATTGGGTTCCCGAATGACTTGGACCGGTTAAACAACCACCACGAAAAGAGGCAGTTTTCATCTCAAAATAACGCCCGTATTCCTGTACCAACACATCCGCTGCCACTTTCGAGGCACCAAACAAAGAATGTTTACAAGCATCAATACTCATCAACTCGTCAATACCTTGAGCAAAATAAGAATGATTTTCCGAGATTTCCCAACGTAATTCTTTTTCTACTAAAGGCAATTCATTCGGTCTATCCCCGTAAACTTTATTGGTGGAACAGAAAATAAATACTGCTTGGGGACATTGTTGACGAGTATTTTCTAATAATACTAAAGTTCCGTTAGCATTGACACTAAAATCCATATAGGGATCCTTAGCTGCCCAATCGTGGGAAGGTTGCGCCGCCGTGTGGATAATTAAGGATATATCATGACTATAGGTTTTAAATATAGCTGCAATAGCTTCATGATCGCGAATATCTACAGCATGGTGAATGTATTTATCCCCGTAATCTTGGGATAATTTGGCTCGATTCCACTCCGTTGAAGCGTCTTCGCCAAAAAATACCTGACGCATATTATTATCGATACCGACGACAGTATAACCCCGATCACAAAAAAATCGTACTGATTCGGAACCGATTAAACCAGCAGAACCAGTTACTAGAACGATCGCCATAACTATATCCTGAATTTTTTGCCTAGTTGTTGAGAAATTTCCCAAGTTGAGAAAACTTTCCCCGACTTTACTAGATAGGTTCACCTTTGTCAATTAAACAGGAGGAGATTCCCTTAACTGCGGCAATTCCTTCAAAAATTATCGTCCTATCCACTAGGAGTGATTTAATGGCGTTTTCTTGCCAGTAATCCCTCATTAAGTCCCCATCTCCCCCCGTTAAAATTATCCCGCTCTCTGGATATAAATTTAACCATTCCAGACTGAATTTTTCTATTCCCGCCAAAATTGTATAAATTATCCCACTTCTTATCCCTTCTGCTGTTTCTTTTGCCCACATCTGAGGTAATCTTTCCAGTAAAGACACCTCTGGTAAGGTTGCCGTCCGTTCCCTTAAACTGGCTAATTGCACCTTTAACCCGGGTAAAATTGCCCCCCCCACTAGCTTTTTATCCCCATCCACCCCCGTAAAAGTTAAAGCTGTTCCCGCATCGATGACTAAACAGGGAAATCCGTATTTTTTTCCCGCACCTAAGACAGCTAAAGCTCGATCGATGCCGAATGTCGGATATAAATCCAGTAAAGGAATATCTTTCAGAGTAATTATCCGTAAATTGCCATAATTTGCCCATAATTCTCTTTGGCTAGGAACCACAGAAGCGACAACCAATTCACAGTTGCATTTATTTGTCAAGAGTTTAGGGAAAATTTGTTGCAAAAATTCATCACTTAGGGGTTCGGTCAGGTGGGGAGTATCGAGACAAGCTAACAGGGTTTGACCGCGAAAATACCCCCAATGTAGCCGAGAATTGCCGATCATCAACCCTATCCAGTCAGTATCTTGCTCAGTCATTTAGTTAGTGGGAAGTATTTTCAGTGAACAGTGAACAGTAAACAGTAAACAGTAATCAGTGATTAGGGATCGGTAAACAGTACAGTAAACAGTAATCAGTGAACCGAAAACTCACATCTGATCACTGATAACTGATCACTGATCACTGATAAGGCTGATATTCGGGGGAATTATCTAGAAATCATGACAAAACTTTTTTAATGGTTGAGCAGGCAAGAGATAATATAACCTATGTATAGAATTTAACAAAAAATCTGGTTAACGGACATTGATCAAGTCGATAGCGCAGTGTCAAACAAGTTCTTTTCCCGCTCAGGTATGGCAATTAGATCACGGCTTAACCGTAATTCATCAGTATTTACCCGTGACTCCTGTGGTGGTGGTGGATGTGTGGGTGAAAGCAGGTGCGATCGCTGAACCCGACCCATGGTTAGGTATGGCCCATTTTCTCGAACACATGATCTTTAAGGGGACGAAAAAACTTCCCCCCGGACTCTTTGACTATTTAATCGAAAATTGTGGCGGAATGACCAACGCTGCCACCAGTCACGATTACGCGCACTTCTATCTCACCACCAGTGTGGATCAAATTGAACATACCTTACCCCATCTGGCCGAAATTCTCCTCCATGCTGAGATTGACGATGAGGAATTCTATCGGGAAAAAGATGTAGTCTTAGAAGAATTACGGGCCTGTTATGATGATCCCGATTGGATTGCCTACCAAACCCTCTGCGGAAGTATCTACCAAAACCATCCCTACGGACGCTCTATTCTAGGCGATCAACCCTGTTTAGAGCAATTAACCCCCAATCAAATGCGCTGTTTCCATCGCACCTATTATCAACCGGAAAATATGTGTGTGGCGATTATTGGGGGAATTGAACCCCAACCAGCTTTAGAAATTATCCGGCAATCTTTTCGGGAATTTCCCGTCCCCTCGGAATCCCCTCCCCATCTAGTGGCTGCCGAACCCCCCATGATCGAAATTCGTCGCTCCCAAGTATATTTACCCCATCTAGAACATTCTCGTCTCTTGATGGGATGGACTGGACCGGGATGCGATCGCCTAGAAGATGCCTTTGGATTAGACTTGATTTCTGTAATTCTTGCCGGAGGACGCTGTTCGCGGTTAGTGCGACAGCTGCGGGAAGAAGCGCAAATCGTCCTCGATATTAACAGTAATTTTTCCCTGCAACGAGATTCCAGTCTCTTTACCATCGGTGCTTGCCTATCTAGCTCACAAACCGCAGCAATTGAAGCTATTATCTGTGAACATCTCCAACATCTGCACGATCATCCCGTCCCCCCCGCAGAATTACACCGCACTCAACAGATATTAGCTAACGATTATATTTTCTCCACAGAAACCCCGGGCCAATTAGCCGGACTCTATGGATATTATCAAACCCTGAGAGCTGCCGACCTAGCAACGATCTATCCCCAAGTTATCCAAAGTTTGCAACCGTCAGATCTACAGCGTCTCGCTCGTCAGTATCTCTCCCCGGAGCGATATGCTATTACAATAATGCAACCCTGTGAATAAACGATGTCCGCTTCTCCCATTCACCGCTTAACCTTAGAAAATGGCATCACTCTTTTAGTGGTGGAAAATACGGCCGTGGAGTTAGTTGCAGGGAGGATTTTTCTCAAAAATGCGGGTACTCGTTGGGAAAAAACCGAAAAGGCGGGTTTATTTCGTCTCTTGGCCGTGCTGCTCACCAAAGGTACAGAAAAGTTATCTTCCCTAGAAATTGCCGATCGCGTTGAGTCCACGGGGGCCGGTTTAAGTGCCGATACGGGGACCGATTATTTTGTGGTGAGTTTAAAGACCGTTACTAAGGATTTTTTAGATATATTGCGTCTAGCGGCGGAAATTATTCGTTTTCCCAGTTTTCCCCCTCCAGAAATCGAATTAGAGAAAAATCTCACCCGTCAAAGCATTCGCTCTCAATTGGAACAGCCTTTTAATGTCGCTTTTAATCAATTACGCGCAGCTATGTACCCCGATCATCCCTATGGTATGTCTTTATTGGGTACGGAGGCAACGGTTTCGCAATTGCAACGGGAGGATATGCAGGCCTATCATAGTCGCTTTTTCCGTCCCGATAACCTCGTGATTAGTCTTTCTGGCCGTATTACCCTAGAGGAAGCGGTAAAAGCAGTGACGGAAATTTTTGGCAGTTGGTCAATTCCCGATCTTCCTTTATCTAGTTTACCCCCGGCCGCTTTTGATTTTCAGCCTACCTGTTTAACTACCGTCCAAGCTAGTCAACAGGCGATCGTTATGTTAGGATACCCCGGGTCTTCTGTACAAGAGGATGATTATCCCGTTTTAAAATTATTGAGTACCTATCTGGGGAATGGGTTATCTAGTCGTTTATTCGTGGAATTGCGAGAAAAACGGGGATTAGCCTACGATGTTTCCTCTTTTTATCCCACCCGTCTCGATTCTTCCCAATTTGTCATTTATATGGGTACTGCACCCCAAAACACAGCGATTGCCGTGTCGGGATTGCGTCAGGAAGCAGAAAGGTTATATAAAGTAACTTTGAGTGAGGAGGAGTTACAGTCAGCTAAAAATAAGTTATTGGGTCAATATGCTCTCGGTAAACAAACTAACGCCGAAATCGCTCAATTATACGGTTGGTATGAAAGCTTAGGTTTGGGGATTGAATTCGATCGCACTTTCCTGGATTCTATTAATCAGATTACTCCCGAACAAGCGCGATCGGTAGCCGATAAATATTTTCAAAATCCTTACATTTCTCTAGTCGGTCCAGAAAATGCGATCGCTGAAATTCTCTAGGAAGTCGCACAGAAAACGGGGTTCTCCGAGAAACCCGTTTTCTACTCATGCAAAAGGCAAAATGGAGAATAAATAATCAGTTTTTAATAACTGGATTTAGTATCAGGAGATAAGATACAGGAGATAGGTGTTGGGGTTTTAGGGTGTTGGGGTTTTAGTTGAAATTCCCCATTTCCCCATTTCCCTAACCCCCGCTCCCATCTCATAGACAGTCTCAACGAGTAATTTAGATAGTCAACAGCTTAGTTAAAAACATCAAAAAGCAGCAACAAGAGACTATTGCTGCTGCTTTTTTTGATTAACTCCCCGGGTGGGATTCGAACCTACGACCAATCGGTTAACAGCCGACCGCTCTACCACTGAGCTACCGAGGAAAGCTACTCACAATTAATAATTATAATCATAAGTCCCTCAATAATGCAAGTGTTTTCTGGATTTTTTCTCAAAAAAATTTCCGGTGCCGGTAGAGGTGGGCGGAGAATCCACTATTGTGGAGATAAGGACACCATTAAGTCTAGTCTATGCTTGCCCATCACCACCGTCCCGTTTCCCTCTGTCTGCTCTCCACAGATCTACCCATCCTCTCCTCTTTAGACACTTCCGCTACCCTCTACCAAAAGGATCGCCACCGGTTTCATCTTCTCCTCAATCAACCACCGATGGCTCTGGCAGAAATAGAGACACTTAAACCCGAAAATAGGCAAAATAAATTAATTTGGCTAGAAATTTCGGTCAATCGGGTAATTATGACCATGCAGGGCCAGGGAAAATTCGCCTATCGTCATTTTTGGGAGCAAGGGGTTTTTGGTGTCAGTCGCTACTGGTTAAATGCCGAAAGTCTTCAACCGGGTGACGCTTTTCGCGTCCGCAACTATACCCGTAGTCTCCAATTAGAGGGGAATAATCTCCCCGAATATTTGCGTCTAGAGTACGAATTATGGTCAGATAACCTGATTTTAGGTCATTATGTCCTTCATCTGCAAGTACACCACTAAATAGGGTATGCTGAAAAAGTTTCTCGTGGGGGTAGGGTGTGGGGTGTGGGGTGTAGGGTGTAGGGTTTTACCAATTTTCATCTGGTCAATTACCTAATTTTCAGAGAAAAAGTCCCTGAATTTTCCCCCCGATCCCCGCAATGGCTGGCACTTTTTGAGGGTAAAAAAGTCTAAAAGTCCTATCCAACAAGGTTTTTAGATTTATTCAGCAGACCCTAAATAGGACTCTTTTGCCCTGAAAATTAGGTAATTGTCGGGTGGATTGAAGAAATTAGTCCTACACTAAACTAAAAGCCGTATAAATAGACCGTTAGACAGAAATCGATAAATACACTATTGTCGTATCAATTATGAAATCATTTCTCATCACAGTGCGATCGCTATCGCTGTAGGGTGCGTTCCCTAATGCAAGTCCTACTGCTCCAGCGATCGATTTTGGGGAACGCACCATGCACATTGATTAAACCTCTTGCATAATTAATTTTTGAGGATTCAAAAACGGCAAAAATAAGGATTAAATTGCATAAAATCCTTAAATAGGGCTTGCTGAATAAATGTGAAATGTAGGCAAAGTAAGGGTTTTGGGGCTTTACGAGCGAAACAGGTGCAAGATTTTGAGAGAATCGTGGTTCAAAACCTTGCATCTTCATCGGCCCGCGTCCTGTAGGGGCGAAGCATTCGGGCAATAACCTATCGGTGAAACCGGAGATTTTCTATCCGAATGCTTCGCCCGTACTTTTTGCTGCAAACCCTATTTAGGGTTTGCAGCAAAAAGTTTGTTGGTGGGGTTAGGAGTCGGTCGTCAGTAGCCAGTCGTCAGTAGCCGGTCGTTTTAATCTCAGGAGAAGTGGCAATTTTGGCCATTGGTGGATTTAAAACCGGTGCGATATTTTCTACCGTCATCGGCAATCCAGAGATAGAAATATAAGTAGTAGCCCGAATTAATGCTCCCTCTAATTCGCGAATATTAGAAGTATAATTAACGGCAATATATTCGATAACTTCTCGTGGGAGACGCAGATTTTCGTACTCGGCCTTTTTTTGTAAAATTGCCATACGAGTTTCGATATCTGGTGCTTGGATATCGGCGACTAATCCCATAGAAAAGCGAGAAATTAAACGATCCTGTAAACTGGGAATCTGTTTAGGGAGGCGATCGGAGGCTAAAACTACCTGTTTTCCCGCTTCGTGCAGGGTATTAAAGGTATGAAAAAATTCTTCTTGAGTGTATTCTTTTCCTTCAATAAATTCCAGATCATCCACTAATAATATGTCCGCATGGCGATAATGATTACGAAAACTTTCCATACTATCTTGACGGATAGCGGTGATTAAATCATTAGTAAATTGTTCCGTCGATACATAAAAAACCCTGGATTGGGGATATAATTCCAGACGATAATGACCGATCGCTTGCATTAAATGGGTTTTACCTAATCCCACACCACCACAGAGAAAAAGCGGGTTAAATTCGCGTCCGGGTAATTCCGCCACCGCTAAAGCGGCCGCGTGGGCCATGCGATTAGTTGGCCCGACAACAAAACGGGAGAAATTATATTTAGGGTTAAGTTGATTACTGGGGGATAGTTCTAATTCTAAGCTAGTGTGAGGCTGGAAAATAGCGATCGAATCCCCCTGTTGTGCCGTTAGTTGAATCTCGACGGGATAACCGACGATATCCTACACTACTTCGGCAATTGTTGACAGATAATTTTTCTGAAGATGGTTAAGAATAAAAGGATTGGCAGCCTGAATTACTAAGCGATCGTTTTGCCATTCTTTAACCGTCGCCGTTTGAAACCAAGTTTCAAAAGCGGGACGGGTTAATAGTAATTTTAGACGCTCTAGGAGATTATGCCAAAGTTGTTGGGGGCTGCTATCCACGGTTAATTTTGATTAACAAAGTTGCTCTAGTGCTGCTGCGGGGAAACCTTATCAGTTTAGCGAGATTTTTCCGCTCAAGATAAAATGATTTTCAGAGGGAAACAATTAATCCTTATACAGATGACACAAGTTTTAACAATCACCCAATTAGGAAACCCAATTCTACAGCAAAAAGCACCAGCGCTCGATCATCTTCTCGATTCTGACTGTCAAGATTTGATCGATTCCCTGATTACCACCGTGCAAGCTGCCCACGGGGTGGGAATCGCCGCACCCCAAGTTGCTCGGTCTCTGCGTCTGTTTATCGTTGCTTCTCACCCCAATCCTCGTTATCCCGACGCTCCGATCATGTCACCCACTGCCATGATTAATCCGCGTATTTTGCAGGTCAGCGAGGAAATGGTCAAGGGTTGGGAAGGTTGTCTCAGTGTCCCCAATTGGCGCGGTTTTGTCCCCCGTCATCAGTGGATTGAGGTGGCCTATTATGATCGCAATGGTCGGGAAATCCGTCAAGTTTTCAGGGATTTTGTCGCACGCATCTTTCAACACGAATACGATCATCTGGAAGGAATCCTCTTTCTCGATCGCCTTGCTTCTCCGGCGGATTTATATTCGGAGGAAGAATATCAAAAAATCAGTAATATTGCTGAATATAAGCGATAAAATCGCAAAATCTCCCTATATCTTCAAAATAAGTTCAATAACTTAACGGGAATATTTTATCTGGCGACAAAATTTTTGTGGGCAAATCTAAATTTTTTGTTAGAATGATAACGATTATCATTCTAGGCAGGCCACCTTTGCAAACAAATAAACTACTTGACAAAATAAACTAATTGTGTTTTAGAACTCTGCCCTCAATTAACTAGGGAGATACTCAAGACTTTTTCGGTGACTAGGAAAATCAATTTTTCCAGATTTCCGTACCGGAGATAAACCCAAAGACGAGGGAATAACCCGATAGCTTTCATTAGTTATCGTCTAGATGCCCAGAAAAATAAATACTCTAGCAAAGGGTATTTATTGACATTGGTAAAATCAGAAAACTTTGCCGATTAATTAACTATTGGAGTCCGTAAAAATATCTATGACCTTAGCTAAGTCCAAAGCAATTTTCGACAATGATGACTACAATCACTTTCCCGAAGTGATTACCGAACCTAAATCGCCAGTATCGGAAGCCGAGATGATGCAAGCGGTACGAACACTGCTGTTAGGATTAGGAGAAGAGCCCGATCGCGAAGGTTTACGAGACACTCCTAAACGAGTAGTAAAAGCCCTAAAATTTCTCACTTCTGGTTATCAGCAATCCCTAGATGAATTGCTGAATGGGGCAGTTTTTCACGAGAATGCTAACGAGATGGTTTTAATCCGAGACATCGATATTTTTAGCTCCTGTGAACACCATATTTTACCCATTATCGGCCGCGCTCATGTTGCCTATATTCCTAACGGGAAAGTGATCGGTTTATCGAAAATTGCCCGCATCTGTGAAATGTACGCCAGACGACTGCAAGTACAGGAACGTTTAACCGCACAAATTGCCGATGCTTTGCTAGGATTACTGCAACCTCAAGGGGTAGCTGTGGTGATTGAAGCGACTCATATGTGTATGGTAATGCGCGGGGTTGAAAAACCCGGTTCTTGGACTTCTACGAGTGCCGTGCGCGGTATTTTTGCCGATTCTGCTAAGACTCGTCAAGAGTTTATGAGTTTGATTCGTCATAGTCCCGATTTTCACTAATTAGTCAGGGGGATCAGGATTATTTGATCGTCCTATCCCCGGTTTTTTCCTAGGCAAAAAACCAGCACCAAACCAGCTATTTACTGTTTACTTTTTATTTTTAACTCGCTGTTATCATGCTGATTCGTCCCCGTCGTCTTCGTTACACTCCAGCGATTCGCCGTCTTGTTCGTGAAACCGAATTAACCGTTAATGACTTGATTTATCCCCTCTTTATCATGGAGGGAGAAAATCAAAAGGTGGCTATTCCTTCTATGCCCGATTGTTATCGTTATTCCCTCGATTTATTGCTCAAAGAAGTGGTTAATGCTTATAATTTAGGCATTAATGCCATCGCTCTTTTCCCTCTGATTGCCGAAGATAAAAAAGATAATTTCGGTACAGAAAGTTATAATCCCGATGGTTTAGTACAAAGGACAGTGAAAGCGATTAAAAAAGAAGTACCTGAAATAATTATTATTACCGATGTTGCTCTTGATCCTTTTTCAATTTATGGTCATGATGGTATCGTCCAAGACGGTAAAATTCTTAACGATGAAACCGTGCAAGTTTTAGTGAAAATGTCGCTCTCGCAAGCGGCAGCCGGGGCTAATTTCGTCGCTCCTTCCGATATGATGGATGGTAGGGTTGGGGCGATCCGTCGAGCTTTAGATGCGGCTGGCTATTTTGATGTGGGAATTCTCGCTTATACGGCTAAATATGCCTCTGCTTATTATGGTCCCTTCCGAGATGCCTTAGAATCAGCACCAAAATTTGGTGATAAGAAAACCTATCAAATGGATGGGGCTAATAGTCGGGAAGCGTTACGGGAAGCCAGTTTAGACATAACAGAAGGGGCAGATATTATCATGGTTAAGCCCGCTCTTGCTTACCTCGATATTATCCGTCGTCTGCGAGATAGTAGCCATCTTCCCGTTGCCGCTTACAACGTCAGTGGGGAATACGCGATGATTAAAGCGGCGGCAAAACAGGGCTGGATTGACGAAAAAAGCCTGATTTTGGAAACTTTAACCAGTATGAAACGAGCGGGGGCCGATTTGATTTTGACCTATTTTGCTGCCGATGTGGCATTAATGAAACAGGAAAGCCGATTTTAGGGTTTTTGCCAGCGAAATTGATAGAAATTATCCCGCGCACCCCACAGCTGCCGGCCAAGGCTATCATAACCTCGATCGCTGGTATCCATGCCCTGGGAATGTAGAATAATTGTATTAGTTATTTTCACCGCACCTCTGGCATTAGTGGGACAACCCTGGGGGGGAGTTTCTCCCCGATAACCCCCCGCTATCGGTTTTAAAAACACAGTACACACCGACTCAGCCAAATCTGATACATTTAAATTTCTTTCTGTCAAGTCTTTGTTACAAAAATTAATAAAGTTAGCGGCATTATTTAACTTATAAGCTTTTGATTCCACAGTGGAATTATCGGGGCTAGGTTGAATGACTAAAATTCTTTGACGATAGGGTTGATTTAACTGATCGATAATCGCCTGTTCTTGATAGAGATAAATATTATCCTGTTTAGGGGAAAAATTCACCGCACAGGTAGTCATTTGCACCTTAGCAATGCGGGGGTTAGTCTGCGCTTGTTGCCTGGTATCCATAACCCCAATTAAATGATTAGCCACCCCTTGCACTTGCGGGTTAAGGGGCAAAGATTGAGTGAGAAAAAATCCTAGGGCGATCGAAGTTTTCAGCATGAGGGGAAGCTTAATTCCGGTTAGTCTCTAATTAGCTTAAACTGATAAGCAGCAAGAGCAAAAATTCCCCTTTTCCCATGGCTAATCATCTGGCTGAATCTGAAAGTCTTTACCTGCGAAAACACGCCGAAAACCCGATCGATTGGTGGTATTGGTGTGACAGCGCCCTAGAAATTGCCAGGAGAGAAGATAAACCGATCTTTCTCTCGATCGGTTATTCTAGCTGTCATTGGTGTACGGTGATGGAAGGAGAAGCTTTTTCCGATCGGGCTATTGCCGATTATCTCAATCAGTATTTTTTGCCGATCAAAGTCGATCGCGAGGAAAGACCAGACATCGATAGTATCTATATGCAAGCATTGCAGCTGATGGTCGGTCAAGGGGGTTGGCCTCTGAATGTCTTCCTAACACCGGATAGTTTAATTCCCTTCTATGGTGGCACTTATTTTCCCGTGCAACCGCGGTTTAACCGGCCTGGTTTTCTGCAAGTGTTGCAATCGATACGTCGTTATTACGACGAGGAAAAGGAGAAATTAAGCAAATTTACCGCCGAAATACTGGGCGCACTGCGTCAATCGGCTATTTTACCGCGAGCAGAGACCAATTTAGCCGATCCTTCCCTTTTAGCCACAGGAATCGAGAGAAATACGGCGGTGATTCGGGTTAATCCCAATAACTACGGTCGGCCCAGTTTTCCGATGATTCCATATTCTCATCTGGCTTTGCAGGGTAGTCGCTTTGGTGACGATTTTGACGATTCCCTCCGGCAAGCGGCCTATCAACGGGGGGAAGCTCTGGCCTTGGGGGGAATCTATGACCATGTAGGGGGAGGATTCCATCGTTATACGGTGGATTCAACGTGGACAGTTCCCCATTTTGAAAAAATGCTCTACGATAACGGGCAAATTGTCGAATATTTAGCTAATTTGTGGAGTGCTGGTGATCGAGAAGCGGCCTTTGAGAGAGGGATTAAAGGCACGGTTAACTGGCTAAAACGGGAAATGACCGCCCCAGAAGGTTATTTTTATGCGGCCCAAGATGCCGATAGTTTTGAGAAGGCCACGGATGGGGAACCGGAGGAAGGAGCCTTTTATGTCTGGTCGGATTTAGAGTTAAGAGATGATCTCTCGACCGAGGAATTAGGGTTGCTGCAAGCTAATTTTACCGTCACTGCCGAGGGGAATTTTGAGGGACGTAATGTCCTGCAGCGTCGTCAAGGAGGAGAATTATCGTCGGAGATAGAAAATATGCTCGATAAGTTATTTATTCGGCGTTATGGCAGTTCTCAGACCCAATTAGCTCTTTTTCCCCCGGCCAGAGACAATCAAGAGGCGAAAACCGTCTCTTGGCCGGGACGGATTCCGGCGGTAACGGATACGAAAATGATTGTCGCTTGGAATAGTTTGATGATTTCTGGTTTGGCCCGGGCCTTTGCTGTCTTTGGCGAACCTTTGTACTGGCAAATGGCTACTCAAGCGGCCGAGTTTATTCTCAAGCATCAGTGGTTAGATGGACGTTTTCAGCGCTTGAATTATCAGGGTCAGGCCTCGGTTTTAGCCCAATCGGAGGATTTTGCCTATTTTATTAAGGCTTTGCTCGACCTGCAAACGGCTAAACCCCAAGAAACTCCCTGGTTAGAGGCTGCTATCGATTTGCAAGGGGAATTTGATCGCTGGTTTTGGGCTGAGGATGAGGGGGGATATTTTAATACCGCTTCCGATCATAGTCTCGATCTGATCGTGCGAGAACGGGGTTATACGGATAATGCCACCCCTTCAGCCAATGGAATTGCGATCGCTAATTTAGTTCGTCTGTCGCGATTGACGGAAAATCTAGAATATCTCGATCGGGCCGAAAAGGCCTTGCAATCTTTTAGTACCATCCTAGAAGAGTCCCCCACCGCTTGCCCCAGTTTATTTGTCGCTCTCGATCACTATCGTCACGGTTTCTGCCTGCGCGCCCCGGAAAGCTCGATCGAGCGGCTGTTAGGTCGCTATTTGCCCACTGTGGTGTATCGAGTCGATGCCAGTTTGCCGCCTAGCACATTTGGGTTAATTTGTCAAGGGTTATGCTGCCTTGAACCAGCAGAAAATTTAGAACAGTTAGACCGACAAATTGCCGGGGTGATGGCAGGGGAGTCAATACTGCTCGGTTAACTTAAAGATGGTGCGTTCCCCTTGACATCCTCGCCGCCGTAAAACGGACGGCGATTCCCAAACCTCACGATTTGGGTTTCTGCTTCTGTCCCGAAGGATTTTTCGCACCTGCCGCCCCAGTTTTACTCTGTTCTGGTCTTATGGTCGCTCTACAGACTGACACCGCAAGTCCTGCGGCCAAAATATTTTTACTAGCGTTAATATCTCGGTCATGGTGCGTCCCACAGTCTGGACAGTCCCACTCTCGAATATTTAACGGCATTTTCTCAGCAATATACCCACAATTACTACACCTTTTAGAGCTAGGAAACCATCTATCTATTTCGAGGTAATTTCTCCCATACCAACGGCATTTATAGGCTAATTGTCGAGTTATTTCTCCCCAACTAACGTCAGATATTGCCTGAGATAATTTCGGGTTTTTGACCAGATTCTTGACGGCTAAATTCTCAACTACAATCGTTTGGTTTTCACGAACTAATTGAGTGGTTAGCTTGTGTAAATGGTCTTTTCTACTATCAGTAATTTGGGCGTGAATTTTGGCTACTTTGATTCTCGCTTTTTCCCGATTTTTTGAACCTTTCTGTTTTCGAGAAAGGCTTTTCGATGCTCTTCGCAGTCTCTGATAATGCTTTTTAAAATGCTTAGGATTAGACACTTTGTCACCATCGCTGGTAATTACTAGGCTACTAATTCCTAAGTCAATTCCAATGGCTTTATCTGTTACTGGTAATGGCTTAATTGTTGGGTCATCAAATCTTATTGAGATATGCCAGCGTCCAGAAGGATGTAATCTGACTGTTACTGTGCTTGGTTCACAGCTTTCTGGTATTTGTCTTGACCATCGAATAGGTAAAGGTTCTGTGCATTTAGCTAAATAGATTTGTTTGTCTTTAAATTTAAAGGCTGACTTAGTAAATTCGGCACTTCCTCCCTGATGTTTTTTCCTAAAGTTAGGATACTTAGTACGACCAGCAAAGAAGTTAGTGAAAGCTGTTTGTAGGTGTCTTAACCCTTGTTGCAAAGGTACACAGCTTACTTCGTTGAGAAAGTCTAATTCTTCTTGCTTTTTCCAATCAGTTAGCATTGAAGAGGTTTGAGCGTAGCCTACTCTTTCTTGCTTTTCGTACCATGCTTGTGTTCTGAGATGGAGAGCTTTATTGTAAACCAATCTTACACAGCCCAAAGTGCGCCGCAATAGCGACTCTTGTTCGGGTGTGGGGTAAATTCGAAACGAATAGGCTTTTTCCATGCCTCACATTTTAGCATATATTTCGTAAACGATGCTCATATTTAGGGTTTGCTGAATAAATCTAAAAACCTTGTTGGGTAAAACTTTTAGACCTTTTGGCCATCAAAAAGTAATGGATCTGGGAGTGATCGGGGGAAAAATTCCTGGACTTTTTCCCTGAAAATTAGGTAATTGACCCCCTCAAAATCGGTAAAACCCTACACCCCACACCCCACACCCTACACCCTGCCCCCAGGAAAAACTTTTTCAGCAAACCCTATTTAACAGTAAAGCCGTCGTAGAACGACGGGGTTTCAGACCCAAATTTTCGATGATCAAACGAAAGTTAGTTTGAGTCTAGTTTTTAAAAATCCCACAAAAGAAGATTCATATCTCAAATCAGCAACGCCGATTAATATTCCACTTCTAATCGCGCTGCGGTGACAGCATCAAAAGCAAAAGCGAGAACTATAGGCATAGGACAAGCGAGGATGACAGCGATAATTAAAGCTGTCACAGTCAATCCGATCGCCACTCCTAACCAAAGTTTTTCGGCAGGAGATAGACCTTTTTGGCGCTTAATTTTTTGTAACACTTTGGTCGGAATTGGTTCCGGCATCACGGCATTGGGAGGGAATGCCCAATAATTACTGTAGCGTTCGAGAAATAGCTCTGTCCAGCCGTTTTCTTGACACCATTCTTGAATCCATGGTTCGTGAAAGTGTTTCATTGCTTCCCTGTTGACTTTTTCCAGTGATTACTTTAAACATCTCCTGATGTGAACTTCATCCTAGCAAAGCTATCTTAAGCGTCGATCGGATTCAATAAAACTTAATATATGAGTAGTCGCTGAAAGGTAAAGTTAACGGTGAGGTAAGGAGTCAGGAGACAGGAGACTCCGAGACAGGAGACTCCGAGACAGGAGACAGGGATCGGGTTGGGGATTGGGTGTGAGGGAATAGGGAAATAATTGTTAAAAAATTTCGGTTCTTGATTCGGTACAGATTCCTGGCAATTTTTGATCCCAAGTATCGAGGGGAAGGGTATCGAGATAGGCAAAGTCAAAGACAATCCCGAGCGAGGGGATAGCTTGCCATTCGGGGGAATTTAAGAGACGATCAAAATAACCTCCCCCGTAGCCTAAGCGATAACCTTGGCGATCGCAAGCGACGGCGGGAATTAACAGTAAGTCCACTTCGGCCGGTAAAATGAGAGGAGCGATCGCTGTTGGTTCGTAGATGCCATAACGATTTAATTCTAGGGGATCGTCGGCACTCCAACAGTGCCAGGTGAGGCTATCTCCCTCACAACGGGAAAAACCCCAGCGATGGTGTTGGCAAAATAAGGAACTTAAATCCGGCTCTTGACGATGACTGAAGTAAGCGAGAATGGTTTTAGCGTGCTGAAAGAGGGGTAAAGATTGTAAATTTTTGCAAAGTTGCTGACTATTTTCTTGCCAAATATGCTTAGGAAGCGATCGTCTTTGGGCAATTAGTTGTTTGCGTAATTGGGCTTTTTTGGTAGCGGAATCCATAAAATAGAGATAAATATTTCTGTAGTCACAAGATGCTAAATCTATTTAACTCGCTTTTTGGGCGTTATAACGAGAATATCAAGGCCAATGTGGAAATTTACCTTAAATGTCGGCTTGAAGGAACTCTCGGTTTTACCTAGGAGATGAAAGGTTCCGTCAATATAAAACAGCACTTCGACACATTTCGACACATTTCGACAGGCTCAATGTAAAGGCTCAGTGACACGAAGCACAGCTAAAAATAAATGTCTAATCTCAAGAGCAAAATCTCGAATAACTTCTGAAATTGTTAATTGCATTCTAGATGCGTATTTTGAAGTGCGCTTGCTCATATTCGGAGTCATGAGCATCGGCAGTCTTTTTTCTTTTAAGGGTCTTGACATACTTACGAAAAATAGCTACTATGTGAGCATAGCGGATAGGGTAATCAACCGCTCTAAAAACCCATGTAGTCTAATCACTACAACCTCTGCACCTTGACAATCAAAGATATAGGGTTCTACTCAATAGTTCTAGTTTCTCACCTGCTCGTGATGTAAAATCTTTGTAGGAACTAGACAAAGCAGTATTTGAAGCTAACGTTTCAATTAAAGCAAATTTTGTAGAAATACAACTATCGTGGGGCGCACGAAAAGTAACGCGCAGGCGTAAGAACCACCTCTGTTTTAGATAACGCAAGGAATCTAAAGTAAGTGGACTTGTTGAACCAAGAATCCCTCGCTTTTAGCGATGGGAGCGTCAAACCTGGGCAACTTGTCCCTACTGTATTCGTGCTAAATGGTTGCTGGGTTGGAAAGGAGTAAAATACACCGAATACAAGATTGATGGGGATGAAAGCGCTCGTCAAGCCATGGCCGAACGTGCCAAGGGTAAACGCAGTGTACCACAGATTTTTATTAATAATGAACCTATAGGTGGTGGTGATGATTTGTATGCTTTGGATGGTCAGAAAAAATTAGATAATTTATTGGCTAAATGTGGGACTATCTAAAGTCTATTGACGAAAAAGCCTATGAGAAACATCGGCAATGGATGCAGTTAGCTTTAAATTTAGCGGCAACTGCGGGGGACCGGGGTGATGTACCTGTGGGAGCGGTTATCGTGGATAAACAGGGCAATTTAATCGCTCAAGGGGCTAATTGCAAGGAAAAACACCATGATTCCACGGCTCACGCTGAAATTCTGGCGATTCGTGCTGCTAGTCAGCTGTTGGGCAATTGGCACTTAAATGATTGTACCCTCTACGTCACCCTCGAACCCTGTCCCATGTGTGCCGGGGCAATCATTCAGGCTAGATTAGGATTATTAGTGTACGGTGCTGACGATCCGAAAACAGGAGTTATCCGCACTGTGGCTAATTTTATTGATAGTCCTTTTTCTAACCATCGTTTACCGGTAATCGCGGGAATTTTAGCTAAGGAATCGGGGGAATTATTACAAACTTGGTTTGAGAAAAAAAGAAATATTTCAAGGAGTCAGTCCCGATGAAAAAATTTTCACCCCCACAGATGAAAGAGGTTTCCTTCCCTACACCCCACACCCCACACCCTACACCCTCTTTCAAGTCAGGGAGATAGGAGTTAATATCAAATTAGGTTACACTTCTTCTTTATGAGAAGGGCTGTAAGGAGAATTAACGATGAATAATTGGAAAAGTACTATTCACCCCGGTGAAATTTTAGCTGATGAATTAGAGGAAATTAATCTTGATGTTTTTCAGCTTGCAAAAAGGGTTATAGCGGTATGCAGTCGAATGAGGTATACTGCAACAAGCTATAAGTCAGTCTAGGCAATACTTTATCTGTATCTCACTCAAGCGAATACCGCTATAGTTCGGGGTGACTTAGCACCATTACAAGCCGCTTTCAACAGTAGTATTGGTAGTCCTAAATACGATCCCACTGCTGATATTAATGGAGACGGTGGAATCAATTTAGGTGACTTCTTAGTCTTAAATTCTGACTACGGACTAAGCTTGTTCTAACCTAATTTATAGCAATGAAAAGTGTAGAGTTTATGGTGCGTTAGGTCAAAAAAATAAAATTAACAATCTGCCGTAACGCACCACCTCTATCATTCAATTTATGCGTTACCCTATCGCTCTTCACAACCTACGAGTGCCACGAGTAATCTACAACCTGATTTAGTCTTATCCATTCACAAATTGACAGAAAATTATGCCTAATTTAGCCGTTGAATTTAATCTGAGGGAAGACATCGCAGGAACCCCCGGTGGATTCCTTAATCAAAATAATCCCTTAAATATAGGCGATCGCTTTTTTGTTCAAGTCTTAATGAGGGATATTCATAGTAATCCTATCGGATTAACTGGTAGTGCTATCAATCTCAATTTTGAAGCCAACAAAATCCAAAATATTGACATTCCTTTTAATCCAGTTGATGATAACAGTCCCTTAGTTACTGCTAACTTTACTCTCTTTCGGGGAGGAACCTTAAATAACATTAATGGGACAATTACCGACTTAGGGGGAGCATCTTTTCCTGCTGCCGGTTTAGGTTCAATCTTGGGACTGAATCAACTAGAACAATTTAGCTTAATGCACTTTCAAGTTATCGGAAAAGGTAGCTCTAATTTAAGCCTAAATGTAGATTTGAGTCAAACAAATTTTGCTGATGGAACCTTAGCCGCTAATGATCCAACTAATCTAAGTCAATTAATTCAAATTGTCCCTATTGTCCCCGCCAATGACCCTGTAACTATACCTGAACCCAGTCTAAATATAGGTTTATTTATCCTACTAGGCGTTATACCTGTTCTCAAGAAACAGTATGCCAAAAGAGTGTAGATTGCCTGTTTGCGGCTATCAATTCCGTCAAAAAAACACGCATCAACAATCCGCCGTAACGCACCACCTCTATTATTAAATCGGTGCGTTACGCTATTGTGCTTCATACCCTACGGGTAAGCAGACAACTCCAATGAACCAAACAACCGCTAATTATGATGAACCTTGGAAAGAAGCATTAACCTAGAAAACAGGTTTCTTCGAGAAACCCGTTTTCTGGACTTTAAGACAAAAAAACGTTTCACCGGCACGGAATGGCTGGTAAATATCCTCAAGGGTTACAGGTTCACCCATAGACTGAGATCGAAAACAAAACACCCCAAGAGAGCGAGAGAGCAAAAACGAGAAAAATATTAAGAATTGTGTAAAAAGCTTGACAAATAGGCAAAAGTGCAGGTTGCAAAACCGAGGACTAGGCCAACTGGTGGATACGATGCACAGTCAGTATTCAGGTGTTGATTCGGTAAGACCGGCACTCAAATTAATATCCGCAACCATAGATAAAACGTTATATAAATCTAACTAATAATTTACTTGAGTAATTGGTATTTTACAAATCGCTGAAAGCAAGTCACCATAGGAATTAAGCAAATGCAGTTCCGAATCAAATCCTGTGGGAGATAGAAATTATGGTTGCTTTAATCACCCCAAAACCCGCTAAAACCAGCCGTTTAACCACACAAATCCAAAAAATAGCCGAAAATACCTTTACCTTACGCTGTTTGGATTGGGACCGCGATCGCTTTGATATCGAATTTGGTTTAGAAAACGGTACCACTTATAACTCTTTTGTTATTCAAGGGGAAAAAACCGCCCTAATTGATACATCTCACCGCAAATTCGATCGCCTTTATCTGGATGAATTAACTAAACTAATCAACATCAATCATCTTGATTATTTAATTATCAGTCACACCGAACCCGACCACAGTGGTTTAGTCAAAGAAGTTTTAGAATTAGTCCCAGAAGTTACCGTGGTGGGGGCAAAAGTTGCCATGCAATTCCTCGAAAACATGGTACACAGACCCTTTAAACAGTTAATCGTTAAAAGTGGTGATACTTTAGATTTAGGTAATGGTCATGTCTTAGAATTTGTTTCGGCCCCTAATCTTCATTGGCCTGATACTATCTTCACTTTTGATGCTAAAACTGCCACCCTTTTTACCTGTGATGCCTTCGGAATGCACTTTTGCGATGATCAAACCTATGATCGAGAAAAAGAGCTGCTAGAAGCCGATTTTCAAACCTATTATGACTGTCTGATGCGACCGAATGCTCGTTCGGTTTTAGGGGCAATTAAAAGAATCGAGAAATTTGAGATTAATCTCATTGCCACTGGTCACGGTCCCCTATTAAAACACCATATTTCTGATTGGGTGGGACGCTATCAAACTTGGAGTCAAGAACAAACTTCTGCCGATACTTTAGTGGCTGTATTCTTTACCCAAGATTACGGACAAAGCGAACATTTAGCTACTATGATCAGTCAGGGGTTGACTAAAACTGATGTGGTGACAGAATTAGTCGATATGAATAATGCTGATCCCCACGAAGTCAGAGAATTAATCAATCAATCGAAGGGAGTTGTCATCGGAATGCCTCCCCAATCTTCCCTGATTAACCAGACGATTTTAAGCACGATTCTTGCTTCAGTCAATGGCAAACAAGCAGTAGGATTATTTGAGTCAGGAGGTGGGGAAGATGAACCAATTTTTCCCTTAAGAAATAAATTACAGGAAATGGTCGCGATCGAAGCTTTTCCTCCTCTTTTAGTTAAAGACAATCCCAGTCAATCCCTCGATTTTATTGCCGATGAAGCAGGAACCGACCTCGGCCAATGGTTAAGCCGAGAAAAAACGATTAAACAAATTAAGTCGATTAACAACGACTTAGAAAAAGCTCTAGGACGTATTAGCACCGGATTATACCTAATTACTTCACAAAAAGCTGATTTATCTAGCGCCATGATTGCCTCTTGGGTGACACAAGCAAGTTTAAATCCTTTAGGTGTGGCGATTGCAGTGGCTAAAGATCGGGCAATGGTATCCTTTTTACAGCCTAGCGATACCTTTGTTTTAAATGTTTTGGCTGAGGATAATTATCAGAAATTAATGAAACATTTCCTCAAGCGTTTCTCTCCCGGTGCCAATCGTTTTGAAGGCATTAAAACCTATACTGCTAACAATGGATCACCAATTTTAGCCGATGCCTTAGCTTACATAGAATGTGAAGTCACCAGTCGTTTAGATTGCGGCGATCATTGGGTAGTTTATTGTACCGTTAATACCGGACGAGTTGCCCGTTTAGATACCTTAACTGCTGTCCATCATCGCAAAGTTGGCAATCATTATTAACAGTTACCAGTTATCAGTTAACAGTTATCAGTTATCAGTTATCAGTTATCAGATGTGAGTTATCAGATGTGAGTTTTCATGGGATAGTGTTAAGTAGGAAGTTACCGCTTTATTTTCACTGATTACTGTTTACTGCTCACTGATAACTGAAACATCCAATTCTATCAATCTTAGGAGCAATAAAATGTACGAACCAATTAAAAAACCTTCCCCAATGATGGTGAGAGTAGTGCAAGTCTTAGAAATGATTCAAGATTTAATTGTCATTTCTCTCTGTATTGGTTTATTTAGCTTCATGGTGTTAGAAGTCAGAGAAATGTTTATGTCTCTGCTGCCACCGATTCAATTTCGGATTGTTACCGCCGATATTTTATTCCTCTTAATTCTGGTAGAATTGTTCCGATTGTTAATTATTTATTTGCAAGAAAAACGAGTTTCTATCGGTGTTGCCGTGGAAGTTTCTATCGTCTCGGTTTTGCGAGAATTAATTGTCAGAGGAGTCCTAGAAACTAATTGGACACAAGTATTAGCAGCCTGTGCTTTTCTAATAGTTCTCGGTGCCTTAATGGTGTTAAGAGTTTGGCTTCCTCCCACCTTTGAAGGTATCGATCCCGAACAAAAAGTTTCTGAGCGTTATCGTCAACATTTAGTTAAAGACTTAACTGAAATAAACAGCAAAACTTAATCAGTTATCAGTTATCAGTTATCAGTTAGAAGGGGATAGGTAAATGGGGGAATAGGGTAATGGGGAGATAGAGTAATTTCCACTAAAACCCTAAAACCTCACTCCCCCAACACCCCACACCCCACACCCCACACCGAACAACTAATAACCAAATTAACAACTATGACCACTACTACCTTAATTCCCAATCCTGCTATTAATAATCGCTCCCGCGATGTTCAAACCGCAGAAATAGCCGATCAAACTTGGGTTTTTCGCTCCCGTACTTGGGACAGATTAAAATTTGAAATAGAATATGCTCGTCAACGGGGAACCACCGCTAATTCCTATCTGATCCGTGGTGATCAAACCGCCTTAATTGATCCTCCCGGAGAATCATTCACCGAAATTTATTTAGAAGAAATTCGTCAATATATCTCCTTACATCGTCTCGATTATCTGATTCTCAGTCACGTTAATCCCAACCGTATTGTCACTTTAAAGGCATTATTAGCCGAAACCCATCAAATCACCATCCTCTGTTCTAAATCTGCCGTCAATACCCTTAAAAATGCCTTGCCCGCCGCACAAATTTTGGGCATACGAACCGATGAAATTATTGATTTAGGGCAAGGTCATCAACTAAGCTTTATTAATGTCCCTACGCCACGCTGGCCTGATGGTATCTGCACTTTTGACCAAAAAACCCAAATTTTATACAGCGATAAATTCTTTAGTGTGCATCTGTGCGGTGACGATATTTGGGATAAAAATTGGAAAGAATTAGACGCAGATCGTCGTTATTATTTTGATTGTCTCCATGCTGTGCAATCAAAACCAGTAGAAACAGCCCTCGACAAAATTAAAGAATTTCCCGCCCAATATTATGCACCCGCCCACGGTCCGATAATTCGTTATAGTCTTAGTCGTCTTGCCCACGATTATCGTTATTGGTGTCAAGAACAAAAAACTCGACCCCTACAAGTGGCTTTATTATATGCTTCTGCCTACGGAAATACTGCCACCCTGGCCCGCTCGATCGAACGAGGATTATTAGAAAATGATCTGGCCGTAGAATCAATCAATTGTGAGTTTGCCACCCCTGCCGAAATTAGTCAAGCGATCGAAAATTGTGACGGATTTATTATCGGTTCTCCCACCTTAGCCGGTCATGCTCCTACCCAGATTCAAACCGCTTTAGGAATTGTTCTTTCTACGGCAGCAAAAACTAAATTAGCTGGGGTTTTTGGTTCCTATGGTTGGAGTGGGGAAGCTGTAGATTTAATTGAAACTAAACTCAAAGATGCCAATTATCGCCTCGGTTTTGAATCCTTGCGCGTGCGTTTTAACCCCACAGAAAGCAGTTTACAAGCAGGTTATTTAGCCGGAGAAACCTTCGCCCGGACCTTGAAAAAAACCAAAAAATTGCGGGTTCCCCAACAGGGAATGACCGAGGCACAAATCGATCGCACTGCCCAGGCCGTTGGCCGGATCGTCGGTTCCCTCTCTGTTCTCACCACTCGCCAGGGCGAGGATCATGCTGGTTTCTTGACCTCTTGGGTATCCCAAGCCAGTTTTAACCCCCCGGGGCTAATTATCGCCGTTGCTGACGAACAAGCCGCCGATCGCCTAATTAACTCGGGAACCGCCTTTATCTTGAATATTCTCAAGGAAGGGCGCAATTTACGCCGCCATTTTTCCAATCGCATCAAATCTGGCGGCGATGTCTTTACGGGATTAGAAACCCAAGTCGGGGAAAATGGCTGTCTGATTTTAAGTGAAAGTCTCGCCTATCTAGAGTGTACGGTCAAAGAGCGACAACTCTGCGGCGATCGCTGGTTAGTCTATGCTACCGTCGAGCGGGGTCAAGTTTTGGATAGTAACGGTGTCACCGCCATCGGTCATCGCAAATCCGGCGGTCAGTATTAAAACCGGACCAGCGGGGTCAAGCTCCTGACTTTCCCGTGTGGTCTGCCTGGATTTCTGGGAAACAAATGTTATGTTAGTATCTAAAGTTATCATTCAGGGCTATTTTGTCTTTGTTTTCCCATGAAAAAATTGCCGCTAATACTGTCGGTGGGGAGTGTCGCTCTATTGTTGGTGGGATGTCCAACTTCTGACCAAGCTAATCAATCCCCACCGATTACCCAAGAAACCCCCACCCCCTCTCCTAGTCCCCCGGCTGCCCAACCACCTGCCTTTAGCAATCCTGTGCAACCAGCTACCGAACCACCCCCCCTAAGGGTAGCTGGATTAATTCCCGCCACCGATTCCCGACCAAAAACGGGCAGAAATTAACCGCGGTCGCAGCGATCCCTTCGCTATTTTGCCTCTGCAGCCCAATATTACGATTACAGTGGAGGAAGAACCCCCAACTGGGACTCCGGCGGCCACTGGCGCACCTGCACCAGGAGGCAATCGTCCCGCACCCGCACCCGCATCCGTAGGCAATCGTCCCACCCCCGGACGACCGATAGTGAAAGCGCCGCCACCACCACCGCAACCGACGGAAGCGGAAGAAGTGCAAGTATCAGGCATCGTCCAATTACCTACCACTCCTATGGCGATCGTGAAAGCCCCCAGAGAAGCCACGGAACGTCGAGTTATCCCCGGTTCTACCCTCTCTAATGGTTTAATTTTAGTTAAAGCGATCGATACTAATCCCAAAAACCCCTCTATTGTCCTAGAACAATACGGTCGAACTATTACCCGTCGTTTAGGGGATGGTGTCCCCGAACCCGCCGCCGCACCGCAAGCCTCGATCAGTTATAATGTTTCCGAATCAGGAGAATAAAACCCGTGCGATCGATTGCTATTCAACAAAAACAAACCATTATTTATCCGCGAATGCCCTTGGCTATCTATCGAGAATTAGCCAGCCATTTACAACAGGTTCAGGGTGTGGAAACCCATCTCACTCCCCAGCAGTTCCAACAATTCGATTATCACCAAAGTCAGATCGGTAGTTTGGAAATTAACTATACCCAGGCTTTTCAGGAAAGCGATCGCACTCTGGTCACGGCAATTCTCGATTATTATGCCCAACGTCACGGCTCCTATCAGCTTTCCTAAGCTTTCTCTCCTCACCTTTTCCCCAATTACCGACCTTCTTCTTAAAAACTAAAAGTATTTTATAGGATTTATCTTAATGCTGGGGATGATGCCAGATATCGTCATACTTCATCTAAACTTAAGTAGGGTTTGCGGCAAAAAGTACGGGCGAAGCATTCGGATAGAAAATCTCCGGTTTCACCGATAGGTTATTGCCCGAATGCTTCGCCCCTACAGGACGCGGGCCGATGAAGACCCAAGGTTTTGAAGCACGATTCTCTCAAAATCTTGCACCTGTTTCACGAGAAAAGCCATAAAACCCTTACCTTGCCTACATTTCACATTTATTCAGCAAGCCCTAAGTAGGTAGGTATTAAAAACAAACTTTCAGATGCCCCCCTTATTAAGGGTAGGGTTCATTCATGAATCAACCCTACCTTTTATAAAAATTAAAATCTTTCTGATTTTAAGCCACCGACGACCAGAGGTAATCACTGATAACTGCTCACTGATAACTGATAACTGATAACCGATAACCGATAACTGCTCACTGATAACTGAAATGATCCTGCCCAATTCCCTAGAAGAAACAATCCTGCAAGCGAAAGCCGCCACCCAACTGGCTCTAGAATCAGGAGCTAGACGCATACAAGTGGAATTAGTTATCCCAGAAATTGCTCTACAAGCGCAAGCTTTAGCCCTTGATTTTACCTCTATTTTTGACAGTTATGGTTCTGGTTTAAGGGTAATTTTTCCCGATACTGGGGCTGCCATGTTAGCTCGACGGGATTGGGGAGAAACAGTTTTTCAACTGGGAGATTTAGGTAGTCGTTTTATTCCCGTCGAAGACAAAATTAAGCCCGAAGATGAAGCTTTTTTAGTTGTTTGTCCCTCCTCGGTGGAGATTAATTCCGTAGAAAAACTCTGTTACCTTGCCGAAGATCGCCCCGTAGTTCTTCTGATTCCCCAATTGGAAGATGTATCGGTAGTGGGTATCGGTTACGCAGCCCGACAATTACGAGAAAGATTTTTAAGTACCCTAGAAAGTTGTTATTATTTTCGTCCCTTGGAATCAGCGATCGTTTATCGTTCCTATCCCTCTTTGTGGCAAGTTTGGCTCGAAAAAGAAGACGGTTACGACTTAATTTCTGAACAATCCACTAAACCCATGGGCGAAGCTTTAGAAAATCTGATTCTGAAAGCTTCTAGTAATAATCCTAATGATAGTTCTAATCCTGCTAATAAAGCCAAAAAATCTGGTTTATTTGCCACTATGGGACGCTTCTTAAAAGCATTGCAACAGTGACATATTCCCCCCGTCACAGCCTAGCTTGACGGGGGATTTTTTCCCCATTGCTGTTAGAAATTCCTTACTTTGACGGATTGACCTCGATTGCAACTTTTGTTCTTCTATTTTAACCTATAATTGGGCAATGCTATAATAAAATTAATCGGTAGTTTCCTAGAGGTAAACTTTTATGATCGTCAATAAGCGAGAACTCAAGCAAACCTTAAATCGGGTGTACTTGAAAATTAAGCCTGATACTGAAACAATTCAGGTTTTTCAAGCTAATTTGACGCGCTTGTTGGAGCAATGTGACAGCAAAAAGTCTGAAGAGTTTAATAAAAATTTGCTGATAGATTTTTTGAAAAATACCTATTATACTGATCGCTATTTTATCAATACAAAAGAGCGCATCGATCTGGTAATTCATAATAACCAGGATGTTAAAAGTCCAGTGGGGGTTATTTTTGAGACGAAGAAACCTAGTCGGACAATAAATGCAGAAATGCCAAGACTGGATCATCTCAATACTAAGGCTTTTCAGCAGTTAGTTTTATATTTTCTCCGCGAAAGGGTGACGGATAAAAATCTTGAGATTAAACACTTGATCGTGACAAATATTTATGAGTGGTTTATTTTCGATGGGAAGATTTTTGAGGAGTTGTTTTTTGCTAATAAGGCTCTAGTTAACCAGTTTTGCGATTTTGAAGCAGGGAGACTGAGTAGTACGAAAACGGATTTTTTCTATCAACAAATTGCCGAACCAGCCATCACTAAAGTTATGGAGCAAATTAAGTTTACTCATTTTGATCTGCGAGAACTGGAAAATTTAGATTTGCTGGATATTTACAAGATTCTTTCGCCAGAGCATTTACTTAAGTTACCTTTTGTTAATGACAGTAATACTTTAAATAAGCCTTTTTATAATGAGCTTTTGTATATTATTGGTTTGACGGAAGTTAAGGATAAAGGGAAAAAATTAATCGGACGAATGAAAGAAGGCGATCGCTGTGATGGTTCCCTGATTGAAAATGCGATTAGTCGGTTGGATAGTTTAGATAAAATTGCACAATTAAAAAATCCTGAAGAGTTTGGAACTACGGATGAGGAACGGCTTTTTAATGTGGCGTTGCGGTTATCAATTAATTGGATTAATCGGGTTTTGTTTCTCAAATTATTGGAAGCGCAGTTAATTAAATATCATCAAGGCGATCGAGATTTTGCCTTTCTCAATTTGGCGAAAGTTCCCAGTTATGATGATCTCGATAGTTTGTTTTTTGATGTGTTAGCCAGGGAGACAAATAAGCGCGAGGCTAAGGTTAAAACGACTTTTGCTCATGTACCTTATTTAAATAGTTCGTTATTTGAGCCAACGGAGACGGAACAGCAAACGATTGTCATTGGCAATTTGCGGGAGCGAACTTTACCCATTTTTGCAGGTACGGTGCTAAAAGATAATCAGGGTAATAAGCGAGTAGATGAGTTGAATGCTTTAGCTTATTTGTTTGAGTTTTTGGATGCTTATAAATTTGATCGAGATGAGTTAGAAAATCCTCAAGAAGATAGCGAAAAGTTAATTAATGCTTCGGTGTTGGGGTTAATTTTTGAAAAGATTAATGGTTATAAGGACGGTTCTTTTTATACGCCGAGTTTTATTACCATGTATATGTGTCGGGAAACGATACGACGAGCGATTGTGCAGAAGTTTAAGGAAGTAAAAGGCTGGAATTGTCAAAGTTTAGATGATTTGTATGAACGAATTGAGGATAAAAAAGAGGCGAATACTATTATTAATAGTCTAAAGATTTGTGATCCAGCGGTGGGTTCGGGACATTTTTTAGTTTCCGCTTTAAATGAGATAATCGCGATTAAGAGTGAGTTACGGGTTTTATTAGATAGTTCGGGTAAGTCGCTAAAAGATTATCGGGTAGAGGTGCGAAATGATAAGTTACTGGTTTACGATGATGAGGGAAATTTATTTGCTTATCATCCCCATAACCAAGAAAAGCAACGAGTACAGAAAGCCTTATTTCATGAGAAACAGACGATTATCGAGGGGTGTTTATTTGGGGTGGATATTAACCCTAATTCCGTGACGATTTGTCAGTTGCGGTTATGGATTGAGCTTTTAAAGAATGCTTATTATCGAGAGGATGGCAACTTGGAAACTTTGCCAAATATTGATATTAATATCAAGTGTGGTAATTCTTTGATTAGTCGGTTTGCTTTGGATGTGGATGTTAAACAGGTTTTACAGAAGCAGAAGTTTAGTATTGAGCAATATCGCAATGCGGTACAGACTTATCGCAATGCGGAAAATAAGGAACAAAAGCAGCAGATGAAAACGCTGATTGCTAAGATTAAGGCTGGTTTTAGTGCTAATTTATTAATTGGTGATCCTAAGAAGGTGAAGTTACGTCAATTACAAGGGGAGCTTTATAATCTGGAAAATCAGGGTTTATTATTTGAGGAGACTAAGACGGAGCAAAAAGCGCGGGAGAAAAAAGTTACTAAGTTAAATAATGAGATTGATAAGCTAACTGCTGAAATTGCAGATATTGAAAGCGGTAGGCTGTATGAAAATGCTTTGGAATGGCGGTTTGAGTTTCCCGAAGTGTTAAATGATGACGGGGATTTTGTTGGGTTTGATGTGGTGATTGGGAATCCTCCTTATTTGGTAGTCTTTAATAAGAATCTCAAAAACCTGTATGAACAAAATTATCCTGAATTTAGGAGGAATAATGATCTATATGTTGCTTTTATTAAAATGGTTTGTCCATTAATTAAGCCAAATTATGTTTTTTCTTTTATCACGCCTAATACTTTTATTAAAGGAACCTATTTTGAACAAATAAGAAATTTTTTGGCAAAACAATATCAAATTTTAGAAATTATTGACTTTGGCAATTATCTTATATTTCAAGAAGTAAATGTTTTTTGTGCGATCACTATTGCAATAAGTATTAAGCCTCAAAAGAGTTGGATTCTTAAAAGTAATACCAAAACAATAAAAGGCACAATTGAACCAGGCGTAACAGACTTTATCATCAAAAATAGTATTATTTATAAACTTGACAGACTTCCCAAGTTTGATACATTTTTCTATATTAAAGATGTTGGCTTTAACTATTGGAGTGAAGGAAGAGGAAAAGTAAGAGGTGGTTCCATCGGTAGTAGGGTATTTTACCAAGGTAACAAAGAAAAATATAATGATATTCTTTATATCAAAGGTATAGATTTAAAAAGGTATTCAATCTCTTTTTCAAATAATTATTTGAGAGGTGAGTGGAAAAGTTATTTAAACGCAAATGACACTTTTAGATTTAGTGACGATTTCTTAAAAAGAAATCTAAAAATAGTTTATAGACAAACAAGCAATAAACTAATTGGTGCATTAGATGATCAACAGCTTTACACGGATAAAACAGTTCATTTAATTGTGAATAAAGAAAATTTTAACTTTGATTTAAAATATGTGTTAGCTCTATTTAATAGCCAACTTCTAAATTATTTTTTTCGGTCATTTAAAGAAGAGGAAGGTAGAGCATTTGCTCAAGTAAAAACTGTTGACATTAAAAATCTTCCCTTTCAAGAAATCGAAAAAGATAAACAAAAACCATTTATTAAATTAGTAGATCAAATTCTCGCCGCAAAAAAAGACGATCCTACTGCTGACACAAGCGAATTAGAAAAGCAGATTGATCACTTAGTTTACAAACTCTATCAACTCACCTATAATGAAGTAAAAATCATTGATCCAGAATTTGAGCTTACAGAACAAGAATATCTGGACTTACCCCAAGCAAAAATACTAAAAAACTAACCAACCCCTTACTGCATGGGGCTTCTAAGAAAAATTGACAAGCCACCAATTGGTATGATATCCTCGCCTTATCTAGAAGTTTTTTGGAAATTCACCCCTCCCAAATCCCATCTTTGTCATCACTATTTTCAGAGAAATTAATCCTCTTGTTTAGTTAGGGTTTGCTGAAAAAGTACGGGCGAAGCATTCGGATAGAAAATCTACGGTTTCACCGATAGGTTATTGCCCGAATGCTTCGCCCCTACAGGACGCGGGCCGATGAAGATGCAAGGTTTTGAACCACGATTCTCTCAAAATCTTGCACCTGTTTCGCTCGTAAAGCCCCAAAACCCTTACTTTGCATACATTTCACATTTATTCAGCCAGCCCTAGTTAATCTTTCGATCAATTGGCGTACTTTTGTCTCCTCTTGGGTTTTTCCCTGCTGTTGATAAAGAGTAGCAACGGTTTGAAAATCAGCGATCGCTTCTTTTTTGTTACCCATCTTGTATTTTGTCCAAGCACGGTTATACAAAGCATTAGCATGATCGGGATCGAGCTTCAGGACTTGATTATAATCTGCCAGGGCTTTTGACCATTCCTTGCGAGCGTAGTACAAATTACCCCGCAATAAATAGGCTGATTCCGCATTAGCATCAACTGCCAGAGCCTGCTCGATATCCTTGAGTGCTAAATCAATTTGGTCTAAATTCCAATGTGCCAAAGCCCGTTCTAGATGAATACTAACCAATGCCGGTGATTGCGCCAAGGTCATCGGAGCCAAACCCTTGCTGTAACTTGCCACGGCCACTTCAGGAGCGATCGCAAAAACCTGTTGATAATCTTTTTTGCTCTTTTCGACTTCTCCGATCTGCTGATAAAGTAGGCCTCGATTCAAGTAAACTATCGGTAGGTTGCCATCGATCTGCAAAGCTCGCTCGTAGTCAATAAAGGCATCGCGCAAATTGCCTAAATGAGCCTGCATCGCCCCTCGATCGTTGTAAACCGATGCCAATTCCGGTTGTAGGGCAATTACTTGATTGTAATCGGCCAGAGCCTGATTAAAATCTTCTAGGCGAGCGTAGGCATGACCTCTTTGATAGTAAGTCAGAGCATCATCGGGTTTAATCGTCAGAATTGCCGTAAAATCGGCAATAGCACCTTGATAATCTTGTTTTTGGTATTTTTCTAGCCCTTGTTGCCATAAAGCACTTGTATCCTCTGGAGTGATTGCGGTGGCAGTATTGGGTGGGGGAACCTCTAGGGACAAATCAGCCAGATCGTGAGAGGCAATACGACAAACATCACCACTGGTAAGGGTAGTCACGGGAATTTTTTCCTTACAGGGAGCAGTAGATTTGGAACCATCCGATAAAGTGACATTACAGAGATTAGACCGGTCTAATTCCGTTTTGTCTAGTTGCGCTCCCGTCAGATCCGCATTAGTCAGATTAATATTGGTTAGACGAGTCGAAGTTAGGTTTGCGTGATCGAGAATGCCATTCACCAAGTAAGCTTGATCGAGATTAGCTTGACTGAGATCCGCTTCCCTAAAATTAGCGTTTCTTAAATCAGAACCTTCGAGCAGGGTTTCGATCAGTAGTGCTTGTCTGAAATCGGCCGCCGTTAATTGTACTCCTTTTAATAGCGCCTGACTGAGATCCGCCTTCACAAAAGTCGCTCCAGTTAGATTGGTCATTTGGGAGTTATGGTAAACAAAGGTTCCACCATAACCAGCGATCGCCGTCCCCAGAGAAACCACGTTACCTAAAGCTTGCCACCAGGGAGTTTGAGCTTTATCGGGGGAAAAATCCGCACCCTTAAGATTGGCTCGATCAAAATGAACACAAGGAGCCCACACCGCTCGTAATTTCGCCTTTTCTAAGTTAGCTCCTTGTAGATTCCCATAACCCAGAAAAACTGGTTTGCCGTCGTGCATGGTCAGATCTGCCCCTTGCAAATTGGCCGATTCTAGCAACGCTCCTCGTAATTGTACCCCGCGCATTTGCGCCTCAACTAGATTGGCATTTTTTAAGTTGATAAAATCCAAGTTAGCGTTGACTAAGTTCGCTTTGGCTAAATTCGCCCCTTCTAAGTTAGCCTTTTCTAAATTAGCGTGGATTAACTTCGCTCCTTCTAGGTTTGCTCCTGCTAAGTTAGCATTAGTGAGATTGGCATCCTGCAAATTGGCATTTTCTAGATTGGCATTTTCTAGATTGATATTACTTAGATTAGCTTTGCGAAGATCGCAGTTCGGGCATTCTTTTGTTGCTAATAATTGTTTCATTTGTTCAGCGTTTTCTGCTTTAGCCATGAGATTATTACCAGAAACGCCTACTAAACCAATGCTGATGACAAAGAGTCGCCAAAAAACCGATGATAACCTCGGATAAGTATTGCTGTCCATACCTTTACCCCCTGCAACTTTTTAAGTTTTTATCGCTGATCATCAGGTTTTAAGGATTAGGGAAAATACAACGAATTCTATTTTGTCTTGCTATTCTTGGGTGGTTGCCCTTGGCCTTAATGTCCTAACCGAAAATTTTATTGATGTATAATGTGCGGCTAACTAATTCCCCAATCCATACCTCTAGTTCCCATTGTCCCGAAATTATGCTCACATTTTTTGAGTTTTGAAACAATTTTTCAAGAATTTTCATAAGACTTTGTATTTTTGCCTGAGAATTTAAACTTTTCCCAATAACTATATATTTTTATCAGAAATAATATATATTTAACAAATATTTCTTGACAAAAATTACAAAATCTGCTAGGTTTTCCTGCTCTAAATAATTTCTGGCCAACTAGCTACCACCGAGGCCAATTTATCCAAATCCCGACGATCTTCGATAAAGGGAAAAACACCTAAAACTGGACAATTAGTCAAGGATTGAATTAAATCGATCGGTGTTAACTGCTCTATCTCCGTCTCAGTGCGCGGTTCAAGACAATTAAGGATAATTCCGCCCAAATTCACCTTTTTCTGCTCTGCTAGGGCAATATTAGCCACCGTTTGGGAAATCGCTCCCAATTTCACCGGCACCACTAAAAGGGTTTTTAACCGCCATTGAGCCGCTAAATCCGCCACAGTTAGCTCGTGGGTGACAGGACAACCTAAACCCCCTAAACCCTCAATTAAAACCAAATCTTGGCTTTTTTGTAGGTTTAGCAGAGCTTGCCACACCGTCCCTAAAGGAATATCTCGACCTTCCAAATCAGCAGCCACAGGAGGCGCTAAGGGTGCTTGATATTGCAGCGGTGTGATCATTTCTAATTGACCCTGAAATAAACCCTCATACCATTCTCGATCGCCTTGACCCGTTTGCATTAATTTCATCAACCCCAGGGCCTTCGACGGATAGTATTTTTGCCAATAAGCCACTAAAGCAGTGGTGACAACGGTTTTACCCGCGTCGGTATCCGTAGCCGTAATCAAAAGACTATTCATAAACTCCCAGGCTAAGTCAAGATCAGGTAAAATCACCAATATTTATCATCTTATCTCCCTTCTCCCCACTTCCCCACTTCCCCATCCCCCCACTACCCCACTACCCCACCACCCCACCACCCCACTTCCCCATCACCCCACTTCCCCATCACCCCACTTCCCCATCACCCCACTTCTCAGATATTGCATGGATAAGATGCAAAAAGAAAAAAAACTGCGGCCAAAAAGGTGAGATGGAATACACTAAAAGTATAAGGTTATCAATTTTGCTATTTTTCAAGTTGCATCCTAGGCAACAGAATTGCAATTATCCCTCTAGTTAGAAATTGGACGGTTTGCCCTGTGGTTTCATCACTTCCCAAGCCCAATGACTCTTTAACAACGGTTCCCCAGCGTTGTTCTGGGGCTTATGCCTTGATGGACAGTCTCAAACGTCATGGTGTTAAGCACATCTTCGGTTATCCCGGTGGTGCGATCCTGCCCATCTATGACGAACTCTACCGCTTTGAAGAACGGGGAGAATTACAACATATTTTAGTGCGCCACGAACAAGCGGCCGCCCATGCCGCCGATGCCTACGCTAGGGCCACCGGCAAAGTGGGAGTCTGTTTCGGCACTTCCGGCCCCGGGGCGACCAATTTGGTGACAGGCATCGCTAACGCACACATGGACTCCATCCCGATGGTGATTATCACCGGTCAGGTCAGCCGGGCAGCCATCGGTTCCGATGCTTTCCAAGAAACCGATATTTATGGTATTACTCTCCCGATTGTTAAACATTCCTATGTGGCTAGGAATGCCCGCGAAGTAGCGAGAATCGTCGCTGAGGCTTTCCATATCGCCAGTACAGGACGACCGGGACCGGTTTTAGTCGATATTCCCAAAGATGTCGGTTTAGAACTATGTGATTATATCCCCGTCGAACCGGGAGATGTGAAACTAACTGGCTATCGTCCCACGGTTAAGGGCAATCGCCGTCAAATCGAGGCCGCTTTACACCTCTTGGAAACCGCCGAAAAACCTTTACTGTACGTTGGCGGAGGTGCGATCGCAGCGAATGCCCACGCCCAAATTGCCGAGTTGGCCGAGCGTTTTCAGTTACCCGTTACCACCACGTTAATGGGGATCGGTGCTTTTGATGAACATCATCCCCTCTCGGTGGGAATGTTAGGAATGCACGGCACTGCCTACGCTAATTTTGCCGTGACCGAGTGTGATTTATTAATTGCCGTCGGCGCTCGTTTTGATGACCGAGTAACGGGGAAATTGGACGAATTCGCCTCGAAAGCTAAGGTAATCCATGTGGATATAGACCCCGCCGAAGTGGGCAAAAATCGCGCCCCTGACGTGCCGATTGTCGGGGACGTGCGGGTGGTTTTAGAACAAATACTCCAAAAAGCCAGAGAATTTGATTATCCCACTAATTCCGATCGCACCCAAGCTTGGTTAGCCAAGATTGATCGCTGGCGACAAGATTATCCCCTGCAAGTACCTCGACCGGAAGGCAGACTTTCCCCCCAAGAAGTGATCGTTGAAGTGGGTCGTCAAGCACCCCACGCCTACTATACCACCGATGTGGGCCAGCATCAGATGTGGGCGGCCCAATTCCTCAAAAATGGACCCCGACGTTGGATTTCTAGCGCGGGATTGGGGACGATGGGTTTCGGTTTACCGGCTGCGATGGGGGTGAAGGTGGCGATTCCCGATGAGGAGGTCATTTGTATTAGTGGTGATTCCAGTTTCCAAATGAATCTACAGGAATTAGGCACCCTAACGCAATTTAATATTCATGCCAAGACGATTATTATTAATAATGGTTGGCAGGGTATGGTACGTCAATGGCAAGAAGCTTTCTATGGGGAACGTTATTCTAATTCCAATATGGAAGTGGGAATGCCGGATGTGGAACTGTTAGCCCAAGCTTACGGCATGAAAGGGATTACTATTCGCCATCGAGAGGAATTAGCCGCAAAAATTGCCGAAATGTTGGCCCACGATGGTCCAGTTTTGGTCAATGCGATCGTGACTAAAGAGGAAAATTGTTATCCCATGGTCGCCCCCGGTCAAAGTAATGCCCGTATGATTGGTTTACCGAAAATTGTCACCGGGGGTTGTGAAATGCTCGATTGTCCCAGTTGCGGTGCAGTTAACAATTGGAATAATAAATTCTGTCCTGAATGTGGGGCGAAATTGTAGCCAAAAATTGTTAATTAATTATCTAGCCTCCGTTAAGTATAACGGAGGTTTTTCGCTTGCGGCTGTGATTAAATTGACAAGCTCTCAGTTACAAAGACAAGAGGCTGAAATCAACACCATTGACGACAACCTAAAATCTTTTTGCTAATTTTGCCCTAGACTGCACCCTTTGCTTCTAAAATGGGCTATTGCTGCTAGATCCCAATATTGGTCAAGCATTTGCCCGTAGACTGAAATAAAGTACGTTATAAAGATTATGGCCAAAGTTCTGGTATCCGATTCGATCGATCCGGTAGGAGTAGAAATTCTGTCACAGGTTGCCCAAGTGGACGTGAAAACAGGACTATCTGCCGAGGAAATCATTCAAATTATCCCCGAATACGACGCACTGATGCTCCGTTCCAGTACCCGCGTCACCAAAGAAATTGTCGAAGCGGGCAGCAAACTGCAAATTATCGGCCGCGCAGGGGTAGGAGTCGATAATATCGATGTTCCTGCGGCCACTCGTCAGGGTATTATTGTCGTTAACTCTCCCGAAGGTAACACGATCGCCGCTGCCGAACACGCCTTGGCCATGATGTTATCCCTCTCCCGTCATATTCCCGATGCCAATCAGTCGGTAAAAGCGAATAAATGGGAAAGAAATCGCTTTATCGGCACAGAAGTTTATAAAAAGAACCTAGGAGTCGTCGGTTTAGGGAAAATTGGCTCCCACGTCGCCAAAGTGGCTAGATCCCTAGGCATGAAAATTCTCGCCTACGATCCCTTTATTTCCAAAGAACGCGCCGATCAACTCGGTTGCACCCTGGTGGATCTGGAACTACTCTTTGCTGAGTCCGATTTTATCACCCTCCACGTCCCGAAAACTCCCGAAACCCAGCATCTCATCGGTCGGGAAACCATCGCTAAGATGAAACCCACGGTCCGCATCATTAACTGTTCCAGAGGCGGCATTATCGATGAATTGGCTTTAATTGAAGCCCTCGAATCCGGTAGAATTGCTGGGGCAGCCTTGGATGTATTTGAACAGGAACCCTTAGGCGAATCTAGATTAAGAGAATTATCTAACGTCATTCTCACTCCCCACCTAGGTGCATCGACTACGGAAGCACAGGTGGGTGTAGCTGTTGATGTGGCCGAACAAATTCGCGATGTCCTCCTCGGTTTGCCAGCGCGTTCGGCCGTTAATATCCCCGGACTAACTCCCGATGTTATGGAAAAACTGCGCCCTTACCTGCAATTAGCGGAAACTATGGGGAATCTCGTTAGCCAGTTGGCAGGAGGTCGCTGTGACTCGTTAAATGTCCGTTTACAGGGAGAATTGGCCACTAAAGACAGTCAACCTCTGGTGGTGGCGGCAATTAAGGGTTTACTTTCCCAAGCTCTCCGGGAACGGGTAAACTATGTTAACGCGGCGATCGAAGCTAAGGAACGCGGTATCCGGGTAATCGAAACCCGTGATGCTTCGACCCGCGACTATTCGGGATCGATTCATTTGGAAGCCAATGGTTCCATGGGGACCCATTCCGTCACCGGAGCGCTGTTAAGTACGGGAGAAATCCGCATTACTGACCTCGATGAGTTCCCAATTAACGTGCCACCGAGTAATCATATGTTATTCACCCTTCACCAAGATATGCCCGGTATTATCGGCAAAATTGGCGCACTTTTAGGCAGTTTTAATGTCAATATCGCCAGTATGCAGGTAGGACGCAAAATTATTCGCGGTGATGCAGTTATGGCCCTGAGTCTCGATGATCCTCTACCGGAAGGTCTTCTCTCGGAAATTACTAAAGTCCCCGGTATCCGTGATGCTTATACAGTAAAACTCTAGGTTAAATCAGTTATCAGTAAACAGTAATCAGTAATCAGTGAAAAGAAAGCTCGGCTCTCCTCGACTTTGTGTGATAATCGGTGCTTATCATTCGTAGGAGTCTTGCCAGACAAGGCTTTAAAGACTATATTTCCCGAAAATTATCGGCTGCATCTCCTATTTATGACTTTCCCTCACCTATGGTGAGCAGCAGCAGTTATTCAAAGAGGGCGAATGCAATTCGCCCCTACAATAATATGATTGCGCCAATGGTAGGGGCGCACCGCGTGCGCCCAAAATGTCCTCTAGATATTTCGACAAAATTGAGATGCACCCAAATTATCCCTATTCTTCTTCCTTTCACACAAAAACCAGAAGAGCCAAAGCTCCGCACTTGCCACTTAATACTGTTGACTGAAAACTCAAATTTGATAACTGATCCCTGATCACGGATAACTGAATATATGTCTAATAGTTGGTGGGAAATTACGGTTTTGTGCGAACCTAGTCTCGAAGAAACGGTTTTCTGGAGACTGGAAAATTTTGGCTGTTCGGGAACGGCCACTGCTAAAAAACAATCCTCTTTAGAGGTTAAGGCCTATATACCAGAAATTAAAGCGCAATTGCCCGATTTAGAGGCACTAAGCCTCTGGTTAAAGCAGGATGCTTTGATTTTAGGTTTTTCTGAACCTGTCAGCCATTGGCAGTTAATCGACGAGGAAGACTGGGCCAGCAGTTGGAAACAACATTGGCAAATTAGCGAAATCGGCGATCGCTTTTTGATCTGTCCCGCTTGGTTAAATCCCCCGGAAAATAACCAGAGATTGGTGATTAAAATTGACCCCGGTTCCGCTTTCGGCACAGGAACGCACCCCACCACCCAATTATGTCTAGAATCCCTAGAAATGCGTTTAAGTAGCCATCCAGAGAATCAAATTATCGCCGATATTGGTTGTGGTTCCGGCATACTGGCGATCGGGGCGATTTTATTGGGGGCCAAAAAAGTTTATGCTGTTGATACAGATCCGCTGGCAGTGAATGCGACGCGCAGTAATCGCCATCTCAACGAGATTAACCCCGAAAATTTGGCTATTAATCAGGGTAGTGTCGAGGAGTTATTAGAATTAATTCCCGATGGTGTTGATGGCATCGTTTGTAATATTTTAGCCGAGACAATTATCGCTTTAATGCCCGCAATCACCCGTCTGGCAAAACCCACCACTTGGGGAATTTTAAGCGGCCTCCTCGTTACCCAAGCACAAGCAGTTACAGATATTTTAGAACCCCAAGGCTGGACAGTGGCTGCCCTGTGGAAACGTCAAGAATGGTGTTGTCTTCAAATTCGCCGCACTGTAGATTAATATAGCTGTCAGCCTTGAATCAGTTATCAGTGATCAGTTATCAGATTTGAGTTTTCAGTGAGCGGTATCAAGTGAGGAGTATTAAATGGCATTAACAGTGCTGTCTTTTCACTTCACTGATTACCATTTACTGATTACTGATTACTGTTTACTGAAAAAGCATCCATGACTCAAGATAGTTTTCGCATCAGTTTTGCTCCCTTATCTTTGCAGGAAGTATATCAATTAGCCGATGATGGGGCTAATGGTGCTATTGTACTAATGAGTGGGACTGTACGGGAGCAAACCGACGGTAAACCGGTTATTTATCTTGATTATCAGGCCTACGAACCGATGGCGATCGAAGTTTTCCGGCAAATTGCTCGGCAAATTCGGCAAACTTGGCCCGATACCAATCGAGTTGTCATTCACCATCGCACCGGTAAGCTACAAATCGGTGAAATTAGCGTCTTAGTAGCGGTGGGTTGTCCCCATCGGGGGGAAGCTTTCGCAGCCTGTCGTTATGCTATTGATAGTCTCAAGCATAATGCCCCTATCTGGAAAAAAGAATACTGGTCTGATGGTTCTAGTCAATGGGTTAGTATTGGCGCTTGTGAACTGGAAAATCAATAAATGGCGTTCAGGATGGGTAAATAACCCATCCTCGGAATAATTAGGCCGCTATCGCGGTTTTTTCCGATGTTAATGCCTCTTGGCGTTGGAATTCGGCTAATTGTGCCATAATCTCATCCCGAACAATCTGACGGTATTCCAGGAAATGCTCGTTGTGGGCGCAGACAGTGATATAGTGTTCGGCATTGGCGGGATTATGGCGCAAAATACCGAATAAATTCTGCCAGAATTTCCAGCGAGTGGAACGTTTAAAGCCCTGTCGCCAGATAATTACCGCTAGGGCATAGAGATCAGCCCGGCGAGGCAGTTTAAAGGCAGGTTTAGCTTTAGGTGCGCCTAATTTCAAGAAACAGCGATAGGTGCGATCAAGAAATACCTCCGGATCGTACAATGTCCAGAAGGCTTCAATATATTCTGTGGCAATATCTTCGATCGGCCGGGTGGGAACGAAATTCATCAGGGTACTTTGGTTAATGTCCTGTTTCCCCGTTAATCGTAGTCGTCCTTCTTTTTCCAAGCGAGTCCATAGGGCGGTATTCGGTAAAGCTTGTAACATTCCAAATAGAGCCGTGGGAATGGCCGCTTCTTCGACAAAATTAATAATGCGATCGGCCGCACCTTTTTTCTCGCCATCAAAACCGATGATAAATCCCGCCATAGGGCGCAATCCAGCTTTAATAATCTTTTCTACCGTCTCGGTTAAAGAACTACGGGTGTTTTGGAATTTTTTGGTTAATTGTAAACTTTCTTCGTCGGGGGTTTCAATGCCTAAAAAGACCGCATCAAAATAACAATCAACCATCATTTCCATTAATTCGGGATCGGCGGCTAAATCTACCGATGCTTCCGTGTTAAACCGGAAAGGATACTGGTGTTCTTCTTGCCAAACTTTTAATTCTTTGAGGAGTAATTTAACGTTACGCTTGTTACCGATAAAATTATCATCCACCATGAACACGCCCCGGCGCCAACCTAATTCGTAGAGATAATCTAATTCTTTTAATAGTTGTGCGGGGGTTTTGGTGCGGGGTTTACGACCGTAGAGAACGATAATATCGCAAAATTCGCACTGGAAGGGACATCCCCGCGAGAATTGTACCGACATGGAATCATAAGCTTCAAAATCGAGCAGATCGTAGCGGGGGATCGGGGTAATTGTCACATCGGGTTTTTCTGTGGTGCGGAAAACACCTTTAGTTTCTCCTTTTGCCAATGCTTCCACAAACATCGGGATGGTGATTTCTCCCTCATCGAGAATCAGAAAATCGGCCTCAGCCACTTCGTGGGGGATAGAAGTGGGATAGGGACCCCCCACAGCCACCAGTTTACCCCGTTGCTTGGCTTCGTGAATTTGCTCGATTAAATCTTGACGTTGGACAATCATGCCGGAAAGAATCACTATTTCGGCCCAGTCCCATTCTGCTTCTGTCACCGCCCGAATATTGCGATCGACCAGTTTAAATTCCCATTCCTGCGGTAAAATCGCCGCCACCGTCACCATACCTAGGGGAGGAAGTAAGACTTTGCGATCAACTAATTCCAGAATTTTGTTATAGGACCAGAAAGTCGGCGGAAAAACGGGATAAATCAGTAAGGCACGCATATTCACTCCTCGCTCGACGGCGATCGATTCTTGACCTTTCGCTTGATTGTAATCTTTTTCGGTCAGGGATGGGAAAACCGTTGTTTACTAGAACTAAGATCAGGCTTGATTTTCGGCCGCCATGCCAACCCTTGACCCTACCCCCATAAAAGTTTATGGTCAACATTAAGAAAATTTATGTAAAGAAATGTTGCATAGTCTGGAAAGTTATGTTACATTAAATATCAAGCACTTGACTTAAACGCAATTTTCTTATAGGAAGGCAATTCACCATGGATAAGCAAGAAAACAAACTCGGCTTCACCGCTTTCGCTGAAAACTGGAATGGTCGTTTAGCCATGCTCGGTTTCGTTATTGGCGTAGCTACGGAATACTTAACCCACAAAGGCATCCTTGCTCAATTGGGCTTAATGTAATTTCAGCCTCGATTGCTGTGCATCTACAATCAACTTGAATAAATTATCAAAAAAAGGGGAGGAGCATAGCTCTTTCCCTTTTTAAGTTGGGGGATATGGGATAGGGGATGGGGGATGGGTGTGGGGTGTAGGGTGTAGGGTGTGGGGTGTGGGGTGTGGGGTGTAGGGTGCGGGGGGATGGGGAAGTGGGGAGATGGGGTGATGGGGAAGTGGGAAGTGGGGGTGTAGGGTGTGGGGTGTGGGGTGTGGGGTGTGGGGTGTGGGGTGTGGGGTGTGGGGTGTAGGGTGTGGGGTGTAGGGTGTGGGGTGTAGGGTGTGGGGTGTGGGGTGTGGGGTGTAGGGTGTGGGGTGTAGGGTGTGGGGTGTAGGGTGTAGGGAAGAATGTCTCCTGTCTCCCGTCTCCTGAATACTGAATACTGAATACTGATTACTGATTACTGATTACTGATTACTGATTGATGCTGCGAGCGCTGGGTAGGATTAACATAGCGTCACCGAAGGAATAGAAACGGAAACGCTCTTGGATAGCTTCCTGATACAATGCCAGTAGTCTTTCCCGTCCGATTAAGGCACTGACTAACATCATCAAACTGGACTTGGGTAGGTGAAAATTAGTGATCATGCCGTCGATAACCCGCCATTGATAACCCGGATAGACAAATAAATTCGTTTTTCCCTGAAAAGCGGTTAATTTATCGCTCTTACTTTCTTTAATTGCCCCTTCCAAGGCGCGAGCTACCGTGGTTCCCACAGCGATAATCCGGCCACCTCTAGCTTTTGTTTCTGCGATTTTTTCGGCAGTTGCGGCGGAAATTTGCAAAAATTCTTGGTGCATTAGGTGTTCTGTAATATTTTCCACTTCCACGGGACGAAAAGTCCCCACTCCCACATGAAGGGTGATATAGGCGGTATCTATACCCTTCTGGGCGAGCTTATGGAATAATTCGGGAGTAAAATGTAGTCCAGCCGTGGGAGCGGCCACAGAACCCTGTTTATAACCGTAAACTGTTTGATAACGGTCTTCTTCCGCCTCTGATTCCGTGACGTAGGGGGGGAAAGGAATATGACCGTACTCCGCCAAAATATCCCAAAAACTGCGTCCGGGATGAGGTTGAAATTCCAGCAGACGACCACCGGTGTTCAGATCTCGAGCGATTACTTTCGCTAACCATAATTTTTCTTTGTCTTCCGTCGGCCCTGTTTTCGGATAAAAAAGGACTTCTGAACCGACTTTAAAGCGTTTTCCCGGTTTCACTAGGGATAACCAACGATGGTCATCTTGTTCTTCTAATAGTAATATTTCTATGGGTGCGCCCGTGGTTTTACGTCCAAATAAACGGGCCGGAATCACGCGGGTATCGTTGAAAATCAGCAAATCCCCCGACTCTAACCAAGTGGGTAAATCCCGAAAAATAGCTAAATTATGACTATTGGGAGAATCTACCACCAAAAGACGGGAACTATCCCGGGGTTCTGCGGGATTTTGGGCAATTAACTCCGGAGGAAGGTGATAATCGTAGCTGGAGAGTAATTGGTCAGGGATCATCGTCATTACCATCATAAAAATCTTCGCAAAAGTTGGGTAATCCTACCCAGGCGAACTTCACTAAATCGGGGATTTCTCCCCTTGGTATCTGGAACGGTTTATCGTCAGACTAGAGATATAACACTAATCGTGACTGTTAGCCAACATCCCAGCGGCCAATATGGACTATCTCTATTTTCTTGCTAACGCTAGTCTAACGCTACGAGTCACCGAATACCTGCGCTCGATGACTCATCTACCCTCCTCCGTGATGACGGTTATCCATCAGATTAACGGTTGGGTGGTCAAGGTAAAGTTTAATCAAATGCTCACTCCTTGCCAACACGGTGATTTTCGCGCCTACATGAATGAGTTAGGGATTCCCTATCAACCGGAAATGCGTCTCCAGATGGTTTTTTGGAGTTTGGAAACGGGACAATCTCCTATTGATGTTATGCGTCGTTACCAAGTGGCGATCGTGTCCCATGGTACCCCGGATCAGCAAGATATAGAGGCTTTTCGGCAACAATTTACTAAGGGTTTAGGATACTGTCCGGAAACTCTAGCCTAGGGTTTATTTTCTTTCGGGATGCTCTTCTAGGGCAACTACAGGACTCAAATCGTTGATGTGATCAATTAATTGATACAAGCGTCCGTAACTCTTGCCGTTGAAGTAAAAAACTAGACGGGGTAAATGGTGGCTGGAATCCCGACTCTCTCGTTCTAGAATTTGACTGGGTGCGATTTTCCCCTTAACTAGGATATCGCCGAAGTTTTGGTTAATTTGTTCGATCTGTTCCCCGCTTAGTTCGTGATTAAGACGAATAACAAAGGATTCTCCCACAAAACGGCTGGAGTGATACACCCGATAGAAGTGGCGAATTGTTTGACAAGCGTGGTCTAGATCGTTGGTAATTGTATAAAAATTCCGGTCTTCGGCGGATATCAGCCCTCTTTTTTGCAGATTTTCACTAATTTGTTCTTGCCAAGTTTGCCAGTAATCCCCATCAGGCTCATCAATTAATACTAGGGGTGCAGGTCCGTATTTACCGGTTTGACAGAGGGTAAGCGTTTCAAAGGCCTCATCTTGCGTACCGAAACCGCCAGGGAATAAAGCTACTGCGTCACTTTCCCGCAGAAAAAATAGTTTTCTGGTAAAGAAATATTTAAAATCGATTAATTTGGCATCATTTATGATATAGGGATTAGCCCCCTGTTCAAAGGGTAGCTGAATATTTAATCCGAAGGAATTTTCCCGTCCAGCGCCTTCATTCCCCGCTTGCATGATGCCACCCCCAGCGCCGGTTAACACCATAAAACCGTATTGACTGATAGAGCGAGCGAATTCCACTGCCAGACGGTATTCACTGCTGTCGGGTTTGATGCGTGCCGAGCCAAAAATGGTCAGTTTACGAATGTGACGGTAGGGGTAAAATACCTGAAATCCCTTTTCTAGATCTTCGATCGCGTAGGTTAAAATTTTCCAATCCAGGCGATCGATTTCCTCCTCGGCAATTCTGACTATTGCTTCTAGAGATCTTTGAATCCATTTGCCATCTTTTAAGTGGGGCAAATGTTGCACCAATTTCAGTAAGTCTTCGGTTAATTGAGAATAGGAATTTTCCATTGGTGGGTTGGGTTTTGGGTTTTAGGTTTTAGGGTGTTGGGGTTTTAGGGTTTTAGGGTTTTAGGGTGTTGGGGTTTTAGGGTGTTGGGGTTTTAGGGTGTTGGGGTTTTAGGGTTTTAGTTGAATTTCCCCATTCCCCCATTCCCCCATTCCCCCATTCCCCCATTTCCCCATTTCCCCATTTCCCCATTTCTCTGTCCATTAGTTAACTATTCAAAGATGTAAAGATCACTGTTCAGGATTATTTATTGCTTGATTAATTTGGGTGATTTGGGTTTGAAAATATTGTTCACGATAACGGATAGCTTGGGCTAATTCCGCACCTTTTTGGAAAGCTAGTAAAGCTTGGGGATAATTTTTTCTCTCTAGATAAATTTGACCGATTTGATCGTAGGTGTTCATTAAACCGTAATAATTATAACCCAATTCATGGACTTTAATTAATTCTTGATAGATTTGTAAAGCATAATCCACCTGTTGATAACTTTTATAAAGTTCTGCTAACTTATTTAAAGCTTCTCCTGCGGTGCCGTACTGTTGTAAAGCAAAAGCGAGAGAATAGGCTTCTTGAAAGTTTTGGCTGGCTTTATTTGCATCTTTTAAAGCTTGATAATCTAAACCAATTTGAATTTTTAGAGCGGGGATTAACTGTATTTGCTGATTTCTGATCTGGGTTTCAGCTATTTCTTCTTTAATTTTTACTGCGTTAGCTGGTTGCAAAGATTCTCGATAAATTTCTGCTAGTCTTTGCAAATAAATTCCTTGAGTTAAAGAATTATTCTGCCTCTTAGAAATAGTTAATAATTCCTCGTAAACTGGGGCGGCTTTTTGATAATCAAAACGAGATAAATGAATTTGACCAAGTTGATTTAAAGTTGCTTCTACTGCTGTGTTATCGCCAGATTGTCTGGCATTAGCTAGGATTTTATCATAGATGATTATCGCCTCGTTAAAAGCTCGTACCTGTTGATAGGATGTACCTAATAATGCTAATAATTCCTCATCCATATTCTGGTTAGTTTCTGCGGTTTGTTGCAGAGCTTTTAAACGATTAGTAATTAATTTAACATCCTCAGTTCGATCTCGATTCCAAGCTGCTAACCCCACTTTTCCCAAAGATTTTACTTCTTCTTTTGCCCCTAAATAACGATTTAATTTAATCACTTCATACCAGATGGGAAAAGCTTCCTCATTTAATCCCGCATCGTATTTAGCTTGAGCTTCAGCATCGCGTCGATCGATGTATAATAGCAGTTGACGACGCTCTAAGGGAGTTAAAGGGCGATCGATTGCGGGTAATAAAGGACTTTGTAGGGGAGTTTCGAGGGGATTGGCTGCAGGGGTTTCTGTTTGTGCTAGGAGAGGAAGGGAACTACCGATCAAACAGAGCCATAAACTGAGAGAAAAACGTAGCATAATAGATTGATAGGAGCGTAGTAGAGGGTGATATTTTGTGATCGATCGATTCTATAAGAGACTGACTGCCGAAAATTTTCGTTTCCCAATTTTGGGTTTAATTGCTAGTTTAATTGTAACCTTTAGTCTGGCTGCCTGTGGTGTCTCCCCACAAGTTTTGGCAGAACAACGAATGTTTCTACCCCTCTCGGTCGAGTTTTTGGGAGAATATCAATTACCACAAGCGGATTATCAAGACACAAGGGTGGGGGGATTATCGGCAATTACCTATGATCGCAGCAATAACCGCTTTTATCTCCTCAGTGATGATCGTTCTCAGAAAGCTCCGGCCCGCTTTTATCGGGCTAGTTTGCAGATAAATGATCAAAAAATCGAAAAAGTGAATTTAGAGGCAGTCACGTTCCTAAAAGATGGCAAGGGAGAAACGTTTAAAAAGGGATCGATCGATCCGGAAGGTATCGCTTTTTCGCCCCGACAAACTTTGTTTATTTCCAGTGAAGGTGCGGTTAAAGAGGGAATTGCTCCTTTTATTGCTGAATTTGATTTGCAGGGACAATTAAAGGAGTCTTTGTTAATTCCTAATCGCTTTTTACCGGATGATAGCAATCAAAAAGGAATACAGGATAATTTAGGGTTTGAATCCTTAACTTTAGGGATTACCAGCACTCTCAAAGAGGATCCTTTTCGTTTGTTTACTGCCACAGAAAACGCTTTAATTCAAGATAGTCCCACGGGAAAAAGAGCAGAAAATCTCAGAGTGCGACTTCTTCATTATGTGATCGATCCGATTGGTTCGCCTGTGTTAGTATCAGAACAATTGTATGTGTTAGATGAGCCACCTAATACGGCTAGTTCCTATGGTTTAACGGAATTATTAGCTTTAGAAAAAGAGGGTTATTTTCTCAGTTTAGAGCGAACTTTTGGTTTAGAAGGTTTTGGAGCGAAACTATTTCAGGTAGTTAATGGGAGTGCCACCGATACCTCGAAAATCGCCAGAATACCGGGGGAATTAGAAGCTTTACAGGTGCAACCCTTGCGGAAAAAATTATTACTAGATTTAGGGACTTTGGGGATTGATTTAGATAATTTAGAAGCAATGACCCTCGGTCCAAGATTAGCTGATGGTAGTCGCTCTTTGATTTTGGTCAGTGATGATAATTTTAATCCGAATCAGGTCAATCAGTTTTTACTCTTTCGACTCAAGGAACAATAAACAAGAGATGGTTAATTGCCTCACCTATCTCCTTCTGGGAGAAGGTTTGGGGTGAGGACTACCAATAAAGAAAAATAGGATAAATAGCCGGTTTAAAGACAAAACAGCCGATTAATAATCACTTTTTTCGATATCTTTGCGAATATCATTCAGGTCAATATAGCGATCGGTAGCATTTCGCAATTCCCTAGCGATCATCCCTTCCGTAGAAACTACGGTAATATGAGTATTTTTAGAGCGCAATAGTTCGATCGCTCGTTCAAAATCGCCATCACCACTAAATAAAATCACTCGATCGTATTGATCGACGGTATTAAACATATCGACGACAATTTCGATATCTAAATTAGCTTTCTGGGAAAAACGACCCGAACTATCATCATAATATTCTTTCAAAATTTTTGTTCTCACTGTATAACCCAAACTAATTAAAGCATCGCGAAAACCTCTTTGATCTTGGGAATCTTTTAAACCCGTGTACCAAAAGGCATTAATTAACATAATATTCGGGTCGTTGGTGAAGTAATTTAACACCTTACGCGGGTCAAAAAACCAACCATTTTTTTGTTGAGCATAAAACATATTATTGCCATCCACAAAAATCGAAAGGCGATCTTTCGGACGGCCGCCACCATTACAATGACAAAGACCGGCTTCTGTCATACAAAATACATACCTAATTTTTTATAGAGTTTAACTATAAAACTACTTTTTAGTAATTTTACGGGGGAAAACTACTATTCTTTGGGGAATAGCGGTGATTTGAGAGCAAAAGGATAGCAACTAAAATAAAAATTAGCTTTTTTGTCTAAGTAGGGAGGCACAATTATTTGTAGGATGGGTTAGCGCACTTCGTAACATAATCGGGCGTTGGGTTTCATGCTTCAACCCAACCTACGTTCATCTTATATTTAATTCCACCCACCCACTTAGGAGACAAACTAGATAATAGTTTCGGAATAATTAAAAGTGATAATAGGGGGATTGTACAGTAATTAGGTCATTTTGATCATCTTTCTCGATAGATGGGTATCAATAGGGCTGGTTAGATCAGGTAGGAACACCAATCACTCCAACCTCCAGAATATAGCTTAACATTGTCGTATCCGGCTAGGGTAAGGGAAAAGATATTAACACAGGCTGTCACTCCTGAACCACAGTAGAGGATAATTTCTCGATCGCCTTGCCGCTCTTGCCAACGTTGTGTTTGCTGGGCCAGGGGTTGAGAAAAACCCTGACTATCGGTGACTTCCAACCAGGGATAATTCAGCGCCCCCTCGATGTGACCGGCGATCGGATCGAGCGGTTCCCTTTCGCCTCGATAGCGATCGCTTTCCCTGGCATCAATTAACACCACTCCCGCTTGCTCTTTTTGCCTTTTTACCTGCTCGATCGTCACTACCCAATCCTGTTGAACTTGGGGGAGAAAAGCACCAGTTTTCGGCACAGGTATCTGATTAGAGACGGGATAACCGGCATTTAACCAATTTTGCCAACCACCATCGAGAATACTGACTTTTTCATGGCCGAGATAACGTAATAACCACCAGAGACGACTGGCAAAGGCAAAGCGGGAGGAATCGTAGACGATGACATGGGTTTGACCAGAAATCACCCCTAAAGAGCTTAATTTAGCGGCTATCGTCTGCGGATTCGGTAAAGGATGACGGCCGCCATGACAGGCAACGGGAGCCGATAAATCGCGATCGAGGTGTAAATAGAAGGAATTTTGAATATGATTGGCTAAATACTCTTGATAACCGAGATCGGGATCATTTAATTGAAAACGACAGTCAATAACCATCAGATCGGGGCGATCGAGATTAGTTACTAACCAGCTAGGAGAAACGAGGGGTGCGATCGGATTCATGGCGGGAAAATTGTTTAATAATTAATAGACAGTTGCGCTGATCTTCGCTGCGAGTATAACTGAGTTGATCGGCGATTTTTTCGAGGATCGGCAGTCCTTGCCCATGGCCGGAGAAACTATGGTCACGATGGGCATTTTTCTCGATAAAGCTCTCTAAATCGAAGGCGGAACCCCGATCCCAGATGCGAATTTCCATCTGGTGGGGGGCAATCTCGATCTCGATCTCGATCGGGATTTCGGGGGGGAGGTGTCGGTGAGCGTGACGGACTGCATTGGTAAAACCTTCGGCAAGAGCAAGCTGACACTGGAGCCAGTCTTTTTGGGGAATGCCCGCCGGTTCAAGTTGCTCAAAATATTTTAAAACGCTATCTAAGGACTTGAGATCGCTATCTACCTGAAAAGAAATCTTCACCCCCGGTTTACCTCTGCAATGCCTTACGCTAGAAGTTATACCATTTTTCCCAAACTATGACTGATGTGTTAGCTCGATTCTGGATTTAATCCCTTGTTGAGGGACAAGCAAAGTCATCCGTCAGGGGGTCAGGGGTAGGCAGTAAGATTGAGATAGTCGAGTCACAAAAAAGATGGTACGAATTTTAGTAATTGATGATGATGGAGTAATTCAAACGTTTCTGAGACGAGCTTTGCAGAAGGAATACGAGGTTTTTGTTGCCAGTGATGGGGAAGAAGGATTAAAGCAAGCGGGGCAACTAAAACCAGCGATGATTATTTGTGATTGGATGATGCCGGGGATCGATGGGTTGGAAGTTTGCCGGCAAATTAAGCTCAATCCCCAACTGTCAACCACTTTTTTTATCCTCTTAACTTCTTTGGGATCGGTGGAGGATCGGGTGAAGGGATTGGATGCGGGGGCAGATGATTTTTTATGTAAACCGATCGAGATTAATGAGTTAAGAGCGCGCGTACGGGCGGGAATGCGTTTGCATCAATTAAGTCATGATTTACAAGCGCAAAAACAATTACTAGAAATGGAGTTAGCGGAGGCGGCGGCATATGTGCGATCGCTGTTACCCGAACCTTTTATTTCTCCAAAACTTGCTATCGATTTTCGCTTCCTTCCTTCTCGTCGATTGGGGGGCGATGGTTTTGATTATTATTGGTTAGATAATGACCATTTGATGTTATATCTTTTAGATGTGGCGGGCCATGGTTTACGAGCGGCTTTACCTTCCCTTTCGGTGATTCATCTTCTCCGTTCCCGTGGTTTAAGTCAGGTGAATTACTATCAACCTAATCAGGTTTTACAAGGGTTAAATCAAGTTTATCAAATCAGTCCTAAGAATGATAAATATTTTACTATTTGGTACGGAATTTATGATCAGAGACAACAACAGTTAACCTATGCCAGCGCCGGTCATCCCCCAGCAGTTCTCCTGACTCAAAAACCTTTTGGCCAGGTCATTGAAACCAGACTGAAAGCACCCGGGTTTCCCATCGGAATGTTTCCAGAAGCGGAATATACTAATCAGGTTCAATCCCTGAATTTACCCAGTAGCCTTTATCTTTTTAGCGACGGAATTTACGAGATCGATTGTGCTGATGGTAGGATGTGGGGACTAGAGAACTTTCTTCAATCTTTGCAAAATTATCACTGTAATTCGGCTAAAAATCTCGATAATTTTATCGAAGAAATTCAAGCTTTACAATTTGATGGTAATTTTAAGGACGATCTCTCGATCATGCAGGTGGATTTTCGCTAATTAACTTCCTAAAATTTTTTGTTCTAATTCTTCTCGGTTATTAAAAATTTCAAAAACTCGATCCATATTGGTTAATTCAAATAACATTTTTATCTGATCATTAATCGAGCAGATAAATAGTTTAGCCCCCGCAGAACGCACGGTTTTTAAGGATAAAACTAGAGCCCCTAAACCAGAACTATCCATAAAGGTGACATCCTTAAAATCAACGATAATCACCTCTGAACCTCCCTGCACAGCTTCAGCAATTTCTTGGCGAAATTGGCTGGCTTGGTTGCCATCTAAAATACCCGATGGTTGAATGACTTTGATTGAAGAACTCATAAAAAAAAGGAAAAATTAAATGTTTTCTACCTGCTCACTGATAACTGCTGGCTGAAATCTGCTGACCGCAGCGAATCTTTAACTATTTTTAACATATTAGGGCCAAGAAAAGCGCAAAATTAAAAATAGGAATTTTTGAAACTGCATGGAAAGTTACGATGTCATCCTCATCGGTGCGGGGCATAATGGTTTAGTTTGTGCCGCCTATCTCCTCAAAGCTGGTTATCGCGTCCTCCTTCTCGAACAGCGTAGCGTACCCGGAGGAGCGGCTACCACAGAAGCGGTTATCCCAGATCTGGCCCCCGATTTTAAGTTTAATCTCTGTGCGATCGATCACGAATTTATCTTTTTGGGGCCGGTAATTGAGGAATTGGAGCTAAAACGCCACGGATTAGAGTATTTATTCTTCGATCCTACCGTTTTCTGTCCCCATCCCTCCGGCCAATATTTTCTTTCCTATCGCTCTCTGGAAAAAACTCACGCCGCCATTGCCCAGTTTTGTCGGCGAGATGCCGATCGCTACCTTCAGTTTATCGACTATTGGGGACAGTTGCTGAATGCGATCGCTCCTTGGTTTAACGCTCCGCCCCAAGATTTGCTCAGAATCGCCCGCAATTATGACTCTAGTGCCTTAGCTAGTGTCTGGAAAGCGATCGGCTCGAAAAAGAAACTGCTCGACTTCATCCGCACGATGATTACTTCCCCCGAAGATGTCCTCAATGAGTGGTTTGAGAGCGAATTTGTCAAAGCACCCCTAGCTCGTCTAGCGGCAGAAATTGGCGCTCCTCCCTCCCAAAAAGGCATTACCTCCGGGATGATGATGATGGCGATGCGTCACTCCCCCGGGGTGGCTCGCCCTCGTGGTGGTACAGGCGCACTAACCGAGGCTCTGGTGAAATGTGTTGTCAGTCTCGGTGGGGTGATTTTAACCGAGCAGAAGGTTAAACAGATTCTGGTGGAGGAAGGACAAGCGATCGGGGTTAGGGTGGACTCTGGACAGGAATATCTGGCAAAAGCGGCTGTTATTTCTAATATTGACGCTAGACGAGTCTTTTTACAGTTAGTCGCCCCCGCCGATGTGGATGCCGCCGATCCAGAATTGCGAGAAAGGGTAGAACGGCGAATTGTCAATAACAATGAAACAATTCTTAAAATTGATTGCGCCCTCGCCGAAGCACCAAGGTTCGAGGCTTACGATCACAAAGAGGAGTATTTACAGGGAACGATTCTCATCGCCGATTCCGTGCGTCACGTTGAACAGGCCCACGCTTTAACGATTTTGGGGCAGATTCCCGACGAAAATCCCTCGATGTACCTAGATATACCCACTATTCTCGATCCCTCCATGGCTCCCCAGGGCAAGCATACCCTCTGGATCGAATTTTTTGCCCCCTATCAGATTGCCGGGGCCGAGGGAACGGGATTAAACGGGACAGGATGGACCGAAGAATTAAAAAATCGCGTGGCCGATCGAGTTCTTGATAAACTGGCCGATTATGCCCCAAATCTCAAATCCGCCATTATTGCCCGTCGGGTGGAAAGTCCGGCCGAATTAGCTAATCGTTTGGGTTCCTATAAAGGTAATTACTATCATCTTGATATGACCTTAGATCAGATGATTTTCCTGCGTCCTTTGCCAGAAATAGCTAACTACAAAACCCCAATTAAAAACCTTTATTTAACTGGGGCAGGCACTCACCCCGGCGGCTCAATTTCGGGAATGCCGGGGCGCAATTGCGCTCAGGTTTTCCTGCGGGATCGAAGCACTTTTCTGCAAAGATTATTCAATTGACGCTCCCATCGCACTCATGGGAGGGATTCCCTGTTCATCCAGTTACCTTATCTATTAAGCGAAAGCTTAATAGACAGTGGGTAGTCTGTAGTCGGGCTTGAATTTCTGTCCGCCCGACAGTATTTGCGCGTGCGAGGATGTTTATAGCAGCGTTTTCATCTCTGTCTAAAACACATCCACAAGAACAAATATGAGTTCTAACAGACAATGTTTTCTTGACAATGGAACCACAATTAGAACATTCTTGACTTGTATATTGTGGATTGACCGCTATAACGAACTTCCCGTGTATTTGTCCAAAGTAGTCCAACCAATTGGTGAACATAGACCAACTTGCATCACTAATAGACTTAGCAAGCTTTCTATTTTTCACCATAGGAGAAACCTTCAAGTCTTCATAGACTACCAAATCGTTAGATTGGATTAACGCTTTTGCTGTCTTAACGGCAAAATCTTTACGTTGTCGAGAAACTTTTAAATGAAGGCGACCTACTTGAGATTTTTGTTGTTGACGTTTTTGACTTCCCTTTTTCTTTTTAGAAAGCTGGCGTTGAGCTTTCCTCAAGCGTTTTTCTGCTTGACGAAGAAACCGAGGGTTATCAACTTTATCTCCATTGGAATCAGTCAAGAAATGGTTTAGTCCTAAGTCAATCCCCACTTCTTTTCCTGTAGATTCAAGAGGTTCTATCCGCTCAATGTCTAAGACAAATTGACAATAGAACCCGTCTGCTCTTTTAAGGGGCCTAACTCTTTTGATGGAAGATTTATCAAGAATGTCACGGTTAAAACTGCCGAGCAGCTTTAATTTACCTATCCCTGTTTTATCCGTGATCTGGATAAACTTTTTATCTTCTGTGATTTTCCAGCCAGAAGATTTGTCCTCGACAGACCGAGAATACTTTTTGAATTTAGGATAGCCTTTCTTGGCTAAACCTTTTTGACAATTGTGGTAGAAACGGGAGATGGCAAACCACGCTCTTTCGGCACTGGCTTAACGAGCCATAGAGTTGAGATTGACCAGAAAAGGGAAATCAGAGTTCTTGCTTAATTCGGTAACGTAACGACACAAAGAAGCATAATTTACTTGGTCTTCTTTAGTAGAGTCCATCCAGAACCTTAGACATTTATTTCTAACAAATTGCCCAATTCTTATAGCCTCAGAGCTGGCTACCTGTTGCTGTTGTGAGACTTTTAGCTTAAACTCTATGACTCCCATTGAACCGACCTCTCAATGGTTTATATTAACAGTATATCACCTTCAGTCCACAGACTGTCAAGAGCCTGAAAGCTGTTTACGTTAAAACTCACAGGGCTACGTTTAATCTCGTTGAAAACCAAGACTAAGAGCGAATATTAGCTGTGCTTCGCTGTCTTAATATTGGTCGGATTTTCATCTCCGAGGTAAAACCGAGAGCCTTCAATCCGACATTCAAGGTAAATCCCCTCCTCCCCAAAATCCCGATCCCTCACGGGGGGACAGAGAGCCTGAAAAGTAGACAGGGTGTAGGGGGTGGGGGGTAGGGAAAAATTTTTGACTTGCCCTTACAGGTCAAAACGATCGATGATTGAGAAAAGAAGGTGATTGTTCTTGATATTGGGAAAATTATCCCTGACAAGATTCAAATCAAAAGCGATCGCATTGGCTGTTTTAATAGGTTTGAGGTTGAAAATTATCGGGAATATCCAATTCAAATACTTGGTCATGAATCCGAGCCACATAAAGCCCTTCTTGCAGAATTTTTTCCCGTAATTCTCCAGATAAATGAACCGCCGCTAATATGCCATAGAGTTTTTTATCTTTGTGTTCAGGGAAAAAGCGGCGAAACCGTTGCAAAATACTTTTTAATTGAGTAATAGACTCCTCTGTGGCATGACTTTTAACTTCAACGATATAGGCGGTATTTAGCTCACCATTGGTATAGGCAAGGACATCAATTTCTAGGTGTTGTCCATCTTTACTGACTCGCACACTAGGACTAACAACTTCCATACCGAACCGTTGTCTGAGAATCGTTTCCATTGAGGGAAGGGCAAGTCCTTCGGTAAAGCTGCCGAATTTGGCACCAAGTCCCCCAATTTGTTTACCTAATTCTCTGAGTTGTCGGTCGGTTTCCTGTTGTCGTCGCTCGGTTTCCTTCTGTTGTCGGTCAGTTTCTTTTTGAGCAGCAGTTAATTCGGCTTGAGCAGTGGCTAATTCGACTAAGAGTCGCCATACGTCTTCGGATGTAGTTGCCATAGATACTTTTTTCCCTCTGATTTGGTTTATTACTATTTTACTGAATTTTTAGGACGAAATTGGTATCATAAGATGATTCCTTCTCAAGGCACGTCAGCAATAGTTTTAGAGTAATTCTAAGAATTCTTCGCTAGTTAAACCCGCTTCTTTAACAATCCCTGCCATTGTATAAGCATTAACCGGATTTGCTCGTGGAATGGTGATAGTCAGTATTTGTTATGGTAATACGTTTGGCTCTTCGCTTTATGCTAAATCAACAGACAAAATGCCAAGACAACATACTTCTAACCCAAAAATTCCGAAAGTTTCTCAAGCCATAGCCTCGCCGTTTTATTAGTTTAACTTTATTGTTGATTCCCTCGACCCGACCTTCGTTGTCCTTCGCTCAAAATAACTAATGATTTCTCCAAACCAGCTTCGGATTGTTTGACAACTCTTGGTAAATAGGGTTGGCTGAATAAATCTAAAAACCTTGTTGGGTAAGACTTTTAGACTTTTTGTCAATCGAAAAGTACCGGACTGGGAGTGATCAGGGGGAAAATTCAGGTACTTTTTCCCTGAAAATTAGGTAGTTGACCACCTGAAAATCGGTAAAACCCTACACCCCACACCCCACAACCCACACCCGTTCGGCAAAAGCTCACGGCCGAAGCCCACACCCTGCCCCCACGAAAAACTTTTTCAGCAACCCCTAAATATACTGGACGATTTTGCCAACCATTCTGAGATGGATAGCAGTCCTTCTGTCGGATTGTAAATCCTTCTGAATTCTTCCTTCGTGCATCTCTTTCAAATTTGGTCAAGTTTTTTTGCTATCTTCTAGTTTAATTTTTTGGGTTTCCGTTAAATCTTCTTCATTTTTTAAAAGGCTATATTTACTTCGCTTTAAAACTTCTAGCTTCCCTTCCTTTTCCGCTTCCTGTTTTTTATTTTTCTGCGCTTCTATGGCTCTTTTTTCCGCGGCTCGACTGAGCATCGCCGAACGTCTCTTCTCCGTTCGTCTAACTCTTGATTAATTTGTTTCATTACATAGAATCTATCAGCGACCACCTCGGCCGATGGCATCAATTCTTTCACCAGATTTTTATAGGTTAACCAAAGATCTATGCACAATTATTCAATTGGCTCTAACACCTCTTTCCCCCAGCCTGTAAGCGTTTTTCTCAACTCATGTTGTGTTCGCTTCTCTAGAATAGCTATTAGTTTTCCCGTATCTAAATCTACTAAAACTGCACAGTATTTTTTTGTGCTTTGACTAGAGCGATTTTATCGATTCCCAGTCTTTTTAATTTCGACAGGTCTTGATCAATAATTTCTTCAGCCTTTTGGTATTAACCCGTTTGTGCCTAAAGTCCCTCCCTGTATGAATTTCAGTCACTTTTGGGCGTAGGTGCTCTCAGGGAATTTTATTTTAAATTAATTATTCCCATAACAAGTCCCGAAGAGCCAACTTCCGTTTAAAGAGTAATCTAGAAAGTAATTAAAGCAATAGTTAAATCCTGATAAAAATCCTCTTGTTTTAATTCCACCTTTGATTGAGAAGCGAGTAAAAGTAAAGCCCAAAAAATTGCCACCTTTTCCTGTGTTGCCGAGTGACTAGAGGGCTTTTCTGCTTGCCATAACGCCAATAAATCCTCAAAATCTAGCTGATTTTTCTCTAATTTAAAAAACTTTCTCTGCAAAAAAAAGTCCAGTTCCGCTGCCAATTCCGTGAGATTTTCTTGGTGGGCCAATTCCGTGATAATTTGTACCGCTTCCCGTCGGGATTGGGGACGGGGTTTCGGGACAACTACAGGCAGTTTCGGTAAAGCTTCAATCTCTAGGGCAATCTGTTGTAATTGAGTGATTAACTCCTGCAAAGTTACCCGTCTTTTTCGCGGTGGTGGGGCGGCAGTACGACGGCGAATATGATTTTCTAGATAACGGGGTAAAGTTCTTAATTCCTGTTCTAAATCGCTAATTTCCTCATCAATCAGACTTTCTTCTTGCGAGTCCAAAGACAATCTTTCTAGGGTATCAGCCTTAAATAAAACTAACATGGAAGCCCATAAAAAAGCCTGTCCCGATTGGGGTAAATTAGCCTGGGCCATGGCTAAATCTAGATCATTTAATAACCCCAATTCTGCCAAAAAGCGATCGATCACATCGATAACCTGCACATCCCAGGGGTCAATCTCTCCCTGTTCCGCCATTTCTAAAAGAGAGGCGATCGCATCACTGGCCGAGGTGATAGTCATGATTCTAGAATCTTGTAGTATCTGAAAGGATAGAATTTAGCAAGCAAAACCATGGACATATCGATCGCTGACCTGCGCTTGGACTACAATCTTGAAGAATTGCTAGAGTCAGAAACAGCTGCCGATCCTTTCATTGTATTTAAACAATGGCTAGAAAGGGCGGTATCTTCGGGAAAATTGGAACCCAACGCTATGACTTTAGCTACTATTTCCCCAGAGGGTAAACCCCGGGCCCGCATGGTACTGTTAAAAGACTTCGATCCTTGCGGTTTTGTTCTCTTTACCAACTACCACAGCGCCAAAGGAGAGGAATTAATCGCCAATCCCAATGCGGCCCTAGTGTTTTGGTGGGGGGAATTGCAACGGCAAATTAGGATTGAGGGGACTGTAGAAAAAATCAGTGAGGAGGAGTCGGATAATTACTTTTTTGTCCGTCCCTGGGAATCTCGTTTAGGGGCCTGGGCCTCTAATCAAAGTGAAGTGATTTCCGGGCGGTATATCCTCGAAAAACGCCTTGCAGAACTAAAAGAAGAATATGCTGGTCGTGAAGTTCCTCGTCCTCCTCATTGGGGGGGGTTTCGCTTAATTCCTAGTTTAATCGAGTTCTGGCAAGGTCGCCCCAGTCGTCTCCACGATCGTCTCTGTTATCTTCGTCAAGAAGATGGCACTTGGCAAAGGCAACGTTTAGCTCCTTAGTTTTATCTTGACACCTTGTAAGTAGTCGGACATAAATTCTCTTGTCTATCTTAAGAAATGTAAATTGCCGCAATTCTTACTGACTCGGAGACTCGGAGACTCGGAGACTCCTTACCCCACAGTTAACTTTACTTTTGTCCAACTACTTACTAGCAAGATAGTCAGGGTAAGCGCATCTTAACAATCCTTGACAAAATGAACTTTATGTGAGTTGCTTACCCAAGATTCAGGCATATTTGAGGAGAATCTGAATCACCACATCTCAAATTACCCAAATTTATCGACCAAAATAAGCTAAACTAACGGCAAAGATAATAGGTTTTGATTTTTTTTCTTCCTGAGCTGCAATGAACTACGGTATTTACACCCTCGGCAATGATGTCGTGTTTGACCAACTGGTGGCCTTGCTGAATAGCATCGCCGTCAATGCGGGTGCGGGTATGCCCGTCTGCGTCATCGCCTACGACGACCGGTTGGAAAAAACCGCCGCCGAAATCGCCACCCGTCCCAATGTCACCCTCTGGAATGACAAAGATCTGTTTAAGCCGTGGGAGGACTTTTCGTTACAAGTCTGGCAAGCTCACCCCACAGCACTGCAACACTGGCAGAAAACCGAAGGCATCCAAGGAGTACGACGGTTGGGTATGAACCGCCGTTACTGTGCCTTTGACCCCAACGCCCCCTTTGAAAAATTCATCTACATTGACGCAGATGCGCTGATTTTGGATGATGTCACCCCTGTGTTTGAACAGCTAGACACTTCTGATGTGGTGACTTACGACTTTCAGTACAAAGACCCCACCCACATTTACAATGTCAATTCACCGAAACTGCTGGAAGTGTTTCCCCAAGAACGGATTGAGGCGGATATCTTTTGTGCTGGGTTCTACGCCTCCAAGCGCGGCTTTATGCTGTCGGAACAAAGGGATTGGCTAGTGGCAAGGCTACAGGAGGGCGAGGCAGAGGTATTGTATCCCTCAGCCCCCAATCAGTCGGTGCTGAACTATATGGTGATGAGATCGCAGCTATCCGTCTCTAACTTAGCGAAAGAATGGCCTGCCACTCGTCGCACCGGCAACGCCGTCACCTCCGCCCATTTCCAACAACGGGATGGGCTATTATACGACCACGACAAACGGGTGATGTATCTGCACTACATTGGTTTATCTTCCTCTCTGTTCACTCGACTTTGTAGCGGTGAAAATCTCGATTTTCCCTATCGAGATATTTTCTTACACTATCGTTATCTCTACCAACCTAGTCAACGTCCTATATTTACAGGTAGTCCCAAACCCTATCAACCACCGACCCCAACCTTTTGGCAAAAAGTAACCAGAAAACTCGGTTTAGGAAAATAATCATTAAGATTGAGAAGATCAATGCCAGAGTTACTAGGGGTTTCACCGGTCTAGATCGTGTCAGACTTATCTGAAATGACTATACATTTTCAAGGTCTAATCTTCTCCATAAGAAGATTCCAGGCGAAAAAAAGCCAAAAAGTAGCGGAATGTATAGCGCGCCACTACATCTCAGAAAAAACCTCTTACAATAGAGACAAATCAGAGATCAATGGGGGTGAACGTCATGTTAGTGATTTTAACCGACGAACACATTCTCGATCCGGGTTCTGTCTGTCAGGGCTGTCTTTTAGCCAACCAGCAGGGGCAACCCCGGTGGCGAGAGGGTAAACTAGGCTGTGGTCACTCCTTGGGCAAAGGGGGCAGCCAACAGCCGAATCTCTACGAGTGTCAGATGGGCTTTACAATTGCTAATATTGAAGGCTAATCAGACCTTTTAAATGATCAACTTAGAGTTGAGTTAGGGGGATTTTCTTTGGACTCGGAGGAGAGAATCAAGGCTATTACTAATCCCCAATTCAGCTTAGATACAATGACAATAATGGCTGAGGGTTTCGTAGCATCGATCGTAGGCTTTTTGGGCTTGGGTTAAAACAGCGTCGGAAATTTCTATATCTAATTTTCTGGCTTGTTTAATAATTTTACCCGCTTTGATATTCTCGGAAGAATCTCCTATACCGCGGCGGCCAGTGGTTTTTAAAACTCGATATTCTTCAGAAAATCCCGTTTTAGTATCGAGATGACTCTGTAAACTATTAAAGACCAATTGACTTTGGTTTAATACCTGATCGTGGGTGATAAATAAACTCTTTTCTTGGCTGTTAATTAATCGAGCATAACTTTCTAAGGTGGCTAAACGACCAGTGTAATAGCCTAGAGCGTGCTGCTCGTTTTGATGGGGTTTAATATCTAGAATACTAGCTAAAGTGCGCTGCGGTTCTCGTAGTAAAAATATGGTCTTAACCGCATCAGATTGTAAAAAACTATGATCTAAAAACTTCTGATCATGAAGAACTTTATCTAAAATATATTTATGATTCATGTTTAAATCTTTCAAACGCCAGTAGAGTTGAAACATTAAAGTTTTAAAATCCTGTTCACTCTCATAAACCAGATGAGTTTCGCCAAAACCGATAATTTCAGGATTAGAATTGAGGATATGGGTCAATAAAGACGAACCCGATCGCATATGGCTAAGGATAAATAAAACCTGATAGGGTTGGGGACGAAAGAGAATTTTATAGGGGTCTTTGGGTGTATCAATGCGTACCTGAAAATACTTATAAGTTAAACGATGGGTTAAACCCTGCCAAGATTGGGGTAAGCGATCGAGGGCTATAGTCATAGGTTAATCAGGAATTGTGTCAACTTGTCGCTAAGATTCCCCTATAATGTATCCCATTTAAGACCCAAACAAAAGTGAGGTTTATACAAAATGGGATTGCCAAGTTGTTCGCTCTGGTTTTTTACGGCGCGAACCGATGTCTGGTTTATGATGAACACTATTCCCCATCTAGTCAAAATGAGTCAGTTTCCCTTCCAGGAAAAGGTACTCGCTATTGACACGGCCCCTTTAAGCGGGGAAAAGGTTAATCGCCCCGGACTGGGTACAATGGAGGAATTAAGAGCCTGTGGTGAAAAATTAGTTAAAGATGGCATAATCGATCGCCTAGTGGATTTTAACTACGATCCGGGCTATCGTCAGCGTATCTATCAAAAGCATTTCGGCAGTCCCCTCCGTTCCACCCATAACTACAAAGGTTATCCGATTTTCGGCTCGATCTTCAAAATCGAGCAATGTCGCAGTGATTATATGGTTCATTATGACAGTGACATGATGCTCTACCAAGAACCGGATTACAGTTGGATCCGCGAAGGGATCGAGTTAATGGAAACCCATCCAGAAATGATGTTTGTGCGTCCTTTGTCCGGTCCACCCCGGCCCGATGGTACGATTTATTCTCCCCATCCTTGCACGAAAAATCCCGACGGATTCTATCAATTTAAATTTTTTGGTAGTCGTGCCTATCTACTTAATTGTCATCGCTACGATCGCCTTTTACCGATCACCCCCCTCTGGCGCTCCTATAAAAATACCTTTCTCGATCATTTACCCGATGGTTTAAAAGCTTGGGGCAATATTTTGACCGGTAAAGGAAAACTCGACTCTTGGGAAATTATGGTTTCTCGCTCCCTAGAACAAAGCAACTACTATCGCGCCACTCTCACCAATGCCAAGGGTTGGACTCTGCACCCCAACGAGCGCTCTGCCGCTTTTAGGCAAGCTTGGCCGACTATTATCGAAAAAATCGAAGCGGGTATTTACCCACCTCAGCAAGCTGGTTATTATGACCTGATTCCGGAATTATGGTATTAAAAGAGCGTTAGTTCTCTAGATTTGAGGTGAGGCGATCATTGCTTAGATTTCATAGCACCAGTTATAACCTCGTAAGCGCCTGTTGTTTTCGTTAAACGATGTAATATTTTGTGTACACCGCAACTCATTGACGATTGCGTAATGTAGAAAGTGAGTGCAGCGACAATTGTACTTGTCAAACAATGGTATAGTACAAGTAAATTGCTAATTATCGGCAGGTAGCGTCTGTCATAGATATAGCTTGTGGAGTTGAAATATGTCTAGTACACACACTGGTATTGAGTGGACTGATAAAACGTGGAATCCAACAACCGGGTGCGACAAAATTAGCACTGGTTGTCTGCATTGTTATGCCGAAGCTATTACACAGCGTTTTCCCAAAAACTTTCCCAATGGATTCACCTTGACTTTGCATCCAGAAAGATTGGAAGAACCCTTACGTTGGCGCACTCCCAGTCGAGTTTTCGTCAACTCAATGAGTGATCTTTTTCATGATGATGTGCCTCTCGACTTTATCAGACAAGTTTTCTCCGTTATTCATTCAACACCATGGCATATATATCAGATTCTAACAAAGCGACATCAACGTCTAGGTGATTTAGCGTCTAAATTAGATTTTCCCGACAACATTTGGCTAGGTGTATCTGTCGAGAACCAAAACCACACAGATCGGATTGAATCTCTTCGGACAGTGCCTGTTTCAGTGCGCTTCATTTCATGCGAGCCACTTTTAGGACCACTAGAACTTAATTTAACTGGCATTGATTGGGTTATTGTCGGCGGAGAATCTGGGCAAAAACATCGCCCGATGAAACTTGACTGGGCAAGGGATATCCGCGATCAATGTCAAAATTCAGGGGTCGCATTTTTTTTCAAACAAGTTGGGGGAAGGACACCAAAAGCAGGGGGGAGATTACTTGATGATAAAATCAGGGACGAGATGCCTAATGCCTGGAATCAGCATATCCAAAAATGGGGAACTGTCCCACTTAAATCAGCAAAACATTCAAAGAAACTAGAACTTATTGCCTAGTTGGAAACGTTACCTTTACTGAATCTGCAAACGTAACTGCTCCCTTTTTCTTTGGACGTTTGTTTGCTGGTGGATCTGCAACAATTTTGTTCTGAGCTTCAAGATTGCTAAGGGCGGTTTTATAGTTTTTACTAATATATGGTTTCCCAACATGATGCTGATTATAGATATCCTTCATTGTCATGCTTTTTCCTGAAAATGTATCCAACAACATAGATTCTAGTTCATCAAGAGGACGGGTTAGCTCAAAGAGTAAAGGTTGTTGGAGAGTCGCAGGATTATACTCAAAAGATGGCACGCCCTGCGTCTGCTCAGAACTCTCTTTAGCCATTATCTCTTTCATAATTTTATAGCCTATAGGATTCTTGCTTACAAAAATTAGGTGATGGCTAGTACGATTTCCCATTTCATGTCTGAAACGAAATGGAAGAACATATTTACCCCCCATTTCTTTCAAGGCTTCACAGATAGCTTCTAAAACGGTTAACTCACGCTCTTGTGGAGTAAGTGTTTTCAATCGTTCGCGGAGTTGATCTGCTCGCACTTGTCCGAATAGCGCATTGATGTGTTCTTTGACTGCATCATTACTTAAAGCCATGTTGATGCGATTGTAATTGAAGAAGAAGATGCAATCACAACCCCAATCTTTGACGACCGAATTAACAAGTTGAAGAGATATCCCCTTGTAACCCCAAGGATCAACAAAAAGTAAAGTGGGAACTAATTTCATGCTTTGGAAGGTTTTAACTATGTTCTCTCCAACCTCATGGTTGAATATTTGAGGGGGGTATTTTAAATTTTCTATGCCCGGAATTGAATCTATAGCTTGTTGAAGAGAATTAACATTTTCCACATCGGCATCGTTAAAGATCGATACCAACATATTTCGCATATCTGGATCTGCGATGGCAGTTTCTAGAACCTTTACTGGGGTTGATTTTGAGCCATCTTTATATCGTCCGGCACCAGCAAAAAGGTCAACATAAGCGATTTTCTGGTTTGAAGACGATCCCTTCTTAACTTTTGAAATTATCACTTTTGCCCAAGCCCAGAAATATTTCTCAACAATCCTAGCTTTGATCAAGGACTGTTCTTTTTGCTCATTGAAGAAAGAATTTTCAGTCATAAGCTATATCAATAGTTACGATGAGGAATTGCGCTAGGTAGCGGCAAGTCGCTCTCGTCGGATGCGTTAATCAAATGTAATACCAAATTTCTAAATCCATGACAGACATCCACGCTCGAATGCTTGCCAAGCCTGCATTCGTTGTGACGCGAATAAAGAAAAATGGTATCCTATTGGTGATTTTCTCTCACTTAAGGTGAGCAGCAGAAGTTGTTCAAAGAGGGCGAAGGCAATTCGCCCCTACAATAATATTATTTCGCCAATGGTAGGGGCGCACCGCGTGCGCCCAAAATGTCATCTGGATATTTCGACAAAATTGAGATGCACCAGGCATAACCATCTCTGTCATTACTTTTGAAAAATGGTATAACACACCTTATTTTTGTTTGAATTAGAGAAGACAGAAAGGGACAACCCAAAAGAAAACCCAACCACCGCGATGGGGAGATTGGGTTTTCTGGTTATCAATTGATTTTAAGGAGCTAAAGCGTTACCGCGCAGGAGAGAACCGATGGTTTTAGCAGTAATCTTCATCTGTACGAGAGGATTAGCGGGAACAACGGTTTTATAGAGATAACTGTCAAAAGTCATCTTCTGTACGTCCTTATCGGAACACATTTCCACAAAAGCTTCCCGGGTGGCATCGGTACGGTAGAAAACCCGTTGCAGGATATCTAACACCAGATAGGTCATACCGTATTTCTTATCCCAACGCTTCAGGTAGAGTTTTAACTCCTCCTCTGTGGGAATACGTTGGCCGCCGTTGGTGACTTCGACAATGGTTTCCGCACACATCCGCGCCGATTTAGCGGCGAAATAGATGCCTTCTCCCGAAGACTTAGTAACGGTTCCCGCAGCATCACCAACGAGGGCTACACGACCAACTACACGGCGAGGACGGGGATGTTCAGGGATGGGGTGAGCCTCCACGCGGATGATTTCGCCCCCTTCCAGACGACGGGCCGCGCGAGCGCGAATACCAGCTTGTAGGTCTTTAATCATGGCTTTATTGACCTTCATTGTGCCAGTACCGACGGCGACGTGATCGTATTTGGGGAATACCCAAGCGTAGAAGTCGGGGGATACGTCTTTTCCTACATACATTTCGGCCAGATCTTCGTAGTAGGCCATTTTGTCTTGGGGAAGACGGATGCGTTCTTGGAAAGCGATCGCATAGTTGTAATCCCCGGCATCAATAGCTTTAGCAATGCGAGAATTAGCACCGTCCGCACCGATAACCACATCCACCTTCAGAGATTTCATTTCCCCTTGAGAATTGCCGTGGGAGTGATCGGCGTAGTGTAGGGTATAGGGATCGGTGCTATTGGTGGGAATGTCGAGACCGTAAACGGTTCCGTTGATTAAATGCGCTCCTAATTTATGGGCGCGTTCTCTCATAAAACCGTCGAGGACTTCCCGACGACACATTCCGATATATTCGTCTTGATTATCGAGATTAATATCGACTTCGACGTTAGAGGGGGAGATCATTTTCATTTTTCTCACCCGGCGATCGATAATTTCAGGAGGTAGGTCAAATTCGCTCACCATACAGAGAGGAATCGCTCCACCACAGGGTTTAGCATTATCTAATTTGCGTTCAAATAAATAGGTTTCAATGCCTGCTTTAGCTAATGTTTCTGCCGCCGAAGAACCGGCCGGCCCTGAACCCACAACAGCGACTCTTAACACTCAGGTTTTCTCCTACATACTTACGAGCGACTACGCTTTGCAGTGTACCACAGGGCTTTCGCCGAAAGAAACGATATCCTCCGATTCTGCCCGATCTTGCAACAGTGCTTAACATCCTCTGTTACAAAAGTTTATTTTATTGTCTGTAGATGTTTTTTGATCGATGTGTTGTATTGTGTTACACCAATAGAGAAAAAAAGTGCTAAACCCCTCTCCCAAACTGGGAAAAGGGGATATTTTCGAGGATTGTTAAGCTCTTGCTTTCAACCAATCGCTAATAGCGGGGGGTAAATCCCGTTGCACTTTGCCACTGACATACATTCCGATATGTCCGACCGGGAAAGCACAAGCGGTATAGTCAGAAGTACCGATATAATTCCCTAAAGCGAGGGAAGAAGCGGGAGGTACAAGGTGATCTTTATCCGCATAAAGATTGAGAATTGGCATGGTCAGATTGTGTAAATCTACCCGTTTATCTCCTAACATCACTTCCCCTTTAATCAGTTTATTTTGCTGATAGAAATCCTTGAGAAACTGTCGATAGGATTCTCCCGCTTGGTCGGGACTATCAAAAATCCATTTTTCCATACGCAGAAAATTAACTAATTTTGATTCGTCTTCCATGATGTCAGGAAAATCGAGGTATTTCTGATAACCTAACTGCAAAGGTTTCAATTCCAGAAACTCTAAGTTGAGAAAATCTCCCGGGATATTTCCCATAGTATCTACCATTAAATCGATGTCTAACGCTTCGGAACCCAGGGAACACCCCCCGCGCATATTTAAGAGGGTCTCGGTTTGATAAAAGTCCACCGGTGTCACCATTGTCACCAGATTTTTTACCTTATCGGGATAGAGGGAACTATAGCATAAACTAAAGGTTCCTCCCTGACAAATTCCTAACAGATTAATCTTGTCGAGATGATGACTTTGACGAATAAAATCGACGCAATTATCCACATAACCATTGATATAATCATCAAGGGTTAACCAGCGATCGCTTCTGGTGGGATATCCCCAATCAATTAAGTAGATATCTAAGCCTAATTTCAGCAGATTGGCCACTAAAGAACGCCCTTCCTGTAAATCTACCATGTAGGGACGATTGACCAAAGCATAAACCATCAGCAAGGGAATCTCGAAGGGTTTTTCAACCACGGGTTTAAAGTGGTAGAGAATGATTTTATCTTCCCGATAAACTGCTTCTTTTTCCGAGACTCCACACTGAATATCTTCTTCTTTAACTCGTTTGAGATTGTCTAAACCTTTGAGATTTTTCTGAGTTAATTCTAGATAATCTTGGGTAAAATCTTCCAGTTTCACTTGCGTCAAAAATGGCCACATAATTTAATTCTCCTAGGGAAGTTGGGTGATAGGGAAGTGGGGAAGTGGGGAAGTGGGGAAGTGGGGAAGTGGGGAAGTGGGGAAGTGGGGAAGTGGGGAGGTGGGGAGGTGGGGAGGTGGGGAGGTGGGGAGGTGGGGGAATTTCAACTAAAACCCTAAAACCCTAAAACCCTATCTCCTGAATCCTGAATCCTGACTCCTGATAGCTTACCTGATTGTCAAGCACAATTAACTAATTGTTACTTTCTATTTCTTTTTTTTCTCCTAAAGTTTTTTTGAGACTTTTTACCTCTTTGCGTAATTCATAGATAGTCCGATGAATTTCATCGACTTCGCTGCGGGTAGGCAGATTCATTGAGCGCAGGTAAATTTCCATTAAATCCTGCTGTTTGAGGCGATAATCATTGAGGGAATTAATAAATTTTCCTCTTACTTTTAGGTTTTCTGGTTGACAAAAAGCCTTTTCAAAAATATCATCAGCGACGACACTCCACACATCTTGAAATTCTCGCCAATCCTTGACAGGTTGACCTTTTTCTGCTAGGAAAACTAATTTTTTAGTTAAAGCTTCAAAGGATTTAACTTGAATATCAGCCAGCACAATTTGATAGTTAATACTAGCTTGATAAAGAATGCGCCAAGTTTCAAAACTATCGAGTAATTTGCGGTTAAATTCTCGCGGCAATCCCAATAAAGGCATCTGCAACCATTGGCCAAAAGTTTCATCATAAAACTTCTGCCAATAGATATTATTGAGTTCGATTAAAGAAGAAGTGTTACCTAACCAAGCTTTGGTTATTGTGTCATTTGACAGCACCAAAGGATCGAACCATAAATGATTGAGACTTTGCAATTGTTGCAGGTAAATTGTCCATAGTTGACTGACATCTTGACTACTTTGGGAAGTGGTGGCAGTAAAACTATTCAGTTGACCGCGCATCTGTTGGGTATAATTATCTAAAATTGTTTGCCAGTCTTCTCCTGTTTGCATTTTCGGAAAGATACTTTCCCAAGCTTCCATCGATAATTTTAGGAATTTGATCAATAAATCCCGATTATCAAAATAGCGCTGGGTTGCCTCTTGCAATTCTGGTTTAATATTGCCCATAGGAGTCGGTATCGCCCCCATCATATCAAACCAACTTGACCACATTTTTGCGCCAGTTTCCGTCCAAAGATTGACGTAATCGGTGGCCATCTCACTCCAAGCTTGTGTCGGTTTATCCATTATTTTTGCCCTTTTCCTTTAACTCTAATTTCGCTAGTTTACTAACCCACCCTACACCCGATAACTGATAACTGATAAGTCATATTTTTCCAGACTTGGCAATTTTTGCTAGTAATCTTAACGCTTCATTGACTGAGGCTGAATCTTGAAAAATTTCCGCCACATCGGGATCGAGAATGATCACATTACTAGCCTGTCGATAAGCTTGATAATATTTGCCACGAATACCACCAGAAAAGTCATATTCAGTCCGCATCTCGTCATTAACCGTTTCTTCAGACTCCTGATTCATAATTTTTTCTCTCCTGTTTACTAGCTAAACGGGCGCTAATTAAGCGAATCTCATTTTCTCTTTCTGTATGGGATATGACTAACAACTTTTGTAATTTTGACTGTCCTATCGTCAGAAAACGAAACTCACCCACTGAATCAAGCAACTTAGCAGGGACAATAACAAACACATTTTCCATCTTTGAATTAGATAACTGATAACTTACCCACTGATAACTGATAACTGATAACTGATTAGGTGTGATGGGCCCCATTAACTCTGAGGACTTCTCCAGAGACATAACTGCTGGCAATAGGAGAGAGTAAATAAGCAGTTGCCCAGGCGATATCGGCGGGTTCACCGAAGCGACGACAGGGAATTTCGGCGGTGATTTTATCGCGAACTTTCTCGGGAATCGCTAAAGTCATTTCCGTGTTAATAAACCCCGGCGCAATCGCATTGGCGCGAATATTATAACGGGCAGCTTCTCGCGCTAAGGATTTGACTAAACCGATAACTGCCGCTTTTGTGGCCGCGTAATTAGTTTGGCCGGCATTACCGCGATCACCGGAAATAGAACTAATACAAACGATCGATCCCGCTTGTCGTTCGTACATTCCCTCAATAAACGGCTTAATCGTGTGATTAACCCCTTTTAAGTTGACATTAATCACTAAATCCCAATCTAGCGGCGTTAATTTAGGGAAAAAGTTATCTCTGGTAATCCCCGCGTTAGCGACGATGCCATACACTGGCCCCAATTCCGCTTCAATTTGTTGAGCTGCCGCTGCCATCGATTCCAACTTAGTCACGTCGGCAACGATGCCTAAACCCTGGGGATTATCGGTGGCTAAATCGGTGTAGGCCACCTTGGCCCCCAAATCTATCAAAAGAGAGACAATAGCCGCCCCAATGCCTCGATTTCCGCCGGTGACGACGATAACTTTCTCCTCTAGTCCCAGAGATACCATAGCTTTTTCCTCCTAAACTCTTTCAATTGCGATCGCTGTTCCGCCACCGGTCCCATGACAGATGGCCGCCATACCGAGGGTTTTATCCTGTACTTGCAAAGCGTTAATTAACGTCACCAGAATCCGCGCTCCGGAAGCACCGATGGGATGACCTAATGCGATCGCACCACCGTGAACGTTTTGTTTTTCCCTCGCTAACCCCAGATCCATCTCAAAAAGCAGATTATTTAAGGCAAAAGCTTCGTTATTTTCCACTAAATCGAAGTCTTCGAGCGTTTTATCTAGGGATGCCAGTAATTTTTTCACCGCTAGGACGGAGAATTCTGGGAAGCGCTCGGTTTTTCCAGCACCCACAGCACCGCCAAGGATTTTGGCAATTGGTTTTAAACCGTACTGATCCACAGCTTTTTGACTGGCTAAAAGGATAGCGGCGGCCCCATCGGAAATCTGACTACTATTCCCCGCGGTTAAAACTCCCGACGGATTAAAAGCCGTCCGCAGTTTTCCTAACCCTTCTGGGGTACTATCGGGACGAATACCCTCATCTTGATCAATAATTGTGGAACCTTTCTTAGATTTGATCTCAATTGGCACGATTTCGCCCTTAAACCAGCCTTTTTCTGTGGCTGTGGCCGCTCTTTGGTGGGATAAAGCGGCAATTTCGTCTAATGCTTGCCGAGAAACCCCGCGATCGAGACAGAGGCGATCGACTTGGGAACCCATACCCTCACCCGTGGTAGCATCGGTTAAGCCATCGTGGACTAATAGATCCGTTAATTGTTCCGGCGCACCCATGAGGGATTTATAACCCCACCGGGCCCGATGGGAGAGAAAAAAGCCAGTTTGGGACATGGATTCGATGCCACCGGCGAGGACGAGATCCGCTTCTCCTGCGCGAATTGAGGTGGCAGCGTTACTAACGGCCATCATTCCCGAAGAACAAACCATATCCACCCGATATCCGTCCACGCTTACGGGAATTCCCGCTTTAATCGCCGCTTGTCGGGGAATTAACTGACCATGACCCGATCCCAAAACATTGCCGAAAATGTACAAATCTAGGGCTTCTGGGGGCAAATTAGCGATTTCTAGGGCGGATTTCATCACTGTTGCCCCTAAATCGGCCGGGGATAATCCGATTAATCCCCCACCAAAACGACCAATTGGAGTCCGGACAGCGGCCACGATATAAACTTCTTGCATAGACTTCTCTCTATTGGGAAGCGAAGATAATAGATAGAATTTACTTAAGAATATCGAGTCCGAAAAAAGCAAAATCCCAATTTACTGTCATTGGTTAAAAGTTCCTGGCCTCGATGCCTTGAGTTTTTGTCTATCTACTCTCGATTTTGCAACAGAATTTCTGGGTAAGAAGATATATTCATTAGAATTTAACTTTTCTGGCAGCAATCCCCTTTTTTTATGGATTTAGTCAAGCGCCTAGTTTTTATCGGTGGGGGTCATAGTCATGCGATCGCCCTTCGTCTTTGGGGACAATCACCCCTCAAAAACGTTCAATTAACTTTAATTAGTGATGTCACCCATACCCCCTATTCGGGAATGTTACCCGGTCACATCGCCGGTTTTTATGATTTTGCTGAGACTCATATCGATTTACCTTCTCTAGCTAGGTATTCTCAAGCGCAATTCTGTTTAGCTACAGCTAATTTCATAGATACGGAAAAATGTCAAGTAATTTGTAATAATTCTTCACCAATTCCCTTTGATTATCTCTCGATCGATATCGGCAGCATCCCGGCAGTAGATAATGTTATCGGTGCTAAAGAGTACGCTATTCCCGCCAAACCAGTGCCGATTTTTCGGGAAGGATGGCAAGAAATCCTGAAAAAAGCGGTTAGTAACCCTAATAATCCTCTCAATATCGTCATTGTGGGTGGTGGCGCGGGCGGGGTAGAATTAGCTTTAAATATGCAGTCCCGTTTGGCTAAAATTATCAACTCTAGCAGTAATTTGAATTTATCTCTAATTCATCGAGGAAAAAAACTACTACCAGCCCATAATAATTGGGTCGGTCAACGTTTAGAGAAGATTTTTAAACAAAGGGGAATTAGATTATATTTATCAACGAATGTAATAGAGGTAAGACCAGATCAAGTTATCTGTTCATCGGGGTTAGTTTTACCCATAGATTATACAATTTGGGTAACAGCTGCCTCGGCCCCTAGTTGGATTAAAGAGTCGGGATTACTGACAGATGAAAAAGGTTTTATTTTAGTGAATAATTATCTGCAATCTCTTTCCCATCCCCATATTTTTGCCGTGGGAGATATTGCCACGATTCCAGATTATCCCCGTCCGAAAGCGGGAGTTTTTGCCGTCCGACAAGGAAAACCTTTATACGATAATTTACAAAGAATTCTGCAAAATCGGCCCTTAACACCCTATTTTCCCCAGAAAAATTATCTGAGTTTAATCGGTACAGGAGACCAAAAAGCGATCGCATCTTGGGGCGGTTTTGGATGGCAATCACCGTTATTATGGTTATGGAAAGATCGGATCGATCGAGCTTTTATGAGACAATTTGATACGCTCTACGATACTTTACCAAAATCTCGATGATTACGAGTTAATAAAATCACTCCACAGGACAGTGCAATCGCTTCGATTCGAGCATCCATCTTTACCAGAAGAATGCTTAGATAATCTGTGTCTAATAAATATCTCATATAGTCATTTCAGATAAGTCTGATACAGTCTAGACCGACAAAACCCTTAGGAACTCTGGGATTAATATTCTCAATCTTAATTGAAATGACTATAATTCTAATTGTAGTTGAGCGTCGAGACTTGCTACTCAAATTTCTTAAAAAGGTGCGTTGTCAAATTGAAAGATGATCCGAATCAGCACCGGAACTGAAATTACTTTGATAGCAAGGATTGCATTGCATCTTTCATATTCTGATCTGACAACGCCTAAAAAGGTGCGTTACATTCCCTTAACGCACCCTACAAGATCTAAAGTAAAGTTAGAGAACGAATAAGCATAGCATAGGTTTGGTTTCCTTGCGTCAACCCAACCTACAGGGTTTATTTAAGGACAATGTTGGGACTTATCTAATTTATTAATAGCGTTATTTACCCGCATTTTAAATGTTGGATCATTGTAATTTTTTGATGTTTTTAAATTGCAAACCTTTTGATATTGGGGTGAACTCCAATCCTTAATCTTCCCTAAGGTGTAAGCAATATACAAGTTTTTAAGATATGGGTTCTCTTTATTGTCATTGTCACCAACTATGCCGCCGATCAAAGCCTTCACCACTAGGGGTTTTGCTTCTGGATCCTTATTGGCTAACTCACTTAAAGTCAAACTTGCAGTTTTTCGCTCAGACGTAGTAAATTTTTGAATCAAGTGTTCTATTTGGATTGTTACTTTATCAGATTTAAGCTTTGATATACTCGTCGCTTGTTCTTGTGCTTGTTGTTTGTCTTCAGGAGATGGTGGCTCATATAAATGGGGTTGTTGTTCTGAAAATTGCCATAAGATGGATTTACATTTTGTTGCATTGACATTATCAGCTAGTCGGTTAAAGATAGGACCCAAATCTTTACTGCCATGATAAACAGCATCCGTGATACGCGCGAAATTTTCGCATTCGCTTGGGTTTGTAGAGTAGATTACATTTCTGTTGGTTAAAAATATTCCATAAATATCCTTTAGTCTATTTTTGTGCGCTTGTTCTTTCAGATCCTGAATCTCTGCATCTTTTTGAGCAATCTCTCGGTTTTTTTGAGCAATCACTGTATTTTGTTGAGCAATCTCTTGTTGTTTGTCACGAGCTACTAACCCCAGACTAATTAAAGGGATTAATGCACCTGCAACAACAGTTAAAAAAGTTTTTAACCAATGATTATCCTCTTTAAGTTTTTCATATTCTAATATTATCTTGGCTTGTTCAGGATTCAATTTTCTCAGATCTTCAAGTGATACACCTGCATGAGGTAACGCATTCTGATTGTTCCGATTTTGAAACCGTGCTTGCAAATTTTGAAGCCATGCTTGTAGAATTGTCATCTGCTTGTCCTCGTTTGAACGAATTAATATTGCTTGGCTTTACGCCGCTGTAACCAGCGTTTGAACGAAGTAGCACTTTCTGTAGATTGTTTGCCAAGCAACAATCCTTCAATACCGATATCCTCATCGAGTTCTGGCCAATACATACCATAACCTCCACCGCTAATTTGAACATTAACACGCTCAGCCGGACTACCATGAGCCAGACGCGGATACCAACCAATCGGGACAGCAATGGTACGACCGTCTTCGAGGTCAACAGACAGGGTATCATCTGTCACCGTGACACTAACTATTTTAGGCTGGGCCAGTGTCACCACCGCAGAAATCATCCCATTCATGTCTCAATACCTCCAGATGTTCACGGATTATACGCTCAATGTCACGCAACTCTCTGCGATTATAACCGTGATTTGTTGCCAGTGTGACATCGGGATCTAGCCAGAATTTGGCGCTTCGGTTCTCTCGATCTGCGTGTATATGTCGTGGTTCATGGCAATCATAGGAATAGAAGTAGAAGCGGTAAGGACCAGTCCGTAAGGCCGTCGGCATAGGTACAGATTGCCCCCAATCTTGACTTTATCTATTAGACATCTCCAAAAATTATAATCCAGTCACAGCTTGCTTTTAGTTTGTGTACTCACTAAATAGTTCGATAGCTGAAATGTATATCTATCGTTGCTAATTCAATTTCACTGAAAAAATATGAGGCAATTAAAATAATTTTTATTCGGGTAGATTCCTTAACTAGAAAGACTTTTGCTCTTGAGATAATATTAGGTCGAGGTCTATTCTTGACCAAAGATCAAACATAATTAGGGTTTGCTGAATAAATCTAAAAACCTTGTCGGATAACACTTTTGGACTTTTTTGACATCAAAAAGTGCCTGACCTTGGAGTGATCGGGGGGAAAATTCAGGCACTTTTTCCCTGAAAAATAGGTAATTGACCACCTGAAAATCGGTAAAACCCTACACCCTACACCCTACACCCCGCCCCCAGGAAAAACTTTTTGCCGCAAACCCTAATTAAGTATTCATCAGTTATGTAATAATCTGTGCTGACTTCCTGAAACTGTCTGACAGGCTTTTTTACTTTATTAAGCGAAATTTCCTTATAGATATAATCTTTTGAATCCTGAGAATTAGTAATGAATAAAACCAATCTATCAAATTGAATATCTAAAATAGCTTGTGAGATTGCGAGTTGAGTTTTTCCTGTTCCCGCAGGTCCATCAATAAGGATTGGAGTTTTAACTTTATAAAAACCATCTAAAATTTCTTGTTGCTCTTTAGTCAGCTTAATTATAGTTTGTCCCTCATCTTCTAGTTCTGCACTTAGGGATTTTCTAAATTCTGATTTAGGGGTAATTAACGTTTTAATTTCTTCTACTATCTTTTTGCCAAGAGGTTGATGACTATTATTACTATAATGACTATATATTTCGTTGATTTTCTCACCTAGATTTTTCAGATCATCTCTAAATAAAGTAACGTCTCTTTCCATAAAGAGAGCTAAATTTCCCTCTAAAATATCAATATGAGGAAAACAAATTGCATATCCACAAGGTATCCAACGATTTTTCAAACTAGGTAGTTTACCTCTTAGAAATAACGGCAATTTTTTTGAGTTAGCTAATTGTTTTTTGTAGGGATTTTGATAAGAAATATTATCTCCCGATTTCCACTGATCATGTTCCCCGTCGTAAGAAAATCGAGTTCCTCCCTTGACTTCAATAATCAATAGACCTTTCTGGGGATGAACTAACAAGAAATCCGTTTCTCTTTCAGTTCTAGCTCCATCTTTATTCTTAAAAATCCAGTATCTGTCTTGAAAAATGTAAAAATCATCGTCAAGTTGAGATAGTAAATGATATACTTCTGATTCTCCCCGTAAATCAGGATTAGAAGGCGCATCTGGGGGAAACATTTTAGCCATAATTGATATTACCCATAATTAAAAACGAGCGATCACACAGTGTGCCTTCGGCAACGCAACTCTCTAAACCCTAACTTACCCAAAAATGCCTCATACTTATCTTGACTTCCAATAAAATAAGGAAGTAAAGCGATAAATCAACAAAATGCTATGGTCATCAATCTCAATATCCCGCCCTCCCAACCATCAGCTAATCTAAAGGTAAAAATACTGATAGAAACCCTTAAAAATGGTCAATATGCTGTATCTATCGCTGAATTGCCTCATTTTCGAGTCCAAGCACCCACCAAAGAAGAAGCCATTTCCCAACTACAAACAACCTTTATCGAACAAATTAGCCAAATTGAAACGATATCATGGACAACACCCCTAGATAACCCCTCACCCAATTGGCGAGAATTTGCAGGTATCTTTGAAAATGACGCAGATTTTCAAGAAATCATGGATACACTTCAAGCAGAACGTACTTTAGATGATGACAGTGAAGTAGATCCCTCATATTATCTGTAGAGGATAAAGATTTGTGTCTCAATATATTCTCGATACTGACCATATTTCCCTAATTCTTCGCAATCATCCCCAAGTTATTGCTAATGCGTCCCGTCATTCCATTTCCGTTACAATAATTACTGTTCAGGAACTTTTCAACGGTTGGATGGGTAAAATTAACGATCCTTGGGCTATCAATAATCTGCCCCAACTCTACTCAAAACTTTCAATAACCGTCAAATATCTGCAAACAATTGAGATTCTAGACTTTACAAACCAAGCAGATAATCTTCTCAAACAATTACTTAAAGAGAATCCGCCTCTGCGAAAAAATCGCCTACAAAAAGATCTGCGAATAGCTGCTATTGCATTATCACTTAATGCTACAGTCGTTACTCGTAATCAAAGAGATTTCAGTTTAGTACCCAGATTATCAATAGTAGATTGGACGGGGAGCTAAAGCCAGTTTTACCCTTTTATTTCCCTAATTTTACCCTTAAACTGTTCTAAATTCTCTCTTAAACTCTCATAAATACTATTACTCCAAAATGGGGTCGTGATTCCACAGTGGTGGTAAGCCATATTGCTTGCCCTGTATGAAGTGTGTATAATACTTATTAATAAAAATAATTTATCCGAATCAGCCTTAAAACCTCTAACTTAATGATAACTTTTCTGATAAATATCTTTTTGTGGCTCGTGAAAAGCTTATTCAAGCACCAGTCGCTCACAGAACAAAATCATCCTTCTAGTCCGACTCTATTCCCTTGTCCTAGTTATGGTTCTCACCATACCATCAAGAAGAGTTCTACTGATCATGATAAATCCAAACGTCAAGGTAACACTCGTCCCTGGTTGCCTGGCCAAGTTTTCCACAATACTGTTAATCTTTTATTTCTTCTGGTGTCCCCTAGTTCTGCATACTGTAATTCTTGGGCTGCCCATTTCTCCATTTTTTTCCTGACATCTCAATACACTCCTTCTTTCAAAACTATACCTCTCAATCGTTTCCGCCTTTTTTAAGTTTCTTCTCTTTTTGTTATTGAAAGATGTGACCAATGGATACCCGAAAAGGAGCGAGATTTTAAACCCAAAATTCTGATAAAGTAAAAATCGTCCCGATAGCTTGACTGGTTATCGGGAGAAAACGTCAATAGTTTGTTAAATAGTACATATAAACCAATGCCACGTCTTCGCTCGATTATTTCCCTAGTTTTAGTCCTAGTTACTACCCTGCTGGTTAGCTGCAGCGGTCCGCAAGCAACTATCCCCACCGTCTATAGTCCGCAAAAAATCGAACAGTTACAGGTTTACATCCAACCTATCGCAGAGTTTCGCCAAAAAATGAGCGTTTTGCAAGACCTCATCGCTGACAAAAATTGGGTAGATACTCGCACCTATATCCACGGTCCTTTGGGGCAATTGCGTCAGGAAATGGTAGGATTATCCCGTAATTTACTGCCCAAAGACCAAGAAAAAGCCAAGCAGTTAGCGAAAAATCTTTTCGTTCACTTTGAACGTATCGATGCGGCAGCCAAAGAAAAAGATGCTAGTCTCGCTGCTAATCAATTCCAAGAAGCATTAAAAGACTTCGATGCTTTCTTAAATATTGTTCCTAGTTAGTTTGTATTAGTGATCAGTTATCAGTGATCAGTTATCAGTGATCAGTTATCAGTGATCAGCTTTTAAAAAAATCTCCGGCTTTTTGCCTAGAGATTTTTGTCAGAGAGAAGCACACAAAAACTTTTTTTTATTTATAGCAGCAAAATTTAACCCTCCGCAAGGGCAAGGATGATATTGGTTAAAATGATCAAGCTGGCACTCAAATCATTAAACCCTGATGCCGAAAAACCTTCCAGAAAAAAATTTTTCTTTTGGGGTAGGGGGTACGGGTAAATTTTTCTTCAGGTTCGGGTTTATTGAGGAGTAGGGACAGGAAAAATATACTCAAAAACACAGTGATCGCACTTATCTTAATAGTGAGGTACGAAGTCTCTGGTTTTAGGGAACAGGCAGCGGGGAGAAGGGAGTGGGAATTATGGATTATGAAGTGGGAAGAATAAATAAAAATAATCTCCTGTCTCGGAGTCTCCTGTCTCCTGATAAATGCTATTTTGGTTTAGTTTGGACGCTAATAGGGCCATTGACCATGGTTTGACAGGCTAAACGATAATTTTCGGGTTTTTTCTTCAGACAGCGCTGCTCAAAGTCGGTTTTAGCCGAGAGATTTTCCATACCCTCGACAATTGCCACTATACAAGTACCACACTGACCGTAACCGCCACAATTCATCAATTTACCGCCAAAAGTGTAGATATCAACGCCATTCTGGATTGCTTTCTCTCGTAAATTCGCTCCATCTGCCGCTACCACGATCTTATTCTCTTTGACGAAGTTGATGTTACCCATGACTGTCTTACCCTAAATTTTTGCAAATTAATATTAAAAAATATTAAATTTTTTTGATTGTAACATTTTTGGCTCGCTCTTCTAAATATTCGGCGATGCCAATAGCGATCGCTTTTTTGCCGATAAATTTCCTCAATGCCGCTTTTGTGACCAAATAAGCCACCTGTTCCCCGTGATCGCCCTTTTCCTCACCCCGATTAGCAATGACGGCCTGATAGCCCTTTTCTAGGCGTTTACGAGCGATTTCCAGTAACTCTTCCTGACTGACTCCCTCCTGATACTTGAAAGTCACCATCTCTAAATCGGGAAATTTTTCTCTCACCTTGTCAATCACTTTTTCCGTCGGCACAAAATTAAGATTTAACTGCCCTCCACTGGGAATCTTAGCAGAAAAAGGGCTTTCTAAGCGATAATCTGCCACTGCCGCCGAGAAAATCCCAAACTTATAATCTTTACTCCCTAATTCTCCCATCACCTTCCCTAGATACTCGTCATAAGTTTCGATAATTTCGTGGGGTAAATAAGCGGGGGGTGTATAGCTGCCCCGTCCGTGGATTAACTGCACCTTGGCCCCACGCAGGTATAACTCTTCTGCAATAGCGACCCCTAATTGTCCAGTAAAACGATTAGTTAAACGACGGATATTATCGATAATCACGGGGGTGGGTCCACCGGTGACTAAAATCGGCAGATTTTTCAGCACAGAATTACTGAGAATCCCACAGGCTGCCACGGTAATCTCTTTTTCCCCGGGGAGATTGTGCTTACCGTAATCATCCCGGGGTGGCATAATCTGGACTCCCAAGCGATCGAGAGTTTGCAAAGATTCGCTCAGAATAGCATTATGTAAACTGCCGTGCATGGTGGGGACAAGCAGAATTTTAGTTTTTCCCTTTTCCTGTCGTCCCAAGGCCGAGGCCAAGCATGAAGTGATCACTCCGTCAGCGATTCCGTAACGAAACTTATTAATCGTGTTATAGGTAGCGGGGGCGACTAAATAAAGATCAAAGGGAGATTGATCGCTTAAATGTTCTGCTTTTGCCGTTAATTGACTAATTACGGGATTAACCGTACTCCATTCCAAAGCTTCCTTAGTGACGTATCTTAAAGCTTCTTCCGAGACAAAAGCCACGACTGTAGCCCCGAATTTCCGCAAAGATCGGGCAATTAGTGGCGCTTTCATGGCCGCAATCCCTCCCGTTACCAGTAAAGCAATCCGTTTACCCCAGAGATGATGACTTTCTAAGGGTACTTCGCGATCGCTTAATGGCGAATCCGTCGGAGGGGAGAAATTCCAAGTCATAAATTTGGGGGTGGGGAAATGGGGGAATGGGGGAATGGGGGAATGGGGAAATGGGGGAATGGGGGAATGGGGGAATGGGGGAATGGGGAAATGGGGGAATTCAACTAAAAACCCCAAAACCCCAAAACCCTAAAATCTCAATACCCAACACCTTCTAACTGATCACTGATAACTGATTCGGTTATCCCTATTCAAGATTTGTCTATCCCTGAGGGAGAAACTGGTTATCCTAGTAAATAAAGGGTTGCTTCGGTGTTCTTATGATTGACAAAATTTTAACTAAAGTTCGATCGCTTGCCAAGCCGTTATTAGTTCTAGGATTAGTGACAACGTTGATTTTAGGCAGTATTCCCAATGCTTTAGCGGCATCGGGGGGTAGAATGGGGGGCGGTAGTTTTCGCGCCCCTAGTCGCAGTATTAGTCCTTCTAGAGGTGGTGGTTACAGTTCCCCGGGTTACGGTGGAGGTATTGGTTTTCCTTTCCTCTTACCCTTCTTTTGGGGTGGTGGTGGCGGTGGCTTAATTTCTCTGTTAATCTTTTTTGCTATTGCCAATTTCCTCGTTAATGCTTTCCGTAATGGTGGAGGTAGTGACGAAAACGGTATGGCTGTTGAACCGGGATATGAAACCGTCTCCGTGGCTAAAGTACAGGTGGGTTTGTTGGCTAATGCCCGTTATCTGCAACAAGAATTAAATCAAATCGCCCTAACTGTGGATACTAGCACCTCCGAGGGACGCGTCGAAGTCTTACAAGAATCGGCCCTCGCCCTGTTACGTCATCCGGAATACTGGGTTTATGGTAACGTCGATTGCCAACAAACCAGCCTCAGCAGTGCAGAAGCGAAGTTTAATCAGTGGTCCCTCAACGAACGCGGTAAATTAACGGCGGAAACCTTAACTAATTACAATAACCAACTGCGTCAAGGTTCTAGAGAAAATATTTTACCCGAATCGGCTGGAGAATTAGCTAAAACCGCACCGGAAGGCTATATTTTGGTGACTATTTTAGCCGGCATTGTTGGTAAATTTTCCCTAGCCAAAATTAATGATTCCCAAGACTTGAAACAGGCCCTGCAACAAATTGGTAGTATGGGAGGCGATCGACTTTTGGCGGTAGAAGTGATCTGGACTCCCCAAGCCGAGGGTGATATTCTCAGTCAAGATGACATTCTCGCTAATTATCCCGATCTGAAATTAGTGTAATTTTTCGGTGGATAACCCTAGATAGCGACCAAAATCTCCCCTTCAAAGGGAGATTTTTTGATTATTAAAGAATTGCTCCCATTAACAATATAATTCCTGAATCCACTGCCATTCTTGGGCTAATCCTTCGGCTAGGGAGACTTGGGGATTATAACCTAAGATTGTACGGGCTTTGGTGACATCGGCGGCGGTGTGACGGGCATCTCCTCGGGCCAATCCTTGATGCGATCGCAAAATCGGTTTACCGATGACTTTTTCCATGGTATCCAAGACATCCAACAATACCACGCGACTACCCCCACCAATATTAAACACCTCCCCCACCGCTTCCGGCACTAGGGCAGCGGCTAAATTAGCGGCTACAGCATCGCTAATAAAGGTAAAATCGCGGGTTTGTTTGCCATCTCCGTAGATGCCGATAGCTTTACCTGCGATCGCTGCTTGCAAAAACTTATGGAAAGCCATATCGGGACGTTGCCGCGGTCCATAAACGGTGAAATAACGCAAGGCAGTGACGGGAACGTTAAAATTCTGGTGATATAGCCAACAGAGTCTTTCTGCCGCTAATTTGGTGATGCCGTAGGGTGAAACTGGTTGGGGACAAAGGGTTTCGGGAGTCGGCATCGTTTCCGCATTGCCATACACCGAGGAAGTGGAAGCAAAAACCATCCTTTGTAAAGAAGGGGTTTCCTTAGCGGCCTCAAGAATAATTTGAGTGGCATTTATATTCCTTTCGGTATATTGACGAAATCCATCACCCCAGCTTGCTCTGACTCCTGCTTGGGCCGCCTGATGGAATAATACTTCTACTCCTTGCAACAGTTGTCGCCAGTCGAGGGCTTGTATATCCGCTTCAATTAACTTAAATTCGCGATATTTTGCTAGAATATGGGCATTTTTGCGCTTTAAACTGGGGTCGTAATAATCGTTAAATTGATCGATACCGATCACCTGATCTCCTTGTTCTAAAAGCTTTTGGGCCAAGTTAGAACCGATAAAACCTGCGACACCAGTAACAATATGAGTAGCCATTTAATCCTAGTCGTTGATATTTTGTCTCGATTGTAATCATTTTTGCGCTTTTTGCCGCAATCAATGTCCGCCGTCAGTTGTTAGCTTTTAGGGGTTAAAATCGATAGATTTCTTGAAAATATAGGAATTTTACTGGTTTTATCCAATTTTGCCGATCAGATAAAAAACCTACCAGATGCTGCTGATTCCGTCGCAGTTGATCCCATCCCTTTTAGCGAGGGACTTCTGGCGACATCTCAGTTAAACTGGCATTTTGATAATAATGGCTGAGAATGCGATCATAAGTCACCCCTTGATCGGCGAGGGAAAAAGCGCCCCATTGACTTAAACCGATCCCATGACCGAAACCGCGACCATTGATGGCAAAAGTACCGTTATTAGCTGAAATCGTGAATAGGGTACTACGCAGCTCCAGTATTCGCCGTAATTGGGTATCAGAGATTAATTTAGAGCCTTGAGCGCCCACTACACGCATTGTAATCACTCGTCCGTGGGGAGTGATCCTTTCGGGAGATAGCGATCGCACGCGACCGACACCACCGATTAAACGGCCTAATTCACTGGCACTAAAGTTTTTTGACCATTGAAATACCGGTGCGACCTGATCGTAATCGACGACACCGCGCAGGTAGGGTAAGGGGGAATTCCAAACATCTTCGACATTTTCTGTATGACCCCCAGAGGAGGAGTGAAACACCGCTAGAATCGGTTTGCCGTTGAAGATCATAATTTGTCCGGCGGTGCCATCAACGGCCTCGTGGGTGCTAGTAAACTCGCTTTCCAGACCCTTATAAACTTGGGTGCGGGTGGTGGTATCGAGATCGTAGATGCGATTGCCGGAAGTATTCATTTGGTAGAGAGCATAGGTACGCGCCGCCACGGATTGGGCTTTTAAGGCCTCTTGCGGCCAGGAGGGAATCGCTTCCGCACCGACGACACTATAGAGATATTCCTCTAAATCGACTAAATTTACGGCTGTCACCCCAGAACCTTGCCGAATGATCCGTATCCGTCCTCGATACCAGCGATCGTTAATCCAGACGTAACCATCATTCTCCGGTTCGATGAGCAATTGACTGGCCTGCCAATCGGCCAAACCCACCGCTTTTCCTCTGGGATTAGCATTGAGGGCATTCATGGCGGTCAATTCTCCTAAGACTCTGCCGGCCCCATCTTTTACCACAGCATCGGTGGAACTGCCCACGGAGACGGCACTAACACCTTTACTGATGGCAATGCGTAATTCGACAGCAGCCTGGACTGGAGCGATAATCAAAGCCCAAAAAACTAGGACGAGCCAACTATAGGCAGGAAGGCGCAGCAGGCAACTGCCCAGCAGCCTTGCTGTGTGTTTATTGGTCATGGGGATCGGACTCCTCACACAATCGATCGATAATCAATTTTAACCGGACTGGGATTTTTTTGCTACTCCAGTTCGGAAAAATTTTTCCGCTGCCACTTTTTCCCGATTGTCTGACAATTTTTCTCTCCTCTGGCCCCTGAATCGGCAAATTGCCTTATTTTGTCCGATTAATCGGGATTTATTCGGGTTAGTCGATTATTCTATAGCGGTATGCAGTCGAATGAGGTATACTGCAACAAGCTATAAGTCAGTCTAGGCAAGACGATGGTCTGTATCTCACTCAAGCGAATACCGCTATATCCGGTTAGAAGTCCACGAAAAAACAACCGAAGATATAAGGGTACGGAAAGAAGATATCGACCGGCAGTCGGCCGAGTTTAACCAATGGATGACCAGAATCAAAGCAAGGCTGGACGCAATCGCAGGCAAGCTCGAACGGGCCAAAAACAACACCAAGTAGAGCGAACGCAAAGCGCTCGCTACGCCAGATCGCATTCTCTCGCTCAAAGGAAAAGGTGCTTCATGAGTTTATCTAAAAATGTCGGGGTGAAGACCCTCGGTTTTACCGACGGGATGAAACCCCGACCAAAAGCAAACAGCGAAGCACGACTCAATTGACAATCTAGGCTTTGTGGGTTAGTATAAATATAGTTGTTTGAGGTCGATAAACAATGATTGTCTTAGAAATGAAAGCAGTATTAAAACCAAGTCAATGTACTGCCATTGACGATGCTATTCGGACAGTTCAGTTCATCAGAAACAAAGCTTTAAGACTTTGGATGGACGCGAAAAGAGAAGATAAAATAAATAAATATTCTCTCAATAAATACTGTGCAGTTTTAGCTAAAGAGTTTGAGTTCGCTAATGAACTAAATTCTACAGCTAGACAAGCATCGGCAGAACGGGCATGGTCTGCTATTTCTCGTTTCTATGACAATTGTAAAAAAGGTGTGAAGGGCCAGAAAGGTTATCCTAAGTTTCAGAAGAATAATCGTTCTGTAGAATATAAACACTCTGGCTGGAAACTATCTGACGACAGAAAGAAAATTACTTTCAGTGACGGAAAAAATATCGGAACAGTTAAACTGAAAGGAACTAGAGACCTGAATTTCTACCCCTTAGACCAAATTAAACGGGTAAGGATTGTCAGACGCGCCGACGGCTACTATATTCAATTCTGCCTGAATTTAGATGTTCGGGAATATGCAAAACCCCTTGAACCATCTAAGAAGTGTGTGGGATTAGATATGGGGCTAAAAGTATTCTATGCTAACAGCGATGGAGAAACGGTAGAAATACCGCAATACTATCGTAAAGCTGAGAAAACCTTAAATCGTCTCAATCGGAAAAAGTCTAAGAAGTTCCGTCGAGGACAACCCCAATCAAACAACTACCAAAAAGCGAGAAAGAGATATGCTAAAAAACATTTAAGAGTAAGTAGGCAACGTAAAGGCTTTGGCTCAAAAGAGGCATTGCGCGTAATTAAATCTAACGATTTCATCGCTCAGGTCGATTTAAATGTTAAAGGCATGGTAAAAAACTCAAAACTAGCTAAATCTATTAGTGATGTGGCTTGGTCAACTTTTCGACAATGGTTAGAGTATTTTGGTTTTAAATATGGTAAGGCTACAGTAGCAGTAGCTCCCCATAACACCAGTCAAAATTGCTCTAATTGTGGTCAAAAAGTCCCTAAATCTCTATCTACTAGAACCCATGTTTGTCCCGATTGTGGCTATGTAGAAGATAGAGATATTAACGCCGCTATCAATATTCTCAAAAAGGGACTAAGTACGGTAGGGCATACTGGAACTCACGCTTGGGGAGAGATTCCCTCTGGTGAATGTTGGATACGTCCTGCCAGATTAAGGAAACTCAGTGAACCAAGAATCCCTCGCTTTTAGCGATGGGAGTGTCAATGTCGGCAAATCGATCGCTTCGACCAACTAACTGAACATAAGCCCACCTTATCATTCCGACAAGTAATACTTTTGTCAAACCCCTTTACAAACCGTTACAAAATCTCTAAGATAGAGACATCATCAATCGTACCTCGATAACTTAATAGGAATCATCAACCAATGACCACCACTCTACAACAGCGCGAAAGCGCCTCCCTGTGGGAGCAGTTCTGTCAGTGGATCACCAGCACCAACAACCGCTTATACATCGGTTGGTTCGGTGTGATCATGATCCCCACCCTGCTCACCGCCACCACCTGCTTCATCATCGCCTTTATCGCCGCTCCTCCCGTAGATATCGACGGTATTCGCGAGCCTGTAGCTGGTTCCCTACTCTACGGAAACAACATCATCTCCGGTGCAGTTGTTCCCTCCTCCAACGCGATTGGACTCCACTTCTACCCCATCTGGGAAGCAGCTTCCTTAGATGAGTGGTTATACAACGGTGGTCCCTACCAGTTAGTCATTTTCCACTTCTTACTAGGTGTCTTCTGCTACCTCGGTCCGTACAGGGGGTAATGTAATTAAGTTTTGGTAGGAGTAGTGGTAGGGTGAATTATAAGAAAATGTGAAGAGAGTATGAGGTTGGATGTTGATTTACAATGAGAATATGGGTAAATATATGATGGTAGAAGTTAGTTTATAAGGGTTAGTATTAGTGGTGTTGGAGTGGTAATTGATGTATTTTATGAAGGTGGAAAAAATTAAATTGTGATGTTGATGGTGTGTTAGGAGGTTAATTGGTATGTGATTTGATAGGGGAAATTGGTATATTATTAGTGTTGCGGGTTTAATAGGTTTTAGTTTATAAATTTTTTAGTAGGTTTAATGTAGGATAGTGGTTGTTTAATTAATTTTAGTGAAGATATAGGGTGTATTAGGTAGTGTTTTTTATGCAATTTTAGATGAGTTATTATATTGACGGAATAGATAGTATTAGTTTGATTGGAGGTTTGAGGTATATGGGTGACGGATATGGGTGGTGATCAATGAGTTTATAATAAAAGTTTTAATTTTATAACTGTAGTGTAGAGTTGAGATTGGTAGTGGTTGAGTTATGAAGTTGTGGGTTTTAGAGATGGTTGCTGGTTGGGGATGTTTGATAGTAGGTATTGATATGTAATTCAAAGTTGTATTTGAGATGGTGTAATGGAGGAAAGTTCACGCTAGAGTGATAAAATTGATTGGGTATTGAATGGAATGTAAGATTGGGATAGAAAGAGTTGGGTGAGGGTTGGGGGTTTTTGTGTTGGGGTGTGTGGTTGGGTGTTGTTGTTATGGTGTTTTGTTAAGGTTTTGTAGGTTGTGATTATTGTATTTTGTTATTATGTTTTGTTTGGTGTTGTGTTATTTGAAGTTTTACTGATATTCGTCGTCAAGAAATTGCCAGAGATGCTAGGGAGTCAATTAATGCTTTTCATCAAGGAGAATTGAAACCTCAACCCCTAGAAATTATTCTGAGAGAATTGAGAGAAACTTTAGAATAGATATTATGAGAGAACTGGTTTTAACGCCTAAATTTAAGCGGACTTTCCGTAAGTTTGTTCTCAGAAATCCTCAACGACAGAAAGCCATTGAGAAGACATTGGCACAAATGAGGGAAGATATTTATTTTTTGAACTTGGGAACTCATTCATTAAAAGGGGAATTATCGGGACTTAAAGCTTGTTCTTGTGGTTTTGATTGCCGGATTATTTTTTCTATAGAAATTGAGCCAGACACCCAGGAGGAAGTTATCATTTTACTTGACATTGGTACTCATCGAAAATTTGGGTCTGAAACCCCGTCGTTCTACGACGGCTTTACCGTTAAATACTAGCGCATTTACCAAATATATGCCAGAATGTGAAATATGGAGAAAGCCTATTCTTACCGATTTTACCCCACACCCGAACAAGAGTCGCTATTGCGGCGCACTTTGGGCTGTGTAAGATTAGTTTACAATAAAGCTCTCCATGTCAGAACACAAGCTTGGTACGAAAGACAAGAAAGAGTAGGATATGCTCAAACGTCTTCAATGCTAACTGATTGGAAAAAGCAAGAAGAATTAGAGTTTTTAAACGAAGTTAGCTGTGTACCTTTACAACAAGGGTTAAGACACCTACAAACAGCTTTTACTAACTTCTTTGCTGGTCGTACTAAGTATCCTAACTTTAGGAAAAAACATCAAGGAGGAAGTGCCGAATTTACTAAGTCTGCTTTTAAATTTAAAGACAAACAAATCTATTTAGCTAAATGCACAGAACCTTTACCTATTCGATGGTCAAGACAAATACCAGAAGCTTGTGAACCAAGCACAGTAACAGTCAGATTACATCCTTCTGGACGCTGGCATATCTCAATAAGATTTGATGACCCAACAATTAAGCCATTACCAGTAACAGATAAAGCCATCGGAATTGACTTAGGAATTAGTAGCCTAGTAATTACCAGCGACGGCGATAAAGTGTCTAATCCTAAGCATTTTAAGAAACATTATCAGAGGTTGCGAAAGGCACAAAAAAATCTTTCTAGAAAGAAGAAAGACTCAAAGAATCGGGAAAAAGCGAGAATAAAAGTAGCCAGGATTCACGCTCAAATTACGGATAGTAGAAAAGACCATTTACACAAGCTAACCACTCAATTAGTTCGTGAAAACCAAACGATTGTGGTTGAGAATTTAGCCGTCAAGAATCTGGTCAAAAACCCGAAATTATCTCAGGCAATATCTGATGTAAGCTGGGGAGAAATAACTCGACAATTAGCCTATAAATGCCGTTGGTATGGGAGAAATTACATCGAAGTAGATAGATGGTTTCCTAGTTCTAAGCGGTGTAGTAATTGCGGGTATATTGCTGAGAAAATGCCGTTAAATGTTCGAGAGTGGGATTGTCCAGACTGTGGGACGCACCATGACCGAGATATTAACGCTAGTAAAAACATTTTGGCCGCAGGACTTGCGGTGTCAGTCTGTAGAGCGACCATAAGACCAGAACAGATTTACTCTGTTAAGGCAGGTGCGGAACCCCGCAAGGGAAAGAAGCAGAAACCCAAATCGTGAGGTTTGGGAATCACCGTCCGTTTACGGCGGTGAGGATGTCAAAATAAGATAAATTTGGCTCTCTTAGGTTTGGTGGGTAAAATGTATTCTAAGATACAGTCCTGGTGACGAGCGAGTGGAGCAAACCACAAAGACACAAAGGACACAAAGATTGATCGCTCCTATATAAGTTAAACTGATCACACAAAGAATAAGAGATCCCAGGTTTTTATCGAGACTTAAGAGGTAAAATGATGACTTTGCAAGAAATGATCAAATCTTTTGAGAATTTATCAGAGGATGAACAGGAGTCATTGTTAGAGATTTTGTGTCAATATAGAGCCAAAGCAAGAGAAAGAGAAATCTTAGCTAATTTTAAGGAATTGAAAGAGGCGATCGCTACTGGAACGGCCAGAAGGGGAACCGTAGAAGATTTGATTGCTGATTTGAATGAGGATTAACAATGGATTTAATATGGAGTGATGGGTTTAAGCGTTCGTTTAAGAAGCTAATCAAGAAAAATCCCCAGTTAAAACCTAAAATTTTCGATGTACTTAGAAAACTGGCAGAAGACCCATTTACACTGTCTTTAAAAACCCATAAGTTAAGTGGTAATTTAGAAGGGTTATGGTCTTGTACTGTAGCTTACGATTGTCGAATTATTTTTAGTTTTTCGGAAGATGGAGAATATTTAGAAGTTATCATCTTGTTAATTGATATTGGTAGTCACGATCAGGTGTATAGAAAATAGGATAGACTGGAAAGCGATCCTGCGGGTTTCTGCGTTGCGGTACACATATATTTATAATAAGATAAATTTTTCCTAATCGTTAGGATTTCTTTTAAGATAGGATTTAAACACAGGATTAATAGGAAAATAGGACGAGGTTTCTGATGGTAATTTATCCAGTAAACAGCGTCTCATTAATGACTGAATAGCTGCCCAAAATTGGGATTGACAAAGGTCAAGATTAGCAGTTTTGGGAAACTTTTCTACTGCTTCAGTTTGATTGGCTAACCAGTTTATCACCTTTTTTTCCGCTTCGGATAAACGCTGTAAATGACATTCGATCGAGTTTTCTATATCCCCTAAATAAATTTCATTGTTCATTTGTTCTAAAAATAAGGATACTTCTCCATCAAATAGTTCAATAATGGTTGAGGAGATGATATTTAACCAGTTAAGATTACCTTGATAAAGTTCGCTCAGTTCCGTCCATTTCTCCTCACTTTTTAAACCGTATTCTTTGAAAATTTCTTCAAATTCTGTTGTTAAACCTTGCAGGTATAAAGTTTTAATTTTATCGGATTTTAAGGTGACAAAATCTCTGGGAAGTTCCCAACTAATTAAAATCAAACAACTGTGATGAGATGTGGTAGCAATTTGGTGAAAAAATTTATGATAATCCTGACAGTCGCTTAAATATTTACCTGCTAATTCCCCCAGTTTAAAAATATTCTGCACATCATCAAGAATAACTAAACAACGATAGGAGCTTAGATAATCTATTATATCAGGTAAGGGGGTTGATAGAGATTGGGTGAAAAACTGTTTTAGATCATCTTTGAGAGCGATTAATTGAGGAATAGTTTCCAGACTGCGATAAATAATATAATCAAATTGTGGGGCAATTTCTGAAATTAATTTAAGGGTTAAAGCTGTTTTTCCGATTCCAGTTAACCCATAAATGGTAATTAATCGAGTTTTATTATCTAGCCATTCTTTTAAGGTTGATATTTCTAAGTTACGTCCATAGTTATACCTTAATTCCGGTGCTTTTGTTAGGTTAATTATGGGGGATTGATGATCATTATCTGGGAAATTTGAAGACTTTTTTAAGTTGTTTTCTGAATAGAGGTTATTTTCTCTACAGATACTAACATGATTATTTCTTATATTATTATGTGGAGAGTTAACAAAATTATAAATAGTAGATGAAGCTTTATTTTCTAAAATAGAACGAACATTAGACTTTTTTATATCTTCTTGAAAAACATCTGATAACAGTTGCCATAATTTCCATGCTTCTTTTTTGATATGATCATAACTGCGCTGATTATTTTTGGCAATTTCTTCATAATCTTGATGTTCCCAAATACCCTGTAAGATGGATTCTTGCAACGAATCAAGATGTTTACCGGTTTTCTCTAATACCTGTTTATCTGTCCATTCTAAAAGGTTTTGAATATCCATATAAGTAAGTGGTAGAACATTTGTATTTCTGGTTGGGATAAGGGAACAGATTTTAGTTTTCTCGTTTTTTTATCAGACTAATAATCATTTTACTTTCCTCTTGCAAGATATCAACTATGATTTTATCTCTTTTTGCTCACCTAATCCTATCCGTCCAGATAAGAGAAGATAAGTTTCTAATTTATGAATTGAACCCTGCGCTATGTTTAAAAATCTGACATATTCGCTACGGACTACTACGGACTGATGACAACTTTCTGTTAAAACACACCAAGTTGTAATTAGGGGTTGAGAAGAATACTGTGCTAAGGTTTGCTGTGCTATTAGATGATATTGATCTTTATTGTTAAATAAAGCCACCCAGAACCCAGTATCAACGATGATCATATTTAGCTTTTAATCCTTCTTTGAGAACGGATTTATAATTAGTAGAAAGGTCTGATTCTGCACTAATACAACCGATTAATCCAGATTCTTTTAAAATGTCTAGGGTACTTTGAGCTTCAGGGTTTATTTTTGCTGCAATCTCTGGCTTTTTTGCTAAAGAATAGCAGGGTAATCGCACGTCGTTTTGTAGAAAACGTAACAGACAGAGGTGACTGAATGTCATGCCTAGCAGGACGAGCTGATATAAGTTAATCTGAGAGGAAGCAAAAAGTTACATGGTGTAGCAGTTGAGCATGGCATCCGGTTTTGGTCTCCTAGTTTTAAACCCCAAGCAAGAGCGAGAGGCAAAGGTTTTAAGAAACAGTGTCTTGAAACATTTTCAGCATCTAGAAGACCCGAGGGCGGACAGGGGGCGCAATCATAGCCTAGTCTCGATAATTACCATAGCTATCTTGGCGGTATTAGCTGGTGCCGATGGGTTTGTCGCCATAGAAGCCTACGGACAAGCCAAGCAATCTTGGTTGGAAACATTTTTAGACCTACCGAATGGCATACCTTCCCACGATACCTTTGGCAGAGTGCTAGGGATGCTAGAACCCAAGCAATTACAGTCAGGATTCCTGGCTTGGATAGAGGAAATCACCGAGAAATTGAACATAGAACTAATCCACATAGATGGGAAAACGGCCAGAAATTCTTATGACCGAGAGGAAAAGCTGAAAGCTTTGCACACCGTCAGTGCTTGGAGTAGCGAACATGGGTTAGTCTTAGCCCAAGAAAAAGTGGACAGTAAATCCAATGAAATTACCGCCGTGCCGCACCTGCTGCAATTGCTCAATCTCAAGGGAGCGATAGTCACCTTGGATGCCATGGGAACCCAGACTGAAATTGCCCAACAAATCAAGTCTGGGGCTGGAGATTACGTCTTAGCCCTCAAAGGCAATCAGGGCAAGCTCTTTCAACAAGTAGAAGGCTGGTTTGACCAAGCTATAGCCGGGGATTGGCAAGGGATTGAATACAGCTACCACGAAAAGGTGGAGTCGGGGCATCACCGGCTCGAAACCCGTCAAATTTGGGTAGTGCCAGTGTCTCAATTACCGCCCCTGCATCGGCAGAGTCTCTGGCCTGGCCTAACCACCCTAGTCATGGTTCGCAGTGTCCGCCAATTATGGAATAAAACTACGACAGAAATTCGCTTCTTCATCAGTAGTTTAGCAGCCGATGCCCAAAAACAGGCCGAGGTGATTCGCAGGCATTGGAGTATCGAAAATAGTCTCCATTGGGTACTCGATGTTACCTTTAATGAAGATGCCAGTCGGATTCGTCTAGGCTATGGAGCGGAAAACCTAGGTCTGTTGCGCCGTTTAAGTGTGAATCTGTTAAAGCGAGAACCCTCAAAAATGAGCCTAAAGATGAAACGGTATAAGGCAGGCATGAACAATGATTTCATGGTGAAAATCTTAGCCGCCAGTGCCGTTGACAGAGAGGGGAGGTAGATGTTAATCTTGCAGTTGATCAGGAGTTTTGGGAATTTAAGGAACTGAGTAGATAAGCTCAGTTCGGGGTTTGTTAGGCCATAATGACTGGCAAAACCAGAGATTCGGTCGCCTTGTGCAGGTCAAAGCCTGAGTTGCCCATCGAATTTTAGACCTAACTCCTCGGAATTTGAGAACTCTATCAACATGCGATTACCCTGTAAAGAATAGCGTTTTTTTAATAACTCAATAAAATCAATCAGTAAGTTTTGTGCTTCTTCAGGTAATTGGTTAATATCTTGTTGAATTTGTTCTAAGTTAATCATTAATTTTCCTCCGTTAAGGTTTTTAAACAGGCTGCTAATCTTTAAGCGACTGTTTCTGACATTTAAACCTCCTGATTTGTTTCCGACTGTCACCTGTTACTTAATCGGTTAATATTAATGCCAATGCTTGATTAATAATTTTAGTTTTATCAATCATAGCTTCAATTTCTTCGGGTTTATATATACCCTCAAAAGCTTCTAATGATGCTTGTCTTAAAGCCGAAGAATAAGCATCATCTAAGGTTTCTTTTAATTCTTCTGGTGTCAGATAATTTCCTCCAGTTTTACGTCGTTGATTAATGCGTTGAATCTGTCGAACAGAATTAGAAATAGAGGTTTCCCATAAGCGGGTACTGCGTTTTTTCTGCTTGCCGTTTAATCAGATGTAATAGAACAATAATACTAAAGCTAAAAATCTTATTGAGCTTATCATCCTTACTCATTTCTGTCATTTCCTCTACCAAAATCAAGGCATCGGGAACATTGCCAGCTAGTAATAGATTTTTTAACTCTAATAATTCTTCCATTTTTTGCCTTTTTTTACTGATTAACCTCTTGATTTAGTAATTTGTTCTGCATTTAAATTAACCCAAGTTGCTAGTTATAAGCTTCGCTAGTTCGATCCCCCTAAATCCCCCTTAAAAAGGGAGACTTTGAGTCTGGTTCCCTCCTTAAAAAGGGAGACTTTGAGTCTGGTTCCCCCCTTAAAAAGGGGGGCTAGGGGGGATCGAACCTAGAAATCAAATTTAGGCTTGTTTTATGATCCTTGCCCTCCTTTTTGCCACTAAATCCCACTTTATCCCACAAAAATGATTTTATCAGAAAATCCAAAATGGCCACAAATTCCCACAGACAAAACCAAAGTGAACATCTAGTATTGTAAGAATCACTTAGTTTTTTGGACTTTTATTAGGTTATGAACAAGATACTAGCTAATTGTATCAGCTTAGGGATCGGATTGGGTGCGATCGGGGTAGCTTTCCAGGCACAGGCCGCCTCTTTTCAGGGGTTAGGGGGCTTACCAGGTAGTTTCTCTAGCAGTGCTAATGGAGTATCAGCCGATGGGTCTGTTGTGGTTGGTAGCAGCACCCGTGGTACTGGGTGGACAACAGAGGCATTCCGTTGGACACAGGCAACGGGGATGGTTGGACTAGGGGACGTACCTACGGAGGTGTTTTGTAACCCTGAGTCTAATACTTGCTTTGAGGACGTAGTATATAGCAAGGCTTATGGAGTATCAGCGGATGGATCTGTTGTCGTTGGTGGAGGCTCTTATTGGTCGTCCTATAGCTTAAATGAGGCATTCCGTTGGACGCAAGCAACGGGGATGGTAGGACTAGGGGGAGGAGTAGCCTATGGAGTATCAGCCGATGGGTCTGTTGTAGTTGGTCAAAGCGGTGGTGGTGGTTTTCAGGCATTCCGTTGGACACAAGCAACGGGGGTGGTCGGACTGGGGTCCTTACTAATAGGAGACTCTAGCAGTGCTTCAGGAGCATCAGCCGATGGGTCTGTTGTAGTTGGTAAAAGCGGTGACGAGGCATTCCGTTGGACACAAGGGACAGGTATGGTAGGACTAGGGTACTTACCGGGGGTTAATGGTTTCTTTGGCTTTAGCGAGGCTAATGGAGTATCAGCCGATGGGTCTGTTGTAGTTGGTTACAGCAATGGTGGTAATGGTTTTAATGGTAATCTTATTGAGGCATTCCGTTGGACACAAGCAGGGGGAATGGTCGGACTAGGGGTACTATCTGGAGGTATAGCTAGCTATGCTAATGGAGTATCAGCCGATGGGTCTGTCGTGGTTGGTTACAGCGCTACAGACCCTTTCACCGGCGCAGAGGCATTTATCTGGAATAGCACCCAAGGGATGCGGAGCTTACAACAGGTTTTAACGAATGATTATGGTTTAGATTTAACCGGTTGGTCTTTGAACGTAGCTAACGCAATTTCTGCTGATGGGTTAACGATTGTGGGTTCTGGAACTAACCCTAATGGTCTGACTGAAGCTTGGATTGCTAGTTTAGATGGAGAACCAGTTTCCCAACCCGGAACAACGCCTACCAATCCGCTTCTTCCTACTCCAAATCCAAGCAACCCCGACGGTTTTACTTTTCCTGGTGTTATCATCGGTAATAATGGATGGGGTATAATTGACCCCATCTTTTTTGATCCGATTGTGTCGGTAGGATACGATTATTCAGTGACAGGCGGACCCTTATTCGCCTCAGTTTTAATCCCTAATGCTCTCCCCCAAGGCGACAGTAACTTTATCCTGGAATTACCCGGATTTGGCAATTATTCTCTCCTAGCAGGAACGACTTTCAACTTGTTGGGTGTCAATCCCCTTGGCTTTAGTAACTTCCGCATTAGTGGCATTGATCCTGCGGAAATGCTCGATCCAACTAATCCTACTGCTTTTGTGACGGGGTTAACATTTACTAATCCTGGAACAGTAACAGTCACCCAAAACCCCATTATTCAAAATACTGGTGGCGTTAGTGTTCCTGAACCGTCCAATTTATTAGGTTTAGGATTACTTGGATTCGGTGCTTTCTTGACGGGAAAATTAAATAAAAAGCAAGCCAAAAAAGACTCCTAATAGCAATTGTTATTAATCTTCTTGTTGCTTATACAACTTGATGGCGATTTCCAGCTTCAGTCATCAACCTAACTTTGATGGTAAAGTCTATAAATCTCCTATTTTTGGCATTTCAATCAGTTAGCGTCTAAATCATTAGATAAAAGGGCATCCTCGAAAGGGGTGCTTTTTTGTTGGTGTATAATGGCGATATATTCTGAAGGATTGAGGAATAACCGATGAGTCATGCTAGACAAAGTTTGTCATCTATCTATGAAGAAGATTATCAGCAATGGCTAGATAAGACAGTTTTATTGTTAAAAAATCGTCAAGTTGATAGTTTAGATTATGAGCATTTGATTGAGGAGTTAGAAGCTTTGGGAAGGGAACAAAAAAATGCGGTTGAGAGTTTAGTAATTCAAATCATACAACATCTTTTATTCTATCAGTATTGGTCAAGCGAAAGAGAAGATAACGAGCGACATTGGCGAGGTGAATTAATTGGTTTTCGGACTCAATTGGAATTAAGATTAACGACCAATCTCAGAAACCATTTATCTAATCGTCTCGATTATCTTTATGGTAAAGCCAGAAAAATGGCAGAGGTGAAAACGGATTTAAAATTACCCTCGGCAAGTCCTTATACTTTAGCTGATATTTTAGACGAAGATTGGCTTCCTGAAATTAGGTAAAGAATTATTCAGATAATTTTAGCTAGGATGGAACCTAGTTTTTTAAGATAATTCTTAATTTAAAATCTTCACTTTTTGGATGCTTAGATCGTTGAGCCTATTCTAATTCATCTGTAGAGATTTAAGAGAATATAATCACCACAAAATAAACCCGATTGCTTGGTAAATAATCGCATTTTATCACAATTTCTGCTAATTCGTTGACCCCATATTTTCCTTTAAAAGCCTCTAAAGTAGATTGTCCTAAAGCTAAATCATAAGCATCTTTTCAGGTCTATCGCAATTCTTCATCTGTTAAATAATACCCTGCCGTTTTACGCCGTTTATTGCTTCTTTGAATCTGTTTAAGCTAAGACGTATTTTAACCTCTTATCCTTAGATTAGCTGAATCTCCCCCAATCCTTTTACTGTTGCCTCTTGCCTAATCTCAACAAGCAATTTAAATGCGCGGGCAGCTTAATTAATTTATTCAGAGAGGAATCGTCGGATTAAATCTTCCCGTGAAGACTCCAATAATAAACGACTAGACTCCATCGGTGATAACTTGAGCAAATCATCAATAACTTTTATCAAAGACTCATCCAATTCTCCAAACCTCACTTGCATTAAATTTTCAATAATTTGTCGTTGTCCTTGTTGAAGTCCTTGTTGAAGTCCTTGTTGAAGTCCTTCCCGTTTGGTCGCCTCTTTCCACTCTAAATAAGATTGAGATAAAGCCATAAATACCTCCCTATCTTCTGATTCTAAAAGATTGTTAACTTCAACACTCACACGCCAACTAATCAATAATTCCATGACATTTTGACGGAAGGAATCGCCAGAAGGCAACTCAAGCAACTCTCTCACCGCTTGGCTTTGGGTTTTCCCCCGTCCCAACAATCTTAACAGTAAAGTGTCCGGGGTAATAGGTAACTGATTAATCGCTATAATTGCCGTTCGGTGAGAGGGAGATAAAAAGTAAATCCCTTCTGTCCAGTTTTCTAGTTCTAATTTAGCATCAAAACCCTCTAGGATGTGCAAACTAATAGAAGTAGCCAAAATCCACAATTTAGGTAGGTTATCCTCGTTTAACTCAGTTTTTTCCCGTTTCCCTTTCCGTTGAAGTTCAGCGAAAATCGAAAACAGTTTTAAGATACAGTTGCGAATTTCCGTTCGATTGGGAGCATGGCGAAAAGGCTCAAGCAAAGTGCTTGTTGTCACCATTTGCCCTAAAAGACCCAAAGATTGAGCATTTCCCCCTGTATTAGGGTGAGGAGAGAAGAAAATATCCACCTGACGCGTTTCATCCGCCACTTCCTTGCTAACTTCCACCCTTCCCAGAGGAGAAAGCAATTCTTCTAGGTATTGTTTGGCAAATTGGTCGTGAGGTTGTCGAGTCATGTCTTCAATCACTTTACCAAATTGTCCGTTAAAAGCTGATACAAAAGTCTAGTCTCGTAAAACAGCAAGCGACACAGTCCATCCTTACCCAGTGCCTTAAAGCTGGGTAATTCTTTCCTTTTTTCGATTCTTTGACCATTTTCGTGGTCGTAATAGAGATGAATCCGGGGATTAAGCCAAGAATGCTTAAGCTTGCCAATAATCTCGGTTTTAGCTGGCTTATCTGGGCAAATAGTCACTAGCGCGTGAGCATACAAGTGAGAACGCATCAAGTCGGAACCCTTCCAAGACTTTTTCACCTTGTCTTGTTTTGCTGAGGTATCCCCTGAAATTTGATAGGAATACCCTAAGCCTAGATAGGGTTTGCTGAATAAAGCTAAAAACCTTGTTGGGTAAGACTTTTAGACCTTTTGGAACTTAAAAAGTACTGGATATGGGAGTGATCGGGGGGAAATTTAGGCACTTTTTCCCTGAAAATTAGGTAATTGGCCACCTCAAAACTGGTAAAACCCCACACCCCACACCCCACACCCCACACCCTGCCACCACCGAAAAACTTTTTGCCGCAAACCCTGGATAAGCCTGAAACTTTCTCAAACTAATATCGTGATCACCTCTAAAATAAGGTTTCCCACGAGTCATAGTCATAGTTGTTTAAAATCGGAGGATTACCCAGATCATCTAGTCCCGATTTGTCAAAATAAGTTAAGGCAATAGTTAAAGCGTCTAGATAGTCATCTTTGTTTTTAATCTTAAAATAGTGCTGACGATTTATCTTAGTTTGCTGATGAGAAATCCAGTAAATATCTAAACCTAGCTTCTTAGCACAATTAACCCAAAAACTAGCGTACCAATACCCAGTAGGCTCTAAAACAATCGCATCAGCTTCTAGGGATTTAATAATCTCGATCGCTTCGGCATTGCATTCGAGCTTATAGGCTATCTCGTTAAGTTGAATATTTCCCTTAAGTCGAGGATATCCTTTAGCCGGTTCCTTAATGCTTTTCGAGAATTGCAAAGGTGAAACCGGCGGAAATTCGCACAACAAAACCACGATAGCCCAATTACGGCTAACGTCTATCCCTAATATTTTCATCGGTTATAATGGGAGTGAATTGAGTTTAAAAAGAATTAGCCTTACGATACTCCCGTATCCCGTACTTCATCCTGGAACATCTAACTTATGCAATGAGTATTAATGCTTATAGCCGTCAAAAACTAGAACATCTTCAACTTGATCACAAAGAGAAATGAGATTATAATAGTTATAACTGGCAATTCAGAATATAGCTCGATGGGAGGAATAATGCAATGTTATCAGAAAATGAAAAAAGAATTCAAGAGTTATCCCGAGAGTTGGGAGCGTGTCTCTATGAGCAATCCCAAATTAAGAAATTTAATAACTTGGGAGAAATAGAGGAGACGGTCAGAGATTTAATGATTGGTGTATGTTAACCCAGAAATCGGTATTTTTTTATCAAAACAAGTACAGAAGAAACCGCCGGTCGGACGAGAAAAGTGAAAAGTATTTTGGGGGAATTACCAATTACAGAAAAACAAGCGAAGAAGTTAGAAGTAAAGCCTCGGACTCAGATGAGTCCAATGTTAGAGAAGAACTGTTTGCTATTAAGTGGCGATGAATCCTATGAGAAATCAGCCCAGAAAATCAAATCATTGACAGGAATTGCTGTTTCTCACAGTACCCAACAACGCCTCGTACATCGCTATCATTTTGAAGAATTACCGTCTAACCTAGAAGTCGAAGTCGAAGAAATGAGCATAGATGGCGGTAAGGTACGACTAAGAACTGACAAGGGAAAAGCCTTAATTTGGCGTGATTATAAAGCAGTGAGTTTTCATCAACTGGGGGTAGCGGCTTTTTTTCAAGATAACTCAGCTTGATTAGATTTGGTTAATTCTCAAGTTTTGGCCAAGCCTTTAATTTGTTGAGGAGATGGACATGATGGTATCTGGAATTTATTTCGTGAGATAGGAGAGAAACAGGAAAGAATTGAAATTTTGGACTGGTATCATTTAATCGAAAACCTCTATAAAGTTGGGGGGTCATTCCAGCGAATTGAGGAGGTAAAATGTTTTCTATAGAAGGGGGAAGTGGCCCTCTTCATCCGTCATACTACTTGAGTACATTTAGCTGACTCCTCCATTGATTTTTTGGGACGACTAGACGGTGACGCATTCACAAAACGGGGTTCAGACTAAAGTATTGCCGCTCGCGCAGGCTAGAGACTCTCTCCCCTGAAACCTATAATGGACAAGGTTTTCGCGTCCCCCTCTCAGCTGACATCTACATTATAAAAGATACCAAATGGATTCTATAAATAGCGAAGATTTAAAAGGGAATCCAATCAACTCGGTCAATCCATTCTTCTGCTTCAGATGCTTCCCAAATCAGATATAATTCTTCTACCCAGATTTCTAAATTAGCACTGGGGCGCAACCAGAGTAAACCCCAAATATGTCCCCCCTTATCCCAATGGTTTTTGAGGTGTCCAGGCATACTGCGACGATTATTGGTAACTAATAACCGTTGAAATGACGCAACATAATCTAGGATTTCTGGGTCTAAAGTTCCTAGGAGTGGTGCATCGGGTTCACCTACTCGCAAAATATCGAGATTAGGATTCAATCGTAACAGAGATATTTTGAGGTCTGGGGATAAGTTTTCATCTAACAAAAACCGGATTCTCATGCGGGGTTTAGTTCTTGCGGTTTCCGTTTTAGTTTCAGTTGTCTTAGGCGTTGAATCAGTGGCGATGGCTCGGTATTTAACCACTGTTGGTATTGTTCTTCCTGCCAGTCATGGAGGTGCTGAAGATAAGCATCTATCTGGGGCTTATTTTGGTAGTAATAGGTGAGAGTAGCGTAAATTTTCTCTAGGTTTAAGCTCGGTAACTCTTGGAGAATCTGCGGGGAAGTATAACCTTTTAAATGGTAGTTGATGACATCCTCAATCCCAATGCGATGTCCTTTAATGCGGATGTCATCTGGCTCAAAAACTTCAAAGTATTCTTCTAGTTGCATGGTTTTCTTGGAGCAAACTTTCTGCTTTAATTGTAGCACTGCTACCAGTTATCAGTGATCAGCCTGGCTCTTTGATAACTGTTCGCTGTTCACTGATAACTGAAAAGGCGTTTCTACTTCCAGTGACGAAGCGAAAGAAAGGCTGCCTTACCCGTGACATAGCTCCCCGTCCTCAAGAAATAGTATCATCTGTTGTCAATGCCAAAACTTCCCGATGAGCAAGGATTCTCTGTTTGTTCCCCTCTAATATCAGCCAAACTTATCGTTTCACGTAAGGATTCAGGTCAGGGGATTGACAAAAACAGAAAAAAGTGTAGATTGAGAGGATGAAGCAAAAAGAACCGCCTCCGCTACTAGACAGGGAAAGCCTGAAAAAACTGACACCAGAACAACTGGTGGAGATGGTGCTGAAATTACAGGAGTTAGTAGTAGTCTGTCAAGTTTGAATTGAGGGATAGAGTTTTTTTAACTTAATACGAGCATCAGCAGTAGTAAATCTCCAGTCAACTGAATTTGACTTTTCATTTCGATTTTCTTCCCATGCCTTAATTTCTTGTTTTAAACTATCCATGTCTGGGATACGACGATCGAGACATTGACGATTCAAAACGCTCAACTCAATTTCTGCCATATTTAACCAGCTGCCATGTTTGGGAGTGTAATGAAATTCGAGTTTATCTAAAATTCTCTTGGCCTCTTCCGGTTCAAAGGCTTTATATAATGAGGCTTTTACATGAGTATTTAAGTTGTCTTGAATTACTCTAATTTTCTGGGCATCGGGATAACGCTCATCAACTAAATATTTCATTTGGTGTGCATAATCGCTCGCCGTCCTTTGTTGTGTAACTTCTACATGTCGCCAACCTTGTAATGGTTCAAAAAACATAAACATATTGGCTACACCATTACGCTCATATTGATAGTCATACCTTTCTGGTTCTCTCGGTTCGGCTGGTATTTTCTCTTTTGTTTCTTTGACTAATTGTTTACAACTCTCATCAAAACACAGCCAAGGATTTTGCTGGTCATACTCACTATGATAAATATCCAAGACATCTTCCATCGCACAGACAAACTCCGCTGATTCTTTTGGGGGAATGACCCATGATTGATTCAGCCATGGTTTCAATTCATTTTTTTTAAGGTTTTTCTGATGGTTTCTCGTGATATTTTTTCCACATATTCAAGTTCGACCATTTTATCTGCCAGCATTTGAAGTGTCCATTTTGCTCGTCCCGTTGGTGTTTCACTACAAGCGATGGCAATCAGATATGCTTCCTTTTCCCCATCGATAATTTTGGCACGGCGATGTTCTTGCTTTTTTCGAGTTAATGATGATTCAATTCCTGACTCGACAAATCTTTGTCGTACTCTCTCAATGGTGGCTTGAGCAACATTTAAGGCTTCACTAATTTTCGAGTCAGTCCAACCACCTTCCTGTTGATTGATGTCTGCTAAAAGTAGTATTCTGGCATGGTTCATTTTGTAAGCTGCTATTTTTCCTTTCTTGGTTAGCTGCTCGAGTTCAGTTCTTTCGGAGTCTGTTAGATCTACAATATATTTTTTCTTCGGCATTTTTTTGTCTGAAGTTGGATAACTTCTTCCAGATTAGCTCTTTTTTTATCCCTCAAAACAAAATTGATGCTCTAGTAGTCAAACAAGGCGAAACCATCGAGAAGCTGAAAGGTAATCTAGATAAGGATAGCAAAACCTCATCGAAACCCCCCTCCACAGACTTGCTAAGAAAGCCAGAAAAAGCTAAAGAAGGGGAAAAGAAAGAGGGACGCGGCCCTGGAGGGCAAAAAGGGCATGAGGGAAAAACCCGCCAAGGATTTGGACGAATAGACCGCACTGAGAGTGTCAAAGCCGAAAATTGCCCTCATTGTGGCAGTACCCATCTCGCCCTGGGTGAACGCCGACAACGCACTTTGATAGTAGCCCAGCTAGTAGAAAGGCCAATAGAAATAGTAGAGTATAAGCAAGAATGTGCCTACTGTGCTGATTGTGGGGGGCAAGTTCTCGGGGTTTTGCCAGAAGACGTAGTACCCGGTCAAGATTTGGGAGCAAGCTTACAAGCCATGTTGGGGTGGATGAGTCATTATGGGCATCTATCCTAGGCCAAACAGCAAGAATGGCTCAGAGAAATTGGCAAAATAGAAGTAGGGATAGGGACATTACAAGCCACCATGCAACGTGGCCGCTTCTGCGGTAGAACCCTCAGTCAGAGAACGACAAGAGTGGGTAAGAGAACAACCCCAAGTCCACGTAGATGAATCGCCGTGGTCAGTTAAGGGCATCAAAGAATGGTGGTGGAATATTAGTGGACAAGGCTTTTCTCTCTTCCATGCGGGGGACACGCGCTCGCGACAAGAATTAGAGCAGCTGCTGGGGAAAAGTTTCGCTGGGGTGTTAATCTCGGATGATTTCAGCACTTACAATGGCTATGGGGCGGCCGCCCAGCAGAAATGTCTAGCCCATTTACTGCGGCATTTTAAGCAGGTAGAAAAACTGAAAACTCCTCATCAAACGGAGTTAGCCCAAGTCTTTTTGGATTTAATCACGGAAGCCTTTAGGCCACATCGGCAATATCGAGAAACTGGCGCTCGGTCTATCTATAACCATTGGGTCATAGATTTTCGACGGCGGTTAGAGCAAGCTTTAGCTGTGTGGCGACCCCTGGCGGGTTATGCTGCGGGTTTATTGCTGAAATCTTTAGTGGACAAGTCCCATCAGTGGTGGTATTTCCTTGAGCATCCTGAAGTCTCTCCCGATAATAACCGAGCCGAGCGTTCTCTGGGTTTGGGAGTAACTAAGCGCAAGATAGCTGGTGGTTCTCGCTCCTTGGGTGGCTTTGTCGATACTACTCGTTTGTTGACCGTGATTCAGTCTTGTCGCGCCCAAGGTCGTTCGGTTTTAACTTTCTTTCCTCAGGCTTTGGCCTCTGTCCATCACCCCTTGAATACGGTTGTCTCTCTTATCCCTACTGCTGATTTTTCTCTCTTTGTCAACCCCTAGACCTGAATATTTACAATACAAATTAGGTTCTTTCCTCAGTTTGTGAGAAATGCGGGTAATCCGCATTAAAAATCTTGGCTCTTCTGGTTTTCGTGTGTTAATTTTTGTTATGAATTAAAGCAAGCAAACAGCTTAAGTCGAAGATGTTCAAAATTGGTAAATCCATAACTCATTCTTTTAATAAGCTTTATTTTGGTATTCATTCCCTCAATTAATCCGTTGGTTGTATGATTTTCAAAGTAATTACAAATACCTGGCAAATGCTTCTGGATCATGCTGGCACTACTTTGATATAATATCCCGCCTATTCTGATCCATTTTTCCAATTTTCTCTCAGCACCTCTGAAGGTTCTACGACTTTGATAAATTTGTCTAATTTCTTCTTTCATTTCCCAGGCTATTCCCAAGCAGGGATGTTCTTTCAGGATAACTTCTAGTTGTTGTTTTTGCTCCTCCTTTAAGTCCTCTTTATTCTTCCATAATAAATGAGGTAATCCCTTTTCATGCACCCCCATTAACTTTCTCAATTTATTAAGCTCGTCATTGATGATAGCCATTACATGAAAACGGTCATAGATGATTTTAGCATTGGGAAATAATTCCTTGATCACTGCTGTAAATCCTGACCACATATCGACGCTCACTTCTTTCACTTTCTCCCGAACTGCGTCTGGCTGTGCCTTTAAGGCTTCCATTAATTCTTCTTGCTTATGTCCTTTAATCACATCTAGTCAAATTTTCTTGTCCAGAGCTACGACCGTTGTTATGAAATCTTTATGTCCTTTTAAGTTACTAAATTCATCCAAGCTTATTCGTTCTGGTGCTTCCCACTCTTCCTTTTCTAGTTCTTTAGCACAGTGATTAAATATTAACTCAACTTCTTCCCATCCTCACCCTTCTTCTCGACTTATTTCTTCGATACTACAATTTTTTACTCTCTCATAAATCATCGATTCATAGCGAATTGTGTGATGCTGTCTTAATCTCATAAAACTCAGTCTTTCGCTGATATACTTTTGGCATTTTTGACAATGAAACTGGCGGCGTGGTACTTTTAAATATACTCGATTGCCTAATCTTGACAAATCTCTGACTAGATTATACTCTGTTTGATTGATTCTGTCCAAGGTTTGATGGCAATTCGGACATTCAATTGTTTCATTTAAAAGAGCGAGCTTTAGGAAAATTGTCTGAGCAATTTTTTGATAATTGACCACTGTTACATTTGGTAAATCGAGGAGTTGCTCAAAATTTATCCACATAACCCACCTCCTGTTCTGTGTTACTATTATACCATGCTCACACAGAACCTAGAAGAGCCAAATCTTTTAATCAATTGGCTAAGAAAATCAAATTAGTGTGGTCTGCTAGGCTTCGCCGCTCTTCGAGAACGCAGCGCCTTCGGCAACGCCGTCATCTTATTGATTAAACTTTAAAAATGCGATCATGTATTGCCGTTGTCAACGAAATAGCCGATTTTTCCGATTTTCACCTCTCGATCGCACAATTTAAAAGGAGCCAGATGACCCAAGACAAACCGATCCAACGTCAAATTTTACCGATACCCGACTTGACCCCCTTCGGTCTAACCACCTACGATGCCAAGAATCCCGATACCCACTATCCCCCGATTCGAGATATCCGACCGCCAGCCGGCGCACCCAACGTGCTGATCGTGCTGCTCGATGACGTGGGTTTTGGAGCCGCCAGTGCCTTCGGTGGTCCCTGCAATACGCCCACTTTCGAGCGATTAGCGGCGGCTGGGTTAAAATACACCCGTTTTCATACCACTGCCCTCTGTTCTCCCAGTCGTGCGGCTTTGCTCTCCGGAAGGAATCATCACTCGGTTGGCATGGGCAACATCACCGAAACCGCCACCTCCGCCCCCGGACAGAGTTCCGTCCGTCCCAACACCAAAGCCCCCCTTGCCTTAACCCTGAAGCTAAACGGCTATTCCACGGCGCAATTCGGTAAGTGCCACGAAGTACCCGTCTGGCAAACCAGCCCGATCGGTCCGTTCGATGCTTGGCCCTCCGGCGGGGGTGGGTTCGAGTATTTCTACGGCTTTATCGGTGGCGAGAATAACCAGTGGGACCCGGCACTGTACGAGGGAACAACCCCGATCGAACCGCCGAAAACCCCGGAGGAAGGCTATCACCTGACCGAGGATCTGGCTGATCGAGCGATCGCTTGGATTAGTCAACAAAAAGCTCTCGCCCCCAATAAGCCTTTCTTTGCCTACTTCGCCCCCGGCGCAACCCACGCCCCCCACCACGTCCCGAAGGAGTGGATCGACAAGTATCGAGGCCAATTCGCTCACGGTTGGGATCGCCAGCGTGAGATCACCTTTGCCCGACAGAAAGAACTGGGCGTAATTCCCCAAAATGCCGAACTCACCCCCCGTCACGCCGAAATTCCCCCATGGGATGACATGGACGAGCGCCTGAAGCCGGTATTAGAGCGCCAGATGGAGGTGTACGCCGCCTTTCTGGAACATACCGATGATCAGGTGGGACGAGTGATTGAAGCCTTAGAAAAGCTAGAAATCCTCGACGATACGCTAATTTACGTCATCGTCGGTGATAACGGTGCCTCCGCTGAGGGAACGCTTCAGGGCGCGTTTAACGAGATGGCCAACTTTAACGGGTTAGCGGGTCTAGAAACCCCGGAATTTCTCCTCTCGAAACTAGATGACTTCGGTGCGCCCGATTCCTATAATCACTACGCGGTCGGTTGGGCCTGGGCGATGAGTAGCCCCTATAAGTGGACGAAACAGGTCGCTTCCCACTGGGGCGGCACCCGTAACGGTACGATTGTTCGTTACCCCAAACTCATCCAGGAAAAAGGTGGGATTCGTCACCAATTCTGTCACATCATTGATGTGGCTCCGACGGTGTTGGAAGTGGTAGGCATTCCCGAACCGACGATGGTTAACGGTGTCCTACAAAGTCCCTACGAGGGTACGAGTATGGTTTATACCTTTAACGACGCAGCCGCCCCCGAACGTCATGATGTGCAGTATTTCGAGATGTTTGGCAATCGGGGCATCTATTACAAGGGTTGGAGCGCGATTACCAAGCACCGCACCCCGTGGGTGATGACTGGACAGACGATGGTTCCTTTCGACGATGATATCTGGGAACTATACGACGGCAGTACGGATTGGACGCAAGCTCGGGATCTCTGCAAGGAAATGCCAGAGAAACTGCACGAACTACAGCGACAATTTCTGATCGAGGCGGTTAAGTATAATGTACTGCCCCTAGATGATCGCCAAGTGGAACGGATCGACCCCGCCACCGCCGGCCGACCCCCCCTCGCCGGGGGGAACTCGCAATTATTTTTCGCCGGAATGGGGCGTTTGTCCGAAAATAGCGTCATCAACATCAAAAATAAATCCTTCTCGGTAACGGCGGAACTGGAAATTCCCCCCGAAGGCGTGGACGGGGTGATTATCGCCCAAGGCGGCCGCTTCGGTGGTTGGAGTGTTTATAGCCACGATGGAAAAGCCAAGTTCGTCTATAACGTGCTGGGGATTGAAAGTTTTGTCACCGAGGCGACGGAGACAATCCCAGCTGGCAAGCATCAGGTACGGATGGAGTTTGCCTACGATGGTGGTGGTTTAGGACGGGGGGGAAATGTCACCCTCTACTACGACGGTCAACCAGTGGGTACGGGTCGGGTAGAACGAACTCAGGCTTTTATTTTCTCCGCCGACGAAACCACGGATATCGGCTACGAATCTGGTACCCCTGTAACGGCGGAATATACCTCGAAAACCAGTCGTTTCACCGGCAAGATCGGTTGGGTTCAACTCGATCTGGGTACGGACGATCATGACCACCTGATCGACCCGGAGGAACGTCTGAAAATTATCATGGCCCGGCAGTAGAAAAGGGGACTTGTGATACTGGTAGTTTTATCTAGACCATCCCTCGGTTAAAAGCAAAAAATTGAGCTTAAATTAGCAACTTTGTCCTATGGAATGGTCTTTTTTGAGAAACTTTGCCATCACTTTATTCGCCCTCTTAAATCCTCTGGGGATGCTGCCCATTTTTATAGTCATTTCAAATAAGTGTGAGACGAGGGAAAAATAAGGTAAAATAAAGAGAAACGAGCAACCCATACAGAAAAATGTCTTATAGCCTAGACTTGAGAAAAAAAGTAATTGATTATGTAGAGAATGGGGGAAGCATAACCAAAGCCGCCGCTCTATTTAATATAGGAAGAGCCACAATATATAGATGGCTAGGTAGGGAAAAACTGGAAGCGACAAAGGTAAAACACCGTCAAAGAAAGCTAGACTGGAAAGCATTGTCAAAAGATGTCCAAGAAAATCCCGAGGCAAGATTAAGAGACAGAGCCGAGAAGTTTGGAGTGAGACCAAGTGCCATTTGCTATGCCTTAAAAAAAATGAAAATTACCAGAAAAAAGAAGGAACTTCGTTATAGAGAAAGAAACCGAGAAGAAAGAATGAAATACTACAGAGTGCTGAGAGAATTGATTAAAATGTCTGGAAGTAAAAGCCTTGTATTTATTGATGAGTCAGGGTTTGAAGAATTTCAAGCCTGTTTTTATGCTTGGGCAAAAAAAGGGAAGAAAGTCTTGGGAGATAGACAAGGAAAACGAGGAAAAAGAGAGAACCTTGTGGCCGGGAGAAGAAAGGGAAAAAAAGACTTTATTGCCCCGATGGTATTTACAAGAAGCCTGAATGCCGAAGGTTTTGAAGGGTGGTTATCTTTATATTTATTGCCCTCTCTAGCCATAACATCAGTATTAATTATGGATAATGCACCAATTCATCGGAAGACAGTGATTAGACAACTGGTAGAGGAAGCAGGTCATCAGGTAGTGTTTTTGCCAAAATACTCTCCTGATTTAAATGATATCGAACATGATTTTAGTGCATTAAAGAGAGCCAGAATGTATGCTCCTGTGGGGACACCCCTTGATGAAATTATTCGTACTTATTGTGTTGCCTAGTGTCTCGTTCTTATTTGAAATAACTATATTAGTTACACCGCTCGCGAACGTAAAGAAGTACAACGACTCGTGGCTCTATTTGTCTCGTTAACTGTCTTGTGTTTGTTGTTGATTTTTATGTTTATCGGAACGGCAATGCTAAAATTCTTTGGTGTCACCTTAGACTCTTTTCGCCTGGCTGGTGGCGTGCTTTTCCCGCATTTCTCACAAAGAAAGAGAATGGAGTGTCTGAAAGCCCTACCCAGTATAGATTTGAACCCGATTTTAGCCCAGCTCCCCCAACGACAGTGTGTTGTGAGAATTTAACAAGACATCGTCATCAATTAGACTTGAGAAAAAAGGTTCTTCGGTTTGTGTTATGCAATGGACGGGAGTTATAAGGGATGAAACCCTTATATAGAAAGACATTGCTTCGATTTTTGCCAATTGTTTTCAATCTAGAACGAGCTAATCAATTAAGTCTCTTGCCAGATAAGGATTTAGCCGATTTATGCCACCTGATTCGAACCATACCAAGTAACGAAGAACCAGAAAAAAGGAATTAATTTGCGTAAACTTTACGCAAATTAATTAAATAAACTGTACCTGGGTCACAAATTCCTCAAAACTTGGCTTTAAAATCAGTTATAATTGAGTTATGTTTGCGCTTTTAAAGGTTCGATTTTATGACACCTAGTTCAGACCAGTCTCTCCCCAATCAATTCAACTTTGGCCAGTTAAAAGGGAGAAACATAATCGCCAATTTTGAAGGCGGTAAAATCACCTCGGACGCGGGGATTGTCTTAATGGCAGAGTTAGACAAGAAGTTAAAAATCACCACTCAATTTGCTGAATGCTTTCGAGATTATCGTCATGTCTCCTATCTAGATTATTGGCTCTTCTCGACTTTGTGTGATAATTTTTGCTTATGGAATACTAAAGTGCTTATTGGGCAAGACTTTTAGGACTATTTTGCGGATATTCTATCAGTATAGACCTCGTTTCCACACAGAAACCAGAAGAGCCGATTATTCCCTTCACCATTTACTAGCACAGAGAGTTTATGGCATCATTTTAGGATATGAAGATGTCAATGACCATGATAAATTACGTCATGACCCAGCTTTAGCTATAGCCTTAGAAAAGCTTAACTTTATTGAGTTAAACCAAGCGGGATTAGCTGGGAAAAGTACCATCAACCGATTAGAACCCACATTCAGCACTTGATGATGTGAGTATATATACTTAACGAGCTACTCCCAGCAGATTATTTTGCCAAACTTTTATTTATTGAAAAACAGCTAACACCATTGCAGAGTAAGTATTTCAGGCTTTTCTGTTGTCTATAAATGATTTGACGGTATATTGGGTTCAAGTCCGACTAAGCTATTGAGAGGAGTATCAATTCATCCAATATCTCCCCCATGAGAGATTTAGACAAAAATACTTAAATAGCTGTAAGCCTTTCTATGACTGGGTTAGGTTAAATAAAAAATATTCAAAATAACCTGCTGGATGTGGGTTAGAATATTGCCCAGAGACTATTATTAACCAAGAAAAAAGTCGCTATCATAAAATAGAACTCTTACCTGAAAAACTGGAAAAAGCTTTCGTTGATATTTTTTGACAGTCTTATCAAAAACCGCCAAAAAGTATGATTTTAGACCTGGATGTGACAGATGACCAAGTCCATGGTAACCAAGAAGGAGCGTTCTTCAATAAGTATTATCGAGGAGTATGTTACGCCCCTTTATACATTTTCTGTGGTCATCACCTATTAGTAGCTAAACTGAGGTCTTCTAATGTAGACCCAGCGGAGGGAGCCTTAGAAGAATTACAGCGAGTTATCGGTCTAATCCGAGAAAACTGGCCAGATACCCACATCCTAGTTCGTGCAGATAGTGCTTATGGTCGTGAAGAGATAATGAAATTCTGTGAGGATGAGCAAAAAGTAGATTATGTAATAGCTATGGCAACTAATAACCAATTAAAGTTGAGAGCTTTAGATACAATTGAGAAAGCCAAAAAGGATTATGAACAAAGACTTGAACCAGTTGTTGAATTAATAGACCTCTTGCATAATTTTTTTATGGTATAATGGAGGGTTTTGCTTTTTTCTCGATTTTTAGATTGAAGTTGAAAAAAGAATAAAATGTGATCTTAGGTCAGGAAATCATCTATACTTTTGCTATATTTATTAGCAAAAGTATGGATGATCAAAACTTATCAGCTGAACAGTTCAAACGCCGTTTCGGTGTGTATAAACAAACATATAGAAAGATGATAGAATCAGTAAAAAGTGTTGAAGCCGACTCTAATTCACCATCTAAAAGGGGACCGAAACCTAAACTATCTATAGAAGAACAAGTTTTAGTAACGTTAGAATATTGGCGAGAATATAGAACATATTTTCACATTGGTACAAGCTGGGAACTATCAGAATCAACTATATGTCGGATTGTAAATAAGACGGAAAAAATGCTTTTACAATCGGGAAACTTCCGTTTAAAAGGAAAAAAAGCTTTACTCAATCAAGCAGAGATACCGGTCGTAACGGTAATGGATGTAACGGAAACTCCCATTGAACGCCCCCAAAAGAAACAGTAAGGATTCAGGTCAGGGGATTGACAAAAACAGAAAAAAGTGTAGATTGAGAGGATGAAGCAAAAAGAACCGCCGCCGCTACTAGACAGGGAAAGCCTGAAAAAACTGACACCAGAACAACTGGTGGAGATGGTGCTGAAATTACAGGAGTTAGTAGTCAAACAAGGCGAAACCATCGAGAAGCTGAAAGGTAATCTAGATAAGGATAGCAAAACCTCATCGAAACCCCCCTCCACAGACTTGCTAAGAAAGCCAGAAAAAGCTAAAGAAGGGGAAAAGAAAGAGGGACGCGGCCCTGGAGGGCAAAAAGGGCATGAGGGAAAAACCCGCCAAGGATTTGGACGAATAGACCGCACTGAGAGTGTCAAAGCCGAAAATTGCCCTCATTGTGGCAGTACCCATCTCGCCCTGGGTGAACGCCGACAACGCACTTTGATAGTAGCCCAGCTAGTAGAAAGGCCAATAGAAATAGTAGAGTATAAGCAAGAATGTGCCTACTGTGCTGATTGTGGGGGGCAAGTTCTCGGGGTTTTGCCAGAAGACGTAGTACCCGGTCAAGATTTGGGAGCAAGCTTACAAGCCATGTTGGGGTGGATGAGTCATTATGGGCATCTATCCTAGGCCAAACAGCAAGAATGGCTCAGAGAAATTGGCAAAATAGAAGTAGGGATAGGGACATTACAAGCCACCATGCAACGTGGCCGCTTCTGCGGTAGAACCCTCAGTCAGAGAACGACAAGAGTGGGTAAGAGAACAACCCCAAGTCCACGTAGATGAATCGCCGTGGTCAGTTAAGGGCATCAAAGAATGGTGGTGGAATATTAGTGGACAAGGCTTTTCTCTCTTCCATGCGGGGGACACGCGCTCGCGACAAGAATTAGAGCAGCTGCTGGGGAAAAGTTTCGCTGGGGTGTTAATCTCGGATGATTTCAGCACTTACAATGGCTATGGGGCGGCCGCCCAGCAGAAATGTCTAGCCCATTTACTGCGGCATTTTAAGCAGGTAGAAAAACTGAAAACTCCTCATCAAACGGAGTTAGCCCAAGTCTTTTTGGATTTAATCACGGAAGCCTTTAGGCCACATCGGCAATATCGAGAAACTGGCGCTCGGTCTATCTATAACCATTGGGTCATAGATTTTCGACGGCGGTTAGAGCAAGCTTTAGCTGTGTGGCGACCCCGGGCGGGTTATGCTGCGGGTTTATTGCTGAAATCTTTAGTGGACAAGTCCCATCAGTGGTGGTATTTCCTTGAGCATCCTGAAGTCTCTCCCGATAATAACCGAGCCGAGCGTTCTCTGGGTTTGGGAGTAACTAAGCGCAAGATAGCTGGTGGTTCTCGCTCCTTGGGTGGCTTTGTCGATACTACTCGTTTGTTGACCGTGATTCAGTCTTGTCGCGCCCAAGGTCGTTCGGTTTTAACTTTCTTTCCTCAGGCTTTGGCCTCTGTCCATCACCCCTTGAATACGGTTGTCTCTCTTATCCCTACTGCTGATTTTTCTCTCTTTGTCAACCCCTAGACCTGAATATTTACATTCTATTCAAGAATAAAATTTAATTTTTGGTAATTTCTTAGGCTGAAGTCATTTTTGAATGCTGGCATGATAACACAGATAATCGATGGTTAAACTAAGCTGGAGAGTCGCCTCTCCGACTCGTCTGCATAGGTTGAGAACGAGGTAAATCAGGATTTTTTCCACAATTTAGGGGCGAACCGAACATAAGCCCAGCTTATCAATGACATAAGTAATAATATCGTCAAACCCCTTTACAAACCGTTACAAAATCTCTAAGATAGAGACATCATCAATCGTACCTCGATAACTTAATAGGAATCATCAACCAATGACCACCACTCTACAACAGCGCGAAAGCGCCTCCCTGTGGGAGCAGTTCTGTCAGTGGATCACCAGCACCAACAACCGCTTATACATCGGTTGGTTCGGTGTGATCATGATCCCCACCCTGCTCACCGCCACCACCTGCTTCATCATCGCCTTTATCGCCGCTCCTCCCGTAGATATCGACGGTATCCGCGAGCCTGTAGCCGGTTCTCTACTCTACGGAAACAACATCATCTCTGGTGCTGTTGTTCCCTCCTCCAACGCCATTGGACTCCACTTCTACCCCATCTGGGAAGCAGCTTCCTTAGATGAATGGTTATACAACGGTGGTCCTTACCAGTTAGTCATTTTCCACTTCTTACTAGGTGTCTTCTGCTACCTCGGTCGTCAGTGGGAACTGTCTTTCCGTTTAGGAATGCGTCCTTGGATTTGTGTAGCTTACTCGGCACCGGTATCCGCCGCTACTGCTGTATTCTTAATCTATCCCATCGGACAAGGTTCCTTCTCTGATGGTATGCCTTTAGGAATCTCTGGAACCTTCAACTTTATGTTCGTGTTCCAAGCAGAACATAACATTCTCATGCACCCCTTCCATATGTTAGGTGTTGCTGGTGTGTTCGGCGGTTCCTTGTTCAGTGCAATGCACGGTTCGCTGGTAACTTCTTCTTTAGTGCGTGAAACCACTGAAATCGAATCTCAGAACTACGGTTACAAATTCGGTCAAGAAGAAGAAACCTACAATATCGTTGCCGCTCACGGTTACTTCGGACGTTTAATCTTCCAATACGCTTCTTTCAACAATAGCCGTTCTCTGCACTTCTTCTTGGGTGCTTGGCCGGTAATCGGTATCTGGTTTACGGCAATGGGTGTAAGCACCATGGCGTTTAACCTCAACGGTTTCAACTTCAACCAGTCGATTCTCGATTCTCAAGGTCGTGTAATTGGTACTTGGGCCGATGTGTTAAACCGCGCTGGTATCGGGATGGAAGTAATGCACGAGCGTAATGCACACAACTTCCCCTTAGACTTAGCTAGTGGCCAACAGGCTCCTGTAGCGCTGATTGCTCCTGCTATCAATGGTTAATTCCTAGTCTGAACGAAAAGGCACTCCTGCGAAGGGGTGCTTTTTTGTTGCTTTCAGAGAAGATGCCAGAATCTAGGAATAATGGGGTACAATCAGGCTAATTAATTCTGAAAATCTGAAAATAAGCCAGTATCAATTAAAAGAAGATGTTTTCAGCGAATTTATGTGAGATTTAGTTCTGATTTGGTAAGTAAGGTAGGGGATAACGATAATGACGACTATCACTGAAAAATATACTCTTAGTCAATATTTTGAGCAGGAAATACAATCCCAAACTCGCCACCAGTATATTTAATCACTCAATAAGAAGCGTCTGCCCTGAAATAGCAGTTTTTAAATAGGAAACCACCTCATTAATTGCTACTTCTGACGCTTTTTTACTGGCTCTTTCGACTAATTCCACCTTACCCGATTTGAGAGATTTACCCGTGACAATGCGATAGGGAATCCCAATTAAATCCGCATCTTTGAACTTAACTCCTGCACGTTCATCCCGGTCATCTAAAAGGGTTTCAATGCCCGCTTGATTTAACTCATTGTATAAACTTTCGGCGGTTTTTACCTGCTCGGCATCGGCTAAATTAGGAATAACCACAATCGCTTGATAGGGGGCAATAGCTACGGGCCAAATAATACCATCTTTATCGTAGGATTGTTCTACGGCTGCCTGTGCTAAACGCGATACTCCTATCCCATAACAACCCATACAAATGGGGGTAGATTCTCCCGCTTCATTAGTATAGAAAGCATTCATGGCTTGAGAATATTTATAGCCCAATTGGAAGATATGACCGACTTCAATTCCTCTAGCACTTTGCAAGGTTTGATTAGGATCGTGAATAGCTCGATCGCCTACCTGGGCTTTGCGTAGATCGACGATTAATTCTGGTAAGATAAAATCCCTACCCCAATTGGCTCCCACCACATGAAACCCGGTTTCATTAGCACCAGTGATAAAGTTTTCTAAGTCTGTCACCGTACTGTCTGCTATGCGTAAAAATTGAGGAGCGATATCGCTGGCTTTTTTGAGCAAATTATCTTCTAAGTCGGGAGCAATATAACCTAAAGGTAAGGGTTTAGTTGCCCATTTCTGTTGAGCGGCAGCATCGGGTATTTTTAAAGCCAAAATTGTTTTAGCATTGTAACGGCTCGCCTGTCTAACTAATTCATTTTGAAGTTTAACTTCGTTAACCTCTTGATCGCCGCGAATATGCAGTAAAACTAAAACAGTTATACCGCTATCATAAACCACTTCGTAGAGAACATTTTTGACGATAGCGGTAGGAGAACAATCGAGAAATTTAGCTAAACTTTCGATCGTATTGGTGTTAGGAGTCTTTTTTTTAGCAAACTCTTTGAAGGGAGAAGCCACTTTCTCTGCTGGCAAAGAAACGGCTTTTTCTACATTAGCCGCATACTTTTCATCGGCAGTAAATAAAACCTCATCTTCTCCGGCATCAGCTAAGACCATAAATTCTTGGGATGCGGAACCGCCAATCGCTCCAGAATCGGCTTCTACTGCCCGAAAAGCTAACCCACAACGGCGGAAAATATTGCGGTAAGCTATATCCATCGCTTGATAAGTTTTCTTTAAACATTCCTCGTCGAGATTGAAAGAATAGGCATCTTTCATAATAAATTCTCGTCCCCGCATTAAGCCAAAACGAGGGCGAATTTCATCGCGAAATTTAGTTTGAATTTGATATAAATTAACTGGTAATTGTCGGTAGGAACGAATTAAATCACGAGCGACGGCAGTAATTACTTCTTCGTGAGTCGGTCCTAATCCTAACTCCCGGTTTTGCCGGTCCGTCAGGGCAAACATAATCCCTTCTGCTTTCGTGTAGGTGTCCCAACGGCCCGATTCTTGCCAGAGTTCCGCCGGTTGCAGTTGAGGAAGTAAACATTCTTGGGCGCCAGCTTTGTTCATTTCTTCCCGGACTATCTGGGAGACTTTCTGTAAAACCCGCCACATCAGGGGTAAATAGGCGTAAATGCCGCTGCCAATGCGACGAATGTAACCAGCACGGACTAAGCATTTATGACTGGGGATTTCCGCCTCGGCTGGGTCTTCCCGGAGAGTGACAAAAAGCTGTTGAGAGAGTCGCATCCTATCGATATCCTTATCCTTTTGAACAGAAGACTTTCTATTATCTCATTAGAGGAGAGCGACTGCAATTATCAATTACTTGTGTTGACAAACAATAACAGCGATCAGTTTACCGATTCTCAGGTATTTCCCCTCACAACTTGAGACTGGTTGGAGAAGCATTGAACCTTAGTTGCAATTGCCTAACTCCCTTGTTCTCTACTCTAGGAAATATGAGCGTTCAGGTTGATCGCTGTTACCGTCGTTATCGAGACAGAATGTAACTTTAACAGGGTTTACTCCTTTGTGAACTTGATCTTATAACCTTGCCAGTTGATCTGTCAGGGAAGCTTTTTTCTTTAGCTTCAATTATTAATATAACATCGGAGCGGAGCTAGAAGTCTTTCTCTTAATCAAAGTTTACATTGCCAGGATCAAGGAAAAGCCTCGATGTTTTGATGCTTAACCCATCATAATTAGGGTTGGCTGAATAAATCTAAAAACCTTGTTGGATAGGACTTTTAGACTTTTTTACCCTCAAAAAGTGCCAGCCATTGCGGGGATCGGGGGGAAAATTCAGGGACTTTTTCTCTGAAAATTAGGTAATTGACCAGATGAAAATTGGTAAAACCCTACACCCTACACCCCACACCCCACACCCTACCCCCACGAGAAACTTTTTGCCGCATACCCTAATTAGGGTTGGCTGCAAGAAGCTGTAACCTTGATCAAAAAAGGCTTTTAGCTGAATTGAGAGTCGCTTGGGTGCAAGGAAATCTGCTAAAATCCCTCAAACCCCCAACCTCACCAGAAAACTTCGAGCTTCCCTTTGAGGGGAAATTAGGGACTTGCGCTTTGATCATGTACCTTTTGGGCGAACGCAGTTCGCCCCTACATTGTGGACAAAATCCGTTACTGTCGGGGTGCCTGGAACCTGCGCCCTCCGCGCGGAGGGGGTTTGCTGATCACCCTAAGCAGGGGGAGAGCCTTCGAGAGCCCCCTTCCAATAAGGGACTTGCGCTTTGATAATATGCCATCTGGCTGGTCTGATTCTTCTACAGAGCGATTTTCAAAGCTGGGATATTATTCCCACGCCAGTCCCTTATCTCCAGATAATCGTTGGTTACTCATGGCCAATCTCATCCCTTGATCAGAATTTGAAGAGGAATATGCGAAAAACTTCTCCGCAGAAATGAGCGCACTGGTCAAATCCTTTCCAATAGCTTTGGGAGCGTTAATCATTAAAGATTTGTCCTTTGTTAAGAGGTCGAGTCCCCTGCGCTCTAGTTCCTTTGAGCGAGCGAGCGTGGGTTCTGGTCAAAGCTAGATTTGAACCAGCTTCATCGAGCGAGATCAGCTTTTTCTCGTCTAAGTCCCGAATTTTATCCTTTGTATTCTTGTCTAAGTTTTTGTACTATTTCTGTCTCTTTTTTTGGCGGGTGTAGAGTTTTTTTTGCGGGTCATTCTCAAGCGTTCGGCTATTCTTGCCACTGTCGCCACACTTAACAATATACCAGTTCTTTCTAGGAATAGTTCCGATAGTTCGGCTAGAGTTGCGTCATTATTTTTCTCGATTAACTCACACAGGGCGCTCATCTGTTCTGGCGTGAGTTTTAAATGACGTCCACATCGATAAGTCTTCGGTCGAATATCTCCCGTTTCTCGAGATTGCTTCAAAAGCTTTTGTACGAAACTTAAGGTTACGCAGAATCTTTTCGCTAATTGTCTTTGAGAGATGGGTTCGTTATAATAACAGTCTAGGATTTTCTGACGGAACTCTACTGGATAGGATTTCATTTTTTTGCATTTTAGCTATCGATAACATTATACTTCCTATTTGTGAGAAAGGCTGTCAGTGTGTTTTAGTTTAGCCTACCGATGGGCAGGTATTTTAAATACTCGTCACTTCTCACTTGCTGGCAATAGTTCTCGGTAGAGAGGGCAGTATTTATCTACTAAGTATCTAAGCACAATTAATTACACATCTAAGCCACTACTCCGTCAGACTTCTGCTGTGATCAGTAAACAGTGAACTGAAAACTCAAATCCGATCCCTAATAGCTGTCTCCCGTCTCGGAGTCTCGGAGTCTCGACTAGGAAATTAATTTTGCACGACTACTTAGGGCTTGCTGAATAAATCTAAAAACCTTGTTGGATCAGACTTTTAGACTTTTTTTCCCTCAAAAAGTGCCAGCCGTTGCGGGGATCGGGGGGAAAATCCCTGGACTTTTTCCCTGAAAATTAGGTAACTGACCACCTGAAAATAGGTAAAACCCCACACCCCACACCCCACACCCCACACCCCACACCCTGCCCCTAGGAAAAGCTTTTTCAGCAAACCCTACTTATTGTGATGGTTTTTTGGTCGAGACGTGGCCTAAAGTTGAGCAAGGATTAGTCTGTACTTCACCTTTACGAGAAAGGCTGTAATTTTGTCCAACTACCTAACGTTTGCGTTTGAGCAATTTAGAAATGCGTCGATTGTACCGCAACCAACGCCAAATTTTAATGACCAATTCCTCCACCCATAAAATAATCGCATCTAATCCCTCTAAAATCCGTTCTAAGGGGTGTTTAACGTAGCCGACGGGGGTTGATTCGGTTTCTAACCATTCTTCGTTAATTGGTTGAATTATCTCCTTCGCATAGCGGGGATCTAATTGGGGTGCGGGGGGGGATTCTCCCGGAGTAATTTCAGCAGCGGCTGGGGGGATTTTTTGTAAAGATTTATTTTGTTTTTCTTGAATAAAAGCTTTTTTTATGCTATCAGGCTTGGCTGTAGTCCCTAGGGACTGGGGAAGGGAATTAGCGGGGTTAAGGCGGGGGTTTTCGGAGTCTTGGGGAGAAATCGCCAATATATCGGCGGATTCTAGCCAAGGTTGCTCGCTGACGGCGGAAAATGTCAGGGATTGGCGAGAGGAAAAGAAGTGATCGATCGCCGCTTGGATGAGTTTGCCGATCGTGAAGGGATCCGCTTGGGTTTGTTTTTCTAGCCAATCCTGGAGACGTTGCTTGAAGGTGATCAGCAGAGAATTAGGAAGACTTAGGGGATATTTTGCCGATAAAGCGGGGGAATCAGCACTATATTCTAAATTATTCTTTTCTTTTGCCCAGAAATGCTCGATCGCCGCATAAATTAACCAATACAGTCGCCAGAGATAGGAGGAATTTTTCTCCAGATTCGGGGACTGGTTAACGAGATCGGAAGGGGGGTTAGAGGTGTGGCTCAAACTGCCTGGGATTGCGGGGGAGATAGCGAGAAATTTAGTCTCGAAAATCGCTAATTTTTCGTCAATGACTTCTAAAATCCCTTGAGAATTTAAATTAGGCAGTGGTAAAGAGGGTGGTGTCGAGGTTTTGACGAGATGGGATTCCTGGAATAGATTGATGGCGATCGCTATCTGTCCCTGTTGTTCCCAGCGTAGTAGGTTCCAAAACCAACGGATCGGGGGCAAGACAGAATTTTTGTCGGTAAAATTTGGTAATAAAGGCGGATATTGAGGATTTAATCGCTTAATTCTCCGTTTTTCGAGGGCGTAGTTAGCCAGTGCCGTCCTAATTTGTTTTTCTATTTGTCTTTGGGTTTGATTATCGGTGATTTTAACAGTCTGGTGATCGTTAGTGACGAAAACTAAAGCTTGATCCTCTAGATCGGCTGCTATGCCAATAAATGGCGTTTCTTGGTCGGATAAGCTCTGAAGAAATTCTGCGATCGCATCCGTCCCCTCTTTGCCGGGGGGTGATAATTGTTTCTGGAGGCTGTTCCCCAATTGATTAGCCGTCACCCGCAGGGATTGTACCAGTAAATAGACGGGATAGATGGCTATTTGCAGGGCAAGAGCGATCGCATTTTGACCGCGACGGGAAACGCGGCCGAGGTTATCTTTCAGACGGATCAAGCGACGGTTGATCAGGTTGAACAGTCGGCTTTTATAGGGATCGGCAGCCATGGATTTTGGGCGATAACATCTTCAATTACACTATCCTATTGTGCAAGGGCGGGATAAAAAAAATTTTTTGCCAAAACCCTTGACTCCAGGGAAGATTATTGTTATAGTTAAAAAGGTCTGAAATCCACGCCCCCATCGTCTAGTGGCCTAGGACACCTCCCTTTCACGGAGGCGACAGGGATTCGAATTCCCTTGGGGGTATGAAAAGAAGGTCAGAGGTGTCAAGCTTCTGACCTTTCGGTTTTTTTCTGCCGTTGATGGCTTTTTGGTAGGGTGACGGTGAAGATTGTTCCTCGATCGATCTGACTTTCGACGCTAATTTGTCCATGATGACTGAGGGTAATCGCTAAAGCGATCGCTAATCCTAATCCTGTTCCCCCGGAAGTGGCGGAATTTTGTCGTGCGGGATCGAGACGATAAAAGCGATCGAAAATATGGGACAAAGCAGCCTCGGGAATCCCGATTCCGTTATCTTTGACGCGTACCAGTAACACCGATTGTCGATCGCGTTTACTTTTTTCCAATTCCACTGCTACATTTTTAGGCTCAGATTCGGGCAAAAAAGCGTGTTTTAGGGCATTAGAAATTAAATTTGTGAATAAACGAGCTAATTGATCCCAATCTCCCTGCATAGTAAACATTTCATCGCTATAGGAAAAATCCTCTTGGTCCGGTTCCACAATCGACAAAGAAAGGCAAATTCCCTGCTTATCGGCGATTAAACGCTGTTCTTCCACCACTTCCATCAATAAAGCATCCAAAGGTACAGCTTGCTCGATCGGTTGGACGATGCCACTATCGGAACGGGCTAAAAAAAGCAGATCATTGACTAAATTGCCCAATCTTTCCGTTAAACGCTCGATCACCCGCAAGCGTTGATGGCCAGTTTGGGGATAAGCGATCGCCATTTGCACGTTAGTTTGGATAGTGGCGATCGGATTGCGTAATTCATGGGAAGCGTCGGCGGTAAATTGTTTTAAACTCTGATAGGACTCTTTTACTGGTTGAATGGCTAAACCGGACAAAAACCAACCAATCCCGGCGACACTAGCAATCATCAGGCAAATTCCAACGATTAAATCCAATAATAGCTGTCTAATCGGTTTTGTCACCTCAAACCAAGGATGACTTACCCGCAGATATCCCAAAACATAATGACCGATTTCCACCCTTTCGGTTATTTGTCGCAGCAGACGATCATCGGATAAGCGAATAGTTTCCCCCTGACGGTGGGGATGCAGGGGAATATCTAAGGATTCGGCCAGAGTTGACCAAACTAGATTACCTTGGGGATCGAACCATTCCAAATCTATATGATCGTCCTCCACGGATTTACCCTGACTGGGAAAACTTGCGAGGGGATCGACGCGATAACGTCCTTGGTCCGGGGGAATCGATTCAATCACGAGGGAACGATTTACCACCTCAATGATGTGTTTGAGGGTATCATCAATGCGATCCACTAGGGTATGGCGCACATAAAAATACATTCCCGTAGCGAGAAAAAGCAGTAATATGGCAGTGACAACAGTGTACCATAAGGCTAAACGGCGGCGAGTGGCTTGGAACACCGATAATCTATTGATTGGCTAGAGATTTTTAGAGCAATGTATCGTATTTTACAGCTTATTTGCTCGGTTTAATAGTGGAGAATAAATTATTTTTAGCTATAGGGAAAAACTGGCGGTTGCCAAGAATAGCTAGACTTGAAGGCTCATAGTCCTTAAAAATTGCTGCTAACAAAAGTATTTTTAGATACATTCTTGCCAATAATTGTTTGAGTAGAACTACAAAAGCAGCCAAAGTGAATTATATTTAACCCTAGGGTAACAAGGCTGACAGGAACGGCTAAAAATATTTTTGAGCTTATTTGAATTAATAACAACTATCAATGATGAATTTAAATTATTGGTTAATGAAATCGGAACCCGATGTCTATAGTATCGGGGATTTAAAAAAAGATGGTCAAACTATTTGGGAGGGAGTGCGAAATTATCAGGCCCGCAATTTTCTCCGTCAGATGAAACGGGGAGATTTGGCTTTTTTTTATCATTCTAATACGACCCCGCCCGGGATTGTCGGCTTGATGCGCGTAGTGGAAACTGATATGATCGATCCCACACAATTCGATCCCGATAGTCCCTACTATGATTCTAAATCCTCTCCAGATTCCCCGCGCTGGTGGACGGTTAAAGTTGAGTTTGATCGCCTTTTTCCCCAACTGCTGCCCCTGGGAATTTTAAAACAAAATTTTACCGCCGATGAATTATTATTAGTAAGGACAGGAAATCGTCTGTCAGTGATGCCTGTCAATCAAGCGATCGCAACAAAAATTCTCGCTTTAGTCGCTCGTCAAGGAGTATAAACTGTGAACCAGAAAGATGCTATTAATTTACTTTCCCTGATTGGGGGATTATTGGCCACTATTGTCATTTTAGCGGCTTTTAATGCCTATGTGATTATCACCCCTGGACAAGCGGGGGTTTTAAGTGTTTTAGGAAAGGCTAAAGACGGGGTTTTATTGGAGGGATTGCACTTTAAACCTCCCTTTGTTTCTAGTGTCGATATCTACGATGTTACGGTGCAAAAATTTGAAGTTCCTGCCCAAAGTTCCACTAAAGATTTACAGGATCTATCCGCTAGTTTTGCAATTAATTTTCGTCTCGATCCGACGCAGGTAGTGGCCATTAGAAGAACCCAAGGAACCTTACAAAATATTGTGGCTAAAATTATCGCCCCTCAAACCCAAGAATCCTTTAAAATTGCCGCCGCTAAAAGAACCGTAGAGGAGGCAATTACCCGACGCAGTGAATTAAAAGAAGACTTTGATAATGCCCTATCAACTCGGTTAGAAAAGTATGGTATTCTAGTCTTAGATACCAGTGTGGTAGATTTGAATTTTTCTCCGGAATTTGCTCGGGCCGTCGAAGATAAGCAAATCGCAGAACAACGCGCCCAAAGAGCCGTTTATATCACCCAAGAAGCAGAACAACAGGCCCAAGCAGAAATTAATCGCGCTAAAGGGAAAGCTGAGGCACAAAGACTGTTAGCAGAAACTTTAAAAGAACAGGGAGGAGGATTGGTTTTACAGAAAGAAGCGATCGAAGCTTGGCGCGAAGGTGGGGCGCAAATGCCCCGGGTTTTAGTCATGGATGGAGCGGGAAAAAATAGCGTACCATTTTTATTTAATTATAGTGATTCTTTTCTGGAAAATTCCCCCTAAATTCCGGTCTATTTAGCTGCATTATTTTCTCAAGATATAGCCTTTCCCATCAAGAGCAAGTGTCACCCAAATTTGGTATCGACGACCGGCGATCGGCTCCCGAAAACGAAAACTTTGTACCTCACCATTAAGATAACTGTTATCAGTTTTGTTGAGAAATGTGTAGAGTTGGAGCCGACCCTTGACTGGAACCCAAGCTCTCGTGATAACTTGTAAAGGAGTTATCGACAAGACACCATCAGCTAGACAACCCTTCCAGTTTCTCTATGTTTCATCCTAACCAATCGGAAACCCGTGAAGATATCCGCGAGTATGTAGCTCAACTACAACTTCACATGGCTTTACAAGCTCGTAATCTCGTTCCCAGTCTGACTAATACTAGCGATAGTCGCGAGAAACTGCTGCAGGATACCCAAGCAACCATCGAAAAAATCGTTTCCCGTCATTTCTAGTTGACTGATTTTACCATAGTCATTTGAGCCGCAGGACAGGCAATACAATTGCCACTGCGCCAAGGGATTATTGACTTAAATCTATAATATGCCAGCAATTTTTGGCTTTTCTGGTTTCCCTGTGGAAACGAGGTCTATACTGGTAGTTTCTTCGGCAAAATAGTCCTAAAAGTCTTGCCGAGTAAGCATTTCTAGATTCCATAAGCAAAAATTATCAAACAAACGGGAGAATATCCCAATTTTTTTCATTATTAACCACTTGACAAAGTGGCCACTGCTGTGGTATTGATTTAGGATAGGAAGTTTTCGGGAGTCAGTCGTCGGTCGTTAATACCAAATTAGCCTACACTTCATCTTGATAAGAAAGGCTACATTTTTTGCAGCTTCTTAGGGAAATTATGACCACTAATCCTCTTAACTCGCTCATTTTAGAGCAGATTAGTCATATCTGTGAGCAATACTCGATCGAAAGTGGTATTCTCGAAGATTTTGCCGATTTTGTCATCAAAAACCACCGTAAAAAGTCTCCCAAACCATCGTTAACTAAATCAAAAACTACAGCCACCACCACCACAGGCCCAAAAGTTAAACCTTTAACTCTAACGCAACTTAAACAGGCAGTTTATGCCTATTTTGAGGTTAGTAATACCACAGAATTAAAAAAATCTAGTATGTTTCAAATGGCTACTAGAGCCTTTGATAATATCAATTTATCTCAGCGAGAAAGTTGGGAGGTTATCTACAGGAAATATATCGGTATTCTTCCCGAAGAAGATTACGAACAGGGTAAAGATTGTATCAACGGTATCAATATTTTTAAATATTTTCGTCCCTATCGTGTTTTCGATCTTGATCCAAATACTGCCAGCAAGGAAGACATTAAAAATGCCTATTATCGTCTTTCTAAGATCTATCATCCCGATAACCAAGAAACAGGAAACTCTCACATCTTTGATCGTTTGACTGTGATGTATAAGTCTATCACCACGGAGATAAAATAATTATGCCTCGCAAAAAAGAAAATTTTCCTATCAGAGAAGCTGAACTAATTCAATGGCTTTCTATTTCTCATAAGAGATTGGATGAAATCGTTAGCTTTTTTGATGCTGATCCTAATGATGATTGGGATTTAGTTGAGGGTGACGATTATCAATTTGTCAATAAGGAGAAGAAACTCCGTAACTTTTCCCCTAAAGGTGCTTTTAAAATTGCTTCCTATATCGAGAAGAATGAAAAGCGAGGAATTTTCTACAAATTTAAAGAATTTTTTACTAAGCACGATCAAAAAATTCGTCGCTCTTTGGCACGAAAATCAATTTTTGCTGAACTCACTGACTCTGGCGAAATTCAAGTTTATCAAGGAGTGGCTATGATTCATAAACAGAGTTTACGGCGAATTTTAGAAACTAATGGCAGCAAGCTAAATAAAACCGTGAATCATCTTCAGCAAAGAACTGATAAACCTCTAGAATTAGGAGTAGATTTTTACGAAGATGAAAAAAGAGAGTTTTGGTTCTCTGAAAGTGGAATAGTGATGATTTCTAAGTCCATGAGTGAAACTTTGACGAATAAATCGCGCCAAGAAATGTGTAAAATGATTGCCATGGAGTTTCCTCTTGCCTTTAAAGAAATTCAGGAACATCTAGATGACGATACCAAACAAAAAATCGAGATTGAAAAGGCTAAAAAACGAGCTAAAACTAGAGATAAAAACACTTGTCAGGTGACAGGGCAAAAACCGGATAAAGATGTAAAATTTAATCTCGCCGTCCATCATCTTTACTCTGTCCAGAAATATCCCCATCTAGCGACATTCGATCTGAATTTGGTGACTATTAAAGAAGAAATTCACCAAGAATTTCACGGTAATTTAGGGGGATTTGATAAACCTTGTACAATCGAGGATTTTATCCAATTCTTGCACATTTACTATCCCGAACATGAAGGTAATTTAGCCTTAAAACTTCAGAAAACTAAGAAAAAACTGGAAAAATTAGCTAAATAATCATTCAATTTCCGGGGGTGAATAGCTCCAAAGTGATTATCCATTTTTTTAGGGAAAGAACGACCAAATTTCATCCCGATCGATAATTAATTTATCTTGAGGTTTTGCCAAAACCCCGATCTGACGAGGAACAGCCGCATCTAAATCATTGGCAACTATTGTCAACTCCGCCCATAGTATATATGATAGTTGAACTCTAATTTAGGATCTAGCTGGGTCTAGAGAGGATAATATGGATAAGATCAAGGTAGGATTGTTGTTTGGTGGTCGATCGGGAGAACACGAGGTATCTATCAATTCGGCTCGATCGATCCTGCAAGCTTTTAATTACCCCGAAAATCTTGACAAATACGCCGTTATCCCCTTCTATATCGATAAAAATGGCTGTTGGCATTCGGCAGCAACTGCTAGACAAATTTTAACCTCTGGGCAACCCCTAGCTATTGAGAGTGATATAAAAGTCAATATCTGGCAATTTCCCCCAGAAGTGAGGGAAATTGAGGTTTGGTTTCCAATCCTCCACGGACCGAATGGAGAAGATGGCACTTTACAAGGATTACTCACTCTCATGCGGGTTGCTTTTGTGGGTAGTGGGGTCCTGGGTTCATGCTTGGGAATGGATAAAATTGCCATGAAAACTGCTTTTGCAGCTGCTGGATTACCCCAAGTTAAGTATAAGGCCGTAACCCGCTCGCAAGTGTGGTCAAATCCCTGTATTTTTCCGCAATTGTGCGATCAAATCGCCGAGGAAATAGGTTATCCTTGTTTTATTAAACCGGCTAATTTAGGTTCTTCGGTGGGTATTAGTAAAGCACGCAACCGGCAAGAATTAGAGGCTGCTTTAGATAGTGCTGCTAGTTATGATCGACGGATTATTGTGGAAGCAGGAGTAACCGCAAGGGAGATCGAATGTGCGGTTTTAGGTAATGATAATCCCCAAGCTTCCTTGGTGGGAGAAATTACTTTTGATAGTGATTTTTATGACTACGAAACTAAATATACTGACGGGCGATCGAGTATGGTAATTCCCGCTAATATTCCTGATAAAATTGCTAATCAAGTGCGAGAAATGGCTGTAGAAGCATTTAAAGCTGTGGATGCTGCGGGATTGTCGCGGGTGGATTTTTTCTATGTAGAAAATACTGGGGAAGTGTTGATCAATGAAATTAATACTCTGCCGGGGTTTACTAATTTTAGTATGTATCCCCAACTCTGGAAAGCCACTGGTTTAGAGTTTGATAAATTGGTCGATAAGTTGGTACAATTAGCCTTAGAAAGACAGGAAAAATAAGGTTAAATTACCACCATTTCTAGGATAGGAATTACCTAAACTAGAGATATTGATCAATCAGATAGTTTCGGGATCAATGCCCAATTCTCGTAATTTTTGGGCTAATTTTTCCCTTTCCAAGATAGCTTGTTCTTTTTCGAGGATAGCCTGTTCCTTCGCTTGTCGTTCCTGTTCCTTTTCTAAAAGAATCTGTTCCTTTGCTTGTCTTTGCTCTAATTCAGCTTCTTGGGGAGTGGGAACCAATTGACCATCGGCGGTAAAATAACGCAGTTTACGGTCAAAAATGCCTAAATATAGTTCTAATTGTTCACTCCATAAATAGCCGTTTTCATTAGCAGGAATAGCCTGATATTGTCCCTCAATTAGTCTAAATCCTTGCAATTCTAAGGTATTAGGATCGAACCAAAAATAATTAGGAGTGCGAAAAGTATTTTGATAGAGAATTTTCTTTTTAGTGCGGTCAATATTGGCCGTAGAATCGGAAAGAATCTCGACGATTACATTGGGATATTTCCCCTGTTCTCCCCAAACTACCCAACTTTTGCGGGGACGTTTTTCTGTATCTAAAACCACAAAAAAATCAGGACCGCAGAAATCGCGCTTTTTCAGTTGTTCTTCGTTATAGTAGATAGTCAGATTACCGGAAGCGTAGTAATCGTTTTTCTCTTGCCATAATAATTCTAGACAACTGAGGAGAATTATGATCTGTTGCAGGTGTAAATCACTTTCCAAGGGTGGTTCATCACTCCATAAATCGGTGGGGGGACAGGTAACTTCTGGTAAAATGTCGAGAGTTGTCATAGTTTTTTCCCCGTTATACTAGCTTTGTTTAATTATAACTGTTACGATCTTTTCTGGTCATAGAAAACTAATTTTTTGCTGACTCACGAGTAAAACTGTAGATAATTTGGGTAGCTAATTGTGGTAATTGTGAGAAATCTTCATCGGACATTTTTTGACGATCGAGTTTTATTTGTAATCCCGTCATCGAATCGTCTCCGTCGGAAATTAAAAATTCTAAGCGTTCAATTTCCGACCAATCTTTAAGGTCATTTAATATCTTGTCAATAACCAAAAGGTAAGGATGGGAAGGATTTTTATACCAATTACTGCTGACACCCTGACGAATATCTAAACCTAAATGTACGATCAAAGGAGCGTGATCAAAAAGGGCATTGGCTACCGGTCGGGTTTCTTCTTGGAGAGATAATTGATTAGCGCGACTTAACTGCCGTAATTTCTCCAATTGATGATATCTTTGCGAAATTGACGGCGGATTTTCCCCCCAACTGAGAGCGATGGTGACTAGATAGGTTTGTAAGAATAGATGTCCTAACTTTTCCGCTTTTGTGGCCAGATAATTGGAATTATAATCATTAGCCTCGATCAGCAAAGGTACTCGCTCGACTATTTCCAAACCATAGCCTTTTAATCCGGCAATTTTACGGGGATTATTGGTAATTAAACGAATATTTCTCACTCCCAAATCGTTGAGCATTTGCGCTCCCATACCGTAGTCGCGCAAATCGGCGGGAAATCCTAACCTTTCGTTGGCTTCCACCGTATCTAGTCCCATATCCTGTAAAGAATAGGCTTTTAGCTTATTAATTAAGCCAATTCCCCGTCCTTCCTGTCGCAGGTAAACCACCACCCCTAAACCGTTGTTTTCAATCATTTTTAGGGCACTTTGCAACTGTTGGCGACAATCGCAACGCAAGGATCCCAAGGCATCCCCGGTCAGACATTCTGAGTGCATTCGTACCATTACAGGTTGATCGCCAAAGAGAGCGGGATCGCCTTTCACAATAGCAATATGTTCGGTTTGATCTAATAAATTTCGGTAGGCATAAAGCTGAAAAGTGCCGAATTGACTGGGAAAATCACAGACCGTTTCCCGATGGACAAAGCGATCATGTTTTAAGCGATAACCGATCAGATCGGCAATGCTAATTAACTTGAGATTATGTTGACGAGCGTATTCAAATAGTTGCGGTAAACGGGCCATGGAACCATCGGGATTTTGGATCTCACAGATAACTCCCGCCGGATACAACCCGGCTAATCGAGCCAGATCCACAGCTGCCTCCGTATGACCAGCGCGTTTTAAGACTCCACCGGCTTTAGCACGAATCGGGAAGACATGACCGGGACGGGTGAGATCGTCGGGACGAGTGACTGGATTAATGGCAACTTGCACGGTTTTTGCCCTATCTTCTGCCGAAATGCCAGTTTTAACCCCTAAATGGGGAGCGGCATCGATGCTAACGGTAAAAGCGGTTTGATTGCTATCGGTGTTTTTTGTCACCATCAACGGTAATTCGAGAGCATCAAGACGCTCTCCCGTCATTGCCAGACAGATTAAACCGCGAGCTTGCACTGCCATGAAGTTAATCAGATCGGGGGTGGCAAATTGGGCCGCACAGATTAGATCTCCTTCATTTTCGCGATTCTCATCATCAACTACGACAATGGCACGTCCGGCTTTGATTTCCGCTAAGGCAGTATCGATAGAGTCAAAAGCGATCAAAGTGACAGTCACAGGCATTAAAACGAGGGAATTATTTTCATTCTACAGGTTTGCTCGATCTGCTGAGGGTCAATTTCTGTAAGTTCCCTAGAAAGAAGTCTCCCGGTGAACCTGACGGCTGCCCGGGAGACTTTTAGTTATCTTCAGCTAGAAAATTAGTTCAAACTAGCGGGGGTGATGCTGGCAACTTTGCCACCGAGACGGTTGATCTGTTGCAGGGTGTTATTTAACTGTTCAAAGGGGACAATAACCGCTTTGCTACTGCGACGGACACTGGGATAACCCGGTTTGCTGATGGCGGCAATTTCCACGCGATAGAGCTTACCCACATCACCATAGGCCACACTACCACCAAGAGCTTTACTGGGGGTGTTGCGTTGACCAGAGGGACGATAGGCCCAACCATCGCTGCCACCGGAGGGACCGACTACTGCCGAAGCACCATTTTGGGCTAATTCCACCGCTAAACGGGAGGTTTTGCCAGCAATCTGAGAGCGATCGCTGTTGGCATAACCGCGATAGAGTTGGAACATCCGGGTAAATCCCACGGTTTTTTGACCGGGTTGGCTGGCAAAACCGCGATAGTAGGGAACGATGCTATCACCGAAGTTTTCGGTATATTCGGCCGAATCGATATAGGAGTCGATATCGGCCTCGAATCCTTTGTTTTCGTAGAGATCGAGGTGATAGACCACTTCCGACTCATCGTAGGGAGCGCGACCTAAAAGATGTTTGATATTAAGTTCGATGACGCGGGTTTGGAAGTTACCGTAGAAGAATTTGTTCTTATACAGTTCCGATTTGGCCACGGCGCGGACGAATTCCCGCACGGTGATCGAACCATTGCAGAGTAAGGATTCGGCACTGGTAAGGCGCTCGGAACGCATGATATAGTCATTGCCTAGCACCTGACGATAGACAGCGCGAATAACTGCCTGTGCGTCATCACGAGACCAATCGGGACGTAATTCTACGGGAGCAACCTCGCTAAAAGCGGTTGTCCCTAAACGGGAAGCTGAGGTAGTAATTGCCACTAAAGTTCTCCTACAAAAAAATGATCATTTTCTGACCGCTGAAAGCTAGGCGAGGATCAGTTCGATTACCTGGCCGCCTTGACGGTTGATTTCTTGCAATTTATTCGATAGTTGCTCATAGGCGACGAGATACTCGCTCACGCTACGACGCACACGGGTTTGTCGTCCCGCTTTTGCCCCACTAACCACGCGCAAGCGATAGAATTTGCCCCGATCGCCCCCAGCTAATCCGGTTAAGGATTGACCAGTTCCGTTAATATAAACGGGGGAGGCACTGTTATAGGCTAGTTCTCTGGTCAGTTTTCCTTCTTTCAACGGTGCCCGATCGCTGGTGGCATAACCGCGATAGACTTGGAACAGCCGACTAAAACCGACGGTTTTCTGACCGGTTTGGCTGGCGAAACCGCGATAGTAGGGGACAATGTTCTCGCCGAAGTGTTGATTGTATTCGGGTGAATCGAAATAGGAATTAATTTCTGCTTCGTAACCCTGTTGATTGTAGAGATCGGTGTGAAAAGCGATCTCAGCTTGATCGTAGGGAGCGCGACCGAGCAGGTGTTTATAATTCAACTCGATCAAGCGATTTTGGGGATTGCTATGGAAAAATTTCTGCCGATATAGTTCTGATTGAGCGATCGCCCGAACAAAATCCCTGACGCTAATCGAACGATTGCGTAAGAGGGATTCTAGACTGATTAGGCGCTCGCTGGACATCAGATGCTCGTTGCCCAAGATTTGCCGATAAGCACCCCGGATCACCACTTCTACCTGTTCATCACTGTCGGTGGAACGTAATTCCAAGGGTGTCCCATTGGCGTAGGGTTCAAATCCCAGTCTTTGGGCCGCCATCAAGCTAGTCATCGTCGATTCTCCTAAAACTAACTGTATATGGATATGACAAGGTCTGGAAGAACAGGTGATTGCTAACCCTTTTGCTAACAACCTCCTGTCTTTCCAGACCAGCAGTTTTTTCTATGGGACTAGCTGAGAGCGTTGATAGCGTAGTCGATATAGGAGTTGGCTTCTACCGCAGGGTCGCCACTTAAACCATGGTTGGCTTTGATGTATTTGAGGGCTTCGATGTACCAGCTAGGAGACAGGTCGAAGGTGCGGTTGATTTCGTCGATACCAGCGATGAGGTACTCGTCCATCGGACCGGTTCCACCAGCAACTAAGCAGTAGGTCACCATGCGGAGGTAGTAACCGATGTCACGAGCGCATTTGTCTTTACCGCGTTGGTCCGCCGCAAAGTTAGCCCCTTGCATTTGGGTGGTGTAGGGGTACTTGTTGTACACAGCTTGAGCAGCACCGGAGATTAAAGAATTAGCTTTTTCGGTTAAAGCTTTAGCGGCGGTGAGGCTGGCAGAAGCTTGACGAAAACGACCGAAAGCAACTTGGATTTCGGTGCTGCTTAAGAAACGGCCTTGAGAATCAGCGGCTGCTACGGCTTCGGTAAGGGGGGTTTTCATTGTTTGGTATCTCCCAATAATCTTGCAATAAGTTTCCTACGGTTCAATTGAGACTAGCCCCAGGGACTAGGCGACAGCAGCGGCGGCGCGGTCGAAGTAGCTGGCAATTTCAGACATTAAAGCACTGCAATCGCCGGGGGTGACACCGTTGCGATCGTTAGCGATGGACAAAGCAGCTTCTTTCATTTTGCTTACGCCAGCGGCTACGGAAGCTCCAGGTACTCCTAAAGCTACATAGGTTTCGCGCAGACCATTTAAGCAACGATCATCGAGAACACTGCCGTCGCCAGCGAAGGTAGCGTAGGTAACATAACGCAAGATGATTTCCATGTCGCGTAAGCAAGCGGCCATACGACGGCTGGTGTAGGCATTACCACCGGGGGTGATCAGTTGCGGCTGTTCAGCGAACAGGCTACGAGCGGCGTTGGCAACGATGGTGGAAGCGTTACTGGTGATCCGGTTAACAGAGTCCATCCGTTTGTTGCTGTCGGCAACCATGGCGCTGAGAGCGTCTAGTTGGGAAGAGCTTAAATATTCGCCGCGAGCATCAGCTTGGGATACTACCCGGGTGAATGCGTCAAACATTGTGACAATCTCCTAAATTTAAATGGGATTTGCTTGCAATTAAATGGTTTTCCCTCTTAAGGGATTTCACGGTGAGCCTGGACGAGCCTTGACCGTGATTGTTGCGACCTACTTTAAGAAACCTGAAAAAACTTCATGGCTCTCTCATAAATCACTTAAGGAGGTTAAACAAGTATCCAGCTTAACTTTTGTCTGTTATCTTGGCCCCTCAAATTAAATTTATACACTGCTGTCGAAACTTTGTTTGTTACATATTATTAAGTTTTTTGCTGTCTTTTTGTAACAGTCACTTAACAATAACTCGATCGAGTTGGTCATCAATTCCTGACCATGGCTCAAAGCCTCTCACCGTCGGGAAATCAGAGACAGCAAGGCTTTAAGGGTATAAAGGGCAGCAAGATAAAAATTTTAAGTTTTTTTTAATATTTTCCCCCTTTCCCTTCCCCTATTACCCAAGGATTGCCCTTTCCAGCCCTCCAATTACGATGAAGTTTTGTAAAGAAGGGAGAGGGGAGTGGGGAGTGGGGTGTGGGGAAGTGGGGAAGTGGGGAAGTGGGGAAGTGGGGAAGTGGGGAAGTGGGGAAGTGGGAGGGGGAAGCTGTCTCATCACCCTATCACCCCAAAACCCTATCACCCCAAAACCCTATCACCCTGTCTCCTGACTCCTGACGACCGCCGACCGTCTCCTGACGTTAAACTGGAAACCGGTGATCAAAAAATCTAGCCGTCCGAACCCGATGATTTCCTCCTTTCCTGTCCCCAATAGCTTAAATTGCCCTCAAATTCGCCTTGCTATTCGTTCTCTACAGCCGCAATTGGTTCACTGGCGCCGACAAATACACCAAAAACCAGAACTAGGCTTTCAAGAACACCTCACCGCCTCCTTAATCAGTCAAACCCTGACTAAATACGCAATTGACCATCAAACCGGCATCGCCGACACTGGAATTGTCGCCACCATCGCAGGCAGTCAACCGGGGCCGGTTTTAGCCCTGCGGGCCGATATGGATGCACTACCGATCGCCGAAGAAAACCAAGTCCCCTATTGTTCCCAACATCCGGGCCAAATGCACGCCTGTGGTCACGATGGCCACACAGCGATCGCCCTCGGCACAGCAGTTTACATAGCACAAAACCGTCACGATGTCAAGGGGATCGTAAAAATTATTTTCCAACCCGCCGAAGAGGGTCCCGGGGGGGCGAAACCGATGATCGAAGCGGGAGTGCTGAAAAATCCCGACGTGGACGGAATTATCGGGCTGCATCTCTGGAATAATCTGCCCTTAGGGACAGTGGGCGTGAAAAATGGTCCGTTGATGGCGGCGGTGGAATCTTTCGATCTCCAGATTCAAGGCCGGGGCGGCCATGGGGCAATTCCCCATCAAACCGTCGATTCAATACTGGTGGCGGCCCAAATCGTCAACGCCTTGCAAACTATCGTCGCTCGCAACCTCAACCCCCTCGATGCTGCCGTGGTGACTGTGGGTAAATTAGCGGCGGGAACCGCTAGAAACGTGATCGCCGATAGTGCTAATCTCAGTGGGACGGTGCGCTATTTCAATCCCCAGTTAGGGGGCTATTTCCGAGAACGGATGGAAGAAATTATCGCGGGCATCTGCCAAAGTCAGGGGGCTAGTTATCAATTCGATTACTGGCAATTGTATCCCCCGGTAATCAATCATGATCAGATGGCGGAATTAGTGCGCTCAATCGCCGCACAAGTGGTGGAAACCCCAGCCGGAATCGTTCCCGAATGTCAAACCATGGGAGGGGAAGATATGTCCTTCTTTTTACAGGAAGTACCCGGCTGTTATTTCTTCTTGGGGTCTGCCAATCCCGAATTAGGATTAGCCTATCCCCACCATCATCCCCGCTTTGATTTTGATGAATCGGTGTTAGCGATGGGAGTCGAGATTTTTGTCCGTTGCGTGGAAAAATTCTGTAACTCTAAGACTTTCTAGAAATCCGTTCAAGGTGAACAGTTTTTGTCAAACCCGAAACCGCTAAACTGATCACTGAATCAGACAAGTAAAAAAGCATGAACAATAATACCCACGAAAACGATGCCCAACGGGTGAAAATCCTCAGCGAGGCCCTACCCTATATACAAGAATTTCGCGGTCGTACTGTAGTGGTTAAATACGGTGGTGCGGCCATGAATAACAGCGATATCAAAGACACGGTCATGCGAGATATCGTTTTTCTCTCCTGTGTGGGAGTTCGTCCCGTTATTGTCCACGGTGGCGGTCCAGAAATCAATAGTTGGCTGGATAAATTGGGCATTGAACCCCAATTTAAAGACGGTTTACGCGTCACCGATGCCGCCACCATGGATGTGGTAGAAATGGTGCTAGTCGGACGCGTTAATAAAGAAATTGTTGCCCTGATCAATCAAGCCGGCGGTAAAGCGGTAGGATTATGCGGTAAGGATGGTAATCTGATCACTGCTCGTCCCGTGGGTAAAGAGGGCATTGGTTTTGTGGGAGAAGTGAGCAGTGTCGATACTAGCGTCGTCGAATCCTTGGTCAATAGTGGCTATATTCCCGTGATTTCCAGTGTGGCCGCCGATGAAACCGGCCAAGCTCATAATATCAATGCCGATACGGTAGCAGGAGAAATAGCGGCAGCTTTAGGGGCAGCTAAACTGATTTTGATGACCGATACAGCCGGAATTTTAGAGAATTACAAAGATCCTTCCACTTTATTGGCTAAATTGGATATCCAACAGGCCCGGGAGTTGATTCAAAAAGGCATCGTTGCTGGTGGGATGATTCCCAAAGTTGGCTGCTGCGTGCGATCGCTGGCCCAGGGAGTTCAGGCTGCTCATATTATCGATGGTCGTCTTCCCCATGCCCTTTTACTGGAAATTTTCACCGATCGAGGCATCGGTTCCATGATTGTGGCCTCTGGTTATACTAATCTATAGTAGTAATTACCGTACTTTGGCTCAAAAAGACTTGCCTAAAACCAGGGATATGGTGTACAAGTAAGTTAATAAATGCGCTTCTTGATCCCTTGTAATGGCAAAAGTCTTAGTCTTGAGTTAGTTTAGTCGGGAAGCGCAAAATCTGAAGTATTCATAGCAATTGAATTTATGACCAAACAAGCTGTAGCTCACCCGATGGTGAAGTTTCAACGCAAGGTTAGCAAGTGGATAGATGCAAAAGTAGTCAAACCTAGTGATAGTATCTGGAAATTGGCTCTTTTATACGGAGATGAGTGGACATACTGGAAGCAAGAGTTACTCGATTTCGGTTTCTCCATGCAAGACCCTCTCAGTGAAGTGGTAGCGGTAGAAGCTTGGGACGAAGAATAAGCGACCATCGACTCAAAAGCGGCTTTCTACTAGGACTATCGCCATGGGATCGACTCCGATTATCCTTTCCGCTCTGGTTATCTTAACCTTCAGTGCCAGTTGTTCTCCCCAGACCGAAACCCAACCACTGCCACCGGCGGCCCGTACTACCACCGTCAACGTCACCACGGTTAAACCAGCAACCAGCGGAGGCAATCTCGATTACACGGGAACTACCCGACCTTTGAAAGTCGTTTCTCTGCGATCGCAAGCCCCTGGGCAGTTACTCAATCTCGTCGTTGATGTGGGAGATGAGGTGCAATTAGGGCAAATCCTCGCTCGTGTTGATGATCGTCTCCTTGCCACCGTTGTCCGAGAAGAAAAGGCTGCCCTATCGTCTCTAGAAGCGGAATTAGCTCGGGCGAGAATTGAAGTCAGTAACGCTGAAATTGAAGTGCAGCGCCTACAACTACAATACCAACAGGCCAAAAATGATGCCGAGCGCCTGCAAAAATTAGCCCTAGAAGGAGCGATTCCCCTGCAACAGGGCGAAACAGCCCAAACTGCGGCGGCAGTAGCTTTAAAAGCCGTTAATAGCGGGCGATCAAGAATTAAAGTCGAGGAGCAGGTAGTGGCGGGAATTATCGGCAGAATTGCTGCCCAAACATCGGTCATCGCTCAGGAACAACAACGTCAGGCCTACGCTATTCTTAAATCACCGGCGACGGGGATAGTTATCGAAAAACTGAAAGAGCCGGGGGATTTAGTCAGTATCGGCGATGAAGTCCTCAAAATTGGTGATTTTAAACAGGTCAAGGTAGTAGTATTATTATCGGAATTGGATTTAAAAACGATTAATTTAGGACAAAAGGTTAATGTCAGCCTTGATGCTTTTGGTGATAGAAATTTTTCCGGTCGCATCACCAGGATTTTTCCCCTCAGCCAAGGCACGGCCCGGCGGATTCCCGTGGAGATTACTCTACCCAATGGGGATGGTTTAATTAAAGGGGGATTATTGGCCCGGGTACGGTTTAATAAAAATTCTGCCCCTCAGGTGATTGTTCCCGAAACAGCAATTGTCAGTCAAGGGGAATCCGCGGCAATTTTCGTCCTTTCCGAGTCTAACTCGCAAGTGGAAAAACGTCCCGTTCGTCTCGGTCAAGCGCTTGACGGTCAAGTAGAAATTATCGCTGGACTCGAACCAGGGGAGCGTTTCGTCGTCAATAGTAGTAAACCTTTGCAAAATGGTGAAAAAGTCCGCATCAGTGTACTTAGTAATCCTTGATCAAACCACGGGCGAACCGCTCGGCAGGGAGCTTTTATCTTGAATGTCAGGTGAAGACCCTCGGTTTTACCGAAGGGATGAAACCTGGCCAAAATAGAACAGCGAAGCACGACTAAAAATAAGTGGCTCTTCTCGACTTTGTGTGATAATCAGTGCTGATTATTCCTAGTAGTCTTGCTAGGCAAGGCTTTGAAGACTATATTTCTGGAAAATTATCCCTATTCTTCTTCCTGCCACACAGAAACGAGAAGAGCCAATAAGTGTCCAGCCTCCTAACAAAATTGTCCCTAAAATGGTGGTAAATAACCCATGGCATTTTTGACTCGATCGAGAGTTTGATTGGCTACCGCTGCTGCTTTGAGACGACCTTGCCGCAAAACTGTGGCTAAATAATCTTTATCCTCTCTAATTTGGGCGTATTTTTCCTGAATAGGTTTCAGAGATTCTATGGTGACTTCTGTTAACATCGGTTTAAATTGTCCCCAACCTAAATCGGCGCATTCTCCCCCGACCACCTCTTTACTTTTTCCCGATAAAATGCTATAGAGAGTGAGTAAATTATGGCATTCGGGACGTTCTGGATCATCGAAAGTTAAACCCTTAACTAGATCGGTTTTACAGCGTTTAATTTTCTTGGCAATGACATCGGGAGTATCGAGAATATTAATCCGACTCATCTCGGAAGGATCAGATTTAGACATTTTATTCCGGCCATCGGTTAAACTCATCACCCGCGCTCCTTCTTTGCGGATCATCGGATCGGGAAGTTTTAAAATTGGTTGTTTTGGTTGCCCAAAAAGATGATTAATTCTAACAGCTATATCGCGGGTTAATTCTAAATGTTGTTTTTGATCTTCTCCCACGGGTACTTTATCGGCATCGTAGAGTAGGATATCGGCAGCCATCAGCACGGGATAATCGAGTAAACCTGTGCCAACGTTTTCCCCCTGTTTAATCGCTTTTTCTTTAAATTGAATCATATCGGTTAACCAATTTAAAGGGGTGATACAATTCAATAACCAAGTTAATTCCGTATGAGCTTTAACGTGGGATTGGACAAAGATAGTCGCATATTCTAAATCAATTCCGCAGGCTAAATATAAGGCGGCAATTGCTAAAGTATCCTCCGCAAGAGTTGCGGGATTATGGGGAACGGTGATCGCGTGTAAATCGACCACACAAAAGAAATTATCGTAGTCTTTTTGTCCCTCCACCCAATTGCGGATCGCACCGAGATAATTGCCTAAATGTAAATTGCCGGTTGGTTGCACACCAGATAAGATTCTTTGTTTACCCATAACTTATGCGATCGCTTTTTTTCATGATTTTATTGTATCAGTTTTTGCAGCTAATTTCATCCTAAATCCAATTGGGAAAAATCATTCTCAGATAATAATCCCGCACTGACAGGGGAATGCCTAAATAAATTGGTAGCCAATGGATAAAAGCAAAAATTATCAAAATTATGAGGGAGCGCGAGCAATTTTTATAAATAGGACTGGAACTTTCTAAACCATCGGCTAAGAGCCAAGCTAGGGCAATCCAAGTGAAGGTATAAGCAGCCATATAATGATAGAGAAAGGTACAGCGACTAATTTTTAACCAGGGCAGCAGATTAGCAATATAGTTACAGATAAGATAGGCGGAAATCACTCGCTCTTTTCGGTTAAATAATCGACTAAAAACCACTAGAATCGCTCCCGTAGAAAACCACCATAACAACGGATTTCCCATCGCGTGAACATCATAAATTTTATCACCTACGCTCTTAAAATAATAAGCCACAGGTCGCCCCATTACTAACCAACTATACCAGGGAGAACAATAGGGATGAACATCAGATTGATTACCCTTTATTCTCTGATGAAATGACCAAATTTCTTGATGTACTTGCCAAAAATTATATTGATGGTTGACGAGAAGATGAGGTATCCAGAGCAAACTATAGGTAACTAGGGGAAAGACAATTAAAGCGATAAAAATGTCCTCTAATCTCAGGTTAGTTGCCTTTGTCCAAAGATGATCTTTTGACTGCTCTTGATTCAATAATTTTATTAACCAAGCAATACCGATAAAAATAAATATTCCCAGTAAAAATCCTAAGCCATTCCATTTAATATTTGCCGCTAAACCGAAAGAAACTCCCGATAATAATAACCAATTGAGTTTTGAATTTTTCTGGAGTGCTAATAAAAAAAATAATTGTCCAGACAAACCGAATAAAATTAAGTAAATATTATTGAGAGCGTAACGGGATTCAACTAGAAATAATCCGTCTAAACTAGCGATAAAAGTTGTGGTTAAAAATACAGGTTTTCTCTGGGTTAATTGATAAGCAATTCCCCCAATAATTAGGGGAATAAAAGAACCAGTGAAAGCATTTAACCAGCGATAACTAAAAGTTGAGCGCAGGGAACCTGTTAAATTATTAATTGTTTCAGGATCGGCAGGAAAATGGGAACCAATCCAGATACTAATCGCAATTAAATATTGACTTAACGGTGGATGAGACTGGAAAAAATCTTTACCGATTAGATATTCATTGCCGTATTTAGCATAATAAACTTCATCGAAAACAAGAGTATTAAACTGACTGAGATTCCAAAATCTTATTCCTAGGGAAAATACAAATATCCCTAGGATAGATAGGTTAAATTTTACTTGAGAATTCATGGAAAGATAATAGTTATTATAACTGGGAATTTTCTGGCAACTGCGAGCGAAATTCTTTGACAGCAAGACGGGGATTAGGATGGTTGACATATTCGGCTAATAATTCTAAATTTAAATCTGGTAATAAAGCACTTTTAGGGATTAAAATATATTCGCCATTCTCTTGCAAAGAATAGATTTTTAACTGATTATCTTGCCAAAACCAAACCTCTTGAGTTCCCAATCTTTTATAAACTTCTAAAACTTTCAGGCTGCCACTGGTTAAAATTATTTCGATCGCCAAATCAGGAAACTCTTTTTCTGTGAATAAACAAAAACATTCATCTGGTTCTTTTCCCGCTTCTTTTTCCTGTTTTCGCAAAGTGGTGGAACCTAATCCCCAGAAATCAATTTCAGCATATTCTAAATAAACTTCTACCAATCTACCGATATTTTTTTTGCTAACTTCATGACGACGACTAGGAGCCATAATTTCTACCATTCCATCTAAGTAAGTGATGCGATAACTCGAACTATCTTCTAAATGTTTTAAGAGGGTTTCGTACTGTTGCCAATTAACCCCAGAAATTAACATTCTTTGTTCAGGATCATTAGCTTTTAACTCGAAATCTTCTAATCCTTGTAACCGAATCGTAGTCATCATAAAATTAATTACCTCGTCTATTTGACTTAATTACTCAGCAAGACTTATTTTGATTTCTTCTGGTCTGAATTTTAGCGCGTAAAATCTTAACTTTATAGGGATCAGCATCTTTTCGCCACAGGATCTGATAGCCTTTGATTGTAGCACAATGCTCCTCTAAACATTTTTGCCAACCCTGTAAACGTTCGATCGCTTTTCTATCTTCTAACAATCCCCAATCCTTTTCTAATTTAGTTAACTGAAGCAATTTATCATAGTTAGGATAATCAGCCGTTACTAAAAGCTCTTTTTCGTGTAGAATTGGCGGATTAGGACTATCCCGATAATCGCGAAAACTAAAATCAGCCGAACCTAAATATACATCCATGCTAGTAGCTAAAATCGGATGGATTTCTGTATCAAAATTGGGGTAATAGAGATAGGAAATTTTGGGTTGACGAAAGGATAAACGAATAACATTAGCATTTTCTAACCGTCCGATAGTTTGACTAGCACAACCTTCATATAAGCGTAATAACATCGGTAATTTTTCCAGAATGCTAATATGAATAGTTAGGGAATAACGGGAAAGTTTGCCTAAAGAACTATTTTCACAAGTACGAGCGATCGCTGGCAGATTTCCCGCACTTATTAACACTTCTTCTGCTAAAGCGCAAGCATTGCGATAACTGCCAAATAAAGCTTTAAAATCGGCACGGGTAGCGGGAGATAATTCCCGTACTTTCGGACATTGGCTAAATTGACTTAAAGCTAAATAAAGTAAAAGATCGGCACGTCTTTTATCGGCAATTATCTCCCATTCTTCCGCTTCTGTTACTTGTAGAATCACTTGAAAAGCGCGTCTAAAAGTGCCAAATTCTGCCTTAATTTCTTCCTCTTGTAATAATTCTCCCGCAACGGGTAAACGTCCCTGCTGGGTGTAAAATTCCATCAGGGGAGTTAATAAATCTTCGTAATCTTCAAAGCGTTTGAGATGGGTTTTAATTTTAGGAGTGTTAGTGCGGGAACGACATCTCGACAAACGAAAGTTTTCGGCTTTTTCTTCCTCTCGAAAAACTAGATAAATTCCCAAAGTTATTGGAATAGAATCAACCCCTAAACTGCTATCAATATACTGTTTTAGTTCTTCCTGTTGATAGTATTTTTGAAAAGTATTGCGACGGGTTATAATTCCATCTTCATAGGCCATTAAACCCCGTTCACTATCATCAATTAGAATCTGTGCTGAAACGATTAAAACTTGACGGGTTAGTTGCCAAGCTTTTAATAAAGCTTCTTGCCGTTCTCCGGCGGATTCAATAACATTAATTACATAGCCCAAATTAACAATATCAGATTCAATTAAAGGACTATCGGGACGATAATAAGGATCCCAACCTTCACTTTGATAACCCTGTTCGGCTATGCGTTCTATATCACCTCCATAACCACAACCGTAATCAAAAAAAGTGGTTTCAGGAAGAAATAATCCCGCCGCTAATGCTAATCTTGCCGGACGAGAAAGGGTTTTGCGAACAAGAGCGGCTTTGTGGCGATCAATTATTATCGATTTTTCCTTTTGTCCCGCTAAATTACAAACTAAATAATCTCCTGCAAAATCTAGGTTATGCTTTCTTAAAAGCCGTTGCCATTCCTGTTTAGTACCGATGGGATAAGAACTGTTTAAAAGTCCTAAAGCACTCTCGATTTTTGTGAGATGCTCGAATTCTTGATAAAGGGGATAGTCCCTAGTAACAAAAGTTTCTTTTCGGTGTAAAATGGGCGGATTATCAGCATTTTGATAATTCCATTCACTTAAGATTAATGTCCCCATATCTACCACTAAACTTTTAGTTAAAACTGGGTGAGGTTCCCGATCAAAATCGGGATAAAAAAGATAGGATATTTTCGGTTTATCAGTGCTAAATTTAATTATTGTTGCCTCAGATAAATGCTGATTAATTCTTCCTTTTTGTTCGTAATTCTGGAGGATAGTATCCAGTTGCTGTAATGCTTCTCGATGAACATAAAGCGCCCCCGGTAATAGTTTACCGATGGGACTAACTTGACACAGTTGCACGATTACGGCGAAATTCTCAGCCATGGCAATTAATCTGTCCAATAACAAATTCTAGAGACAGAAAAAACTAAATAAATCTAGTTAAATGAACCCGATAGCGCTCTTTTTTTGTCACAGTAACCTCTCCCACTTCTAGACGACCTTTTCCCCGAAAAGAAATCAAATCACCGGTTTTAACGTTATAACTAGATTGACTGATATCTTTCCAGTTAACTCGCACATCCCCGGCGCTAATTGCTTCGGCCATTTTACTGCGAGAAATGCCAAAACCCGCCGAGGCGATCGCATCTAAACGTAAGGAAGCTTCCACAGTATTAATTTCTTTTTTTTGCGGTGGTCTAACTTTTAATTCCGTCAAAGGAATCGGGCTAGTTTTCACGGGAACCGAACGCACTTGTCGCAAATTAGCAGACAAAAAATCTACCAATTCAGGCACTACAATCGCCTGCGCTCCTCGCTCACCTAAAACGATTATATCGCCGACTTTTTCCCGAACGATACCCGTCCCTAACATCGCCCCTAAAAAATCGCGGTGGTTAGCGGTATCAAAAAGAAAATTACCGGCAATATCAAGGGCAGATAGGGGAATATCTGTTACTGCCAAAGGTAAATCAACTCTAGCAATACCGAGGCGCTGTCTTTCTGCTTGGGGATAACCGCCCCATTTTTGCATTGACACATCGGTTAAACGCTGAAAAACCCGTTCTACTTCCGCTAAAACTGCGGGAGAAAGAAAGTCTGTCACCGTCACTTCCCAAGTCTTGAGCGCTTGTTCAGCTTTATCAATAACTTTCGCTATCTCCTCGCGGTTCTCGACACCCTTTAGTAATTCTTCTCTTGGTAACATTGTTTTGTGGTAATTAATCAAAAATTCTTAGGAAAAAATCAAATGACCGATAACTTATTCCTAATAACCGTTCACCGTTCTAGGGCGTATCCTTGCAGATTTTCGGGGTTAAATTGGCGGAGGATAAGAGTCGCTTGATTTTTCAGGTTTTCGGAACCCTGCACGATAATAATATATTTTCCAGCACCGAGACGATTGCGATAGGGAAGTGCATCGCCACTGCCGGAGGATAAACCCACGCCACCACCGACGAAAATACTGCCCATCGCCCCCCCAATCGCCCCGGCAATGCCGCCCACGATATGATTGCCCGGTTCTCCGGCCCAATCAAAGGTATGCAACCCCGTAATCAGGTTAAAAAGGTAGCCCCCAGCAAAACCGAAGGGAATTAGCCAAAAAGCCATGAGAGTAGCCCGTTTTTTGGCCTGTTGGAAGGGATCGATCAAACCGAACTCATCAGCACTTTTATAGCCGCGACCGAGAATGGTCACTTGAGATTGGGGAATTCCCGCTTTTTCGAGGGCAACGGCAGCTTCTTCTGCTTGTATGCGATCAGCTAACACGGCAATGAGATAATTCATGTTCTCCAACTTTTCAGGCTATCTTCATCTCCTATTGTAAGGATTTTGGGGACTGAAAAGCCGATCGATCGAGAAAATATTCAAGGGGAGGCGTTAGTCAATCTTGGATAGGATTGATTATTATGGAAATATTAGCAATACAAGTAATTGCTTTATTTTGGTTATTTCTGGCAATAATTGACCATAAAGATCAAGGAAGATGGTTATCCTCTTTAAGGACATTTTTTTCACCAAAAAGAAAGCACCATTTTGGTTCAAAATAGAATAACAGCCACAATCACTACTATAGGCAAATTATCATTATTAACAAGAAGTTTTTTCGGATTATTACCATTGGGATCAGACTGTAAAGCTTGACTCACTTGTGTCATTATTTGAATGTTATCCTGGTTCACTTCTCAGGGTAAGCGCATCTTAAGTAGGGAGGCACAATTATTTGTAGGATGGGTTAGCGCACTTCGTAACATAATCGGGCGTTGGGTTTCATGCTTCAACCGTTCGGCAAAAGCTCACGGCCGAAGCCCAACCTACGTTCATCTTATAGCAATTCTCTGACTTATGAGGTACAGTAGCAACAGTGAGTAAACCAATTGCGAATATCTTTTTGAGTAACTTCTAACATAGCCAATTCAATCCCTTCTATTAAGTCTTTGTAAGTTCTCGCCTTCAGTTTTCTTAACATCGCTTTCACTTTTGACCAAAAGTTTTCAATAGGAGAGAATTCGGGAGAATAAGGAGGTAAATAGATGAGTCTAGCTTTTTCTTGTTCGATTATTTCTCTGACCATTTCTCCGAGATGAATCTTGGCGTTATCCATGAGCAGACAGTCTCCTTCTTTAATTTTTGGCTGCACTTCCTTCCGAATAAATCCTTCAAATGTTACCGCATCCACTGCCCCGTATATGTTGACTGATGCGACAACTTTTTCTCAGCTTATAGCAATAATTATTGAAATATTTCTCCCTCTTTTTTGTGGTTTTCTTCCCCGAGATATTCGGCCAATTAAGGCTCTAGCATAGAGTCTCAAAAGGGCTAAATTTACCCCCGATTCATCGATCAAAATTAGTTTTGATGCCTCAATTTCCCGAACTTCTGACCAGTATTCCACTCTTTTTTGCTGTACCCTGTCACTTTCTTTTTCCGCCGCGTGTAGTGTTTTTTTTTGAAACTGTAATTGAGTTTTTGCCTCAGCCGCCCCAGGGTGGCTCTACTGACTTTCCCCTGTGTCTTTTCCTACAGTAAGTCCGATAATTCTTCGAGAGTTGCATCATTGTTAGCTTCGATGATTTCTCTTAAAATTATCAGTTGTTCACTATTTAACTTGGTTGGCGGACTTCCCCCTTGCGGACGAGGACGGATATCTCCTGTTTCTTTATGTTGCTTCAATAACTTCTGAATAAAGCTTTTAGCCACGTCAAATCTCTGGGCTAGTCCTCGAATGGAAATTTTTTCTTTCTTCCAGACATCGATAATTTTTTGGCGAAAATCTACAGAATAGGGTCTCATAGGAAGCGGGTAAGTTCTATTATTTGTCTATTTGCTTTCCATTGTACCTCATAGCTCCAAGAATTGCTATAATATTAGCAATAGTCGTGTTAATATCTGTAGAGAAAATAACCCCTACTCAGAAAACAACTTAAAAAAGTCTTCAAATTTTCCAGATAATGATCATCTATCCCCCATAATTGACCTAACAAAAGCACCAGAATTAAGGTATAACTATGGACGTAACTTAGAAATATCAACCTTAAAAGAGTGGCTAAATAATAAAACTCGATTAATTACTATTTATGGGTTAAGTGGGGAAAAACAGCTTTAACCCTTAAATTAGTTTCAGAAATTGCCCCACAATTTGATTATATTATTTATCGCAGTCTTGAGAAGATTCCCCAGTTAACTACTCTTAAAGATGATCTAAAACAGTTTTTCGCCCAATCTCTATCAACCCCCTTACCTGATATAATAGATTATCTAAGCTCCTATCGTTGTTTAGTTATTCTTGATGATGTGCAGGATATTTTTAAACTGGGTGAATTAGCAGGTAAATATTTAACCGACTTTCAGGATTATCATAAATTTTTTCATCAAATTGCTACCACATCTCATCACAGTTGTTTGATTTTAATTAGTTGGGAACTTCCCAGAGATTTTGTCACCTTAAAATCCGATAAAATTAAAACTTTATACCTGCAAGGTTTAACAACAGAATTTGAAGAAATCTTCAAAGAATACGGTTTAAAAAGTGAGGAGAAATGGACGGAACTGAGGGAACTTTATCAAGGTCATCCTAACTGGTTAAATATCATCTCCTCAACTATTATTGAACTATTTGATGGAGAAGTATCCTTATTTTTAGAACAAATGAAAAATGAAATTTATTTGGGGGATATGGAAGACTCGATCGAATGTCATTTACAGCGTTTATCCGCAACAGAAAAAAAGGTGATTCACTGGTTAGCTAATCAAACTGAAGCGGTAGAAAAGTTTTCCAAAACTGCTAATCTTGACCTTTCTCAATCTGAATTTTGGGCAGCTATTCAGTCATTAATGAGACGCTGTTTACTGGATAAATTACCATCAGAAACCTCGTCCTATTTTCCTATTAATCCTGTGTTTAAATCTTATCTTAAAAGAAATCCTAACGATTAGGATTATCTTTTTACAAATAAATGCGATCGCCTTTTGTCCTTTGACTATTTTGTAAGACTTGTAAGAATAAATTTGGGTATAAAATTTGTGTATGATGATAATGCTTTAGCGGTAAAATGTGTTTTTTATCTAAAGAAACTAGAGAATCAGCACCTATTTCGTAAGCGGCGGACAAAAACATATTATCATTCAGATTCTTCCAAGTTTCCTGAAATTCTCACACAAGCGTCATCAAATTTTTGCCAAACTTCATGATAACAATTATTGGGCATATTTTGAACATCATTTAATGTTTCCATAATCAAATCTTTGGCCTGTTTTCTATTTACATTTTCTTTTAAAACTTCTAAATGCTTGTGTAACTGTTCTAATAACCATTGTTTATCTTCAACCGAAAAATTTCGTAACTTTTGTTCAAGTTCAATAATTTGAGGGGATATCATAAAATTAACTCCTGACCGAGATTAGTCTAGTTTAATGATAACAAAAGCTTCAGATTTAAGGCTTTAACTAAAGATTACCTTGTTATAAATATCTGCTATCTCTACCTCAACCCGCAAAGAGTTTAAATGAATTATCGTATCAGTTTCATAAGCTGTAAACAACCAATGATCGCCTTCTTTTTGAAAATGTTCAATATAAAGTCTTTCCTGAGAAATCAATAAATATTCCTGAAAAGTTGCAATGGTTCGATAAGCGGCAAACTTTTCTTCTCTGTCGTAATTAGCAGTAGAAGAAGACAAAACCTCCGTAATCAAAACAGGATTAATTAAAGTATCTTTGCGTCCTTCTTGACAAGTGAGAGGTTCAGAAACTACCATAATATCAGGATAGGTAGCTATTTGGCACTCAGGTATCCATAAACGCTGATCGGTGACAAAAACGGCATAGGGTTGATTCTTTAGTCCAGTATATAAAGCCACTAATAAATTACGGCTCATCTGAGTTCAGTATGCTAAAAGCAACATCCTAGTTGGTTAAGAAAGTATTAAATTTCCTCTTAGGAAGATAAAATCAGCTATCAATTCAGCGTTTTGAGGCTTTATAATAATAGAGAGACCCATAAATTTTATAACAACTAAGTAGAAACCTATTATGATTTCCCTCAATCATCCTAAATCATCACTACAGATTTTTGAAGAAATCCTAAATTTCCAGACTCATAAACCAGTTGAAATTAGCATAATAGACGACATGATTTTCGTGAAATTAGAAGTAAAGGATAAATCAGCTATTTGTCCGAGATCTGGTTGTGAGAGTCGTAAGCTAACTGGTTTAGTGAAGTGACTGCCTACTTTGAGCATCGATTAGTAATGGTTGTGTTGAAAGTCTCAACAATAAGCTCAAGGTAATAAAGCGATGTGGATATGGGTTTCGCAATTTTGAGATACGAGTTCTTCTATCCTGTAATAAATCTATCACTTTAGCCTAAAAAACTCGGATGAACCCGCAAATGAATATGAATAACGATAGACAACATCTCAAATTATTATCAATCTTCCACTATATTATGGGAGGGATTCTTGCCTTTTTCTTTCTCTTTCCACTTATCCACTTTACTATTGGTCTACTCATCATTACCGAATCTATTTCAGTACATTCATCTGGGAATTTACCGCCTCAAGCGGCCGGGTATTTTTTCGCCGTTGTTGGTGGCCTATTTTTCATATTAGGAGAAGTTTTTGCTATTGCTACCATTGTATCGGGGCGATTCCTCAAACGCCGCCAGAGATACTGGTTTTCCTTCGTTATGGCCTGCATCCTCTGCTCATTCACTCCCTTGGGGACAATCCTCGGAGTCTTCACGATTATTGTTCTCTCCCGCCAGTCCGTCAAGGAGCTATACGGGCTTCCTAATGCAGATACCGTTAATTAACATCTCCAAATGAGAGCAGCCCTCAATGAATAGGCTTAGTAGCGGCCGCCGTCACGCTCAATAGACCTCCTGCAAAAATAGGAACTGATTATGTATAATCAAGTAAAACACTCAGAAAAACCATGACTTACGAAAAAGTAAAAAATTTGAATCCAGAAGAGTTTAAACGCTTTTGTGGAGTATATCCTGAAACATTTAAGGATATGGTGAAGGTTTTGGCTGCCGAAAAAGTTCTGCAAAAAAAATCGGGAAGACCAAGTAAATTAAGTCTAGAAGACCAAATCTTGATGACCTTAGAGTATTTACGGGAATATAGTACTTATTTCCATCTCGCAATTAATTGGGAGATTAATGAGACAACAGCCCTAAGAATCACTAGAAAGGTAGAAAATATTCTGATAAAATCTGGATTGTTTAATCTGCCTGGGAAAAAGACAGTTCACCAGGCGAATAGTGACCTAGAGGTAGTGGTAGTAGATGTAGCAGAGCATGAGATAGAAAGACCTCAAAAAAAGCAGAAAGATTACTATAGCGGGAAACAAGGCTATTATACAATAAAATCGCAAGTTCTTGCGGCACAAAAAACAGGAATGATAATCTGTACCGCTCATGGAAAGGGAAGAATACATGACTTTAATCTTTGGAAAAATAGTCAAATTGGGAGCGATAAAAGTATTGAATGTTTAGCAGATAAGGGCGATCAAGGAATTCAAAAGCTGCACAAAAATAGTAGAATTCCTAACAAAAAAAAGAAAAATCAAGAATTAAGTTTAGAAGAAAAAGAATTTAATCGCCAGTTATCAAGAGAAAGAATTGTTATCGAACATATTCACAGAAGTCTGAAGAGATTTAGAATTTTATCATCAAGATATAGGAATCGGAGACGACGTTTTGGTCTGAGATTTAATTTAATCGCTGGCATTTACAACTACGAACTTGCTTTAGGCTATCATCAAGTAGCTGAATAAGACTTTTGCAGGAGGTCTAATAAAAAAGCCACAAACTGGATACTTAAAATAATAAACGCTATCAACTGACCTAGCGATAATTGAACGGCGAGGACTAGGGAAGCCCCATACCAAAAAAGGAAGAGTACGATTAGGGTCAAAGGCAAGCGGAAAGAAAGAGGAAGGGGTTCTGAGCTACACTCGGCTACCAATCTGCTTCTTTTGAGAAGGTAATAAGTCCCACAGGCTAGGGCAGTTAGTCCAGTGGAAGCAAAGGCAAGTTGAGGACTGTAAATAGCCATTAATGATAGCATGGCCAAGACTTTAGGGAGTGTGACAGCGACTTTGAGAAAGAGGTTCCTAGCCAGACCGTTGCCGACGATGGCGGCGGTGAGCGCGGCTAGGCCGATCTCCGAGGCACTGGCAAAGAGAGTCGTCACTATCAAGAAAACACCCAATATGTTGAGAGCCTCAGGCGAGTTCTGGATGATGACCTTATCGATAATCACCTGAATGACTAAGGGGATAGACAACCAGAACAGAGTACCGAAGGCACTTAAAAAGAAGACGATTATCGATAAGAGCAGTTGAATGATAATTGTTACTCCCCGAAGCTAAACTCACCGGATGAACGATCCAGGCTAGACATACCATAAAATATTTAGCCACAAAAAAGCACCCCCTCGCGGGAGTGCCTTTTCGTTCAGACTAGGAATTAACCATTGATAGCAGGAGCAATCAGAGCTACGGGAGCCTGTTGGCCACTAGCTAAGTCTAAGGGGAAGTTATGTGCATTACGCTCGTGCATTACTTCCATCCCGATACCAGCGCGGTTTAACACATCAGCCCAAGTACCAATTACACGACCTTGAGAATCGAGAATCGACTGGTTGAAGTTAAAACCGTTGAGGTTGAACGCCATGGTGCTAACACCCATTGCCCGGCAGATGACAGAAATCAGCAAAGATGATAAGTATAATTTTATTTATAAAAAGTAAAATAAAATTAAAGATCAATAGATAACAACTATCATGGACTCCTTGCCAATTATTGCCTTTGTTGAAAAAATAGTATATACCGCTACGGGTAAATACTTAAATTTAATTCAAAAACAGATTATTTTTGGGACAATGATGGATAAAAGCTATTTTACTATTGCTGAAGAGATTGGTTATAGTGAAGGTTATGTTAAAGATGAAGGTTCTAAGTTGTGGAAACTTATGTCAGATAACTTAAATGAAAATATTACGAAAGCTAATGCTAAATCTCGCTTAAGAAGTTGGGAGTTCCCTGAAGGTTCGCCTCAATTATATTTAGATCACTCTCATTACCGCAATTCTTTACAAAATTCTATTCTTATTAATAACTACAATGATGTCAATATAGCAATTTATCAGGAGCAGGGGCAAACCTCCTCTGTCTCAGGCTCAAATCTTTGTGATTTGTCACAAATGCCCGCTTTAAAGCTTTGTTTGGGTCGAGTTCAGGAAATTTATCTCCTCGAACAAGCTATTTTAACTCATCAATTGATAGAGATAACGGGGTTAATCGGAGTGGGTAAAACAACTTTAATGGTTCAATTAGTCGATAAAGTTAAAGATAATTTTGAGTCTGTCATTTGGCGCAATTGCTCATTTTATAATTCTTGGAGAGAGCTTAAATTAGAGTTAATCCAGATTTTTAATAATAATCAGATATCTGAATTTGAGCAAGATAACTTAAACTATAAATTACTCAGCTATCTCAAAAAGCATAAATGTTTACTCATTTTGGATCAATGTGAAACCCTTTTTCAAGAGGGGCAAAATGCAGGAATTTACCGATCAGGTTATGAAAAATGCGAGCAATTTCTTGATTATACCACAAATTTAGAGCATCAAAGTTGTGTGTTTTTTGTCTCTAATGTTCAGAGGAAGTCTTTAGCTAAACAAGAATCGAGCTATTTATTAAAGTTGTCAGGATTACAAGAGTCAGCTAAGGAAATTTTAAGAATGGCAAATTTAAAACAAGACGAAAAATGGTCATTATTGATTGAGCAATATGGAGCAATACCTTTGTATTTAAAAATAGCGACTCAATCAATTAATACTCTGTTTAATAACCAAGTGTCTGCTTTTTTAAACTATCAAATTATTCCCGATGACTTAGAAGATATTCTATTAAAGCAGTGGCAATATTTATCAAAATTAGAACAAAAAATTATGATAGTTGTCAGTCAAGAGGAACAAGAGATAACCCTAGAAACCTTATTACATAATTTATCGGAACATCCCTCTAGTTTATTTAAAGCGATTCAGTCTTTACTGAGAAGAAATTTATTAGAAAAAAGAGAAGATGAGAATTATTGTAACTTTGTAACTTTGCCTATTATTAAACAATTTATCAATGAGTTAGTCAGTGCTGATTCTTAGATACCTCTAATTGTCACATTTTCTGTATTTGTAAGATACATTTTGCCCAAAAATCTGACTTATCTGACTTTTATTTGACATAGAAGTAGGCAATTCTTCTGACTTTTTCTACTTGTCAATCCTAAAATTTACCTAGACAATTGATTGGACTTAAACGTTTTTGGATGATTAAGGAGTTTAATTATGGCTATTTCTTTTGGTGGAGCCGGTTCTTACTGGTCTTATTGGTGGGGTGACGATTGGTACTATCATCGTACAGTGGTGAGTGATAATGCTTCAGACACTTTGCGTGGTTGGAATGGTTGGAATGATTATTTGATCGGCAATGGTGGAAATGATGACCTTATTGGTTATTCAGGAAGGGATATTCTGCAAGGTTCTAGCAACTTTAGTTCAAGTAACAATGAAATAGATATTCTCAATGGTTCATGGCAAAATACTACAGGGGATGGTGAATCTGATCTATTTGTTCTAGGAACTCCATCGGGAAATCTTTATCGAGGCACTGGATTTGCGATTATTAAAAACTTTGAACTGGGTCTTGATACTATTCAGCTTAAAGCAGGTTCTGGTGGTAATTATGGCACCGGAATAATAGTGGAAAAGCAACGACATACTCTTATGGGGGGAGGTACTTCTGCTACGGATACACTGATTAAAAATGCTTCCGGAAATTTGTTAGCCGTTATTCAGGATCAAGCTTATAGTTTTGATGATCTTTCCCATTCTTTTGAACTTGTTTAACTGCTATCTTGCTTGCACCTAGTCCCTAGATCGCCCTGCAATAAATTGGCAGGGCTGATAGGTAGCGTTAAGTTGGCTACAAAATGATGATTATTGAGACTAAAATTAGACAATCAGAAAATCATTATTGGTCATAGCTAAACCTGTGTCAAAAGTCATGTTTTAGTAAAAAGCATCTGATGCAAATTCTAAGGCGTTAGAACTGCGTTCAAGATGAAAGAAAGGATCAAAATAGGTATATGGATTAAGTTTTGCGATTGCTATTCCACTGATAGATATTACTCCTGTACTTGAATTATAAGAAGCAGAACCTGATGAACCATAAACTGTTATTCTGTCTCCTTCAGAAGCATTAAAATCTCTGATAATATCTACTTGTCTGTTTTGAAAAACCTCTGTCACATCAAACATAAATCGATCAGCACCGATTCCACCTTCAAGGGTATCTATACCCGATGAGCCTAGCAATTTATCATTGCCAGTACCACCTAATAAGTAATCGTTTCCTGAACCTCCTTTGAGAAAATCATTTCCACTCTCTCCTAACAAGCGATCATTATCAGCACCACCAGCTATTTTATCATTACCAGTTCCTCCATATAGGGTATCATTACCCGCATTGCCAAAAAGAGTGTCACTTCCACTATAGCCATAGAAAATTTCGCTGCTAGTCCACCCTGCTAGGAAATCATCATAATAATCCCGACCATAATAAGTTATAGGTGTGCTATTGCTGCCACCACCAATGATAGTAAATGACATAGATTTACCCCTTCTTTATCCAAAAAATATTTACAAACTGATGATAAAACTAATCTTAAAAATCTGTCAGTCTGATCAAGTCAGTATCGAAGTAAGGGAAAAAGTCTGCAAAAGGTCAGAAAAGTCAGAATCATAGGTTAGTTTTAATCATTTTCTAAAATCCGCAAAGTTTACTGAAATTCTCAAACAGGCATCATCAAATTTTTGCCAAACTTCATGATCACATTGTTAATCCTCATTCAAATCAGCAATCAAATCCTCTACTGTTCCCCTTTTGGCTGTTCCAGTAGCGATCGCCTCTTTCAATTCCTTAAAATTAGCTAAAATTTCTTTTTCTTTAGCTTCCGCCCTATATTTACGCAAAATTTCTAATAATAAATCTTGTTCATCCCCTGATAAACCCTCAAAAGATTTGATCATTTCCTGTAAAGTCATCGTTTCACCTCTTAACTCTTGATAAAAACCTGTCTATTTTTATTAGAACAAAAAATTCATCTATCAACCTTTAATTATTTTCAAAGATTACCTTGTTATAAATATCTGAGACCGCTACCTCAATCCTCAAAGATTTTAAACGGATAATACTGTTAGTTTCATAAGCAGTAAAAAGCCAGCGATCGCCTTCTTTTTGAAAATGTTCAATATAACATTTTTCTTGAGAAATCAATAAATATTCCTGAACAGTTGCAATCGTTCGATAAGCGGCAAACTTTTCTTCTCTGTCGTAATTTGCCGTTGCAGCAGACAAAACCTCAGCGATTAAAACAGGATTAATTACAGTATCTTTGCGTCCTTCTTGATAAGTGAGAGGTTCAGACACTACCATAATATCAGGATAGGTAGCTATTTGGCGCTCAGGTATCCATAAACGCTGATCGGTGACAAAAACGGCATAGGGGTGATTTTTTAGCGCAGTATATAAAGCCACTAATAAATTACTGATAATGCGGTTATGAGTCGGTGTCCCTCCTGTCATAGCAATAATTTTTCCATCAAGATATTCATGGCGAGTTTGGGATTGTATTTCCTGCTCAAAATATTGACTAAGAGTATATTTTTCAGTGAGAGCGGTCATAATGAGGATTGTTTGAGAATAAGCATTTTGCAGCGTTTTTCATTTGTACCCCGTTCCCCAATTCTAACAACAAAAAAGCACCCCCTCGCGGGAGTGCCTTTTCGTTCAGACTAGGAATTAACCATTGATAGCAGGAGCAGTCAGCGCTACAGGAGCCTGTTCACCACTAGCTAAGTCTAAGGGGAAGTTATGTGCATTACGCTCGTGCATTACTTCCATACCGATACCAGCGCGGTTTAACACATCGGCCCAAGTACCAATTACACGACCTTGAGAATCGAGAATCGACTGGTTGAAGTTAAAACCATTGAGGTTAAACGCCATGGTGCTAACACCCATTGCCGTAAACCAGATACCGATTACCGGCCATGCACCTAAGAAGAAGTGCAGAGAACGGCTATTGTTGAAAGAAGCGTATTGGAAGATTAAACGTCCGAAGTAACCGTGAGCGGCAACGATATTGTAGGTTTCTTCCTCTTGACCGAATTTGTAACCGTAGTTTTGAGATTCGATTTCAGTGGTTTCACGCACTAAGGAAGAAGTTACTAGGGAACCGTGCATCGCGGAGAACAAGGAACCGCCGAACACACCAGCAACACCTAACATATGGAAGGGGTGCATGAGAATGTTATGTTCTGCTTGGAACACGAACATAAAGTTAAAGGTTCCAGAGATTCCTAAAGGCATACCATCAGAGAAGGAACCTTGTCCGATGGGATAGATTAAGAATACAGCAGTAGCGGCGGATACAGGTGCGGAGTAAGCTACACAAATCCAAGGACGCATTCCTAAACGGAAAGACAGTTCCCACTGACGACCGAGGTAGCAGAAGACACCTAGTAAGAAGTGGAAAATGACTAACTGGTAGGGACCACCGTTGTATAACCACTCATCTAAGGAAGCTGCTTCCCAGATGGGGTAGAAGTGGAGTCCAATCGCGTTGGAAGAGGGAACAACAGCACCAGAGATGATGTTGTTTCCGTAGAGTAGGGAACCAGCTACAGGCTCGCGAATACCGTCGATATCTACGGGAGGAGCGGCGATAAAGGCGATGATGAAGCAGGTGGTGGCGGTGAGCAGGGTGGGGATCATGATCACACCGAACCAACCGATGTATAAGCGGTTGTTGGTGCTGGTGATCCACTGACAGAACTGCTCCCACAGGGAAGCGCTTTCGCGCTGTTGTAAGGTGGTGGTCATTGGTTTATGATTCCTATTAAGTTATCGAGGTACGATTGATTGATTGATGATGTCTCTATCTTAAGGACTTTGTAACGGTTTGTAAAGGGGTTTGACGATATTATTACTTATGTCATTGATAAGCTGGGGTTATACTACAGCGCTTCTCATCGAAAATTTGGATCTGAAACCCCGTCCTTGTTAAGTAGTCGTGCAAAATTAATTTCCTAGTCGAGACTCCGAGACTCCGAGACTCCGAGACTCACAAGACAGCTATTAGGGATCGGATTTGAGTTTTCAGTTCACTGTTTACGGATCACAGCAGAAGTCTGACGGAGTAGTGGCTTAGATGTGTAATTAATTGTGCTTAGATACTTACTGTCACCCCGTGAGATTGCCATGATACGTCTGATGCTTCGCCGTTTAACCGATAACCAGCGGCGGAGACTGAAGAAGGCTCCGATCCCTCAATTCAATCTTGACAGACCACTAGGTTGATCTAATGTTGACGCTCCCCGCTCTAAAGAGACGGGGATTCTTCGTTCATTGAGTCTCCGTTAGCCAGCAGGATTTCTCCAACCAACCAAGAGGGAATCTCTCCCGAAGCGTTTCAAGTTTGCGTGCGCCCCACGCTACTTAATCCCTTTTGCAAGATGTTTAAAGCGGCGTTTCTATCTCGACAATCTGTGTACCCATAATCAGGACAAACATGGGTTCGAGTAGATAGCGACTTTTGGACTTTTTGCCCACAATTAGCACAATTTTGAGACGTATTATGAGGTGAGACAGCTATAGTTAACTTGCAGTATTTGTCCCCAAAATACTCTAGCCATTGCCTAAAAACAGACCATCCTGCATCGGTTATCGACTTCGCTAAATGACGATTCTTAACCATGCCTTTGATATTTAAGTTGACCTGAGCGATTAAGTCGTTAGACTTAACTAGGGTTTGCAGCAAAAAGTACGGGCGAAGCATTCGGATAGAAAATCTCCGGTTTCACCGATAGGTTATTGCCCGAATGCTTCGCCCCTACAGGACGCGGGCCGATGAAGATGCAAGGTTTTGAACCACGATTCTCTCAAAATCTTGCACCTGTTTCGCTCGTAAAGCCCCAAAACCCTTACTTTGCATACATTTCACATTTATTCAGCCAGCCCTAACTAAACGGAGTGCCACACTCTTGACAAACTCTTCTCGTTGCCTACTTACTCTTAAATGTTTCCGAGCAGATCGCTTTCTAGCTTTGTGATAATTACGAGATTGTTTTTTACCCTTACGGTATTTCTTTGACTTTTTCCTGTTTAATCGGTTTAGTTGTTTTTCAGCTTTTCGATAGTAGTTCGGACAATCAATTTGATTACCTTCGCTATCTACTAAGAAAAACTTTAATCCCACATCAATCCCAGTGGCTTTCTGGGAAGGTGTTAAAGGTTTAACCGTGTCTCTGGGGTCTAATTTAATGCAGAACTGCACATAATAACCATCGGCACGATTAAGGATTCTTACCCGTTTAATCTGGTCTGGTTGATAATAATTAATATCTCTAGAGCCAATCAGTTTAAGAGTGCCAATACCTTTTTTGTCTGTAAAGGTAATATGACGTTTATCTTTTGATAGCTTCCATCCAGATACTTTATACTCAACGGAACGGGAATGTTTTTTAAACTTAGGGTAGCCTTTCTTTCCTTTAACTTGATTTTGGCAATTATCGTCAAACCGAGTAATTGCTCGCCAGGTTCTTTCTACAGCAGTCTGGCAAGCATGGGAGTTTAAATCATCAACAAATTTCAACTCTTTCCTTAATGCTGTGTTGTACCGAAATAACTCTGTTTTGCCAACACCCCGATTATCCATCCAATAACGCAGAAATTTATTCCGAACAAATTGAGTTGTCCGTATTGCTTCGTTAATGGCTTCTATCTGATTAGGTTTTGGCTTAACTTTGTATTCTAGTACAAACATTTTGACAATGCTTGACCGAGCATCGGTATTTTAACACAAAATTCTTTAAGTTGACAATACATATTTATTTAAAGCCGCCCGACCCTACAATAAAGTGCGGGGCTTGTACCCAAATTTTCGGTCAACAGGATCAATAACTACTGATTCTGAGCCGATAATGATACACTAGGCATGATTTAACTACAAACCTCGATCGCAAAAGGAAATAAACATCGATGAAAGCCATGATTTTGGCGGCAGGCAAAGGAACTCGCGTGCGTCCGATTACCCATACGATTCCCAAACCCCTGATCCCGATTTTACAAAAGCCAGTGATGGAGTTTTTGTTGGAACTGTTACGACAGCATGGCTTTGATCAGATCATGGTGAATGTCAGTCATTTAGCCGAAGAAATTGAGAGTTATTTCCGCGATGGTCAGCGTTTTGGGGTGCATATCGGCTATTCTTTCGAGGGTAGAATCCAAGAGGGCGAGTTAATCGGTGATGCACTAGGATCTGCGGGCGGTTTACGACGAATTCAAGATTTTAATCCCTTTTTTGACGATACCTTTGTGGTTCTCTGTGGTGATGCCCTGATTGATCTCGATTTAACCGCAGCCGTTAAATGGCATCGGGAAAAGGGAGCGATCGCCACTATCGTCACCAAAACCGTCCCCAAAGAGGAAGTATCGAGTTATGGGGTGGTAGTTAGCGACGAGGAGGGAAGGATTCTCAGTTTCCAAGAAAAACCCGCCATCGATGAAGCTTTAAGTACCTGCATTAACACAGGGATATATATTTTTGAGCCAGAAATCATTGATTTTATTCCCCCTAATAGTAAATACGACATCGGTGGCGAATTATTCCCCCAATTAGTCGCTAAAGGTGCGCCTTTCTACGCTTTAAACATGGATTTTGAATGGGTGGATATCGGTAAAGTCCCCGACTACTGGCAGGCAATTCGCGGGGTGTTATCCCGGGAAATTAAAAATGTTGCTATCCCCGGCATCGAAGTCAAACCGGGCATCTATACGGGCTTAAATGTGGGGGTAAACTGGGATCGAGTCGATATCACCGGACCTGTGTATATTGGGGCAATGACGCGCATTGAAGACGGGGCGAAAATTGTCGGTCCGAGTATGATTGGCCCCAATTGTTGGATTTGTGGCGGCGCGACCGTGGATAATAGCGTTATTTTTGAATATTCTCGCCTTGGACCGGGGGCGCGTTTGGTGGATAAGTTGGTCTTTGGGCGCTATTGTGTTGATAAAACCGGCGCGGCGATCGATGTGGAAGCGGCAGCCTTGGATTGGTTGATTACCGATACCCGCAAGGTTCCCCCAGAATTTGATCACCCTAAACATCAGGCAATTCGTTCTTTATTTAATGGCAAGTAGGCAACACCGCAACGGGGAAACCACTTGGCACGCATTGCGGGGAATTATGAATTATGAATTATGAATTGGGAAGTATTTTCAGTGAACAGTGAACAGTAAACAGTAAACAGTAAACAGTAATCAGTAATCAGTGAACTGAAAACTAACATCTGATAACTGATAACTGATAACTGATTCAAGGCTGACTCCCCAAAACGAAAACTTCCTACCTCACCATAGATCATGTTTGATTCTCCTGTTGATCTGCTCATTCTCTCCAATGGTCCTGGAGAAATATCTACATGGGTGCGTCCAGTTGTCAAGAGATTGCGACAAAACTTAACAGAAGATCGATCGCTGTTGCGGATTTCGGTGATTCTTTCCCCTTGTACTCATTCTATGGGGGCGGAAACGGCAGTAGTTAGGAAATATCCGGAGGTCGATCGAGTCCAGTCGCCAGAAAACTTCTTTAATTTTCTTTTCTGGGGAAAAACCGCCGATAATTGGGATTGGCACCCCAAGGGCATCGTTTTATTTTTAGGGGGCGATCAATTTTTTGCCCTCACCATCGGTAAACGGTTGGGTTATCGCACCGTTATCTATGCGGAATGGGAAGCGCGTTGGTATCGGGGGATCGATCGCTTTGCCGTGATGAATACAAGTGTATTGAATAATATTCCCCAACAATATCAGCATAAATTTACTGTTATCGGCGATTTAATGGTAGATTTGCCCACTGCTATCACCCCTGATGACGCTACCTTAATTGCACTCCTCCCCGGTTCCAAACCCTCGAAATTAGCTCAGGGTGTACCCCTAACCCTAACCATTGCCGAAAAGATACACGCACACAATCCCCAGACTAAATTCTTAATTCCCGTTGCTCCTACGATAAATTTAGCTTATTTGGCGAAATTTGCCGATCCTAGCTATAACCCGATGATTACTAAAACTGGTTGGAGTGCTGCCAAATTAAAAAACGGTGAAAAACCCTATCTAGAAACAGCTAAGGGGGTAAAAGTTGACCTAATTACCGATTTTCCCGCTCATAACCAGCTTTCTCGTTGTCATTTAGCTTTAACGACGGTGGGTGCTAATACTGCCGAATTAGGGGCGCTGGCAATCCCGATGATTATTTTACTACCGACTCAGCAACTAGACGCAATGCGGACTTGGGACGGTTTACCCGGTTTATTAGCCCAACTGCCGGGGGTGGGTTCTTTATTTGCTAAGATAATTAATCTCTATATGTTGCGGAAAAAGCGTTTATATGCTTGGCCAAATATTTGGGCCAGTGCCGAAATTGTTCCGGAATTATTGGGGGAATTACAACCAGAGGAAGTGGCAAATATGGCTATATCTTGGTTAGAAAATCCCGAACAATTAGAGGCTATCCGGCAAAAATTGCGGGCCGTGCGCGGGCAAGCGGGAGCAGTGGATAAGTTAGTATCTATTATTGCCGAACAACTGTCTAGTTTCTAATCAAATAGAGAATTAAGCTTGTTGGTAGTGAGGATCAATTTCGATTAATTTATTAACAGTTTGATAAAATTCCTGCTGATAAAATTCCCGTTGATTGCTGTCGAGAGCATTAATTAATTGTTCTTGACAGTAGCGACGATATTCCATTAAACTAATTTTTTCCATAGCTATAATAGCATTTTTGATCTGTTCTTCTGGCTGCAAAATTTCCTGACTGGTATGTTCATTTAAGTGAAATAAAGAATTAAAATCACGATTTTTATCTGTAGTTATCATCAATAAATGATTCTGTAAAGCTGACATCAAATCTCTTGGGTTAGTAATTTTGGTTTCTAACTCTAGAATTACTTGCCATAACCAACGATAATCAGGGAGATTAAAAATTAAATCTTTTTCATCCAAAAGTTCACAAATTAGCCTCCGATATTCAGAGCAATGGAGATAAATTAATAATAATAACCATTCGGCTTTTTCGGAGCCGTTTTTTTCGGATTTATCTAAAATATTTTTCCTCTTAATTGCTGGGGATTTTCCCAGAGGTTTATTAACTTGCTTCGAGAGATTTTTTAAAATATAAGGCAAACGAGTAGCATCTTTTTGAGCCAAAATTTCAGCACAATAATCTAGATAAAAAGTGCGTTGATTGCTATCGATTAACTTTTGCAGTAAACTCACCATACTATTGGCTATTTCTTGAAAATGTAGTCCCTGTTTTAAATCTTTATTAACCAACATTTGCAAGATTTGCCAATCAATCCAAAAAGGAGATTTTTCGATTAATTCTCGATAACTATTCACCCCATCAGCATGGGATTTAAGAAATTCATCGGCATCTTTACCATCAGGAAGATTGAGGATTTTTAGGTTAACTTGTCCCGAATAAACTAGAGAGTTAATTTCCTCGATCGCCCGTTGTGTCGCTTTAATTCCCGCTTGATCGGCATCAAAATTAAAGATTATTTGTTTACTTTCACTGTAGCGCAAAAGTAGCTTAATTTGCTCTTGACTTAAGGCTGTTCCTAGACAGGCAACCACATTAAGAATACCGGCAGCATGGAGAGCGATCGCATCAAAATAACCCTCGACAACTATCGCTAAATCTTGCTGAATAATTGCCTGTTTAGCTCGAGCGAGAGCAAAGAGAGTTTTTCCCTTTTCAAATAGAGGAGTATCGGGAGAATTTAGATACTTTGGTTGCTCATTACCTAAAGTGCGACTACCAAAAGCGATCGCTCGTCCTTGACTATCAAAAATAGGAATCATTAAACGATCTCGAAATTGATCGTAATAACCACTACCATTTTGACGCGCTTTAATTAATCCGGCTTGTGCCACTAAAGCCACAGGATAGCGCTTTTGTTCCACCAAATAACGATAGAGAGTTTCCCAACCTTCCGGAGAATATCCCAGTTGAAAAGTTGCGATAGTTTCCGCAGTTAATTGTCGTTGTACCTTGAGATAATCTAAAGCTTTTTCCCCTTGGGGTTGACTAAGGGCGTGTTGATAAAAACTCACTGCCACGGCCATTATTTCGTATAATTGTTCCTTGAGGGATAATTGCTGTTCTAATTCCTGACGCTGTTCTACTGCCAGAGTTTTAATCGGGATTTGATACCTTCTAGCGAGATCAAAAACCACTTCACTAAAAGATTGTTTTCCCACTTCCATGAGAAATTTAATCCCGTTTCCCCCCGCACCACAGCCAAAACAGTAATACATTTGTTTGGCAGGACTAACCGTAAAACTGGGGGATTTTTCCTCATGAAAAGGACATAAACCGACGTATTCCCGTCCCCTTTTTTTGAGGACGACTCTCTCAGAAATTAAATCCACAATATCAATTCTTTGTTTAACTTCTTCGATCGTATCCGGATGTAGTCGCGGTGTATCCATAATCAGTTATCAGGAGTCAGGAGACAGTATTTAGGGTTTGCTGAAAAAGTTTTTCGTGGGGACAGGGTGTGGGCTTCGGCCGTGAGATCAGCGTTCGACAAAAGCTCACGCCGAGGTCCGAACGGGTCATTGATATTCTGGTCGGATTTCATCGAAGCGCTAATTTTGGTGAGTATCTTGTCGAAAAATCTAGCGGGGGCATTCATCCGACATTTTACAGTTTCATGTCCAGTCCGACTACACCTATAAGGCAAGCATTCTTAGGGACTACTCCCCAAGCGTAAATTTCTGTGTGTCCCACAGTATTTAATTGTTTTGCGTTCTTACAGTTTGGACTTAATTGAATACCTCAAAATTGAATAGTGATGTGAGAAGGAAAGGGTCAACGTCGGACGTTGGCCCAGAGTGTTCGTTCAGGGTGGAAGACTATAATTGTCGTTCTACCGCAGCCGTAAATTCTTCATAGGGTTTAACCCCAACTAATGTTTCCATCAATTTCCCCTGTTTAAATACCATGACAGCCGGAATACTTCTAATTCCAAAGCGTTTGGCCACGGGTTTGTTACTGTCCAGGTCGAGTTTGAAGACTTTGGCGCGATCGCGATAGTCATCGGCCAATCGATCGATCAACGGTGCCACCAGTTTGCAAGGTCCACACCAGGTTGCTGTGCAATCTACCACCAACAGTGATTCACTCTTTAACAGCGAATCAAATTCAGTTTCATCTTGAATAAATGTAGCCGTACCCATGTTTATATCTCCAAATTGATGCTGTGTGACTTAGGGACTTGCGCTTTGATAATATGCCATCTGGCTGGTCTGATTCTTCTACAGAGCGATTTTCAAAGCTGGGATATTATTCCCACACCAGTCCCTTAACTATTGCAGTTAATCCAGTCTATACAAGTCAAGAATGCTTTAATCTTTAAAATTGAAAATCAACAGGGATAGGAAAGTCCTGTAACTGGAGGATCATGGCTAAAATTGTCGGTGTTCATGGTATCGCGCAAGAATTTAGGGGTAGCCACACGATTTCTGCTGAGTGGTTGCCAAGTCTCAAGGATGGATTGAAACTCGCAGGAACTGAGTTAAAGTCCGATACTGATTTTCTTTGTGCGTTTTACGGAGATCTTTTCCGGGGAAAATCGAAAGCGATCGGTATTCCGAACTACGATGTTAGTGATATCGATTCCGATTGGGAAAAAGAATTACTCCAGTCCTGGTGGCAAGAAACGGAACGAGTGGAAAATAATCATCCGAATGCGAATAGCCTTTTGAGAGAAAAATCTACCCCAAAAATTATCCAGAGAGCTTTGTCGGGGTTAAGTGAATCTCGGTTTTTCGGTGGCATTGCCGAGAAATTGGTGATTTTTTATCTGAAGCAAGTGGGGAGCTATTTACACGATCGAGAGCTAAAACAGCAGATTCAAAGGCGAGTGATAGAATGTATCGATGAAGATACGCGGGTACTTGTAGCTCATTCTCTCGGTTCGATCGTCTGTTACGAAACTTTATGTCAGCATCCCGAATGGCCGATTAAAGTCTTTGTCACTCTCGGTTCTCCTTTGGGGATAAGACAATTGATTTTCGATCGACTGCAACCCTCTCCCCGCGATAACCTGGGGTGCTGGCCCGGAAATGTGGAAAGATGGGTGAATATCGCGGACGATGGCGATGTGGTGGCGTTGACAAAGCAACTCAACCCTTTATTTGAGGGAACTGTCGAGGATAAGCTAGTTTATAATGGTTGCGAGGCTCACGATGCCAAAAGGTATCTGACGACGGTTGAAACCGGGGAAGCGATTCGATCGGGGTTAATCGATTGATGGGTAATGGTATGGATGAAGAAATCAAGTATTATCTAATTGCTTGTGGGACAAAGGATTACAACGCATTCGAGCAGTTACCCAGCGTCGAAACGGATTTAAAACTGGTGAACAATCTGTTTACCAGTGGTTTTGGATATGAAAGAGTTCTGCCAAGTTTACACTTGAATCCCACAACTAACGATCTTAGAATAATATTCCCTAATTGGCTTCGGGATAGAGAGCGCCATGGAACGAAAAATATTCTTATTTTCTACTATTCTGGTCATGGCGAATATTGTCCAGGTGATGGACATTATCTCATACTGAAAGATACAGATATTGATTATATATCTTTAACGGCTTTACCGACTCAAGACTTAGTTCGTCCTCTTAACAATAAGCAAGTAACCATCTTTCAAATTCTCTATATTATTGATACTTGTTACTCCCAAAGTGGTGCGGGAGATATGATAAAATTCGTTAGCAATGCGATCAAACAATATGAAGCGGTTCGAGGAGCTAATATAGCTATTCATGTTATGGCCGCTTGTAGGGCAAAAGATACAGCGATCGAGGGAGTTTTATCCCGATCACTGCAACAAGCTCTCGATGATATAGAAGCGATCGAGTTTGTTTCGCACCGTGGATATATCGATCTGGGTTTGTTGGTTGAGAAAATGAACCAGAATGTTGACAGTAATCAGCGTGTTAATTATTCTGCGCTAGGAATTGAAACCTATGCTAGGTTTTTTCCTACTTATACTAAAGCTGACCAAAAATGGGAAAATCAACGATTTAATTTAATCGAAAAACTTTTCAATGTTTTAAATATTAATTCCGATAAGAGTTTATTTTTAATCAACTCTTTTCTGTTAGTCTATGAAGATCCCAAATTATCATCTATTTCAAACATACAAGAGCTTAGAGAAAAACTCAAAGATTTGTCTAGTAAGCCAGTTAATAAAGAAATATGTCCTTTGATTTTATTTTCTGAATGGTGCAGATTGAAGTTATTTAAGGATCAAAACCTAGATATTGCTGACAATATTGATACTTGGAAAGGCGAGGCTGTTCGATATAGGGATGGTGTGCAATTAGACACAATCAAGAAATATGCGAGAGAATTGTGGGATAAATTTAATAAAATTATCGAACTAGAAGGAAGAATACAAATTCTCATCTCACCCGCAATTGATAAACATAATAATACTGGCTTACAAACAGAATATTTTCATGTAAATACGATGTTTTTTGTAGGAACAAACAATAAAATTGAGTTAGGGAGCATCTATGAAAAAGAAGAAAGTTTTAGGTTAGAAGAAATGCCAAATAGTTTCTATCAGGTAATTCCTGAAATATTTTACTATTTACCCGATCAATCGAGACTAGAGATTGAATTTTTCCTTCCATTTGCTTTGCTGAAACACTCCCTAGAAGATATTAAGTTTAGATGCGATGATCGACCATCTATCGGATACGAGTACCCCGTCTTTATTAACTCTTTTGATCGCTATTTCGATGAAGACTTCCGAGAAATCCGCGACGAGATCGAGGAGATCAAGAGAGCTTTATGGGAAAATGGTGGCGATCTTGACCGGGAACATTACTACATCGGAACCGAACCATCGATCGCCGATCTGGAAGATATCGTCGAATCCCTGCTGATCGCCGTCTGGAGTCGCAACGTCAGGGAACCGATAACAGATAACGATCTAAACCCCTCGGAATGGAAAACCTGGCCCGATAAGACCAAAGAATTACGCAGAAACAACCGAAAAATCGCCCTTTTCTGGGACGATCTATACCCCAAACCCGCCCCGAGACCGAGACCTCTAAACACGAAAGTGGTGGAATCCAATGGCCGATAAACCAGTTCCCAAACCAGAAGACCTTCGCATCTACCGGGGTTTGACCCTGAGTGCGGATAGTTTACCCAAACCCGAAGAACAAAGAAAACACCTCGATCGCATCCCACCCCCACCTCCATGGCGCAGTTTTAGCCTATCCCCAGAAAAATGGACAGAAGCGGCGAAATTGCAGGAAATACCGCCCGAACAGGGAAAAATCGACCCTAGAGCCTTAGGATTCGTCGCGGATAAAAAAGCGGTGGAACTGGTGAACGCTGCCCTCTGTTTGCGTCGTCCCCTACTGATCGAGGGCAACCCTGGCGCCGGCAAGACTTCCCTGGCCTATGCGGTCGCACGGGAATTGGGATTACCCGGCCCCTACCGTTGGTCGATCGTTTCCCGCACCACCCTTAAAGAGGGTCTTTATGCCTACGATGCGATCGGACGGTTACAGGAAGCTTCCCTACAAAGACAGAAAGTGGGAGAGGACGGAAAGTATGAGGAACCAGATATCGGCAGCTATCTAAGATTAGGCCCCATGGGGATGGCTTTTTATCAATCCCGTCCCGGACGACCGGCGGTGCTGCTAATTGATGAGATCGATAAAAGCGATATCGATATGCCTAACGATCTCCTCCATATTTTCGAGGAGGGATTTTTTGAGATACCGGAACTGACACGATTAAAAACCGGCGACCAATCCGTTCTTCCCTATCGCGGTCAAGAGGATGACAGCGAGGAAAAAATCCCGATCGAGCGAGGTTGTGTGTCCTGCAAGGAGTTCCCCCTAGTATTCATGACCAGTAACGAGGCCCGGGAGTTTCCCCCCGCTTTTCTGCGTCGATGTTTGCGTTTAAGACTCGAACAACCCGATAACGAGGATGATTTCTATCGGATACTAGAGCAACGTTTCCCCTCGGAGCGCCTAAATCAATTGGACGAACCGGCCAGAGAACTAATCCGGGAATTTCTCGATCGAATCAAACGCAAAGACAAACTAGCCACCGATCAACTCCTCAACGCGGTCTATCTGTTACTACAGGGAAACGACCTCAACGCCACTGATCGCCAATCGCTCCTAGACACCATCTTTAAATCCTTGCAAGGGTAGGGGGAGAGATGGAAGGGAAGAAAGCCATCTGGTGGCAAGACGAGAGGGAAATGGCAGAACTGATCTGGTGCGCTGCTTACCTCGATCGCATTATCGCGCCCCTGGAGCAGCCCGAACAGTCGGAATCAACCCTATCTAATGACAAGGAAGATAACCGGTCATCCGGCAGCAGTGAAGAAACCCCTCCCCCCGGAGCGATCGAGTCAACCACTCCCATTGTCCATCCCGAAAACATCGATCGCTCGACGCAGCCCCCCCCGAAGCGCGATTCGGTCGAGAGCGATCGTTCTTCTCCCGTCCGCGTCCCCGATCCCTTTCCGATACCTGAACCCGCGGCCATCAGTAAGGCAATTCTCCCCCTAGCGCGTCGCGTGCCTGGATTACGGGCCGACGAGTTGGATATCGAGGTTACAGTGGAACGGACGGCCGAAGCGGGGGGATTGCCGATTCTCGCTTTCCGACCCCCCCTAGAACGTTGGTTAGAGGTTCACCTGCTGATCGATCGCTCTCCCCCGATGGAATTTTGGGGAGATCTAGCGGGGGGAATGACCACTCTCTTCCGTTGGCAAGGCTTTTTTCGGGACGTGCGGGTTTGGTGGTTCGAGACGGGTGAAAATCAACCTCGTTTACTTTCTGGTGCGGGGCAAATCGAACGGAACCCTCGCAGTCTGGTGGCACCCTCTGGGAACCGACTTTTTATTGTTTTAACCGATACTTTGGGGAAAGCTTGGCGATCGGGAGCTGCTTTTGCCACCCTGGCCGATCTGGGAAAAGAACATCCCGTCACCATCGCTCACATTTTCCCGCAGCAGCTATGGCCACGAACCGCTTTAGAGGGGGCGATCCTCCGGCCTTTGATCGCACTCGCTCCCGCTGCTGCCAACGCAACACTGCAAGTGGGGGAAAGACTCCGCACGAAGCAGATTCTCTATCGGTTCCCTATTTTCAATCTATCCCCCGCTCACTTTGCAACTTGGGCGAAATTTATCGCTGGGAGCGGTGGTAACTCCATTCAGGGGGTTTTAATGCGATCGACCACTGCGGGGGTGGATATGGGTGAAACCGGAGAAGAAGAGGCAGCCGCGACCGGAGCGGAATCCCCGGAAGAGTTATTGAGAGGCTTTTTAATCGATGCCAGTCCCTTGGCCCGAGAACTGGCTAAAGTGCTGGCGGCCGTTCCCCTGATTCCTCCAGTGATGCGATTGGCACAAAGGCGATTTTTACCCGATAGTAAACATTGGCATCTAGCGGAGGTCTTTTTTAGCGGACTGGTGCAAAAGTCTATTTTTAGTCCAGAGGGAGCGACGGTTACGGATGCTTGGTACGATTTTTACCCCGGCATTCGTCAGCTACTGTTGGCAGATAGTGCCGCTAGACGCACGATCGATATTTGGCGGGGCATCGGCGATTATATTCGCGACCATTACGGCGAATTTCGCGATTTTCAGGCTCTAATCCCTAATCCACAGGGTTCTCTAGAGGATGCAGTCAGCGATCGCTCTCTCTACTTTGCCGAGGTGGACGCTGCTGTTCTCCGCACTTGGGGGGGAGAGTACGCCGATATCGCTGGAAACATCGAGGAGAGCGTGAGGCAGCGAAAACAGGAAATCTTGACCCCCAAAGAACTCCCTAAATTCACCTTCGAGACCCTATACGTCGATAAACGGGGAGAAATTACCAAAACAGAACACCTGGAGGCCTACTACTACAAGGAACCCCTAGGCGAGGAAATCGAACCCCTGACCATGGTTGCTATCCCGGGGGGCGAATTCCTGATGGGTTCACCAGGAGAAAAGGACGATCGTGAGTCTCAAAAACCCCAACACCCCGTGAGCGTGAGTGCCTTTTACCTGAGCCAAACTCCGATTACGCGGGTGCAATGGCGGTTCGTGGCCAACCTACCGCGGGAAGGAAAAGACCTCAATCTAGACCCCGCGCGCTTTAAGGAAAGCGATAACAACCCCGTCGAGTCCGTGAGTTGGTACGATGCGATCGAATTCTGCGCTCGTCTGTCCCGTCACACGGGAAAAAATTACCGTTTACCGAGTGAGGCCGAGTGGGAATACGCTTGTAGAGCGGGAACAACCACCCCCTTCCACTTTGGCGAGACGATCACGGGAAAACTGGCGAATTACGATAGTTCAAGGGTCTATCAACAAGAAAAGGCGAAAAAATCTCCGGGGAAAACCAGCCCCGTCCGCTCCTATCCCCCCAACGCTTTCGGGCTGTACGATATGCACGGGAATGTTTGGGAGTGGTGTTTAGATCCGTGGCACGGTGATTATCAAGGCGCACCGCCCACAGACGGGAGCGTTTGGGACGAAAAAAATATTGATAATCGTTATCAAAATGTATTAAATAGTATAAATGAACTCTTGACGGATAACCGATCTTGTGTAGTGCGGGGCGGTTCTTGGTACTTCAATCCAAATAACTGCCGTTCCGCTTACCGTTACTTCTACAACCGCCGCGACAACAACAACAACGTCAGTTTTCGCGTGGTGTGCGGTGCCCGGAGGACTTTGTAACCCTTTTTCTCTTTTTTTCCCTTTTTACCCTCATTCCCTTTTCTGGAATTTTTTCACAGAAAACGGGTTTCTCCGAGAAACCCGTTTTCTACTCATGCACTCATGGAAAAAGGGGAATAAATAATCAGTCTTTAATAACCAGATTTAAGTAGCTGGTTATAATTAAATTAAAAATGGATTTTAGGTTCGATCCCCCCTTAGGGACTTGCGTGGGAATAATATCCCAATCGATCTCGGAGGGCGCAAGCTTTGCGCCCCTACAGTAACGGATTTTGTCCACAATGTAGGGGCGAACTGCGTTCGCCCAAAAGGTACATTATCAAGGGGTTAGCAATCCAATTGCGAACGATAGATGGAGATTCTGAGGACTTTAATTCATCAGCTACAGCTTCAGGAATGACCACAAGCTCATACAGTTCTTGTAGGATCATAATTTGGTCAATTAAGAGCAGGTAGCAAATCGGAGAAGTATCAGAGACAACTATCATTTCGCTCTGAGTTCTTTGAGAGTTTGCAAATCGCATTCCAGTTCAGTTTCATCATAATTCAGATAGACTCCCATCCGCTTTAAAAAGGCATGAGTTTCTAACCGAGAAGGTAATTGAAGGATGCGTCCAACTTCGGCCGTACTCAAGACACCGGCACGGTAAGTATCAGCAATAACCATTTCCAGCAGTTTATGAGCCAAATTATCGCCTGTTTGACCTAATCTCTGGGCGATTTCGTCGGGAATATCAACAGTGATTTGCATAAAATTAAGTAGCTGGTTATAATTAAATTAAAAATGGATTTTAGGTTCGATCCCCCCTGCCCCCCTTAATAAGGGGGGTGCCGATAGGCGGGGGTATCTGACAACTTTTAACACCTACCTACTTAGTTCTATCATAGGTGAAATAGAGGGTTCTTCCGGTTTTTGTGTGGAAGGAAAAAGAATAGGGATAATTTGGGTGCATCTCAATTTTGTCGAAATATCTAGAGGACATTTTGGGCGCACGCAGTTCGCTCAACTCACTGACCACGATGCGCCCCTACCATTGACGCAATAATATTATTGTAGGGGCGAATTGCCTTCGCCCTCTTTGAATAACTTCTGCTGCTCACCTATAGGTGAGAGAAAATCACCAATAGGAGATGCACCCGGTTATGCCTGCTACGAATAAAGAAAAATGGTATTAGATTAGCCGAACCTCCCCCCAATCCCTTTACTGTTGCAAGAGTGCCTCATCTCAACAAGCAATTTAAATGCGCGGGTAGCTTATTAATTATTAGTCTGGTTTCCCTCTCTCGCTCTGGAGTGAGAGAATAGTCATACCCAGTTTTTTTGTCCCGATCAAGAGTATTTTCTGAGATAGATCATTGTCGATCTAGGGATAAAAAACGGTAATTTCGCCCGATATAACCTTTTATTTGCGCCTATGACTGTCAAGATCGCTCTTAACCCCAATCAGATTCAAAATCTCGATCTCTCATCCTTAGAGACTATTATTCAAGATTATCGGTCCCGATCAGCGATCGCAAAACTGGAACAAGCTCTACAATTAGAGATAGATTATCCTCGCGGGGAGGGTGATATGCGGGAATTATCGGAGATAGCGGAAGTCAGGCTGTGGTTTCTGCGTTTGGATGCGGTTTATCCTTGGTTAATCTTTATTCTTGACCCAAAACACGGAGAAATCGCCCGTTATGCCGCTATGTTAGTCCCCCATCAATTCCATCGTCAGGAAGGAATTCAATATAATCCCGAAGCTTTGGAGATTTTTGTGATGCAAAAACTCTTTATTTTGTCTGATTGGCTGAAAAGTCAGCAAATTCCTGCTTTATCTCGCTTAAAATTTTTCGCTCAACAGTTTGGTTACGATATCGACGAGGAATTTCTCTCTCGTCTCTAAAAGCCTCCTGCGCTGACTAGATAAGGTATTTTTAATATATGGCAAGCTACTGTCTAGCCCAATTTAGCACCACCAATACCCCTATCAGAGAATCATGGATACAAAATCCTTTAAACGTACCCTACAGCAATCGGATAACTATAACCGCAAGGGATTCGGTCATAAAGAGGAAGTAATGGATGCGATGACCAATGAGTATCAAAGCGACCTGATCCAAGAAATTCGGGAAAATAATTATCGTTTACAACGGGGTGACGTGACGATCTATCTCGCTCAAGCTTTTGGGTTTTGTTGGGGAGTAGAACGCGCTGTCGCTATGGCCTACGAAACTCGTCAACATTTTCCCCAGGAACGTCTCTGGATTACTAACGAAATTATTCACAATCCCTCGGTTAATCAGCGTCTGCGCTCCATGGCCGTGGGTTTTATTCCGGTGGAAAATGGCCAAAAAGACTTTACTGTGGTGGAATCGGGGGATGTGGTGATTTTACCTGCTTTTGGGGCCAGTGTCTCGGAAATGCAAATACTTAACGACAAGGGTTGCATGATTGTGGATACTACTTGTCCCTGGGTTTCTAAGGTGTGGAATTCCGTGGAAAAGCACAAAAAAAGCGACCACACTTCGATTATTCACGGCAAATATAATCACGAAGAAACGATCGCCACTAGCTCTTTTGCTGGCACTTATCTAATTGTTTTAAATTTGGCTCAAGCTAATTATGTCGCTAATTATATTCTCCACGGTGGCGATAAAAACGAGTTCTTGGATAAGTTTAAAAATGCCCATTCCCAGGGTTTCGATCCCGATCGCGATCTAGATTATATCGGTATTGCCAATCAAACCACGATGCTGAAAAGTGAAACGGAGGAAATTGGCAAACTCTTCGAGCATACTATGTTGAGAAAGTACGGACCGATCGATTTTAAAGATCATTTCATGAGTTTTAATACCATCTGTGATGCCACTCAAGAGCGTCAAGATGCCATGTTTGAACTGGTGAAAGAACCGCTTTCTTTAATGGTGGTAATTGGGGGTTATAATTCCTCTAATACCACTCACTTACAGGAAATAGCGATCGAGCGTGCCATTCCCTCCTATCATATCGATAGTGCCGAGCGCATTCTCCCCGGTAATCGCATCGAACATAAACCTTTAGGTGGCGATTTAATCATCACCGATAACTGGTTAAATGAGGGAAAAATTATCGTCGGAGTTACTTCTGGTGCTTCCACTCCCGATAAGGTGGTAGAAGAGGTAATCGAGAAAATTTTTGCGCTCAAATCTTCTTTAGTCCCGGGTTAATTAGCCTAGGTGTGTTAGCCTTTGGCAATGGCTGCATCTCAGATCACAAATAGGAGATACAGCCGATATTTTTATCAGTGGGATTGCTCAGAAACTAACGACCGCAATCTTGACATTGACGTTAGAACCGTTGGATTCTTCTCGTTTCTGTCTGGAAGGAAGAGCCAATATTTTCCTAAAAACGGCGGGTTTTATCGATTCCGTAGAGGATTCCCGTCACCACGGAAGACAGAATTAATAACAAAATTAATCCTCCGGGTAAAAAGGATAATATTCCCATGCCGCGTAATACATAAACTAACACGGTCACTAATAGGAAACCGAAAAAAAGAGATTTTAAATAACTAGAATTTGAGCGCATTTACTTAGATTAACAGTTCCTCTTGAGTTAAGTTTAACTTTTCGGCAATCATTGCCAGAATTTTTTCTTCCCTTTTTCCGTTACTGATAGATTCCAGTAACCGGCAATTGAGGATAATTTTTTCCCCGTTGGATAAGGTTAAAATAATCCGTCGGTAATTAGACCCCAAAAAGCCTTTGTACTCTTCTACTTTTGCCTCAACAATTCTCTCTAGAAGATAATCACTTTCACTTCTAAAAGTTAAATGTTGTCGCTTACGGGTTAGGGTAGAGGTACCCTGATTAAAGACATAACTCTCCCAATAGCTGACATCATAAAGTAACAATAGACCAGACAATAAGCACAACATACCCCAGAGATAATAGGGATAATTATGGTGCTGTTCTAGCAGTGCTGACAAGGTATCTAGGGAACTTTTGGCAATAATTTCCTGAGTTTGATATCTGTTCACAAAACTCTCAAATCGAGTTTTAAAATCACTAGCTGACTGCACATCCCGAAAATTCTCGATGTAGAGATAGTTATTTCTTCCGACCAATAAAACCGTGTTATTAACAGTTTTTTTCTGCTCAACACTGATAAAAACTTCCTGATAGACAGCCGTAGCTTTAATGTGAGTTAAAGAAAAATTTTCCCGACTAGAAATAGGAAAATTATACTCTTGGACATATTGACAATCTATTCTTTTTGTGCCTAACCTAATGCAGTCGAGATAAGCGCGCTGGAAAAAAACCAAATATGCTAAAAAGAGCAAGGGAACCCCAGCCAGAAAAAAACCCAGAAAAGGACGATATTTAGGAGCCTTATTCTCCAACAAGAGTGTAGTCAGCGTTTTTTGCTTAACTCGCATAGGAAACCCTACAGGTACTTTGTTCTCATTGTACTACAGCTTTTTTCAGCATCCTTCTCAGGATCGATTTATTTAATCTGCTGACCGGGAAAATTGTAATGATTATTCACGAAAATCTTACATCAGTCTCTAGACTGCCTCTATCTTGGCCTTTTTTGTCTGGGTTTGGCACGGTAAAACCCTGTTTATCGAGTTTTTGTAAAGCTTTGGCGATTTTTTGTTTATTGTTTGTATTTAAAGTAAATGTATAAACAAAGCTGTTTTTATAAATTTTTATGACTTTAAGAAACTTTATAAGCTCTAAAAAATTATTTATCTAATTTTTACGCTTTCAATCTCACTCTAGCTATAGCAGATAAAAATTGAGCCTCTTGCCAAGGGGTGGGGAGATGGTCAATAATTGCGATCGAAGCACTGATAAACAAACTCACCATTCAAGCGTACATTTAGGAGAACTTCCATGCCTTTAACACTCGCAGTCTACGGAAAAGGTGGCATCGGTAAATCGACAACAAGCTGTAATATTTCGGCTGCTTTAGCCAAAAGAGGCAAAAAAGTCCTACAAATAGGCTGTGACCCCAAGCATGATAGCACTTTCACCCTCACAGGCTTTCTTATTCCCACAATCATCGATACCCTACAAGAAAAAGATTTTCACTACGAAGACATCTGGCCCGAAGACGTTATCTATGATGGTTACGGTGGTGTCAAATGTGTGGAAGCGGGTGGTCCTCCTGCCGGCGCTGGTTGTGGCGGTTACGTCGTCGGGGAAACGGTGAAATTATTAAAAGAATTGAACGCTTTTGATGAATTTGACGTGATTTTGTTCGATGTTTTGGGGGATGTGGTCTGTGGAGGATTTGCCGCACCCTTAAATTACGCCGATTACTGCATAATTGTCACAGATAACGGCTTTGATGCTCTTTTTGCCGCCAATCGCATCGCCGCTTCCGTCCGGGAAAAAGCGCGCACCCATCCCCTGCGACTAGCTGGATTAATTGGTAATCGCACCTCAAAACGCGATTTAATTAATAAATATGTGGATCATGTTCCCATGCCAGTGTTAGAAGTTTTACCCTTAATTGAAGATATTCGCGTCTCCAGAGTTAAAGGTCAAACTCTCTTTGAAATGGCCGACAAAGACCCGATGTTAAGTTACGTTTGTGACTATTATCTCAACATTGCCGATCAGATTTTAGCCAAACCAGAAGGAGTTATTCCCAAAGAATCTGCCGACCGGGAGTTATTCACTTTATTATCAGATTTCTATCTTAATGCCGATAAACCCAAAGTTAACGCCGAGGCGGAATTAGATCTAATGATGGTTTAGATTATTTTGTCGGGTGGGTTAGCGACAGCGTAACCCACCAATAACCACCAATAAACTCTTTTTCTGGGTGGGTTACGGCGAATAATTAACTTATTAGTTAATAGCCTAACTCATCGTCGTCTAACCCACCCTACCCACTGGCCCACCACCCAACTCGATGCAGCTTTAGAACTTAAGTTATCAGTATGTATGTATTTCTTTTGTCAGCTTAATTCCGATGGGGACAAACTGGTAGAAGTCTGAGGATTGAATTTTGATCCGTCAGAAGAAGAAACTAGAAACTTTTAATCCATCACAAGATAGTGAACTACAAAAGATTAGAGAACAGATAAAACGAGAAAACCTAAATAAACCAAGTTAAAGGAGAACTAAAAAACATGACCGCCACTCAAGAACCGAGCGCTTTACAATTTGATTGTGAAACTGGCAACTATCACACCTTTTGTCCGATTAGCTGTGTTGCTTGGTTATACCAAAAAATCGAAGATAGTTTCTTCCTTGTTATCGGCACAAAAACCTGTGGTTACTTCCTGCAAAATGCCATGGGGGTGATGATTTTCGCCGAACCGCGTTATGCCATGGCTGAATTAGAAGAAGGGGATATTTCCGCTCAACTAAAAGACTACGAAGAACTAAAACGCCTTTGCTTACAAATTAAACGAGATAGAAACCCTAGCGTTATCGTTTTTATCGGTACTTGTACCACCGAAATTATCAAAATGGACTTGGAAGGATTAGCACCGAAACTAGAGTCAGAAATCGGTATTCCTATCGTGACAGCACGCGCTAATGGTTTAGATTATGCCTTTACCCAAGGGGAAGATACCGTCCTCGCTTCTATGGTGCATAAATGTCCCGAAAAAGTTAAGCATGAAGATGAAAAAGAAGAACGGAATGCCATCCAGAAACTCTTAACTTTTGGACGTAAAAAAGAAGAAATTAAACAGGAAGAATCGGAATATAAAGACCATCCTCCTTTGGTTTTATTTGGTTCCGTTCCCGACCCGATTGTGACTAATTTAACCCTAGAATTAAAAAAACAAGGAGTTAAAATTGATGGTTGGTTGCCGGCCAAGCGCTTTACTGAATTACCGGTAATTGAAGAAGGTTATTATGTCGCTGGTGTCAATCCTTTTCTATCACGAACTGCCACCACTTTAATGCGTCGTCGTAAGTGTAAATTAATTGGCGCACCCTTTCCCATCGGTCCGGATGGAACCCGCGCTTGGATAGAAAAAATCTGTTCAGTTTTGGGAATACAACCGCAAGGATTAGAGGAAAGAGAGGCAAAAATTTGGGAAAGTTTAGAGGATTATCTGCAACTTGTGCGCGGTAAATCGGTCTTCTTTATGGGGGATAATTTACTAGAAATTTCTCTGGCACGTTTCCTAATTCGCTGTGGGATGACTTGTGATGAAATCGGTATTCCTTACATGGATAAACGCTACCAAGCGGCCGAATTAGCATTACTAGAAAAAACCTGTAATGATATGGGTGTTCCCATCCCGAAAATTATCGAAAAACCTGATAACTACAATCAGATTCAGCGCATTTACGAGTTAAAACCCGATTTAGTGATTACAGGAATGGCCCATGCAAATCCCTTAGAAGCGCGGGGAATTAATACTAAATGGTCGGTAGAATTTACTTTTGCTCAAATCCACGGTTTTACCAATGCGCGAGATATTTTAGAATTAGCTACTCGTCCCCTGCGTCGCAACAATAACCTCAAGGAATTGGGTTGGGATAAGTTAGTTAAAGAGTCAGCAAAAGTGTAAGTTTGTTGTCAAAAGTCTACAGTCATCAGGTAAGGAATTGATTTTCCTTGCCTTTTTTCCTGTGATTGTTTGCTGATTCTGAGGACAATTCTTGTTCAAATGCTCAACAAGTGCATAAAATAAAAGTATCGTCTCCTTATATTCCTTAGAGACTGTTAGGGTTAATATGCAATGCTCATCGGATTTAGTGTCGGCAATTATCGCTCTTTTAAAGATGTAGTAACTCTCAGTATGGTAGCTGCCGAGGATGCCTATGGTAATGATGAGCTTGATAAAAATAATGTTTTTAAGGTTAATCAACAATTTAGTTTACTGAAAAGTGCCGCTATTTATGGAGCAAATGCCAGTGGTAAGAGTAATTTAATTCTGGCATTCAATTTTATGCGACGGTTTGTCATGAATTCTGCTAAATTACAAATCACTGACAAAATAGATGTGGAACCCTTTAGATTAAGTACCGAAACTGTTGATAAACCATCCTTTTTTGAAATAGTTTTTCAGCTAAAAAATAAAACTTATAGATATGGATTTGAAGTAACTCAAAAGCGAGTAGTTTCCGAATGGTTATTTTGTACGCCAAGAAGTCGTGAAACTAAAATTTTTAATCGGCAAGGCGATAAAATAGAATATAGCAAAAATATTGAACAAGGTAATATACTAAGAGGATTGACAAAAAAAAATACTCTGTTTTTATCACTAGCGGCTCAATTTAATGATTCTCTAGCGGTGGAAATTGTCTCTTGGTTTAGTCACTTAGGTGTTGTGTCTGGGTTAGATGTGGAATTATTAAAAGCGATTACGCTTGAGCATCTTTCCAATAGACAAGATTTGATTGATGATGTAACTAAGTTAATTAAAAAATTAGATTTAAGTATTGACAATCTCAACCTAGAAATAGAAAGCAGAAAAATTTCCTTAGATAGTCTCCCGCAAGATTTACCAGATGTTGTCAGAAATATCATCAGTCATTCTAGCGGTGAAATAAAGTCCGCTACCATAAAAACCTATCATCCAAAGTATGACTCAAAAGGTAAAATGATTGAGTTAGAAATTTTTGATATGGACAATCATGAATCCGATGGAACTAAAAAGATTTTGGCTCTGTCAGCACCGATTTTAGACACTTTGCAAAGAGGAGAAGTTTTAGTAATTGATGAATTGGACGCCAGACTTCATCCTTTAATGACTAGAAGTATAATAGAATTATTTAATTCTCAGAAAACTAATCCCAAAAATGCTCAACTTATTTTTACTACTCACGATATTAATTTACTTAGTCATAAATTTTTAAGAAGGGATCAAATTTGGTTTACAGAAAAAAATCATCAAGGAGCAACAGATTTATATTCTTTGGTGGAATTTGCTGATATTAATAATAATAATACCTTTGAAAAAGATTATATTCAAGGTCGTTATGGAGCAATACCTTTTATTGGTGATTTAAGTAAAATTATTGGTAATTAGTATGAGTAACAACAGGAATAATTCCGATTATTTTCGTCGCCAAACTAAGACTAGAGAAACAAGAAAAAGATTTTTAATTGTTTGCGAGGGAGAAAAAACTGAAGTTAACTATTTTAAGGCTTTTACTGTTCCTAAGAAAATTGAAGTTAGGGTGAAAGGTGAAGGTAAAAATAGCTTGAGTTTAGTCGAAAAAGCTATTCAGATTATAGATAATCTAAAAAAAGATGACTCATTTGATCAAATCTGGTGTGTTTTTGATAAAGATAACTGTTCTAAAGAGCAATTTAATCAAGCGGAAAGACTGGCTAAACAAAAAAACATCAAGATTGCCTATTCTAATGAAGCTTTTGAAATTTGGTTTATTTTACACTTTCAATATCTGGATATCGCCACATCCCGAAGTGAATACACAAAAATTTTAAATACCCAGATGAAAAAGTGTGAATTATTAAACGAAAAAGAACAATATGAAAAAAATCGAGAGGATATGTACGAAAAATTAAAGCCATACCAGACAACAGCAATCACTAATGCAGCAAAACTTATTCAAGATAGGGATGAAGCAAAAAAACATCCTTTTGATGCCAATCCCTCAACCACAGTACAGGACTTAGTGCAAGAACTTAACATCAATAGTCGTCCTTAAGCTTGATTCTCTTTTCTCAGTAATTAAATATTTAATTTTAATTTAAACCTAAAGTGGTTATAATAACTAAAAGCCTATTTAACTAAAGTAACTGCTCTTAATTTGATTGAAATGTCCAATAACTTATCTCACCAAAAACCCTATCATCTCAACTTTAGCAGTGAGGATTTAGGCACGGCAAAACCGACTATCACCCTATTATCGGGGGAACCAGAACGCTCGCGCTATATTGCTGAAACTTATTTACAAAATGCACGTTTACTATCGGATTATCGCGGATTAAATAGTTATCTTGGCTACCTAGATAATTCTACCCCAATTCTTCTGGCTACCAGTGGCATGGGTGCGCCATCTTTGAGTATTGTGGTTAATGAATTAATACAGGTGGGAATTAAAACTATTATTCGTATCGGTACTTGTGGCGCAATTCAAAATAGAATAAAAATTGGTGATATTATTATCTCCCAAGCTGCTTTATGTAGGCAAGGTGCAGCTAATGATATTGCTCCTCCAGAATATCCCGCAGTGGCGGATCCTTTTTTGACAGTTGCTCTAGTCAAATCGGCTCAATTTTTGGGAGTAAATTATCATTTAGGTATTACCGCTTCTGTGGATAGTTTTTATGAAGGACAGGAAAGAATCCTGTCTTCTGCTAACCCTTATCTTCAGCGTCATTTAGAGGGAATTACGGAAGAATATCGACGTTTAAATATTCTCAACTATGAAATGGAAGCGGGAACTTTATTTAAAATGGCGGGGGTTTATGGATTTACTGCCGCTTGTATTTGTGGTGTGATTGCTCAAAGAAGTAAAGAGGAAGGGATTAGTTTAGAAAGCAAACAACAAGCCATCGAAAAAGCGATTCAGGTGGCAATATTGACTGTTAGCAACCTCTCCCTATCCTCAATGGATTAATTTTCAGAAATCATCTTCATTAAGACTTCCTCTTTTTCCTGACTTTGGGGATAACAGGAGATAAGTTTAGTTCGTAATTACTGAATTGATTTAATCACATTATCGGCTAATTCTTGGTCGCCATTGCGCCAGCCAAGGGGTGCTAGATGGGTGCGATTGGCTAAGGGAACTACTGGTTTTAAGAGTTGTTGACTTAGTTCTTTAATGACGATAAAAAGAGCCAAAGAATTGGTTCAAAATGCAGAAATGGAAGAAATAGATGCCAAGGCAAGAGAAAAAAGGGCAGAGGTAAATTGGGAGTTACTCTGTCACCCCACCTTGAAACAGCTGCCCCCTAACAACTTAAATAATTAACCCCTTTGTCGAGTATTAATCACCTCACCGGCTGCATTAACTAACTCCAGCTGTAGTGGCATTTGTCCCATAGCGTGAGTAGAACAACTTAAACAGGGATCATAGCAACGAATACCCGCTTCCACCCGGTTTAACATCGCTTCGGGAATTTCGCCACCATGGATATAATGTTGGGCGATTTGTTTCACCGTTTGATTCATGGCCAAATTATTATTACCCGTGGCAATAATCAAATTCACCGTTTCAATCAAACCATTTTCATCCACTTTATAATCATGGAATAAAGTACCCCGGGGCGCTTCACTAACTCCCACCCCTTGCAGACTATTAATTCCCGCTTCGGCACGACAGCGTTGAGAAACTATATCGGGATCGTCGATTAAAAGTTCGATACGCTCTAAACAGCCCAAAATCTCGACTAATCGGGCATAATGATAGTAAAAAGAAGAGGTTGCTACACCACCGACCCGATGGCGATATTCCCGTAACTCGATATCCGCTCCCTCCGTGCCAAAATGAGAACAAACATTTAAGCGGGCCAACGGACCCACTCGATAGATACCGTTGGGATAACCGAGGGGTTTATAGTAGGGAAACTTCAAATAAGACCATTTTTCTACTGATTCGCCGATATAATCGCGATAATTGTCTTCGCTCAGGTTATCGGCCACGATATTGCCTTGACTATCGGTAAAACGAATATGACCGCCGTAGTGTTCCCACTCGTCCCGTTTACCGACCAATCCCATAAACAGGGAAGGGAAATTACCAAAAGCGGCGATTTCTATGGTTAAATCGTCCAGAAGTCTTTTAAACAGGTTTAAAGCCGTGTAAAGAGTCGCTTTAGACTCCGGCAGTCGTTCTTTAATCCATTGTCGCCCCTCTTCGCTCAAAGGGGAACGCACACCCCCCGGTACAGACCAAGCGGGGTGAATTTTTTTCGCTCCCAAAAGTTCAATAACTTTCTGTCCGAATTGACGTAAACGGATGCCTGCTCGCGCTAGGTCGGGATCGGCGGCGATTAAACCGAAAATATTCCGTTTGGCGGGGTCACTTTCCCAACCAAGCAGAAAATCGGGACTGCTAAGATGGAAAAAGCTTAAAGCATGGGATTGGGTTAATTGTCCCAAATTCATCAAGCGCCGCAGTTTTTCACCCGCAGGGGGGATTTGCACCGCTAGAATTTTATCGCCGGTTTTGGCGGCACAAAGTAGGTGACTAACGGGACAAATCCCGCAAATTCGGGCAGTAATTCCCGCCATCTCCCACATCGGCCGTCCCTCGCAGAATTTCTCGAAACCGCGATACTCGACCACATGAAAACGCACGTCATCCACTTCCCCCCCATCGTCAAGGAAAATCGAAATCTTGGCATGGCCTTCGATCCGGGTGACGGGATCGATAACGACGGTTTTAGTCATAGTAAGTCCTCATTGTTCAGGAGTTCCACAGAACGGCATTGTGGAGACTGCGATCGAGCTTGGTTTCGACGATAATTTATCCCGATCTCCGCCCTGCTGTTTCTATGATAGTTATTACTCCCCTAGCAATCCTAATTTTCATAACAATTTTTCCCGATTCTCAATCGCGGCTAATTGGGCATTTTGTAGCAAATACTACAGAAAATAGTTCGGGAATCCGCAATAATTGTGTCTCTCTTTGCTGGTGTTGATCGGTCATTATATATATAGAAGTCGGTTCTCGGCTGTTAGTTTTCAGCTTGGTGCTGCTTTGCTCTCAAAGCTGAGGGCGAAAGGAGCCGAAGTCGGCCAGATTGTTTAAGGCTAATCGGGAAAATCACCTTTTTGTCTTGTAATCTTACCTGACAATATCAGCGGCACTGCCGAGGATTCAGGAAAAAGCGACCCAAAAACAAGCGATTGTAGTTGATAGTCCTAAACTATAATACTTTTGTTCTAAATGTTGAAAAAAGAGGATAAACTTAACATCATACCAAAGAATGAATTAACTTTGAACCTTTAGGGGATTGCCCGCGTCTAAAAGCGCAGGATACAATCAAAGAAATTCCGATCAAACTCATACCGACTTCAGATAAGCCAGACTCACCCGCGAGTCGGAATAGTAACAGACTTTTTCTGTGTCAAGGAGTCACCACCAAACCAATGCCCACCGCAAAAACCAACCAAACTCAACCACAGCCCACCCTCAATGCCGATATGGTGCGTACCTATCTGCACGAAATTGGGCGAGTTCCCCTCCTAACCCACGAACAAGAAATTATTTACGGCAAACAAGTCCAACGGATGATGAGCCTGTTAGAAACGAAAGAAGCACTATCGAAACAATTAGGACGGGAACCACAGCGCTTGGAGTGGGCGGATTCGGTGAATTTAAGCGAAAATGAACTGGATCGCGCCTTGAAAACTGGCGATCGAGCTAAACGGAAAATGATTGAAGCTAACCTCCGCTTGGTAGTTGCGATCGCAAAGAAATATCAAAAGCGGAACATGGAATTCCTAGATCTAATTCAAGAGGGTAGTCTGGGATTAGAAAGAGGTGTAGAGAAATTTGATCCCACCAAAGGTTATAAATTTTCTACCTATGCCTACTGGTGGATTCGACAAGCGATTACCCGTGCGATCGCTCAACAGGCCCGCACCATTCGTTTACCCATCCATATCACCGAAAAACTGAACAAAATCAAAAGAACCCAGCGCGAACTCGCCCAAAAACTGGGAAGAAGTGCCACTCCCGCCGAGATTGCCTTGGAATTAGAGCTAGAACCCGCTCAAATCCGCGAATATCTCAGTATGGCTCGTCAACCCATCTCCCTTGATGTGCGCGTCGGCGATAACCAAGATACGGAATTGTCGGAATTATTAGAAGATAGCGGAGTTTCTCCCGATACCTTCATCACCCAAGAGTTATTACGGCAAGACTTAGCCAATCTCCTGGCCGAATTAACTCCCCAACAACGGGAAGTGATTACTCTCCGTTTCGGTTTAACCGATGGCAAAGAGTTATCCCTAGCCAAAATTGGTCAGAGAATGAACATCAGTCGAGAACGAGTGCGACAATTAGAACACCAGGCCTTGGCTCATTTACGCCGTCGCCGGGCCAACGTCAAGGAATATATTGTCGCTAGTTAGTAAAATTAGCAAATAACCAAGAAGGAGAGCTTGCGCTCTCTTTTTTTTGGGTTTAATTAATATAGAATCCCGATTAGTTTTCACCTGTGGCAGTTCCGTCATGACTAGAGCGACAGAAACAGCGACCCCAACACTATACGAAGAAGATTTTTATCTCTGGCTAAAAACCACGGCAGAACAATTAAAAAAAAGGCCAGTTTGCCGAGGTGGATTTAGACAACTTAATTGAGGAGATTGAATCGATGGGGAGAAGTGAAAGACACGCGCTCAAAAGTCTTTTAACTCGTCTCCTAGAACATTTACCTGAAATGTCGGCTTGAAGGCTCTCGGTTTTACCGATGAGATGAAAGGTTCCGCCAGCATAGAAATAGCGAAGCACGATTGACAACTCAATTCTTAGCGTGCTAGAATAGTTTGCGTAGTAGGTCGGCACGCAAGATGTTCGTTTTAGAGTACAAGCTTAGAGGAAAACCATCTCAATATCAAGCCATTGATGAGGCAATTCGGACAGTTCAGTTTGTTCGGAATAAATGCCTTAGATATTGGGAAGATAACAAAGGTGTAGGACAAAAGGATATTTATCGATACACAACCGAATTAAGAAACGAATATTCTTTCGTCAAAGACCTTAACTCTACAGCTTGTCAACAAGCTTGCGAACGGACTTGGACTGCTATTTTAAGGTTCTATAACAACTGTAAAAACCAAATCCCTGGCAAAAAGGGATACCCTAAATACTCTAAACGTACTCATTCTATTGAGTTTAAAAAATCAGGCTGGAAGATTAATCGAGATACCAAAAGAATAACTTTCACCGATGGTAAAAACATCGGAGAGTTAAAACTAATTGGTAGTCGAGACTTGTTCTGTTTCCAAGAATGGCAAATTCAAAGGGTGAGAATAGTTAAACGTGCTGATGGGTATTATTGCCAGTTAATGTTAAAACTTGACGTGAGAGATATAACCCCAAAATTAGAGCCTACCAAAAAATGTGTAGGTTTAGACATGGGACTAAAGTATCTTTATGCCGATAGCGACAACAATACAGTAGAACCTCCTAAATATTATCGAAAAGCAGAGAAGCGTCTTAATAAACTAAATAGGAGAAAATCTAAAAAGTTTAGAAGAGGGCAACAGCAGTCTAATAACTACAAAAAGGCTAGACAAAAGTACGCGCTTGGGACATTTAAAAGTAAGTAGGCAGCGAGAAGAGTTTGCTAAAAGATTGGCACTCCGCTTAATTCAGTCAAACGACTTGATAGCTTATGAAGATTTAAAAGTCAAGAACCTTGTGCGTAATCGAAAACTAGCTAAGAGTATTAATGATGCGGGCTGGTCACAATTAAGAAAATGGATAGAGTATTTTGGCATTAAATACGGCAGATTGACTATTGCTGTTAATCCCGCCTATACTAGCCAAGAATGCTTTAATTGTGGCAAGTTAATTAAAAAGTCTCTATCGGTTAGAACCCATGTTTGTTCTTGCGGATATGTAGAAGATAGAGACAAAATGGCGGCATTAAATATACTCAAAAAAGCTACGATAGGACATATCGGAAGTTGGTCATCAGACCTAAACGCTTGGGGAGATTTAAGCTCTATTTTGGTTGGTAGCAATACCTGTCAAGACAACTTGAGTCAGTGAACCAAGAATCCCTCGCTTTCAGCGACGGGAGTGTCAATCAAATTAACCTACTGGCAATCGGAAAGAGACCGGAATGGCAATCATGGTCATGGAGAAATCAATAATTTTCGGGCAGAAATTCAAGATTTACTGGAGGATAGCCCTAGTTTAAAGCCCTATCTTCGGGAGATTTTTGAGCCATCCTGCCATACAGCTTTAGAGACCGTCCGGAAAAAAATGGGTTTATCCCCCGGCGGTTTACCGAGTCAGATAATTTTTAATCTCGAACAGGTTTTAGATGATCAATGGCTGCCGATCGATTGGGAATAAACTATTGACTATCTAAATCACTCCTTAAATCGCTAAACAGTCATCAGTGAACTGAAAACTCAAATCTGATAACTGATACTAAATCCGTTGAGTATAGGATACTTATGAGGACAGGCAAAAGGCAAGAGGCAAAAGGCAAAAGAGGGAATAGATAATCAGTTTTTAATAACTGGATTTAGTATGATAACTGATAACTGATAACTGATAACTGATAACTGATAACTGATAACTGATAACTGATAACTGATAACTGATAACTGATAACTGATAACTGATAACTGATAACTGATCTGGTTTTACTCAACCAACTTCTTCAGCAGGGCATCCACTTCCTCCAGGCCGGATTGATTATTTTTTAGGACATAAACTGCTCGCGCCTGCTTAAAAGCTTCCGCTGCCTCTCTTTTTCGTCCCCGGCCCGCGTAGGCCCGACCGAGATTAAGATAGACATCGGCGTTATTGGGGGCGATTTCGGCCAAATCTTGATAGGCGATAATTGCTGCAAGATAATCTTTTCTGGCCAGATGGATGCGACCAATTCCCGCTTGTGCTTCCAAAGATTGGGGTTGCAGGAAAACAGCCCGACGATAAAAGGGGAGAGCCTCGTCAAAACGCTCTTGTTTTTCGAGTAAAATCGCTATTTTTAGCTGAATTAAAAAATTTCCTGCACTTTGTCGCTCTATTTCTTTTAAAATTTGGGTTCCGCCATTTAAATCGCCCTGTTTAAGCAAAAGGCTGGCTAGTTGCAATCTTAATTCAGTATTGTTAGGGAATCTTTGCAGGGATTTTTGGAGAAAATCGAGGGCTTCGCTGCTTTTATTCTGTTCAATCAAGGCTTTACCCATGATTTCGTGGGCTTGCTGATTATTGGGGTCGAGAGCTAAAACCCATTGGTAAACTTCGCCCGCTTTTGCATAGTTTTTTTGCCGTAATAATACCACCCCTAAACCGAGGTAGTGTTGGACGTTTTTCGGTTCTATTTGGATAGCGTAGTAGTAAGCGGTGGCTGCATTGTCATAATCACCGATATTAGCCAAACTATAACCGAGAGCATGGAAAAAGTCGGGATTACTCGGATCGAGACTTAAGGCTTTTTGGTATGCTTGGGCGGCGGCGTTATAATCCCCTTGCCGCGTTTGTAAAAAGCCAATTCCAGAGAAAATTCGGGCATTATTGCCATCAAGGGCGGCAGCCCGCTCGTAAACGGCTATAGCTTCCCCATAATTGCCATTTTTGACCAATTGCCGCGCTTGACGCAGTAGTTCGTTAACCTGTGAATCCTTGCTCACGATTGCCCCCGCCGGATTATCAGCGATCGCAATTGAGGCGGAGAAACACCCCCCCGCAAGGAGACCGACGAGCAAGATTAAACGGGTAAATTGTTTCATCTTTAGTTAACGATTCTTAATTAAAATTTATTGTAAATGGTATTGACAAAAATCAACTATTGTGCATTACCCTTGCACGAGATTATTGCGGGCCTCTTGGGCGACTTGGGCGCTTTTGTCGTTGGTTAACTGGGTCAAAACAGCGATCGCATCTTGCCCCCCTAAGCGGCCTAGAGCTTGAGCAAGACGATAGCGCAGTTGCCAGTCATCATCATTAGCCAAGGGAACGAGTAAAGAGACGGCGCGAGGGTCGCCTAGTTCCCCGAAAGCACTAACGGCGGCCGTTTTTACCAATTCATTATCGGAGTTAAGGGCGATTTCGAGCAGTTCAAAGCCCCGGGGTTCCCCCAATTCGCCCAAAGCGGCCACAATGCTAAATTGAATTAACCAGTCGCAGGATTGTTGATAGACAGCCACCAGATCATCGTAGGCTGCCGTTAATTTTAACCCCCCGATCGCATCGGCCGCGGCTGCTTTCACGTCTGCTTCGGGATCATTTAACAAACGATCGCGTAGAATAGTTAAGGCCAGATCAAGATTCTGACGACCGAGGATATCTAGCTGACTTACCGCCGAATAACGCACCCTAGCGTTACTATCGTTAATTAAAGGCTGTAACATCTCGAAGGCGATTTCTGGGGCTAAATAACGCAGTTGATTAACTCCCGATAAGCGATCGCCATAATCATTGGAATCAAGCAGCCGTTGCACGGATTCGGGGGAATAATTCATAATTTGATGACACCCTTAACAATTGGACTGGTATTAATTGTCCCATGAATAGTTATCGACTCCTGACTATCTTGATCATGTTTAGTTCCCCGGTTTTTTGGGGCTGTAGTCCTCCCGCTCCCCTTAAAAAAGAACCTACGGCCGAGATGCTTGTTTCTCCTTCTCCCAGTCCGATTATTTCCCCATCGGACATTAAAGCTGCTAATCGTTATCGTCAATTGGGATTACAGTATCGTCAACAGGGAGATTTTGTCAAAAGTATTGAAGCTTTAAAAAAATCGGTACAGTTAAACCCCAATCATCTAGACGGGAGAGTAATTTTAGGCTGGACACAACACCTAGCTAAACAACCTTTAGCGGCACAAATAACCCTCGAAGAAACGATTAAAATTGCTCCCGATCATGTGGCTACTTATAATGCTTTGGGTATTGTTTATCTTGTCGGTGGTCATCTTGAAAAGGCCGTAGTTACGCATACTAAAGCCGCTAATTTAAAACCCGATAATGAAATTGCCTACTATAATTTGTCCCTCGCCTATCATCGCTTAAAAGATTTTAATTCAGCTATTACTAACGCTGAAAAAGCAATTAAATTAGAGCCAAATAATCCCCATCCTCTTGTGGCTTTGGCAATGATTTATTTAGACAAAGGTGATAGTAAAAAAGCGCAGAATACCTATAGAAAGGCTAGGGATTTAGACGGTCGTTATCGAAAAAAATGGTTTCTAGCACACCTGATGGAAGCTGGTTTTAGTCAAGAGCAAATTAAATTAGTAGAAAAGTTACTATCCTCGATTTAAAAATTATTATTTCCCCTTAAGATGCCTGTCGATGTCCCAGTTTTAGGAAAATAGTTTCTAAATCTTCGCAGCAAGTATAAAACTCGCTTAAGTTCAGACCAGAAACGACTAAAAATTTCAATAATTCGGCACTATCTTCTAGGGTTCCCGTAAATTTAACCCGGAGAGTATTAGTATTAATAATTCTTTGCCAACTTTCCACAAAAACACATTGTTCAAGAGCGGTTTCTAAGGCTTCTAAATTGCCTAGAGTCGTAATCTGCAAGTATTGACCAGCTAGACGTTGATTTAATTCCTCTAAAGAGGTACTTTCCACTAGATAACCTAATTCCATGATGCCCACAGAACTACAAAGTTCCGCTAAATCACTAAGGACATGAGAGGAAATTAAAATAGTCATACCTGCCGATTGTAAGACTTTAATAATCTCACGAAATTGTAGGCGAGCGATCGGGTCTAATCCAGAAACCGGTTCATCGAGAAGTAAAATTAAAGGTTCATGGATAATCGTTCGGGCTAAACTTAAACGTTGTTTCATGCCCCGGGACAAAGTAGCGATCAAATTATGGCTTTTATTGGTTAATTGTACCAGTTCTAGAACCTCATAAATGCGGCGATGACGTTGGGAGCGAGGGATATGATAAAGACGGGCAAAATAATCCAGATAATTCCAGACATTTAGGTCATCATAGAGGGGAAAATTATCGGGTAGATAACCTAAATTTCTTTTGAGACGGGGATTACTATCATTTCTTAAAAGACGTTCTCCGTGCAGATATATTTCTCCCGTTGTCGGTTCTTCCGCTGCCGCTAACATCCTAATTAAAGTGGTTTTTCCCGCTCCATTTGGACCGATTAACCCGTAAACTTCCCCCGCTTCAATCTGTAAATCCACTTGATTAACGGCCCCATGGCGGTCAAATTGTTTGGTTAAACCAACGGTAGCAATGGCTAATTCGGGTGTGTTCATAAAGTTTTTTAGTTAGGTTCTCACGGTGACTCGCTAACCAGGAATACAGGGTTTATCTCCCATGACTTCTGCCGGTTGTTGTTAAATTTTTTGAGCCTTCATATCTTCTCAGTATATTCTTACCTAATAATTTTCGGTGAAAACACCTAAAAATAAATCTTTTCTGCCGGGGGTGATAGTTTTGCCAGTCATTTGGGTATCTTAGGGGTGTAGACTAATAACATGGTAGTATTTTCCCTGAGATCATGACGGATACAATCATCGAGGTGGAAAATTTAGGTAAGCGATATGTTCTCGACCATCAACAGGAACGAGAAAAGTACACTGCTTTGCGCGATGTGATTGCCCAGGGGGTAAAATCGGCGTTAAAGGGTTTCGGTGGCAAAAAAACCGAGACTAAGGAGGAATTTTGGGCGCTGAAGGATGTCTCTTTTGAAGTCAAGCGCGGCGAAGTGGTGGGAATTATTGGCCGCAATGGTGCGGGAAAATCGACTCTTTTAAAGATTCTCAGCCGGATTACGGAACCGACCACGGGACGAGTCCGCTTAAAGGGACGGGTAGCGAGTTTGTTGGAGGTGGGGACGGGTTTTCATCCGGAGTTAACCGGTCGAGAAAATATCTATCTCAATGGTGCAGTTTTGGGGATGATGCGGCAAGAAATCGATCGCAAGTTCGATGAGATAGTGGCGTTTGCCGAGGTGGAAAAGTTCCTCGATACTCCCGTTAAGCGCTATTCTTCGGGGATGTATGTCCGTTTGGCTTTTGCGGTGGCGGCACACCTAGAACCGGAGATTTTAGTAGTAGATGAAGTCTTAGCGGTGGGGGATGCGGCTTTTCAAAAAAAGTGTTTAGGAAAGATGGGTGATGTGGCAAGTAAGGAGGGGAGAACGGTTTTATTTGTGAGTCATAATATGGAAGCTGTGACCCGTCTGTGCAATCAAGCCTTTTTATTGCAATATGGTCGTCTTAAGTTATTCGATAAAGTAGATACTGTTGTTAACAATTACTTGCAAATAAAAATGGGGTTAAGCTCAGAAAAACAATGGACAGAAGACAATGCTCCTCGAAATGAAATAGTGACATTACTCAATGTTAAAGCACAAGATAACAAAGGAATAATAAAAGATTCTTTTAATCTATCTGAGCCTATATATATTTCTATAACTTACAGAGTAGAAAAGCCCAATTATGTCTTGTCTGCTGGCATAAACTTCTTTAATGACAGAGATATTAATATTTTTGATTTACATGATGTGGATCAAGAGTGGAGAAGAAAAGAAAAAGATATAGGGACTTACCGCTCTATAGTCAAGATTCCAGCTAATTTTTTAACTGAAGGATTAATTATTATTTGGATTGCTATTCTTACGCCAGAACCTTTTCATGTTCACCTACACGAAAAAGATGTTATTGTTATTAACGTGAGCGATGATTTTGCAGAAAATTCAGCGAGAGGTGATTATATTGGACACTTTCCTGGATTAATCAGACCCTTGATGCAGTGGGAAACAAAAATAATATATCAGTTGCCCTAATATGATAATATTGTAACTTGCTAATCACGTTAAATACTATTTAATAGGAGAATATCATGAAATTCACTGGAGAACGTTTTATTCCCTCAGAGAAAGGGGTTATTAGATATGAACACTTGCATAGATATATGGCAATTATTGATTATGTTAAAGACAAATCAGTAATAGATATTGCTTGTGGAGAGGGATATGGTTCGTCAATTATGTCCGCATTTGCAAAAAATGTTAGTGGAATAGATATATCTCCAGAATGTATTGCTAATGCTCAGAGTAAATACCAAAGAGAAAATTTAACTTTTTTACAAGGATATTGCAATCAAATACCAGTTAATTCTAGATCAGTAGACGTAGTTGTTTCTTTTGAAACAATCGAACATCATGATCAACATGAAGAAATGTTAGCAGAAATAAAGCGTATCTTGAAACCTGAAGGAATATTAATTATGTCTTCGCCAAATCGAGTAACTTACTCTGATATACCCAACAATCATAATCCCTTCCATGTCAAAGAACTTTATTATGAAGAACTTAAGATTCTGTTAGATAATAACTTTAAAAATGTCCAATTTTATGGACAAAAAATACTCATAAACTCTGCTATTATACCTTTGAATAGTTCATTAGATGCTCTAGAAAAAATCAGATTTTATCCACAAAATAATCAATTTCATGATGAAAATAGTGAATTTAAAATGGAAAATCCGATATACTTTTTAGCTATATGCTCTGATGAGAATCTAAATAATCTGAACATAGTTTCATCTATTTATATAGATTCTCAAGCAGATATATACCAAGATTTACAGAAAACCTACAAAGAATTTAGTCAAGTATATGCCGATCTACAAGATATCAAAAATAGCAATTTTGGTAAAATGAGAGAACTATGGATGAAATTTAAATCTTTTCTGGCAACTTCTTGAAATTATGCTATTTTTACCAAAAATAATCATAACCCTTAAATATTTAATTCAAGACTGATAATCTTACAATTTAGGCGGTTTCATGTTGATTGGATAATTGTCATAGAGTCAAAATTGTTTATTTAAAACTTTTATAGATGTTTTTAATAAACCAAAATGTATCTTCACCTATCAAAAGCAAGTGAGTTAATCTACCATTAGAAATTATCTCTTTTCTTATATATATTGTGAAATATAACTTTGTTTTTCACTATCTATTCTTTCCTAACTATTGAGAACTATAAAATTTGTATTTGATCTGCGAGAGTGTAGCTATATGATAAGTATTAAGAAAATAATCAAAGATTTACTATATCAGTCCAAACATAATATAAAATTTTTTGTTTTTTTTCTGTGGTCAAGATATACGATTACATCGCAGTTAAAGATAAAAAAATTATTTGACCTATTGAGACTGGGACTAATGATTAACTATGGCATTCAAATACTGGATAAACCCACCCAAAAAATCCCTCTTAGTTCAAGTATTAGTTATTATAAGTGGTTGAGAAAAAATTACGCTAAAAAATCAGACATAGAACAAATTAAAGCTCATCTCTCTGGTTTGACTTATCAACCTAAAATAAGTATTATATTACCAGTATTTAATCCTAATAAAAAATATCTTCAACAAGCTATAGAATCGGTAGTCGCTCAGATTTATTCAAATTGGGAACTTTGTATCGCTGATGATGCTTCTACACAATCAGAAACCAGAGAGATTATCGAAAATTATTGCCAAAAAGATCACAGAATTAAAAGTATTTTTCGAGAAAGTAATGGTAATATTTCTGCTTGCTCGAACTCAGCCCTAAGCCTAGCCACAGGTGAATTTATCGCCCTCCTAGATCATGATGATATCCTCACTCTAGATGCGTTATATCACATCGTTGTTTCACTCAATGACAATCCTAGTGCCGATATGCTCTATTCCGATGAAGATAAGATTAATGAATATGGTCACTTAGAGCAACCTTTTTTTAAACCTGATTGGTGTCCTGATTCATTTCTGTCTCGAATGTATACCTGTCATCTCGGAGTGTATCGTCGTGATTTAGTAGAAAAAATTGGTGGTTTTCGATTAGGTTATGAAGGTAGTCAGGATTACGATCTTGTCTTAAGATTATCGGAGCAAACTAACAAAATTATTCATATTCCCAAAGTCTTATATCATTGGCGTATTCATAAACAATCAACATCCAAAAGCTTGGATGCTAAAAGTTATACTTCCTTGGCGACAAAAAGAGCGATCACAGATGCTTTACAAAGACGAGGTGAATGCGGTGAGGTGATTACAAATTCTCACGGCAATCAAATTATTCGTTATCAAATTACTGAATACAAAAAAGTTAGTATTATAGTGCCAACCAGAAATTTAGGAAAAATCCTTAACACCTGCTTACAATCTATTTTCCAAAAAACAGAATACCCTAATTATGAAGTGTTAGTTATCGATAATGGTAGTACAGAAATAGAAACAAAGAAAGTAATTAATTACTGGCAAACTCAAGAAATAACTCGATTTAAATGTTTACCGCTAGATATTCCCTTTAATTTCTCAAAAATCAATAACTATGCTGTACAACATTGTGAGGGACAATATCTGTTATTTTTAAATAACGATACTGAAGTTATTACTCCTGACTGGATAAATGCAATGGTAGAACAGGCACAAAGACCGTCAATTGGAGCAGTCGGAGCTTTACTTCTCTATCCTGATAATACGATTCAACACGCTGGTGTGTTAATGGGATTTGGAGGAGTTGCCGGCCATAGTCATCAGTATTATCCTGTAAATTCTTTAGGCTATTTTGATCAGATTCATACTATCAATAATTATTCGGCCGTTACTGGGGCTTGTTTACTTTGTCGGCGAGAAGTTTTTGAAGAAATTGGTGGTTTTGAAGAAGAATTGAGCATTGCCTTTAATGATGTAGACCTATGTTTAAAAATGTTGGATAATGGCTATCAAAACATTTATTTACCTCACGTTAAACTTTATCATTACGAATCAAAAAGTCGCGGTTATGAAACCACAATTGAAAAACAAGAAAGATTTACTAAAGAAGTAAACTTTATGATTGACAAGTGGGATAAATATATTCAACATGATCCTTGTTATAGTATTCACTTGCGACCATAATTTTAGAAGGAGTATTTGTGTATAAAGTTGCCAGTTATATTACTTTTTATCAAGATTCTCTATCTCTACAAGCTTGTATCCAAGCTATTAAATCCCAAAGCTATCCGATTCAGCACTTGATTATAGTTGATAATTCTCCTGAGCCTCTATTACAGTATTATTCACAAGATGAATCGATTACTTTACTTTCTCATCCTGAAAATATCGGTATTTCTGGAGGTTTAAAAATTGCCATCGAATGGGCGATCGCTAATAATTATGACTTTCTTTGGACATTCGATCAAGATAGCCAACCCTCACCAGAACTATTAGAAAAATTACTGGAAACCTATCGAGCGATCAAATCAAGAGAAAATATCGGTATTATAGCACCCTTAGCAGTGGATAAGATAACAGGACAAGAATGGCATGGCATTAACTTTAACGGTTATCAATTTCAGGAAGCTGATCATCATAAAATAGCCCAAGATTATTATTGCTGCGATGCGGTAATTACTTCTGGTTCATTAATTTCAATTCCTATTGCTAAACAAGTACCGCTGCCTGATGAAAAATTTTTTATTGACGCTGTTGATTGGGAATATTGCTGGAAATTTCGACAAGATAACTATAATGTTGTTGTCACTAAAAATGCCATCTTAGATCATCGTTTCGGTAACTCACGACAAATTAAAATCTTTCCTATTTCAAAATTAATTACTATTTATAACTACTCTCCCCTAAGATACTATTATATTCATCGAAACTATACCTACCTAGAGACTCGTTTAGCACAAAAAAACAATAAACTAATATTTTCAGTGTTCAGACGTTTACAGTTTTTGCTAATTTTAATTATTAAAATTGCACTTCTTGAACCTGACCAAAAACTATTAAAAATCTGGGCTTGTCTGAAAGGAACCTACGACGGATTTCGTGGCAAACTAGGAAAAACTTGGCAATAACTTCGATAAAATACCAAATAACCAGCGAAAAAATAACCACTTTAAAGGACAATCTAAACCTTGCAATTCTGGTGAATTAAATAACTCCATCACCCGACGAAACTCGGCTAAATTTTTCCTTCGCAACATCCGAAAAGCACCAGCGAGAATAAATTGATGAAAAAATTTTCCTTTACATCTGTCTAATTCCTGCGGATTTAACACATCTGTCACTCTCGAAAAAATCTCTAATAGTCTTCTAATTGTTGTTTGATTAAAAACTCCCATAGTTAAAGCTTGTGAATGTACCGTATAAGCACAAGTGATAGTAGGTACACATAAAACCCCATAACGACTAAAGAGACGTATCCACATATCAATGTCTGTGGGTTCCCCCAAAGCAGCATTAAAAAATCCTGCTTCTTTAAACACCTGACGCTGAATCACCATCGCAGGAAATCTGACAAAAGACGAATTTGACAAAAGTTTAATTAAAGCTGCTTTCGGTGCTAAATAACCTTCATTTATTTGTCGTTTTAAGACCTTTTCTTGCTCATTTACCACCGCCGCCCCAAACAGCATCACTGCTCTATCACAATCACTGATCTTTGTCAATATATTTTGCAAAGATTCAGGATACAAAAAATCATCATCATGGAGAACTAAAACGTATTTACCTTGAGCTAATTGAATAGAATAATTCCAGTTTTCTGCCATGCCTAAACTAGGTTTATTCGCTTGATATTGCCATTGTCCAGACCAATTTACTAAAAGTTCTTCGACTACTTTTTTGCATCGTTCATCGGTAGAATCATCAGAAATAATAATCTCTATTTTCTCGATAATTTCCTGAGCAATAATTGAAGTTATCCCTCGTTTTAGCCAATCGGGACGATTATAAGCTGGAATACAAATACTTAGTTGAATCTCTGGTGTCATCTTCTATTATCTTGCTAAAATTTACCTTAATATTATTGCGTAATCGAGATATTTCTCTGGTTACTTTTTTCCATTTCTCCGCACCAACTCTAATAACAGATAGCAAACTAATTAGCGATCACTATTCTCTCAATCAAGAGCTACAAAAATTAGGATTTACCTAAATTATACAACGTACTGCCCACGAAAGCTACATTTTTAAATGGACAGCATTTAATCTCAAGATCGAACCTGCTCACAGCATTTATAAACCTGACTCTATTTATATTGAAGCTATTAAATAAATTCTAGTATAATATAAGAACACATATTCCTTAGCTTAAAACTATGGTTGCTACCACCTCCCCCCAAACCCAAGCAGAAAATCCTCTCAGCGAGATTCTCATCGAAAAAATCAGCCAACTTTCCCCCTCCCAACAGCAGGAAGTTCTTAACTTTGTCGAATTTCTCCAGTACAAAAAACAACCTAAAAAGACTATTTGGGACAAAATTGCCGAGCGAGTCGCTCAACTACCCCCCGAAGTTATCGAGCAACTCCCCACTGATTCCTCAGAAAACCTCGATCATTATCTATACGGAGCGCCCAAAAAGTGAAATTAATTTTTGTCGATACTTTATACTGGGTAGCCTTAGCTAACTCAAGGGATCAATGGCACGAAAGAGCAATTGAGTTACAAAAAACTGTATCCAATCACCGCTTAATCACCACAGAAGCAGTTTTAATTGAATTTCTCAACTATTTTTCTTCCTTTGGTTCTTTCATGCGTCAAACCGTAGCAGGAATTACCCATGATATTCTTGATGATCCCGATATAGAGGTGCTGCCCATAAATTCCTCGCTGTTTTTATCGGGATTAAACCTATAGGAACAAAGACTAGATAAAGGTTATAGTATGGTCGATTGTATCTCGATGATGGCCATGAAAAATCGAGATATAAGCGAAGTTCTTACCCACGATAAACACTTTAGTCAAGAGGGTTTTAATATCCTTCTTTGAAATCTAGTTTATTGTCATTAACTTTTGATGACAAATACCCAAAAATAACCGTAATCTATGACCAAAAAAGCCGATATAGGTAGTAAAAGACTAATCAGTTTAGCCCCCGATAATTGGGCAAGATGGTTAACCCAACAACCCGACGTACAAGTGCAGGAATTTCTTAGCTCAGAATTTCAATGGGTAAGTCGTGCCAACGATGTTCTCCTAAAAGTTTATAGCCCCCAAGAGGGAGAATTTCTGCTCCTTAACGAAATCCAGTTGCGTTACACAAAGCAAATGCCCCAAAGAATCCGAGCTTACGCAGCCTTAGCCACAGAACGCTACAATTTACCCGTTTATCCCGTCTTAGTTAACATTTTACCCCGTCAAACTAACGCCAGGATTCCTGGTCGTTATAGCTCAGAATTTCTGGGAATCCGAGCCTATCAAGAATATCGAGTAATTAACCTTTGGGAAGTATCAGCAGAAATAGTATTTCGAGAAAAAATATCGACACTTTTGCCTTTCGTTCCTATACTAAAAGGAGGGGGAGAAGAAACCGTAGTTCGCACAGCCCTGCGAGAATTAAGGGCAAATGAAAGCCTAGAGGACTTAGAACCCTTACTTTCCTTTTTTGCATCATTTGTCTTAGAAATACCAATAGTACAAGAAATTATGAGGTGGGATATGACCGTATTAAGAGAATCGCCCTGGTATCAAGAAATCCTCAGAGAAGGATTGCAGCTAGGAGAACAGAGAGGTATTCAATTAGGACGACAAGAGGGACGACAAGAGGGACGACAAGAGGGACGACAAGAGGGACGACAAGAGGGACGACAAGAGGGACGACAAGAGGGACGACAAGAGGGAGAAGCAGAACTGATTATCCGACTTTTAACCCGACGGTTTGGCAGTATAGATTTAGCTATAACTGAAAAAATTAAATCTCTATCTATCCCGCAATTAGAAACCTTAGGAGATAGAATTTTAGACTTGGGCAGCCGTGAGGAATTGCTAAGTTGGTTAAATGAACAAAGATAAAAATTATTCCCTAAAACTAGGCGTTTTCGCCAAGCACAGAAAGCTCAAGAAATTGAACAGCAACTGACTTGAGGTGTATTTTTTTTAGATAATTATCTTATCTAAATACCCAAAAATAACCGTAATCTATGACCAAAAAAGCCGATATAGGTAGTAAAAGACTAATCAGTTTAGCCCCTGATAATTGGGCAAGATGGTTAACCCAACAACCCGACGTACAAGTGCAGGAATTTCTTAACTCAGAATTTCAATGGGTAAGTCGTGCCAACGATGTTCTCCTAAAAGTTTATAGCCCCCAAGAGGGAGAATTTCTGCTCCTTAACGAAATCCAGTTGCGTTACACAAAGCAAATGCCCCAAAGAATCCGAGCTTACGCAGCCTTAGCCACAGAACGCTACAATTTACCCGTTTATCCCGTCTTAGTTAACATTTTACCCCGTCAAACTAACGCCAGGATTCCTAGCCGTTATAGCTCAGAATTTCTGGGAATCCGAGCCTATCAAGAATATCGAGTAATTAACCTTTGGGAAGTATCAGCAGAAATAGTATTTCGAGAAAAAATATCGACACTTTTGCCTTTCGTTCCTATACTAAAAGGAGGGGGAGAAGAAACCGTAGTTCGCACAGCCCTGCGAGAATTAAGGGCAAATGAAAGCCTAGAGGACTTAGAACCCTTACTTTCCTTTTTTGCATCATTTGTCTTAGAAATACCAATAGTACAAGAAATTATGAGGTGGGATATGACCGTATTAAGAGAATCGCCCTGGTATCAAGAAATCCTCAGAGAAGGATTGCAGCTAGGAGAACAGAGAGGTATTCAATTAGGACGACAAGAGGGACGACAAGAGGGACGACAAGAGGGACGACAAGAGGGACGACAAGAGGGACGACAAGAGGGAGAAGCAGAACTGATTATCCGACTTTTAACCCGACGGTTTGGCAGTATAGATTTAGCTATAACTGAAAAAATTAAATCTCTATCTATCCCGCAATTAGAAACCTTAGGAGATAGAATTTTAGACTTGGGCAGCCGTGAGGAATTGCTAAGTTGGTTAAATGAACAAAGATAAAAATTATTCCCTAAAAATATGCTTTCTCCTAGCCTTTTCCAGACTCTAACCCTAGAAGATTTTCTCGGTCAGTACCGCAATAATCCCCGCTACGAACTTGCTGAGGGAGAAATAATCGATTTGGAACCTACGGGCCCCCACGAAACCGTTAGCGGCAAACTCGCCAGCAAAATCGGTATCGCCATTAATAACCGACAATTGCCCTGGTTTATACCCCGTACTTGTCTAATTCGTCCCTTTAGCGACCAAGCCACGGCGCGCCGTCCTGATATTATTGTTCTGGATGAAACTGTTCTCGATAATGAACCTTTCTGGGAACGAGAACCAGTGATTACTCTCGGTAGAAGCATTAAGCTTGTGGTAGAGGTAGTTAGTAGCAACTGGGAGTCGGATTATGCTCGTAAAGTCGAAGAATACGCCCTATTAGGTATTCCAGAATATTGGATTGTCGATTATCGTGGGTTGGGAGGAACTATTTTTATCGGTAAACCCAAACAGCCGACCTTTACTGTTTGTCAACTGTTAGGGGAAGATTATCAACAACAACAATATCGCCTCGGTCAAGGGATTTTTTCTCCTTTATTTCCTGACCTGCAACTGTGTTTAGATGAGGTGTTACCTCGATAGACAAAAATGAAAATTATTCCCTAAAACTATGGTTTCTGTTCCTATCTCTCGAACAACTCTAGAAAATCGCTATCGAAAAGGCTGGGAAACTGCCCAACAAGCCGCTAGAATCCTGCGAGAAAAATATCAGATAGAAAAAGTTATTCTCTTTGGTTCTTTGTTAGATTTATCAAAATTTCGTTATCACTCTGATATTGATTTAGCGGTTTGGGGACTAGCAGACCAACTATATTATCAAGCCCTTAAGGATATACTAGCAATTAGTACCGATTTTTCGATCGATCTGATTCAAATTGAATCAGCCCAACCATCCTTACAAACAACTATTAAAAATCAAGGTATTGATTTAGAATCAGTCAATAAGCCCAGTTTAAGGGGATTAGATATGAGTCAAAATTCGGCTAATTTAATTTTATGGGGACAAATACAGCAGGAGTTAAGTGAGTTAAATAATCTAGTCCAAAAAAATCAGCAACTTCTCCAGAAATTTAACAGAACTCAAGATGAAGATTATCTGGGTACTATCGCCCTGAATATTCATAGTTTTTACACAGGAGTAGAAAGAATTTTTAAACAAATTGCCCAAACTATCGACGGTTCCGTTCCCGATACCCCTGATTGGCACTGGCAATTACTGCGTCAAATGTCTTCCCCGGTAATCTCTAAACGTTCTCCAGTAATTGATGTAAAAACTCGTGATCTGCTAGAGAATTATTGTTCTTTTCGTCATGTTATTAGAAATATTTATAGTTTTAACCTGCAACCAGAACCGGTACAAAAACTAGCGGAAGACTTACCTTATTGCTTTGATTTATTACAACAGGATTTACAAAATTTTACTGAAGAAATGTCTTGACTAAGGCAATTAGTTTAAAATGTAAGGAAACTTAGCACATAGTCCAGAGTTAAACTTGAGGTTATTATCTATGTCTACCCAAACTAACATCAATCCTTGTAGCACCAATGCTTTAGTAGAAAACTTCCAACAACTTTCTCTAAAAAGACAGCAAGAGGTGTTAACTTTTGTAGAATTGCCGTTCTGAATTGTTTGGATTCCGAGGAATTCTGTTATATGTAAGTAGGTGGGTGGAATTAAATATAAGATGAACGTAGGTTGGGTTGAAGCATGAAACCCAACGCCCGCTCATGTTACGCTACCACTAACCCATCCTACAAATAATTGTGCCTCCCTACTTATATAAAAAAATTGTTAGATTTTGGTTGTTTTTTATTTTTGTGACAATTACCCCACCATCTTTTCGCCAATCTTTGAAACAAATAAAACAATGATAAAAATTGCTTACGATATCACCGTATTAGGACAAGGATATATCAATACAAAGGCAAAAACAGGTGTTTATCGGGTAGTTGATTCACTGTTGAAACAACTGTTAGATAGAAAAGATATAGAAATTGATTTAGTCGCATACAATGGCTTAAATAGCATCTGGGATAGTGTTAGTACCGAATTATTTATCAGCAATGAAGCGGCAAGAATCAGGAAACAATATCAAAGCTGTCACCAGAGTAAATTAAATTTATTCAACCTGTATAAGGTAGCGGTTAAAAGTCAAAAACAAGTTATTAAACTCTCTAGTCAATATTTACCTATAATCTATAAACCCGCTCTAGCTTTACAAATTCCTTTTAAGCTTTTAGGAAAATTTGACATAGATTTTAACTTTAATTCCCAAGCAAATATTTATCATTCTCTATTTTATGCCCTACCATCAAAGGATAAAATCAATAAAATTTCTAGAATCTTAACCATATATGATTTAATTCCGGTTTTGGACTCAAAAAGCTTTACCACCAGCATTTGTCAAAAATATGCTGAAATGATCCAAAGTATTGATATTAATCAAGATTGGATTACCTGTATTTCCCAACATACTAAAAATGATTTTTGTAACCATACAGGAATGAATCCTGAGCGAGTTTTTGTTACACCCTTAGCTGCGGATACTCACTTTTTCCCCGTTGAAAATCTAGATATTATCAATGATACTCTCAAAAAATATCAGATTAATAATGCTCCTTATCTTCTCAGTCTTTGTACCTTAGAACCCAGAAAAAACCTCAGCTTTCTAATTCGTTGTTTCAGGAAAATTATCCTCGATAACCCCAGTATAGACTTAAATCTAGTTTTAGTGGGTGTTAGTGGCTGGAAAAACAACGATATTTTTAAAACTGCCCAAGAAAACCCGATTTTAAAAAATAGAATTATCTTCACTGGTTACATTCCCGATCAAGACTTAAGTGCCATCTATAGCGGTGCCACTGCTTTTGTTTATCCCTCTCTTTACGAAGGATTCGGATTACCTCCCCTAGAAGCAATGCAGTGTGGAACCCCGGTGATTACTTCTAATACCAGTTCCTTACCCGAAGTGGTGGGAGATGCAGGAATTATGATTAATCCCACCGATGAAGACGCATTATGTCAAGCAATTTTAACTATAATTCAAGATAGCCAACTCAGGAAAACTCTCTCAGAAAAAGGACGAGAACGCGCCCAGCAATTTAGTTGGGCAAAATGTGCCGAAGAAACCGTGAAAGTTTATCACACCGCACTCAATTTTGGTTAGACTATCCTTACACGATCGCCCTTGTAATTTATCACATTTTTCTCAAGAATTTGAAGACAGGGTAAGAGCATCTCAATTAGGCTTGACAAAAGGCTCTCAGCACAGCAATCCTATAGTTAGGGTTTGCTGAAGAAGAGTTCTCAAAAGCCTATCCAGATAGCCTCAATATGAAAGCAAGTGGATAATGGGAGATTTCACACAAGTAAGAAGTTGATTATTCCCGAAAACATAATATTGTTATTCCCACCTCCCTATTGTCCAGAACTGAATCCAATAGAGAGAGTATGGGAAGAACTGAAAAAAGAGAGCAAATGGTCATGCTTTAAAACTTTAGAGGAATTGGAAGTCAAAGTAGATGAATTGTTTAAGAAGTTAGCACCCCCAGAGGGTTGCTTCTCTCACAGGATTTTCCTTCATCCTTGATGCTTTATCTGCACTGAATACAATTTAATTTAGTATAAGCTCTTGAGCCGCTATCAGGTCAGAATATCTAATACCATTTTTCTTTAAGTATCTAAGCACAATTAATTACACATCTAAGCCACTACTCCGTCAGACTGCTGCTGTGATCAGTAAACAGTGAACTGAAAACTCAAATCCGATCCCTAATAGCTGTCTTGTGAGTCTTGTGAGTCTTGTGAGTCTTGTGAGTCTTGTGAGTCTTGTGAGTCTCGACTAGGAAATTAATTTTGCACGACTACTTATTTAACCTGGTGCATCTCCTATTGGTGATTTTCTCTCACCTATAGATGAGCAGCAGAAGTTGTTCAAAGAGGGCGAAGGCAATTCGCCCCTACAATAATATTATTGCGCCAATAGTAGGGGCGCACCGCGTGCGCCCAAAATGTCATCTAGATATTTCGACAAAATTGAGATGCACCAGGCATAACCATCTCTGTCATTACTTTTGAAAAATGGTATAAGTAGGGAGGCACAATTATTTGTAGGATGGGTTAGCGCACTTCGTAACCCATGCGGGTGTTGGGTTTCATGCTTCAACCGTTCGGCAAAAGCTCACGGCCGAGGCCCAACCTACGTTCATCTTATACTAAATCCGTTGAGTATAGGTAACATATTAGGATAGGCACTCATGCAAGAGGCAAGAGGCAAAAGGGGGAATAGATAATCAGTTTTTAATAACTGGATTTAGTATTATATTTAATTCCACCCACCCACTTAAAATACCAGATAAATTTGACATAATCAGAGGTTGTACAAATATTGTAGTCGTCTGTTGTCTTTTTTCTCCTCCTAGTCTCCTGTCTCCCGAAAAAGAAAACTTTGTACCTCACCATTGAGCAGCTTATCGATCTCCCAACCTAACTGAGTTGGCTGCTGATAAACCTTTTTTAAAGTGTTAATATCCCGGCTAGAAATCGGAGCAATATCCCTAGTTTGAGCGAAATACATCACATCCGTCTCTAGGGGACTATGACCCCAAATTCCCAAAGCGTGACCTAATTCGTGACGCGCTGCCGCTAAAGCCGACCGATCGGCTAAATTAGGACTAATCTGGATACTCATCCGATGAGTTAAGCGATTTTCCTTGACAAAAATCTCGTATTGTGTTATGGCAGAACGCACCCGGGGCAATTCTAACTTACCGGTTTCGGGATTAAAACGGACTCCCGACGGCGGTAACTCCCGTTTAATGAGGATATCGGCCAATTCTGCCCGATTAACCAACTCGATCGGCAAATACTGCCCCCATTCAGCGATCGCCTGTTGTACTAAACTCAGCCAAGAACTGCGATCGCTCTGAACATAAATCTTCACGGGAAATTGCGACCAAATCAACGCTCCCACGGGACTGATTTCCACAGCATCAAAATAATCCCCGGGCTGGTTTTGCTCTTGCCATTGGGCTAAATTAGCGGGTAAAGGATGGGTTTTTAACTCCGGTAGCGACCGACTGTCGGCAATCAAAGAATAGGAAAACAGCAAAAGACTCGCCAAGGCTGCGAGTCCTAGAAAAGAGAACCGACCTCTCAGCATTTAGCGATTTAACCAGCCGGCGCTTAGTACAATAGTTAGGGTGATAAATACCGTCCCCAACGCCCAAGTCACCTGATTTAAGGTTTTTTCCGCCGTTTTTGCGCTGGTAAAAATCTGTGATTGGCCGCCAATACCACCAATTCCATCACCTTTGGGACTGTGTAATAACACCAAAATCGCCAGAAAGGCCGCCGCCAGCGCCCAAATAATCTGTACTACCAGCACCAATGTCATGATCATTACTCTCTATTTTCCATTACAAAGTATAGCAGTTATCATCAGTTATCAGTTATCAGTTATCAGTTATCAGATGTAAGTTTTAAATTTTTATGGCTCTCTCGGAAATTGGGTGAAAAATGTTCATTATCTTACATTCAAAGATGCCCTACACCCTTTCTTCAATAAGATTTGCTGATCAGCATAACTACAAGAGAGCGGTTTTTATTGGTCATTTTTCTGCTAATTAGGGCTTGCTGAATAATGGTGAAATATAGACGAGGTAAGGGTTTTAGGGTCTTGTTTTGCGAAACAGGTGCAAGATTTTGAGAGAATCGTGCTTCCAAACCTTGCGTCTTCATCGGCCCGCGTCCTGTAGGGGCGAAGCATTCGGGCAATAACCTATCGGTGAAACCGGAGATTTTCTATCCGAATGCTTCGCCCGTACTTTTTGCCGCAAACCCTAATTAGCCAATTTTTTAATTATTTCCACTGATTACTGATTACTGATTACTGATCACTGTTAAAGCGAGATGCGGACGGGAGTGCGACTGGCTTTAATTTCTACCTCAGCCGGTTTAATCAGCGATCGCCCAGTCATTTCTTTCGGGACGGGAATTTGTAGAATTTCGAGGATAGTGGGGGCAATATCGGCTAAACGACCATCATCCCGCAACTGCACATCGCCACCGTGACCGGGTATTTTTCTCCCTTCCCCTTCAATTAAAATTAAAGGAACGGGATTAGTCGTGTGGGCCGTCCAAGGATTACCCGACTCATCCACCATCGTTTCCGCGTTACCGTGGTCCGCAGTGATTAACACTGTTCCCCCCAATTTATTGACGCTACTTAACAACTTAGCCAAGCATAGATCCACCGTTTCCACTGCTTTCATGGCCGCGTCTAAAATGCCCGTATGACCCACCATATCGGGGTTAGCGTAATTAACTACCACCAAACCATAGATCCCCTGTTTGATCGCCGCAGAGACCGCTGCTGTCACCGCGGCTGCCGACATGGCCGGAGCTTGGTCATAGGTGGCGACTTTTGGACTAGGAATTAATTCGCGCACTTCTCCCTCAAAAGGTTTTTCTAATCCCCCATTAAAAAAGTAGGTGACGTGGGGATACTTTTCGGTTTCCGCACAACGAAACTGTTTTAATCCCTGTTGAGCAATCACCTGTCCTAAGATATTATTTAAATTCTGGGGAGCAAAGGCCACATCTACCGGTAATTTCGGATCGTATTGGGTAAAAGTGACAAAACTAAGGGGAGAAATTAAATCTCGATCGAAATCTTCAAAATCGGGCATAGTCAGGGCATAACATAACTGTCTAGCTCGATCGGGACGGAAATTATAGAATATCACCCCATCGCCCGCTTCGATCGCCCCCGGTGCAATTCTGGTGGGGGGAATAAATTCATCGGTAATATTTTGATCATAAAATGCCTGTAATACTTCCGTGATCGATCGCCCGTCGATACCTTGATCACTGGTCATCACGTTATAAGCTTTTTCGACCCGATCCCAACGGCGATCCCGATCCATGGCATAATAACGGCCACTGAGAGTCACCATGCGACCGAGACTGATTTTATTAATATGTTCTTGAATCCGTTTGATAGCGAGCATCCCGTCGGTGACATTGGTATCGCGACCATCGGTGATGACATGAATGCAGACATCGCTAATCCCTTGCACTTTCGCTAAGTCTAATAATCCCAGTAAGTGATCGAGATGGGAATGGACTCCCCCCTCAGAACATAAACCAATTAGGTGTAATTTGCTTTTTTTGGGGAGAATCTCCCCGCAGAGTTTTAATAAAGCCTGATTTTGTTGAATCGAACCATCTTCGATCGCATCGGAAATCCGTACCAATTCTTGTGGTACAACTCGCCCCGCTCCGATATTTAGGTGGCCAACTTCCGAGTTGCCCATCTGTCCTTCCGGTAGTCCCACATCCTTAGCGGAGGTGCGGATTAAGGTGTGGGGATAAACTTCCCAGAGACTATCCATAATCGGGGTTTTCGCCATTGCGATCGCATTATCCGACCTTTGCGGGCGATAACCCCAACCATCAAGGATAACCAGCACGACTGGGGATATAGGTGCGTGGGTCATGATATATAGTCCTAAATCAAGAGTGGATTTCCATGCACTAAGATAATATCATCGAAACTTCCATTGATCACTGGTCTCCTGGCGATCGACCCCCTAATGTCAGCAAATGATGGGTATGTCTCAAAAAAACGAAACAACTGCTTTAATAATCGCTCTTTTAGCCACTGCGAGCATTTTAGGTGGGGGTTACTTCTGGCTACAAAGTCAATGTGCCGCAGGTCAAGAATTCTTTTTCTGTGGCAGCGGTAAAAGTCCGCAAAAATCCCCAACATCGGAAAGTGCCTCCTCTCCCCTACCCCCTCCCCCTTCCCCCCAGGGAGTGGTTAGTTTTGCCCCACCGACTTCTATCCCCAGTGGCACGACAATTCGCATTAACGGCTCTACCAGTATGGTACAGATTAATCAAGCCTTAAAAGCCACTTTAACGGCCAAATTTCAGGGGGTAGAGGTCTTGACAAATGCTCAAGGATCTGATAGGGGATTAGAGGAATTGGCCCGGGGGGCGATCGATATTGCGGCGCTGTCACGACCTTTAACCGAGTCAGAACGCTCTCAGGGATTGGCTTCTAGTCCGATTGTTCGAGATGCGATCGCTGTTGTGGTGGGGGTAAAAAATCCCTTTGCGGGAGGGTTAACCACTACCCAAGTTAAAGATATTTTTACCGGAAAAATCACCTCTTGGTCGGAGGTGGGCGGTTCTACTGCTACTATTCAAGTGATTAATCGTCCTCCCATTAGTGGCACTTATCAAAGTTTTCGTCAGGAAGTCCTGCAAGGGGCAGAATTTGGTACAGGAACTAATTTTCAAATGATGGACAGGGATGCAACCACCCCAATTCTGCAAGCTTTGGGACTGAATGGCATTAGTTACGCTACCTATAGCCAAATTGCCAACCAAAAAACCGTCAGGGCGATCGCTATTGAGGGAATTTTACCCAGTGAACCTAATTATCCCTGGCAGCGTACCCTTTACTACGTTTACAAAGAACCTGCTAGTGAAGCGGTCAAAGCTTTTATGGGTTTTGTGACCTCTAGTGGTGGTCAAGAAGCGATTTTTCGGGCCAATGAAGACCTACAAAAGTAGTTAGCGAGAATATCCGAAAATCTGGAAAATTTTACGTCTTGCATGACTAGGGTGAGCATTGCCTATTTTACCGTGGAGACGGGGAGGCGTTGAGAATGGTTAGTTGAACACCATTATCTTTTTCATAAACGATCGCCACGGGAATGGTCAACCGGGAATCTTTTTTCGGTAAGGCGGGGAAAATATAGGCTTGACATCCTCGCCGCCGTAAAACGGACGGCGATTCCTCACCACGCCACCTTTTTAGAATGGTCGCGTCAATGGGGTTGACGCGACCCGGGATGCTGCTTCTTTAACAGAAGTCTTACGCTTTCCGACCCGTCCATTTTGAGTGTCCGAATGCCCTCCGGCCACTTTGAACAAGTCGAAAAAATCTCATGTTCCACCTTATTTCCTAGAAAGTTTTACTCGTTCAAGGCCGAATTTGAAGTCTTTTCTGAACGAAACCCCTTACTATCTGTTGTCAAGGTTCAGTTTTTAGCTTGGTTATCGCTTTTTCCATTGTAGCTTAAAGCCGTCCTAAAAGGACGGGGTTTTAACCCAAATTTTCGATAACCGTCTTGTTTGAGGAGAAGTCGCCAAACTCTGGGTTTGTTAGAATTGCTCAGGTCGGTGAGTTCTTGACCGAGGAGGAGATCGTAGGCTTTGCGATCGCCGCTATTCTTCATAAATTTCTCGACGATGCCCAATTCTGTTAATATAAATAATCCGATTTTCTCTGTCAAATTCATAAATAATCCGATAATCACCAATTCTAAGCTTATAAAAACCAGAAAAGTTTCCTGTTAAAGGTAGAGGAGAAGTTTGGTCAAAATTATTTTTTAGCCATTCAATTTTTTTGAAAATTCGTACCCGTGTTGTCTGCGTTACTTGATCAAGATCGTTAACGGCTTCGGGTTCATAATTAACAGAATAGACCATCAGATAGACATTCCATAGCGTTGATAAACGTCTTCTTCTGAGATTGTTGGCCTGCCAGCAATTCGTTGTTGTCGTATTGCTAATAAACTTTGTTGAAAGGAGTCTTTTACGGCGTGACCGCGATCGGGATCATCATTAATTAGAGCTAAATCATCATTATTAAGCTCGGAGGATTCAATGGTTAGAGAGATTTTAACATTATCAGGACAATGGGTTAAGTAATCTTGAATTTCAGGAGGAATGATTAGGTTTCCATTGTGGGTTTGCAGTTGAAAGGTTTGGCTTTTCATGGTTAAGACAGTCGGGATAATAAATTGCCAAAAGGGTTGTTTTGCTTGGTGTGATGGAGGGAGGGAGATATTCTAGATTATAGCGATGCCGTTCTTCATGCAGATCGCCGTTTTGGTGGTCTTGGGTATGAAGTCAAAGTTTAGGGGTCGGAGGGTGGGGAGATTGTCAGGATGTTCTGACAAAAAATGGGCTTATTTTGAACCTTTGGGGTATAATTGGGGGTTGAACATTACCAGACTGATTGCAAGTGACGAATTAAGCCATGAACAAAAATCGTCTGAATGAGATTGAATCCCATCTTGAACTGCTTTACGAACAAAGAAGAGAGAAAGAGCAGGCTATTATTACGGCTCCACCGGGTGGTAAAACAATTCTGAAACAGCAACTTCGGCTTGAAGTCCTCCAACCAATTGGGGAATATGAGCAAGAATACTGGCAAATTATCGCTAACCAGTCTAATCTGGCTGAAATTCCAGAAGCTGAAGCGGAAGTTGTTGTTGCTGAATTTGTGAAAGGAGTCGGACAACTTCAGGGAGAAAACGCAGAAGTTATAGAATATTTGCAAAAAATCCTTGCTAAAGTCGAAGAACCCGGTCCAACAGCCGCCGCTAAACTTAAAGCGGTTGTTTCTTCGATTCCCCCTTTTGTGGGAATTTCCTACGAGGCTGAGTTGGACACGGAAAACTTCTTAAGTCGCCATTTTCCTACTTTGATGAAGGCGGTGCAACGCCTAAAAAAGTAATAGGGCAGGATGTCTCATCAGCCCAAAACAAAGAAATACCTTTAAATATATCGTCGGACGAACCCAAAAACACTCCCCAAAATATTTCATCACAGCAGACTACTAGAAACATACCTAAACCACAAGAAGGTTACGAACAGCTTTCAATTTATTTAGATAAAGAAAACTGGAAAGAAGCGGACAAAGAAACAATGCAGATTCTGCTTCGTATTGGCGATCAAATCATAAGAGGAAAAAGAGGAATAAAAATAGACCTTGACCGACCGACTAGACTAGGTTGGCTAGAACAAAAAATCGTGGAACAAATTCCAGTTGAAAGCCTACAAGCAATAGATAATCTATGGCTAAGGGCAAGCAAAAAGCAGTTTGGTTATAGTGTACAAAAGCAAATCTGGCTAGATATTGCTCGCAATTCAACTAAAAGTTTTGGCGTATTATTTGCAGAGTTTGCGGATCAAGTCGGTTGGCTAGTGGATGGTCGTTGGACATTGAGTTATGATGACTTCAATTTTTCCTTAGATGCGCCCGATGGTCATTTACCGACTTTTTGGTTTGAGAAGAGTTTTCTTCCTTTGGGTACACAAGAGGATACGTTTAAGTATTTTTTTGTTGATTATCAAAAATTTCCTGAATAGGGAGGTAAAAAATGTCTTTTATGACAATTGAGATTTCGCCACTTTAAAAAAATACAATAAAAGGAGACAAAACCAATGGTTTTTATTAATATCAAAGAAAATGAAGTAGGCATTGTTTATAAACGATTTGGTCGTCCATTGCCTGCGGGTCGTCGAGTTGCCCTCAATGGAGAAAGCGGTTTACAAGCGGAGGTGCTTACCCCTGGACGGCATTTGAGTTTGCCTAATGTGGAAATTCGTATTGCTGAGGCAATTGTCATTGATTCTGGTGAGGTGGGATTAGTAGATGCAAAAGATGGGGCAAGCTTACCTCCAGGAGAAAACTTTGGAAAAGTCGTCGAGTGTAACGATTTTCAAGATGCTAAGGCATTTATCCGTAATGGTGGACAAAAAGGAAAACAACGAGCTATTTTGACTAATGGTACTTATTATATTAATACTGAGCTATTCTCTGTTGAGAAGGTTAATGTTATTCATATCCGTGAAGACGAAGTAGGACTCGTGGAAGCTAGGGATGGTAAACCGCTACCGCCAGGTCAAGCCTTTGCCAAGTTTGTAGAATGTAATAATTTTCAAAATGCCCAAGCTTTTTGGAACAATGGGGGTCAAAGCGGTAAACAACTGGCAATTTTAACCGCCAATACCTATCAGATTAATACTAATATCTTTAAAGTAAAAAAAGTAAAATGTATTCGCATTGCGGAAGATCAAGTAGGATTGGTTCGGGCTACCTTTGGCAAGCCGTTACCCACAACTCGAACTTTTGGTAAGGTTGTTGAATGCAATAACTTTCAAGATGCTCAAGCTTTTATCAGTGGTGGCGGTGAAAGTGGTAAGCAATTAGCCTTTTTAACGCCTGGAATCTATCAAATTAATACCGATTTGTTTGAAATTAAAATTGATTCAGTCACTAAAGTTACCCCAGGAGAAATTGGTTTAGTTGTGGCTAAGGATGGGGCAAGCCGTCCCGAAGATAGGAATTTAGGTAAAGTTGTTAAATGCCAAAATTTTGAAGATGCTGAAGCTTTTATTAAAAATGGTGGTGAAAGTGGTAAGCAGTTAGCAGTTCTACCCGCCAGAACTTATCAGATCAACACTGACTTGTTTACTGTTATTACTTCTGCTAATGCCACTCAGTACAACGTAAACCCTGAAGAATTAAAGGTTTATACTGTAGCCAAAGACAAAATCGGTATTGTTACGATCCTTGAAGGAAAAACCCTTCCTGAAGGGGTAATTGCTGGGGATACAATTATGGGTCATGATAATTTTCAGAAACCCCAAAAATTTATCGAAGCTGGGGGCTATAAAGGTTTACAGGAAGAATTTTTACAGGAAGGTTCATGGACTCTCAATCCCTGGTTTGTTCGCATTGAGCAAGTACCATTGGTTGAAATTCTTGCCGAACAAGTCGGGGTGATTATTTCTTATGTCGGCAAAGATAACGAATCAAAAAATGATGAGCGACTTTCAGAAGAAGGAGAAAAAGGCATACAGCGCAAGCCTCTTCTACCGGGTAAGTATGCGATCAACAGAAGAATTAAAAGTGTTCATGTTGTTCCGACCAACCAAATTATTTTAAATTGGTCTAAATCAGAAGAAAAACCAGAGATCAACTATGACAAAAATCTTAATCCGTTGAAACTTCGCTCAAGTGATGGCTTTGTTTTTCATTTAGAAATGACTCAGACTATCCACATTTCGGCAGCAGATGCTCCGCGAATGATTCTTAAAGTTGGTGCTCAACCGATTGATGCTTTAAAGCCATTACATTCTAACCCTATTGATGAGAATGAGCAAAAAGTTTTTAAATCTTCTGCTATCAGAAATTTAGTGAGTAAAGTTCTAAGCCCTCTGGTTGAATCTCATTTTCAGGATTCGGCTCAAGACCTTAAAGCACTTGATTTTTTAATCCAAAGAAGGACAATGCAAAACAAGGCACAAGCCTTTATTAAACAAGCTCTTAAAGATTATGGTGTACAATCAATCCAGACTTTAATTACAGACATTGATTTGCCTAAAGAATTGGAGAACCTATTAAGAGAGCGTGAAATCCTGCAACAACAAGCCGAAAACTACAAACAACAAGAGTTAGCTGAACAAGCCCGTCAGTCTCTCATCAAACAGCAAGAGGAAAACAAAGCTCAAATCAAATTAGTTGAGGCTCAAAGTAACTTAGAGATAGCAACTCTTAATGCTAAAGCTAAACTTGAGGAATCAAAAGTAGATGCAGAAATTCAACAAGAAAAAGATGAGCTTGAGTTAAAGCGGATGCGAGAAGAATCTGAGATCAAAACCAGTGAAGACGAGAAAATTGCTGATATTCGTATGGAAGAATTTCGTCAAAGAGTTCAGGTTCTTAGTCCTGCGGTTTATGCTCAGTTAGAATCAGAAGGAAAATGGGCTGAGGCATACGCTAACACCAAAATTAAACTTCCAGAAGTTTTTATTGGTGCTAGTAGCGGCGGTGGTAATACTTCTGGTGGTGGTGGGATTGTTGAAGCCAGTGCTATGCAGATGGCGTTCTTAGAAATATTAAGGGACTCGGTGAAATCAAAAAGACAAAATGAGCAAATTAATATGTCACGAGAATATGAGATTCTCCCCCCTTCTGAAAATGATTAAATTCAGAGAGCGTTAATTCCTTTATTTTTGCTCTAAATTAAGAGGCATAACCATTAACTAAGGTAATCAAGTGCTAACTAAAACACGACTCAATTCTGTACAAAAATTTTTAATCTGGTCTGCGGGTGCAGATCAAGAAGTTTTGTCTCAAGAAAGTTGCCGCACAGAAAGGTATAAATATGAGTCTATCGGCACAACCGTTATTCTCACGGCAATAATGGCTTTTTGTTCAGGAGGCTATGCACTTTTTACGGTTTTTGGCTCTTTAACAATTTCAATTTCTTTGGGTTTTATTTGGGGTAGCATAATTTTTAACTTAGATCGCTTTTTTATACTTACAGCTAGTCAAAATAAGTCTTCATCAAAACTACAATTTTGGGTAGGAGCCGTCACTCGCTTAAGCATAGCGATTCTTTTAGGTTTTATCGTTGCTAAACCTCTAGAGTTAAGATTGTTTGAGAGTGAAATCAATCAAAAAATTAGCCAACAAAGAAGAGAAAGAGAAAGAGAAGAAAGCAGAAAAGATCAAGATACTCCAGATGTCAAAAGGATCAATAAAATAAATGAAGAGATTGACAATCTCACAAGAGAAAAAAATCAAGCTTCAGACGCTTTACAAAAAGCTCGTATAGATGCGATAGAAGAAATAGAAGGTAAAGGTGTGACAGGTAAAGCCGGTGTCGGCACTATTGCAAAAGAAAGACAAAAAAATGTAGAAACAATAGAAAAAAGTGTTACTTTTTTGGATAATATAATCCAAGATTTACTCAAGGAAAAAAATAGTTTAATCAAAAAACAACAATCAAGTTTGAGTATCAAGACACCGCAGAAAAAGGAATGGCAAGAAGGAAGTCTTTTAGATCGTATCTCAGCCCTAGAAGCATTATCGAAAGATGATCCTGCTATTGCTATTACAAATATATTAATTACTCTGTTATTAATTATTATTGAAATTGCTCCAGTTTTGGTAAAAATCTTGTCAAAAGAAGGTCTTTATGAAAAACTGCTTGAGAAAGAAATTATCGATAGAATGAATCAAGAAAATCTTGGCAAAATGGCAGAAAAAGAACTCTCAAAAATGAAAGAACTAAAAAATTTTCAGCTAAATATTGAAGCTTTAATAATTGAATATATCCGACTTAGAGAAAGAAATAAAGAAAAAATCGAAGATATACAAATGAATAAAGCAAAAAATATTTATCAGCAACATGATGAAGAAACTGCTAACTTTGTTAAGTTATGTAGAGAGCGAGTAACTAATTATGAAGATTTAGTAGATTAAACTTTATCTTAAGATAAAGATAATGATATTTTTAAAGATCAATAATAATCTCTGGAACTGCGATCCCTGTGATTTTGAAATAGTGATTGCATTTTTTTATAAGTAGGGAGGCACAATTATTTGTAGGATGGGTTAGCGCACTTCGTAACCCATGCGGGCGTTGGGTTTCATGCTTCAACCCAACCTACGTTCATCTTATATTTAATTCCACCCACCTACTTAGGGTTTGCGGCAAAAAGTTTTTCCTGGGGGTAGGGTGTGGGGTGTGGGGTGTGGGGTTTTACCAGTTTTGAGGTGGCCAATTACCTAATTTTCAGGGAAAAAGTAGCTCAATTTTCCCCCTGATCACTCCCAGGCCTGGTACTTTTTGATTGACAAAAAGTCTAAAAGTCTTACCCAACAAGGTTGTTAGATTTTTTCAGCCAACCCTAATTATAGATTCTTCTTCCTCTCAAACGGTTACTCAACCCTCTATTACTGCTGCCCCATCCCCTCAACATCAACGTCTTCTAGTCCACTGAGAAGTACCCTTATCTCCTCAACCACTGGCGTGGACTACTCACCGCTACGAGAACTCCTGCAACAAAAGAAATGGCAAGAAGCCGATCGCAAAAAAGGTGAGCTAATGCTGGCAGCGGCGAAACGAGAAAAAGAAGGCTGGATAGACGGCGAATCCGCCGAGAAATTTTCCTGTGAGGATTTGCGGATGATCGATCGAGAGTGGTTAGCGGCTTCCGGTGGCCAGTTTGGCTTTTCCGTACAACTGGCGATCTACAAGCAGACAGGCAACCCGATCGGCGACTATAATGAGGAAGCTTTCCGTCGCTTTAGAGATGCGGTGGGCTGGCGAGCAAACGGAAACTGGAAAAATTATGATAATTTAACTTGGGGTACAAATGCACCATCCACAGCACTCGCCGGACACCTCCCGGTGCTGCCTTGGGTAGGTTCAGGGGGCGGGTGGGGGCGTTCTCTCTTCTCTCTCGCTGCGGCTTGCGAATTGTAGCATATAAAGCGTTTCGCAGTTTTTTCAAACTCCGATCCTACATCGTTTCCACACGAGGTTATCAGGGGTTCAGCGATTCGATACCTGTCACCGTCACCCCAGGAGGGTAAATGCCATTTTCCCCTACATAATCTATGGTTTATAATTACGATAGATATTAACCAGCGCAAGTTAGGAGTAAATACTTGTCAAAAAAGAAATTTCGTAAATCTGTTGAAAGCATTCGTTATCAAATTCTGAACCATCATCAAAAAATTGCCAATGAGAAACAAAAAGAATCCCCCGATAAAAACTTAATTAATTACTGGGAAAGAGAAATTAAAGGTTTAGAAAAAAGTTTATCTAGAGCAGAAAAGCGATTAAACAGAGGAAAATAAGCAATGATTTCAAACACTGAAAAACCCTTGAAAGTCAACTCTACCTTGGCCACTCTATTATCTGAATTAGGTGAAGAATGCGAGGCGGTTTTATTCTTACTAAGTCAGCTTAAATTACCAAGCCTAACTGATGACCAAAAAGGGGATATTTTGGCAGAATTAATAGGCTCAATTACTCACTTGCACGTTCATACCGAAAATTTATCTGATTTAATTGGGGATGAAATTTTAGCTTTGCCAGATGATCAATAATGTTATGATGATTCTTTGTTCTCTGGTTCAGTAGTAGTAGTAGGTTGGGTTGAGGCACGAAACCCAACACAAAGCCTATAATTGTTGGGTTTCACTCTGTTCAACCCAACCTACACAATTTATCAAGTCAAACAAATTCGTAATCTAATTTTAAAATATAAATTAGGAGGGAAAGATGAAAATTCGCTATGAATTAATTATTTATTGGAGTGAGGAAGATCGAGCTTTTATTGTTGAAGTTCCAGAATTAGCAGGATGTATGGCAGATGGAGAAACCTATCAAGAAGCTGTACAAAATGCTGAACTTGTTATTCAAGAATGGATTGAAACTGCCAAACAACTAGAACGAATCATTCCTGAACCAAAAGGACGACTATTATTTACCTAATGATGAAGTTTCTCTCGCTGCGACTTGTGAATTGTAGCATATAAGGTGTGTCGGAGTTTTTTCAAACCGCGACATTTGAGGTTTTCTTACGAAATTATTAGGGTTTTTGCGATTGTGATAATATTAATGTTATAATGATGCAGAAAAGCAAATATTGTATATACAAAAAATGAAATACCAAATTGCTATTTATCGGTCTGAAGAAGGGATAAGCGTTTGCGTACCTGCTTTACCTGGTTGTTGGTCTGAGGGTGATACAGAAGAAGAAGCATTCCTTAATATTCAAGATGCTATTGAGGATTATTTAGCAGCATTAAAAGATAGATTGCATGGTGTCGAAATACGAGAAATTGAAGTAACTGCTAATAAGTTTTGATATGCCTAAACTTGCTGGTATTAATCATCTTAAAGCAGTACGCGCTTTAGAAAAAGCGGGATTTAACATAATACGTCAGAGTAAACATATCGTGATGAGTGATGGAATACGTCAAGTAACCATTCCTCGAAATAACCCCATCAAAGCTTTTACAATGGGTGGGATAATTCAAGATGCTGGTTTAACTATTGAAGAGTTCCGTAAATTACTCTAAATATACCTTAAATCAATGAATACCCCGATGAAGAAAGATTTATTATAAAAACTTCCGCCATCCCCTCACAAGACATTGAGAGAATTATCCAGAGAAAAGCACAATTTAAACAAAATCCAGAACTTCATACTTATCAAGGAGAAATAAACAATGCCTAAAACCACAGATGCCATAAAAATCATTCATCAAATGATCGCAGACGATCCCACAATACAAGAACAAATCGCCCTAGAATCCATCAACGCAGAAATCGCACAACTGATTTATGACTCTCGTACAAAAGCTGGATTAACCCAACAACAACTAGCCGACCTAATCCATGTTGAACAATCCGTTATTGAAGATATAGAAGACGCTGACTATCAAGACAATCCCCTAATAATGCTGCAAAAAATTGCCACCGCACTCAATCAAAAAGTCAAAATGAGCCTTGTTAGCTAATCTGTTGAAAGCATTCGTTATCAAATTCTGAACCATCATCAAAAAATTGCCAATGAGGAACAAAAAAAATCCCCCGATGAAAACTTAATTAATTACTGGAAAAGAGAAATTAAAGGTTTAGAAAAAAGTTTATCTAGAGCAGAAAAGCGATTAAACAGAGGAAAATAAGCGATGATTTCAAACATTGAAAAACCCTTAAAAGTCAACCCCACCTTAGCCACCTTATTATCTGAATTAGGTGAAGAATGCGAGACGGTTTTATTTTTACGTCGCTCTTTAAGAGGCATATCAAGGGAAAATTCAGGGTTGCTCATGAGGATTTACTGTTGGGTGGACTGGCCTATACTAATAAAGACGTAATTAATTTCGGCAAAGACAAATGGTTAAATCACTTTACGAAGAGGATATTTTGCTTTGGGTGGAGCAAACGGTTAAACAACTGAAAGCAAGAGATTTTGCCAGTTTGGATTGGGAGCATTTGATTGAGGAGGTAGAGGCGTTAGGCATTTCGCAAAAACGGGAGTTATTAAGTCGCTTAATTGTCCTCATGGAGCATTTGCTGAAGCGTCTATACGTTGATTTGGCTTACGATCACAATGGTTGGGAGAGAACGAGCCGCACTCAACGAACGGAGCTTGATATTTTGCTGAGTCAGGTTCCCAGTTTAAAGTCTTTGTGGGTTGACATCCTCGCCGCCGTAAAACGGACGGCGATTCCCAAACCTCACGATTTGGGTTTCTGCTTCTGTCCCGAAGGATTTTTCGCACCTGCCGCCCCAGTTTTACTCTGTTCTGGTCTTATGGTCGCTCTACAGACTGACACCGCAAGTCCTGCGGCCAAAATATTTTTACTGGCGTTAATATCTCGGTCATGGTGAGTCCCGCAGTCTGGACAGTCCCACTCTCGAACATTTAACGGCATCTTCTCAGCAATATACCCACAATTACTACACCGCTTAGAACTGGGAAACCATCTATCTACTTCGAGGTAATTTTTCCCGTACCAACGGCATTTATAGGCTAATTGTCGAGTTATTTCTCCCCAACTAACGTCAGATATTGCCTGAGATAATTTCGGGTTTTTGACCAGATTCTTGACGGCTAAATTCTCAACCACAATCGTTTGGTTTTCACGAACTAATTGAGTGGTTAGCTTGTGTAAATGGTCTTTTCTACTATCGGTGATTTTGGCGTGAATCCTGGCTACTTTGATTCTCGCTTTTTCTCGATTTTTTGAACCTTTCTGTTTTCGAGAAAGGCTTTTCGATGCTCTTCGCAGTCTCTGATAATGCTTGGTAAAATGCTTAGGATTAGATACTTTATCACCATTGCTGGTAATCACAAGGCTACTAATTCCTAAGTCAATTCCGATGGCTTTATCTGTTACTGGTAAAGGCTTAATCGTTGGGTCATCAAATCTTATTGAGATATGCCAGCGTCCTGAGGGATGTAATCTGACTGTTACTGTGCTTGGTTCACAAGCTTCTGGTATTTGTCTTGACCATCGAATAGGTAAAGGTTCTGTGCATTTAGCTAAATAGATTTGTCTGTCTTTAAATTTAAAAGCTGACTTAGTAAATTCGGCACTTCCTCCTTGATGTTTTTTCTTAAAGTTAGGATACTTAGTACGACCAGCAAAGAAATTAGTGAAAGCTGTTTGTAGGTGTCTTAACCCTTGTTGTAAAGGTACACAGCTAACTTCGTTTAAAAAGTCTAATTCTTCTTGCTTTTTCCAATCGGTTAGCATTGAAGAAGTTTGAGCGTAGCCTACTCTTTCTTGCTTTTCGTACCAAGCTTGTGTTCTGAGATGGAGAGCTTTATTGTAAACTAATCTTACACAGCCCAATGTGCGCCGCAATAGCGACTCTTGTTCTGGTGTGGGGTAAAATCGAAACGAGTAGGCTTTTTCCATGTCTCACATTTTAGCATATATTTCGTAAATGTGTTAATATTTAACAGTAAAGCCGTCGTAGAACGACGGGGTTTCAGACCCAAAATTTTCGATGAGAATTTCCCGGAAGCTTGGCGGCGTGCTTTGGCTAATGTCAGGGGTGAGTATAAGGCGGTGTCTTTTCCGGAGGAATGGCCCTATGGGAGGGATTGGCAGACGATTTTAAAGACTGATTTTTGGGAGTGAGGTGGGAAGGCTGGGGGAAAATTAGTTAACTCGTCACTGTAACATATAATTAATTTGCCAGAGTTCTATTGTGTAGATCATAAAAATTCTGCGCTATCCATAGCGTGGTAGGGAATGGGATTAAAAGACAAAACAGGATAGACTTTTCTCTAGTCCGAGCGATTTTGGGGACCATGAAGGATTTATTGGCGATTTTTAGCAAGGAATTAAGCTCTTGGTTTCGGCGCTGTTGGTTAGCGGTACTATTAACCGGCAGGGTTTTTTACTTCCTATTCACGCGCAAACCCGATTGGCGCGTCACCCAAGAACAAATGGTGGCAGCTGGGCCTGCCTCGCTGATGATCGCCATGATCACGGCCGCGGTGATCGGGATGATCTTTACTATCCAAGTGGCCCGGGAGTTCCAAGCTTTGGGTGCTGGCAGTATGGTGGGGGGAATTTTGGCCCTTGCTCTCGGTCGGGAACTCTGTCCGATTATGATGGCGATCGTGGTAGCCGGTCGAGTAGGATCGGCTTTTGCGGCGGAAATCGGCACCATGAAGGTGACAGAGCAGATCGACGCACTCTATATGCTCAAAACCGATCCCGTGGAATATCTGGTGCTGCCTCGTTTAATTGCCTGTTGTCTGATGGTTCCCGCTTTGAGTATTATGGCGTTGCTGATCGGTTTAGGTAGCGGTTTGCTGGTCGGTCAAAGTTTATACGGGATTGCTAATTCAGTTTTTCTCGACTCGGTTCGCGGTTTCCTGCGCGTGGGAGACGTGCTGAGTGGACCAGTTAAAGGATTGGTTTTTGGGGCTTTAATTGCGATTATCGGCTGTAATTGGGGTTTAACGACCGATGGCGGTGCTAAAGGAGTCGGCCAAGCTACGACCGCAGCCGTAGTCACTATGCTCTTAGCGATTTTTGTATCTAATCTGCTGATGACTTGGATCTTGTTCCAAGGATCTGGTAATAGTTCGGTTTTATTTGGACAGTAATTTCAGTTAAAAACGCTCATTTTCTAGCCATTTTTCTAAATCCTCTACTGACTGGAAATCTAATAAAGCTTCTCCTAAGTTTTCTAAATTTTCTAGAGAAAGACTTTGGATATTGGCGGATAATTCGGCAGAAATCTCACCTATACGCCGATTTAATTGACGTAGTTGAGATTAAATTATCTCTAATATCCACCGGGGAAATATTTAGCAAGACAATCGGAACAAATTACTGCTTTGCTAAAATTATCTCCATCGTCTTGTACGTTAGCTGATGCTTGACCACAGTAGGAACAAATTTGAAATATCGTTGCTATAGTTCTCTGTTCTTCCACATCATCAAAATCAGAAAAACACTCATTACTGAGAATTTCGCCGATATTTACATCGCAACGGAATGATTCTTTAATTATGTCCAAAACTATCGACTGTTGTTCTTCAAAACCTAGGGACTGAAACGCCTTATTTTTCAAATACAATCGACCTAACATTGCATTGACGGCATAACTAGCTTGATGATCTGACATAATGATAATAGAGGGAATTAAGAGAAGAAAAATAACCGCAGTAAATTAGTTAAAAACGCTCATTTTCTAGCCATTGTTCTAAATCCTCTACTGACTGAAAATCTAATAAAGCTTCTCCCAAGTTTTCTAAATTTTCTAGAGAAAGACTTTGGATATTGGCGGATAATTCGGCAGCAATGCCCCCTATACGCCGATTTAATAGACGTAGAAGCAAATTGATGGCTTCTTCCTGTCTTCCTTCCCCTTTGATTTCCTGATAGATGACAGATTCTTTCATAATATCCTTCCTCAACAATTGTTGAATGATGTCTTTGTTTAATACTAATCCGGCGAGAATTGCGGTGGAGGCAGCTAGATTGCTTTGTTCTCGACTGTCGCTGATTTGTTCGATTTTTTGGGCGATTTGCCGCAGTAAATTCTCTTGCTCCTCAGCTTGAGCTAGTGTAGCAAAGGGCAATAGTCCAGGTGCTTGCAATAAGGGACTTGCGTGGGAATAATATCCCAGCTTTGAAAATCACTCTGTAGAAGAATCAGACCAGCCAGATGGCATATTATCAAAGCGCAAGTCCCTTATTGGAAGGGGTTCTCGAAGGCTCTCCCCCTACTTACGGTGATCAGCAAACCCCCTCCGCGCGGAGGGCGCAAGCTTTGCGCCCCTACAGTAACGGATTTTGTCCACAATGTAGGGGCGAACTGCGTTCGCCCAAAAGGTACATTATCAAAGCGCAAGCCCCTAAGGGTTGATAGGGTTGTTCCCATAGTCTAATCACCTCAAATTGATGATAAGTTTTTCCCTGTTGATAGTCATTCTGTCTGACTAGGGGTAAGGTACTTCTCCTTAGATAAATCACTACCTGATAGATAGGTTTGCCTTGATAGCGTCGATAGAGTCTTGTGGCATAATCGAGCATTCTATAGGGAATATCCTCTTTAGGGTCGGTTTGGAACTCAATATGTAAGATTAGTTCTTCTGACTCCAAAAAGATTAAACTATCGGCTCTTATCGGCTCTAATGACAACTCTGAGGGTTTAATTTCGGTTAAATCTAAAGGTTTACCTAATAACCAAGTAGCTAAATCTCTCGAATATTCCAGGGCGATAAATTTACAAGTGGAATCATACATCAGTCTTGATTATATTTTACTCAAAAATAGAGATAAATAGACTAAAGCCCGGTAAGACATCCTCTCCGCTTAAATTGACCGGTAGTTCCATAATTTCTACGGGTTGCTGAGGACGATAAATTTCCACCTGTTGTTGTTGAGGATTAACTAGCCAACCTAATCGCAAACCACTGTCAAGATATTCCTGCATTTTAGCTTGAATTTCTGGGAGGGAATCGCTACGGGAGCGCAGTTCAATAACGAAATCGGGACAAATAGGCGGAAATTTCTCCTGTTCTTCTCGACTCAGAGCTTGCCAACCAGTTAAACTCACCCAAGCGGCATCGGGAGCGCGATCTCCGCCATTCGGTAAACGAAAAATCGTCGCCGAACTAAAGACTTTACCTAATCCAGTTTGATGATTCCACAACCAAAGTAAACTAATAAAATCGGCCTCTCGGTTGCCGCTAATTCCCCCAACAGGTGGCATCACGATTAATTCTCCTTGAACGTTTCTTTCCAGTTGCCAATCTGGGTTAACTTGACAGAGACGGTAAAACTGCTCATCGCTGAGATTGACTGTATCTAAGTTTAAAATCACTGCTGCCATGGCTATATTTCGCCCTAGAAAACACTCTAGTCTTAATTATAGTCAATTAGATTCCTCGCCACATTGCGATCGCACCATCTTGATCTCCAGTGACTAACCAACGACCATCTTGACTGGCAACCATCCTTAAGACGACGTTTCCCTTCAGGGTATTCAAGTGCCGACGGGTATTAACATCCCAAAACTTGACAGTTCCATCCCCGGAAGTGCTGGCCAAAACTTTACCCCCATCCAGCAGGGCCAGATCGGTAACAGCGTCGTTATGGGCGAGAATAGTAGTGGTGCCGATGCCGCTTTTCACTTGCCAACCGCGGATCGAACCGTCTTGACTCGCAGTACCGGCGGTATTACCATCCTTGGAAAAAAGCACCCGATAAACGGGGAATAAATTACCCGCATAGGCACGAATAAAGCGACCGGTACTCACTTTCCACAGTTTAACGAAGCCATCGTAATCGGCGCTAACAATTCCTTTACCATCGGGACTAAATGCGATCGCTTGAATGGGATGATTATGACCGCGCAGGGTTTTTAAGAGTTTCCCCGTTTGAAAATCCCAGAGTTTAACTGTACGATCCCAGCTACCCGTGGCCAAAGTTTTACCATCGGGAGAAATAGCGGCATCAGTAACGAGAAAAGCATGGCCGGGATAGGTCATTTCTAATTTTCCCGTGCGCGTATTCCAGCGTTGCACTTTTCCCCCCGCATCGGCAGTTACGAAACTCTCACCATCGGGACTAAATTGGATAGCATTGACAGTATCACCTAGTGGCCAAGTCCTGAGAGGTTTTTGGGTTTTTAGGTCCCATTCCCTGACAGTACCGTCAAAACTACCACTAAGTAGTAAAGAGTTATCGGGACTAATAGCTAAAGCATAGATGGGATCCTGATTGGCTTTTAAAATAGTAACCCGTTCGACGGTCTGCCAGGGAACGATTTCTGCTAGGGGAGGCGCTTGCGGAGTGGTGATTTTCTCTTTTTCCTGATTGACTGCACAACCACCGCATAGCAACAGCAGCAATAATAACGATAACGTCGGTTGATAAAGGGTTATTTTCATAGAATTTTGCCGTTGTCAAAATCAACTTAAACTACTTTAAACTTGAAGGGGTAAAATTTGCATAGAATAACGACAACGAGGAACAAGATAAATGACAAATTCTTGATTGGTTGTCTTGGCTTGTTCCAGAACATTCTGTAAATTTTCACCGTGAGCAATCACCCCTTTTTCATTATAAGCAATGTATTGATTTTTATATAAATCAAGCACGGTGTCACGATTTTTGTTTAACCAACGTAACATTTCTTGTGCTTGTTTTTTAGAGATTGAGTCTGTCATAATCTTTCTAAGGAGAGACGTTTTTGATTAAAAAGAAAGCATCGCTAATCAGTTTATTTTTGTCAATTATATCCTCAATTTGCTCCGATTGATAACGACCCGCTTCGACTTCTAAAGAAGCGGCATCCAAAGCATTAAGATAAGCATCGTTTAAAGTGTCTGTTAATTCCTCATCACTTAAATAATATCCTGCTGCCTTTCGGCGTTTATTTTGGCGTTGAATTTCTCTAACACTATTGCGAATGGAGACATCCCAAGAACGAGTGGTTCGGTTTTCTGCCTGTTGTTTAATTAAATGAAGTAATAAGATAACAGCATAACTACGAATAGTGCTAATAATCCCATTTTTGCTCATATCTTCAAGTTCTTCTACAATCGCCAGTGAACCTTTAATATCACCTTTTAAGAGCAAAGCTTTTAATTCTAAAAGTTCTTCCATAATCCAATTGATTCCCCGAAATATACCTTAATTATATCTTGCCACAAGTCTCTCTATCCCAAAGCTCATTTAAGGACATCTTGAGGAAAAAATTAATCATTTTTTCATTTATTTTAAGCTTTTATGTGCTGTGGCCGTTCTTGTGAAAATGGAGTTTTTAGTCATAACTCGAAGATTAGCAAAATTAAGCGATTTTCGGGGATTGTAGCGGCGAATTGCATTCTATCTCTGATGTATAAATGCGATCCCCTTCTTTTAACTTTAAGTTAAAATAGATTGAGTTCGTTGTGATCGATCGATGGGAAAAAAAGAAAAACTGCTAGAAAAGGCCAAAAACTCGCCTCAAGGATTACGTTTTAGCGAATTTGAGAGTTTGCTTAATCTTTGTGGTTGGACTTTTGACCATCAAACAGGAAGTCATCACATTTGGTATTCATCCAAGAGAGTCCGTATATCTATTCAACAGACAAAAAACGGTGAAGCGAAAGCTTATCAAGTTAAACAATTTTTAAAAATACAGGAGGAAGAAAATGAATCCAACAACCGAGGATTTTAACGGTTTTAGCATTAATATCTTCCAAGATGAGGAGGGAGATTGGATAGCATACTTAGTAGAAATTCCTAGCGTTTCCGCTTTTGCTGATAGTCCCCAAACAGCACTCAATCAATTAATTTTAGCTTGGGAAGGCGTTAAAGAAAGTTATCGTCAACATGGTGAAGAAATTCCTCATGGTTAAAACCCTACACCCCACACCCTACACCCCACACCCTACCCCCACGAAAAACTTTTTGCCGCAAACCCTACTCAGATTCAGGTTTCTTAGCGTCTTTTTCTGGGGTATTAGCGGCGGGATTTGGGGCTATTGTCGCAATTTGTGCGGCCATTCTTGTCATTGCTTGACCTTGGGCGAATTCCTGCTGTAGTTGTTCGCTAGAAGAAACCAAACGACTTAAACCCTGGATTAAGCGGATAATTTCCTGTCGCAGTTGCGGATTACCAGTAATTTCATCCACATCCGAGGTGATTTTCTGAAGATTGGCAAAAGCAGCGCGAGAGGAGTCGAGAAGTTGCTGTAGGGTGACAACAGTGGCAGGATCGGAGAGATAAGCGGTAAAATTACCCAAATTTTCGCTTAATTTAACAGCATTTGCCGAAATAGTGTTTAAATTCTCAATAATTTGGCTTTTCTGCACTTGCGTCAGAATCGGATCCAAAGCAGCGAGAGTAGTTTGTAGGCGATCGCTAGTAGTTTTGATACTATCGAGAGTAGCAATTAAACGATTTTGATTAGCTGCCAAAAAAACGCGCAGTTCTTCGGTGGTTTCTCCCACCAAAAGCAGCGTTTTTCGGGCCTCCACTAGAGTAGCGTCTAAATTTTTCAGACCGCCACTTCCCTGTAAACTTCTCAGTAAAGTAGTCGCTTCCTGACTCAATCCCCCGACACCGGAAAGATCACTAGAAAGGCGATCGAGGGAACCGGATACTTGGGGTAAGGATTCCAGGGATCTCATCCCCGAATTAACTTTACCTAGAGTACCGCTGCGACGAACCTCGCTTAAAGCGGTGGTTGCCTCACCACTAAAGCGATCGAGTCCCCCCAAAGCATTAGCAGCGCGTTGGGTAAAGGAACGAAATCCGGCCACCATATCGGGATCACTAACTAGATTAGAAATTCTCAGTAAAGATCTGATCAAGGTATTGACATTGAGCGCCGATTGCCCTTGTAAACGAGAACCATTACAGATAATCACTTCCCCATTGCAGTTAGGACTCAAAGGGGGTTCTTTGACACCACCGACGGGTAAAGCTTGCAGGGGAGTAATATCGATCGTGGTTTCACCGACTAAACCGGATTGAATGGCTTCGATGAGGGAATTACTGGGAATTAGGCGATCTGCTGGCGAAATCTCCACTTCTACGGCGACTCCCTCCGGTTCTGGGGTAATTGCCGTTACTTGTCCGATTCTCACTCCCCGATAACCGACGCGGGTTCCCACCATCATGCCACCCACATTAGGAAAAAGAAAGGTGGCTCGATAACTGCGTCCCCCGAAGCTAAAATTACTTAACCAAGCTATAAACCAGATTAATATTCCCCCCGATGTCAGTAACATTAAACCGATACCACTTTGCCGCAGAGTTGGGGAAATCCCTCGTTGTGAACCGCCAGCTTGCATAAATAATTACTCCTCATCGAAAATTTTGGGTGGGAAACCCCGCCGTTCTAGGTTGGCTTTACGTTAGAATTAAAAAGACCGTCTCGAAAACCAAGTGGGCGGACAGCACCTTGAAAACTCGGCTTAGGGGGTTCCGTTCAGAAAAGCTTGTCCTGGTAAAAAGTCGCGCGCAACAAGTACAAGAAGCGTTTAGTCAGAACCGTACCGTGGGACACAAGGAATCGGGCTTCTGAAAGGTCGCGAAAGTCTGTGGACTTTGTGTAAGACAGTACATGGTTTTTTAACCGTGGTATGCAACGGTGGTTGAAGCAGAAACTTAAATCGTGAGGTTTAGGAATCACCGTCCGTTTACGGCGGTGAGGATGTCAACTCTACACAGTATCACTTTACCAAATTGTCCGTTAAAAGCCGATACAAAAGTCTAGTCTCGTAAAACAGCAAGCGACACAGTCCATCCTTACCCAGTGCCTTAAAGCTAGGTAATTCTTTCTTTTTTTCGATTCTTTGACCATTTTCGTGGTCGTAATAGAGATGAATCCGGGGATTAAGCCAAGAATGCTTAAGCTTGCCAACAATCTCAGTTTTAGCTGGCTTATCTGGGCAAATAGTCACCAGCGCGTGAGCATACAAGTGAGAACGCATCAAGTCGGAACCCTTCCAAGACTTTTTCACCTTGTCTTGTTTTGCTGAGGTGTCCCCTGAAATTTGATAGGAATACCCTAACCCTAGATAAGCCTGAAACTTTCTCAAGCTAATATCGTGATCGCCTCGAAAGTAAGGTTTACCGTTGACCAGAAATCTTTCGATAGGATAGCAGTGCAAAAGCAGTAAACTTTGAGTAACCGTGCCGAAAAGAAATTGATTAAATACTTGACAATAAGGCTTAAACTGCTCTAATTCCAGAATTTCTCTTAAGTTTAGCTCTTTGACTGCGATTCTATCTTGATAGGTGATAACATCTTTAGCCAATAACTGACTATATTCACTAATTCCAGTCCCGGCCGTGGATTTAATGCGCGGGTTATTTCTTAGCCTAGCAATATAGCCTAAAGTTGGATTAAATCCCTTAACTCCGATATAATCAAAGTCTCTTTGAGCGATTTCAGGAAACTCACAACATAGCCGTTGTCTAAGCTGATTAATCAAAGAATTTTTGTTTTTAAGCAGTTGTTCTCTCTCATGGAAACGACGTCGCAACAAATCGATCGAGTCATAGTCATAGTTGTTTAAAATCGGAGGATTGCCTAGATCATCTAACCCTGACTTATCAAAATAGGTTAGGGCAATGGTTAAAGCGTCAAGATAATCGTCTTTATTTTTGGTCTTAAAATAATGCTGACGATTTATCTTAGTTTGCTGGTGAGATATCCAATAAATATCTAAACCTAACTTTTTAGCACAATTAACCCAGAAACTAGCGTACCAATACCCAGTAGGCTCTAAAACAATCCCATCAGCTTCTAAGGATTTAATAATCTCGATCGCTTCGGCATTGCATTCGAGCTTATAGGCTATCTCGTTAAGCTGAATATTTCCTTTAAGTCGAGCGTATCCTTTAACTGGTTCCTTAATGCTTTTCGAGTATTGCAGGGGGGAAATCGTCGGAAATTCACACAACAAAACCACGATAGCCCAATTACGGCTAACGTCTATACCTAATATTTTCATCGGTTATAATGGGAGTGAATTGAGTTTAAAAAGAATTAGCCTTACGATACTCCCGTAGGGCTTTTTTAGCCCTATCTCACTTTAAAAGGCACAATTCTTAAAAGTCCTTGAAGCCTTACGATTGCGGTGCAAGCTAAAGCTTGAAATCAATGAAAAAGGCACTCTTGGACTAGGATTAGGTTTGGACCCTAACCCCATTCCCCCCGCGATTGCGGGTAGGATGCGATTAGGTTAAAAGGGGATATCGTCATCATCTAGATTGACATCTTTTGGCTCCCAATCTTCCGGGGTGAATTCCTGTTGATTTTGACAATGCTCTCAGAACCAATTCACTGTTTTTGCGATGAGAATTTTTTTTAAAGCGTCATAGTCTTCTCCGTCGATCACAACGCAACAACCGTCTGACATTTTCAGAATTAATCTGTCTTTTTCTGAAATAATATAGGAAACATGATCTAAATTAATCCAGTAGTTTCCACCCACATAACTTCCGTAGTAAAAATTAGTCATTGCATACCTCAACTGTAGCAAATTCAAGGCAATCCTCTAGGCGAAATCTTTGCCTGGCATCTAACTGAGCCATGTAATTCTTAGCAGGTATTAAGTAGGCTAAGATTACGGCTTTATTTAACTCGCTTAAGCATCCAAATTGGATTAAATCAATCATGGCATCTAAACTATTTTCAAGTCCATAATCGGCTATTGTTTCCTTAAGTTGATCACTCATGATAAAATTGTTATCGCTACACCCGTCAGTAAAGAACGAACTCATCGATATTAACTAACTTGCCATTATCGACAAAATATGAGTTAACTTTAGGAGAGTAATAATCATCCTGATAACGAAAATGGCGTTGCTGATTTGAGATATGAATCTTCTTTTGTGGGATTTTTAAAACCTAGACTCAAACTAACTTTTGGATACGATGCACAGTCGGCATTCATACCTTGATTCAGCAACGCCAGAAAAGGTTAATCAGTATCGTAGAAAACTTGGCCAGCCAACCTAGTACAAGTGTGCCGCAAGCTTCGGGAAATCTAGCCGCAGCGAGTGCCACCTATGACTTTTGGAATTCCCCCTATTTTCACCCCTCAGATATAATTGCCGCCCAGGCCAAAAGTACAGTAGAAAGAATCAAAGAACATCCAATAGTTTTGGCAGTTCAAGACACAACAAGTTTAGACTTTACGACCCAAAAAGCCAAAAAAGGAATGGGTTATCTAGATTGTAAAACATCCTTTGGACTCAAAGTTCATACCACCTTAGGAGTGTCACCGCAAGGAATACCTTTAGGACTGATTAATCAATATGTCTGGGCAAGAGAAGAAAAGAATTTAGGGATTGCCAAGCAGCGAAAAAAAAGAGAAACCCAAGAAAAAGAAAGTCAAAGATGGTTAGATTCCTGATCAGAAACACAACAACAAATACCCGAAGAAATTCAAGTAGTAACAATCGGAGATTGTGAAGCAGACATATTTGATTTATTGGCCCAATCAAGAAGTCCTAACTCTCATTTACTAATCCGAGGAACTCATAACCGAAAAGTTAAATATCTCGAAGACAAGCAAAGGTCAGGGCATCCAGAGACTAAATATTTACATCAATCCATCAGAGAAATAAAAGCCTGTGGTAGCCTAGATGTGCAAGTAAAACGCAATCCTAATCACGAGGCTAGACTAGCTAAACTAACAGTTAGATTGGCCAGTTTTGAAATACAAGTACCTAGCCATCACTCCAAGGCGACCCCTCGTCAACCGGTAAAATTACAGGTAATTTTAGCTGAAGAAGAAAATCCGCCCATAGCGGAGTTAATCCTATCAGTTGGCTCCTCTTAACTAGCCTAGACATTAGTAGCTTTGAATCAGCGATAACCTGTGTGCGCTGGTATAGTTATCGCTGGTTGATAGAACGCTATCATTTTGTTTTAAAAAGTGGTGGTGGATTAGAAAAACTGCAATTAGAAACGGGTCGGAGAATTGAGATGGCCTTAGCTACCTATTCAATTGTAGCTTGGAGATTACTTTGGTTAACTTATCAAGCACGCTTACACGGAGAGGAGGGTTGTGAAAGTTTTTTGGAAGAACATGAATGGCAATCTTTGTGTGCCACTATTCATAAAAAGGGTCCGCCACCTGAAAAGCCGCCCTCCTTGGCCGGAAGCAGTCAGAATGATTGCTTCTCTTGGGGGGTTTTTAGGTAGAAAAGGCGACGGTGAACCCGGTGTTAAAACTATTTGGTTGGGACTGCGAAGGTTACATGATATCAGCCAGACTTGGAAACTATCTCATCAAATTAGTCCCCCTATAGAACCCCCTTGAGCCATCTTGCACACTTTTCTCTTTTTGTCAAATTTTATGTTAAGAAAGATGTGACTAATGGATAGCCCGTGAAGGACGTATCTATCAAACCGATTAATTGCATCCATTTACCTGAAAAATTATTCCTTAATCCATAGGCGTACCCAGAGTAGTGATTTAAGGTGCGAGACTGTTGAACAGCCCAATCCCCTAACTATGCAGCCCGTCAGCTTGCCTCAAGGGGGTAGGGATGTTTTTTAGTTCTAAGTCCACTATAGAGGCTTTTTGACACTTGTCAAGCCTCTATAGTGGCTTTTTGAGATAAAATGAAAGAAGTTCAGCTTACGCCTAAACCATTGAAACAACTAATAGAACAGTCAGGACATACTCAGAAGTCATTCGCTGAATCTCTTGGCTTAAGCTATTCAACTGTTAAATATTACGTTGCCCGGCAAAAAATGCCCGGCAGTGATGTTTTAGCTGATATGTGTCGTGTTCTCCATCAATCACCTAAAACAGTGATGACAGCATTAGGCATCGACACGGACGGCATCCCCGACGACTCCCCTAACTGATAAAACACCCCAACGACCTTGGCGGGTTCGTTGGGGAAAGTGACAAAAAATTTCTCATGTACTCACTATGATGACCCTATCAGTAAACGATCGCATCTCCTATAAAGGAGAGAAAGCCACGGTCAAACAAGTCTGGAAAAAGAAAGTCAAGGTCATCCTCTCAGACCTAAGAGAGATGACGGTAGGAGTAGATGATGTTGAGCCGTGGACTGAAACGGTAAAGGGACAGTTAGCACTCATTAATCTCTCTCAATATGAAGACCGACGCGGCTTCACCGATTGGGAGTTAGAGAGTCAGGATGCGATCGAACCCTTGACCCCGAAAAGTAACCAGCCAGAAGATGCGATCGAAACAGAAGATGCGATCGAGATAGATATCCAATCGCTGACAACTGACCAACTAATACTTTACAATGCCATTTTTCTAAATTCCTGACAGACATAGAGCTTCTAAAATCCAAGACCATCCCGTCAAATACCCGATCGTGTCATTGGATAGAGAATTTAAAAGATGGTAAAGTTTACTTCTTAAGTTATCAAGGGAGTTAAAATTGCCCCAGGCCAAATGGGCCTTACCGGCGCTCGCAAGGCCGACTTTAAATGTGATCAGGACAGTACCAAAACCTGGGCTGGGGTTGCTCTTGATGGGTGGGTTATTTTTGCTTGACTGGTGGCTTTCAATTCCGCCGGCAGATGCTCCCCATCAGCTGGCGGGGCCTGTAGATACTCGCCCGCCATTCCTGGACACAAGCAAACTACCCTCAGGTGTTAAGTACAGATATTTTGTCCAGGCTACTGACTGGTACGGAACTATTCACGGTTACAATGGCACGTCAGTGTCAGAGGGTGTTGCCAGTGTTTTTGAGGCATTTGGTCCGGTCACTTTGCAAAGAGTTGATCTTAACATCCAGCTTGGTCGTAAAAACGTGATTGTTTCATATGAAACCGGAGACGGATTTGTTTTAGCGATAGAATCAGCCATCCCAGAATTTCGCAGACCTTACTATACGCCTGGATCAACTCGCATTGTCAGGGTGGAAATCGTAAATACTGGCCAAGTAATCACAGATAATAAGGCTCCTTTGGCTCCCTTACCATTCACTTTTGCGCCTCCGGGTAAACTCAACCCTCCCCCGCTTCCCCCCTCACCACCCGCTACTGACAAAAACAAAGACAAAAAAGAGACACCAGACGACCGCAAGTTTCCCGGCCCGATATTTGGTGATTTTCCGAGTAAACCAGACAACGATCAAAACAGTGATGAGGACAAAGACACAGACAAGAACCCCGACAAAAACCCTAACCCAGATGGACTAAAACCCAATCCTGAACCGAAAGACAAACTCGATCCTAAAAGCAAACTGGGATTGAAGCCCGTACCTACAACTGAACCTAAGGAGCCAAAGACCACGCCTACCGGTCCGCATCCTTCCCCGCCCGACTCACCTTTCCCGCTTTTCCCCCTTTTCCGATAATTAACCCTCAAAATCCGACCGTTCCCAAAAAAGAAGAAGAAAAATCGCCCGTGTACCAAAACACCTCCGGGAAACAGTTGCTGCGTGCCTAGTCCTGTCTCGCAGGGACTTGATAACATTAACCAAAAAAATGACCTGCTATTGGAGAAATTAATTGATTTATCAATGTTAGAGGTTATTAACAATAAACTCGGTCCGCAAATTAACGGAGGTTTGTCGGGCTATCTTACAGATAGATTTGTGAAATTGTGGAAGTCGCGAGCAGTTGATCGCGCCCTTAATTTAATGGCTACGGCTGCCGCGATTCATAATGCGGTCATGCTGTCTCGAAATATTGGCTCGACTTTGATTCAGACTTTAGGCAATGCCTTAAATATTATCGGCATTAAGGATGGTGACGAGGTGGCCCAAAATTTTTCCACAGTTATCGGTGATGGAATTGAAAATATTATCAAAGGTTTAATAGGTGCGGAAAATTATACAACACTAAGCGAAACATGGTCTAAAGCAAATAGAATATATCAAAGTGCAATCAATATTTATCAATTAATGACTGATTCACTTTTTGGTATTACTGAGGGTTTAGAGCAAATTGGCAAATATACAGGTAAAATTGGCAATGCTCTCAAGAAATCGGGGACAGTCCTCGAAAATTCCTATAATTGGATGACAGAGACTTTTAATTTTTCTAGTGGCAAAAATAGAAAGATTGATAGAGTAATAGAAGGACTACAGCAAGCCAGCGAGGTCGCTTCTGATTTAGAAAGTATAACGTCTGAATTTAGATCAGTAACCGAAAACGTAGCGGAAATTGGCCCGCAAATAAACACAATTAAAACAGAAATAAATGGCAAGAAAACCGAAAAAGAAACGGAACAAAACGAAAGCAAAGAAGCCTCACAGTCTCCAGGAATAAATAAATCAGATTTAGTTAAACCCGATACCGAGTAATTTATGACTACCCCCAGCAATTTTAACGAATTTGAACACTGGCAAAGCACTATTTTAAGAGTGCATAACCGAATAGTGCGAGATGAATTTAGTGATATTACAGACGATGATTTAGACTTAGCCGTCCCTCGATCTTCATTGCGCTGGGCTTGCTTGTTAAAAGACAATGACACGGCTGATCTGATGATTCAGAGGTTCTTACTTTTTTATTTCACCCTAAGAAAAGCGCAAGACTTGCAACAACCTTTTTATGGGATTCCTTTAGACGATTTGCAAGCTTCTAGGAAATTTAAGCCACAAGTTACCTTGTATTTTAAGGAAGATGACGACGACGTAGAGGAAAATTTGCGCCCGATGTGGGGAGAAATTTCTTTTAGATTAATGAACGAATCTAGCACCACAATTACAAAAACAGAACTAAATACTTTAGCCAATAAAATTAAGACAGTATTTGGAGCTGCTAACGGATATATTTGGAAAAAAGGGCGAAAATTATTCTCTTATACCGAAAAAGAAAAAGGATATCAGTTGCAGCTTCTTTGCCGAGATGAAGCTACAGCTAAAGAGTTGATTAATAAGATTTTAGACTTACAAAATCATACTCCTGATTGGAAGTTTTTAAAGTCTAATATTGCCGATGATGAAAATGAATCTTTCCCCTATAACCCCGGTAATCACACAATTTTAGGGAAAAGCCGCAAAAAACCGCGCCAGCGTCCAATGGTTGATGTGCGCTTCCAGTACGCCACGGCTTTTATCTGGGGGGTGAATAAGCCGATCGCTCTTTACGATCGCTCGTTTACCAGCAATTCTCATTTTGAAACGATTTTGCGTTGTTTCAGCGACCTAGAGATTCGTTAAAGAATTTTAACCCCTCTAGGTGCAAGGGTTTTAATGTCATGAAACCTTAAAATGAGAATTGCTGCTCGTTTACTTTCCTTGATGCCCTTGTAGATGAGTTTGGGTAGTATTCACGGATGGTCTATACCCTTCCGTCGAGTCGGATTGGCTACAAGCCTTGCTATAACTGAGTTATCGGATTTACCGAGAGCGGTACAAATATTTTATTGAGCGGATAGCATGGCTAGAAAAAGGTTTTCAGATTTAGAACGGGTGTATGATGCTTTAAAGCTGGGAAACGTCCAAATTAGCTCTTTACCCCAGAATTTAGACTTTGTTAAATATGCAAAATGGCGCGAAGGTAACGGACCGGAGCGAAGCATCGTCCGGCCTAACCTAAATGGAGAGGTTTCGGTCGGTGTAAAAGCGTTTGGATACGGATTTGACGATGAAGAAGCAAAACAATTAGTTACGTTATCCGGTCGGTCTAGCGCTTTTTTAAATGGATTTGGTCCTAAAGCTAAATTCGGAGTAGCAACTGCCAACCTAGATGATTACAAAACAAATTCTAGCTTTGTCCCTGCTAAAGCTCGCATTGCCCAAATTGTGGCCGGAACCACTGAAACATCAGCAATTACTGGACGAAAATACAAGAGTAAAACCGGAGCCGCTTACACCATCCCTATGGGACAAACATCTGGAACGCTTCGCTATCAGCAAACGATTAACGCTATTTTAACTGATGCCGTTTTTAATGGCTCTAATGCTACTCATGTCGTAAGTTTTGAACCAGAGAGATTCCGCCGTGATTAATGTAGATCAAGTTAAAGAAGGAATGCGTCTATGGACTCCGGAAAGATTTGATGATGTTTCCGTAGAAGAAACGTCAGAAAGGTTAATCATTTGTGGGAGCGCGTTGGTAGATTTCTTTTCTTTAGAAATTACTCCGACGGACTATCTTGATATAATTGAAAGCTGCGGGGTAAATGTTGATGAATATTTAGAAATAATCAACGAAAACCTGTATGACATCCTATAATGTTAGTAATCTTAATAACTGGCAGTCTGTTTGGAATCAAAGCTTTACAGCAGAACCAGCACCGGGAGACAGACCAGAATTAGAGCGGTTTTTTCCTTTACCAGAAATTTCTGTGCCGATTCAGTTAAGCTCTGGTTTACTTACTTTTTACGCTACAAGTCAAGGGGCTAATCCTAAATGGAAGTTTGCGGCTAACGTCAAGCGAAAGTATGTCACGGGGTTGACTGTGGGGGGAAACCCTGACGCAGTGGTAGATAGCAAGCGAATTTTTTTAAATCAATTTTCGATGCTAAGATACCCTGTTAGTTTTGGTTTGAGTTATTCCTTGCTAATTTCGGTTCCTTATTGGCACAGACAAATTTCATTGTATTTATGGGAATACACTGGTCCGATTATTGATTCAGTTGACCAAAAACTCGATTTAATCTTGGAGAGATTACCAGATTTACCATGATTCCATTCACTTTATTGGCTCTTGTTTTTCCTTTATTGATTTTAAAATGTCACAGAAAAATAAGATCGCGTTAAGCTTTGTCGGTATGGGATTATTATCTGGGATTATTTTGAGTTACCATCTTCCCCCAGAAAAATTATCGTTTGCGCTTGGTGGTCCTACTGCTGTAGTCGGCGCTGGATTAGCACAATGGAGTAGTAAAGAAAATTCACGCGATGACTGAAAATAGAATTATTAAGGTCGTTGTCAGTTTAAAAATCGATCGCCGTAAAAGCGATCGATTTTTTCTAGGGGTATCATCTAGGAAAAATAACTTCTAGGGGAGCGGGAATCATCTCGCCACGAAAGTCAAGAATCTGGACTAGGATTAGATAGGCAACGGCGATTAAAATCGAAATCGTCCCCGTGATAATAGCGATAATTTTAGCAGAATTCATATAGTTAACCGATAATTTCCTCAGATTATTGATCTATTCTCGCAAAAGCTACCGAAATTTATTCTAATCTATGATTGCAAGCATAAACAAGTCAGAAGATATCTTACCCGAATAACACGGGAGCGTGGAAGCCAAGTCGTTTTAACGCTTGGATGAAATGCGACTCGATTGGTTTGAACCAAGCTTATCCTAATTTTACACGACCGGGCAAGATGTCTGTTAAGATTGGTTCATGGCTAATTTATCTCTCACACTTAAACTTCCTTTTTATCGGTTAAACCAGTACAAAGCACAAGAGTTTGAGCGACTGACTAAGTTGAACACAGGTATTGCTAATCAACTTCTAGAAATTACTAAAAAGGAAGGATAGAAGAAAGTTAACCAGCAAAGACTTCAAAACAATCCCAAAAAGTTAAGTTCGATGGGGTAAATAACCGTGATAATTTGGCATATTATCAACTGGAACAATTCACTCGATCTAAAGCGATTCGAGCAGCTGTTCCCGTTAAATCAATTGGGTGCATCTCAGTTTTGCAAAAATACTGACAATAGGATATAAAGGAAGAACGCTTCTTCTCTTCTATCTTGACGTTGTGCCTATATTAATGGTGTCTTGTCCAGATGATATTTCTACAAATATGAGATGCACCCTATTTATGTCTCGTCCTGTTGTTTATTTTGCCGTTACTAATCATGGTTTTGGCCATGCTGTCCGCAGTGCTTCGGTAGTAGCTAATATTATTAAACTCAATCCCGAAATCTTGCCGATATTAGTTACCACTGCCCCGCGCTGGTTATTAGATTCCTACATATCAGGAGAATATATTCAAAGACACCGGGGGTTTGATGTGGGGGTAATCCAATCGGATAGTTTAACGATGGATAAATTAGCTACCAAGGAAAAATTAGAACAAATAATTGCCAAATCAAGGGCAATTATTGCCAGTGAAGTTAATTTTATTAAAACTAATCGTGTCGGTTTAGTTGTGGCTGATTTACCGCCTTTAGCGGCACTAATTGCCAAAAGTGCGGGGCTTCCTTGTTGGATGATTGGTAACTTTGGCTGGGATTTTATCTATCGTGATTGGGGTGAAGAATTCGCCGGTATTAGTGATTGGATTAGTCGTTGTTATAATCAATGTGATCGCTTATTTAAACTGCCTTTAGCAGAAGCAATGACAGCATTTCCTCACGTTAGCGAGGCAGGTTTAACCGGGGGGACACCCCGCTACAGTGAAGAACAATTGCGACAGGAATTTAAGCTAAATGCCCCTAAAGAAAAAACTATTTTATTGAGTTTTGGTGGGTTAGGATTAGAAGCAATTCCCTATGATAACCTCGCCAGGTTTCCCGATTGGCAATTTATCACTTTTGAAAAAAATGCGCCCGAATTGCCCAATTTAGTCCGCTTACAGGATAAACCAGATCGGAGCTATCGTCCTGTGGATTTTATGCCTCTGTGCGATCGAATTATTTCCAAACCGGGATATAGTACCTTTGCCGAGGCTTTAAAATTAGAGGTTCCGATTGTTTCCCTGATGCGAGAAGGTTTCGCCGAATCAGCGATTTTATTGGCTGGAATCCAAGATTATAGTTATCATCAAATCATTAGCAGTGAAGAATTTTTTCAAGGTAATTGGGACTTTTTGCGCCAAGCCCCCCAACCGCCAAGATTAAAGGTTAAACTGGCTAAAGATGGTGCAGAATCGATAGCGAAAGCTATCGTAGAATACTTTGAGAGGCAACAGCAATGATTAACTTAGCCAATTTAACCTCGGATTATTAGCGGTGAATTTAGTTATCGGTCAGCCAGCCTTAGTTTATTGAACAAAGTCCTAGAAACCAGTCAAATTACCGCACTATTTTTTGACAATCACATTCGGGATAATCAGGGCAGTATCAGCCTCGAAATCGTCAAAAACACCGATAACCCCCCTGGGGAAAGTTGACGGCGAACCTGAGCAGAGAACTAGGGAGACAGAAACAAGATCGGGCAGAAAGCCGATACTTGTTACAATAGTTTACAAATCACCCTGCCTTGTCACCGAACTATGTCCGAACAGATGATCTCCCCAGAGATGCAAACCGAAGAAGCGATTACCGTTGAAGTGCAGCCCGTCCATATTCCCGAAGAGCATCGGGAAGATATCGGCCCCATGGATGACAACGTAGCCGAGAGTTGGCGCTACAATCCCCAAGTTATTAACGACTATTACCGTCGGCGACCTCTAGAAGTTGTGGGGAGATTAATCGAAATTGCCCTACCGGTTTTATCTTTTGTCATCGGTATCTGGTGGGATAAACTGCGGGGAAAATCGCCAAAAAATGAAATTAGACGGGCTGTACAATTGCGGGAAATGTTGACAAAATTGGGACCGACCTATATTAAAATCGGTCAAGCTCTCTCTACTCGGCCTGATTTAGTACCTCCTTTATATTTAGAAGAATTAACCACTCTCCAGGATCAAATTCCCTCTTTTCCTAATGAAATTGCCTATCGTTTTATCGAAGAAGAATTAGGTTATTCTCCCGAAGAAATTTATGCAGAATTATCCCCCAATCCGATAGCGGCAGCTTCCCTAGGACAAGTTTATAAAGGTAAATTAAAAACCGGAGAGAGAGTCGCCGTTAAAGTACAGCGTCCCGATTTGATTCGCTGTATAACTTTAGATGTGTATATCATGCGTAGTTTGGCGACTTGGGCTAAAAGTAATATTAAAAGACTTCGCTCCGATTTAGTGGCAATTACCGACGAATTAGCCAGTCGTATTTTTGAAGAAATTAATTATCTTCACGAAGGACAAAACGCCGAAAAATTCGCTCAACTTTATGGTCATATTGCCGAAATTTACATACCCAAAATCTACTGGAAATATACTGGGCGACGAGTTTTAACCATGGAGTGGGTGGACGGCACAAAATTAACTAATATCAAAGAAATTCAAGCCCAGGGTATTGATGCCACCCACTTAGTTAATGTGGGGGTGCAGTGTTCTTTGCGTCAATTACTTGAACACGGATTTTTCCATGCGGATCCCCATCCGGGTAATTTATTAGCGACTCCCGACGGTAAATTAGCTTATCTTGATTTCGGCATGATGAGCAATATTGAACCCTATCAACGCTACGGTTTAATCGAAGCGGTGGTGCATTTAGTCAACCGGGATTTTGAGTCTTTGGCCAAGGATTACGTTAAGTTAGACTTCCTGTCACCAACTACCAATTTAGAGCCAATTGTTCCCGCTTTTTCGGAAGTTTTTGGTAATGCTTTAGGGGCAAGTGTGGCAGAATTAAACTTTAAAAGTATCACCGATAAAATGTCGGCGATGATGTATGAGTTTCCCTTTCGAGTTCCCGCCTATTATGCCCTGATTATTCGCTCGATGGTGACTTTAGAGGGAATAGCGATTGGCATCGATCCTAATTTTAAGGTACTGAGTAAAGCCTATCCTTATATTGCTAAACGTCTGCTCACCGATCCTTCCACGGAGTTGCGAGATTCCCTACGGGATTTATTGTTTAAAGACGGTACTTTTCGCTGGAATAGATTAGAAAATCTCTTGCGTAATGCTAAAGATTCTAATGATTTTAACTTCGAGAAAGTCACCGATCAAGCGTTAGATTTTCTCCTTTCAGACAGGGGTATATTTATCCGTGAAAAATTAGTAAATGAGTTAGTAAATACCCTCGATAACTTCGGCCGTCGAACTTGGTTTAATCTCACGGTTAATTTCCGGCAACAGGTGGGTTTAGCCGTGCAAGAAACTCCCCCAGAATTGTTAGGTGATGCTAAGAGTTTTGAGCATCTTCGCAACATCTTTAGTATTTTACAGGAAACAAAAGGATTCGATGCCATGGCTATGGTGCCAGTGATTACTAAACTAATCGCTAAACCGGAAACCCAACAGATGGGACAAAAAATTGCTGAAGGTTTGCTACAAAAATCCCTAGCGCGTTTAATTCGTTACCTAGTTCTCGAATTTGATACACCAAATCATCAGCAAAATGGAGAATTATCGAAAGCTTTACCCGCTGCCGATTAACCTCTGTTCGGAGTTCCACCGACTGCTCAAAATCAGAGGATTTCCCACAATAAATGCCGTGAAATAAATTTCGCGGCTCAGAGAAAAACGCTAAACTGTTTTTAAAGTTTTTTTATCCTAACTGGTTAACGGGGTTTAAAGGTGACTTGTAAACCGTCACGAGGATGGGGAGTGGGGATAGTGGTGAGGGTGATATCTTGATTGGGGAGTAATTGCCAATCGTATTTTTCTACTAAACGGACGGCTAAAATTTTCATCTCTAAACGAGCGAATTCTTTGCCAATACATTCGCGCAATCCCGCACCAAAAGGGATATATCCGTAGGGTTTTTCGTCAGCTAAAAAGCGATCGGGATCGAAGGTTTCAGGATGAGAATAAATACTATTATCTTTATGGGTATTGCTGATTTGATACTGCACTACCCATCCTTTCGGCAAATGATAACCGTTAAATTGACAGTCTTCTATTACCCGACGGAATCCTCCTCCCACGGGGGGAGTAAAACGTAAAACTTCTTTTAAAACGCAATCTAAATAGGTCATCTGTTTGAGGGTATCGACGCTTAGAGGAGTCGATAGATCAAAATTAGTTATTTCCTCCAAGACAAGCTGAAAAATATCGGGATGCAGTGCCATTTGTAGACAGAAAGTGGCGATAGCGGAGGTTAAAGTTTCATGACCAGCAAAGAGTAATAATAGCACTTGATCCTTTAATTCCGCTAAGGATAAACTTTGACCGTTTTCGTCTTTAGCTTGTAAAAGGATAGCAAGAGCATCTTGGCCGGGGTCATCATTTTTTTGTCTTTCTAAAATGATAGTTTCGATCGCTTGCAGTAATTCTTCTCGACAGCGTAATGCTTTGCCGAAAGCTGTCCAGGGAAGGGGAAGGGGAAGGGTAAATAGTCCCGCACACCAAGTATCAAAAGCTTCCCCTAATTTGGTAGCAGAACCCTGGTCAAGACCGACAAATAATTTACAGGCGATATCGAGAGTATAGTCTCTTAATTCAGGATACCATGACAGGGTTTTTGCAGTTTGCCAACGCTCTAAATAGTGAGCGGTAATTGTTTCTACCGTAGGGATATAACTTGCTATGGCCCGGGGTTGAAAAGCTTGATAGATTAAACGACGACGGGAAGCGTGAACATCTCCCGTATGCACCGCTAAAGATGCGCTACCTAGGAGAGTTCTGGTACTTTTAGGCCAAGTTGCCGCAAAGTATTTATTCTCGTTGCTGAGGAGAAACCGGTTAGCTTCGGCACCGGATAAAATAATCGTGGGACTGCCAAAAATATGAGTACGGAAAAGTTGACCATATTTATTATGACGTTTACTGGCAAAATCCCCATCGGTCAAAAAAGCGATTGTTTCTCCTAATAGGGGTAATCCGAAACTGCCGGGGGGTAAGGGTATATCTTTGCTTATAGTCATCGCTGCCTCTAGGGTAAAACTAATTATTTGCCGTCGATCAACCCTGTTTATTCTAACCTAAAGCGCCGGAGACTTCATCCCCTAATCTAGCCTAGTAATTAGCGATCGCATTTGACCAAGGTAAGTATTTAAGCAAAATTAATTACAGATCTCACCAGTCAGTCAACAGTGAGAATTGCCGCCAATTGACATTTTTTAAGATCACCGCCATAATTACCCATTGCTGATAGTAATTCGCGGCAAACGATGCTTAAAACCGCAGAGAATTTCCCAAGATATCGTACCTAAATCCCGCGCCCAATCGTCGGCGGTGATGCACTGTGGGCCGTCTTTACCGATAAGTGTGACGATTTCCCCTGTTTTTACCTCTGGAATCTCGCTCACGTCAATCATTAACTGATCCATGGTTATCGCGCCGATTTGGGGTACTAAACGTCCTCTCAGGGATACTTTTAAACGATTGGAGAGATTGCGGGGAATTCCATCGGCGTAACCGATACCGACCACAGCAATACGGGTGTCTTTTGCCGCTATGTACTGATGACCATAACTCACTCCGGAGCCGGCGGCAATGGTTTTGACTTGGGCAATGCGCGCTTTTACTTGCAGCACCGGTTGCAAAGGGACTTTATCGGTGAGATGATCGGCGGGATAAAGACCGTAGAGAGCTAATCCGACTCTAACTCGATCGTAGTGCAGAGATCGATCGGTTAGGGTAGCGGCAGAGTTGGCTAAATGCAGACAGGGGGGATGATAACCTTTTGCTCTTAACTCGGCGATCGCTTGTTGGAATCTTTGCCGTTGCAACTGCATGATTTCGGGATTGGGATCGTCAGCCGTGGCAAAATGCGAGTATATGCTGGCAATTTTCAGGTTAGGAGCCTCTAAAACCTGTTCGACGAATTTGGTGCCGTTCTGCCATGCTGTACCCAAGCGAGACATCCCCGTATCTAATTTGATATGAACCGGCAGCCGCTGCTCTAAGCGTCTCATAACGGTGGCAAAAATTTGCACCTGTTCGATTTGTACCAGGGTGGGTTGCAATTGCCAATGGGCTAAGGCTGCCACTTCTTCTGGGGTATTGACTGCCCCTAAAATCATAATTGGGGCAACGATTCCCGCTTCCCGTAGTTCGATACCTTCCCCGATAGTCGCGATGGCTAAAGATTGCGCTCCGGCTTCTAAAACGCTGTTAGCCACCTTAACTGCCCCGTGTCCGTAAGCATCGGCTTTAATTACCGCCATTAATTCCGTTTTTGGGGCTAATAAAGCCTTGACTTTTCGCACGTTTTGTTGTAATGCCGAGCGATCAATCTCTACCCAAGCACGATAGCGAATTACTTCCGACAATTGATAATCATGACGGTTTTTGGGGGGATTGATGATTTTCGGTTCGATGCTAAACACCACTCGCTCACTCCTTTGCACACATAACCCAATTTATACCAAAAGAAAACCGAGAGGGCTAGGAAAGAAGCCTGAAACTCCTCGGTATTTCCCCCTTTTTCCCTGTGGAATATGGGCTTTAAGATGAATGGGCTGTTAGGAAGTTCCCCAAAAAATGGTTCTTCGGTTTTTGTTATGCAATGGACGGGGTTACAAGGGATGAAACCCTTATATAGAAAGACATTGCTGCGATTTTGGCCAATTAAGTGGGTGGGTGGAATTAAATATAAGATGAACCTAGATTGGGCTTCGGCCGTGAGCTTTTGCCGAACGGTTGAAGCATGAAACCCAACGCCCGCATAGTTTACGCTACTGCTAATCCATCCTACAAATAATTGTGCCTCCCTACTTATTTTCGATCTAGAACGAACTAATCAATTAAGTCTCTTGCCAGATAAGGATTTAGTCGATTTATGCCCCCCGATCGAACCATACCAAGTAACGAAGAACCACTTTTTTAACCAAATCGCGCATGGTTTCTAATACCAAATTTCTAAATCCATGACAGACATCCACGCTCGAATGCTTGCCAAGCCTGCATTCGTTGTGACGCGAATAAAGAAAAATGGTATCCTATTGGTGATTTTCTCTCACTTAAGGTGAGCAGCAGAAGTTGTTCAAAGAGGGCGAAGGCAATTCGCCCCTACAATAATATTATTTCGCCAATGGTAGGGGCGCACCGCGTGCGCCCAAAATGTCCTCTGGATATTTCGACAAAATTGAGATGCACCAGGCATAACCATCTCTGTCATTACTTTTGAAAAATGGTATAACTGTTCAGTCTGGGACATGGCTTTAATTTGGCTCAATAAATTTAGAATTGTAAATAACTGTTACAAATACTTGACTTAAGATATTTCTATGGTGACAGAAACACAGATCAAAGAAAAAGCGCTAGAGTTGGGCTTCCATGGGGTCGGTATTGCCTCTGTGGACAGCCAAGACTCGGCGGTATCCCATCTAAAAAGCTGGTTAGAGCGGGGTTATCACGCTGATATGGATTGGATGACTAACCCAAAACGACAGGATATCAAAACTCTTTGGCCGGAAGTGCGATCGCTAATTGGTCTCGCCCTTAACTACTACACCCCCCAGCAACACAGTCAAGAGCAAAACCATGGCAAAATTTCCCGTTATGCTTGGGGACGGGATTATCACAAAGTATTAAGTAAAAAATTAAAAGCCCTCAGTCAATGGTTAGAAAGTCAGGGGGAGCAAATTCAAACCCGTTACTATGTGGATACTGGACCAGTACAGGATAAATTTTGGGCGCAAAGAGCAGGTATCGGCTGGATTGCCAAGAACGGTAACTTAATTACCCGCAATTACGGTAGTTGGGTCTTTTTAGGAGAAATCTTGACCAATTTATCTTTAGAACCCGATCGACCCCATAGCGCCCATTGTGGCAGCTGTAGCCGTTGTTTAAGCGCTTGTCCCACCCAAGCAATAGTTAGTCCCTATGTGGTGGATGCTAATCGCTGTATTGCATACCATACTATCGAAAATCGTGCTGTAACTTTGCCTACAGAAATTGCCAAGAATTTACAAGGTTGGGTAGCTGGCTGCGATATCTGTCAAGATGTCTGTCCTTGGAATCAACGTTTTGCCCAAGTTACCGACGTGGCCGATTTTCAACCTCGTCCGGAAAACCTCTCGCCAAGGTTGGATGAATTAGCTAATCTAACTATAGAGGAGTGGGATCGTCGTTTCATCTCGTCGGCCCTGCGTCGAATTAAACCCCAGCAGTGGCGACGTAACGCCCAAGCTAATTTAGCTCATTCCCCTAACCCCGTACAAGATGACAATTAAAGTAGTCGTGTTCGATTTTGATGGTACTATCGCCGATACCCACGATACTTTCGTGGAGATTGTCAATCGTTTGGCTAAAAATTTTGGTTATCAACCCATCAACGAGGAAGATTTGGCCAGACTAAAAAACCTTAGTTCCCAAGAAATTATTAAACAATCCCAAGTTTCCCCCGTTAAAATCCCTTTTTTACTCTATCGAGTTAAACGGGAATTAAATAAACAAATTGAATGCCTGAAACCCTTCCATGGCTGGCATCACTGCCTCGCCACTCTTAGAGAAAGAGGCTATAGATTAGGAATAATAACTTCTAATACCAAAGAAAACGTCACCATCTTTTTAGCAAATAACCAACTCTTAAATTTATTTGATTTTATCTGTTCGGGAACGCCTTTATTCAGCAAACACAAAATTATCGATCGCCTGATCCGACAAAATAAATTCCGCCCCGATGAAATGATTTATGTCGGCGATGAAACTAGAGATATTACTGCTGCCCAAAAAAGTCGAGTGCAAGTGGTGGCCGTCGCTTGGGGCTTTAATTCCCCTCAAATTTTAACTCAATTTAACCCCGATCATCTCATTCATCATCCCCTAGAATTATTGGATATTTTAGATAGGGCTGGCTGAAAAAGTTTTTCCTAGGAGCAGGGAGAGATAGACTTCGATCGATGGGGGCAGAGAGACTCGAACTCTCACGAGCTTATAAGGCTCAACGGATTTTAAGTCCGTAGCGTCTACCATTCCGCCACGCCCCCGTTATTTAACCGACAATTTTTTATCATATCACAAATAATTTAATTGGCAAGAGCATTTTCAGCAAATTATTTTAGCCCGCCAATTCGATCGCCGCAAAGGGGGAAAGACAGGGTAAAATAATCAGCAGGTGAATTGCCGTTCACCGACAGCCATTGAGAAAAATCAATCCTTATGCAATCAATTCTGACGCAAGAAACCATTATCATCGCTCTGATCTACCTATCTCTCAGTGTCTTGTATTTGCTCGTCATTCCCGCCGTTATCTACTACTACCTCAATACGCGCTGGTATGTGGCATCTTCTTGGGAAAGAGGGTTTATGTACTTTCTGATGAGCTTTTTCTTCCCCGGGATGCTGTTGTTAAGTCCTTTCCTTAACTTCCGTCCCCAACGTCGTACCCTCAAAGCTTAAGTTATCATCAAAAAAACCCATGAGACGCATTGATGTCATCGGGATCGGTATAGGGATGTTTGCTGTGGGCGGCATCCTCTACATTATCCTGCAAAAAACTGGTTTAGATAGTGCTTCGGCGGGAATTTGGAGTCAAGCGGTGTTGGTGGGTGGTGTCATCGGTTGGATTTTTACCTATCTGTTTCGAGTCGCCACCGATAATATGACCTACGGCAAACAGCGCAAGGATTACGAAGATGCCGTCTTTAAAAAACGTCTGGAAGCCATGACTCCCGAAGAAATCGCCCAAATGCAGCGGGAGATTGAAGAAGAAAAAACTAAATAGGGCTTGCTGAATAAATCTAAAAACTTTGTTGGATAAGGCTTTTAGACTTTTTTGAAATCCAAAAGTGCCGGACCTGGGGGTGATCGGGGGTAAAATTCAGGTACTTTTTCCCTGAAAATTAGGTAACTGACTACCTCAAAATCGGTAAAACCCTACACCCTACACCCCATACCCCACACCCTGCCCCCACGAAAAACTTTTTCAGCAGACCCTAAATAGACGGATGAAACCCGATAAAATCATCATCGGTTGGCGAGAATGGCTCGATTTACCCGATTTAGGCATTACCAAAATTAAGGCCAAGATTGATACAGGCGCTCGCTCCTCGGCCCTACACGCTTTTCATCTCCATACTTTTCGAGATGGCGATCGCGATTGGCTGCGCTTTCAAGTTCATCCCTACCAAAAAGATAGTCACCACACTGTCACCACTACCGCAGAAATCCTCGAATGGCGACAGGTAAAAAATTCCGGGGGTCAAAGTCAACTACGTCCCGTCATCAGAACAAGTGTATTACTTGGCGGCCGTCAATGGCCGATCGAATTAACCTTGACTAATCGCGATGTCATGGGTTTTCGGATGTTATTAGGACGAGAAGCACTGAAAAAAGGCTTTCTTGTCCATCCGAATAGGTCTTTTTTACTGAGTTAAGCTTCTGGAGAGTTATCAGATGTGAGTTTTTAGTTCACTGTTTACTGTTTACTGATCACTGAAAAGGCTTTTCTGGGAAGTGGGGAATTAGGGAAGTAGGGAGTGGGTTTTTAAAGTTCGATTGCAGGGTAATCGCACTATTAAAAACAGATTTGGTATTATTATCTATCTAAATTCTTGGAGCTTGTTGCTGTATAATTGTAATGACTGACCCCGCTTTTCATCTGAACTATGCCTATTCCCGATTTTCAATCGATTATGTTGCCGCTATTAAAAATACTTGCAGATGGCAAAGTTTATAAATATCGAGAAATTCTTGAAGCTTTGGTCAGAGAGTTTCAAGTCACGGAAGCGGAAAGAAAAGAAATGGTTCCCAGTGGTCAACAAGAAATTTTTGCCAATCGAGTCGGTTGGGCAAAAACCTATTTAAAGAAAGCAGGATTAATTGAGTCACCCCAAAGGGCAACTTTTGTAATTTCTGAGAAAGGAAAAGAAATCTTATCTCAAAATCCTGCTCGAATTGATACAAAATTTCTGAGACAGTTTCCCGAATTTCAAGAATTCAATCGAGTCAATAAGCAAAATGAAACTATTACTCTTGACAGCAATTTATCAGCTTCTGAGCAAGAACAAACACCAGAGGAATTACTAGGAAACTCCTATAAAGAAATTCGTCAAGCATTAGCGACAGACTTACTTTCTATTTTGCAAAAATTATCCCCAGATAATTTTGAAAAATTAGTAGTAGAATTACTGGTAAAAATGGGTTATGGTGGCTCGATTAGAGATGCTGGTAAAGCGGTGGGTAGGAGCGGGGATCAAGGGATTGATGGGATCATAAAAGAAGATAGACTCGGTTTAGATATAATCTATATTCAAGCCAAAAGATGGGCTGATAATAATGCCGTTGGTCGTCCAGAAATCCAGAAATTTGTCGGGGCATTAGCGGGACAAGGAGCCAAAAAAGGTATTTTCATCACTACTTCCTATTTTACCAAAGAGGCTTTAGAATATGCCCCCAGAAATGAGATAAAAATAGTGCTGATTGATGGGGAAGAATTAGGTCAATTGATGATTGATTATAACTTAGGTGTATCGACCAAAGAAATCTATGAAATCAAGAGAATTGATCATGATTATTTTGGGGATGAATGAGACAGAGGGGGGGACAAGGGTTACAGAAAACGGTCATGGCGTTAAAATAGATGGAAAAAATAGAGGATAAAAACTATGGACGGGATGACCTTTTTTCAGAAAAGTGCGGGACAGTGGAAATCTCAGCGCACCACCCATCATTTACCCTTTCGACGCTCAGAAACCGGCGATTCCGAGATTTATGTGGAAGCTTTAAGCGCCGATAACCCGAAAATTATCGCTATCTGTGAAATGCACGAAGTCGATCCCGCTAAGACTGTGGGGGGTGCCTTTGTCAGTTGGGATGGTTCGATGCAGTGGGACAAAGAAGACGAAAATCATCAAGGAACCACCGTTTTTGCGCTAATTCCCGACGAAGATAATCCCCAAGCTGGTGTTCTGTTGCGGGAGCGAGGTTATGCGGAAATCGTTCCCGTGGCGGGCCGTTATCACATTGATGAACAGGAAGGTTTAGTCTTAATTACAGAATACGAAACAATGACCTCGATCGAGCGTTTCTGGTTTGCCGATGCCGATTTACGTCTCCGCACTAGCACAGTTCAACGTTTTGGCGGTTTTAATACGGCCACTTTCTGTGCTGAATCCCGCAATCAGTCATCGGAGTCAGTCTCTAGTGATTCCCCCGAACCGTCATCCTATTCGATTAGTGGCTGGTAAATTTAGGAGACAGGAGACAGGAGACAGGAGATGGGGAGATGGGGAAATGGGGAAATGGGGAAATGGGGAAATTCAACTAATACCCCAACACCCCCCGCAACGCGCACGCAGTGACCACCCCAACCCCCAACACCCTAAAACCCCAACCCCCAACACCCTAAAACCCCAACCCCCAACACCCTAAAACCCCAACCCCCAACACCCTAAAACCCCAACCCCCAACCCCCAAAATCCCGGATGGTAAACAAGTTTTCTTAACAATTGTAAGAATTTTTAATATTTCTTTTCTAGTTGGCACTTACTCCCTTATCATTATGAGGAAAGTTTTTTAAGCATTTCTAAGGATACGGAGGTTTACCCTTGGCCATTCCTCTTTTAAATTACGCCCCCAAGTCCCAAAACGTGCGGGTAGCTGGTTATGATGTCGGTGGAGACGAAAAACCGAAAGTTTACACGACGGAAAATGTCCTCTCCCCTACCGACCTGGACGATTTAATCGAAGCCGCTTACCGTCAGATTTTCTTCCATGCCTTCAAATGGGATCGGGAACCCTTCCTCGAATCCCAATTACGCAATGGACAATTATCGGTGCGGGATTTCATTCGTGGCCTACTGTTATCGAAAACCTTCTATAACAGTTTCTACGAGAAAAACAGCAACTATCGCTTTGTCGAACAGGTAGTACAAAGAGTTCTCGGTCGCGATGTCTATAGCGAAAGAGAAAAAATTGCTTGGTCGATTGTCGTTGCCACCAAAGGTATTCAAGGTTTTGTCGATCAACTGCTCAACAGTGACGAGTATCTGCAAAGCTTTGGTTATGATACCGTTCCCTACCAACGTCGTCGCACCCTGGCCAGCCGCGAAATCGGTGAACGTCCCTTCAACATCACCTCGCCTCGCTACGATGGCTACTATCGTGGTATTTTGGGCTTCCCCCAAATCGTTTGGCAGAATGCTGTCCGTCGCTATGTTCCCCAAGAGCAAAAACCCAAAGCTGGCGATCCTTCCAGCTTCTTGGCTATGGCCCGGGGTCTCGGTAGCGCCAAAGGCAATCCTGTACCAAGAGTCTCCGCTATGAATATTAACATCGAGGCTTCTGTACCCCGTCGTTAATTTTTAGCTCAACCTGCCGGGGAGAGTCCCTAATTGGCAGAATGACCCCCGAACCATAATCAGGTTATTCTGTGAATTGGTGGCTCTCCCTATGGGGTGGCTCCTGAAATAATCCCCCCACCGAGGACGATTTCCCCTTCATAAATCACGGCTGCCTGGCCCGGGGTGATGCTAAATTGTGGTTGATCAAAAACCAGTTTCACTTGATTATTTTCTAGGGGAATAACATTGACGGGAACAGCCGGAGAACGATAACGGACCTGTACCTGCGCGCGGATAGGGGTGGTGGGTTCAGCAATAGAAACCCAGTTCATCCGTCCGACAAGACAATCGGCACTAACGGCACTTTCGCGATTACCGACGATAACCCGATTCATGACGGGATCGAGTTTTACCACATAGAGGGGTTCGGCGGCGGCAATGCCGATGCCTTTGCGTTGTCCGATCGTATAATGATGGATACCGCTATGTTTACCCAAAACTTTGCCATCGAGATCGACGATATCGCCCTCACTAACGGCGATATACTTATCCAAGAACGATCGCATAGTTCCGTGAGCTTCAATCAAGCATAAATCCTGACTATCGGGTTTATCTGCCGTTTTTAAGCCGAATTCTTGGGCAATTCTGCGGGTTTCTGCCTTGGTTTGTTCTCCCAAGGGAAATAAAGTCCCCCGCAGTACATCTTGAGTGAGATCATAGAGAAAATAGGATTGATCTTTATTTTTATCGACGGCGCGCAGCAGTTGATAACGGTTGTTTTCAGGAGAAAAACGAATTCTAGCGTAGTGACCGGTGGCAATAGTGTCCGTTTCTAAGGTTTCCCTAGCATAATGCAGCATCGGACCAAATTTTACCGCTTTATTGCACTGAGAACAGGGCAGCGGTGTGATTCCCGCTTCGTAACCAGAAACTAGATAATCAATAATTTCTTTTTGGAAAAGCTCGCGACTATCGACGATATGATGGGGAACCCCCAACTGCTCACAAATAAAGGCCGCATCTACCATTCCCTCGGAGCAGCATTGACCTTTACCCTTCATTAACCACAGGGTCAAGCCAATAACATCATAACCTTGAGCGTGTAGAGCGGCAGCGGCAACTGAGCTATCTACTCCCCCCGATAGACCGACAACAACTTTCCCCATAAATCTCGTCATGATTTTTAACCAATATACTTTCTAGACTAGCATCTCCTCCTTTAAAATTTGGACATGATGTACCCAAATTTCGTGTGAGGACAAGCCAGCATGATGAGAACAAACCTACTGTTTTTCTCGGCTTTATTTTGGTTAAAAGTCGGGATAATCGCTCAAGGAACGCTGCTGCTAAAAGCAAACTTATCTTTTGCCCAGAATGTTTATCCCGGTCGTCGTTTGCCTCCACCACCGGCGGTGAGACAACCAACTAAACGTTCAGACAGTCCCAGTGCTGTTAATTGTTCCCAATGTCCACCCTTAAATTTGCCCCCGGTTAATTCTCCTTCAGTTAACCCCCCGGTGGCTGCCCCGGTTTCCGGTAATCAACCCCTGAGAGAATACGTTTTTCAAGCCCCCGCTCCCGTGCGTCCTGCCAATGCTACGGTGGTTAATAATAATAATCGTCAAACTGTCAATCCACCAGCCCCCACACCGCAAAATCGCGCCAATAAACCCCCTTCTCCCCCACCACAGCAGCGGGTTATTGCTACTAATCAACTCTTTCGTGTTGAAGTTAGGAGTAATAGTGCAGAAGCGTTGGCAAAAATTAAAGAAATTGAACCCCTCGCATTTATCCGCACGGGAGAAAATGTTATTCAAGCGGGGTTATTTCAGCAACAATACCAAGCTAAACAACGGGTGCAAGAGTTGACTAAACAGGGTTTTAGCGCTCAGATTATTACCCTCAATAATTAGGGTTTACTGAAAAAGTCTGTTGGTGGGGTTAGGAGTCGGTTGTCAGGAGACAGGAGTCAGTAGTCAGTAGTCAAGAGAATTAAGAATGAACGATAGCTTCATGCCTATTTTTCCTATTTTTGAACTCTCAAAAGTTAAGGGACTTGCGTGGGAATAATATCCCAGCTTTGAAAATCGCTCTGTAGAAGAATCAGACCAGCCAGATGGCATATTATCAAAGCGCAAGTCCCTTATTGGAAGGGGGCTCTCGAAGGCTCTCCCCCTACTTAGGGTGATCAGCAAACCCCCTCCGCGCGGAGGGCGCAGGTTCCTTGCGCCCCGACAGTAAAGGATTTTGTCCACAATGTAGGGGCGAACTGCGTTCGCCCAAAAGGTACATTATCAAAGCGCAAGTCCCTATTATGCAATAAGTCTCTAGGATTTCAGATAATCTCGATCGAATCTCTTGCCTCTCGTCCATCCTAACCAAGAAGTTAATTTTACCCTATTAACTCACCGTTCGCTCATTTCTCGGCTCTTCTAGGTTCTGTGTGATAAGGTTTACTTACATAGGATCGATCAATCTTTGTGTCCTTTGTGTCTTTGTGGTTCGTTCCAACCCCTCGCTAGGACGAATGTATCTTAAGAATACATTTTACCCACCAAACCCAAGAGAGCCATTTCTCGAACCGAAAATTTGGTAAATTGTCTCAAATGCAGTCTAGCAAACGCATTGATTGTTCTATTCGGACATTTGTTAGTACAAAAAGACCATTTTGAGGTTAACGAATTGATTAGGGTTTGAGCGAGCCAATTGGAGATCGCACTTTCGGCACTGTTCTACTTACCTTATTTGCTAAAAAGCATACCATTATAAAGGTAAAAGCAATTTTAAAACCCTTGCCTTAAAAAATTAAGCGAACAATGAGTCAGTACTTTAACAAGCTCACTAACATGAACGCTCGGTCGAACGCTGATCTCACGGCCAAAGCCTGCTCGTGGTGTAAAATCTTTGTAGGAACTAGACAAAGGAGTATTTGAAGCTAACACTTCAATTCAAGCAAATTTTGTAGAAATATAACTATCGTAGGGCATACGAAAAGTAACGCTTAGGGAGAGAACCACATCTGGATTGGATAACGCAAGGAACATCTAATTTGAGTGGACTCGTTGAACTAAGAATCCCTCGCTTTTAGTGACGGGATTGTCAAATGACCATATAAATGGTCGCTGACCCTGACGCACGATGGAGACATAAACCCCAACACCAAAGTTGGCAAAACTACCCGCGCAAAGGGGAAGTAAAATTGTTAGACAACCCGATGTGCAACTAAAAACTACAGAATCAAGGTTCCCGAGGATGCTTTATCTGTGCTGATTTCTGAGAGCCTTGTAAATCAAGACTAAAAATATAGTTGAACACGGGATTAGACAGGGAAAAGAGGAGGGGCAATGGGCTAAAGTGGTTTAGCCTATCCTGTTCCCAAAAAACCGAAGAAAATATGGAGATTTTGGATGACGACGATTTACTTTGCTACAAACCGCAACCTGGTTACCTCAAATGATTTAGAGGCGGGTTTTGACTTCGGGAGTACCTTTAGTCAGGATGGACTGGCTAACTTGCGTTTTGGAAAAGCCGAGGTAACGGGTGAGAACTTTTCTCAGTATCAAATCCAAGTTGCCCCAGAAAATCTGCTGGGTGATCCGCCCGTTTTGGGCAGTCAGGAGATCGCCTTGCAAGTCCGCAAACAGATGATCGAGAATGCGGAAGATACATTGATCTTCATTCACGGCTTCAACGTTTCATTTCGGAGCGCTCTAACGGCTGCGGCTCAACTGCACCAAGTGTTGACTGCCAGAGACCCTGGCGATACCGAGCCTCCCCTCAAATTGAATATATGTTTGTTTTCCTGGCCTTCAGACGGTGCGCTTCTGTTTTCCGATCCGAGAGCCGCCAATGCGATCGCTTACAAGAATGATCGCCTGGATGCCGCCGCTTCTGGGGCGGCATTTGCCCGCGGCTTCCTCAAAGTTGCCGATTTCATTAATCAGACTGAGGCGCGGTGCCAACAGAGACTTCATCTCACTGCCCACAGCATGGGCAATTATGTCTTGCGCCATGCTCTACAGGAATTGAAAAGGCAAGTCGGCAACCAACTGCCCAGACTGTTCGATCAGGTTCTGATGATGGCAGCCGATGAGGATGATGATGCTTTCGATCTCGACTACAAATTGTTGTCTCTGTCCCGGATCACCCGCCGGACAAGTGTCTATTTCAACCGCAACGACCTCGCTCTTTGGGCCAGTGATAAGCTTAAGGGTAATACCGCCCGTCTGGGGACAGATGGTCCAATCCAGCCTCGACAACTTCCTCGCAATGTCTATCCGATCGATTGTACCCGCGTGGTATCTCGTTTTACAGATCCTTCAGAGCATGGCTATTATCTGAATGTCCCTCGGGTTGTCAGGGATATGCGTCTAGTATTAGGGAATCAAATTCCCCCCGATGAAATTCCAGGTCGGAAGTACGTCGCTGAAACTAATCGCTATCGACTCCTAGAATGAGTGAAGTTTAATTTACTGCCCTAAAATGCAAACGCCTATCACAAAGGTTTTAAAGTGATTGGGAGATTTGACTTTATCTTAGCGTCAGCAGAAGTCCCATACTCCGCAGTCTAAGTGTCACAACTCATTGTTCGCTTAATTTTTTAAGGGAAGGGTTTTAAAATTGCTGTTACCTTTATACTGTATGCTTTTTAGCGAATAAGGTAGGTAGAACAGTGTCGAGAGTGCGATCTCCAATTGGCTCGCTCAAACCCCAATCAATTCGTTAACCTCAAAATGGTCTTTTTGTACTAACAAATATCCGAGTAGAACAATCAATGCGTTTGCCAGACTGCACTTAAGACAATTTACCAAATTTTCGGTTCGAGAAATGAGCGAACGGTGAGTAATTACTTAGCACACAGAGTTAATTTTGTCAAGCAAAATTTTGACCGCATCGATCATCACATCCGGTTGATCCATCCAGACAAAATGACTACTTTTATCCGCTTGTATTTCCATAAAATCTCCGGATAACTTGCCTAATTCTAGGTGCATCTCCTCCCGGAGTTGATTGGCACTTTTGAGGGGAATAAAGCGAGTCCAAAGGGAAGGTTTAAAAAAAGAATTAGCTTTAATACTAACTATCGGTAAATTGCCGAAATTGTTAGCCTCACTTACCTGACGAGCGCTTTGGTCGAGATTAAGCATTTCTCTACTCATCGTCATCCAGTGTTTAGCGCGACAGAAAGAACGCTTAACTCGATCACAAGAATCTAGGGAAAAGCGACGCAATTCTGGTTTTAATAATTCAAAAACTCCCAGAACTCTCAGAACTCGTATAATGCCTAAAATTGAGCCGATAATCGACATCAAAAATCCAGAGATGAAAAATAATTTTAATGCCTTTAATGCTGGCGACATTTTCAGCATTCCTTTCTCATGTAAACCGTCGGTGAGTACCAAACCCACTACTTTTTCTGGGAAGAGATGAGCATACAGTCGAACATTATAACTGCCAAAAGAATCACCAATTAAAATATAAGGCGGTTCTATTTTTGCTTGGGTGAGTAATTGATCTAATTCCTGAACAATTTGGTAGCTAGTCCGGGGATATGGACTAGAATCGCTCCAACCATAACCCGCTCGATCATAAATACAAACCCTAGCCAATTGTGACAATTCTTCTAGCAAAAAGTATCCCTCAATTCCCCCTAAACTAGGGTCAATAATAATAGTGGGACTAGCCTCTCCCGCTAGACAAAAATGTCGGCGATATTTACCCACATTAATCAAATTACCCGGAGGGGCTTTTTGTTCTTCTAACCAAACAGATAGCGTCTGATAAATTGTCGTCGCTACTAGGATAATTCCTCGAATTGATAAAGACATAACTATACCTCTTGTAAAAATAAAAAATTGTCGGCTCTCTTGGAGTTATGGTGATAAGCTTATCTTATCGAAGAAAGGGCGTACGCTATACGCCCCTACCAACGGGTTAAAACCACGTTGCGTAGCGTCTTTTTAGCTGACCAGAACTTGAATTTCTGGGGACGAGTCAAAACGCCCCTAGACACTCGACTTAAATTAAAATTAAGTGTTGTGCTTAAGTGGGTGGGTGGAATTAAATATAAGATGAACATAGGTTGGGCTTCGGCCGTGAACCGTTTCAATAAACTCAATACCATATTGTTCACACAATTGTCTAATGCGTTCTTTGAGTTTTGCTGTCGGAATTGAAACAAAAGATTGATGATTATTTTTGCCTAAATTACATTCTTGTTTTTGTTCTTTGTTCCATCCAAAAACAACCACTCCAATTTGATGCTCAAGACAGTAATTAATAACAAGTCTAGCTGCTTTATTAACAGCATCTCTCATTTGTCGATTGCGCTTTTCTGTGATTTTAGCGAGTTGGGTTGACCAAAATCCTTGAGGTTTTCCGTTCGGCTGACGCTCACGGCAGAAGCCTTCTTTGAGAGTAGCTACCTGTTTGTTGTACCAACGATTAACAGACTTAAGATGCCTTCCATCAATTATAAAGCTAGTACCGAGACTAGAAACTCCTGTTAGCCAATTGTTTAATCCTAGGTCTAAGCCTAGCACATTAAGTATCTAAGCACAATTAATTACACATCTAAGCCACTACTCCGTCAGACTGCTGCTGTGATCAGTAAACAGTGAACTGAAAACTCAAATCCGATCCCTAATAGCTGTCTTGTGAGTCTCGGAGTCTCGGAGTCTCGGAGTCTCGACTAGGAAATTAATTTTGCACGACTACTTATCAGGATTGACCTCAATCTCGACTGGTTTACTCTCATAAACAAACTCAACATAAAAACAATGATTTCTGGGCAGTATTCTTAATTCCTTAATTTCTTGAAATCTCAAATTGGAGGGCATTGGCAAATAGAAGCTATCAAGTCCAAACCATTGCTTAACAGTTTTTCCTCAAGGGATTCTAATTTGATTATCAACCAATTTTAGGGCTTGTTTAGGATAGGCTACAGGACAGATACCTTCTTTTTTTTCTGTATTTAGGTAGGGCTGGCTGAATAAATCTAAAAACCTTGTTGGGTAAGACTTTTAGACTTTTTTTCCTCAAAAAGTGCCAACCATTGGAGTGATCGGGGGGAAATTTAGGCACTTTTTCCCTGAAAATTAGGTAATTGGCCACCTCAAAACTGGTAAAACCCCACACCCCACACCCCACACCCCACACCCTGCCACCACCGAAAAACTTTTTGCCGCAAACCCTAGGTAGATGAGGCTTATTTTTTACCCACATCATACCTGGACGATGTGGGCTAAATCGGGCTAAATCCCTTCTTTTCTAGCTAAAAGGACAGGACAATTGACATTAACCCGCACATAATCCGAGAGGGAAGTACCGAGCAGGCGATCGAGATCTGGTAAACTCTTGGCCACGGAAGGACGGCGATCGGGCGAACCCAACAGTAAGAGATCGACATTATAATCATCGACGAGTTTGCAGAGTTGTTCTCCCGGTTTACCCCCCGTCACCAGGCAGCGATAGGGTATATTCATCCGTTTCACTTTTGCTACTGCTGGCACTAAAATCGGGTTTTCTTCCATTTCTTTGGGGGAAGTGGGGGCAAATTCTGGTTTTAAGTCGGGGTTGACGCGGGCCAGAATTAACTCTGCTGAAGGATAATCCCGCAGGAGATAAATAGCCAGATCGAGAGCTAAATCAGCCGAGCTAGACTTATCGAGAGCTACCATCACCTTTTTGATTTTTTTGACGTAAATATCGTCTTTTACCAACAACATCGGGTGATTAGTCAGTTGAAAGACGTATTGACTGACGGAATTTTCTAGAATTGCCTCCAGTCGCTTCAGTCCTCGGGAACCCATCAGGATCAAATCGGCACCGATTTCGTCGGCAACTTGACAGACGGTATCTTTGGGATCTCCTTGGCGCAGAATCGTGGAAACTTTGCTGGGTTCAATTTTGACTTCTTGCAGGATTTTAGTCAGCATTTGGGTTCCCTCTTCCCATTTACTGGCCAGAGCTTCGGTGGTAATCTGAGGGGGAACAACCCGGAGAATGGTGATCGACGCTTTCCGGATAGCGGGCAGATCCATCAATGCTTGTAGCATTTCTTGGGTTTGACCCGTGCCGGAATCAGCGTATAGTATTTTCTCTAGCATAAAATTAAACTCGGTCTATGATCTTAATGGTTTTCGCTCATTTTCAGCATACTGCTAATGTTGTTCGGGAAATTTAACAACTTATTAAGCGCTTTTTCTTCGGTTAATGCGATCGCAAACGAGAGTATTTTAAGTATTTATGCTTAACTGTTACTTAGGGCTGGCTGAATAATGGTAAAACCCTTTTAAAATAAGGCTTTTGACCTGTTAAAATCCGATGTTCATGCCGCGAAAATAGGATTGGGACTTTCAAAAACCTGGCATTATCCTTCTTATAGTACATAGCTTGGTACAAAAAACCAGGGCAACAAAGCCTGAAACGACCGGCTACTGACGACTGGCTACTGACGACCGACTCCTACCCCCACCGAAAAACTTTTTCAGCAACCCCTACTTAGAAATAGGAGTAGCCGATATCAAAGGGGATATTAAAGTGTTAGACGAGAAAATCGAAGGCATCGACAATCGGCTCAGATCAGTAGAGGGAACCAAAAAAAATCAGGTCTGGACATTAATCATCCTTTTGGGGAGCGCCATTGTTACGTCCGGGTGGAAAGTATTTTTTTCAAGCAATATATGAGTTCTCCAATCCTCACCAGACTACAGTTAACCGAACACAAAAAGATTAACCGCTCCTGAAAGAAAATTTTCTTAAAGCCTAGACTTAAGATAAAATTATATCCAACCAGATGCAGTATAGGAGTTTACCAAATGTCTAACGAAACTGTTACTTATTCCCTTGATGTCGTCCTTAAAGAAATTAAAGACAGTATCAAGGAAGTTAGTCAAAAATTCGACAAGATTGATGAGCGTTTGACAAAAGTAGAAATAGGAATAGCCGATATCAAAGGGGATATTAAAGTGTTAGACGGGAAAATCGAAGGCATCGACAATCGGCTCAGATCAGTGGAAGGAACCCAAAAAAATCAGGTCTGGACATTAATCATCCTTTTGGGGAGTGCCATTGTTACAGCCGCTTGGAAAGTATTTTTTTCAAGCAATATCTGAGTTCTCCAATCCTCAACAAGACTACAGTTAACCCAACAAAAGAGGATAAAACCTTGTTTCTGGTGGACTAGATTTCCTAATTGCTTACTTGCCAATACAAAAACGGCTAAAAATGCGATCAAGTACCGATTCGGTCACTTCTTCGCCGGTAATTTCTCCTAAGGCTTGAATGGCAGTACGCAGGTCGATCGACCAAAAATCAAAAGGTAAATTTTGGTCAATTGTTTTTTTGACCTGTTCCAAAGCAAGTTTCGCCCTAGTTAAAGCGGCCGCCTGTCGTTGATTAATGGCCAAATCCAAATTAGCCGCCTGTAATTCTTGATTTTGGACAGCATTAATAATACTTTTTTCTAAGTCTTCAATGCCTTGATTTTGGGTGGCGGACAGCTTGACAACTCGCTCAATTTCTGCTGGGTAAATTACTGTTTTGGGATTAGCTAAATCAATTTTATTAATCACTAAAATTAATCGGCGATCGCTGACAGAGCGATAAATTTCCTCGTCCTCCTCGGTCCATCCTGACTCTGCGGAGACGGTTAAGAGAACTAAATCAGCAGACCGGGCCGTTTGACGGGAACGTTCCACGCCAATTTGTTCAACTCGATCGCCCGCCAAGCGAATTCCTGCCGTATCGAGGACTTGTACGGGGATTCCCGCCACAACTAGCTGAGATTCGACGATATCGCGGGTAGTACCGGGTAAATCGGTGACAATCGCTCGATCACTCCGACTCCAAGCATTTAACAAACTGGATTTACCCACATTCGGCCGCCCCACGATCGCCACTTTCAGCCCACTACGCAGCAATTCCCCGCGTTCGGCGGTGGTTAAAATTAAATTTACTTGACAAAAAACCTGTTCTATGCTAAGGAGAATCGCCTCGCCATCCAAAGGCGGTAAATCCTCTTCAAAGTCAATACGGGCCTCAATTTCGGCCAAAATATCGAGACAGGTGGCACGCAAATGGCGGATCGGTTGCGCTAGTTTCCCCTGTAAACCAGCGAGGGCAAATTGTGCCGCTTGGGGAGAACGCGCCCCAACGAGATCCACAACGCTTTCGGCTTGAGTTAGGTCAATTCTGCCGTTGAGAAAGGCACGCAGGCTAAATTCCCCCGCTTGTGCCAAACGCGCCCCATTTTCTAGACATAACTGTAACACCTGTTGTACGGGCATAATGCCACCATGACAGTGAAATTCCACCACATCCTCGCGAGTGAAAGAGCGGGGCGCTAACATGAGCAACAGCAAAGCTTCATCGATAATTGCCTGACTTTGGGGATGCTGGATATAACCGTAGAGAAGACGATGACTTTGCCATTTTTGACGATTGGGGCTATGGAAAAGCTGGCGGGCGATCGCCACTGCCCGACTACCTGACAGACGAACAATACCGATACTACCCTGCTGCGGAACAATCGCCGTAGCGATGGCAGCGATCGTATCCCCGGTGTTTAACATCTCTTAATCACTCCTTGCTAAAATTGAAGTTGGTATCAATTTTGTCAGCATTTATGCCCGGAAATATGCGCTCACGGTCATTAAAAGCGAGAAAAAGCCGCAAATATTCGAGTAATCGCTTACTGCGATTTTTACCCTATTGGTAAGTACCTAAGCAAAATTAATTACACATTTAAATAACCCTATTGTCTATTACCTATTGCCTCTTGCCTGTCTCGACTAGGAAATTAATTTTGCACGACTACTTATATTCGCTTAATGCGATTACAAGGACATCCTAGGGAAATTGCCAGGGGTTTTGCCCTGGGAGTTTTTTCGGGATTTTTCCCGTGGATGGGCCTTCAAATCATCGTCGCTATCTTTTTAGCCACCCTATTTCGTGCCAACAAAATCGCAGCTGCTGCCAGTACTTATATCAGCAATCCCTTGACCGATCTGCCAATTTTCCTGTTTAACTATAAATTAGGAGAGTTTATTCTCGGTCAAAGCGGGCGATCGAATGTGGGCGACATTTTTCAAACTAATCAAAGCTTCACCGAAAAGTTAGCTAGTTCTGGCGGCCAATTTCTTTTGACCCTGTTTTTTGGTTGCTTACTATCAGCGACGGTATTTGCTACGATAACCTATTTTGTTAGCTATCGCCTAGTTCATCAACGCCATCACCGGCGACAAACAGGTAGAAAGCTTTAATATAGCAGTTATCTTCATGGTGAGGTACAAAGTTTTCCTTTTCGGGAGTCTGTCGTCAATACTAAATTAGGTTACACTTCATCTTGATGAGAAACGCCATCAAGTGGCGTAGTTTTAAGATTCTGGCTCCGTGCCACCCGAAATGAGGCTTGAGGGCTTGTTTTAAGGCGTTATATTGATTCATGGGGTTTCTTGAGATTGTTTCTAAGTAGCTAGACTTACAATTATAGTAAGAAGTGAAAATAAGAAAGATTAAAACAAATAACCATGTCTCAACCGATTACCATCGAAGATATTTATAAACTTTTTGAGAAAACTAACGAAAAGTTTGAACAATCACGCCAAGAATACGATCGCCGGGCTGCCGAAGCTAAGGCCGAAGCCGATCGCCGGGCTGCTGAATACGATCGCCGGGCTGCTGAAGCCAAGGCCGAAGCCGATCGCCGAGCTGCTGAATACGATCGCCGGGCTGCTGAAGCCAAGGCCGAAGCCGATCGCCGTTTGGCCGAGCTAGAGAAAACAGTAGCCAATACCAGTCGTGCCGTGGATAGTTTAACCACTCGCTGGGGAAGATTTGTCGAGGAATTAGTCGAACCTGCTGTTATTAGCCTATTTCGCAGCAAAGGTATCGATGTTAAAGAAACCTATAGTCGTGCCAGGGTAAAACGGCAAGGAATAGCCATGGAGATTGACATTTTAGCCGTCGATGAAACCGAGGTAGTTTTAGTAGAATGTAAGTCTCGTTTATCGAAAGATGATGTCAATGAGTTTTTAGAAAAATTAAGTCGATTTAAACAGGCATTTCCCCATTATAAAAACTATCAAGCTTATGGTGCAGTGGCGGGAATAGAAATAGACGAAGGAGTAGATCGTTATGCCTATAAACAAGGTTTATTTGTGATTAAACCATCGGGAGAAACGGTAGAAATCATTAATGATTCTAGTTTCGAGCCTAAATTATGGTAGGGTGATCTTGTCACTTTACAAAGTATTAACCTTAAATTTTTGATCGCTAATCTTGATCGTGGGATAGATTAGAGTAAATTAATTAAACTTGAGAAGACATCCAAAAGCACGCCTACCTAACAAGGCGATCGATCCTATTTGACTTATTGACAATTATCTCATTTTTAACCAAGCAAAAATATCAGCAACCGTTAAACTTATCTCTATTTTCTCTAACACGGGTAAAGTTTCCTCAGAATTTAGATAATAAACCTTGGGAGTCTGATTCGCTTTAAATACTAAAATAGAACGATCATCAGGGACAATTAACCAGCCTAATTGACAACCATATTCTAAACAATGAATAATCTTATCTATAACAGGTGTCATGGCTTGATGAGGGGATAATATTTCGATAGTCCAGTCGGGAAAAGAGTCAAAGTAATTCGCAATATCTCCCTCTGAGGTTAAAGGAATTCTATTCCAATAAAAAACGGCAATATCTGGAACGAGAGAACGCACACCAAAGTTACATCGTAATTCAGGTAAAGCGTAAGCTATTTTAGCGGGTTCTGTGCTTTGATTAACCGTTTCACAGAATTTATATTGAATTTTACTATGTTGTCCAGAAGGCATGGCTTTTTGTTGAATTTCTCCGTTAAGATATTCCCAAGCTGGAGAATCATCTATATAAGACTCTTTGAGGAACGATTCTAGAGTTATTGACTTAATTTGAGTAGTCTTCATCACCGATTTAAGATATTATTCCCCATCCTAGCAAAATAACCTTAATAATAACTCTAGCACAGGCATCCTGCTTGTATATCCATATTACAGGCTAGAAGCCTATTCTACCGTTTTCCGGTAGAATAGGAATCTTGACTGTTGACTGGGTTTTATTTTTGGCGCTTGCGAGATAAGGCCCCTAATGCACCCACTGTTACTAAACCTAAGATAGTACCCGGTTCAGGAGTGGTTGCTGGGGGTTCTTGTGCAGGGGTGAACTGCAAATTATCTAAAAACAAGCCCTCCTCATTTAGGTCTGTAAAGGTTAAAATTAGCTTGTCAATAGCCCCGCTAAAATTAACATTTTGGGTGCTAAATGTGCTACTGTTGGTGGAAACTCCTGTTAAACTTTGGGTATCAACCCCTTTAACTTGCCCCGTCCAACTAATTCCACGACTGATTCCAAATACTTGATTCGCCAACTGAAAGGAATCAAAGGTAAATAACCCGCCCCCTGTGCGTGTAAACTCAATTTGACCACCAGTTACTACAGGATTGGACTGTGGACCATCCATTGTCTCAAAACCGACACCTAGGGATGAAGCGGGATTACCCTTCTGGACATTGAAGATAAAGTTCAAACCCGAAGTCACCGTATAGGTAAACCCATCCTCTGTCTGCGAACCGATGAAGGGACCAAAATTAGAGTCCAAATTTTCAAAGGTGATGGTATCGGCGTTAGCGGGTTGATTGATCGCACCGGCAACAGCGAAGGATAGACCAATAAGTGCTACCCCCCCCCGATGGAGTTTCTGATAAGTTTTATTAATGTCATAATTGCAAGCTCCTCACTAGGGAGAAAATTGATTAACTTTTGGGCATGGTAGCACAGGTTCAGGCAAAAAAGATATCCGAAAATTATTTTTTTTTGATTGGCTCTTGATTATTTCTTCAAGATTTCTTAAGATTTGCTGTAAAGCCTTGACTTGACTGACTTTGAAGGGATGAGAAAAAGAGATCGCCCTTGAAGACAAACGATCGCCAGCAGGGGTGAGAAGTCCCCTATCGAGGGTTAATCGCCTGATTTTCCAGCCATTGTTCTAAATCTTGTCGGGACTGAAAATCGAGTAAAGCTTCTCCTAAGTTTTCTAACTGTTCTAGGGAAAGACTGGGTATCTTTGCCGATAATTCGGATGAAATGCCCCCGATACGCCGATTTAATAGACGTAAAACTAGGTTAGCTTCTCCTTCTTGTCTTCCTTCTTGTCTTCCTTCGTCCCTGATGTCTTGATAGATCACAGATTCTTTCATAATGTCTTTCCTCAATAATCGTTGAATGATCTCTTTATTCAATACTAATCCGGCTAGAATGGCTGTGGATGCAGCTACATTACTTTTTTCTCGAGGGTCCCCCATTTGCTCAATTTCTTGGGCAATTTGCCGAAGCAAATTCTCTTGATCTTCCGCTTGAGCGAGTATGGCAAAGGGAAACAGCCCCGGAGCTTGTAATAAGGGTTCGGATGGCTGTTCCCATAGTCTTATGACCTCAAATTGATGATAGGTTTTCCCTTGTCGATATTCATTCTGTCTGACCCGGGGTGAGTCAGTTTTTCTTAGATAAATCACCACTTGATAGATAGGTTTACCTGGATAGCGTCGATAGAGTCTTACCGCATAATCTAGCATTCTATAGGGAACATCTTCTTTAGGGTCGGTTTGGAACTCGATATGTAATATTAGTTCTTCTGACTCCAAAAAGATTAAACTATCGGCTCTTATTGGCTCTAAAGATAATTCTGAGGGTTTAATTTCCGTTAAATCTAAGGGTTTACCCACTAACCAAGTGGCTAAATCTCTGGAATATTCAAGGGCGATAAATTTACAGGTAGAATCATACATTAGTTATTTATTAATTAAGGTTGATATCTTCAGCATAGCTATAAACTTCGATGCCTAAACTTTGGGCAACAGGTAAAGCAGTAGGATCAACCATTGGGGAAATGACAATTTTACGGTTGACAATGCGTTGATATTTTTGTTGATAAAATTCCACTTTACGGCTGAAAGTATATATATCTGCTTTACTCATAGAAGATTTAATTTCACAAACGATCACTAAACCATTTTTAATGATAACGTCAAATTCTACTTGATCCGGTCTTCCAAAAACCAGACCATCAGGATCATAATCATTAATATTTAATACTTCTACCCCGAAAGAATCTTGTAAAATAGCCGCTAAACCATTGCGAAAACTTGCTTCAGAAAAGAGTCCCCAACGAGAGCCTAAAGCCCCAATAGTGCTATCATGTTTTTTGTTCATCTTTTTAATTTCCTCTAAAGTTTCTCGATTTTGTTGACGTTGTTCCTCCCATTTCCGGTTATTTTCTTGATTTTGTTGAAGTTGTTCATCCCATAGCCGTCTTTGTTCATCCCATAGCTGTCTTTGTTCATCCCATAGCTGTCTTTGTTGATCCCATTTTTGAGATTGTTCATCCCATAGCCGTCTTTGTTCATCCCATTTTTGAGATTGTTCACCCCATTTTTGAGATTGTTCATCCCATTTTTTAGCTTGTTCTTCCCGATCGCGCTGTAATTCGTCTAAAATCCGATCTACTCTGTTTTTAAATTCCTCAAACTTCTGATCTGTCTCTTTTTTAGGTGAATAGTAGTCAGAAACGGTTCGCAAGATAAAATCCCGAATACTTGCATCTTCAGCCAGAATACTCGGTAATTGCTCTCTAATTAGGACTTTTATCTCAGCAGAATTGGTCATCTTAATCCACCTCCAGCCTATCTAATTCTAATCATAGTCGGTTTTTGCAGAAAATTGCCCATAGTTGTAGAACAGCCATCTTGTCTATTAAGTATGAAAAGTAGCCCGAAAAACCACAAAAGGAAGGTTTAACCTTCCCCATTCCTCAAAGTCAAGATGTACTTAAAACCACCCTAAAGGGGGTTTTAACCCAAATTTTCGATAAATCGTCCGAACAATAGCACAGGTAGGGGGAAAATAGCCCAAAATTCCTCTTTTATTAATACTTTTTTAAGGATTGACTGAAAGCTTTACCCTGAAAAACTTTGGGAAATATCTGATTTGGTGAATTAACACCCGTTCCCCCAATGACTGGTACTTGGGTAGTACAATTAGAGTAAGAATTAAAACAAATAACCATGGCTCAACCGATTACCATCGAAGATATCTATAAACTTTTTGAGAAAACTAACGAAAAGTTTGAACAATCACGTCAAGAATACGATCGCCGGGCTGCTGAAGCTAAGGACGAAGCCGATCGCCGGGCTGCTGAAGCCGATCGCCGTTTAGCCAAGCTAGAGAAAACAGTGGCTAATACCAGTCGTGCCGTGGATAGTTTAACCACTCGCTGGGGAAGATTTGTCGAGGAATTAGTCGAACCTGCTGTTATTGGCCTATTTCGTAGCAAAGGTATCGATGTTAAAGAAACCTATAGTCGCGCCAGGGTAAAACGGCAAGGAATAGCCATGGAGATTGACATTTTAGCCGTCGATGAAACCGAGGTAGTTTTAGTAGAATGTAAGTCTCGTTTATCGAAAGATGATGTCAATGAGTTTTTAGAAAAATTAAGTCGATTTAAAGAAGCATTTCCCCATTATAAAAACTATCAAGCTTATGGTGCAGTGGCGGGAATAGAAATAGACGAAGGAGTAGATCGTTATGCCTATAAACAGGGTTTATTTGTGATTAAACCATCGGGAGAAACGGTAGAAATCATTAATGATACTGGTTTCGAGCCTAAATTATGGTAGGAGAAAAATGATCCCCTCATCCGGCAAAGTGTTGGCAGCAGGTCTAATTTTTCCAACCTAGGACTAGACTAACTTATGGATAGGATGCAGAATTAGTATTCATATCTTGCTTCATTAACCTCTTACCTAACTAATTTTTGAGGATTCAAAAACAGCAAAGATAAAGATTAAATGGCATAAAATCTGTGAATAGAGCATTTTAAATTCTCCTGACTACTGACGACCGACTCTTAACCCTAACAACAATTTTTGATTTTTACCAGAGGTCTAGTAACGTTTTGTCCTAAAATTGCCAACACCCAGTTTCAATGCACGAGAACCTGATAGCTAAAAACTGGCTCCAGTTTTTGCCGGGGATAGCACAGCTTGATCGCAGTGGATCGTAAAATGGGATAATGCTAACTTTGAGAGTCAGAGAGACTATGAGTGAATTCGACTACGATTTAATTATTATCGGTGCTGGCGTTGGTGGCCACGGGGCAGCCCTACACGCGGTCAAATGTGGGCTAAAAACAGCTATTATCGAAGCCAAAGATATGGGAGGAACCTGTGTTAATCGCGGTTGTATTCCCTCTAAAGCTTTACTGGCAGCCTCGGGACGGGTGCGCGAATTGGCCGATAGTGACCATCTGAAAAGTTTAGGTATTGCCATCGGTGGTGTTAATTTTGACCGTCCGACAATTGCCGATCATGCTAACAACCTTGTCAGTAAAATTAGAGGCGATCTTACTAATAGTCTTAAACGTCTCAAGGTTGATACTATCCACGGTTGGGGAAAAATCGCCGGCCCGCAAAAAGTCAGCGTCATCGGGGATAGTGGCGAAAAAATCTACACTGCTAAGGATATTATGCTCTGTCCGGGGTCGGTTCCTTTTGTTCCACCGGGGATCGAGATCGATCATAAAACGGTTTTTACCAGCGATGAGGCCGTTAGATTAGAAACTTTACCCAAGTGGATTGCAATTATCGGTAGTGGTTATATCGGTCTGGAATTTTCGGATATATACACCGCTTTGGGTTGTGAAGTGACGATGATCGAAGCTTTAGATAGTCTCATGCCTGGATTTGACCCAGAAATCTCGAAAATCGCTGAAAGAGTTCTGATTAAACCTAGAGATATCGAGACCTATGTGGGAGTTTTGGCAAAAAGTATTAAACCGGGGAATCCTGTGGCCATTGAACTGGTGGACGCAAAAAGCAAAGAAGCGATCGAAATTTTAGAAGTAGATGCTTGTTTAGTCGCTACAGGAAGAATCCCTGCGACCAAGAATCTCGGATTGGAATTTGTCGGGGTAGAACTGGATAAACGCGGTTTTATTGCCGTTAATGACAAAATGCAGGTAATTCAGGACGGTGAACCGGTTCCCCATCTCTGGGCCGTGGGCGATGCTACGGGTAAAATGATGTTAGCTCACGCTGCTTCGGGTCAAGGGGTAATAGCCATTGAAAATATCTGTAATCGCCCAAAAACCATCGATTATCGCAGTATTCCCGCCGCCGCTTTTACCCACCCCGAAATTAGTTATGTGGGTTTAACGGAACCGCAAGCAGAAGTTTTGGCACAGGAAGAAGGGTATAAGGTGGCTTCTGTCAAGACCTATTTTAAGGGAAATTCTAAAGCTTTAGCGGAAGGAGAAACGGAAGGCATCGCTAAAGTCGTTTATCGTCAGGATACGGGCGAATTACTCGGTGTTCATATTATCGGTATCCACGCATCGGATTTAATTCAAGAAGCGGCCAATGCGATCGCTGAACGTAAATCTGTCGATGAACTCGCTTTCCGCATCCACACCCATCCAACTCTCTCAGAAGTCCTCGACGAAGCTTATAAACGCGCTGAAGTGGCAGCATAGAGTCAGTTATCAGTTATCAGTGATCAGTGATCAGTTATTACCGTTAAGTTTCCGACTCCTAAATTCTGACTCCTTTCTCTTTTTTTACTTTTTACTTTCAAGATTATGTTTGGATTAGGTTGGCCAGAAATAGTAATTATTGCTGTGGTTGTTCTCCTGATATTTGGACCGAAAAAAATACCCGAATTTGGGGCAGCTTTGGGGAAAACTTTACGGGGATTTAAAGAAGAAATCAATCAAGATGATCAAGAAAGCGAAGACAGTGACGAGAAGATGAGATAGATTGCGGCTGTCAGGGCGAATGCAATTCGCCCCTACAATAACATTATTGCGCCAATGGTAGGGGCGCACCGTGGTCAGTGAGTTGATCGAACTGCGTGCACCCAAAAATTGAGATGCACCCAATCAGTTATCAGTTATCAGTTATCAGTTATAGCGGTATGCAGTCGAATGAGGTATACTGCAACAAGCTATAAGTCAGTCTAGGCAAGACGATGGTCTGTATCTCACTCAAGCGAATACCGCTATATTACTATTAAATAGTAGTTGCCCACTGTCTTTTCACTCTTTACTGATTACTGATTACTGATAACTGATTACTGAATATCTGCTTCTCCCCCGACCACCACATCGCGGATACGGAGACTGGGACCACCGCAGCCGACGGGTAAACCACTTTGACCCCCTTTTCCGCAGCCTCCCGACTCATCCCAGTAGAAATCATCACCAATTGCCTCAATATTGGCTAGGGTTTTAAAGACATTACCGGAGAGAGTCACATCTTTAACCGGTTCAGCAATTTCTCCATCGCGAATCATCCAAGCTTCCCCGGCGCTAAAAGTGAACATTTCGCCGTTAGTCATGCCTCCCTGCCAATTTTGGGCATAAACTCCCGTTTTTATCCCCGAAAATAACTCTTTAACGGGAGTAGTTCCCCGTTCAATCCAAGTGTTGGTCATGCGGACAATGGGCGGATAATGATAATTGAGACAACGGGCGTTACCGGTCGGTTTTTCGCCTAATTTGCCCGCCGTTTCCCGCGAATGCAGTCTTCCCACCAAAACCCCATCTTTAATTAACTGAGTCGTGGTCGCGGGGGTTCCCTCATCGTCATAAAAATAACTGCCCCGATGACCTTCCGGATGGGCCCCGTCAAAGATTTGCAGGTTATCTGGCCCGAAACGTTTGCCCATACTCATCACCTCCAAAAGGTCAGGATTTTCGTACAACATATCTGCCTCGGAAAGGTGGCCAAAAGCCTCATGGACGAACAGACCGGTTAAAATGGGATCGATGACGACGGTGTAGGTATCGCCCTTGACAGGGGGCAGAACTAGGGCTTGTACGGCCCGTTTAGCCGACCCTTGCACCTGTTCTTCTAAATTGACCAGATCCTCGAAAGCTTTTCGGGATCCCGTGGTTTCCCGGCCCGTTTGTACGCTGTCTCCATCCCTAGCGGTGGCCGAAAAACGCATTTCTAAGTCTGACCATTTTTGTTCGATTAAAGTCCCGTCAGAAGTGCCTAAAAGAATATGTTGACTGCTATCGCTGTAACGGACGGAAGTGGTGGCAATACTGGCATGGTGTTGACGCAATAGATTATTATAGCGATCGCAGAGGGCTTTTTTATCGGCTAATGGTACTAAACGCGGGTCCGTTCCCGTTAAAGGCAATTCACAGGAGATAATTACAGGTTCTACTGGAACAATCAGGGTTTCTTCTTCCCCAATTAAACGGGCAGCAGCGATCGCATCTTCTAATCGTTCCTGTAAACTGGATAATTGATTAAAGCTGGCAAATCCCCAACCTCCTTTATAACAAGCGCGTACCTGACCACCGATAGCAATACCTTCGCTGAGGGTTTCCACTCGTTCGGAACGCAGTAGAATATTGGTTCCCCGCGCTTCTTCCAGACGAATTGTCAGGAAATCGACGCGGTTTTTATAACGGTTAATCAGTTCACTAATCAGGTTTTTATAGTCGTTTAGAGTATCGGTCATAGGAATTATGAATCATGAATTATGAATTATGAATTGGGAAGTGGGGTGTGGGGTGTGATGGGGTAGTGGGGAGATGGGGAGATGGGGTGTGGGGTGTGGGGTGTGGGGTGTGGGGTGTGGGGTGTGATGGGGTGTGGGGTGTGGGGTGTGATGGGGTGTGGGGAGATGGGGAGATGGGGTAGTGGGGTAGTGGGGCATTTGGCTGAAATTTCCCTAAACCCCTATATCCCTAAACCCCTATCCCTAAATGCCCTTTCTAACTGATAACTGATAACTGATAACTGATAACTGATAACTGATAACTGATAACTGATAACTGATAACTGATAACTGATAACTGATAACTGAAAATTAGGCGAGATAATCCTGTAAAGCTTTCACCTCTAAAGGTTGGGATTGCAGGGATTTTAGGGCTGCTACCGTCGCTTTTGCCCCAGCGATAGTGGTGATAATTGGTAACTTATAATCGAGGGCAGTACGGCGAATTTGTCGGCCATCGTTTTGGGATTCTTCACCACTGGGAGTATTGACAATAAACTGAATCCAGTCATTTTTGATCCAATCGATAACGTGGGGACGACCTTCGTGAATTTTTAGCACCAAATCGATATTTTCGCAACCGTTTTCTAACAAAACTTCACGAGTTCCGGAAGTGGCGACGACGCGAAAACCGAGGGATTGCAGATCCTTAACCACGGGAACCATGGGGGTTTTATCGCGATCGTTCATCGAGACAAAAACCGTCCCACTGGTGGCTAAAATCACGCCAGCGGCCATTTCTGCTTTAGCGAAAGCTTTGCCAAAATCGCTGTCAATCCCCATTACTTCGCCTGTGGAACGCATTTCTGGCCCCAGGAGAGTATCAGCACCGGGGAACTTCTGGAAGGGTAAAACCGCTTCTTTGACGGCAATATGACGGGGAATTGCTTCGCTGATGATACCCAATTCCGTCAGGGTTCGGCCCGACATGACGAGGGAGGCAACTTTTGCCAAAGGAACTCCCGTCGCTTTGGAAACGTAGGGAACAGTACGACTAGCGCGGGGATTCGCTTCTAAGATATAAACTGTCTCCCCCTGTACCGCATACTGGATATTCATCAAACCGATTACTTTTAACGCTTTCGCTAGTTCCACCGTCCATTGTCGAATTGTGGTTAAAACTGAGTCGGTCAGGGACGTATGGGGGATAGAACAGGCAGAATCGCCCGAATGTACGCCCGCTTGTTCGATATGTTCCATTAATCCCCCGATAACTACTGTTCCCGTCGTATCTGACAGAGCATCCACATCCACTTCGATGGCATTTTCGAGGAATTTATCGATTAAAATCGGGTGATCCGGTTCTATCTGTACCGCATACTTCATATAGCGTTCCAATTCGCTATCGGAATAGACGATTTCCATTGCCCGACCGCCCAAAACGTAGGACGGACGTACTACCACAGGATAACCGATGCGTTTAGCCACTGCTTGGGATTCTTGGAAACTGCGGGCAATACCGTTGGCAGGTTGTCGGATATCTAATTGTCGGAGGATTTGTTCAAAGCGTTCCCGATCCTCAGCAATATCGATCGAATCGGGTGAAGTTCCCCAAATTTTGGTATTTACGGGACAATTAGGCGATTCTAGATATATTTGCAGGGGAACCGCTAGTTTTAAGGGAGTTTGCCCACCGAATTGAATAATTAAACCCTCTGGTTGTTCCGCTTCGATGATATTTAAGACATCCTCTTTGGTCAGGGGTTCAAAGTAAAGGCGATCGCTGGTATCGTAATCGGTGGAGACAGTTTCCGGGTTAGAGTTGACCATAATCGTCTCAAAACCAGCTTGACTGAGGGAAAAAGCGGCATGACAACAACAGTAGTCAAATTCTATCCCCTGGCCGATGCGATTGGGGCCACCACCGAGGATCATCACTTTGCGTTTATCGGAGGGTAAAACTTCCGATTCTACCTGTTCGTAGGTGGAATAATAATAGGGTGTCAGAGCCTCAAATTCTGCCGCGCAGGTGTCCACCATTTTATAGACTGGAACAATACCTAAACCCTTGCGATAACTTCTGACTTCATCCTCGCTGCTGTTGGTGGCGAAGGCGATCTGGCGATCGCTAAAACCCTGTTGTTTAATGGCGAATAAGTCCTCTTTGCTAAGACTTTTCAGGGGAGTTCGTTTGAGAAACTTCTCGGTTTCCATCAAATCGGCCAATTTATCGAGGAACCAGGGATCAATCCCGGTTAGTTCGTGGATTTCCTCTCCATTCATGCCCAATTTAAAAGCATGATAGATACTATAAACCCGTTCGGGGTTAGGTGTCCGCAAACCGGCCCGGACTTCCGAGAGGGGGGGGAGAGTTTCGACTTTATCGCAACCAAAGCCAAAACGTCCCGTTTCTAGGGAGCGGAGAGCTTTTTGAAAGGATTCTTGGAAAGTTCGACCGATAGCCATAGCTTCCCCGACGGATTTCATCTGGGTGGTTAGAATCGGTTGGGAGCCGGGGAATTTCTCGAAGGCAAAGCGAGGAATTTTGGTGACGACGTAATCGATAGTCGGTTCAAAGGAAGCTGGGGTTTTTTTGGTGATATCGTTGGGAATTTCGTCTAAAGTGTAGCCTACTGCTAGTTTAGCGGCAAATTTAGCGATCGGGAATCCCGTAGCTTTCGATGCTAGGGCCGAAGAACGCGATACCCGGGGATTCATCTCGATCACGATTACGTCGCCGTTAGTGGGATTAACGGAGAATTGGATGTTCGAGCCGCCAGTTTCTACGCCAATTTCCCGAATAATTGCCTTAGAATAGTCCCGGAGGCGTTGGTATTCTTTATCGGTTAGGGTTTGGGCGGGCGCAACCGTAATCGAGTCGCCGGTATGGACTCCCATCGGGTCAAAGTTTTCGATCGAACAGATGATCACCACGTTATCGGCTAGATCGCGCATTACCTCTAATTCGTATTCTTTCCAGCCAATTAGGGATTTTTCGACGAGAATTTGCGATGTAGGCGAACAATCTAGACCATACTGGGCCATCGGTTCAAATTCTTCTTGGTTATAGGCAATACCGCCCCCCGTTCCCCCTAAAGTGAAGGCCGGCCGGATAATGAGAGGATAGGAACCGATCTGATGGGCGATCGCTTTTGCCTCCTCTAAATTGTTGGCAATCCCCGAAGGACAGACGGGAACACCGATTTTCTCCATTGCTTTTTTGAATAGTTCCCTATCTTCGGCTTTTTCAATAGCGGGAAGTTTTGCCCCGATCAGTTCCACGTTATATTTTTCTAAAACGCCGCTTTTGGCCAAAGCGACGGCGGTATTCAGGGCAGTTTGACCCCCCATAGTCGGTAGAATCGCATCAGGGCGTTCTTTAGCGATAATTTTCTCGACAATTTCCGGCAGAATTGGTTCAATGTAGGTGCGATCGGCCATTTCTGGATCGGTCATGATCGAGGCGGGGTTAGAATTGACTAAAATTACCTCATAACCTTCTTCTCGCAGGGCTTTACAGGCTTGAGTTCCCGAATAGTCGAATTCACAGGCTTGTCCGATGACAATCGGGCCAGCGCCCAAGATTAGGATTTTTTGTAAGTCATCACGGCGTGGCATAGGCTTAGGGTTGCTTGACGATAAACCCCAATCATTGTATATGTTGTCACCCTCGATCCCGCAAAGCTTTATTTAGGTTTAATGACCTTGTTGGCTTGAGGAGTCAGTCCCGATGAAAAAATTTTCCCCACTAGAGATGAGATAGGTTTCCTTCCCTACACCCCACACCCCACACCCCACACCCCACTTCCCCACTTCCCACTTCCCTGATAACTGATCACTGTTTACTGATCACTGATATCGCGTACAATGATAAGATTGTTTTCAAAGATACAATAGGCGTTTGTCTTCGCTAGAGAGTTTATGAAAGTTGGCGATCGAGTTCGTGTAATTGAGTCCGTGGTAGTTTATCACCATCCTGAACACAAATCGGATCCTTTTGACGTGAAAGGACTGGAGGGAGAGGTGAAAGGGATTGTCACCGAATGGCGTGGTAGACCGGTTAGCGCCAACCTACCCGTCCTCGTCGAGTTCAGTAAAAAGTTTAAAGCCCATTTTCGAGATTTTGAAGTAGAAATCGTGGAAAAAGCCGCCGAATAGGGACTTTTTCGCTTATTTAAGCTACAAAGCGAATAAATTTATTTTTGCCCACCTGTAGGACTTTTCCCGTTAAAGCTTCGGCTGTCTCAAAACTTTTGTCCACATCGGTGATTTTCTCACTATCGATTCTTACCGCACCCCCCTGAATCTGTCTTCTCCCTTCGCCGCTACTTTTGCACAAGCCAGTAGCCGAAAGAAGATAGAATAGTTTTAGGGGAAAAGTGACCGCTGCGAGGGAAAATTCGGGGACAGAAGCCGCAGCCTCTGTATTTCCCTGTAGAACTATCTCCTGCGCCGTTTTTTGTGCCTTTAATGCCTCCTCTTCTCCGTGAAACTGGGCAACTACCTCGATCGCCAGTTGTTTTTGTGCCTCTCGCGGATTGCTCGCTATAGCATCTAAGGGCAAATTTGTCAATAGTTCGTAATAATCTTTTAACAAAGCGTCGGGGGTTTTTTCCAGTTTCGAGTACATGGACAGGGCCGATTCCCGCAATCCCACATAATTATTCAGGGATTTGGACATTTTTTGACTGCCATCGGTTCCGATTAAAATCGGTAAAAGTAGCCCGAATTGCGGTTTTTTGCCGAAATATTTCTGTAAATCACGACCGACGGCAATATTAAATTTTTGATCGGTTCCTCCTAATTCGACATCGGCCTCGACAGCTACGGAATCATAACCCTGCATTAAGGGATAAAGAAATTCATGGAGAAAAATCGGGTTTTCCTGGTCGTAGCGTTCGGAAAAGCCTTCTTTTGCCAACATTTGCCCGACAGTCATGGTGGAGAGGAGTTCGAGAATTTGCGAGAGGTCTAATTTCCCCAACCATTCCGAGTTATAGCGAATTTCTAGGCGATTAGGGGTGTTAAAATCTAAAATCGGGCGTAATTGTGCCAGATAATTCTCGGCATTAGCTCTCACTTCTTCGCTCGTCAATTGTTTTCTAACTTCCGATTTTCCAGTCGGATCGCCAATTCTAGCGGTAAAATCACCAATAATCACCACTGCTACATGACCAGCATCCTGGAAAGCACGCAGTTTCCGAAAAGGGATACTATGACCTAGGTGAATATCGCTGCCGGTGGGGTCAATACCTAGTTTAATTCTTAAAGGGCGATCGGTAGTTTGCAGTAGTTGGGCTAAATTTTCCCTAGGCTCTTGGGAGTCGGGTTGATGGGGGAATAAATCACTGGTTCCACGGGTTAACCAGTCTAGGGAGGAAGATACGGTCATTGTTGCTCATTTTCCACAGCCTTCCCATTATAGTTTTTTATTATGTCAAGTAACAAGCAAAAGGTAAATAAACTGGTATCTTCAGTAAAAGTCGATAACATCTTGACAATTCTCCCGATCGAATATAGAGTCTTAAAATCTTCTTTTCCAAAATTATCAAAAAATTTTTCTGTCTTGAATTGCGATCAGATAAGCCAATGAATCCTAGTTATAATAACTCTATACCAGTGCAGAGGATCAAAGTTTCTGTAATTGTTTCTACCTATAAATCAGCAGAGTTTATCTGGGGTTGTCTAGAGGATTTAGTTACTCAAACTCTTTATGAAAAGGGAGAAGTAGAAATTATTATTATCGATAGTGCTTCTCCGGAAAATGAAGGGGAGATTATCCAAGAGTTTCAAGAAATTTATCCTAATATTATTTACCAGAGAACTAAAGGACGAGAACCCCTCTACCGCGCTTGGAATCGCGCTATTAAACTAGCGAGTGGTTCCTATCTCACCAATGGGAATACTGATGATCGTCGCTGTTTCAATGCTCTGGAAATTATGGCTAATTATCTAGATAATAATAGAGAGATTAGTTTAGTTTATGCCGATCAATTAATTACCACCCTCAAAAATGATACTTTTGCCACCACTCCAGCTTTAAAACATTGGAATTGGCCAAATTACTCTTATCAAGAGATGCGTCAAGGTTGTTGTGTGGGTTCTCAACCAATGTGGCGAAAAATGCTGCACGATAAATATGGTTATTTTCAGGAAAATTTTCGCTGTGCTGGTGATTACGAATTTTGGTTAAGAATCGGCATTCAAGGGGAAAAAATGGCTTTGATTCCTGAGATTTTAGGTTTATATTATTTAAATTTCCAAGGTTTAGAACATGGCAGCAATGGTCAAGCATTAGAGGAGCATTATCAAGTGTGTAAAATCTATGGAATTCCTCACCCAGAAATTAAGGATATAGAAATTAAACCCAATCCAGTTAAGATGGAAGATTTAGGGAAAATTTTAAATAAGGATGAGCGAGAAAAATTACAAACAATTCAAGCTATCTCCCAGAAGAAACTCCCAATTATTGTTATTGATGGCGTAATTTTTCAACTTGAGCAACGAAAATTAGCTAGGGTTTGGTCTTCAATTTTAGAGCATTGGAGTCAATTAGAATTTAGTCAACACATTGTTATTTTAGATAGAAATAACACCGCACCACGATGGGAAGAATTTAAATATTGGCCCGCAGAATCCTACGATTATAATTATACGGGAAAGGATGCCAGAAAAATTCAAGCTATCTGCGATCGCCTACAGGCAAATTTATTTATTTCCACTTTTTATACCAGTCCCTTAACCACTGCTTCTTTACTTTTTCTTACTTCTGAATCCCCAGAAGAAAACGGCAATTTACCATTAGATTTAGAAAAACACTACGCAATTTTATCCGCTTCTAGAATCATCGCTTTTTCCTCTGATATTGCCCAAAATTTAAGAAGGTTATACCCGAAAATTACCTCGGAAAAAATTAATATAATTGAGCTTTTTGAAGTTAATCAAAAAATAGCAGAAGAAATCAGCAATTTTCTCTGGTATGCGCTCAGTGAACGGAACGAATCAAGTCAGAATCAAGTCTGGTTAGAGTTAAGAAAATTACAGGAAGCACAACAGACAATGTATCTGAAACAACAGCAAGATTATCATACTATGCAAGAGATGGAAATATCACTAAGAGAATTAGAAAATAACCATAATAATCTTCAGAAAAATAATCAGAAATTACAGGAAGAAATTAACTATTTGTCCTCCCGTAAGGGAATAGTAAAAACCATCGGGAAAACTCCTATCTTACTTCTTGCTAAGATCAAGAAAAAACTCCCAAGATTTTAGGGAATTAAGGGAAGTTTCCTGACAAGGATTCCAATCCTGGCACGGTAGGGCCTAAAAGTGGTAAACTAATGTTAAGAATTAGAGGAGAAAACACTGTGCCACATTCGATCATCACTGAAATTTGTGAAGGGGTTGCTGATTGCGTTTCCGCTTGTCCTGTTGCTTGCATCCATCCGGGACCGGGTAAAAATGTTAAAGGAACCGATTGGTATTGGATTGATTTTGCCACTTGTATCGACTGTGGTATCTGTTTACAAGTATGTCCCGTCGAAGGTGCAATTCTGCCGGAAGAACGTCCCGATTTACAAAAAACTCCCTAATTTATCAGTTATCAGTTATCAGTTATCAGTTATCAGTTATCAGATGTAAGTTTTAAGTTATCAGATGTAAGTTTTCAGTTTACTGATTACTGAAAATGCTTCCCACTTCCCCACTTCCCCACTTCCCCACTTCCCCACTTCCCCACTTCCCCATTCACAACTGATATTACTCTCTCCTATCTCCTTTTTACCTTACCATGGATTCTCTTTTAGAAGTTGAACAAGTTTATGCAGGTTATGTGCAGGATTTATACATATTGCAAGGGGTTAACTTTCGCATTGCACCGGGGGAATTAGTCACGGTTATCGGTCCCAATGGTGCGGGAAAATCCACCCTCGCTAAGGCGATTTTTGGTTTATTAAAACCCAGTGCTGGAACTATCACTTTTAAGGGAAAAAATATCACTGGTTGGAAATCTAATCAAATCGTTCCCCTCGGAATGGGTTATGTTCCCCAAATTGCTAATGTTTTTCCATCCCTGAGCATTGAGGAAAATCTGGAAATGGGGGCTTTTACGAGCATCAGTTATCAGTTATCAGTTATCAGATGTAAGTTTTAAGTTATCAGATGTAAGTTTTCAGTTTACTGATTACTGAAAATGCTTCCCACTTCCCCACTTCCCCACTTCCCCACTTCCCCATTCACAACTGATATTACTCTCTCCTATCTCCTTTTTACCTTACCATGGATTCTCTTTTAGAAGTTGAACAAGTTTATGCAGGTTATGTGCAGGATTTATACATATTGCAAGGGGTTAACTTTCGCATTGCACCGGGGGAATTAGTCACGGTTATCGGTCCCAATGGTGCGGGAAAATCCACCCTCGCTAAGGCGATTTTTGGTTTATTAAAACCCAGTGCTGGAACTATCACTTTTAAGGGAAAAAATATCACTGGTTGGAAATCTAATCAAATCGTTCCCCTCGGAATGGGTTATGTTCCCCAAATTGCTAATGTTTTTCCATCCCTGAGCATTGAGGAAAATCTGGAAATGGGGGCTTTTACGAGCAAAGGAAATATAAAATCTTTAAAAGAGCGCATTTATGCCATGTTTCCCCGTTTGCTTGAGCGCCGTCGTCAGAAAGCTGGCACTTTATCTGGAGGAGAAAGACAGATGTTAGCCATGGGACGAGCGCTGATGTTGCAACCGGATTTATTAATTCTCGATGAACCTTCGGCAGCTTTATCTCCTATCTTAGTAACCAGTGTTTTTGAACAGATAAAAGCGATTAATCAGACGGGAACTGCCATTATTTTAGTGGAACAGAATGCCAAAAAAGCCCTAATGATGTCCGATCGAGGTTATGTTTTAGAAAGTGGTCAAGATCGTTTTCAGGGATCGGGTCAAGATTTACTCAATAACCCCAAAGTAGGGCAATTATACCTCGGTGCAGCCTACCATGGCGCACCAGGAAAGGATTAATTTTAAAAGGTATAGGAGAGGGGTGTGGGGTGTAGGGTGTGGGGTGTGGGGAAGTGGGGAAGTGGGGAAGTGGGGAAGTGGGGAAGGAAACCTCTTTCATCTTTGGTAGTGAAAATTTTTTCATCAGGACTGACGACCGACGACCGGCTACCCAAAACGAAGTTTCACTTTTTAGCATACCAGCGCCATAAAACTCGGGCTAAACGTTGGGGATCGTGACGAACTTTGGCAGTAACTTCATCTTCTGCCATTACATTCGCTAAAACAATGCGATAACCCATTTTTCCCACTTCCTCGCGATCTAAAAAGACGGGATGACTATGCTCTTGGGCGTATAATTGTAGAGATTGGGGCGATGGTGCAGTTCTTTGGGCCAAAACCGCATCAAAGACGCGTTCTTCACAGACTCCTTCGATCGCGCGCAAATGATCAGCCACCGAATAATTATCCGTTTCCCCCGGCTGGGTCATAATATTACAAACATAGACACGGGGAACTGTCACCTGTGCTAGGGCCTGACGAATTGCGGGAACCAACAAATTAGGGATAATACTGGTATAAAGACTACCCGGCCCGATAATAATATAATCTGCTTCCTTGATTGCCGCTAAAGCAGCCGGTAAAGCGACCGGATCGGCAGGATGACAGCCAATCTGACGAATTTGCCCCATAGCTTCAGTTATCTTCGATTCTCCCTCAATAATGCGCCCATCGGCTAACTTGGCCCAGAGACTAACATCGGTAAGGGTAGCAGGTAGCACTTTGCCGCGAATGGCCAAAACTTTGGCACTAGCATCGATCGCCTGTTCCAGATCGCCGGTAATCTCGGTCATAGCGCTGATAAATAAATTACCAAAACTGTGGCCCGATAAACCATCCCCGGCATGAAAGCGATATTGAAACAATTCCGTTAATAACTTTTCCTCATCGGCTAAAGCGGCGATACAATTGCGAATATCCCCCGGGGGTAAAATACCCATTTCCCGACGTAATCGGCCCGAAGAACCGCCATCATCAGCTACGGTGACAATAGCGGTGATATTGGAACTATACTGTTTTAAACCGCGTAAAAGGGTCGATAAACCTGTACCGCCACCAATTGCTACAATTTTTGGGCCGCGATGGAGACGACGATGGGTGCGTAGGAGATCGACTAATTCCTCCGATGCGTCCGGTTGTAGTGCTTCTGTAATCGTTTCGACGGTGCGACTCTGACCCCAGAATAACAAAAAGATACCCAGCAAAACCGCCAGCGGCCCGGAAACAGAATTGGGGACCAAGCGTGCGATCGTTTCTAATGCTTGGGAAACAAACTCTAAAAAGCGATTAACTGGGGTTAATTTTACCCAAATAGCCAAACCGAAGGAGGTGAGAAAAACGCCAGTTAAACTGATTAAAAGCCAGCGTTTGACAAAAAGACCGGGAGAAAGCCATTTAAACCAACGATTAACCCTTTTAGGCGTTTTTCTGCCCACAGAAGCGGCTATTTTCCCCTTCTGAGCGTTGAGTTCCCGTAGCGTCTGTTTAAATGGACTCATAGATGTGGCCTGGCAGCGAACGCATTGATTCTGGAGAGACTGTAGCCGAAAAAGGGGACAAACTCAAGCTAACTTAACCTCCCACTTGGGAATAGGCTGCCTCGGAAATTGTGGGAATATCGGCGTATTTGCCGATAACCGACTGTATAATGCTGTAAACACAGGCGGCAAATGCTCCTAAAAAGACGACGTTAAAAAGAGTTTCTACCACCAAATTCGCCCCTAAACCCTGAGCAAAGAAACCTAAGGCCAATCCCAATAAATACACCAAAATATCGATTAAAATCGCCTGCATGGTGTTAAACCGGATAAAATGACTGATGCGGGGATTGCGTACCACAGCGAAAAAGAGGACGAAAAAGATAATTAAACTGCCAAAGCTTCCCAGAGAACTATAGAGAAAAGCTAAGGGATATAAGGCTATTGCTAAGGCCGCTCCTAAGAAAGGAATTTGCTGAAAGATAAAGACACCGAAGGCAAAGGCCGAATATAAGGGTAAAAGATATACTAAAGCTGCAAAAATGCGATCTTTTGTATCGGTTGAGCCGCGCCAAGTCATAATCTATTGTCTCCTGAGACTACTGCTAACTCTCTCCAAGATAACCCGGCTGCTGACCTGATACTAAATCCTGTTTAAGGGATGTGGGATGTGGGGTGTGGGGTGTGGGGTGTGGGGTGTGGGGTGTGGGGAGATTTTTTTCAGTAAAAAGGCAGCTCCTCCGCTTATCGCTCAATACTATCGACTGATAACTCATATCAAATCCGCTTGATTAACCATGGTTAAAAGTATCTCAAACCCATTAGGTTAAGGGATCGCAATTATAGCCGATTAGCAGGATTTGATATGACTTGCCGTAACCGAAGAAATTGATCGAGGCCCGACAATGTTCGGCCTCGATCGAATTATAGTTATACAGAGACGGGGTGCTTGATTTCCTGTAACAGAGCCAGATATTCCTCCTTAAAATAGTGTAGGGTACTTAAAATCGGATTGGGAGCGCTTTGACCAAGACCGCAAAGACTGGTTTCCTTGACCATTTGACAGAGATGTTCTAGGTTTTCGAGGTCGTGAATATCGGCTTTTCTGTCGATAATTTTGGCCAATAATTCAAACATTTGTACTGTTCCCGTGCGACAGGGGATACATTTACCACAGGACTCCTCGCGACAGAACTCCATATAGAATTTCGCCACTTCCACCATGCTGGTACTATCATCCATGACCACCATACCCCCGGATCCCATCATCGAACCGAGTTTGGCTAAGGATTCGTAATCCACGGGAGTATCGAGTAAATTAGCGGGAATACAACCCCCAGAGGGGCCGCCGGTTTGTACCGCTTTTACTTGACCATCGGGAACACCACCCCCCATCTCCTCGACAATTTCCCGGAGAGTAATGCCCATTGGCACTTCAATCAGCCCATTATTGCGGATTTTTCCCGTTAAAGCGAAGATTTTTGTGCCTTTACTGGTGGCAGTACCGATATTGGCGTACCAAGCGGCCCCAGAGCGGATAATAGCGGCGATATTAGCGTAGGACTCGACGTTATTAATCAGGGTGGGACAACCATCGAGGCCCGATTGGGCCGGATAGGGGGGACGGGTGCGGGGAGTGCCGCGGCCGCCTTCAATGGAATGGATGAGAGCGGTTTCCTCTCCACAGACAAAAGCTCCCGCTCCGATGCGGATATCCACCTTAAAATCGAAAGTGGACTCGAATACTTGGGAACCCATTAAACCGAATTTTTTGGCCTGATTAATCGCTTTTTGCAGACGATCAATCGCTAGGGGATATTCGGCTCTAACATAGATATAACCATGATCGGCCCCCACGGCATAGGCAGCGATCGCCATTCCTTCCAGGACTAAATGGGGGTCACTTTCCAAAACACTACGGTCCATAAACGCCCCGGGATCCCCTTCATCAGCATTACAGATAACGTATTTTTGTTTACCCGGTTGTTTAGCCACCGTCGCCCATTTTAAACCAGTGGGATAACCCGCACCACCCCGGCCGCGCAAACCGCTTTTGGTGATTTCCTCCACCACCTGGGCCGGAGTCATCTCGTAGAGGGCCTTGTAGAGAGATTGATAACCCCCGACGGCGATATATTCCTCAATGCGATCGGGATCGATTTTACCGCTATTTTCCCGGACAATTTTGACTTGATGGGAGAAAAAGGGATGTTTTGAGTCCCCTAATTGCACCTCGGTTTTGCCGCCATTTAACGCCGCAATAATGCTGGCCGCACTTTCCGGGGTGACTTCTTCGTATAGGAGATCCTGGGGATCCACTTCCACTAACGGACCACGACCACAAAAACCCATACAACCGACCCCCACCACTTCGACTTTATCCTCTAGGTCTGCCTCTTTGACGGCAGTGGCGAGGTTTTTTTCGATTTGGAGGGAGTTAGCAGCTTGACAACCGGTGGAAGTGCAACAATGCACCCGGATGCTTTTTTGTCTAGCTTTTTCTTTTGCGGCCACTGCCAATAATTCTTGTAAGTCCATATTTTTCTCAATCCACTAGAGTGAAAAATTACTGGGCGAAACTCTTTAGTTTCGCCAAGACAGTTTCCGAATCTTGTTTCGGGGCCACGACTCCATCGAAGACCACGGCCGGCGCAATCCCACAGGCCCCGATACAACGGGCCGACACTAGGGAAATTTCTCCATCGGCGGTGGTTTCTCCCACTTTGACATCAAAGCTGTTTTCGATGTCTTCGAGGATTTTGCCGCTGCCTTTGACATAACAAGCGGTTCCCATACAGACAATACAGGTGTGTTTTCCCGCCGGTTTCAAGGAAAAGAGATGATAGAAGGTTGCTACCCCATAGACGCGACTGAGGGGCAGTTTTAGCGCCCGGGCAACGTAGAGGAGAACATCTTCTTCTAGGAATCCAAAGGCTTCTTGCGCTTTGTGCAGGACTTCAATCAGGGCTGATTGATTATATCCTGCTCGCTTCATGGTAATGTCGAGGACTTTGAAGCGTTTATCGCCACTGGGATGCTCTTTTTTCTCCGTTTGAGGAGGATTGGCAGTTTGCATAAATCTTAACCAAATAAATTTTAGGGGCGATGACGGGAAAAATAGGGAGAGTTGTCGGTTTTCCTTGCTCATCTCCCTGCTTTTATTCTGACACTGGCTCCGGAGGGCGATCGATAACTTTATCTTTCCTTTAGTTATTGGGGGATAGGGGATTTTTCAGTTATCAGTTATCAGTCAGGGATTAGGAGATGGGGAGATGGGGTAAAAAGCTGCCTCTTGCATGAGTGCCTCTCTCAAAAATAGCAATTATAGCGTTTTTCAGTCTGCTGAGGTACAAAAGTTATGGGTTTTAGGCAAAAGGCAAAAGGCAAAAGGGAAGAAAAATATGTGTACCTCACTAGCTTAGGAAACGCTATAAGTAGCATCAGCGAAGTTTAAGTATGACGCATCGAGTTAAACAAGTTGGAAAACTGGGTGCATCTCATTTTTGTCGATCTACGATGCTCGTTCTTGTTGGAAATTTTACCGTAGCTGGCCCTATTCTTTCGTGGAAGTCATGGCAAAATCTCTTTAACGCGAACTAAAGTTATTTACTTTTTTGAGATGATAACAAATTGGAATCGATGTTGAGCAGGGGAAGGAAGCCTGAACCACTCATGACGACAGGAAAACGTCCATCCCACTTTTCGATTGCTCGTTGTTGTAAAATTTCTGCTGTTAGGTTTTGGCGCAATAGTTTTTGAGCTTCTGCCTGTCCCTTCGCACGGTTGATTTCCGCTTTCGCTTCCTGTTCTGCTTGTTGTGCGCGAAAAGCAGCTTCTTCTGCCTTTTGTTCCGCTACTTGTTTGGCTTCAATCGCCGCGTTAAACTCTTCAGAAAAACCAAAATTAACGAGAGATACATCATTGATAATTATCCCATAACGTCTTAATCTTTCGGCGAGGGAAGTGTCAATTTCACGTTTGAGTTCTCCTCGCTCTTGCAAGATATTTTGTACGGGACGTTGTGCTGTTGCCGCTTTGACAATTTCCGATACTGCTGGGTTTATAATACCAGAGACAATCGCATTGATATCCCCAACTTGTTGATAAATCTGATTGACTTTGTCGGGGTCGATGTGCCAGTTAACGATAATAGTTGTTTCCACATCTTGCAAATCCTTAGAAGCTCCTTTTGCCTTTACTTCCGTTGTTTGTACTCGAACGTTGAGGGGCTTGATCTTGGTGACAATCGGTATAACAGGATGAATTCCTTCATCGAGGATTTGTTTTTGCACTTTGCCAAAGTACATGACAACGCCGCGTTCGCCCGTATCAATAATGACAAAAGGGCGCAGTATGGTAGTAATGGCTAATATCAAAATTCCCCCGGCCATTAATGGTATTATATGGCGATTGTAATTCATGACAACTTCTTAGATATTTGATCAGTTTTATCGTAGCACTGTTCTTATACTAATACCATTTTTCAAAAGTAATGACAGAGATGGTTATGCCTGGTGCATCTCAATTTTGTCGAAATATCCAGATGACATTTTGGGCGCACGCGGTGCGCCCCTACCATTGGCGAAATAATATTATTGTAGGGGCGAATTGCCTTCGCCCTCTTTGAACAACTTCTGCTGCTCACCTTAAGTGAGAGAAAATCACCAATAGGATACCATTTTTCTTTATTCGCGTCACAACGAATGCAGGCTTGGCAAGCATTCGAGCGTGGATGTCTGTCATGGATTTAGAAATTTGGTATAAATCCTGTTTAAAAAGTATAGGGTGGGGAGAAACAATCCATAACTGAGTTTTTAAAGAAGGTATGACGACTTGACGACTGACGACTTGACGACGGGAGCATCTCACCTTTGTAACCTCTAAATCAGGTTTTTATGTCAAGCTATTTTGAAAGCCTTGCTAAAAAGCAGTTTTAGGGATAAGTAGGGTCTGCTGAATAAATCTAAAAACCTTGTTGGATAGGACTTTTAGACTTTTTTACCCTCAAAAAGTGCCAGCCATTGCGGGGATCGGGGGGAAAATTCAGGGACTTTTTCTCTGAAAATTAGGTAATTGACCAGATGAAAATTGGTAAAACCCTACACCCTACACCCCACACCCCACACCCTACCCCCACGAGAAACTTTTTCAGCATACCCTAAGTATAATTACTCACTTGCATAAATGAGATGCTCCCCGCTTCTCCTTCTCTGCTGCCCCGGGAGAGTGCTTCCACAGAGTCAATGCCACTGCCTGCTTGACATCCCCCCCCCTGAACGGTTACCAAATCAGAAAGTAAAAGTCGTGCGGATAGTACCGATAACTAAGGTGGAATTGTTGTTATTTGAGTTAGGAGAAGTAATCACGATTATCCCTGGAGTAAGGGCAATATTATCAGTGAGTTTCCACTCATAAAATCCTTCGATATGAAAGGAAGTATCGGGATCATTAGTGGAACTACCATCATTTAATCTAATGCTAGAATTAGATACCCAAGGCTGCATACCAACAATAAGACCCGCCGTATTTCCTTCCTTAAATAAATCAGGAAAAGCCAAAGTTACCGCCCAATTCCAGATATCTAAATCCCCGCGTTCTAGTTGTCCGTCTAAAGTGCTAAGAGTTCTCGCTTTTGTGTAACCCCCCCAACCACCGAGGACAAAACCATCGACAATTCGCCAACTAAATTGTAAACCCAAACTATTATTAATTGTCGGGACAGCCTCCCCGAATAGTTCTTCAGTGAAAAATTGGAAATTCGATCGCTGGCTTCCCGTTCCCGTATCTAATTGGTTATAACCATGAAAGTAGGATAAAGCAATGCCAAAATTCTCGTCTGGAACATAACCCACCTGCGCTAGGGCAGTATAGGAACCGTTAAATAAACCCGCTCCTGGGTTAGGATCGTTAGCATCTCCGGCAAGATAACCGGCGCTGAATTGCAAAGCCCCATAATTACCCTGTAAACCGAGTCCAGTTTGTCCGGGGGCAAAATAAAGGGGATTGCGGGTACCAAAAGCCGAAAGCGCCCCACTAGCGCCATCTCCATCCAAAAAGTTGAGGGTATTGGTAAAGTCATCTTTAGCACCTCCCGTCGCTTCTAACCAGAGTTGGATATTTTCCGTTACGGGGAAACTGTAGTTTAAAACTTCTAGCAGTAAATCATTGCCGTCGGGTTGGGTAAAGGCTAAGGTACTTTGAAAAGTTCCGGTGGTATCGGCTAAATCGGCAATATTTCCCGTTGCTAGACGGGTATAGAGTAAATCTTTGCCTGTGAAGCTAGTATTTAATTCTAAACGGGCCCGATAACCAAAAGCTGGTACTTGGGGAATCCCTTCACCACCGTTTTTTTCTCCTGTGGCTACCCCATATAATGCCATCACCACTTCCCCGGTTAATTTAGTGGTGGTGGAAAATTGATTATTTTCCAGAAAAGCGACTCGATTTTCTAAGTTATCAACTCTTGCCCCTAATGCCACTAATTCTGTTTCGAATTCGCTGACTAATCGCTTGATTCTGTCTAGATCTTCTTTGAATACCGCCACTCCTTCTTGAATCAATCTTTCTAGGGTATTTAAGCAGGAATTCAACCCCGCGGCAAATTCCCAACGAGTTAAAGCGCGTTCACCGCGAAAAGTACGGTCAGGATAACCTACTATGCAACCATACCTCTCCACGAGACTTCTTAATGCCTCAAAAGCCCAGGCGGTGGGAGAAACATCCCGCAATTGATTCACCGTCGTCACCTGTGCCATAGGGTTACTAGAGAGGTTTTCGAGACTATTAGCCAGTACAGGACTAGAAAAACCCAGTAATATCGCTGCTGTTAGGAAATTTTGCTTGATTTTCATTGCTGTCTCCCACACTTACAAGAATGATTATTGTTCTCAATATAATCAGGTTAGCAAACTGTTGCTAAAATTTTCAAGTGTTATACTAAATACCCTTTAAAAGGTATATGGGCGCAGGGGTTCCTTACGCCCCTACAGTAGGGCAAATTGGTTTTCTGTAAGGGCGTATGCCATACACCCTTCCTTAGATAACTTTTGCTGAAATTAATGCTAATACCCATGGAACTTTGTTCCAGGATGTTTCTGGCATTGCCGCAGGGTCTCAAGTTGGTTTTACAAAAGGCCCCCAGAGAAGAAGACAATTGAGTGAATCACAGCCAAAAAGCTGAATACTGACTCCTGAATACTGTCTACTGCCAGAAGCGGCAAAACTAAGGGTTTCAACCTAGACGCAGTTTAGTGATAATTCTTTGACAATAGAGTTGAATTCCTTGCAACTTGGCTAGGGAGAATTTTGGTTTAATGGGAAGGATCAGTAAAGACATAAAACTCATCCGCAGCAAGCGATAAACAAGGATAGTTAAAGTCGTATGTTTTTCGAGACTGAGAAGATAACTATAGATATTATGAGTTAGTCTTAGATAACCATAGCGTCGGGTGATAGAAGATGGTTCATGAATGATTTTAATCTGATTGGTAACAACAACTAAATAGCCTTGGTTTGCGTATCTTCGGGAAAAATCAAAGTCTTCGTAGTAGAGAAAGTAATCGGGATCGAAATGGGGACAAGTGGAAAAATTAGAGAAATTAATTAATAAACTGCATCCCGTCACCCAGTCGGGAATAAGATAGGGTTTATCTCCATAGTCTAAGGATTCCTCTACTACGTTAATTGTGCCGATTTTGGCATTGAATTTTCCCCAACCAAACCAGATTTTACCATCCGGTTCGTAAATTTCTGTACCGGCGATGGCAACTTCGGGATATTGCTGAAAAAATTTGCTTGCTTTCTCCAGAGAGTCCGCTAATAAGTAAGCGTCGGGATTAACTAACCAAACGATAGCTTCTCTGTCTTGCTGATAAATCCAATTAAGTCCCAGATTACATCCTTTCCCAAATCCTAAATTTTCCCCCGCTTCAATAATCTTGACTCTTTCAGCTGCTAAAGATTGGATATTTTTATCTTCAGTGGAATTGTTAACAATGATGAGATTAGCAGATAAGTCATCGTTGAGGGAAGCGATTAAACGCTTAATTAATTCCGCGCAATTATAGTTAACCGTTAATAGATAAATCATTATATAGCGTTTTTCATTCTGCTGAGGTACAAAAGTTATGGGTTTTAGGCAAAAGGGAAGAAAAATAGGTGTACCTCACTAGCTTAGGAAATGCTATAGATAAAAGGTAGGAGTCACTGGCAATTAACAATGGTTAGAGAATAGCTTTTCCGTGAGAATTACTTTTTCCGAAGACGACAGAGATTAAAGTTTTCGATTTTGGTGGGAAAGGGTTGACAATTTTGGAAGTCAATAACAAGATTTTCTTTCGCTAAATCCCCCACTATATCAGGGGATTTTTTATTAAAGTCCGTCTGGAGAATGTAGAGAGATTCTGGGGGAGTATTAGCAATAAATGTCTCGGCATTTTTTCGCATTAAAGTTCCCTCACTTACTCCAGTATTGCCTTTGAGTCTTACCAAACGAGTCGAAGCGGGAAAATAAGGGACGATAAAAGATGTTCCTTCATCTCCCCACATAACAATCGTGGAATTTTCGTAGGGTTTTAATGCTTGACTATCGATACCAAAATAATTATCTGACCATCCCATTCTCCACCAGTCTAAGGGTTTGACTGTAGCGGCAATTAAGGCAAAAATAGCGATAGAGATTATAAAAACTGTCCTTTTATGAGGATAAATATAGGCAATGATCAGGATAATTAAAACTGGTGTGATTAACTCTAAGACCATCAAGTAACGATAGATAGAAAAACCCTTTAACCAGATCAGATAGGCACTGCAATAAAAAGGTAATAAAAATCTGAGAATAGATAAATGAACTAAATTATTTTTTTGATCCAGAGAACGGCGAGAGGTGTACTGATAAATAATCACTCCCAGAAGAATGACAATTAAAATATAGGCAACAGCAAAACGAGTCTCTTTAAATTTTACCTCAGCCACTAGGGTTTGTTCCTGCACAAAATAAAAGGGATAAAATAACCATTGCCAAATGTCTCTAGGCAAAAACCGGGTATCTTGCAGGTTAAAATCCGTTTCGATGTAGGGAGATTGAAAAATTTTGTTGAAAAAGGGAAAAAGGGGATTAGCAAAATTAGTCCACATCAGGATTATCCAATAACCCATCGTCAGGGAAAATCCCACGGCCATAGAGAGAATTAAGGACAGAAGATTACGCAGCTTTTCCTTGATGGTAGTGGTTAAAAAACTAATCGCCACGATTAAACTGATACTATACAATGCTGTAGTCAATTTTAGTCCTGTTGCTAGTCCTAAAAGCAATCCTGCGAAAATTATAGTTTTCAGCTTAACCGGTTGATTACGACCAAGACAAGGGATTATTAAAAATAATCCTGCCAAAACAAAAACACTGCTGGTACTATCTCCGATACTGGTTCCTAATTCGGAAATATAGGCAGCTCCAAATATACTGGTAATAGCTGCTAAAACGCTGAGAATCAATTTATATCTCTGGGAAACTTTATTGAAGGAGTGATAGGTGATTAAATGAACTAACCACTGATTTAAACCGTGAAATCCTCCCAAGAAAAAACCGACGACCACCGGAGGTAGTTTTAGGTAATAGATAGCAACGAAAAAAGGAACATCCATCAAAGGATTAAAGAAAGTTTGTATCTGTGCTGGAAGGACATCATACTTAAAACGTCCCGTTAACAACATATAGGGATTATAAAAATGATAATTGCGTAAATCCCAGCTAACATCTTGATCTAAGATAACTGAGATAATTCCTAATCCGCTCAAATAAACTACTGCCCAGAGGAGGGGATGAGTCAGGGAGAACCGTTTTAATAATGCCATAATTTAATCAATAATTTTGGTGACTTCCACGAAAAAACTAACCCGTTTTTGTGCCATTAAACTAATGACTAGCTCTGGGACGAGTCGGCCTTTTAGCTGATAGCTTTTTACTTGATATACCATGTTTGGCTAACAAATACAAACGGAAACTTTTGACTCCAAAAAACGTCTTTGGGCAAGTTGACCAAATTTTGATATACTAAGGTGATAAAATTGCCCACCATACTGACTCGATCGCCCATGAAGTCCAAAAAAGGGTTAATCTCGGTCAAGCAAGCTTATCTAAAAATTCTATCGGTCATCCTAGTTCTGGCGATAATTGGTTTATCGGTAGTCGGAAACTATGGTATCACTTGGGACGAACCGATCGAAGTGGATATGGTCAATCATAATCTCGAATATATCCGAGAAAACAAGCCCATATCAGAAATGTCGCGTCATTACGGCTTTTATTTTAACTACATCTCCCAACTCATCTACGAGAGCAAAGAAAAATTTTTCCCCGCTACTACCAATCTTCCCCCCAATCCCACCGATAAGGACAAATGGCTATCGAGGAGCTGGCAAATAACCCGGGTTAAGCACGTCGTCACCTTTCTTTTTTCCCTGATTACCTATCTATCGGTGGTGGGAATCGTCGCTATCCTGGCAGGAATCGAATCTGCTTGGTTAGGTGCGCTAATTTTAGCCTTATTTCCCGCTTTTTGGGGTCATAGCTTCTTTAATCCCAAAGATATACCCTTTGCAGTCATGTTCACCCTCGGAACCTTCACCGGTTCCCTATTGCTAGATAAATATTTTCGATCCGAAAATCAAGCTATTAAACTAGGATTTAACCGTTTAACCGTTTATTCTGGTCTCTACGGGATTCTCGCTGGTTTAATCACCGGAATTCGCATCGGTGGCTTTTTTATCCTCTTTTATCTCATCTTCGCTCATCTGGTGGCCCGTTGGCATCTCAAAACCCTCCCCAAAACTTTCTGGCGTTTTCTGCCCCTATACGCAGTTATTATACTTTTTTGGGCAATAACCACCTATATTGTCCATCCTGCCGCTTGGAGAAACCCGATTACTTGGTTTATCGAAGCGATAACCCTCATGTCCAAGTTTAACATCTGGGATAATACCGTTCTCTTTGACGGTCAAAATATCCCCGGTCGTTCCCTACCTTGGTACTATCTACCCCGGCTATTTTCCCTCACCACCCCCGTCCTCCTGCAAATCGCCGCCCTGGTCGGTGTAATGGTGATTTTGACAAAAATGACCAAATTAACGCCAACCCAGCGGGCCTGCGCCCTAATCACCCTACTGCAAGCGTTTTTACTGCCCACCGTTGCTATTCTGCGTCAATCTACCCTCTACGACGGCATCCGTCACTTTTTATTTGTCATTCCCGCCCTAGCAGCGATCGCAACTACGGCCATTATTTGGGCTTACCACAAAATTAAACAAAAGTCAATAAAAATCTTTATAACGACCCTTTTCATCCTGAACTGTAGCGTCATTGTCTATGACATGATTAGCCTGCATCCCTACGAATACACCTACTATAATCGCGCCTACGGAGGCTTAAAAGCGGCCCAGGGTCAACAGGAAACCGATTACTGGGGATTAAGTCTCAAGGAGGGGATGGAATGGCTTAATCAAAATGCAGCCGCTAACTCTACCATAGTCGTTGCCGGTCCGATGTTTGCGGCGGAAATGGTACAAGATTACCCAAAAAACCTGACAATGATCTATCGAGATGACTTTGCTTGGGGAAAGGCCCCCGACCCCGATTATTACATGGGTTTATCCCGATACGATTATTTCCAAGCTTTCCCCCATTGTCCCATTGTTCATGCCGTCCAACGCCAAGACACCCCCCTAACCATCATTAAACATTGTCCTCAGCCATGATCGAAATGACCGCTATTCCGCCGATTTCCTGGCAAAACTACCGTATCGCTGCGATTATTCCCTGTCACAACGAAGAACTAACGATCGCTAAAGTGGTCTCCCAATTCCAAACTTTTTTACCAGAAGCGGCAATTTATGTTTATAACAACCGCTCTAGCGATGATACCGTGACCGAGGCCCTGAAAGCAGGGGCGATCGTTCGTCAGGAAATCCAACCCGGGAAAGGCAATGTTGTCCGGCGGATGTTTGCCGATATCGAAGCGGATATCTATATTCTCATTGATGGTGATGATACCTACGAAATTGCGGCAGTACGTCGCTTAATTGAACGAATGCTGGGGGAACAATTGGATATGGTTGTCGGTGCGCGTCGGGAAGCGGTAAAATCCTCCCAGGCTTATCGCCGGGGTCATCGGGCCGGTAATCTATTTTTAACAGGATTGGTGAAATTTCTGTTTGGAGCGCGTTTAATCGATATGCTCTCCGGTTATCGCGTCTTTTCTCGTCGTTTCGTCAAATCTTTTCCCGCTTTATCCAATGGTTTCGAGATTGAAACCGAGTTAACTATCCACGCTTTAGAATTAAAAATTCCCTTCGCTGAAGAACCAACCCTCTACGGGGAACGTCCCGAAGGTTCCCAAAGTAAGTTAAAAACCTTTCAAGATGGCTGGCGGGTATTGGGAACCGCTATCCTACTTTTTAAAGAAATTCGTCCTTTTCTCTTTTTTAGCCTTGTCTCGCTGATTTTGGTGCTTATTTCCCTTCTGTTAGCGATCCCCGTCCTGTTTGAATACCTCGAAACTGGCTTAGTACCACGTTTTCCCACCGCTATTTTATCGGCCTCGATCATGCTTTTAGCCTTTTTAAGTTTGACCTCTGGCATGATCCTCGATTCCGTCTCCCGGGGACGAAAAGAGATGAAACGAATGGCTTATCTAGCTAACAGTTGGCTGAAAGCTTAGGGAAAAAAGTTCCCTAAACATACAAGTCTAGGTTATATCTGAGGTTAAACCGTCTGGAAACGTTGCAGCACGGAGGAGGGTTTTTTGTCAATAAATTCCGCCGGCGAAATTTGATATTTAATCAGATTGGCTAATTCCTCTAGTTGGCTGATGGCTTCCGCACCTTCGAGTTTCATTAACTCTCGATCATCGCGCATTTCTGTCCAAGTGATGCCGTAATCGGACACGAGAAACCGAATTAGATGGGTTTCACCCAATCCCACCATAAAAGATGCGCTGTTCAGTTGACCGCCACAGGTGTAGCAGGATGCTAGATAACCTTGATTTTCTAGTGCGATCGCTAAGGACTGTAAATCCATGACTAAGTCTTTGACCAGTTGGCGATGCTGTTCTGCAAGTCGTTTAAACACAATTTTCCTCCTGATAACACTCCTCAACTATAAAACCTTAACACTTTTTTAAGATTCTTTCTTGAGAAAATAAGATAGGTGAACCAGGTTTTTTTACGGATGTTAAGTAACAAAATGTAAAGAACCCGATACCTAGAGTAGCGTGAATTCCTGATATCGCCAAGTATATGTAAGTACAAAGTTACCAGTTTATCCGTCTTTCCACCCCCTCGATCCCAACTATTCCCATCATCTCATTTTTAAAGTTTATGATCCAGTTTCGACAAAAAAGTTCGTAAATCTAGGTAGGTGGGGTGTGGGGTGTGAGGTGTGGGGTGTAGGGTTTAGGGTTTAGGGTGTGGGGTGTGGGGAGAATCAATAAAAATAATCTCCTGTCTCCTGACGACCGATCACTGATTACTGATCACTGATCACTGATAACTGATAATATTGTTACGAAAATATAAACACGAAATTCTATAGTTAGCCATGACCCAAAACGGAAGCTCGAAGTCGATCGTTGTCTCTCCCTCGATCCTATCGGCGGATTTTAGTAAATTAGGAGCCGATATCGAGGCTGTAGATAAGGCAGGAGCCGATTGGATTCACGTTGATGTGATGGATGGTCGTTTTGTCCCGAATATCACCATTGGACCCCTGATTGTCTCCGCTATTCGTCCCTATACGAAAAAACCTTTAGATGTGCATTTAATGATCGTGGAACCGGAAAAATATGTGGCTGACTTTGCGAAAGCGGGTGCTGACATTATTTCTGTTCACGCTGAACATAATGCTTCTCCCCACCTCCATCGTACTCTTTGCCAAATCCGCGAACTCGGTAAACAAGCGGGTGTGGTGTTAAATCCCTCCACTCCCTTAGATTTAATCGAATATGTGCTGCATTTGTGCGATTTAGTCCTAATTATGAGCGTTAACCCCGGTTTTGGTGGCCAGAGTTTTATTCCAGAAGTGGTCCCCAAAATCCGTCAATTACGCCAAATCTGCGATGAAAAAGGCTTGGATCCCTGGATTGAAGTGGATGGCGGCTTAAAACCAGCTAATACTTGGCAAGTTCTCGAAGCGGGTGCTAATGCGATCGTAGCAGGTTCGGCGGTATTTAATGCCCCCGATTACGCGGCGGCGATCGAAGGTATCCGTAACAGCAAACGTCCCCAACCTCAATTAGTCACCGTTTAATTGCCGCGGGGGTGGGTTAGCTATTTGCACTAACCCACTCTGCTGATTTGTTCTAAAACCTGTCGCCATAAACCCGAATTAGAGACGGCTAAAACTTCGCTAGAATCAGCTTTTAGGGGATTACCAGACCAATCGCTAATTATTCCGCCCGCACCTTCAATAATCGGAATTAAAGCACAAAAATCGTAGTATTTCAGGTCTGATTCTAGGATTACCATCGGCATGGCAGTGCAGCCAGTGGCTAACATCATATAGTTATAACAATCACCCCCAAAAGCGGTACGTTTACAGACGCTTTGCAGCTGACGAGCGATCGCTTGTTGTCGTTCTGTGATAAACATTAAGGGAGTGGTGGAGGCTAAACAAGCATTTTTTAAGACAAGTTCCCGATCTTGACAGTAGGGATTAACAATCATCTGGTTATTATAAAGACTCGCTTTTCCCTTCACTCCTAACCAGCGATCGCCTAAAATCGGTTGATCGACAATTCCTAAAATCGGTTGATTTTCTGCCACTAGGCCGATTAAAGTCCCAAAAATCGGTAATCCCTTGACAAAAGAGGATGTTCCATCGATCGGATCCAATACCCAATAACGACCACTTTGGGAGGGAATATTGGCTCCTTCTTCCCGAATAACCCCATCTTCGGGCAGTTCTCGCTGAATAATCGCCACCATCGCCTCCTCAGCTTCTCGATCGGCGATTGTTACTATTGAGGAAACTTGATCGAGTTTGGTCTCGGTTTCTAGATGGGGCTGCCGAAAATAGCGCCGGATAATCTCTCCAGAAGTGTCCGCTAATTGATGAGCTAGTTGGATAGTGCGATCGATATTCATGAGGGGAAACAATACAGCAGAATTTAGAAGACAGGAGACAGGAGACAGGAGACAGAAGTAGGGAGTGTGGGGAAGTGGGGAATTGGGGAGATGGGGGATTTAGCGGAAATTTCCCTATCACCCTAAATCCCTATTGCCTCTTGGATAGTGCGAGCGATATTCATGAGGGGAAACAATACAGCAGAATTTAGAAGACAGGAGACAGGAGACAGGAGACAGGAGTAGGGAGTGTGGGGAAGTGGGGAATTGGGGAGATGGGGGATTTAGCGGAAATTTCCCTATCACCCTAAATCCCTATTGCTGCGTCGAACCTAGAACTATCAGTGGGTAACAGTTTGGTTTTGACTCCATAATTGAATTAGTCAACGATCGACTCAATCTCAAGACGAGAAAAAATTAATCTATTAGGAGTTTAGCTGATGACGGCTTTTACGGAAAATGACCTCAAAAGGTTAGAAGATTTGATTATCAATGGACAAAAAGCGATCGAAACTCGTTTAACCTCTCTGGAGAGTGGACAAAAAGCGATCGAAACTCGTTTAACCTCTCTGGAGAGTGGACAAAAAGCGATCGAAACTCGTTTAACCTCTTTGGAGAGTGGACAAAAAGCGATCGAGAATAGCATCGGAGAGATCAAAAGAGAAATTCAAGTCTTAGAGATAGGACAGACGGAAATTAAGGGAGAAATCAGGACTTTAGACGCAAAAATCACGGGTTTGAATGAAAGAGTGAAACTGATCGAGGTATCCGTGGGAAAAATTCCCGATTTAGCTGAAAAAATTAGGGAAGTAAAAAACTGGATTCGGGGAAAATAAAACTAGGAAATGTAACATAGTATTAAGCATTTGTATATTTTTATTAATTTTTATGGAACAGACAGCTTTAAATCTGATCGCGATTACCGTTTTTTCGATCACTCTTTCCGTATTTGTCACTCCTTTGCTGTCTATTTCGCCTTTTGTCCCCGCTTTGGCTACTTTTAGCCTCTTGGGATTAGTTACCGTTGATACTCTCACCTTTAATAACCGGGGCGTGACTTTGCTACTGGATGCTCTTTCTCCCAGTAAACACCGTCAAAGAGTTATTCACCACGAAGCCGGACATTTTCTCACCGCTTATATTTTAGGCATTCCGATCGCCAGTTATAGTTTGACCGCTTGGGAAGCCTTTCGTCAAGGCCAGGAGGGAGTCGGCGGTGTTCAATTTGAACTAGCAGATTTAGAGCAAAAAGTCCAGAACTTTAGCGATTTTCCCGCTTTTTTAGAGAGAATTTCTACGGTATGGATGGCGGGAATTGCTGCCGAAACCTTGGTTTATGGTAAAGCGGAGGGGGGAGAAAGCGATCGATTTTATCTGCAATCGGCCTTAAAATTAGCGGGGGTTCCTGAGAATAATTATGCCCAAAAAGAGCGCTGGAGTTTATTACAGGCAAAAACTCTTTTAGAAAAACAACAGACTGCCTATCAAGCTTTGGTGATAGCTATGGAAAAAAGGGCAAGTGTGGAAGAATGCTGTCGGGTGATTAGTGAAAGTTTAGTATAACGGGAAAAGTAATCAGGGATAGATTTGATGATTTCTCCGTTAAATTATTTAGGGTTTGCTGAATAAATCTAAAAACCTTGTTGGGTAAGACTTTTAGACTTTTTGTCAATCAAAAAGTACCAGGCATGGGAGTGATCAGGGGGAAAATTGAGGTACTTTTTCCCTGAAAATTAGGTAGTTGACCACCTGAAAATCGGTAAAACCCTACACCCCACACCCCACACCCCACACCCTACCCCCACCGAAAAACTTTTTCAGCAGACCCTATTTATGAATAATCAGAGCAGTCAATCCGATCAGCGATTAGCTTTAATTGTGCGCGGAGCAGTACAAGGGGTCGGTTTTCGTCCTTTTGTTTATCGATTAGCAACGGAATTAAACCTAACTGGTTGGGTGAATAATACAGCAGCGGGGGTTTTTATTGAAGTCGAGGGCGATCAAGAAAAACTAGAAACTTTTTTGACTCGATTATCTTTAGAAAAACCACCTCGATCGCTAATTGAAAATATTGAGACTCAATGGTTAAATCCTATCGGTTATCAAAACTTTAGCATACGTCATAGCAGCGGCGGTGAAAAAAATACAATTGTTCTGCCCGATTTAGCCACTTGTCCCGATTGTTTAGCCGATATTTTTGACCCGAATAATCGTCGTTATCGCTATCCTTTTACTAACTGCACTAACTGCGGTCCTCGCTACAGTATTATCGAGAGTTTACCCTACGATCGCAGTGCCACAACCATGAGAGGTTTTAATCAGTGTCCCGAATGTCAAAGGGAATACGAAAACCCTCTGGATCGCCGTTTTCATGCCCAACCGAATGCCTGTCCTCGTTGCGGACCCCAAATCAGTCTTTTAGACAGTCAAGGAACTGTATTAGCGGAAAAAGATCAAGCTTTAATCGCCACCGCTAGAGCAATTAAACAGGGAAAAATTATGGCGATCAAAGGGTTAGGAGGATTTCACCTAGTCGTCGATGCAAGAAATACGGAAGCAGTGCAAAAATTGCGACAACGTAAACAGCGACCGGATAAACCTTTTGCTGTGATGTATCCTAATCTTGAGTTAGTGAAAAAACATGGTTATGTATCTTCTTTAGAATCGCAATTATTGCAGTCTCCTGCAGCCGCAATTGTCCTGATTAAACAAAGAAAAAATTATCTTTCTGCTGCCGTTTCTCCGGGTAATCCCTATCTAGGAGTCATGTTACCCTATACTCCCCTACACCATCTTTTATTAGCAGAATTAGGCTTTCCTATTGTAGCAACCAGTGGTAATCTAGCTGATGAACCTATCTGTATTGAGGAAAAAGAAGCTTTAGAAAAATTAGGAACAATCGCCGATTTATTTCTAGTTCATAATCGTCCCATAGTTCGACCGGTGGATGACTCTATTATCAGGGAAATGGCAGGAAAAGCGATGATTTTGCGGCGAGCGCGGGGATATGCTCCCTTTCCCGTTAAAGTTAATGAGGGAGATTTTCCCCCGATTCTGGCCGTGGGAAGTTATTTTAAAAATACCGTGGCTATCTATCAAAAAAATCAAGTTTTTATCAGTCAACATATCGGCGATTTAGATACGGTTAATGCTGTCAATCATTTTGAAAATATTCTCGATAGTTTAAAAAAACTATACGAGTTTGTACCGGAAATTATTGCCTGTGATACTCATCCTGAATATCTAGCGACAAAGTACGCTTATAGCTTAAATTTACCCGTTATTCCCATTCAACACCATTACGCTCACGTTTTATCCTGCATGGCAGAACATCAGCTACAACCTCCAGTTTTAGGGGTTGCTTGGGATGGAACAGGATACGGTTTAGACGGCACAATTTGGGGGGGAGAATTTATCCATATCACTGCCGATTCTTGGCAGCGAGTCGCCCATTTTAAACCCTGGCCATTACTGGGAGGAGAAAAAGCGGTTAAAGAACCCAGACGAGTGGCTTTAGGATTACTAGAAGTTATGGAAAATACTGATAGGATAAAATCAGCTTTTAGTGAACAGGAATGGTCGATTTTTAGGCAAATGTTAACCAAAAAAATTAATTGTCCTTTAACTTCTAGTGTCGGGCGTTTGTTTGATGGTATGGCGGCGATTCTGGGTTTATGTTATCAATTAAGTTTTGAGGGACAAGCAGCAATGCAGTTAGAATTTGCCCTTGAGGGCATTAAAACGGAGGAATATTATAATTTTTCTTTATCCGCCGACTCACCCATAGTTATTGATTGGAATCAGATAATTGTAGGAGTTGTTGAAGATTTAGAAAAACAAGTAGAAATCGGCATAATTGCCGCTAAATTTCATAATAGTTTAAGTGAGATTATTGTAGAAATTGCACACAAAATAGGTAGAGAAAAAATTCTCCTGACGGGAGGCTGTTTTCAAAATCGTTATCTGACGGAAAGAACAATTAATCGCTTACAAGCTTCGGGATTTCAACCCTACTGGCAGCAAACTGTTCCCACTAATGATGGTGGTATTAGCCTTGGTCAAATTATCGGTGCTTTTTCTAAACTCAAATAGTTCTAGAATAGCCGACAATCTACATTTTTATTGGGTTATGTCAGCAGCGTTAAAGATCAACCACAGAGACAGAAAGAACACAGGGAGCCGATTTTTTTCTAGACTGTTGGGATTGTCGAAAATTGAAATCTTAGCTTAAACGATGCCACTCAATGATTTTATTGCCTACTTTCAAAATAATTGCTTGACCTAAACCCAGTTCTTGTGTCACATTAACTAGATGGGAGAAATTTTGACGAGTGATCGCTAGTCCCTGCAAACAGGCTAGAAAATCGAGACAGAGAACCGTAGAGAATTCCCATGTTTGTCGGTAAACACGGCAATTATCCGGTAAAAAAGCCACAAGAGCGCGAAAATGAGTCAAAGCGGCTTTCTCAAAATTGGCGCTAGTGCAGTCAAAAGACGAGTGCTGATAGCTCATAAAAACTTTGCCTGATAGGGAGAGAGCAGGGTTTCCCCCAGACTAGCATCTCGCTTCTGGGGATCACCTTCCCTTTAGAATTTCTCAATAGACTGGCAAATCCCCCCAGAGGAGTATTGTTACCCGCGAACAAATTGCTAGAAGCTAGGTTTCTTCCCGGAGATGGTGTACTTTAGATATTGATGTCCTTCCGGCTGGCAAGATAACCTGTAAATTTCCCCACTCGTCCCTAGCGATAAAAGGCTGTATTTAGTCAAAAATCAAGTGTTGACTTTGATGCCAAACTTGCCTAGTAAAAAATGATCACAGCCTCAAGTTGCCGCTTAACTAATTGACTACTTAACCGATAACTGGTAACTAAGATTATGAATAATGCAATTGTCAAACCGAGAGATGTACAAGTAGCACCGATAGCCGTCGATACTTTTGTCTTTCGTTCCCGCACTTGGGACCGGTTAAAATTCGAGATCGAATACGGATTACAAAAGGGAACCACCGCCAATAGTTATCTGATCAAAAGTGAAAAGGTCGCTCTTTTTGATCCACCGGGGGAATCATTCTTGTCCATATTTTTAGAGGCTTTAACTAAAAGAATCGATCCGAAAACTATTGATTATATTATTCTCGGTCACGTTAACCCCAATCGTGCCGTTACCCTCAAGGCACTTTTAGAAATCGCTCCTCAAGTCACTTTTGTTTGTTCTAATCCGGGGGCAATTTCCCTGAAAAAAATTCTCGAAACCGAAGCATTAAATCTCTTCGTTGTCAAGGGGGAAGAAATATTAAATTTAGGAGCAAACCATCAATTAGAATTTATCCCCACTCCTAACCCCAGATTTCCCGATCAACTCTGTACCTACGACAGCAAAACCGATATTCTCTACACCGATAAATTATTCGGAGCGCACGTTTGTGGCGACCAAATTTTTGATGAGGGTTGGAGCGTTTATAACGAAGATCGGCGTTATTATTTTGATTGTCTCATGGCTCCCTATGCGGGCCAAATTAGCAACGCTTTGGAGAAATTAGCCGCTAAATCGCCCTTATTTTATGCCGTTGGTCACGGTCCTCTGGTGCGTTACGGGATGCACGAATTGACCCTTTCCTATCAACAATGGTTAGCAGCACAAAAGTACCAAGAGTTGACAATCGCCCTGATTTATGCTAGTGCCTACGGCAACACCGCCACCCTCGCTCAAGCGATCGCCATGGGGATCACGAAAGCGGGAGTAGCAGTGACGGCGATTAATGCCGAGTCCGCTGAACCAGACGAGATCAAAACGGCGATCGAAAAAAGTGTCGGTTTTATCTTTGGTTCCCCCACTTTGGGAGGACACGCGCCGACTCCCATCCAAACTGCCTTGGGGATTACCCTAGCAAATGGCGATAAAAGCAAGCTGGTGGGGGTTTTTGGCTCCTACGGTTGGAGTGGTGAAGCGGTCGATCTTTTAGAAGGTAAATTCCGGGATGGCGGTTATCGCTTCGGTTTTGAGCCAATTCGGGTTAAATTTAAACCCACGGAGGCAATTTTAAAGACCTGTGAGGAAGCGGGAACCGATTTCGCTCAAGCAGTCAAAAAAGCTCGCAAAAGCAGACAACCGAAAACTAATGTTAACCAATCCCAAAGCGATCGGCGATCGCAGGCCCTGGGACGTTTGGTGGGTTCTCTCTGTATCGTCACCTGCGAATTGGGGGAATTGCGCGGTGCCATGTTAGCCTCTTGGGTATCGCAAGCGACGTTCACTCCCCCCGGATTGACTATTGCCGTAGCGAAAGAACGAGCGATCGAGTCTCTGCTTTATAGCGGTACGCCTTTTGTCCTTAATATCCTCCAAGAAGGTCAACATTTGGCTTTAATGAAGCATTTTCTTAAACCTTTTTCTCCCGGGGAGGATCGTTTTGCTAATATCGAAACCACTAAAGCTGAGAACGGTGGACCGATTCTGGCCGAAGCGCTCGCTTATCTGGAATGTCGGGTAGAACAACGAATGGAGTGCGGTGATCATTGGCTGCTTTATGCGATCGCAGAAAAAGGCAAGGTTTTACACCAGGGTTTAACCGCTATCCATCATCGCAAATCTGGCAGTTATTATTAATTTGTTGTTATGATCATTTCAGGGGGTGTGTTAAGGCAAAATAACGCACCCTGATTGGTCTAAAAATATATTCTTATGAAAAGTATTGTTTTAATTGTTGGCTTTGAAACCTTTAACAGGAATTTATATCGGCAATCGGGCCTGTTGGCTAGTTCTAAATGTCCTGATTTAGAGGTAAAAGTATTTAGCGATAAATCCTTAACTAGCGAACCAGAAATAGTCGAGCAAGCTTTAGCCACTGCCGACGTTTTTTTTGCTAGTTTGATCTTCGATTACGATCAAGTTACTTGGCTGCGGCAACGAGCGGCACAGATTCCGATTCGCTTAGTTTTTGAGTCTGCTTTAGAGTTAATGAGTTTAACCCGTTTGGGAGAATTTGCCATCGGGGATAAACCAAAAGGAATGCCAAAACCAATTCAATTTATCTTGAGTAAATTTTCTAGTGGCAAGGAAGAAGATAAATTAGCCGGTTATCTCAGTTTTCTCAAAACTGGACCGAAACTACTGAAATTTATTCCCGCTAAAAAAGTTCAAGATTTGCGTAATTGGTTAATTATCTACGGTTATTGGAATGCGGGAGGAACTGAAAATGTTGCCGCTATGTGTTGGGTAATTGCCCAAAAATATCTAGGATTAAAAGTACAGGAAATACCCGAAGTCATCGAAACTCCCAATAAGGGACTATTACATCCCGATTATCAGGGTTATTTTCTCACTCCCCAAGAATATTTGACTTGGTATAAAAAAAATACATCCCTTGATAAACCAGTGGTGGCCCTGCTGCTTTATCGGAAGCACGTTATCAGTAAACTGCCCTATATTAATCAATTAATCCGTCATTTTGAAACGGCTAATTTAATTCCCCTACCCGTATTTATTAACGGAGTGGAAGGCCATACAATTGTTCGGGATTGGTTAACCACAGACTACGAAATTCAGCAAAGAAAAAAAGGAATCATTGAAACTCCTTCTTTAAGTGAAGATGCGGTGACAGTAGATGCAATTGTTTCGACGATTGGCTTTCCTTTGGTGGGGGGTCCTGCGGGTTCTATGGAAGCAGGAAGACAGGTAGAAGTGGCTAAACGAATTCTGTCCGCTAAAAATATTCCTTATCTTATCGCTGCCCCTTTATTGATTCAAGATATTTATTCTTGGACAAGACAGGGAATCGGTGGTTTACAGAGTGTGGTTCTATACGCTTTACCGGAATTAGATGGAGCAATTGATACGATTCCTCTGGGGGGATTAGTGGGGGAAACTATCTATTTAATCCCCGAAAGATTACAGCGTTTAACTGGACGTTTAAACAGTTGGATTAAGTTACATAAAACCCCTCCGCAAGAACGCAAAATAGCCATCATTCTTTATGGATTTCCCCCGGGTTATGGGGCAGTTGGTACGGCAGCTTTATTAAATGTTCCCCGGAGTTTAGTTAAGTTTTTACAAGCTTTACAAGCGCAGGGTTATAATCTGGGAACGATTCCCGAAGACGGGGAAGAAATTATTCAAAAAGTTAAATTTGCCGATGATGAAAATCTCTCTAAAGAAAATCGTTTATCGATAGAAACTTTAGAAAATTGGCTAGGTTATCTGTTAACCTCCCGCATCGAAAAACACTGGAAATCTCTGAAAGATGCGGGGATAAAAACTGTTGGCAACCAGTATCATTTAGGGGGGATTGAGTTAGGTAATGTCTGGATTGGAGTGCAACCACCTTTAGGAATTGCTGGGGATCCGATGCGGTTAATGTTTGAAAAAGATTTAACTCCTCACCCTCAGTATGCAGCCTTTTATCAGTGGTTACAAAAAGATTTTAAGACCGATGCGATCATTCATTTTGGTATGCACGGAACTGTTGAATGGTTGCCCGGTTCACCCCTAGGAAATACCGGTTATTCTTGGTCAGATATTTTATTAGGAGATTTACCGAATTTATATATTTATGCCGCTAATAATCCCTCGGAATCTATCCTAGCTAAACGTCGCGGTTATGGGGTGTTAATTTCCCATAATGTGCCACCCTACGGACGAGCGGGATTGTATAAAGAATTGATGATTATGCGAGATTTGATTGCCGAGTTTCGAGAAAATCCTGAGAAAAATTACGCTTTAAGAGATAGTATCCTCCAAAAGATTATTGATACAGGTATCTCTAAAGATTGTCCTTTTCTGGAAGCAGAAAAACAGGGAATAGAATTCACTTTAGAAAATGCCAAATTATTTAGTCGCTATGCACTAACCGATTATTTTGTCAAGGTGTATAATTACCTACAAATCGTCGAACAAAGACTATTTTCTTCCGGTTTACACACCCTAGGAACTGCTCCCAATCAGGAAGAATTAAAAGGTTATCTTGATGCTTATTTTACCGATTTATCTGAGCGAGAATTTCAGCAAATTCTCGATGAAGAAGCAACCAATGAAAAGCTTAAAGAAGGCATTGCTATTAAAAATTTATTAGGACAAAATAGCGAGGAATTAACTAATCTTTTGCGGGGATTAAATGGGGAATATGTACCCCCAGCACCGGGGGGTGATTTACTCCGGGATGGTGCGGGAGTTTTGCCTACAGGACGCAATATACACGCTTTAGACCCCTACCGGATGCCTTCCCCGGCAGCCTACACCCGCGGACGAGAAATCGCCAAAAAACTGCTAGAACAAAACTTAACCGAAAAAGGAAAATATCCCGAAACTGTAGCGGTTTTACTCTGGGGATTAGATGTGATTAAAACTAAGGGTGAATCCTTGGGGATTCTCTTAGAATTAGTCGGTGCGGAACCGGTAAAAGAGGGGACAGGAAGAATTGTCAGGTATGAATTAAAACCTCTAGGGGAAATTGGACACCCGCGCATCGATATTTTGGCTAATTTATCGGGAATTTTTCGGGATACTTTTATCAATATTATCGAGTTATTAGATGATTTAATGCAGCGGGCAGCTGAGATAGAAGAATCGGAAAATGATAATTATATCCGTAAGCACTATTTAGCCTTAAAAAGTCAAGGTATTGACAATGCCAGCGCTCGTTTATTTTCCAATCCTGCCGGGGATTTTGGCTCTTTAGTTAATGACCAAGTAGTGGAGGGAAATTGGGACAATGACAACGAATTAGCGAAAACTTGGGAAAAGCGTAATGTTTTTAGTTATGGTCGTCAAGATAAGGGACAAGCGCGGCCAGAAGTGCTACAACAGTTATTAAAAACCAGTGAAAGTATTATCCAAGAAATTGACTCGGTAGAATACGGTTTAACCGATATTCAGGAATACTACGGCAACACGGGAGGATTAAAATTAGCCGCAGAAAAACAAAGCGGTAAACGGGTAATGACAAGTTTTGTCGAGAGTTTTTCCAATGATACAACTCCCCGCAAATTAGAGGAGGTTTTGCGCTTAGAATACCGCAGTAAATTACTTAATCCTAAATGGGCCAAGGCCATGGTTAATCAAGGTTCCGGTGGGGCCTACGAAATCTCCCAAAGAATGACCGCTTTAATTGGTTGGGGCGGTACGGCTAATTTTAGTGACGATTGGGTGTATGATCAGGCAGCCGATACCTACGCTTTTGATGCAGAAATGGCGGAAAAATTGCGTCAAGCTAATCCCGAAGCTTTCCGCAATATTGTCGGTAGAATGTTAGAAGCACAGGGCCGCGGTTTTTGGCAAGCAGACCCCGACAAATTAGAGAAATTACAGGAATTATATCAATTGACCGATGAAAAACTAGAAGGGGTTACTTAGGGTCTGCTGAATAAATCTAAAAACCTTGTTGGATAATATCTTTAGGCTTTTTTGAAATCAAAAAGTGCCAGCGATTGGGGTGATTGGGAGGAAAATTAGGTAATTGACTCCCTGAAAATTGGTAAAACCCCACACCCCACACCCCACACTCATGGCAACAGGGGATTGTTGTGATAATCTGATTTCCCTCCTGTTTTACTCAGCAGATGGATATTTTCAATCAGGATTGATTTTTCTAACGCTTTAGCCATATCGTACAAAGTCAAGGCTGCCACAGATACTGCGGTTAAAGCTTCCATTTCTACACCGGTTTCCGATTTTGTCACCACTTCTGCCCGAATTTCGTAACCGGGTAACTCTGCTTTCGGGATAATCTGAACATTGATTTTTTGCAGGGGTAAGGGATGGCAAAGAGGAATTAAGCAGGAAGTTTGTTTGGCAGCCATAATTCCCGCTAATCTTGCCGTCCCTAAAACGTCCCCTTTAGGCGCATTTCCCTGTTCTATGGCTTCAAAAGTCGTTTTTAGCATTCTCACTTGTCCTAGCGCAATAGCAGTGCGTTTAGTGGGCATTTTCTCCGATACATCCACCATCTGGGCCTCGCCTTGGCTGTCGAGATGAGATAATTTTTCTTTACCCTCTTGCGTCATTGAATGAACCTGTGCTATAGTAGTTTACTGTTGAGAAAAACAAGGGCTTGTAGCTTAGTGGATTAGAGCGTGTGGCTACGGACCACAAGGTCGGGAGTTCGAGTCTCTCCAAGCCCGTTAGATACAATGGCATATACTACAGGAATTAGGGGCTTATGGTTCCTAATTCCTTTGCTTTTTTACCCCATCTCCCCATCTTCCCACTTTCCTACACTTTTTAAACAGGATTTAGTATCATCAGCCAGTTTTGTCGGGGTATTTCTTACCCTCAAACAGTGAAAGAAACTAAACTTTTAGGATTGTATAATATGAATTCTCCTGCACCTGTGCCGACACCCTTTCAAGTGGCTTTAGAACGTTACCAGAATGCTCTAAATTATTTATATACTTCTCATAAGAAATCTCTAAAAAAAGAACAGGCTTTAGAAATTATTGCCGCCAGAGATGTTCTTCATAAACAAATGGAAGCTGAGGCGGAAATTTCGGTTGATATGCGGTCAAAATTAATCGAACAAGATAATAGATTAAAACAGAAAAGCTACAAAATTACTCAAGTTCTTGACTTAGCTGAATATCGGGAGACTCTAACTATTTCTGAAAAAGCTTGGTGGTGGCATTTAGAAAGTAGGGAATCTCTGCATCCTTGCAATCGCTTTGATTGGCTATTGAGAATCGGTAAACTGGTTTTATTAGGGGTTAATTTTACATTAATCGGAACGATTGCTACTCGGTTTCTTAGTGGTGGTTCAGGTTTGCTAGAAATAGGGGGTGTTATTTTTTCGACTTTCATTTCTTTATTACAAACTGAAAATGCTCTCACACGAACGCGCCAGAAGGGTTTTGTTAAGTTAATGAAATTTCTTGGGATTGCTGAACATTGGTATGAAGAAATACAGTTTTCTGTAACAGTAATAGTCTTTGCTTTTCTCTTGGGAATTTATCTAAATTTCTCTTGGTTTTCTGAGTTTTATAAGCAAGCAGGAAGCCGTTTACAATCTCCTCAGCCAGCAAGTCAAGAACTTCCTAATTTAGCCTTAGCCGAAGAGAAGTATTTAAAAGCAATTGAGTTAGATCCAGATAATTTAGATGCTCATTATAAGTTGGCAACACTTTACGAAGAGTTACAGGATTTGACTAATGGGAAGAAACACTATTTAATTGCGGCAAAAGGTGGTTTTATAGATGCTTATAATAATCTCGCTTATTGGTATCTGCGCGATAATAAGAATGCAGAAGCAGTAGAGTTACTGGAAAAAGCCAAGAGATTATTGGCAGAAAAAGATGAAAAACTAGACCAATTTACTGAAGATGAGAAACGCAATTTAGCATTACAAAAATATAGTATTTATAAAAGTCTAGGCTGGGCCAGATTTAAGCAAAATCGCAGTGAAGATGCAATTGCTAATCTTTTAGTTGCTATTGGTATCGCTGAAAATCCAGCTTATCAGAAATTTATCCGCAATCCCGGTGCTGCTTTTTGTATTTATGCTCAACTTTTAGAAAAAGAAGACAAGAAATTATCTCAGGAAAATTGGCGTAAATGTCTTAATTTAGCCGAAGGGAGGATAATTAATACAGAGGAGGAGCAATGGTTATATGAAGCGAGGAAAAAAATTAAAGTGAAGTAAAGTTTACTGACTATTCTCTGAGTAATGCGCTAAATCCTTCTTGCTGAAAATGCTTATCAAAAGTTAATATTTCATAGATTTCCAGTTGTCTCATAATCTGCATTGAAGCACAATCAGTTAAGCTATAACCTTTATCTAATCGTCTTTGATAAAAATCAAAAGCTTGCTGAAATTGTTCACTGGTTTGGGGAATAATTATGGTTTTGCTGTCATTGCGTAAATCATGGGTTAGACGAATAGCTGATTTACGCAAAAATTCCCCTCTACTGCATAAAGCATTGAGCAATTCTGTGAGAACCATTTCACTGGTAACACCTCTAAAGTTACCCAGTCTTGCTGCCATAGCTGTAGCTAATGGATTAAGATTATCGCCAAAATCAGCAAGAGCCTGTAAATAGGATGTATCTAAGAAAATTTTTCTCATTCTTCCTCATCTTCTCTCGGTGCGCCATACATATAGTGTTCAAAATTACGCGCAAAGTCTCTGGGAAAGTGTTTTCGCCATTCTGATTGGGGAACAACGTTACCAATCTCAACAATTCTTTGCCAAAAAGGTTTTTTGCGAAATTCTGGGTCATTTTCCAGTGCGTCCCATTTAGCATCGAGTTCTTCCATTGATAACTCAGGCTCTTCGGATGTGTTAGACGTTGAATGATTGTTTAAGTTAGTCATGATTAAAGGTTCCTCAAGTTCTTTGATTAAATCGTCTGATTCTACAGTTGAGTGAGGGTTTTGTGTGTCCATGATTGATAAGAAGTGATAGTTTACTTTTATTATAGCATTTTTGAGTTGGAGCGAGGTACGGAGATCATCGAGGGGAATTAACCACAGAGACACAAAGAACACAGAGATTATTCACCGATGTTATAATTTATACTGATGATGGCAAGAGAGCCGAATGTTTAACTGAAAGTTTGACATTATTTTATGTATAGACTATATTATAGTTATGGAATGGAATATTATATTTGATCCAGATTTTAGGTTCTGGTTTTATCAACAAGAACAGGGACTTCAAAATGAAGTATTTGCTGTTTTAACTGTATTGATGAAACTTGGACCAGCACTGGGGAGACCGCGAGTTGATACCATGGAAGGATCTTCTTTTAAGAATATGAAAGAGCTTCGTATTCAGTATAAAGGTGAACCTTGGCGTGTTTTATTTGCCTTTGATCCTCATCGATAAGCAATTTTACTTGTTGGGGGGAACAAGTCAGGTAACAAAAGATGGTACAAAGAAAATATTCCTATAGCAGATCAACGTTATCAAAAATATCTGGAAAAACTTAAGGAAGAAAAGTCATGAAAGAATATACTAACTTCTCGGAAGAATTTAATAAACTTGGTAAAGAACGACAAGCAAGTATTAAAGAAAGAGCTTCTCAAATTTATTTAGAGGAACTTACGCTTAAGTATTTGCAAGAAAAACTAGGTTTATCTTCATCAGAATTGGCAAAGTATCTTGAAGTACAGCAATCAATAGTACCTAAACTTAAACAAGAGCAAAATCTAGAGCTAAATACACTGCGCGAAGTAGTTAACGCCTTAGGTGGAACTGTCGAAATTATTGTCAAAATTCCCAACAAAGAACCTATAATTATTGGTGACTATTCAGAGTCTAAGAATGTATAGTTTATCCACTTAAGGCTTTAAAAATGCGTATTTTAGATGAAATCTTTACATTGAAAAAAACCAAACTAGGGTATATTCTCATGCAATCTTCCGCCAAAAATCACGAACAGACTGATCAAACTAAACACCCCGACATTGATAAAAAAATCATGCACCACGTCGTCCTATTTGGCAGGTAATTGTTGAAATAGGGGAAGAAATTCCTGATGAATAATGGGAAAAAGTTCCTCCTGATGCTTCAATAAATTATAAACAATATCTCTATGGAATTGACGGGAATGCTCCATGAGATTACTTTTCGATAAACCTGTTCTCTGGTTAACCAAGAATCATATAATCTAGACAAGAAAACGGGTTTTTTCAAAAAACCCGTTTTCTGAAATGTTTGAAAAAATTAAAGCCAAACCTCAATTGATTCTAGTTATGAATAAATTTCTCAAACTCTTTACCCCCATTTCCCTGATATTAATTACGGTAGGATTTCCGGTGGCGACTTTCAGTAACACTGTTGGAGTTAACACGATTTTTGAGGTAAAAGGGAAAGTTACTGTCAAGAAACCACAATGGAAAAAACCGCTTCCTGCTTCTGTCGGACTTACCCTCAGTTTTGAGGATAAGTTAGAAGTAGCAGCTAACGCTTCGGTTAAGGTTTATTGTAGTAATCTCAAGAAGTGGACGGTTAAACCTGGAAGGTATATTGTTTCTAGTGGCTGTCCTCGGGGAAATCCTGTGATTCCACTTCCCAATAGTAATAATACAACCCTCCGTCCAACGGGAAAAACAGAGAAAGCTTTAGCAAAATTACCTTATCTAATTACTCCTCGTCAAACGAATATTCTTACCAATCGTCCTCCCCTGCGGTGGAATGCTGTTCTGGGTGCAACTAATTATACTGTCAAAATAGATGGGGTTAATTGGGAAACGCAGACAAACAAAACTGAAATAGTCTATCCTGGTGAACCTCCTCTGGAAGCAGGAGAGCGATATCGAGTAACCATAGAAGCTGATAATGGTGCGTCTTCTAGAAGTGATGATGAAAAAGTCGGGTTTACAATATTAGATGAACAGACGAAAACAACGGTTTTAGATGCTGTTAAAACTGTTCAACAGCAGCAATTATCACCAGAGGAAGCAGGGTTAGTTTTAGCGCATCTTTATCGAGGTTATGGGTTGTATGGGGATACGGTTGAGGTATTGGAAGGATTGGTTAAGCAAGGTAGTCAGGTTGCTACGGTTTATCAACTATTGGGTGATACTTACCTTAAGATTGGTTTACCTCAGTTGGCAAAAAAACCTTATGAAAAAGCGTTAAAACTGGCAACAAATACCGAGAATTTGTCAGTGCAAGCGGAGATACAAGCGGGGTTAGGAATAGCTTATCGTCTCTTGGGGAATACAGATGAGGCGATACAGTGGTTAACTAAGGCGAAGGGGACTTATAATCAGTTGGGGGATACTTCCCAGGTTCAGAAATTAGATGAAACAATTAATGACATTTTAAGGAGGGAGTAAGGATGAAAGTTAAATTATGGATGATGGCGGCTGCGGTTGCGGGAGTGATGGGATTATCGGGAGTCATCTTAACCCCAACGGTGGGACAAAGAACTTTAGCACAGCAATCAGAGTCTAGTGTAGCTAATAGTTCCTCAATTGAAGGAAAGTTAGACAGCAATAGCCAAACCCTGAAAGATGGTAGTTATTTCAATGTCCATACTTTTCCAGGAAAAGCAGGAGAACCGTTAATTATTGATTTGACTAGCAAAGATTTTGATGCTTATCTGATTTTGCTTGACCCCAATAATAACAAGATTGCCGAGAATGATAATGGGGGAGATGAGAATAATGCCAGAATTGTCTTGACTCTACCTGTAACGGGAACTTACACCCTTATTGTCAATTCAGCTAAAGCAAAAGAATCCGGTAGTTACGTCTTGAGTTGGCGGGAAGCAACAGAAAATGATATTACTTTAGCAGAAGCAGAGAAGCTAACTCAGCAAGTTATTCAATTGTATCAGCAGGGGAAATATAACGAGGCGATTCCCCTAGCACAACAAGCTTTAGCTATCATCAAACAACAATTAGGAGACAACCATCCCCTAACTGCACAAAGTCTCAATAATTTGGCATTACTTTACTATTCTCAGGGAAGATACAGCGAAGCCGAACCCCTCTACAAAGAAGCCTTAGCTATCAGCAAACAACAATTAGGAGACAACCATCCCGATACCGCCATTAGTCTCAACAATTTGGCAGAACTTTACAGAGTTCAAGGAAGATACAGCGAAGCCGAACCCCTCTACAAACAAGCCTTGACTATCATTAAACAACAATTAGGAGACAACCATCCCGCCACCGCCATCAGTCTCAACAATTTGGCAGGACTTTACAAGTCTCAAGGAAGATACAGTGAAGCTGAACCCCTCTACAAAGAAGCCTTAGCTATCAGGAAACAACAATTAGGAGACAACCATCCCCTAACTGCACAAAGTCTCAACAATTTGGCAGAACTTTACAGAGTTCAAGGAAGACATAGCGAAGCTGAACTCCTCTACAAACAAACCTTGACTATCATCAAAAAACAATTAGGAGACAACCATCTCCTAACTGCCACCATTCTCAACAATTTAGCAGGACTTTATAGAGTTCAAGGAAGATACAGCGAAGCTGAACCCCTCTACAACAGGTCCTTAGCTATCATTAAACAACAATTAGGAGACAACCATCCCGATACCGCCACCAGTCTCAACAATTTGGCAGAACTTTATGGAGTTCAAGGAAAATACAGCGAAGCCGAACCCCTCTACACACAAGCCTTGACTATCATTAAACAACAATTAGGAGACGACCATCCCGCCACAGCCACCATTCTCAACAATTTGGCATTAATTTACCAGTCTCAAGGAAGATACAGCGAAGCCGAACCCCTTTTAAAACAAGCCTTAGCTATCAGGAAACAACAATTAGGAGACAACCATTCTGATACCGCTATCAGTCTCAACAATTTGGCATTACTTTATGGGGTTCAAGCAAGATATAGCGAAGCCGAACCCCTTTACAAACAAGCCTTGACTATCATTAAACAACAATTAGGAGACAACCATCCCCTAACCGCTTCCAGTCTCGATAATTTGGCATCACTTTACGATTCTCAAGGAAGATATAGCGAAGCCGAACTCCTCTACAACAGGTCCTTAGCTATCAGGAAACAACAATTAGGAGACAACCATCCCGATACCGCTGCTAGTCTCAACAATTTGGCATTACTTTACCAGTCTCAAGGAAGATATAGCAAAGCCGAACCCCTCTACCAACAAGCTTTAGCTATCTTCAAAAAACAATTAGGAGACAACCATCCCCTAACCGCTTCCAGTCTCGATAATTTGGCATCACTTTACGATTCTCAAGGAAGATATAGCGAAGCCGAACCCCTCTACAAACAGGCTTTAGCTATCAGGAAACAACAATTAGGAGACAACCATCCCGATACCGCCATCAGTCTCAACAATTTGGCAGGACTTTACACAGTTCAAGGAAGATACAGTGAAGCTGAACCCCTCTACAAAGAAGCCTTAGCTATCAGGAAACAACAATTAGGAGACAACCATCCCGATACCGCCATCAGTCTCAACAATTTGGCAGGACTTTACTGGTCTCAAGATGATATTCCTCAAGCAATTAATTATCTCAGCCAAGGACTTGCAGTAGAAGAAGACAACCTCTCAGAAAATCTAAAAATGGGGGATGACAAGCAAAAACAAGATTATATGGCAAAGGTTTTAGGGACGACTAATGGGGTGATTTCCCTCAATCTTCAAGCTGTACCCAATAACCCACAAGCAACCCGTCTCGCCTTGAAAACCATCTTAGAACGTAAAGGACGAATTTTAGATGTTTCAACCAATAGCTTACAAATTCTCCGACAACGTACTGATGACCTCGAAAGTCAACAATTATTAACTCAACTGATTGAAGTTCGGACGCAAGTATCTAACCTGACTTTTAAAAAGCCTGAAGATTTTCCCTCACCAGAAATTTACCGTCAACAACTTGACGAAGTTACCGCAAAAGCAAAAGAAATAGAAGATAAAATCGGTCGTCGTAGTGCCGAATTTCGTAGCCTATCCCAACCCATTACCCTCGAAGGCATTCAAAAGTTAATTCCTGCTGATGCTGCTTTAGTTGAAATAGTCCGCTATCAACCTTTTAATCCTAAAGCACCTGAAAATCAACGCTTTGGCAATCCTCGTTATGCTGTTTATATTCTCTATCCCAATGGTGACATCAAAGCCAAGGATTTAGGGGAGGCTAAACCGATTGACGACAAATTAATTTACTTCCGTGACAATCTTGCAGACGCAGAAACTCGTCTCCCCCAACTGCAAAAATCAGCGCGTCAACTTGATGAGACATTGATGCAGCCTATCCGTCAATTATTAGGCGATACTAAAACAATTCTGCTTTCTCCTGATGCTGGACTTAATTTAATTCCCTTTGAAGCATTAGTGGATGAAAATAATCAATACTTAGTGGAAAATTATCATATTACCTATCTCACTTCTGGACGAGATTTACTGCGTCTAAAAGATAAATTTGCCAGTCAACAATCTCCCCTCATTGTAGCTGATCCTTTCTACGGTAAAGCAGGGGAAAAAGTCGCTCTCACTCGTTCCATCGACCTGTCTGAGTTTACTTTTTCTGGTCTTCCGGGTACAGAACAAGAAGCTAAAGCGATTAAAAATATCTTACCTCAAGCCACTGTTTTAACTGGTTCTCAAGCCACAGAAAACGCCGTCAAACAAGCGAAAAAACCGAATATTCTCCACATCGCCACTCATGGTTTTTTTAAACCGGAACGCAATTTGAGTGAACGCAATCCGGGCGAACGCAATTCGCCCCTACAGGGTGAACGCAATGTGATTGAGAATCCTTTATTGCGTTCTGGGTTAGTTTTAGCCGGAGTAAAAATCGGTCAAAGTGCAGGAGATGATGGTGTTTTAACTGCTTGAGAAACTACCAATTTAAACTTAGTCGGAACCAAATTAGTTGTTCTTTCCGCTTGCGATACGGGGAAAGGAGATATTAATATCGGCCAGGGAGTTTATGGATTGCGCCGCGCTTTAGTTATTGCAGGTAGTGAAAGCCAATTAATTAGCCTTTGGAAAGTCTCTGATGATGCAACTAAAGATTTAATGGTCGCCTATTATGGACGCTTACAAAAAGGTGAAAGACGCAGTGAAGCTTTACGACAAATTCAATTAGGAATGCTCAAGGGTGAAAAGCAAAAACATCCTTTTTATTGGGCCAGTTTTATTCCTTCTGGTGATGCAACTTCGATGAAATTTGACTGATGAAGGGTTAGGAGTTAAACTTAGTGGTAAGATTATTGGTATCACAAACAATTACTAGCCATAGCTTCCACGAAAGAATAGGAGTTTCAGACTACGGTAGCATCAGGGTTTTAGCTTATCCCGAACTCAGGTTAGGTAGAGGAGGAACAAGAGAGAGAGCAATTGACGAATTAGAGAGATTATCCCCGAATGCTCCTCTAAAATCGGCTTCTTTAAACTTATTGTATAATCTGAGTAGAAATCTAGAAGCGTTATCGAAAAAAACACAGGAGGATAGGCAGTTTATTATGCGTTTAGCTCCACTTTACCAACAGGATAGAGAACAAGCGGTTCAAGAGGGGGTTCAGCAAGGTATTCAACAAGGTCTTGAACAGGGTAGAATTCAGGAAGCCAATCTTGTTATTAGACTTCTTCAACGACGTTTCGGTGAAATACCCCAGAATCTAGAAGAAACCATCCGTAACCTTCCTGTGGAGCGATTAGAAGACTTAGGACTCGCTTTATTAGACTTTGACACTTTGACGGATTTAGATAACTGGTTGCATCCGTGACTCGCTTTATTTGGGATAAATTTAGCAAAGACTTCTTAGAAACCCTTCTTTCTCCCTACGGTACAGTAGTTGTCAGCAAAGAAGTCACCTCAGAAATTAAAGAAATTGATGTGTATTTTAGTCCTAATACCGCGGAAATTCCCCCTCAGCTAGGATTATTAGGCAGATTATGCCAAACTCCCTGTTTATTGGAACCCTATCGCAATCCTATCACCCTTGATAGTCTTAATGATTGTCTGTCCAAGCGCTTTGCTATCCGTGAAATCTTTCAAAGAGAAGCAAAGAGAAATAAACAGAGAATATCAGAGGAGGAGATACCTAAGTTATGGATTCTCACTCCCACAGCTAGTGAGCGCATTTTATCCCTGTTTACGGCTCAATTACAACCCAATTGGCCAAAAGGGGTTTATTTTCTCCCAGAAGGTTTAGGTACAGCGATAATAGTGATTCATCAATTACCCGAAACCTCAGAGACATTATGGCTAAGATTATTGGGTAGAGGAGGAACAAGAGAGAGAGCTATCGATGAATTAGAGAGATTATCACCGAATAATCCCCTAAAATCGGCTTCCTTAAACTTATTGTATAATTTGAGTAGAAATTTAGAAGCGTTATCGAAAAAAACACAGGAGGATAGGCAGTTTATTATGCGTTTAGCTCCACTTTACCAACAGGATAGAGAACAAGCGGTTCAAGAGGGGGTACAGCAAGGAAGACAACAGGGAGAAGCGGATTTGCTCATTCGCCTTATTCAACGACGTTTCGGTGAAATACCGCAGAATCTAGAAGAAACCATCCGTAACCTTCCTGTGGAGCGATTAGAAGACTTAGGACTCGCTTTATTAGACTTTGACACTTTGACGGATTTAGACAACTGGTTGCACCCGTGACTCGCTTTATTTGGGATAAATTTAGCAAAGACTTCCTAGAAACCCTTCTTTCTCCCTACGGTACAGTAGTTGTCAGCAAAGAAGTCACCTCAGAAATTAAAGAAATTGATGTGTATTTTAATCCTAATACCGCTAAAATTCCCCCTCAGCTAGGATTATTAGGCAAATTATGCCAAAATCCCTGTTTATTGGAACCCTATCGCCATGGGATTACCCTTGACGGTATCAATGATTGTCTATCCAAGCGCTTTGCTATTCGTGAAATCTTTCAAAGAGAAGCAAAGAGAAATAAACAGAGAATATCAGAGGAGGAGATACCTAAGTTGTGGATTCTCACTCCTACAGCTAGTGAGCGCATTTTATCCCTGTTTACGGCTCAATTACAACCCAATTGGGGAGAGGGGGTTTATTTTCTCCCGCAAGGGTTAGGTACAGCGATAATAGTGATTCATCAATTACCCGAAACCTCAGAGACATTATGGTTAAGATTATTAGGTAGAGGAGGAACAAGAGAGAGAGCAATTGACGAATTAGAGAGATTATCCCCGAATGCTCCTCTAAAATCGGCTTCTTTAAACTTATTGTATAATCTGAGTAGAAATCTAGAAGCGTTATCGAAAAAAACACAGGAGGATAGGCAGTTTATTATGCGTTTAGCTCCACTTTACCAACAGGATAGAGAACAAGCGGTTCAAGAGGGGGTTCAGCAAGGTATTCAACAAGGAAGACAACAGGGAGAAGCGGATTTGCTCCTCCGTCAACTTCAACGACGTTTCGGCGAAATACCTCATAATCTTGAGGAAATCATCCGTAACCTTCCTGTGGAGCGGTTAGAAGACTTAGGACTCGCTTTATTAGACTTTGACAATCTGGCAGATTTAGGTAACTGGTTGCATCCGTGACTCGCTTTATTTGGGATAAATTTAGCAAAGACTTCTTAGAAACCCTTCTTTCTCCCTACGGTACAGTAGTTGTCAGCAAAGAAGTCACCTCATACTAAATCCGTTGAGTATAGGCTACTTATGAGGTTATGAGGACAGGCACTCATGCAAGAGGCACTCATGCAAAAGGGTGAATAAATAATCAGTTTTTAATAAACGGATTTAGTATCAGTTGGCAAAAAAACCTGATGAAAAGGCGTTAAAACTGGCAACAAATACCGAGAATTTGTCAGTACAAGCGGAGATACAAGCGGGGTTGGGAATAGCTTATCGTCTCTCCCCTGACTCCCACAAAGCTCCAAAAATAAGGTTTTAAAAAAACCAGAATTCAAAATAGGAAATAGCGTTGGGCCATGGGTAAAACCGTAGCCGGTTCACAGATTAATAATTCCCCGTCAGCGCGCACTTCGTAGGTTTCGGGATTAACTTCTATGCGCGGTAAAGCGTCATTCAGCTTCATACTAGCCTTACTGATATTGCGCGTGTTCGACACTGCCACGGCGGTTTTTTTCAGCTTTAACTTCTCAGGAATGCCCGCTTTCATAGCATATTTAGAAACAAATGTCAAGGAAGTTTTTGCGATCGCACCACCAAAAGAGGCAAACATGGGACGCATATAAACCGGTTGGGGTGTGGGAATACTGGCATTAGCATCGCCCATTTGCGCCCAGGCGATTAAACCGCCTTTCAGGACAATTTCCGGTTTTACGCCAAAAAATGCCGGTTTCCAGAGAACTAAATCGGCTAATTTGCCCACCTCGATGGAACCGACATAATCGGAGACACCATGGGTAATAGCAGGATTAATCGTATATTTAGCAATATATCGTCTTGCCCGCAGATTATCATTCTCTCCCGTTTCCCCGGTCAGTCTGCCCCGTTGTACCCGCATTTTGTGGGCAGTTTGCCAAGTGCGGATAATTACTTCTCCCACCCGTCCCATAGCTTGAGAATCGGAGGAAATTATACTAAAAGCCCCTAAATCGTGGAGAATATCCTCGGCGGCAATAGTCTCTCGGCGGATGCGGGATTCAGCAAAGGCCACATCTTCGGGAATACTCCGGTCTAGATGATGACAAACCATCAACATATCAAGGTGTTCCTCTAAGGTATTCGTCGTATAGGGACGGGTGGGATTGGTAGAGGAGGGTAAAACGTTCATTTCCCCGCAAACCCTGATAATATCGGGAGCATGACCACCGCCGGCCCCTTCCGTGTGGTAGGTGTGAATGACGCGATTTTTAAAAGCGGCGATAGTGGCCTCGACAAAACCGGCTTCATTGAGAGTATCGGTATGAATCGCCACCTGCACATCGTACTTATCGGCCACGCTTAAACAGGTATCAATGGCTGCCGGAGTGGTTCCCCAATCTTCATGGAGTTTTAAGCCAATTACCCCCGCTTTTACCTGTTCCGCTAGTCCTTCCGGCTGACTGCTATTGCCTTTGCCCAAAAAACCTAAATTCATCGGGAAAGCTTCGGCGGCCTCTAGCATTCGATAGATGTTCCATTCTCCCGGGGTGCAGGTGGTGGCATTAGTTCCCGTCGCCGGCCCGGTCCCGCCACCAATCATCGTGGTAATCCCCGACGCAATCGCGGTCTCAATTTGTTGGGGACAGATAAAATGAATATGGGCATCAATCCCCCCTGCTGTCAAAATCATCCCCTCCCCGGCTAATGCCTCGGTGGCAGGACCGATAATAATATCGACATTATCTTGAATGTGGGGATTGCCCGCTTTACCGATTTGATAAATTTTGCCGTCTTTAATGCCCACATCGGCTTTAACGATGCCCCACCAGTCGAGAATTAGGGCATTAGTAATCACCAAATCCACCGCCCCATCTTCCCTAGAAATGGGGGATTGGCCCATACCATCGCGAATTACTTTACCGCCGCCGAATTTTACCTCATCGCCGTAGGTGGTGAAATCTTTTTCGACTTCGATAAATAATTCCGTGTCTGCTAGGCGAACTTTATCTCCGACGGTGGGGCCGTAGGTTTCAGCATAGGTGCGGCGATCGATGCGATAATTCATAGGGGGAATTCTTGAAAATCGAGATTGATTATACGATCGATTTTCCGGCAATTATCGCTTTTTGGGGATTTTCTTCCATTTTTAATCCGGCTCGTTTTCGAGGATTTCTTTGGCTTTCAGTAAAGCTTGGCGATGTTCTTCGGTGACGGTGGGATATTTTAAACCAAGGGATTCTAGGGTGTGATAAATAACCGCCCCCACAGCTAAACGGGTAAACCATTTGCGATCAGCCGGGATAATATACCAAGGAGCCCATTCGGTACTGGTATGATTGAATACCTCCTCGTAGGCTTTCATGTAATCATCCCAAAAAGCTCTTTCTTTGACATCATTTTCGGAAAACTTCCAGTTTTTTTCGGGGCGATCAATTCTTTCTAAAAATCGTTTTTTCTGTTCTCCTTTAGAAACATTGAGAAAGAATTTCAGGACAATAACCCCATTATTAACCAGATATTTTTCAAAATTATTAATCTCTTCAAAACGCCGCTGCCAAACTTTCTTAGTTCTGTCTTCCAGGGGGAGTTTTTGCCGTTCCAATAAATCTTGATGGACGCGCACGACTAATAATTCTTCGTAGTAGGAACGATTAAAAATACCGATACGACCCCGCTCCGGTAAAGCTTTATAATATCGCCAGAGATAATCGTGATCTAGTTCTTCGGCCGAGGGAACTTTAAAGCTAAATACCTGACAGCCTTGGGGATTTAAACCCGACATAACGTGCCTAATCGTACCATCTTTACCCGCCGCATCCATGGCTTGCAGATTAATTAACAGAGCATAGGTATCCTGGGCATAAAGTTTATCTTGAAACTCGGCCATTTTTTCGATCCCCTGTTGCAGCAGCAGCGTGGCATCTTCTTTGGTAATGTAGTCTGGCTTAAACCCGGGATCGTAGTCTTTGTGCAGAGAAATTTCTTTACCCGGTGGCACGATTAAGGATTGTAAAAATGCTTGGCGATCAATTTTGCTGACCATGCTCTTCTCCTTGATTGTTTTGACCCCTAAGATTACATTGTAGCACTTTTGCTCGGAAAATATCTAACCCTTGAACCGGCGAGTCAAGGATGAAGTGGCAGAAATGACCTAGAAACAAGTATATTTAAATAATCGATTTTAGCGACTCCTCATCTGACGAGAAAACAATTGATAATTTTTTAGGCGATCGCAAATTCGGTAAACTGTCGCACTTCGGGAGGTTGAAAAGCTAAAACTATCTCACTGCTGGGAATTCCTAAGCGCATTAATTCCGTGGCGATACCTGCTTCTGTCCAATTCATAAATAGCTAAAGACATTTAAATGTATTTTTACTGTAAAAAAAGGTTGATTGCATCAATAAGCTGCTTGAGTTGTTTGATCTTTTCAACTAGATGCAAATACATAAACTCATAATTTAGGAGACTAGCTATTTCTTCCACAGTCCTTTCGCTTTTATCATAGCTTCGTTGTATTAATTGATAAATACTGTCCAACACTTGACTAGGATGTGGTATTTGTTCTACATCTAGGGCATTTAGATCGAAACCTAAGTTGTGTAGAATAAAATTTGATGTTAAACAACTATCTATTTTAGTTAAAAAACTGTATTCACCTAAAAACCAAGCTTCGATTTCCATAATCACTAAAATTATCGAAATGGGAATTCCCTTGTTCTGAAGTAAAGTTTTTAAAAATCCCTTAATGCCATTTTCTACCTTAGTTCTATTTTCTAGAGGTTCGGGATATAGATCCCGTAAACCCAAAATTTTTTCATAACCATTATTAGTTAAACTATTATGTTGTTTTTTTATATCGGAAAGTACATGAGAATCACATCCGCAATCGTACAAAAGAATAAAAAAAGGAGCAACTTCGATGAGATTTGATTTTAGCGGTTGAATTTTGCGATTAGCTTTATCTCCCCGCACTTGATAAACTTCCACAGAAACTTTTTTGTATCCTGCAATTTCTTGAAGTAACCTGGTTATCAATATCCTTTCGGTCTGTCCTTCCACAAAAATCGCTAGTTTTTTCTGTAACATCAATCTATCACTTCCTCTGAATTAGGTTCCTGCAAGTAGTATTCACTAGCAAAAAAATCAAAGTTATTCAGTCCAATATGTTTAAACTGTTCAAATTGTTCGGGAGAATTAGCATAGTTATGCAATTTAGCGACTCCCGGTTGTCGTTCGATAACTGACCAATACTCAAGAGGAACACCATTCATGATATTCTCATCGTTAGTGGTCATGATAAGTTGCACTAAGCCTGTTTTCGCCTTCTCAATTAAAAGTTTAATTATAGCTGAAGATCGTTGAAAATCCAAACCCTCCCCGATATCATCAATAAGTATACAACTAGGTTTGCTTGATAAGAGAGAATAATTAATCTGAATTAGAAGTGATAAAACTCTAAACATTCCCTGGGACATTTCTGATTGTTCTGTAATAGCTCTTAGTCCTTTCTCCTTAATACACAAAAAATGGCTTAAAGTATCTTGATTATCAAGTTCGACAAAATCAATAGAGGATGGAATTTGTGTTCCTATTGTCTCAATATAGTAATTAATTTTTTTCATATCTTCTATGATTTTATCTATAAATTTCTTTCCTATTTCTCGCTTTCCAAGCATAAATACAGTAATAACCGATTCATAATTTTTTAAATCTATATTACTTCTGTCTAATTTTGTTTTCTTGGGAATACGAGCGATAGTGTCTTTGCCCAATTGCGTGCCAAATTCATAAAATCGAAGCGAGCTTGCCCATTGATAGATAGATTCTAGAAAAGGATGCTGGATAGTATCTCTACGTTTCACTACTGCTAATTCTGTGGTAGGAGTTTGAAAGCGAATATCTTTATTTAGTTCTTTTGCATAAATTGTCCCTTCTCCTGTTTTATCTCTTTGTAAAAAAATTTTTTTTCCTATTTCTAACTTTTCTTGAGTAATATATCCATTTTTTATCGTTAGAAAATATCCTGTTTGATGCTCGGAGTCTTTATCGAACAACAGATGCCATTCATATTTTCTCGGTCGATTACCGAGCTTACCACCATCGCATAGTAGTTCTGATAAAAGGTAGATTACTCGTACAATCCTTGATTTTCCAGTAGCATTTTTACCAACAATTAAATTGATATTGCCTAGCTGACATCCATCAATTCGCCATTCATTAGGTTCGCCTCGATTATAAATATATTCAAATTGGTCTAATTTCATAATTTTAATCTACTTGGTTACAAAAATCGTCAATAAGGTGAGCTTTTCATAGCTCACCCTCAACTTCATACTAACTCAAAACCCCTGAAGGAATCCCTAAGATATCCTCAATCTTAGGTAAATCTTCCAAAGGAATCACCCGGCCTTCATCCTCAAAACCGGCGATTTCAATTAAGATTGAGAATATTAATACTAGACAGGATAAGAGTTTCATATATCTAGAATGTATCAAACTAATCGGTCATGACTATAAAAACAAATCAGGGGGTAGATAACCCCCTTGCGTACAAACGATCTGGTAAATACATAAGAACTAATTAGCTGATGGTCTGAGTTTTTGTTGTATTTTAGCCTTTATTCGAGCAATGAAGCTGGATTTGTTCTTTTTTTCGGGATCTTCGTAGATAAAAGTTTTGGCACTACCATCTTCTAATATTTCAATTAACTTTAAACTAGGTGCTTGTCTCTGTTGTTTTAGTGACTCAGACATAATAGTTTCCTCTGTGGTTTAGGTCTTACTCCTACTGTTATCATGAGTCAATTGCTTAACCTAGTCAATACCCTAGACATTATTCTTCATTCTCCAGAGTAATTTAACAACGTTATTGTATTGTGTCATCCAGTCTAAAATACTACTATGCAGATTTCTATCATTCATTGAGCTTAAATCTGCACTATCATCGGTATCAACAGCTAATAGTCCCAGAATAGAACTTTTTTGCAGTGCAGCTACAGCTAACACAATTTTTATATGAGGATTAATTAAGAGTTCATTGTCTCTTTGGAGAGGGACATAAGAAGACGGTAATTGCTGGGAATTAGAAATATCAATAAACTCCAACGCATACTTTCTTTTAGTCTTCAGGTATGTGTAACCAATTACCCCTTCATCTAATTCAAAAAGTGCCTCTAGTTCCCTATCAGATACATTGCTAGTTTTACATACCATTTGGAGATTCCAAGTAAATAACTTTTGTCTCACTGGTATCCACAAGGATACTCGGATATTGCCTTGTAGATTAAATTTTTGTTTTATATCAACAGATAATTCTTCTAAAGAACTACTGATTGCTGGCACAATGTTTAAGCGAATTGTTTCTAAAAGTTCAACAGTATCTTGTCCAGTCTGTGTTTGAGAGAGTAGAACAGGAATTGCTAAGATAATAATAGATATAATCGTAACTATTTGAGGGCTTTTTAATAATTTCCATTCCCTGGGTATAGGACTATTCTCTCCCGTAAAAAATGAACTTGCATCCCCTAAACCTGTCACAATCGCTACTATTAAGTATAACAAAAATATGAGTTTTTCCCAAGGCTTGAATTTTCTGAGAAAATAATCAAATTCATACTTAATAACTCTTGCAATAATTATTCGTTGTTGATCCTTCATCTAATTTCAAGTTTCTTTGACAATAAAAGGGACTGGATAAATCCTATCAATTCTAAATAAAACTGTTGTTTGACGATTTTCCCAAACTAATTTTTCAATGATAACATCTGCGTAGGCAACCCAATGTTCATTTACCAAAGGAATGGGAACATCAACAGGAATAATTCTATAATCTTCTTTGATCCCTTGATACTGTTTAGATAATTCCAAACTTTCTGGATAACCTTGAGATGGTTTTAACTTTAAAATACTATTCACGACACAGGGCATCCCCATAAATTTTACCTCTTTATTTTCTGAGCAGAGGGTGAGCTTTTTTATAGCCCACCCTAAACCTCACACTAACTCAAAACCCCTGAAGGAATCCCTAAGATATCCTCAATCTTAGGTAAATCTTCCAAAGGAATCACCCGGCCTTCATCCTCAAAACCAGCGATTTCATTAAAGTTCAAATAGCGGTATAAATCGCCAGCAAAAGGATTAATTTTCTCAGTGACAATTGCCAGGTATTCCTCAACGGTGGGAATGCGTCCCAGCAGCGCACAAACTGCCGCTAATTCGGCGGAACCGAGATAGACTCGCGCATCTTTTCCCATGCGATTATTGAAGTTACGAGTCGAGGTAGAAAATACCGTCGCTCTGTCTTCAACCCGCGCTTGATTACCCATACAAAGGGAACATCCCGGCATCTCGGTACGCGCCCCAGAAGCGGCAAAAATGCCATACATTCCCTCATCGCGCAATTGTTTTTCATCCATGCGGGTGGGGGGACAAATCCACAGTTTAGCCTTAGCAACTCCTGCTCCTTCTAATATCTTAGCAGCGGCGCGATAATGACCAATATTAGTCATACAAGAACCGATGAACACCTCATCAATTTTATCCCCAGCGCATTCCGACATTAACTTGATATTATCCGGGTCATTGGGTGCGGCGACAATGGGTTCTTTAATCTCGTTTAAGTTGACGGTGATAATATCCGCATATTCGGCATCCTTATCCGCCTCCATCAGCACAGGATTAGCTAACCATTGTTCCATTTTTGCGACCCGACGTAGGATAGTTTTGGCATCACTATAACCCCGGGCTGCCATATTTTTTAACAGAGCCACATTAGAGCGTAAATATTCCGCCACTGTTTCCGGACTTAACTTAATCGTACAACCAGCACAGGAACGTTCCGCCGTGGCATCGGTTAACTCAAAAGCCTGTTCTAATTTCAAATCCGGCAGCCCTTCCATCTCCATAATACGACCGTTAAAAACATTTTTTTTGTTCTGTTTTTCCACGGTTAATTTGCCTTCTTGCATGGCGACGTAGGGAATGGCATTAACAATATCCCGCAGAGTCACACCGGGTTGTAATTCCCCCGTAAAACGGACTAAAACCGATTCCGGCATATCCAAAGGCATTACTCCCAAAGCGGCGGCAAATGCCACTAAACCCGACCCCGCAGGAAAGGAAATTCCCAAAGGAAAACGAGTATGAGAATCGCCTCCAGTCCCCACCGTATCCGGCAATAACATCCGATTTAACCAAGAGTGAATAATGCCATCTCCCGGACGTAAAGCGACCCCACCCCGGGTAGAGAAAAAGTCGGGTAATTGGTGATGAGTTTGAATATCAACCGGTTTCGGATAGGCTGCCGTGTGACAGAAACTCTGCATGACTAAATCGGCGCTAAAACCTAAACAGGCTAACTCTTTTAACTCGTCCCTGGTCATCGGGCCAGTGGTATCCTGAGACCCTACCGTAGTCATAATCGGGTCACAGGAAGTACCCGGCCGCACCCCGGGTAAACCGCAAGCTTTGCCGACCATTTTTTGCGCTAGGGTGTAACCTTTGCCTGTGTCACTAGGCATAGTGGGACGGGTAAATAGGGTACTAGATTCAAGTCCCAAGGCGTGACGGGTTTTATCGGTGAGACTGCGACCGATTAATAGGGGAATACGACCGCCGGCCCGCACTTCATCCAGAATTGTGTCGGGTTTGAGGCTAAAAGTGCTAATAGTTGCGCCCGCTTCGTTGGTGATTTTGCCTTCGTAGGGATAAATTTTAATCACATCCCCCGTGTTCATTTGGCTAACATCGCATTCAATCGGTAAAGCGCCGGAATCCTCAGCAGTATTAAAGAAGATAGGGGCGATTTTACTGCCTAAAATATAGCCACCAGCACGTTTATTAGGCACAAAGGGAATATCATCGCCAATATGCCAGAGAACCGAGTTAATTGCCGATTTTCGGCTGGAACCAGTCCCAACCACATCCCCCACATAGGCGACCGGATGGCCTAATTTTTTCAATTCGGCAATGGTTTCTAAAGACCCCGGTTGACGGGTTTCTAACATTACCAAAGCATGGAGGGGAATATCGGGCCGGGTGGTGGCATGGGGAGCGGGAGATAGGTCATCTGTATTGGTTTCTCCTGGGACTTTGAAGACGGTGACGGTAATTTCTTTAGCAAGTTTCGGTTTAGCGATAAACCAAGCGCCATTGGCCCAAGCATCGATAACCTGTTTAGCATAGGGATTGGTGTCGGATAATTCCAAAACCTCGTTAAATGCGTCGAATACCAGCAGGGTTTTACTTAAAGCGCTGGCAGCAGCAGCGGCGATATTAATATCTCTGGATTTCAGCAGTTCAATCAGAGAATGAACGTTATAACCACCGACCATGGTTCCCAGTAAGCTAACCGCACCTTGGGGGGAGATAACGTTAGATTTTATTTCACCTTTAGCAATTCCTGTTAAAAATCCCGCTTTAACGTAGGCGGCTTCATCAACTCCGGGGGGAACACGGTCACGCAGCAGGGTCAGCAATTCTCCCCTGAGTTCTTCGGGCGTATTTTTGAGTATTTCGCATAATTCCGCCGTTTGTTGAGCGTTGAGGGGAAGGGGAGGGATACCTAATTTCGCTCGGTCGGCAACGTGCTGATGATACGCTTCTAACATAGGTCTATTTTCTCCTAGTCTTCACTTGTGACGGTTTCTTCCTAGGTTACTGGATTTTTGCTGGTCTCGGAATTTCTAGGTTAGCGAGACATGACTTTGCTGTGTGACTTCCATAAAATGAGAAAATAGCGATCGATTGACTATATTGAGGCGTAGATAATGGCTATCACCGATTCTGATCTAGATTTAGCACAATATATCGACCATTCTCTCCTCATCCCCACCGCCACCAGGGAACAATTAGAGGCTTACTGTCAACAGGCTGATCAATATCGGTTTCCCACCGTCTGCGTTTATCCCGCTGCCGTTAAGCAAGCTGTGCAGTTACTCCACGGCAAAAAAACTTTAGTTTCTACCGTGATTGCTTTTCCCGCAGGGGCCACTACCTCCGCAGTTAAACGTTATGAGGCTTTAGAAGCCGTAGATAATGGTGCTAAGGAGTTAGATGTGGTTATTAATCTCGGTTGGCTAAAAGATGGGAAATCCGAGGAATTATTCCAAGAAATTGCTAGTATTTGTCAGGAAACCGGCCAGACGGTAAAAGCGATTCTGGAAACCTCGCAACTGACGGACACCGAGAAACGTTTAGCAGCAGAAATTTGCATGGATGCAGGAGTGAGTTATCTAAAAACCAGTACCGGCTGGTTTGGAGGAGCAACGGTTAGCGATGTGAAGTTTCTCAAGGAAATTAGCAAAGGCCGGGTAGGAATTAAAGCATCCGGCGGAATTCGCACCCTAGAACAAGCGATCGCTTTTATCCATGCCGGGGCCACTCGTCTGGGAACTTCTCGCGGTGTCGATTTAGTCCGTCAGCAAAAAGCCGCCTTTGAGGAGTAATACTAAATCCTGTTTAAAAGGTATAGGAAAGTAGGGTGTGGGGTGTGGGGAAGTGGGGAAGTAGGGTGTGGGGTGTGGGGTAGTGGGGTGTGGGGTAGTGGGGTAGTGGGGTAGTGGGGAGAATAAATAAAAATAATCTCCTGTCTCCTGAATCCTGTCTCCTGTCTCCTGTCTCCTGTCTCCTGAATCCTGAATCCTGTCTCCTGTCTCCTGTCTCCTGAGAGCTAAAATGATGACTGACAATATAGATAAAAATAAGGAGGTTTATTTGCCGATAATTCGCTGTGGTAATCGAGAATTTAGAGATATTCAAGGGATTGTTTTTGATAAGGACGGTACGCTAGAGGATTCGCGGGCTTTCTGGTATGATCGAGCTATAGCCCGGGTAGAAGCCATTGAATCGCAAATCCCTGGTTTAGAGTCTTTATTAACCAAAACTTTCGGTATTGGGGCAAATAGTCTCAATCCTGCTGGTTTAATGGCAGTGGGCAGCCGCAGAGATAATCATATCGTCGCTGCCGGTTGTATTGCTTCCACCGGCCGGGATTGGTTAACGGCCATTGCGATCGCAAAAGCGGCCTTCCAAGCGGCCGATGAAAAGGTTCCCCCCCGCTTAAATCCCCTCTATCCCCAATGTTTAGAAGTAATTCGTTATCTGCACGCGGCCGGTTTACAATTGGCGATTCTTTCCTCCGATACCACAGCACGAGTTGAGCAATTTGTCAAGGAAAATGACCTATTAAATTATATTAAAATTGTTCGGGGCTGCGATCGAGGTTTAAGTAAACCCGATCCCTTATTATTACAAGAAACCTGTCAAGCTTTGGGGACCGCCGTGGACAAAACCCTGATGATAGGCGATACTAGGGCCGATTGGGAAATGGCTAAACAGGCAAAATCAGCAGCTGCGATCGCAATTAGTTGGCAACCGGAAAACCATCAAGATTTACAATTAGCTGATGTGGTCATTAGAGAACTGACTGCCATCTCAGTTATCAGAGGCGAATTTTCAGTTCACTGATTACTGTTTACTGTTCACTGTTCACTGTTCACTGAAAAACCCCACACCCCAATTCATAATTTCCTCTATGCTAACAATTGCCTTACCGAAGGGTGCTTTACTAAACGAAAGTATCCAAATATTTCAGAAAATTGGCTTAGATTTTAGTGACTTTCTTGACTCAAAAAATCGCCAATTACAGATTACCGACCCCACTAACCAAGCGAAAGCCTTATTAGTAAGAGCCACAGATGTCCCCGTTTATGTAGAATACGGTCAGGCACAATTAGGCATCGCCGGTTATGATATTTTATTGGAAAAATCTCCCGATGTGGCTAATTTAATTGACCTAAAATTTGGTTACTGTCGGATGTCGGTAGCTGTCCCTGCTGATAGTCCCTATCAAAGTCCTCTAGACATTCCCCATCACGGTAAAGTTGCCTCAAAATTTGTCAATTGTGCTAAGGATTATTTTCGTCGTTTAGATATTCCCGTCGAGATTATACCTCTCTATGGTTCCGTAGAATTAGGCCCGATTACGGGGATGTCAGAAGCAATAGTTGACCTAGTTTCCACCGGTCGAACTTTACGGGAAAATGGTTTAGTAGAAATTGCCGAATTATTTGCTAGTAGCGCTCGATTAATCGCTCATCCCCTCAGCTATAGACTAAATCGCGATCAGATTTATAACTGGGTAGAAAAGCTCAGAGAAGCAACTACATCAATGGCAAAAGTTTAAGAAAAATATAGGTTAGTTTGGGGCAGTATTTCCCCCTAACCTAATTGTTTTAAGAGCCAACCAATGAGCGCACCAGCCAGAATTAACCAAGTAGAATTAACCTGAAAACGTAGTAAAAGAATACCAGAGACAAGAGATAGAATGATAGCCAATAAATTAAAAGATAAATTACCGTAGGGTTGTAACCAAGTAGCTAGAGCTAAATTAAAAATTACTGCTACCATTAAAGCCACGGCACTAGCATTAATTGCGTCTAAAAAAGCACCCGCCCAAGCCGATTGTCTCAGTTTAGGAATGAGAGGATTAAGTAATAAAACAAAGATAAAAGAAGGAAAGAAAATCGCCAGAGTTGCCACAATTGCCCCCGATACTCCTAATATTTGATAACCGATAAAAGTGGCTGTGGATAACACTGGTCCGGGGGTAAATTGACCGATAGCAATAGCATCTAATAATTGTTGTCGGGTTAACCATCCTTTCCCCTGCACTAAATCCGCTTCTAAAAAGGCAACTAACACATAACCACTACCAAATAAAACACTACCCACCTTGAGAAAAAATAGCCCTAATCCTGTTAATGTCGGTGGAATGTTGCTAGGAGTAGCAACCGCCGTCGCACCGCCTATTCCTGCCACAATCAGGGGGAAAGTAGCGAATTTTTTTAGGATAAACATCCCGATAATTCCACCTAACAGTAAAGCGATAATTTCATTTAAACCTAAAATTAATAATCCGATAACTCCCAATCCGATGAACAGTAATTGACGGGTTTTTAGTGCCTTTTTGCCTAAGCGCCAGAGTGCCTGAAAAATCACCGCAATTACTACCGGTTTAATCCCAGCAAAAATCGGAGCTACATCCGGTAAAGTCCCGTAGGTAGTATAAATCCAAGCTAGAAAACCCGTAATTAACACCGCAGGAGTAATAAAACAAACCCCCGTGATTATTAAACCCGCTAAACCACCAAAAATATAACCAATATGAATGGCCATTTCCGTGGAATTAGGACCAGGAATCAGATTAGTTGCCCCCACCAAATCGAGAAATCCTTCCTTAGTCATCCAACCGCGACGCTTAACCACTTCTTCCTCCATTAAAGCGATATGGGCAGCCGGACCACCAAAACCGATAATGCCGATTTTGAGAAATAAAAGGGCAAGTTGCGAGAGATTGGGAGGCGATGAAGTCAGCATTTTCTGATTACCAATAGTTTTTCTAGAATCAAGTTTATATCCAAAAAGATAAGCTTAAGCTAAATTCTTGGCTAGAACTCGTCAATCCTAAAATCCCATAATTGCAAAAGTGTTTTACACAAACTAAATTATAAGTATTTAATACTACCGTTCAAGTAAATTTGATACAAAAAAAATTAAGAAAACTTTATAAATAATATTGATTAATTTGTTTATAATGAACCCCATTAATGCCAACTGAAACCATAAGTAGGTAGGTGGAATTAAATATAAGATGAACGTAGGTTGGGTTGAAGCATGAAACCCAACGCCCGCTCATGTTACGAAGTGCGCTAACCCATCCTACAAATAATTGTGCCTCCCCACTTAAACCATAAACAATAATCAATTATTAAAATCGATTCTAATCTATACCAGAGCAACTCTATGGACAGCTTGCCGCCTAACACTACCCAGTTTTCAGATACTCAAGAGCCAGCGGCGAGTCCATCTCAGCGCCAAGCAGTGCCAGTCAATTATGAGTACAGCCTCAACCTGCCGGAATTACTCAACCAGCTTGACCTCTCGGTGTTGATTTCCACCTACCAAGCGGGACGGGTGGCCAGCATTGGCACTTATCAAGGACAAATACGGGTGAGTTTCGCTCATTTTGACCAAGCGATGGGTTTAACCCGAACCGCTACCGGAATTGCTGTGGGCGCTCGTCAGGCAATTTGGAATTTACCCGCTAATCGAGAGATTGCCCCCCAGATTAAACCAGAAGGAGAACAGGACATTGCTTTTTTAGCTCGTTCTTCTCACCTCACCGGCCCGATTATGGGTCATGATTTGGCCTTTGGCAGTAATCGCCTTTGGGTGGTCAATACCCTATTTAACTGTCTGGCAACCATCGAAGGAAATTGGAGTTTTCTCCCCCAGTGGAAACCGCCCTTTATTACTGAATTAGCCCCGGGAGATAGATGTCACCTCAATGGCTTGGCTATGGCTGAAAATAGCGGCACTCCCGCCTATGTGACGGCATTGGGGGAAACCAACGAGGAAAGCCTCTGGCGAGAGAATAAAGCCCAGGGAGGGTGCTTAATTGATGTGCCGAGGGGAGAGGTGATTCTGCGGGGTTTAGCTATGCCCCATTCTCCCCGCCTTTACCAGGGTAATCTCTATTTCCTCAATTCCGGTTATGGAACCTTGAACCGTTGGCATCCCCAAACTGGCAGTACAGAAATCATCGCCGAATTGCCCGGTTTTACCCGGGGTTTGGACTGTTGGGAAGGTCACGCCTTTGTCGGGTTGTCCCAAATTCGGGAAACGGCGATTTTTGGCGGTTTACCCCTGGATGAGCGACGCAATCAATTGCGGTGCGGGTTGGCTATTGTTAATCTAGCTACCAGTCAACTGGTGGCAACTTTTTGGTTTAATAGCGGCGTGGAGGAGGTTTTCGCCGTCTCCGTGCTGCCGGGCTACCGCAACCCAGTGCTAATTGGACCGGATACCGACCTCGACGGCACTCAATCGGTGTGGATGGTGCCTTCTTTGCCAGCTTAATTGTTTAATTTTCACCCTTTATTCAGGAAAAAATCATGTCAACTCCTTTTTTAGTTAAGGATATCTTCCCCGGTTTAGGTAACTCCTCCCCCGGCAATCTGACGGCATTATATAGTTTGACCAATAAATGTTAGAACAAAGATGTAGATGTAGGTTGCTCTAATGGGAATTGTTGTGACGACAAGTAGCATTTCTGATATTTATGGGGAATAATAGATTTAGATGAGCACCTAACTTTCCAATTGGTAGCGACTTGCCATGAACCCAACAACCGCCAATTATGATGAACCCTGGAAAGAAGCATTAACCGAGTATTTTGAAGCATTTTTACATTTCTTCTTTCCCGAAGTTCACCAACTAATTGATTGGACAAAAATTCCCGAATCCCTAGAAAAAGAACTCAAACGGATTACCGCTTCAGCAAAGACAAAAAAACGTTTTGCTGACAAACTCTATAAAGTTTGGTTACTCAGGGGTGAAGAAGTCTGGATTTTGATTCATATTGAAATTCAAAGTCAATACGAAGAAAATTTCCCTCAGAGGATGTATATTTATAACTATCGGGCCTTTGATTTGTATCAGAAACCGGTTATCAGTCTCGCTATATTAGGAGATGAACGAGTAAATTGGCGACCAGACTCCTATAATTATACTATCGCCGGCTGTGAATTGACTCTGAAATTCCCAACAGTCAAATTACTGGAATATGAGGAAAAATGGTCAGAACTAGAAGCAAGTAGCAATCCCTTGGCTATAATCGTCATGGCACACCTGAAAACAAAAGCGACTACTGGGAAGCTGCCAGAACGGGAACAGTGGAAGTGGAGGTTAATCAGGGGATTATATGAAAAGGAGTTCGAGAGGGAACAGATAATTAAACTGTTTGAAATCATCGACAATATGATGACTTTATCCCCTGAATTACAGTCAAGTTTAGAGAGTAAAATCAAACAATTTGAGGAGGAAAGAATGATGCCTTTAGTAAGTAATATGGAGTTACGAGGGATAGAACAGGGTAAGGAAATTGGGAAGGAAATTGGGAAGGAAATTGGGAAGGAAATTGGAGCGTTAGAAAATGCTCGTAACTATGTTAAAACGGTGCTGAAAACGCGATTGGGTGACATTCCAATAGAAATTGAGCAAGCTGTTGATAAAATTTCTGTATTATCGATTTTAGACGAGTTACTGAAATCGGCATTAACCGTTAATTCTTTTGATGAGTTGCCTCAACTTTTAGAACAATAGTCTCATAGTCTCAGTAATTTTCTTCTCCAATGAACCCAACAACCGCCAATTATGATGAACCCTGGAAAGAAGCATTAACCGAGTATTTTTCACCTAGAAAACGGGTTTCTCGGAGAAACCCGTTTTCTGGAAAAAAACGTTTTGCTGACAAACTCTATTCAGTTATCAGTTACCAGTTATCAGTTATCAGTGACTAATTGGAAGCAAGTAGCAATCCCTTTGCTATAATCGTCATGGCACACCTGAAAACAAAAGCGACTACTGGGAAGCTGCCAGAACGGGAACAGTGGAAGTGGAGGTTAATCAGGGGATTATATGAAAAGGAGTTCGAGAGGGAACAGATAATTAAACTGTTTGAAATCATCGACAATATGATGACTTTATCCCCTGAATTACAGTCAAGTTTAGAGAGTAAAATCAAACAATTTGAGGAGGAAAAAACCATGCCTTTAGTAAGTAATATGGAGTTACGAGGAATCGAACGCGGTAAAGAAATTGGCAAGGAAATTGGGAAGGAAATTGGGAAGGAAATTGGGAAGGAAATTGGAGCGTTAGAAAATGCTCGTAACTATGTTAAAACGGTGCTGAAAACGCGATTGGGTGACATTCCAATAGAAATTGAGCAAGCTGTTGATAAAATTTCTGTATTATCGATTTTAGACGAGTTACTGAAATCGGCATTAACCGTTAATTCTTTTGATGAGTTGCCTCAACTTTTAGAACAATAGTCTCAGTAATTTTCTTCTCCAATGAAACAACCAACCGCCAATTATGATGAACCCTGGAAAGAAGCATTAACCGAGTATTTTGAAGCATTTTTACATTTCTTCTTTCCCGAAGTTCACCAATTGATTGATTGGAAAAAAATTCCCGAATCCCTAGAAAAAGAACTCAAACGGATTACCGCTTCAGCAAAGACAAAAAAACGTTTCGCTGACAAACTCTATAAAATTTGGTTACTCAGGGGTGAAGAAGTCTGGATTTTGATTCATATTGAAATTCAAAGTCAATACGAAGAAAATTTCCCTCAGAGGATGTATATTTATAACTATCGGGCCTTTGATTTATATCAGAAACCGGTTATCAGTCTCGCTATATTAGGAGATGAACGAGTAAATTGGCGACCAGATTCCTATAATTATACTATCGCTGGTTGTGAAGTCAGCCTCAAATTCCCAACAGTCAAATTACTGGAATATGAGGAAAAATGGTCAGAACTAGAAGCAAGTAGCAATCCCTTGGCTATAATCGTCATGGCACACCTGAAAACAAAAGCGACTACTGGGAAGCTGCCAGAACGGGAACAGTGGAAGTGGAGGTTAATCAGGGGATTATATGAAAAGGAGTTCGAGAGGGAACAGATAATTAAACTGTTTGAAATCATCGACAATATGATGACTTTATCCCCTGAATTACAGTCAAGTTTAGAGAGTAAAATCAAACAATTTGAGGAGGGAAAAACCATGCCTTTAATGAGTAATATGGAGTTACGAGGAATAGAACAGGGTAAGGAAATTGGTAAGGAAATTGGGAAGGAAATTGGCAAGGAAATTGGGAAGGAAATTGGGAAGGAAATTGGGGCGTTAGAAAATGCTCGTAACTATGTTAAAACGGTGCTGAAAACGCGATTGGGTGACATTCCAATAGAAATTGAGCAAGCTGTTGATAAAATTTCTGTATTATCGATTTTAGACGAGTTACTGAAATCGGCATTAACCGTTAATTCTTTTGATGAGTTGCCTCAACTTTTAGAACAATAGTCTCAGTAATTTTCTTCTCCAATGAACCCAACAACCGCCAATTATGATGAACCCTGGAAAGAAGCATTAACCGAGTATTTTTCACCTAGAAAACGGGTTTCTCCGAGAAACCCGTTTTCTGGAAAAAAACGTTTCGCTGACAAACTCTATTCAGTTATCAGTTACCAGTTATCAGTTATCAGTGACTAATTGGAAGCAAGTAGCAATCCCTTTGCTATAATCGTCATGGCACACCTGAAAACAAAAGCGACTACTGGGAAGCTGCCAGAACGGGAACAGTGGAAGTGGAGGTTAATCAGGGGATTATATGAAAAGGAGTTCGAGAGGGAACAGATAATTAAACTGTTTGAAATCATCGACAATATGATGACTTTATCCCCTGAATTACAGTCAAGTTTAGAGAGTAAAATCAAACAATTTGAGGAGGGAAGAACCATGCCTTTAATGAGTAATATGGAGTTACGAGGAATAGAACGCGGTAAAGAAATTGGCAAGGAAATTGGTAAGGAAATTGGCAAGGAAATTGGGAAGGAAATTGGGAAGGAAATTGGGGCGTTAGAAAATGCTCGTGATTTTGTCAAAACAGTTTTGCAAGCTCGCTTAGGTGAAGTTCCTTTAGATGTGGAACAATACCTGAATAAAGTTTCGGTACTATCTACATTACAAGAGATTGTTAAATTAGCAGCTACCGCTAATTCTCTCGCAGAATTTAAGCAGTCTTTGGCAAAAATCCAATCCTAGAACTTCTTTAGAAAACGGGTTTCTATTTAGAAAACGGGTTTCTATTTAGAAAACGGGTTTCTTTGAGAAACCCGTTTTCTTGCAATATTAATTTCTGTTACAGGGGTCTTGAAAAATTGGCGATTGTTTGCATAAAATAGCCCCAGTAAACCTTTGCGGTCAATATCATGAATCCTTCCCTGTTGCCGATTATTCCTGCTGTTGACGATGTTTTGTTTAATTTTGCTCAATCTGATGGTTTTTGGGCTAATTGGTCAACAGCTTTTGGCACAAGTTATGATGTGGTTAAGGCAACAGAATTACAACAGCAGTGTCTCAACTGAGAAAACGGGTTTCTCAAAGAAACCCGGTTTCTTGTCTTTGAGAAACCCGTTTTCTAGCAATATTAATTTCTGCTACAGGGATCTTGACAAATTCAGGATTCTTTGCATAAAATAGCCGCAGTAATCTTTCTAGGTCAGCGTCATGACTTCTGCCCTTTTGTCGATTTTTCCTACTATTGACGATATTACGAGGAAGTTGGGAGTTAGAGGTGAGTTTTCTGGCGATAAAGGGAGAGAATCAAACCTTTGTTGAAACCTTAGATTTGTCGGATTTGCAGACATCTGGGGTTTTTCAGCCAGATATACCCTTCTTTGCCAGCTTAAGTACCTAAGCAAAATTAATTACACAAATCTAACCCCCCCTTGCCTCTTGCCCCTTACCTCTTGCCTTTCTTCACTAGGAAATTTATTTTGCACGACTACTTAATTGTTTAATTTTCACCCTTTATTCAGGAAAAAATCATGTCAAGTCCTTTTTTAGTTAAGGATATCTTCCTCGGTTTCTCTAGCTCCCCTGGTGGGCTGACGGTGGTGGGCAACACCCTGTTCTTCTGGGCCAATGACGGCGTGAACGGTGTGGAATTGTGGAAGAGCGACGGCACGGCGGCGGGTACGGTTCTGGTCAAAGATATTGAACCAGGTTCCTCTGGCTCCAACCCCAGCTATATGGTACCTCATATTTTCAATAATTGCTATAATTAATTTGCAAGAGTTCTATTGATTTAATGTCCACTTTCTGGGGAGAGTTTTGCAAAGAATTTTTACAATTTGCATTTTAGACTTGATCCCCTAAAGGAGTTAATGTACCGTCGAATGTTAATGAGCCAAGTAGCAGCGCAAAATATCATTGGTTCTTCGTTACTTGGTATGGTTCGATCAGGGGGCAGAAATCGGCTAAATCCTTATCTGGCAAGGGACTTAATTGATTAGCTCGTTCTAGATTGAAAACAATTGGCAAAAATCGAAGCAATGTCTTTCTATATAAGGGTTTCACCCCTTATAACTCCCGTCCATTGCATAACACAAACCGAAGAACCATATCATTCTACCTTTTATAAACAAAAGCTAAGATTAGTTAGATTTTGTTGCAATCTAGTTTCTGCCTGAAGATTTAGGCTAGACTTTAAATATGGATCAGGTTATTGAATTCGCCCAATCGCGTCAGACAAAGAGGTGAAGGCCATGATGGAATCTGATGATAGACACGAACACAACGTCTTAGTCTTTCCCACTTTAGAGGCAGCCATTGCCCAGGCACAGGGGTTACTAGCGAATTTTGTCAGCGATATCAGTCTCAGTAGTAAGATTGACTTAGTGTTCGGTACTCAAGTAGATAGCAGCGCCGCGAAGTCCTTAATTACTGAGTTAGCGGCGGAGGATTCGACGGCGTTACCGAAGATTGAGGTTCGCTCTGCTTCGGAGATTAATGGAGCAAATGCTGCTTTTGCTGGGGCGAGTTATACCATTTATCTGTCCTGGGAGTTTCTGACAGAAAATGCTGGGAATGTATCGGCAATTACGGCTGTCTTGCTGGAGGAAATTGGCCATGTGATCGATTTTCGGTTGAATGCTTCTGATACCCTGGGGGATGAAGGGGAATTGTTTTCTGCTTTGGTGCGGGGAGTTGTTTTAAATGAGGGGGAATTGCAACGGATTAAGGGGGAGGATGATAGTGCTGTTGTTACGATTGATGGCGAAACAGTACAAATTGAACAAGCTACTACTAATCTAGGTTTGAGAGAAGGATATGGCTATCGAGATGACTCGATAGATATTTATGATTATTCGGATATCTGGATATTTGAAACTTCTGCAATAGGAGGAGTAGATGACTATGTCAAGGTGTATTCAAATTTTACTAACGTTGACTTGGTTTTAGGTCTTGTCGATTATAACAACAACTTAATTCGGAGTTCTGATGATAACGGTTCTAATTATAACTACGAAAAAGTATCACTGGCTAATTTACCGCAAGGAACATATAAAGCTGTTGTTGGTAACTATTATACAAACTCAATTCCTTATCCTTACTATGCTAACTACAGACTAGAAATTGATGCCCCTACTGCTCCCTTAATTCTTCAAGATAATTACGAACCTAATAACAGTTTAGCTCAAGCAGAACCTGTTAGCAGTGGCACTCCATACGACATTAATAATAATCAGATTTATATCTTTGATAATTTGTCTATTCACTCAGCAACAGATACTGATTTCTTTAAGTTTACCATCAATAACTATGCCACAGCAGACAATCGAATTGTAGCCCAAGTTAATATTACAACAGGGGACATTGATCTGAATTTGTATAATAGCTCAGGAAGTATTATTTATAGTACCTATTCGACAGCTAGTGGGGCTGGTTATAACTATATTTCTTTAGAGGGATTATCACCAGGTACATATTATCTGCAAGCAGTAAGTTTTGAGTATAATTTGACAGCTAACTATAGTTTAGGGTTTAGTCTTCCTAAGTCTCTAAGTCCAGATATTTATGAACCTAATGATACTTTTGCTACCTCCACAAATTTAGGAGCAATTAGTGGATTTCTACGAAAAGATAATTTATCAATTCACAATGGTACGGATCTTGATGGATTTAAATTTACCATTGCTGGACAAACTAATGCCCAAAATTATGTCAAAATTGATTTTGAAAATAATCGAGGTAATTTAGATTTATTGTTGGTAAATGATCAATATAAATTAATTGATTATTCTACGACTAATTCTGATGGTGAAGCTATTTCTTTACAAGGTTTACCCGCAGGAACTTATTATGTTGTAGTAGCCAGTCTCGCAAGAGAAACAAATCAATATAGTTTATCTATTAATGCACCAGGAAATACAACTAGCATCGGTAATGATGTCTTTGAAAGCAACAATAGTAAGTCAGCAGCTAAAAATTTACACGATCCCAATTATGGTTGGACAACAGAAACAGGATTTCATGCTTGGCAAAATTTATCTATTAGTCAAAGTGATGAAGATTGGTTTAAGTTTGACCTAAAACAACTAGGTAAATTAGGAAATTATGTTGCTATTGCCTTAGATAATAGTCAAGGTGATCTTGATTTAGAACTGTATAACTCTGCTGGAACTAAGCTTAAAGAAGCTAAAGGTTCTCGTGATGTTGAATTAATTAGTCTGGATAAAGATAGTAATGGAAATACTTTGGCTGTCGGCACTTATTATGTCCGGGTTTTAGGATATAACGGAGCAATTAATCCTAATTATACCTTGGCAATTAATACTCCCGGAGGAGATCAGTTTGAAGAAAACGACACCAAAGAACAGGCTAAAGTTTTAACCACATTCCGAACTACTTATCAAAAATCTTGGAAAAATCTTTCTATTGATTCTATTGATGATGAGGACTGGTTTAAGTTCAATTTACCTAGTAAGGGGATGGGGAATGATTACATCAGTATTAGTTTTGATGATTCTCTGGGAGATTTAGATTTAGAACTTTATAACAGTAGTGATACTACTAAAATTAAATCTTCGGCAGGAGTAAGTAATACAGAACAAATTTCCTTACAAGGTTTGGTAACGGGAGATTATTTTATCAAAGTTTTTGGTTATAGTGGGGATACAAATCCTAATTATACCTTAACTATTAACGCGCCAATTTCTAATCCTGCTGATAGCTTTGAATCTAATAATACTCAAGTGACTGCGTCTGATTTGAATAAACAATTACATCTGGGACAATCGGGACAGCAAACTATCACCATCGGGAATAATCCAGAAAAGCCCTTATCTATTCATAGTAAGGATGATGTTGACTGGTTTAAATTTACGATTGCTACTAAAGGTAAAGATGGAGATTATGCTGCGATCGCTCTTGATCACACTCTTGGGGATTTAGATTTTCAACTGTATAATTCATCTGGAGAATTATTAGACACTTCTGAGGGGGTTGCTAATGTTCATAAGATTGACTTAAAAGGTAAAGCAGCAGACACTTATTACGTCAAAGTATATGGATATAATGGAGCAACTAACCCTAGTTATATCCTGACAGTAAATGCGCCTTTTAATGCGGTTACGGGAGATTGGTCTGAGACGAATAGTTCTGAACCAGATACCTATCAACAAGCTAAAGATTTAGGCAAGATCAACCGCACTTTCAATCAAGGAAATCTGTCTATTACTCAAGGTGATATTGATTGGTTTAAGTTTGAAATTGATGCTGATGGTAGTAAAGATAATCAAGTTGGCATTAATTTTAATCATCAACAGGGAGACTTAGATATTGAACTCTATAAAGCTGATGGTACAACTCTTGTAGATTCATCACAAGGAGTCAGTAATGTTGAGTCAATTTCTCTAGCAGGACGTACTAAAGGGGTTTATTATCTCAAGGTTTATCGATATGATGAAGAAACAACTAATCCTAGTGGTGAAAAAACAACTAATCCTAGTTATGAACTCTTTATTAATGCTCCTCAAAATAGTACAGGTGATTGGGCTGAAGGAACAAATGGAAATAATAGCAATACCACCGCCCATAATTTACGCGATATAGAGGGATTACAAACTTGGGATCCTCTTTCATTACACAATAAAACTGATGTAGATTGGTTTAAATTCAACGTTTTGAATACTGCTGATGTTAATAATTATATTAGTATTCAGTTTGATAATACTCAAGGAGATTTAGATTTATATCTCTATGATGCAACAGGAAATACACTGTTAGGTAAATCTGAAACTGCCGATGGTCTTGAAAAAGTTAAATTGACTAATACTACTGGAAATTATCTAGGAGTAGGTACTTATCTTGTGAAAGTAGCAAGACACAGCCAAAACTCAGATGCAGTAGATTATCAATTATATATTGATGCGCCTAGCCGTGATCAAACAGACTGGGCTGAACCTAATAATAGTAAAACAGAGGCAAAAGATTTACAAGAAGTTCAAGGAACAAAGAGTTGGTCGGGGCTTTCTATTGATAAGGGAGGAGATCAAGACTGGTTTAAGTTTAAAACTATTGGTACTGGAGTAACAGGCCATTCTATTAGCATCGAGTTTGATAATGATAATGGCAAGGGAGATTTACAAATTGAACTCTATGACAACAATGGTAATTTAATTCAGAATCGTACCTCAAATTCTAATAGTAATCGGGAACGCATTTCTTTAGAAGGTTTGACTGCTAATACTTACTATGTCAAAGTTATTGGCAAGGATAATACTGTCACAAATCCGAATTATTCCCTGATTATTGATGCGCCACAAGTTGCGGAATCTGATTGGATTGATCAGCAACAGCAAAATCCTAATAATAGCCGAACCACTGCTTATGATTTGCGTAATGTTGACAATACATTGGCATTAAGTGGGTTATCAATTCATCCGAATACAGATCAAGATTGGTTTAAATTTACCTTAGATAAAGCTGCTGTATTGGGTCAGGTTGCAAGAATTGATTTTAATCATTTTGAAGGGAATCTACAACTAGAACTATTTGATAGTAATGGTATTTCTTTAGGACAGTCAAATACTGATCAAAACTTTGAGGAGATTTCCTTAGCGGGTAAAGGTGCAGGAACTTATTATGTTAAGGTTTCAGGAGTTAGTGGTGCCACTAATCCTGAGTATAGTTTAACGGTAATGGGGACACCAGAAGCGCAACCCGATCAGCTTGAACCGAATGATAGTCCTATTAGTGCTTATGAGTTGCGGGATTTAGAACAAACGACTTCCGATCGTGGTCTCGGTTCAAGTTCTGGTTTTAATTTCGGTCATAGCGGCTCAATTACAAGTTGGTATACAAACAATGTAGCTATTCCTCAACTTTTCCAACAGGCCAACCCGTTAAGTTATTTGGGCAATAATCTTGGTCTTGGTTCAAGTTCTGGGTTTAATTTCGGTTATAACGGAAACTCTCTTAGTTATAATCCCTTCAACTCCTCAACTTTGCAACAGGCCAACCAGTTAATTTCTTTTGGCAATAGTCTTGGTCTCGGTTCAAGTTCTGGGTTTAATTTCGGTTATAACGGAAACTCTCTTAGTTATAATCCCTTCAACTCCTCAACTTTGCAACAGGCCAACCAGTTAATTTCTTTTGGCAATAGTCTTGGTCTCGGTTCAAGTTCTGGGTTTAATTTCGGTTATAACGGAAACTCTCTTAATTATAATCCCTTCAACTCCTCAACTTTGCAACAGGCCAACCAGTTAATTTCTTTTGGCAATAGTCTTGGTCTTCTTTCATCCACTCAACAAGCTTCATTAAGCGCCGATTTAAGCTCGATTTATTCTAATTATTTATATAATCATTACACTAATAATAAAAATAGCAATAATTCTCAGCTTTTATCTTCACTCTCTAACCTCTCCATCCACAACGCCAACGACAAAGACTGGTTTAAATTTGACCTGAGTAAAGATGGAGAAATAGGACAATTTATTGCTATTAACTTCGACAACAACCAAGGTGATCTAAAATTAGAACTGTTTGAAGGGTTTGACCCTGCTACCAATACCACCGAAACCCAATATCAAACACACCTTGTCGAACTTGCTAACGGTACTGGTGACACCGAACAAATTAGCCTCGAAGGGTTAGCCAAAGGTAGTTATTATATCCGGGTTAGTGGAGTAAAAGGAGTTAGTGGAGTAAACGCAACTAACCCCAATTACAGCTTATCTCTCAGCGCGCCTCCTCCTATTAACGACACAGGAACAGGAGACTTTGCCGAACCCAACAACACCAGTGATAAAGCTTATGATCTGCGAGAAGTAGAAGGCAGTAAAGTCCTTACAGGTCTTTCAATTCACAATACAACTGATATCGACTGGTTCCAATTTACCACTAAAGCCACAGGTAAAGAAGGAAACATTGTCCGTATTGATTTTAGTGACTCTCAGGGTGATTTAGACCTAGTTCTTTATAATCAAAGTGGCACAGAAATCAAACGTTCACAAACCACAGAAAACTTTGAAGAAATTAGTCTGAAAGATTTAACAGCAGGAACTTATAAAGTTCAAGTCTTAGGTTACGACGGTGCAACCAATCCTAACTATAGTCTATCTATCGTTGCACCTGATACCACTGTTAACCCTGATAATCTTGAACCGAATAATGATTTTGCTAATGCTACCCTTTTAGGTCAAAACGGTAATGTAAGCAACCTATCGGGTTTAACCATTCATTCTGGTGATACCGATTTCTTTAAATTTACTACCAAAGCAACCGGAACCGCAGGAAATTCAGTCAGTATTCAATTTGAAAATGCTCAAGGTGACTTACAACTTGAACTGTACGACAAAGACAACCTCACAACTCCCCTTAAATTCTCCAGAGGAACCAGCAATAACGAAACCATTTCCCTTAGTGGTCTTCCGGTTGACACCTACTATGTCAAAGTCTTAGGTAATGGAACTAACGTCACCAACAATTATCAACTCTACCTTGATGCACCCATTCAAGCCACTTTACCTGGACAAGATGACTGGACAATTATGGTCTATATGACCGCCAGCACTCTTGCTGAGGCTGCTTTTGATGATATTAATGAGATGGAATGGGCCACTTCTCGGTTGCCAAGTACAGTTAACTTTGCTGTACTTTGGGATCAAAGTGCTGCCGGACAAACTTACCCTAGTGGTGGAAGTACCACTTGGGGAGATACGGGACGGGCAATCATCCAAGCTGACACCAATCAGAATACTGTTGCCACTAACTTTGAACGAATTGGTGAGAAGAATACTGGCGATCCTCAAACTCTCGTTGACTTTGTTGAATGGGCAAAAACGGCGGCGGCTGCCAAAAACTATGCTCTTGTTATGTGGGATCACGGTGGCGGTGATTTTGGATTTAACGTTGACGATTCGGATAATCAAACTGCTGACAGGATGTATAGCAATGAGCTAGTATCGGCTCTTAGGACTCTCAAAAATGATGGGGTTAACTTCAATTTAGTCGCCTTTGATGCTTGCGTCATGGCAATGGCTGAAGTTTGCTATGCAGTGCGGGACTATAGTGATGTTTTTGTTGCTTCTGAAGAAAATATAGCTGGTTCAGGCTATAACTATACCACTGCTTTCTCTAGCTTAGTGAACAATCCTAGCCAAGTTACGACTGAAGCTCTAGCTTCGGGGATTGTAGAGAGTTTCGGGCAGCAATATGTCGGGAAAGTTGAAAAAACTGATACCCTTTCAGCTTCCGATACAGATAAGTTTAATGGCTTAACTTCGGCACTCAAGGCTTTTACTGATGCTGTTAAAAATGCCACTACTTCTGATTGGAATGCAATTCTCGCTGCTCGACAAGGAGCAACACCTTTTAATAATATTCTGGGGAATCAAGGCACTTTCTATGCCAATCGAGATTTAGGTAAGTTTGTACAGGCAATTGCCAATGATAGCAGTGTCATCAATAGTATTCGTCAAGCTGCTTCTGGTGTCTCTACAGCACTACAAAACCTTGTCTTTGATCGAACAGCAGATCGGCGTAGTACAAAAGGACTGACTATTTTACTCCCTGATTCAATTTCAAGGCTTAAAAATACTACGTTGTGGACTGAATATTCCCAAAGAAATCAGGCTTTTTTAACCGCTTCTGGCTGGTCTAATTTCCTTGATACTTTTGCAACAAAAGAAGGAACAAATCGCAGTATTTCTTTACTGGATTGGGCAGAAGCTAACGACGTATCCGCACGCGCCTACAACTTCAACACTCTCATTGGTGACGGTCATCAATTTACAGGATTAAGCTTACATGATCTTTCCGATGAAGACTGGTATCGCTTCACCACCAACGGAACTGCCGTTACAGGCGATAAAGTTGCCATTACCTACGACAAAACCAAGAATTTATCCTTCCTGCTACGAGATGTCAACGGCAACGAACAAACAGCCACAAATACCAGTACAGGGCAAGAAATTAGTCTAGCAGGATTGCCTCAAGGGGAATATCGCATCCTCGTAAAAGCTAATGGTTCTATCATCCCTGAATATTCCCTCACCATCAACGCACCAGGAACACCTAGTGATGGTAAAGATTGGGTGCGAGGCAATAACCAATCTTACAAAGCCGAAGATTTAGGCGTAATTACAGCTAAAACCCAATTTGCGGGATTGCAGGTTGACACATTACAGCCAGATTGGTTTGAATTTGAATTGCCCAAAGTCAATACCGACCAAATTACTCCTGTTAAAGTTACCATTAACCTCATTGGTAATCAAACTATCAAAACCGAACTCTTCAATTTTGAGAATTTGACGACTTCTGTTGCTGTAAAAACTGGTACCGGTAAATTAGAATTAACCACTCCTAAGCCGCAACCAGGGCAAAAATATCAGCTAAAAATCAGTCAACCGAATGGTCAAAATGCAGTGGCTTATTCCCTTTTATTTGATCCTACTTTTGAACCTAATTACACCCCAATCGAAGCTTTCGGTAACACCAAATTAGTCAAAGACACCACCAATAACCTCTATGCTCAAATTGATAATAATAATCCCATCGCCATCAAAAATGGGGGGACTCAGATTACCACAAATATCTATTCAGGTTGGCAAACTCTAGCAGCAGAAACCGTCAATGGAGTCAATCAAGTTTTATGGAAATATAACGATGGTAATTATCTCCACCTGTGGACTTTAGATAGTAACTGGAATTGGCAATCTTCAACCGGATGGTGGGGATTAAACTCCCCGGAAGCTTTCACCCAAGAAACCAACTTCCAACAAGATTTTAACGGTGATAATCAGATTGGTAATCCCTACACCCCAATCGAAGCTTTCGGTAACACCAAATTAGTCAAAGACACCACCAACAAACTTTACGCTCAAATTGGCAATAATCATCCAATCGCCATCAAAAATGGGGGGACTCAGATTACCACAAATATCTATTCAGGTTGGCAAACTTTAGCCGCTGAAACCGTCAATGGAGTCAATCAAGTTTTATGGAAATATAACGACGGTAATTATCTCCACCTGTGGACTTTAGATAGTAACTGGAATTGGCAATCTTCCACTGGATGGTGGGGATTAAACTCCCCAGAAGCTTTCACCCAAGAAACCAATTTCCAACAAGATTTTAACGGTGATAATCAGATTGGTAATCCCTACACCCCAATCGAAGCTTTCGGTAACACCAAATTAGTCAAAGACACCACCAACAAACTTTACGCTCAAATTGGCAATAATCATCCAATCGCCATCAAAAATGGGGGGACTCAGATTACCACAAATATCTATTCAGGTTGGCAAACTTTAGCCGCTGAAACCGTCAATGGAGTCAATCAAGTTTTATGGAAATATAACGACGGTAATTATCTCCACCTGTGGACTTTAGATAGTAACTGGAATTGGCAATCTTCCACTGGATGGTGGGGATTAAACTCCCCAGAAGCTTTCACCCAAGAAACCAATTTCCAACAAGATTTTAACGGTGATAATCAGATTGGTAATCCCTACACCCCAATCGAAGCTTTCGGTAACACCAAATTAGTCAAAGACACCACCAACAAACTTTACGCTCAAATTGGCAATAACAATCCCATTGCCATCAAAAATGGGGGGACTCAGATTACCACAAATATCTATTCAGGTTGGCAAACCTTAGCAGCAGAAACCGTCAACGGAGTCAATCAAGTCCTCTGGAAATATAACGACGGTAATTATCTCCACCTGTGGACTTTAGATAGTAACTGGAATTGGCAATCTTCAACCGGATGGTGGGAATTAAACTCCCTGGAAGCATTCACCCAAGAAACCAACTTCCAACAAGATTTCAATGGTGATAATCAGATTGGTAATCTCTCCCTAGGTATTCTAGCGGTTTCTGCTAACGTCTCAGAACCCATTATCGGGTCATCAAACGATGATATTATCACCGGTACTGCGGACAATGATACCCTAATCGGTGGCGCTGGCAACGATACCCTCAATGGTGCTGCTGGAATCGATACTTTAACCGGTGGGGTGGGGACAGACATCTTCATCTTCCAATTTGGTCAGTCCACCTCGGCAGCCCTAGACCGAGTTACGGATTTTGCTATTGGTACTGATAAAATTGACCTGCTTAGTCAAGCTGGTGCGGCAATTAATGCTCCTGTCGCTTTTACCCGGGCGGCAAATAGCACTGTAACCAACATTAACACCATTGTTACTAACGTCTTCACCGATGCTAATGGGGCAACAGCCGGAAATCAAGCTCTCGGAATTAACAGTGCTGTTTTAGTGCGGGACAATACTGCTTCTACTTACCTAATTATCAACGACGGTACGGCGGGTTTCCAAAGTGCTAATGATTTGGTGATTAATCTCACCGGGTTAACGGGTACTTTACCGGCGCTCGGTGCTATTGCGGTCAATAGTTTCTTTGTCTAAATTGATGGGGGGATTAATTCTCCCCTTTTAATTGTCTTTGATGATGAAAGTGAGGTAATCGTGCAATGGATACCCGATTAAAATATCAAGGTATTATTAAGACTGTTCTCCAGAATCATGCTAACTATCGTGCTACTTTACCTGATGGCTACACTTCTCAGGTTATATAGTTATTTCAAATAAGAACGAGACACTAGGCGACACAATAAGTACGAATAATTTCATCAAGGGGTGTCCCCACAGGAGCATACATTCTGGCTCTCTTTAATGCACTAAAATCATGTTCGATATCATTTAAATCAGGAGAGTATTTTGGCAAAAACACTACCTGATGACCTGCTTCCTCTACCAGTTGTCTAATCACTGTCTTCCGATGAATTGGTGCATTATCCATAATTAATACTGATGTTATGGCTAGAGAGGGCAATAAATATAAAGATAACCACCCTTCAAAACCTTCGGCATTCAGGCTTCTTGTAAATACCATCGGGGCAATAAAGTCTTTTTTTCCCTTTCTTCTCCCGGCCACAAGGTTCTCTCTTTTTCCTCGTTTTCCTTGTCTATCTCCCAAGACTTTCTTACCTTTTTTTGACCAGGCATAAAGGCAGGCTTGAAATTCTTCAAACCCTGACTCATCAATGAATACAAGGCTTTCACTTCCATATGTTTTAATCAATTCTCTCAGCACTCTGTAGTATTTCATTCTTTCTTCTCGGTTTCTTTCTCTATAACGAAGTTCCTTCTTTTTTCTGGTAATTTTCATTTTTTTTAAGGCATAGCAAATGGCACTTGGTCTCACTCCAAACTTCTCGGCTCTGTCTCTTAATCTTGCCTCGGGATTTTCTTGGACATCTTTTGACAGTGCTTTCCAGTCCAGCTTTCTCTGACGGTGTTTTACCTTTGTTGCTTCCAGTTTTTCCCTACCTAGCCATCTATATATCGTCGCTCTTCCTATATTAAATAGAGCGGCGGCTTTGGTTATGCTTCCCCCATTCTCTACATAATCGATTACTTTTTTTCTCAAGTCTAGGCTATAAGACATTTTTCTATATGGGTTGCTCGTTTCTCTTTATTTTACCTTATTTTTCCCTCGTCTCACACTTATTTGAAATGACTATATTTGATGATGAACGAGGACATTATCTAGTTTTAGATTTCGGTTGGAGTGGTAATAAGTATCTCCATGCAACACCAATTCACCTTAGCTTGGTTGTCGATAAAGTCTGGATTCAATGTGATGAAACGGAGGAAGGTATAGCTACTGATTTGATGGAGGCAGGTATTCCCAAAGAAGATATAGTACTCGGCTTTCGTTATCCTAAAGTACGCAAATATACAGGATTTGCTGTAGCTTAGTCACCAGAAATGTTGAATCTGTACATAAAACTTTATGCACAAGCTGAAATTGCAAAAGTGTTTTAGACAAACTCAATTATAAACAAAGTAATGCAATGGAGAATTTAATTTAAATTGTCGTACTTTTAGCCCTGAAATATATGATAGCGATGATAGTTTAAAAAATCCCAATCCGGTGAGAAGCGAGCGGGAACATTTAAAGTTTTACCGCGATAGTTGATAAAATTTAGTTCTAACGTCTCAATACCTTGATCCTGAGCCTTTTTTATTTTAATCCATCTATTTGAAAAAATCTCTAACAAAGTCCAATAATTCTGATAGAGGACTAATAAAATCTTGCAATTCTTTATTAATGTTTTTTGCCAAAAATGCTTTATCAAAAAATTTTAACATTCCTCGTTGTTGAGGATTGTTAATTTCGTTGTAAAAATTAACTGTAACAAAACAGATAAGAGGAATTTCTGGAACATTATAGTTAATGCCGTATTTTTCCTTAATTTTAGAGCCATGGTCATTAGCTATTTCTAGCAAAAGTTTCCATTTATAGGTTTGTGCCGCTCTTTCTCGCAAAGAAGTTTTTAACGATAAAATTATACATTTAGGATAGGGTATTTCTTGATTATTACCATCACTTATCTTTGCAGAATTATTATAAGAATAAATAATCAAATCACAATCTGGTTTTTGTTGTTCTCCATCACCCAATTTAATAGTCGATATATTTTCAAATCCTCGAACAGCAGATTTTTTATTAGTTATATAAATATGTTGATCAATATTCTTGATTTCCTTATTTTTGAGAAAAATATAGATAACCGCATAGGGAAATATGTTTCCTACCACAGCTTTGGCAGTTTGTTTTTCATCTTTAATCAATCCCTGAAGCTTTCTTTGTTTAATAATTGTTTCTACTTCCTCTTGCGAACCTTGAATAACTTCATAGAGATAATTGAAAGCATTTTGATATATCTCCACATCTTGAATTTCTAAAATAGCATCTATTTTCGAGATGACAGGTTGCATATAATAAGCATTCTTAATTGTCTCGATCAATTTATTTTCCTGAGAATTAAAACTATAGATATCACTCATAAATCTTTAGGACTAAAAAACTAGGGCAAGTTCTAATTGTTTGATAATTGGATTTTTGCGGGATGAATCAAGGGAATTTTTCTGATCTAAAATAGGATTATTCAGACTTAGCAATATCTCCCTTCCTATTGCCTCCACCACAGGGGGTACAACCGCATTACCAAACTGTTTATAAGCTTGATTATCAGAGACAGGAATAATGAATTTTTCAGGAAATCCCATCAATCTTGCACATTCTCTTGGTGTTAAACGACGGGGATTTTTTCCCTGTTGAGGTATCAAAATTTCGGAACCATCTTTATAATATCTAGCACTCAAAGTTCTGGCAATCCCCTCTAAGTTAACTAATCCATAACCGAAACCATTCCCTTTTTCTTTATGTTTATCAGCATACTTCTGTAAGTAATCCCAGAGATGATCTGTTAAAGTATATTTACTATTAACTTCCCCTTCAAGAATATCTTTAATTTTAGGATGAATATCTGGTATTTCTGGAAACATAAATCGGCTAGGTTTCTCAAACCCAACAATAAAAATTCTTTTTCTGTTCTGGGGAACAAGAGAACGAGCATCTATTACCTGATAATAAATATGATAATTTAAATCCTCTGCTAGGGTATTTTTAATCACTTCAAATGTTTTACCCTTGTCATGACTCTGTAAATTTTTGACATTTTCCAAAATAAATGCTTTCGGTCTTTTTTCTCGAATAATTCTGACAACCTCGAAAAAAAGTGTTCCTTGAGTGGGATGATCAAACCCATGACGAGTACCTAACGCATTGTGTTTAGTTACTCCAGCTATGCTAAAAGGCTGACAGGGAAACCCAGCCGTCAATATATCATGATCTGGTATTGTTAAAGCGGGAATTAAAGTAATATCTCCGTCGGGACTATCGTTAAAATTAGCTTCGTAGGTTTTTCGAGAAAATTTATTCCACTCCGATGAAAAAACACACTGACAACCCAGATTTTCAAAAGCTATTCTAAAGCCCCCAATGCCAGCAAATAAATCAATAAATTTGACCATTTTACCTTAATATTTTCCTAGAAATGATCTTCCCTGATTATAACCAACAAGATAGCTAAAGTACAAGTGAATTAACCACCTTAATCCTGTTTTAATTGTTAAGAGAGATACGACTGATTTTCCTCGTAGATCAAAAGAATTCAGTCGCACCTTTTTGACATTCAAATCAAATCGGGAAAAACTTCGCGCACAGCAGGATGAATTAACCGATGATTGGCGACATTTAACCCCTTAGCGAGGGAAACATCTTGCTCCAAGGCTTTTACCCCATGGTCGGCTAATTTAATAACGTAGGGTAGGGTACTATTATTTAAAGCTTGAGTTGCCGTCCAGGGTACTGCCCCAGGCATATTAGGCACTCCATAATGTACTACTCCCGACTCCAGGTAAGTCGGTTGACTGTGGGAAGTGGCCCGCAGGGTTTCCACGCAGCCGCCTTGGTCCACTGCCACATCGACAATTACGGAACCAGGGCGCATTTTGGCGACTAACGAGCGAGAAACCAGAGTCGGCGCTCGTTTTCCTAAGACTAGCACTGCCCCAATCAATAAATCGGCCCTAGGAACCACATCTTCTACTTGTGCTAGGCTACTATAAAGCAATTCCACCCGGGAACCGAATAAAGTTTCTAAATAGGCCAAGCGCTCGACGTTAATATCTAAAATAGTTACTTTTGCCCCCATACCGACGGCAATTCTGGCCGCTTCCGTACCCACCACACCCCCACCAAGGATAACCACTTGTCCAGGACTCACCCCGGGGAAACCCCCCAGTAAAACTCCCCTACCTCCCTGTTGTTTTTCCAGATAGCGGGCCCCAAATTGTACCGAAAGACGACCAGCAATAACACTCATGGGAGTTAAGAGAGGCAAGCGACCATCGGCAAGCTCGACAGTTTCGTAGGCGATCGCAGTTGTTCCCGACTCAATTAATGCTTCCGTTAAAGAGCGCTCGGCCGCTAGGTGTAAATAGGTGAATAGGAGAGCTTCCTTATTTAAAAAGCCGTATTCTGCCTTAAGCGGCTCTTTTACCTTGACAACTAGCGGTTTATCCCAAACTTGCGCTGCTTTTTCCACAATTTTGGCCCCGGCTTTTTGGTAATCCTCATCGCTGAATCCGGCACCCAATCCGGCGGCCGTTTCCACAAATACCCTGTGACCGCGATCATTGAGTACACGCAAACTACTGGGACTCAAACCGACGCGAAACTCTTGATCTTTAATCTCTTTGGGAACACCTATTTCCATGGTTTGCTTCTGGGGGACTATTTCTCACTAGGGTATGCTGAAAAAGTTTTTCGGTGGGGGTAGGGTGTGGGGTGTGGGGTGTGGGGTGTAGGGTTTTAGCCATTTTCAGGGGAAAAGTCCCTGAATTTTCCCCCGGATCACTCCAAGGGCTAGTACTTATCGAACAATGTTTTTAGATTTATTCAGCCAACCCTATAGTTGCGAGTTATCAGGCATACTATTTGGGAATTTTAGCGACTTTTTTGGTATTCTTCGAGCAAATCGATTAAATCTATCTGACATTTGCTGGGTAACAAATCCGCTAGAGAAACTTGCAGATGACCACCTCCGAGGGTGACTTTTATCTCCCGCAGGATAGACATGACTGCATTCTCGCTTAAACTGTCGTTTTCGAGCAAAGGGAAGACTTTTTCGGCAACGACGCTGTGTAAATGTGCTTCCCGGAGATACAGATGCCATTTAGCCACGTCAATGTAGATATTGTCGCCGATTTGGGCCGCCAGATTTTCGATGTCCTGAGTTGTGTTAGCCATGGGATGTTACCGAGTAGTTAGCGATCGCCGCTAGATAAATCAAATGTCCCACCAATAGGATAGCCCAAATTCCCGTGAACAGATTCAACCAAGTCCAATCGGAAAATTTAATGATATGAAAAAACCACAACCCTGAATTAATCGCTAAAAAACCCGCCACATGAACAGCGAAATTCATGCGATCATCTAAACGTCGGAAAGCGGGATCGTTTTTGCGATCGGGTTGACGTGGCCAACGAGGAGGCATAAGCAGTTATTAGTTATCAACTATCAGTTATCAGTGTACCGGTTTTTTAGCTATCAGCTGATCGCTTTGACTGAAGCTATCTACTCGTAGCGATTTCCACTTCGGGTAAAATTTCTAAAGATAAACGGGTTCTGACAGTGCCAGAAAGACGTTTAAGCAGTTGTGGGCGTAAATCGCGCAGAATATAGATTAATTCGTCTCCGGTGCGCCATTCTTCCCTTTCTGTGACTACCTGTAGGGAATTATCGCGACGCAATAGTAGGGGGAGCAGTTCGCCATTTTCGATTAATTTAGTCAATCTGGTTTGTTGTTCGCTCAAATCATTGCCTTTAAAGATAGTTTTACCCAATTTAATCTGATTATCGTCTAAATACTGATTCCATTCCTTGACCGAAAAACTAGGCAGAAAAACCTGATTAACCTTATTTTTATCTGGGTTGGGGGTTCCCGCAAAGGCAGCCAACACCCGGGGAGGATGAAATTCCTCCCTAGCTCTTTGGGCTAAAACCAGATTAACCTCGCTATTATTAGTCAAAACCAGAAAAGTCCCCATGGATTCGATGCCGGCTTCTTGCAGTATTTTTGTATCAAGTGCGCTACTCTGCAGCACCGTCAAACCCTCTTCTTTTGCTTGCTGACAGGCTGCGGCATCCGTATCGATTAAAACCACGGTTTCCCCTTGTTCTTGGAATAAAGAACCGATTAAGCGACCTAGGGGATTACAACCGACGATTACTGCCCCTGTTGCCGCAGAAGAAGTGATTTTTAGTCCTTTTGCCACCCAACGCGCCGTTAATCCCTGAATAAAAACCGTCATTAAAATTGTTAAAAAGACTAAAGCTTTGATCGCTTCACCGCCATTAATACCGGCACGAGTCAGTAAAATGGCAAATAAAGAAGCTACAGAAGCGGAAACGATTCCCCTAGGGGCAACCCAAGCGATAAATAACTTATGTCGCCAATTTAGGTCACTTTTTAGGGTACACAGAGCCACACTCAGGGGACGCACCACCAGCATCAAGACTAACACCGTCAGGACACTACCCCAACCCAAAGCGATCACACTGGCGATCGAAAGATCCGCCGCTAGTAAAATAAACAGTACCGACACGCAAAGAGTCGTTAATTGACCCTTAAAACGCCTTAATAACCGCTCATCGGGAACTGCCGCCGCTTTTAGCACAATTCCCGCCATTACCACCGCCATTAACCCCGATTCACTGCGACTAAATTGTGATAAACCAAATAATCCCCAGACTCCCGCTAAAACCACGAGATTCTTTAACTCAAAAGTCAGAAAATTGCAAGTTTTTATAATAAAACTTAACAATCCGCCTCCAGCAATGCCGATCGCCGCCCCGATACCTAAACGCAGGGTTAAACCGGTGATAATTTCCATGGGGCGGGAATGACTATCAATAATCGTATTTAGCACCACTACGGCTAAAATTGCGCCCACAGGGTCGATTAATACCCCTTCCCCTTCCAAAAGCGTCGCCACCCGTCGATCTACGGCTACTTGCTTCAGCAAAGGCCCGATCACCGTCGGACCAGTTACCACCACTAAAGAAGCGTAAAGAAATGCGATCGGCCAGGGAAATTCCCCCAACCAGTGGGCTGCCATACCGCCACCCATAAGAGTGATGGAAGTACCGAGGGTGACAAGATTGCGTAAACTGCCAGAAACTCGCCCTAATTCCCGTCCGCTTAAGCTTAAACCGCCTTCAAATAGGATAATCGCCACGGAGAGGGCAACAAGGACTTCTAAGCCAATTCCCAGACTTTGGGGCTGTAAAATTTCCCAACCATCGGACCCTAAAGCAATCCCAAAAATGAGCAGGAAGACAATACTGGGAACTTTCAGGTATTCAGCGATGACTTGGGCTGTAATCCCCGCCACCACAGTGATGACAATTTGCAGGGTAAGGGCGAAAGATGGATCCATGTTTAGCGATCGGTTATCGGCTATCGGTAGTCGAGGCGGGTTTATGATCATCACCCTGCCTTAGTTGTTCCATTCCTAGCTCGATGTCACGTTTTAATACCTCCCGTTGGCGTTGAATTTCCTCAGAGGCTAGTGCTGGATGCTGGATTTTTTGTAGCAGAAACTGTTGTTCTTCGTCAGTTAAGGAAAGGATAATTTGAGCAAGGGAATCAATTAGTTTAGTATTGATTGCAGCAGCTTGACTCATATAGCGTTTACATTTTTTAATAGTCTATTTTTGAATTGGCGATTTATGAGCGGTTGTTTCGACTCTGGCGACTCAAGCTAAAGGAGAGTTTTAAACTCTGCCACTGTCAATCCCGCTTGACGAATGATAGCTCTCAGTGTTCCCTTAGCCACTTCTCGATGGTCAGGGATGGTGATGCGTCGATAGGGATAGGCTTTTTGTCTGAGTATGATATGACTTCCTCGCTGCCGATCTAATTCGTAGCCAATCTTGCCCAGTGCTTTAACCACTTGGCGACCAGCGATAGGAGGAAGTTCACTCATAATTCAACCTCTACCAGTTCCTCAGAAATTGGTGGTGGAATCGGTTCATTGTGCGCTTCTAGGCTTTCTAGATATAAAGCAATTGCTTCCTGAATGTTGGCGAGTAACTCTTCCCGGGTATTGCCTTGAGAAATACAGCCGGGTAGGGAGGGAACTTCAGCCACATAAATGCCATCTTCATCTTGCTCAATTAAGACGCGATATTTCATGGGTTTGTCCTTGCTTTGAATTGATTGGAAGTCAATTATCTTGATCTAGTTTAGCGCGAGTTAGCAATCCCTAGGGATCGCCTCTTATTCCAGAAAACGGGTTTCTTCAAGAAACCCTTTTTCTCTGGCAATTAAGCCTTATCACTGTCTGGCTTTGGCTTTAAGAACCAATGCACCCAAGCCTAACAGTCCCAATCCTAGAACGGCACTAGGATCGGGAACTTTCTGTCCTGTTACGGTTAAGGGAAGAGAAACCCCTTGAGCCGGATCACCAGTGCTGATGGTAATCCAAGCATTTGGGGCAGCCATGGTGTTAAACTGCCGTGCATTTCCAGTTAGAGTTACGGGATTGCCTCCTGAAGTTGTCATTAGATAAGGAGTAAAAGCAGTTGTACCGCCTGTCGGTGACAGCCCCGTTAGTTGGTAGTCTGCCCAGTAAGTTCCTGGCGCGAGAGTAAGACCAGAACCACTGAAATTGGCGGCAATGTTCATCACCGGGCGTTGGGCATTGTTTAACACGCCATTGAAAGTGCGGTAAACGCCAGTCCAGTTGGTAGAGAGCAAAGTGGTGGACGAACCCAGTATATTACTCCCAGCAAGACCGGGGGCATTGTCCCAAATATTAACTGAGATGCCAGTAAAAGGTGAAGTGGGGGGAAACCCATAAGTTGATGTCATGTAAGCCATCACCGATACCGTATCGATCGCCCACAGTCCTGCATTAGAAATGGTAAAGCTTTGTGCCAAGCGGAAACTACCGGTTGCAGTCTGCCCCGCTGTATCCACAGTAGCAGAGGCTTGACTGACATCTGAGCCGTTGAATCCTGCGCCGGGGTTGGTGACGATATCCGTCTGGCTAAATAGAGTGGTTGCCTGTGCGGGCAAGCTAATTACTGTCCCGAGAGTGACAGCAGTGGCCATGCCGATTGTTGTACCAAGAAAATCCGGAAAGGCTTTAAGGGACGGTAGCGGACGGGTAGAGCGGTAAGTCTGGCGATTGCGCCAACTGTACCAGCGAAGACAACACCGATACCAGAGAGGGATTTGAAGGTAGTTGTGGTATTCATTGACAATTTTGGACAAATTATAGCGAAAAGCCTATCACCCCCCCCGATTTTGTCAAGTATCGCTGTTTTCATCGATTTTATCGGGTTTTAAGTCTAGAAAACGGGTTTCTGGAAGAAACCCGTTTTCTAATGTAATCGCGGTGCTATATCATAGACTTATCAAACTTGACAAGTCTTGTCTATGCTTTCAATAGAATACCTAACTGACCAAAACGGACAAACCAAAGCCGTTGTTATTCCGATTGAACTATGGAGACAAGTATTTCCCCAAGAAGATATGTCTTGTGAAGAGTTCACTGAAGCAATAGAAGACTACTGCCTTAACCAAGCCATGGATGAGGCACTAAGGCTTCAGACTTAATCGGGAAACTCCTGAGTCTTGTCAGTAAATCGTCACGCTGCCCGCCCAGATCGGGAAACTAGGATAACAGGATGAGTGATGCACTGTTGAGATTACGGTTCTTCGGTACTTGTTATGCAATCACCAATACCTGACTTGACGCCTAAGGTTTTCAGGATAAGCAAAGAGTCCCCAGTATACTACCTACCGAAGAACCCTGGTTTACTTTAGTTGTGCGCGACTACATTGTCGACAATCTTAGCAATGCCTGTGCTGCTTAACCCACATGGATGAGTTTTTTTGTCAATGCCTAACTCCTATAATTTACGTTCCTCAATTATTGAAGTAATTACCTGACAAAAAAGAGCCGAACCACAGTACAACCAAGCATAAGCTGAGGTTTTAAAGATGAGTCTCTGGCAGAAGAAGCTAATATAAAGAAAAAACATCCCCCATCTTTTGCGGGTAAAGTGGCGAGCAACTGTCATTGATCGCCCCTAACTTGAATTTTCACTCGTTTAAGGGTTTGGTTTATCTGGATCAGAAAGTCGGTGTTTGTTGGCTTCTTCAATGGCTCTCCTTACTTTTTCTCCTCTTATTTCCGATTCTCTTATTCTTTGCCCTAGTTCCTCTGATCCTGGGTAGCTATTCTGAGAAATACTGATAACATTTCGACCTGCTTCTACGGCTAAAAATCCCAGTCCCAAAATCAAGGCAATTCGGACGATAATGCTGTCAATTTTTCGTTTTTCGTGGTCTTTCATAGTTTTAGACCAATTCTAAATTACTGACCAGAAATTTAATCAAGGCGAGCTTCTCTGGAGCGAGCAGTTGAGCAGCGATCGGAATAATATCCGCTGCTTTTGCCTTCTCTAATTCTAAAACCGATTCTACATCTTCTAATTGGGCGGTTAATTCTGCGAGGCTAATATGCAAAAATTTGGCAATTTTGCCAAGATTCTGGCGTTCTGGAGTCGGTAGAACCCTCCCTGTGGCTAATTCCCCCTAGGAAATTAATTTTGCACGACTACTTAGATGCAGAATTAGAAGAATTGCGATCGAAGTTAAAAGAACTGTAAAACTTTGAGATTGTCGAGACCTATTACAGCCTTTCTCATAAAGATGAAGTATAATCTAACTGGGTATCAACGAGCGAAGACTGACTAATGTTAACCGTTTCGGCATTCCATAAAACGAACAACTTGTACCTCATTACTAGGTAAAAATCCCCAAACAATGGCGCTCAAAACCCTTTAATTCTGAAGATAATCCTAAGATTTAGCCCGAAAAAGAGCCAGAAAGGTGAGGATAGCTAGGATGGAAGTGAAAAGCAATTTTGACTCGAAATTATCCCAAGGGATCGATCGCATTTAACGAAACCCTTACCCTAACAGCATAAGACAAGAGAAGGACTTATTAAGGAGAAACCCAGCCATGAAAATCGGCGTAATCAAAGAAAGTGACCAAGGCGAAGCGCGGGTGGCTCTAGTGCCAGATACCGTCGCCCGTTTAGTCAAGGCGGGATTTGAGGTAATTGTCCAAAATACGGCGGGAATTAGTGCCAACTTTGCCGATAGTGCCTATAGTGCCGTGGGAGCCGCCCTGAGCGAAAACAGCGAATATATCTATGAAACTGCCGATATTATGCTCAAAGTCGTCCCTCCTAGCGATAGCGAGATCGATCGCCTCAAAAATGGTGGTATCCTCATCGGCTTTCTCGATCCCCTGCGTCAACCCCGGCGCATTGCCAAATTAGCCGAGCGCGGGATTACAGCTTTGAGCATGGAATTAATTCCCCGCAGTAGTCGCGCCCAGAGCATGGATGCCCTCTCCTCTCAGGCTAACCTCGCCGGTTACAAAGCGGTACTCCTCGCCGCCGTGCAGCTGCCGAAAATGTTCCCGATGATGACTACCGCCGCCGGTACGATCGCCCCAGCCAAAGTGCTGGTATTGGGGGCAGGAGTTGCCGGATTGCAAGCTTGCGCCACCGCCCGCCGTTTGGGGGCAGTGGTGGAGGCTTTTGATATTCGTCCCCAAGTCAAAGAAGAAGTGCAGAGTGTCGGGGCGAAATTTATTGAAATGCCCCTAGAAGAAGATACCGTCGCCGATAACGGTTACGCCAAAGAGGTTTCTCTTAGCACACAGGAGCGCATTTGTCAAGCCCTAGCCGAACCCATTAAGCGGGCTGATGTGGTGATCACCACCGCCCAAGTACCGGGGAAACAGGCCCCGCTGCTAGTCACCAAAGAAATGATCGCCACCATGAAAGCGGGGTCGGTAATCGTTGATTTAGCGGCGGAACAGGGCGGAAATTGCGCCTACACCCAACCGGGACGAGAAATCATCGAAAATGGGGTAAAAATCGTCGGAGCCGTTAATCTTCCTGCCACAGTGGCCACCAATGCCAGCCAGATGTACGCCAAAAACCTGCAAATGCTGCTACAGCTTTTAGTCAGCAAAGACGGCAGTTTAAACCTCGATTTTGCCGATGACATCATTGATAGTGCCTGTGTCACCCACGCCGGCGAAATCCGCAACCAACGCATTAAATCCGCCCTCAGTGAACAGTTATCCGCTTTTTAGCTATCAGGAGTCGGTCGTCAGGAGGCAGAAGGCACTTTATTCTCCCCACACCCCACACCCCACACCCCACACCCCACACCCCACACCCCACACCCCACTTCCCCAATCCCCCATCCCCCCACTTCCCTATCCCCTATTTCTTTAACCAATGACTGCCCAACTTTTAACCGCTTTAGTGGTATTTGTCCTCGCTTCCTTTGTCGGTTTCGAGGTGATCAATAAAGTCCCTCCCACTCTCCATACACCCCTGATGTCGGGAGCGAATGCAATTTCCGGTATCGCCGTTGTCGGTGCGCTCCTCATCGCCGGAGGCACGGATTGGCACGAATTAACCGTAATTTTAGGGTTAATTGCCGTTATTTTGGCGATGGTTAACGTGGTCGGTGGTTTTGTCGTTACCGATCGAATGCTGCAAATGTTCAAGAAAAAAGAGGCTAAATCATGAATAATGCCCTGATCACAGGGATCGAGTTATCCTATCTACTCGCCGCCATTTTATTTATCATCGGTCTTAAACAATTATCTTCCCCCGCTACCGCCCGTCAAGGCAATTTTCTGGCTGCCATCGGGATGCTAATCGCCATTATTGCCACCTTAATCAATCAAGAAATCCTCAGCTATGGTTTAATCGCCGTGGCGTTGGTGATTGGCTCAATTATCGGCTTAGTTTCGGCGCAAAAAGTCCCGATGACAGCTATGCCCCAAATGGTGGGGATTTTTAACGGTTTAGGCGGTGCTGCCAGCGCTTTAATTGCCATTGGCGAATACTGGCGTTTACTGCAAAGTGGTGAAAATATTGCCTTTGACTCGATACTGATCGCTATTTTGGGTGTATTGATCGGTGGTGTCACTTTTACCGGCAGTGTCCTCGCTTTTGCCAAATTACAGGAATTAATCAGTGGCGCACCCGTAACTTTTCCTTTCCAGCAACCCTTTAACATTCTCTTGCTACTCACCTTTTTAGGGGGTAGTGTCTATCTCTTTTTCGATCCTACCTCGATCGATGTTTTCCTGACCTTGGTGGCACTTTCCCTAATTTTCGGGGCTTTATTCGTGCTTCCCATCGGCGGCGGCGATATGCCCGTGGTTATCTCCCTTTTAAACTCTTTTTCGGGACTTGCCGCCAGCGTAGTCGGTTTTATCCTGATGAATAGTATGTTGATCATCGCCGGTGCTTTGGTGGGTGCGTCGGGGATTATCCTGACTCAGATTATGTGTAAAGCCATGAATCGATCGCTGGCCAGTGTACTATTTGGGGCATTTGGTACGGGTGCTAGTGCCGGAGGCGAAGCGAGCGCCACTTCTAGCCTTGATAAATCGGTTCATGCGATCGATTCAGAAGAAGGGGCCATGATGCTCGGTTATGCGCGTTCTGTGGTGATTGTACCCGGTTACGGCATGGCAGTGGCCCAAGCACAACACGCAGTGCGAGAATTGGCTGAACAGTTGGAAAAAAATGGCGTTGAGGTGAAATATGCTATTCACCCCGTGGCGGGAAGAATGCCCGGCCACATGAATGTATTATTGGCCGAAGCTAATGTTCCCTATCCGCAACTCTACGATATGGATGATATTAATCCTGAGTTTGAGCGCGTCGATGTGGCGTTAATTATTGGGGCGAATGATGTGGTTAATCCCGCTGCCCGTCACGATAAGGCTAGTCCAATTTATGGAATGCCGATTCTCGACGTGGATAAGGCACAGCACACGATCGTGATTAAGCGGAGTATGCGATCGGGTTTTGCCGGGGTAGAAAACGAATTATTCTACAATCCCAAAACCTTTATGCTCTTTGGTAGCGCTCAAGATGTGGTAGCACAATTAGTATCACAAGTCAAGGATTTGTCATAATTCTTAACAAATAGGACGGGGTGAAAACCCCGTCTTTTTTTTGTGTGATTTTTCAGAGTGTGAATTTAATTTTGTACAACTAACTAGGGTATGCAGCAAAAAGTTTCTCGTGGGGGTAGGGTGTGGGGTGTGGGGTGTAGGGTGTAGGGTTTTACCAATTTTCATCTGGTCAATTACCTAATTTTCAGAGAAAAAGTCCCTGAATTTTCCCCCCGATCCCCGCAATGGCTGGCACTTTTTGAGGGTAAAAAAGTCTAAAAGTCCTATCCAACAAGGTTTTTAGATTTATTCAGCAGACCCTAACTAGGGTTTGCAGCAAAAAGTACGGGCGAAGCATTCGGTTAGAAAATCTACGATTTCACCGATAGGTTATTGCCCGAATGCTTCGCCCCTACAGGACGCGGGCCGATGAAGACGCAAGGGTTTGAACGACGATTGTCTCAAAATCTTGCACCTGTTTCGCGAGAAAAGACCCAAAACCCTTACCTTGCCTACATTTCACATTTATTCAGCCAGCCCTACCTACTTAAAGATAATCCAGAACTAATTCCCCTTTGGCGACTTTTTCGGTAATTAAAGTTCTGACTAACTCTAATTCTTCCAGGGTCACTTTACCATCAGACCTCATAGCTAGGGTGATTCTTTCCCTTTCCCCTTGAGTGATCACGCCATCAACACTAGCCTGTTCGATAATAGCTCGCAACTTTTCTAGTTCCTGTTGTTCTTCGGCGCTTAATTCTGCTTGATTAGGACGAGATATTTCCATAAAAATTTCTCCTTGAGTGATCAACACAAATTTTCGATAATTTTTTTCTAAAGTATTAGAACCCCTGGCAGTTATCCCCGGTCAGCATCAGCAATCAGGGACAATGATTTTAGCAAGAGCTAGAACTTGATTCTTGACAGGGAGCCACTAAACCTGAATAGATGATAACTGATAGAGCTTACAGTATAGTGATTAATAGAAGCAATTTGCAAAGAATTATCGAGATAAAGAATGGATATTCGATCGACTGACACCTCGCTCCTTACTTGGACAGGAGATACTTTAGCCCTAGGGTTACCAGAAGGAGCCATCGAGATTGCAGGAGAATTGGCAGAATTAAACGATAAATTGGGGGGAAACCTAGGGGATCTCATCTCCGAGACGGAATTCGAGGGAAAATTAGGCAGCAGTGCGGCGACTCGTCTAGGTGGTGGTGGTCCGATTCGCAAATTAATCCTGGTGGGATTAGGAAAAACTACTGATTTCGACCTGCAAACCCTGCGTCTAGCGGCCGCTGCCATCGCTCGTCTGGCCAAACAACAAAAAAGCCAAGCTCTGGCCATCAGTTTACCGGTAGTTGGCGATCGATCCGCTACTGCGGTCGCAATCACGGAAGGGCTGCTGCTGGCCACTCATCAGGATACCCGCTTCAAGTCCACTAAGGAGGAAAAAGGAGCCAAATTAGAAACCGTCGAGTTATTGGGTTTAGGAGAGCAAGCATCAGCGATCGCCAAAGCCGAGCAAATCTGTTCTGGAGTGATTCTGGCCAGAGAATTAGTCAATGCTCCCGCTAACACCGTCACCCCCCTAACCATGGCAGCAACTGCCGAGCAAATTGCCGCCGAATACGGATTAAGTCTCAAAATTCTAGAACAGGAAGAATGCGAAAGCTTGGGAATGGGAGCCTTCTTAGGAGTGGCCAAAGCCTCGGATATTCCCCCAAAATTCCTTCATTTAATCTATAAACCCCAAGGAACCCCGAAACGTAAACTAGCAATCGTCGGCAAAAGTTTAACCTTTGATTCCGGCGGTTTGAATATTAAAGGGGCCGGCAGCGGCATCGAAACCATGAAAATGGATATGGGAGGTGGTGCCGCCACCCTAGGCGCAGCCAAGGCGATCGCCCAATTACGTCCAGAAGTGGAAGTACATTTTATCTGTCCGGCTACAGAAAATATGATTAGTGGTCGCGCTATGCACCCCGGGGACATTTTAACCGCTTCTAATGGCAAAACTATTGAAGTCAATAACACCGATGCCGAGGGACGATTAACCCTAGCTGATGGCTTGGTTTTTGCGGAAAAATTAGAGGTGGATGCGATCGTGGATCTAGCCACTTTAACCGGGGCCTGTGTCGTCGCTTTGGGGGACGATATCGCCGGTTTATGGAGCAGCGATGAGAGTCTCGCTGATCAAATCCAAGAGGCCGCTAAATTGGCTGGCGAAAAATTCTGGCCAATGCCTCTAGAAGAAAAATATTTCGAGGGGATGAAGTCTCAAATTGCCGATATGAAAAACACCGGCCCGCGCCCCGGCGGTTCCATTACAGCCGCTTTATTTTTGAAGCAATTCATTAATAATACTCCCTGGCTCCACCTAGATATCGCAGGACCCGTCTGGTCAGATAAGGAAAATGGAGTGAATAATTCTGGGGCCACCGGTTTTCCCGTCCGCACTCTAGTTAATTGGGTAATGGCCAATAATTAGGGTTTGCGGCAAAAAGTTTTTCGGTGGGGGTAGGGTGTGGGGTGTGGGGTGTGGGGTGTGGGGTTTTACCAGTTTTGAGGTGGCCAATTACCTAATTTTCAGGGAAAAAGTGCCTAAATTTCCCCCCGATCACTGCCATATCCAGTACTTTTTAAGTTCCAAAAGGTCTAAAAGTCTTACCCAACAAGGTTTTTAGCTTTATTCAGCAAACCCTAATTAAGTTATCGGTGAGCGGTAAGCGGTATTAGATGAGGAGTATTTTCACTGATTACTGTTTACTGTTTACTGATCACTGAAAAAGCTCCCCAATCCCTGACCCCTATTCCCCGATAACTGATAACTGCTAGACTAATTGGGTGATGCTTGCAAGATTAATAAAACCAGTGTCGAGATTAGAATGCAGGGACTTTTAGGAAAACTTTGGCGCGCGATCAAAAACTTTTTTACCCGACTTTTGGGGGGACAAGGGGGGAAGGGGAGAGTACAAGCGATCGAATCTGTTCCCCTAACCGATACAGATTACGAGTTTCTCTATATGCAGTTACTCGATGGAGTGGCCCACGGTTGGCACGAAGGCAGAATTCTGAAATTTTTTGAGAAATTGGGCGATCGAGGTCGGCAAAAAGATTGGGTAGAATGGTTAGAGCGTTTTGGAACCCGTCTGCAATCCTCCCCTTCCCTTAATCAACTTCTCGCCACCAGAATGATTCGTTTAGGAGAATTAGCTCGCGCTTTCCCCGGGATTGAACGTATTGGTGAAGCTTCCTACGAGATCGGTTATCAACTCTACACCAAAGAAACTGTCACTTTAATCTGGGAATACGCCGGCGACGATGAGGCCCCGGGTAGTTATTCCCTGCCGCAACCCCCAGAAAATCTCTTATATTCGGGTGAAACTAGCGATTTTAACGGTAATGACCCGGAAAATCCCCAATTAGAAACCCTCACCCTCGAGGAATTATTTAACCGTCTGCAAAACGATCCTACCCTAGCGGGCCAAATGGCCGAACAATTCGGCATCGAAAATAAGGACGCAGAAAGCATTATTGATAGTCTCATCGCTCAATTTTCCTCACAGGAAGGCAAAATCCCTGAAACTGCCGAAGATTGGTTTAATCAGGGCTTAGAACAGGCAAATTTAGGCAATTGGTCAAATGCGATCGCTGATTGGGAACAGGCCTTGAAGATCGATCCCCAATTAGCCTCGGCCTGGCATAATCGGGGTAGTGCCTTAGCCATGGTCGGTAACTACGAAGAAGCTTTAAATAGTTATGATCGCGCCCTAGAAATCACCCCCAACGATCACCAAATCATTAACGCTAGAGGCAGCGCCCTATACGGACTGCAACGTTGGCAAGAGGCTTTAGAATGTTGGCAACAGGTGCTAGAAGCGGAAGATAATTTTTATCAAGCTTGGTACAATCGCGGCAGTACCCTAGAAAATTTAGGCGAAAAAGAAGAAGCGATCGCCTGTTATCAAAAAGCTTTAGGGATTGCGCCGGATTTTGAGCTTGCCCAAACCCGTCTAGAGGCTTTACTAGGGCAAAAACCGCCCGAAGACGACGGTAATCCCCCCGACTGATTCAATCTGAACTTGAGCAGTCAACAGCCTATAATGAGGGGAGGATAGAGAATAATTTTAATCAATCAGGCCCAGCAATGAGTATAAAAAGCAAACCTCCTTCACAATCTCGCCTGATCGGTAATGTTTTATTAGCCGTAGGCGGCTTATTTCTGATTGTTAACCTTCTTTTCCCGCAATTATTTGGTCCTAGCGTCCCCAAAGTTCCCTATAGTCTTTTTATCGACCAAGTGGAAGATGGTAACGTCGCTAGGGTATCCGTGGGACAGAATGAGATTCGTTATCAGCTTAAAAACGACCAAGAGGGCAACTACGGACGAATTTTCAGCACTACACCGATTTTTGACCTAGAATTGCCCAAACGTCTAGAAGCCAAGGGCGTAGAATTCGCCGCCGCACCACCGCCAAAAAATGGCTGGATTGGTAGTGTTCTTAGTTGGGTGATTCCTCCCCTGATTTTTGTTGGTATTTGGCAATTTTTCCTCGCTCGCAGCGGTGGCGGTGGTCCAGCCGGGGCTTTATCGATTACCAAAAGTCGCGCTAAAGTCTATGTGGAAGGAGATACCACCAAAACCACTTTTAAAGATGTGGCCGGTGTGGAAGAAGCGAAAACCGAATTGGCCGAAATCGTCGAATTTCTCAAATATCCCCAACGTTACATTCAAATCGGGGCGCGGATTCCCAAGGGTGTCCTCTTAGTCGGTCCGCCGGGGACAGGAAAAACCCTGCTGGCAAAAGCAGTAGCGGGAGAAGCGGGAGTTTCTTTTTTTAGTATCTCGGGTTCGGAATTCGTGGAACTCTTTGTCGGTGCAGGTGCAGCCCGAGTGCGAGATCTGTTTGAACAGGCCAAGAAAAAAGCCCCCTGTATTATTTTTATCGATGAATTAGACGCGATCGGTAAATCTCGCGCTAACGGTAATTTTATGGGGGGTAACGATGAACGGGAACAGACTTTAAACCAATTATTGACGGAAATGGACGGTTTTAACGCTGGCGATGCGACGGTGATCGTTCTAGCCGCTACTAATCGCCCCGAAACTCTTGATACCGCCCTTTTACGCCCCGGCCGTTTTGATCGTCAAGTGTTAGTTGATCGCCCCGATCTGGCTGGACGCTTAAAAATCCTCGAAATCTACGCAGGTAAGGTAAAATTAGGATCGGGTGTGGATTTAAAACAGATTGCTACCCGTACCCCCGGTTTTGCTGGTGCTGACTTAGCTAATCTAGTCAATGAGGCGGCTTTATTGGCAGCGCGCAATCAACGCAGCACCGTCGCCCAAGAGGACTTTAATGAGGCAATCGAGCGGGTAGTGGCCGGTTTAGAGAAGAAAAGCCGGGTTCTCTCGGAAAAAGAGAAGAAAATCGTCGCTTATCACGAAGTTGGTCACGCTCTCGTCGGTGCAGTTATGCCGGGGGGTGGTAAAGTTGCCAAGATTTCGATCGTGCCTCGCGGCATGGCAGCCCTCGGTTATACCCTGCAAATGCCCACGGAAGACCGTTTCCTTATGGATGATACGGAATTACGCGACCAAATTGCTACTCTTTTAGGTGGTCGGGCTGCCGAAGAAATTGTCTTTGGTAGTATTACTACTGGGGCCGCTAATGACCTGCAGCGGGCGACGGATTTGGCCGAACGCATGGTGACGACCTATGGTATGAGTAAGACCCTCGGTCCCCTGGCCTACGAAAAAGGTCAACAGAATAGTTTTCTGGGAGATGGCATGATCAATCCCCGGCGCTTGGTGAGCGATGATACGGCCAAGGCGATCGATAATGAAGTGAAAGAGATTGTCGAAAATGGTCATCAGCAGGCCCTGGATATTCTCGCTCAAAATCGCGATTTACTCGAAGAAATTGCCCAAGAAATCCTCAGTAAAGAGGTGATCGAAGGGGAACAATTGCAGGCCCTGCTCGATCGCGTTAAACCCCTTGATCGAGAACCTGTTACTGTTTAGATTGATTTGATTTTTACCTGACCCCATCTTTGTTGAAGATGGGGTTTCTCATCTAGAAATTTTGACCTTTAAGAGGGATTGGGGCTGAATATTGAGGAGATAATCCAGAAAAGTCTTGGCGATCACCGATAGTTTTTTATCCTTGGGATAAACCACATACCAATGGCGTTGGATGGGAAAATCTTGCACGTCAAGGATGGTAAATTCCCCATTGGGATGATCTAAATTTAAGACGTGCTGAGACAGAACTGAAATTCCTAAACCACCAGCGATCGCTTGTTTAATGGCTTCATTATTGCCGATTTCCAAACGCAGAGATACGGTGATGCCATGGTCGAGAAAAATTTGCTGTACTGCCCGTCTAATTCCCGATCCCATTTCCCGCATAATAAAAGGTTCCCCTTGCAGTCGTTTAATCGGAATTTTTTTCTGTCCTGCTAGGGGGTGATCTTTGCGGGCAATAACCACGAGGGGATTTTCCAGAAACGGTTGAATCTCCAGGTTTAGCTCTTGGGGGGGTTCGCTTAAAATATATAGGTCATCAACATTATTGATCATCCTTGTTTCTAGGTCTTGGTGATTGGTCAATTCTAGGGACACATCTACCCCTTGGTACTGTTGACAAAAAGGACCTAGGATCTGAGGGATTAAATATTGGGCTGTGGATACCGCCGCTAAACGCAGTTTACCCTGTTTAATGCCCTTGATATCGGCGATCGCCATCTCAAAGTTATCAAGATCCTTGAGGACTGCCTGACAGGTTACTAATAAACTGCGTCCGGCCTCGGTTAAATACAAACGTTTGCCTATCTGTTCAAATAAGGGTAAACCCACTGATTTAGTCAGTTGTTTCATCTGGGTGGAAACGGTGGGTTGGGTGATCGATAGTTCTTCAGCAGCCCTGGTGAAACTGCCATGACGAGCGGTTGCTTCAAAGACGATCAGTTGATGTAAAGTGGCGTGAATCAAGAGAGGCCTCTAGAGAGCTACACTTCTGTTACTGCCTTGAGGAGCTTTGCTAAACAGAAGCAGGAATGGAGGGGAACGAGTGAAAACCTCCCCACCCCGCTTATATCATAGGTTTAAATCAATACTTTTGTAAAGATATATCGATTTAAACTCAATTTACAAAAATTTGCTTGTCAAGATATCCGTTCTAGTATAGATTTATAACAATCGATCTTTAAAAACCATAAAGTTTTGTCTATCAAGGCTGGTCTGTCAACCGCCAGCTTTGTTATGGCCACAAATCCTTTGCTCAGTTGGATTATCATGGAAATAACCAATCGTATTCATTTTGACAATTTGCGGGGCGATATCTTCGGTGGTCTCACAGCTGCCGTCGTTTCTCTCCCTCTAGCTCTCGCTTTCGGGGTAGCTTCTGGGGCTGGGGCGATCGCTGGCTTGTACGGTGCTGTCTGCGTGGGTTTTTTTGCTGCCCTTTTTGGTGGCACCCCCACGTTAATTTCGGAACCAACGGGGCCGATGACGGTGGTAATGACGGCGGTTGTGGCCAGTTTAACCGCTAAAAATCCCGAATTAGGCCTACCCATGGCCTTTACGGTAGTCATGTTAGCGGGCATTTTCCAGATTCTGTTCGGTATCTTCAAAATGGGTAAATACATTACCCTGATGCCCTACAGCGTTATTTCTGGCTTTATGTCCGGGATCGGGGTAATCCTGATTATTCTGCAAATTCCGCCGTTTTTAGGGCAAGCCGCTCCCAAAGGAGGGGTTTTAGGCACAGTGCAGAAAATCCCGGAACTACTCTCTAATATCAATCCCCCTGAAGCCATTCTGGGGGCGATCACCTTGGCGATCATCTTCCTGATGCCCTCGAAATTCAAGCGTTTTGTCCCCCCTCAGTTATTAGCTTTGGTGATAGGAACTCTTATTTCGCTGTTTTTCTTCCAAGGTGCTGAAATTCGCCGGATTGGGGATATTCCCGTGGGTTTACCCACTCTGCAAATGCCCACCTTTAGTGCTGCCCAAATGATCACGATGTTGGTGGATGGGGCAGTTTTAGGGATGTTGGGTTGTATTGATACCCTATTAACGGCGGTAATTGCCGATAGTTTGACCCGTACCGAACACAAATCGAATAAAGAATTGATCGGTCAAGGTATTGGTAACTTAGTATCAGGAATCTGTGGCGGTTTACCCGGTGCAGGGGCCACGATGGGAACTGTCGTCAATATTCAAACCGGTGCGACCACTGCCCTTTCTGGCATTACTCGCGCTTTAATTTTATTAGTCGTCGTTCTCTGGGCTGCTGGTTTAACTAAGAGTATCCCCATGGCGGTATTAGCGGGGATTGCCCTAAAAGTGGGGATCGATATTCTCGACTGGAGTTTCCTGAAACGCTCCCACAAGATTTCTCTGAAAGGGACGCTAATCATGTACGGTGTACTGTTATTAACAGTATTCGTCGATCTGATCGTTGCTGTGGGTGTGGGGGTCTTTATTGCTAATATTCTCACCATTGATCGCCTCAGTGAACTGCAAGCGCAGGAAGTGAAAACGATCACCGATAACGATGACGAGATTCTCCTAAGTCCAGAAGAAAAACGGTTGCTCAACCAAGCTAACGGTCGCATCATCCTATTTTATCTCAGTGGTCCGATGATCTTTGGAGTCTCGAAAGCGATCGCCAGGGAACACACAGCCATGAAGGAAGCGGATGTTTTAATCGTGGACTTGAGTGATGTGCCTTTGTTAGGGGTGACAGCTTCTTTAGCGATCGAAAATGCTATTAAAGATGCGATCGATAAAGGTTTACAAGTCTTTATCGTTGGTGCCACCAGCAAAATCCAGCATCGTTTGGAACGTCTCGGCATTTTAGCCCAACTCCCCCCCGATCATGTGCTAATGGACAGAACCATCGCCCTACAACAAGCGGTAACTTTTGTCAAGACCCATCCTCACCAAGAACCAGAGGATTTTGAGGTTAATCAAGGGGTTTACCCGACATAAATTTAACCTCATTGGCAATACGCCTGCTGTTGGGGTGAAGCACCTGACCCTTATTTTCTTTAACTCTTGAAAGTTCATTTATATTCAATACTCCTCATCAGGGGAGGCCCAAGGAGGTATTCATGGATTTTTTCTCATTGTTTGTCATGGACTTTGTTAAGCAGTTGCAGTCCCCAACACTGGCCTTTTTGATTGGTGGGATGATCATTGCTGCTCTCGGAAGTGAATTGGTCATTCCCGAGTCGATTTGTACGATCATTGTCTTCATGCTGCTGACCAAAATCGGTCTGACTGGGGGAATTGCCATCCGCAATTCCAACCTGACGGAGATGGTGTTACCCATGATTTTTGCCGTAATAGTAGGGATTGTTGTGGTCTTCATCGCCCGCTATACCTTGGCCAATCTGCCCAAGGTGAAAGTCGTAGATGCGATCGCGACTGGGGGATTGTTTGGAGCCGTGAGTGGCTCAACTATGGCCGCCGGTCTGACGGTACTGGAAGAACAAAAGATCCCCTACGAGGCCTGGGCCGGCGCACTCTATCCCTTCATGGATATCCCGGCACTGGTAACGGCGATCGTGGTGGCTAACATTTATCTTAACAAGAAGAAGCAGAAAGAAGCAGCCTACGACCAGGAGTCTTTTAGCAAGCAGCCGGTGGCGGCCGGGAATTATTCCGATCAGCAGGATTATCCGGGCAGTCGGCAGGAATATCTCAGCCTACAGCAGCCTACGGATAATCGGGTCAAGATTTGGCCGATCATTGAGGAAAGCCTGCGGGGACCTGCCCTATCGGCCATGTTATTAGGTCTGGCTTTGGGCATATTCACCCAGCCGGAAACTGTCTATAAAAGCTTCTACGATCCCCTCTTTCGCGGCTTGCTTTCCATCTTGATGCTAGTCATGGGGATGGAGGCTTGGTCAAGGGTTGGTGAACTGCGTAAGGTGGCCCAGTGGTATGTGGTCTATAGCGTCCTAGCACCCTTTGTGCATGGGCTAATCGCCTTCGGTTTCGGCATGATTGCCCACTACGCCACCGGGTTCAGTTGGGGCGGTGTCGTGGTTCTGGCCGTCATCGCTTCCTCTAGTTCCGACATCTCTGGGCCGCCCACGTTGCGGGCCGGTATCCCCTCGGCTAATCCCTCCGCCTATATAGGCGCGTCCACGGCCATCGGTACGCCCGTAGCGATCGGCTTGTGTATCCCGTTCTTCCTTGGTCTGGCCCAGGCCCTCAGCGGCGGCTAGGATTGTGGTCGGTGGGCGCTCCCTTGACGGGGCCTACCAAACAAATAAATGTACATATTTAAGGAGATAATCAACATGGCCAAACCAGCCAAAAAGCTCGTCATCGTCACAGAAAAGATTTTGCTGAAAAAAGTCGCCAAGATCATCGAAGAAGCCGGGGCGAGTGGTTATACGGTGATGGATACTGGCGGTAAAGGCAGTCGCAACGTGCGCTCGTCGGGACAACCCCACGTTTCCGAAACCGACACGAATGTCAAGTTCGAGGTGCTTACCCCCGATCGAATTATGGCCCAGAATATTGCCAAGCAGGTTGCCGATCAGTTTTTCCTCAATTTTGCGGGCATGATCTATCTCTGTGATGCGGAGGTTCTGTACGGACAGAGTTTCTGTGGACCAGAGGGCTGTGACATCTAGATGACACAAGCAGCACAAGCCGGTTCATGACTCCGGCACTCTAGGGCCACCGCATCCCCAGCTTGACTGTCCCTGAGCGGTGGCCCTTTTTCATATCCCCCCAGTTTTTTGACTATCTGAAACCTTTAACCCTCATCCCTTTAAACTGATGATTTTGTCCCATATTCTGCCTCCTTTGATTGGGGAGATAGCGGCTCCCATGACTCCGATCCCCTTGCTCGCCACCGTTGTGGCCGAGGATTCACCGATTATTCTCTCGGGCGTATTGCTGACGCTGGTGGTGATTTATCTGGCCAGCAAGCTCGGCGCAGAGGCCGCCAGACGATTGGATTTTCCGCCCGTACTGGGAGAACTGGTCGCCGGTGTGATCGTCGGCGTTTCGGCACTGCATCTGCTCATCTTTCCCGAAGGGGGACTATCGGCCTCGGACTCGCTGATTATGACGGTACTGCAAGGTTTGAATCAATTGGCCCCGGCTGCCGTGGAGCGAATCTTTGAGTCCCAAAGTGAAGTGATTTCGGTTCTAGCTGAAATCGGTGTGATTATTCTGCTGTTTGAAATTGGCCTAGAATCCGACCTGCGACAACTCAAGGAAGTGGGAATTCAAGCCACGGTTGTGGCCTGTGTGGGGGTAGCTGTCCCCTTCGCGGCGGGTACGGCCGGGTTAATGCTCGTTTTTCATGTGGCGGCCATCCCGGCGATTTTTGCGGGGGCTGCCTTGACGGCAACCAGTATCGGTATTACCTCGAAAGTTTTATCAGAGTTAGGTCAACTCAAATCCAAAGAAGGGCAAATTATTGTCGGTGCGGCGGTGATCGATGATGTCCTTGGTATTATTGTTCTGGCTGTGGTCGCTAGTTTAGCCAAAACTGGTGAGATTGATGTGACCAATGTTATTTATCTGATTGTCAGCGCTACGGCCTTTTTGATCGGATCAATTTTGTTGGGAGGTATTTTTAACAAAAGTTTTGTGGCGATCGTGGAGCGGCTGAAAACCAGGGGAAATATTGTTATTCCCGCATTTGTCTTCGCTTTCTTTATGGCATTTTTGGGCAATGCTATTCATCTTGAAGCGATTTTAGGGGCCTTTGCCGCCGGTTTGGTGCTTGATGAAACCGATACCCGCAACGAGTTGGATGAGTTAATTAAACCGATCGCCGATTTGCTTGTGCCGATTTTCTTTGTGACGGTGGGAGCGCGTGCCGATCTCGGTGTTTTAAACCCAACCGTACCGGAGAATCGGGCTGGACTTTTGATCGCTGTCTTTTTGATGGTTGTGGCGATTATCGGTAAACTGGTGACGGGCTGGGCAGTTTTTGGCATATCCGGCATCAATCGTCTCGCCATCGGTGTGGGTATGATTCCCCGGGGTGAGGTGGGTCTAGTTTTTGCCGGGATTGGTTCGGCCAGCGGAATTTTGGATAAGCCTTTAGAGGTGTCGATTATTATTATGGTAATCTTGACGACTTTCCTGGCCCCTCCCTTCCTGCGAATCGCTTTTGGTAAGACGGAAGCTGTTCCCGAAACCCTGGAAGGCAAGGAGCCGGCTAATCCTATTCCTTAATTTTGATGGTAAAATCTGATTTTTTAGACGAGGCTGAAGCATTTTCAGCCTTTTTACAAATCTATGCTCAGGATAAGGGAGCGATCGAGTTAATCTTTGAGAGTATCTAGGGCTGGCTGAATAAATCTAAAAACCTTGTTGGGTAAGACTTTTAGACTTTTTTTCCTCAAAAAGTGCCAACCATTGGAGTGATCGGGGGGAAATTTAGGCACTTTTTCCCTGAAAATTAGGTAATTGGCCACCTCAAAACTGGTAAAACCCCACACCCCACACCCTGCCACCACCGAAAAACTTTTTGCCGCAAACCCTATCTAATCTTTTTCCTATGTTCGAGCAGACATTTAAGAATATCGACGATATTCTCCGAAAAGAGGCGGGATGCGCGACGGAGTTGGATTACGAGGAACAGATCTCCTGGATTCTCTTTTTGAAATATCTCGACGCTCTGGAGGTCGATCGCCAGAATCGGGCGTTATTGACAGGAGAAGACTACGATCCGTTACTAGACGAACCCTATCGCTGGTCGAATTGGGCCTACCCCAAGGACGGAAGGGGTGAACTGCTGAAAACCGCCCGGGTGGGGGACGATCTGATCGAGTTCGTCAATACCGAGTTATTTCCCTACTTTCAGGGATTCAAGGAATACGCAGAACCGGGGACGTTCGGGGCCAAGATCGGGGAAATTTTTGCGGGAGTGCGGAATATTTCAGAGCGGGTACAACCTGCGGGAAGTTCTCGAAAGTATCGACCGGCTTCAGTTTCGCACGCAACAGCAGAAACACGAGCTTTCGGATCTCTACGAAACCTGGATCAAAAATATGGGCAACGCAGGGCGAAACGGGGGCGAGTACTACACCCCGCGGCCCCTGATCCGGGCGATGATTCAAGTGATTAAACCGCAATTAGGGGAGACGATTTACGACGGGGCCTGCGGTTCGGCGGGGTTTCTCTGCGAGGCCTACGAGTATTTACGCCACAGTAAGGCCGATCTGAGTACGAAAGAGCTAGAAACGCTACAGACGAGGACTTTTTTCGGCAAGGAGAAAAAGGCTTTAGCCTATATTATCGGGGTGATGAATATGATCCTGCACGGGATCGAGGCTCCCAATATTATTCAGACCAACACCCTGGCCGAAGCTCTTCAAGCGATTCAAGAGAAGAATCGTTATGACATCGTTTTAGCTAATCCCCCCTTCGGAGGCAGCGAACGCAAGGAGATCCGCGGCAATTTCACGATCAATACCGGAGAGACAGCCTTTCTTTTTCTCCAGCATTTTATCAAGAGTTTGAAAACCGGGGGACGGGGAGCGATCGTTATTAAGAATACCTTTCTGTCGAACGCGGACAACGCCTCTAGAGAGTTACGGAGGGAGTTAACCTCCTCCTGTAATCTCCATACGGTTTTGGATTGTCCCGCTAAGACGTTTTTAGGTGCGGGGGTGAAGACGGTGGTTTTATTTTTCACCAAAGGTTCGCCGACGCAGAAAATCTGGTTTGATCAACTCGATCCGGGGCGAAGTCTCGGAAAAACAAACGCGCTGAATGATGATGATTTGCAAGAGTTCATCGAGTTTCAATCGACTTTTAAGCTATCGGAGCGCTCTTGGTTTTTAGACTTAGAGGAGGTCGATCCGGGTTCCTTCGATCTGTCGGTGAAAAATCCCAACGCGCCGGAGGGCGATCCTTTACGGGAGCCGGAGGAAATTTTAGGGGAGATTGCGGAATTAGACCGGGAAAGTGGGTCGATTTTAGGGGCGATTTCCGATTTATTGGGGTCTTCTCCTAGCTGACGGGAAGGGATAATCAGGGCGATTTTAGTGATCTGCCAGATAAAATAGATAAAGGTAATGGAGAGAAATGAATATAGCGTTTTTCAGTCTGCTGAGGTACAAAAGTTATGGGTTTTAGGCAAAAGGCAAAAGGGAAGAAAAATAGGTGTACCTCACTAGCTTAGGAAACGCTATATTCAAGAACAGTTAATCCAAGAAATCGATCGAATCCCCGAAGCTTTGTTATCGGAAGTATTAGACTTTACCTAAAATGTCGGATGAATGCCCCCGCTAGATTTTTCGACAAGATACTCACCACATTGCTGTTAGAAATTCCTTGTTCAACGAGACAGCTTTTGACATCCTCACCGCCGTAAACGGACGGTGATTCCCAAACCTCACGATTTAGGTTTCTGCTTCTTTCCCTTGCGGGGTTCCGCACCTGCCTTAACAGATTTACTCTGTTCTGGTCTTATGGTCGCGAACCGGACTGACACCGCAAGTCCTGCGGCCAAAATGTTTTTACTAGCGTTAATATCTCGGTCATGGTGAGTCCCGCAGTCTGGACAGTCCCATTCTCGAATATTTAACGGCATCTTCTCAGCAATATACCCGCAATTACTACACCTTTTAGAGCTAGGAAACCATCTATCTACTTCGAGGTAATTTCTCCCATACCAACGGCATTTATAAGCTAATTGTCGGGTAATTTCTCCCCAACTAACGTCAGATATTGCCTGAGATAATTTCGGGTTTTTGACCAGATTCTTGACGGCTAAATTCTCAACCACAATCGTTTGGTTTTCACGAACTAATTGAGTGGTTAGCTTGTGTAAATGGTCTTTTCTACTATCGGTGATTTGAGCGTGAATCCTGGCTACTTTGATTCTCGCTTTTTCTCGATTCTTTGACCCTTTCTGTTTTCTAGAAAGATTTTTTGGGTCCTTTCGCAGTCTCTGATAATGCTTTTTAAAATGCTTAGGATTAGATACTTTATCACCATTGCTGGTAATCACAAGGCTACTAATTCCTAAGTCAATTCCGATGGCTTTATCTGTTACTGGTAATGGCTTAATCGTTGGGTCATCAAATCTTATTGAGATATGCCAACGTCCTGAGGGATGTAATCTGACTGTTACTGTGCTTGGTTCACAGCTTTCTGGTATTTGTCTTGACCATCGAATAGGTAAAGGTTCTGTGCATTTGGCTAAATAGATTTGTCTGTCTTTAAATTTAAAAGCTGACTTAGTAAATTCGGCACTTCCTCCCTGATGTTTTTTCTTAAAGTTAGGATACTTAGTACGACCAGCAAAGAAGTTAGTGAAAGCTGTTTGTAGGTGTCTTAACCCTTGTGGTAAAGGTACACAACTAACTTCGTTTAAAAAGTCTAATTCTTCTTGCTTTTTCCAATCGGTTAGCATTGAAGAAGTTTGAGCGTAGCCTACTCTTTCTTGCTTTTCGTACCAAGCTTGTGTTCTGAGATGGAGAGCTTTATTGTAAACTAATCTTACACAGCCCAAAGTGCGCCGCAATAGCGACTCTTGTTCTGGTGTGGGGTAAAATCGAAACGAATAGGCTTTTTCCATGCCTCACATTTTAGCATATATTTCGTAAATGTGTTAATATTTAACAGTAAAGCCGTCGTAGAACGACGGGGTTTCAGACCCAAATTTTCGATGATCAACAGATTAAGAAATTGTTAAAAACCCGTAGGGGATACGGGTCAAGGATTTTAGGGGATTTTAGGGGTTAGAGGTTAGGTGTTAGGGGTTGATCGAGTTGCGAGCAAACCGACCGAGGATCGCACCCAATACCAAAAAAGCGATCGAGCGCCAGTTTTTCAGTTCTCCTACTTTTTCGGCAAGATCGGCCGTTTTGTCGATCGAGGGTTTCCATGCTTCTAGACGGGCTTCGATCGAGGTGAGTCGCTTGTCGATATTTTCCGTCTTTGCATTCAGGGACTTTATATCTGACTTGATTTCTGATTGTCCATTTTCTAGGCTAGTTAATCGGGACTCGATCACCCTCATACTACTAATGATTAAATCTTCTAGCCTTTTTAGATCATTTTCGGTAACTGCTGTCATGAGGTAATCTCCTAGCTAATCTGTTTCAATGCCTGACTTAGTGCATTAGGTGATCGATCTAATCTTCTCTCTGGGCGATCGCATATAAGGGAGCTAATTCAGTCCGAAGCGAAGCGATCGCCGCTTCTATCTTTTTATCTACCGTCTCCATATCGTCTAGGGTTGCCCGCCCTAGTGCTGATTCAATAAATCGGATAAGCTCACCGCTCGCACTATTGCCGCGCTTTTCAGCCCACTGCTTAAAGGCTTCCCAATCATCTTCATCGACTCTAAAAGTTGCCAGAATTTTGTTTTTAGCCATATTTTATACTGCTGTCTATACTGTATAGATTATAGACTTTAATCTATTGTCCTGTATATAAAAAAAACTGTTGATAGCGGTTCTCGTAGCTGTGCGGCACAGTTAAAGCTTTACTGATTAAGCTTTTTAAGGTCGAGAATGTACCTTTTGTGAATGGGAAACGCTATAATAAAGTCACTATTTATGAGGATATGTATAGGATTCGTGTGGGCAGCTATCGCGTAATTTATCTCTACCGGTCAGACGTGGCCTAATCTCCCCTTCCACCCCATAGGGGATACAGCACAGGTTATGGTCTTTTGTCAACGGGAAAGTCCAGTAAAGAGCGAGTGAAATCTAAAATTTTTTGTTGTTTTTCCTTGGGTAATTTATCAATTAAAGCTGTTAGCTTTTCTGTTAAAGATAACCACGTTTTGCTGTTAGCTTTCCAGATGATAATAAATTGCTGTATTTGGAGAGGACAAAGGGCTATAGTTTCCCCTCGATCATTACTAAATTCAATTTCGTAACAACCATCATTGTAGTCTTCAACGATTATCCCTTGTTCTCCCATTCTTAAGTTATATTCAGGCAAGTCAACTAATAATTCAACAAGGTCAAATAATTCGGGTTTAATCATGGTCTTTTTCTCACATATAAAGTTACTAATCTAGCGGTATCACTATCAGGCTCAACAATCCATCCAGTCCTGACTATTTCTTTTTGTCCCGGTTCAATTCCTGTAATTTCTAGATCGACTTGATAACGTTGTCCATGGGTATCTGTACTTTGATAAACAGCGTTTGCTTCAAGGGCTTTATTGGCAATTTGTACTAGGAGTGGCTCATAATTATCTTGAGTATATCCTAAGTGGCGTTGAAACATGAGGGCTTTATTTAATCCTTTTGGATTGTCTAAATTAAGAGCATATTGAGTTAATTTCCTAGAATCTATTTTGACTTTGTTGACAATATCTTTTAATTTCATTTATAATCACTGCTACCGCTATTAAAGCTTAAAATTCCTTTCCTTGTCATTCAATTGCTGCCATTTTTAATCTGCTCTTAAATCGGGGTTAAGCTGTTGACTATCTAAATTACTCGTTAAGATTGCAGGGGAGCGCCAGAGTTGGGAGCAGGGAGAAGCAGTTCGAGCATTTGTACTAAAATTTCCCCTAACCAGTTTAAATTCAGTATAGCTTATCAGGTTTCAAGGATTGTCTTTGTCAATAAGGCTCCCTTGTTGCGGTGAATAATTACGAGAGATATTGTACAGTATTGAAAAATACCCTAGAGAATATCAATGCTTAAAAAATCTAAGATTACAATTGTTATTTTGTTAACCCTTACCTTTTTAGCTTTGAGAGTTACATCAGCAATGGCGATGCAAATTTTTGTCAAAACGATAACTGGCAAAACCATAACTTTAGACGTTGAGCAATCTGATACAATTGAGAATGGAAAAGATAAGATTCAAGACAAAGAAGGTATTCTCCCAGAGCAGCAAACTTTGATATTTGCTGGTAAGGTTTTAGAAGAGGGGCGAACTTTAGCTGATTATAATATCCAAAAAGAAAGCACATTACATCTAATCCAAAATTCACCTGTAACTGTTTTTGAAACTTCGGTAACAACCGCTCTAATTTTTCTAGGCTTAGGGGCTATAATAGTAAAATCGACGAATCTTGATCAACAGCGGAAAAAAACAGACCAAAATGCTTTAAAATCGGGTAAAATAGTTCATAAATGAACTTTCGCTAAATATGGTGGCTGGGGCGATAAGTAGTTGAGTATTAGTGAAAACTTGGAATGGTCATGATGATGATGAAATTATTAGGATGTCTAGTCATTTTTGCAAGTTTAGTCAATGTTACACCAGGGATAGCAAATCATACCCCCCGACAAGTTGCTCAAGCGTCTAGTGCTTCTTCGATTCAAGGTTATTGTTTTTCGGTCGCTACTAATGATGGTCTGGATGCTACCGCGAGGATTTATATTCAGGGAAATCAAGTCACGGGTCGGGTACAAGCTACGATTCAGAATGAACAAGAATCCTATTATACTTCCTATACTCAAACCTTAGGAGGAACAAGAAAGGGGAATCAGTTAAACTTAAATATCACGACAAAAATTGAGTTAGACACCCAAAAAACTCAAGAAATCTGGACATTAACCGCAGATTCTTTGAATACGGGACGAGAAGTTTATCAAAGACAACCTTGTTTAGTGTCTCAAATCCGGTTTGCACCAGGAACTAATAGCGCCACCGTTAATCAATCGGTTGTGCGAGGGAGTCGAAATATTTATCTCTTAAGAGCAAATCGAGGACAGAGAATGGATGTTAAAATTACATCGTTAGAAAATAATGCCGTATTTGATGTGATTGCACCGAATGGGGAAATATTGACAGGAGAAGCTACCCAATCTAGTCTAAAATTACCTGCTACTGGAAATTATGAAATAATTGTAGGGGGAACTCGCGGCAATGCCACCTATAAATTAAATGTTAAAATTCAATAAATAGGGTTGGCTAAAAAAGTTTGTTGGTGGGGTTAGGCTTCGGCAGATTATTTTACTTATTCTCCCTTTTCCCCACTTCATAATTCATAATTCATAATTGATAATTCCCCCAACCCCAATGAATAACCCCCCCGATAGTCCATTCAATTACACAGAGGCTTTTATTGCCCTAGGCACGAGTAATTTCGAGCGCTCGGTGCAGTTTTATCGTCAATTGTTGCAACAGGAACCAAAACGCTACCTTGCCGCCGTTTATGCGGAATTTAGGCTGATTAACCTTAAATTAGGTCTTTTTTGCCCTAAAGAGTCCCACAGAGAGGAATTTAGCGATTCTAGGGGCAGTGGCATGAGCATTTGTTTCGAGGTGGAGAGTCTCGAAAAAGCCCTTGAGCATTGGAGCGAAATCGGCTATGGTGCTAGGGGAGAAATTAGCCAGGCTTCCCACGGTCCGGAAATCTACATCTATGATCCGGATGGTAATCGTTTAATTTTCCATCAATCCACCGCTAAAACCAATCCTTTCAGGTAGGAACCTTCCGAGTGATAGATACTGGTGGGATGGTCGGCCGGTTGGTTTAAACGTGCTAAAATTCGCACTGGGCGAGCCGATTCAATGGCTGCCGCCATGACAGCCCCCTGAAAATGTTCTTCGTTAACCACTTGGGAACAGGAAAAGGTGAAAATAAGACCTTGGGGGCGAATTTTCTGGAAAGCTTGGTAATTTAATCTTTTATAAGCCATAACCGCCTGATGACGGGATTGGATACTTTTGGCAAAAGCGGGGGGATCGAGAACAATCAGATCGTAATCCTCCTGACAGTCGCGCAGGAAGTTAAAAACATCGGTGCTGTAGGATTGATGGGGAACTTCACCGAGATTATTCAGGGCGATATTTTTTTCGGTAAGATCGATCGCACCGTGGGAACTATCAACGGAATGGACTAGGGCAGCCCCCGCTTGCATAGCATAGACGGAAAAGCCGCCAGAATAAGAAAAAGTGTTTAAAACCCGTTTATTCTGGCAATATTGAGCTAATAAAGCTCTATTTTCCCTTTGATCGAGGAAAAATCCCGTTTTTTGTCCCTTTTCCCAATCAATAATAAAGCGATGGCCGGATTCTAACACCTCATCGCCGGTTTTTTGACCAAATAAGTATTTATTCTCGGAGATATGGGTGCTTTTAGCTAAAACAGTGGCACTTTTATCATAGACTGCCCGTAAATTGTCGCCGTAGATAGTTTTCAGGCAATCGACAATCAGATCAAGACGTTGGTATAAAGCTAAGGAATAAGCTTGAATAACCGCCGTGCCATTGTACCAATCGACGATTAAACTGGGTAAACCGTCTCCTTCAGCGTTAATTAAACGATAACAGTTAGTTTTCGGGTTATCCACTAAACCGATTTGTTGCCGCAGCTGATAGGCATTCTGGAATTTTTCGCGAAATAATTGAGCAATATCGCTGACTTTTGGGAAAGAAAGAATTTTAACGGCAATATTGCTAGGATTATACAGTCCAGTGGCTAGATATTCGCCTCGATCGCTATAAACCTCCACGATAGCACCCTCTTTGACTTCCCCCTCCATCTCTTTAATCGCCCCGGAAAATATCCAAGGATGGAATCGTTTAACAGCATCAATTTTATGGTTTCTCAGGATAATTTTCGCTAAATCTGGCATGGATAAAGAATCAGGGTTGATAGCTGACGGCTACTAGATAATTCTATTATCCCCTGCCAACAGTGCAAAACCATAGTTTCTTATCCCTCGATCGAGTGGCATCAAACCAAGTCCCAACAATCGAGGGATAATCAGAGGGAATTCTCGCCTATAATAAGTTAGATTTTAGCGATAGTCCCTCGACAAATGCCAAGAAAAAGTGATGCTGCCGGTGGTTTAAGTTTATGGTTCCAACGTTTGGGGGCTGCCGGTTTATTAGCGGGACAAACTTTTTTACATATTCTTAATGGCAAAATCCACCGGCGTAATACTCTTGAACAAATGAGTATTGTTGGGCCAGAATCCTTGACAATTGCCCTAATTACGGCTGCTTTTGTGGGTATGGTTTTCACTATTCAGGTAGCCAGAGAATTTATTTTTTTTGGGGCGGGTAGTTTTGTTGGGGGAGTCCTTTCCTTGGCTCTAACCAGGGAATTAGCCCCGGTTTTAACGGCGGTGGTGGTGGCGGGGAGAGTTGGCTCGGCTTTTGCCGCCGAAATTGGTACAATGCGAGTAACAGAACAAATTGACGCTTTATATATTTTAAAAACCGATCCGATCGATTATTTGGTCATTCCCCGGGTGATTGCCTGTAGTTTAATGTTACCCCTGCTCACTATTATCTCTTTAGTCACGGGGCTACTCGGTGGTTTATTTATTTCCGATAGTCTTTACGGTATTTCCTATTCCCTATTTTTACAATCAGCCCAAAATTTTCTGGAGACATGGGATTTAATTAGTTCTATGTTAAAGTCCCTAATTTTTGGGATTTTAATTGCCATTATCGGCTGCAGTTGGGGTTTAACCACCACTGGCGGTGCTAAAGGAGTTGGTCAATCTACTACCACGGCTGTGGTAACTTCTTTATTAGCGATTTTTGTGGCTAATTTTTTCCTCTCTTGGCTGATGTTTCAAGGTACAGGCAATGCGGACATCGGCTAAGACAGTAAACAGTAAGGCGCAATAATATTATTGTAGGGGCGAATTGCATTCGCCCTCTTTTAATAACTTTTACTGCTCACCTATAGGTGAGAGAAAGTCACAGATAGGAGATGCACCCCATCTGATCACCGATAATTGTCTATACTTAGGGTCTGCTGAAAAAGTTTTTCCTAGGGGCAGGGTGTAGGGTGTAGGGTGTAGGGTGTGGGGTTTTACCGATTTTGAGGGGGTCAATTACCTAATTTTCAGGGAAAAAGTACCTGAATTTCCCCCTGATCACTCCCATATCTGGTACTTTTGGATTTCAAAAAAGTCTAAAAGTCTTATCCAGCAAGGTTTTTAGATTTATTCAGCCAGCCCTACTTAAGAGTAGGATTTGTTTAAGGGATTGAGAGTAAGACAAGTTTTAATTAATTCCTCCACTCCTAGGACTGAATAAATAGGGACTCCTAACTGATTAATAACAGTTTCTAGGGTGAGATCATCTAAAAATACCGCTTCCCCATGCTTGAGCATGAGGGAGGGTAATAAAACCCCATCCCCAAGATTTTTACCTTGTAATCCTTTGAGAAGATCTTGCCCGGTTAATAAACCCGTAACCGTGATTTCCTGTCCCCAATAATCACTATTTAAAGCCACTAATTCCACAGTTAAACCCCGCACCTTATTTAACTGTTTAACTAGGGGTTGAAAAGCTTGTTCTACCGCATTGCCCACTACCCATATCAACCGTCTAGAGGGAGTAATTTGAGCAGGTAATAACTTCTTAGCTGTCTTCTGGAAATCCCTAATAAATTGACGAATCGAGCCAACTCCGTTACCGATTTGGGGATAGTCTTCGTAGTGAGATTGAGGGGGTAAATCGACTCGGGCAATTAAAAACCATTCATCGGCTAACCACACCACATTACTGCCAAATTCTTGACGAAATTGTTTCTGTAAAGTTTGGATTTGTTCAATAACTTCTCGCGCTTTTTCTTGGCTAACGGGAATTAATTCATCTTCTTGGGGACGAAAGCGGGTTAATCCCACGGGAACTACGGCAATCGACTCCACACAGGGAATATCACCCCGATGAAAAGAAACCAGATCTAACAGGGTTCTTTCGAGATGAATTCCATCATTAATATTGGGACAAACTACCACTTGGGCATGAATTTGTAATTGTCTGGCTTGTAGCCATTTTAAATGGTCTAAAATTTGACCAGCGCGGGGATTTTTTAAGAGACGAATTCTCAGATCGGGTTCCGTGGCATGAACGGACACAAAAAGCGGTGAGATGTGCATCTTTTCGATCCGCTGCCATTCTTTTGAGGTGAGATTAGTTAAGGTTAAATAACTGCCATAGAGAAAACTTAAGCGATAGTCATCATCTTTATCGTATAAAGTTTCTCTTTTGCCCTCTGGTTGTTGATCGATAAAGCAAAAAGGACATTTATTATTACACTGAATTAGTCCATCAAAAAGGGCAGTTTCAAACTCTAAACCTAAGTCTTCATGATAATCTTTTTCGATTTTTACTTGGTGAGTTTTGCCCTGACTATCAAGCACTTCTAGGGTTAAAAATTCATCGGCACATAAAAATTGATAATCGATTAAGTCCCGGGGACGATTACCATTGATAGAGACGAGCGCATCCCCGATTTCAAAACCCACCTCGGCGGCGATCGAATCCGGGATGACACCACTAATTTTAGCTGGACGAATAGTTAATTCACTCATATTTTTAGGTCGCCATCCAATTATTTAACTGCATTTCCCAGAGAGTCTTTGGCTGCGTTTTAATATTTGTTAAGTTAATTCTACAGCAGCTTAGGGCGATCGCTGTTAGGGATTGGGAAAAAAACCAAAAAGTTTAGCAGCCCCCCTAAAATGGCCACAACCAGAGCGATTAGAATCCCCCGATTGGTAAATTCCTGATAAGCGACTCTTGCAGTTAACCCTTTAATTTCTGTGGTTAGTCGCTCATCTAAGACTTTAATGTCCCCTTTGAGTTCGGCCTGTCCTATTTCTACTTTGGTCAACCGGTCTTCTATCTTGTCAAATCTTTCATCTACCTTGTCAAATCTCTCATCGATCCGTTTTTCAAGGGAGTCGATTTTCCCCTCGATTCTTGTCAGAACAGCTTCTGGGGAATAAGTGACGGTTTCGTTAGCCATTTTCTATCTCCTTTATCTCTTCTGGATTCACCATCTTGATCTCAATATCAGTATCGCTGATTGTTGCCTCCAAGTTTCAATCCCTCATCGGGAATTCAATCGATTGGAAGCTTCGTTCACTGTTGCCTCTTCAAAAATTAAAATTTAATAACTCTATTGGATAAACTCCTTCTATTATCAAATCCCCCTTTGAAACGCCTAAATACTCTAATTCTTTTAAGGCAAAATAGAAATCTTGTCCGGCGGCATTTAATCCGAGAGCCTGTTTACCAGGAGTAATATAGCGGTATTCGCTTGAGTGAGATACAGACCATCGTCTTGCCTAGACTGACTTATAGCTTGTTGCAGTATACCTCATTCGACTGCATACCGCTATAGGTGTCGATAGCCTTGAATAGAGATTCCTTTTTGGGTATTAGATCAAATCTTAACTCTATTGTCTATCTTTTGATATTGAACCGTTTGTGGCTCAAGTCGCTCCCTGTATGAATTTCAGCCACTTTTAGGTTTATGATCTCTCATCGAATTTTATTTTAAATTAATTATTCGCATAACAAGTCCCGAAGAGCCATATTTAATTCCAACCACCTACTTATTACTTAGTGCTATAGTTCTACCTCCTCTGGGTTTATTGATGAAATTTTGCCTTTTTCTTGACAAATTAGTGAGATTGTGGTATGAGAGAGGTGTAAACTCGATCACCTGATCAAGGGAAAAACAAAAACTATCTTAAGGTCGCCAGAGGCTCCCGTTAAACCGCACAGGGGTCAGCGGCAGATCAATTGCCACCAAAAGCGAACCAGACCGTAGATAGTCAACTTATCTCGATCGAAGATACTGGAAAGGGTAAGTGTGGGGAGAATAGGGAAAAACCACTAGGAAAAACCTGAGTAAAATCTTAAGATACAGAGTGCCTAGTAGCCATAACGATTGCGCTCACTGTCTTTGTAAATTCTATGGCAGAGATTAACCCAGAGATCAACCTGATGCAGATAGCGACCATACTCAACCAATATCGATTTGAAATGAGAGGATATAAAGCGCAAGAATTAATCGAGCGCTGGTTGCCCACCTATTCGCTAAATTGGATTCGCATGGCGATTTTAGAGGCGCTCTATCAGGGACGTTACAAAGTCATTTCGGTGGAGGAAATTCTCAAAATTTGGCACCGTCGCGGCCATCCTACCTTTCATTTTACGGGGGAATTCGAGCGCTTGGTTTGTAAAAACTGGCTAGATTCCCAGTTAAATGACAAAAAACCAGCAGTTATCCCTAAACAGGAAAAGGTCAATATCCTTTCTCCCACCCTTGAGCAGCCTTGTCCAGAGCCACAAGCGGGAAAAACCGATAATAATCGCACAGTAGCCACGAGTAAAGATTCTTTACTCGACTTAGAAACTTCTCTTTTTGATGATCCTCGCAAAGGGATGAGCAATGTGGAGGAATTATTCTCACAGTTAACCACGGAAACGCCTAAATTCCCCGAATTAGAATCAGTGCCTAAATCGCCCAACGGTCATGGAACCAGGGAGAATTTTCCAGCTAATTTTAAACCAGTAATCGATGAGTTTATCCCTTTGTTAGACCCTTCAGAATTGTATCCCAAATTAAAAGCTGTGGCTCGCTCGCAGTATAAGTAGTTGGACAAAATTAAATTCACACTCTCAAAAGAGGGAACTCCGGAAGGGAAAATTATCGGTTCTTCGGGACTTGTTATGCGGATAATTAATTAAGAGGCTGCCTCCCACATTTGCAGAAATACCGACAATCAGCAATTATCAGTTCTTAAATTGGTACAAAAATCTGAACAATCGCCTGTAAGCATCTCGCGCTCTGGGTTTGGGGGTGGCACTTCCACACATTTCGACAGGCTCAATGTAAAAGCTCAGTGGCCGCGCCACGACCCCAAAGGGGGGTTTGGGGGGTAGAACCCCCCAAAAGCTGGGATTGAGTGATAAAATCGAAAGTAACGCCCGATTTTAGCCGAGAGTTTTCCTTTTAAAAATCCCAACTTAGTAGATTTACAAAAATGAGATGCACCCGTTTAATTTTACCCCCAAAACAATTAGAGTTTGGAGAGTTTGGCAGTAATAAAATTACCGCCTTGCCAGAATTAATTAAAGACTTAGCCTTAAAAGGAGTAGTTTTTGCCTTTGATTCTATGAATACCCCAAAAAAAACGATTGAGACAATTGTCGCTACAGGGAATCACTACCTAGCAGCAGTCCCGGGCAATCAACCAACTCTTGACGATAAGATTCAAGCTCAATTTTTAGCAATTGAAACTTTCACACAGGTGAATAAAGGACAGGTAAGAACTGAAAAGCGAAGAGTAGAAATTGCCAAAATTTTGCCGTCAATTGCTGTTGATTGGACAAATATCAGGACAATTATTAGAGTTCAAAGAGGAAGAAAACTGCGCCATAAAATAGAAAAAGAAACTTGTTATTATATTTCAGATTTAAGTGGGTGGGTGGAATTAAATATAAGATGAACGTAGGTTGGGTTGAAGCATGAAACCCAACGCCAGCATGGGTTACGAAGTGCGCCAACCCATCCTACAAATAATTGTGCCTCCCTGTGGTTATTTAGCGTGAAATAGCCCTGTAACTGATAACTGGTAACTGATAACTGAAATGACTATCTTACAAGACGAAAAACTCCTCTTTACTCCCGCAATACCCCACAGTGATGCCCTGAGAACTATTTTGGCTTTTCCTAATCAGTATTCTGTGGGTATAACCAGTTTAGGTTATCAAATTGTTTGGGCAACTTTAGCTCTGCGATCAGATATACAAGTTAGTCGTTTATTTACGGATTTTCAAGAATCTTTACCCCGTGATCCCGAATTAGTCGGCTTTTCCTTTTCCTGGGAATTGGACTATGTTAATATCCTCTCACTGTTAGAATCTTTAGAAATTCCCTGTCACAGTCATCAACGGCAAGATCGGCAAGCGATAATTTTCGGAGGTGGTCCGGTTTTAACCGCTAATCCCGAACCTTTTGCCGCTTTTTTTGATGTAATTTTATTGGGAGATGGTGAAAATTTAATTGCCGATTTTATTAATGCCTATCAAGAAGTGAGAAACGCCGATCGCCCTACAAAACTCCGTCATTTGGCCCAGGTTCCGGGGGTGTATGTTCCTAGTTTATATACCGTTAATTATGATAGTCATGAGGGCGAAATTACGGCAATTCTACCCATAGATAATAATGTTCCCGCCTTTGTTAGTAAACAAACCTATCGCAGTAATACCCTTTCAGCTTCTACGGTGGTAACAAAACAAGCGGCATGGGAGAATATTTATATGGTAGAGGTGGTGCGAAGTTGTCCAGAAATGTGCCGTTTTTGTTTGGCTAGTTATCTAACTTTACCCTTTCGTACCGCTAGTTTAGAATCTTTAATTCCTGCCATTGAAAAAGGTTTAAAAGTGACCGATCGCCTCGGTTTATTAGGTGCTTCCGTCAGTCAACATCCTGAATTTGAAACCTTACTTGATTATCTTTTTCAACCACAATTTGAGGGAGTTAGACTCTCGATCGCTTCAGTTAGAACTAATACTGTCACGGAAAAATTAGCCAGAATTTTATCCCTAAGAGACAGCAAATCAATTACTATTGCCGTAGAAAGTGGTTCCGATCGCTTGCGGGAAATTATCAACAAAAAGTTAGCCAATGATGAAATTATCCAAGCTGCCATTAATGCCAAAGCCGGCGGTTTAAAAGGTATAAAACTCTATGGTATGGTGGGAATACCGGGAGAAGAAACCGAAGATATAGCGGCGACTATGGAAATGTTAATAGCATTAAAAAAAGCTGCCTCTGGACTGCGAATTTCTTTCGGTTGCAGCACCTTTGTGCCTAAATCCCATACTCCTTTTCAGTGGTTTGGCGTTAATAAAATGGCCGAAAAAAGATTAAAATCTCTAGAGAAACAATTGGGTAAACAGGGTATAGAATTTCGACCAGAGAGTTATAATTGGTCAGTGATTCAAGCCCTATTATCTAGAGGCGATCGCCGCTTAACGTCCCTGTTAGAATTAACCCGTGGCTACGGTGATTCTTTAGGCAGTTATAAACGCGCTTTTAAGGAACTAAAAGGACAAATTCCCCCTCTAGATTATTACGTTCATCAACAATGGCGTTTAGAACAGGTTTTACCCTGGAGTCATTTACACGGTCCGTTATCCTCAAATGTTTTAATAAAACATTTAGAACAATCCCAAACAAAAAGGTAAAATATTGCTAATAAGCTAAGACGCATTTAAACTGGGTATTGTTAAGTTAGCTAAAAAAGCAGATAACCCTTACCGTTCTGGCGTTCTGGCTATTAAAAACAAATGTTACTTTTATTAAGTATAAATCTCGATTGAACCCTTAATTTAATCTTAGTTGGTCAGCCCATGAGCCAGAAAAATGAGACCGTTACCCTGCTTTTAGCCCTGCTGATTACCCTAATATTTTTTGGGGCTGGTGGTTGGTGGTTATATAATCGTTTTCAAGGAAAAAATAACCCAACCAATCTTTCTGAAATCGAGAAAATATCACCGAAGCAAAAATCGGTATCGGCACAAGCAAAATTTAGTCAAGGGAAAAACTTATTAATAGTTGAAGGGGCTTCTTCTGACAAACAAGCTGCTATACAGGCACTCGGAAAAGGAGACTTTCAGCAAGCAGTTTACCTTCTAGAAAAATCCCTGCGAGCTAATCAAAATGATCCGGAAGCTCTCATCTACTTAAATAACGCCCGTATTGGTCAAGCTAAGTCCTATACTATCGCCGTTTCCGTGCCAATTGGTAGCAATGTCAACACCGCCCTAGAAGTTTTACGAGGAGTTGCCCAATCTCAAAATCAAATCAATCAAACCGGAGGAATTAATGGCACTCCTTTAAAAGTTCTCATTGCTGATGATGCTGATCATCCCGAAATTGCCGCTCAAATTGCCCAAAAATTAGCGGCTGACAACAGCATTTTAGGAGTAGTAGGACATACTAGCAGTGATACCTCTTTAGCGGCGGCTGCTATCTATCAAAAAGCGGGATTAGTAATGATTTCCCCCATCAGTACCTCAGTTAAACTCTCCAATTTTGGTGACTATATCTTTCGTTCTGTTCCCAGTGATTTTGTGGCGGCACGAGCATTAGCTGAATCTAGCTTGCAAAAAATTCCTAACGTCAAGGCAGTGGTATTTTTTAACTCCCAAAGTAATTATAGTCAATCCCTAAAATCTGAATTTACCACCGCTTTAGGATTAGGAGGAGGTCAAGTGGTGAGTGAATTTGATCTATCTTCCCTCACTTTTACCCCTTCTAAAAGCCTCCAACAAGCTCAACAAGAGGGAGCAAATCTAATCGCCCTTCTTGGGGATAGTGGTACCCTAGATAAGGCTTTGCAGGTGGTTCAAATCAACGGTCAAAAATTACCGATTGTGGCGGGTGATGACGTTTATAGCCCCAAAACTCTGGATGTAGGCGGAAAAAATGCCCTGGGCATGATTGTCGCTGTCGCTTGGCATTTGGGTGCTAATCGGAACAGTCCTTTTGTGAATAATTCCCGCCAATTGTGGCAAGCAGACGTAAATTGGCGCACTGCTACCGCCTATGACGCTACCCAGGCTTTAATCGCTGGAATTAAGGCAGAATCTAGCCGAGAGGGAGTTCAACAGGCGTTAAGAAGTAGTAATTTTTCTGTGCCTGGGGCGACTCATCCAGTGCGATTTTTACCCTCTGGCGATCGCAATCAATCCGTGCAATTAGTGGTAGTTCAACCCGGTTCTCGTTCTAGTTTTGGGGTAGATTTTGTGCCAATTTCTCGATAAAATGACAACTAAATCAAGATGAATTATATGTTAGAAACTCCCCCTAAATATTCAGTTCTCGGTTTACCGGTTCATCTCCTCGATAACTACAGTCGTTGGTTAATTGATCGCGCCTATCAAGGTTTTGGTTCCCACGTTGTCACTCTCAATGCAGAAATGGCAATGTTAGGGGAAAATGATGCTAAAGTAGCCCAAGTTATTCGGGAAGCAGATTTAGTTATTCCCGACGGCGCCGGGATTGTTATTTACTTAAAATTAAGGGGCAAAAAACAAACCCGCTGCCCCGGTATTGAATTATCAGAATCCTTAATTACTGAGTTAGGAATGCAGGGAGAGAATTTTCCTATTGCTTTTTTTGGTGGTAAACCGGGGATTACAGAAAAAGCGGCAAGTAATTGGCAAAAAAAGATACCTAATATCCGTATTCTGGCTAACCATGGTTATCTATCCTCCGAGGAAATGTCCGATTGGATTGAGGTGTTAAAAGATCAACAGCCGCGGTTAATTTTAGTTGGTTTGGGAGTACCCCGACAAGAATATTGGATTAGGGAACATCGCAATCTCTGTCCCCAAGCTATCTGGGTAGGTGTGGGGGGTAGTTTTGATATCTGGTCCGGGACAAAAATCCGCGCCCCTCGCTTTTTCTGTGACAATAATTTAGAGTGGTTATACCGACTTTATCAGGAACCTTGGCGCTGGAAAAGAATGTTAGCTTTACCTAAATTTTTCTGGCGATCGCTTTTTTATTCCTAGTAATAGTTAGTATAAATTCTTTTCGATAAAGGCAATCACTTGCTCTAATCCTTCCCGTGTTTTCAAGTTGGTGAAGATAAAGGGTTTATCCCCGCGCATCTTTTTTGCATCTCTATCCATCACCCCTAAATCTGCCCCCACCATCGTGGCTAAATCTATTTTATTAATTACCAATAGATCCGATTTGGTGATACCCGGTCCACCTTTGCGAGGGATTTTATCTCCGGCTGCCACGTCAATCACATAGATGGTTAAATCTACTAATTCCGGGCTAAAAGTTGCCGCTAAATTGTCACCACCACTTTCCAGAAAAATTAGCTTTAAGTTAGCAAATTTTCTCTCTAACTGTTCAATGGCAACTAAGTTAATTGAGGCATCCTCGCGAATAGCTGTATGGGGACATCCTCCCGTTTCTACTCCTAAAATTCTTTCCGGAGCTAAAGCTTGTGATCGCACTAAAAATTGGGCATCTTCTTGAGTATAAATGTCATTGGTGACTACGGCGATCGGATATTGATCCCGCAAATTTTTACACAGGGCATCGAGCAGGGCTGTTTTTCCTGAACCCACCGGACCGGCAATTCCCACGCGCAAGCAAGACATAGTTTTTTCGGGAAAAAGTGAAAAGGAAAGGGTTAAAAATTTTTGGGGCTATCGGATAGAAAAAAGAGGGGTTCGCAGGGCGACACGGATTCCCATTATAATAAAATAATAACGCAAATCTGAGAATTTGTCAAGCCCTTTTGCCAATAAATTTGGGGAAATTATCGGCAAAAAGATCACCAAAAGTCAGTGATTTGGTAGCCAAAATCCGTTAACATCTGCCTAAATAGGGGCAAACTTAAACCGATAACATTACTGTGACATCCCTCTAATCTTTCCACGAATAAACCCCCCTTTCCTTCTAGGGCAAAACAGCCGGCACATTTGAGGGGTTCTTCGGTGTCAACGTAGGCAATAATTGTTTCATTGCTGATATTGGCAAAGTGAACTTTAGTAATCCCACAACGAGTCAAGGTTTGATTATTAACTCGATCGATTAAAGCATGACCTGTATAGAGTGTACCCACCTGACCGCGCATTTTTTGCCAACGATCGATCGCTTCTGATTTATCCTTGGGTTTGCCATAGACTTCCCCCGCTACTTCTAAGACGGAATCACAACCAAGAATTAATCCTGTATCAAATTGGGGGGCGATCGTTTGCGCTTTACATTGGGCTAAAGTTTGGACAAGATGAAGAGTATCATCAGCATTAATTGTCGATTCATCAAAGTTACTCACCCGCACAATCGGAGCGATTCCCACCATTTGTAATAGTTTTTTACGCGCGGGAGAAGCGGAAGCAAGAATCAAGGGAATGGACATAAGTTTTAAAGGAAAAAGTAAAAAAGTTAGGTAGGGGGGGTTAGGCAATGACAAATTATTAGACTTAATTATCAATTTATCTATTTGCCGTAACCCACCATCAGTTATCAGGTTTTTAGCTATTTCTGCTAAGAATTGGCAGGATTTTCGGGGGGTAAATAACGCTCTAAAATCTCAACCATGCGGGATTGTCTTTCTTCATTGTCAAATCGATTGTAAAAATCCGACTGAACCTCATAAAAATCTGACCTCGATCGAGTTAATTGTCCTAGCAGTTGATCAAGTCCCCGTCTGTCTTTTTCCCATTCTTTTTTAGACTCAGCAAGACTATTAGTTAACGCTTCGATCGATTTAGCGTTAGAATTAGCGCTCGCTCTAGTTTCTTTTAATCCCTGATTGGTTTCCTGTAGTCCTAATTTAATCTCCTGTAGTCCTAATTTAATCTCCTGTAGTTCTGTTAGGGTAGTTTCAGCAAGAGATTCGAGTCTATCTAGACTATTTTCTTCCGAGTTACTCATATTCATTTACCAGTTATCAGTTACCAGTTACCACTTTCTTACTGTTTACTGATTCAGTAAGTAATCTCAATTAATTGTTAGATAGTGGGACAGGCTTCTGGTTCTTTGTATGTTATCTTTAATTGTAACCGGCTGCCTAGTTGATGATAGGTGGTGCGTTACGACGGATTGTTACCTTTAAGTCAAAACAGGAATTTTTGCCGTCTAACGCACCCTACATTTTACTATTGCCTATTGCCAGTTTCCCTAACTAACCGAGAAAGAATCAACGATAGTTTCAAAGAGTTCTTGAATTTGCGTCCAACGTTTTTGGGAAGTGGAAAGATTAAAAGAATAGAGTTTATTATTATTAACCGTGACGCTGGCCAGATTATGACGTTCTTGGCCGTTGGGTAATTTAACTTGATATTCGAGGATATAATAGTCTTGACCGTCGATTTGATGGGATTCTGAGCGAATTAATTCTACTTCCTTATCGAGATTGGGGTTAAGACTGTTATTTTTCAGGAGACGATAGCCAACTTCCGAGGGAGTACCTAAATCTGTTAAGGTTTTATTGTCGGGGACGGGGTTGATAATAACGCTTAAATTTTCGCTCGTTTCGATCAGGTCATGAAAAACCACATCTACTCCCGCAACTTTTTTCACATCCACCTGCGTCCAACCCTTAGGATATAAGAATTGATAGCCTTGGCTGCCACTGGTGTATCCTTGCAGTCCAGCGATGGGAGTTGTACAACTGGTTAAGAGGAGGGTGGTAATTAGGAGGAAAGTCGCCAAAAGAGATTTAATCATGATATTTTGACCTGTGAGTAGGGCTGTTTAATTTTACCTTGAATTGTTTAGGTGAACGGATTATGAAAATTAAGAAAAAATTGACAATTATTATCGCTATAGCGACTTTTTTACTGACTATCTCTCCCCTAAGCGCTCAAACTACCCCTAACCCCGTGAAAGCTGTAGAATTTTATAATCGAGGGGTGGATCGTTTAACCGCAGGGGATTATTCAGGTGCGATCACCGATTTTACTCAAGCTCTACAATTAGAACCGAAGGATGCCGATGCTTACTATAATCGCGGCTATGCGGAATTAGTTCTCGGCCAGTACGAGCAAGCGATCGCAGATTATACCCAGGCCTTGACAATCAACCCCAATTATGTTAATGCTCTCGGTAATCGTTGTTATGTGCATTATCTGACGAAAAAATACGAGGCAGCCGTGGAAGATTGCACAAAAGCGATCGCTTTAAACGGAAATTTTGCTGATTTCTTCATTTATCGCGGTAATGCTAAGGATGACTTAGGTAAACACCTAGAAGCGATCGAGGATTACACAAAAGCTTTGAGTTTACAGGGAACTAGAGGACAGGATCGCATTTTCTATAATCGCGCCTTGGCCTATAACCGAGCCGGACAGCAGGAAATGGCTTTAAGGGACTATGATCAGAGTCTGAAAATCAATGCTAATTTTGCCGAAGCGTACCACAATCGGGGTTTGACCCATTATAAATTGGGAAACAGGGAAAAAGCGATCGCTGATTTAGAGGCAGCAGCTCGTCTAGCGTTATCTCAGGGTAAACAGGGGACTGCGGCTAAGTCTCAGTCAGCAGTGGCATTAATTCAGGGTCAAAAGCCCTAAAATAGGGAGTAGTTGTGATGTTAGCGCTAAAGAGGAGTGAAAGGGGCTAAATCGCAACTACGAGGGACTAAATTTTAGCCAGCTTGAGATGCGTAAAAAGCGACGGCTAACAGTCCACCGACAAGTGTGATCGCAGCAACACCCCAGAAAATATAATTACGTTGTTGCGATTTAGTGGGTGGAGCCGCTTGATAAACTTTCGGTTCAGCGGCGAAATTATTTAAGCGTCCACCTTCTTCGTTTGTATAAGGCATAATCAAAACCTCAAATATGACAATTTTTCAGGAAAAAAATCCTTCTGTTACAATAGTACAACATATTAGTAACCAAGTCGGGGATGTTGGAAATTCTCACGGGGATAACAATTCTTAGTCTTGGGATAACTGCTGGACTCTGCTATTTTTATTGGCGATCGCATTTCCAATGATTGAAACTGCGAAAACAAGTTTAAAAAGGCTAATCATACCAAATCCGTTTTTAATACTATGATTAACTCCCAAGTTATCGATTGTTTTTCCCTGCTCCCTGCTCCGGCGCTCCCCACTCTCCTATACCTTTTAAACAGAATTTAGTATTAGGTGTTGGGATAGGGGTAGGTGGTTGCGTTAATATTAGTTGCTGTATTTAATAACACTGGAAAAAAACTATAGATGAATTCTCCCTATGCAGATGTCTCTCCTAGTAATTGGTTATCTATCACCCAAGGACTTGTGGAAAGACATCCCCTATCTACGGATGCAATTGTTGATGTTGTTTTAACATCTTGGCAATCAATTTTTAATTCTCAGTTAGGTACAAAAGGTTTTAGAATTGGTAGGGATATCTTCCCTAAACCTCAAATTATGGGTTTTCTACTTCATGAGTTAATTCCTTTAGAACTAAAAGCAAAATATCCCGATCTCTGGAGAGGAGATATCAGTAGATCTGATAAAGATATTGTCTATATACCTGATGACTTTTTTTCAATTGAAGTCAAAACCTCCTCTGATCCTAGACATATATAGGGCAATAGAAGCTATGCTCAAAATTCTAATAACAGCAAAAAAGGTAAGTCTGGATACTATTTAGCAGTTAACTTTGAGAAATTTTCTAATACTACTAATCCTCAGATTAAACTAATTCGTTTCGGTTGGATTGATTCTGGGGATTGGATTGGGCAAAAGGCAGCTACAGGTCAACAATCGCGTCTTTCCTCTGACGTAGAAAATTATAAATTACTCCAATTGCATCGAAAAATCTAGAATAATGATTCTTGAATATAAGTATTGCTTCTTTCTTTTTTAAATCTTTTAAATCTCTCTGCAGCTATCTCGCAATAGTCTTGTCGAATTTCAAACCCCACAAAAATTCTTCCTAATCCCAAGGCCGCTATTCCCGTGGAACAAGACCCAGCAAAGGGATCAAGAATTATTTCTACGGGATTAGATGAAGCTTGTATAATTCTCTCGACAATTGCTAAAGGAAATTGTGCGGGATGTCCGGTTCTTTCCTTAGAACTACGCTTTTCTCCTGTAGTGACTTTAGGAACTTCCCACACATCAGAAGGATTTTTACCGAGGGGATTACAACGATATTTACCATTTTTCTTTTGATTGGGATACTTAACGTTAGGGTCACGAATATTATCTAAGTTAAAAGTATATTCTTGGCAATTTTTGAGATAAAAAAGCCATTTTTCATTGCGAGGACTAAGACGATTTTTTGTAGAAACACCTGCCCCATATTTCCAGACAATTTCTTGTAAAAGATAAAAGGGAGACTTATCCCAAAGAAGATAGGGAATCGGAACACATAATCCCTTTTCTGGTACTTCTAAATAACCAACATTTAGCCAAAAAGCACCGTTATCTTGAGTAATCTGATAAATTTGACGCAGCCAATTAGCACACCAATCAACATAGTCATTGATTGAAAGAACTCGTTCATATTCTTTGCCAATATTATAAGGTGGTGATGTAACAGTGAGGTCAATTTTTATGTCACTATGAGATAGTTTAGACAAAAAGTCTGTGGCATCTCCTTGATAAAGAATAAAGCCGTTGTCCGAGTAAAAAGGTTGACCAAGATGACTAACCAGAATTTCTTTAAGAGAATTAAATTTGTTGGCTCTATCTTTTTCTAACTCTGGAGAAAATGGCTGTAGTAAGGAGGAAGGAGCAATCTGAGTTGATTGATGATCAACAATTCCCTCTGCTAGATAAGAGTTTTGTTCCTTGCTGGCAATTGGACGAGACTCATCTTCCCTAGACGATAGTTTTTTTTGTTTCCCCTGGGACTCTACAACCATAATTTCAAAGGACAGGTAAGTATTTTGATAGTTTCAATTATGCCCTTATTTTACCAATATATCACTGGAGTTGTGCTTAATTTAATAACTTTTGTAATCATTCTCCTTCCCTTACCCTGGATGGGGAGGTAGAACCCCACCAAGAGTTAAAGATTGACTGATAAAGCAGCGAGTTTTCCTTGAAAAATCTCAACTGAGTAGATTGATAATTAGGAGATGCACACGAAAATTATCCCTAAAATGGTGGTAAATAACCCAGGGCATTTTTGACTCGATCGAGAGTTTGATTGGCTACCGCTGCTGCTTTGAGACGACCTAGCCGCAAAACCGTGGCTAAATAATCTTTATCCTCTCTAATTTGGGCGTATTTTTCCTGAATAGGTTTCAGTGCTATCGCTGATCTTGTAGCTACGAGTTCCCCGTTAGAGTCTAACAGATCCGTTAATCAGGGATTGCTTAGAATGGTCTAGGCGCTGGTTGGTCAACATAGGTATTGTGGGAATAGCCCTATGAGTGTTAACGGTGATTATAATCCTAGAGAGGATTCTTTTTTTCCTATCACTGCATAGAAGGGATCAGCGACCATAATTCCTAACATTTGTAGGAAACTGGGGGTAGTAGCAGGACGAACGATCGCCTGTACTTCCCTAAATCCCGCCACCGATTTAAAATAGGATTTCACTAACGCCACCCGGCCTAAATCGCTATTATCGCGCCAAGCAGCGATCGCTTTTTGATAAAACATTCGATTGGAAAAACTGACCACCACCAGACCATTAGGCCTTAAAATGCGATACAGTTCCGCAAAAATCGCCTCTGGATACTGCAAATACTGCACCGACACCGTGATTAACACCGCGTCAAAAGAACTGTCCTCTAGGGGCAATTTTGGCTGGGCATTGAGGTCTTGGACAAAATAACTATGCAAGCGGGGATTTTTGGCTAACTCCTCCCCATTCATCCCGTGACCTTCGATCTGCTCAAATTCCATCTCCTCCGGTAAATGGGACACCCAGCTGCTCATTAGGTCTAAAATGCGCGTATTCGGCGATAATATCTCTCGGTAGAGAGCGGTTAATCGATCGATAAAACCCTGATCCACGTGGGTGACAAAGCGGGGAAAAGCATAAAAATCGCTGTCTTTGGTCGGATCGAGTTTAGTTCTTTCTTCGGGTCGGAGCATTTTTGTCAAGTTAATTTTACTATTCTTAACAGAGCATCGCAGACAGAAAAAAGGGTTAACCGAACTGGTCAACCCCTAGGCTTGGGAACGCGCTGTAAATCTTAGCTTTGAACGACTAGCTTAACGTTAGCGTTTTGCAGACCGCGCTGTTTCACTTCGGATAGGGTTTTGTTCACAGCGTATTTTTGGTTGATCGAGTTGATCAATTCGGTTTGATTGTGTTTTTTGGCTACACCCCAGAGGTCAGCGATTAAATCGAAACTGCCGTCGGTATTGCGGGACCAACCGAGATCATATTCGCCATCGAGAACAGCAACGATGTCGGAGCGAACCCGTTGACCGTTGTAACCACGAACATCAGCTTCGGTTTTAACGCTAATGCCGAGGTCGCGGAGAGAAGCTTTGAGGATTTCGGCATCGGTGATTTTGGTCCGGAGAGTGCTGAAATGAGACATTGGAATTTCCTCTTTGTAGATTAAGAATTAACAACAACAGATTGAGAGTTAAAGAGTGCCGCCAAGCGGCTTTTCGAGGCATTGCTAGTCCCTGAGAACTAGCCTTTCATCCCGTTGGGACCGGGCGAAAGTCTGTTAGAACTCCAATCGCTGGTACTCAGCGACGGAGGCCGAAGCAGGTCGGGCGCGTTGTCTGGCCCAATCACGCAGGGCAGTTACCTGTTCGGTCATGGTGCGAGATAGGGGCAGAGTCGCCTTAATCGCCGCAATAATGTCTAATTGCGTGAATTCGCGTTCTTGGGCGAAGGCCTCATACATGGCGGCAATCAGCGCCTGTTCTATTTCCGCACCGGAAAACCCATCGGATACCTTGGCTAACTGCTCCAAATCGAAGCGAGAAATGTCGGAGCGTCGTTTAGTCAGGTGAATATTAAAGATATCTTGTCTTTCTTCGGAATTGGGCAAATCGACAAAGAAGATTTCATCGAAGCGCCCCTTGCGGAGAAATTCCCCCGGTAGCCGTTCAATCCGGTTAGCTGTGGCCATGACGAAGACGGGCGAGGTTTTTTCCTGCATCCAAGTCAGGAAGGAGCCGAAGATGCGGCTAGAGGTTCCCCCATCGGAATCGGCGGATCCTGTGCCACCGGCAAAAGCTTTATCTAATTCATCGATGAAAAGAATGGCCGGAGAGATGGATTCGGCAGTTTTTAGGGCATTACGCAGGTTGGCCTCGGACCGTCCCACCATGGAACCATCATAAACCCGTCCCATATCTAAGCGCAGGAGCGGTAAACCCCAGAGGCGCGAGGTGGTTTTAGCGATTAAGGACTTACCACAGCCCGGTACTCCTAAGATTAGCATCCCTTTCGGTTGGGGGAGTCCGTAACCTCTGGCTCTTTCTGTAAAGGCGTTTGAGCGCTGTTTTAACCATTTTTTTAGTTCTTCCAGACCGCCGACGGCATTGATGGTCTCGTCTTCTTCAACGTATTCTAAAATTCCGTTGCGGCGAATTAGTTGTTTTTTCTCGGAAAGGACGATTTCTACCTCATCTTCCGTCAATTTGTTCGCTTTGACGTAGGCTTTGCGGTAAACTTTTTCGGCTTCATCTTTGGTTAAGCCCAAGGCCGCTTTCAGGAGTTTTTCCCGGACCTCTGTGGTGGTACGACGATTTTTATTTTTGCTCAGGTGTTGGGAAAGAACTTCGTCTAATTCTCCCATGTCCGGCAGGGGAAAATCTAGAACTACCACGTCTTTCTCTAGTTCTATGGGGACTTCTTGCAGGGGAGACATTAAAATAATGATTTTCTCAGTTCCTTTAAAGCTGGCGATCGCATCTCTTAACCAGCGAGTGACAGGAGCAGAAGTGATGAACGGATGCAGGTCTTTGAAGATGTAGATGCCCGCTTCCCGTTGACGCACTACCCATTCGATCGCCGCTTCTGGCGACACGGTATTATGTTGACTGGTTTGGCGCGGTTGACCCTGTTCGATCATGCCGTGGGTGACAGTCCAGACAAACACCCGTCGATGTTGTGTATTTAGTTGGGCTATTTTGCTGATGGCTTCTTCCGCCCTTTCCTCCTCGGAGGTGACGAGGTAAATCAGGGGGTACTGAGCCTTGACGAGAATTTCTAGCTCTTCTTTCATAACATCGACCCTATTTGTGGTAACGGTTTTGACCTTGGGCGGCTGATGGCTGTAGATGCCTTGTTCGGCTACTGAGAGTTTAGCAGGGAACTAAGGCTGCTTCTCCCTCCGCGGTTGCTTGGACCCCAACGGTTTCGGGAACTTCGAGCGGGAACTCATCGCCGACTATTGCGGGCTGGCGTTTGATCGACCTTAGCCGATCTTCTTTCATTACTAATGCGGCATCACACTCGGGACAGACATGAACCTGATAGGTTTTGCCGTAGGCGGCGGCTTCGATTTCTTCTACCTTTTCGGGGTATTTCAGGTAAAAAGCGATCGCTTTCTCCACCAGCCCTGACATCGATTCTTCATCGATTGCGGCTCTTATTTTTAGTTGACGATGGACTCCAGGGGGAAGGTACAGTGTGACTTTTTGCTTGTCTTGCATATCACTAAATTGGTTTACCCGGGTATGTGTCTCTACTATAACCACTGTCTTTCCCTACTGTCAAGATGGTAAGCTGTTATAACGGCATAATTGTAATATTTCTTTACAATTGTTGGGGGAGTGGGGGAGAAGGAGAGAGGGGAGAAGGGAGCTTACAGGTGTAGGTTTATTACAAAGAGGTGAGTAGTCACACACTCTTGGTGAGAAAATCAAGCTAGAGATTTAGAGGAGCATAGCGAAAGACAATGCTAAACAACAAATATCTCAAGCAGTGGTCGTGCATAGCTTCAGAGCATCTACCTCATTTGTCAATACCGCAAGCTATCGGATTGGCGGCGTTGCTGAATCAAGGTATGAATGCCAACTGTGCAGGTTCCCGTGCAAAAGTTAGTTTGGCTCTAGGTTTTAAAAATACCAGAAAAGAAGATTCATATCTCAAATCAGCAAATCAGCAACGCCTAATTTATAATTCTCACTGATAACTGTTTACTGTTTACTGATCACTGAAAAGTCCCCCCTAATTTGCAGAAATAAACAATGGCCCGGGCAACGGAATTAGATCGCAAAATGATGCAAAGATGTCTAACCCTTGCTAGGCAAGGCTTGGGGCGGACTTCTCCTAATCCTTTGGTTGGTTCTGTGATCGTTCAAGAGGGTATAATTATCGGCGAAGGGTTTCACCCGGGGGCCGGACAACCCCATGCAGAAGTTTTCGCCCTGAGACAGGCAGCAGAAAAAGCGCGTGGTGCCACTTTATACGTCAATCTTGAACCCTGTAACCACTATGGACGTACTCCCCCCTGTAGCGAGGCAATTGTGCAAGCAGGCATTAAAAAAGTGGTGGTAGGGATGATCGATCCTAATCCATTGGTGGCGGGGAAAGGCATTGAAAGATTAGAATCGGCAGGCATCGAGACGCTGGTGGGAGTGGAGGAGTCCGAATGTCGTCAACTCAATCAGGGTTTTATCCATCGCATCACCGCTAAAAAACCCTTCGGTATCCTCAAATATGCCATGACTCTCGATGGCAAAATTGCCGCTACTAGCGGTCATAGCACTTGGATTACTAGCCCCGCTTCTCGCCAAATAGTCCATCAACTGCGATCAGCCTGTGATGCGATTATCGTCGGCGGTAGCACCGTCCGTCAAGATAATCCCCACCTAACCACTCACGGCCTCTCCGATCATAATCCCCTGCGCGTAGTCATGACTCGATCGCTCGATTTACCCCCCTCCGCCCATCTTTGGGATACCAGTCAATTTCCCACGCTTGTCTATACACAAATTGATTCTAATGTCAAGCTTAAGCAACAATTATTAACAAAAGGCGTGGAAGTGATCGAACTAACCGCGGTGACACCCACTTTAGTGATGGAAAATCTTTATCAGAGGGGATTTTGTCAGGTTTTGTGGGAGTGCGGCGGCGGTTTAAGTGCAGCAGCGATCGCTGAGGGCATGGTACAAAAAATTATCGCTTTTATTGCGCCCAAAATCATCGGGGGAATTAATGCACCTACTGCCGTGGGTGATTTAGGTTTCCAGTTAATGAGCCAAGCTTTACAGTTAGAAAATATCACGGTTAATTATCTCAATCCCGATATTTTGATTGAGGGATATCTGCAAAGTGAAAACTAGAGCTACTGCAATTCTGGCTCAATCGCCTTGCAAAAGTCAAAAAGTGCTAAATAACCCCGATAATCTGGCAATTACCCCTGATTTTTGCGATCGAGTTCTAGAAATCGCCCCGCTGCCGTCAACTCCGTTTATCGGTACGGTTATCCCCCTAGAAGAAGTCGGGCAATCGCTCTGTGATCAATAGTGCCATCATCGAGCAGAATAAAAAAGTTAGAATAGTCAAGCCCTTAGTGATTGAACGTATGACGGTACTAGAAAAAGGTAATATCACGATTCATACCGAGAATATCTTCCCTATTATCAAAAAATCTCTCTACACTGACCATGAAATTTTTCTGCGGGAATTGATATCTAATAGTGTGGATGCTATCTCGAAATTAAAAATGGCTTCCTTAGCAGGAGAAGCGAGAGGAGAAGTCCCCGAACCAGAAATTAATCTCGCCATCGATAAAGAAAATCGTACCCTATCAATTACCGATAATGGTATCGGGATGACGGGGGAAGAAATCAAGAAATATATTAACCAAGTTGCCTTTTCCAGTGCGGAAGAATTTATCACTAAATACCAAAAATCAGCCAAGGATTTAATCGGTCATTTTGGCCTAGGTTTTTATTCGGCATTTATGGTGGCTAAAAAGGTAGAAATTGATACTCTTTCTTATCAGGAAGGTGCTACCCCTGTCCATTGGTGCTGTGATGGTTCTCCCGAGTTTGAATTAACCGATTCTTCCCGCAGCCAAATCGGCACGACTATCACCCTAACTTTAATGGATGAGGAAGGGGAATATTTAGAACCTGCCCGCATTCGCCAGTTAGTCAAAACCTACTCAGATTTTATGCCCGTTCCCATTAAAATTGATGGGGAAGTGATTAATCAACAACGGGCTTTATGGAAAGAATCTTCTCAAAATCTGACTAAAGAAGACTACCTAGAATTCTATCGTTATCTTTACCCTTTCCAAGAAGAACCTTTACTCTGGGTACATCTGAATACCGATTATCCTTTCTTGCTCAATGGCATTCTTTATTTTCCCAAACTCAGACCGGATGTAGATGTCTCAAAAGGACAATTAAAGTTATTCTGTAATCAGGTTTTTGTCAGCGATCACTGTGAGGAGATTATCCCCGATTTCCTGATCCCCTTGCGAGGAGTTATCGATAGTCCAGATATTCCTTTAAATGTGTCTCGAAGTGCTTTAACCAAAGATCGCACCGTTCGCCGTATTGCCGATTTTATTGCCAAAAAAATTGCTGATCGCCTCAAATCTCTCTACAACGAAGACGCAAAAGAATATATTCGTTGTTGGGAAGATGTGGGAACTTTTATTAAATTTGGTTCCTTAAAAGAGGATAAATTTAAACAGCAGGTAGAAGATATTTTAATCTATCGCACTACCTACAAAACCCCAGAAACTTCGGTACAAGTGGAAGTGCAAACCGCCGAAGGTGACACATGGCAAGAAACAACGGCAAAAACTCCCCTAGAAGCGATCGAACAGGAAGGTTATACTACTCTCAAAGCCTACCTAGAACGCCATAAAGAACGCCACGAAAATCGAGTTTTTTACTGTACCGATCCTCGTAGCCAATCCACCTACGTTGAACTCTACAAAAATCAAGGGCTAGAAATCCTTTTCTTTGATTCTTTCATCGATACTAATTACTTTATTCCTTTCCTAGAAAGAGAATACTCCGATGTGAAATTCACCCGGGTTGATTCTGAATTAGACTCGACGCTGCTCGAACAGGATCAAGCTAGTGAAATTATCGATCCCGGTAGTAATAAAACCCGGGCTGAATTAATCAAAGAAATCTTCGCCAAAGCTCTCGATAATTCCCGCATCAATATCAAAACTGAAGCCTTGAAATCTGATGATCCCCAAGGTACTCCCCCGGCAATTGTCTTACTTCCAGAAGCGATGCGACGCTTACAGGAAATGACGGCAATGATGCAACAAAAAGCCATGGCTTTCCCCGAAGAACATATTCTGATGATTAATACTAATCATCCCTTAATTCAACAGATTGTCCAGATTAGTCAGGGAAGTATTGTTACCGGTAGTGGCGAATCTCCATCGGCGCAATTAGCGAAAATGCTCTGTCAGCACGTTTATGATTTAGCTTTAATCGCTCAAAAAGGATTTGATGCCGAGGGAATGCAAGCTTTTGTGGAACGTTCCAATCGCGTTCTGACTAAGCTAACCGAAAAGATTTAATCTATTGCCAAACTTTAGCTGTTCCGATATGCTGAGAGTGTGTTAATTCACACTCTATTTTTTTAACCTGATCAATATGATCTAGCGATAAGCTATCTTGCCGCCGTCAGCCTTGAATAAGTTATCAGTTATCAGATGTAAGTTTTCAGTTCACTTATACTGTTTACTGTTTACTGTTTACTGTTTACTGTTTACTGATAACTGAAAAATGCGCTTACCCACCCTCAAATATGAGCGAGGAACCTTAATTCTCCATCCACCACCAAAAGGGAAAAAATGGCTAGATTTTGCCACTTGGGATGATCGTATAGAAAGATTTCGCATTTTGGCCATTCATTATCGTCCTCTCGTGGAAACCCTACAGGAGGAGGGCATTAACTTCCAAGATGAAGCAAAAGCTTTCAACAATTTAGAATTAATTGCCAGTTTTGAACGGGAACCCTACCCCCACCAAACTGAAGCGTTAATCGCTTGGAAAAAATCCCAGAGAAGAGGTGTCATCGTCCTTCCCACCGCTGCCGGTAAAACCTATCTTGCCCAATTAGCTCTACAATCGACTCCCCGCAGCACCTTAATTATCGTGCCGACTATTGATTTAATGCACCAGTGGTATGCCCAGATGTTGGCGGCTTTTCCCGATGCCGAGGTGGGATTATTAGGGGGAGGTTCTAAGGATAATAGTGCTATTTTAATCGCCACCTATCAAAGTGCGGCAATTTATTCAGAAACTCTTGGCAATCGTTACGCTTTTTTGATTTTTGATGAATGTCATCATTTACCATCGGATTTCTTTCGGAAAATAGCGGAAGATTCGATCGCACCCTATCGTTTAGGCTTAACAGCAACACCGGATCGCGGTGATGGTAGTCATCAAGATTTAGATTATCTTATCGGTGCAATTGTTTATCAAAAAAGTCCCCAAGACTTGTCAGGAAAAGCCCTAGCGGATCATGAAATAATTCAAATTAAAGTGAAACTATCTGCCAAAGAACAGGAAAAATATCAAGAAGCAATTAAAATTCGCAATGATTTTTTAAGAAAAAATAATCTCAGTTTGTCTGGTTTAGATGGTTGGCAAAATTTTGTCATGATTAGTGCCAGAAGTAGCGAAGGGCGCCGGGCGATGTTAGCGCACCGGGAGTCGAAGGAAATATCCTCCGGAACTCAGGGAAAATTGCGGGTTTTAGCCGAGTTAATCTGTGAACACTATCCGGAAGCAATTTTAATTTTTACCAACGATAATGCCACAGTTTACCGCATTTCCGAGAGCTTTTTAATACCTGCCATAACCCATCAAACTCCCGTGAAAGAACGCCATGAAATCCTGACCCATTTTCGTCAGGGAGAATACAAAATTCTGGTGACTTCCCATGTTCTTAATGAAGGGGTTGATGTGCCGGAAGCACGCATCGCGATTATTTTATCGGGAACCGGTTCCACTAGGGAATATATTCAGCGTTTGGGACGGGTTTTAAGAAAAGGCCAACAAGAGGATAAACGGGCGATTTTGTATGAAGTGATAGCCGAAAATACGACGGAGGAAAAAACCTCCCAACGACGACGGGGAGAGCAGAAAAATAAAACTAGCTATAAAACCGGTAATCGACAATTGGAATTATTGCCTTCTCCTCCGAAAAAATCTTTTTCTTTCCCGAAAGCTGCCGAATCTTCTACCCCTTGGGTGAGTTCTCCAGAGTCAGAGGAAGAATAAAAAATTTCTCTGGGGGATTTTCATCTATAATAAAGATAAAAAATCTAGATTGATACCCCTATGACCGAACTTGCCCAACAAAAATGTCAACCTTGTCAATCGGGTTCTTCTCCTATCACTGCCGAGGAAATTACCGCTTTACAGGCTAAAATTACCGATTGGAATCTCTTAGAATACGAGGGTATTCCCCGTCTGCAAAAACTCTATAAATTTGCCAATTTTCAAGGGGCAATCGCCTTTACTAATGCCGTGGGAGAAGCAGCGGAAAAAGAAGGCCATCACCCCGCTTTATTGACAGAATGGGGCAAAGTTACCGTTTCTTGGTGGACCCATGACGTGGGCGGATTACATCAAAATGACTTTATCATGGCTGCCCGTACCGATGATATTTATCGAAAATTTGGGTCTAAAACCCCGTCCTTTAGCGTAGCGGAGGACGGCTTGACATTTCTAGCTAAATAGCTTACCATAGTAAATCTAGTTTGGTAAGTAAGATGTTAAAAGCATTCAAGTACAGAATCTATCCGACCAGTGAGCAATCAGTTTTGCTTGCCAAGTCGTTTGGCTGTGCTAGATGGTTTTACAATTACGCTCTAAGGGACTTGCGCTTTGATAATGTACCTTTTGGGCGAACGCAGTTCGCCCCTACATTGTGGACAAAATCCGTTACTGTAGGGGCGCAAAGCTTGCGCCCTCCGCGCGGAGGGGGTTTGCTGATCACCCCAAGTAGGGGGAGAGCCTTCGAGAACCCCTGCAGCTAAGGGACTTGCGCTTTGATAATGTGCCATCTGGCTGGTCTGATTCTTCTACAGAGCGATTTTCAAAGCTGGGATATTATTCCCACGCAAGTCCCTAAACTTAACATCTGAAACTTACAAGCAAACTGGAAAAGGATTAAGCAGAGACGAAATAATTAAGCTGCTGCCTTCCCTAAAAAAAGAGTATGAGTGGTTAAGCGAAGTACCATCGCAGGTATTACAACAAGCAGCTTTAAATCTTTCTAGTGCTTTCCTTAACTTTTTTGAAGGTAGAGCTAAATATCCTAACTTCAAGAAAAAGCAAAATAGGCAGTCGATTAGATTTCCTCAGCACTGTAAGTTAAAAAATGATGTTTTGGTATTGCCTAAAATTGGTGCAGTCTATTGCCAAGTTTCACGGCAACCAGAGGGAGACTTAAAGTCTGTTACGGTTTCAGTTAATCCATCAGGAGAATATTTCGCATCTTGTCTCTATGATGATGGCAAGGATTTACCCCAAAAATCATCAGAAGGAAAAGCTATCGGGATAGATGTTGGACTAACCCATTTTGCTATTACATCAGATGGGACTAAACACGGGAATCCTAAATACTATCGTAAGTACGAACAAAGATTAGCGAGGAGACAAAAGAAACTTAGTCGCCAGCAAAAAGGGTCTAACAACCGAAATAAAGCTAGAGTTAAAGTGGCTAAAGTTCACTCTAAAATCGTTCGTTGTCGTGAAGATTTTCTGCACAAACTAAGTCGTAAATTAGTTGACAAAAACCAAGTCATAGTGGTAGAAAATCTGGCAGTCAGAAACATGGTCAAAAACCCTAAACTAGCCAAATCAATTAGTGATGTTGGTTGGGGTCAATTCTGTACCATGTTAAAATACAAAGCTGAATGGGAAGGAAAAATCTATATGGAAGTAGATAGATTCTTTCCTAGCTCTAAGACTTGTAGTAACTGCTTAAATTGTGTTGATAGTTTAAGCTTAGATATTCGTAGTTGGCAATGTCCTAAGTGTAGAGAAACCCACGATAGAGACATCAATGCCGCTAAGAATATTCGAGATGAAGGTTTACGAATTTTGGCGGTAGGGCATACCGCTACTGCTTCTGGAGGGAGAGTAAGACCAAGTAAAGGCACTGCTTTTGCCAGGCATCTCCCTGTGAATGAAGAATCCCCACGCCTTTAGACAACGGGAGTGTCAACGCCAACAAAAGGCTTAATCGTAGGCACGAATCATCGCTTGGGTTCCCTGTTTAATTCCCTTGCCTTCGTCCAATTCCGCTACTACTTTAAATAGAGTTGCTGCTAAATCTGTCCCAGGCAGAATTTCCCCGGCTGTCTGGGCAGTTTCTTTGACTAATCGCAAATCTTTTAAGATATGTTCAATCATAAAACCGGGCTGTAAATCTTGGGCGAGGATTTTTGGTCCCAAATTTTCCAACGCCCAAGAAGCCGCCGCTCCTGTTTTACAGACTTCTATGACTAAATGGGGGTCTAATCCTTGAATTTTTGCCATTTTGAGAGCCTCACACAGCGCCACCATGTGAACCGCCCCCAAGACTTGATTACAGAGTTTTACCGCTTGTCCATTGCCGATTTCGCCACACCAGCGAATAGTTTTGCCCATGGCGTGAAAACAGGGTAAACAAGTCTGAAAATCCGTTTCTTTCCCCCCCCACCATAATAGTTAAAGTGCCGTTTTTAGCCCCAATATCGCCCCCAGAGACGGGAGCATCGAGAAAACGGAGATTATTTTCCTCTAGCTTTTTACCAATCATCCTAGCGGCTTGAGAGCCAATGGTACTCATATCCACCACCAGAGTTCCCACCGCTGCCGATTCCATCACACCCCCCGGTCCTAAAATTACCGCTTCCACGTCAGGCACATCCCCGACGCAGGTAAAGACAATCTCGGCATCCCTGACGGCGGCGGCAATATTAGAACAAATGTTCGCACCCGCTGCCCCAGCAATGGTTATCCCCGGCGCCTCTGGGGTACGATTCCAAGCATTGACAGCAAAACCTTGACGGACAAGATTAGCCGTCATCGGCGCTCCCATCACTCCTAATCCTAAAAAGGCAATTTTTTGACTCATGATTTTCGTAATCAAGGTAAAGGGAATTATGAATTATGAAGTGGGAATTATGAATTATGACGTGGGGTGTATTTTCAGTGAACAGTAAACAGTGAACTCAAATCTGATAACTGATAACTGATAACTGATTACTGATAACTGTTTTAGGATTCTACCATTTGCAGAAATTGGGCTTCTGAAAGGGTTTTAATGCCTAATTTTTGAGCCTTTTTGAGTTTTTCGCCGGGAGCTTTACCGAGGAGAATATAATCAGTGTTCGCACTGGGGGAACCGGTAACAGTACCACCGACATTAATAATCAATGATTTCGCTTTCTCGCGACTGATTTTGCTGAAGGTTCCTAGTATAACTACGCTTTTTCCCCTTAGGGTATTTTCTGCGGATTTTTGACTCGTCTGGACTATCTTTGCTGCGGGTTGCACTTCTAAACTTGTATCGGCAACCGTGATTTTTTCTGCTGTCACCACAGGAGTCTCCTCGGCAACCACTGGGGGAGTTTCCGGTTCTTCTACTATAGGAGTCTCCTCGGCAACCACTGGGGGAGTTTCCGGTTCTTCTACTACGGGAGTTTCACTAATAATTGCTTCCGGTTCATTGGTGGTAATAGGGGCAGTTTGTGGAAAGAAATCGTCTCTTTCTTGTTGTAGGTTTTGAATTTGAACCTCTAAAGTGGCGATTTCTTGTTGCTTAGTTGTTAACTCACTCTCAAACTTAATTTTTTCCTTTTCTAAAGCTTTAGCTGCCGTTTTTTGGACTTCTAAACCTTGAGTTAGTTGGCGATTTTGTTGGCTTAATTCATCGATATGACGGGAAGTTGTGGTTTCTAATTGGTCTTTTTCGGCACTTAACTGGTGTAGTTGAATCTCTAAATTAGAAATATTTTCCCGATAGGTTTCTAACTGTTGGGGTAACTGGGTTAATTCCTGTAATTGCCCTTCTAAATCAGCAATTTTTTCGGCAGCAGTGGTTAATTGTGGCGGTAATTGGGTTAATTCCTGTAATTGCCCTTCTAAATCAGCAATTTTTTCGGCAGCAGTGGTTAATTGTGCCGATAATTCCCCTTTCTGGACTTCTAAAGCTTGTAACTCCAGTTTAGCTGCTTCGAGATGAGCGCCGAGACTGTCCTTTTCGGCGGTTATAGCTGTCACTTGAGCGAAGGTTTCTTGCAGTTTTATAGTTAAATTGTCGCATTCTTGCCCTAAAGAGAGCGATCGAGTTTGACTTGCGGCTAAATCTTCGCTGAGAGACTTTTTTTCCTGTTCTAACCAGGTAATTTGACCCTGTAAGCTGGCTATTTCTTGCTGTCCTCGCTCATACTGTTCTGTTTGGTGAGCTAGATTCTGTTCTAAGGTTTGAATTTGACCTTGCAAGCTGGGAATTTGGGCGGCTAAATCGCTTAATTCCAGATTTTTATGCTCTAAATCGGCCACTTTGACCTTGAATTCCTCGGCTTTTTCTAGATCTTGCTGTAAGAAAGTTTTATCCTCTTCTAGGGTCTGAATTTGACTATAGAGAGAGGTGGTCTGTTTTTTGGTCAAATCAAATTGACGGTTAATTTCGCCTTTTTGCTGCTCTAAAGTTTGAATCTGTGCCTCTAGGCTAGTAATTTGGGCTTTTTCTGCCTCTAACTGCTCCATCAAACCAGCTTTCTCCGCTTCTATTTCCTTAGCGGTGGTTTTCAGGTGTTCGATTTCACCCTCACCTATCTGCACAGCTTGCTGGAGGGACTGGAGAGAATTTTCTAAATCCGTAGCTTTGTGCTGTAATTGGGCGGAATGTTGTTCTATGTGAATTATTTTGGCGTGCAGCTGCTGATTTTCGTCTTTTAAATCTGATTGCGCCACGTCTAAACCCTTGACTTGAGCCAACAAATCTGAGTTACTTTGCTGTAATTGCGCTTGTGCGGCTAAAAGGGCGGTATTTTTGCTGACGAGACTAGAGCGCGACCAGAGGAATAGTCCTCCGAAAACAACACTTAAACCTAATCCTTCATAAATTAATTCGTTGAGCATATCTACCCTCCTAGACAAGCGAAAAACAGTCACCTAACCGAACTGATGCGGCAATTTTGGTTATAGACCTACATCTCTACTTATATCAGTTACGGGGTGCATTCGGGGGAAGGGCGGGGAAAAAGTCACTTCTTTCATCTTGGGGTAAAAAGGTAATTTAGCTATTCGCGTCATATTAACCTGTACCTGATCCCATTCTTGGGTGATTTCCTGGTCGATTTCTTCCTGATGATTAAAATAGTAGCCCATGGCCGCATGAGCTTCGGCTGGCTTTAAATTAAGGGTGCTGTCGGCATATTTCTTCTACAGACCAACCGTAGGTAAGATAATCCATAACAATCTGTGCGACTCGAATAGGTGGTAATCGCTGTAATCGTGCGGGTTGATCGTCTTGCTTCTCAATATGTGGGTAACTCAATGCTCACATACTACTTTGTTGTTGTTAATGGGACTACATAGGGTCTGCTGAAAAAGTTTTCCCTGGGGGCAGGGTGTGGGGTGTGGGGTGTGGGGTGTAGGGTTTTACCGATTTTCAGGTGGTCAACTACCTAATTTTCAGGGAAAAAGTACCTGAATTTTCCCCCCGATCACCCCTAGCCAAGGCACTTTTTGATGGGAAAAAAGTCTAAAAGTATTATCCAACAAGGTTTTTAGATTTATTCAGCAGACCCTACATAGGACAAACTACAAAGAGCCTTATCCCGTTCCTCCTCCCTCCACAAGGAGAATCCGTTGATTCTTCGGCGCGTTAGCGAAGCTAGGGGGGAAACTATGCCTTTTTGTCAGCTAAAACGCATCTTAGATGCGTTTTAGCAAGGCAGGAGGCAGAAGGCATCAGGAATAAGCGGTTGAGAGTTTTTTGAATTATCAAGATATGTAACTTAAGTGCGTCTAAGCTTATATTCTGAGCGTTAGCGAATGCGGTGATCGCTCTTCAAAATTAGTGGTTTTAGAATACATCATCTCTAATACTATTTTTCAAAAGTAATGACAGAGATGGTTATGCCTGCTGCATCTCAATTTTGTCGAAATATCTAGATGGCATTTTGGGCGCACGCAGTTCGCTCAACTCACTGACCACGGTGCGCCCCTACCATTGGCGCAATCATATTAGAGTAACGAAGAGCCGAAATTATTATAGGCGTTCTCATGTTTTGATAATCCCACAGGGTCGTCAACACAAAATTAGGTTACGCTTCATCTTTATGAGAAAGGATGCAATACCAGGAGCGAATTTTGGGGAGATTTACTACCATACTTAATTTCATTTGTCAAGAAATTCGCTCATTTTTAGGTGCGATCGCTTTTTACACGATTATTCCCGTTCCGATTGCTTGGCCTGATTTTGGCAGAATTGCCCGATGGATTCCCCTAGTGGGCTTATTTTTGGGTTTAATTCTGGTTTGGCTCGATATAACTCTAGCCGGTCTGGGAATGCCCCCCTTAACTCGTGCGGTTGTCCTTGTGGGAGTTTGGGTTTATCTAACGGGAGGACTACACCTTGATGGAGTTAGTGACACGACCGATGGTTTAGCTGTCACCGACCCCCAGCGTCGTTTAGCGGTCATGGCCGATAGTGTTACCGGGGCCTTTGGAGTCATGGCCGTGACTATGGTTTTGCTGTTAAAAATCGCCGCTTTGACTGATTTAAGCGATAATCGAGCTTTAGCTCTAATTTTAGCACCAATTTGGGGACGTTGGGGGCAAGTAATGGCGATCGCTCTTTATCCCTACCTCAAACCCACCGGCAAGGGAGCCTTTCATAAAGTGGCTTTTTGTCTGCCCTGGGACTGTGGGGGAGTAATTTGGGGATTAATCGCCCTATTTGGCGGTCTAAGATGGGGAATAATCGCCATTAGCACCGGAATCGCCCTCGCTCTGCTTACTGGTTACTGGTTATATCGTCGTCTTTGGGGTCACACTGGCGATACCTACGGTGCGGTAGTGGAGTGGACAGAGGCTCTATTCTTGGTTTTGTTGACAATAATTACCTAATAGACCTCTTGCATAATTAATTTTTGGGGATTCAAAAACGTCAAAAATAAGGATTAAATTGGCTAAAATCTGTAAATAGAGCATTTAAGTGATTATTATTCATTCTTAATTCTCCTGACTACTGACTACTGGCTACTGACTCCTAACCAACCGGGACAATTTTTGATTTTTACCAGAGGTTTAATTTTTGCCCTCCACGGCCCGTAAACGGGTTAATTTCAGGGTAAATTTTCCCCCACCGGTTTCTCCGAAAGCTCTCACCCGAATAATATACTTACCCGACTCGGTAATGCGCGCAAAAAGGAGGGCATTAGTGCCACCATCGGGACCATCATCATTTTCCGCTACAGTGGAACCATCGGCGGCCAGGAGAATTAACACCCCATCAAAATTTTCCGATTTGAGATCGATGGCTACCTGATCGTCCTTGTCCAAATCTACGGTATAATCCCTAGCAAACCCCCCTTCACCCGTGGGAATATCTTTGTCGGTGAGAGTATCGTTAATTTCTTTATTGAGGATTAAGGGGACGGGATTATAGATTTTTTCTGCTCGCATCGGTAAAGATTGACCGCTTAACCAGAATAAAGTGAGTAAGACGCATAAACCAGAATAGCGACCAGTCAAAGGAAATCTTGTCATAGGGGCAGATGTTCGTTTTCTCAATCTCCCTATTCTACAAAAAACTGATAAACCCCAACTAAGTTCAGACCCGTAGTTTTTCCTCCTCTGTTTTAAGATGAGTTTTGACCCATCAGCGATCAGCCAAAACGAGAGGAAAAGCCTTAATTGCTTGCTCAAAAGCAGAAACCAAGGCTCCGAAGCTCCGCTTCGCTGTTATGGCAGCTGTGATAATTGACATCTTCGCGCAACCATTGCCAGAGATGGGCAAATTCAAGTCTGAATTGCATCACTGTCTGTGTAGATTTGAAGCCCTTGCCGTTAAATTTATCAAATCTTAAAAAGACTCTAAGTTACGCGATGTGCAACTAAAAACGACAGAATCAGGGTTCCAGAGGATACTTTATCTCTGCTGATTTCTGAGAGCCTTGTAAATCAAGACTAAAAATATAGTTGCACACGGGGTCTAAGTTAGGGTCTGCTGAAAAAGTTTTTCGTGGGGACGGGGTGTGGGGTGTGGACTTCGGCCGTGAGATCAGGCTTCGACGGTGAGCTTTTGCCGAACCGCCGAACGGGTGTGGGGTGTAGGGTTTTAGCGATTTTGAGGGGGTCAATTACCTAATTTTCAGGGAAAAAGTCCCTGAATTTTCCCCCCGATCACTCCCAGATCTGGTACTTTTTGATTTCCCAAAAGTCTAAAAGTCTTACCCAACAAGGTTTTTAGATTTATTCAGCCAGCCCTAAGTTACTTTTAAAAATAAAGGTATGTTAGCGACAGCGTAACACGCCCTACTTATACAACTTTTGCCAGAGGTCTAAGGCAAAGTCGTCCTAAAAGGACAGGGTTTCAAACCGAGGATTTGCGATGATACAATAAGGTTAGGCCAAAATGCGATCGCAAGAGATAAAGCATGGTTCAAGCACCCATCGAACCCCAACTTTTCTATCCTGACTCCGACGGTAAACCCATGGCCGACAACACAGTTCAATATCGCTGGATTGTTCGCTTGGTTGCCAATCTCAGGTATTTATTTAAGGAGCAAACCGTCTTTGTCGCCGGGGATTTGCTCTGGTATCCCCAGCAGGTAACTGTACCACCCGCTCCTCGTCAAGCTCCCGATGCCATGGTGGTTTTCGGCCGGCCACCGGGTGAGCGGGGCAGCTATAAACAATGGGAAGAAGACAATATTGCTCCCCAAGTAGTGTTTGAAATCCTCTCTCCGAGCAATAGTGCCAGGGAAATGCTCAAAAAGCAGTCTTTCTATCGGGAGCATGGGGTATTAGAAATGTTTTTCTATGACCCAGACTCCCATGATTTCTGGGGATTGGTGCGGGCTAATCAGCAAGAGGATTTTTTCCCGGTGACGGCTTTGAATTTTCCTTGGACTTCCCCAATCCTAGGGATTCGCTTTGAGATGTTTGAAGAGGGTTTAGAGGTCTTTTATCCCGATGGGGAACGATTTAAAGACCCTGAAACCCTCTTTGAGGAACGCAACCAAGCACAACAAGAACGCAACCAAGCACAACAAGAACGCGACCAAGCGCAACAAGAACGCAACCAAGCGCAACAAGAACGCAACCAAGCACAACAGGAACGTGATCGCGCTTTTGCCCGATTACGGGAATTGGGCATTGACCCGACCGAGTTGTGATAATAGTTAATTAGGGTTTGCAGCAAAAAGTACGGGCGAAGCATTCGGATAGAAAATCTACGGGTTCACCGATAGGTTATTGCCCGAATGCTTCGCCCCTACAGGACGCGGGCCGATGAAGATGCAAGGTTTTGAACCACGATTCTCTCAAAATCTTGCACCTGTTTCGCTCGTAAAGCCCCAAAACCCTTACTTTGCATACATTTCACATTTATTCAGCCAGCCCTAATTAATCTTCAGCTTAAGGGGGATTAAGGGGGGATCAATTGTTGAAATAAATCCCAAAGTTATTAACTCAATCCTCCTGTTTTGACTTCTTCCCTTGAGATAGTTGGCGATTGAAGAAAGCGCCAAATCCCAATAAACCTAAGCCCAGAATTGTGCTAGGTTCAGGGACGGATTGGGATAGGGATATTGGTTGGGCAGTACCCGAAATTTCTCCAATCCGAAATCCTGCAATCATACCAATATCTCGAACAACAAAATCAAGAGTGTTGATGCCTGCTTGAAACCCACTGTTAACGTTGAAACCCATAAAAGAGGTAAAATTAAAACCACCAAGATTGTTAGGAATTGTCCCAATGCTAACTCCGTTAATTAAGATTTGATCGAGAAAATTGTCCGCAGCCCATGTACCCACGATCGAAGCTGTACTTGGGTTGAGTCCAGTTAGGTCGAAAGTTGTCCTGAAGGTTCGGGTGACATTTGCGGGTTGACCATCAGCTTGTTGCCAAATCCAGCGAGAGGTTGAAGTATTAGCAACGTAACTACTAGGTATATTAGCCTGATTAATGACAATTCCAGCACCTGAAGGACTCACAATACTGTAATGAGGATCAGATGCACCATCACTAAGGGATGCACCAAGACTATCCACACCAGTTGCAAAAAGACCTGGAATAGAAGCTGCCTGTGCAGCACTTCCTACGGCGAGAATGATAAGTATTACCCCCCCCCGACGGAGTTTTTGATAAGTTTCGCTAATAACATAAGCACATACCTCTTAAAAAATGTGGTTCTGCCTGATTTATAATGTTTAATTCTGTAGATTTGAAACTCTTGCCGTTAAATTTATCAAATCTTGAAAATACTCTAATAAATTTATCAAATCTTAACAATACTCTAAGTTACTTATAAAAATAAAGGTATGTTAGCGACAGCGTAACACGCCCTACTTAGGGACTTGCGTGGGAATAATATCCCAGCTTTGAAAATCACTCTGTAGAAGAATCAGACCAGCCAGATGGCATATTATCAAAGCGCAAGTCCCTTATTGGAAGGGGTTCTCGAAGGCTCTCCCCCTACTTAGGGTGATCGGCAAACCCCCTCCGCGCGGAGGGCGCAAGCTTTGCGCCCCTACAGTAACGGATTTTGTCCACAATGTAGGGGCGCACTGCGTTCGCCCAAAAGGTACATTATCAAAGCGCAAGTCCCTTATCTCTCTTCTGTCAAAGGTAGAAGCACTATCTTCTTCATGAATCGGCAAAATTCACTAAAATAGCAATAGACCAAATCAGAGAGAAAAAATTAGCTATGGCAACTACATCCGAAGACGTATGGCGACTCTTAGCCGAATTAGCGACTGCTCAAAAAGAAACTGACAAACAACTGAAGGAGACTGACCTACTATTGAAGGAAGTTAGTCAGCAACAGAAGAAAACTGACAAACAACTCAAAGAATTAGGTCAGCAAATTGGGGGACTCGGTGCCAAATTCGGCAGCTTTACCGAAGGACTTGCCCTTCCTTCAATGGAAACGATTCTCAGACAACGCTTTGGTATGGAAGTTGTTAGTCCTAGTGTGCGAGTCAGTAAAAATGGACAACACCTAGAAATTGATGTTCTTGCCTATACTAATGGTGAGCTAAATACTGCTTATATCGTCGAGGTTAAAAGTCATGCTAGAGAGGAGTCTATTTCACAATTAAAAAGTATTTTGCTACGGTTTCGCCGCTTTTTCCCTGAACACAAAGATAAAAAACTCTATGGCATATTAGCGGCGGTTCATTTATCATCAGAATTACGGGAAAAAATTCTGCAAGAAGGGTTTTATGTGGCTCGGATTCATGACCAAGTATTTGAATTGGATATTCCCGATAATTTTCAACCTCGACTTTATTAAAAATTTAGATGTAATCCTAAATCCTGTTATTAAATGATTATTTATTCCCCTTTTTGCCTTTTAGATGAGCAGAAAACGGGTTTCTCCGAGAAACCCGTTTTCTGTGCGTTACTCAACGGATTTAGTATAAAAGGACAGGGTTTCAAACCGAGGATTTGCGATGATACAATAAAGTTAGGCCAAAATGCGATCGCAAGAGATAAAGCATGGTTCAAGCACCCATCGAACCCCAACTTTTCTATCCTGACTCCGACGGTAAACCCATGGCCGACAACACAGTTCAATATCGCTGGATTGTTCGCTTGGTTGCCAATCTCAAGTATTTATTCAAAGAGCAAACCGTCTTTGTCGCCGGAGATTTGCTCTGGTATCCCCAGCAGGTAACTGTACCACCCGCTCCTCGTCAAGCTCCCGATGCCATGGTGGTTTTCGGTCGTCCACCGGGTGAGCGCGGCAGCTATAAACAATGGGAAGAAGACAATATTGCTCCCCAGGTGGTGTTTGAAATCCTCTCTCCGAGCAATAGTGCCAGGGAAATGCTCAAAAAGCAGTCTTTCTATCGGGAGCATGGGGTACTAGAGATGTTTTTCTATGACCCAGACTCCCATGATTTCTGGGGATTGGTGCGGGCCAATCAGCAAGAGGATTTTTTCCCGGTGACGGCTTTGAATTTTCCTTGGACTTCCCCAATACTAGGGATTCGCTTTGAGATGTTTGAAGAGGGTTTAGAGGTCTTTTATCCCAATGGGGAACGATTTAAAGACCCTGAAACCCTCTTTGAGGAACGCAACCAAGCACAACAAGAACGCGACCAAGCACAACAAGAACGCGATCGCGCTTTTGCCCGATTACGGGAATTGGGCATTGACCCGACCGAGTTGTGACTATAATTAATCTTCAGCGGAGATACCGTCATCTTCCACCACCGCTTCGGTGATAGGAGAGGGCGGAATTTCCGTTAAGGGAGATAAATCGGCAGGGGGGGCTACCACGCGATCGAGTTTTAGGGTTAAATAACGAATAACCTCATCACTTAAACGCATGGTGCGTTCCATGGGGGCGACTTGTTTGCCGGTTGCCTGATAATTCATCTGCACATAGACACCATCATTGAGTTTTTTGATGGGATAGGCCAGACGTTTTTTACCCCACACCTTAACTTGAATGTCTGTGGCGCTGTGTTCGCTAATCAGAGTCCGATAACGTTCCACTTGTTGCTGAACGACTTCTTCCCCTAAATCGGGACGGAGAATGTAAAGAGTTTCGTAGTTATTGCTCATCTCAGAATCCTTATGGACTAGAAGGCTTCTTTGTCAAGACCGGAGGTTAATTGATTTTCATAACTCTCTAGCTTTTAATAAAGAAGCAAGGATATATGATCATACTACTATCCGAGAGTCGATCGCTAGTCATTCCCAGAAAAATATGGCGCAACGCTATGTACGAGTGAAACATCGTCAAGGACAAATCTTCTACGGACTGTTACAGCTAAACCGTAGCGTTGCTGTCTTTGATGCCCCTCCCTGGCAAGGAGGGCAACTAACCAAGCTAGAATTAGAATCTGATAGCTACCAACTATTAGCCCCCTGTTTCCCGTCGAAAATTATTGCCGTGGGCAAAAACTACCGCGCCCACGCCGCCGAGATGGGAACACCTGTACCAGAAGAACCGCTTTTATTTCTCAAGCCACCGACAACAATTATCGCCGATGGTGAAACGATTTTTTATCCGCCCCAATCCCAAAGAGTGGATTATGAGGGAGAATTGGCATTAATTATCGGAGAAACGGCCAAAAACTGCACCACAGCCCAGGCCAGAAGCAAAATCTGGGGTTATACCATTGCTAACGATGTCACCGCTAGGGATTTACAGAAAAAAGATAGCCAATGGACGCGGGCGAAAGGATTTGACAGTTTTTGTCCCCTCGGCCCTTGGATTGTCCGGGAATTGAGTATCGGGGCCCAATTAACCACTTTTCTCAATGATGGCAGCGAACCCAAACAAAGCAGTTATCTCAGTGATATGGTTTTTCCCCCCGATGTCTTGGTGGCTTATATCTCCCAAGTGATGACCCTGCTGCCGGGGGATGTGATTTTAACGGGAACTCCCGAAGGAATCGGACCGCTGCAGGTGGGGGATAAGGTTCGGGTGGAAATAGAAGGCATCGGGGTTTTGGAAAATAGCGTCATGGCAGCAGCATCAATTAGCGATAATTAACAATGCGGGCGAATACGGCGGGGTCTAGACTCGCCCCACCGACTAAAGCCCCGTTTATCTGCGATTGAGCCATAATTTCATCGATATTATCGGGTTTTACCGAACCACCGTACTGAATGGTGACTTCGGGATTGTCTAATTGTTGCCGAATCAAACCGATAACGCGGTTCGCTTCCTCGCTTTCGCAGGTTTCCCCCGTGCCAATCGCCCAGATGGGTTCGTAGGCGATAACGAGGTTTTTTTGGTCAACATTGACTAAACCTGCTTGAATTTGCTTGATAATTACCTTTTCCGTTTCTCCGGCATCTCTTTGGGCTTTACTTTCTCCCACACAGATAATCGGGGTTAAACCCTGTTTTTGGGCAGATATAACCCTTAAATTGACGGTTTCATCGGTTTCGCCAAAATATTGCCGGCGTTCACTGTGACCGATAACCACATAGTGAACCCCGATTTCGGTTAACATATCCGCCGAGATTTCGCCCGTATAAGCCCCCGATTTTTCCCAGTGGACATTTTGCGCCCCCAAGCGAATACGACCGCCGTGGAGGGTTTTAGAGAGGACAGCTAAAGCTGTGAAAGGCGCGCAAAGAACTACTTCTCGGTCGTCGGGGGTTTCCTCTAGATGGGATTTAAAATCTTGCACAAACTCCAAAGCTTCTCTTTGGGTTTTGTACATTTTCCAGTTACCTGCAATAACAACTTTCGGCACAGCTTAATTAATTTAGTAGATTTGATAATTTATGGTACATTTTACTGTAAGCCTTTTTGTTACCCTAAGCAATACTAAATCCTGTTTAAAAGGTATAGGAGAGTGGGGCGCGCTGGAGCAGTGAGCATTTGTACTAAATTACCATACGCAGTTTAAATGCAGTACAGCTTATCTAAGGGAGGACTTATGCCCTAGGCCTCTGCCAAGCACACTAGGCGTGATGTAGGGATGCCAAGGCCTAGCTCCAAAATGTAACGTGGTCAAGATTAACCCGACCACAAAATTAAGTGGGTGGGTGGAATTAAATATAAGATGAACGGAGGTTGGGCTTCGGCCGTGAGCTTTTGCCGAACGGTTGAAGCATGAAACCCAACGCCCACATGGGTTACGAAGTGCGCTAACCCATCCTACAAATAATTGTGCCTCCCTACTTAATTAGGGTCTGCAGCAAAAAGTTTTCCCTGGGGGCAGGGTGTGGGGTGTGGGGTGTGGGGTGTAGGGTTTTACCGATTTTCAGGTGGTCAACTACCTAATTTTCAGGGAAAAAGTACCTGAATTTTCCCCCCGATCACCCCTAGCCAAGGCACTTTTTGATGGGAAAAAAGTCTAAAAGTATTATCCAACAAGGTTTTTAGATTTATTCAGCAGACCCTAATTAGGGCTGGCTGAATAAATGTGAAATGTATGCAAAGTAAGGGTTTTGGGGCTTTACGAGCGAAACAGGTGCAAGATTTTGAGAGAATCGTGGTTCAAAACCTTGCATCTTCATCGGCCCGCGTCCTGTAGGGGCGAAGCATTCGGGCAATAACCTATCGGTGAAACCGGAGATTTTCTATCCGAATGCTTCGCCCGTACTTTTTGCTGCAAACCCTAATTAGGGCTGGCTGAATAAATCTAAAAACCTTGTTGGATAATATTTTTAGGCTTTTTTGAAATCAAAAAGTACCAGCCTTTGGAGTGATCGGGGGGGAAATTTAGGCAGTTTTTCCCTGAAAATTAGGTAATTGACCGCCTGAAAATCGGTAAAACCCTACACCCTACACCCTACACCCCACACCCACGAAAAACTTTTTGCCGCAAACCCTAATTATGCTCGCATTTTACCGACCGGGCAAGATGTCTGTTAAGATTTGTTCATGGCAACTTTAACTCTCACACTTAAACTTCCTTTTTATCGGTTAAACCAGTGCAAAGCACAAGAGTTTGAGCGACTGACTAAACAGCTTATCGATTACTCGACTCGATTAAAGCGCTAGTCAACCCTTCTAGGGTGTATTCTCGCGCCTCGATATCAACACGACCAAATAACTCTTGACAGGTTTTTGAAGTTTGCGGACCGATAGAAGCAAGACAAACTTTTTCTAATAGAGAATTAACCGATAATTCTCCCGTTTCTTGCAGCAATAACTGATAAAAATTCTGGACGGTTTTGGAACTAGCAAAGGTGACTATATCGACTTTTCCATCTCGAAACGCTTCCCAGATGCGACTATCCATGTGCGCGGGACATCCGGAATAATATGCGGCCACTTCCGTCACCTGACCTGCTTTGGCCGTTAATTCCTTAACCAAGACCTCTCTCCCTCCCGTTTCCACGCGAGGAAAGAGGAATTTTTGCCCCCTAATCGGGTCGGGAAACTCGTTTACCAAGGCATCAGCGACAAAATCCCCCGGGATAAAATCCGCCTTTAATCCGCGTGAGTGTAAAACTTGGCTGGTTTTTTTGCCCACCACGGCGATTTTTACGGTCGCTAAAGCCCTAGCATCTTTTCCCCAAAATGTCAAGCGATCAAAGAAAAAATTAACAGCATTGGCAGAAGTTAAAATCAGCCAATCAAACTCTTTTAACTGACCGATGGCATCGTCTAAACCTTGCCAACGGTTGGGGGGACGAATCTCTAAAGCGGGCATTTCTAGGACTTCTGCGCCTTGATTTTGCAAAATTTCGCTAAATTGACTCGTTTGCTCGGCGGCACGGGTAATAACAATTGTTTTACCGCCTAGGGGTGGGGGAGAGGACATAATCGCCAGATCCACAACTTGACCAATGACCATAATAGAGGGTGAGAGGGACACCCCAGCAGTTTGAGCGAGAATATTTTCTAAAGTGCCGCGCCAAATTTGTTGATCCTTGCGCCCCGCTTGGCGGATAATAGCGATCAAGTCGTGAATATTTCGCCCATTTTGGCATAATTTCTCGATAATTTGCCCTAAAGACTGACCGGCCATCAATAGCACCAGTGTATCAATTTTAGCTAAAGCTGACCAATCGAGAGACTCGGGATCGTGAGCGCTCAAGACAGCAAAACAGCGACTAATATCCTTTTCGGTCAGGGGAATTCCAGCCAATAAAGGAGCGGCTAAAGCGGAGGAAATACCGGTTATCAGTTCAAAATCACAGCCAGCCTGCTTTAAGGCTAACATTTCAGGATATACTCGCCCAAAAACACCCGGATCACCACTTTTGAGCCGAATAACTCGTTTTCCCTCTTGACAATAATTAACCAATATCCGATTAATCTGATTTTGCTCGGCCCCGGGTTGTCCCCCCCGTTTGCCAACATCGACTAAAACACAGGTTTTCGGCACGAGGGAGAAGATTTGACTATCCACTAGGGCATCATACAGCAAAACCTCGGCCGTGGCTAAAATTGCTCGCGCTTGCAGGGTGAGAAAACTGCTCTGGCCGATTCCCGCACCGAGAAGATAAACTTTACCCCGGGGATGGACGACTGCTGACATAATCGCAAATTTGGGTTTAATCTTTAAATCTAGCACTTGGAGAAGAAACAAATTACTAGCGCAACAAGGGCAGCAGTAAAGTGACGAAATAATATACTAGGGGAGCGGTGAACACATAACTATCAGTGCGATCGAGTATACCACCGTGACCGGGGATTAACTGCCCGGAATCCTTGACCCCGGCATCGCGTTTCATCATCGATTCCGTCAAATCGCCCAATAAACTGACAATACCAATTAATAAGCCCAAAAATAAGCCCGTCAGCTGCCAATAGGGCCAATCTAAATACCAAGCACCCAACTCGGCCACCGCTATACTGCCTAAAATGCCAAAAAAGGAACCTTCCACGGTTTTTTTGGGACTAATCAGCGATAAACTGGTTTTCCCTAACCATTTTCCCATGACATAAGCTCCGATATCGGCAGCCCAAATGCAACCGAAAGCTAGAAAAGTCACCGTCAAAGCGGCCGGGAATAATTTCGGTTCCATCCACGATTCTGGCCAATATCCCATCAAGGGTAAGTTACTGGCAATGGCCACAGGATTACTTTCAGGAGAAAAACCGACCCGTAAACGAATCCAATAACTAGGTAAGTAACCACCGTAAAACAGACCGAGAATTGAGGTGGAAATGTCGGCAATTGTCGCCATTTTTGGCTGAAAGAGCAGATAAAAACAAATTAACGCCCCAGCCAGGGGAAACATGGCATCGGTGAGGGGGTCCGCCATAGTTGCCGTCAGTAGTAATAATTGCGAAACTACGAGAGTGGTTTTAGCGGCCGGTTCAATCCCTTTAGCGCGAACTAAGCGAAAATACTCTAATTGTCCCAAAAAGACGATAACACCGATGCCGAGGGTGAAATACCAACCCCCAACGATGATAATTCCCAGTGCGAAGGCAATAGCAAAAATAGCGCTGACAATGCGTGGCCAAGGCATGGTTAATCCAGAGAAATTAGGCGGCATTGTCATAATTATATAGATTAAGAAAACTTTATGGAAGGTTATCCCCAATTAAAGTTTATCGCCACTCAGGATAAACATGGGATCAACGGCGGCAAAAACTTGGTGAATACCCCTAGTTTCTAGGCGATTTACTGCCGCTTGGACAATCTCGATATTACGCGCCTGTAAATTAGAAAAGCCTTCGGAAAATTGATAGAGGGTTTCTAAATTATTGGCCGTAGCCACGATGCGGCCGTTGGGTTTCAGGTATTGCCACACTTCTTGCAGGACTGATTTAATCGGTTTGCCGCCCTCGATACAGACGCGATCGGGTGCTAGGGATATATTGGCTAGACAATCGGGAGCGCTGCCTTCAAAAACCGTAACATTTTTTACCCCGAAGCGATCGCAATTACGGCGGATTAAACTGGCCACTTCTTCATCCCTTTCAATGGCAATAATCGGACTATTGGGACATAATAAGCCAATTTCAACGGGAATAGTGCCAGTTCCTGCCCCGATATCCCAGAAAACCCCCCCATCGCCTAACCTCAAAGCGGAAATCATCAATAATCTCACCTCGCGTTTACTCAGGGGAATCCCGGGCAAACGTTCAAACAATTCATCGGGAATACCGGGGGTTTTATATAACCAAGTCATGGGGAATCAATTATTGAGAAGCTTCACTACTAAGCATTATTATACAAATTTGTCAAGTTTTCTTTATCAGTTAAACGGGGACTTTTCTCAGGATAAAACCCTGATTATAGCTCTAAAAAGCTATTGTTTGTCATTAGACCTCCTACAGAAATCGGAACTTAATTAGGGGCTGCTGAAAAAGTTTGTTGGTGGGGTTAGGAGTCAGGAGTTAGGAGTCAGTAGCCGGTCGTCAGGAGCCAGGAGCCAGTCGTTTCAGGCTTTGTTGTCCTCTTTTTTTTGTACCAGTTTGTGTACTTAAAGAAGGATAATACAAGGTTTTTGAAGGTCTTAATCCTATTTTCGCAGCATGAACATCGGATTTTAGCAGGTCAAAAGCCTTATTTTAAAAGGGTTTTACCATTATTCAGCAAGACTTAATTATCTAAAAATAAAGTAAAACAGTCAGAAAAACAATGACTTACGACGGGAAAATGGGGAAATGGGGCAATTCAACTAAAACCCCAAAACCCTAAAACCCCAACACCCAACACCCCGGAATCCCTTGATGTTGTTTATGTTAAAAGAGAACGCTTTTGTGGAGTATATCCTGAAACATTTAAGGATATGGTCAAAGTTCTGGCCGCCGAAAAAGTTCTGCCCAAAAAATCTGGAAGACCAAGTAAATTGAGTCTAGAAGACCAAATCTTGATGACATTTTATTGCCCACATAAGTAGGGTCTGCTGAATAAATCTAAAAACCTTGTTGGATAATACTTTTAGACTTTTTTCCCATCAAAAAGTGCCTTAGCTAGGGGTGATCGGGGGGAAAATTCAGGTACTTTGTCCCTGAAAATTAGGTAGTTGACCACCTGAAAATCGGTAAAACCCTACACCCCACACCCCACACCCCACACCCTGCCCCCAGGGAAAACTTTTTCAGCAAGCCCTAAGTAGGGAGGCACAATTATTTGTAGGATGGGTTAGCGCACTTCGTAACATAATCGGGCATTGGGTTTCATGCTTCAACCCAACCTACGTTCATCTTATATTTAATTCCACCCACCCACTTAACCTTGAGTACTACTACCGACATAAAAACCGATGAACCAATTAAACTTAGAAGTTGCGGGAAAAAAAGAACGTTTAGACGCTTGGATGGGGTCACAATTGCCCGATTTATCGAGATCGAGGCTGCAAAAACTGATAGAACAGGGATATATACAGTTAAATGGTCAAATTTGCACCAATAAAAATACTAAAGTTGGTCAAGGCGATCGCTTAAAGATTACCATTCCCGACAGTCAACCCCTGCAATTAACCGCCGAGGCGATCGATCTTGATATTCTTTACGAAGACGACTATCTGATTATTATCAATAAACCTGCCGATTTAGTGGTTCATCCGGCCCCCGGCCACGAATCGGGAACCTTGGTCAACGCTTTACTGCATCACTGCCCGAATTTAGCCGGAATTGGTGGAATTCAACGCCCCGGTATAGTTCACCGTTTAGATAAGGATACCACGGGTGCGATCGTTATTGCCAAAACCGACCAGGCCCATCAACACCTACAGGCACAATTAAAAACCAAAACTGCCCGCCGGGAATATATTGCCCTTGTCCATGGTGTCCCCAAAAGCGAAACAGGTACAATTGCTCTGCCCATCGGTCGTCACCGCAGCGATCGCCAAAAAATGGCGATTATTGCCGTGGAAAAAGGCGGTAGAAATGCTGTTACTCACTGGCAAGTCAAGGAAAGACTAGGCAACTACACCTTAATGGAATTTCGCCTAGAAACTGGCAGAACTCATCAAATTCGCGTTCATAGCAGCCACATCGGTCATCCCATTCTTGGGGATCCCCTCTATAGTTCCGGTCGTTCCATGGGGATTAATCTACCAGGGCAATTACTCCACGCTCATCGTTTAATCTTAATACATCCGGTCACGGGAGAGAGCCTAGAAGCGATCGCCCCCTTACCCGCTATTTTCCCGAAAGTTTTAGCTATTTTACGGCAGAGAAACCCCTAGCGCACAAATTGGGGCATAATCTCCGCTGCTGTCCATAATCCGTAGATACCGCGACGATGTAGGGAAACCCCCGCTTTCAGATAACCGAAAGCTGGTCCGCAGACATTAGCCGCCATACTGGTTTCATCACCTAAAGTGAAGGTATGGGTGGAAATTTTGCCTTCAAAAGTCCGCCCCGTGACTTTAACATTGGTACTCAAGGGCTTTTTCGGGTTGCGCGTATCCACCACACCCCCGACGGAAACCCGATCGCGTCCACAAATTCCGGCCAATTCCAGCATAATATCGTCCGCGTGTTCCATATTTTCGAGGCTGAGAATGCCATTGGTTTTATTTAACAGCATTTCCACTTCCGCATCACTCATCTGGCGGGCCGTTTCTGGGTCGTAACCGGGTAAATGGGCGATATCTTCGCGAATAGTGGCACGATAAGCCTCCCAGTTGGCAATTCCCACGCCAAAGGTAATTTTAACGCTATGAATCTCTGCATAACTCTGAGCAGCTAGGGCGGCAGCCGCAGTTAACAGTCCGGGGGTAGCACCGCAGCCTGTCATGTAGGTGATGCCGGCGGCTTGTAGGTCTGCTTGTAGTGCTAAGATTTGTTCCATGGCGCTGGTGCGTTTGAGGGCATCGACTAAAACTCCGCGCCAACCTAAGCGAATGAAAGTTTTAGCGATATCGGCCATGAAATTGTTAGGCAAATTCGGTAAGGCGAGAAAATAGCCGTCCACATCGGCAGTTTTGATTAATTCCTCGATACTGTTCTCGCTGAGACTGCCGTAATTTTCCAGATAACCGATCGAACCCTGGTCATGATAAATTTTGTTACAGGTATTGACATCTAGACCGTCTTTATGGTATGCAAAACCAGCTTTATCGGCGGCGGCAGTCCAGAGCATTTCCTGTTTGGGGGCGAGAATTCTAGCGGCAGCCTGTCCTAAACCACCAAAACCTAAAACACCGATCCGAAGGCGATCGCTGGCTATTTGTTTATTCATATTTGTTCTGATTCCTATAGACAAAATTCTATGATCTCGGCGGTCGTGGTTCGCCGTTGCATCTCCTTTATTTTCAATTTATCGCTTCAGGTCGTCTTTTTTGTGTAGTTTTGTTAAATTATGCCTACTAGGTTAAGGTTCGCCCTTGACGATGAAGAAAAGTTACGGGAAACTTACAAAAAATGAAAGTGGTTGGCTGAGATAATATAAAGTTTTGCTAAAATTTTAACCAGATTGCTACGATTAGCAAACTATCGTAAATTAAAACGATAGGGAGCTTTGCCAACCCCAGATCACGCCGAGAAGAGCTATGAGCATGGAAAGCCTAGAGTTTATCATCTATCCCGATGGTCGCGTCATGGAAAAGGTGACAGGCATAGTCGGTTCATCTTGTCAAGAGGTGACGGCGGCGATCGAGGCACAACTCGGGCAGCTGATGTCTCAAGAGAAAACCTCGGATTATTACCATCAAACCGTCAGCCAGTCAGAGAAAGTCAGCAACGCAGCCACTTTTAGCGACTGGTAATTTTTCATTTTTCCCAATCCCTTTATTTAAGCCACTGAAAAGCCATGTCACACTTTAGCAATATCAAAACCAAAATCCGCAATCTATCCTACCTAAAAGCCGCCCTGAGCGATATGGGGATGGAATGGAAAGAGGGTTCCCACCCCGTCAAAGGTTATCAAGGTCAAACTTTAAGCGCAGAGGTGGTAATTGAGCAAGATAACAATTACGATATCGGTTTTCGCTGGAATGGTAACGAGTACGAGTTAGTTGCCGATTTGCAATACTGGCAACAACCTCTAACCGTAGAAGGATTTTTAAGAAAAGTAAATCAAGGTTATGCCTACCACACCATTCTGGCAGAAACTGCTAAACAGGGTTTTCAGGTGGCAGCACAGGAAAAAAATACTGATGGTTCCATTCGTCTAGTGGTACAACGTTGGAGTGCCTAATGGCTGATTTTTCTCCCGAACGCTCTGGTTTTGAACCAGAGTTAGGGGGATTCCTAAGAGATTCCCCCGATCGCACTGGTTTTGAACCGGAATTGGGCGGTTTACTGCGCCAGAAAGCGGTTTACGTCGATGAGGTCACTTGTATCGGTTGTAAACACTGCGCCCACGTTGCCCCCAATACCTTTTTTATTGAAGGTGAATACGGTCGCTCTCGGGTCTATAATCAGGACGGTGACGAAGAAGAAATTATTCAAGAAGCGATCGAGACTTGTCCGGTTAACTGTATTCACTGGGTTAATTATCATCAGTTGTCATCCCTTGAGGAAGAACGCAAACATCAAGTGATTAAACAGTTAGGTTTTCCTCAGATTCACAAGAAATTTAGCCCCGCAGATTTAGACATTTAGGGTGGATAGGTGCAGCCTGATCCATCCATTATTTCCTAGCAGTCATGGCAGCGGTTCTCGATCGAATCTGCTACAGTTCTTAAATGAACACCCAACTGGTTGATTCTCTCGCACGAATTATTCTCTCTCTCTCCGAGGAAGAAAGAGAGTTACTGAATCGAAAAATTCAGAGCGAACAACGAGAAAATTTGCAGATTCACGCTCAAATTTTGGATTTAGAAAACCGTGTCAAGCAATACGAAAATCAATATCCCATGAGTTCGGAAGAATTCTATCCTAGATTTCGTTCTGGTGAGCTAGGGGACGATATGGATTATTTCGAGTGGAATGTTTATTATGAAATGCTATTGGCAGCTAGAAAAGAGATAGGTTTACGATCGAATTAGATGGAGATAGCCGATTATATTCGCGAGGTTTGGATCGTTACGATAAGCTATCGCTATCAATGGATGGACGCAAGCAAACAGAAGTTAAGAAAACGCTGGGATAACGTAGAACATTTTCCCGATCTACCCAATTTTCCCGATCATGTTCATGTAGGAGACGAGTTAAACGTTCAACCAAGCGAATCTAGAAATATTTTACAAATTATCACTGTAATCGAGCGCGAGATCGAGATTTTGTAAACAGAACGCATTCTAGAGCGAACCCACGTCCTAAAAATCGCCAAATTTCGAGCGAGTCGCCAGAATTATCCGCCAGTTCGCGGGGTGGGAGCGATCGGACCTCGCGGTTACGGTGGCGTAACGGTTGGCGATGGAGTGGTTGCGATCGCTAGAGAAATCCGTATAATATCCCTAGTAGCGTGTTGTACGGTAAATTTTCAACTATCATCCCCGTCGAGGAGGAAATAATGTCTGATCTTAAGATACTGGAATTGTTTAATACTAAAGCCGAAAAGATTCATAGATCGAAATTTTCAGAATATCTTAACCGAGAACGAGAGGTTACTTGTAGAATTACTAACGATCAGGTAGAAGTAAGGGACTGGCGTGGGAATAATATCCCAGCTTTGAAAATCGCTCTGTAGAAGAATCAGACTAGCCAGATGGCACATTATCAAAGCGCAAGTCCCTTATTGGAAGGGGTTCTCGAAGGCTCTCCCCCTACTTAGGGTGATCAGCAAACCCCCTCCGCGCGGAGGGCGCAAGCTTTGCGCCCCTACAGTAACGGATTTTGTCCACAATGTAGGGGCGAACTGCGTTCGCCCAAAAGGTACATTATCAAAGCGCAAGTCCCTAACAGAAATCGGGCCAGATGAAGATTCTATATCAGCCGCTATGCTGACACTAAGAATGTTCATCCAAAAAAGTGAGGTCATTTCTTTCAAAAACATGGAAGACTTATACTCTAGACTCAATATTTCTAAAAATCTAAAAGATGAGTTCAAGAGCCTTATATCTGAACTCAACGATTATCTTGATCGCTATTCTCCACTCACAATAAACAGCCATGAAATGCGTTTTGAAAAGTTGTCAACTTCAGAACCAAACCCAGACCAGCTTACTAATAGAAAATTAATGGATATATATTTGTATGGAGACTATGCACACTTGGATTCAAGCAAAAGGGTTCTGTTCGAGAGAATAGCGCAAAATACTCTGTTTGCGCCAATGGGGAATCATGTATTTGTCACTATAGTTAACAAACTTGTGGAGATGGCTCTTCTCGACTTTGTGTGATAATCAGTGCTGATTATTCCTAGTAGTCTTGCTAGGCAAGGCTTTGAAGACTATATTTCTGGAAAATTATCCCTATTCTTCTTCCTGCCACACAGAAACGAGAAGAGCCTGGAGATTATTGATCGTGCAGTTGAAATGAATAAACAGGCTATTGAGCAATTAAAAGATCAGATCTAGTTCGAGCGCCGATCAACCAGAGCGCGTGTTCCGTAAGGAAACCCGACAACTTCGCATAAAATTAACGAGATGGGTGTTAGGTTTTGTGCCTCTACATTTATTAATAGTGCGATTGCGGCTCTGGTAACTATTGTAGAGTACGAAGCGAAGCATGAAAAGTAACGCTCCGACTTATCGAATTTTCTTTCGCTATAATAAACCTATCCCTCTCAAATAACCACAAGGATACAAATGCCAGCCATATCCATGTTTTACGGAATTATTATTTATATGTACTTCATGGACAATAAACAACACCATAAACCTCACATTCATGCTAGATATCAAAATTCGGAAGTCATTGTCGCCATTCCAGATGGAGAAATTCTTGAAGGCTCTATTCCTAATGCTAAAATGAAATTACTTTCCGCTTGGATCGAGATTCATCAAGATGAATTGATGGCTAACTGGGAACTCGCTATTTCAGGACAACAACCGTATAAAATTGAACCACTGAGATAAATGATGAATCCTAGAGTTAAAGAAGTTATCCCTTTGCCCAACTATCAATTACAACTCATCTTTACTAATGAAGAAAAGAAAATTTATGATTGTTCACCACTGCTCGATTTTGGCATCTTTCAAGAACTTAAAAACCAACATTATTTTAATCAAGTAAAAGTTCTAGATGGTACGGTAACTTGGCCGAACGAACAAGATATCTGTCCGGATACTCTCTATCTTGACTCCATTTCCCAAGCCTAGAACAGTTCGATCGAGGAAACCCGACAACAAAAGTAACGCTCCCACTGATCGGATTTTCTTTCGCTACAGCCTTTCTCAGAAAGATGAGGTTATACTAAATCCGTTGAGTAACGCACAGAAAACGGGTTTCTCGGAGAAACCCGTTTTCTACTCATGCACTCATGCAAAACGGAGAATAAATAATCAGTTTTTAATAACTGGATTTAGTATTAGTTATTGTCGCTAAAATACTTGATGAGTAAGGATTACTCTGTACTTCATCTCTAGGAGAAAGAATGAGAAATTTTCTATTTACCCGGTGATTGCTGTGGGGAGGGAAAAGTTAGACGCAATCGGGGCAAAATGATAAGTATTTTATATGCAAATACCTTCAATACTTAAAAATATTTAAATTTACAATTGGTAATATTTATTTTTACTCAAGATTTTATTGAGAATAATTTTTATTTATTTACGAGATAGCAATACTTCCAGCGATTCTGGTATAATTTTGCATTATGCTATGGTGGGTTTTTCTGTGCTTTTTTGGACTTTTCAAGGTCTAGCTTGCCTTGAAACCATTGCTAAATCTAGACTTTCCCTTTTAGCCAAACCAAACACTTTCGCCAATTATCCCTTTTTTCCCTAACAACGTTGATCTAATTTTTGTGTAGTTTTGTTGCAAAGTCAAAATTTTTTTGACAAAATGCCTAAATTGTGATATGGACGAAGTGTGACGGGATTGAGCAGAGACTTCGTACCTCACCCTTAAGATAACTGCTAGAGTTGTTTTTTCTTCTATTTGAATTGATAAAAATAGATTTATTTGATGTTGTCTGTGGAGATTTTTTGGGTAATATAAACCGCTCTCTTGTTTATTACCAGGTTTGATCTTGATCGGGAGTAGCAGATGAAGCGCTCCATGACCGTTGGGATTAGTAGTGTATTTTTTCTGGCGATCTCCTCTTTTCCTGCTCAGGCGGAATTAGTAAGAATTGGTGAGAGTTATCGGGACGGAATTATTATGTATATGTACTTCATGAACAATAAACAACACCATAAACCTCACATTCATGCTAAATATCAAAATTCGTAAGTCATTGTCACCATAAAATCAATGACAACTCATATTTACTAATGAAGAAAAGAAAATTTATGATTGTTCACCACAAAAGCGAGGTTCTTCACCCCGACATTTGAGATAAAAACTAAGAACTAGCCACCCAGAGTAAAGAGACTTCATCGAAAATTTGGGTCTGAAACCCCGTCGTTCTACGACGGCTTTACCGTTAAATATTAACACATTTACGAAATATATGCTAAAATGTGAGACATGGAAAAAGCCTATTCGTTTCGATTTTACCCCACACCCGAACAAGAGTCCCTATTGCGGCGCACTTTGGGCTGTGTAAGATTGGTTTACAATAAAGCTCTCCATGTCAGAACACAAGCTTGGTATGAAAGACAAGAAAGAGTAGGATATACTGAAACTTCTTCAATGTTGACCGATTGGAAAAAGCAAGAAGAATTAGACTTTCTCAATGAAGTAAGCTGTGTACCTTTACAACAAGGGTTAAGACACCTACAAACAGCTTTCACTAACTTCTTTGCTGGTCGTACTAAGTATCCTAACTTTAAGAAAAAACATCAGGGAGGAAGTGCCGACAAGTAACCACTCAATTAGTTCGTGAAAACCAAACGATTGTGGTTGAGAATTTAGCCGTCAAGAATCTGGTCAAAAACCCGAAATTATCTCAGGCAATATCTGATGTAAGCTGGGGAGAAATCACCCGACAATTAGCCTATAAATGCCGTTGGTATGGGAGAAATTACATCGAAGTAGATAGATGGTTTCCCAGTTCTAAGCGGTGTAGTAATTGCGGGTATATTGCTGAGAAAATGCCGTTAAATATTCGAGAATGGGACTGTCCAGACTGCGGGACTCACCATGACCGAGATATTAACGCTAGTAAAAACATTTTGGCCGCAGGGCTTGCGGTGTCAGTCCGGTTCGCGACCATAAGACCAGAACAGAGTAAATCTGTTAAGGCAGGTGCGGAACCCCGCAAGGGAAAGAAGCAGAAACCTAAATCGTGAGGTTTGGGAATCACCGTCCGTTTTACGGCGGCGAGGATGTCAAGCGAGTAGAGATATAATCATCTATTGGTTCTGGTAGTGGCAACTTAGGGACTTGCGTAGGAATAATATCCCAGCTTTGAAAATCGCTCTGTAGAAGAACCAGACCAGCCAGATGGCACATGATCAAAGCGCAAGTCCCTAACATCTCGAAGGCTCTCCCCCTACTTAGGGTGATCAGCAAACCTGAGCGATCGGAGGGCGCAAGCATTGCGCCCCTACAGTAACGGATTTTGTCCACAATGTAGGGGCGAACTGCGTTCGCCCAAAAGGTACATTATCAAAGCGCAAGTCCCTTACCGATCGAAACCTTAATTCCCATCTCCCAAACACTGGCAACCGAGAACCATATTTCATTAGTTTCATCTGCGATCTGTTCAATTACGCTCTCGTTTAACTTTTCTGGTTGAGAAAACCACCATAACCAGCATTGAGTATCTAATAAAAGCCTCACTCCGCACCACCCTCAAAGGCAACCAAAATATCTTCCGGTAGAGGAGCGTTAAAATCATCAGGTACAATAAATTTTCCCCGATCTTGTCCTAAGCTAGACCGACGACCCAAGGATGTCCGAATTGGAACAAGCCTGGCAATGGGAACACCCCGGTTGGCAATGATAATTTCTTCCCCAAGCTCCACGCGGGATAAGAGCAGAGAAAGGTTTGTTTTAGCCTGATGGATATTTACAGTTTCCACGATCTGAAAAAACTAAGTCTATAAACTAAGTTTAGTCTAGCAGGTCCAAATTAGGGCGATGGCGAAGGCACTAGGTAGCGGCAGGGTGGCGAATTTAGTATTAACTAAAATTCTCCAAAGCTTCAAATTGACGTAAGGCAAGACTAGAACCTTGATTCCAGCCTAATTCTACATAATAGGGGAAAAGTTTCTTGATATTTATATCGGGAAAGAGACGACTATTTTCCCTTTCTTGATAACTGTCTTCTCTGAACAGATAAATTTTTAATTCTTCCCGACGATAAACCCACAATTCAGGTATTTTCAACAATTGATAAGCACCTACATCAGTCAGGGAAGTAAAATCCACTTCTATAGCTAAATCGGGAGGAGGATCGACAGTTAAATCAATTCTCTCTTTGCCTAAAATTGCCTGTCTATTATCAATATAAAAACAAGTATCTGGTTCTACTCCTGCTTCCCCCAGAATTTTCAAGGTAATTGGATCAAAACATTGCCAGTCTTTACCTTGACGACGAAGGATAATTTTTACTAAATCCCTTAATGTATCAACACGATTGCCATGACTTGGTAAAGGAGACATAAGCCTAATTTCTTGAGTTTTGCGATTAAAATAGAGTTTGGGATAGGTTTTTTGGAGACGTAAACTCAGCAATCTTTCGTAATCTTCCCAAGTCTGATCAGGGAAAATAACTTGACTTCCGGGAGATAAAGATAAAGTATTTTCGTTGAGAGTAATTAGTAGCATTTTGGTAATTATTTTTGATTTTTTGCTGTTATCTCTTATTTTTTTTCGGCGGAGGAGACTTCTAACACCGCTTTCGGGTAGGCAATGCGTTGATGGTGGAATTGTTGCCAAACTTGCACAAAAATCTCGGCAATAATTGGTAATTCCTCCTGACGAATACCACTATCTACTAATTGTTGATCGCGCCATCGGGCCTGAAAAATCTTTTTGATCATATCCATAGCTTGTTCTGGGGATGCCTCCTTCAGCGATCGCAAAGCGGCCTCGCTACTATCGGCCAACATCACGATCGCCGTTTCTCGCGATTGGGGAATCGGACCATCGTAGCGAAAGGCCGCCTCATCGACGATTTCTTGACCATTTTGGGCGGATTTTTGCAAAGCTTGCTGATAAAAATAGGAAATTAAGAGATTGCCTTGGTGTTCAGGAATAAAATCGCGAACCACTCGCGGTAAACCGTGTCTGCGGGCCATGACTAACCCTTCGCTAACGTGCTTTTTAATAATCTCGGCGCTGACGTAGGGATCATTAATTTCATCGTGTTTATTCGGGCCACCCATTTGATTTTCAATAAAACCGAGGGGATCGTGCATTTTCCCGATATCGTGATAAAGAGTTCCCGTGCGAATTAATTCCACATTACAGTGCAGTTTTCGGGCGGCCGCTTCCGCTAAACAGGCGACAAAAAGGGTATGTTGAAAAGTACCAGGCGCTTCCGTGGCCAAACGTTTGAGCAAACTACAATTAGGATTGGACAACTCCACCAGACGAATGGGAGTGACCACATCGAAACAGCGTTCCAAATAGGGGGATAATCCTAGAGCGATTACCGTCCAAGCTATTCCCGATAGACCATAGACGAGCGCCGTGGGTAGTAGAGTATAGATGATCGTGCTGGCCGTGGCGCTAACGATTAGGTAGGTGAGCAGATAAACACCCCCTTGACTGACTCCGATGCCCATCCCTAGCAGCGATAATTCATCCCGGGAGCGCAATTTTGCCGCTATTATGGCCGCTAATAGTCCCCCGATCGTCCCGGCGATTAAATCGGCGCTGATGCCTTGGATGCTGAATAGGGAAAGACCGGCAGTTAAGAGGACTTGGGTGACGGCCAGAGTCGGGCCATAGAAACTGCTGACTAATAAACCCACGGCTGCCAGATTGGTAAAGGGAATATTGGCGATCGCTAGAATCGGTGTGGTAAAACTTAGTAAACCCAAGAGAATAAAATCCCGGTGACGCAGGGGCCGATGGAGACGCTGGGCCACCAGGCAAAAAGTCCCGATCGCGCTGGTGACAAGGATTGCTGTTGCACCTAAACCCATCCAGTTAATGCCCCGTTCGCTTAAACCAAAGCCATCGATGAGAATAAACTGAGCTTGAGTAATTTTTTCACCTGCTTTAACGATAATTTGACCGGTTTGAGCGGTAAACATGACCATATCTACCGCTTCCACCGCTTTAGTGGCTTGTTCTTTGGTGGCCTGTCGATCTTCTATCAGGTTCGTTTGTCCCTCTAGGACAGCTAGAAGGATATTTTCGGCTAAAAGCTGCTGGCGACGGTTTAGGCGATCGCTGCTAATCTGCACGGCGATGGTATCCTGTAGGTGACTGGTGGAAATCCCCGGGGGAATGCCTTGCACCAAAATCCGGCGACCCGCTTGCAGGACGGCTGTTTCTAGGTTTTGCCACTCTCGATCGCCCATTTGAGCTACTGCGATCAGATCGGCATATTTGAGTTTATTTAAGCTGGAATGCCGATAATTTTGGCTGGTTTGCTCCTGTATTTGCCGTAATTGCCCTAATCGATCGATAAATTGCTCAAATTTCCCCTTCGTCACGCGCTGACGATAGGCTTGGATTTCGTACCTAGCATATTCCTGCTCTTTTGTCAAGGGTTTTGCAAAAGATTCTTCATAGTTGAGGCCGCTTTGTAGAGTTGACCATTGAGCGGCAGAAAAGGTGAGCAGCGTTCCCAGTGTGGCGTTAGAAATAGTCCTGCTCAGTAAAATCGAATTTTTTCGCAGAATTGGGCTAATTTGACTTAATTGCCCTAAAGTGTCCCGTAGCGATCGCTCAATCTCGGCAGTGGTTTGGGGGTCTCTTTTCAGCCGGGGGAGCAGTCCAGCCCGAATTTTTTGGCGTTTGAGGTCGGTGGTTTCTTGGTCTTGAAAACTGGCATCTTCGGGGGCGATAATTGTGACCGGAGAAATAGTCCCGACGGCCAATTTCGGCTGATTATAGAAACGATAACCGACTACGCTAGTCAGACAACCGACGGTAAACAGGAAGATTAAGGGTCGTCGCAGTTTACCTAGGGAGTAAGACCGAGATTTTCGGGCAGAATCAGGAAAAACAGTGAAAGAATGCAGAAAATGATTCATAAATTCCAGCTAAATTCTACAAACTGCGCCACCATGCCCAGAGGAAAAAAACCAGCAATTTGGTTGTGTGTTCCCTTTTCTATTGTAAGGATTCCCTGTACAGAAAAAATTTTTTCTCGAAAGGCATCTAGATTAACTTGATGCGGGGGTTTTTGCCTTCTGGTGCGCCCAAATAACCCCAAAACCCGTAGGGGCGCATCGCGGGGACCCAAATAACCCCAAAACCCGTAGGGGCGCATCGCGGGGGCCCAAATAACCCCAAAACCCGTAGGGGCGCATCGCGGGGGCCCAAATAACCCCAAAACCCGTAGGGGCGCATCGCGTGCGCCCAAATAACCCCAAAACCCGTAGGGGCGCATTGCGTGCGCCCAAATAACCCCAAAACCCGTAGGGGCGCATCGCGTGCGCCCAAATAACCCCAAAACCCGTAGGGGCGCATTGCGTGGGCCCAAATAACCCCAAAACCCGTAGGGGCGCATCGCGGGGACCCAAATAACCCCAAAACCCGTAGGGGCGCATCGCGGGGGCCCAAATAACCCCAAAACCCGTAGGGGCGCATCGCGGGGGCCCAAATAACCCCAAAATCGCCCCAAAACCCCAAAAAACGGGCGGGCCGATAATTGCCGGTGGGCGAACGCAGTTCGCCCCTACAAAATCGACCCGCCTTTGGGCGGAAAAGAAAGGAAAAGAGAAAAAATAGGGAATGAAGGTAAAAAGAGAAAAGAAGGTGAAAAGGGTTACAGAGTCCTCCCGACACCGCACACCACGGGAAAGTTAGACAAGGAGAGATTATTTTGATTGATTTTCCTTAATAGTGTTGAAAGCTTGCTCACTTTTAGTAAGTGTCATTTTTGGCTTTTATTGTTTAAAGAGGGATGGCGGTTTCTAGGGAAATTTTCAGATTCCTGTTCTCAGAAATCCTATAGTTAAGTTTTTCAAAACCAATAACTTCGCCTTTTTGATTTTTCATTAAAATAACTTCGTCGCCAGTTTCTTCGCAGAGATATTCCGAGGAGCGATCGCCAAACCACACGGTTAAGGTATTGCCCATCGGATCATAATAAACGTTTACTTCTGCCATAAAATTTCCCCTTCTTTAATTGCATCGGTGGGATAAGTGGTAATTAGGAAACCATCACCATTGAGTTTTCGGATAATGGCACAGAGCCAACGTTTTGGTCGTTGAAGTTGATAAAAAAGATAAACATTGGGATCACTGCGGCTACGTCGAATTTCATCAGGTTGGCTAAGGGTTTCTTGGACTAATTTTTCTTGTCCTTTCATTATAGGATGTTTTATCTGGGTGATAATTTCCCAATAGGCAACAGTGACGCAGATCGTACAATTAAGAGGGGTTGAAATCTCAAAAAATAGATCATTTTTGCTCATGTTTTGTCCTCATCAGCAAATTCTTAGTCAAGATGAAAACGGGCATCTTCGGGGGCAATAATTGTGACCGGAGAAATAGTCCCGACGGCCAATTTCGGCTGATTATAGAAACGATAACCGACTACGCTAGTCAGACAACCGACGGTAAACAGGAAGATTAAGGGTCGTCGCAGTTTACCTAGGGAGTAAGACCGAGATTTTCGGGCAGAATCAGGAAAAACAGTGAAAGAATGCAGAAAATGATTCATAAATTCCAGCTAAATTCTACAAACTGCGCCACCATGCCCAGAGGAAAAAAACCAGCAATTTGGTTGTGTGTTCCCTTTTCTATTGTAAGGATTCCCTGTACAGAAAACGGGTTTCTCCGAGAAACCCGTTTTCTACTCATGCAGACGCCCCCCTTCTAGGGGCAGGGGGGGATCGAACCCAAATAACCAGATTTAGTATAACCCCTAAACTAATACGCTTGTACTATAGTTACCCCAAAAAATCGCCGGAAAAGGGAAAAAGAGAAAAGAATAAAGGGAAATCAAGTCCTGGGGACGCGGCAGACAACTCGAAAACCGTTGAAGATGTTGATGCGGTTGTCGGGGTCGTTCCCGTTACGATTCGCACTGCGACAGTTCCTCGGACGGCTGTCCCAAGAACCGCCGCGTAGTACTCTAGTTCTTTTATCACTTAATAGTTGTATAACATTATTTTTATCAAGTAAATATTGCTCCTCGCTTTGTTCTTCATCCCAAACTTCGCTATCAGTCCGCGTTTTATCCTGATAGCTTTTGTGCCAAGGATCTAAACACCATTCCCAAACATTGCCATGCATATCATACAGCCCAAAGGCATTGGGGGGAAACTGTCCCACGGGGGTCGTTTGTCCTCGATATTCTCCCTTTGGTTCGTCAGCGTAGGTATGGCCAGCATTGTAGTTGGCTAATTCTCCGGTAATGGTTTCCCCAAAGTAAAATGGGGTGGTTGTCCCGGCACGACAAGCATATTCCCATTCTGCTTCGCTCGGTAGCCGGTATTCCCTTCCCCTTAGTTTCGATAGTTTCGATAATCTCGCGCAGAACTCGATCGCATCATACCAACTAACTTGTTCCACGGGACGGCGATCGCTATCGGGACGGTCTTTAAAATAGGCTGGGTTAGATTCAAGGTCTTGTTTAACTTTTAAATCCGTGCGGGACGCGATCGCTCTCCACTGCGCTTGGGTGATGGGATATTTACCCATGAAAAAGGGGGGAACAGTGACCTGATGTTGGGGTTTCTCATCATTATCTCGTTCTCCGGCTGGTGAACCCATCGTGAATGTCCCCCCCCGGTATGGCAACCATTTCTAGGGTGATGTCGTTGCCCAAATCTTGGCTGAAATATTGGGACTGTTTCCACTCTTTTTTGATTTGCTCACCCTTCGCATTTACTTCCACGATTTCAAAGTTAAATACCTTGAGTCCATTTTCTTGAGAAGGCTTAGGGGTGGATGACCTATTTCCCTCAGACTGCCTGACGGGTTCAGGAGCAGTAGGAATCGAAGACGACTGTGACTGTCTTCGAGCGATACGCTTGATAGCTTCGATCGCCTCTAAATCCCCACGGGATGCTCCCAAGACACGAATCCATAACTGTTCAGCTAAGTCAAGATCGCTCCTATTTTCTGCTAAGGAAGCCTGATACTTTAGGGGTTGCACGTCCTTGAGCGTGGCAACTTGTTCTAGCAAAATAAAATAGAGCTTGTGGGGCGGTTCTGCTTTCAGATAGGGATTCTGTCTCGGTTTCCCATATCTAGCGTTAATTTTCTCGACTTGACGGCGCAGGTATTCGTCTAGACGCTCTACCGTAGCGCAATTGGCTTCTCCTTGCCGCCGCAATCCTTCCAGCAGCGTATGGGTAAATGAGCCTTGTTGCAACTCGTCGATCTCCCATGACTGCTGATTGGCCGTACAGGAATAGAAGGTTATGACTCCCTGATGCTCCTCCTCTCCAATGCCCAGACCGCCTCGGCTGTCCTCATCTCGACAGGCATCTAACAATAGTACGACGTTATCCGCACCAGACCTCCGCAGCCGCTCGGTGACATAATCCACCGATACAGCCGTTTCTCTTACATTGCCCGGATCACTGTCGGGCAACATTAGATAGTCTTTGTCTTGATAGCGCCTGCCGTGGCCAGCAAAGAAAAACCAGAGGTTGTCTCCAGACTTAAGCAGGGGAGTCTGGAACTGCCTCTGAAGAAACCGCTTGAGACGACCGTGGGTTAGTTGCGTGGCAATGGGGGGACTAGCAGGAATGGGTGGAGAATCTTCGGTAAAGAGAAATATCCCACTGCGATCGAATCCTCCCTCCCCTTCACACCAAGCTTTGATCGCTTCTGCATCTTTCTTGGCGTATTTCAGCGGCTTGAGGTTGTCATATTCATTGATGCCGATCGCTATCACCCAGTTTTTAGCCATCTTTCCTCTTGAACTTAAACGTCATCGCTCCTTTACCTCCCGCTTTGCCCCCGACCCCAAACAGGCTAACTTGCCCTTCCCCATTAATTTCTACAGACAGTTCCACTTCATCGAGTCGGATTTTAGCACTTGGAGGGTCGGCTTCATCGAGCATTTCCCGCATCGCTTTGAGAAAGCCCTGCATTTCTAGCTTCAGTTTGGACACATCCACTTGACTTCTTTCGGTGGCCGCAACTGGCGAGCTTTTCTGCTCACCGAGCCTTCCCCCGATATCACTGCTACTTCTAGCGCCAGTGGGCGTTTCTCGAATCTCAGATTCACCCGTAATAATCCATATTTTACTGGGAGTTGCGATATCTTCGGTCATTGTCTTGATTTCCCCTAAATGTTATCTCGCTTGCCTTTAGCCAAACTTTCTCACCCTATCGTACAGAGATTTGTGGTTTGCCCATAACAATTACATTTTTAGTCGATTTCTCGGAATAAATAGGGTTTGCTGAAAAAGTACGGGCGAAGCATTCGGATAGAAAATCTACGGTTTCACCGATAGGTTATTGCCCGAATGCTTCGCCCCTACAGGACGCGGGCCGATGAAGATGCAAGGTTTTGAACCACGATTCTCTCAAAATCTTGCACCTGTTTCGCTCGTAAAGCCCCAAAACCCTTACTTTGCATACATTTCACATTTATTCACCAAGCCCTAAATAGCTGAAAATTTGTCAAAACGTGCTGCTTTGCCTACCGCATAAGCGACTAAACGTAGCAAAAATAAAAAATTAGATTGGGAGAATGAATCAACCTACCTGCTCCAGTTATAGTAGGTTGATTCATGAATCAACCTACCTGCTCCCTAGTAGGGAGATTTAGCGATCAACTGACCCCATAATAATATCAATACTGCCTAAAATCGCCATAATATCGGCAACTTTTACCCCTTTGAGGATATGAGGCAGAATTTGAAGATTATTAAAATCGGCGGCCCGAATTTTCCAACGCCAAGGGAAAACATCATCATTACCGACGATAAAGATACCTAATTCCCCTTTACCGCTTTCCAAACGCACATAATGTTCACCTTTAGGGATTTTGAAAGTGGGGGCGACTTTTTTGGCGATATATTGATAGTCAAAATCATTCCAAGCTGATTTTTTCCCTTCTGCCATCCGTTTCGCTTCCAGATTTTCGTAGGGACCACCGGGTAAACCTTTCAGTGCTTGCCGGATAATTTTCACCGATTCGCGCATTTCCCGAATCCGCACCAGATAACGAGCAAAACAATCGCCGGCGGTTTCCCAATGCACTTCCCAGTCAAAATCGTCGTAACACTCGTAATGGTCAACTTTTCTTAAATCCCATTTCACCCCAGAAGCGCGTAACATCGGACCAGATAAACCCCAGTTAATCGCTTCGTCTCTGGTAATGCAGCCTACCCCTTCAATACGACGGCGGAAAATCGGGTTATTAGTGATTAATTTCTCGTATTCGTCCACTTTTGGGTCAAAATAGTCACAGAAATCCACGCACTTATCCACCCATCCGTAGGGTAAATCTACCGCCACGCCACCAATACGGAAATAATTATTATTAATTAATCGCATTCCCGTCGCAGCTTCCCAGAGGTCATAAATCATCTCCCGTTCCCGGAAAATGTAGAAAAAGGGAGTTTGTGCGCCTACATCCGCCATAAAGGGGCCTAACCAGAGTAAATGGTTAGCGATGCGGTTGAGTTCCAACATAATCACCCGGATATATTGCGCTCGTTTGGGAACGGCGATATCGGCTAATTTTTCGGGAGCATTGACCGTAATCGCCTCATTAAACATCCCTGCGGCGTAATCCCAACGACTAACGTAGGGAACGTACATGACATTGGTGCGATTTTCGGCAATTTTTTCCATGCCCCGATGAAGATAACCGATCACGGGTTCGCAGTCAATCACGTCTTCCCCGTCAAGGGTGACGATTAAGCGCAAAACTCCGTGCATCGAAGGGTGATGGGGTCCCATGTTTAAAACCATGGGTTCTGTTCTCGTTTCAATTTTTGCCATAGGGCTACCGATGATCCCGAAAATCTTTTTAAAGTTATTATAGGTAAACGCCTTGACAATACACAAGGACTATCGGGTATCAGTAATCAGTGATCAGTGATCAGTAATCAGTGATCAGTAATTAGTAATCAGTGATCAGTGATCAGTAATCAGTGATCAGTAATCAGTAATCAGTAGTCAGTCCCGATGAAAAAATTTTCACCCCCACAGATGAAAGAGGTTTCCTTCCCTACACCCCACACCCTACACCCCACACCCTACACCCCACACCCTACACCCCACACCCTACACCCCACACCCTACACCCCACACCCTACACCCCACACCCCACACCCCACACCCCACACCCTACACCCCACTTCCCCACTTCCCCACTTCCCCACACCCCACACCCTACACCCCACACCCTACACCCCACTTGCCCACTCGATCGAGTACAATAGAGTGTTCAGCAAAAACGATCAGCTATTAGCTTTGATTAGTCCTTCGGTGAGAGTTATAGACCAGAGAAAAGAGCTATTAAGAGCGGCAATAAGCTAAAAAAGCTCAAAAACTGAATTTTAGGCTGAAGGCTGACGGTAGCTTGCTGAAAGCTGAATCCATTGATAATTTTTTACTTGAATCACCGTGGTTATCCAAATCGACTCAACTCAAAACTACGAAACCAAAACCCAAGAGATCGCTAGACAACTTTTAGCCGAAACTCGCGAAAAAAAAGGTCTTTGGTCTGCTTTACAGGATCAAATGCGTTGGGATGATAAATTACTCGATTGGGCAATGTCTAACCCCAATTTACGAGTACAATTATTCCGTTTTATTGACTGTTTACCCGCTTTACGCAGTAATGCTGAGATCGCTAATCATCTGCAACAATACCTCGGTGATGCTTCCGTAGAACTGCCCAGTGCGCTGAAAAATATCCTCAACTTTAGTGATCCTAACTCCCTACCGGCTCAAACGGCCGCCAGTCTGATCGCTAAATCTGTAGAAACCTTAGCTCGTAAGTATATCGCTGGGGAAGACCTAGAGCAAATTACTCGCACTGTCACCCGTCTGCGGAAGGAAAAAATGGCTTTTACCATAGATCTCCTCGGTGAAGCGGTAATTACTGAAGCGGAAACCCAAGTTTATCTACAAAGTTATCTCGATTTAATCACCCATTTGGCTCAAGAAGCGACCAAATGGAATAAAGTTAGCCAAATTGATGAAGCGGACGGCGAATTACTACCACAAGTGCAGGTTTCTGTCAAGCTAACTGCCTTTTATTCTCAGTTTGATCCCATAGATCCGATTGGCAGTAAAGAGAAAGTTTGCGATCGCATTCGCCTACTATTGCGACGCGCTCAGGAGTTAGGGGTGGCAGTCCATTTTGATATGGAACAGTACGTTTATAAAAACCTCACCCTGGCTATCCTGAAAGAATTACTCCTAGAAGAAGAATTTCGCAGTCGTACCGATATTGGCATCACCCTACAGGCATATTTAAGAGATTCTGCCCAAGATTTACAAGATTTAATTAATTGGGCGAAAAAGCGCGGTTATCCCGTTACTGTCCGGCTAGTCAAAGGCGCTTACTGGGATCAGGAAACGATTAAATCTCGCCAAAATCATTGGCCACAGCCGGTATATAACGAAAAATCAGCCACCGATGCCAATTATGAGCGGATGACACGGTTATTATTGGAAAATCATCAATATTTATCCGCTGCTATCGGTAGTCATAACGTGCGATCGCAAGCTTTGGCCTGTGCGATCGCAGAAAGTTTAGAAATTCCCCGTCGTCGCTTTGAAATGCAGGTATTGTACGGCATGGGCGACCAATTAGCCAAAGCCTTAGTGAAGCGAGGTCATCGGGTGCGGGTTTATTCCCCCTACGGACAACTTTTACCCGGTATGGCCTACCTAATCCGCCGTTTATTAGAAAATACCGCTAATAGTTCCTTCCTACGGCAAAATTTGGAGGATCGTCCCGTGGAAGATTTAATCGCAGCCCCCCGGGTTTTAGGCAATGATAACCCGATTATCCCCGGTTTTCCTAATGCCCCCGATACAGATTATGCCAACGAGCAATTGCGAAATAAAGCGAGTCAAGCCCTTACTTTTGTCAAAAATTCCCTCGGTAAGACCTATTTACCCCTAATTAACGGTGAATACGTCACCACCAATGTTCAAATCAATTCCGTTAATCCCTGTAACCCGCAGGAAATAGTGGGAAAAGTAGGCTTAATTGAGGTGGAACAGGCAGAAAAAGCGATCATAGCGGCTAAACAGGCTTTTACCGCTTGGAAACGCACCCCAGTGGCTAAAAGAGCCGAAATACTGCGAAAAGCGGCAGATTTGATGGAAGCGCGACGACACGAGTTATCGGCCTGGATTTGTTTAGAAGTGGGCAAAGTTATCCAACAGGCGGATCCGGAAGTGTCAGAAGCGATCGATTTTTGCCGTTATTACGCCTCCGAGATGGAAAGACTGGATTTAGGGCATAATTTCGACGTAGCAGGCGAGAATAATCGTTATTCCTACCAACCCCGGGGTATTGCTTTAGTGATTTCTCCCTGGAATTTCCCCCTAGCGATCGCAGTGGGGATGACAGTAGCAGCTTTAGTAGCAGGTAACTGCACGCTATTGAAACCTGCCGAGACTTCTTCGGTGATTACGGCGAAATTTGCCGAGATTCTCCTAGAAGCGGGTATTCCTGCCGGAGTCTTCCAATATATCCCGGGTAAAGGTTCGCAAGTGGGGGCGCATTTAGTCAGCCATCCCGATGTTCACCTAATCGCCTTCACCGGTTCACGAGAAGTGGGCTGTCGCATCTATACAGATGCCTCTATCGTGCAAAAGGGTCAAAAACACCTAAAACGAGTTATCGCCGAAATGGGCGGCAAAAATGCCCTAATTGTCGATGAGAGTGCCGATTTAGATCAGGCCGTTGTCGGTGCGGTTAAGTCCGCTTTTGGCTACACCGGCCAGAAATGTTCCGCCTGTTCGCGGATAATCGTTCTGGAAAGCGTCTATGATAGCTTTGTTGATCGCTTTGTCGAGGCTACCAAGTCCCTCAATATCGGGCCGACAGATTTACCCAGTACGGAAGTAGGACCGGTTATCGACGAGAAAGCTCAAGCAAGAATTCGGGAATATATCGAAACTGGCAAAAAAGAGGCAGAATTGGCTCTAGAGATGCCAATTCCAGAGGTGGGTTATTTCGTCAGTCCCACCGTCTTTAAAAATGTTCCCCCCGATGCGGTAATAGCGATGGAGGAAATTTTCGGTCCCGTGGTGGCGATTATCAAAGTGAGTAATTTTGAGGAAGCTTTAGCTGTAGCTAACGGAACTGACTATGCTTTAACTGGTGGCTTATATTCTCGCACTCCTGCCCATATTAACCGAGCTATGCAGGAATTTGAAGTGGGAAACCTCTATATTAACCGGGGAATCACCGGTGCGATTGTCTCCCGTCAACCCTTCGGGGGTTTCAAGATGTCGGGGGTGGGTTCCAAAGCAGGGGGTCCAGATTATCTGCTGCAATTCCTCGAACCTCGTCACATCAGCGAGAATATTCAACGTCAGGGATTTGCACCGATTGAAGGGGCCGATTAAGCCATTCACAGCTAAAATTAGCTATTATTGGGGGTTTATACCCCCAAATCTGGTTCATTTATCGGCTAATACTAAATCCGGTTATTAAAGACTGATTATTTATTCCCCCTTTTGCCTTCTGCATGAGTAGAAAACGGGTTTCTCCGAGAAACCCGTTTTCTGTTTCTCCGAGAAACCCGTTTTCTGTGCATTTTCCCTTCCCCCCACTCCCCTATCTCCACCCCCCATCACCCCCATCTCCCCCATCTCCCCCATCTCCCCACTCTCCTAGACTTTTTAAACAGGATTTAGTATGACAGGGGACTCCCCAACTGTTGTCTTTCTTGCCCGATTTCTTGGCTGTCAACCTACTGCTATATACTTAAGTTGAGAATTGCGTCGGCCTATCAAGAAAAGACTATGACGATTGAAACCGTTGCCACAAAACCCTTTAGTGACCAAAAACCGGGGACTTCCGGACTGCGAAAATCCGTTCCCGTTTTTCAACAACCCCATTATCTGGAAAATTTTATTCAAGCTATCTTCAATACTTTAGACGGTATCGAGGGTCAAACCCTAGTTGTGGGTGGAGATGGTCGTTATTATAACCGTCAAGCTATTCAAACTATCCTGAAAATCGCCGCTGCTAACGGTATCGGTAGAATCCTCGTGGGAACCGATGGTATTGTCTCCACTCCCGCTATTTCTGGGTTAATTCGTGAAAATAACGCTTTTGGCGGTATTGTTCTCTCCGCTAGTCATAACCCCGGCGGTCCAGAGGGGGATTTTGGCATTAAGTACAATGTTACTAACGGCGGACCGGCCCCGGAAAATATCACCGATGCAATTTATGCCGAGACTAAGGTGATTAGCAGTTATAAAATCCTCTCAGGGGCCGATATTAACCTCGATCGCCCCGGTTCCTTTAAACTGGGAACTATGGATGTAGAAGTGATCGATGCGGTTACTCCCTACGTCAAAATGATGGAAAAGATTTTTGATTTCGATCGCATTCAGGCCCTACTCACTTCTGGTAAGTTTAAAATGTGCATGGATTCTCTCCATGCGGTGACGGGTCCCTACGCTTATGCCATCTTTGAACAGCGTTTAGGTGCGCCCAAGGGTACAGTATTAAATGGTATTCCCTTAGAGGATTTTGGTGGTGGTCATCCCGACCCTAACCTAGTCTATGCCCATGATCTGGTAGAAATTCTCTTTGGTCAAGATGCCCCCGATTTTGGGGCTGCTTCCGATGGAGATGGCGATCGCAATATGATCCTCGGTCGGAATTTTTTTGTCACCCCCAGTGATAGTTTGGCGGTACTAACTGCCAACGCTCATCTAGTACCAGGCTATCAAAATGGTATCACGGGAGTGGCGCGATCGATGCCCACCAGTGCGGCGGCCGATCGCGTAGCGGCTAAACTAGGAATTGACTGTTATGAAACTCCCACCGGTTGGAAATTCTTCGGTAATTTGTTAGATGCGGAGAAAGCAACCCTTTGCGGTGAGGAAAGTTTCGGCACGGGTTCCAATCATATTCGCGAAAAAGATGGTTTATGGGCGGTTCTTTTCTGGTTAAATATTTTGGCAGTTAAAGGGGAATCTGTAGAGGAAATTGTTCGCAGTCATTGGCAAGAGTTCGGTCGTAATTTCTATTCTCGTCATGATTATGAAGAAGTCGCCTTAGAACCGGCCAAAGAGATGATGGCACGTCTCCAGAAGCTGGTTTTAGACCTTAAGGGTCAACAATTTGGTAACTATGAAGTGGAATATGCCGATGATTTTAGCTACACGGATCCCGTGGATGGTAGTGTGAGTAAAAATCAAGGTATTCGCATTGGTTTTACTGATGGTTCTCGGATTATTTTCCGTCTCTCGGGTACGGGAACTAAAGGAGCAACTCTCCGGGTTTATCTAGAAAGTTATGAACCGGACGCGAGTAAACACGATATCGACACCCAAAAGGCCCTACAACCCTTAATTGATTTAGCTGAAGAAATCGGTCAAATTCGTCAATCTACTGGACGGGAACAACCCACAGTTATTACCTAAAATCTAGGGAGCAGCTATCAGTTTTTATCGGGGAATTTTTTGACCTGCTGACCACTGATAGCCTCTCCTTAATTACTTTCAGTAATTGCTTTCTGGTACAATTTCTGAATTCCCGTCACTAATTTATCTAACATCGAGCGATGACTATCGTGAGTCGGATCAAAACTCTGCACTTTGGTTAATAATTTCGCTTCCTGTACGTCCACGTCGTCATCGCTATAGATTAAAGTGCTAATCGATGCTAGTAGATCTTGATAGGTTTCTGGACTAGGATTATCGCCTAAATAGGACTCTAACCATCGATAACATTCACTGGTTTTAACCGGTTTTAGTTCCGATAATAGTGGTTTAATCTCTGGATCATCATCAAGTTTTTCCCTCATAGCTACCTGTCGTAAATAACTTCTTTCTGATGGTTGAATCACACCATCAATCCAAGCAACACCGATGAGAATTTTCAGTAATTGTTTATTTTTCATCTCACACTTCCTTGACTAACTTAGCCATAAAAAAACCGTCTTGATTATGTCGATGGGGTAACACTTCGATCGCTCCCGTTTCTGTATAGTATTCTGAGAAAGATGAATTAGAGTCGGGAGGGGCCATTTTCCAATCGGGATGAGCGGCCAAAAACTGCTCGATCACTCCTTCATTTTCTAACGGATTTAAAGTACAGGTGGCATAAACTAAGATTCCCTTCGGTTTTACCCAAGTGGCAGCCGAGGCTAAAAGTTCCCCCTGTCGTTTAGCTAGTACAGGTAAATTTTCGGGTGTTTGTCGCCAACGTATATCAGGACGCTTGTGCAGAGTTCCCAATCCTGAACAGGGAGCATCGATTAGTACACGATCAGCGATGCCGCACCACTGGGGACGATCGCGACTATCCCCTAGATGTATTTCGATCGCTTTTAAGTCTAATCTTTTAATATTGGCTTCTAACTGTCGTAAACGGGATGCCGTTTGATCACAGGCTAATATTCTCCCCCGATCGCCCATTAATTCGGCAATATGAGTGGTTTTTCCCCCCGGTGCCGCGCAAGCGTCGATAATTGTCTCTCCGGGCTGGGGATCGAGTAGATAAGTGACTAATTGGGCGCTAATATCCTGTAGGGTGTAATTTCCGGCTCGAAATCCCTCTAAACGCTCAATATTGCCTAAACCAGAGGTTAAACGGCAAGCTAGAGGTAACTTAAGATGATTAAAAGTTATATTGGCTGATTCTAACTCATTTTCTAGGGCTTCTCGGCTAGTTTTCAGGGGATTAATCCGAATATCAAGGTCGGGAGAGCGATTAAACCATTGACACAGTTGTTCCGTTTCCCTAACACTAAAGCGATCTAACCACAATTGCACCAACCAATCGGGGAAACTGTGGAGAATCCCCAATCTAGAAGCGGTATTTTCTGGCAAAATTAAAGGATCGTCGCCATTAGCAGTTAAACGGAGATATTGCCGCAGCATTCCGTTAACCACCGCCGCTAATTTGCCTAAATGACTGATTTTAGTTAATTCTACCGCCGTATTCACCGCCGCTGATGGGGGAATCTGGGATAGATAACGCAGTTGATAAAGACCAATATGGAGAATTCGCCGTAAATCCGGGGGTTGCTGGGCCGCGGTTTTTTTCCCCAAGCGATCGAGCAGTGCATCCAAAGTTCTTTGTCGGCGCATTATACCATAAACAATCTCCGTTGTCAAGGCTTTGTCAAGACAATTTAAGGAACTAGCGGACAAATGGCGATCAAGAGCGCGATCGGGATAGGCGGAGGAGCGATCAATATCCCGTAAAATCAGCAAAGCCAGCTGACGAGCATTATTCATGCAGTTTCTAGACGATTGCGGAGGAATTGGCGTAAAATAGTCAGTGCCGGAATCGGGATTTCGTGGCCCATATTTAACTCGTGATATTCGACGTTAACCCCCAAACCAAGCAGTAAATCCCTAGCTTGACGAGCGGCAGCGATAGGAACGACCGGATCCTGCTTACCATGAACAATTAAGACATTTTGTGGACCCTGGGGATGGGGTTCACTGTGCAGATAACCACTCAAGGAACCCAATCCCGCTAAGGGTAAGGATAAACCCACATCCAGCGTCATCGCTCCCCCTTGGGAAAAACCGGTCAAAAAAGTCCGCTCTAGGGGAATGCCAGTAGTTGCTTCTAGGGAAATAATCCAATCGTGCAACTGTTGACGACTAGCGACTAAACCTTGATAATCGGAGGTTTCCAGCGCATACCAGGCGCGTCCCCCCGGCACTTGGGGATGATCAAAGGGAGCATTGGGAAACAGAAATTGACAATCAGCCAGATCCAGCATCGATGCAAGGGGGGCCAGATCCATGGCATCTGCACCCCAACCGTGCAGCATGATCACTAGATAGCGAGCGGGATTTTCCGGGGAAGGGGGAATGACAATCGGGTTAAAAGACAGAATTTTTTCCTCGCAATTCTCTTTTTTCTCTATTCTATAGCGGTTTTCCCTGGGGTGAGATGGCTGTTGGGGAGTCTTTTCAGTGATCAGTGAGGCGCAATGATATGATTGTAGGGGCGAATCACCGTCAAGCGGAAACTAGACAGAATGATCTGGCTATTATTGCCCAACCCAGCCTTGAGCCAGTGAAAATGCGGGCTAATTGGCAGTTTTTGGGCAAAAAAGTTATCTAGACCTGTTAACAGGCAATTTATCCCTCGAATGAGCTACAATTATCGGTTAAACGTGGTTAATAGCGAGCAGATGCGTCGCATTGAAGGGGCGATTTTTGCCTCTGGTATGCCTGTGGCCGCTTTGATGGAAAAGGCGGCCCTGTTAACGGCACAACAGCTTAAAAAGTCCTATTCTTTGGCTGATTTCCCCAAAATCGGCGTTATCGTCGGCCCCGGTCACAATGGCGGCGATGCTCTCGTGATTGCTAGAGAATTACATCTCGCAGGTTATCAAGTATCTCTTTTTTGTCCGATCGCCAAACTCAAGGATTTAACAGCACAACAGGCTAATTATGTCAAGCATTTAGGCTTAATTTTTCAGAAAACTTTAGAATCTTTGGAGGATTGTCAGTTAATTATCGATGGTCTTTTCGGTTTTGGTTTAGAAAGGACTTTATCGGGAGATATTGCCGAATTAGTCGATAAAATTAATAGTTGGCAAAAACCGATAATTAGTATCGATATTGCTTCGGGAATTCACACCGACACTGGAGAGGTTTTAGGCACGGCAATTAAAGCCACTCATACCTTTTGTTTGGGACTCTGGAAACGCGCTTTTTTACAAGATTTGGCCTTACCCTATCTAGGCAAAGTGGAGTTAATTGACATAGGAATTAGCCGCGTTGACCTAGAAACAATTCTACAAGATTCACCGCCAATTCTGAGGGTTAATCCCGATCTAATTCGCCCTTATTTACCTTTACCCCGTCCTCTAGTTACCCATAAATATCAGCAGGGACATTTATTAATTATCTGTGGTTCTCGTCGTTATGCAGGGGGGGCAATTCTCGCCGGATTAGGAGCGCGAGGTAGTGGTGTGGGAATGCTTTCCATAGCTGTTCCTGCTGCCCTCAAATCTTTATTAATTAGTCATTTACCAGAAGCATTAATTATCGATTGTCCCGAAACTGCCACGGGAGCTATTGCCGAACTTCCCCTCGAATTAAATAATTATCATGTCCTCGCCTGTGGTCCTGGATTAACCACAGAAAATCCTGCTATTATCGAACAGGTTTTAGATAGTGATAAACCGATTATACTTGATGCCGATGCTTTAAATATTTTGGCTCAATTGGGTATAGAAAAATTATCATCTCGTCAGAATAAGACAATTTTAACGCCTCATTGGGGAGAATTTAAACGCTTATTTCCTAATTTATTAGGTTCTCAAGATAGGATTAATATCACTCAAGAAGCATCTCAACAAAGTGGTGCAATTGTCTTATTAAAAGGAGCCAGAACTATAATCGCCTCCCCGGGCGGTAAAATGTATATAATCCCCGAAAGTAGCTCCGCTCTAGCGCGAGGTGGTAGTGGTGATGTCTTAACGGGATTAATCGGCGGATTCTTAACCCAAATGCCAGATAAACCCTCGGAAGCAACCGCATTAGCGGCTTTTTTACACGCTCAAGCCGGCATTTTAGCGGCCAAAGAAAGGACAGAATTAGGAGTAGATGGAGTGACTTTAGCTAATTATTTATTTGCTGCCCTTAAAGGTTTAAATTAAACTCTGGAGGGAAACACACGCGACCCGAAAACCGAGTAAAATCTATAAATTATTAAGTAGGTAGGTGTTAAAAATTGTCAGACACCCTCCTTATCAAGGGTAGGGTTGATTCATGAATCAACCCTACTATGAATCAGCCTAGGATTAAGGGGGGATCAGAATTGATAATTGTTACTGTATCTAACATGAAAATATCTTTCATACAACGATTTTCATATTAGTGAGATACAAAATTTTAGACAACCATTAAAGCTTAATTTTTTCTGGTTCAATAACCAAACGATAGCCCAAGTTTTCTAGGAGAGTTTTAAGATTGGCTAATCCTAAATTATGGATTTCTGGAAGTATCTGATCGATATTATCAACATTAGCTTCTGAGAGTTGCATCTTGTTAATTTTAGCATTAAGCACATCTTGTAATGCCAGGATGAATACTTGAGCATTGCCATCTTCTAGAGCGGCATTTAAATAGGCTCTAGCTTCTTCAGGATCTTGCAATGCCTTGAATAAATCATCTTGATAGCTTCTACTGTTAGCCATCAGTACGCATCTGATAATCTTGCCAATATTATTTGGCTGATGAGCTTCCATCTTGAATGCCAATCGAAGATTTGATCGTAATTGTACCTGAAATCGGGACAACCATCAATTGGGGAACCCCCACGAGGGATTGCCCCTACTGCTGTTACATAAAACGGTTAAAAAACTGTATCAAAAGTGACAGACATGAGAAAAAAAAATAAGATGTTCCCCGTTTATTTAACCTTATTTCAGGAGATTTCAGGATGAAACTCGCTGTCAAGCCTCTTGTTGTATCCACAGCCGCCCTGGGCTTAATATTTGGTGTGGCACAAAACGCCCAAGCCGCACTGATTACAGGAATTACTGCTTCAACGGATATGGGTAGTAATGGTACTGATATAATCAATACCGTGAATGGGCAAGGGTTGCCAGGTAATACACCAAGTCTGACGGGGACTCATGCTCTGGCTGCTTTTAATGCTTGGGCGGGAAGTCAGTCCACTGGTAACATCACTTTTAATCTCAATGGCAGCTATAGTCTGACTGGTTTTAGCTTCTGGAACTTGAACAATCCTGATAATACTGCTGGAATTAAGGACGTGACTGTTCAATCCTCCACCAATGGTACGACTTGGACTACTATAGCCGGCGCTCCTACTCAGTTTGCTATCGCAGCTAACGCTCCTCAATCTCCAGCGCAGTTCAGTTTTTCTCGGTTACTGCGTCCTTTGTCGGTTTGTTGTTGCTAGTAACTGGGGATTCTCTGGTGCTACTGGCTTCTCAGAGGTTCAATTTGATGGAACCCCCGTCCCCGAACCATCTGCCTTACTTGCGCTCTTAGCCTTTGGTTTAGGGGGTGTCAGTTTAAGAAAAAGACTTTAAGGAAGCGAGTGCAATTAATCCCTAGATAGCTGTAGTGGGAGCGTCTCGCTCCCCAGCAAGATACCGAAGCTTGTAGGAATGTTAACCAAAACCACTTATAGTTAAGGAATTTTGATAAGTTGGAGATTGAACAAAGTATAGAAAGTCTCTAGCGCTGACAACTATGGCTGTAATTGTCCAAAAATACGGTGGTACATCGGTAGGTTCCGTGGAACGCATTCAATCCGTCGCTCAACGGGTCAAAAATACGGTAATAGCAGGAAATACCGTGGTGGTGGTCGTTTCTGCCATGGGTAAAACCACCGATGGATTGGTCAATTTAGCCAAACAAATCGCCGCCGAACCCTCGCGCCGGGAGATGGATATGTTATTATCCACGGGGGAACAGGTGACGATCGCCTTGATGAGTATGGCCCTAGAGGAAATCGGACAACCGGCCATCTCCCTAACTGGCGCTCAGGTGGGAATTGTCACGGAATCCGAACATAGTCGCGCCCGTATTTTAGAAATTAAAACCGATCGCCTCTCCCGTCATCTATCGGAGGGTAAAGTAGTTGTTGTCGCCGGTTTTCAAGGTGTCAGCGATAGTGATCAATTAGAGATTACCACCCTGGGGCGCGGTGGTTCCGATACCTCGGCCGTGGCCCTAGCAGCCGCCTTAAAAGCCGATTTTTGCGAAATTTACACCGATGTACCCGGTATTCTCACCACTGACCCCCGTTTAGTCCCCGAAGCGCGTCTTTTAGACCAAATTACCTGCGATGAGATGCTCGAATTAGCCAGTTTAGGGGCGAAAGTTCTCCACCCGCGAGCGGTGGAAATCGCTAAAAATTTCGGGGTTCCCTTGGTTGTCCGTTCCAGTTGGACAGATGAGCCTGGTACTTGGGTGACATCCCCGGCACCGAAACCGCGCACCCTGCAAGGATTGGAATTGACAAAAGCAGTGGATGCGGTGGAATTTGACGGTAATCAGGCGAAAATCTCCCTTTTACGGGTTCCTGATCGTCCCGGTATCGCTGCCCGTTTATTCGGGGAAATCGCTCATCAACAGGTGGACGTGGATTTAATTATTCAATCGATTCACGAGGGGGACAGCAACGATATCGCCTTTACGGTGATGGGAAATGCCTTGAAAAAAGCCGAATCCGTGGCCGAAGCGATCGCACCGGTTTTACGTTCCCATCCCACTAATACAGAGGAAGCGGAAGTGATCATCGAATCTGGGGCTGCTAAAATCGCCATTACCGGCGCTGGAATGATTGGCCGGCCGGGAATTGCTGCCCAAATATTTAGCACTTTGGCCGCAGCGGCAATTAATATCGAAATGATCTCCACTTCCGAAGTAAAAGTCAGTTGTGTCATCGATGAAGCGGACGGAGAAAAAGCAATTAAAGTCCTTTGTGATGCTTTTCAACTGGAGTATTCTGCTAAAGTTGCTCATCGCGAAATCCCTCACAATTTAGTCCCGGTACGGGGAGTGGCCCTAGATAATAATCAGGCACAAATGGCCATTCGTCACGTCCCCGATCGCCCCGGGATGGCAGCGAGAATTTTCTCGGTTTTAGCGGCAAAAAATGTCAGTGTCGATATGATTATTCAATCCCAACGCTGCCGCATTGTCGATGGTATTCCCCGACGGGATATCGCTTTTACTTTGCCCCAAGCTGATGCTAATTTAGCCCAAAAAATCCTCTTAGAACTATCGGAAAGTTTGGGGTTACAGGAAGTGGTGGTTAATAATGATGTGGCCAAAGTTAGTATTGTTGGTTCGGGAATGGAAGGACAACCTGGGGTAGCAGCACGCTTTTTTGAAGCTTTAGCAAAGGAGAAAATTAATATTTTAATGATTGCTACTTCTGATATAAAAATCAGTTGTGTGGTGAATCAAGAAGATGGAGTCAGGGCCCTACAAGTGGTTCACGCCGCTTTTGGATTAGCCGGACAGGGTAAAATTGAAGTACCCGCCTAATTGACATCCTCACCGCCGTAAACGGACGGTGATTCCCAAACCTCACGATTTGGGTTTCTGCTTCTTTCCCTTGCGGGGTTCCGCACCTGCCTTAACAGATTTACTCTGTTCTGGTCTTATGGTCGCTCTACAGACTGACACCGCAAGTCCTGCGGCCAAAATGTTTTTACTGGCGTTAATATCTCGGTCATGGTGAGTCCCGCAGTCTGGACAATCCCATTCTCGAATATTTAACGGCATTTTCTCAGCAATATACCCGCAATTACTACACCTTTTAGAACTGGGAAACCATCTATCTATTTCGATGTAATTTCTCCCATACCAACGGCATTTATAGGCTAATTGTCGAGTTATTTCTCCCCAACTAACGTCAGATATTGCCTGAGATAATTTCGGGTTTTTGACCAGATTCTTGACGGCTAAATTCTCAACCACAATCGTTTGGTTTTCACGAACTAATTGAGTGGTTAGCTTGTGTAAATGGTCTTTTCTACTATCAGTAATTTGGGCGTGAATCTTGGCTACTTTGATTCTCGCTTTTTCCCGATTTTTTGACCCTTTCTGTTTTCTAGAAAGGCTTTTTGGGTCCTTTCGCAGTCTCCGATAATGCTTTTTAAAATGCTTGGGATTAGATACCTTGTCTCCATCGCTGGTAATCACAAGGCTACTAATTCCTAAGTCAATTCCGATGGCTTTATCGGTTGGGGGTAAGGGTTTAATTGTTGGGTCATCAAATCTTATTGAGATATGCCAACGTCCAGAAGGATGTAATCTGACTGTTACTGTGCTTGGTTCACAAGCTTCTGGTATTTGTCTTGACCATCGAATAGGTAAAGGTTCTGTGCATTTAGCTAAATAGATTTGTTTGTCTTTGAACTTAAAAGCAGATTTGGTAAATTCGGCACTTCCTCCTTGATGTTTTTTCTTAAAGTTAGGATACTTAGTACGACCAGCAAAGAAATTGGTAAAAGCTGTTTGTAGGTGTCTTAACCCTTGTTGCAAAGGTACACAGCTTACTTCGTTGAGAAAGTCTAATTCTTCTTGCTTTTTCCACTCGGTTAGCATTGAAGAGGTTTCAGTATATCCTACTCTTTCTTGCTTTTCGTACCATGCTTGTGTTCTGAGATGGAGAGCTTTATTGTAAACCAATCTTACACAGCCCAAAGTGCGCCGCAATAGCGACTCTTGTTCGGGTGTGGGGTAAAATCGAAACGAATAGGCTTTTTCCATGTCTCACATTTTAGCATATATTTGGTAAATGCGCTATAGCAAATAATGGGTTATTTAGGACGCTTTCAATTTTCAAACTCTTATCTGAACAGGGTTTCAGCGATGGATTGTCCTAAGCACCTTGGTCTTTGCTATAGTATTTAACGGTAAAGCCGTCGTAGAACGACGGGGTTTCAGACCCAAAATTTTCGATGAAATTAAAAGTTCTATGATAGAACGTAGGTTGGGTTGAAGCATGAAACCCAACGCTCGCATAGTTTACGCTACCGCTAACCCATCCTACAAATAATTGTGCCTATCTACTTAAATGAAATTAAAAGTTCTATGATAGGGGTAAGAGTTGTCAAATTGCTGGCAACTTAACCCCCAAAAATCCGATCAATAAGTTAACCCTCATTACCCCGATTTTATCTATGGAACCGATAACAGTGGCGACAATTGTTGCTTTGGTATTTCAGACTACTGTAGAAAAATTTACTGAAGCTGCTCTAGAAAAAATTAATACTTTGCGGCAAATTATCTGGAATAAACTTAAAGCTAATCCTAATGCTGAAAAAGCTTTACAAGCTGCTGAAAAAGGGTCAAAAACTGATCTAGAAAAAGTGGCAGATTATTTAAAGGTTGCCATGAATGATGAAGCAGATTTTGCCGAAAAAGTCAAGGGTTTAGCAACAGAAATTCAATCCTTGAAAATTCAGGATAATAGTAGTATGAACCAGGCTAATTCTGGAGGTCAAAATTTCCAGAATCAGGGGGAGGTTGGTGAAGTTTATCAAGCAGCAACTATAAACATCAATAAAACCTGACTGGAGCCGCCTGTTAAGGAACAGGTTAAACAACATCCTCACAATTTATCTAATAGTAATATCCCTAAATTTGTTGGTAGGGATAAGGAATTAATTGACTTAAAAAATAAATTACAACAATCCCAAAAGCTTGCTATATCTACCTTAACGGGAATGGGAGGCATAGGTAAAACCGAACTAGCCAGACAATTTGGCTGGCAACAATGGCGAGAAAAAGCCTATCCAGGGGGTATATGTTGGTTAAATGTGGCAGAGAGTGATGGCGGTTTTATCGGTACTTCTATTTTAGATTTTGCCCGAGTACATTTCAAATTAACTTTACCGGATGAGGGAGAATTAGACATAAAAATTCGTTATTGTTGGCAAAATTGGTTAGCGGGAAATGTCTTAATTATTTTTGATGATGTACGGGATTATCAGCAAATTAAGTATTATTTACCACCGCAAGAGGAGAAACGCTTTCAGGTTTTAATTACCACTCGCAAGGAATATTTATCAGCGACAATTGCGACTTTTCGGGTAGAAGTTTTAAAAGAAGAAGATGCACTTGATTTATTGCGTTCCTACCTCGGAGATAACAGAATTGACACACAAATCGAAGAAGCTAAATTATTGTGTCAGGATTTGGGTTATTTGCCCTTAGGGTTAGAATTGGTGGCAAGGTTGCTGGTACGACGACAGGATTGGAAAATTAGCAAAATACGGCAGAAGTTAGCAGAAAACGGCTTAGAGGAGCAAATTTTAGAGAAAAATCCCAAGTTTCATGGGGAAATGACAGCAGAAAGAGGGTTGAAAGCTGCCTTTAATCTCAGTTGGGAGGAGTTGAATAGCGAACCAGATGCCCAAATTTTGGCACTTTACCTCAGTTTATTCGCTCTTGCGCCCTTTTTCAAGGAGATGATTCTGGATTTATTTCCCGATGAGGATGGGGATACAGTAGAGGAATGGTTAACCGATAGCTTAGTTCACCTGAGCTTAGTTCAGGATAAGGGTGAGGGTTGGTATGAAATTCATCCCCTGTTGCGTCGCTATTTTCGGGATAAGTTAGAAGCATCACCCCACGCAGAACCAGCAAAGCGCCGCTATTGCGGTATTATGGCCAAAAAATCGGCAGAAATGCCACAGGATGTGACTGTAGAAATCGTTGAAGATTTTAAACCTTTCCTTCTCCATCTGCAAGCATCTGTCGGGGAATATCCAGAATATATCGCTGATGAGGATTTAGCTCGGTCCTATACGGGTTTAGCTCGTTATTATGAAGGACAAGGATTGTATGCTATTGCTGAACCTTACTATCAAAATTGTTTAACCGCAACTCGAACCCGTTTAGGAGACAATCATCCCGATGTGGCAAGTTCCCTCAACAATTTAGCACTATTGTACGAATCCCAAGGCAGATACACAGAAGCGGAACCTCTCTATCTAGAAGCATTAGATTTGTATAAACGACTCTTAGGAGACAATCATCCCGATGTGGCAACTTCCCTCAACAATTTAGCAGGATTGTACGATTCCCAAGGCAGATACACAGAAGCGGAACCTCTCTATCTAGAAGCATTAGATTTGTATAAACGACTCTTAGGAGACAATCATCCCGATGTGGCAACTTCCCTCAACAATTTAGCAGGATTGTACGATTCCCAAGGCAGATACCCAGAAGCAGAGCCTCTCCTTCTAGAAGCATTAGATTTGAGAAAACGACTCTTAGGAGACAATCATCCCGATGTGGCAACTTCCCTCAACAATTTAGCAGGATTGTACGATTCCCAAGGCAGATACACAGAAGCGGAACCTCTCTATCTAGAAGCATTAGATTTGAGAAAACGACTCTTAGGAGACAATCATCCCGATGTGGCAACTTCCCTCAACAATTTAGCAGGATTGTACGATTCCCAAGGCAGATACCCAGAAGCAGAGCCTCTCCTTCTAGAAGCATTAGATTTGAGAAAACGACTCTTAGGAGACAATCATCCCGATGTGGCAACTTCCCTCAACAATTTAGCAGGATTGTACGATTCCCAAGGCAGATACACAGAAGCGGAACCTCTCTATCTAGAAGCATTAGATTTGATAAAACGACTCTTAGGAGACAATCATCCCGATGTGGCAACTTCCCTCAACAATTTAGCAGGATTGTACGATTCCCAAGGCAGATACCCAGAAGCAGAGCCTCTCCTTCTAGAAGCATTAGATTTGAGAAAACGACTCTTAGGAGACAATCATCCCGATGTCGCACTTTCCCTCAACAATTTAGCAGGATTGTACAAATCCCAAGGCAGATACACAGAAGCGGAACCTCTCTATCTAGAAGCATTAGATTTGATAAAACGACTCTTAGGAGACAATCATCCCCTTGTGGCAACTTCCCTCAACAATTTAGCAGGATTGTACGATTCCCAAGGCAGATACACAGAAGCGGAACCTCTCTATCTAGAAGCATTAGATTTGAGAAAACGACTCTTAGGAGACAATCATCCCGATGTCGCACTTTCCCTCAACAATTTAGCAGTATTGTACCGTTCCCAAGGCAGATACACAGAAGCGGAACCTCTCTATCTAGAAGCATTAGATTTGAGAAAACGACTCTTAGGAGACAATCATCCCGATGTGGCACTTTCCCTCAACAATTTAGCATATTTGTACCAATACCAAGGCAGATACACAGAAGCGGAACCTCTCTATCTAGAAGCATTAGATTTGAGAAAACGACTCTTAGGAGACAATCATCCCGATGTGGCAACTTCCCTCAACAATTTAGCAGGATTGTACGATTCCCAAGGCAGATACCCAGAAGCGGAACCTCTCTATCTAGAAGCTTTAGCAATTGCCGAGCAAGCTTTAGGGGAGAATCATCCTAATACAATAATATTTCGGGAAAATTATGCTATCTGTCTTCGTCGTGGGGGATAATTAAACATAAAACTAGCTATGAAAATCTACTTAGATACTAGCGCACTCCATCGTATTTTTGATGATCGCTCTCAGGTACGCATTGCTCTTGAAGCTTTAGCAGTACAATCTATTCTATTGCTAATTCAAGAACGTACAGTCGAACTAATTATATCAGACGCACTTGCCTATGAAATCTCTCGCAATCCTTATCCAGAAAATAAAATGACTGCTTTTAGCATTTTACGACTTGCCAACTCTTATCAAGTATTGACAACTGAAACGTTAAATCGTGGACAACAACTAGAAACAAATGATAACATCGGTAAACTAGATGCTTTACATCTAGCCTGTGCCGAATCTCAACAGGTTGATTTCTTTATTACTTGCGATGATCGCCTCATCAAACGCTATAAAGGTATAATGCGTATATGTAATCCTGTCGAATTTATTTTACTAATGACTGAATCAGGAGATAAATCATGAAAATTGACTTCCCTAGTTTACCTCGTAACACTGAATTGCATCGTGAAGCTATTGAAATTCTAAACGAACGAATGGGTATCGCCAAAGCTGCCATCTTTATGAGTGATGCCTTTTGGAAACCAACTGACTATCTAGAAATTAAACATAATCTGTTTGCTGATGAAACTGTTGCTAGTCTTTATGAAAAAGTGGTACTTTGGCGTGAGCAAACTCAAAAACCCTAATATTACAGTAATATGTAGCAACTTTCCTCAACAATTTAGCAGAATTATACTCATCTCAAGGAAGGTACATATAGCGGAAGTCATAAGTCAGAACCCCTCTATTTACAAGCTTTAGAATTGTATAAACGACTCTTAGGAGACAATCATCCCCTTGTGGCACAATCTCTCAACAATTTAGCATACTTGTACCAATCCCAAGGCAGATACCCAGAAGCAGAACCTCTCTATCTAGAAGCATTAGATTTGATAAAACGACTCTTAGGAGACAATCATCCCTCTGTGGCACAATCCCTCAACAATTTAGCAGAATTGTACAAATCCCAAGGCAGATACACAGAAGCAGAACCTCTCTATCTAGAAGCTTTAGCAATTGCCGAGCAAGCTTTAGGGGAGAATCATCCTAATACAATAATATTTCGGGAAAATTATGCTATCTGTCTTCGTCGTGGGGGATAGCGTCTTAGCTGTGATTGGTGTGATTATGTCAAGTTTTTAGGAAATTAAACCAGTTTATTCTTAATCAAACTTAAACGGAGAAAATTAATGACAACCAACTTATTAAATAATGCTATTACCATAGATAACGAAATTCAACATGGTAAACCAATATTAACAGGAACCCGAATCCCGATCGCCATTGTTATTGGTTCCCTGGCAGGAGGAATGAGCTATGAAGAAGTCATGGAGGAATATGGAGTTACTCAAGAGCAAATTCTTGCTTCTTTAGCATATTTTTCTGAACTTTTAAATAATGAAATCATTTATCCAATGGAGAAAACCAGTTGAAAATTCGCTTTTTAATTGATCAAGACTGCCCCTTAAGTTTAAGCAACTTGCTAAATTCTAAAGGTTATGACGCTATTCATGTAAAAACCTCTGGACTAAGTGGCACAAAAGACCCTGAGCTATTTCGATTTGCTCAACGAGAACAGCGAATTATTATTAGCCGTGATTTGGGATGGGCTAATATCAAAAATTATCCTCCCAATACCCATTGTGGTCTGATTATTTTACGATTTCCTTTTGAGGCGATAGCGGTAGAAATTAGACAGGTTTTAGAAAATTTTATCAATACCGTAGATATAGAAGAAATTATTGGCTCAACGGTAATTGTGGATAAAAATAAGTTTAGGATCAGAAAATCTGGTTGACAAATTAATAGTGTTCCTAATATAAATTAAACAGCGATCGCCACTTTTAAACCTGATAGAAAAACAGCAATTCTTTTACAGTTCATTAAATTGTAATTGCTTTTTTCCTACCCAATAAACCCAACAGAATAAACCCATGAATACAGCAACTAAAACCATCAAAGTCTATAACGAAATTATTGAACTAATCGCAGGGGGAACCACTCCCCAATCGGTGATTAACTTTCATCTTTCCGATACCGCTCAAAATCGCCTAGAAGACCTAATTTATAACGCTAAAAATAATGAACTTACCCAAGAGGAAAAACAGGAACTCGATGCTTATTTAATGCTAGAACATATTATGACCCTAGCAAAAGCAAAAGCTCACCAATATCTCAATGGAGCTAACTAAAATGGCTCGACCTTACATTAGTGCAGAATTGCGAAAATTAGTTGCTGAACGTGCCGATTTTCTCTGTGAATATTGCTTAATTTCTGCTTCTGATAGGGTATCTGGCTATCAGGTGGATTATATCATTAGTGTTAAACATGGGGGAGCAACTTCGGCTGATAATTTGTGCTACGCCTGTATTTTTTGCAATTTACAAAAAGGTACAGATTTAGGCTCAATTAATTGGGAAACTGGAGAACTTGTCCGTTTTTTTACCCGCGTCGAGACTTGTGGAAAGAACATTTTCAACTTAAAGAAGCTTTTATCCAACCCATTACTGATATTGGGAACGTGACAGCTAGGATTTTAGATTTCAATAATAAAGAACGCTTACAAGAGCGACAATTATTAATAGAAATTGCTAAATATCCACCTGTTTCTGCAAAACAAGGACTTCTTTAAATTTATTTCATAACCTCTTTCTCTACAAGCATTAGAATTGAAAAAACAACTCTTAGGAGACAATCATCCCGATGTGGCAGCTTCCCTCAACAATTTAGCATACTTGTACTACTCCCAAGGCAGATACCCAGAAGCAGAACCTCTCTATCTAGAAGCGATTAATATTGCTACCCAAGTATTAGGGGAAAATCATCCCCATACCCAAACCTTTTATCAGAATTATCTGAGGATGTTATCGCAATTACCCGAAGCAGAATTAAGACAACGGTTTCCTCTTCCTCATCCGTTGAACCCAAAACCCCCTCATCCCCGAAAACAGCTATTAGGAAGATTGATACAAGGGTTTCTGATATTGTTAATTTTACCCTTTTATAGCCTCTGGTTAGTCTTGCGGTGGTTGCTGAGGAGACTGGGTTTCTAAGGAAACTTCAATGGGGAGTATTTGATGCTTGAAAAGAGGGTCTGCATACGCACGGATTTTCCATTATGAATATAATATCATGTCAAGGGGCCTTTGTCAAGAGAAAATTTTTTCAAATCAGGATTTAGTAAAACCTAGTAACCCACCACCATCGACTGTGGTTGGTGTGATGAACTGTGATTAGGAACCTAGTTAAGAGTGGATTAGAGATGAAGATTGATTGAATGAACCAATCATAGTCAATCACATAATCACATCAATCATAGTTAAGACCATGGGAAAATAGCGTCTGCATACGCACGGATTTTCCATTATGAATATAATGTCATGTCAAGAGGCTTTTGTCAAGAGAAAATTTTTTCAAATCAGGATTTAGTAAAACCTAGTAACCCACCACCATCGACTGTGGTTGATGTAATCATCTGATGGACTGTGATTAGGTATCTAGTTGAGAGTTTCTGAAAAGTAAATGACTAACCCTAGTGGATTAGAGATGAAGATTGATTGAATGAACCAATCATAGTCAATCACATAATCACATCAATCATAGTTAAGACCGTTGGAAAATAGCGTCTGCATACGCACGGATTTTCCATTATGAATATAATGTCATGTCAAGAGGCTTTTGTCAAGAGAAAATTTTTTCAAATCAGGATTTAGTAAAACCTAGTAACCCACCACCATCGACTGTGGTTGGTGTGATGGACTGTGATTAGGAAGCTAGTTAAGAGTGGATTAGAGATGAAGATTGATTGAATGAACCAATCATAGTCAATCACATAATCACATCAATCATAGTTAAGACCGTTGGAAAATAGCGTCTGCATACGCACGGATTTTCCATTATGAATATAATGTCATGTCAAGAGGCTTTTGTCAAGAGAAAATTTTTTCAAATCAGGATTTAGTAAAACCTAGTAACCCACCACCATCGACTGTGGTTGATGTAATCATCTGATGGACTGTGATTAGGTATCTAGTTGAGAGTTTCTGAAAAGTAAATGACTAACCCTAGTGGATTAGAGATGAAGATTGATTGAATGAACCAATCATAGTCAATCACATAATCACATCAATCATAGTTAAGACCGTTGGAAAATAGCGTCTGCATACGCACGGATTTTCCATTATGAATATAATGTCATGTCAAGAGGCTTTTGTCAAGAGAAAATTTAACAACATTCAGAAAAACGTAGGGTGCGTTAGACGGCCAAAATTTCTGCTTTAACTTCAAGCTAACAATCCGTCCTAACGCACCACCATCGACAGTGGTTGATGTAATCATCTGATGGACTGTGATAAGTAAAACCTAGGGTGCGGAATGTGGGTTCAAGCTAACAATCCCTCGTAACCCACCACCATCGACAGTGATTGGAATGATTGAATGATGAACTGTGATTAGGAACCTAGTTAAGAGTGGATTAGAGATGAAGATTGATTGAATGAACCAATCATAGTCAATCACATAATCACATCAATCATAGTTAAGACCATGGGAAAATAGCGTCTGCATACGCACGGATTTTCCATTATGAATATAATGTCATGTCAAGGGGCTTTTGTCAAGAGAAAATTTTTTCAAATCAGGATTTAGTAAAACGTAGTAACGCAGCACCTATCATCGACTGTGGTTGATGTAATCATCTGATGGACTGTGATTAGGTATCTAGTTGAGAGTTTCTGAAAAGTAAATGACTAACCCTAGTGGATTAGAGATGAAGATTGATTGAATGAACCAATCATAGTCAATCACATAATCACATCAATCATAGTTAAGACCATGGGAAAATAGCGTCTGCATACGCACGGATTTTCCATTATGAATATAATGTCATGTCAAGAGGCTTTTGTCAAGAGAAAATTTTTTCAAATCAGGATTTAGTAAAACCTAGTAACCCACCACCATCGACTGTGGTTGGTGTGATGGACTGTGATTAGGAAGCTAGTTAAGAGTGGATTAGAGATGAAGATTGATTGAATGAACCAATCATAGTCAATCCAATAATCACATCAATCATAGTTAAGACCATGGGAAAATAGCGTCTGCATACGCACGGATTTTCCATTATGAATATAATGTCATGTCAAGAGGCTTTTGTCAAGAGAAAATTTTTTCAAATCAGGATTTAGTAAAACCTAGTAACCCACCACCATCGACTGTGGTTGATGTAATCATCTGATGGACTGTGATTAGGTATCTAGTTGAGAGTTTCTGAAAAGTAAATGACTAACCCTAGTGGATTAGAGATGAAGATTGATTGAATGAACCAATCATAGTCAATCCAATAATCACATCAATCATAGTTAAGACCATGGGAAAATAGCGTCTGCATACGCACGGATTTTCCATTATGAATATAATGTCATGTCAAGAGGCTTTTGTCAAGAGAAAATTTTTTCAAATCAGGATTTAGTAAAACCTAGTAACCCACCACCATCGACAGTGATTGGAATGATTGAATGATGAACTGTGATTAGGAACCTAGTTAAGAGTGGATTAGAGATGAAGATTGATTGAATGAACCAATCATAGTCAATCACATAATCACATCAATCATAGTTAAGACCATGGGAAAATAGCGTCTGCATACGCACGGATTTTCCATTATGAATATAATATCATGTCAAGCCGCCTTTGTCAAGTAGGTTTCTAGTCAAAAGGGACTAAGTTGGAATTACAGCAGACGAATAAATTCTTCTTGTGTCAGTTCAGCATCGCGTAAAATTTTTAAGAGTAATCCTTTCCCGACAGTTTTCCCCCGATGAACAGGTACGGTGACAACTCTTCCATCTTCATGTTTTAAGCGCAGATGACTTCCTTTTTGTCGGATAGATTGAAACCCTATTCTCGTTAAAGCTTTGATAACTTCATCACCTGTTAATATCGGTAATTTTGGCATCAGATAGACACCTTTTCAATTCCAACAAACTCCGACACATCTTCAGGATTGTCATCTTGCAAGCAAAGTTCAATCACTTCCCTGATATTCTTCATCAATTCATCAATCGTTTCCCCTTGACTGTAACAACCCCGAAGTTGAGGAACTTCCCCAACATAATATCCATCCTCATCTCGTTCAATGACAACATAAAACTCTCTTTGATGGTTCATGGTTCTCAATCCTTAAAAAAATTATCGTTATCTAAGCTTTTATTGGCGATTATTGAGACTTGAAGAAAGAGGTCGTAGGCGCACGGATTTTCCATTGTGAATATAATATCATGTCAAGTCGCCTTTGTCAAGAGAAAATTTGACAACATCCAGAAAAACGTAGGGTGCGTTAGACGGCCAAAATTTCCGCTTTAACTTCAAGCTAACAATCCGTCGTAACGCACCACCTATTATCGACTATGATTGAATTAATCACTGATAACTCGATCGAATCTAAAAGCTAATTTGGGTGCATCTCCCGTTGGTTACTTTCTCTCACTTATGCTGAGCAGCAGAAGTTGTTCAAAGAGGGCGAATGCAATTCGCCCCGACAATAATATGATTGCGCCAATGGTAGGGGCGCACCGTGGTCAGTGAGTTGAGCGAACTGCGTGCGCCCAAAATGTCATCTAGATATTTCGACAAAATTGAGATGCACCAGGCATAACCATCTCTGTCATTACTTTTTAAAAATGGTATCAGGAGTCAGGAGATAGGAGATAGGAGATAGGAGATTATTTTTATTTATTCTCCCCGTTCCCAACTCTGGTGCAGTCTTAAGGAGTAATTTGGATAATAAAATTAGCATCCATCTCGCAGGGGTATTACCCTTGTTAATACCCCCTATTTTTGCTCCAGTATAGTGTTAAGCTTCTCCTGTGATTGATAAACCCTCTACCCAAACGTAGGGACAAACACCACTGGGAGTAATAACTGCTTCTGGTTCCAGATAAACAATCGATTTCAGCAGTGTTAAAATATCTCCGGCTACGGTAGCGGAATCGATGCTAATGCGCTCATTTTTGTTAACTAACCAACCGTCAAACGGCAAAGAGAAGGAACCTTGCAGAGAATTAACTCCTGCGTGAAGTGCCTGTAAACTATCAATTAAAACCACATTTTCTGCTGTTTCCAAAGAATAGCTTTTTGGTGGATTGGCACTAGCAAAAACGTGATAAAAATGGGGAGTAACCATTACTTTTGCGCCAATGTTACCATTGCCAGTCGGTTCTGTATTCATCCGTTTAGCGGTAATCGTGCTATGGAGAAAATTACTCAAAATCCCCTCTTTAATTAATTCCACACGACGGGTGGGAGTGCCTTCACTATCAAAAGTTTCCGCGGAAACATTAGCGGGATGGAGGGCATCATCGCACAAATTTAAGGCAGTAGCGGCGATTTGTGTTCCCAGGGATTCAGGAGTAGAAAGACTCTGTTTATCAAGGACATTTTGGGCATTAAACAGATTAGAAAATGCTCCGATTAGACTCAAAAAGGCGCGGGGAGCAAAAACCACCAAATATTTACCGGTGGTAATCGGTTGATAGTCCAGATGGCTAACAGTTTTGCTAATCGCTTCCTTGATGCAACCATCGATATCTAATTTTTCCAGCCCCGGACTCACCCGAAAAGCACCGGCGCTGCGGGGTTTTTTGCCTTCCTGTTCGGTTTTGGTGTATAAATACACGCTGGCATAACTACGCGCTTCCTGACGCATTGCCCCGTCGCTATTGAGATAAAAACGTCTGACCTGCTGTTGTCCCAAACCGTTATAGGGAACACTGGCAATAGCCGGATGGGCCGCTAGTAAGGATTTTTCAGCGGCCAATAACTTATCGATGAGAGTGGATACAGGTGCTTGATTAGACATTTCGCTGGCCACTTCTGTGGTAGGTGCGGTGGCAGCGGGACTAAAATCGGGGACATTTTCCTTAACGCCAAAAAAGCTGGCTTCCTGGGCGGTTTTCAGGGCTAATTGCAGTCCCACCGGGTCCACATCGGTGGTCGAGGTGACACCGACTTGATTATCCCGATTCCAGACGCGAACGATAACGCTGGAACGATTGGAAGCTTGTACCTGTTTCGGTTCCCCTTGAAACACATCCACATCGGTTTCATCGACAGAAGAACCATAGATGTCGTATTTAGCAATTCCTAAAGCTTGGGCGCTAGAATTAGCGATTTGGGCGATATCTTCAACTTTTGGCATAGATTTATGGGGGGGGTTAGGTGTTGGAGGATTTTTCAGTTATCAGTAAACAGTAATCAGTAATCAGTGAAAAGAAAGCTCAGAACTTGCCACTTAACAGTGTCCACTGAAAACTCAAATCTGATAACTGATAGCGGTCAGCCGTAAGCTGGATAAGTAGGGAGGCACAATTATTTGTAGGATGGGTTAGCGCACTTCGTAAACCATGCGGGCGTTGGGTTTCATGCTTCAACCCAACCTACGTTCTGAAAACTCAAATCTGATAACTGATAACTGATAACTGATAACTGATAACTGAAGAGAGATGCGGCCAGGTGGTGACAATAAAGACGATAACGGCAGCCGTGGCCAGCATAGCTTTGGCAACGTGACCGATAACTGTACCGACGACGATACCGACACAGACTTTTAGGGATTGTTGCAAACGGGGGGTTAATTCCAAATCGCGACGATAGGCGTATTCTCCCAAAAAAGCCCCGACCACAGGACCGACAAATAGGCCGATAATTGGGCCGCCAATGGGTAAAGCTGGTAAAAGCCCGAATATTCCCGCTAATAAGCCCACTACTAGCCCGATTTGACTCCAATTGCTCGCCCCAACTTTTTGGGCGCCGAGATAACTAGCGAGGAATTCCACCCCCAGACTGAGGAGAAGGATAACAAAGGCCACGGTTAAAGCGACCCCCATCCCTGCGAATTTGGTGACGAAACCCCATACCAGCATGGCGATTAAAATCAAACTCATGCCGGGGATAGCGGGCAGCAGTTCGCCAATTATCCCCACTATCATGATGGCGATGAGGAAATAGTAGAGAATTACTAAAGTCATGATTAGCGACCGCCAACGGTAATAGAATCGACTTTTAAATGGGGTTGACCAACGGTGACATAAACGCTACCACTGACAGAACCGCAAAAACCCGCCGCTAGACCTAAATCTTGGGAACACATAGAGATTTTATTCATAATCTCCTTAGCTGAACCAATTAAAGTCGCGCCTTTCAGGGGTTTAGTCAGGTTGCCGTTTTCGATAAGATAGGCCTCCTCGACGGCGAAATTAAATTCACCGGTAGCCCCCACACTACCACCGCCCATTTTTTTGCAATAAATGCCTTTATCGATGGAATTAAAGAGATTATCGAGGTTATATTCCCCGGGGGCGATGTAGGTATTCCGCATCCGACTAGCGGCGGCATAGGTGTAGTTTTGACGGCGACCGCTACCTGTGCGCGGATGGCCGGTTTTCATTGAACCGGTGCGATCGGCAATGAAGTTTTTTAGGATACCATTTTCAATTAGGAGAGTACGCTGGGCCGGCATTCCCTCATCGTCCATATCGATAGTACCGAAAGCTTTATCGGATAATCCTTCGTCCCAAGCCGTCAGATTTTCGTGGGCGATTTTTTCGCCTTTTTTATCGAGAAAGGGTGTGGTTTTTTGTTCAATTTGGGTAGTTTCTAACAAATGGCCACAAGCTTCGTGGAAGATAACGCCGCCAAATTCATTGGCCATGACGATGGGATAACTGCCGGATTCTACATAGTCAGCGTAAAGCATTTTACCCGCCGATTCGGCCACTTCTGCCGCCGATTCCTCGGCATTCCAAGTCCGCAGAAAATCGGGATTACTGGTACTACCCACCCGTTTACCAATGCTAGAACGATTAGTTCCATCGGCACAGAGGAGATTATAGCCCACCGATTGGGTGAGGCGAATATCCCGGGCAAAAGTGCCATCACTAGCGGCAACTAAAATTTCTTGCCAATCGCGAAAATAAGCGGCGCGACGAGATTGAACGTGAGAGGCTTTCTGATTGAGGTGAACGTTAGCATTTAGCAGAATATCACCCATTTCTCGCAAAGAACTGCAATTATTCAGCCAAATGTCTTTATTTTTTACCGTGGCATAATCCCGGAACATTTCCAGATTGATTTCGGGAATATATGCGTTAGGACCGGGTAGGTTTAAACCGAGAATCGATAAACCTTTTTCTAGGGCATTTTTTAAGCCTTGGAAGCTTAAATCGTTGGTACTGACGTAACAATCGGCTTTACCGCGAAAAAGACGGATTCCTGCCCCTGTAGATAGTTTCGGTGAGAGACTGGTGATGGTGTCATCTTCGGCTAAACAACTGATATAGTTAACTCTTTCGAGGAAAAATTCGATAAAAGTTGCCCCGGCAGCCCGTCCCAGTCCCAAAAGAGTGGACAAAGGGGCCGCCCAAGAGCTATCAAAGCGCTCCAGACTAGGATTATATTTCAGGGTGGGGAGTTCTTTGGAGATGAGTAGAGTGGGTGACATAAAGCTCGTTTATCAGTTAATCTGCTGGTTTCTAGTCTAACAGCTATCAGTTTTTTCCGTATTGGGGTGCGTTAGCGCGGCCCAACCCAGCTAAATTTTTCTCCTTCATATCTCTTAATAAAAACCTTGATTCGATCGCTCATCGCCCGCAAGATTAGATAAAGAGCGACTCAGGATAAAAATAATGGCCACAGCGACACAATTCTTAAACATTTCTGACTTGACAAAAGATGATTATTGTGTATTCGGTTTAGCGATTTGTTTTCTCAAACAGGAGGGAGAATTAGAAAAAGTGGCGGTGTTAGAACCGATTCCCTCGGCAGCCCTAGAGGCAATTGTCAAAGGAATTCCCACTTCCTACGAATTTGCCCGCGCTATGAGTTTAGGAGAGGTTTTTCAGGAAGATAATCCTCAAATACCCAGTAATTTCCCCGATAATACCCAATTATGTGAGAATTTTGTTGAAAGGGCGATTGCGGCAACTCGCACCTATAAAAATCAACCCCACCTGCAAGGGTTAATCCCCTTGGGCAGCCAAAAAGACGATTTAAACTTTTCCCTAGAGAAAAAACGCATCTTGAATGCTGTTCATGTGGTGCGGACGGAGGATAACGTCAAACAACATTCTCACACCCATAAGGTTTTGTAATCAAGGTTAGTTCGGGTTAGGGAATTTTTGCAGTTTTCCCTGATTCCGAACTCAGATGAACCAGTTATCTTAAGGGTGAGGTGTGGGGTGTGGGGTGTGGGGTGTGGGGTGTGGGGTGTGGGGTTTTACCCATTTTCAGGGGGTCAATTACCTAATTTTCAGGGAAAAAGTGCCTAAATTTCCCCCCCGAACACTCCAATGGCTGGCACTTTTTGATTTCAAAAAAGCCTAAAAATATTATCCAACAAGGTTTTTAGATTTATTCAGCAAACCCTACTTATAAGGACAGGCAAAAGGGTGAATAAATAATCAGTTTTTAATAACCGGATTTAGTATCAGACTATAGCAGTTATCTTAAGGGTGAGGTGTAAAGTTGGGATTTTGAGGAGTCGGTCGTCAGGAGATTATTTTTATTTATTCTCCACACTTCATAATTCATAATTAGCAGAAATTATTAAGGCAATGCTACACATAAATTTTTGCTGACTGAATAAATATATTCAAACAAATAATCCCATTGATTTTCTAAATGTTTAGCCATGTGGTAAGCAAGTAAAGGTGGCACAGCATTACCAATTAGTTTGTAACCATCCGTAGCCGAAAGTGAATATTTTTCATCTCCCTTGTTTTGTTGACGCACAAATTGAAAATCATCGGGAAAAGTCTGTATTCTCGCACATTCCCGCACAGTTAAACGTCTCATTTTTAATCCTGCTTCTAACTCATTAATTATCTTTCCCCCTAATTCTAAAGATAATCTCCTAAATTCAATATTGCCGTGATGTTCCGAGCGAATAGTCGGACCTAAACCCTGTAAATTAACCTCGATTTGTCCCTGAGTTTTACCATAATATTTAGCTTTTGAGTAGCTTTTTTGTGAGAGGTCAAATAACTCATCTTCCGGTTCTGCTAAACCTGATAATATCTGACCCACTGTACTGTAAGTTTTAACTTCATGGGTTGGACGGGGAAAAATATCATTATTTTCTAGATGTCCTATCGCTGTCGCTTTTAAATAGGTTTTATTTAAACCGATAAAGATAATTCTTTCCCTAGTTTGGGGAATTCCGTAATCGGGAGCAAAGAGAAGTTTAGGGATAACTATATATCCATCTTTACCAATGGCACTAAAATCATCTTCAATTATATCTTTAACATTAGCCAAAGAGATTAAACCTTTGACATTTTCAGCAATAAAAACTTTAGGTAAGGTTAATTCAATAACTCTTTTCATCCAATAATAGAGTTTCCCGCGATTATCCTGAAAACTATCTTCACTCTCGTCTAGTAGTTTACCTGTGTGACTTTTGTGAGAATTAAACCCCTTTCTTTTTCCTGAAACACTAAAATCTTGACAGGGAAAACCTCCCGTTACTACATCGATATTACTGGGAAACTGAAACTCTCCTTTTTCTGCTTGTTTGACTAAATCTACAATACTACCCAAGTGAAATACATTTGTTTTATCCCTTTTTTCAAAGTAGGGAATCCAAGCATTGTGAGCAGCTTTAGTTATATCATTAGCAAAGACAGTTTCAAAAGAAGTACGCGGTAGTTTTAGCCATGGTTCCCGTCTTTCTACTATCCAATCTTGATGAATATTTTCATTAACACAGTCTTGGTGTACCCAAAAACCTCCCTCTAATCCTAAGTCCATTCCCCCGCAGCCAGAAAATAGGGATAAAACTCGCTTTTGTTGCCTATTCATCACTATTGATTAAATGAGTAATTTAATAATATCATACTGATAATCAACTCGATCAAAAGGGATTAATTTAAAGTTAGTTGATTGGATATTATTAATCGATCCTGCATATCTTCAGAGTCAAGAATATTAGCATCGGTTGCTAAGGCACTAGCGACAATTAAACTATCCCAAAAAGAAAAACTGTAATGATTGCGGAGTTCAGAGGCTCTTAAAATAATATTGCGATCAAGTTGAATAACAAGACATCCATCGTAAAATTCTTGGATAATTTGTCTAATTTTAATTTCACTTATTTTAGCTTTTTTGGATAAAACAGAGCAAACTTTATTAATAATTTGCCTAGTGATTAAGATATTTTCCCTGCTAGTTAAAGCAGCCGCTAGATTGTGTTTTCGTATTTCTTCAGCCTCGTTACACTCTGGGTCTATTAAAAGACGGTATAGCCAGATATTAGAATCACAAAAATAAAGAGAATTGGTCATAATTATAGCTGATGAATTTCTTCCCGATTTAATTGACGAATACCTTGAACAGCAACGGGTTTTTGAGTTAATTCGGCAATGATTCCAGTGGTTGATATTTTTTTATTTTGTTTGATCACAATAACTTGAACTTCGCTGTCTTCCCTCAAGTCCTGTTGATATTCTTCGGGAATTTCGATGATACCTTGTTTAATTTTAGCTTTAAATTCCACGGCATTTAACCTATTGTTTCTCTCGAGCGACTGTCTATAAGCTCAATTATAACCAATCTTGGTTAATTCCAACAGTTCTGTGCTGTTATAATTTTCGTTATTGAGCTTAGATAGTTTTTGGTTATCATATAAGTAGGGAGGCACAATTATTTGTAGGATGGGTTAGCGCACTTCGTAACCCGTGCAGGCGTTGGGTTTTATGCTTAAACCCAACCTACGTTCATCTTATATTTAATTCCACCCACCCACTTAGGAAAAGATTAAAATGCAATGAGAAGTGGCACTAAAGCTGATGGTACTGACATTCCAGATAGTAGTATTCATTCTGTATTAAGCAAACTTATCGAAGAAGGAAAAGTCAAGCAAATAAAATCTGATAAGTCCTCTGATCCCGATCAGTATCAAGTTGTAACTAATGTATGGGATTAATTCTAAGGTTTCCTGATCTCCCCCACTGCGATCGCTGCATTTTGTCCTCCGAAACCGAAACTAAGACAGAGACAATTGTGCAGGGAAAAATTAACAGCCGATCTAGTTAAATTTAATTGGAAAGGCGACTCGCTCATCCCGACACAAGGGGGAATTAGCTGATTTTTGAGAGCCATTAAACAAAAAGCCACGCCTAATACCCCCGAAGCCCCTAGAGTGTGTCCCGTTGCTCCTTTTGTCGAGCTTACAGGTACTTGCGAGCCAAAAATGCTGGCGATCAGGTTTGCTTCCCGTTCATCGTTTAAACGCGTGCTAGTGCCGTGGGCGTGAATGTAATTAATTTCATTTTTTCTTAATTGACTTCTGTGCAAACACAGTTCTATGGCTTTGGTAGCACTACGATTATCCACCGCCGGGGCGCTCAGATGATCGGCATCGCAGGTAAAACCATAGCCCAAAATCTGCCCGTAGATGGGGGCATTTCTGCTGAGAGCCAGTTCCTCCGATTCAAGGACTAAAATCGCCCCACCTTCGCCCAAAACCAAACCCTCTCTAGCTCTATCAAAAGGATAACAGCCCGTTTTCGCCAAAGCTCCAATCTGTTCAAATCCCACCAAAGTTAAGGGAGTGATCGGGGTTTCGATCGCCCCGGCTAAAACTCGATCGCATTCTCCCAGGCTAATTAATTCTACACCCCTAGCAATCGACCAGATACCCGTGGCACAGGCTGCCATCGGTGCTAAAACTGGGGCGCTGGTTTCTATCAATCTAGCGGTCAATACCGAGGCGCGATCGGGTAAACTATCTAACCAGTTTTCTACTATTCCCGTCGCTGCCATCCGTTCCCACAACCCCTGACAACTGCGACTAGAACCGATAGTGACACCACAATCCTTTAAGGGAGGCGTTAATTTTGCGTCTTCAAGGGCAGCGATCAGAGCAATTTTCGTTAAATCCTCTAAAAATGCGGGTTTGTGACCGATTAAACCCAGGGGTAGTGCGGGTAAATCAGAAAAGGGTTGTTGCCTAGTTATACCAATTTTGCCCTCTAGTAATCCTTGCCAACTCTGACTTAAATCTCCTAGAGAACTGATCAACCCAATTCCCGTCACTACAACATTCACTTATCAGCTACCGAAGGACGCTACGCGCCCTCAAAAGAAAAAGAGAAACTAGGGGTAAACCCTGATATTCTAAACCTAGAAGGCTCCTGAACTCACCCCGGAGTAACAATTGAAAGGCCACAACCGTTGCCTTTCAAAAGTCAGTGACAAGGATTTTTCTGTCATGAAACCTTAAATTTAGAATTGCTGCGGGACTGAAAAAGCTCTCTTTTGCCGATCCTATCTCTAGCTAAATCGAGGTTTCTTCCTCCGTCCAAATTTCTGGCTGTTGATTTAATAAAAGCTGGGCTGCCTCTAACATATCAGCGACAATATCGCGCAAATCTGTCTTATTATCGATATAAGCTTTTAACGCTTCCATCGGGTCTAATTGATTACCCACCCCTAATTCTGGTAAACGGGGACGGGTTAATTGACTAATTAATTCCGCCCGAATACTATAACTATGGGCAGGTTTTAATGCCTCATCAAGCTGATTGGTGTTGATTAGTTCTAATTGTTCACTGCGAATTTTATAAACTAAGCGGATAACTGCTTCCTGAATATCGTATTTTTTGAGAGCTTTCAGCAATTCTTTTTGGGGGTTTTCTGCCTCGGAAACATCCACTTCGATGGAACGGAAAGGACGCACGGGTAAAGGACAAAATTCCCATTTAACCTCTCCTTTAGCCACTTCTATTAAAACATAGCCCTTATCTTCTTTTTCCTCGCTAAAATCCACTCGATCGATGCTCCCCGGATAGACAATAGGGGGATCATTACTAGGATTAAGATTTTGGTGTTTGTGAACATGACCGAGGGCAACGTACTCGAATTGTGGACGATTTAGCAACGATAAAGGTACAGTAAAACCTTTACCAACCGCTAAAAATCTTTCTGCTCCTAAACTAGCTCGATCGGCCATTAAATGGGCTAATAAAACTGTTGGTACACTTGTATCTAATTGGCGAATTTCTCCTTCTAAAACCGGTTCCAAACGGTTAATTAACAATTCATTTACCCCACTCAAGGATAAACCCTCGGTTTCGGGACGGGTTAAGAGAGTGGCGCGGGTTAACCAGGGTAAAGTAATTACTTGGATATCGCCGTTGCGGGTGGTGATGCGATGGGTGGTCAGGCGATCGCCAACAATAAACCCCGGCACCGCTAAGGTACGATAGATGGAGAGACTGACACCGCCATTACCATGAGAATGTTGATCGTGATTACCCACTAATAACACCGTCGGGATATTAGCATCGGCAAGACGACGGAATTGACTGGCAAAAGCTTCGTGAACAAAAGGAGGAGGAGTGGCATCGGGAAAGGCATCTCCCCCAAAAAGCACTAGATCCACAGGGTTGGCAATAGCCCGATCGATACAGAGGCTCAAACTGCCCATAAAATCCTCTAAACGCGTGTTTAATCCCGTTTTTGGGTTTAAACGCCCATGGGAAAAACCACTCCCCATGTGAATATCCGATAAGTGCAGTATTTTAATCATGGTAAAGAAAAAACAGGCGCAATTAAGTACACCTGTTCAGGATTATTTTCCTAATTTTTTATCGCCATCTTGACGACGGCGATCGCGCCATTCCGTAGTCGTCAGGTAGAGAATGCCACCACTGACGACAACGAGGAGAATTAAGGCGACAAGAAAGAGAGTGTTGAGAATCAGAGATGTTTCCATGGTATCTATAGATTACCTAGAAACCGTTACGACCCCAAACCACCATGGCGATCGACCAAGTGAACAGGGCGAGAATGCTAACCCAACCAAGTGTCAAAATATCCATAATTGCCTTTGTTAAACGAATTACTTGCAAGATAACTACTCAACTTTTGACACTCTCCGCCCTAAAAGTGCGGAGATTCTTGGGCTGAATCTTGCCGCTACTAGCAAAGCTAATTTTGGTCTTACAGTTTCATGTCTAGTCCGACTACACCTACAAGGTAAGCACTCTTAAAGACTACTCCCCAAGCGTAAATTTCTGTGTGTCCCACAGTATTTAATTGTTTTTCGCTCTTACCATGTGGACTTACGATGAAAGCTTTTGTACCAGTGATGGTTAGAGATTTAGGGATTACGGAGTGTCGCTTGTTTCCTGCGTTCCCAAAGTCAACGACTCAATTTAATGCTAACATAAAGTCGCCCTAAAGGGCGAGGTTTTCAACCCAAATTTTCGATAATACTTCATCAGTGACTCCGTTTTAGAGAGGCGATCGTGCAAATTACGCTCAAGGAAAGAATCGAATCCATACAGGTGGGGAGTATCTCGGCGCTGGCTTTCCTGGTTCCCTATCTGCTATTTTTGACTGTTGATCGACTATTTTTAGGGGAATCGATCACATTAATTGGCGCTTTTGTCAAGATATCCGGGGCGATAATTAGCGGGTTTCTCTTTGGTGTCACCTATCGTTATGTCGTCCGTAACGATGATAATCCCCATCTCAAAGATGGTACAGTGGCAGCTTTTGCCCTAGTCCGCGGCCTAGTTCCCCTACAATTATCCACAGACTTGCTCGCTGACGCTTGGCGCTTAAGTCTCTTTCTGGGAGAGAGCTTTATCTGTTTTTTATGCTGTCGTCTGCTCTTAGAGTTGACTAAGCTGCGCCAATAACCGATCATCTTTTTGTCCTGGAGATAGGAGTCAGGAGTCGGTCGTCAGGAAATAGGGTGATAGGGTTTTGGGGTGATAGGGTGATGAGACAGCTTCCCCACTTCCCCACTTCCCCACTTCCCCACTTCCCCACTTCCCCACACCCCACTTCCCCACTTCCCCACTTCCCCACACCCCACACCCCACACCCCACACCCCACTTCCCCACTTCCCCATTCCCCACACCCCACTTCCCCACTTCCCCACTTCCCCACTTCCCCACTTCCCCACACCCTATGGCTATTTGTATTCCCGTTAATTTACCCGATCGCTCCTATAATATTCTGATCGAGAAGGGCAGTTTAGCCAATCTCGGTGCAGAAATGAGCCAGTTAAGCTTAGGTAAAAAGGTTTTATTGGTTTCTAATCCCGAAATTTTTGAGTACTACGGGCAAATAGCGGTTAATTCCTTAGAAAAAGCGGGATTTACCGTTTCTACTCATCTGATCCCCGCTGGCGAAAATTATAAAACCCTCGATTCGATCGCCCAAGTTTATGATAGCGCCCTCGCTCACCGGTTGGAACGTTCCTCGACTATGGTTGCCCTCGGTGGTGGGGTGATCGGGGATATGACGGGATTTGCGGCAGCCACATGGTTACGGGGTGTTAATTTTGTCCAAGTTCCCACCACCCTCTTAGCGATGGTAGATGCTTCCATCGGGGGTAAAACTGGTGTCAATCATCCCCAGGGCAAAAATCTGATCGGGGCGTTTTATCAACCGAAATTAGTTCTGATCGATCCTAACGTCCTTAAAACCCTACCCGTGCGAGAATTTCGCGCAGGAATGGCAGAAGTGATTAAATATGGTGTAATTTGGGATGCCCAGTTATTTCAACAGTTAGAAGACTCGGACAATTTAGCTAGTTTTTCTCAGATCGATGGCGAGCTATTGCAAACAATTATTACAAAATCTTGCCAAGCTAAAGCAGATGTGGTAAGTAAAGACGAAAAAGAAGCGGGTTTGCGGGCGATCTTAAACTATGGTCACACGATCGCCCACGGCATTGAAAGTTTAACCGGATATACTAAGATTAACCACGGGGAAGCGGTGGCCATGGGGATGGTGGCAGCAGGAGCGATCGCTGTTAAACTGGGAATGTGGACGGAAGCGGAAAATCAACGACAAACGGCGTTAATTGCCAAAGCTGGCTTAGAAACACAAATTCCGCCCTTAAACCCCGACCAGATGATCGAGATGCTTACTGCCGATAAAAAGGTCAAAGATGGCAAGGTTAGATTTATTTTACCAACAGCAATCGGCCAAGTCACCATTAGCGATCGAGTCACCCCCACCCTGGTGCGCGAGGTGTTATCCCCAACCAAATCCGAGCAATAGACGTTTTGGTGGTGATTCGGTAGTAGTGATGGCGGCTTAATCCTTTGCTTTGCTGTGCATTGTAGTCATGGATAAAATACCAAAGAGCTCCCCAACGTGATTCTCCATTTTTTTAGAGAAAGATAGACTCTCTCTCACCAGCCGAGAAATCCTTTGTCGAAAGGTATTATTTAATCTTTCAATAGGATTAGTTTGACCAGTTTCTTTCCCGACCGGTCGATGACGTTTACTGGGAATTACTGTCTTATAGTACTCCCAAAAGTCTGTGTAAGCAACCGCACATTGTCGGTAAACGCCTGGTAAACTGGCCCCAAAGTTTTTTGGCTGATTGACGACTCCTATCTCCGCGCATAGCAACCAATAATTTCTCTTTTCTTTCTATCAATTAACCGCCAAATATAAACTTTTATCGTCTTAGAAAAAACAAAAGACCACATCTCATCACATTCTCTAACCAATTTACCTTTTGGTTTGTCCGAAACCTTTATTTGACGGGGGACAGCCGCCAGTTTATTGTTGACATAATTTTGTAACCATGACCAACTTACTCCTGTTACTCTAGCAATTCCTCGTCAGGAAATTCGTTCGAGCAAGAGTTGATCAATTAATTGTTTTGTTTCGTCAGAGACGGTTTTATTAGTGGGATTGATCACAAACGGTTGACCACATTCTTTACATTGATGTTTGGGTTTTCCCTTATGAATAGAACCATTCTTGATCCTATGGTGAGAACCACAACGCTTGACAGGGGAATAGAGGTGAACTAGGGGGGGTATTTTGTTCGGTGCTAGACTGATATTTGAGTAAGCCAGACAGGAGCCAGAAAAAGATATTTATCAGAAAAGTCATGAGCAAGCTAGAGGTTTAAAGACTGAGCGGGTTCCAATTATTTTTATTAATAAATATTTTACACAATTCATACCAGGTAAGCAAGAGAGCTACGCCACTACTACCGAATCATTACCATGAAAGATTTCAGATGAATAAAAATTTCCAAGGTTCATCTGCAAACTTGCTTGTTCTTGTTCAGTATTGTTATATTTTTTCAATACTTCTAAAGCTTCCGGCTCTTCTGGTTTTTGTGTGAAAGGAAGAAGAATAGGGATAATTTGGGTGCATCTCAATTTTGTCGAAATATCTAGAGGACATTTTGGGCGCACGCGGTGCGCCCCTACCATTGGCGCAATCATATTATTGTAGGGGCGAATTGCATTCGCCCTCTTTGAATAACTGCTGCTGCTCACCATAGGTGAGGGAAAGTCTCAAAATTGAGATGCAGCCGATAATTTTCGGGAAATATAGTCTTTAAAGCCTTGTCTGGCAAGACTCCTACGAATGATAAGCACCGATTATCACACAAAGTCGAGGAGAGCCGATGTTCTTTCAGGATAACTTCTAGTTGTTGTTTTTGCTCGTCCTTTAAGTCCTCTTTATTCTTCCATAATAAATGAGGTAATCCTTTTTCATGCACCCCCATTAACTTTCTCAATTTATTAAGCTCGTCATTGATGATAGCCATTACATGAAAACGGTCATAGATGATTTTAGCATTGGGAAATAATTCCTTGATCACTGCTGTAAATCCTGACCACATATCGACGCTCACCTCCTTCACCTTCTCTCGAACCGCCTGGAGGCTATGCTTTTAAGGCTTCCATTAATTCTTCTTGCTTATGTCCTTTAATCACATCTAGTAAAATTTTCTTGTCCAGATCTACGACCGTTGTTATGAAATCTTTCTGTCCTTTTAAGTTACTAAATTCATCTAAGCTTATTCGTTCTGGTGCTTCCCACTCTTCCTTTTCTAGTTCTTTAGCAGAGTGATTAAATATTAACTCAACTTCTTCCCATCCCAACCCTTCTTCTCGACTTATTTCTTCGATACTACAATTTTTTACTCTCTCATAAATCATCGATTCATAGCGAACTGTATGATGCTGTCTTAATCTCATAAAACTCAGTCTTTCGCTGATATACTTTTGGCACTTTTGACAATGAAACTGGCGGCGTGGTACTTCTAAATATACTCGATTGCCTAATCTTGACAAATCTCTGACTAGATTGTACTCTGTCTGATTGATTCTGTCCAAGGTTTGATGGCAATTCGGACATTCAATTGTTTCATTTAAAAGAGCGAGCTTTAGGAAAATTGTCTGCTCAATTTTTTGATAATTGACCACTGTTACATTTGGTAAATCGAGGAGTTGCTCAAAATTTATCCACATAACCCACCTCCTGTTCTGTGTTACTATTATACCATGCTCACACAGAACCTAGAAGAGCCAGCAGTTTTTATGTGGGTCAACATCTCTATCATTGGCTCCAGCTACATCAAATGTTCCCAAAAAATATAGAAGAGCTAATGCAAATTAGCCGCTATCGGTTGAAGGATTACATCAAAGGACAAAGAGCTATATCGCTTGCCCTATCTACCTTCTAGCTCGCTTGTCCCCCTCTCAGGGGATATTGACCAAACCAAACAGACTTTGAGCATTATCTCGTCCACAACGACTATTCAGTTGACGCTGATATTCTAGAAATGATTCATTCTGGCGAAAAAAGGCGGCAAATGCCCCTAATATTGCGTCTTTCAGACTGTAGCGGGTAGCATTGCTGGCACTTCGAGGGTCAGTTATCCCAGCGATAACTACCTGGAAATAGCTCAGCATCCCCATAAAACCCAGTTGTTTGACTTCCATTCCCCCGAAACCCACTGTTCAAACCCTTCACTCCATTTTGAGAGGCAAGAGTAAGACTGGTTCTGTATTCTGTGCTACCGTTTGCCTTGGGAATTGCTGGGTGTTGGCAGGAGATGTTGAATAAATTCTGAGATTCTGTTAACCTTGTAACAGAATCTCAGAATGAAACCTTATGGCAGGCATCAGGGCCACTTTTACGTCTACAGATTGTGCCTTTCATATTGAAGGCTACGAAAAGATTGATTTCAGTTTGCTCTATGTAAACGGTGCTTTCAAAATTGGGAATCCCGAAATTGCTGAAAGTTATGCACCATTCGGACGCTGCTTGATGGTGATTGATCAAACTGTTTACGGTTTGTATCGCCAGCAGATCGATCAGTACTTCGCTCACTATCAAATCGATTTGACTGTTTTTCAAGTCAGTATCAAAGAGCCTGAAAAGACTCTGAGAACTTTCGAGAAGATTGTCGATGCGTTTGCCGACTTTGGACTGGTGCGTAAGGAGCCTGTTTTGGTTGTGGGTGGCGGACTCACGACCGATGTTGCTGGGTTCGCTTGTTCTGCCTATCGTCGCAAAACCAACTACATTCGCGTACCCACAAGCTTGATTGGCTTGATTGATGCTAGCGTGGCGATTAAGGTTGCTGTCAATCACGGCAAACTAAAGAATCGTCTTGGTGCGTATCATGCCTCTCAAAAGGTGATTCTTGATTTCTCATTTTTGAGAACTTTGCCGATCGCTCAAATTCGCAATGGAATGGCAGAGTTAATCAAGATTGCAGTTGTGGGCAATCTTGAAATCTTTGAGCTGCTAGAAGAACATGGTGCGGCATTGCTGCACAGCCATTTTGGCTATCTGAATGGCACCCCTGAGTTGCAAGCTGTGGGGCATCGTCTGACTTACAAGGCAATTCAAATCATGTTAGAGCTAGAGGTGCCCAACCTGCATGAGCTAGATTTAGATCGAGTGATTGCTTACGGTCATACCTGGAGTCCGACGCTAGAATTAACGCCAGAACCACCGATGTTGCACGGTCATAGCGTCAACATTGATATGGCATTTACGGCGACGATCGCCCAGTTGCGCGGCTATATTTCGGTTGAAGACCGCAATCGCATTTTAGGCTTAATGAGCCGATTGGGGCTGGCGATCGATAGCCTCTATCTCACCCCAGAACTCCTGTGGAAAGCGACCGAAGCAATTACGCGGACTCGCGATGGTTGGCAGCGAGCAGCGGCTCCCCGCCCGATTGGGCAATGCGTGTTTATGAACGACCTAACGCGATCTGAGTTGGACAAGGCCTTAGCGGTTCACCGAGCGATCGCTCAAAACTATCCTCGTCAGGGCAATGGTGAGGATATGTACGTGCGCCTCGAGCCAGCCTTAGAGGGAGCAGGCGTATGAGACCCGTTACGCCCGTTGGAATTATCTCAGCGAAGTTAGCAGCCTTGGTCGGTCGCGCCGAGTCGATCGATGGGCTTGATCCGGTTTTCAAAGCTGAATTGCAGCAAGTCTGTGCCCTAGCTTGCGGACTCGACCCGTATTTGGATGTTTGTACGACACCCGAATCGCCTGACTTGGCTGCATTGGTGCAACGGACTCAAGCGGAGGACTGGAGCAAGCGATTTACGGATGGTGAAACAGTGCGCCAGCTAGAGCAGGAAATGCTCTCTGGGCATGTGGAAGGTCAAATGCTCAAATTTCTGGTGCATTTGACGCAAGCGCAACGGGTGCTAGAGATTGGTATGTTTACGGGCTATTCCGCTCTAGCGATGGCAGAGGCATTGCCCAGCGATGGACAGGTGGTGGCTTGTGAAGTTGATGCTTATGTGGCTGAATTTGCGCGGCAGTGTTTTAACGAGTCGACGGCCGGACACAAAATCGTAGTCAAGGTGGCGCCTGCTCTTGAAACCCTGAAGCAGCTTGCAGAGGCAGCAGAGGTGTTCGATCTAGTCTTTATTGATGCCGATAAAGCGGGTTACATCGACTACCTCAATCTGCTCCTGACTACCTCGCTGTTAGCTCCAAACGGGTTAATCTGTGCGGACAATACTTTGATGCAGGGGCAGCCCTATCTCTCGGAAACGCCTACGCCCAATGGCAAGGCGATCGCACAGTTCAACCAAACCCTGAGCCACGATCCACGAGTTGAGCAAGTCCTGCTACCTCTGCGAGACGGCTTGACCTTGATTCGGCGTATGTAGTCCATTAATCCGCCCACTTAAACCTATGATAAAAACCGCTCCCAAGGTTAAGCTTCTCTCTGAGCCAGCGGTCAGTGCGGGCAGCAGCGGGGTGAGATCGCGCTTAAAAACCCTTGCCACTCTTACTTTGCTGCTGCTGGCATTGCCGTTCAACCTTACCCTCGTGTCGATTGCTTTGCTGAGATCGCTAGTTCTTCGCCAGGCGCGATCAACCACAGTAAATCCGCAAACGGTTCTCATTAGCGGCGGCAAGATGACTAAAGCCTTGCAGCTTGCGCGATCATTTCACAAAGCAGGGCACCGAGTCATCCTAGTGGAGATGCACAAGTACTGGTTAACCGGACACCGCTTTTCTTGGTGCGTTGATCGGTTCTACACCATACCCAAACCGCAATCGTCGCAGTATGCTCAGGCATTACTGGAGATTGTGCAAAAAGAAAACGTTACTGTTTACGTTCCCGTTTGTAGCCCCGTTGCCAGTTATTATGATGCGCTGATTGCAGAAATGCTTGCGCCCCATTGCACCGTCATGCATGTGGATGTAGAGAGGCTCAAGCAACTGGATGATAAGTACGCCTTTGCGATCGCCGCAGGGACCCTAGGATTAAGCGTGCCGAAATCCCATCGCATCACCCATCCTCAGCAGGTGATTGACTTTGATTTTAGTAAGGCAAAGCGTCCCTATATCCTCAAAAGCATTCCTTACGATTCAGTGCGGCGATTGGAGCTGACGCAGTTGCCCCTACGAGATGCTGAGGAAACGGCGACTTTTGTGCGCTCGCTGCCCATTTCTGAAGCAAATCCCTGGATTATGCAGGAGTATATTCCAGGGCAAGAATATTGTACCCATAGTACTGTTCGTCAAGGACATGTGCAGCTTCACTGCTGCTGCAAGTCTTCAGCGTTTCAGGTCAACTACGAACACGTTGATCATTCTGAGATTGAACGGTGGATTCTCGCCTTTGTCAAGGGGCTGAACCTTACGGGACAAGTGTCTTTCGACTTCATTCAGGCAGCAGATGATGGACAGGTTTATGCGATCGAATGCAATCCGCGCACACACTCTGCCATCACGATGTTCTACAACCATCCTGATGTAGCACAGGCTTATCTAAATCTACATCCACTCCCCCACATGGCTCAGCCACTTGCCTCTAGCCGCCCAACCTATTGGACTTATCACGAAGTTTGGAGATTGCTAACCCAGCTACTTTCTCCAAAGATGCTCAGGCAACGATTACAGATTCTCGTCAACGGCAAAGATGCCATCTTTGAGTGGGACGATCCCCTCCCTTTTTTAATGGTGCATCATTGGCAGATTCCGCTATTACTGCTGGGAAGTTTTCGGCGCGGCAGTGAATGGATTCGGATTGACTTTAACATTGGCAAGCTTGTTGAACTGGGAGGAGACTAGAGCATGGAAAAATTGCAGATTTTGCATCTAGTTGGCTCTGCTGTGAGCGACTTTTACTGTGAGTTGTCGCGACTCTATGCCCAAGATTGTCTACAAAATACGGCCAATCCAGACCTCTATGAGTTCCACATTGCCTACGTGTCGCCAGATTTGAGGTGGCGGTTTCCCAAATCTTTAGACAATGCCGAGATCGCCCAGACTCCCTCAGTTTCAGTCCCTGAAGCAGTCGCGGTTTTGATGCAACGACCGATCGATGTGATGGTACCCCAAATGTTCTGCCTGCCCGGAATGACTCAGTACCGTGCGCTATTCGATCTGCTCAAAATTCCGTATGTGGGAAATTCGGCTGAGCTAATGGCGTTAGCCGCAGATAAGGCAAAGGCGAAAGCGGTTGTCTCCGCAGCTGGGGTGACCGTGCCCGCTGGCAAGGTTCTGCATCGAGGCGATTGCTTATCTGTATCCCGTCCGTCGATTATTAAGCCGAACCATTCCGATAATTCATTGGGTTTGAGTTTAGTTACAACAGACACCGATGGAGATGCTGCTTTAGCAACTGCCTTTGAGTATGCAGATGAAGTCTTAGTTGAGGAGTTTATCGAACTGGGTCGAGAAGTTCGCTGTGGGGTGATTGTGCAAGCGGGCGAGTTAGTTTGCTTGCCGCTAGAAGAGTACGCCGTGAATCCCGAAACTCATCCGATTCGGACTTATGCAGATAAACTCAAGCAAAATGAAGATGGTAGTTTGGATTGTGCTGCTAAAGAGAAAACCAAGGCGTGGATTGTTGATCCTAGGGATCCAGTGACTCAGCGAGTTTGGGCGATCGCAAAACAATGTCACGTTGCTTTGGGCTGTCGGCATTACAGTTTGTTTGATTTTCGGATCGATCCACACGGACAGCCGTGGTTTTTAGAAGCAGGTTTGTATTGTTCGTTTGCTCAGAAAAGCGTCATTTCAATGATGGCTCAGGCTGCTGGAATTTCATTGACAGACCTGTTTCAAAATATGGTGCAGATGGCAGTGGCGGGAGAGGCTGCCTCTTTGGGCGATCGCTCCACGATCGCGCAGATTGACACAAAAGCCGAAACTTATTCTTAGCCGGACATTCGGGTGGCCGAAATAGCCATCAAATTCTCAAAGCATTGCCAAGCAAGCGTTTCAAACTTCTTTTAGCTGAACTTTCCCCATATGTACTACAAGAGCCGAAAACCCTTATCCATCAATGGATACACCCATTAACTTTTCTTAATGTACCCATGTAATTTGTAACATTTCTTAATGGACAAGAATTCTCTCTATTTGCTGGAATGGTAGTCATGTATACAGAAAAAGTTCCTAACCGTAATTCCCCCCCCGCCGTTCTTCGACCAGATTCCTATCGAGAAGGAGATCAAGTCAAAAAAAGAACCCTGGCTAAGGGACTGGCGTGGGAATAATATCCCAGCTTTGAAAATCGCTCTGTAGAAGAATCAGACCAGCCAGATGGCATATTATCAAAGCGCAAGTCCCTTATTGGAAGGGAGCTCTCGAAGGCTCTCCCCCTACTTAGGGTGATCAGCAAACCCCCTCCGCGCGGAGGGCGCAGGTTCCAGGCGCCCCGACAGTAACGGATTTTGTCCACAATGTAGGGGCGAACTGCGTTCGCCCAAAAGGTACATTATCAAAGCGCAAGTCCCTAACCGCTCAAAATTACCCGATTATATTATCGACAATCTGAAACTGGCTCTTAAAGGAGCAACACTGTCCATGACTGAAGGCATTCCCAATCATTTTCGGTGGTGATAGGTTATCTTTCCCTGTTTTGAGGTGCGGCTTGAGCAACAAGGACAACTAATTTTCTCTGATTCATAGTACTGAGTCCCATCTAGGGTGACGAGTAAGTTGCCCTCCAAGGCTGCAAACAGCCTCAAATAGCCTTGGTCTCCCAGACCTTGATCAATCCATTTGAACAGGGGAAAAAGATGCTTTGCGGCTATTCCATCGAGGATGTTCCGCATCTGTTCTACTGTCGGGATATTGACCAAACCAAACAGACTTTGAGCATTATCTCGTCCACAACGACTATTCAGTTGACGCTGATATTCTAGAAATGATTCATTCTGGCGAAAAAAGGCGGCAAATGCCCCTAATATTGCGTCTTTCAGACTGTAGCGGGTAGCATTGCTGGCACTTCGAGGGTCAGTTATCCCAGCGATAACTACCTGGAAATAGCTCAGCATCCCCATAAAACCCAGTTGTTTGACTTCCATTCCCCCGAAACCCACTGTTCAAACCCTTCACTCCATTTTGAGAGGCAAGAGTAAGACTGGTTCTGTATTCTGTGCTACCGTTTGCCTTGGGAATTGCTGGGTGTTGGCAGGCTTTTTGGCTGTGATCGGTAAACAGTAAACTGAAAACTCAAATCTGATCACTGAATCTCCCCTCTTGCCTCTGAGAAAAAAAAATGCTATGATGAAAACAAATCGGGCTTCTACGTTGGTGACTGCCTTTCAAGTTTTTTGATCTATGCTTGATTGTGATAAGGGAGCAAATAACCAATTCGTGTGGTAGTAAACCGAGCTTGTACTCGGAAACAGAAACGCGTAATATAAGTTCCCACCTGGTTAACCCAGGTCATAAACTTAGGTAAAACGGCGTAGCGGTCTTTTCAAGTTTTTCGAGCATATATAGGCCAAATTCTGGTGAGATTCCCTGTACTTCCTTAGTTTTGCCCTCTTGGTTGGTCAAAAAAGCCAGTATCTGTATTTTTTTCTAGATTAAAGACTGCGGTTTTCGGTAACGCTTGTCACCGCTAAATTGTGACAATCCGGACTACACTAGGGAAAAATTTATGAATTATTGTTAAGCAATGACTGAAAAACAGCCAAGAGTTGTTATCATCGGCGGCGGATTTGCGGGTTTATACACGGCCAAAGCCCTAAAAAACGCCCGCGTTCATGTTACCCTCATCGATAAGCGAAATTTCCATCTTTTTCAGCCCCTCCTCTATCAAGTCGCTACTGGGGCGCTGTCTCCGGCCGATATCTCCTCACCTTTGCGCTTAATCCTACGGGGTCATGACAATACAGATATTCTCCTCGATCAGGCCATAGATATAGATCCAGTTAAGGGAGAAGTGATCTTGAAAGATCACCCGCCGATCGCCTACGATCAGTTAGTCATTGCCACGGGAGTCAGTCATCACTATTTTGGCAATGATCAATGGCAGCCCTACGCTCCCGGGTTAAAAACCATTGAAGACGCAGTAGAAATGCGTCGTCGCATCTATCTCGCTTTCGAGAAGGCCGAGAAAGAAATCGATGCCGAAAAGCGGCAAGCTTTATTAACTTTTGTTATTGTCGGTGGCGGACCGACGGGGGTAGAATTAGCAGGAGCGATCGCAGAAATTGCCCACGGTGCGCTTAGGTCTGATTTCCACCAGATTAACCCCACAGAAGCGAAAATTTTGCTCTTAGAAGGGATGGATCGAGTATTACCCCCATATTCACCCGATTTATCCGCTAAAGCTGCCGCTTCTCTCATAAAATTAGGGGTGACAGTGCAAACTAACAGCATCGTTACCAATATTGTTGAAGGTTGTGTCACCGTCCGTCAGGGAGAAAAGACGACAGAAATCGCTGCCGAGACAATTTTATGGGCAGCAGGGGTAAAAGCATCGAGAATGGGGCGAATTTTGGCCGAAAGAACCGGGGTAAATCTCGATCGCGTCGGCCGGGTAATCGTCGAACCTGATTTAAGTATCGCTGGTTATGCCAATATTTTTGTGATCGGGGATCTGGCTAATTTTGCCCATCAGGGAGATAAACCTTTACCCGGAGTTGCTCCCGTGGCCATGCAGGAGGGCGAATATCTAGCGAATTTATTAATTTCTCGCCTAAAAGGGCAAACTATTCAACCTTTTCATTATATCGATCGAGGTAGTCTGGCAGTGATCGGCCAAAATGCGGCCGTGGTTGATTTGGGATTTGTTAAGTTTTCTGGGTTCATCGCTTGGTTAGTCTGGGTTTGGGCCCATATTTACTATCTGATCGAATTTGATAATAAATTAGTGGTGATGGTGCAATGGGGTTGGAATTATTTTACCCGCGGTCGTGGCGCTCGTTTGATTACGGGAGAGGGGCAAAATTTAGCCTCTGGACAATTGCCGCAAAATAACAGCCAAAATAATAATAATCTCGCCGTTTCTAACCAGACGGAAACTCTCTCTCCACCGATTGTGAAAGTGTGAAAAAAATAGCCGTGATTATCTAGTTATCAGTTAGCAGGTAAGAACAATCAATCATGAAAATAGAACATCCTAACAGTCTAGAAATTACCCCCGAGGAAAGCCAAGAATTAGAATATTTACGAGTTACAATTGAACGAGCGATCAAAGATGGTGTGATCACAAGAATAGAATTTGAATCGATTAAAATGATCATGTTTTCTAACAAGAAAAACAATCCCGACCAAATCCTCCGGCAAGTGACACTCTATCGCCATTTAGTCGTTGAAAAAATGAATAATGGCGAACTAATTTTTGAATCTCCCCAATAGGGCGAAATACCCTTTTGAGCTATTTAGTACAAATGCTCAAACTTTCTCTCCCTTCTTCCCACTCCCCACTATCCTATACCTTTTAAACAGGATTTAGTAAGTAGCTAGACACAATTAATTAGACATATCTAACCACCTCTTGCCTTTTGCCTTCTGCCTTTTGCCTTCATTAGCTTATTCTTTTTTGTCGCTACTGGGAAAAGCTCGACCTTGAATATTTTCTAAAGCTGAAACTGCCGCTCGGGAACCGGCGATAATATCTCGTTCTTCTCCCCCTAAATATAAGCGGCCAAAACTGCCCACGGAAGTAACGTGTAGGATATTAATTAAAGCGGCTTTTTCGGCTTGATTAGCGGCTAGGGAAGCGTAGGCGGCCGGTTGTACTTCTAAAACGTATAAAGTCTGTCCTGCCATTAACATCATACCCCGAGAACTACGGTTAATTAATTGGGCTTGGTAAGCGTCAATGTTGCGAATAATTTGGCTAGAGACAATTTGCGGTTTCAGACAATCGCGCTGAGTAACGCCTAAATACTGCAAAATTGCCTGACCGGCCGCCCTGACCTCTCCCTGACTGCTAGAATGGAGTTCTAAGAGTCCGTAGAGTCGTTCTACGAATAGAACCCCCGGACGAACCACGGCGGATTTGAGGGCAATATCGGTGATGCGATTAATCTCGATGCCGGGGGAAATTTCAATCCAGAGGGAAGCATCCCCGGGTAAGGGTAAAAATCCTTGGGCGACTGTACCGATGTAAGCGGCGTGTTGAAGCTGTAAATTGTCAAGATAAACGTAACTGCGAAGTTCTACACCCAAGCTAATTTCTCCCTCTCTGGTCTATCTTAAAAGTTATGAGGACAGTGATAGCTTCTGCCGCCCTATCGATCGCCTTGAGGCTACAGTTAGACCTAAAATGTCTTTAAGTCCTGTTTCTGTCCTCTGGCAAATCCCCATTCCAACCCCGGAGCGACGATTAATCAATCCTTAATTAGGGCTTAGGCATTACCATCTTTCACTATATTATAGAATTGGCGGCCTTTAAATTTGCCAGGGAGAAAGGGGAAAAAAACTATAATTATGGGGACAAACTCAGGGAAAAACCAGCATGACGATTCTTTTAGGGGGAGATATCGGGGGAACCAAAACAATCCTGCGTTTAGTGGATTGCCAAAACTCAGCGGATAGTCCCCAACCCCTGCTAATTACTCTCGATCAAGAAATTTATCCTAGTAAACAATACCCCGATCTGGTGCCGATTGTCCAGCAGTTTTTAGCCCGACAAGTCACTGTTCTCCCAGTGGAAAAAGCTTGTTTCGGTATTGCCGGTCCTGTGGTTAACAATAGTTCCGAATTGACTAATTTAAGTTGGTTCCTCACTGGCGATCGCCTAAGCCAGGAGCTGCAGATTGAGCGAGTAAAATTAATTAATGATTTTGCGGCGATCGGTTATGGGGTGTTAGAATTAGCCCCAGAGGAGCTGCACAATCTACAGTCGGCCCCGGCAGTACCAGAGGCCCCGATTGCGGTTATTGGTGCAGGAACTGGGTTAGGAGAGGGTTTTTTGATTCCTGTCTCGAAGGGTAAATATCGGGTGTTTGCTAGTGAAGGTTCCCACGCCGATTTTGCTCCTCGATCGAGTTTAGAATATCAATTATTAAATTATCTCTTGGAACTCTATAATATCGAGCGCCTTTCGGTGGAGCGAGTGGTTTCCGGCCCTGGAATCACTTCTATCTATCGATTTCTCCACGATAGTAACTATAGTCAGTCATCGCCAGCCATGGCGGAAATTTACCGCACTTGGTTAGAAGAAATGGATAAAACGCAAAAAACCGTCGATTTAGCGGCTAAAATCGCCACTTTTGCCCAAGATGACTCGGATTATCTTTGTTATCAAACCATGAAAATCTTTGTCGAGGCCTACGGTGCGGAAGCGGGCAATTTAGCCCTCAAGTTGCTTCCCTACGGAGGATTATACATAGCGGGAGGGATTGCGGCCAAAAATCTTCCCCTAATGACCGAGGGTAGCTTTATGAAGGCTTTTCGGGCTAAAGGTCGGATGAGGGAGCTATTAAGCAATATTCCCGTGCATATCGTTCTTAATACCCAAGTGGGACTAATGGGGGCAGTTTCCTGCGCTAGTCAGCTTTGACATCCTCACCGCCGTAAACGGACGGCGATTCCCAAACCTCACGATTTGGGTTTCTGCTTCTTTCCCGAAGGATTTTTCGCACCTGCCTTAACAGATTTACTCTGTTCTGGTCTTATGGTCGCTCTACAGACTGACACCGCAAGCCCTGCGGCCAAAATATTTTTACTGGCGTTAATATCTCGGTCATGGTGCGTCCCACAGTCTGGACAATCCCATTCTCGAATATTTAACGGCATTTTCTCAGCAATATACCCACAATTACTACACCGCTTAGAACTAGGAAACCATCTATCTATTTCGAGGTAATTTCTCCCATACCAACGGCATTTATAAGCTAATTGTCGGGTAATTTCTCCCCAACTAACGTCAGATATTGCCTGAGATAATTTCGGGTTTTTGACCAGATTCTTGATAGCTAAATTCTCAACCACAATCGTTTGGTTTTCACGGACTAATTGAGTGGTTAGCTTGTGTAAATGGTCTTTTCTACTATCGGTGATTTGAGCGTGAATCCTGGCTACTTTGATTCTCGCTTTTTCTCGATTCTTTGACCCTTTCTGTTTTCTAGAAAGGCTTTTTTGTGCTTTTCGCAGTCTCTGATAATGCTTTTTAAAATGCTTGGGATTAGATACTTTGTCACCATCGCTGGTAATCACAAGGCTACTAATTCCTAAGTCAATTCCGATGGCTTTATCGGTTGGGGGTAAGGGTTTAATTGTTGGGTCATCAAATCTAATTGAGATATGCCAACGCCCAGAAGGATGTAATCTGACTGTTACTGTGCTTGGTTCACATCCGTCTGGTATTTGTCTTGACCATCGAATAGGTAAAGGTTCTGTGCATTTGGCTAAATAGATTTGTTTGTCTTTAAATTTAAAGGCTGACTTGGTAAATTCGGCACTTACTCCCTGATGTTTTTTCTTAAAGTTAGGATACTTAGTACGACCAGCAAAGAAATTAGTGAAAGCTGTTTGTAAATGTCTTAACCCTTGTTGTAAAGGTACACAACTAACTTCGTTTAAAAAGTCTAATTCTTCTTGCTTTTTCCAATCGGTTAGCATTGAAGAAGTTTCAGTATATCCTACTCTTTCTTGCTTTTCGTACCATGCTTGTGTTCTGAGATGGAGAGCTTTATTGTAAACCAATCTTACACAGCCCAAAGTGCGCCGCAATAGCGACTCTTGTTCGGGTGTGGGGTAAAATCGAAACGAATAGGCTTTTTCCATGCCTCACATTTTAGCATATATTTCGTAAACGATGCTCATATTTAACGGTAAAGCCGTCGTAGAACGACGGGGTTTCAGATCCAAAATTTTCGATGAGCGAGGGTTGACTGGATTTTACCAACGGCAGCAGCGATCGAGGTAAGCGATCAAAAAAATGTTCTCCATCACGGTTTTCCTGCCCTTGGCTGTGCTTGGGGGGGCTTAGATGTTATTTTTGGGGTTTATCGACAAAAGCCGCTATAAAGCCGAAAAAATGCCGAGCAACAACTAGAAAAAGCCCTACTGTCTTGTCAGGAAAAAATCTTAAATTGCGACCGGGCCAGTTTTGCCGACAAACTGCACTGGTGCGGTGATGGAAAACAGCCTAGGGCAGTTGCTCTGGCTGGGGGGTCAATGCTATGATTAGGAGTGGTTTTGCGGGTATAGTTCAGTGGTAGAACGTCACCTTCCCAAGGTGAATGTCGCGCGTTCGAGTCGCGTTACCCGCTTCTGAGGACAATTGTTACGATAACTAATTAGGCTGCGGGAAGTGGGAAGTGTGGGAATTATGAATTATGAATTATGAATTATGAAGTGGGAAGTGGGAGGTGTGGGAATTATGAATTATGAATTGGGAAGTGGATAGTGGGAAGTGGGAAGTTGGGGGTCAGTCGTGATGATTTGTTACATTACATGATTTACATTTGTTTAGGAGGCGGATAATTTTGGGGCTTTATTACGTCCAAAAATGTCTAGAGAACAAATATCTAATTTACAAGATTATTTGGTTGATTTATGGGCGAAGAATCCTAATCCTTCTTGGTTTGAACATAAGACTCATGAGAAGGTGTTAGATGTGTTAAATATGGCTGATTTTTTAAGTCCTAAGTATCACCTTGTTGTGGCGAATCCCCCTTATATGGGTAACAAGGGGATAAATAATCGGTTAAAGGCTTTTTTACAGGATAATTATAGTGATGTCAAATCTGATTTATTTTCGGCGTTTATGGTGCGGATTGTAGAAATGACTTTACACAAAGGTGAAATAGGTTTTGTTGCTCCCTATGTTTGGATGTTTATTTCTTCTTATGAAAACTTAAGAAAGTTTATTTTAGAGAAAACGATAATAACTAGCTTAGTTCAATTAGAATATAATGCTTTTGCTCCTGCTTGTATTCCAGTTGCTAAGTAGGTAGGCACAATTATTTGGTTTTCATGCTTCAACCGTTCGGCAAAAGCTCACGGCCGAAGCCCAACCTACGTTCATCTTATATTTAATTCCACCCACCCACTTACCTTTACCCTTTCTAATCAAAATTTACCTAATTTTAGAGGTGGATATATTAAATTGTCTGATTTTAGAGCAGATAATCAAGCACCCAAGGCATTAGAAGCAATAAAAATCCTAATTGTGGTTAGTTTTATCGCGCTTCTGCAAGTGATTTTAAGAAGATTCCAGTAAGTGCGATCGCTTATTGGGTGAGTGATAGAGTATTAGAAATTTTTGCCACTTCAGAAAAGTTAGTAAATATAGCTGAAATTAGAGTGGGATTAGATACAGGTAATAATGACTTATTTATAAAATATCGGAGAGAAGTTAATATAAATAATATTGGTTTTAATAAGAAAAATATAAATAATTTTATCGAGTTAAACAAGTTATAGGTTCCTCATACAAAGGGAGGAGAATATAGAAAATGACATGGAAATTTTGATGACATATCAAAATTCAATCAAAAGTATTATTCTCAATTAGAAAATTCAGGAAATCATTTACCCTCTAGACAATTTTATTTTAGAGAAGGTGCTAGTTATACAAGAATAAGTTCCTCGTTATTTTCTATTAGATATAGTCCACAGGGATTTGTTTTTAATTCAGCTTTTCCGACAATTTTTTGTCAAAAATATGATAAATTAGTCTTATTTTCAGCCTTATTATCAAGTAAGATAATAAATCTTTTTATGTCAGCAATGAGTCCAAATTTAAATTTTCAAGCTGGTTAAATTAGACAGATTCCCATTATCAACAATACAAGTAATGAAATTATAAACAATGCCGAAAATATCATGAGCTTAAGTCGCCAAGACTGTAACTCATAGAAAACCTCATGGGATTTTACCGACCTTACGCTTTTAACAGTAGATAGTGAAAACGCCGAACAAGCTCCCCACTTACCACTTCCCTGAAATAAACCTATCAAAACCTCCGCCAGAAATGGCAAGAAATGACCTTATAAATGCAAAAAATAGAGGAAGAAAATAACAGTATATTTATCGAAGCTTATGGACTACAAGACGCATTAACCCCCGAAGTTCCCTTAAAAGAAATCACCTTAACCTGTAACCCTCATTATCGTTATAACAGCGATAAACCCGAAGAAGAACTAGAAAACTTACTCTTAGCAGATACTATCAAAGAATTTATCTCCTACTCGGTGGGTTGTATGTTTGGGCGTTATTCTCTTGATAAAGAAGGCTTAATTTTAGCCAACCAAGGGGAAACCTTACAAGACTACCTTAAACAAATCCCAAAACCCACCTTTACCCCAACAGAAACCAATGTTATTCCTATCCTTGAGGAAGACTGGTTTAGTGATGTGATGATATAACCGAACAATTCCAGCAATTACTGCGGGTTACATTTGGGGAGTTAAACTATCAGCAAAACCTCAACTTTATCGAAGAAAAGCTCGGAAAATCCCTAGAAAAATACTTTATCAAAGACTTTTATGATGACCACGTTAAACGCTATAAAAAACGACCCATATATTGGTTATTTAGTAGCCCGAAAGGAACATTTAACCCCCTAATTTATCTCCATCGTTATCGCTCTGATACCGTCAGTATCGTCCTTAATAGCTATCTGCGGGAATTTCGGCTTAAACTAGAAGTAAAACTAGACACCTTCAAACAAATATAAATTAGTACAAGTGGGAATAAAACCGAAAAAACCAAAGCCTTACGAGAAAGCGAACAAATCAAGAAAATGATCGGAGAATTAGAAAACTACGAACAAGAAACCCTCTATCCTTTAGCTATCGCTCAGAAAGAAATAGACCTTGATGATGGGGTAAAAGTTAACTATACTAAATTAGGTAAAGCCCTTAAAAATATAACAGGATTAAGTTAAAGTAAACGGGTGTATCTCAATTTTGTAGAAAAATATAAGTAGGGAGGCACAATTATTTGTAGGATGGGTTAGCGCACTTCGTAACATAATTGGGCGTTGGGTTTCATGCTTCAACCGTTCGGCAAAAGCTCACGGCCGAAGCCCAACCTACGTTCATCTTATATTTAATTCCACCCACCTACTTATATTACATTTGGGCGCACGTGATATTAGATTTGGGCGCACGCGATGCGCCCCTACCATTGGCGCGATAATATTATCGTAGGGGCGAATTGCATTCGCCCTCTTTTAATAACTGCCGCTGCTCACCATTCACTTACCTTATTCCCGAAAATAAGATATATTAGGGATTGAGAAAATATTTGTCATTCCTGATTTAAGTATATTTGGCTGCCCAGAATAGTTATGCCTGCCCGTGATTATTACCATGATATTGTCAAAAAAGCCCTTCAAAAAGATGGGTGGACAATTACTCATGATCCTTATCGTATCAGGCTGGCGAGAAGAAAAAACCTATCTGTTGATTTAGGCGCAGAACGTCTAATTGCCGCCGAAAAAGGTTTAGAAAAAATTGCTATTGAAATTAAAAGTTTTCACAGTTCTTCAGAAATGAAAGATTTAGAAGAAGCCATTGGACAGTTGGTTTTATATGAACATTTATTAACTCGCTACGAACCCGAACGAAAGCTATATTTAGCCGTTCCTGAAGACGTGCGACAATCTATTTTTGAAGAAGAAGCAGGACAAGTTTTAATCGAAGATAAAATTATTCGTCTTTTTACTTTTAATGTCAATCAAGCGGAGGTTATGGTATGGATTACTTAACTAAAATTCAGCTGAAACAAGCCATTATTAAAGTTTTATAAGATTATCGCAATTTTTTAGGTTCGCATCCTGAAAGTGAAATTGAATTAGTGATTAATGAAACCAGAGATCACTACCTTTTAATTGAAACCGGCTGGCATCGTAACCAAAGAATCTACGGCACTCTAATTCATCGGAATATTATTGATAATAAAATCTGGATTCAACAAGATGTAACAGAAGAAGGTATTGCTAACGAATTAGTCAATCTTGGTATTTCTCCTCAGCAAATTGTCCTCGCTTTTAAAACTATTGAACGCCGTAAAATTACCAGTTTTGCTGTTTCTTAATCCCACTGTCACATCTAGCCTATTTTGAAGGTTAACCCCTTGAATTAGCCGATTAAACAAGCTTTAACTAGGGTTTGCGGCAAAAAGTTTTTCGTGGGTGTAGGGTGTAGGGTTTTACCCATTTTCATCTGGTAAATTACCTAATTTTTACGTCGTTCCTTTACCGGTGATTTTGATTTTTAAGTACCCACTCCCCACTTCCCAAGAGTTGTCTCAGGTGAGTTGGAAACTTCTTCACCTGACTAAGATTCGGTTTGACTCTCAGAAATGCTTTGTTTAATCCTTGTCGGGGAGAGAAAAATCCAGTCTCTTGCTCCTATTCCTACCCAACCCGATTTTGGAGTCGATTTTTTTCTCTCTTATCTTCCCTTAAAAACCCTATATATATGGGCGCACGGATTCCCATTGTACATAAACAATAAAGCAAGTCTCGCCATTTGTCAAGGGTTTTTAGAAAATCTCCCCTGCTCCCTTCACCCTTCTCTCCTCTCCCCATGCGAGCATTTTGGGCAATTAATCCGGTTCCTCTAGCCATTTTTGCCAGAGATCTGGACGACGTTCCTTAGTGCGATCGAGTTGTTGTTGATAGCGCCAATCAGCGATATCCTGATGATTACCCGATCGCAAAACCGGCGGCACTTGCCAACCGCGAAAGACCGGGGGCCGGGTATATTGGGGATAATCCAATAAACCTGCCTCAAAACTCTCCAATTTCAACGATTCTGCCTTACCTACCGTCCCGGGTAACAAGCGCGTCACCCCGTTAATAATCGCTAAAGCAGGGATTTCTCCACAAGTTAGGACAAAATCCCCTAAAGATACCTCTCTAGTCACCAAATGCTCACAAACCCGCTCATCTACCCCTTCATAATGCCCACAGATGAGAATTAACTGCTGATAACTACCGGCCCAAGTTTTCAGTAAAGCTTGATTGAGAGGTTCCCCCTGGGGAGTCATCAGCAGGATCTCCCGGGGTGGTAAAATTGCTAAAGACTCGATCGCCTCAAAAATTGGCTCTGGTTTTAATAACATTCCCACACCACCACCGTAGGGTTCATCATCGACGCGACGGTGTTTATCGTGGGCAAAATCCCGGAGATTGACCAAATTTACCCTAGCGATGTCGCGTTCGAGAGCTTTTGCCAACAACCCCGACTGCAGCGGTGAAGTAAAAAAATCGGGAAAGAGAGTAATAATGTCAAACTGCACGGGAAAAATTAAGGCCTAGACTGGGATAGTGTTTAATGTATCATTTTGTCACGGCTCGATCGGTTAAAATCTTGCTAATTTTGCGCTAGTCTATCTCGATAACATGATAGACTATGCTGTACTGTCTAGGGGTTTTTCTGGAGCTAGCTTGAGTGATCGAAGTCTAGCCTAGACTTAAAGTTAACTAACAGTCCGTCATTGCCAATCGAAGAAAATTGCTAAAATCGCCTCTACTATTGCTTGATGTCCCGAAAAATATTCCTAAACCGCATTTTTTTCCGTCAACCGTTCAGGGAAAATAACATTAAGATATTTGTCCATCTTCCCGAAAAACCTTCCATCCCTAAAAATGTCTATTCGTTCAGTGACATGATCATCGAGCTAGAAACCCAACATTCCCAAAATCCTACCCCCATATCTCTCAAAACGGCGATTTTAGTCATTGGTGGTGCCGAGGATAAAGTCCACGGTAAAGAGATACTGCACACCTTTTGGAATCGCGCCGGGGGTAGCGAAGCAGTGATCGCTATTGTTCCCTCCGCTTCCAGAGAACCGGTTTTAATCGGCGATCGCTATCAGAAGATTTTCGAGGAAATGGGGGCAAAATACGTCAAAGTTATCGATATTCGCGATCGTGTGCAGGGAGAAGACCCCCAATTCCAGGCCTACATCGAAGAGTGTACAGGTGTATTTATGACCGGAGGCGACCAGCTGCGTTTATGCGGTTTGCTCTCCGATACTCCCCTGATGGAAAGAATCAGACAAAGAGTGCAACGGGGAGAACTGACCCTAGCCGGAACTAGCGCCGGGGCCGCCGTTATGGGTCATCACATGATTGCTGGGGGCAGCAGCGGGGAAGCACCCAATCGCGCTCTAGTGGATATGGCCATGGGATTAGGTCTCATTCCTGAAGTCATTGTCGATCAACACTTCCACAATCGCAACCGCATGGCCCGGTTAATGAGCGCTATCTCTGGTTATCCCGAACGTTTAGGAATTGGCATCGATGAGGATACCTGCGCTATGTTTGAACGGGATGGCACGATGACAGTAATCGGCTGCGGTACAGTGACGGTAATTGATGCCAGGGAAATGTCCCACACCAACCACCATCACGTCACCGCGAACGAACCCCTGAGTCTGCATAATCTGCGGGTGCATATTCTTTCCTACGGTGATGGCTATCATCTCAAAAAACAGCAAGTGATCCCTAAATTGGGGGAAAAAAACTCCTGAAAAACTGTTCATAGTGAACAGTTTACCGATCTCGGAAACCCAGACAATAAACAACGGCTTCTTTGTGCTTCTCAACAGCGAACATCAGCTATATCATGAAAATTCTCAGAACCCAAACCCTGCGCGGTCCCAACTACTGGAGTATTCGTCGCGACAAGCTCATTGTTATGCGTCTAGATCTCGAAGATCTCGCCGAGAAGCCATCGAATGAAATCCCAGGCTTTTACGAGGGATTAATCGACGTTCTCCCCAGTTTAGTCGAACATTACTGCTCCCCCGGTTATCGCGGCGGTTTCTTTGAACGAGTCCGCACTGGCACTTATATGGGCCATATTATCGAACACATCGCCCTAGAATTGCAGGAATTGGCAGGAACTCCCGTCGGGTTTGGTCGCACTAGAGCCACCTCCACCCCCGGAGTCTATAACGTGGTATTTGAGTACGTTGACGAGCAAGCGGGACGTTATGCGGGTCGGGCTGCCGTGCGTTTGTGTCAATCCCTTGTGGATACGGGAACCTATTCTAAGGAAGAATTGGCCCAGGATTTAGCCGATTTACGCGATTTATGCAATAATGCCGCCCTTGGTCCGAGTACCGAAACCATCGTCAAAGAAGCACAAGCTAGAAATATCCCCTGGTTACTCCTGAGCGCTCGTTCCATGGTGCAATTGGGCTATGGAGTTCACCAAAAGCGCATTCAAGCCACTTTAAGCAGTTTTTCGGGGATTTTAGCCGTTGAGTTGGCCTGTGACAAGGAAGGCACAAAAACTATCCTCAAGGATGGTGGGATTCCAGTCCCCCGGGGTACGGTGATTCAATACTTGGATGAATTGCCAGCGGCAATCGAGGAAGTGGGAGGATTTCCCATCGTGATTAAACCCCTCGATGGCAACCACGGCCGCGGCATCAGCATCGATGTTAAAAATCAACAGGAAGCAGAAGAAGCCTATGATCTAGCCAGTGCCGCCTCGAAAACCCGCAGCGTGATCGTAGAAAGGTACTATAAAGGCAGTGATCACCGAATTTTAGTCATAAATGGCAAAGTTGCCGCCGTGGCCGAACGGATTCCCGCTCACGTCGTCGGTGATGGGCGCTCAACTGTAGAAGAATTAATCGAAATTACTAATCAAGATCCCAACCGGGGTGACGGTCACGCCAACGTTTTAACTAAAATAACCATTGACAAAACCGCCCTTAATGTGCTAGGAAAACAGGGCTATGAATTAACCAGCATTTTACCCCAAGGAGCGATCGCCTATCTGCGGGCCACCGCTAATTTAAGCACCGGCGGCATCGCTGTGGATCGTACGGACGAAATTCACCCCGAAAACGTCTGGATCGCCCAAAGAGTGGCAAAATTAATCGGTTTGGACATTGCCGGGATCGATGTGGTGACAGAGGATATCCGCAAACCCCTGAAAGAAGTGGACGGGGTAATCGTAGAAGTCAACGCCGCCCCCGGTTTTCGGATGCACGTCGCCCCTAGTCGCGGTTTACCCCGCAATATCGCCGCCCCAGTTATCGATATGTTATTCCCCCCCGGGACTCCCAGTCGCGTGCCAATTCTGGCAATTACGGGAACTAACGGCAAAACCACCACTAGCCGCTTAATTTCTCATATTTGCCGACAAACGGGGAAAGTAGTCGGATTTACCACGACGGACGGCGTATATATCGATGATTATCTGGTAGAAAAGGGCGATAACACTGGTCCCTACAGCGCCGGTATGATTTTGAAGGATCCCACAGTGGAGATTGCCGTGTTAGAAACGGCCCGGGGTGGTATCCTGCGATCGGGTTTAGCCTTTAATCAATGCGATGTGGGGGTGGTGTTAAATGTGGCCGCCGACCATTTGGGTATCGGTGATATCGACACCATCGAACAAATGGCGAAAGTAAAAAGCGTTATTGCCGAGGTGGTTAGCGCCGAGGGTTACGCGGTTTTAAATGCCGATGATCCCTTGACCGTTAGTATGGCCGAAAAAGTGAAGGGAAGAGTCGCTTATTTTTCCATGAGTCCCGATAACCCGATTATTCACGACCATATCCGTCGCGGTGGCATGGCCGCCATCTATGAGAATGGCTATCTGTCGATTCTAGAGGGAGAATGGACGCTGAGAATCGAGGAAGCGGTTAATATTCCCGTGACTATGCAGGGAATGGCTCCTTTTATGATTGCTAACGCCCTGGCCGCCTGTTTAGCCACTTTTGTGCAGGGTATCGATATCGAGTTAATTCGCCAAGGGGTGCGGACTTTTAAACCTTCCGTGGCCCAGACTCCCGGTAGGATGAACCTGTTTGACTTGGGACACCATCACGCTTTAATCGATTATGCCCATAATCCCGCCGGATACGAAGCCGTCGGCGGTTTTGTCGGCAATTGGCCCGGGGAAAAAGTCGGCGTGGTTGGGGGGCCGGGCGATCGACGTGATGATGATTTAATTTTATTAGGGAAATTATCGGCGCTTATGTTCGATCGAATTATTGTTAAGGAAGATAACGATACTCGCGGTCGCCGCCGGGGGGAAGTAGCCGATTTAATTCTCAGGGGAATTAGCCAAGAAAATGCCAGTATGCGGCCGGAAGTGATTCTCGATGAAACGGAGGCTTTAGAGAAGGCTTTAAGTACGGTTTCTGAGGGGGGTTTAGTGGTAATTTTCCCGGAAAGTGTCACCCAGGCGATCGATTTGATCGAGAAACATCGACTCCTGACCGATAATCAGGGTTAGAAGTTGGGAAAAAGGTGTGCATTGTAGTTATGGATAAAATGCCAAACAGCTTTCAATAGGATTAGTTTGACCAGTTTCTTTCCCGACTGGTCGATGACGTTTACTGGGAATTACTGTCTTATAGGACTCCCAAAAGTCTGTGTAAGCAACAGCACATTGTCGGTAAACACCAGATAAACTAACCCCAAAGTTTTTTGGCTGATTGACGACTCCTAGATTGTCGCCGTCTAACGCGCCCTAAATTCTGCCAAATGCAGATAGGAAAAACTCAGGCGATAGCTTTAACTTCAACGTTCAATTTCTCTAGCAGTGGCGGGACTTAATTCGCTCATTTTTTTTGATACTAAGCAAGACAATTTAAGGAATTCTTTAACTATAGCGTTTCTCACACCTGTGTGGCACATTTAAACCTTTGCTGATTGAACTTTTCAAGATCGATAATGTACCTCTTGCGAACAGGAAACGCTATATAGCAGTTCTAGGTGTTGGGGGTGGGGGTTTAGTTTTGGGGTATTAGTTGAAATTTCTCCATTTCCCTATCCTTGTCAATTGTGTATCAAAGCAGCGGCTCTTCTCGACTTTGTGTGATAATTTTTGCTTATGGAATCGTCAAATGCTTATCGGGTAACACTTTTAGGACTATTTTGTCGAAGAAACTATCATATAGACCTCGTTTCCACACAGAAACCAGAAGAGCCAAGCAGCTTGACATCCATATCTTGATAAAGTTATCAAAGTTACTCTGGTTTGAGACTATCTAAAATTAATTGTATATCTAAATCAAGAGCTTGAGCAATTTGTTCGATCGTTAATCCTAATCCTATTAGTTTGGGAACAGTTTCTAGTTTTGCTTTAATAACATTGTTTTCAGTTTTATAAATATTATAATTTTCCATTTCTCGATTATTAGAAGGGTTATGACAAAAAGTAACCTGATCAATTTTTACAGAATTTACTATGTTATTTGTACTACTCGTGGTAATAAATCTTTCAATTGCTGATCGAACAGTTGATTTATTTAATTCTTCCCCTAACACTTCCGAAAGAATGCGCCAAAGTTCATAGGCTTTATCTCTGGCATGACCTTCAGAACAATTATATTCTTCTGCTATTTTTGCATATTTCTGACCATCAAAAACGTTCTTTAAAATCCCTAATTGCAATGTATCGAGATGCTTTCCCGTGTGGTCAAAAACCAGATTATCAATAAGTGAGAAGACTTCTTGGGTATCCATGGGAGTAATGTTAAGATTTGGGGACATAATACCGTCATTATCCGTTATTTTCCGATATTTGCAAACATAGTTAACAAAACTTCCGACAATATCCGTTTTTTTCCGTCTTGAAATAATTTTAACTGGTTGATACATTGTCGGTAGTGTGGCTTGTTAGTTGTGTCAAATTTTCAGGAAATAAAATTATGCTCTATCCAACAAAAAAATCAATCAGTGTGTTGACTTTAGCAGGGTGTTTTTCAATCCTCCAGTTTACAGTAGGGGTAACTAATTCTAACGCACAAAGTAGTGAAGTTCAGCAATTGTTGAGAGAATTAAACCCTATAGAGGGGGAAGCTGAACAGCTAATACAGCGAATGATAGCTGAAGACTGGCAAAGAATTTATAGGCTTTCTTGTCAAGGATTAATTCAAGAGGCCAATCAACTCACGAAAAATGGAGATTATTGGGCGGCTCAAGTTAATATACCACATTATGCAGCTAGGGCATCGGGAAATTATGCCGCCTCTGAACGGAGATATCAAGAATATAATAGAAGATGTCGGTAATGCCAGTCCATTAATCGGGTGTATCTCAAAATGTTTTTAACCTCAAAGTCAAATCAAACTTATCGCTCAATTTGGTAAAAATCACATGAAAAGTATTCTCGTAACAGCTTCAGCATTTTTATTGGTCATGTCTCCTGTTAACCAAGCAAAAGCTTCTACTCCTGATAATGTACAAACTAAAAACATATTGTGTTTAGACGTTTCAACAAATCAAACTTTTGCTAATACCGAAACTATTTTGTTGGTACAGCAACCTGTAGACCCGGTGTATATTGCTCCATCAACAGGACCAGAGAGCAAATGTACTTATTATATAGTGCGTGGTAAAGATGGAAAAATTTATGACTGCCGAAAATGTACATATGGCGGGCCTTATTGTTTTAGAAGGGAGTAGTGCGACTGTTATTTAAGACTCTAGACATCTGGTCAACAGAACTTCTCGCAATACTTCACTTTTCATGTCTCTGGGGATGCAAGAGAAAACCCTATCCCCATTAGACGATTTAGCTTTAAGGGAAAAATGAAAAATAAACTACTATTGATCTTGAATGTCTTAAACTTATGTTTTTGCATAGCTTTAGCTACCTTGTTGGCTATTATGGGTGAGCCAATACCCGCATTGTTGATCGGATTTATTGTGTTTATCTTCCTAGGGATAGTTCTTGGAATAATCTTCCCAAGTCGGTAGCCTTAATATCTTAGCCCAGACTCTTGAAAAATGGCTTAAATTCATTTTAAATAGGTTGTTATAAACTTACTACTGTTGCTGTTCCTTTTGTTACTGTTGCCAAAACTTCTAAAACTTTAGGAACCAAAGGCTTTAAATCAGCCAAACGATTTGATTGTGATTGTAAAATAATAATAGCTAGATTAAACTGCGGTAAATTTTGCTCAAACGGCAAATTCTTATCCACTGTAATAAAAATATCAAATTCTTGTGAAGCTAAACCTAACAGTTGACCATTCTTGATCCCAGTCCATCCCATTTGCGGAACAGTTTTGATATTATAACCTGTAAACTCCCTCATTAATCTTCGGTCAATACATTCATCTAAAAGAAGCCTCATTTCACGCTACCCTATCAATAAGCTCTTTTTCAAATTCTTCAAGTAAGCTAATAACTCGTTCTCTTGTTACCGTTGGAAAACCCTCTAAAAAATCATCAATTGATTCTCCTGCTTTAAGATAATCAAAAAGTGTTTGTATCGGAACTCTAGTACCTGAAAAAACAGGAACACCACTCATAGTTTCAGGAGATACATGGATAAGAGGAGAATATTTAGCCATTTTGATTACCTTCTTAGCTTCTACAGAGTAGATTAACCCAGAGTAATGCGTCTTGTCTTCATATTCTAGCCTAGATCCTTGAAAAATGGGTTAAACTGATGCTAAATAGGTTAGGGAAGTGACTTTCAGTTAATGATGCTAAAAATGAACAATAATCTAAAATCAAGCCGATAATGACTAAATGCAACCGACGGAAGCCCAACTTAGACAACTCTATCACCTAATTTCAATAAAGTCCAAAAACTATGGACGGGTAGGTTCTCTATGGGAGGGGATGGGGGTGATTCCATTCTCGACCCCTAACTATCAGCTAACGATTTTTAAAAGCTTCGATCGCCGCCGGCAAAGTATAGTAAATTCTCTCCTCGCTAATTTTATCTAACAAGCGAGAACGTTGCAATTGTAAGTACAGATCGTGTTTAACCCTAGCGAGGGCGAAAACTATACCCTGTCTTGATAATTCCGCTGCTAATTCCTCGAGAACCTCCACGGCTGTACTATCCAATTCCCCAAGGGCCTCCGTATTCAAAACAAACCATTCTACCGGTTTTGTCTCCCGGGCAATGGCGTTGAGGGCGCGACGTTTAAAGTCGGCCGCATTAGCAAAAAATAAGGGGGCATCATAACGATAGATAACTAACCCCGGTATTGTTTGCGCTTCCGGCCAATCCTGGAGCGCGTGTAAACCCATCACCCCCGGGACTGTACCCAAGACCGCATCATCAGGCCGAGTAATGCGGGCCAATAAATCGATAACCGAGAGACCGATGGCGATGGCAACCCCGCTTAAAATCCCCGTGGTTAGCACCCCCACCATTGTCAGGACAGCGAGATTAAACTCACTATTGCGAAAGCTTTTTAGTCGTTTAGCGCCCGTAATATCCACCAGTTTACAGGCCGCATAAATCACCAGCGCACCCAAAGCGGCCTTGGGAAAGAGTGCCAGTAGTGGACCGAGGGAGAAAATGACCGCCACCACCACCACTGCCACCACCAGGGAGTAAATCTGACTTTTACTGCCCACCGAATCGCCCACCGCGGTGCGACTGGCGCTGCTGCTGATGGGAAATCCCTGACAAAAACCCGCCGCCAGATTCCCCAGTCCCAGGGCTAAAAATTCTTGATTGGCATCGATTTCTTGGTTATGACGTGCGGCGAAGGCTCTAGCGGTCAAGACGTTATCGGAATAGCCCACCAGAGCAATGCCGACGGCTGCGGTCACTAGGGGTAGTAATTGGGAAAAATCTAGGGTTGGTAAGCCAAAATTGGGCAAAGTCTTGCTAATTTTCCCCACTACTGCCACCCCTTCTCCATCGAGATGGAAGGTGGCGACGGCGAGGGTTCCCAGTAAAACCGCCAGCAAGGGACCCGGTGCTTTGGGAAAATATTTTTGGATGACAAATAGAAATAGTAGCAGCAATAGAGCGAGGCTAAGGGTTGGCCAGTGCCATTGGTTTATTCCCCAGAAAAAAGCTAAAATTTCTTTAAAAACCGTATTTTCACGGATTGACAAACCACTAATTTTACCCAGTTGTCCCGCAATCATGATCACCGCCACTCCCGCCATATAACCGATCAGGATCGGTTTGGAGAGTAAATTAGCTAAAAATCCCAAGCGGGCGACATAAGCGACCAAACAGATTAAACCGACCATTAGGGCTAAAAAAGCCGCTAAACTGCCGTAATTTTCCCCTTGAAGGCTCACCATCGGTGCGATCGCTGCCGCCGTCATCACTGCCGTGGTCGATTCTGGTCCGAGGGATAGTTGCGATGAGGAGCCGAAAAGGGCGTACACTAGGGCAGCCGGCACGAGAGTCCACAATCCCACCACCGGCTCGACCCCGGCCAGGTCGCCGTAGGCCATACACTGGGGAATAGCGTAGGCCGCCACGGTGACACCGGCGAGGAGATCTCGGCCCAGCCACTGCCATTGATAGGAGCGCAGGTTTTTTAGCCCGGGTAAATCAGGAAAATCGACTCGTCGGGAGTTTTTACTCATATTTTCTCTGTCAACGGCGACTTAACCTAATTTTAACGGAAGAATTAGCTAGGGTCTGCTGAAAAAGTTTGTTGGTGGGGGCAGGGTGTGGGGTGTGGGGTGTGGGGTGTAGGGTTTTACCGATTTTGAGGTAGTCAGTTACCTAATTTTCAGGGAAAAAGTCCCAGAATTTTACCCCCGATCACTCCAATGGTCAGCACTTTTTGAGGGGAAAAAAGTCTAAAAGCCTTATCCAACAAGGTTTTTAGATTTATTCAGCCAGCCCTGGCTAGGAAAGGCCTTGAGGCTGAGATATTTTCTGTCAGCAGGATATTTATACCATTTTAGTCGCAATTTTGGTTAAATTGGCTAAATATACTCGGAAATATCCTCTTGACAATCATCAGCCAAGTATGATAATGCGCGGAAGCGTAAACCGACTAATTGCTCGTAGAGAGGATTTAACTTGCACAGGGGCGGAATATGGACTAATTTATGACCAAACAGCACGATATCGCGTTCAAAAGGACATTGAGGCGGCACCATTTTGCAGATAAACCGGGCCAGACGCGGATCGTGCATTTCTACCCCATCCAACCAGTCTTTGAGGGGATGAAGCAGATCCGGGTGGGGATGTTCGGCACTGATAAACTCGGATTTCTTTGCTTCCGTGGTAATTTCGGGAATTTCACAGACAGTATGTTCTAAAGCTGACAGGGCCTCGATTTCTAACCCGAAAGCATCCCGATAAGTATGGAGTAATTGCGCTTCTGCGGGGGAATAAATGCCATCGGCGATCGCTACCATAACCGCCGTGCGGAGGAAGTTTTCTGATATTTTGGGGTCATGACCGAAACTTGCGGCCAATTCTTCGGGACTAATCGATTGATAGAGAACGTGGTCGTCATCTAATTCTAATTCGTGAGCGAAACGGGCGATCGATTCCTGTTCGCTGGTGCTATAATCCCCATCACACCAGGCAATTGTCAGTAATCCCCGTAACCAGTCCCTAACTTGTTCGTTAGTGTAGCGGTATTGAACAGAGCTAACCATAGGTATTGCTAAAACTGATTTCTAGTTTCTCAACTTAATTCTACCCATCGCCCCCGGATTCTAGTGGACCCCGTTCACATCATGTAACCATTGCAACTATCCTTATGGTCAGCTCGGAATTTTTTGTTTTTCAGCCGGCATAATCGGGCAATTTTCGTCCCTAGGAGCAGGGGTAAGGGTTGGTGCTTTTTGCTCCTTCCCCACCCGCGTCAGTCCTGGTGAAAAGGTGGATTTCTGGGATTAACGTCCAATCCCGAGGTAACGGAAACCGGCTGCTGTCACCACAGCAGGATCGAGGAAATTGCGACCATCAATCAACACGGGTTCGCGCATGGTTTTAGCCATTTTGCCGTAGTCAAGACGGAGGAATTCTTGCCATTCCGTCACCACCACCAAAGCGTCACAACCATCGGCCAATCTTTCCGGATCCGATTCGATAATCACACCACTGAGACCGTGACTTAAACCACTTTGGGAAACGATCGGATCATAAGCTTTTACCTTAGCACCTAAACGATTTAACTGTTCAATCATGGTTAAAGCTGGAGCATCGCGCATATCATCGGTATCGGGTTTAAAAGTTAATCCCAACAAACCGACGGTTTTACCCTTGAGGATTTTTAATTCCTGTTGCAGTTTTTCGATGGCGATTGTCCGTTGACGTTTGTTAACATTGATGGCGGCGTTAAGTAATTCCGTTTCGTAACCGTAGTCTTCTGCGGTATGTACCAAAGCTGACACATCTTTAGGGAAACAGGAACCTCCCCAACCGATTCCGGCCGAGAGGAACTTGCTGCCGATACGGGAATCTAAACCGATACCTTTAGCCACTTGGGTGACATCGGCCCCCACGCGATCGCAGATGTTAGCTACTTCGTTAATAAAGCTAATTTTGGTGGCTAGGAAGGCATTAGCGGCGTATTTAATCATTTCCGCCGAACTGAGATCCGTAACCACCACGGGAACGGGAGGCAAGGAGGGATCGTCAGCGAATTGGCGTTCAACCAAAGGCGCGTACAATTCCTTCATCATTTCAATGGCTTTCGGGTTATTACTGCCTAAAACAATGCGATCGGGGTTAAAAGTATCATAAACTGCCGAACCTTCCCGTAAAAATTCGGGATTGCTGACCACATCGAATTCCGCTTCAATACGTTCTAATGTACTAATGCCACCAGCGGCCACGAGATTTTTCTGTCTCTCGGCCACGCCATCGAGGACGATCATCCGTACCCAATCCCCAGAACCGATGGGAACAGTAGACTTATTGACGATTACTTTATAACCACCGTTGAGATGGGCCCCAATACCCCGGGCCACCGCTTCCACATAACGGGTGTCACTTTCCCCCGTGGGTAGTGCGGGTGTACCAACAGCGATAAAGAGGATTTCGCCGTGTTTAACTCCCGCTTCTAGATCCGTGGAAAATTCCAGATTGCCGGAGGCTGCCGAAGACTGCATTAATTCTGATAACCCCGGTTCATAGATGGGGGATTGTCCCGATTTCATCAATTTGACTTTTTCTTCATTGTTGTCAATACAGATGACATGATGGCCGATATGTGCTAGGCAAACCCCAGTGACTAAACCCACATAACCGGTTCCGATAACACAAACACGCATGATAATTACTCCAGTGACAATTCAGTTAAAATTCATTGATTAGGGATTAGCTGAGACGAGAACGGAAATCCTCGATCGTCATTTTTAAACCCTGAGTTAGAGGAATAGTGGGACTCCAATCCAGATAGGTTTTAGCACGAGTGATATCCGGTTGTCGTTGCTTGGGATCATCTTCCGGCAGCGGTTTATAGACCAATTCGGCCTCGGGATTAATCATGCCTTGGATCACTTGCGCTAATTCCAGAATTGTGTATTCGTCGGGATTGCCTAAATTAACTGGCCCGATAAAATCCCCATTCATCAAACGCATTAACCCTTCCACCAGGTCAGAAACATAGCAAAAACTGCGGGTTTGCGAACCTTGACCATAAACCGTCAGAGGTTCACCGCGCAAAGCTTGCACCACTAAATTACTCACCACTCGACCATCGTTTTCCAGCATTCGCGGGCCGTAGGTGTTGAAAATCCGGGCCACCCGGATATCGACCTTATGCTCCCGATAATACTCAAAAGCCAGGGTTTCCGCCACCCGTTTACCTTCGTCATAACAGGAACGTGGTCCGATGCAGTTGACATTGCCTCGATATTCTTCCGTTTGCGGATGCACATCGGGATCGCCATAGACTTCTGAGGTAGAAGCGAGCAAAAATCGCGCTTTTACCCTTTTAGCTAGGCCCAGCATATACATAGTCCCTAAAACATTGGTTTTAATCGTTTTTACGGGGTTGTATTGATAGTGGATTGGGGAAGCAGGACAGGCCAGGTGATAAATCTGATCGACTTCTAAACGGATCGGCTCGGTGATATCGTGACGAATTAGCTCAAAATAAGGATTTCCTAGCCATTTAACGATATTTCGGCGCGTCCCCGTGTAGAAGTTATCCAGACAGATCACTTCTTGACCCTGTTCCATCAAGCGATCGATTAGATGGGAACCGATAAAACCCGCACCACCTGTAACTAGGATTCTCATGTAATCGCAAAGTACACATATAAAATTATTCTTAAAATACCCTTACGCTGGTTTTTTGGCAAATATTTTTTTTGACGGGGTGTTAAGTATCAGTGATCAGTGATCAGTTATCAGTTATCAGCGATCGCCGATTCAAGGCTAATAGCTGAATAATGGCTCGGCAATCCTTAAAATGGAAATAACACGCAAATTTGAGACTAGATTATGAACAGTGGCGAGCAAAATAAGCTATTTATCCTGATCGATGGGCATTCTTTGGCTTTTCGTGCCTATTATGCCTTTGCTAAGTCTCGTTCTGGCCCTCTGCGTACTTCTACTGGCATTCCCACCAGTGTTTGTTTTGGGTTTTTAAACTCTCTGATGCAGTTACTTGAAACTCAAAAACCCACTTATTTGGCAGTCGCTTTTGATTTAGCAGTCCCTTCTTTTCGCCACGAAGCTGATGTCAATTATAAGGCTAATCGGCAAGAAACTCCCGAAGAATTTCGCCCCGATTTAACTAATCTGCAAAGTCTCTTGGCAGCGATGAATATTCCTATTGTTACTTCTCCGGGTTACGAAGCAGATGATGTTTTAGGAACTTTGGCAAAACAAGCTGGTGATAATGGTTATACAGTCAAGATTTTAACAGGCGATCGAGATTTATTTCAATTGGTAGATGAGGAGAAAAAAACCACGGTTCTCTATCTGGATATTAATGCAGTCAAAAGTACATCGGGACAGGGTTATACAGAATTTAATTCCCAAGCTGTCACGGAAAAGTTAGGGGTGACACCAAAACAGGTAGTAGATTTTAAAGCTCTTTGCGGTGACAAGTCTGATAATATACCGGGAGTGCGCGGAATTGGCGAAAAAACAGCGATAGATTTATTAAAAAAATACGATAACTTAGAGGATATCTATACCAATCTGGAATCGATCAAGGGAATGGTAAAAACTAAATTATTAGAGGGCAAAACCGCCGCCGAAAGTTCTCGCTATTTAGCTAAAATTGCCCTTGATGCCCCCGTTAGCCTCGAAGAGGATAAATTTCGTCTCCGAGGTTTTGATCGGCGTTTAGTTAAACCTTTATTGGCAAGATTGGAGTTAAAGAAAATTCTCCAGAAACTCGATCAAATTCAACAGCATCTAGGTGGCACTCCTACCCTAGAATTAACTAGCGATGCTGATTCTAATCAATTGTCTCTGTTTGATTTACCCCCTATTTCTCCATCGGTTCTAATTACTCCCGACATTATTGATACTATTCCTAAGTTAGATGCTTTACTGGCCAAATTAACAACCTTCACTAATCCACATTTTCCCGTCGCTTGGGACACTGAAACCACAGATTTAAATCCTCGTGTAGCCAAATTAGTCGGCATCGGTTGCTGTTGGGGAAAAGAATTAAATGCTCTGGCCTATATTCCTATCGGTCACAGTACAGGCGATAATTTAAATCTAGAAATAGTCCTAGAAAAATTACGCCCAATTTTAGCGGGTGATAATTATCCGAAAGTCTTCCAGAATGCGAAATTTGATATTGATGTTTTTTATCATCAAGGAATTACCGTTAAAGGTCTAGTTTTTGATACTATGGTGGCTAGTTATGTCCTCCATCCCGAACTAACTCATAATCTCGAAGATTTATGCGATCGCTATTTAGACGGTATCACTTCCCTTAGTTATAAAAGTCTCGGTATTCCTGGGGGAAAAACCATCGCTGATTTAGATATTCCCTCCACTGCCAACTACTGCGGATTAGATGCCTACGCTACCTATTTACTTCGAGAAAAATTACAGGCAGAATTAACTAAAATTCCCTCTTTATATCAATTATTCTCAGAGGTGGAATCTCCCTTAGTCATGGTGCTGTGGCAGATGGAAAATTATGGTATAAAAATTAATGTCAATTATCTAAAAAACTTGTCCCAGCAACTAGAAAGAGACTTAGCAGACATAGAAAAAAATGCTTATGAATCTATCGGAGAAACTTTTAATCTTAGCTCTCCTAAACAGTTAAGTGAAATCCTCTTTGAGCGATTAGCACTCAATCGCAAAAAATCCAGAAAAACTAAAACAGGTTACTCTACCGATCAAAGTGTTTTAGAGAAACTACAAGGCGATCATCCCTTAGTTGATTATATCCTTGAACATCGCACCTTATCCAAATTAAAATCCACCTATGTGGATGCTTTACCGAAATTAGCCGAACCAAAAACCGCACGAGTGCATACAGATTTTAATCAAACCATCACCAGCACTGGACGCTTATCATCCTCCAATCCTAACCTACAAAATATCCCCATTCGCAGTGAATTTTCCCGACGAATTCGTCAAGCTTTTATTCCCGAAGATGGTTACTTATTAGTGTCAGCGGACTACTCACAAATCGAGTTAAGAATTCTTGCTCATCTCAGTCAAGAACCAGTTTTATTAGAAGCGTATCGTAGTAATCAAGATGTTCATAAAGTCACCGCTCAATTGCTCTTTGATAAAAGAGAAATTACGCCAGAAGAACGCAGTTTAGGAAAAACCATTAACTTCGGGGTTATTTATGGCATGGGAGCGCAAAAATTCGCCCGTGAATCGAAACTAACCGTAGAACAAGGCAGAAAATTTATTGAAAAATATCATCAACGTTATGCCCAAGTATTTGAGTATTTAGAGAATAGCAAAAAACAAGCGATCGCTCAGGGATATGTAGAAACAATTTTGGGTAGAAGACGTTATTTTAACTTTGATAATCCCCTCTTAAAAAGACTGCGGGGACTGTCCTTACATGACATCGATTTAGATAGCCTCAAACTCAACAACGAGGAGGCACAATTATTAAGATCGGCTGCTAATGCGCCCATTCAGGGTTCCAGTGCTGATATTATTAAAGTAGCGATGGTAAAATTGGCCGAGGTACTGCAAAATTATCGAGCGAGATTACTGCTGCAAGTCCATGATGAATTAGTCTTGGAAGTACCGAGAGAAGAATGGCCATCCCTAGAGTCAAAAATCAAGACGACTATGGAAGAAGCTGTCTCCTTGACAATCCCTCTCTTGGTAGAAATAAAAGCTGGTGACAATTGGATGGAAACCAAATAAAACTATGATCGAAAACAGACAATTTTTAACCCCAGAAGAATCCGCAGATGTAGACGCTGCCCTGTTGACTTCTCCCGAAAAATTCCTGACTCGTTTAACGATTTCTTCCCTACGCTTACTAAAAATAATCGCCGAAGATACGGGAGTAACCCTAGAAGAACTAACCCATAAACAGGTCATCCAATGGCTAGAAAAAGATAGTAAACTGCGTCGGGAACAGGGGATCGAAGCGGCAGTGCTGAAATGGTAAATAAACTCTTAAAAAATCAGCTACCCCTGACAATTTATGCTAGTTTTTAGCTATAAAGTTACTGGAGTGACAACAATGACAATTACCCTAAAAGTGCCTAGTATTGCCTGTGAAGGTTGCGCTAATACCATTACTAAAGCGATTAACAATCAGCAACCAGCAGCCCAAATATCGGTGGATGTAGCCAATAAAATCGTCACGGTAGAAACCACCGCATCCCCCGCAGAAATTGCCCAATGGATCAGCGAAGTCGGCCATACGGTTGAGTCTGGAAGTGAGAGTTGACATCCTCCCCCGTTAAAAATAGACCTCTGGTAAAAATCCAGGGTAGTTCTATGTTTGTGTTGATCAGATTAGTTTGACTCCCAAGCTTTCTAGTTGTTGGTTTATCCAAGCGGTTGCCGTTTCTTCATCGGTTTCTATTTCTAATAGTTGTTTGGATTTTTGCTTTAAAAGCACTCTTAGAGCAAAGGTGCGATCGCTTTTAAAAGTTCTGTTAATTGATTTTTCCATCAGTATAGCGCAAAATACGCCTGATAGAATTTACAATGAGGCATAGATAATCTGTGCTGATTCCAAAATGTTTTTAGATCTTAGCCAGTTATCACTCCGTTTGAGCGCTGCTTTCACAATTAAATCTACTTTTCGATTGAAAATTGCTTGCAGTTCATCGCGCATTTGTAGGGTTTCGGTTAAACCTCGTTTAGCAGTTGGGGAAAAGGTAATTAAAATATCAATATCACTATCTGGACGGAAATCTTCGCGTAAAACTGAACCAAATAATGCCAATTCGGTGACTTGCCACTTTTTACAAAATGCTTTAATTTGCTCCATTGGTAGATTTATTTTTGTGTTCATCAAATTAGTTTGACTTGCAAGCTTTCTAGTTGTTGGTTTATCCAAGCAGTTGCAGTTTCTTCATCGGTTTCTATTGCTTTTTCTACTCCTATTTTAGCAATTTCTAATAGTTGACTTAAAAGGGAGATTGATGATTTGAATGAGTCAGAATCAGTGAGAATTAGCAGGTTATGATGCTGAGGATGCGTTTTTATGGGTCAATCGTCTAGGTTTCTCCTTAGTTCGGTTTTGGGGTGATGAGATTCATGAGCGCTTAATGGAGAATTTGAATGAATTTTTATGACGAGGTATCGTCATTGTTATCAGTTTTTTTACTTCGTAAATCTACCCATAGATGTCTTAAATTAAATGGACTAGGTGGCACCTCAGGACGTTCTAGTTGATGGTCAAGACGACTCACATCATTTTGCCATCCTTCCGGCGATAAAGTTAAATCTATAATGGTTAGTTGTGAACAATGCTTATTAACTTCATTTAAAATTTCTTTTAATTCCATATTTTGAATATAACCAATCATTGCTCCCGAACTGACAGATTTTCCATAACCCCATTCAGCTAAAATAAATCTTTGTATGCCTTTTAAAACATAATCTTTTTGAAATTTTGACGAAGGAGAACCTAATCGTTTAGCTTCTAAAGTATAGTACCTAGACATCCTCTCAGGATTTATCTCATGTGAATCCCGCATTTCCCACTGAAAATCAGGTTTTTTGTCTTCTCGTCTAGATCGACTTGCATCATCACTAACAGGCTGATTTTGACCTTGATATATGGGAGAACAGGAAAGCCCTTGTTTATCATTCTGACAATTTAGCCTACGAACTAACATAAAAAGCTGACGACTTAAATCATCTTCTTTATCCGGCAAATCTGTGCTTTCTTGAAGTAATTTTAAAGCACGACTAAAAAGCTCCAAAACTCTCTTTTCATGATTACCCCATATATCTTTTTTTAATAAACTTGGTTTTGTCATAAGTTTAGCTCATTTCTTGAGATTCTTGTAAGTTAATAATTTGAAGCATTGTTGCCTCCGCATCCTCACGCGCCATGCTACGAGTCCAGAATCTTCGTTCATTGCGCTTAATAATAATGATTTCTGTATCAGAAACCGAACGAACTAAACCATCAAGATAAATTTGATGGCTATTATAGGGAACTAATAAACCGTTTTCTTGTCTTGCTAATTGATCAATAATTTCTATCCATTGTTTTTGATCTGATTGGGAGACAGGTTGAGGTTTTTCTCCATACTCTTGTGTAGAGAAAATAACGGCTAACATAGGATTTTCTAACCCCTGAAATTGAGGACGAATAATCTGCCAACTGAATTCACCATCAGGTTCTAATTCTCGATTCCAAATATCTAAAAAGGCTTGTAAATAACCTTCTAATCCTTTTTGAGTTTGACGGTTTTTATTAATATCGTTGAGAAGTCCTTGATTTTGTTGAGGATAGCTTTCAACAGGTTTTACTGCTTTACTGTTGATATGATTATAGTAAAACTCTATCCCTACATCACACATATCACGAATGAGATCCCGTTCAGCAATGGTGAGATCATAGACATCAAATATTGCCTCATCTAATTGATATTCTAATTCAGTGAGTTCTGCTTTTATTTGTTCTGGAGTTTTTCCTTCAGGATGTTTCACACTATACTTTATAGGATTCCAATTCTGTAATTGCTCAACAATATTGATAACTTTTTCCCGAATACCTTGATCCTTTGGAAAAATAATCGGCAAACTTAAATATTCATCCTTATAAATTCCATCATGCCATATTCCCCATTTGCTAGAAGTCAGAAAAAAGTAATAACGAGATAATGAAGACCATAAAGTTCCTAATATAATTTTATATTTCCATTCTTCAGCATCATGTAACTTGATACAATTTACTGAATTTGTAAAACTGAAGTTTTCTGATTCTAATCGAGCAATAATTTCTCCTTTTTTTCTAGATGCTTGACTAATGCCATGTTTAATCAATAATCTTTCACCATAGAATAAAGATTCATTCGCTATACGATGCACTTTTTTGGGAGATGATGTAAACCAGTCTTTTTGAATAGAAGAATAACGTTGAAATTTGGGAATCGGTAGATTTTGATATTTAGATAGCCATTGTGGTGCTGAATAAGCACTTCCAGTTGTAAACCCTTGACCACTATTGTTAGGATCATGTAATTCTTTTAATGCTGGAGCTAAAGTTATACCTTGAATTAAACCAGCATCTTGATGATTTCCCCAATAATAAATTTTCCATAAAGAATCATTATAAAATAGTTCACTTTGTCTGATACCACGACGATCCATAACACTCAAAATAACAGCTTGCACATTTTTAATCATAGCTGTTTTTTTAGCAGACCAATAAGTGACAACTTGATCTTTTAAGGTTAACTCTGTCTGATTGACTTTCTGAAAAATAATTGAAGCAAAAGGAGAAATTGAAGCACTAGATTGGTTTTTATTACCAGATTTAAAGAAAATATCACGAACATGAGCAAAATTGACAACTTCTTTTAATAAGACACTGTTTAACCATTTTTGTCTAAATTCTTTGCTTTTATCATGGGTCTTAAAGAAAATACCTGTTGATACCACTAATGCTGACCATCCATTATCTTTTAAAAAATCAAATACTCTCCAGATAAACGCTTGAGAACGTTCTTTATCTCCAACTGGATAATCACGTTCTTGACACCATTGTAAAGCGATATTTAATTCCTGTGTGCTTTTTCTATCGGTCGTTTTAGGAGATCCCCAAGGAGGATTACCGACAACAACATCAGCACATTGACTGCTAAAATTTCTAGATAATATCACATCTTCTGAGTTAGAAAATTCTTGAAAAGCATTATCGCAGACTAAATTATTAAAGTGATTATCCTCAGATAACCCATTCGGTTGATAAATTAAAAAGGGTAATTTTTGACCTTGTTTAATTTGTAATAAAATGTCTGGAGGCTCTTGATAATTTAATAAAGCAAGATATAGACTAAATGCAGTAATTCTGATAGCTTCTGAATTAATTTCTATGCCAGCTATCTGATTTTTTAAGATTTCTCTTAACTCTTGCCAACTTAATCGCTGTCGCTGATTTTGATAGACTCGATGTCTCACAATTCTCCGAAATGCTTCCACTAAAAAGATTCCTGAACCACAACAAGGATCAAGAATACGGGGATGAGTTGTCAAACAATCTGACGTTAAAACTTTAGACAAGACAAATTCTACTAATGAACTCGGTGTATAATGCGTCCCATTATCAATATTTTCTGTATTTGACTCATGATAAAATTCTTCATAAATACTACTAATTAAAGAAATAGGAATTATATCAAATTTATAAGCCCAGAAAAATAATTTTTTTTGTTGATCAATATTTCCCTGTAAAAATTCTTGTAAGAGAGATAAATGCTGTTGCTCAACAGATTCCGCTTCTTGTTCATCAGAAGGGAACATATCTCCGTTAAAATCTTGACTCAACCGATTAAATAAAGCATAGGTAAAACTTTTATCACTTAATATTTTGATATAATGTTGTTTAGCTTCAGTTTCCATATTTAACTGATCATCAGGAGCATTAAGTAAGGCTTTCCATGTTGCATTGTTTTGTGCTATTGCTTCAAAATACTCTTGAGTTAAAATTCCTCTATCTTCCAAATAGCGAATAAAAATTGATCTACCAATTAAAGCATGAGCATATTTACGTTTATTTTCGCTTAATCCTCCACGAATTAAGGCTAAACGAACTGTTTTTAAATCTTTGATCAGTGATTGATCAGCACGTTGATTAGATGTTTCAAAACGCTCATCCTCAAAAAGCTTCCCTGATTCAATTTGTTCCCGTCTGTATTGATAAAGTTTTGAAGTTACTTCAAGTATGTTTTGGGCAACTTCTAACGGTCTATTATTTTTCTTCCAATCTTCTATATTTCTGGCAGGTGGTTTGGTTAGATCGTAAATAGCTAGTTCACCTTCTTTCGCTAAAAATAGGTAACTTGGTCTAGCCATACACCATATTTTATTAAAGATTTGCCGTACTTTTTCATCTTCTTGAGTATCGCATTTAGCAAAAATAATCACAGGATTATTATTAACAAAAAAAACTTTTTCTGCTTCAACTTGCTTGGCTAATTCCAACCAATCTCCTTTTTCTATCCACTCTTCTAAAGTTATTTCTGACAATGACACTTTTGAACTCACTAAGTCGCCTTGACTAAAATCGAGTTCATTATAAGCAGATTCTAACAATTCATAAGCAGAAGTAGCTGTCATCATCTTGAGTAAATCACCGGTAATAGTTGATTGTGTTGGTTAGAGTCACACAACCTAATCTTTGGTTTTTTTGAACTATTTTTAATAGTATGACTGATAGGAAGCGTAACTGTCAAGTAAATAGACAAGCCGCCATTATGTCAATTTTTTAATAATTTGCCTCTAGCACTGAAAGCGAGAAAACAGCGTTCGCCTTTGGCGCGGCTTTGCCGTTCGCCTTTGGCGCGGCTTTGCCGTTCGCCTTTGGCGCAGCTTTGCCGTGGCAATTGTCCGTGACTCAATATCTGTAATAATCTAATACAGCCCTTGTAAACCTTCTTTAAGCTCTGGGTTTTCGTCTTGATCGAGATGCACAAAATCGCCCTTAGATGAGAATTAGTTTACAAAAATTTACATTTGGAGATAAGGAGCAATGAGTCAAGTTTCCGGTACAGATGTTCCCGATTTGGGTCGTCGTCAATTTATGAACCTGTTGACCTTTGGTACAATTACCGGAGTAGCAGCGGGGGCTTTGTATCCGATTGTTAAGTATTTTATTCCCCCCTCGGCCGGTGGTACGGGTGGCGGTGTCACCGCTAAAGATGCTCTCGGCAATGATGTGATTGTCAGTCAATTTCTGGCCGGCCATAACGCTGGCGATCGCACCTTAGCCCAAGGTTTAAAAGGCGACCCCACCTATTTAGTCGTCCAGGAAGACAAAACCCTAGCCAACTACGGAATTAACGCCGTCTGTACCCACTTAGGTTGTGTGGTGCCTTGGAACGCCAGCGAAGAAAAATTCATGTGTCCTTGCCACGGTTCCCAGTACAATGCCGAAGGAAAAGTAGTTCGCGGTCCAGCGCCTCTATCCTTAGCCCTCGCCCATGCCAACGTCACCGATAATGATAAAGTCGTCTTCTCCACTTGGACGGAAACCGACTTCCGCACCGGTGAAGAACCCTGGTGGTCCTAGATTATTCAATGTGACGAGATTTTGGAATTTTCAACCGATAGAGATGAGAACATTCAACTTTTTAAGCTTCCCGCAAGTCCACAGACAGGCCCTAGTGAAAGCTGTCCTCGTGGCGATCGCTACCGTTTCCCTACTCCTAACCAGCGATGTCATTAACCCCCAATCTGCCCAAGCATATCCTTTTTGGGCGCAACAAACCGCCCCGGAAACCCCCAGAGAAGCGACCGGTCGGATTGTCTGCGCGAACTGCCATTTAGCCCAAAAACCCGCCGAAATTGAAATCCCCCACTCGGTACTACCCGATAGCGTCTTTGAAGCAGTGGTAAAAATCCCCTACGATCCCGCTAGTCAACAGGTGTTAGGAGACGGATCGAAAGGGGGTTTAAACGTGGGTGCAGTCTTAATGCTACCAGATGGTTTTAAAATCGCGCCCCCCGATCGCATTCCCGAAGAAATGCAGGAAAAACTCGGTGGAGTCTATTTCCAATCCTACAAAGAAGGTCAAGATAACGTGGTTATCGTCGGTCCCTTACCCGGGGATCAATACAAAGAAATCGTTTTCCCCGTCCTGGCCCCCGATCCTAGCCAAGATAAGAGTATTCACTTCGGTAAATATGCTGTACATTTAGGGGCCAATCGCGGTCGCGGTCAACTGTACCCCACCGGTGAACCCAGCAATAATAACGCCTTCAAAGCTTCTACCGCAGGTACAATTAGCCAGATCAGCAAAACCGAAGCCGGTGGTTATGAAGTGACCATCACTTCCGAAGCGGGCCCCGTGGTGGAAAATATTCCCCCAGGGCCTGAGTTAATCGTCTCGGAAGGTCAAGCGATCGAAGTGGGACAATTTTTAACCAGTAACCCCAATGTCGGCGGTTTTGGTCAAAAAGAGACGGAAGTTGTCCTGCAAAATCCCGGCCGGATCAAAGGATTAGTTTTATTCCTCGGTGGTATTATGCTATGTCAAATCCTCTTAGTTATTAAGAAAAAACAAGTGGAACGAGTACAAGCGGCCGAAATGAATTTCTAATCGCATATTTCGGTTATTTTTGCTAAAAAGCGGGTTATTTGCCCGCTTTTTAGCTTTGGGTCAGGAAAACGCTCACCGCTCGCAGCCGTCTGATACAATCGGTTCAACTTAACCGATAAGTGTCAATTTTTATGAATCAGTCGCTTGTTCCAGTCATTCTCGCCGGTGGTAAAGGGGAACGTTTTTGGCCCCTCAGTCGTCTAGCGCGTCCGAAACAGTTTCTCTGTCTTGATGGTAGTGGTCGCAGTCTTTTACAAGCAACGGCCGATCGTCTGTTATCTTTAGGGGCCGGTTGGGAAAATCTCTGGGTAATTACCGCTAGTGCGATCGCTGATGGTGTCCGCGAACAACTGCCTGATTTACCGGAGAGTAACCTATTAGTGGAACCAGTGGGCAAGGATACGGCCCCGGCTGTGACTTGGGCCACCTTAGAAGTGGCAAAACGTTATGGTAAAGAAGTGGCGATCGGTTTTTTTCCTGCCGATCATTATATTGGTGATCAAGAGGCTTATATTAACACTTTAAAAGCGGCCGTAGAAGTGGCCGTCAGCCAAAAAGCGATCGTTACTTTGGGGATTAAACCCGATTATCCCTCCACTGGTTACGGTTATATCGAACAGGGAGAAAATCAAGGCGAATTTAATGGTTTACCCGTCTATAAAGTGAGTCGTTTTACGGAAAAACCCGATCGCACCACGGCTGAAAAATTCCTAGAAACGGGACTTTTTAGCTGGAATAGCGGAATGTTTATCTTTCAGGGACAAGTGGTTTTAGAGGAGCTAAAAACCCACGCTAATAATATTTTACAACCTCTGAGCGATCGGGGCATCGCTGCCTATGAGGATTTAGAGAAAAAAAGTATTGATTATGCTTTGATGGAAAAAACCCAACTCGCTTACGTTTTACCCGCTAATTTCGGTTGGGATGATCTGGGAGATTGGAATTCTCTGGAAAGATTATTAGAAGCAAAGGGCAAAAATATTGAACTGGCCAATCATGTCGGTTTGGATACGGAAGGCTCTATTATCTATGCTAGTGATCAGGAGGAAGTGATCGTTACTATTGGTTTAAAAGATCTGGTAATTGTTCGCGACGGGAAAGCGACTCTCGTTGTCCACAAAGATCGTACCCAAGATATTAAACAAGTTCTCAAGCAATTACAAACCGATCCTAAATTAGAGAAATTGTTATAGGATCGATATTAGTTGCTAGCTTTTTCAGTAACCAGTCATCAGTGAAAAGACAGTAGGAAACTTTGATTTAATACTGCTCACTTAAAACTCAAATCTGATAACTTACCCACTGATAACTGATAACTTACCCACTGATAACTGATAACTGATCACTGATAACTGATAATACCGTGTTCTCACTCCCGCAAACCAGTCAAAGACAAAAAGAAATCCTTGAGATAGTTCTCGGCAACGGTTGGGACTATATGCGCGGGGTTTTAACCCTAGGAAAAGCAGAAAATCCCCAGATTCCCACCCCAGAAGTTCTCAAAAAAATCCTCGTGGAATTGGGGCCTTTTTATGTCAAATTGGGACAGTTACTTAGTACCCGTCCCGATCTGCTACCTGCTAATTATATCGAGGCTTTAACTGCCCTACAAGCGCAAGTTCCTCCCGTTGCTTGGAAGGATATAGAAATAGTCATCACCGAACAGTTAGCCAAACCGATCAAACAGGTATTTAAGTATATTAATACCCAACCGATCGCCGCAGGATCGATCGGGCAAATTCATCGGGCAACTTTATTATCTGGGGAGGAAGTAGCGATTAAAGTCTTGCGTCCGGGGATTGAAAAAATTGTCGCCCAAGATAGTGCTTTAATTAAGGGAATTGCTGATTTAATTGCCCTGACAGAATTTGGTCAAAGTTATGACGTTGTTAACTTAGCAGAGGAGTTTATTAAAGCAGTCAATGCGGAATTAGATTTCACCCAAGAAGGTCATTATACTGACCAATTACGCTATAATTTAACCCAGAGTCGTTGGTCAGAACCCAAACAGTTAGTTATTCCTAAAATTTATTGGCACTTAACTAATTCCAGGCTATTAGTGTTAGAATGGTTAGAAGGAAAACAAATTTTAGAGGCCGATGTTTCTAGACCAGCAACCGAGCAAACAATTTCCCAAAGAAAAAGCGAAATAACTAGGATTTTGTTTCGGTCATTTTTTCAACAAATTTATATTGATGGCTTCTTTCATGCCGATCCTCACCCGGGTAATATCTTCTATCTTGACGATGGTAGAGTAGCTTTAATTGACTGTGGTATGGTGGGCAGATTAGACCCGCAAACTCAACAAATTTTAACAGAATTGTTATTAGCAATTGTTGACTTAGATGCGAAAAGATGCAGTCAACTAACTATTAAACTGTCCGAGTCAGTAGTCCCGATTACTTTAGTACAATTAGAGGTGGATTATGAGCGGATGCTGCGAAAATATTATAACCTCAATTTAAATCAAATTAACTTTAGTGAGGTGGTTTATGAACTTTTGCAAATTGCCCGTCGCAATAGAATTAAACTGCCGGGTAATTTAGGTTTATTCGCCAAAAGTCTCGCTAATCTAGAAGGAACTGCCCGAAAATTTAATCCTGATATTAATATCCTAGAAGAAGTCAAACCGCTATTAACTAATATTCTTGAACAACAGTTAATCGGTAGCACTCCCCTACAAACTGCCCTAAGAACAGTTTTAGACTTGAAATCTTTTTCCCTGAAATCTCCCCGTCAAATCGAAGTTTTACTAGATAGTTTAACCTCAGAAACTTTAAATGTTAATCTGAAAATTCGTGAATTAGATAATCTCCGTCGCAGTTTAGATAATTCCGCCAATCGACTAGCTTTTAGTGTGATTATTGGTTCCTTAATTATCGGGGCTGCTATTGTTACGGCCAGCACCCAATCTCGGCAATTAACTATTATTAGTACCGTATTATTTGCTGCAGCTAGTTTAATCGGTTTATGGTTAGTTGTCGGTATCCTGCGATCAGGAAGATTGCGCTAGAAATTATCGCAATTAAATTAAAATTTGTTGTTGTAAAAATTTCGCCCACTGACTAGCCAATTCAACTTCAGTAAAGGGAATTTTTTCAGGTGATCGCTCCTTAAAAATAAATTCCAGGAAAGGGGAACCTTGCGGGGGAAGAGTATCTAAATCCACCACTTGATTATTAACCAACAGACGGATTTCTTTGACCTCCTCTAGGGAAAAAGTTTGTAAATTAATTACTCCCTTACGAGTTGGCTTTCCCCAAGTGATAATTTTATCTTTTTGACCTAAGACAGAATATATATCATACTTAGCTCGCTCGAAGTTTTCCGCCCATTCTCGATAGATTTCCACTTTTTGGTATTCATTCCAACCACTCCAAGCCAACCAAATAAATAGAATTAATAAAGGTGTCCACAATAACCCGCGTTCCATAAACTATCGCCCCAAAATTTTGGTCAATTAAGTTAATCCTATTTTAGGCTAATTTGCAGCAAGGAATTATCAGCCGTCGGCTTTTTTTCCCTCTCCCCTCTCCCTTCTCCCCAACCCGCAACGGTTAAACCCCTTGCTACTTTTTGACTTTAGACCTCTTGCATAATTAATTTTTGAGGATTCAAAAACGGCAAAAATAAGGATTAAATTGCCTAGAATCTGTGAATTATTCATTCTTAATTCTCCTGACTACTGACTACTGACTACTGACTCCTCACCTAACCGAAGATTTTTGATTTTTACAAGAGGTGTTTTTTACTTGCTATAATCGATCGTCGAATTTAAGTAGGAGACGGGAGAAAATGGCCGATTGGCAGGAAATAGAGGGGGGAATCACCGCCCCAAAAGGATTTAAATCCGCAGGGATGGCTGCGTTGCTCAAACCGTCCGGTTTGCCCGATTTAGCCCTAATTGTCTCGGAAACAGAAGCGATCGCCGCCGGAGTCTTTACCACCAGTCAAGTGCGCGCCGCTTGCGTCGATTATTGCCGTCAACGCCTACAAACTAAAGCCAGCGCCCGGGCGATTTTGTGTAATGCTGGCCAAGCAAACGCCGCCACGGGGGAAGCCGGATGGCAAGACGCTCTCGATAGTGCCGCCGCCTTGAGCCAAGTTTTAGGGATTCCCGCCGATGCAATTTTGCTGGCTTCTACGGGAGTGATCGGACAGCGGATTCGCATGGATGCGTTAACCGCCGCTTTACCGACCTTAGCGGGTTTATTGTCGGAAAATGGCGGCGAAAGCACGGCCCGGGCGATTATGACCACGGATCTAGTCCCCAAATCGATCGCCTTGCAAACCACCATCGATGGTCGTCCGGTCACAATTGGGGGAATTGCCAAGGGATCGGGGATGATTCACCCGAATATGGCGACGATGCTCTCTTTTATTACCTGTGATGCCGCAGTATCGACGGTTCTCTGGCAAAATATGTTAAGTCGGGCGGCCAATAAAAGTTTTAATCAGATCACGGTGGATGGGGACACCAGTACCAATGACAGTCTGATCGCCTTGGCTAACGGTCAATCGCGCACCACGGCGATCACCGAAATGGGCCGGGATGCCCAAAAGTTAGAGGCCATGTTAACGGAAGTTTGTCAATACTTGGCCAAAGCGATCGCCCGGGATGGGGAAGGAGCCACCTGTTTAATAGAAGTGCGGGTTTCGGGGGCGGCTGATGATCAGTCCGCTCGTCAGATTGCTCGCACCATTGCCGGTTCTTCCCTAGTAAAATCGGCGGTTTTCGGTCGAGATCCCAACTGGGGACGAATTGCGGCGGCCGCGGGCCGGTCCGGGGTTGTCTTCCATCAAGAAGACCTACAAATCAAGTTAGGCGACTTCGTGATGATGGAAAATGGTCAACCTCTGGCGTTCGATCGAGCTAGTGCCAGTAATTACCTGAAAGCGGCAGCAAACGGGGCTTATTTACGAGAAGATACCGTTTTAATGTCTATCTGTATCGGTAACGGTTCGGGAACAGGTACGGCCTGGGGTTGCGATCTTAGTTACGATTACGTCAAAATTAACGCTGAGTACACCACTTAAAGCGATCGATCGGTTCTGTAAACAGGCTCTCTTGTCCTTGCTGGATTGTAGCCCAACAGCTTGATCAACGGTTGACGTTAGGATCTAGTCTATGCCGACAACCTCGATGATCGATCCTGTTGATCACACAGCAGCCAAGAGAGCCGATTACCCGATTAACAGACAAACTTTAATGGTTGGATTTTACTTCTTTTCAACCAACCTCGAAAACAGTTTTGTCAGTTCCTCAGTCCCTTGGCAAAATCCATCTATTGGCGGGGAAAACGCTGCATGGTTCCGAAAAAATCACCACGAATTCCTTTAGAATTGCACCAGATCAAGGCTTACGAGTTTTATCAAAAACGGCTGGCATCGGGTAAAGAAGGCAATGAGATAGATGACTGGCAGCAAGCGAAAGAATATTTTAGCCAACATCCCAGAGCGATTCTTGCTTGGAATCTAAAGATGCCCTATCGCCGGGGAAAAAGGCTAATTAAAAGATTGTTGCTATCGCTCCAGTCTCTTGTCAGAGTTGCTTGGAAACTGCTAATCTTTCCCTTCTGGCTATTTCAGCAAATACCTGGACTTTTTGCCCGTGAAGACAAAGACAGCCGCACCTTTGCCATTGATGTGGTCAAAACGATTATTTCTGCCCTGGGATTAATTGCTACCCTTTTGGCAGGAATTGGGCTTATTGTCAATTATTTCAATTCTCAAGCGGAAATGCAACTGACTCAGCAACGTCTTATTACCGAGCGCTTCTCGAAAGCTGTCGAACAAATCGGTAATAATAAAGAGGAAGTGGTAATTGGCGGCATTTATTCCCTAGAGCGAATTGCTAAAGATTCTCCCAAGGATCAATGGACAATTATGGAAGTGCTGACTTCCTACATTCGTAAAAATTCCCCCATTCCCTCGAATATTGAACAACTGAAGCCAGAGGAAAGACAGAAGGCCCTAGAAAAGCTCCCTTCCGTGAGTATTCCAGTTCAGGCCGCTTTAACGGTAATCGGGCGGCGTAAAGTTGAGAATGACCAAGCCGGGGATAATTTGGCTGAAACAACTGACCCTAATAAAATTAAAATTCTTGATTTAAGTGGGACAAATTTGAGGAAAGCCTACCTCAACGGAGCCAACCTCAACCGAGCCAACCTCATCGGAGCCAACCTCATCGGAGCCAACCTCATCGGAGCCAACCTCCGACTAGCCGACCTCGAAGGAGCCAACCTCAACGGAGCCGACCTCAACGAAGCCAACCTCATCGGAGCCAACCTCAACGAAGCCAACCTCATCGGAGCCAACCTCAACCGAGCCGACCTCAACGAAGCCTACCTCAACGAAGCCTACCTCAACCGAGCCTACCTCAACCGAGCCAACCTCAACGGAGCCATCCTCCACAGAGCCGACCTCATCGGAGCCAACCTCAACGGAGCCTACCTCAACCGAGCCAACCTCAACGGAGCCATCCTCGACAGAGCCGACCTCATCGGAGCCAACCTCAACGGAGCCGACCTCAACCGAGCCAACCTCAACGGAGCCTACCTCGGGGGAGCTAACCTCGGAGCAGCCTACCTCAACGGAGCCAACCTCGACGGAGCCAACCTCGACGGAGCCGTGGGTCTTAATCCAGAACAAATTAAATCGGCCTGCTTTTGGGAAAGAGCAATACACACGGAATCCAAGTGGGATGAAGATAAACAATTATGGGTGGCTGCGGACCGGGAAGCCAATCAACGAGAAATCGACAAACTCAAAAGGGACAAAAACTCAGATCCGCCAAATCCGATCGATTGTACTACTAAATAGGGTCTGCGGCAAAAAGTACGGGCGAAGCATTCGGATAGAAAATCTCCGGTTTCACCGATAGGTTATTGCCCGAATGCTTCGCCCCTACAGGACGCAGGCCGATGAAAACGCAAGGTTTGGAAGCACGATTCTCTCAAAATCTTGCACCTGTTTGGCGAGAAAAGCCACAAAACCCTTACCTTACCTACATTTCACATTTATTCAGCCAGCCCTAAATACTTTAACTTTTGGCGATTGAGGATCAGGTGACGAAACTAGCATTTTCCCCTAATTGAAGCGAAAAAAACCCCGCATGACTTCAAGAAATCACCGGGGTTTTTAGGAAAAATAGGGATAGGGAAGGAATTTAACCCTCGGTTTCCTCTCTGGTTTGGATAAACAGAATCAAGAGGAAAACGGTGGGGACTAGGACGAATAGGATACTAGCGATAAAGCCGAGATTATTTACCTGCATGAGTTAACCCCCTTAAGTGACAACGGATTTAGATTAAAGATTAACTCCTAGAATATCATCCCAGAGGGCGTTGCTGATTTGAGAGGGGAAGTGGGAAGTGGGGAAGTGGGGAAGTGGGGAAGTGGGGGAGTTGGGAAGTGGGGACGTGGGGAAGTGGGGAAGTGGGGGAGTGGGGACGTGGGGAAGTGGGGACGTGGGGAAGTGGGGGAGTGGGGGAGTGGGGGAGTTGGGAATTATGAATTGGGAGGTGGGGAAGTGGGGAAGTGGGGAAGTGGGGAAGTGGGGAAGTGGGGGCCTTGGTGGTTATCTTTTCGTCCCCTTGGCCAGCGCGTTTTTAATTGGTACTTTTGGATCGGTGGCGATGATGTGAAGATCGATATTTTTCTGCCAGATCAGGCGCATGAGTTTTTGGGTGAAAGAACCTTTGATTAAATGCTTCCAGCGCGATTGAAGGCTCTCCCCGATCACGATCTGGGTGATCCGTTCCCGCTCGGCCACTTCAGCGATCGCTTCGGCCACCTGATAGCTTTTAACCCGTAAGAATTTCCCCTCGAATTCCCGACATAAACGTTCGCAGGTTTCGATATGTAACGCCTCCTCTTTGGTGAGAAAGCGATCGGGGTTATCGACGAAAATCACAAAAAATTCCGCGTTCATATACCCCGCTATCCGCGCTCCTCGACGCAATAATCGTAAAGAGTTGGGATAGGTGGAAATACAGACTAATACCCGTTCGTGAACGGGACAGGATTGACCGATAAATGTTGAATTACTCGCTTCTTCTTCTACCGTATCGGCCACTTCGCGCAAGGCCAGTTCCCGGAGGGCGATTAAATTACGCCGTTGAAAGAAATTATTTAAAGATGGTTGGATCTTTTCGGGAGCGTAGATTTTTCCCGCTAATAATCTTTCCTCTAGGGTTTCAGCGGTAACATCTACCACAATCACTTCATCAGCTTCCTCCAAAATTCGATCGGGTATTCGCTCCCGCACCACCACCCCAGTGATTCGGGCGACCAGATCGTTTAAACTCTCGATATGCTGGATATTCACGGTCGAGTAAACATCGATTCCCCGGGATAAAATTATCTCCACGTCCTGAAAGCGTTTCTCTCGCTCCGAACCGGGTGCGTTCGTGTGAGCCAATTCATCGATCAGACACAGCTGCGGTGAGCGAGCGATAATCGCTTCCGTATCCATTTCCGAGAGAGTGAATCCCTCTTTCTCTAGGATTTTTCTCGGTACGATTTCCAATCCCTCGGCTTTTTCGGCGGTCTCTTTTCTGCCGTGGGTTTCGAGCAGTCCAATCACCACGTCGGTTCCCTGCTTTCTGAGACTATGCCCCTCCTCCAGCATCTTGTAGGTTTTCCCGACTCCCGGAGCCATCCCGATAAAAATTTTATGTCTTCCCCGTCGCACAATCGTCTCCTTTTTGGCAACTTCCCTTACAGATTAAGATGATTCAATCGTAGCCGGGGGGATTGAGTATCATCAATCCTTCACCCCTGTGACTTGAAAGAGGGTGTAGGGTCTGGGCTTCGGCCGTGAGATCAGCGTTCGACCGAGCGTTCGACAAAAGCTCACGCCGAAGTCTCACGCCGAGGTCCGAACGGGTGTGGGGTGTGGGGAAGGAAACCTCTTTCATCTGTGGTGGTGAAAATTTTTTCATCGGGACTGAGAAAGAAACGTCGAGTAGGACATAAGCTGTTACTGAGATTGAGAGATTATGCCCAAGATGTCTTACGCTTTCTGGATTGTCAGGATGTTCCTTTTACTAATAATCAAGCCGAACAGCTTAAGTAGGGAGGCACAATTATTTGTAGGATGGGTTAGCGCACTTCGTAACATAATCGGGCGTTGGGTTTCATGCTTCAACCGTTCGGCAAAAGCTCACGGCCGAAGCCCAACCTACGTTCATCTTATATTTAATTCCACCCACCTACTTATAGCGGTATGCGATTGCATGAGGTACAATAGATGAGAACAATAAATTATAGACCTACGCAGGAGCCACAACCTTATGAAGCCCTATTCTGTAGACTTACGAAAAAAGATCATCGAGACCTACGAGGAGAATAATCTCTCACAACGGGAATTAGCCAAAAGATTTAGAGTAGCTTTAAGCTTTATCCAAAAACTAATCAAGCAGTGGCGTGAAACCGGCGATCTAAATCCTCGACCACATGGTGGAGGACAAAAACTTAAGCTTACTGGCGACCAAATTATCTTGCTAGGCGATTTAGTCCAAGAAAAGAACGATGCCACCTTAGACGAGTTAAGAAAACAACTCGAGGAAAAAACACAGGCGGTAGTCAGTAACTCAACGATTAGTCGAATTTTAAAACGGCTAAACCTAACCCGAAAAAAAAGCCTACACCCTAGGGAACGAGACACGGAAAGAGTGCGAAAATTAAGAGAGTAGTATTGGGAGAGAATCCGAGATGTTAAAGCGGAAGACCTGGTTTTCGTTGACGAGTCCGGCTCTAATCTAGGGATGACAAGACTTTATGGGAGAGCGGAAGAAGGACGGAGAGTGTATGGTTCGGTTCCGTTAAACCGAGGGAAAAACGTGACGATAATCGGAGCGATAGCACTCAGAGGCTTGGTCGCTTTTCTTAATGTACTTGGAGCGGCAAATGGTTTAATATTTGAAGCATTTATAGCTACCTTATTGATTCCGAACTTATGGGAAGGAGCCTGTGTATTAATGGATAATGCTTCGATTCATCGAAAAGAAACGCTCGAACCAATGCTCAAAGAAGTCGGAGCTAGACTAGAGTTTTTACCTCCCTATTCTCCCGATTTTTCTCCGATTGAAAATTGTTGGTCGAAGGTAAAAACACTGATTCGTTCAATCTCACCTCGTACCTATGCCGATCTAGAAAAAGCGATCATTCAAGCCTTTAGTCAGATTACGTTGAAAGACATTCATCATTGGTTTACCCATTGTTGTTATTGCGATACCCCTTTTAAAGAGCCTAATCAAGAGCCTGCCTAGTCATCCCTTTGTACCTCATTCAACTGAAACCCGCTATAGTCCAATTATTTTTATTAATAAATAGGGGCTGCTGAAAAAGTTTGTTGGTGGGGTTAGGAGTCAGTAGCCGGTCGTCGGTCGTCGGTCGTCAGGAGTTTCAGGCTTTGTTGTCCTCTTTTTTTTGTACCAGTTTGTGTACTTAAAGAAGGATAATACAAGGTTTTTGAAGGTCTTAATCCTATTTTCGCAGCATGAACATCGGATTTTAGCAGGTCAAAAGCCTTATTTTAAAAGGGTTTTACCATTATTCAGCAAGACCTAAATAGGGGCTGCTGAAAAAGTTTCTCGTGGGGGTAGGGTGTGGGGTGTGGGGTGTAGGGTGTAGGGTTTTACCAATTTTCATCTGGTCAATTACCTAATTTTCAGAGAAAAAGTCCCTGAATTTTCCCCCCGATCCCCGCAATGGCTGGCACTTTTTGAGGGTAAAAAAGTCTAAAAGTCCTATCCAACAAGGTTTTTAGATTTATTCAGCAAGACCTAAATATTTTACACACTTCATACTGGATAAGCAACAGGGCTACGGCACTACTACCAAATCATTACCAGAGGGGAGAGGGGAGAGGGGGGGGAGAGGGGAGTATTTTCAGTGATCAGTAAACAGTAAACAGTGAACTGAAAACTCACATCTGATAACTGATAACTGATAACTGATAACTGATAACTGATAACCTCTTTACTATTGTTATTTTAAAATCAAATGTATCAGAGGATACAGAAATCTCAAATCAAAAAAACAAAGATCGAAAAACATTGACTACTCACAGATCAAGATAAATCCCTAGGTGTTTGGTCTTCTGAAATGATTGACCCCTGTTCCTAGGATTTAGCGGTTGAACGGACATAATTGCTCGGTGATTATTTTCAAAAGTAATGAATCGACCTACTAACTCAACAAAGTAAACGAATTGACGATGAAACGAATTGCTCGAAAATCTGGGGAACTTGTCGGTTTGTTACCGAAAATTAACCCTGTCTGGTTAGCCTGTGTTCCTTTGTCCGCGATTATTTTTGTGGTTGGGAACAGGGCTGTACAGGCCCAAGATGCGAAACCCTTAACCCCCGAAGATGTCCAAAACGCCCTCAATACAATCTGGGTTTTAATTGCCGCCATACTCGTGATCTTTATGAACGCGGGTTTTGCGATGCTAGAAACGGGATTCTGTCGCCAGAAAAACGCCGTTAACGTTCTCGCCAAAAACCTGATCGTTTTCGCCCTCTCCACCATATCATTTTGGGCGATCGGTTTCTCCCTGATGTTTGGGTCTGTCAGTAACGAATTTTTCGGTACAGGAGGTTGGTTCCTCAGCAGTAGCGATCCTGCCACCTACGTTATGCCCGCATATTTGCCCACCTCGGTGTTTTTCCTGTTCCAAGTGGCTTTCGCAGGAACGGCAGCAACCATTGTATCTGGGGCTGTGGCAGAACGGATTAAATTCGTCGATTTCCTCGTTTTTAGCTTAATTATCGTCGGTATCATGTACCCGATCACCGGTCACTGGGTTTGGGGTGGCGGTTGGTTAGCTGACCTTGGTTTTAAAGACTTCGCTGGTTCGACGGTGGTTCACTCGGTCGGTGGTTGGTCTGCTTTAACGGGGGCGGCAATTCTCGGTCCGAGAATGGGAAAATACATTAACGGTCGCACCAGTGCCTTACCCGGCCATAACATGAGTATTGCGACCCTGGGTTGTTTAATTCTCTGGATTGGCTGGTTCGGTTTTAACCCCGGTTCTGCTTTAGCGGTCAATGAAACTGTACCCTATATCGCTGTCACCACTAACCTCGCCGGGGCCGCGGGGGGCATTGCCGCTACCTTTACCGCTTGGGCGAAAGATGGTAAACCCGACCTTTCGATGATTATTAACGGTATTCTCGCCGGTTTAGTAGCCGTTACTGCCAGTTGTGATGGTGTATCCTATTGGTCGGCGGCAATCATCGGTTTAATTGCTGGTGTGGTCGTGGTTTACTCGGTGGCTTTCTTCGATAACCTGAAAATTGATGACCCGGTGGGTGCAACTTCCGTTCACCTTGTCTGTGGTGTGTTTGGAACCTTAGCCGTCGGTATCTTCAACAAAGATGCAGGTTTAATCACCGGTCAATTGCAACTGTTGATTAACCAAATTATCGGGATTGTGGCAGTGGGGGCATTTACCGTGATTGTTAGTGGTATTGTTTGGACAATCCTCAAGGCTACCCTCGGTATTCGTGTTACTCCCGAAGAAGAATTGGAAGGTTTGGATGTGGGTGAACACGGCATGGAAGCCTATAGCGGTTTCGTCAAGGAGTCCGATATCGTCGCCGGTAGCTATTATGCTTCCAGTGTTGACATGGAAACGCCTAGCGCTCGTTAAGGTGAACCTTGTCAAGATAGATTAATTGATCCCCGACAAAGTTAAAGAGAAAAGGAAGAAGGCCTCGCCCCGATGCGATCGGTGGCTATAATTACCTTCTAAACCTTTTCTCTTTCGGTTTTTGTCTCTTTCCAGACAGAAAAAAATAATCTTGCTACTAACCACCAACCGTCAATGAAAAAGATCGTAGGAATAATCGTACTTTTGCTGGGACTGGGATTCAATTGCGGAGTTGCCCCGGTTTTTGCGGAAACCATCACCGCCGCTCCCCCCAATCCGATTAGTTCTGGGGATACCGCTTGGATGCTGATCTCCTCAGCTTTAGTTTTATTAATGACCCCCGGACTGGCTTTTTTTTATGGGGGTTTAGTCCGTTCCCGTAACGTCCTCAACACCATGATGATGAGTTTGGTGGCCATGGGTGTCATCGGTGTAACTTGGGTGCTTTGGGGTTATAGTCTCGCTTTTGATGTTACCCCGGGTAAAAGTGGCTTTGGTGAAGGGATCGAAGCTTTTATCGGTGGTCTGGATTGGCTGTTTCTCAACGGAGTCACCGCCACCGCACCCGATAGCACCGGCTATGCTCCCACGGTTCCCCATCAAGTGTTTATGGTCTATCAGATGATGTTTGCCATCATCACCCCAGCTTTAATTTCGGGTGCGATCGTGGAAAGGGTCAACTTTAAAGCCTATTTTTGGTTTTTACTGCTTTGGTCTACCTTTATCTATTCTCCCCTAGCTCACTGGGTTTGGGGTAAGGGTTGGTTGGCAGCTACTGGAGCGCTGGATTTCGCTGGTGGAACCGTTGTTCACATTAGTTCTGGGATTTCCGCACTGGTGGCCGCTTGGGTAATCGGTCCGCGTCGCAGTTTTGGTACCCAAACCTATGCACCCCATAATGTGCCGTTTGTTCTCCTAGGTATCGGTTTACTCTGGTTTGGTTGGTTTGGTTTTAACGGTGGTAGCGCGCTTTCCTCTAGTTCCCTAGCCACGACAGCTTTTGTTAATACCAGTATCGCCGCTTCGGCTGGTGGTTTGACATGGATGCTTATAGAATGGATTTTACGGGGTAAACCGACAGCGATCGGTATTGCTAGTGGATTTTTAGGGGGATTAGTGGGTATTACTCCCGCTGCCGGTTTTGTTCTACCCATCGGTGCGATTCTCATTGGTTCGATCACTGCCCTTAGCTGTTTTTTTGCGGTTAGTCTCCGGGCAAAATTGCGCTTTGATGATTCTTTGGATACCTATCCTGTCCATGGTGTGGGTGGGACGGTAGGGGCAATCCTTACGGGGGTTTTTGCGACTAAATCGGTTAATTCCTTCGGTAATGACGGTTTACTATTTGGCAACCCCGGCTTAGTTTGGACGCAATTTGTTGGCGTTGCTGCTACTTATATCTTTGCTGCCGTGGGTACTTTCGTCATCCTGAAAGTTCTCAGTTTATTCATGGATTTGCGGGTCAAACCGAATACGGAAGCGGAAGGTTTGGATGTTCCTCAACACGGAGAGGAAGCCTACGGACAGGAATTCGAGTTTGGTAACAGCCTTTCCTACCAAGAAAATCTGCCCCCCACAAATCCTCGAGAAAATTATTAGCGATTCCAATCAGCTATCTATCTGGCTAACAGAGACGAAATTTCGTCTCTATCAATGTCTTCTCAGAAGAATTGGACTAGGTCTAATTGTTTTTCCATTGCATCATCTTGAATCTAGACTAAAAGCCCATTGATATTGATCACTGCGGCTTTGATCTCTTATCACTTCTGCCTTGCTAGTCTTATGTTAGGCTGCCAATTGACCTAACCCTGTGCTGGCCATTTGACGATGATGGATTTAGCCCTACCAACCCCCCAGACTTCTAGTTTAGCGATGAATACCAATGATTATCCTACTAATTCTCGACTGGAATATCTGAATCCGATCATCAGTTTTAATGCCGTGAAACAAGCGAGTCTTTTCCAAAAAATTAAAGATCGAGAATTCAATGGTCGCCTGTTCTTGAGGGATTATAAGGGTTTAGAATCGGTTTTTTATTTCTATTTTGGTCGTCTTGTCTATGCCACAGGGGGTTGTCATCCCGTCCGTCGCTGGCAAAGAATGCTCGCTCGTTACTGTCCAGAGATTCTCCAAGACCGAGAAACTCTCCGCCAAGGCTTAATGAGTGTTGTCACCAACAATTTAGCGATCGCCTGGGAGTATCAAGTTTTATCCAGATGGGCAAAACAGCAAAAAACTACCCTAGAACAACTCAATCAAATTATTGGTTCTAGTGCCGAAGAAATCCTCTTCGATCTGACTCAATCCGCTCAAGTGGGTTTTTATCGGCAAAGCGATCGCCTAGAAGGGTTTACACCTCTAACTGTTATTAACCCCGAACAAATGATCGCTAAAGTCTGGCAACAATGGCAAGCTTGGCAAGGAGCCAGATTAGGCGATCGCTCCCCGAATCTGGCCCCGATCATCAAAAATACTGAGGAATTAGCCAAAAGGACTGCCTCTTTTAATACTCAATTATTTAGCCAACGTTTTAACGGAGAGCACAGTTTACGGGATTTATCCGTACAGTCGGGACAAGATTTATTGTCCTTGGCCCGTTCTTTAATGATTTATGTCCAGTTAGGATCAATGGATCTAGTGGCCACTAAAGATTTTCCCTCACCGCTCGAAATGTATTCTTCTGCTAGTTTTGTCAAGGTGCCATCTCTCAAGATTGCCTATGGAGATGAAAATCAGCAAAAGTGTCAATTCATGGCGGCCCTGATGAAAAGATTGGGACATGACTGTATCACTGTACAAGATGGACTACAGGCCATCTCCCTTTTCGTGGAACAAAAACCAGATCTGATCTGTTTAAGTTCCCAACTTCTACAGACGGATGCCTACATTGTCTGTCGTACTTTACGGGGATTACCTCTGTTTCAAAAAACTCCCATTTGGATTTTTACTGATCATCTCAGTCTAACTGAGCGCATTCGTGCCAAAATAGCGGGAGCATCGGAGGTAGTAGAAAAGTCCCCTCATACCCAGATGATTAAACAGTTACTAGATAAATATTTTTAAAACTACAGCGTTTCTCATCAAGATGAAGTATAACCTGATAGGGCATCGTCTCTTGTCGACCATCTCCCCAAAACGGAGACCTCATACTTCACCCTTGAGATGACTGCTATAAAAGGAACGGGTCTGTTTCTAGGTGAGTTTAGGTTTCAATCCCTCACACATTGCGCCAAGTCAGGCAAGTCTTTTAAGAGATTTAAAACCGTATCCCTGATCTGGGAACAATCCATCGGAATTAACTGCACTTTATCGCCATATTTTGCCAAGTTCTCAGGATAATTGTCGTAGGGAACAGGAAAAGTAAAAGGATTAAGTAGTCGTGCAAAATTAATTTTCGTCCTGAATAGTTTTGGCTCTTCGTTACTTGGTATGGTTCGAGCAGGGGGCATAAATCGACTAAATCCTTATCTGGCAAGAGACTTAATTGATTAGTTCGTTCTAGCTCGAAAACAATTGGCAAAGATCGAAGCAATGTCTTTCTATATAAGGGTTTCATCCCTTATAACCCCCGTCCATTGCATAACACAAACCGAAAAACCATAGTTTTTTAGTTTTAGCTGTTGTTGCTACAGAGAGGCTAATGATAGAATTTTTACTGGTTACTCTACAGCAAAGCTGTCCATTTGTCAAGACTTTTGGCGCATTGGCCTTGAAAAACCAGAGAGCGGCGCTCAAGAAAGCTTTTTCTTCTCTCTATCAACTGGCAATTTTAGCGATTATTACTGACAATAATCAAGAAATTTGTAAGCCAGCTAACTCAGCAATTGTGTAGGTGGGTCTGCCTTTAACTTCCTCGTAAATTCTGCCGATATATTCTCCTAGTATTCCGATGCTAATTAGCTGTACAGAACCCAGAAAAAATATAGCGATCATAATCGTGGCAAAACCCGTGATCGGTGAGTTGGGCTGCTGTAAACGCCAATATAATACTAACAGAGCCATAATCAAAGATATCAGGGCAGAAAATAATCCTAGATAGGTGGCAAAACGTAAGGGGACACGGGAAAAAGATACTAGGCTATTAATAGCTAAAGATAAGGATTTGCTAAAGGTATATTTTACTTCCCCGGCAAAGCGCACATCCCGCTCAAATTTAACCGCAGTTTGTGGAAAGCCAATCCAAGCGCGTAACCCACGAATATAACGATTTCTTTCGGGGAGAGAATTTAATAGCTCTACCACCTGACGATCCATTAAACAAAAGTCTCCTGTATCGGCGGGAATATCCACATCGGCTAGTCTTTTAAGCAAACGATAAAAGAGATAGGCCGTCAGTTTTTTAAACCAACTTTCTTGTTTTCTTTTGGTTCTTTGGGCATAAACTACTTGATACCCCTCTTGCCATTTTTCAATCATTTGGGGAATTAATTCGGGCGGATCTTGGAGGTCAGCATCTAAAACAATAATTACTTGTCCTCGGCAAAAATTAAGTCCAGCAGTTACCGCCGCTTGATGACCAAAATTGCGGGCGAAACTGATATAACACACTCGTGAATCAGCTTTGTGCAGTTCTCGCAGCAGTTTTAAGGAACTATCTTTACTACCATCATTTACTAGGATTAATTCTACCGCCCCATCTAAATTATTCATGACAGCACTCACCCGGCGATACAGTTCGGCAATAGTTTCTTCTTCGTTATAGATGGGGACAATCAGGGAGTATTTTAGCATTTGCATAATAATATTTGATCGGTAATTGATTGAAAAATCTCACTCCTAACTGGGAGAATTATGCTGTCAATATCTTTACTTATTGAAGAAAATCCTCGATCGCCTGTCCCGTCTCTTCCGGTGCTTCTTCCGGTAAAAAATGACCACTGGCGATCGCCTGTCCCGTCACTTGATTAGCTCGCTGCTGCCAAAGAGCGATCACATCGTATTGACGTGCAATGAAACCTTTTTTTCCCCAGAGAACCAAGAGGGGAGAGGAAATTTTTCGGTCTAAATCCTGACGATCATGCTCTAAATCGATGGTAGCGGCAGCCCGATAATCGGCACAGGTGGCGGTTATCGTGCTTAAATCTCGAAAACAACGCCGATATTCCCCCAAAGCTTCCTCTGTAAAAGCGCTAAAATCTCGCCCCCAACTTTGCAAGCAATGGTGCAGATAATAATCGGGATTAGCGGCGATCAGGGTTTCAGGAAAAGGGGAAGGCTGAATCAAGAAAAACCAATGATAGTAGGCAGTAGCAAAAGTTTTATCAGTAGCCTCGTACATCGCCAGCGTAGGTGCTATATCGAGTAAAACGATTTTTTTGACCTTTTCGGGAAAATCAAGGGCGAGACGGTGGGAAACTCGCGCCCCTCGATCGTGGCCGATTAGATAAAACTCCTGATAACCCAATTTTTCCATCAGCAATACCTGATCGAGGGCCATGACTCGTTTGCAATAATTGCTAGAATCCTCTAGGGGTAAGGGTTTATCGCTATCCCCGTAGCCGCGCAGATCCGTGGCGATCACCGTAAAATTGGCCGCTAATCGGGGGGCGATTTTATGCCACATTTGATGGGTTTGGGGATAACCATGGAGCAAAAGCAGCGGAAAACCGCGCCCACCTTTGACACCATTGATAGTAATGCCATTAACTTCTAGTTGAAATTTCCGAAAATTTGTCAGCATTTTTGCCTCCTGTCACCTTGGGGAAAGATAATTGCATCATCTGGCAAAAGGGACCCAATCAGTAAAGTTTTTTCACTATAGCTCCTCAAGCCGCTGCTTTTCTGATAGATTAAAACTATTGGGTTGCTCAAAAACCAGCGAGTTAAGCAGTAATTTGATTATGATCTCGATTATCTATTCTGATGAATTTCTCGATCACGATACGGGTATTTACCATCCCGAAAAAGCGGCGCGTTTAACGGCGATTGTCGAGGCTTTAAAACAAACAGAATGGCAGTCAAAACTAACATGGCATTTACCGACAGCGCTCGAAATTCGTGACGAAGTAATCCCTTTGATCAAACAAGTTCATAATCAAGATTATGTTGATAGATTGCGGCGAATTTGTCAACGGGGTGGGGGAAGATTGGATGCAGATACTCCCGTTTCTGCCCGTAGTTACGATGTGGCGTTACTAGCGGTTAGTGGCTGGTTAGATGGAGTTGATCGAGTCTTATCCACCGGCGATCCTGCCTTTATTTTAGCCCGTCCCCCCGGGCATCACGCCACTTCTAATTATGGCATGGGTTTCTGTCTGTTTTCTAATGCTGCTATTGCCGCCTATTATGCTTTAGAAAACAAAAGAGTGCAAAAAGTAGCAATTCTTGATTGGGACGTGCATCACGGCAATGGCACCCAGGATATAGTCGAAAATCATCCCCAGATTGCCTATTGTTCCCTCCATCAGTTCCCCTTTTATCCTGGCACGGGAGAAGCGAGAGAAAAAGGTGAGTTTGATAATGTTTTGAATATTCCCTTATCGGCAGGAAGTACGATTAAAGATTATCAAGAACATTTTGAGGGGCAAGTCATACCTTTTCTGAAAAATTTTCAACCGGATTTAGTGATTGTTAGTGCTGGATATGATGCCAATCAAGCGGATCCTCTGGCGGGCATTTGTTTACACCCACAAGATTATGGAATTTTCACCAAATACCTCTTAACTCTCAATAAACCGCTGCTTTTCGGCTTAGAAGGCGGTTATGATTTAGAAACTTTAGCTGCTTCCGTCGTCGCCACCTTAGAAGCTTTGCTCTGATCCTAATCCGGGTAATCGTTACATTTCTTTAAAAAGATTGGTAACAAAGCGATCTAATGCGGTAAGGTAAACGATCGATAGAAAAAAACCCTTGACCTAGTTGCCTTTTAAGATTATGAACTCCCTTGCGCCACACCTAAAAGCCAAAGCCCTCAAACCCAATAGTCGTCGTCCTGCGAAGGAATTGTGTAGCGAGTGCGGACTTTGTGACACTTATTATATTCACTATGTTAAAGAAGCTTGTGCTTTTCTTAATCAACAAATCGCCGATTTAGAAGCAGAAGCACACGGCAGAAGTCGCGACTTAAATCAGGAAAATGATCTCTATTTTGGTGTTCATCAAGAGATGATGGCTGCCAAGAAAAAACAAGTTATTCCAGGGGCGCAATGGACAGGAATCGTCAGTACAATTGCCTGTGAAATGCTCAATCGTGGTTTAGTAGAAGGGGTGGTTTGTGTGCAGAATACCGCCGAGGATCGCTTTCAACCCCAGCCGATTCTCGCTCGTACTACTGAAGAAATTCTCGCCGCTAAAGTTAATAAACCGACTCTTTCTCCCAATTTATCAGTCCTAGAAGAAATTGAAAAATCGGGCATGAAACGGTTATTAGTTATCGGAGTTGGTTGTCAAATTCAAGCCCTAAGAGCAGTAGAAAAAAAATTAGGCTTAGAAAAGTTATATGTCTTAGGAACTCCCTGCGTCGATAATGTCACCCGTTCAGGACTACAAAAGTTTCTAGAAACTACCAGTCGTTCCCCAGAAACCGTGGTTCATTATGAATTTATGCAGGATTTTCGGGTACACTTTAAACACGAAGACGGCTCGATCGAAATGGTTCCCTTTTTTGGCTTAAAGACTAATAAATTAAAAGATGTTTTTGCCCCTTCCTGTATGACTTGTTTTGATTATGTTAACTCTCTTGCTGATTTAGTTGTGGGCTATATGGGCGCACCTTTTGGCTGGCAATGGATTGTCGTTCGTAATGATACGGGCAAAGAAATGTTAGAGTTAGTTAAAGATCAATTAGATACCCAAGATGTTATGTCTAGTGGTGATAGAAAACAGGCTGTACAAAATAGCATTCCCGCCTACGACAAAGGTGTAACATTACCGATGTGGGCGGCAAAAATGATGGGAGTAGTAATTGAAAAAATCGGGCCTAAAGGTTTAGAATACGCTCGCTTTTCCATCGATTCTCACTTTACCCGTAATTACCTTTATGTTAAACGTAATTATCCTGAAAAATTAGCGGCTCATGTTCCTGAATATGCTAAAAAGATTGTGGAACAGTATAAATTGCCCGATTAATTATTCACTCAGGGCAAACGCATCTAATTTTTAAAAATTAGACATCCCAAGGATTTCAAGAGTTAAGAATCGAAAATTTTCGTTTCTGAATCCCTTCTACTAATTGATTAATTTGAAAAATAAGATAAGTGTCCTATTGGAGTAGAAAAAAGTCTCAAATTAGAGAAATCTAGTTTGAGAAAGAAAAATATATTCAATTTTAGTTGAAAATAATTTCTGATGAGAATTATTGATTAGTTAATATCTCAAGGAGATAATTGTTATCCCATCCAGATCGATTTCGTTTACTTCTGATGCTTCCTTTCTCGGTTTTATCTTGCTTCAATAAATTGAGAGCAATATGTCTAATTATTGCCAAGTTTTCAGGAGCATTATCTTTTCTAATTCTCGAACTATCTTCATTAAATTCGACATCTAAAACCCAATGCAATTGATTTTCAATACTCCCATGTCCGCGAATAGATTGAGATAATTCTTGAGCCTCATGAGATAAACTGGTGATAAAATATCTAGTTTCCAACTTAGTTTTACCATTCTTTACTGTCCGATAATATTGGACGCAAGCCACTGAATTAAGATGTTTTCATTCGCATCTTGAATCTACTAAGTCTTGGATGTTATTCAAAACTTGATAACGTCGGATTTCCGTTCGCCCATGACCTGATTCTTCAGGAATATATTCACTGTATTCATAGCCAACCCCTTGACTTAATAAAGCTTCTTTAAATAATTCATCAACTCGTTGATATAGTGCGCCTAAATGATATGTAAACTAGAATGCCGACAACAATCCCGAAATATTTTAGAATAAAAGGACGACAAATATAAGTGTTTGGAGAATCAAATGGAAGCAGAACTTCAAATTCTCGAAGAGTTCATCAAAACTAATCCCGACTTCCGAGAACTGAAAAGAGCCTTAGGGGTTAAGCTGGCTTTGTCGGGATACGCTTATAGAGCAATTCAAGAAATTATTGGAGTGACCCCCAGATTCATTGCTAAATGGAAAAAGGAATTTATTTCAGCAGGAATTGAGGGGATTATCTTGAAGTATAAAGGTTCGAGAACCTATCTAAATGCCGAGGAAAAACAAGAATTAATTCAATGGATTATCAACCAGAGTCACTGGGATATTGGGGAGCTAGAAACTTATGTACTAGAAACTTATGAGGTTGTGTTTAAATCGAGACAGAGCTACTACCAATTGCTAAAAGAAGCGAGAATTAGCTGGCCAAAGGCGGAACAAGTAAACCCGAAAAAAGCTCCAGAAGAGGTCAAAAAAAAGAATAAAGAAATCAGTCAATTATTGGAGAGCAAAAAAGAGGAGATTCGGTCGGGAAAGCTGGTGGTGTACTTGCTTGATGAATGTCATCTGGTCTGGAAAGATGTTCTAGGCTATCTCTGGAACTTTATTAAAGAAAGACTAAAAGAAGGTCAAAATCCCTCAGAGTTACTCGAAAGAACTTTGGTAAAAATTGAGAATGAAAAAGAGAGACAAACTTATTATGGAGCTTTAAATTTAGAGGGCAAAGAATTTATTTTAGCTCCCTACAAGGCAGGGAAGGTCGAGAATACAGTAGATTTCTTGAAAAAACTAATTCAAAGCAACCCTAGGCGAAAAATACTGATTATTTGGGATGGAGCTTCCTATCATGCGGGAGAAGATATGAGCAAATTCCTTACTGAACAAAATCAGGGTTTATCCCCAGAAGATTGGCAGATTACCTGTCATAAATTTGCTCGATACGCTCCCGAAGAAAATCCAGTAGAAGCAATTTGGCTACAGTTAAAAAATCTTTTGAGAAGATTTTATTGGTTGGCCAAAAGTTTTCGAGTGGTTAAACGCCTGTTCGAGTTTTTTGCCAAATTTCAATTATTTAATTTTCCTAACCTTAAGAAATCCGATGCCTTTTCACAATTCATTTAGGCGCACTATAGTCGATGGTGGTGCGTTACGACGGATTGTTAGCTTGAAGTTAAAGCGGAAATTTTGGCCGTCTAACGCACCCTACGTTTTTCTGGATGTTGTCAAAATTTCTCTTGACAAAGGCGACTTGACATGATATTATATTCATAATGGGAAATCCGTGCGCCTACAGACTCTCTTTTCCAACGGTCTTAACTATGATTGATGTGATTATTTGATTGACTATGATTGGTTCATTCAATCAATCTTCATCTCTAATCCACTATAACGGTTCGCAGTCGTATGAGGTACATTATCACCGACTACAAACCAGTCCAAGCAAAGCTTTGCCTGTATCTCACTCTATTGCGTATCGCTATAAATCAATCTGAGTCTTCGTTACTTGCTATGGTTCGATCGGGGGGTATAAATCGACTAAATCCTTATCTGGCAAGAGACTTAATTGATTAGTTCGTTCTAGAGCGAAAACAATTGACAAAAATCGCAGCAATGTCTTTCTCTATAATAGTTTCATCCCTTATAACCTCGTCCATTGCATAACACGAACCGAAGAGCCATCAATCTTTAAACCTCTAACTTGATCATGACTTTTCTGATCAATATCTTTTTGTGGCTCCTGTCCGGCTTACTCAAATATCAGCCTAGCACAGAACAAAATCTCCCCTAGTTCACCTGTATTTACTTGTCCAGCGTTGTCGTTCTCACCATACTATCAAGAATGGTTCTATTCATAAGTAGTCGTGCAAAATTAATTTCCTAGTCGAGACTCCGAGACTCCTGAATTCAGCAAACCCTAATTACTATTGATCCGACTTAAAAAGGCTTGCAGGCGCTCGCTGTGGGGATGATTAAAGAAGGTGTCGGGATCGCCTGCTTCTTCGATGACACCTTGATTGAAGAACAAAACCTTGTTAGAGACTTCCTTAGCGAACTGCATTTCGTGGGTGACGACTACCATAGTCATACCCTCATCGGCCAATTGACGCATAACGTTTAACACTTCCCCGACCAATTCCGGATCCAGGGCCGAAGTGGGTTCATCAAATAAAATCACCTCTGGTTTCATGCAGAGACTGCGAGCGATCGCCACCCGTTGTTTTTGTCCTCCCGATAACTGGTCGGGATAAACATCGGCTTTTGGGGCCAATCCCACCTTTTCCAGATAATGAATTGCCGTATCCTTAGCCTCATTTTCCGAGTGGTGTAAGACTTGCTTGGGGGCTAACATCAAGTTTTGTAAAACGGTGAGATGGGGAAAAAGATTAAAGTGTTGAAACACCATACTTACCCGGCTGCGTAACTTGCGGAGAACTGATTGATTTAACTTCGGGGAAGAGATGTCAATTCCCATCACCTCCAAGCGGCCGCCGTTAATTGTTTCCAAACGATTGAGACAGCGTAAAAAGGTACTTTTGCCGCAGCCAGAGGGACCGATTACCGATACCACATCCCCTTGATAAAGAGTGCCTGTAACTCCTTTAAGTACCTCTAAAGAGCCGTAACTTTTGCGTAAACCTTCACTAACAATCACAGGGGTAGTAGTGGTCATGATGTCCTCTCGTAAAAAATTTTACATTCTGTATAAAGGTATCGAGATTAGTTTCTGCTAGATTGTATCCTTGACGACATTTTATCAAGAGGAATAATCATAATACTCAAATAGTCTCTCTACATCTGTCTTAGGTGAGGAGTAGGACGAAATCCTTAACTTAATTGAGTAAAAAAATCAAGGAGTAAAACTTAAAAAATGATTAAATTTTGGCGAGGGCGGGCGGTGCAGAGAGTCATCTTTGCCTTGTTAGGATTAGTTTTAGCGCTCGGATTAACTGTTATTCCCGCTTTTTCTCAGACTCCTCCTAATCCTTTTCGAGTCGCCACAGAAGCGACTTTTCCACCCTTTGAATTTCAACAAGGGGGACAATTAACCGGGTTTGATATCGATTTAATGCGGGCAATTGGCAAGGAAGCTGATCTCAACATTGACTTGAGAAATTTACCCTTTGATGGTATTATTCCGGCCCTACAAGCAAGAACAGTGGAAGCCGCTATTAGTGGCATGACAATCACCTCTGAACGCGCCCAAGCGATTTCTTTTTCTCGACCTTATTTTAGGGCTGGTTTAGCGATCGCTGTTCGGGAAGATAATAAGACGATTAAAAATTTTGAAGACTTAAAAGGCAAAAGAATTGCCGTCCAAATTGGCACAACGGGAGCCTTAGAAGCAACAAAAATACCTGGAGCAGTGGTTAGTCAATTTGACTCGGCGGCTTTAGCTTTGCAGGAATTAATTAATGGTCGAGTTGAGGCGGTAGTTAACGATAAACCCGTAACTTTGTATGCCATTAAAGAAGCGGGTTTGCGGGGAGTAAAGGTGGTCGGAGAATTATTAACGGAGGAATTCTACGGCATTGCTTTACCCAAAAATTCCCCCTATCTCCAGTTAATTAATGATGCTCTCGGTCGAGTCATAGAAAGTGGTCAGTACGATGTTATTTTTCGGCAATGGTTTGGAGAAAAACCGCCAGTATTACCCTTAGTTGCTCCAGCTTTAAAGAATTTACAGGAATCGAGTTTTAACTGGGGAGAATTATTCTATAACCTGATTGTGAAAGGGGTTCCCTGGACAATTCTGTTAACGGTTCTGTCTTTTCTTTTCGGGTTAATCGGTGGAACTTTAGTGGCTATTGCCCTGATTTCTCCCTACAAATGGTTAAAAATAATTTGCCGCATCTATGTGGATTTCTTTCGGGGAACACCGATGCTGGTGCAATTATTCTTGATCTATTTTGGTTTGCCCGGGTTGTTCCGAGAAATTGGCTTAAATATCGACTTAGATCGTTTACCGGCGGCCTTATTTGCCCTAAGTTTAAATGTGGCGGCCTATTTAGCTGAAATTATGCGCGGCGGTATTCAATCGATCGATAATGGTCAATGGGAAGCTTGTTCTAGTTTAGGAATGTCCCCAGCACAAACCATGCGCGAGGTGATTTTTCCCCAAGCTTTTCGCAGGATGTTGCCACCGTTGGGGAATGAATTTATCACCCTAATTAAAGATACCAGTTTAGCGGCAGTAATCGGTTTTGAAGAATTATTCCGGCAAGGTCAATTAATGGTAGCCACTACCTATAAAGCTTTCGAGATTTATATCGCTGTTGCTTTAGTTTATTTGGTTTTAACTACCCTTTCCTCTGTGGTATTTAAGCGCTTAGAGATTTCTATGGATCCCCTACATAAATCTAAACAGGATCAGAAAGCCTAGGGGCAACAGATGGGAACTGATAAGTGATAGGGCAAAATTAACTTCTTGGTTAGGATAGGCAAGCGGCAAGAGGTAGTTAGATAGGGTTTGCTGAATAAATGTGAAATATAGACGAGGTAAGGGTCTTAGTGGCTTGTTTCGCGAAACAGATGCAAGATTTTGAGAGAATCGTGGTTCAAAACCCTGCATCTTCATCGGCCCGTGTCCTGTAGGGGCGAAGCATTCGGGCATAACCTATCGCTGAAACCGTAGATTTCCTATCCGAATGCTTCGCCCCTACTTTTTCAGCAAACCCCTAATAGGCTTAATACCAAATCCGTTTTTAATAGTCCGATTAACTCCTAATCTAACTTTAAAAACCCGGTTCCTTCTGCCCACTTCCCACTTCCCACTTCCCTATACCTTTTAAACAGAATTTAGTATAAATGATCAAGTATGAAATTTGATTCGTTTGAATGGCATGAGAGCAAGCGGTGTTCTAACATAGAAAAACATAATGTGGACTTTGAGGAAATTCTCGATCTTTTCGAGACTTTTCTTTTTGACATCCTCACCGCCGTAAAACGGACGGCGATTCCCAAACCTCACGATTTGGGTTTCTGCTTCTTTCCCTTGCGGGGTTCCGCACCTGCCTTAACAGATTTACTCTGTTCTGGTCTTATGGTCGCTCTACAGACTGACACCGCAAGTCCTGCGGCCAAAATGTTTTTACTAGCGTTAATATCTCGGTCATGGTGTGTCCCACAGTCTGGACAGTCCCACTCTCGAACATTTAACGGCATTTTCTCAGCAATATACCCGCAATTACTACACCGCTTAGAACTAGGAAACCATCTATCTACTTCGAGGTAATTTCTCCCATACCAACGGCATTTATAGGCTAATTGTCGAGTTATTTCTCCCCAACTAACATCAGATATTGCCTGAGATAATTTCGGGTTTTTGACCATATTTTTGACGGCTAAATTCTCAACCACAATCGTTTGGTTTTCACGGACTAATTGAGTGGTTAGCTTGTGTAAATGGTCTTTTCTGCTATCGGTAATTTGAGCGTGAATTTTGGCTACTTTGATTCTCGCTTTTTCTCGATTCTTTGACCCTTTCTGTTTTCGAGAAAGGCTTTTTTGTGCTTTTCGCAGTCTCTGATAATGCTTTTTAAAATGCTTAGGATTAGATACTTTGTCACCATCGCTGGTAATCACAAGGCTACTAATTCCTAAGTCAATTCCGATGGCTTTATCTGTTACTGGTAATGGCTTAATTGTTGGGTCATCAAATCTTATTGAGATATGCCAACGCCCAGAAGGATGTAATCTGACTGTTACTGTGCTTGGTTCACAAGCTTCTGGTATTTGTCTTGACCATCGAATTGCTAAAGGTTCTGTGCATTTAGCTAAATAGATTTGTTTGTCTTTAAATTTAAAAGCAGACTTAGTAAATTCGGCACTTCCTCCCTGATGTTTTTTCTTAAAGTTAGGATACTTAGTACGACCAGCAAAGAAGTTAGTGAAAGCTGTTTGTAGGTGTCTTAACCCTTGTTGCAAAGGTACACAGCTTACTTCGTTGAGAAAGTCTAATTCTTCTTGCTTTTTCCACTCGGTTAGCATTGAAGAGGTTTCAGTATATCCTACTCTTTCTTGCTTTTCGTACCATGCTTGTGTTCTGAGATGGAGAGCTTTATTGTAAACCAATCTTACACAGCCCAAAGTGCGCCGCAATAGCGACTCTTGTTCGGGTGTGGGGTAAATTCGAAACGAATAGGCTTTTTCCATGCCTCACATTTTAGCATATATTTCGTAAACGATGCTCATATTTAGGGTTTGCTGAATAAATCTAAAAACCTTGTTGGGTAAAACTTTTAGACCTTTTGGCCATCAAAAAGTAATGGATCTGGGAGTGATCGGGGGAAAAATTCCTGGACTTTTTCCCTGAAAATTAGGTAATTGACCCCCTCAAAATCGGTAAAACCCTACACCCCACACCCCACACCCTACACCCTGCCCCCAGGAAAAACTTTTTCAGCAAACCCTATTTAACGGTAAAGCCAACCTAGAACGACGGGGTTTCAGACCCAAAATTTTCGATGAAGTGTAAGACATTGCGGAATTTGTCGGTCATCCGGAGAAAAAGGCCAAGCTATTTCTCTTGGCTAAGTCTTAATAGTTCAATCGGGTAAAGTACCCAGTGCGATTTGCACTGTGCGAGTATAGACGGAGAGGGGAACTGAGGGGCGACCAGTGCAACTCTGGGGTACTTGGGGGGAAATACGCAGCGTAGTGGTCATTAATTGACTAATTTAGGGCTTTTAAAGAGTAAAAATGACCCACTGGACCGGTTCCGCGACCAATAGCGAGGGAATGCTCAAGGGCGTTAGTAACGTAATCCTTGGCCTTTTTCACCGCTATTTTCAGGTCATCACCCAAAGCGAGGTTAGCAGCGATCGCTGCTGATAGGGTACAACCAGTCCCGTGAGTATTATTGGTTTCGACGCTTCTGGTCTTAAAAGTTTCCCATTCTTCCCCATCAAAGCAGATATCAACCCCACGCAGCCGCCCTTTCATGCCGCCACCTTTCACTAATACCGGTGTGGCCGACTTCTGGAAAATAATTGCGGCGGCCGCTTTCATCGCCTCAAAATCATTGATCTCAATGCCACTTAAAAGCTGTGCTTCGTAACGATTAGGGGTAATAATCGAAGCCAGAGGAATTAAACTATCAAAAAGACTATCTACAGCCCGATCATCAATTAATTTGGCTCCTACCCGCGAAACCATAACCGGATCTACCACTAAACTGGTTAAACGCCAGCGCTCGATCGCCTCGGCCACTGCTTCGATAATCTCGCTGCTAAACAGCATTCCCGTCTTGACCGCTGACACACCGATATCCCTGACCACGGCATCGATTTGGGCCGTCACCATTTCTGGACTTAAGGACTCGACGCGCTCGACCCCCAGGGTATTTTGGGCGGTAACGCAGGTAAGGGCGCTGGTGCCGTGAACTCGGTGGAAGGCGAAGGTTTTCAAATCAGCTTGAATTCCCGCGCCGCCACCACTATCGGAACCGGCGATGGTGAGAGCAATGGCAGTCATAGGAGGTTAGCGATCAAAAGGACGACGACGTTGCAGAAATTCGGGGATATCTAATCCCGCCGGTTTTGGTGGTTCGGGAGTGGGTGCTGGACTGGGTGCGGGGGTATTAATCACCACCTTGTTAGCAGTGGGACGAGAGGGGGAATCGCCGGAAAAACCGGTGGCAATGACGGTAATTCTGACTTCTCCCTGCATTTTCTCGTCAATTACTGCCCCGAAGATGATATTAGCGTTGGGATCCACCACTTCATAGATAATTTCGGCGGCGGCATTGACTTCGTGTAGGGTTAGATCTTGACCACCAGTGATATTAAAGACCACACCTTTCGCCCCTTCGATCGAGGATTCCAGTAACGGTGAGGAAATAGCAGCGATCGCGCCTTCCTTAGCCCGAGATTTTCCGGAACCGATGCCGATACCCATTAGGGCCGAACCCGCATCGGCCATCACTGCCCGCACATCGGCGAAATCCACATTTACCAGACCGGGGATAGTGATAATATCCGATATCCCCTGTACCCCTTGCCGCAGCACATCATCAGCGACCCGAAAAGCCTCCTGTAGGGGAGTGTCGGCGGGTATTACCTGTAATAACTGGTTATTGGGGATAATAATCAGGGTATCGACCCGACTTTGTAAACCGCCCACCCCTTCATCGGCCTGATTAGTGCGACGACGACCCTCGAAGGTAAAGGGACGAGTCACAACTCCCACGGTCAAACAGCCGATTTCTTTGGCAATTTCGGCCACAATTGGAGCAGCCCCCGTTCCCGTGCCGCCGCCCATCCCGGCGGTAATAAAGACTAGATCGGTTCCTTCCAATGCTTGGGCGATTTCATCCCGAGATTCTTCCGCCGCTTTCTGTCCGATCGCCGGATTGCCCCCCGCCCCTAGGCCGCGGGTTAATTTTGTCCCGATTTGTAACCTCTGGGGGGCGGAGGAATGGGCCAGGGCCTGGGCATCGGTGTTAATTGCCCAAAATTCGATTCCGGTCACGCCACTGGCGATCATGCGGTTAACGGCGTTACAGCCCCCACCGCCGACCCCGATCACCTTGATCTTGGCGACATTGCTTGGCACGATGCGATTACTACGACTTTCTTCTCGGGGTGTCATCTGTGATTCATGGGGGCGAGTAAATAATACTCCAGCATTATTCTGAGAGTAATGATTATCTTCGCTCATAGCTGAACTGGCATAATCGTTACTATTCAGATTGGGATAGGTGGGAACGATTTCATTAATCGATGTCATTGGAATTGGAACACTCTTAGTACAAGATTCTGTTATTGATTTGATGAATTAGAGATGCAATGTTAACACTATCACTAATATTATGTCGGTTCCAGTATCTACATTATCAGTTTCTGGTTCAGAAAATCATAATTTGGGGTTTTTGGCAATACATAAAGGGAATAATTGCGGTTATTTGCTGATCAATTCCAGTTAATCCCTACCAGTTGCCGTTACTTTGGCAACGATCGGGGCTGGCTGCGGTTTTAATTGTACAGTGGGAGCATCAGGATTGCTCAGGTCAATGTAGAGAATTCGCGCTAGAGGTATCTTGGATGACAATGGCCGCGATTGTACGAGAGCGGTTAATTTTTCGGGCAATCTATCTTTATAAAAACCTAAATAGACCTGTCCCAGTTCAGTCCTTAGTACAAGATTACTAGGGTTGCGCCAATCGATGGCGGTAACTTTAATCGATAAGTTATCAACTAAGGGATAAATTTTTTGCCACTGTTGTTGATATTGTCGGTCGTAACCAAGCACTTCTAGGCTAGGTAATTGGGTTTTGGGCAGAGTTCGACCATAATAGTTTTGAGGAATTATCGTTCCCGAGGCATCTAAAAAACCTTGCTGTTGATGGGAACGCCAACGGGCCACAGGTTTTCTTTCTTGAATAGAAACAATCACTTGCGGGGGTAATAATTGCCGCTCGATCTTAACGTCGGCAATAGCGGGAATAGCCGCTAATTTTTCTCGCAATTGATGGGTAGGTAATTCCCAGAGAGACAGAGGATAGCTTAATTTTAGCCAAGCACGAATCGACTCGGGCGACATTAATTCCGTGCCTGCGATTTCCACCTGTCCGGCCTTGGTAATTGTCCAATAGGGCGAAGTCATCCCCCAAGCTAATCCCGTCGCTAAACCACTAACCACCAGAAAGCGACCCAGGGCTTGCCACACCTTCGATCGCCTTTGGTGGCGCAGGTTTTGTCGTTTTTGTTCTAGGGAGAGGGAAGAAAGGATTTGATCGCTCATAGGGAAAATCCGGGACAGTTTTGCTGTTATCTTAGGTCGCGAGGTGGGCTGCTGGCAACTCGATCGCTACTCAAATAACCAGTTTGACAAAGAAAGAGATAATCAATGTTATAACAGTAGTAGTCTACAGGCGTTCTTTTGTCTGTCTCCAGGAAACCTAAACGCTCCTTTTTGCCAAGATATTTCGACGGTCAGCCAGAAAGAGCATTTCGGCAAGAACAGCCTAATTTATCTGAAAATTACCTATGGTTATCAACAAACGCGGACTTGTTCTCGGTGCTACAGCAGTGGTCCTGTCTACCGTCGCCGTCACGGGGGCGGGATTCCGTCTCTCTCAAAGTCAAGCTTTTTTTCAGGAAAGTCCCAAGGAAACCGTTGATGAGGTTTGGCAGATCATCAACCGCACTTATTTAGATGGCACTTTTAATCAATCGGACTGGAACGCCATCCGCAATCAGTATTTAAATCGTTCCTACAAAAATCAAGAGGAAGCATACACCGCTATCCGCGAGATGTTGAAAACTCTCAATGATCCCTATACCCGTTTTATGGATCCCAAAGAGTTTAACAATATGAAGATCGATACATCGGGAGAATTGACCGGGGTAGGGATTCAATTGACCAAAGATGAGAAAACCAAGCAGTTAGTCGTGGTTTCACCCATTGAAGATACTCCCGCTTCTAAAGCTGGTGTGCTGCCCAAAGATGTGATTATCGCTATCGATGGTAAATCTACCGAAGGTATGGAACTGGAGCAAGCGGTGAGCATGATCCGCGGCAAAGTGGGGACAAGCGTTAAGATCACGATTCAACGGGGTGAGGAGAAAAAGGAATTGACTCTTACCCGGGCCAAAATTGAAATTCATCCAGTGCGCGCCCACACAGAAAACACCCCGATCGGTAAAATCGGTTATATCCGTCTCAATCAATTTAGCGCCCAAGCTAGTGGCGATATGAGTCAAGCGATTCGCGAATTGGAAGCCGAAGAGGTGAAAGGTTATATTCTCGATCTCCGTTCCAACCCCGGCGGTTTACTCTACGCCAGCATCGAAATCGCTCGGATGTGGATACCTGATGGTTTAATTGTCTCTACGGTTGATCGCAAAGGGGTGACGGAACGTCAACGGGCCAACAATCAAGCTTTGACTAATAAACCGCTGGTTGTCCTCGTCGATGGGGGTTCCGCCAGTGCTAGTGAAATTCTCTCCGGGGCTTTACAGGATCATGATCGGGCGGCTATTGTCGGTACGAAAACCTTTGGTAAGGGATTAGTGCAATCGGTACGCAGTCTCAGTGACGGTTCGGGATTAGCGGTGACGATTGCCAAGTATCTCACCCCCAAAGGACGCGACATCAATAAAGATGGTATTCATCCGGATGTGGAGTCGGAACTGAGCGAGGAAGAGCGCAAAAATCTTCAACAGGAACGGGAGCGGGTGGGAACCTTCCAGGATCCTCAATTCAAGAAGGGTTTTGAAATCTTGGAAAAAGAAATCACTGAAGGCAAAAAAACACCCACCAATACCGCTAAACAATAGGTTGACATTTGCCCGCTCGAATTAAACCCCCCCGACGGGCGATCGCTTCTCCTGGCTCGGCAAAAGGACCCCAGTATTGACCACTAACTGGGGTTTTTCCGTTTTCTAGGGCTATAATCTGACAAATTCCCGTATTTTCCTGGACAATGTACCAGTTTTGTGCGCTATTATCCATAGATTTTTCTCCTTATACCCCAAACCCCACAACCCACACCCAGTCCCCTAATCTCAGGATAGGCGGTTAGGCTCTCTTGGACATTGGGTAAAAAATGTTGACCATGTCACATTATCGGCGCAAGCAGTTCGATAAACTCACTGACCACATTGCGCCCCTACCAATCACACCAGGCGCGATGTAGGGGCGTATAGCGTACGCCCTTTCTTCGCTCAGATAAGCTGATCACCATAACCCCAAGATAGCCGGCGGTTAAAATAGGTTTTAGCTTGAGCAAAAAATTTTTATCAACTTCTTGACAAAACCGGGGAGATAAATGCTAATATTAAAAAGGTCTGTCCAATGGGGATTAGCCAAGCGGTAAGGCAGCGGGTTTTGGTCCCGCCATTTCCTAGGTTCGAATCCTAGATCCCCAGTTTAAGATTTTTTATTCCCAGTCCGCCAATGATCGAGAATATCCTTGATCAAAGCTTCCCTTAGCCAAATACGAGCGATAAGCGCTAGGGGAACCGCCAGAAATAGCCCTAAAAAGCCAAAAATCGAGGCGAAAAACAACTGGGCCAACAGGGTAAAAGCGGGTAAGAGCTTGAGCGACCGCACCGTTAAAATGGGCAGCGGTGGATGATAGTCGAAATATTGAATTAACAGATAAATACTGCTGTAGAGTAGCAAAACTGCCCAGGGTTGCCAGGGAGCTTCCAGAAGGGCGATAGAAAAGGGTAAAATCGTGCTTAAAACTGGCCCGAGGTTGGGGATAAAGGTGAGAAATCCTGCCAAGATAGATTGGGAAAAAGCGAGGGGAATGCCAATCAGGGATAGACCCAGGCAACTGCCCAAGGTCATAATCAACATATGACAGAAAATCCCTTTTAGCCAAGCTTTTAAATCTCGATCGCATTGTTCTAGGATCGATCGTACCCTAGAACGGTAGAAAGCAGGAAATAAACGCAGAAAACAACGGTGGTAAGCGGCAGGATCGGCGAGAATCATCAAACTCAGGCCAACAATTAGCAGTAAGCTAAGGATAATGCCGAAAGTGCCGTAAAAAATGCTCAAACCCCGGCCAGCAATTTGGTTAATCAGGGGTTGTAACTGAGCGAGCAGAGTTTTAAAGTCCGGGAAGACACTGGCCAGACTAGGATCGAGATAATCCTCAAGACTATGGACTTGTCCCCAGAGTCTTTCTATAGCTTGGGGTAATAAACTAAATAATTGGCGAAATTGTTGGACTAAAGCGGGTATAATCCCCAGAAAAATACCGATAATACCAATAAAAAAGCCAAAAAGAGTGATAATTAGGGCGTAGGAACGCTTGAGGTGATGACGCTGCCACCAAGTCACAGCCAAATTTAAAATCTGAGCGAGAATAATCGCCATCAATGATAATAAGAGAATCTGTCGAATCTGCCAGAGAATCAACAGACAAAAGACTAACAGGACTAAACCGAGGCTGCTGCCAAAAGTCATGATCAGTAAGGAGAAAAATTCCTAATCAGTTATTGTCCGTCTCCAGAGAGCAAAAACCGTGAGCAGAAAAGGAGTAAAAACCAGAATTAAAGTGTTAAGAGGACTGGGAGCGATCGATAATAAAGGGGCAAGATATTTAATTCCCAGGGAAATTAAAGCCGATATCAAGATTATTTTTCTAATAAAGCCGCTCATAGATCAATGTTTAGGTGACACAAGCACTATCTTATCCCTGAAGAGGGTAAAAATTGGTGAAAATGTGGAAATCATCCCCCATCAGTTTTATTAATACTAGGGCGAAGTGGCTAGATTTTCTGGGGGAGGTCGGTTTAGAGGGAACGGGAAAGTATGAGACAATAGAAGGGGCTTAGTCAATTAACTAGAGATATTCATTGCTAGGATTTAAGACTTGGTGGCAAGGATGAATCTCGATAGCCAATAAGATTTACCCTGTCCACCGCCTCTATCGTGCCGTCAACAATCACCGTGATCACTTTAACTCTTTTACACCCCAGTCAAGCCACGCCCCTACAACATTGGCAATTTGGCAATGATCAATCAACCATTCTCATCGGCAGGGCGCTGGATAATCATGTAGTTCTCTATAGTGCTGTGGTTTCGAGGCGGCACTTAGAAATCCGCCGTAATGATCGCGATGATTGGGAATTGGAAAATTTAGGGGCAAATGGGACGTTTCTCAATGGCAAACCGATCAAGAAAACCGCCGTCGTCAATGGTATGGTGGTTCGTTTAGCCGCCTCCGGCCCCCAAATTCAAATTCGTCTCATCGATGAGGACGAGCAACCCAAATTAATCCTCAACCCCCTAGAGGCTCCTTTGGCAGGCGACCAAACTCAGCCAGAAAAGGATACTATGGTCAACTAGAAAATATTAAATTTTTATAAAGTTTTATCAAGTTCCCTAACAAAATGTAAAAATAGATACAGAATAAGAAGTAAGATCTTTTCATTTGTTGTCCCTAAATGGGGACGACAAGGGGGATTAAAGTAACTTTAAAGCATTGCAGGGAGTCGGTGATATGACGTTAGCCTATCGAGGAGTTAAGTACGAAAGGGATTCTCTCCCCTTGGAGATGAAGACTGGAGATATCGGGGGTAAATACCGAGGTCAAGACTGGAATCACCATTATCCTCGCCATATGCTCCAATTAGAGCCGAAACTACATCGTCAGTATCGTGGGGTTGCCTACAGCACCCGTCCTCATCTTGCTGGGCAAGTTGCCCCGAACACTTGTCCGTTGCCCGTTGTCAAACCCCCTGTTGTTGTCCAAGAGGAAACCCTTTCTAGCATCCATCTGAACAATATTCGTCTTCGTCTGGAACGTCGTTTACAAATCGCTCAAGAGAATGGTGACGAAACCCTCGTTAATCTCTTGAAAAAAGAATCCCAAGACTTAGCCTTAAACTGCTAATCTAGCAGTTTTTTTGCCACTTTCCCCTCGGTTCTGCCGGGGGGAATATTTTTGGGCGCAAAAATCTTATCGATAGAAATTATCACCCTAGTTAGGATCTTACAGGCTTTCAATTATATTAGGTCGAGGTCTATTTTAGTTCGGGTTCGGATTGGGGCGTTGTATCATTTCCACAACATTTTTGATACCTTGGATAAAAGTTTGAAAACTACGGGATTTATTTTCAGTTAAGGAAAGATGGGGGGCAATCTGTTTAGAGTGGGTTCCTGCATAATACTCTTTGACTAGCTTTTGTAGTTCTTGTTTGGCCGAGTTAAGCTGGTCTGGTTCTCTGTATTTACTTTTATTTTGTTTTTGTCCGAGACTATTTAAATTATATGCCTTGGCCACCGCCGCTAAATCTCCCAGAAACCAAGATTCTAATTCATGACAAATAATCCGAATTAAGACTTGAGCATCACTGGCATTTTGACAAATTTCTCCTAGTTCCTTTTTGAGTTTTTGACAATCGTGGGAGTCCTGATCGTGGACAATAATAAATTTGGTATTGGGACTAGATTTCTTGAAAGCTTTGAGTTTTTTAGGAATAGATTTGGCTAGGTCTTGTTTACCTTAATGACTAATACATATATAGCTGATTTCTGGGGGAATAATTTTAGGTAAAAGTTCGTTTAACACATTTTCTATAGATGACTATTCTAGCAAAAATACGCTATCATAGTTCATTAGGGTTCTACTCCTTCAAACCAGCCTTGATTCCAAAGATAGCCGGGTAAATCGCCTTCTGCTACTAAGTTTTTGAGGATTTCGCTATCGGTAGCCCTATGGATTTGGGTGATACCTTGGCATTTAATTAGCCAGAAAATACTAGCTAGTGGAACCGCATTGATAAAATCGGGGGAGTGGCTAGAAACAAATACCTGACCCCCCCGATAGCTATAGTGAGCGAATTCTTCGGCTAGTTCTTTTAATAAAGTAGGATAAAGTTGGTTTTCTGGTTCTTCGACACAGAGTAGGGGATGAGGATTGGGATCGAATAGTAATATTAAATAAGCGAACATTTTCATAGTCCCGTCAGAAACATAGCGATCAATAAAAGGGTCTTTAAATGCTTGATCTTGAAAACGTAAAATCAAACGACCGTCTTCGGTTTCTTTGGCCTCCACAGAGGAAATACCCGGAACTATTTGTTTCATTCTTTCGAGAATTTGCTGAAAAATTTGGGGATATTGTTGATAAATATATTGGGCAACTGTTGCCATATTATCACCCGTGGGGGATAAGTGTTCAGCGTAAGATATTTCTTTACTTCCTCTAGCTTCGCTAATGTGAAAGTCGGAAATGTGCCAATTTTCAATCAGAGAACGAAAGGCAGTAGCGGCTTTAAAACGTTGAAATTGTCCTAATCCTTTGAGCTCTAGTATATCGTTAGATTCTAGCTGTTGTTCTTCTCGATCGAGTTCTTTATCTGGTTTACTAAAATCTTCTTCGTTGGTGATAGCATATCCTTGACCGCGGTGAAAATCTAAAAAATGAAAAGGTGCACCGTGTTCACCCCGTTTATAGCGAAGTATTTCGCGTTTGATCATGGGGCGATTTTCCTCTTGTCCAATTCTGAGTATATAAGTAACCAGACGTTCTGTATCTGAGATTTTCATCCGAAATTGCAGTTCGATTTCAATATCTTCTTTTTCTTGACCTCTGGTAATAACTTCTTTATAACCGCCGCGAATTTGTAAAGCTTGGCGAATGTTGTTTTTGAGGGCATCTCGCAGAAAGCCAAAAATATCAAATAGGGTAGATTTTCCTGTACCATTAGCTCCAATAATCACGCAAAAAGGAGGAATATCTCTTATGTGTATATTTTTAAACATACGATAGTTGGTTATTTTAATAGAAACAATTTTCATGACATAATCGAGCCGTTATAGTTTTTTTGATTATACGATTGATCAGGTGAAGATAATTGATCAATTAGCAAAAAAAAGCCAGAGATTAGACTCTCTTGGACATTGGGGGATAAATCAGCTAGAAAGTATATAAGCTCAACCGACTGAGGAAGGGACAAGAAACCAGACTCAACACAAGTTGCCCAAAATAGCGTAAATTGTCTATAAATTTGTTCAACGACTTAAATTAGTACAAATGTTTGACTGTATTATCATCGGTGCGGGGCCAGCAGGAGCGACGGCGGGTTATCATCTAGCTAAAAAGGGACGTTCGATCCTGATCCTCGATAAAGCGAAATTACCCCGTTATAAACCCTGTGGTGGTGGGGTATCCCCGGCAATTAAGCAATGGTTTGATTTTGACTTTACCCCCGTGATCGAGAATACCGTCACGCAAGTACAGTTTACTTGGAAACAGGGGGATACCGTCACCACTAAGTTAAATATGCTAGAACCGATGTGGATGGTACAAAGGGATCGTTTCGATGATTTTTTAGGTCAACAGGCGATCGCAGTCGGGGCAACCATCCAAGATAACAGCGAAGTTACCCAGATCAAATTCCTCCAAGATCACTGGCAAGTTACCACATCCCAAGGAACATTTTCAGGCAAATATCTGATTGCTGCCGATGGTGTTAGGGGTAATACCAGTCGCTGGTTAGGATTACCAGCGAAAAACGAAGCGATCGGTGCTGCTCTGGAAATTACTAACGCAGAAGCGACTATTCCACCCCAAAAAGCTTTTTTTGATTTTGGTTCCCTAAAAAATGGTTATATCTGGGCTTTTCCCAAGTCTAATGGTTACACAATTAGCGGTGGTTGTTTTAAGGGCAGCATCAAATCCGAGGAGATGAAAAAACAACTGTTAAATTATGCCCGTCAAAAGGGCTGGAATTTACAGGATTATCGCTATAGTGAGTATGCTTTAGCCCTTTGGAACGGAAATCAACCGCTACACGCCCAAAATGCCTTAATTACAGGAGAAGCGGCGGGGATTCTCGATCCTCTTATCGGTGAGGGTATCCGTCCGGCAATTTTGACGGGAGTTAAGGCAGCCGAGGCGATCGATCGAGCTTTAGCTGGGGATAATCGGGCTTTAGCGAACTATAGTCGGATAATTCGGGAAGAATGGGGGGAAGATATGGCTTTAGCGGCCAAATTAGCTGGTTTATTCTATCAATTTACCCAAATCGCCTACCATGTCGCCGTTAAACGTCCGATCGCCGGTCAACTGATGGGGCGTATTCTCGTGGGAGATTTAAAATACCGGGATGTTACGGAACAAGCGATGCAACAATTGAAAAAACGTCTATTGCCCGGATTTGGTTGGGGGTAAAACTTCTCTTACCATGGGGAGGTAACTCGATCGCTGATGGTTACTTTCCCGATCGCCGTGGGTAAAATAAATCTAACTTTGCCATCTTTGACCTTTTTATCGGCAGTAAGTGCCTCGAAATTCAGGGAGGCAGCAAGGATAATAGTTGTCTGAATATCGACTATAATGATTGATAATCTTTCTGATTAGGGGAGAAAATAAATGTCAGTGATGATTGAACAAAGCCTTGAAAAAATTCTAACAGAAATTAGTCAAAAACTAGAAAATGTCCAAAAAGATGTTACAGATATAAAAATTCAGCTAACAGAAGCTAAAGGCGAAAGACAAGTATTAAAAGTAGAAATAAATTCTGTAAGAGGAGAAATAAATTCCGTAAGGGGAGAGATAAATTCTGTTAAGGAAGATGTCAAAGAAATTAAAAGATCACAACAAGCGCAAATTTGGACAATAATTGGTATTTTAATTACTGCGGTGGGAGGTTTTTTAGTAGCAGTTGGTAAATTCGTTATTTCAGGTAATCCTTAATCATAGTCCTCAGGCAACTTAGTTCAAAAGTTATCGCTTCTTGAGGTTCAAGAGTAATTAGATGATTGAGTTGTAATAATTCTGGAATCATCTGTCGTAATTTAGCTGTTAAAGCTTCGATGGTATCAGCTTCGGTGACTAATCCAGGAATATCTTCACTCTCTGCTACCCACACTTGCGCCTCTCGATCCCAAAATGCTTCTACTTGGTACGAAGGAATGCAACTTCGGACTATTTGGGAACTCACTTCGACTAATTCTAATCCTCGTCTTATTTCTGCATTTATTAGGTGACAATATATGAAAAATATTTTATTTTTAGATACTGTGGCTATTACCAATCCTGTTACTAAGGAAAGATTAACTTTAGTTGAACCAGAATATGAGTCTATAGAAAGCTTACCAAGTGGACAAGTTGGAACGGTAGTGGAAGTATATGAACGAAACGGAGAAAAGCAATATTTGGTAGAATTTTCTGATAATCAAGGACGGGAATATGCTATAGCTATTTTAAAAGAAGATGAGTTACTTGTTTTACATTATGAACTTGAAGTTGCTTAATTATCGTAATTGTAACTTACAGCGCGATCGCCTTTCTGACAACCCTACCACCAATCCCCAACCCTTGACGATCAATCATTAATCGCTTACAACTGAATTAAACGTATACAAGCGCTTACCTAACCCTCATTAATCAATTCAACGGATAAGCCATCAAGGATGATTTAAGGATATTCTAAAAACAAATTTTCAAATTTTCAAAGTTTCTAGTTTCATTCCACCGATAAATTGAAAAATCTTGACAATCAGAAGTCAAAATTCTGCCCTGGCCTAAATTTTCAGCTAAAATAACTAAAGAAGTATCTGCTAAATCCATCGGTAAATCACCATATTGTGTCATTAATTCTCTCATTCGTTTAATATGAGAATTTTTTAATTCAAAAACAATGATTCCTCCTTCTAGAATATTATCCATAAAGCGCAATTGAGCATGATTTCCTAAGCGAGTGAGTAAGAGATAGCAAGTTTCTGTAATAACACACCAAGTTGTGATTAAAGGTTCATTGATAGATGCAATCACAAATTCTGCTTGAGAATGGTGTGTATCGTCACGATTAGCCAAAGCTAACCAAAACCCTGTATCAGCGATTATCATACTTTTCTGACCATTCTTGGGCTAAAATTGTTTTATAGTTGCTTGAAAGATCACTTTCTCCTGCACTGCACCCAATAAAGCCACTCTTTCTGAGAATTTCTAAAGAATTAGAGGTTGAAGAGTTTAATGCTCCGTATTGTTGATCAATGGCATCATTAAGTAAGGTTTCAACATTAAGATCACTGTTTTGCTGAATATAAGACAGTTTTTCTCTTTGTTCGTCGTTTAGGTGAATCGTAATCTCCATAATACAATCGCTGACAATCAAGAGTGCTTATCCTATTATAGAGTCATCCCCCTCCCAAAAAAATCATAGTCCATCAAAAAATCACACAAATCACAGTCCAGACAATGAACGAACAACCTATCCCCGCTTACCTAAATCTCGTTCAATCCCTGTTAACCTGTGCTGACGGCGAAGAAGCTAATCTCCTGTCGCAAAATCGCGAATTGGTGGATGAGGGTTTGGTGCAGACAATGGTAGCTGTAGCGCAACAATACAGGGAAGCAGGAAGGGAAAATGAGGCGTAATCGTTGACAAGCACTTGAGACAAAATATACAATAATACTGATAACCATCATTATCAGGAGAATCATCAGATGTCAATTACGATTGAACAAGATCTGAAAGAAATTTTAGGTGAAATTAATCAGAAACTAGAAAAACTTGATAATCGTCTGAATAGTCTAGAAATTGGACAAGCTAGATTAGAGGAAAAAGTCGATGGTTTAGAAAAAGATATTGAAAGTTTAAAAGATGATACAAAGGAAATAAAAGGCTCTCAAAAGGCACAAATTTGGACGTTAATTGGAATTTTGGGAACGGCTTTACTAGGAACGGTCATTCGCTATATTATTCTTCCTTTTCCTCAATCATAAGTATAACCCCTAACCTCATTATAGTCCTCATTCAATTATGTCCAATTTTTTGCGGAATGGCAGATCAAGGTGTTGTAGTTCTGATAAGTTTCGTGGTTTAGAAGTGATAGGGAGTCTAAATTATGTTTGAACGGTTTACAGAGAAAGCGATTAAGGTAATTATGTTAGTGCAGGAGTAAGCGCGCCGTTTGGGGCATAATTTTGTAGGGGCAGAGTTTATATTTTTAGGGTTAATCGGTGAAGCAACAGGAATTGCATCGAAGGTTTTAAGATAGCAGGGAATAACGCTAAAAAATGCTCGGATTGAAGTTGAAAAAATTCTAGGAAGGGGTTCAGGAATGATTACTGTAGAACTTCCTTTTACAGAATCGGCAAAATTGGTTTTAAACAATGCGGTTTCAATTGCTCGGCAATTAGAACATGAATCTATTAAGACAGAGCATTTACTCATTGGAATTATTCAAGAGGGGGAAAGTACAGCAAGAATTTTACAAAACTTACGGGTGAATCCGCAAGATTTAACTGTTTCTTTGAGTCAGTATTTTCAGTGGCAACCCTCTAATCAGTTACCTCAAACTGTTTATGTTCTTCTCTACAATGCAGGAACAAATAATGAGGGGATTCATACAATAACTGATCAAGAAAAACAAACTATATTAATGTTTGAATCTTCAGCAGATGCAACTAATTTTGCACGACAATTAAGAAAACAGAATTTTCCTGTGCCAAGTGTTGAAACAATAAAATCCGAGGAGATTCTCTATTTTTGTCACCAGTCAGGATACGATTGGGAATTTGTACCAGAAGGAAAAACTATAACTCCTCCTAATCAAAGAGTAGGAAACGAAACTCCAAAGAAAATTAAACCTGAAGACTATCAAATTTTTCTAGATAGATAATGTCTTGCAACTGAGTTCGCTTATTGATAAAAATAGGTTTAATCCTGAAGCAGTTTATACTTTCTGTCAAAACAATTTAGATAAACTCGATGAAAATTTTGGAGAATTTCTTGATCAATGGGCTACAAATATCTTCTCTAATCTGCATCCACAAAAAGCACAATTTACAGCAGCAGTCGTTTTAATATTTGGAAATCTAATTAATGAGTTTCCTTTTGGTAGCCTCAAAAATAATTTAGAAATTAGCATTAAAGCTTATCAAGCAGCTTTAATAGTTTATCAACCTAAAATATTCCCTGTGTATTGGGCAATGACGCAAATGAATATGGGAAATATTTACGCTGAGAGAATTGAAGAGAAAAAAACTGATAACATAGAAAAGGCTATTAATTGTTTTCAAGAAGCGTTAAAAATTTATACTCTAGATGCTTTTCCCTATGAATATGCAATGGTGCAACATAATATGAGCAATGCTTACATTGAAAGAATAAAAGCTGATAAAGCAGAGAATATAAAAACGGCTATTGATTGTTGTAAAAAAGCTTTAAAAGTGCGTACCTTCGATGCTTTTCCCCGTGAATGGGCAAATACCCACATTCAGTTAGTCAATGCTTACTTACAAACTACTAACTTAGAGATAATTGAGCAAAAGAAAAAAGAGAATATAGAAATAGCCATTAGCTATTGCGAAAACTCCTTAATCATCTATAATATTGAAACTTTTCCCAAGGAATGGGCAAAAGTACAAAATAATCTCGGCAATGTTTATTTACAACCCACATTCCGCACTTCAGTTTGTAGTATAGTAAGATTACGTTTGAAGGTGGGGAGTGGGCGCCTGGAAATTGTCCATGGCTCAAAGCAATTTCGGGGACGCAGAACATAATTGCTACAAAAAAGACACAAAAGTTAATAAAGTATCGTTCCTGTGGGACTACTTCAAAGAGGGAATAATGAGATAATAAAGGGGAAAAAAAGGAAACATCGTTGACTAAAATGAGAGCAGAAATAGAAATCAAAAACTTAGACCATTTGGGATTAGTAGCAGGTCTGATTGATGAATTAGAAATAGAAAGTATTGTTAATGAGGCTGTAGGAATAGATAGGTTAAAAAAAGTAACGGCGGGTCAAATAGTCAAAGGAATAATTATCAATGGATTAGATTTTATCTCGAAACCCTTGTATTTATTTCCTCAATTTTTTGCTAATAAACCCGTGGAAGAGCTACTGGGAGAAGGAATCAAAGCCGAGGAAATAAATGAGCATAAAATTGGGAGAGTAATGGATGAAATCTGGAGATATTCTCTAGAGGAATTATGGATAAATATATCTCTAAAAGTAGTTGAAAAATATCAAATTATCACAAAATATAGTCATTTAGATTCGAGTTCAATATCGGTTGAGGGAGAATATAAATTAGAAGAAGGAGGAAAGGGAAGTATCGAAATAACTCACGGATATTCAAGAGAGCGTCGTCCAGATTTGAAGCAATTTATGATTGATTTGATGGTAAGTAGTGATGGGGATGTTCCACTATTAATGAGAATCGGGTCGGGAAATGAATCAGATAAAACTATCTTTGGTGAACTAATTGAGAAGTGTCAAAGTAATCTGAATTGGTCAACAATCTATGTAGCAGATAGTGCTTTATATACAGCCAAGAACTTACATAGATTAGGAAAGACTAAATGGCTAACGCGGGTTCCAGTAACAAGCAAAAAAGCCCAAGAAGTTATGACAAATGTTCCAGAATACGAGTTAACAATGAGCGAAGATAGTCGATATAAGTATAGGGAGCAAGAAGTTAATTATCACGGGGTTAAGCAAAGATGGCTAATAGTATTAAGTGAAATGAGACAAAAAGCCGAGGAAGAAAAAATAGAGAAAAAAGTGAAAAAAGAAAGGGAACAAATAGAGAAACAGTTGAGCAAATGGCAGGGAAAAAGAGCAGTTACTCTGGCTGAACTTAAAGCTGAAGTCAAACAATTTACGAAGCAACTAAAATATCATTACATTGCTGGGATAGAATATAAGCAAAAGTTAAACAAGCAAAAAAAAGAAGTCAGTAATTGCCAAGGAATTATTCAAGAAAACTCGGCAGTAATCGCCCAAGAAATCGCTAAAGCAGGCAAGTTTATTATAGCTACCAATGTGCTAAATACGGAAGAATTATCATCAGAAGAAATGCTCAGGGAATACAAAGCGCAACAATCTTGTGAACGGGGTTTTCGGTTTCTCAAAGACCCCTTATTTTTAGCCGATAGTGTATTTTTGAAAACCCCTCAAAGAATTGAAACAATGGGAATGTTAATGGGATTATGTTTGTTAGTTTATAGCATTGGGCTTTCTAAAGCTCAGGAATGAACTACAGAGTCGCAGAGAAATGATTAAAAATCAATTAGGAAAACTGATAAATAGACCGACAATGAGATGGATATTTCAAGAATTACAAGGAATCCATGTGGTGGTAATTAATGGGGAAAAGATGGTTAGCAATTTAACTGATAAAATTCTTAATATTCTTCAATATTTTTCGATTAATTGTCAAAAATATTATCTCATCAACTAAGCCAATCTAGTTGCTAAATTTCCAGAAAATCAAGATTAATCAAAAACAAAGTGTTATGAGTCATGATCATATCACTTGAGTTTTATCCTGTTTAAATTTAAGTTTTTAACAAGTTTCACTTTCAGTAAATTCTTGAGGCTTGCTTAAATTTCGGTTTGGTTTCATTTTTGGGTGTGACTTCCATCATATTTTGCTCATCCTACATTTTGAAGTGTGTTTGAAGTGCGGAATGTGGGGTTCAAAATGAGAATTGCTGATCTATTTACTAATGTATTGATGAAACCAACCCAGCCTGCTTCTAAATCCTTAAGATTGTCTTTGTTCAGAACTTGCAGCAAGGTATCAATACCAAGAGGATCGGTTTGATAGTTGTCTCGATAGGTGCGATAAAATTGACGCAAAAGCCCTAATTCTTGGAGGTAGTAGCATAAATATCTAGCCTCGGCATAGTGAAGTTCAATGCCATCCCCACTGAAGGCGTTTCTGTCAAGCCGGGTTAACTCAGTGAGCGGAACAAGTTGCTTCTCTCGGATAGCCTCTTTTAGTAGGGGCAGTCGCCAATTGGGCAACCCCCGAATCTGATCGTTTACACCCACACTTTGCTCGAATAAAGAAGCCAATCCCTCATCAATCCACGGGGGAATCGAGGGTAAATCAGCGTGTAAATAAGCATGGACTAACTCATGGGCTAAAGTTCCCGTTCCCGTAGCCAAATTGACCATTAAAGCATCGTCTGTGGCAAAGCCGGCAGCGTTTAAGGGAACGTAACCGTACCACTGCAAGGTATAGTTATTGTAAGACTCAGGAGTCTGGAAGAGATAGATTGTCTTGCTACCAGTGGGGGGAGCTTTTCGGGTAAAGTCTCGTAGCATCTGCTGGTGAAGCCAGAGGACTGTATAAGTTTTCACCCTATCTGTCATGAATTTCGGGGCTTCACTGGCAATTAAAAACGGTCCAGCACTGTCTATTTGGAAAGTGGGATTGAGTCGCTTTCGCAACTCCTGTTTGGCTAGGTGTAATTCGTCAGTCGGTGGAGGCTGAACTGGTTGATTAGACACACCAAAGTTGATGGATGCCAGTTCTCTCCCTGCTGTATCGTATTCTTTCCAAATACCAACTTTATTACCTTGATGAAATTGTCCCTGAAAGTGAACTTTCCCGTTGCTGTGGAAGCTGCGCCACTCCCCCTCCTGAATGCCTTGGGAAAAATTAGCCGTTTCAACCAGGATGCCTTTTGACCAAGCTTCCCACAAGCCGTGCTTCTGGTCTTGAGAGAAAGACCCTTTCCACCAAAGATTACCCTGTTCGTCAAAGGATTCCCAGAGACCATCCTTTTGGTCGGCAACAAAATGACCTCGCAGGTACACTTTATCATTGGGATAGTACCAGACCCACTGCCCTTCGTGCTTGCCGTCCCGGTAACTGCCCGTTTCTTCGACCCTCCCATCAGAATAGCGGACTTCCCAAGCCCCGTGCAGCTTACCATTTTGATAGTGGCACTTGACCCAAGATTGACCGCCGGGATGAGAGAATTCCCACTGTCCTTGTCGAAGTCCGTTGACTACCCTACCTTGCCCGGACATCGATTCTGGGGATGTCTGAGCAACAGAGACTCGATAGCCAACTACATCAGTCATCCCAAAGCTGAGGAGAGCAATTAAACATAAATTGAGAAGTTTAAGGTTAATTTTCATAAGTTTCGCCCATGTTATCTATCTCGAAAAAAGGTGATTTCCGCTCAAAATTAAGGACGATTACTAATCCCTTCGACTGGTTCTGCTCCCACCGCCTGACGCATGAGATGAGCTAAGATTTCAACTCCATTCATCCATTTAAGTTGCCAGTCTGCTTCAGCCATCATAAGTTTTGCCCCATCAATTAATTGTTGCAGTTCTGCTACTAAACTTGAATCAACACCCGTAGCTCTTAATTGAGCAATCACTTGTTGGGCTTCCCTCATTTGTGCGTCAAATTCACTTTTTTCCTGCTCCCGCTCCTCTTTTTGTTTCTGCCAAGATTGGATAAAAGCTGGATCGTTTTCCCAAATGGCATATTGGAAGGCTTCATCTAGGGCAGTCTTAAAAGGAAGGTCAACCGTTTCAATTTTGCCATCAGGCATCCGTATCTGTCGGGTCTCAATAGTCAGGATCTGTAAAGATAATATCTGCTTCATAGAGCGTTTGTAATCCTCTTGTTGTATCAGCATTCGGTCATGTAGCTCTAGTAATCGACGTAGTTCTGGAGTGGCATTTTGAGGACTTGAGCTAAAGCCACTATTGGCACTGGGAATGTCTTTAGAATAGTCTAGACAAACGGCCGGCAAGATAATCTCAACTGTTTTACCCGGAGGCACACTAATGACATAGGAAGAACCTTGTACAATGCGGTAGGAATCCGGCTGAGATTGGGCTAGAAGTTGTCCACCCTCAAGATTTCCTACAATCAGTACCAGAAAACTGGCGATCGCTGCTAGAGAAGTCCACTGTTTCTTCACAAGGCGTGGCAAACAGATTGACTGATGATTAAATTTGTTGGAATTGTTCATAATTTCTCCTGGGCTCTGATATCCAACTCGAAGAAAGGTAGCATAGGCTAGTAAGTCATCATATATTGAGTAGTAAGGGTACCTGGATTAAAGGTTGAACCCCTCGGAACATCAAGTAACAGCCATTGATCCTGATGGGGATTTGTCACCCTGAGTCTCAGGGATGAGCGATCGCCCGTTCCTGTTACTTCTACTCTTACTCCCTGTTCTTGGGCTTGATTCACATTGAGTAAGATAGGATTGGCTCCTGGTGGTGGCGGTGGCGGCAATCCCTCCTGATTTCTCTTTTTTAATTCTTCTTCAAGTTTCGCTTCAAGAGCCGCATTTCTTTCGGGTTTCTCAGTTTTCTGCCAATCTTGTACCTTTCGTATCAAGCTGGCACGGATGTCAAAACGTCCCGAACTTAAGTTGACAGTTGGGGGCAACTCTTTTTGATTGAGCCAATCAAGCAATTGCTGAGGGGTACTCTGGAGAGGAAGCGGCTTGTCTGTTGGGGTAATTTCGTAATATTTAATTGATGAAACCTCATCTTTTGATTCAAGTTTGAAGGCACTATAAGCCGAGAAAATACCGTTTGTGTTTCCCGCTTGCGCTACTAACGGTCCCCCAGTGTTTCCTTTTTCCCCTGTTGACCATTTCCTATCTCCCGTGTAAGGGATGACTATGGCAACATGACCGTGATCACTTGGATTTGATTTCGCCGCAATGACGAGCTTTCCTTGATTAGCCGAATTTTGAGCCTCTGTTTCAGTTAGTAACCTGACTCCACTGTTAGATTGTTCAGCCCTTACAGCTAAATTTTGGGCTATATCATTGGCATTACGATCTTTAATCCAGCCCACGGTATTGACCCCACTTCGACTGAGAATCTGTTCTACGGCTTGGTTACAGAAAGTATCATCACCTCTACGGCAAAGGTCTTGTTGGGTAATTACTTCAATTGCTCGAAGGGCTATAATTTCAGGAGCAGTGAAGAACGTCAAAGAATTAGTTGCTTGTTGTTGATTGTTAGTCCCCCCAGAAACTTCCTGACTCATCATTCCTACTAACTGTTCTTCTGAGTTGGGTAATTTAGGGGGTTGTGGTTTATTAGCAGTTGAAGTCGATATCTCTTGGGAGAGAGCTAGACGACCTTCTATAGCTCTCTCTTCTAGAACTCTCCTCAAACTGGGTGGAATGATTCGGATTGGAGTTGAAATTCCAGAAAACGGAAGGTTTTCAAGCGAAATAAACACTCGATCCATTGGATTAATTGGCTTTGCCCAGGGTTTCTCATTGTATACTTGCCCGACTCTAGCTCCATAGTCGTTCACTTGGTCTGCGCCCAATCAGCAATTTGAGCCTCCAACTTTCCAATAGATTCATAATCATTAATAGCATTTTGGTAATCTCCTAACCCACTATAAGCAATACTTCGGCAGAAATAAGCCAAAGCATTTTTAGGATCGAGTTTCAAGGCTTGGTTAAATTTTTCAATTGCTCCCTGATAATCTTCTTGGTTAAGACGCTCTATTCCCAAATTAAGATAGTCATTAGAACTCGTCTGAGCAATAATGTAGCTATCAGTATTTGTGTTCTGAATTGGAGATGATTGGGCATAACTAGCAGCGATCGGATTAATAAAAATTGTTGTTAAACTCAACAAAACAACGTTTCGGAAAAACAACCTCGAAGTTAACCAACGCTGGCGAGTATTTGGCTTATGATTGATTTGCTTATTCATGGTTTCTTCCTTGAGATTTCTAGGAGTTAGAATGATCTTTGTTGAATCCTCATAGACTTCCTGCATAAGTCCGCGAATAAAGAATAGGGAAAATAGGGAGAAGAATCAGGGCTTTCTGTATCACGAGTTATTACTTTTTGACTTTTGCAGGAGGTCTAATATCAATTTTCTATGACTTCACTACCTCCCCCGTTTCACCCATACAGCTAAATCTTTCTGAAAGGTCATAGAAGCGTTGTACAACTCTCCCCCTGCCGGAGACACAACGTGCCACGTTGCTTTTTCGTTTTCTGGCTTCTCCTCTCCTTGCTCAAGGAAAAATCCAAATCCCATTACTATTCCTTTGCCACCATAGACTTTAAATTCTAATAATGCCCTTCCATCTTTTCGCTTTTTCCAATTCGCTTCAGCAAACTTGAAACTGCCTGGATCAAGGTCTTCTTTTGTGTGGGAAATTGAGAATTCAGGATACCCATGTAGATGAGTTGTTTGTTGGATTGAAAAATTAGTTAACTCATTGGAATCAATCCAACCATCTCTATTAGCATCTTTTCCTCTAAATGTTCCTTGAGCCAAGGTCTCTTTGCTAGAATTAGTGATCGTAAAAGTATAGGAACTATCAGCCAGTGATGGACTTACTCCTATGACAATTGCCAATCCTAAAACTGCACTTGCGGAAGTGATCGCCAGTCAGGGTAATCGCATGTTGATAGAGTTCTCAAATTCCGAGGAGTTAGGTCTAAAATTCGATGGGCAACTCAGGCTTTGACCTGCACAAGGCGACCGAATCTCTGGTTTTGCCAGTCATTATGGCCTAACAAACCCCGAACTGAGCTTATCTACTCAGTTCCTTAAATTCCCAAAACTCCTGATCAACTGCAAGATTAACATCTACCTCCCCTCTCTGTCAACGGCACTGGCGGCTAAGATTTTCACCATGAAATCATTGTTCATGCCTGCCTTATACCGTTTCATCTTTAGGCTCATTTTTGAGGGTTCTCGCTTTAACAGATTCACACTTAAACGGCGCAACAGACCTAGGTTTTCCGCTCCATAGCCTAGACGAATCCGACTGGCATCTTCATTAAAGGTAACATCGAGTACCCAATGGAGACTATTTTCGATACTCCAATGCCTGCGAATCACCTCGGCCTGTTTTTGGGCATCGGCTGCTAAACTACTGATGAAGAAGCGAATTTCTGTCGTAGTTTTATTCCATAATTGGCGGACACTGCGAACCATGACTAGGGTGGTTAGGCCAGGCCAGAGACTCTGCCGATGCAGGGGCGGTAATTGAGACACTGGCACTACCCAAATTTGACGGGTTTCGAGCCGGTGATGCCCCGACTCCACCTTTTCGTGGTAGCTGTATTCAATCCCTTGCCAATCCCCGGCTATAGCTTGGTCAAACCAGCCTTCTACTTGTTGAAAGAGCTTGCCCTGATTGCCTTTGAGGGCTAAGACGTAATCTCCAGCCCCAGACTTGATTTGTTGGGCAATTTCAGTCTGGGTTCCCATGGCATCCAAGGTGACTATCGCTCCCTTGAGATTGAGCAATTGCAGCAGGTGCGGCACGGCGGTAATTTCATTGGATTTACTGTCCACTTTTTCTTGGGCTAAGACTAACCCATGTTCGCTACTCCAAGCACTGACGGTGTGCAAAGCTTTCAGCTTTTCCTCTCGGTCATAAGAATTTCTGGCCGTTTTCCCATCTATGTGGATTAGTTCTATGTTCAATTTCTCGGTGATTTCCTCTATCCAAGCCAGGAATCCTGACTGTAATTGCTTGGGTTCTAGCATCCCTAGCACTCTGCCAAAGGTATCGTGGGAAGGTATGCCATTCGGTAGGTCTAAAAATGTTTCCAACCAAGATTGCTTGGCTTGTCCGTAGGCTTCTATGGCGACAAACCCATCGGCACCAGCTAATACCGCCAAGATAGCTATGGTAATTATCGAGACTAGGCTATGATTGCGCCCCCTGTCCGCCCTCGGGTCTTCTAGATGCTGAAAATGTTTCAAGACACTGTTTCTTAAAACCTTTGCCTCTCGCTCTTGCTTGGGGTTTAAAACTAGGAGACCAAAACCGGATGCCATGCTCAACTGCTACACCATGTAACTTTTTGCTTCCTCTCAGATTAACTTATATCAGCTCGTCCTGCTAGGCATGACATTCAGTCACCTCTGTCTGTTACGTTTTCTACAAAACGACGTGCGATTACCCTGGATCGCCAGTTTTTGATAAATACTTTTCATTGTCTTGATCTCCTATAAACTCAATCTAAAAAAATCTTTTTTCAGGACAGAATGAGGCGGGTCAGTAGTTCTAGTATTAAACACTTATTTAGGGCTTACTATTAATTGTTCTATTTCTACCTCACACAACTCGATTCCTTCTGAACCATTACCTACCCCACTAAAGATTGCCCCTTTTTTACCTCCTTCCTTTAATTCAGTACTCATCCAGAAGTGGAGTCCTTGCACCACCACTGGTTTTTCCGTCGTGGTCTCATATTCAAAAAATGTATTTCCCTGGCGCTGTCTTTGAGCAAATCTGAAATGCTTAAGATCCTTTAGACTGTGGACAATTACGGGCAGTTTATTCAAGTCGAAAGAAGAACGCCACCCTGTTCCGAGTCTGCCACTTAGACAAGTTCCAGAAAATATCAAAGGTCTTGTTTCAGAAAAACTGGTGAGTTCTTTCAAATCAATCCAACCGTCTCGATTAGCATCTCGCCCTGTAAATCTGCCACTGACCAATGTTTTCCCACTTTTAGAATGGAGGGTAAAACTGTAAGTAGTATTAGCGCAGGCTGGATGAGCGACCATCATTATGGCAATACTCAAGACAGTGCTAGTGAGGACAAGAGATATTTGAGCTATATTACGCATCTGCTTATACCATTTTTCAAAAGTAATGACAGAGATGGTTATGCCTGGTACATCTCAATTTTGTCGAAATATCTAGATGACATTTTGGGCGCACGCGGTGCGCCCCTACCATTGGCGCAATGATATGATTGTAGGGGCGAATTGCATTCGCCCTCTTTGAACAACTTCTGCTGCTCACCTATAGGTGAGAGAAAATCACCAGCAGGAGATGCACCCGGTTATGCCTGCTACGAATAAAGAAAAATGGTATTAGTCTCCTAAAATCTAGGTCTAAAATGACCGACCAAAGCTGTCAAATCAGCGCACAACAGTAGATAGCCATTTTATAATTTCAGTCTGTGAGGGTTCTGCACCATCAAGGTAGTCTTGATAGTGGTTTCCATTTTTCCAGTCCCAGAATATGTTCTGAAATGGGCAATAATCTGGTCTTGAACCCCGAAATACCCGCTCTTTGACGATCTTACCCGTTTGCGTACTGCGGAGCTTGACTCGTACCAACTGTCGCCGACGGCTTACAGTACCGGTGGCATTGCCCTGTAGGGCGTAGTAGGGACAGTTTTGAATGGTTTCACGGTCTTTTGCCAAAGAAACCACATACTTAAAATGGGATGGCTTGACGGGTTTGAGAGAATTGGGGAGGGTAAGGGCCCATTCGTCACAAACTAAAGCCTTACCAGATTCGCTTTTCCCTAAACCGACGGCTGGCGATTTAGCCGGTTTGCCCCCGCAGGCCGTTGAGCGAGCTGCGGATATGATTGACTGTCCTTGACTTCCGGTATCTTGACTGAGTGACCCTACTGCTTTGTTATATCCTTGTTTAGCAGAAGCAATGATTTCTGGCTCTTTGGTCAAGGTTTTGGCTTGATTGAACTGGTCTATGGCTTCTAAATATAAATTTTCTGTTTGATAGACCTGACCGCAAGCCAGATGAAATCGTGGTAAGTTCTTATCAGGAGATGGAATCAGCGAATTCTTCAGAAGATTCCCGATGCTGTTGCAGGACTCATAGCTGGCAAGTGCAGAGGGTTGTGCTGTCTCAAAGATAGACTCAACCTGCTGACGGGAGGCTTCGACTAGAATGCTGTTACTGTAATCGTTAATAAAATTGTTATAGGTCAGTAAAGCAGCACTAAAGTCACCTGCTTTTTGCTGGTCAACAGCGACTTGAAAGGCGAGACACTCCTGTTGCGCCTGTTGTGCCACCGCCCGCTTTTGTTCCATGTTGATCGCTCGCCACCCCTTAAGCATTGGGTCGAAGTGTTTGATGGCTGTAGTACAGTCTGCTCTTTGATAGGCTTGATGGCCCTGGTTAAAATCGTATAGATCCAACAAGTATTGAATCGCCACAGGTCCTAAAAGAGCAATGGTAATAGTAACTATCAAGGACTTGTAGTATTGGCGTAACAATAACGATCCTAAAACTTGGAAAGCGGCTGGCTGTAGCCAGTAGTGAGGGTCACGCAGGGCAACCATGAGCGGTTTGATAGCCACCTTGCCCATTTTTGCTAACCCTTCTGCTGCTGCTTCACTCACATAATCCACGTCGCCAAGTATGGCGATCAGGGGTTCGATCGCTCGCCTGTCTCCCATCTCCCCTAACGCTTTAGCTGCCCCCTCGCGCACACCAGGTTTTTCATCTTTTAGAGCGGCGATCAGGGGTTCGATCGCTCCCTTATCCCCGATTTTCCCTAATGCCCTAGCTGCCCCCTCACGCCCAAAGGCGTTCTCATTTCTCAGGGCAATGATCAGGGGGGCTACTGATGGAGAACCAATTTCAACACACTTATCGAACTTGCCTTTAACAATCCAGTAGGCTGCTCCTTTCTCATCTAACTTAGGTTGCCAGCCTCTCTTCTCCAATTCTTCCACTGCCTTCTGACGAACCTTGTAGTCTTGATCTTCAAGATCATTGATAAAACAATCTACTTCAGAAATCTCGGTATTGATTGGGTTTTCCGATTGTGAATTACCATCATCAATTTTCTGGGCTGAACTATCAAGAAGGGGGGCGAGATCGCCGCTTTTTTCAGTAGCGACTGCAACGGTAGTTTTTTCTGGGCTATCCTCCCTGTTATCGGCTTTTAGCGCAGTGGGCAGACCTCCTTCGGGCAGAGGACACATGGGCAGGGAAGATGCCATCTTGATCAGGGACATAATCCACTGGTCTGTTTCTGTGGGATGGGGATTGGCATTGGAGTCGAGGAGGGAGATTCTCTCCTTGCCCTCCTTACGCCAAGCATCATTGAGAAAAGTACCGAGGTAGCCGTCGATGTTAATGATGTAAACTGAACCTTTAACCTTGGCAGTTACTTGGGAGGAATTAGTCAAAGCGGCTTGATAACCTTGGGAGATTAAATAACAGGCAAAATTACTGGCGACGTAAGTGGCTCCGACTTCATCTTCCTTGCCCTCAAATTCTGGCGGTATTTTAGACTCAAGACCTAATTGCCCCTGACAGAGGCATTTGGCATAGGCGGCCTGCATTTTGTACTCGCCCGACTGCCCACATTGGTCAAAGGCTGCAATCGCCTGCTCGAAATGACCCGTGCGATAGATGGTAACGCCTCGGTTGTAAAGCTGTACGGGGGTTTTTGACTCCGATGTTGCTTGGCTATCGAGTTCTGTACTGCTAGAAGTTTCCGATGAGTCATCCCCGATGCGGAAACTCTCAAGGATACTATTGAAGACGGGTTGAAACTTTGAAGCCTTTTGGACGGGAACTTCACTGACGAATTGGAAAGTGATCTCCACCCCAAACAGGGTGGTGGATTGTTCCTGAATCTGCCCCTTGGCTCCGTCATAGCGGTAAACTAATTTGGCCGCCGGTTGGTGTGGTGGGCGAGGCGAATTTCTTCCCCTGAAATGAACTGAAAGCCAGGAAAGCAGCTAGGTAATTCGGCTTTTTGCTGCTCGATGTACTCTTGGGGCGTGCTAGGATATTCAATCAGTTTTCCATCTTCTGGCCAACCTGTGATCTTAAGATGGGGGTTTCCTCGGAGAATTTTGCCTCGGCGAACGTTAACTGAGAAACAGGGACGACCGCCACTTCCCTCTTTCCCCGCGACAGCAATGGGAATTGTCCAAGAGCCGGCCGGTTCGTTTTCCCAGAGAATTTCCCAGTCTGTCGGATAGGCGATCGAGAAGTTCCATTCTCGGCTGTAATAAGATTTTATTGAAGACAGGGTTTCCATGATTTTGTTACCTCCGCGTGGTTAACCCTACTTTTTTGTTGGGGACTCAATGCTTAAGGTTTGCCTTGGAATCCTCAACTGGAGAGTTTAGATGCCTTTTGATTGATTGGTACATAGCTTGGTACGCTGTTTCCTCTGGATTTAAGGCAATCAATTTTTCGAGAGTTGTGCTTGCTCCCTGAAAATCTTGCATTTCCATCTGAACCTTAAGCAAGCCTTGGAGTGCTATTTGATTATCTGGTTCGCGCTCTAGGATAATCTCGTACTCCCGTTTTTGAGATTCCTTGGTGGTAAAAGCCGCAGCAGCCGCCTGACGCACATTCTGGCCCCCGAGAGCAACAATCAGTGGCTCTACGACTCGCCCATCGCCAATTTTCCCTAGTGCCTCAGTAGCAGACCGACGTACATCCACATCCTCATCTTTGAGGACAGCCACCAGTGGCTCTATGGCAAGTTCACCGCCAATTTTCCCTAGTGCCTCAGCAGCAGCCCGACGTACAACCACATCCTCATCTTTGAGGGCAGCTATGAGCGGCTCTACAGAAGGCTGACCAATTCTGACCAGTGCCTCAGCAGCATACCGACGTACAACCACATCCTCATCTTTGAGGGCAGCTATGAGTGGCTCTACGGCTCGCCCATCGCCAATTTTCCCTAGTGCCTCAGTAGCAGACTCACGGACTTTGTGTGCTGCCTCATGCGCCCAAGGTTCGTTGTCATCAGTATATTGCAAGGCACGGATTAAGCCTTCGACATTACCCTCAGCCTCAAGTTTTTCCACATTCGGTCGAAAAAGCGTTAACATGATTAACCTCCCCTGAAACCAGAATTTTCCTAATCAGTCCTGTCACTCCTCACCTCCTAATAGCAATCTAAAACCCTAAAATTGACCCCATTTAACCCCTCCGGGACATTCAACTCCCGTACCAAATCCACACTTAGATTGGGTAACTCGATAACCATGAGCGTAAGCCCACTGTCGCCCCCCCCCTGTCCAATTCGGGAGAACCACAATTCAAGTAATCTAGAGCCATGTATTCATCGCCGTAGCGAAAGAGGGCGTTATTCAAAGCTTTTTCCGAACCCGGAATCCCCAGTTTTATGCCCAAGAAAAGGACTTGAAGGCGATTTTGGCGGTGGCGCACTCCCCTTACCAGCGAATCAATAGCTGAGTTAGACTCTAAGCCAGCTTCTTGCAAAGAACTTTCTGTGGTGTCCCGTTCTGCTTTGCGGCTTCTGAAGTTACTTTCCGTCTTTCCCTTGAGTTCCATCGCTTTTCCCTCTTGCTGAAAAAACTCACTCACTTACCCGAGAACAATTTATATTGTACCTTGCTTTGGTCACTCAGAGTTAGCACGATTAAAGGTTTGACGGGGCAATCGCACACAATTCTTAAATATCTGCAATAAATCTATTAAATAAAAACTTGGTAAGCTAAGACGCATTTAAACCGCTTATTCTTAGATTAGCCCACCCCCCCTTGCCCTAGGGTTGATTCATTTAAATTAAGTACAGCTGATTTTGAGTCAATAAATTTGACCTAAGATTCTCAATTTTATCTTTTTCTAACCAAAAGAGTTAGTCACAATAACTAATCTTTAATCCTCTGCCAATATTTATTATGAATAAATTGATAAAGCTTGTTCCCAAGCCACTAAAAGCCTATCTCTCTTCAAATTGTCTGAGAGTACATCCTGTTAATTTAGCTAATTTTTCTGCTTCTTATGTCGATAAAACTATCAGTTTTTCCCAACGTTCAGCTAACCACCTCTGTCCCTCCGTTTGAGAGAAAACCCAAACCTCTGGGCTCTTCTGGTTTCTGTGTGGAAATGAGGTCTATACTGATAGTTTATTTAACAAAATAGTCCTAAAAGTCTTTCCCAGTAAACATTTCACGATTTCATAGGCAAAAATTATCACACAAAGTCGAGAAGAGCCACCTCTGAAAAGATTCAATCCTATAGTTGTGAGAATTGACCAATTGCTGGCCGCTTGAAAATCACTTATCTCGCTTTTATCTTCCTCAAAAATTACATCTTTTACCCAATGTAACTGATTTTCTATTTTCCAATGTCCTCGAATAATTTTAGCAAATACTTGGGCGGATTCGGTTAGGCTACTGATATAGTAAGCTGTTTCTTCATACGTTTTATCCCCGCGACTACCCTTTCTTTCTACTTTAATAAGTCTTCGCAGATTTTCAAACCCTTGTCTTTCATTTTTCCTCACTTTAAAAACTTCTATTTTTCTTGATATTTTTCGTCCATGACTATTATCTTGTTCAAGAAAGCAACTTTCTGGCTTTGAGGAATTACTCAGGTCTTGTATTCGCTGATAAAGATTTTTCTGATTTCCTTTAACGGTGATAACATAATCATTTTTACTCTTGGCTATTAAGCTGATTGTTTTTTTCTGACAGTGTAAAGCATCCCCAGTAAAAACTTTATTTTGGAGAGTGCAATCTTCAATTATAGCTTGACCTTCGTCGATTTCATACCCTTTTTTGTTTGCGATTCTTTTTATGTGTAATACTAATCCACTTTCTTGACTAAACAATGAGACAAACATAATAAAATTTTGTTGTTCATTGTTAGGATTCTTTAGGGTATTTTTGAGACTTTTTCCATCTATACCTAGCCAATTTATATCATCTCTTTGTCCATATTCTTGTAATGCCCATTCATTAAACATTTTTAACAAACTCTGCCATTCAACTCCCATCATTACCCTTCTAATTGTTGAATAAGATGGGAGTCTTTCTGGAATTATGTTAAATTCTTGACTGAGCCTGTGCCGATTATTTTCGGCAAACTCTCCTAGCTCTCTATAACTTAAGTATCCTAGCATTGTTCCCAGTATTATTACTACTAATACTATCCATAAAGGGTGTCTTTTTCCTTTATCTTTCCGAAAGTCCTTGACTTGTTTCAGTTTTCAGGGTAATCGCCTGTTGATGGAGTTTTCAAATTCTGAGGGGTTGGGTCTAAAATTTGATGACTAAATCAGGCTTTGACCTGCACAAGGATATAGAATTTCTGGTTTTGCCAGTTATTCTGGCTACCTCATCTACTCAGTTCCTGAAATTCCCAAAAGTATTAGCCAATTATAAGATTAACATCTACCTCCTCTCTCAGTCAACGGCACTGGCCGCTAAGATTTTTACCATGAAATCATTGTTCATGCTTGCCGTATAGCGTTTCATCTTCAGGCTCTTCTTGGAAGGCTCTCGCTTGAGCAAATTCACACTGAGGCGACGCAACAGCCCCAGGTTTTCCGCTCCATAGCCCAGGCGAATCCGACTGGCATCTTCATTAAAAGTGACATCGAGTACCCAGTGCTGGCTATTTTCGATACTCCAATGGGAGCGAATGACACGGGCGTGTTTTTGGGCATCCTCTGCCAAGCTACTGATGAAGAAGCGTACTTCCCTGGTGGTTTTATGACCCAAGCGGCGGACGCTGCGCATCATGACCACAGTGGTCAAGCCCGGCCAGAGGTTTTGGCGATGTAAAGGGGGTAATCGGGACACTGGCACCGCCCAAATTTGACGGGTCTCAAGGCGATGATGTCCAGATTCCACCGTCTCCTGGAAGCTGTATTCAATCCCCTGCCAATCCCCGGCTACTGCTTGCTCAAACCACCCTTCTACTTGTGGGAACAGCTTGCCTTGGTTGCCCTTGAGGGCAAAAACATAATCTCCTCCCCCTTCCTTGATTTGCTTGGCTATTTCTGTCTGGGTTCCCATCGCATCCAAGGTAACTATTGCTCCCTTGAGGTTGAGCAATTGCAGCATCCGCGGCACGGCGGTAATTTCGTTGGATTTGCTCTTGACTTTTTCTTGGGCTAGAACCAAGCCATGTTCGCTACTCCAGGCACTTACTGTGTGCAAAGCTTTCAGATTTTCCTCCCGGTCATAAGAATTTCTGCCCGTTTTCCCATCTATAGGGATTAGTTCTATGTTCAACTTCTCTGTGATTTCTCTTATCACCCGCCAGGAATCCCGACTGTAATTGCTTGGGTTCTAGCATGGCCAGCACTCGCCCAAAGGTATCGTGGGACGGTATGCCATTCGGGAGGTCTAAAAATGTTTCCAACCAAGACTGCTTCGCTTGTCCGTAGGCTTCTATGGCGGCAAAACCATCGGCACCAGTCAACACCGCCAAGATAGCGATGGTAATTATCGAGACTAGGCTATGATTGCGCCCCCTGTCCGCTCTGGGGTCTTCTAGATGCTGAAAATGTTTCAAGACACTGTTTCTTAAAACCTTTGCCTCTCGCTCTTGCTTCGGGTGTAAAATTAGGGGGGCCAAACCTTCTGCCATGCTCAACTGCTACACTATGTAACTTTTTACTTCCTCTCAGATTAACTTATATCAGCTCGTCCTGCTAGGCACGACATTCAGTCACCTCTGTCTGTTACATTTTATACAAAACGACGTGCGATTACCCTGGTATATTCTGACTAACTTTGGAGATTTAGACACGGCAATAATTGCCTATCAAAAAAGATTTGATATTGAGGAGATGTTTCGAGATTTTAAGTCAGGAGGCTATAGCTTAGAAGGTTCTCAATTAGCACCGCAATACCTATCAAAGCTGATAATTGTTATAGCTATCGCCTATACAAGTGCCACAATGCAAGGTAAAAAAATTAAGGATATGGGAATCCAAAAATATGTCACAAGACCTGAAAAAAGATATAAAGGTCAACGCAGACACAGCAGTTTTTATGTGGGTCAACATCTCTATCATTGGCTCCAGCTACATCAAATGTTCCCAAAAAATATAGAAGAGCTAATGCAAATTAGCCGCTATCGGTTGAAGGATTACATCAAAGGACAAAGAGCTATATCGCTTGCCCTATCTACCTTCTAGCTCGCTTGTCCCCCTCTCAGCTTCTCCACTGTTTATCATGCCAGAACACGGTGGAGTAGGTCGGGAAATCTTTCGGGAGGTCCCGCCAATTACAGCCATTTTTGAGTTGATAGAAAATCCCATCTAAAATCTGTCGTTTTGTCCATTTTGGGGGACAAGTCAATTTCTTCTTTGGCAATAGCGGTTCTACGAGCGACCACTCTTCATCCGTCATACTACTTGAGTACATTTAGCTGACTCCTCCTTTGATTTTTTGGGACGACTAGACGGTGACGCATTCACAAAACGGGGTTCAGACTAAAGTATTGCCGTTAAGCGCCGCCAGAGACTCTCTCCCCTGAAACCTATAATGGACAAGGTTTTCGCTTCACCTTTTCAGTAAGGGCATCTACATTATAAAAAATACCAAATGGGTTCTATAGTCGCCAACCGATGGCTGAATATTGTTTAGAACACCATTTCAACTTTATTTTTGTCTGTTTACCCTCATCCCATCCGACTCTTTATGAGTGGGTCTCCTTCCTGGAGGCGAATCGAGAAGTCAAAACCACTCAACAGCGACGTTGGAATGGGCGCTACTTGGAAATTTGGGACTATCGTTATCTCAATCAAGTCCCCGGAGCGAGAACAACAACCCGCCCTAGAGGTCAATTGGTGTGAGGTGACAATTAAGCGCGAGTCGGATGGTCAACTTCTCTATCGCAATAGCTGGATTACCAACCACAACCTGACTCCCCAACGGGTCTTTCTGGTGTGCGCTGCTGGACGGAGCCGTTGGCGAACCGAAAATGAGAATCACAATGTTCTCAAAACTCGGGGCTATCATTTAGAACATAATTTTGGGCATGGTCAGCAACATTTGTCCTCTTTTCTGCTGACCCTCAACCTTCTGGCTTTCTTATGACCTACCGTTCTCCATCTGGTCGATGAACGCTATCAACGGGCTCGGATTCAGCGAGGGACTCGCCGGGGCTTTTTTCAAGATGTTATTTGTCTGACCAAGTATCTGTTGTTTGAAAGCTGGCATCACCTTCTAGACTTTATGCTCGTTGATGCCATCCCTAGGGCTCTCGTTAATTCTTCTTGATGTTGGATTGGGATGTACATGGCAAAAGCGTTTTATATTCCGTATTATTTGCTACATTCTGAATTTGGAATTGCTGGCCAACACCTGATCTTGTTTGCGCTGTGAAAGTCTGGGACTACAATAGAAAAAAGTGACAATTTTTGCCAGAGTGATTACCGAGGACTAATAAAGAATGACGGCTATCCTAGGGAAACCTGCCACACTTAACACTCCGATTCTGCACCGTCTTGCCAATGGTTTAACGATTATTGCCGAAAGTCAACCGGTAGAAGCGGTTAATCTCAATGTTTGGCTGCAGGTCGGCTCGGCCTTAGAATCGGATCAGATCAATGGGATGGCTCATTTTCTCGAACACATGGTTTTTAAGGGAACCCGTAACTTAGACAGTGGTGAATTTGAACGGGCGATTCGAATCGAGGGGAGCGGTGACTAATGCCGCTACTAGCCAAGAATACACCCATTATTACATTACCACTGCCCCGCAGGACTTCGCCCATCTGGCCCCGCTCCAGCTAGAAGTGGTTTTAGAAGCTTTAATTCCCGATGAAGCTTTTGAGCGGGAAAGACAGGTTATTTTAGAAGAAATTCGTCGTTCTCAGGATAATCCCCGTCGTCGCACTTTTTATCGCACCATGGAGACTTGTTTTCAAGTTTTACCCTATCGTCGTCCGGTCTTGGGTCCGACGGAAGTGATTGAAAATCTTACTCCTCAACAAATGCGCGATTTTCATCGGACTTGGTATCGTCCCGAATGGATGACGGTGGCGGTGGTGGGTAATTTGCCTGTAGATGATTTAATGGCTATTGTAAGCGATTCTTTGGATAGTTTAGGCAGTAAAGGCAATTCTAGACCGATTTCCCATCCTATCACTAATCTACAGCCCGAAGCTCCTTTTAACGAGATTATCCGTCAAGAATACGAGGATGAAAATTTGCAGCAGGCCCGCTTAATCCTATTTTGGAAAGTGCCAGGGTTGAGAGACTTAGAAAAAACCTATCCTCTCGATGTTTTAGCGGCTATTCTGGGTCAGGGCAAGGTATCGCGATTATTTCAATCTCTGCGGCAAGAAAAGGGCTTAGTTTCCCAAATCACTGCCAGTAATATGTCCCAGACAGTGCAAGGAGTGTTTTCTGTGTCGGCCCAATTAGCCTCGGAAAATATCGAACAGGTGGAGAGCGAGATTATATCACAGATTGGAAAAATTCAAAAGGAAGCTGTGACAGTTTCTGAATTGGAACGAGTTAAAACCCAAGTGGCCAATCGGTTTATTTTTAGCAGTGAAAGACCGAGCGATCGAGCCAACCTTTACGGTTATTATCATACTCAGATCGGTGATTTACAACCAGCTTTTTGTTATCCCCAAGACATTGAAGCCCTCACTTTAGAGGATATTCAAAATGCCTGTCAAGAGTATTTAAATCCTAACGCTTACGGTGTGGTTGTGGTGAGACCAATTCAGTGAACAGGGAATGGGGAAATGGGGAAATGGGGAAATGGGGAAATTTCAACCAAAACCCTAACACCCTAACACCCCAACACCCTAACACCCCAACACCCGACTCCTGACTCCTGAATTCTGATAAACCATGTGGACTCAAATTGCTCGACATATTACCCAAACCACGGAAAAACCTTTTGGAATTGAGAAAAGTCATCCCGTTAGTGGTGGCTGCATCAATCAGGGTTATGCCATTAGTGGCAATGGTTTAATTTATTTCGTCAAGATTAACCAAGCGAACCAAGAGGCCATGTTTGCTGCCGAAGCTTTAGGATTAAAGCAAATTCACGCTACCAAGACTATTAGGGTTCCAGAGCCAATTTGTTGGGGAATTGCTGATAAGTCGAGTTATTTAGTGCTAGAGTGGTTAGAATTCGGCGGTGGCAATAGTCAAAGCTGGGAAAAAATGGGGCGAAATTTAGCTCGTTTACATCAAGTTTCCCTGTCCGATCGCTTTGGTTGGCATTGTAATAATACCATTGGTTCTACTCCCCAGATTAATACCGTTAGTAACAGTTGGGCGGATTTTTTCGCTCATCAGCGTATTGGCTATCAATTAAGACTTGCGAAGGAGCGCGGCGGCAATTTTCCCGACGAGGATCAAGTTATTCCCGCTATTAGCGAGATTTTGAGTCATCATCAACCCCATCCCTCCCTCGTCCACGGTGATTTGTGGTCGGGAAATGCGGCAATTACCGTCGATGGGGAACCGGTAATTTTAGACCCTGCCACCTATTGGGGAGACCGGGAGGTGGATTTAGCCATGACGGAACTTTTTGGCGGTTTTCCGGCGGCTTTTTATCGGGGTTATAACGATGTTTTCCCCCTCGATGCCGGTTATCAAAAGCGCAAAACTCTTTACAATCTCTACCATATTCTCAACCACTTTAATTTATTTGGTGGTGGTTACGCTTCCCAGGCCAATCGGATGTTACAGGAAATTCTTTAAGGGTTTTACTTGTGAATATTTACCGAAGATAAGTTATGTCTATTCGAGAAAATACTGTGATGAAAACTCCAGAGACAAAAGTATGGACTGATGCAGAATTTATGGCGTTATCTGACGATGGTAATCGTTACGAATTGGTCAAGGGAGAGTTAATTAATATGGGCAATTCTGGGGCTTTACATGGTTATATTGCCATTATTTTAAGTGCTGCTTTATTCGCCTTAGTAACATCTCGAAAACTAGGGGTATTATTGGACTCCAGCACTGCTTTTACTATGAAAAATGGCAATAAACGCTCTCCTGATATAGCTTTTTTTGCTAAGGAACGTCTGCAAGGATTGGAAGAATTGCCGATGGGTTTTCTAGAAGGTGCGCCAGATTTAGTGGTAGAAATTCTCTCTCCCGGCAATACAGTAGCAGAAATTGAGGACAAAATTGTCGAATATTTTGCCAACGGTACTCGTTTGCTCTGGGTTATCAGTCCGGGTCAACACTATGTCTTAGTTTATCGTTCTGGGTACGAACCGGAGCGATTATTAAAATCAGGAGATTTTTTGGAGGGGGAAGATGTGGTTCCGGGGTTCACTTTTCCCCTGGCCGATTTGTTTCAAAAACTATCTTTTTGACTCTTTCTTCTCAACAAATCGGCTAATAAATCGGCGCTATCACTAATAGCTAGATGGGAAGCTTGTTGAGCCATGGCGGCCAATTTTTCGGGATTAGACCATAAATCGAGGACTAATTCGCTTAAAAACTGAGCAGTTAACTCATTTTGACGATAAAGATAAGCGGCTTGAGCTTCAGCGAAAACTTGGGCATTATAGAACTGATGGTCTTCGGCAGCAAAAGGATAGGGAATTAAAATCGAAGGCGTACAAGTGATCGCTAATTCTGTTAAAGTGCCGGCTCCAGAGCGACTGATAGCCAGATTAGCTCTTTGCCATAATCCCGCCATATTGTCGTAAAAAGGCCGGGAAAAATAGTTAGAATGGCGCAAACTATCTGCTTCGGGGTCGTTTTCTCCCGTGAGATGCACGATATAAATACCTTTTTCTAACCATTGGGGAGCGCTTTGTCGGACAATTTGATTAAGAGCCACGGCCCCTTGAGAACCACCGGCAACGACAATTAAAAAAGCATCCTCTGGAATCGGTAAATCTAGGGACTGGGGAATGAGAAACTGCTCTCGTACTGGTGTACTAACCCAAGTGGTGCGAGTGCCGGGTAAATAGCTGGCGGTTCCCTGAAAACCGAGGGCAACCGTATCGCACCAGCGACCGAGAACTTTCGTGACTTTGCCAGGTATGTAGTTAGATTCGTGTAGGATGACGGGAATATTGGCTAAACGAGCCGCTAAAATGGTCGGGCCTGCGATATAACCCCCGGTGGTAAAAACTGCCGCTATCTGACGTTTTTTGATTAAACTACGCACTTGCCAAATGGCCCGCAGTTGACCGAACAGAATCTTAAGAGTTTTTAACCCGAAACGGGTTTGAAACCCCTCAATGGGGATGCTGTGCAGGGGATAGGTTTTTGGAACTAAGGACTGTTCCAGACGGTCTGGAACTCCTAACCATTCAATCTCGTAATCCGGCAAGCGCTCGGCCAGGGCCAAAGCGGGAAATAAATGACCACCAGTACCACTAGCGGCAATCAAGAGACGGGTTGGAGTGCGTGCCATAATTCGAGAGAGGGTAAATTCAGTCCTAGAATGAAATAATCTACCATAGTTATCGATCCTTACACAAACTATCACTAATGCGTAACTTGAACACAATCCCCGATAAATTTTTTCGCCAATCCCTCAATTTTTCCCTATCGTTGCTGTTAGGTTTGGGGTTAACTTTCACCCTCGCTACCGGCCTGCGAGCCGAAAAGCCAGAAACTGCTCCAGCTAATTTAAAAACCCTTATCTCCAAAATCGAAACGGCGGCTAACGAGCGAGATATCAAGCAATTAATGGAGTTTTATAGTCCGAAATTTACTAACTCTGATGGCTTGACCTACGAAAAAACTAAAAAGGCTTTAACTCATTTTTGGGAACGTTATAACAATCTACAATACACCACGACTCTCGAATCTTGGAGTCGTTCCGGTGATAAGTTAACGGCCAATACAATTACTAAAATTACCGGGACGGGAAAGGTGCAGGGACGAGTGGTGGGAATGAATGCTACGATTCGTTCTCGTCAACAATTTCAAGGCAATAAACTTGTTTATCAGGAGATTTTAAGCGAGAGAGTTGAGTTAAGCACCGGCAAAAATCCCCCCAGTGTTCAAGTGAGAATTCCCGAAAGGGTGAAAGTGGGTCAAGAATTTGATTTTGATGTGATTATCCGCGAACCTTTAGGGGATGATTTATTGGCCGGAACGGCGATCGATGAGAAAGTAGATATTGAGCGTTATATTAATACAAAGCCTCTAGAATTGGAATTATTACAGTCCGGCGGTTTATTTAAGCGGGTAAAAGCCCCGGCAACACCAGAAAATCGTTGGTTATCGGCGATTTTAATTCAAGGAGATGGGATTGTTGTCGTTACTCAACGGGTTAAGGTAGAAAAGTAATTTTTATCTGGGTTTTGCGGCAAAAAGCTTGTTGGTGGGGTGTGGGGTTTTATTCCCCCCGTTCACTCCAATGACTGGCACTTTCAGGCAATTTAATCCTTATTTTTGCCGTTTTTGAACCCTCAAAAATTAATTAGGGTCTGCTGAAAAAGTTTTTCGGTGGGGGTAGGGTGTGGGGTGTGGGGTGTGGGGTGTAGGGTTTTACCGATTTTCAGGTGGTCAACTACCTAATTTTCAGGGAAAAAGTACCTCAATTTTCCCCCTGATCACTCCCATGCCTGGTACTTTTTGATTGACAAAAAGTCTAAAAGTCTTACCCAACAAGGTTTTTAGATTTATTCAGCAAACCCTAAATACTCTGATTAAGCATAGAGGTGAGAAACATCGCTCGTCCATACTTTAAATTTTGTTAAATTTACTTGACCAAAAGACGTTGTTAGGGCAGCATCGACGGCATCTAAGCCGCGAGTCATTAAAATTCGCCCGATTCTGGGGGTGTTATGACGAGCATCAAAAGTGTACCATTGATGGTCTAAATAGACTTCAAACCAAGCACTAAAATCCATCGGTAGAGGTTGGGGAGAAATACCGATATCTCCGAGATAACCGGAGACATAACGGGCGGGAATATTTAAGCAACGGCAAAAAGTCAAAGCTAGGTGATTAAAATCGCGACAAACCCCCGTTCTTTCCCGATAGACATCATAGGCGGTTTTCGTCACCCGCGCGTATTCGTAACCAAAACGAATGTGACTATGAACCCAATCACAAACCGCTTGTACTCTTGCCCAACCGGGGGGAGTTTGTCCGAAAAGTTCCCAGGCAATTTCCGAAAGCAAATCTACTTCACAATAACGGCTACTCATTAGGTAGGGAAAAACTTGGGTTGGTAACTCTGCTAGAGGAATTTCTTGGGCATTCCCATTAACTATATCGGGTTTCCATTCATTCTCGATAACTGCTTCATTGTGAATGCGAATCTGTCCGGCGGGTAAAATTAGACGACTGGTGCGATTACCGAAGCTATCTAAAAATTCTTCTATTTTTGTTGCCGGTTCCACCTGCAAATTTTCCGATTGTCTAACTTGATCTAAAATTGAGGGGTGTAGATAAAGTTTTAACAACATGACCAAGGGTAAAGGGGCATCAAAGCCAAATTCGTAACCAACATGGATTAACATTAGTCCTCCTATCTAGATGAAATTTTGTCAGGATTGGTAGAGATGAAACGCCAATAATCGCCAGACTGAAAAAAGTTAGGCCTGACTACTTGGTTAAAAGTTTGAGGAGAAAGTAATAGCCAAGCTGAAAACCGATAAGCTTTGTACGGATTTTTTTTATTGTAAACTGCTTCAAATAAAAGCTTTGTAACTTTGAACACAAGCCATCGGCAGGATTAGAGCTATCGAAAAGAGTCCGGGGTAAATGGTTCCTCTAATAGACGAATTTCAATGGGGATGTAGGCCAGTTTAGCAAAAATCTTTTGTTGATGACTGACGGGCCACCATTCGTAAAGAAAAATTTCTAAAGGTCGCCAGAGGGCCACCCAACCACTAATTAATAGTCCTTCTTCTAAGAAGTGAATAAATGTATCGCTGCCAAAACGACTAATTAATTCGCTGAGACTCAAACAAACAAAAAGAAAGGAGAGACCAATTATCAAAGATACGCGTCCCTGTCGCCAAATTGTGCGTAATTTTCTTTGTTCTCCCTGTTGGCGATAGTCAAAATAATTATGTAAAGCTGAGGGTAACAGAAGTCGGGCGGTATTCTGTTCGTTACTGGGAAGATAAAAGACTAATTTAAGGGAAGTATTTAGGGGAAATTCATCAACAGAGTTAATAATATAATTTTCGGCATTATCGTCTAAATCTCTATCTAAAAATGGCGAAGGATCGAGAGAATTAAAGACTTGCTGTAACTGATTAAGTTTAATTTCAATTAAGTAAGTTCCTTCCTCCTCTCGATAATAGGATTGTAGTTTATTTACCAGTTTAGACATTAGTTATTAATGTTAAGCAAATGGGGTGAACTGATCCAACTAAAATCTACTACTATAAGTCACTTTATCTTGCTCATACAGGCTGAGAATTGAGCTATCTGTGAGAATATTTTAGCTGTATCAGTCCCAGATAATTAATTTAATTTAGCGACCAAAACCAGCGTACCAAAAATAGGTGGCCATCGGGATTACTGTGGCTAAAACCAGTAAAACTATCACCCAAATTGTGGCACTTTTATCGTCAGTTTCTTCTGCGGTAGTAAAGGTACTTTCGATATTAATTGTCGCTACTTCCGGCGGTCCGGGATCCGCTTCTCCAGAAAGTACCGCCGTTAGACGACGACTAGCATCGAGTAAAGCTTGATTATATTTTCCCCCATCTTTGAGGGGAACTGCCATAGTTTCCGAGAGGATACTATCAGCAATAGCATCGGTTAATAGGGGTTTTGCTTCCTCCCCAACCCGCATAGCAGTTTTATTGGTTAAAGTATCAAGAACGATGATAGTTTGATTGCCACGATCTTCGGGGTTAGGATACCATTCTCTCAAGATATCATCGGCTAAATTGTCAATTTTTTGACCGTAATCCAAGCGCCGGACTACCACCATTCTCACTTCCTGGCCGGTTTTTTCGGCGAGGTTTTTCAGGTCTTTATTTAATTTTCCCTCGTTAGCGGCACTAATGGCCGAAACAGGATCGACTACATAAGTGGGCGCTCCGGGGCTTAAAATAGGAAGGTCATAGACTCCCATGGCAGCAGCCGGTGACAGGGAAACACCCAAGACTAGACAGCAGGAGAGAAGGAGAGAAGCTAATAATTTGAGCATATTGATTCGGTAAAATTCCTATAGAACATAATAGGGGAAAAGTTGACTGTTTTTTGATTAGGGAGACAGGAGACGGGAAGTGGGGAAGTGGGGAAGTGGGGAAGTAGGGAAGTGGGGTGTAGGGTGGGGAGCATCTCACCTTTGTAACCCCTAAATTAGGTTTTTATGTCAAGCTATTTTGAAAGCCTTGCTAGAAACCAGTTTTATGGATAAGTATAATTACTCACTTGCATAAATGAGATGCTCCCGTAGGGTTGTGGGGTAGTGGGGTGATGGGGAAATTCAACTAATACCCTAAAACCCTACAACCCCCAAACCCTTTTAACTGATAACTGATAACTGATAACTGATAACTGATAACTGATAACTGATAACTGATAACTGATAACTGATAACTGATAACTGATTATGAGTGATTTTGAGGAACTAGAGTCTAAAAAACGGGAAAAAGCCCTAGAAATGCAGGCACATCGCGATAATTTGCTCTCGCGGGTGACAAGATTACTAATTTCTCAAGATATCCACTTGGCGATCGATCATACCCTAGAACTGCTCTGTCAATTTACCCAGAGTGCGCGCTGTTACATTATTCAATATTCCACCTGTCGTCAGCAGTGGAGTATGGTTTATGAATACTGTCACCCCGACTATCCGCAAGTTATCCCGATTCGGGAACAATCACAAAATCTCTCGACGGAAACCTTTCCTTGGTTTTCGGAACAATTATTAAACGGTATTCCAGTTAAACTGAACTCTTTAGACGATTTACCCGCTACTGCTATCCCTGAAAGAACTATTCTCGCTCATAGTCCTACTCCCTGTCTCTTAATCGTTCCCATGTGGGATAGTTGCGGGGTAACGGTAGGCTATCTGGGATTGGATGCAAGTGCAGAAAAGCAATGGACAAAGGAAGATGTCACCTTTGTGCGGTTGCTGGGAGAATTAATTGCGATCGCACAAAGTAGATATGAAGCGGAAAAAGAGTTAAAAGAAGCTAAAGAAGCGGCAGTTAAGGCAAATAAAGCTAAAAGTGAGTTTCTAGCTAACATGAGCCACGAATTACGCACTCCTCTTAATGCTATCTTGGGTTTTACTCGCTTAATATCCCGGGATAGCAGCATCAGCAGTGAATATCGGCAATATTTGGAAATTGTCAATCGTAGCGGGGAACATTTACTAGAGTTAATCAACGATATTCTAGAAATGTCGAAGATAGAAGCGGGAAGAACGGTTTTTAACCCTAGTAATTTTGATTTATACGCTCTTTTAGATAATATTGCCGAAATGCTCCGTCCACAAGCGCAAGCAAAAGCTTTAAGTTTAATTTTTGATCGCAGCTCTGATCTGCCTCAATATATATGTACTGATGAAAGTAAATTGCGACAGGTGTTCATCAATCTCTTGGGTAACGGATTGAAGTTTACCGAGTCGGGAGGGGTAACTCTCCGGGGAAAAGTAGGGGAGAAAAGAGGAGATTATCAGCGATTGCTCTGGGAAATTGAAGATACAGGCGCAGGAATCGCCCCAGAGGAGATTTATAAGCTATTTCAACCCTTTAACCAAACGGAAACGGGACGAAAATCTCAACAGGGGACAGGATTGGGTTTACCTATCAGCAAAAAATTTGTTGAGTTGATGGGAGGTGCGATCGGAGTTAGTAGTATTCTGGGTCAAGGAAGTATTTTTAGTTTTGATATTCAGGTGGGTTTGGTGGGAGAAAATGAGATTAAAACCGAAACCAATAGGGCAAAAGTTATCGCTTTAGCCGAAAATCAGCCTAAATATCGCATATTAGTCGTCGATGATCGACCGGAAAGCCGTTTACTATTGCTGAAACTCCTGGCTACCCTAGGATTATCCGTGCAAGAGGCCGCTAATGGGCAAGAAGCGATCGCAATTTGGCAAGCATGGCAACCTCATCTTATCTGGATGGACATGAGAATGCCAGTGAAAGACGGTTACGAAGCAACTAGGGAAATTCGGCAGTTAGAGGCTGATAATCGCGGAAAAACGGTAATAATGGCCCTAACTGCCAGCGCTTTTGAAGAGGATCGCGCCTTGGTTATTGCCGCCGGTTGTGATGATTTCGTGCGTAAACCTTTCCGAGAGGAAGTTATTTGGCAAAAAATGGGCGAATATTTGGGATTAAAATATATTTATGCCGACAATGAGCCAAATCAACCCAATTATTCGCCAGTTTTCCTCGATTCCCTGCAATCCCTATTAAAATTAATCAATCCCGACTGGATTAGACAATTGCAACAAGCGGCGCGAGAATGTGATGATGAAAAAATTATCGCCCTAACCGCAGAAATTCCCCCCGATTATGCTACCCTTGCCCAAGGTTTACAACAGTTAGCCAGAGAATTTTCCTTTGATGCGATCGAAACCATAATTAGAGATTTAAACATATCTTAAGAGAGTATTTTATCTATATCTCAAAAACGTGATATTCTAAAGGCATAAATCCCTAAATATGGCAATTTTAAAGGATGAAACTGTTAAAAATGCTCATCGGTACTTTCTTAATACTACCGATTTTTTCCGTTCATGCTCAAGTTCCCTCGCTTCCCCCAATTAAGCAAAATTCCCCCAATCTTGGTGATCTACCCAATGATCCCACCCAGCAGAAAAATTGGCTTTGTAACCGAGGAGATCAACGCATTGCTGTGGCTGCCAAAGAAGAGAAAGGTTGGAAAGAATTAATTGAAAAACAAGGTTGGCAATGTGGTGAAGGAAATACCGATATACCCGATCAAACTCTCGGTTTTTCCTGTGAACCAGAACAAACCCTCGGCCTCTTGACAGTTTATTGGTTAAATGGTAGTAATGGTCAACAACAATTAAGCCAATGGCGAGATAAATTAGCGGCACAACAGGGGATGGTTTGTACCATTAATAACGTGCGGTTATTCGATACTCAAGAAAATATACCCAATCCATTACAACCATGATTAAATTAGCAGTTTTACCTCAATCTATCCTCCTGGGTATCAGTTTATTATTAAACAATTCTCTGCCCTTACTTGCCCAATCTACACCCCTGAGCGTCGATAATTTAAGAAACACCGTCTATAACATTCCCAATCGGGGTTCCGTAATTGTCAGCGATGGTATTTTTCAATCCAATGAGGGACAGATTTTAGGAGTGCAAGTCAGTCGAGAAGCTTTGATGGGGGACTATAATAATGATCAAAGGACTGATGGGATTGCCGTATTAAGAGTGATTACCAGAGAGCAACAGCAATTACATTATTTAGCCCTAGTGATCGATAATAACGGTACTGCCACTAACACCGATACTGTCCTGTTAGCAGATCGAGTAATTGTCGATAATCTGAGTGCCAAAGATGGTATGATCACCGTCAATATGAGAAGATTTCTCCCCCGGGATCCTTCCTGTTGTCCGTCGGGAGTTATCACCCAACAATTTGCGATTAATCCTAGTATTAATCAATTGACTTTACTGAGTACCAACGAAAGTCAACCCACCACCCCAAATGTGCAGGTAGTACCCGCTTCTCCCCTGAGAATTAATAATAATAATCTCCCCTTTCAACCTCCTGCTGGGGCCATCCAAATCCGCTTTTAACCCTGTTTTTGGTGCGTTACGCTGCCCTAACGCACCCTAGCTTTTTACTTAACAAAAAATGGCCTACAAATATCCCATCCAACGCTGGTATATTGCCGCAACTAATCCCGAAAAAATCGAGGGGTTAGCGCGAGAAATGGGACTATCATTCTTATTAGCAACTATCTTAATTAATCGCGGTATTGATACCCCCGAATTAGCTAAAACTTATATAGATCCTGAAGTGGATATCCTACCCTCTCCCCTAGGAGAATTTCCCGACTTAGAAAAAAGTGTTAATTTATTAGTAAAAGCGATCGCTAGACGCGATAAAATTGCTATCTGTGGGGACTACGATGCCGATGGCATGACCAGTACATCTTTACTGTTAAGAGCCTTGAGACATCTCGGTGCGGACGTGAATCATGCAATTCCCAGTCGCATGAAAGAGGGATACGGAATTAATCAGCGCATTGTCGAAGAATTTGCCGAATCGGGAGTCGGATTGATTCTCACCGTTGATAATGGTATTTCCGCTCACGAACCGATCGCCCTAGCGATAGAATTAGGATTAAAAGTTATTATCACCGATCATCACGATCTGCCGCCAATTTTACCAAATGCCTCCGCTATTCTCAACCCAAAATTATTAACCCCGAACTCTCCCTATCAGGGATTAGCGGGGGTGGGAGTCGCCTATATTTTAGCGGTGACAACTGCCCAAAAAATGGGTAAATTACAGGGATTAACCGAGTCATTATTAGCATTATTTACCCTAGGCACTATCGCAGATTTAGCCCCATTAATTGGGGTAAATCGTCGCTGGTTAAAACGGGGTTTAAGAAAATTACCCAAATCCCAATTAGTTGGCATTCAATCCCTGATGCAAATAGCGGGAATTAGCGAGGAACAAAAGCAATTACAACCGGATGATATTGGCTTTAAATTGGGACCGAGAATTAATGCCATTGGCAGAATTGGTGATCCCCAGATAGTTATTGAATTATTAACCACCGATGACGCAGGAATTGCCTTAGAAAGGGCGATGCAGTGCGAACAAATTAATCGTACTCGTCAAGAATTGTGCGAAAAAATTGAAGAAGAAGCGATTAAATTAGTGGAAAAAACGCCGATTCTTTGGCAACAAGATCGAGTTTTAGTGTTAGTCGAAAAAGATTGGCATCATGGGGTAATTGGTATTGTGGCCTCCCGTCTAGTGGAACGCTACGGAGTGCCAGTTTTTATCGGTACTTACGAGGAAGAAGATGCGGGTAAAATTCGCGGTTCTGCCAGAGGAATTGAAGAATTTCACGTTTTTGAAGCCCTGCAATTTTGCCAAGATTTACTAGGAAAATTTGGCGGTCATAAAATGGCGGGGGGTTTTAGTTTACCCACAGCTAATTTACTAGCATTTAAACAAAGATTAAGTCAATTTTCTCACAAAATTTTACAAATAGAACAATTAAAACCTTTAATTAAAATTGATACTATCATTGACTTTAAACAAATTACTCTCGAACTTTTTCAACAAATTGATAGTTTGCAACCCTGGGGAATTGGCAATGAATTACCCGTTTTTTGGACTCCTAACGTGCGGGTAGTGGAACAGAAAACTATCGGAAAAAATCATTTAAAATTATTACTAGCTCAAACCGATGATACCAGAATTAAGGCATTAGCTTGGCGTTGGGGCGAATATTGTCCTTTGCCAAATCGTTTAGATGTTGCCTATAAACTAAAAGAAAATACTTGGAACGGCAATACAACTATAGAAATTGAATTAGTGGGAGTGCGATTACCCCAAGAAAATAATAATATTAAAAAAGCAATTTTTATGCACGCCGAAAAAATGTATCAATGTAGTTTTTGGGGTGATTTAAACGAGATTCGCATCAAAAATGAACAGGGCGATATTTTAGTCGTGCAGAAAGGGCAACGCATTGGTTTATTAGGCAAAAATCGGCAACAAGCTAGAGAAGTCAACGTGACTGAACCCCGTTTTTATACTTTAATTAAAGTTGCCATCAAAGCTTTGGCTATCTAATCTCTAAATCAATAATAGCCGAAATTAGACTGACTGATTTAACCAGAGTAATTGAAATCCATTTGAGCGCCTGAATATTGGGAACATCAATTATTCTACACCAATAAAATTAGTCCTTCTCAGTGAACAGAATCAGTAACGGGTTTCCCCCCTCCAACCGACAGAATGAGCGGGTGCAGCCTATCTTGTCCTCAAGGGTTTGGAGACCAAGCTTTTACGTTTTTATGGCAATATATTCGTGTTTAATTTGGTTAGCGATCGCGTTGAGGGGCAGTCAAGGGAGAACGCAAAGGCGAATCCGACATACCGCGCCACAATCCCTCTTTTGTTTTATGATGGTTAATGAAAGCAAGAAAAACAATAAGGAAGTAAAGGCAGTAGCATGAAGAACCAGAGTGCTGTAGATATTGAGCAATTCCTAGAGTATTTAGAAACTTCTGAGACGGCTGATGACGTGCTTCCCGAAGAAATTAAAGCGGCAGAGAAAGCCTATCAGGAGTATCTAGAAGGGCGCGATCCTGGCAAATCCTTAGTAAAGTTAAAGGCTGAATTAGGATGTGGCGTTACATCATCTTAAAACCAGCCGAGCGTTACCTAAAACGGTTACAGCCTCGTAGCCAAGAGCGTATCTTAAATGAACTGGATCAATTGCTGGTTAGTCCTACTCAGACAGATTTCAAGAAACTCCAAGGGCGAGAGAGTTATCGTCTGCGAGTTGGTAATTATCGGGTATTAATGCAAGTCAATCGAGAAGAACGGCTTTTCATTATCACTGAGATCGGTTCTCGTGGTGATATTTATAAATAATACCGAATCCGACGTGCCGCGCCACAATCCCTCACGGAAGAGGATAGTTTGCCTGAGAAGGAGTAAAGCAGGGAAAACCACCTGAGACTCCTTCTCCTGTGAATCACTGCGATCGCACTGTTAGGATGCACTTATAAATGTGGTAAAATTTAAAATGAAATAATTAATGGCTACATATCTCAATTGACTTCTCCTATCAAAATAAAGAGCGACTGGTTATACAGCTTATGAATGTTAATGAAATTTTGAACACTATCTCTTGCCTTCCTGAAGAGGAGCAATATTTCATTGCTGATACTCTCAATAAAAGAATTCGTGAGCTAAGACGTTCCCAACTTGCTGCTAGAGGTAAACAAGCTGAGGAAAATTATGAGCAAGGTCATGTTACATCTGGTACGGTGGCTGACTTAATGAGTGCTTTGGATAGTGATGATTAATATTGTCTGGGATGAGCCATTTTTAAAAATTCTCAAGAAATGGAAGAAGAAACATCCAGATTTGATTGCAAAATTTGAGAATAAATTAACCTTATTTTGTTCTGAGCCATTTCACTCTTCATTAAAAACTCATAGATTAAGTGGAAATTTAAAAGGCTATTTGGCTTTTAGTATTACCTATGAATATCGGCTTATCTTCAAATTTATGGCTGAAAATAAGGTATTACTCGTAGATATAGGAACACACGATGAAGTTTACTAAATTCCATTGTCCCAGGTGAATCGCTGGTTGGGAGAGAAATATAAAGATTTTATTAAATTGTATCGTAGGATACAGTGCGGGGGGGGGTAATGTGTATTGTTGTTTTCAATCCCCTTTGGTGTTGGGTTGCGCTGTTGTTTGACCTGAGATATGAGGGGGGCGATCGCACTAAAATCTGGAACAGCTAAAATGAAAAACTCGACTTGTGCCTTGGTAGCGACAGCAAAAACTACATCAATAGTAACTGGAGTTTTAGCTTTTGGATGTTTTCTTTCTTCTTCCGTAAATGCTGCTACGCCTATATTAGGTTCTCCGGGAGATTTTCTTACTGGAATTGACAGAAATATTTTTAGTTTTTACAGTGGCACTGTCAATAATTTAGATTTAGATATAGGTTCTGGAATTATAAATACTGGAGAACTTAGTATTAGTTTAGATCCAGACTTGGAGTCATTCTTCGAATTTAATTATGATACGGGCACAGTTACTGCTGAATATAATTTATTAGCAACTGCTGTTGGATTTAGTGACCCTCTTACTATAACTCTTCAAGAAAACGGGAATATCTTATCTGCGACTAAGATAGGCGATGAAACATCAGGTGATCGTATATGGAACGATACATTTAAGGGAATATTCAGACAAGACGGACTACCAAACCAAAATTTTCAAGGAATAGGTACAGGGACGACAAACAGTAGTTATGTGTATCCTGCAACAATAGCGATATCTAATTTCACTACAGGGAACTTTAGCGTTAGTTCAAAAAAGAAACCAAAACCTCCAAAACCTTCGGGTGGTGGAGATATTTACAATTGCAATTTTTGTACTGTTAATAATAACAAGAAAACACTTCAAGATTTATTGCTGAATACACCAAGTAAAAATGTAGCCTTAGTGTCATTTAATGAAAGCAATGGTTTACCATGTGTTCCTGAACCCTCCTCCATCCTCAGTCTCCTAGCCCTCGGCACCCTCGGAGCAGCCTCAACCCTCAAACGCAAACTCAAGTCGTCCAAATCCTCAGAAAAGGAAACTACAAAAGTAGGCTAAATTGCTTCTAAAAATACCATAAATGCCCCTTCAATCAATCTTGAGGGGGTTTATTGTATAATTGAGGGATGATTAAACTAGATCAACTTACGCAATCTTGAGCTATAATCGGCAATGATGGAACATCCCAACAACGCTCAGAAAAAACTCCTGATTGCTGAACTTAACAAAGCAGGAATCAAACATACCCCAGAAAATATTATCAGAATTACTCAAGACCCTAAGGGGAAAATTATTTTTCTAGAAACCGGAAAAGGAGGAGAGAGAGGTTCTGGATTACTGCATATTCTAGAAAATCATCGAGAAGATTTTCTCCAGAGAGGTATTACCGAAGCACAAATTCCTGATTTAATTATAACAGCTATTAGTGAGGGGACAATTATTGGCATACAAGGAAAAAGTCGCATAATTTATCAAGTAGAAATCAATGGAATTATTCAGTATGTTTCTCTAGAAATTAGTCCTAATGGTTACTTAGTGAGTGCTAATCCAACTCCAACGCGATTAATTAATAAACTTATTCAGGAATGATAGTTATGGCAATCAGAATCAAACTTTGGGCAGATTATGGAAGTTACCCACTTTGGGGAGTAGATGAAATTGATAACATTGCTCCTGAAGAATTACCATTAAGTCAAGCAACCATTCAACGTTTAAACGCATGGCAGGATACTTACGATAAGACTTTAAATCAAGACTATCCACCTTTATCAGATTTTCCTAATCAGCAAGCTGAAATGGATTTTAAACAAGAAGGAATTAGTTTATGGAAACAGTTACTTCTTGAACTGGCACCAGATTATGAAGTTTTCTACCAAAATGAAGGTCAATTGTTCAGACATCCCAAGGAAATAACCAAAAAATATACAGTACAAAAAATAACAGTTTGAGTATCATCACCTTCGGCTCCGGCGCAGCTTCAACCCTTAAGCGCCAAATAAAACCCTCCCAATCCGAAGAAAAAGAGACCACAAAAGTAGGCTAAATTGCTTCTAAAAATACCATAAATGCCCCTTCAATCAATCTTGAGGGGGTTTATTTTTTTGCCCGTGTTTCCATTCATTAATTTTTATTAATTGATTGATCACAAGTAGTTTTGGCTCTTCTAGGTTCTGTGTGAGCATGGTATAATAGTAACACAGAACAGGAGGTGGGTTATGTGGATAAATTTTGATCAACTCCTCGATTTACCAAATGTAACAGTGGTCAATTATCAAAAAATTGAGCAGACAATTTTCCTAAAGCTCGCTCTTTTAAATGAAACAATTGAATGTCCGAATTGCCATGAAACCTTGGACAGAATCAATCAGACAGAGTATAATCTAGTCAGAGATTTGTCAATATTAGGCAATCGAGTATATTTAGAAGTACCACGCCGCCAGTTTCATTGTCAAAAGTGCCAAAAGTATATCAGCGAAAGACTGAGTTTTATGAGATTAAGACAGCATCATACAGTTCGCTATGAATCGATGATTTATGAGAGAGTAAAAAATTGTAGTATCGAAGAAATAAGTCGAGAAGAAGGGTTGGGATGGGAAGAAGTTGAGTTAATATTTAATCACTCTGCTAAAGAACTAGAAAAGGAAGAGTGGGAAGCACCAGAACGAATAAGCTTAGATGAGTTTAGTAACTTAAAAGGACATAAAGATTTCATAACAACGGTCGTAGATCTAGACAAGAAAATTTTACTAGATGTGATTAAAGGACATAAGCAAGAAGAATTAATGGAAGCCTTAAAAGCACAGCCAGACGCAGTTCGGGAGAAAGTGAAAGAAGTGAGCGTCGATATGTGGTCAGGATTTACAGCAGTGATCAAGGAATTATTTCCCAATGCTAAAATCATCTATGACCGTTTTCATGTAATGGCTATCATCAATGACGAGCTTAATAAATTGAGAAAGTTAATGGGGGTGCATGAAAAAGGATTACCTCATTTATTATGGAAGAATAAAGAGGACTTAAAGGACGAGCAAAAACAACAACTAGAAGTTATCTTAAAAGAACATCCCTGCTTGGGAATAGCCTGGGAAATGAAAGAAGAAATTAGACAAATTTATCAAAGTAGTAGAACGTTCAGAGGTGCTGAGAGAAAATTGGAAAAATGGATAAGAATAGGCGGAATATTATATCAAAGTAGTGCCAGTATGATCCAGAAGCATTTGCCTGGTATTTGTAATTACTTTGAAAATCAGACAACCAACGGATTAATTGAGGGAATGAATACCAAAATAAAGCTTATTAAAAGAATAAGTTATGGATTTACCAATTTTGAACATCTTCGACTTAAGCTGTTTGCTTGCTTTAATTCATAACAAAAATTAACACACGAAAACCAGAAGAGCCTAGTTTTTTGTGGTATGATAGCAACTCTCATATAAATATCGTAAAATTTCATGAGCATTTTGATTCCCAACGAAATTATACAAGCAACAGGAAAAAACGAGCAACTGTTGCGACTAGAACTGGCAATCATTATGTTTAGAGATTATCATATCAGTAGCGCAAAAGCGGCTGATTTTGCCAACTTATCTTTAATTGAATTTCGTCAAGAACTCGCTCAGAGAAATATTTGCGTAAATTATGATAGTGTAGATTGGCAACAAGAATTACAAACTCTAAAAACATTAGGCGATCTGTGATTGTTGTCAGTAACACCTCTCCGATTACCAGTTTAGCTGCTATCGGCTATCTTAACTTGCTCCATGATATTTATGGAACAATTATTATTCCCCTAGCTGTTTATGAAGAACTGACGGGATTAGGTTATGCTGTTCCTGGAACTATTGAAGTTCAAACCCTATCCTGGATAGAAAAGCGAGAGTTAGAAGATCGGTTATTATTGAAAGAGTTACAAAAAGAATTACATCGGGGAGAATCAGAAACGATAGCTTTAGCAATTTCTTTAAATGCTGATAGAGTCATTATAGACGAGAACCCTGGCAGAAAGAAAGCTATTAGTTTAGGATTAAATGTTATTGGGATTTTAGGTGTTTTATTAATTGCCAAAAAAAGAAGATTGATTTCTACCATTCAGCCGTTAATAGATGATTTGATTATTAAAGCAGGTTTTCGCGTTAATCAAAGATTGTATTTAGACATATTAAAATCAGCGCAAGAAATTGAGGAAAACCAATAACTAAAGCTCTCAAAACCTTTGGCTAATTTGTGTCCAAAAACACAACAAATTCCCCCTTCATTCAGTCAGATGAGTTTTTTTTGGATCAGCACAAGGCGACTATCCTGGGGCAATTTGTAAAGCAGGTTGAGGGGAACGGCGCACTAATCGCTCAGAATATTGATATTGAACTCGATATAAATATTCAGAGAGAATTTGGGGATTATCCTGGCAATCTTTTTCGATTTGATACCGAATTTGACGAATCTCTTCAAGGATAGGGTCTAACATTATACTTCTCCTACATTAATTCTTCAGGAGTACAAATAATCGGTGTCCAAAATCCCAATTGAGCATTAATTTCCTCAAGGGTTCTTCTCACTCTAGCACTAACAGTGTGGGTACAGTTCCAAGAAACCAAAAAATCCTGACTATACCAAGTCGCTAAGGCTAAATGATAAGCATCTAATCTCGCTTTTTCAGGAATTTGTAACCTAGAGAAATAAGTTTCAGCCAAATTAACTACTTCAGGAACAATTTCCACCAGTGGGAATTGGTCAACTTCTGCCAATCTCAATTGCGTTGTCGATAGACCTCGCATTTAGCTTTCACTGCGGTCAGAGTAAAGATGGGGGCAAAAACGGGTTAGGCTGAATAATATGGCTATGCTCGATAATTTGGCCAGACATATTTCTAGAGACGATGAACCAAACCATAGTGATCAAAATCGGTACTTCCAGTTTGACCGATAATGAAACCGGCCAATTATCCCTCTCCACGATCGCCGCTTTAGTGGAAGTCCTCACCCGATTGCGCGCTGCCGGTCATCGGGTGGTATTAGTATCTTCCGGGGCCGTGGGAGTGGGCTGCCGTCGTCTGGGAATACAGGAAAGACCGAAAAAAATCGCCCTCAAACAAGCGATCGCTGCCGTCGGTCAAGGTCGTCTGATGCGGATCTATGATGACCTCTTTACCAGTCTTGGTCAACCGATCGCCCAAATTTTGCTGACCCGTCCCGAATTGATGGAACGCACCTGTTATGTCAACGCCTATAATACTTTTCAGGCTTTGTTTGAATTAGGGGTGATTGCCATTGTCAACGAAAATGACACCGTGGCGATCGATGAGTTAAAATTCGGCGATAATGACACTTTATCAGCCCTTGTTGCCAGTTTAATCGAGGCTGACTGGTTATTTATCCTTACCGATGTGGATCGCCTCTACAGTGCCGATCCGCGACTATTTCCCGAAGCAGAAGCCATTGCCCGAGTTACTCCCGCAGAATTAGCGCAACTATCGATCGATGCCGGTAGTAGTGGCAGTCAGTGGGGGACCGGGGGTATGGCGACTAAATTGGCAGCGGCCCGGATTGCCACCAGTGCCGGTGTAGAAATGGCGATTACTAGGGGACGGCAGCCCAGCAATATCTTAAAAATTATGGCAGGAGAGGCGATTGGAACCCGTTTTGAGGCACAAAAACGCAGCGATAACGCCCGCAAACGCTGGATCGCCTACGGACTAATGCCCATGGGTAAAATCTATCTCGATGCTGGAGCGATTCAAGCCATTTGTCAGGGGGGAAAATCTCTCCTAGCGGCCGGGATTACCAAAGTGGAGGGGGAATTTAGCGCCTCGGAATCGGTGCAATTGTGCGATCGAGAAGGCCGGGAAATTGCCAGGGGAATTGTTAATTATAGTAGTGAGGAGATCGATCGAGTTAAAGGTGAACATTCCGGGCGTATTGCCAGTTTATTAGGTTATATGGCTGCAGAAACCATCATTCATCGCGATAATCTCGTTATTTTGAGCGCTTCGTCCACCACCTCGACTAATAAGGGATAATTCCGCGACTCAGAGCAAGTCCACCCAATGCCTTAAATGTAAAGAAATGTCTCAAAAAAACAACAAATTGTTAGACAAACAAGAGAGTTAGACTAGGGATGTCCCCCGAAGTTCAACCCTGTGAGATTATAAATAAAGCGAAACTCAAAAATGTCTTTATTGCTGTTGGGAGAAACTTAATAATGCGAGACGCGGTAACTAGCCTGATTAGAAAATACGATGTCACCGGACGTTATCTTGATCGAGATGCGATCGACAATCTTAAACAATATTTTGCCTCGGGAACTGCCCGTCTAGCTGCCGCCGCCCTAATTAACGCTAATTCGGCGGCGCTCGTGCGTGGGGCGGCGATTCGTCTATTTGAAGAAGTTCCCGAATTGATCCGCGCCGGGGGTAATGCCTATACCACCCGTCGTTATTCTGCCTGTCTGCGGGATATGGATTACTATCTCCGCTATGCCAGTTATGCCCTAGTAGCGGCTGATACTAATGTTCTAGATGAGCGGGTGCTGCAAGGACTGCGGGAAACCTATAATTCCCTCGGTGTTCCCATCGGTCCGACGGTGCGCGGTATCCAAATCATGAGCGAAATGATTCAAACCATGGCTACTGAGGCGGGTATTGCCGACACCTCTTTGATCGCTGAACCCTTTGATCATCTCACCCGCGAATTAAGCGAAGTCTCTATCTAAATTCAGTTATCAGTTATCAGTTTTGTTCGTTCAATCAATGAGTTGATTTTTTGCTTGCTAGAATTGAGTAAAGTCTTCCGTTGCCACGGTCAGATGACCGAGTTTCTTAGAGAATTACAGAGAATGATTGATCCTATAATAACGGGAAAATCCTCAGAGTGAGGAACTCGCATGAAACCAGCATCCCTGATCCAACTAACCGATAGTCTGAAAGCCCTTTATATCAAAACTGCCCAAAAGCTGAAAGGCAGTGACCGACGACAATTTATGGCAGAAGTGGTGCGCTCATTAGGGATTGGAGGGCAAACCTTTGCCGAACGAGAATTGGGATGGAATCGGCGAACAATCCGCAAAGGGATGGGGGAATTGACCAGTGGACAAGCACTCGAAGATGGTTATCATCGCAGTGGACGCAAGCGAGTAGAAGAAAAATTACCTAATTTGCTCGAAGACAGACGAGCCTTGGTAGAACCCCAGGCACAGACCGATCCTAGTTTCACCCAGCACCCGTTTATACAGCCGGATAAGTGCATCGCAAGTGCGTCGTCAATTGATAGAGCAGAAAGGCTACCATCCGGAGGAATTACCCAGTGAGGAGACAATTCGTTGCCGATTAAACGAGATGGGATATAGATTAAAACGAGTAGTCAAGGCGAAACCGCAAAAGAAAATACCGGAAACGGATGCCATCTTTGAGCAAATCCACTCGGTTAATCAACAAGCCGATGCTGACCCGCAGACCTTACGTATCTCAATGGATGCCAAAGTAGCGGTCAAAGTTGGAGAGTTTGACCTCGGAGGCAAAACGCGAGTGACCACTATTGCCTTAGATCATGATTTTGATGCGAGCACCTCTGTGACCCCCTATGGTATTTTCCTCCCCGAATACAATGAACTGTACTTGTTCTTTGTCAGCTCTAAACTGACCGCAGATTGTATTGTGGACTTGCTGGAGCAGTGGTGGGCGATGGTAAAAGACCGCTTTAGCCACATTCACAAATTGGTGATTAACCAAGACAATGGGCCGGAGAACCATTCTCGTCGTACTCAGTTTATGAACCGGATGGTAGCCTTTGCCCAGCAGTCGCAACTGAACATTGAGTTAGCCTACTATCCCCCCTACCACAGCAAGTACAATGCAGTAGAGCGTACCTTTGGTTGGTTGGAGCAGCATTGGAATGGGAGTTTACTCGATAGTGTGGAAACGGTGCTTCGATGGAGCCGAATCTTTGACCTTCAAAGGAAAAAATCCAGTTGTCAAGCTCATTGACAAGGTTTACCGCAATGGGGTGAAGTTGACCCAGGAGGCAATGGCAGAGTTGGAAAAACAGATTAATCGACTTCCCCATTTGCCAAAGTGGTTTGTGGAAATCCCTTATCAACCCACTTAACTATTGGATCATCTTTTTTATGGAGTTCTCTTAACGAAATCTGATCGAGAAGACCCCGCGCCCGAATCCCTAGCCATCGCCCTGATCCGCACCGACGGCGGTACACAACCGAGAGCGACGATTGATCGACTCACCGTCGCCGAATATGCCAAGGATATGCGTTCTGGTGATCTTTTTCCCCCCGTTTTGGTGTTCTACGACGGCAGCGATTATTGGTTGGCCGATGGGTTTCACCAGCTGCTGGCCGCGCAGTCTTTGGAATTACCCGCAATCGCCGTCGATATCCGTCAGGGAGCCAGACGGGATGCGATCCTCTACTCGGTCGGGGCGAATGCCCACCACGGTCTCAGACGTACTAATGCCAATAAACGAAGGGCGGTGTTGATGCTCTTGCGGGACGGGGAATGGTCACGCTACAGTAACAACCATATTGCCAAATTATGTTTTGTTTCCGCCGATCTGGTCAATCGTTTACGTCTCTCACTTAACGATTCGTTAAGTGAGAGACAAAGAATTTATCAGACCAAACACGGGACCATCTCGACCATGGACACCACTAACATCGGTCGGCATCGAAAATCGTTAAGTGAAATATCCCCTGAAGACGGGAAGTTAACGGAAAATTCGTTAAGTGAGGATGGGTCGGTTAAATCTACTCGGTTGACCGTGGGAAGTTTTGTCACCGTTGTCGGTGAGCATCCCAGAAAAGGACAGACGGGGGAGATAACCGCGTTGCCCAATCCCTACGCGGCCATCATCCTTTTTGACGATGGGAATAGGGAAATGTTAGTTTCGGACTTCCTTTCCCCAAAAACCATCGATGTGGCCGCTAAATTTCAGGTCAGGGAAGGGCTGAATTACAGGGCTGGTAATGGCTGTGAGTGGTATGTCAGGTTAGAACAGGCTACTTGGGAGCGGCTGCTACGATACCGAAATCGCATCGGTACGGCAACCATCGATGGAGCCATCAAACGAATGTTAGAAAGTATCGAGAACTGCCCACTCTAACGGAACCTTAACCCGGTTTGAGCTGCTCACTTAACGAATTTCTCGAATTCTTCACTTAACGATTCGTTAAGTGAGGGGAGTGGAAAATATAGCAAAGACCAAGGTGCTTAGGACAATCTATCGCTGAAACCCTGTTCAGATAAGAGTTTGAAAATTGAAAGCGTCCTAAATAACCCATTATTTGCTATATCTTATCGTTAGGCAGCGATCGATGACGTGGCGATCATCTTTCTGGGGGAGCATTGTGGGGTGGAAAAGGTGAAACACGGAACAATTACAGATTAGAGAAACCAATTTTCAATCACTAAACCCTTAAAATCTTTAAAATCATCAACATTATTTGTAACTAAAGTCAAATTGTTGGTAAAAGCAATAGACGCTATTTGACCATCGACAAAAGCAGGACTCTTGCCGACTTTAGACAACCTTGACCTTTCCCGTGCGTGATATTGGGCTGATTTTAAGTCATAATCGAATAAAGGTAGATTGGCTAAAATAACGTTATTCACATAATCCTCTAAGTCTTGGCGTTTTTTAGACAGAGGAAGTCGAAAACAACCAAATAATAGCTCATGGATTACTAGAGTAGCTGTGGCTATTTCCCGTTTAGATAATCGTAGCTTCGTCATGACCTTCTGATTCGGGTGAGGTCGTTTAGCCTCTGACAAAATATTAGTATCTAGCAAATATTTGAGAGTCATAAACGAACATCTCTCCCCGTTGACTTGTCCCGCAAATTATCAAAAGTATCATCATCAAGACTTGCCAAATCTACTCTTTGTCTAAAATCTTGCAAGGCTGACCAAAAATCATTAACCTTTCTAATTTCCACTAATACCTCTTCATTATCAGGAAAATCAACTTCCTCTAATAACTCAATAGTTTTGCCTTTTTTAATTCCTTTAACTAACATAACATCAACTCCTTCTAAGCTTAACTAGCTACCAGCAAAAATTGTTTCATCAATAAAATTCTAGCACTTAATAGAATAATTGAAGATTTCGGGAGTCACAGCGCTCCGAATTGTGAGAAAGATTGAGTTCAAACCATGTAATCATCCCTACCTAAGGGTACGCGCACCTAAAACGCTATTGACAATTACAATTTTGTGAGGCATTTCAAGTGACGAAGGTTTTTGTTGATACGGCAGCTTGGTTCGTTAAGTGAGGGGAGAATCACTCGGACTAATGTAGCCCCTCTAAATGAAGAAAATCAAGAGCCTGTCCTACTGGATTACTACGGCCAACCTCCTGAACAGCAGGTCGATAAATATGAAGAAAATTATTGAATTTTATTCTATTTTCTGAGTAGATTTTCCCAGAAAAAAGCAGATTTGCTATCATGAAATGCTTTTGATGTCAACTCTTATCAGGAAATTTCTCTTTGAGAGTTTTGCCAAAATAATATTGACACCAAAACTCGGCAATTTCTGCTACTAAAGGAGCGGATTCAGAAGTTAGTCCACTGCCACAACTTGAGTTATAGCGTTCAGCATAATCTCTCGCCATTTGGTAACTCCAATAAGCATAATCTGAACTTGTCATACACCGCAGTCCATCTTCAATTATTAAGGCATATTTGTTATTGATGACACGAATTGGTGTTCCAAATCTTATGTGTTTTTCCCAACCTTGAATTTGTTCTAGTTGGGTTAACAATTTATACAAATCTTGCCGTTTATCTGGAGTTGGTTCTTCTAGGTAATCTTCCATTTTTTCAACAGCATGGTTAATTAGTTGGCAGTGTTCTGTCCAAGCTTCTTCTCCAAGAAAAGACCTAGTAGTTTGATTAGATTCCATCTGTTTGATTACCAATTTAGCTAGGTAAAGCGCAAAATTAGCGGCGGCTTCCTCTTCTTGGCAAAGACTTTTGAGACTGGTGAGCCTTGTGACATTGAGGGCATATTTGGTTTGGTATAGTTCCCTCGCTGTCTCAGCCAATTTACGAATTTTAGGAGCAATATTCTTATTAGTTTTAGTATCCATTATTCGTTTCTCATTATTTTTATCATATCTTCTTAACGGTTCTTCGTTACTTGGTATGGTTCGATAGGGGGGCATAAATCGACTAAATCCTTATCTGGCAAGAGACTTAATTGATTAGTTCGCTCTAGACAAAAATAATTGACAAAAATCGCCAAATGCCTTTCTAAATAAGGGTTCCATCCTCTATAACCCCCGTTCATTGCATAACATAAACCGAAGAGCCAGCAATTGACAAAAATCGCTAAATGCCTTTCCATATAAGGGTTACATCCCTTATAACCCTGTCCGTTGCATAACACAAACTGAAGCACCGTTAATCACGACTATTGGTATAATTTATTGGTCTATTACTACTTTAGCTGATAATCAGCTTTATTTTTAGAGATGAATCTGATTTTATCAAGTAAAGCGGCCGAAAGACTTCAACAGGAAGTGCAGTCAAGAGAAGATTTTATCGCCGATATTAATACTTGGCGAATTGATGTCCTCGATCTCAGGAAGCGAGGTATTTTTCTTATTACTCAGGAAAAGAGTTTATATACCCTAATTTCTTCGTATAAGCAGGGAATTAAGGGGATTATCGCTCAAATTACCGCCATTGATCGGCATGAGGGCGATTCCCCTGAAATTCATTATCTCAAATCCGAGAATAGGAGTCTGGTAAGCTCCATGAATAACATGAAGAATTTAATCACTAAATTAGATCAGTACAATGCGGTTGATAACGAAAGATTTGCAGAATTAATTAATCAGACTTCCTTTAAATATTTATCTTACCGTACCCCGACCGAATGTTACCAAAATCTCTTGAATCAATCGAAGGGAGTACAATAAAACGGTCGCATTTTAATCTGTGGAAGCCCGTTTAAATAGCATACCTGATCGTCCATCACGTCAAATGTTTTCCCTCTATTTTCTGATGCTATTTGACCTCGTTCGTCGTCATTCCCCGACCATCGAGCGTCTGCGACCCCGTCTGACAACGGGACGTTGTCGGGATGTCGAACGTGATAATCTAGGTATCGTAAAGCAAGAATTCCTCTCCCTTGATCGGTTCGCTGCGCTCTCGCTGGTACTGCGCTACAAGGCTCATCTGCGGGATGAACGGGGACTAGCGGAAGCGACAAGAAACCGGCGCTTATCGGCGATCAAGTCCCTGGTGAGATTGGCCAATCAACTGGGGCAATGCGATTTCAATCTGTCCGAGGTATCGGGGGACAAGGTGGTGCGTTACCGCGACACCACCGGGGTGAGCAAGGAAGTGTACCGCGACCTGTTGGCCGTTCCCGACCGCTCGACTCTCAAGGGGAAACGGGACTACGCCATCCTGCGATTGCTCTGGGATAACGCCCTCCGGCGGGGGGAGATCGAGAGTGCGGACATCAAGGATCTCGATACCGAGGGTCGAACGTTGGCCATCTTCGGTAAGGGCCGGGGTCAACAGAAAGAAACCGTCAGCCTGTCGCGTCCGACCCTCGACGCACTTGTGGATTGGTTACAGGCCCGGCGGGAACTCGATATCCGTCAACCTCTCTTTATCGCCCTCGATCGCTGTAGTTGCGGCCATAGACTGACCGGCTCGGCGATCCATAAACTGGTGGCGAAAATCGCTACCGCGGCCGGGGTGAGCAAGAAAATGTCGCCCCACCGGGTACGTCATTCGGGAATAACCGCCGCTCTCGACGCAACGAACGGGGACGTGCGGCGGGTGCAGAAATTGAGCCGTCACGCCGATCTCAATACTTTAATGATCTACGACGATAACCGAAAAGACTTGCAGGGGGAAATATCCGACCTGTTAGCGGGGTTGGTCTGAGCCGGTCGCGAACTGGCTACACCATATCTACCCTATAGGGCTGGCAAAATTCCCGTAAAATGTAACTAAACAGTGGTTACTTGAAATGGTTATGGAAAAAGAATCGGTGACGATCCGATTCCCGTCCGAGTTGATGCGGCAGGCCAAGCGGCTCAAGTCGGGGAAAGAATCGTTTAACGAATTAGTGGTGGAGGCTGTGGAGCGAGAGGTGAGGCGGCGTAAAGCCTTAGAAGCTCACGAGACCATCCAGCGATTACGGGAACAGGTCAAACGGAGAACGGGAGTACACCCCGACCCGCTCCCGTCGCTTCGTCAATTGAGAGAGGGGGAATGGGAGCTTGAGTAGTTACTGCATCGATACCAGCGTTTTCTTGACATCCTCACCGCCGTAAACGGACGGTGATTCCCAAACCTCACGATTTAGGTTTCTGCTTCTTTCCCTTGCGGGGTTTCGCACCTGCCTTAACAGATTTACTCTGTTCTGGTCTTATGGTCGCTCTACAGACTGACACCGCAAGTCCTGCGGCCAAAATGTTTTTACTAGCGTTAATATCTCGGTCATGGTGCGTCCCACAGTCTGGACAATCCCATTCTCGAATATTTAACGGCATTTTCTCAGCAATATACCCGCAATTACTACACCTTTTAGAACTAGGAAACCATCTATCTATTTCGAGGTAATTTCTGCCGTACCAATGGCATTTATAGGCTAATTGTCGAGTGATTTCTCCCCAACTAACGTCAGATATTGCCTGAGATAATTTCGGGTTTCTGACCATATTCTTGACGGCTAAATTCTCAACCACAATCGTTTGGTTTTCACGAACTAATTGAGTGGTTAGCTTGTGTAAATGGTCTTTTCTACTATCGGTGATTTGAGCGTGAATCCTGGCTACTTTGATTCTCGCTTTTTCTCGATTTTTTGACCCTTTCTGTTTTCTAGAAAGATTTTTTGGGTCCTTTCGCAGTCTCCGATAATGCTTTTTAAAATGCTTAGGATTAGATACTTTATCGCCGTCGCTGGTAATCACAAGGCTACTAATTCCTAAGTCAATTCCGATGGCTTTATCTGTTACTGGTAGAGGCTTAATCGTTGGGTCATCAAATCTTATTGAGATATGCCAACGTCCTGAGGGATGTAATCTGACTGTTACTGTGCTTGGTTCACAAGCTTCTGGTATTTGTCTTGACCATCGAATAGGTAAAGGTTCTGTGCATTTGGCTAAATAGATTTGTTTGTCTTTAAATTTAAAAGCTGACTTAGTAAATTCGGCACTTCCTCCCTGATGTTTTTTCTTAAAGTTAGGATACTTAGTACGACCAGCAAAGAAATTAGTGAAAGCTGTTTGTAAATGTCTTAACCCTTGTTGTAAAGGTACACAGCTAACTTCATTGAGAAAGTCTAATTCTTCTTGCTTTTTCCAATCGGTCAACATTGAAGAAGTTTGAGCATATCCTACTCTTTCTTGTCTTTCGTACCATGCTTGTGTTCGTTCGTGGAGAGCTTTATTGTAAACTAATCTTACACAGCCCAAAGTGCGCCGCAATAGCGACTCTTGTTCGGGTGTGGGGTAAAATCGGTAAGAATAGGCTTTTTCCATGTCTCACATTTTAGCATATATTTGGTAAATGCGCTAGTATTTAACGGTAAAGCCGTCGTAGAACGACGGGGTTTCAGACCCAAAATTTTCGATGAAATGTTAGCTTCTGCGGGGCGCGGGGTAGAAGCGATCGAGGTGGAGGTAATCGAGTCTTCGCGACCGTTGAGTGAGGAGGAGGTCAGGGACAGGGAGCGGTTAGAGCGGACGGTAGAACGGGCTTTCTACCAGGCCGGCTCCGCCCTGCAAGAACTGCGAGATCGACGGTTGTACCGGGACGGGTACGACTCCTTCGAGGATTACTGTCGGGGGCGATTCGGTCACAGTCGTCAGAAGGCCAACTATTTAATTATGGGGGCGGCGATCTACCGAACCCTGAGTGCAGCCAACTGTCTGCTGCTGCCACCCTTGCGAGTATCAGGTGCGGCCGCTGGCCGTTCTTGCCCCGCAACGACAGCCGACCGTCTGGAACGAGGCCGTAGCGGAAGCTGGGGGCAAAGCACCCTCTAACCGAGTCGTTCGCGAGACGGTGGGCAAATACCAGGATAAAGGGAAAGCGAATGTTTTCGAGGTGGGGGAAGTGGTCGCTATCCTTGCCAAAGATAACCCGCGTCTGAAGGGGAAAAACAACTGTTGGGCGATCATTACTGCTGTTCACCAGCGCTCCTGCGACTTGCGACTTCACGACGGGGCGATCGATCTGGTTAAAATCGAATACCTCAAGGAGTTGGGCTACACCGAAGGGGACTGTCAGACGGTGCGGCGATTATGCGATCGATTGTCGAGACTGAGGGAACGGGAAGAACTGGAAGATACCGCCCTCGCCTTCTTGGGAATCTTGGGGAAACTGCAGCGACCTTATCTAAGCGAGTTAGAGGAAGAAATGCTGACTATGTTAGAGAAGTATTACGGGTTAGTGACCGAATAATTGCCGACCTTGATGGACTCGAATCGTTGGATCGAGGGTGAGATAACTGTTCAGCACGATATGGTGTTTAAAGCGATAACGCTCTTTTATCACTATGGGGAGATTAGAATTAAAAAAAAGCTCTGAAAGCGAGAGTTGGTATATGGTTAAGCCTCGACCCGCCGTGCCGACGGCGAAATTTATGTTTTCAGATCGGTGTCAAGTGAACGCCTGATATCTACCCTTGATGAGAACGAACTGTTCTTTGGGAATCCTCCGGACTGTAGCCAACATCACCAAAAAAGCAGAATGAACGAACCAAATTAAAGGTTTCTAGATCGAATTGAGCTAGGGTTATTCCACTCAGTAGAATTGTCGCGTCATGGTGTAGTCTTCTATATTCCCTTTGTAAGTGGGGAGCATCTTTCTCTTCTGAAGTATTCAGTAAAGACTCAAGAGTTTTTAACAAAGAATCTAGTAGTTTTAATTTTTGCATTTGTTGCTGCTTTTCTTCCTGTTTTAATCCCTCAAGCTGACTTTCTAATTCCTCGAACTGAATGTCTAAGTCATCAAATACTTCCCGTATTAAATCAGGATAGCACGCTGATAGAGAAAGAACGGACAAAATAGCTTTTGTTTGTTCATTACTTTTTAGCCCCACTTTGTTTGAGAGAACCTCAATGATTTTGAAAATCTTATAAATGTTGACCAACCGTTTAATCATTCTGGGCGGCAGATCGGTGTGTCGGCAACATTCTAGCAATATCTTAAACTCTTCAGACTTAAATTTTATCTTCTCTGGAGTCAGGATAGTAACTGACTTATCCCGATCGGAATCTAATAATTTACCACCAACTTTGTTTTCAGTAAAGTCTGTTTTATTAGATTGGGAATTATCAACGGATATGGTTGAAATATTTTCTGTAGAAACTGCCACATTACTCGTTTCCTCATCGCTTTCTTCTACTTCCATTTGCTGATGCAAGTAATTGGCTAAAGCTGAGTGAGCAACAGGTCGTATTCGGTAGGGAATTTGAATAATTTTTTCCAAGTAATCTGTACCGGAAGGTCGCCCTTGATGGAATAGCACTCCGGCATAGTATTTCTCTAAAGCACGAGTGACATAGCGTTCGTCAATTGCAACTACTGCAATAAATAGAGGAGTTTTAACCAGAAGCTGAACTGCTTCTAAAACTTCAACTACTCGGTCAGGTGGGCAACGATCCAGATCGTCAATAAAGAGAACAATACGTGCCGGACCTCTTGGAAAAGTTTTTTCTAGCTTGCTAAATTGTTCATCATTATCTTTCATTTTTGGATTATAATACAGACAATTAGTAAGCTCGGCGAGCTTGCGCTGCAACTGGTGAAGGTATCCTAGTTTTTTTTCGTATAACTCATTCCTAGAAAGATCCTCAAGAAGGGTATTTAGAGTCGGATAATTACTAACAAGACCAATTTGTTGTTGTAATTGTTCAATTTGGAGTTCATACCGCTTGATTTTGTTGAGATGCTGTTCAATGTCCCGATCTGATTGTAGAAATTCTTGCTGAAGAGTAACCCAAACATCCTTTCCGACTTCAAATTTTTCTTTTGCTTCTCCTGCAATCTGCTTCAAACGAGTAAAAATCTTTTCCTGTTCTTCTTGAGTTTTCTGTAATAAACTGATTCCTGTCCCTAATGCTGTAATAAATCCTCCTGTTTGTATTAAGGTCGTATATGTAGAAAGGACATCACTGAGCTTCTTAGGCAATTGATCTCTTAGTTGATCGGGTAATAGAGGAAAAACGACAATAGACAATCCCGCCAAAAAGGCCACGAGTGACAACCAATTTTTTTGCAAGAAATAACGTGGCACCTTCCGAAGAATTAGCCAGCGCAATTTTTGATTTTCCTTTCTTAGTCTTTCCTTTAAATTCTGTAATTCTGATTTCTCATTTTTACGGATATCACCAATTTTTTCCCACAAGGAACTAGAAAATTCTTGATCTGATTTGATCTTTTCTAGTTCATTGTAGGTTTGTTCTGAAAAGTTTGCTAATTCTCTGAGAGAGGCGGTACGATCAAACTCACTCATAGCATTAAGTGCTTTCCAAAATTTACCGCCTTCAAGCTGTGAGCGATTTACCTTTTTGAGCGATTGTTCAATTTCCTGTTCAAGCGTATATTGACGATTAAATTCATAAAAGATAGTTTGCGTCAAACTGTACCACAGATCTGCTTTCGCATAAGTCCAGGCATCAAACTTTATCTGATAAATATGCCCTACATAAGGAAAAGCTTCCTCCTCTTTACCCCATGTCTGTTTTTTAGTTAGAGATGCGCTACGAATCTCGTTCATTCTCTGCTGCATCAGATTCATGATAAAAGATTTTCCGCTTCCCCATCCCCCCAAGATTCCTACAGCCAATGGCGGTTCTAGATCCCGTAAAAGCAACATATCAGCTAAAGCGTCAGCCTCACTTTTAAGATTAAGGAGATCGTTTCCTTCTGCCAGATCATTCCATAGCTTTTGAGTGCGAACGTTTCTCCCTGTCAATAGAATTGGATTTCCGATATTTTTTATGAGATTTTTTTGCCAGTTGAATGCGTTTATTAGAGCATCTTCAAGGGTATAGTTGGTGATTAAATTTTTAATCTGCTTAACGGGATTCAAGCACGGCAATAAAGCATCTGTAAGAACACCATGAGTGGAGGTTTCTCCAGCATAACTATAATCAGCAGCAATAAAGCAACGATCATATTTTACTTCACTACTTGCTTGGGAAAACAAATCAATAAATAAATTACTGAAATCACTGTCTAGCCAAACAATTTGTTGTTTAACAGGACTTTTTTCAAGTTGATCGTGTAACCATGTCAGCGAAATACTTCTCGATGGGGGTTCAGATGTATGTTCAGATGAAGATTTGTTTAAAGGATTGGGGAAATCAGTTAGTAACAGGTCACCTTTTTGAGTTTCTTTTCCTTCAGCACCATTACCAGAGAAGTAAAATAGTGCCGTTTCCGTATCTCCATCTTGAGGATTAAAGAGTTGCTCTATCAAAATTTTTAATTGATCAGGTTCATAAGGATTTTTCTGACCTTCATCTTGATCTTCAAATTGATTGAGGAATATTTGAACTTGATCAAACTGACCAATTGTCCGCAGTAATTGTGCGATATCCTTAGCATCTTTCAGAGAATGTTGTGGGCAAGGAATACCCCCTTTGTATTGGTTGACTCCAATGACTAATGCTTTTCTTTTCATGATTTCACCTAGTTTCTGAGTTAAAAAAGTTGAACCTGAAAATTTTATTCGCTTGTAACTGATTTAGATAAAGGAGCGATCGTCTTCATATCGGGCTTCAGAATTGCGCTCGCATCTTGCCCTCCGAAGAAGCGAGCGCGAGATTTCAAGGAGACATCCTCAATACATCAACTGTAACGACCATTTCTCTAGTTTGCCCGTATCCAGCCGCTGCAGGTCTTTGACCCGTAAGGACCAGTTGCCTTGAATCTGTTGCCCGACCAAGGCTTCTAGGGCAGGAGTAGATGTCCGGTCGTAGGTCATCTTCAGATCGTCTTTACTGCCGCCTGACATATTATGTAGGGTGACACTCTGACCAGAGGGAGCCACAATTTCCACCAGTAAGTCGCCAATGTAAGTGTGGGGGATGACTACCCCTACAGAGATATCCTTGAGGGTTCCTGACTGGGCAATTGCGATGGCGCTGCTGATTCCTGTGGGAGTATTGTCGGGAATTGACAGGTTCGGACTCACTTCACCTCGGGCAACTTGCCCCGCTGACTCGTACTCAATTTCGATGTTCCAGCGATTGAGCCGGCCGATGTCACGGGAGGCCAAATCTCGCACCTTCAAGAGCCAATCTCCCGCAATCAATTCGCCGTTCAAAGCCGACAATGCAGTCGTGGAGCTTGAACTGTAGGTCTGTTGTAAATCTCGACGAGAGCCACCAGCACGGTCGTGGAGCAGGACTTTCTTGCCAGACGGGGACTGCAACTCCACTTGCAGGTCGCCAATGTAGGTGTGGGTGATGTCTACGCCGACAGACAGGCTTTTGACTTTACCAGCTTGGCTGATGGCGATCGCACTGCTAATTCCTTCAGGCTTGTTATCGGGAATGAGCAGGTCAGCAGTGACCGCTCCTGTCACCACGTTGGCGGGGACTAGCGAACCCACCTTGAGGCGGATCACCTCACCGGGTTCTGAGATATCGGCAAGAGCCAGCCCTGAATCAGAGCTATCCCAGCCCCGGGTCGAAGGGGTTGTGGCGTAAGACAAGGCCACGCCATCCACTCGTTTAAACAGATCGGTGCTATCTCCTTGGTTGCGATTGCTTTCGAGATCCAGATGCCCGTCTGCTTGAAGCAAGCCACATTGGTAGTGGCGCTCGCGGGTTCCCCCCTGCCACTCGTTCGACCCCAGAGTATCGCAGTGATAGACCGCCAGTCCGCTATCGGGGAGGTAGGCATCTAGGCCGCGTTGAGTGCGGTTTTCGATGATGAAGTATTCATTAGCCCGATGGGTTTCATATTTCATCAGGGTGCCGTAGTCCCCCTGTTTGGACTCATAGACACCGGGAGAGTTCAAGCGGACTTGGCGATCACACCACCCGACCAGAGCTCGCAAGTAACCGCAGATGGAAGCGGGGGTGCGGCCGTTGTTGAGGTGGTTGCCAGCGGACATCAGGCAGTAATACCCCATGCCAGCACTCTTCTCAAAATCGCCATCCCGAGAGCCGTAGTCGTATAAGTCTGGGAAGCGGCAGAGAAGGTGGCCGCTTTCATGGCAAAAGGTGCCGATGCTCAGGTCAACTCGCTGGCGGCCTAAGCTCTGGATCGTGTAGTAGCGAACTTTGATGCCGTTGTAGGTCAGGTTCAGTTCTGAGTTATGGGGCCAGAGGTCGCCTTCATAAACGGTGCGCCCGGCATACATGAAGCTCAGTGCATCGACGATGCCTTCACCGCGAGAGTCAAATTGAGACAGATCGATACCCAGTTGGTTGACCACTTTATCGAGGGCTTCCCGACAGAGGAGGTTCTGGACGTAGTAGCGATGGTTCTGGCTCAGTTTAATCGGCCCCACCACCACATTCGAGTAGTCCAATTTGCCGTTGGACATCAGGTGGTAGTATTCGCGCACCGAGCAGAAGTTGCCGTTTTCTCGATAGTTGGGGGCGTTTAACATCGCCTCCACGTCGGCGGCGGTAACTGCACTGGTGAGGTCGGCAAATTCAACCAGCACCGTTAAGCCGCGAATGTGTCCCTCACTGACGCGCCGCCCTTCCAGCAGCCCATTGTTAGGTCCGAGAGTCCTGGCCACGTTAGCAGCCGCACCGGGTTGTGGCGGTCGCAGGTCGGCATAGCGCCCTTCAAACTTTTCGTTGCGAATAGTTTCCGCTTCTTTCAGTCCCCGCCGGATGTCTGAGGGCGGGCGCTTGGAGATGGGAACGCCGCTGGAGGCAAATCGCCCACTCAGTAAGACGGCATAGCAGTAGAGTCCGCGCTCTGGATCGTAAACGGCGGTGTAACCATCCTTGGTTTCATAACGGGCATAGAATTCATCCCCGAAGACGACCAGTTCCACGTCGGGTCCATTGTCTTGTTGGAAGATTAGGGTTTCTCCAAATATGGCACTCATAATTTACTCCTTGTGTTGAGTTTAAATTTTCTCGAAAATCCAAAATCCAAAACGCCATGAGAATCACGATTGAGAAGGCAAGTCGGTATGAGACGGTCTCAGTTGGGTGTAACGCCGGGCAAATTTCTCCCGCCGGATGGGTTCAGCTTCCTCGAGGTGCGGCTGTAGTCCTGGCGATGGCGGTGCTGAGATGGGAATGCCACTGGAAGCAAATTCACCCTCGCACAAGATGGCGTAGCCATATTGCCCCAGTTTGTCGTCGTAGATGACGGTATAACCGTCCTTGGTTTCGCGACGGGAATAGAACTCGTCACCGAAGACCACTAGCTCGACTTCAGGACCGTTTTCCTGGGGGAAGGTTAAGGTTTCTCCAAAGATGGCACTCATGGTTGACTCCTGATTTGAATGGGCGCGGATATCTTCTGAACCTGAAAGGGAGTTTCGCTCCCGTCGCTCAATTCAGCCACGATAGGGATTGCTAGAAGATATGCGTCCCCGCTTGACGCTGACTTGGTAATAATCGGTTGCGGGAATGTTTTTCAGGTCAAAGGTTTGACCATTTCTGACTCGCCAAACGCGGTAATTTGAGAAACTAAGAGGCTTATTTCGCTCGCAGACTTCCGGTTGGTGGTCGCCGAGAATTAAATAAGCTGAACCGTCCCGCTCGTTGGCCATGACCTGAGCCATCCCTTGTTGATTAATTACCAAGGACGTTCCTTCATCGATGCCGATGGCTAGGGCGCGAGGGGTGATACCATCTCTGAGCAAGCGAGCCACAAAGGCCATCGCTCGACCCATGCGATCATCCTGGTAGAAGTGGGTATCGACAATGGTTCCCTTGAGCGCCAGCCATTGGAATAAGTTGTCAGTAAAGAGGATATCTTCATAGGGATCGGCCAGGGCATCATCAGAGATAACGGCATCCGAGCAAGCATTGAAAATCCACTCCCCCTGAATCATCGCCCCCGCGCTAGTTCCCCCGATCGCACCGCCTCTGGCCTGAACTGACTCAATGGCAGTTTCAATCGCCGTTCCTTTAAAGTTGCGGGCATATTTGCATTGATCGCCCCCAGCGAGAAAGACGACTTCGGCCTTCTCAATCGCCTCAGAGACATCGGGCTGTTCAGCCTCTTGGCGGGCGGGATTGGTAAAGACATAAGTTTCGATGGAGTCTAATCCTTGCAGCCGCTGTTGGGGGTCGAGCAAGAGGGAATGATATTTGAGGTAATCGTTTTTAATGTCAGGTTGTTTTTTTGACCGATCCCAGGCTTCCTGATCTTCGTCCGTCAGAAAGCGAAGCACGACTAGATCGACAGTTTTTGAGCAGTCCTGACAGCCTCGAACCTGGTCGATCGCCCATTGGATGGCTCGATCAACATCCGTCCCGCCGCCACCCAGGTCGTAAACCGGACCGACCAATGGCGGATTCACATCTTGACTATTGCCATTTGATTGATGCCAGACTTCAGCCCGGGCGGGGGCCGGGAAAAGCAGCAGCAGGCAACAGAAAACAACAGCCAAGGACATCAATTTTGATTTGGCGGGGAAAAGCTCTAGTACAGGTATCTTCATGGAAAGTTGACCTCCTCCTCAATCTAGGTTTAGGGACTTTCTTAAAGCCAAAAGTCAGGTTTAGAACAGGAGCGTCCATCCCTGCTTCTGAGCTTGTTCCTTGGTATAGGAAACCCCATGAACTTTGATGCTCCGAGCATTTAGCAGCGTGATGATGCCTCCCTCGTTGGACAGTTGTGCGTCCGCCCCGCTCAGTGGTACCGTCACGATGCCTCCTGCTTTGAGGCGGATGTCTTGTAAGCGAGACTTGCGTTTCTGCTTGTCTGCCAATGCCCAGCCTTTGAGATCGACAGCATCTGGCGAAACATTGATCAGTGTCACCGACTCCTTGCCTGGATCTGCTCCCAGGGGATTCACCAGTGCCGCCAGAATCCTCACGGCTGCCTCAACTGGAACCTCTGTAATCGCATCGCCCGTGCGATCATCGGTATGGAAAGATTGGGACTGGAACGCAAGAAAGATGCCGATCCATTGGTTGCGCGAGGGGAAATGAATCAGCAGTGCGCCATCCTGATAAACGCCGTTATCCTTTTGGAATCTGCCCACACTGCCCTGATTCATGTGGAGGTCGTGAATACCGCTGCCGGGGACAAAATCAAAGTATTGGTCGGGGTTTGTCGGTTCCGGCCCCCAAGAGGCTCCGAAGGCGTACAAAATCGCATCTTCAGCTTGAATAGCCCGCTGAAGGTACAAGTCAATCAACTCTTTCAAGTCATTGCCAGGTCCTGGAACGTCCGGGGGCAGTGGCTTCAAGTCTTCGGGACGGAACAAATTCCCGCGAATAAAATCCAGAGCCACACCTCCGGGTTGGCTTTCCAGTTTGTGGAATCCTAAACTGAAGTTCGCTAACTGATTTAAGATTGGGTGTTGAAAGGCATCATTGACTAGATACAGCAAATCCGAAGGGCTTTCTTGGGATTTGACGTTGATGGCGATGCGGTGTTTTTGAAGCCCATCGCTTACCAAAACCTGATAATGGGGCGAAGGATCGGTCTGGGGATCGATTTTGCGTTCCAAAGCCCGACATTTTAATACTCCATAGGTTGCTAGAGACATTTTCTCAATACCTCTCTTTTCTATTTATTTAGGGTTTGCTGAATAAATCTAAAAACCTTGTTGGGTAAAACTTTTAGACCTTTTGGCCATCAAAAAGTAATGGATCTGGGAGTGATCGGGGGAAAAATTCCTGGACTTTTTCCCTGAAAATTAGGTAATTGACCCCCTCAAAATCGGTAAAACCCTACACCCCACACCCCACACCCTACACCCTGCCCCCAGGAAAAACTTTTTCAGCAAACCCTATTTAGTCATAGCGATCGCCAAAGGCACTGCTTCCCAGGGCGCACTCCTGAATCTGACAGGTTGGTTTTGGAGATTTGGGGAGAGTAGCGATCGCTTGCTCTTGTAGGCCAGGTTGAACCTTGTGTAGTCTTTGCCGCCTTATCTAGCGACTTTCCCCTGGGTTACTTCTAGGACACTGGTTATTAATCCCACCACACCAAGAGTGATCGACCCAATCCCTAGGAATGTGACAGCAGGATCTCCAATGTATCCAGGAGCATCAATGGGTACGCCACACTTGATACAAAAAATCCACTTTGGCGTAATCATCAAACCTCCGATAATGATGATCCATGCCCAAGCTAAATAGCGAATAAGGTCAGGGAATCGGAGCGATACTTGTGTGGCACGGTTCAGGGCGCGCAAGACGTTGATGCGTCCATAGCCCATCTCCTGATTCCAGGTGCCGTTAGGATAGCCTGGCGTTTTCGCATAGGGTACTACCCCAACTTTGTCAGCCGTGCCCTCGATAATGTTGCGAACCTGAACGTTCGTCAGCCCAGGATTGACACTGAGGAGTAAGGCGACCAAGCCGGCAACGTGTGGTGTGGCTGCCGATGTCCCATTGAATGCCAAGTAATAATTGCCTGCCGCACCACTGTCTGTGTTGTAGCCATGGCTGCCTTGGCGGTCAGTCGTAGGAATGTGTACCCCAGGTGCAACCACCGATATTTGTGGCCCGTAATTTGATCCCCATTCTTCTCCATCTGGACTATCTGGAGTCTTGCGATTATCTACTTCATCAGACGCACCGCAGGCTATCACCAGAGGGTTCGTAGCCGGGTATGTGATCGCTCCATTGTGGTTGTGGGTTGCTACGCACATTACCAGCCCGTTATCGTAGGCGTTCTGGATGGCGGGATCGATAATGGCCGGCTCCCAAGCATTCCAACCAAAGCTCATGCTAATAACATCGGCGCCATTAGCTGTAGCGTAGTTGATGCCGGCAGCAACCTCGGTGTCCGACCAGGTAGAGAAGGCCAGCGGCATGATCCGACAGTTACCCGCGACTCCGGCGATCCCCTCGGCGTTGTTATCGCCTGCGGCTGCGATACCGGCACAGGCAGTTCCATGATTGTCAGTGGGACTACCGTCTGGCATCATAGTACCGAGATTGATGCCAGGGGTAGAAAATTGAAGATCGGGATGGGTGAGATCGCAGCCCGTATCCAGGACACAGATTACAACTGTATTTTTGCCCGTAGAGATGTCCCAACCAGTTGAGCCAGCACCACCGGCCTGAATTTGAGTCATGTCCCACTGCTGGGCAAATAGAGGATCGTTGGGGATAAACGCTGTCGGCACGACCATCGGCATACTCTCGAACTGAAGTTCCTGCACGAGTTGCGGTTCGGCATCCAGCAGTTGGTTGCGGATGTCGAAAGAGGATGCTGCTAGAGGATCGTCGAGGACAAAGTAGCGGTATTCTCCTAAATACCTTGATTTCTCAGTAACTTCGCTCAAACCGTACCGGCTCAGCAGTGCCGCCAGCTCTCCTCCTGTTTGGCTGGCTGTTGGCGTGGGTTTGACTAGAAGCACGTTGGGTAATGGACAGACAAATGCCCTCAGCCCCTCTTCATTTTCCAGTCGATACACAGGGCCAACCCAGTCCAGATTATCTCTGAAAGACTCTTGGACTCGCTCGACGATGTCTTCGGGTAAAGCTGTGGCGGCTGAACTGCGCATCCAATAACGGAATTCTGTATTGTTGATGACTTGGCTTTGACTTGTATCGGCAGCCCGTGCCGTTTCTCCTCCTTCGGGAACCAAACCTAGTTCTGAGACTGTTGACGACACAGCCAACTCTCTGGCTGGTCTTTCTTTGAAAGCCAACACTAGACGGGTCGGATCGAGAATTAAAGTGACACCCGGTCTTGGATTTAATTGTTGTGGATAGGTACTCATTATTTTTACCTCCTTCTTGTTCGCCAGTAGCACTTCTGTTTGTACTTATTAGCGCCGTCTCAGAGTAGGGCGACCTTACCGCCGAAACCTGCCCTAATTCAACTTCAGCCAACTGCACGGGGTTCAAATTTTCTGAACGAAACCCTCTACGTTTATTCTCAAAATTCGAGAACCTCTTTTGTTCATGGGTTTCGTCTTTTTTTGAAGCTCCTCATAGCAAGATTATACTTTAGACCCTTCAGCCATTTTTTCCTTAATTGCACCAGTATCTATTTCACAATTTGGTAAGGCATTCTGGATTTGTCTTAACCCTCCTTCACTTATTTTTGTATCCCAGAGATATAAAATCTTCAGGCTTTTTAATTTGATTAAAGTTTTAACACTGAGATCAGTTATCTCAAGGATTTTATCAAAAGTGGAACAAGCAATATATAGCTCTTGAAGATTATTTAAAGTTTCAAGATACTGAATTTCTGAGTCATTTTTATCCCAAGCATAGACGATTTCAAGTTTAGGAAAATGCTGCACGTACTCTAGGGATAAAGTTGACATAACCCCTAAATAACGTAGCTCTGATAATCCCTTTAATTGTTCAAGTCCCTTAACCGTAACCAGACTAATCCCATTCAAATTAAGAAACTGAAGTTTCTTTAAATTGAGCAGATACGGCAATCCTGTATCGGTAATTTTGGCGAAATTGCCCAAATCTAAATGTTCTAGATTGACCAATGGCGTGAGATAAAGGAGTCCATTGTCTGTAATCCTCGATGCTTCTGATGCTGCTGGGGCATGAAAGCTTAAACGTTTTAGGTTGACTAACCTTGACAGATAAGCAAGTCGAGCATCTGTCATTTGAGCCAGTTCCAGTTCTATCAAAGTAGTAAGTTTTGACAAAGATTCTAACCCTGTATCAATCACTGTACAGTGGTGTCCCCAACGAACCTTAACAGCATTTCCATGCTCATCTACTTCAACCGATGCGTAAAGCGATCTTAGGTATTCTATGGCTTGAGCTTGCCCCAGTTGAGATGTTGACATGGTAAAACCCTCCTTACAAAGCAAAAGTTATTAACGGTCTCCTTGACTTTCTGTCTGAGAGCTTTGTAGTTGTTCTTAGATGGATAATCGTTCCGATGCTGACGTTGCCACCAGCTTTTATAAACAGCCTTCCATCAGCTACCCCTGATTCTACAAAGTTTAGTCCTGGATTGCCGGCGAAATTTTGGTTGATATGCCACTTTGTTGTTCCTTGTGGATTTTCAAAGCTAATTAATTCTTCCGAGATTCCTTGCGCTCGAATTGCCAGAGGATTCCTCGTCCTTGTCGTTCCGATGCCAACTTTGCCAGATTGAGCGACATATAGTTTGGTTTCCGCCCCCCGGATTTCTCCATCTGCGCCATAAGCAATCTTGAATTGCTCGTCATCATCCATGCCAGCCATCCAGGAATTATTTCCTGTCTCACTGTTCTTGAATCGAAGGTAAACCTCATTACCTGAGCCACTTTGAAGAAGCGCAGAAACGTCGCCACTGGAACGGGTAAACGTGGCAACTGTTTCTATGTTGCCTATTACTGCAAGATTGTCATTAATTGTCTGAGTCATAATATCCTCCTGGATTAAATTGCTTGTTCCTTCTCAACTATTCAAAAATCACCAACCCTGATGCCGGAACGGTAATCAACACCGCTTTCCCATTCCGTGCTTCAACAGTCACCGACTGACCCACCTGCGCTACATCTGTCGAGTAGATGCACTTCAATACATCCCTGGTTTGGTGCAGTTCATTGTCGAGGGTCACCCAAGCCGTTTTGGGCTGGTCATAATCGGTGTTAATCGCCAGTAGCACCTCCTGGCCGTTGAAAATCCGTGACCAAGGCACCATCGATCGCAGTTGTCGATTCACCATCTCCGGCAAGCTGAAGCGGACTCCATCATCGGGTGCTGAAATCGGGCGCAGGTATTGGCGACCACGACGCAGGACGATGTTTTGTCGGCGGATTTCTAGAACTTTAGCGAGTTCTTGGTAAACCCGATTGTCTTCATTGAAGAAATGCAGCCCTCGCGTCCGAAACGCCCCAAATTCACCGCCGAACATCGACTCCCGGATGTAGCGATCGCTTCCTCCGCGCCCATCGAAACATTGTTCGCTGCCGTAGTAGATGCAGGGAATGCCCAAGGTTAAAGCATTCAAGGCTAAAACATTCAGCACTACTTTCGAGGCATGGGCATCGGCACAGAAACGAGCTTTCTGATTGCCTTTGCGTACCTGAATCGTGGTCGTCAAAGGAAGTCACCACCTTATTGCAGAACCAGAGGTGAGAGCCTTTGTTGACCAACTCCGAGTTGCGGAACAGGCTGAAATAGTCGTTCGGATTGCGGTATCCCTTGACCAAGTATTCCAACTTATCGGGTATATCATCAATTCCTAGCGCCGCACTGAGTCCAGTTAATTCCAGGGTTTCGTAGGCTCGTTTGCGCCCGCCGGTAATCTCGCCCAGCAGGAAGAAATTTTCCTTGCCAATGCTTTGGCTGAACTCGCGCATCACTGAGACAAAGTAGCGAGTTGCGCCAATGTCCATGTGCTTGACCGTATCGATGCGGAAACCATCGATGTCAGCGTAGGCGATCCAGTATTTGTAGGCTTCACACAAATGGCGCAGGGCATCAGATACTTGGTAATCATCAGCAGCACCGTACCCGTGATGAATGTCTTTCAGGTCAAAGAAGTCCCCCTCGCGGAATTCGGGGTTGTAGTCCCAATTTTTGATGTATCCTTTACGGGTAAAGGCATTGGGGTCTTGGAATTCAGCAGGAAATATTGCCCCCTCATAATCGGGCAGATTTTGCGGATTGGCTTTGACAAAGGGAATGGTAGGATTGCCCTGTCTGTCGTTGAAGCCATCAACCGAGTAAGTATTGCCAGTCCAAGGGGGATTGCGCTCTCCCGAATATGAAAAGACGTTGCCCGCATGGTTCAAAATGATGTCCAGAATCACATAGATGCCATTGGCATGGGCAATTCGCACCACTTCCCGCAAGTCTTCGCAGCTGCCAAAGTGGGGTTCTACCTCCAGAAAATTCTGGATGCCGTAGCCGTGATAAGTTTCCCGAAACCGAACCTGTTTAAAAATAGGGCTAATCCAGAGCGACGTCACCCCCAATCGTTTCAGATAGCCGATTTTGCTCTCTAACCCCTTGAGCGTCCCTCCCACATATTTGACTGCTGCTTCGCGCCAGCGGGCTGCATCCGCCTCGGTTTTCACGGCATTTTCCGCACCAGCCGGACTGTAGGGTGGGGTTGTCCCGCTCCGGACTAAATTCCCCTCGTTGTCCTTGTACCCGTTTTCACGACCATCGGAGAAGCGATCGAGCATCAAGAAATAGAACGTTTGGTCTTCCCAGGTGATCGGCGACGGGAACAATCCCCCTGCCGGTGATAGGGATGCAAAATTCAGTTCGCTTAAGCGTTGAACGGTTGTCGTCATGGGATTTTTCCTCTCAATCTTTCAAACTACTCATCCTGTCCGCCGCTCTTTTAATTCCTACTTAAAAAGCTTTTTTCTAGGCATGAGGTCGTTGGCTTATTCCCTCCTTGTTGACCGTCTTCATGTATATTTTTTGACTTTTTGATGTTCTTCTTCTAGGGTAAAGTGAAAGTATAGTAAAGTGCAGTTAAATTTTCAAAACTTAATTTTTCCTAGCCTGTCCACTCACTTATTTTTAACAAAAGTTAAGGACTCCCTCTCAAATAGTTTTTGGTAAGTTCGATTCTTTCTTTTGGCTTCCTGGTATCTTTTGAAGCTACACTTTCAGCGATACCGATCTGAAGCAATTCTCTTAAGATCGAATAATCGCAAAATCGGCGCTGCTATTTCCCGTTATCAACCCATCGACCGCCCGAAAATGCTTGTCATAGCTAAATCAAGCCAGATTATATTGTAGAGCGGTCGCCGCAATCCACATATCGTTAGTCGCAATCGGATTGCCCTTTTTCCTCAAGTAATAATAAACTCTAGAGTAATATTCGGCGGTATCGCAATCGATCGCAAAACAGTTAATTTTGGATATTTCCAAAAATTGCTTAAGTTTCCTTCGGTTATATTCTTCTCTAGAAGTCAACGCAAAACCACCATAAATTCTCCTAAAATTACACTATTTAAACCGATTAAAGGCGTGTTTCTAATAACCTCAAATGTTTCAAAAATATTACGTTTAAAAGTGGTATAAGCGTTGGTATCCAGTAGAATCGGTCTTAGCTCCGCAAACTTTCCTCAACTGCTCGAAAGGCTTCTGTATTTTGTAAAAAATCCATCTCATCCGCCTCTGTCCAAGTTCCAGCTAATTGAGATAATAAAGTCTGATCGGAATCGGCATTATTTGTTTCTGAATCCTGCAATAAAAATTTGATCAGTTTCAACTTTTCATGTCTCGATAAATTATGTAATTGCGATAATAAATTTTGGTTTTCGAGACCGTTGACAGGGCTTATGTGCCAATCTATTGCACGTCGGATGATCTCGGCCTCGCTGAGTCCCGTTCGTCGAGCGCTCTCTTTTAGTAAATTATCCTGTTCGGCTTCGATATAAATTTGCTTGCGGATTTTGCTGACCATAGCCGAATTTGATTATTTATATACATTACATTATACATTACTAGAACTATTGTCGCGGTAAAATAAGGAGGCGCGTTTCGATAACGGGATGTCAACGGAAGTGAACTCGTCCCACAATAGAGATGTCCCCGCGACCGATCGATCATGAAATTACATCATCTGTTAATTCCCCTCGGCTTTATCGCCTTAGCCGCCCTTGCGATCGGGGTCTATCAAGCTTCCAGCGCTCCCCTACCCGCAGGATTTCCGACCCCGACTCCGAACGGACGGATCGAGGTGAAGAACTATCCCGCCTATCGCGCCGCTACTTACCGCTATCGGGGTCAACTTTCCGAGGCGGCGAACCGGTCGTTTTATCCCCTGTACCAACACATCAGTTCCAACGAGATCTCGATGACCGCACCCGTTGAAACCCGTTACCCCGCAGACACGGGAGCGACATCGGGAGAGGCCGAAGTTTCCTTTCTCTACCGCGACACCGACACTTACCCGAAAGAGGTGGCCGATAATATTCGGATTGAGGATGTACCACCCATGACGGTGGTGAGCTTGGGATTACAGGGAGGTTACGATTTTGACAGTTACCAACAGGGATTGACCCGACTGAAAGAATGGCTGGCCGAACATCCGAGCTACCGGGCGATCAGTTCCCCCCGTCGCTTTTTCTATGATGGTCCCTACGTTCCCGATCCCCTGAAACGGAGTGAAATTCAAATACCCGTCGAGGCGGTATCGTCGAATCATTGAACTCATGGCCAATCCTGACTGGTATCGCAGAGGAAATGGTCGGCCATGATGTCCTCGAAGGTGAAAAGACAGTGAGAGGGAAAAGTCCGTATCGGTAAATCCGTGTCTCGCAAAGCCAAATCGACTCCGGCCTCGAAAGCATCGGATAAAGCCGTCGGTATCCGGGATAAACTAGGATTGCCCTGTAGATGCCGTCTGATCGCTCGTCTCTGTTCTCTAATCGTCAAAAACCAACTACGAGAACGTTTATCTGGCTGATATTCCCATTTGAGAAGATGTCCTACCAAAACGGTCAGACGGCTCACCAGTTCTCGATATTCTTGTTTACCCAAGGAAATGATTTCCTCCCGTAAGTTTTGCCAGTCCAGTGCTTCTACCTGTCGGTTGGCTAGAACGTTCGCTTGTAGCTCTGTCCAGCCGTAGAAGTCGGATTCATACAGGGCATTCGCTCGATCTGACCTATTGGAACTCATATCTGACCATATTTGTACTGGAACTAGAATAGGAGGATTAACATTTTGATTATGACAAAATGGCTATCCGGCGGGGAATGTCCCCACCGAATAAAGTTTACCAACCGCCGCAGCAGTGACGATACTCGTCATAGATTTCGTGTTGTCGTTCGAGGGCGGCGATTTCCTTCTCTTCTTGCCGTTGCCGAATGGTGCTATCAATGGCGGCCTTCATGATAGCGTTATCGCCGTGAGCGAGTCTGAGGGTGTAGAGTTCGACTGGGGATAGAGGAAAGAGGGTTCGTGTTAGTAGGGTGAGGTCGAGGTTGGGAAGCTGGGGGAATTGCCGGGAGAGGTAGTTCAATAAGGTTTGTTCTGTCATCGTTTTGTTTCTCGAATGATTTGCACCCGATGGCGTTAGCCTTTTCTCCCGTCTTTTTTTTCTTTTTCATCTCTGGCATCGGTTGTCTTCGCGGATATCCCATGAACCATCGACACGGAATAAAAATAAACAGCGTTTGGCGTTTGTTCCCTGGGCGGTCAGTGTCAGTCGGCCTAACTGTCCCCAAGAACCGCCCAGACCGCCTCTCGTGTCTGCCCAACTGACCCGGTAGAATCGTGCCGTTGTTTCCCCCGACACCGCTAACTCTTCTCAGGGTCGAATTAGCGGTGTCAATGCCGACCTCTGCCGTCAGAGACTGCCATTCACTGACCGTCTCGCAATCGTCGCTGGCTATCTTGGCCACCTCGATCCGTCCGTCGTCTTTCATGCAGAGGGTGGTGGGGGTGGTTCCACTTCCTGTTGCATCGAAGCGGGTAAACTTCCAATGTTGGGAGAGTTCAAAGGTGGCGGTGTTGAGACGAATTTCTGCTAGTAATCGGGAGAGCAGAGACAGACCGATGAGCAGCAGGATAGCGATTAGGGTTAAAGTGACGAGCAGTTCGAGAAGGGTGTGGCCGGATTGACGCATGGTGTTAACTCCCGTTGGTTTTCGACCGCACTCGACCGTTTTCTTTGTTTTCTTTTCCTATTTTTTGTATTCGTTGTCTCCCGACCGAGCTTTGTCTGAAAATTACTGGCGATCGTTTCCCTCGGTCAAAAAAGGCGATAGTCGCGACGACCATCGCCCAAGGGCAGAAAAAGTTTGATTTACCGATTAGAAATGAAGAGGATCGTCGCTGGGTTGCCAATTATCCGAAAGTTCTGGCTCATCTGGGTCGGGGTCGTCTTCTATTTCTGGTTCGGGACGGTAGATCGAGGCGTGAATACCTGACGGTAAATCCTCGGTCGGATCGTAATAATTATCGGAAAATTGTTGATATAGACGATAATCACGGAGGGTGTTAAGATAACTATCGAAAGTGTCGTTATCCATCGATTTTCTCGGAATATTTTACACCCCACCCCGAGAGTTTTTGTTATTTAATTTTTCTTTGATTTCTCCCTTCACCGAAGCAAAAAAAAGGAGAGGAAAACTCCTCTCCCATCACGTTAATTAACCTGGGTTCCAGTCTTGGGGAATGCTGTTATAGGAACCATATTTTTCTTCCCAAGCGCGACGGCGTTCCCAACTGCGTTTGTTGGCATCGATCAAGTCCTGCAAGGTCATATTGAATTTGCGAAGTGCATAATCCAGCAGTTGTTCGATCGTATAGGTTGGATTGTTGGGAGTGCCGAACGCTTCAGTGAATTTCTGTTTGAAGTCATCCCAACTGAAATCCTCGCCGTTGCGTTTCCGAGATAGCATACCCTGACGTTCCCGGATGGCATAGTACACTTGGGCATAAACCCGTTCTGAATGATCGGGGACGGCGAAGTTGCCGAGGGCTTCATCGGATACAGAGTTGACGGTTGTTTTCGGGACTGGCATGATTGTTTCTCCAGTTTCTAATGGTTTTCGCCAGTGATACCGTCTTTTTCGGTAATTTATATTGTTTTTATCTGTTTATCTGTCGTTTTTATCTTTTTGAGCGTTTAAACTAGACGGGGCTGGTTTACCTTGAAAAAGTTTAGTCAGTTGATAATGCTCTTTGATCGAGCGAATCGTTCCGAATGCTTCTAAACGGCAAAATAAGGTAGTGAAGTGTTCACCGAGGGAATAACAGGATAAGATTTTCATAGTTTAAGACCTCTGTTTGAATTTTCTCGACTAATACAGAGGTTTTCTTCAATGTTCTCTTTTTTTCTCTTTAAATCGGGTCTTCAAGCGACAAACCGCAAAATTCGCAATGGCGCTCGTTCCATGCCGCACCACAATCGGGACAACGGGGAGCGGTGTATGCGGTCGTGACCCGCCAGCGCCAGTAATTATCGAAAAAAATCGCCTCGATTGCCGTGACGGGTTCAGGTATGCGGTTGCCAATGCGATAAGGACAGTAAATGTGAAAGGTTTTCTGGTCGTCGGCATCGTAACCGACCCATATTCGGGCGTTGTCGGTTGTTCCCGTGACCGTTTGGATGACCCGAACGGTATTCGGTGGTGGTTGTTCGAGAAATTTTTCCGTGAAAGTGTTGTTCATGATTTTTCACAAATCGTTTTCACTTACGCCGGTCGGTTTTTTTGCTGTTTTCACCCTTTTTGTGGATGCCGTCTCCCGATTCTATTGCTATAGCTGGTCCGATTGCGGAAATAGGACGCTCCCGTAAGCGTCCATTGCGTGCTATTTTTCCAGTACCAATAATCTCGTTCTTACTCCCGTCGGTCGATCGCTTTCTAGAAATGCGTTATCAGGTAATACCATTTTTCAAAAAGTATGTCATACTTGGTAAAGGTATAGTTTGTGTGGTAAAAAGGCAATGAGTGGAGTCCCTAATATTAATGTTGCTGAGTCAGTAGAAGAATTAAAATCCTTGTTGAAGCAACAAGTAACCTCTTTAAACTTTGCTAAAGTACAATCCCTGTATCTACTAAAAATTAAGGAGGTAGAAACGGTTCGTCATCTCGCCGTGTTAATAGGACGCTCAGAAAGAACTATTCATCGCTGGTTAAGTTGTTATCGAGAAGGAGGAATAGAAAATCTCTTGTCAGAACCAGAAAAACTGGGAAGAACCAAAAAGATTTCAGTGGAAGAAGCCGCTCTAATTCAGAATGAATTAAAAGACCCAGAAGGATTTCAAAGTTATAAAGAAATTCATTTTTGGGTATCAATTGTTTTAGAAATACCCACCAGTTATAGAACTGTTTACCCTCTCGTAAGAAATGAATTACAAGCTAAATTAAAAGTGGCTCGACCTCACAATTTAAAACAATTACCAGGAGAAGTAAAAATATTCCAAAATAATCTATATGAACAGCTACAAGCTTTACTAGAAAAGGAATCTGAAAAAGTTAGTCAATATTTAAAAGTCCGCTTCTGCTGTCCAGATGAAAGTCGCTTCGGCTGTCCTACCATGGTCAGAAATAAAATAACAATTAAAGGCATAAAGCCCCTTGGTAATTTTCAGTATAATTTTCAATATCTCTGGCTCTATGGTTTAATAGAACCTCGAACAGGTAGCAGTTTTTTTTATGAATTCTCTCATTTAGATGGGGAATGTTTTAATCAATATTTAACGCTTTTTTCTCAAGCTTTTTCTGAGGAATTACATATTATTCAATTAGATAATGCTCCCGCACATACGGCGACCGACCTAGAAATACCTGATAATATTATCCTATTTTATCAACCTCCCTATTGTCCAGAAGTAAATCCAATTGAGAGAGTTTGGCTATATTTGAAAAACCTATTGGCCTGGGGCAATTTTAACTCCCTTGATAACTTAAGAAGTAAACTTTACCATCTTTTAAATTCTCTATCCAATGACACGCTCGGGTATTTGACGGGATGGTCTTGGATTTTAGAAGCTCTATGTCTGTCAGGAATTTAGAAAAATGGTATTACATTGAAATGGCAAACATTCTCTGGAAATATTTGCGGGCAGGACAATTGACGGCAAGCCAAGTTCAAGAGGCCTTGACCTTTCTAGAAGGTTATCCCCTGTGGGTTTTTTCTACTGTCCCTCTCATGAGAGAAGCTGTGAATCTCGGCATCGCCTATAATCTGACCGCCTACGATGGCTCTTATGTCGCCCTTGCCAAGCGACTAGACGCACCCTTGTTGACCTTGGATCGGAAGTTATTCGAGGCTTTGGCTACCAGTTCCCTTGCCGTTTTTTGGTTCGACGATTTCCCTATCCCCTAAAACAACACTATTAACTCGCCGTCGGCGATCGAGCCATTGTTGTAAAATAATCGCCGCCGCTTCCCGATCGATCGCTCCCTTATCCCAAGAGGAAAACTGTTTTTTGGCTTTTAAGAATTCTTCCGCCTCTAGGGACGTGCAGCGCTCATCAATGTATTCGAGGGGTAAATCCAAGGCGATCGCTAGTTTCCGGGCGTATTTTTGTACCTGTTTAGCCTGAAATCCTAGCTCTCCCGCCATGGTATAGGGCAGTCCCGCCACCAAAATCTTAATATTTCTTTTCTTGACAATTGCCTCAAACTGTGCTGTGTCAGCAACAAAGGAAGAACGGATAATCGTGGTCAAACCGGTGGCGATTAAACCTGTGCCGTCACATCCTGCCACTCCTACCCGTTTTTTGCCGATATCTAAGCCTAGGGCGGCGACTCTTTCCATCACACTGGATGCCCCTGATCGGGGGGTTCCGAAGGGGGTTTAGCGGGGGGAATTTCTCCCGGACTGTCGAGGGAGTCTAGGGGGGGATTATTGGGCCATTTTAACCAAGACATCCGACTAGGGATGGGAGTTCGCGGCACCGGTTGTAAACCCTGTAGCATTTCTGCCAGGGCGGAATTTTCTGGCTTAGTTTCGCGGATTTTGTGCCATACCGAGCGCGACATCATCAGGGTGTGGGAACTGCGGATCGCTCCCAATTGTTCCAGATATTCCCGTCTTTCGTGCTGATAATCAGCAGATATCAACTCTAGCGATCGAGGGGGATACTTGCGAGTGATCTGGGCCATCTGGATTAATAACTTAGGATAGAGCCAAGTGTAGGCAGGATGGACAATTAATTTCGCTTGATGGGGTCGCTCATCCTGATTGGATAGGATTAATTCAAAATAACCGATCGCCGCTTTTCGTTGTGGTTCAAAAACGTAACCGCGACTAATTGGCGGACCGCCGCAGCAACTTTGACAGCGATAGAGCAAACTATCAACTAAACTGATTTTAAAATCTTGGATATGGCGATCAAATACCTGACGTAGTAGCGGCGGCATAGACACACAATCTAATTGATAAAGCAATTGAGCGTCAGCATTGCTCACAGGCAGTAAATTCGGTAAATCTGCCTCTTGTTTCCCTAATTCCTGTAATAATTGCGGCGGTAAAGACCAATAGGTTAATTCTGCCAAAGGCTGAAAACCGTGTTGCCGGAAAAGTGCCAAACTGTCCTTTTGATTGATATTAACCTCTAACACCCAGGTGCGCGCTTCCCAAACCGTTTCTAGACAATAACGCAGTAATTGCGCCCCGATGCCCTTGGGTTCGCTTAAAGACTCCGCTGGATGCACCCGCACCTGTTCCACCCGCCAAGTGCTGCGACTACTATTAAAAGGGGTGACTTGGATTGCCCCGCGAATTTTCCCTTCTTCTCCCCGATTGACCAGGGACTCAGCCACATAGACATGAAAACGGTGTTGGAGAGGATTGGGAAAAAGACTGAGAATTTTAAACAACCCAAACCAAGGACGCACCTGTTGCACCTGCGTGCGGAAATTTTGGGCGCGACGATCAATATCCTCATCGAAGTCATCCAGGGTTAAAGCTTCAATGTCTTCCAAATCCCGATATTGTACGGGACGGATCTGGCGATCGCTAAAATCGTCCCCTTGGGGAACAGGAGAAGTGGTCATGGCTCTGGGGTAAATATCGTCTATGCACCTATCTTACAGCAGAATCTAGAGGCACTTCCCCACCAATAACAATTTCTGAGGGATCATAGGGGACCACCACAGAAAGAACACCTCGATGAGCAGCTGGGGTTTTCTGGCCAAATTTCCGATCATGACAATTTGATGCTACAATAACGGACGGTTAATCAGTCCGAATTTGCAGTAAAAGTCTTTGAGTCAATCTGTAGATACCACTAACACCCTAGACACTCTAGCTCAAGAACTAGCCGCCATTCAGCAGACCGGTTCTAAGCGCGTCGCTTTATTGGGTTCCCGTCACGTTCCCATCACGCACCAACAGTTGATCGAAATGATGGCCTATGCCCTCGTGCTGGCGGGCAATCGGATTATGACCTCTGGGGCGACGGGAACCAATTCCGCCGTCATTAAAGGGGCAATGCGGGCAGATCCTAATCTGTTAACCGTGATCTTACCCCAAAGTCTTGATCGCCAGCCCCTGGAATCCCAAGAACAACTCCAGCAGGTTATCCATCTGGTGGAATGTCCCGAAAATGATCATCTATCCCTAGGGGAAGCCAGCAGCCTCTGTAATCGCGAGATTATCAATCGTTGTCAACAGTTAATCTGTTTTGCTTTCCACGACAGTCAGACCCTTTTGCAAACCTGCGCGGAAGCGGAAGATCAACGCAAGCTAGTTACCCTATTTTATTTTGACTAAATTGAGCAATGAATCTCTCCGTCAGCGCCATTCTCCTCTATTCGATCCCGGCTGCGGCGATCTCTGTCTATCTACCTTTTCTTCTGGTCGCTTACGCTAGAGCTAAGGCGGGTTACGATACCTCCGCTCCCCGGGCAATGTTCGATCAACTCCCAGACTATGCTAAACGAGCAACTTGGGCTCATCAAAATGGTTTTGAAACCTTTATGATCTATAGTGCTGCTGCTCTGATCGCCTACGTTACAGGAGTCTCCTCATCCCTGGCTGCTAACTGTGCGATCGCTTTTGTGATCCTCCGGCTTTTATTTTCCCTTTTTTATATCACTAATATCCCGATCGCTCGTTCCCTGATGTTCGGCCTTGGTTCCCTCTGTACCTATACTCTCTTTGGGTTGAGTTTAGGCAAAATTCAGTAAAATTTCCCAAAACCTATGGAGGAGGGACGAGAAACGCTTCGGGAGCGGCGAAAACCCTGACGGGAAATCGGGGCAGAAGTTGCTTAACCCGAACTAGAATTAATGCGGTGAAAATTTTTTAGCCAATGTTTGAGGAACCGTAGAAGTGGATAATTGCGGAAAATTCCCCGGAACCTCTATGATGATCGGTAGCGATGGTAAGGAAATAAATACTGTGAGTAGCGTAACTGTCATTAGCGATCATACCTTTGAACAAGAGGTTTTTGAGGTCGAAAAACCTGTTTTAGTCTATTTTTGGGCCAGTTGGTGCGGTCCGTGTCGTCTGGTATCCCCCTCGATCGATTGGGTGGCGAAAACCTACGGCGAACGGCTAAAAGTAGTTAAACTAGAGGTGGACCCTAACCCCGACTCGGTGGCTAAATATAAGGTGGAAGGTGTTCCCGCTTTACGGATCTTTAAAGATAACAAACTTATTGCCACTCATGAAGGGGCGATCGGCAAACAACAATTACAATCTTTTATCGATACCTATGTCAGCTAATTAGGTATCTGTGGTTATGAATGACTTAACCCTAGCAAACCGCTTACAGGCACTGCAATCCAACGTTTTTGCCGATATGGATCGGGCAAAAGCTGCCAGTAGAGAAGCGGGTAATACCATTATCGATCTTTCGCTCGGTTCCTCCGATCTTGGTGCTGCTCCCCATGTTATCGATGCTATAGAGCGATCTCTCCACGATCCTCACACCCACGGCTATTTACTCCATAATGGTACGCGAGACTTCCGAATAACTGCCGCTAACTGGTATAGCGCTCGCTTTGGTGTCCCCGTCGATCCAGAAACGGAGGTTTTACCCCTAATCGGTTCTCAGGAAGGCACGGCCCATCTACCTTTGGCCCTTCTCAACCCCGGGGATTTTGCCCTACTCCTCGATCCGGGTTATCCCTCCCATTTGGGCGGTGTTGCCCTTGCAGGCGGTCAAATCTACGGAATGCCAATTTTGGCAAAAAATGACTTTCTGCCGGTTTTAGAGGACATTCCTGAGGCAGTGCTGGCACAATCGAAGCTGATGGTCTTGAGTTATCCCCATAATCCGACTACAGCGATCGCACCTTTGGCATTTTTCCAAAAAGCGGTTGATTTTTGCCGTCAGCATAATTTAGTCTTAATCCACGATTTTCCCTATCTAGACATCTTTTTTGCGGGAACATCGCCTCCCCCGTCAATTTTACAGGCCGATCGAGCTAAAACTAATTCGATCGAGTTTTTTACCTTCTCCAAGTCCTATAATATGGGCGGTTTTCGCGTCGGTTTTGCCATTGGCAACCGGCAGTTAATTATGGCTTTGCGACAGATTAAAGCTACGGTTGATTTTAATCAGTATTTGGGCATTCTCAATGGTGCGATCGCTGCTTTAACCGGTAATCAAGATTCAGTCAAAGAAACCGTCGCTATCTTCCAAAAACGCCGGAATGTGTTTATTAATGCCCTAAATCGCATCGGTTGGTCGGTTCCCACTCCGGCTGCCACTATGTACGTTTGGGCGAAAATTCCCCCCAGTTGGCCGGGTAATTCCGTCGATTTTTGTCGGCAATTGGTGGCCCAAACCGGTGTCGCTGTTTCCCCCGGTTCCGGTTTTGGTAAGGGTGGCGAGGGTTATGTGCGTTTTGCCTTAGTTCACGATCCCGATATTCTAGAGGCCGCCGTGGAGAAAATTGCGGCTTTTTTGGGATAAAACCGATATTCTAAGCAGTGGTTATGCTGCAATGGATAACTTTCGCCTTGTTGCTTCTGATATTTCGGGTGATATTGGTAATGTGTCCACGCCCGAACCTTCTGATATGATCGGACTAGGCATACTAGGTAGTGGTTTAGTGGTGTGTCGGTGTGGGGTGGGGAGACGGTGGGAAATTTTCCTAATTCCCCACCCTTTGCGGTTAAAAGCTTTAATTGTGCTGCTGTCTTTGTAATTCCTCGATAGTTGCCGGGGATAAATCGGTAAATCGGGCGATTTCTGAGATAGGAAAACCAGCAGATAGCATTTTCTGGGCAATTTGCCGAGCTTTTTCCTCTTTACCTTTTTGTAGTCCTTTTTCCTCGCCTTCTCGCCGTCCTTTTTCCTCGCCTTCCTCTAAAATATCTTGATAGATGACGGATTCTCTCATAATGTCACTCCGAAGGATTTTTTTAATCGTCTCTCGATTTAATACTAACCCAGCGAGAATACTGGTAGCGGCTGCGAGATTGCTTTGTACCTGTTTTTGGGAGATAGTTTCTAGAGAACGGGACACCAGACTTAACACCTGTTCGGGGTCATCAGTATTGCTGAGGACAGCAAAGGGTAATAAACCGGGATGATGGAAAAATTGTGGTGTCTTTTCTTCCCAAAGACGGATGACTTGGAAGGAATGAAAGGTTTCCCCCAGACGGAAGGTATTTTCTTGTACTAGGGGAGAATCACTACGTCGCAGATAAATTACCACTTGACGCATTGGTGTTTGGGGATGACGACGATAGACGCGAATGCGATAATCAAGCATTCGGAAAGGAATCTTAGAGTTGGGGTCGGTTTGAAATTCGGTATGGAGAATTAATTCCTCTGACTGCAAAAAAATCAGAGAATCAGCACGAATGGGGTCTAGTTGTAATTCCGTCGGGTCGAGGACGGTTAAGGAGAGGGGAGAACCTAATAACCAAGTGGCTAGATCATCGGAGAAGTTTTCGGCAATAAATTTACAAATATTATCAAACATCGTGAGCGTTTTGTCTTTTTAATTCCTCGATTGCGTTGGGGGATAAATCAGTAAATCGGGCGATTTCTGGGATAGAAAAACCAGCAGATAGCATTTTTAGGGCAATTTGCCGAGCTTTTTCGTCTTGACCTTTTTGTCGTCCTTCTTGTCGTCCTTTTTCCTCGCCTTCCTCTAAAATATCTTGATAGATGACGGATTCTCTCATAATGTCACTCCGAAGGATTTTTTTAATCGTCTCTCGATTGTAATTCCTCGATCGCGTCAGGGGATAAATCGGTAAATTGGGCGATTTCTGGGATAGAAAAACCAGCAGATAGCATTTTCAGGGCAATTTGTCGAGCTTTTTCCTCTTTACCCGCTTGCAATCCTTCTTGTCGTCCTTCTTGTCGTCCTTTTTCCTCGCCTTCCTCTCTGCCTTCCTCTAAAATATCTTGATAGATGACGGATTCTCTCATAATGTCACTCCGAAGAATTTTTTTAATCGTCTCTCGATTTAATACTAACCCAGCGAGAATACTGGTAGCGGCTGCGAGATTGCTTTGTACCTGTTTTTGGGAGATAGTTTCTAGAGAACGGGACACCTGACTTAACACCTGTTCGGGGTCATCAGTATTGCTGAGGACAGCAAAGGGTAATAAACCGGGATGATGGAAAAATTGCGGTGTCTTTTCTTCCCAAAGACGGATGACTTGAAAAGAATGAAAGGTTTCCCCCAGACGGAAGGTATTTTCTTGTACTAGGGGAGAATCACTGCGTCGCAGATAAATTACCACTTGACGCATTGGTGTTTGGGGATGACGACGATAGACGCGAATGCGATAATCAAGCATTCGGAAAGGAATCTTAGAGTTGGGGTCGGTTTGAAATTCGGTATGGAGAATTAATTGCTCTGACTGCAAAAAAATCAGAGAATCAGCACGAATGGGGTCTAATTGTAATTCCGTCGGGTCGAGGACGGTTAAGGAGAGGGGAGAACCCAATAACCAAGTGGCTAAATCATCGGAGAAGTTTTCGGCAATAAATTTACAAATATTATCAAACATCTTCAGGGATTACTTTCCGTTTCTCCTAGGATACCCTCGGTCGCTGGTGTTGACACACTGTATTCGCCGTAACTATTGCCGAAGAGAATCGTAGCACGGAATACATTATCGGCAAATCCATCACATCTTAACAGCAAATCTATCACATCTTAACAGCAAATTTATCACATCTTAACCAGAAATTTCTTGACAATTACTAAAGGAAGGACTAAGTTACAAACAGTTTAATTTTATGAAGTTTTATGCTATTAGCCAAACTTATCAATCATGGGGGGGGAGAAGCATAGCTTATCAAAGGCTCGGCTGAAATCCTTTTCTCTAGTCACGGCCACTGCGATCGGATGTATTAGTATCGCCAGCAGTGCCACTGCGGCCAGTTTTTCCTTCGCTTTCGGTAGCCAAGGTTCGGGGAACGGTGAGTTCTTTTTCCCCAACGGTATCGCCGTCGATGGCGGTGGTAATATCTATGTAGCTGATACGTTCAACAATCGCGTACAGGTATTCAACTCCAGTGGTGTCTTCCAGTCCACTTTCGGTAGCAACGGTTCGGGGAACGGTCAGTTCAATGCCCCCAACGGTATCGCCGTCGGTAGCGGTGGTAATATCTATGTAGCTGACACGGACAACAATCGCGTACAGGTATTCAGCCAAAGTCAGCCGCCGGTGTCCACTCCCGAACCTTCTGGTATTATCGGATTGGGCATACTAGGGGGTGGTTTAGTGGTGCGTCGCCTCGCTAAACGTCGTTAATCGGTGTGGGGTGGGGAGATGAGCCTAAATTTCCCTAATTCCCCTCCCTTTGCGGTTAAAAGCTTTAATTGTTGCTGAAATTGTTCAATCTAAGGCTTTTTTTTTAAATTTAACCATTGGTGCAAATCTTCCCAATCCGAAAAGTCCAATAAAGCAAGAGCTAAATTATCCAGTTGATTAGGATTTAACTGTTTAATTTTTTGTTCTACCTTTAAAGGAATAGAACCTAGTTTTAAATTTAGCTGACGCAAAATTAGGCTTTTTTTAGCGGATAATTCTCCTTCCTCTCTACCTCGTTCAATACCTTGTTCAATACCTTGTTCAATACCTTCCTCTAAAGCTTCTTGATAGACTTTAGTTTCTCTTAAATCACTTAAACTAAACATAGCTTCTATCTCCTTACGATTCATTTTCGGCAATTTATAAATGAGAATTGTCTCAATTAATTCTAGAATGTCCCGTCTTTTTAAAGACTCCTGGAATTGTTGTCTAACCTGTTGAATCAGTTCTTTTCCTTGTGCTAAGGTGTTTGGTTCCGATTCGACAATTAATTGTAACACTTTTACCCCCAGAGAATCCCCCTCATCTAACTGATTCAGATAATAACAGTTAACCCGACCTGACTGAAAGAATTCTTGATAACGAGATTTGGGACTGTTTTCAATTTCTGGATAAGGATAAATGATTACCCCTTGCCAATTGTTATTACTCTCACTCTGATGAAAATAGAGAAATATTTCACTAAAAAAGCGCGAGTAAAACCGTTCATCTTTTTGAAATTGTACCTCGACAAAGTAAATCGGGTCATTCAGGTTATCGGGAAGAAAGACCCCATCTAAACGAAAAGCTAGTTGTTTAACTTCTAGGGAGGAAAATTGATAATGATTGACGGTTTCTGGGGGAAGATTTAGCAAATCAAAGAAACTTTCAGGAAAAGTCTGAAAGAGACGATAGAAAATACTGTCCGTTTTCACTCAATTTTGTCCCTCAATGACTTGTTGTACTTGTTCAATTTCTAAGTCTAAAGCTTGGGCAATTTGTTCTCTAGTTAACCCTAAGACCGATAAACGGGGAATGGAGTTTAATTTAGCGGATAATTCTCCCTCTTGTCGGCCCCGTTCAATACCTTGTTCAATACCTTGTTCAATACCTCGTTCAATACCTCGTTCAATACCTTGTTCAATACCTTCCTCTAAAGCTTCTTGATAGACTTTAGTTTCTCTTAAATCACTTAAACTAAACATAGCTTCTATCTCCTTACGATTCATTTTCGGCAATTTATAAATGAGAATTGTCTCGATTAATTCTAGAATGTCCCGTCTTTTTAAAGACTCCTGGAATTGTTGTCTAACTTGTTGAATCAGTTCTTTTCCTTGTGCTAAGGTGTTTGGTTCCGATTCGACAATTAATTGTAACACTTTTACCCCCAGAGAATCCCCCTCATCTAACTGATTCAGATAATAACAGTTAACCCGACCTGACGCAAAGAATTCTTGATAACGAGATTTGGGACTGTTTTCAATTTCTGGATGAGGATAAATTATCACCCCTTGCCAATTGTTATTACTCTCACTCTGATGAAAATAGAGAAATATTTCACTAAAAAAGCGCGAGTAAAACCGTTCATCTTTTTGAAATTGTACCTCAACAAAGTAAATCGGTTCATTCAGGTTATCGGGAAGAAAGACCCCATCTAAACGAAAAGCGAGTTGTTTAACTTCTACGGAGGAAAATTGATAATGATTGACGGTTTCGGGGGGAAGATTGAGCAAATCAAAGAAACTTTCAGGAAAAGTCTGAAAGAGACGATAGAAAATACTGTCCGTTTTCACTCAATTTTGTCCCTCAATGACTTGTTGTACTTGTTCAATTTCTAAGTCTAAAGCTTGGGCAATTTGTTCTACACTTAGTCCTAAGACCGATAAACGGGGAATGGAGTTTAATTTAGCGGATAATTCTCCTTCTTCTCTACCTTCTTCTCTACCTTTTTCTCTACCTTCCTCTCTACCTTCCTCTAAAGCTTCTTGATAGACTTTAGTTTCTCTTAAATCACTTAAACTAAACATAGCTTCTATCTCCTTACGATTCATTTTCGGTAATTTATAAATGAGAATTGTCTCGATTAATTCTAGAATGTCCCGTCTTTTTAAAGACTCCTGGAATTGTTGTCTAACTTGTTGAATCAGTTCTTTTCCTTGTGCTAAGGTGTTTGGTTCCGATTCGACAATTAATTGTAACACTTTTACCCCCAGAGAATCCCCCTCATCTAACTGATTCAGATAATAACAGTTAACCCGACCTGACTGAAAGAATTCTTGATAACGAGATTTGGGACTGTTTTCAATTTCTGGATAAGGGTAAATGATTACCCCTTGCCAATTGTTATTACTCTCACTCTGATGAAAATAGAGAAATATTTCACTAAAAAAGCGCGAGTAAAACCGTTCATCTTTTTGAAATTGTACCTCAACAAAGTAAATCGGTTCATTCAGGTTATCGGGAAGAAAGACCCCATCTAAACGAAAAGCGAGTTGTTTAACTTCTACGGAGGAAAATTGATAATGATTGACGGTTTCGGGGGGAAGATTCAGCAAATCAAAGAAACTTTCAGGAAAAGTCTGAAAGAGACGATAGAAAATACTGTCCGTTTTCACTCAATTTTGTCCCTCAATGACTTGTTGTACTTGTTCAATTTCTAAGTCTAAAGCTTGGGCAATTTGTTCTACACTTAGTCCTAAGACCGATAAACGGGGAATGGAGTTTAATTTAGCGGATAATTCCCCTTGCTCTCTGCCTTCCTCTCTACCTTTTTCTCTACCTTCCTCTCTACCTTCTTCTCTACCTTTTTCTCTACCTTCCTCTCTACCTTCCTCTAAAGCTTCTTGATAGACTTTAGTTTCTCTTAAATCACTTAAACTAAACATAGCTTCTATCTCCTTACGATTCATTTTCGGTAATTTATAAATGAGAATTGTCTCGATTAATTCTAGAATGTCCCGTCTTTTTAAAGACTCCTGGAATTGTTGTCTAACTTGTTGAATCAGTTCTTTTCCTTGTGCTAAGGTGTTTGGTTCCGATTCGACAATTAATTGTAACACTTTTACCCCCAGAGAATCCCCCTCATCTAACTGATTCAGATAATAACAGTTAACCCGACCTGACGCAAAGAATTCTTGATAACGAGATTTGGGACTGTTTTCAATTTCTGGATGAGGATAAATTATCACCCCTTGCCAATTGTTATTACTCTCACTCTGATGAAAATAGAGAAATATTTCACTAAAAAAGCGCGAGTAAAACCGTTCATCTTTTTGAAATTGTACCTCAACAAAGTAAATCGGTTCATTCAGGTTATCGGGAAGAAAGACCCCATCTAAACGAAAAGCGAGTTGTTTAACTTCTACGGAGGAAAATTGATAATGATTGACGGTTTCGGGGGGAAGATTGAGCAAATCAAAGAAACTTTCAGGAAAAGTCTGAAAGAGACGATAGAAAATACTGTCCGTTTTCACTCAATTTTGTCCCTCAATGACTTGTTGTACTTGTTCAATTTCTAAGTCTAAAGCTTGGGCAATTTGTTCTACACTTAGTCCTAAGACCGATAAACGGGGAATGGAGTTTAATTTAGCGGATAATTCCCCTTGCTCTCTGCCTTCCTCTCTGCCTTCCTCTAAAATATCTTGATAGATGACGGATTCTCTCATAATGTCACTCCGAAGGATTTTTTTAATCGTCTCTCGATTGTAATTCCTCGATCGCGTCGGGGGATAAATCGGTAAATCGGGCGATTTCTGGGACAGGAAAACCAGCAGATAGCATTTTCAGGGCAATTTGTCTGGCTTTTTCTTCTTTACCTTTTTGTAGTCCTTTTTCCTCGCCTTCCTCTCTGCCTTCCTCTAAAATATCTTGATAGATGACGGATTCTCTCATAATGTCACTCCGAAGGATTTTTTTAATCGTCTCTCGATTTAATACTAACCCAGCGAGAATACTGGTAGCGGCTGCGAGATTGCTTTGTACCTGTTTTTGGGAGATAGTTTCTAGAGAACGGGACACCAGACTTAACACCTGTTCGGGGTCATCAGTATTGCTGAGGACAGCAAAGGGTAATAAACCGGGATGATGGAAAAATTGTGGTGTCTTTTCTTCCCAAAGACGGATGACTTGGAAGGAATGAAAGGTTTCCCCCAGACGGAAGGTATTTTCTTGTACTAGGGGAGAATCACTACGTCGCAGATAAATTACCACTTGACGCATTGGTGTTTGGGGATGACGACGATAGACGCGAATGCGATAATCAAGCATTCGGAAAGGAATCTTAGAGTTGGGGTCGGTTTGAAATTCGGTATGGAGAATTAATTGCTCTGACTGCAAAAAAATCAGAGAATCAGCACGAATGGGGTCTAATTGTAATTCCGTCGGGTCGAGGACGGTTAAGGAGAGGGGAGAACCCAATAACCAAGTGGCTAAATCATCGGAGAAGTTTTCGGCAATAAATTTACAAATATTATCAAACATCGTCAGGGATTACTTTCCGTTTCTCCTAGGATACCCTCGGTCGCTGGTGTTCACATCCTCCGTAACTATTGCCGAAGAGAATCGTAGCGCAGAATACATTATCGGCAAATTTATCACATCTTAACCAGAAATTTCTTGACAATTACTAGAGGAAGGGGTAGCTTACAATGAGTTAAATTGTATGAAGTTTTATGTCATTAGCCAAACTTATCAATCATGGGGGGGGGAGAAGCAGAGCTTATCAAAGGCTCTGCTGAAATCCTTTTCTTTAGTCACGGCCACTGCGATCGGATGTATTAGTATCGCCACCAGTGCCACTGCAGCCACAGCCACTTTTTCCTTCGCTTTCGGTAGCAACGGTACGGGGAACGGTCAGTTCGCTAACCCCAGAGGTATCGCCGTCGGTAGCGGTGGTAATATCTATGTGGCTGATGCTGGCAACAGTCGCGTACAGATATTCAACTCCAGTGGTGTCTTCCAGTCCACTTTCGGTAGCAACGGTACGGGGGACGGTCAGTTCGCTAGCCCCCTCGGTATCGCCGTCGGTAGCGGTGGTAATATCTATGTGGCTGATACGTTCAACAGTCGCGTACAGGTATTCAACCCTAGTGGTGTCTTCCAGTCCGCTTTCGGTAGCTTCGGTACGGGGAACGGTCAGTTCAGCTCCCCCTTCGGTATCGCCGTCGGTAGCGGTGGTAATATCTATGTGGCTGATACGTTCAACAGTCGCGTACAGGTATTCAACTCCAGTGGTGTCTTCCAGTCCGCTTTCGGTAGCAACGGTACGGGGAACGGTCAGTTCAGGTTCCCCAACGGTATCGCTGTCGATGGCGGTGGTAATATCTATGTAACTGATACTAACAACAATCGCGTACAGATATTCAACTCCAGTGGTGTCTTCCAGTCCACTTTCGGTAGCAACGGTTTGGGGGACGGTGAGTTCTTTAGCCCCGTCGGTATTGCCGTCGATGGCGGTGGTAATATCTATGTGGCTGATGCTGGCAACGATCGGGTACAGGTATTCAACTCCAGTGGTGTCTTCCAGTCCACTTTCGGTAGCTTCGGTTTGGGGGACGGTCAGTTCGCTAGCCCCGTCGGTATTGCCGTCGATGGCGGTGGTAATATCTATGTGGCTGATACGAACAACGGTCGCGTACAGGTATTCAGCCAAAGTCAGCCGCCGGTGTCCACTCCCGAACCTTCTGGTATTATCGGATTAGGGGTACTAGGGGGTGGTTTAGTGGTGCGTCGCCTCGCTAAACGTCGTTAATCGCGCTTGGGGTGGGGAGATGGTCGGAAATTTACCTAATTCCCCACCCTTTGCGGTTAAAAGCTTTAATTGTTGCTGAAATTGTTCAATCTAAGGCTTTTTTTTTAAATTTAACCATTGGTGCAAATCTTCTAAATCCGAAAACGCCAACAACGCAAGAGCTAAATTATCCAGTTGATTAGGATTTAATTGTTTAATTTTTTGTTCTACCTTTAAAGGAATAGAACCTAGTTTTAAATTTAGCTGACGTAAAATTAGGCTTTTTTTAGCGGATAATTCTCCTTCCTCTCTACCTCGTTCAATACCTTGTTCAATACCTTGTTCAATACCTTCCTCTAAAGCTTCTTGATAGACTTTAGTTTCTCTTAAATCACTTAAACTAAACATAGCTTCTATCTCCTTACGATTCATTTTCGGCAATTTATAAATGAGAATTGTCTCAATTAATTCTAGAATGTCCCGTCTTTTTAAAGACTCCTGGAATTGTTGTCTAACTTGTTGAATCAGTTCTTTTCCTTGTGCTAAGGTGTTTGGTTCCGATTCGACAATTAATTGTAACACTTTTACCCCTAGAGAATCCCCCTCATCTAACTGATTCAGATAATAACAGTTAACCCGACCTGACGCAAAGAATTCTTGATAACGAGATTTGGGACTGTTTTCAATTTCTGGATGAGGATAAATTATCACCCCTTGCCAATTGTTATTACTCTCACTCTGATGAAAATAGAGAAATATTTCACTAAAAAAGCGCGAGTAAAACCGTTCATCTTTTTGAAATTGTACCTCAACAAAGTAAATCGGTTCATTCAGGTTATCGGGAAGAAAGACCCCATCTAAACGAAAAGCGAGTTGTTTAACTTCTACGGAGGAAAATTGATAATGATTGACGGTTTCGGGGGGAAGATTCAGCAAATCAAAGAAACTTTCAGGAAAAGTCTGAAAGAGACGATAGAAAATACTGTCCGTTTTCACTCAATTTTGTCCCTCAATGACTTGTTGTACTTGTTCAATTTCTAAGTCTAAAGCTTGGGCAATTTGTTCTACACTTAGTCCTAAGACCGATAAACGGGGAATAGAGTTTAATTTAGCGGATAATTCTCCCTCTTGTCGGCCCCGTTCAATACCTTGTTCAATACCTTGTTCAATACCTCGTTCAATACCTCGTTCAATACCTCGTTCAATACCTCGTTCAATACCTTGTTCAATACCTTCCTCTAAAGCTTCTTGATAGACTTTAGTTTCTCTTAAATCACTTAAACTAAACATAGCTTCTATCTCCTTACGATTCATTTTCGGTAATTTATAAATGAGAATTGTCTCGATTAATTCTAGAATGTCCCGTCTTTTTAAAGACTCCTGGAATTGTTGTCTAACTTGTTGAATCAGTTCTTTTCCTTGTGCTAAGGTGTTTGGTTCCGATTCGACAATTAATTGTAACACTTTTACCCCTAGAGAATCCCCCTCATCTAACTGATTCAGATAATAACAGTTAACCCGACCTGACTGAAAGAATTCTTGATAACGAGATTTGGGACTGTTTTCAATTTCTGGATAAGGGTAAATGATTACCCCTTGCCAATTGTTATTACTCTCACTCTGATGAAAATAGAGAAATATTTCACTAAAAAAGCGCGAGTAAAACCGTTCATCTTTTTGAAATTGTACCTCGACAAAGTAAATCGGGTCATTCAGGTTATCGGGAAGAAAGACCCCATCTAAACGAAAAGCGAGTTGTTTAACTTCTAGGGAGGAAAATTGATAATGATTGACGGTTTCGGGGGGAAGATTGAGCAAATCAAAGAAACTTTCAGGAAAAGTCTGAAAGAGACGATAGAAAATACTGTCCGTTTTCACTCAATTTTGTCCCTCAATGACTTGTTGTACTTGTTCAATTTCTAAGTCTAAAGCTTGGGCAATTTGTTCTACACTTAGTCCTAAGACCGATAAACGGGGAATGGAGTTTAATTTAGCGGATAATTCCCCTTGCTCTCTGCCTTCCTCTCTGCCTTCCTCTAAAATATCTTGATAGATGACGGATTCTCTCATAATGTCACTCCGAAGGATTTTTTTAATCGTCTCTCGATTGTAATTCCTCGATCGCGTCGGGGGATAAATCGGTAAATCGGGCGATTTCTGGGACAGGAAAACCAGCAGATAGCATTTTTAGGGCAATTTGTCGAGCTTTTTCTTCTTTGCCCTTTTGTAGTCCTTTTTCCTCGCCTTCCTCTAAAATATCTTGATAGATGACGGATTCTCTCATAATGTCACTCCGAAGAATTTTTTTAATCGTCTCTCGATTTAATACTAACCCGGCGAGAATACTGGTAGCGGCTGCGAGATTGCTTTGTACCTGTTTTTGGGAGATAGTTTCTAGAGAACGGGACACCAGACTTAACACCTGTTCGGGGTCATCGGTATTGCTGAGAACAGCAAAGGGTAATAAACCGGGATGATGGAAAAATTGTGGTGTATTTTCTTCCCAAAGACGAATAACTTGGAAGGAATGAAAGGTTTCCCCCAGACAGAAGGTATTTTCTTGTACTAGGGGGGAATCACTGCGTCGCAGATAAATTACCACTTGACGCATTGGTTTTTGGGGATGACGACGATAGACGCGAATGCGATAATCAAGCATTCGGAAAGGAATCTTAGAGTTGGGGTCGGTTTGAAATTCGGTATGGAGAATTAATTGCTCTGACTGTAACAAAATCAGAGAATCAGCACGAATGGGGTCTAGTTGTAATTCCGTCGGGTCGAGGACGGTTAAGGAGAGGGGAGAACCTAATAACCAAGTGGCTAGATCATCGGAGAAGTTTTCGGCAATAAATTTACAAATATTATCAAACATCTTCAGGGATTACTTTCCGTTTCTCCTAGGATACCCTCGGTCGCTGGTGTTGACATCCTGTATTTGCCGTAACTATTGCCGAAGAGAATCGTAGCACGGAATACATTATCGGCAAAATTCAATTCTAATCATCGACTAAACTCTATAAATTTCAGCAAATTTATCACATCTTCCCAGAAATTTCTTGACAATTACTAGAGGAAGGGGTATAGTGGGAGCAAATTTTCTGAAGTTTTATGTCCCTATCTAAAGTTATCAATCACGGGGAGGGGGAGAAACATAGCTTATCAAAGGCTCTGCTCAAATCCTTTTCTTTAGTCACGGCCACTGCGATCGGATGTATTAGTATCGCCAGCAGTGCCACTGCGGCCGATTTTAAATTCGCTTTCGGTAGCCAAGGTTCGGGGAACGGTCAGTTCAATAACCCCTTCGGTATCGCCGTCGGTAGCGGTGGTAATATCTATGTAGCCGATACTGCCAACAACCGCGTACAGGTGTTCAACTCTAGTGGAGTCTTCCAGTCCACTTTCGGTAGCTTCGGTACGGGGAGCGGTCAGTTCAGTTCACCCAGTGGTATCGCTGTCGATGGCGCAGGTAATATCTATGTGGCCGATACTCTCAACAACCGCGTACAGGTGTTCGACTCTGGTGGAAACGTCCAGTCCACTTTCGATGGCTCTGCTTCGGTGGCGGGTCCGTTAAATTGGCCCCAAGGTATCGCCGTCGGTAGCGGTGGTAATATCTATGTAGCTGATACGCTCAACGATCGCATACAGGTGTTTAACTCCAGTGGAGTCTTCCAGTCCACTTTCGGGAACAGTTATTTGAGTATGCCCCAAGGTATTGCCGTCGGTAGCGGTGGTAATATCTATGTAGCCGACACTGCCAACAACAGCGTAGAGGTGTTCGACTCCAATGGATTCTTCCAGTCCACTTTCGGTAGCTTAGGTTCGGGGGACGGTGAGTTCATTTCACCCACTGGTATCGCTGTCGATAGCGATGGTAAGATCTATGTGGCCGATACTGTCAACAACCGCGTACAGGTATTCAACCCCAGTGGTGTCTTCCAGTACGCTTTCGGTAGCTCCGGTACGGGGAACGGTCAGTTCAATAACCCCTCCGGTATCGCTGTCGGTGGCGGTGGTAAGATCTATGTAGCTGATACGTTCAACAATCGTGTACAGGTATTCAGAACGCCCGAACCTTCTAGTATTATCGGATTAGGCATACTAGGGGGCGGTTTAGTGGTGCGTCGCCTCGCTAAACGTGGTTAATTGCGCTTGGGGTGGGGAGATGAGCCGAAATTTCCCTAATTCCCCACCCTTTGCGGTTAAAAGCTTTAATTGTGCTGCTGTCTTTGTAATTGCTTGATCGCGTTGGGGGATAAATCGGTAAATTGGGCGATTTCTGGGATAGGAAAACCAGCAGATAGCATTTTTAGAGCAATTTGTCGAGCTTTTTCTTCTTTACCCTTTTCCTCGCCTTCCTCTAAAGCTTCTTGATAGACCTTAGTTTCTCTTAAATCACTTAAACTAAACATTTTTTCAATAGAAATCGTGCAAGTTAATTATATGTTAGAATAGGGGGCTAACTAATTTTCCCAAAAAAATTAGTTATTCATTACGAATGTACTGAATAAGAACTTAAAGTTTAACTTTTAACTCAAAACTCTTTAGATATGCTTGAATTTGGTTCAGGGTAATCGCACGTCGTTTTGTAGAAAACGTAACAGACAGAGGTGACTGAATGTCATGCCTAGCAGGACGAGCTGATATAAGTTAATCTGAGAGGAAGCAAAAAGTTACATGGTGTAGCAGTTGAGCATGGCATCCGGTTTTGGTCTCCTAGTTTTAAACCCCAAGCAAGAGCGAGAGGCAAAGGTTTTAAGAAACAGTGTCTTGAAACATTTTCAGCATCTAGAAGACCCGAGGGCGGACAGGGGGCGCAATCATAGCCTAGTCTCGATAATTACCATAGCTATCTTGGCGGTATTAGCTGGTGCCGATGGGTTTGTCGCCATAGAAGCCTACGGACAAGCCAAGCAATCTTGGTTGGAAACATTTTTAGACCTACCGAATGGCATACCTTCCCACGATACCTTTGGCAGAGTGCTAGGGATGCTAGAACCCAAGCAATTACAGTCAGGATTCCTGGCTTGGATAGAGGAAATCACCGAGAAATTGAACATAGAACTAATCCACATAGATGGGAAAACGGCCAGAAATTCTTATGACCGAGAGGAAAAGCTGAAAGCTTTGCACACCGTCAGTGCTTGGAGTAGCGAACATGGGTTAGTCTTAGCCCAAGAAAAAGTGGACAGTAAATCCAATGAAATTACCGCCGTGCCGCACCTGCTGCAATTGCTCAATCTCAAGGGAGCGATAGTCACCTTGGATGCCATGGGAACCCAGACTGAAATTGCCCAACAAATCAAGTCTGGGGCTGGAGATTACGTCTTAGCCCTCAAAGGCAATCAGGGCAAGCTCTTTCAACAAGTAGAAGGCTGGTTTGACCAAGCTATAGCCGGGGATTGGCAAGGGATTGAATACAGCTACCACGAAAAGGTGGAGTCGGGGCATCACCGGCTCGAAACCCGTCAAATTTGGGTAGTGCCAGTGTCTCAATTACCGCCCCTGCATCGGCAGAGTCTCTGGCCTGGCCTAACCACCCTAGTCATGGTTCGCAGTGTCCGCCAATTATGGAATAAAACTACGACAGAAATTCGCTTCTTCATCAGTAGTTTAGCAGCCGATGCCCAAAAACAGGCCGAGGTGATTCGCAGGCATTGGAGTATCGAAAATAGTCTCCATTGGGTACTCGATGTTACCTTTAATGAAGATGCCAGTCGGATTCGTCTAGGCTATGGAGCGGAAAACCTAGGTCTGTTGCGCCGTTTAAGTGTGAATCTGTTAAAGCGAGAACCCTCAAAAATGAGCCTAAAGATGAAACGGTATAAGGCAGGCATGAACAATGATTTCATGGTGAAAATCTTAGCCGCCAGTGCCGTTGACAGAGAGGGGAGGTAGATGTTAATCTTGCAGTTGATCAGGAGTTTTGGGAATTTAAGGAACTGAGTAGATAAGCTCAGTTCGGGGTTTGTTAGGCCATAATGACTGGCAAAACCAGAGATTCGGTCGCCTTGTGCAGGTCAAAGCCTGAGTTGCCCATCGAATTTTAGACCTAACTCCTCGGAATTTGAGAACTCTATCAACATGCGATTACCCTGGAATTTGGTTATCAAAACCTCTTTATTTAAGCAGCGAAAACTATCTCAATTTTTATAATTGAGAATAAATTCTCCTTGACTTGATTAATGTTTGGCAACTTTTAAGAAGCAGCTATACCTATCCCAGGGTGAGAGCATCTCAAACGCTATTGACAATTGGCCAATTTTGTAATCCGCGCGGGCATTTCAAGTGATACCAGTCAATCAGAATAGTTACGAACTCGACCCATTTGATCGATTTTTGCTTAACAATTGAGATGGCAAATTCTCCTCAAATATGCCTGAATCGTGGGTAAGCAACCCACATAAAGTTCATTTTGTCAAGGATTGTTAAGATGCGCTTACCCTGATTACTTACCCCTCCTTCTCCTTCTAAGGGTAAGTCCGTCGCCATCCGAAATTCACTTTTACTTTCTAGATCACAAAACTCAACGATTCTTACCTCTACTTCTCTTTTTTCTGCTCCTAGTTTGACCATTTTCCAGCATTTCTAGCTTCAGATCATTTTTTACCCTTAAAACAAAGTGCTTGTCTTTTTTCTCTAATAATTTTCTGATTCTTTCATTAGAAGAAAAGCCTCTGTCCATTACCCCAAACCAATTTACAGGAATTTATTCGATAGTTTTTTGCCCTTATGAGCGAGTCATGTCCTTGACCAAAATTGATCACAATCCCCCCTACTTCTGTGGTGATAAGTAGTTGGACAAAAGTAAAGTTAACTGTCGGGTAAGGAGTCAGTAGTCAGGAGTCAGTAGTCAGTAAGAATTGCGGCAATTTACATTTCTTAAGATAGACAACAGAATTTATGTCCGACTACTTAATATTTAGTCCACAGAATAATTTTACTTGATGCGACCCTTTTGTACACAACAGTTTACTTGTCAGTGAGATTATTGTTGAGTCAATTGGAAATAAAGCTTGAGCTGCTTCTTTTCCTTTTTTGCTTACTAACCTTTTATTTAATTCATTTATGATTTTCTCAAATGGTTCTGTCTCTCGGATTTTACTCGCCTTAGAAAACGTTGACGTATTGACATTAATTCCTAGCATTTTTAGGCGTGCGCTTAAGTCTCTCATGCTAACGATACTTTTATCCAGCGCCAAACCTATCCAACAGGACACAAAGGAAATGTACTTAATGCAGGATAGTCGTTTTTGGGGAGTGGCTTGAGAAGCTCTTTCATTAGTTTTGGGAAAATTATCAGCATGGCTTATTCACAATTATTAGAGATTGGATTAAAAAGTTAAAGTAATCAAGCAGAACTATGTTGGTCGGGGTTTCATCCCATCGGTAAAACTGAGGAGCTTCACCCCGACATTTTAAGATAAAAATGTTCTTCCCAAAGAAGTTGTAGCTAACTACTTAACTGAATCTGGTAGGGTGCTATCACAGAATAGAAGACTACATCTATTAATTGCTGAGGTAAACTAAGTTTAACCGCTCTTTTTTAACTACTTCTATCGCTTTCGGGCAAAAAAATTAGGCATTTTCGGTTTACCATAGTCAAAGTGTGCTTTCTAGGCTGATGACTTTGACTAAAACTCCCGTGATCACAAACCGTCGTTTTTCCCTACGCAATCTCTTTGAGACTTGCATGGCCCTGTTGGTATTATGCAATTATATTCTTGTTATTTTCGATTTAACCTATATTCCCCTGCGAGATTTTTGGTTACAGGGACGCTTGCAAATAACCTTATTAAGATTTAATGAACCAATAAAACTCGGGACGATTTCCTTTCAAGAATTACAAATACCTCCCGATCAACCCCTAGAAATTCCCTTTGTTAAAGGAATCGCTAAGTATGATCTGGTGAAAGGGATTAAACCCTATCGCAGTACCAGTGAATATTTATATACGGTTAATAAACTGAATGAACTAATCAATCAAAAGGCATTTAATACAGAAGTTAATCGCCAAGAAGTCGAGAACATTTTGTCCAATTTGCGCCAAAAAAGTGTCGATATGATCGATAATAATCCCTTTGCCTCGGCGGAGAAAACTGGGACTTTAGAGAAGATTAAAAATAAAATGCGCTTGCGGGTTTTTAAAACGGAAAATGTTTCCGCAAAAGCAGCCTTTCAGAAGTTTTGGAGTTGGGATTATCTAAGTCAAAATGGCTGGGAAAAAGAGTTGAAATTTTTTAATCAAGAAATTCAACCTTTAATAGAAACTAATTATTTTCGTCCTCTCGGAGAAGATGGGAGACCGATAGATAACTTTGAGGCGATCGATTTTTTATTTGGTACCATCTTTTTCTGGGAATTTATGCTGAGAACTTGGTGGATTGCTCGCACTCATAAAGGCCTACGTTGGCGCGAGGCTATGTTATGGCGATGGTACGATATTTTTCTCTTTATTCCTATCTGGAGATGGTTGCGATTTATTCCTACCGTTATTCGCCTAGATCAAGTTAAAATTATTAACTTAAGAGTGATTAAAGAACAGGCAGTTCAAGGGTTAGTTGCTCTGATTTCTAAAGATATTACTGAGATAATTGTCCTGAGAATTATTAATCAAATACAGGAATATATTCGACGAGGACAAGTGGAGAAACTTCTCGATCAATCTCTCAATGGCGGCTATAATAATCTCAATGATACTAATGAAGTTGTCGAAATTTTTCGCCTAGTCATTAATAGTACCGTTGACAAGGTTTTACCGCAAGTTAAACCAGAAACAGAAGCTTTAATTAAATACAATATCGAGAAAATTCTCAGTCAAACTCCCGCTTATCAAAGCTTATTGCGATTACCCGGCATGAAAGGGTTAAAAACTGACTTGAGCAATCGCTTATCTAGTCAATTGTATCAATCCTTTGTTAATATAGCTGAAAAGATTACCCAGGAAGACGAAGTTTTTGAGCGTTTAGTGCAGCAATTGGTCCAGCGTTTCGGGCAATCTCTCGCCGGGGAATTACAATCCCGTCACAGTCTAGAAAGAATCGAGATGTTATTAATTATCTTCCTAGAAGAAGTCAAATTAAACTATGTACAAGAATTCTCGGATGAAGACTTAGAAACTATCCTCGAACAAACTCGCTTACTCAACTCTAAAAGTGCAGAAATTACCCCAGGAGAAACCAGAAATCCTCGTCGTCTTCCCTAAAAATTAGTGATCATTGATTAGGTAATATTGCTTGATCTTTTGATCACTTTTATACTAAAATATCCGATGGAATCCCATTACTCAATTAACCTAATTATCTACTCCCATGTTAACAAAAATTATTCTCGGTTTACTTTGGTTAGGCTTCGGATTATACGCTTTTTTACTAGCACCCCCTGACCAACCAGATACAATGAATTTAATTATCGATCTTTCCACTGGCAAATGGCAAGATATTAACCCGTTAATTATCGCTCTTTTTAACCTGATGGGAGTTTGGCCACTTATCTACACTAGCCTTTTAATTATCGATGGTCGTGACCAAAAAATCATCGCTTGGCCCTTTGCTTTTGCCTCCTTTGTCGTGGGAGCTTTCGCTATTTTACCCTATCTAACCCTCCGTCAACCCAACAGCAATTTTACTGGTAAAAAAAATCTGGTCATTAAACTTTTAGACTCTCCTTGGTTGGGAGTAATTGCTCTAATTACTGCGGCAATTTTAATCGCTTACGGATTAATCAACGGCAATTGGTCTGATTATTGGCATCAGTGGCAAACTAGCCGTTTTATTCAGGTTATGAGTTTAGATTTCTGTCTTTTAACCCTATTATGTCCAATTTTGCTGCAAGATGATCTAACCCGACGGGGATTAAAAAATCCTTTCCTGTTGCCAGTAATTTCCCTATTGCCTCTAATCGGTCCGGCAATTTATTTAATTATTCGTCCTCGCTTAGGGGAGAATTAGGGGTAAGGGGAAACTCAGCCTAGTTATCACTTATTTTTTCACTATTTCTTGACAAGAGAAGTTCATATTTAACAGAAATTATGCTGAGGTTCCCCTAAAATACGAACAAAGAGATTAATGTCCAGATTAGAAGGAGTATTTACCCTTGTTAGAGAGTCAAAAACCACCTCAGATTTACTGCTTTCAAGCTGATTATCTTGCCTGCCAACAATTTAACCCCCAAGAGATTCCCGCATGGTTATCCTTAGAAGTAAACTGGCAGGGTTATAGAATTCACACCCTACCCTGGGTAGCAGATGTAGCTAGGGTATTAGGATTATTAGCGATCGAAGATACCCCCCAAGGGTGGCAAGATTATTTAGAAAGCTTGGGATTAGCCAAAATTAGGTTAATGGACAGCGAGGAGTTTTTTGAGGATAAATCTTTATCGGGATGTTAAAAATGCCCTATAATTGGCAATTTAGTGATGATTCTACCGGTCAATTTATGCCCTATAAACTACTCTTCGTCTGTTTAGGAAATATCTGTCGTTCTCCCGCTGCCGAGAATATCATGAACTATCTGATTGAACAAGAAGGATTAGGCAATAAAATCCTCTGTGATTCTGCGGGGACTGCCGGTTATCATATCGGTTCTCCTCCCGATTCTCGCATGAATACGGCGGCCAAAAAACGCGGTATTCCTCTGCAAGGGACAGCTAGACAATTTACCCGCGAGGATTTCGAGAATTTTGATCTAATCTTAGCCATGGATAAAGCCAATTATCAAGATATTTTATCCCTAGATCGGACAGGAAAATATCAAGAAAAGGTCAAGTTAATGTGTGACTATGCTCGTTATCACCCAGAAAAAGAAGTTCCCGATCCCTACTACGGTGGTCGTGAAGGTTTTGACCGCGTAATCGAGCTACTTTTAGACTCCTGTGGCAGTCTTTTGGAGGACGTAAAAAGCAAAATTTAAGTTTTTCTTTCAGCTAATCGATTAATCTATGTTCGAGGGAAAAACGAACCAATTCGGCGCGATTGTTAGTAGTTGTTTTCCTGAGTAAACTGCTAACATATTTCTCGATCGTGCGAGAACTAAGATGCAGTTTTTGCCCAATTTCACTATTAGAAAGTCCCCGGGCTAGATGTTCTAACACTTCCCGTTCGCGATTAGTTAACTTAAAATCGTCCTGTAAAGAAGAAGTTAAAACAGCCGTAGTTTGGGGGCTTTCTTCTGGTTTTAATTTCTGGTATTGACGTTCACTTTGCACCATTTGCGCTCGCTCTAAAAGATTGCGAATAACTGCTTTTAATTCCTCCATCTCAAAAGGTTTAGGGAGATAGATATCACAACCCACTTGATAACCGCGAATTCTTTCCTCTGTTGACCCTCTTTCGGTTAAAAAAATTACCGGCAATAACCTAAATTCTGGCTGTTGCCGCACCTTAGTCACCAAAGAATAACCGTCTAAACGGGGCATTTTGATATCCGATACCAAAAGATGGGGATGATAGGTATCCAATAAAGTCAAAGCTTCCAAACCATTACTCGCCGCTAGCACACTATAACCTGCTAATTCTAAATAGTCTTTGACCGCTAGGCGGACACCGGGGTCATCATCGGCAATTAGAATCAAAAGAGGCATAGAAATTAACAGGACAAGGTTAAAAAAGTATTCATAGCCTACCATCCCCTGAGCTTTGCTATCGTCTAAAAAGCTACAGAGGCCGTTGTCACTGATATTATACTAGCAGTTAGCCGTCAGCTTTTTTCTCCCCATCTCCCCATCTCCCCCAACCCCTATCCCCTTTTTTGCTTTTTACTTAAGATGACAGATTATTTGGTTTCCCTGACAATTTGGGCGGGTATTTATGCGATTTTTGCCCTCGGTTTAAATCTACAATGGGGATTTACTGGCTTAATTAACTTTGGTCACGTTGCTTTTGCCACTTTAGGGGCTTATGCAACGGTTTTATTAACTTTACAGGGTGTACCGATGATTTTTGCCGCCATTGTCGGGGCGCTCCTAGGGGCGTTGTTGGGATTGGCTATCGGTTTTTCCACCCTGAGATTAAGAGCCGATTATCTAGCAATTGTCACCATCGGGGTGTCTGAGTTAATTCGTTTGCTGGTGCTTAACGAGGATTGGTTAACGAAAGGCAGTTTCGGACTACAACGTTATCCCCTACCTTTGGATATAAATGCCAGTTTTCCCGTCAAATTATTAATTATTGCCCTGTTTACCCTGCTTGCTATCTTTGCTCTCTGGCAATTGGGGCGCAATCTGCAACGACAATGGCGCGAAGCTGGGCAAATTAGCGGTAAAAGCTATCAACCGACGCAAAAGAGGGCTTTAATCTTTTGGGGGGCGTTAGGGGCGATAATCCTGCTTTTTCTGTATATAAACGGCGTAATTGCCTTGAATGACTATAATTACAAAGCCGGGCTGATGGTGGTAGTTTTAGTCCTCCTCGCTCTCGTTTATACTGGTTTAGAATTACTTTTGCGATCGCCTTGGGGACGCATCCTCAAAGCTATCCGGGAAGATGAAGAAATTCCCCGGGCTTTAGGAAAAAATGTCTTTTGGTATAAGTTACAATCTTTGATGTTAGGGGGTGCGATCGCTGGTTTGGCCGGGGCTTTTTTAGCATGGCAATTAACCACTATTTACCCAACTAATTTTGAACCATTATTGACTTTTAACGCTTGGATTATTATCATTCTCGGTGGCTCTGGTAGCAATGCCGGCACCTTACTAGGATCAATAATTTTCTGGGCCTACGATTCCCTGACTCGCTTTATTCTACCCCAATTAGAGATTTTTAATGATAGCCAATTAGGGGCTTTACGGATTATGATTATCGGCCTGCTGCTCATGGTTTTAATGATCTGGCGACCCCAGGGTATCCTGGGCAAAAAAGAGGAGTTAACTTTGGGAAAATAATTTCAGTTATCAGTTATCAGTTATCAGTTATCAGTTATCAGTGATTAGATTTGAATATTAAGTGAGCAGTATTAAATAGCAGTTTTCTAAGGACTTAAGCAAAATTAATTACACATTTAAATAACCCTATTGCCTATTGCAAGAGTGCCTATTGCCTGTCTCAACTAAGAAATTTATTTCCCACGACTACTTACTGTCTTTTCACTGATTACTGTTTAATGTTTACTGATAACTGATGTTTATCTGATCAATTATGTTACTTTCTGCCAAAGGATTATCGAAAAGTTTTGGGGGCATTTGCGCCGTCAATAATGCTTCTTTGGACGTGCCGCAGGGCAGCATCACCGGGTTAATCGGACCAAATGGAGCCGGCAAAACCACACTTTTTAACCTTTTATCTAATTTTATTCGCCCAGATAAAGGGGAAGTTTTTCTTGATGGTCAGCCGATTCATCAGCTGCCTCCCTATCAAATTGCCCTGAAAGGATGTGTGAGAACTTTTCAAGTAGCTAGGGTATTATCCCGATTAACAGTGTTAGAAAATATGCTCTTAGCTAGTCCGGGGCAAACGGGAGAAAATTTTCTCAAAGTCTGGTTTCAGGGGGCAAAAATTCGCCAACAGGAACAGGAAAATCGTCTCAAAGCTTTGGACATCTTAGATTCGATCGGTCTAGGGGAAAAAGCGCAGGATTATGCGGGAGCTTTATCGGGAGGACAGCGTAAATTATTAGAGATTGGCCGAGCGCTAATGACCGAGCCAAAATTAATTTTATTAGATGAACCGGCCGCCGGAGTTAACCCCACTTTAATCGCTCAAATCAGCGACCATATTATCGAGTGGAATCGTCAGGGAATTACCTTTTTAATTATCGAGCATAATATGGATGTGATTATGTCCCTTTGTCACTACGTTTGGGTATTAGCAGAAGGGACAAATTTAGCCGATGGCATTCCCAGCGAAATCCAAAAAAACGAGCGGGTTTTAAAGGCTTATTTAGGAGACTAAAGCTAATTTTTGCACCTGTTCAACAAAGTTAGCCAGAATTTTTAAGCCATTAGTCGAGGATTTTTCCGGGTGAAACTGCACCGCTACCAAACGATCACGAGCGATCGCTGCCGTCACCGTTTGACTGCCGTGGGTGACGGTGGCAGCAGTTAGATGACTATCAAGGGGATCGACATAATAGGAATGGACAAAATAGACGTGAGGATGCGGGGGTAATCCCTGCCAAAGAGCATGATCCGGCTGGGTGAAGTCTAACTGATTCCAACCCATGTGGGGAATGGTAATGCCAGGTTCCGAGCGAAAACGGCGCACTGTCCCCGGAATAACCCCTAAACCCGCCTCTTGACCTTCCTCCGATGTCTCAAAGAGAATTTGTAAACCGAGACAGATACCGAGAAAGGGTTTACCATTAGCGATCGCTGCTTTGATCGGTTTTTCGAGATGACGAGCGCGAATTTGCCGGACAGCAGGATCAAAAGAACCGACTCCGGGTAAGACAATAGCGTCAGCTTTTTCGAGATCGAGGGGAGAATCGGTAATTTTCGGCACTGCACCCACGGTTTCGAGTCCTTTACAGGCAGAGTGCAGATTTCCCATGTCGTAATCGATGACAGCGATTAAGGTCATTGCTATATACTGATCAAGCGATAACTTTAGTTTAGAGCAATCACGCCGCTAGATTAGGTCTTGACTCAGAAGTCGCCAGTTCAAAAATGAAACGCACGACTCCTCAAGAGTTGAGGAAGAAAGTCTCATCAGGTAATGTCTGGTCATGATCACAAAGAATCAGACCGACAAATTTCGATGAAGTGTAACCCAATTTGGTATCGACGACCGACTCCCCAAAACGAAAACTTCGTACCTCACCATTAAGATAACTGCTCTAATTATTAGACATAATACACAAAGCATAAAGCTTAAACTGGTATTTGTCTAAAGCCTTCTTGATGGCATCAAGAAATACCTCCCGACATTCCCGCTTCGATAGTTTGAACTCTCGGTTATTGCAGCGTGTGGTGACGTGGTAGGAATAACCAGCTTGAAGATTTCGAGGTTTTCTAGGCATATTTAAATTCTTTAAAACGGAGTAAGTTTTATGTTAATAACAAAACCCCGCTTTCAGACCTTTGCCGAATATCTACAATATGAGGATAATTCAGAGGAATATTATGAATTATTTAACGGAGAATTGGTAGAAATCCCACCCGAATCAGGACTTAACTTTCAAATTGCCAATCGTCTTTTTCTAGTCTTTGCTTTAATGCTAGGAACCGATAGAGTGAGAGGACATGGTTTGGAATTAGAAGTGAGAGGCGAACCGAAAAACCGTTACCCTGACTTAACCATTATTCGAGAAGAACATATTAAACTACTTTCCCAGAGAAATACGATTCTTCTTTCCATGTTACCCCCCTTATTAGTCTTTGAAGTGGTTAGTCCTGGGGAAATCCAAAGAGAGAGAGATTACATCGCTAAAAGAATTCAATATCAAGATTGTGGGATTCCCGAATACTGGATAGTTGATCCTCAAACTCAAACTATTTTAGTCTTAGAATTAAGAGGAAATACTTATACAGAATCTGGTAATTTTAGCAATAATGACTTAGTAAAATTATCTATATTTAATCAACTCAATTTAAAAGTTTCTGAAGTGTTTAATTAGGCAAATTAACCCCCATGATTACCGTCGAACCGATTATCTTAAACTTAAAATCCGTCAATTTAAGCGATGAGCAATTTTATCAACTTTGCCATAATAACGACGATTGGCGAATTGAACAAACTGCCCAAGGAGAATTAATTATTATGCCCCCGATTGGTGCTATTAGTGGGAATCGAGAATCAGATTTAAACGGCTTTGTTTGGTTATGGAATCGTCAAACCAAACTCGGTAAAGTCTTTAGTTATTCCACTATCTTTACCTTACCCAAGGGGGGTAAACGTTCCCCTGATGTCGCTTGGATTGCTAATGAACGCTGGGACGCTTTACCCCGAGAAGAACAATAAAAATTTGCCACAATTTGTCCTGATTTTGTGATAGAATTAAGGTTGCGTACTGATTCTTTAAGTCAACTCCAAGCAAAGATGCAGGAATATCTTGATAGTGGCTTAAGATTGGGTTGGTTAATTGATCCCATTAGTCAACAGGTAGCCATCTATCGCCAGAATCAGGAAGTAGAAATCGTCTCATTACCAACCACCTTATCTGGGGAGTACGTTTTACCCGGATTTACTTTAGAATTACCCATTTTTTGACGACAGGAAATACCAAAATGATAGCAACTGCAACAATTTCTCCTCAATTAACCATTCCACGCCTAGAAAATGGGGACAAGCTTACTCGTCGTGAATTTGAGCGTAGATATAAGGCTATGCCAAATCTAAAAAAAGCAGAACTCATTGAAGGAATTGTTTATATTATGGCTTCTCCCCTCAGAATTAAGAACCATGGTGAACCTCATGCTCAGATTGTTACTTGGCTAGGTTTTTATCAAGCCTTTACTCCCAATCTGCAATTAGGCGATAATTGTACGGTTCGTCTTGATGCTGATAATGAACCTCAACCCGATGCACTATTAAGAATTAAAAATGGTGGACAATCAACGATTAGTGAGGATGGCTATGTCGAAGGTGCGCCAGAGTTAATCGTCGAAATTGCAGCGAGTACCGTCTCCCTTGACTTACATCAAAAACTCAATGTTTATCGCCGTAACCAAGTGCAAGAATATTTAGTCTGGCGAGTCGAAGATGGAGAATTTGATTGGTTTAGATTAACCAATGAAGAATATATTAAACTTGAACAGAACTCAGAAGGGATAATTTGTTCCCAGATATTCCCTGGATTATGGTTAGATAGAGATGCTTTATTAGCCGGTGACTTAGCCCAGGTTTTAGATGTTTTGCAATTAGGAATAGCTACGCTCAAACATCAAGCTAGTTAGAGTAATCTAAATTTAACAAAAACTTCACGAAAATTCATAAAAAAACTATTGACTTGACGACCAAAGAAGGAGTAATGAAAACCGATAAAATCTTTTATACCCTATTTCAAGTCTTTCCCGAACTTCTCTTTCAACTGCTAGGAGAATCTCCCAATCTGGCGCAAAATTATCAATTTAAATCAGTCGAAATCAAAGAATTAGCTTTCCGACTCGATGGGGTATTTATTCCCGATGCAGACCACCCGGATTATCCGCTTTACTTTGTCGAAGTTCAATTTCAAAAAGACGAGGATTTTTATTGGCGATTTATGACTCAAATCTTCCTCTATCTCAAGCAGTATAAGCCTGAACGTACTTGCTGTCCCGTGATTCTGTGGGGAAAGCGCCGCTTGGACATTGGGTTTCCCATCGCTTACCAAAATTTGCTAAACTTAGAGCAGATGCAACGAATATATCTCGATGAAATCGAGGCTGAATCTCCTCCCTCTCTGGGGATAAGTATCCTCCAGTTTATCGTCATCAGCACGAAAAAAGCACCAAAACAGGTTCAATCCTTGATTGAGCAAACCCGCCAACAGATTATTGACCCTAACACTCAACGAAATGTTATCGAGTTAATCGAGAAGATTATTATCTACAAATTTCCGCAGAAAAGTCGCCAGGAGTTAGAAGCTATGTTTAATCTCACGGAATGGAAACAAACCAAGTTTTATCAAGAAGCTAAGGAAGAGGGGAAACTTGAAGGGAAACTTGAAGGGAAACTTGAAGGGAAACTTGAAGGAAAACTTGAAGGGAAAATGGAAACAATTCCCCTTCTGGTTAGGTTGGGACTTAATGAAGAACAAATTGCACGGGAATTAAATCTAAGAGTTGAGATTGTTCATCAATTTATTATCAATCAGAACAATTAAAACTTTTAAGAGATTGCTTCGGGGGGTGAAGAAGCAGGGGAGAGGGGGAGCAGGGGAGTACAGGTTGTTGCTCTCATAGTAGGTTGATTCATGAATCAACTGGCGTTGCTGATTTGAGATATGAATCTTCTTTTGTGGTATTTTTAAAACCTAGACCCAAACTAACTTTTGGATGGGTGCAAGGTTGTCATTCATACCTTGATTCAGCAACGCCCTCTTTCTTAACAAAAATTTACCTAAAAATTATTGACTTGGATTGGCAGTGCTGCTACAGTGTGAAAAACCAGAAGTGTTGAATGTTAAGATTTTGAGGATTTTGTACCTCTGACAGAATTACTTAAGCTATGATTAAGGTAAGATTTACTTACTCATACATCACAAATGACTCGAGTTACTATTGATTTACCAGTCAGTTTAGCTGAAACCGCCCAATGTTTAGGAAAGGCTACGGAACGAGAGTTATCAGAGGTTTTAATTGATACCTTAGAAATCATTTTACCTACCTTTAATAATCTCTCAGCAGTGGGCAATCATGTTGAAATTTCCCATCTGTTAGATACTGAAGTGATTGAATTAGCTAATTCAAAAATGGATGTTGTTCAAAATCAACGCTTGGGAGAGTTACAAGCTAAGGGAAAAAATACGGGTTTAACCGAAGCTGAAGGCTATGAATTATCAGTTTTAATCTCAATTTACCAAATGGGACAATTAAGAAAGTCAATAGCCTTGGCTGAAGCCGTTAAAAGAGGTTTGAGAGATCCTTTAATACCATGAGCTTTCTCACAGAAACTTTGCGCCAAAAAGTTAGACAACGGGCAGGAAATCGCTGTGAATATTGCCTCAGTCACCAGGATTATATTATGGGAAGATTACAAATTTATCATATCCAACCTTTAACTAAAGGTGGTGCTAATACAGAAGATAATTTATGTTTAGCTTGGGAATTATGTAATCAATATAAGTGGACACAAACTGAGGCTATTGATCCTGAATCTGAGCAGTTAGTTTCCTTATTTAATCCTCGCCTTCAAAAATGGCAAGAACATTTTTCTTGGAATCCAGACGGAACAGAAATTAAAGGGATAACGGCTTGTGGTCGTGCCACAGTTGTAGCTTTAAGATTAAACAATAATCTGGCTGTTGTTGTGCGTAAAAATTGGGTTAAAGCTGGTTGGCATCCACCTGATTAGTGAAGCAGGGGAGAGGGGGAACAGGGGAGAAAGTGTGATTCGCAAACTTTACTTTTCCTTAACAATAATTTACCTAAAACCTCTTGACATTGTTGGCACTGTCATAAATTTTTTTATCAAAAATAAACTTATTGGAGGATTTTACCCCATGAAAACCAAGAAACTGACACCCCGTAACTCTGTTCCTGTCCAACGGGAAAATGCCGCTACCGTCTCTCGTGATGGCAATGCGATTGCTCCCCAATGGCTCCGAGGGATTGCGCATCCCTTTGCGGGAGACGACGCGGAGTAATGCTCCCGATTAGAGCATCGAACTTCAAATCATGTCAAAAGTCTTTTTCTGCTTGCCAGGGTGCGCGGTTTGCCCCAACGAATTGACGTACAACCCTTGTTAATTCAGGGCTTTCTGTTACCTGGCACGCGGGAGAAGCTTTTGAGCGAAGTGATTAAAAAAGTCGGGGATTTTCTTAAACTCTGAGAATCAAAATCAAAGATTTACATAAATCCCCGACTTTTGATCTTTAATCTAACACTTGAAATTATGATAGTTGCCGAGATTCAAAAAAACTCTCTCAAAGAGCAAAGAATACAATTTATCCGTAATCATCAACAAGCTTTTGATGTTGAGCCGATTTATCCTCTGGGGCTGTTTGAAGATTTTGTTATGGAAGTTGAAGGCGATTGTAATATTGAAGCCTCCTGTAAGATAGAATTAGATAAACTCATTGCCTCACGGTTTATGCTCTTTTTTAAAGATCAGTCCCAAGAATGGCAAAAATGTCTAACTCAATCTTTAGCTTTTTTTCGGCAAGTTGAAAACCGAGTTGGTGTTCAATTAGATTATTCCTTATTACAGAAATTTTTAGGACATAACTTTGACTTTAGCAAACTAGAAGTTCTCAGTGCTGGACTTGATTTAAGAACTAATTTAGCTGATTCTAGTTTAAAAATACACATTAGAATTAAAGATTATCCTGAAAAGCTACAAACTGCTTTCGTTTTAAGTGATGGTGCTGCTGACAGTGATTATTTAAGTGAATTTGTTGAGTTAATTGGTTTTGATTTTTACTTTAATGGTAAAAGTGAAATCGAAATTTATGCCGAACTTCAAGAAGATGATTTTTTCAGACCAGAAACCATCAATTTAGTCTGGCGACATTTTCCTGATTCAGTCTTAAAACCTCTGCAAGGATCAAGTTTGTTTTTCACGGGTTTATCAAAAGCAAATAATAACCCAGTGCTTTACTACCATCTCAAAGGTCGTCAAGATTTAACCAATTATTTTAAGATTAATGATACAGCCCAAAGAGTTCACAGTTTTTATCAACATCAAGACATTTTACCCAGTATGTGGGTAGGTACTACTCAAAAAGAATTAGAAAAAACGAGAATTGAGAATATTCGGCTTTATTATTACAAATCCTTCAAGATGGAGTAAATTTTATGTTGATGATAGAAGTAAATGAATTAAAACAACTCTATGACGTTGATGATGATCAATGGCTGGAACAAACTATTAACTTACTGAAAAATCATCAATTCCCACAGCTAGATTTAGATAATTTAATTGGGGAGTTAGAGGATTTGGGTAGAGAGAAGAAAAATTGTGCCGCTAGTCTGTTAGAGCAAATTATTCGTCATTTGCTGTTACTGCAATATTGGACAACTGAAGCCGAATATAATGCTGTTCACTGGCAAGAAGAAATCTATAACTTTCGTACTCAACTGAGACGAAAAATCACGACTAATCTCCGCAAGTATTTAGAAGATGAATTAACCTCTATCTATCAAGATGCGCTAGGTTTTGTTAAAATTAAAACAACTAATTTAGTAACTTTTCCTACTGAATGCCCCTACTCCCTAGAACAATTACTTGATCGTTCTTGGTTGCCCAATCAAACCTATTAACTTATAACTAATAACTAAATAATGATTCCAGGATTGCAAGCATTACACAAACTAACCCAGGGTTCCCCAGAGATTACTGTTGCCATTCTTGATGGTGTCGTAGATACTCAGCATCCCTGTTTTCAGGGAGCAAAATTAACTCGACTGCCCACCTTAGTATTACATGGTGCAACCAGTGGGCAGATGTCCACCCATGGGACTCATATTGCTAGTTTAATTTTTGGACAGCCTAATACAGAAATCGAAGGAATTGCCCCTCAGTGTCACGGTTTACTCGTGCCAGTTTTTTCCGATGACCGACGGCGACTATCTCAACTAGATTTAGCCCGTGCGATTGAACAAGCCGCCGAAAATGGAGCGCACATTATTAGTATTAGTGGGGGGCGCTCACCGATATGGGAGAAGCAGAAGACTGGCTAGAGCGTGCCATTGAAATGTGTAGCCAGAGAAATATTCTTGTCGTTGCGGCTGCCGGAAATGATGGTTGCGAGTGCCTCCATGTTCCAGCCGCCCTTCCTGCTGTCCTAGCAGTGGGTGCTGTTGATGCTAGAGGGCATCCCCTCGACTTTAGTAATTGGGGGGAAACCTACCAAAATCAAGGCATCCTTGCCCCTGGAGAAAACATCTTAGGGGCAGAACCCGGCGGCGGGACAATACAAATGAGTGGCACTAGCTTCGCTGCGCCCATCGTAGCAGGAGTAGCGGCTTTATTACTCAGCTTGCAAGTGCAGCGGGGAGAAACACCTAATCCCCACGCAGTCAGGGAAGCATTACTAAAAAGCGCCCTTCCCTGTCCCTTGACAAACAGTGAAAACGAACCAAAATGTTTAGCCGGCCTGTTGAACATTTCGGGGGCAATTAAACACCTAACCGGAGAAACCATGTCCGAAACCATAGAAACCCAAGCAACAGTAGAAGCTTCCGGCTGCGGCTGCGGTGGTACACCTGAAACCACCGAGGTTCAACGCCAAAATCTCGAACTGAGTGCCGCAACCAGCGCACCGTTAATCCCCGTTGTTGCCGCCTAAATTCCCAACCCTGTAACAACCTCTCAAGGAGTATCCATGCCTGAAACTACCACTAAATCTGTTACCCCCAGTCAAGCTGCTGAACCCGCTGGCGGAATCGTCTATACCATTGGCACTTTGGGCTATGAATTCGGTACAGAAGCCCGTCGGGACACATTTAAACAACTGATGCCCACCGCCGTAATTGGTGGGATTGAAGTTCCCTCTAACCCCTACGATGCCCGCCAGATGGTGGATTATTTAGCGGATAACCTCTCAGAAGCCAAATCCTTAATCTGGACACCTTCCATTAATCTTCCGGTTCTATCCCCAAGGCCCTTAACTGTTCCGCTAGGCGCTCGGCTCGTTGTCGTTCCCGCTCGGCTCGTTGTCGCTCCTGTTCGGCTCGTTGTCGTTCCTGTTCAGTAGATTCCTGGGAAGTTAACAACAAGTTACCTTCCCCATCCCACCAGCGAAGCCAGGGAAAGAACTGATTTTGGTATTCCCCTTGCCAAATTCCTAACTCTACATTTAAAGGAGTAATAGGATAATGACCGCGCTGATTAGGAGTCATTTTTTGGTAACGACCATTAACTAACTGGTACATCTCGATCTGGGCCTTGTTAACTTCATAAATTCCATAAAAAGGAATTTGAATCGCTCGCTCATAGATCCAAAATTTACCCTTAACAGGCGTTTTATCCCGTTCTTCTTCACCATTGCCAGAGACAAATTCTAAGGCAATAACCGGTTCAATGGTTTCTTTCCACATCACAAAGGAACGGCGAACTTGACCATCAATAGTCGTGGGGACATGGGGAACATAAAACCAATCGGGAGCAACAGCACCCTTTTCTAGAGATTCTGGATGCTCTGGCAATCGCCAATAAATCCCACAATCTCGACCTAGGCAGTAATTACCGTCAGGATGTAATTGTTCTAAAAGGGGTGTAATAGTATCCGTTAAAAGGTCTGCTTGGGGAGGCTCTTGATAGTTTTTCACAAAACTTCCATCTTTATCGGGGAGTTGGGTGTGGTCGGGTAAAGGGGAAGCACAATACGCTGTGGTCGAAGGTTCCTGAATTGTGGTTGAGGATTGTACCGTTTGGGTCATTGCACTCATCTTTAATTCCCCTATTTTTGCTATCTAGCTTTTATTCTATAACTGTTCTTGAAAACCTGCAAAAACTATGCCTGATCTCAATGCTATCCCCGGAATGACCGCTCTTCGCTCCCATACCAAAGGCGATCCACGCATCAAAATCGCCGTTCTTGATAGACCAGTTGACTTAGATCGCGCCTGTTTTCAAGGAGCAAATATTACCCGTATTAATCCTTATTGGTCCGAAGAATTTCCCATCGATCCCCAACACTTACAATCCTTCTTAGAAATAGAAGCTAGTGGCAAAAGTGATGAAGAAAAAGAGGAAATGTTTAAGGAGGCGATTCCAGATGAAAATATCCGCCACAGTTTGCATTTGCGCTTCCATGCTAACCATATTATCAGCACCATTTGTGGACAGCCAGATTCACCGGTAGAAGGGATTGCTCCTAACGCAACGGTGATTAATATTCCCATTGCTTATGGGAATGACGATTTTATCAATCCTCTCAATCTTTCCCGGGCAATTAGTAACGCGATTGAACAGGGAGTTAATATTATCCATTGTGCCGCTTGTCACCCAACTCAAAGCGGATTAGCTCACGAATTTATTGATAAAGCGATTCGTCAAGCACAGGATAATAATATACTCGTTATTGCTCCTGGTGGTAATGATAAAGGAGAGTGTTGGTGTGTTCCTGCGGTGTTAGAAAATGTCCTGACCGTAGGAGCAATGAAAGATACAGGAGAGCCATTTAAATTCAGTAATTTTGGTGGTAAATATGCGACTCAAGGGATTCTTGCTCCCGGAGAGAATATTCTAGGATCTCAACCCGGAACTGATGACCCTATCCGCAAAAAAGGGACTAGCTGCGCTGCTCCAATTGTGACAGGAACGGCCGCTTTATTAATGAGTTTGCAATTAGAACAGGGTTTATCTCCTGATGCAGAAGCTGTGCGAGCAGCCTTGACTAATAGTGCCATTCCCTGTGATCCCAACGAAATAGAAGAACCAGAACGCTGTCTGTTGGGAAAAATCCACATCTCTGGAGCTTATGAATTGCTGACAGGAGAGAAATTACAAACTGTTGAAGCGGATAACAATTCGTCGAATAATATCATAGAATCGACGGTAACTCCAGTGACAGCGACAACCTCTGTTATTCCCTCTTGTTCAACCAAGATAGCGAATCAGGGAATAACTGCAACTATAGCAGCAACAAGACAACCAGCGATCGCTCCTAGCAATGCTTCAGAAAATATTTCCTCAACTGGATTAATAAAAAATCATCAAGCACATAACAATATTGTACTAAATAATGTTGTTCCTAGTCAACGCTCAAACCTCGTTTATGTGTTAGGAACCTTGGGTTATGATTTCGGTACAGAAGCACGTCGGGATACTTTTAAGCAGTTAATGCCAACCATCACAATCGATAATCTTGAATTACCTCCCAATCCCTACGATGCGCGGCAAATGGTAGATTATTTAGAAAGTAATCTATCAGAAACTAAGTCTTTAATTTGGACAGTGAATTTAGAACTAAATCCCATCTATGCTATTAAACCAGTGGGAGCTTTTGCTGCTGATATTTATCAAGTCATGCAATATATGTTAGCGGGTCAAATATTGCCAGAAGCTGACGAAGATTATATTGAAAGAGTGAGTATTCCGGGCATTCTCACCGATGAGACTGTGAAACTTTTTTCCGGTCAAATCATTCCTGTCCTCAAAGTCAATAGTCCCCGGGGAATGTATGGCTGGAAAGTTAATACTTTGATTGAATCAGCCATAGAAACTGTTAGCGCGGAACATGAAATCGCCGATGAAGCTAGGATGCGGCGTTCTCTGACAAGTTTCTTAAATCGTGTTTATTATGACTTACGCAACGTCGGACAAATAGCACGCGATCGCGCCTTAAATTTCGCTGCTACTAACGCCTTTCAAGCAGTACAAACCTTCTCCCAAGCAGTAGCAATAGGAATGGAATTACACAGTATTGAAGTGGAAAAAAGTCCCTTTTGTCGCTATGGTAGTGAATGTTGGGATGTGAAATTAAAATTCTTCGATCCCGAAAATGGTCTGCGCGCTAAACGAGTTTTTCGCTTTACCATTGATGTCAGCGATCGCACCCCTGTAACTTTAGGTGAAGTGCGTTCTTGGGCTGTTTCTAAATAGCCTGAGTCTGCTAAGTACCTAAGCAAAAAATGATTAATCAATAAGGACAGGGTTAACTTGTCAAAATTGTACCAAATGTACTTAGCAAAAATGTCGATCAAATTCAATTATAATTAACTTCTTATTCAAAATTTTAGTTAATTATGCGTTACAAACTTTTAGGTAATAGTGGTCTGCGAGTTTCCGAACTATGTCTAGGAACGATGACATTCGGGGAAGATTGGGGTTGGGGAGCGGATAAAGAGGAAAGTCGGGCGGTTTTTCAGGCTTTTGCGGAAGCGGGCGGCAATTTTCTCGATACTGCTAATATCTACACTAACGGAACCAGTGAAACATTAGTGGGGGAATTTGTCAAGGGCGATCGAGAAAAATGGGTAATCGCCACGAAATATTCTCTCAACACGCGCCCCGGCGATGTCAATGCCTGCGGAAATCATCGAAAAAACCTCTTTCAGGCGGTAGAAGCTAGTTTAAAGCGTTTAGGCACTGATTACATCGATTTACTCTGGCTTCATATTTGGGACTCTCTCACTCCTATGGAGGAAGTGATGCGTGCTTTCGATGATTTGGTCAGGATGGGAAAAGTGCTTTATATCGGCATTTCTGACAGTCCTGCTTGGATTGTCTCCCAAGCAAACACCCTGGCCACCCTAAGGGGATGGACACCCTTTATCGGACTACAAATAGAATATTCTCTCAAGGAACGCACCCCTGAACGGGAATTATTGCCTATGGCCAAAGCATTAAATATCGGGGTGACAGCTTGGAGTCCCCTAGGAGGAGGCGTTTTAACGGGAAAATATAATCAACCCAACCCCGTCGATGGTCGTTTAAGCATGACCGACCAACCTTTTCAAATTTTTGATCGCGATCTGAAAATTGCCGAGACTGTCCTAGAGATTGCCAGAGAAATCGGCAAATCGCCGGCACAAGTGGCGTTAAATTGGCTCAGAAATCGCCCTAACTCCGTAATTCCTATCATTGGCGCTCGAAAATTGTCCCAATTGCAGGATAATTTAGCCTGTGTGGATTTTAACCTGACTGGGGAACAGCTGCAACGACTCGATAATATCAGCGCCATTTCCCTCGGTTTTCCCCACGAACTTTTAGCCAGTCAATTTGTTGGCGATATCCTATTAGGAGGAGTAGCAGCACAATTGGACCGATGATGGAAGTTTTTGTTTATGGAACCCTGAAACCTAAGGAGAGTAACTATTCTGCCTACTGTGCAGGAAAAGTGATCAACTCTAAAACCGCCTATACAAAGGGGCATTTATACCATCTTACCGCCCTCGGTTATCCCGGACTGACCGAGGGGGATGGCTGGGTGAAGGGAATTTTATTGACTTTTAACGCAGATTATGATATGGGGCTTTTGGATAGTTTGGAAGATTATCAACCAGCAAGACCCCCAGAAGAAAACGAGTATCAGCGTCGCAGAATTCCTATTTATAATTTAGAGCGAGAATTAATCGGCGAAGCTTGGGGATATATGATGACACCGGCAAAAATAGCTTTTCATGGCGGTATTTGGCTGCCTTCCGGTTGCTGGACCAGTAGCGATCGAGAATAGGGATGAGGGGTCCGACTCTGTTAATATATATCAATTAAAAGCTTAATCGTGAAAAAATTATGTATCTACTCCTAGAAGTGGCCAGTGGCAAATTCCCCGTTTATTTTGTGGCAGTTTATGTGGTCGGTTTTCTCGCTGCTGTCAGCATCGGTTCGATCGCTTGGTATAATTCTAAACGCCCGGTCGGTTGGGAAGATGCCCAAAGACCCGATATTATCCCCGAAGTGAAGACCGAGGTAGATTCTGATTCTCAATCCTAGAAAAAGGCAGTTATCAGTCATCTGATGCAAGTTTTCAGTTCACTGTTTACTGTTCACTGATAACTGACAAATCGCCAACAACCCAGAAAATAATCGATATATTCGATCGATTTGGTGAATAAGTCCCCTATAATCACTAACATTGCCCATATCGATCTTCACAGAAGCGGGAACAGTATGCGAATTCTATTTGTGGGTGCCGAGGCCGCCCCAATTGCCAAAGTTGGGGGAATGGGGGACGTAATTGGGGCATTACCGAAAGTCTTGCGTCAGCTAGGTCATGACGTGCGGATTTTTCTGCCCTACTACGGTTTTCTTCAGGAAAAAATGGACATCCCTTCCGAACCCATTTGGTCAGGATTCGCCATGTTTCATGATTTTTTAGTCTATGAGACGGTTTTACCCGATACGGATATTCCTCTCTACCTCTTTGGTCATCTAGCTTTCTCTGGACGCAATATCTACGGAGGCGAAGATGAGGCCTGGCGATTTACCCTATTTGCGAATGGTGCGGCGGAATTCGCATGGAATTACTGGAAACCGCAAGTTATTCACTGTCATGATTGGCATACGGGCATGATTCCCGTCTGGATGCACCAAGACCCCGATATTAGCACCGTTTTTACTATCCATAATCTCGCCTACCAGGGGCCTTGGCGGGAGGCATTAGAAAAAATGACTTGGTGTCCTTGGTATATGCAGGGCGATAATACCATGGCCGCGGCGGTTCAATTTGCTAATCGCGTCACTACCGTTTCTCCCACCTATGCTCGTCAAATACAGACCCCCATTTATGGCGAAAATTTAGAGGGATTATTGTCCTATATTTCCGGCAATCTGGTGGGGATTGTTAACGGCATCGATACGGAGGTGTATAACCCAGCTAAAGATGTTTATCTTAAGCAGAATTTTACCCCAGAAACCATCGAAAAACGTCTGATCAATAAAATTGCCCTGCAAGAAGAAGTGGGGCTACAGGTCAGTAAAAGTGCCTTTGTCATGGCGATGGTGACGCGCTTGGTGGAACAAAAAGGTATTGATCTAGTGATGCAAATTTTAGATCGCTTTCTCACCTATACTGATGCTCAATTGATTATTTTAGGTACAGGCGATCGCTATTATGAAACCCAACTGTGGGAGATGACTTCCCGTTTCCGGGGGCGAATGTCCCTGCATCTTCTCTATAGTGATGCCCTTTCCCGTCGCATCTATGGGGGGGCCGATGCTTTGTTAATGCCTTCCCGTTTTGAACCCTGCGGCATTTCCCAATTAATGGCCATGCGTTATGGTTGTATTCCCATGGTACGCCGCACCGGTGGTTTAGTCGATACGGTATCTTTCCACGACCCGATTCAGGAAAAAGGAACGGGATTTAGTTTCGATCGCTATGAACCTTTAGACCTGTTTACCTGTATGATCCGGACTTGGGAAAGTTTCCGTTATAAACAGGATTGGCAAAAACTGCAGCAACGGGCAATGACTCAAGATTTTAGTTGGCATAAATCCGCTTTGGAATATCTAAAAATCTACAAACAAATCACCGGACAATCGGATCAATTATCCGATGAGGAAAAAGATAAATTGGTCGCCCTGACTAGCAGTTAAATCCTCCTTGAGTAGGGGTGATATATCCTCACCCCTACTCCGGCAGAAATTAACCAGTGATGGCGTTGAGAAGAACTTCCGCTAGGGTCATATCTTCCATATCATCGATAGTAATTGTGTCAACGATATCGAATTTGGCCCCCGCCGTTTCTAGTTGATCGTCTAAAGCTTTAAGAAATTCGGTTGCTTGTCGATCATGGCCTACTTGAATCAGAGAAATGGCCAATTCTTGATCGCTATCAAGTTTTCGAGAAGCTTCGATAATTTGACGCATCACCGCTTTGCGATCATCCGGTTCTCCGTCGGTAATCACCAGAATAGTTTCTCCGTTGGGTTTAGTTTTGCCGGCAGTTTTGCGCTGAAAATAATTATCAAGGGCATCTTGGAGAACAGCTGCTAGGTCTGTCCTCCCCATCGGTTCATTTTCTTGATAAATTCGTGTCACCTTATCGGAAGTAACATTATCATAGCGTCGGAAACGTCCAGAAAAAAGATAGATAGTGATGCCGTCCGGATCGATTTCCTCGCACTTTCTAGCCAAGGCAAGGGTGGATTCTTGGGCAATTTGCCAACGGGTTTTCTCACTGGGTTGATCAGCAGTGGACATACTGCCACTTTTGTCAATAATCAGAGTATAATCTCTGTCTTGTACAACACTTTCACTGGCCATAGGGGCTATACCTCCAAGGGATTTGCGCTCATCCTAGTCTAATAATTATTAAACTCTAGGATGGAAACTCTACCTCGATCGACTAGGGTTTTTTAACTATTGGGGGGGAGACAGCGTAACCAACAGCAGAAACTATCGGCAGAAAGCCGGTCGGGCTAAAATGAAAAAAGTATGAAAATTATTTCCTTAGCCGATGAGTGATAGCCAATCGATCGCCTCAACCGAGAAAAAGCCAGATAATCCACCTTCTTGGAGTTTTTGGACGGTGTTTAGTTCCACCTTCCTAACCATATTTTTGGCTGAAATCGGCGATAAAACCCAATTAGCCACCCTTCTGATCAGTGCTGAATCCCGATCCCCCTGGGTGGTTTTTGCCGGGGCAGCCACCGCTTTAATCACTACCAGTCTCCTCGGTGTCCTGATTGGTTATTGGATTGCCCGTCGTCTTTCCCCGAAAACTTTAGATATCGGTGTCGCTATCCTTCTCCTTTTGATCACCGGTTTACTGATCGGCGATATTCTCTAAGTGATCAGTGATCAGTGATCAGTTATCAGTGATCAGTTATCAGTGATCACTGATCAGTGATCAGTTATCAGTTATGAGTTCACTGTTTACTGTTTACTGTTTACTGAAAAAAAGCTTCCCACTTCCCCACTTCCCCACTTCCCCACCTCCCCACTTCCCCGCTTCCCCACTTCCCCACTTCCTGGAATTTATGAATTGGCAATTATTCGGACTGACATTTATCACGGTTTTTTTGGCAGAAATAGGCGATAAAAGTCAGTTAGTAGCGATCGCTCTCGGTGGCAGTTCCAAATCACCCAAAGCTGTCTTTTTTGGCTCAATTACCGCCTTAATCTGCACCAGTTTCTTAGGAGTGCTTGCGGGGGGCAGTATGGCGCAGTTATTCCCCGCTAAGATATTAAAAGCGATAGCGGCCATTGGTTTTGCGCTGCTTGCTGTCCGGCTGCTTTGGCCAGATTCGGATTGATAATTGGGTTTGCGGCAAAAAGCTTTTCCTGGGGGCAGGGTGTGGGGTGTGGGGTGTGGGGTGTGGGGTGTGGGGTGTGGGGTGTGGGGTGTAGGGTGTAGGGTGTGGGGTGTGGGGTGTCGGAAGAATAAATAGAAATAATCTCCTGCCTCCTGACTCCTGTCTCCCGACTCCTGCCTCCTGTCTCCCGACTCCTGATAGCTAAAAAACTGAGGCAAATTCCCGAAAAATAATTAATTTTTCCGAAAAAAGTAGTAAAATTTACAAAAAACATCGAAAAAGTAGCGAAAATTACAAAAAATCTGCTAACCTAGCCGTAATATCACACAGATATTCGTAGAAAGATTCCCGAAAATCTCCTCAGCAAAAACATCCGTGTGAAGTAGCTAATATTGTCAGCGAGGTTAGTTCAAGATCATCATGTCAAATTTAGGACGACGTAAATTTCTCCTGTACGGTTCTGCCACTTTGGGAACCAGTATTCTGTTAAAAGCTTGTGGTGGCAATCAAAACCAAACCCCCACGGCTAGTCCTAGCCCAGCTGCTAGTCCCGCCCCAACTTCTGGAGAGACAATTAAGGTGGGTATTCTGCACTCCCTCAGTGGCACCATGGCCATCAGTGAAACCAGCGTAGTCGATGCGGAAAAACTGGCGATCGAGGAAATCAATGCCGCCGGTGGTGTTCTTGGTAAACAGATCGAGGCAGTGGTGGAAGATGGTGCTTCCGATTGGCCAACTTTTACCGAAAAAGCCACCAAACTGATCGATCAGGACAAAGTTGTGACCGTCTTCGGTTGTTGGACTTCCGCCAGTCGTCAGGCGGTTTTACCCGTGTTTGAAGCCAAAAACCATATGCTTTGGTATCCCGTCCAGTACGAGGGTCAAGAGTGTTCTAGAAATATTTTCTACACTGGGGCTGCCCCCAACCAACAGATCGAGCCGGCAGTCACTTGGTTACTGGAAAACAAAGGGAAAAAATTCTTCCTTGTCGGTTCCGATTACGTTTTCCCCCGCACTGCCAACACGATTATTAAAGAGCAGTTAAAGGTAAAAGGCGGCGAAACCGTGGGCGAAGACTATCTACCCCTAGGTAACACGGAAGTTACCCCGATTATCACCAAAATTAAGACGGCTTTACCCGATGGCGGCGTTATTTTTAATACCCTCAACGGTGACAGTAACGTGGCTTTCTTTAAACAACTGCAAGCGGCCGGTTTAACTCCCGATAAATATCCAGTCATGTCGGTGAGTGTTGCTGAGGAAGAAGTTAAACAAATTGGTAAGGAATATCTCCTCGGTCAATACGCTTGTTGGAACTATTTCCAAACCGTAGATACCCCCGCTAACAAGAAATTTGTTGAGGCTTTTCGAGCTAAATACGGTCCCGATCGCGTCACTAACGACCCCATGGAAGCGGCCTACATCATGGTCTATCTCTGGAAGCAAGCGGTGGAACAAGCGGCAACCGCCGATGATCTCGACAAAGTTCGCGCCGCCGCCATCGGACAAAAATTCGATGCTCCCGAAGGACCGGTGCAAATGTTCCCCAATCATCATATCTCCAAAACTGTCCGGGTTGGTCAGGTGAGAGATGATGGTCTATTTGACATCATTTGGTCAACTCCGGGGGTGGTGGATCCGCAACCCTGGAACCAATTTGTCCCCGAAACTAAGGGCTTTGCCTGTGACTGGACGGATCCGGCCAAGGGCGGTAAATTCAAAATGGAAAAATCCTAGTTTGAGGAGTTTTTCCAGACAATAACGAGAGTGAGGTGGGCATTACTGCTCACCCCACTTTTTAAAGCTTAAAAATGCACAGGAATAACGAAAAGTGTCAGCATTATTAGAAGGATTATTTAATGGTATTAGCATCGGTTCTGTGCTATTGCTGGCCGCTTTAGGACTAGCGATTGTTTTTGGACTGATGGGGGTGATTAATCTCGCTCACGGTGAGTTAATGATGTTAGGGGCTTATACTACTTTTGTGGTGCAGAATATCTTTAAAGGTTTCGGTTCTCCCCTCTTTGATACGTATGTTTTATTTGCCCTACCGATCGCTTTTTTAGTGTCAGGATTGGCGGGATTATTATTAGAAAGGGGGGTGATTAGGTTCCTCTACGGCAGACCCCTAGAAACGCTGCTGGCCACTTGGGGAGTCAGCTTAATTCTGCAGCAATTTGTCAGAAGTGTCAACGGCTTATTAGTAATTAGTTTAATAGTTTTCTGTCTGTTATTTTTTGGGGCGATGACGGTGTTAAGTCGTCGCTTAGATTGGGAGAGAATTCGCAATTTAGCTATTGGTATCACCCTGCCTTTATCCCTAGCTATCGCTGGATTATTAGGCTATCTTTTATCTTTTAATCCCGTTCTCGCTAAACCCTGGTTTAGTGCCAGAAACGTCGATGTCACCGCTCCGGTTTGGTTACGGGGAGGTTTACCTTTACTGGGGTTTCAGATGCCCTATACCCGGATATTTATTATCATTTTAACTGCCATTTGTTTGTTAGGGACTTATTGGTTTTTAAATAAATCTTCTTGGGGTTTACGCATTCGTGCCGTCACCCAAAATCGCCAGATGAGTTCCTGTTTAGGTATTCCCACGAATCAAGTGGATGCTTTGACTTTTGCTCTCGGTTCGGGATTAGCGGGAGTTGCCGGTTGTGCGATTAGTTTCTTGGGTTCCGTCGGTCCAAATGTGGGACAAAATTATATCGTTGATACTTTTATGGTAGTGGTGGTGGGAGGAGTGGGTAATCTCCTAGGAACTATTATCGCAGCCATGGCGATTGGTGTGGCTAATTATTTAATTGGTTCGGGAACTTTTGCCCTGATGTCTGGTTCCGTGGCAGCACTAAAACCCCTAACGGATTTCTTCACCTTTTTCTCCACCACTAGCATGGCAAAAGTGATGATTTTTGCTTTAATTATTGCTTTCTTGCAATTCAAACCTGCGGGAATTTTTCCTCCTAAAGGACGTACTGCCGAGTTATAGATTATGATTACCGAAACCATCACTAGAAACGAATCCCGACAACGGGAAAAGAAAAAGTTAATCACGGAAATCGCTGTTATTGTTGGATTGGTGGTCATCTTTGCGCTGTTACTTCCCTTAGCTTTGTCGGCTTTCCGTTTGCGTTTATTGGGGCGATTTCTTTCCTTCGCTATTGTCGCTTTGGGGATAGATTTAATCTGGGGTTATACGGGTTTATTAAGTCTTGGTCATGGCATCTTTTTTGCCCTCGGTGGTTACGCTTTGTCCATGTACCTAAATCTTCAGTTACCCCCCGGACAAATGCCCGAATTTTTTACTCTCTACGGGGTGACAGAATTACCTTTTATTTGGCAACCTTTTTATTCCCTACCTTTGACAATTCTAGCCCTAATTATCGTACCAGCGATCGTGGCGGGATTGTTAGGTTATTTAATCTTCCGCAATCGCATTAAAGGGGTTTATTTCTCGATTTTGACCCAAGCGGCTTTACTGGTATTTTTTAACTTTTTTAACGGTCAACAAAAGTTAATTAACGGCACTAATGGCTTAAAAACCGATACCCAAACAATTTTCGGGTTACTGGTGGGTTCCGATGCCGTTCAAGTGGCCTTTTATTTACTCACAATTGTCTGTTTACTGGCTATTTATCTGCTCTGTCGTTGGTTAACCACGGGCAGATTTGGGCGCTTATTAGTCGCCATTCGCGATGATGAGGTGCGGGTGCGTTTTTCCGGTTATGATTCCTACTTGGTTTAAGGTGTTAGTTTTTGCCATTTCTGGGGCGATTGCTGGTGTTGCCGGCGCTCTTTACACCGTGCAAACGGGTATTATCACTCCTAACTCTATGGATGTGGCTTTTTCCATTGAAATGGTGATTTGGGTGGCTGTGGGGGGACGTGCTACCCTTGTGGGGGCAGTTATCGGTACTTTATTAGTACGCATGGCCCAAACTTTTTTAAGCGAACAATTTCCGGAAGTCTGGGTATTTTTCCAAGGGGCCTTATTCCTAATTGTGGTGACAGTGCTTCCCGATGGTATTCTCGGTGGAATTAAACGTTTGCTGACTCATTTTGGTTTCCGCAAAACTTTAATTACCTATCCTAGTATTGAGGAAGATCCAGAAGTGCAACTGGAAAAAGAACAATTAGAGCATAAGTGATCTTATTCTATTAGTATTCTCCGAGTCAGGGGTCGGTCGTCGGTCGTCAGGAGATAGGGTGATAGGGTGATAGGGTGTTGGGGTGATAGGGTGTTGGGGTGGTCACTGCGTACACGTTGCGGGGGGTGTTAGGGTTTTGGGGTGTTAGGGTGTTAGGGTTTTAGTTGAAATTCCCCCACTTCCCCACTTCCCCACTTCCCCACTTCCCCACTTCCCCACTTCCCCACTTCCCCACTTCCCCACTTCCCCACTTCCCCACTTCCCCACTTCCCCACTTCCCCACTTCCCCACTTCCCCACTTCCCCACTTCCCCACTTCCCCACTTCCCCACTTCCCCACTTCCCCACTTCCCCACTTCCCCACTTCCCCACTTCCCCACTTCCCCACTTCCCCACTTCCCCACTTCCCCACTTCCCCACTTCCCCACTTCCCCACTTCCCCACTTCCCCACTTCCCCACTTCCCCTATACCCTGTTCCCTCTTAGAAATTATGACTGGAAAAATCTTAGAAATCGAGAATCTTACCGTTAGTTTTGGGGGTTTTAAAGCTCTTAATAATCTTAATTTTAGTATGGATACGGGAGAATTGCGGGTGATTATCGGTCCCAATGGTGCGGGAAAAACCACTTTTTTAGATGTGATTACGGGGAAAGTGCAACCCACCATCGGACGGGTATTATTTAAAGGTCGAGATCTCCGCAAAATTCCTGAATATGCGATCGCTCGTTTAGGTATTGGTCGCAAATTCCAAACTCCTAGGGTATATTTAAATCTAACTGTGCGAGAAAATCTCGATTTAGTTAGCAACCGGAATAAAAATGTTTTCTCAACTCTTTTCGGTCGTCCTCCGCTAGAAGATAGCAAAAAAGTTATTGGTTTATTGGAAACTATCGGGTTAACTGCTAAAGCTGATTTACCCGCTTCTTTACTGTCCCACGGGGAAAAACAACGCCTAGAAATTGGTCAATTAGTAGCCCAGTCACCAGACTTACTGCTAGTAGATGAACCCGTGGCAGGATTAACCGATGAGGAAACGGAAAACGTGGGTAATTTGTTATTAAATTTAGCGGAAAGTCATTCAATTATTGTCATTGAACACGATATGGAGTTTGTCCGGCAAATTGCCCGTAAAGTCACGGTTTTACACCAAGGAACCGTTCTATGTGAGGGGAATATGGAGCAAATTCAAAATGATCCGAAAGTTATTGAAGTTTATCTAGGTTCCTCGGAAGAATAAAAAGTCAAACAATTAAAATTAGTTAAAAAGGGTTGACAATGTTACACATATCTGAACTCAATGTTTACTACGGAGAAAGTCATATTTTAAGAAATGTTGATCTTAACATTAATGCGGGAGAAATGGTCTGTTTAATCGGACGTAATGGCGTGGGTAAAACTACCCTATTAAAAACCCTAATGGGTATCTTAAAACCGCGAGCGGGAGTAATTAATTATGAGCAACAAAACCTGATTAATAAAACCTCAGATCAAAGAGCCAGATTAGGACTGGGTTATGTGCCGCAGGGTAGGGATATTATTCCCCGTTTAACGGTAAAAGAGAATTTAATTCTCGGTTTAGAAGCTTTACCCACAAGGAGAAAAAATGCCACAATTCCCGAAGAAATCTTTGATTTGTTTCCCGTTTTAAAAACCATGTTATCGCGGATGGGAGGAGATTTAAGCGGTGGACAACAACAGCAATTAGCCATCGCTCGCGCCTTAGTTGGGGAACCAAAATTATTAATTTTAGATGAACCCACGGAAGGAATTCAACCGTCAATTATTCTCGAAATTGAAGCAGCGGTACGGCGTATTGTTGCCAGTAAAGGAATCGCCGTTTTATTAGTAGAACAACACCTGCATTTTGTCCGCCAAGCTGATCGATATTACGCCATGCAGAAAGGGGGAATTGTTGCTTCTGGTTTCACGAGCGAATTAAGTCAAGAAGTCATTCAGCGATTTTTGGCGGTTTAAACTTAACTTTTTCCTTGATATATGACTCAAATAGTCGTAATTGGTGGCGGGGCAGCGGGATTTTTTGGCGCAATTAAAGCGGCAGAATCTCACCCAAAAGCTGGCGTTACTATCCTAGAAGCGGCAAAAGAACCCCTAGTTAAAGTGCGGATTTCGGGAGGGGGACGCTGTAATGTCACCCATTATTGTTTTGATGTTTCCCAATTGGTTAATTATTATCCTCGCGGTGGCAAAGCACTACGGGGTGCTTTTAGTCGGTTTCAACCCCAAGATACTATTAAATGGTTTGAATTGCGGGGGGTAAAACTCAAAACAGAAGCGGATGGACGAATGTTTCCCAGCACCGATAATTCTGAAACTATTGTTAATTGTCTGCGGGAAAGTGCGACTTTTGCTGGGGTTGATTTAAGGCTAAATTGTGCGGTTAAATCGGTAAAAAAACAGGAAGAAAGTTTTTTAATTGAATTAAAAAGAGAGGAGCAAATTAGGGCAGATAAGCTGTTAATTGCGACGGGAAGTAGTCCTTTTGGTTATCGCACCGCTCAAGATTTAGGTCATTCTTTAGTCTCTCCTGTCCCTTCTTTATTTACCTTTCAAATTGCCGATGCTCGTCTGAAAGATTTGTTAGGAGTTACTGTGGATAAAGTGCGAGTTCGTCTTGGGGGAAGCAAATTAGAACAAATCGGACCCTTGTTAATTACCCATTGGGGAGTTAGTGGACCGGCTATTTTAAAACTTTCTGCTTGGGGAGCGCGGTTACTTCATGATCATCATTACCGAATGCCTTTAATAATTAATTGGTTGGAGGATTATCATCCTGAAAAATTGCGAGAAATTATCTTACAAACTAAAAGTGAATATCCCAAAAGAAAACTCTTTAATTATTGTCCCTTTGAGCAGTTACCCAAGCGTCTTTGGCAGAGTTTATTAAGTTACTTGACTGTTAACTCGGAAACTCCCTGGGCCGAATTATCTAAAAATACTCTCAATCGATTAATGACTGAATTACAGCAAGGGGAATATCAAATCAAAGGAAAAGGGGTGTTTAAGGAGGAATTTGTCACCTCTGGGGGAGTGAATCTTCAGGAAGTGGATTTTAAAACTATGGAAAGTAAAATCTGTCCGGGGTTATATTTTGCTGGTGAGGTACTAGATATCGATGGAGTCACGGGGGGATTTAATTTTCAAAGCGCTTGGACCACTGGTTATCTTGCCGGACAAGCTATGGGCAATAGATAGCAGTATTGCCGGTGTATTAGGCAGCCCCAATACACCCGACGGCAATCAAACTCTGAGAAAATCTCACCTTAACTGATAGTTGATAACCGATTCCTTGATGTTGTTATTCCCAAATTGGACCGGCTGCAATGATTTCTTGGGAGGCAGTGGTAAATTGACGGAAATTTTCCACGAAACGATGGGCCAATTCTCGCGCCTGTAGGTCGTAGGATTCGCCATCTTGCCATGCTTGTCGCGGGTCGAGGATTTTTTTGGGAACTCCGGGGACAATTTCGGGGACGAGAACCTGAAAGATGGGATGAGGATGGAAAACCACTTCCTCTAAATCCCCATTTAAAGCAGCGGAAACCATAGCGCGGGTGTGTTTGATCGAAATGCGATCGCCGACTCCGTAGGGACCGCCGGACCAACCAGTATTAATCAGATAAACGGAGGTTTCGGGGTGTTGTTCTAAACGTTCCCCTAACATTTGGGCATAGACGAGGGGTGACAGCGGGAAAAAACATTGACCGAAACAACTGGAAAAAGTCACCTGTGGGGCAGTGATTCCCCGTTCCGTTCCCGCTAATTTGCTAGTATAACCGGAGAGGAAATGATACATCGCCTGGTTTGTGGTTAATTTGGCGATTGGTGGCAGTACCCCAAAAGCATCGGCAGTTAAGAAGATAATAGTTTTCGGGTGGGTTCCCATGCCGGATACGGCACAATTAGGGATATAACGCAGGGGATAGGCGGCGCGGGTGTTTTCGGTCAAACGTCCATCATCGTAGTCGGGAAGGCGATTATCGGGGGAAAGGATAACGTTTTCGAGAATAGTGCCAAATTGAATCGCCGCCCAGATTTGGGGTTCGTATTCGGCACTTAAACGGATGGTTTTAGCGTAACAACCGCCTTCAAAGTTAAAAATGCCGTCTTCTGACCAACCGTGTTCATCATCACCGATGAGGCTGCGTTTAGGATCGGCGGAAAGGGTGGTTTTCCCCGTACCGGAGAGACCGAAAAAGAGGGCTGTATGACCGTGTTTATCGATGTTAGCGGCACCGTGCATCGGTAAAACCCCTTGTTTGGTCATCAGGTAGTTCATCATCGAGAAGACGGATTTTTTGATTTCGCCAGCGTAGCGAGTGCCACCGATGAGAACGATTTTTTTGGCTAGGTTGAGGACGATAAAGGCTTCGCTGTTCAGGTCGTCATCCTCGGGATCTCCCTGTAACCCCGGCAGGGCAATCACGGTAAAATCAGTTTCATGGGCAGCTAGTTCGATCGCACTGGGCCGGAGGAATAACTGATGGGCAAAGAGGTTATGATAGGCGATTTCGGTGACGACGCGCACGCCAAAGCGATAATTAGGATCGGCCCCGACGTAACCATCGAAGATATATAGGTCTTTTCCCTGCACATAGGCGAGGACTTTTCGGTATAATTGCTGGAATTTTTCCTCGCTAATCGGAGCGTTATGCTGATTCCAGTCGATTTCTCCCTCGCTACTGGTTTCTTTGACAATGAATTTATCTTTGGGGGAACGACCGGTATATTTACCCGTTTCCACCACTAAAGCTCCATTATCGGCTAAAACGCCCTCATGACGTTCGATCGCCTGTTCGACTAATTGCGGTACGGAAAGATTGCGATAAACGCGACCGAGATTTTTCATGCCTAGGTTTTCGAGGCCGTAGGTGGAATGAAATTGATTTTCTAATTCGTAGTAGAAATTGACGTTTTCGGCGCGATCGGACAAGGGACAAGAGATACTATCATTGGTCAGCGTGTGTAGAGTCAGCATAATCCCAATTCTCCTGATAATTTAGTTGTCGGTTTAGAGCTAAGTTCCAAGTTTCTGATTAGTGCAGTCATAGAAACTAGAAAAACTCCGTTCTCTGTCTTTTTCACTCCCAGACACCTAAGAAGCTATATTGATTAGTTTATTTGACGATATTTGCCTGATTAATCTGGTCTTTCGCTGTCGGTAAGCCAATTTTAGAGCGGTAATTCAGGATTATTCGTTTATTTACCCTTCATCTCCCAGTCAGGGTTTTTACCTTTTCCCTCTTGCCGATCTAACTGCTTTTTTTAGCTATTTTTAGTCTAGCTGTACAATAGGATACAGACGATGTTTTTTTTACAAAAGTTAACAGCTATAGCGGTTTTCACAGGAACGAGGTAAGTAGGGTCTGCTGAAAAAGTTTGTTGGTGGGGACAGGGTGTGGGGTGTGGGGTGTGGGGTGTAGGGTTTTACCGATTTTGAGGGGGTCAATTACCTAATTTTCAGGGAAAAAGTCCCTGAAATTTCCCCCCGATCTCTCCCAGAACTGGTACTTTTTGATTGACAAAAGGTCTAAAAGTCTTATCCAACAAGGTTTTAAGATTTATTCAGCCAACCCTAGCTAGAGATGGGAAATTCTCTCCTATCGTCTTGGGGACAATCGCTTTGAGGCGTTGCTGATTTTAGATATGAATCTTCTTTTGTGGGATTTTTAAAACCTAGACCCAAACTAACTTTTGGATGGGTGCAAGGTTGTCATTCATACCTTGATTCAGCAACGCCCGCTTTGATGGGGTGAGCGTCGAATTAGGTCAGTTGAATCCCGTTAGTTGATATTAATTGTGTTTATAGCGTTTCCCAATCTCATGAGGTACACCAAAATCTTAACTCCTGACTCCTGAATCCTGAATCCTGACTCCTCAAAACCTAAGACTCTGCACCTCACAACTATGGGAATTGCTATAATTGAGTTTGCGATCGAGTTGAGGGACAGTCAAGGGAGAAGGCAAAGGCGAATGGGACATACTGCGTCACAATATCTCACGGAATGAGGATGGGAATCCCCAGCATGGAGAGATTGAAAGTCGCGACAGTTAAGGGTCAATAGGATGCGATCGGCATTTCTAGCATAGTCCAGAACTATGAAATCTGGCTGACTCATCAGACCAGCTTGGTTAACTGTAATCACTTCATGTCCAGCCTGTCGTAGCAATTTCACCAACACTTTATCTTGGGCATCTTCATCAATGAGTAACTTTAGGCTCAAGGGCTACTCCTCTCGCTTCTAGGTAACGGCGTTCTGCGTCTGCTTCCTGCTGCAACAGTTCTTGATGAGTTTGGCAGTATTCAATTGCTTCGAGAACGGCGGCTAAGGGTAATTCTTTGCTGTCGGCGACTTCTTCAGGAGTCATTTTGTTGGCGATCGCATCTGACCAAACAGTGAAAGCTGTCAGCTTGCTGCCTTTGACGTATAGTTGCTGTCGCCAGGAATGAGGACGTTTCTCTAAATACTGCCATTGAGTTTTCGCTACGTTGGTAGTCATGCTGAGGCCTTGATCAAAGCTGGTATCCCTAGTTTATCAGCTACTGAAGCAGCGCACCGTCGAAGGCGGATCTCTTCGAGATCGCACTAACCCAATGTTGTTTGGTGTTGTAACCCAATCGGATTCACAATAATTCTATCTTCCTGTTTTTTAACCTCAGCAAGATCGTAATTCATCTGGAGGCGCAGCCAGAAAGCAGGGGTACTACCGATTGTCTTTGACAAACGCACAGCCATTTCCGGGGAAATCCCCGCCTTGCCATTGATTAGGTTAGATAGTCTAGAGCGTGACACGTTCAGCATTTTTGCCGCAGCCGTAACGGTCAATTCAAGCTCTTCAATCGAACTTTTGACAATTCTGCCCGGATGTACGGGATTTTTCAGGGTCATCATGTTTTTTCCCTCAATGATAATCTACAAGGTCAATGTCGAGAGCGTTTCCATCTTCAAATCGGAAGACAATGCGCCAGTTACCTGTAACACGGACGCTCCAAAAACCTTTTAACTCTCCCGTCAGGGGGTGTAATCTGTAACCAGGGATATTAGCCTCCTCTACACTTTCCGCTGCCGACAAAATTGAGAGAATTTCCTCGATTTTGGGGATCATGTTGGGGCTTAATCCCCTGCGTTCTCCCCTTTCGTAAAACTGTTTCAGTCCTTTATGTTGAAAACTCTCAATCACTCAATTGTAGCCTGTAGCCTAACACTTTAATTTTGACTATTTGATTCGAGGAAATCAAGGAGATTAGCACAAGCGTACGCCACCACACCCATCACCCATCCTGAAAATCCCCAAATCACTGAAAATCCTGATGCTGACAAGGAAGTAGTGCAGATAGCAGCCTAAGCCATGAGGAAGAGGAATATAAAGATTTATTAAACTGTAGCTTTTGATACAGTTATGGGGGGGGTAATGTGTATGCTTGTTTTTGTTCGCCTTTGGAGTTGGCTTGGGGTGTTGCTTGACTTGGCTGGGAAGGAGGCGATCTAGCGATCTGTACTCGCACTCATTGAGGAGGACTTTACAATGCAAATCCTACGGACTATTACCCTCGTTCTTGGTTTCATGATGGTCACCGTGCCTGCGCTGGGCGCCTCAATCACTTGGAGGCCAGTAGAAGGCATTGCCAATAACTCGGCTGGCGAGGAAATCTTGACTACAGGGACTTACAAATTTGCTTGGAACGCACACGACAGCACGAGTACCACTCCAGGCGATCTCGTGGTGCAGGGTATCACGTTCTACGAAGACCCCGAGGCACTTCGGAGTGGCGGGGGGGTTTTTATCGACAAGTCGAGCTTGACTATTGCATGGACGAGCGGCACTGTTGGAAACTCCGTGAATACAGGATGGAGCGGTAACTTCCGGACACTCATGGACAGCACACTCGCCTCAGGGTCTGGAATTAATGCTGGAGTCAAGATAGCGAATCTGACCCCAGGCAATTCCTACCAAGTCCAGATTCTGCTGCATACAGAAGCTGCGGGAGGACTCACGCAGCCCCGTCCCGTCTGTGACACCGAGCTTTCCACGAATTGCACGCCAGCCATAACGCACTTTACCCTTCCTGCGGAGAGCGTGGTAGGAACCTTCACTGCTGATGCGTCTTTCCAACAGATTGTGTTCCCAAGCGCTGTAGGCCGTGCTGTCTTCAATGCCATAGCAATCTCAGAGGTTACAGCAGTCACCGCGGTTCCTGAACCCACCTCAGCCATCAGCCTCCTCGCTCTCGGCACCCTCGGCGCAGCTTCAACCCTGAAGCGCAAACTAAAATCATCCCAATCCACCGAAAAAGAAACCACAAAAATAGGCTAAATTGCATCTAAAATACCATAAATGCCCCTTCATTCAGTCAATTGAGGGGGTTTATTTTTTTATATCTCTTTTTTGGCAATAGATGCTATAATGAGGGATCAATATTTAAGATTACTTGCTTGATCGTGGACTTTGAGATTATCAGCGCTATCACGAATATCGAGATTATTGCCACAGGAACAGGAATTATTAGGTAAATGGAGAAAATTAAAGGGCATAGCCCAAGTTCAGCTTCCCAATGGTATAGTAAGGTTAGCTGAAGTCCATTGGTAGGAAGCTCATGGCATCGGCAAAAAAGAATTTAAGCTCAAGTTACCGTTTCTAGATTGACCATGAAAATAGAGTCATCTCCAACAAATAAGTTCGCAGTTTGTCTCAATAATGAAGGCTACGAAGCTTCACTAGAAGTTGGCAAAATATACCGCGTTATCCCTGATGAGACAGCAGAAATAAACAGTCTAATTCGGGTTATTGATGAAAGTGGTGAAGATTACGCTTTTTCTGTGAATCGGTTTCATGCTATTGAGTTACCAAAGCCAATAGAAGAAGCTTTATTATCAGTTGCTAACTAGAACTTTCCCAATCCACTGAAAAAGAAACTACAAAAATAGGCTAAATTGCTTCTAAAAATACCATAAATGCCCCTTCATGTTATCTTGAGGGAGCTTATTTTAGGGAATTTATTTTTACAATCCAAATCAATCATTAATGTTACCAGTGTAATACTAAATCTGGTTATTAAAAACTGATTATTTATTCTCCCTATTGCCTTTTGCCTATTGCCTTTTGCCTGTCCTGATATGTAGCCCATACTCAACGGATTTAGTATAAAATAAATAAGAGGGGTTATTCATAATGAGTCCACATCCCTATAACTTTGATAACTTTACTCTTCTGGAATAAACTGATAAACCAAACGATGCTGACAGAACAAATTAAACCTTTAGCCAAGCAAAAATATCCACTGCTGATATTGACCAACGTTCTAAACCTTTAATCACTGCTAAAGACTCATTATTTCCTTCAGTTGCAATATGTACTTTCGGTAATCCTGTTTGAAAAACGGTGACTGACTTTGCTGAAGGATCAATCAACCAACCTAATTCTGTTCCTTGTTGTAAACAGAAAATAATCTTTTCCATCCCTAAGGTAACAGATTGTTCAGGAGACATAATTTCAATAATCCAATCGGGATAACGTAAAAATTGATCGGCCATTTCTCCATCTAGATCTCTTGGCAAATTCTCCCAACGAATCACCGCAATATCTGGCACAATTGAACGTTCTGCAAAAGTACAACGCAATTCAGGTAGAGCATAAGCTAATTTTTGAGGTTTAGTCTGTTGATTAATGGCAGAGGCTAACTCAAATTGTAAGATGCTGTGTTTTCCTTTGGGCATAGGTTTTTGAGTGACAATTCCATGATAATATTCCCTAGCAGGCTTAGTTTCTGGAAGGGCAAGAAATACTTCGAGGGAAAGGGCTTGTTTATCTTCTATTGTGGCAAACATTAGATTGATTTCTCCGATCTTGAGTTATTTTCTATTATAAGCTCCTGACTCCTGACTCTCAGGACAATTTTTTATTCTTACCATAAGTCTAATCTAAAAATACGGGTTTTTCTTTAAGCTCTAGCATGAAAAATTTGATTAGCAGTGAGGTTTAACTCTGGAAAAACCCCTGAAATAAGACGTTGATCCTGTTTAAATAAATTACTTTGATATTCTCCATCGATTAATTGATAGATAGAAATGGTGGGTTCTTTGGGGCTGCCGATATATCGGGCCGAACCTTTAGCTAAATAATCGATAATCCAATATTCGGGAATTCCTAATTGTTCGTAGTCGTCGAATTTTTTCAGATAATCATCTCGCCAATTGGAACTGACAATTTCAATAATTAATTTAGCTGATGTTGCCAGAGAAATTGAGGAAGCGGTTTCCCAATAGGGATCATTAACTAGATTTTCTCTGTCTAAGACAATAATATCGGGTAGATAACCTGTATGGGGGCGAAGGGGTTTTACAGCGGCAGTATTGGGGATAAAATAGGGCAATTGCTGCCGATTTATCTCTAAGAATAGGGTTCCAGAAACAAATCCGCCAATTTCTTCGTGTTTTCCGATCGGTCGCATCATGGCCAATAATTTTCCTGCGATTAATTCGTATTGTTGTCCATCATCGGGATATTGGTTGATATAGTCATCAAAAGTCAACAATTCCGGGATAGTTTGGGTTGTGGTCATGGCAGTTAGGGTAAATAAGAGAGATGATTTTTCTAGATTATAACTCGATTAACGACGTTGCCACCAAGTCAATCCAGCTAGGGTAAATCCCACTAAAGGCATCACTACCATCCCTATCCAAAAAATAGCGTTAGCTTGCAGGGGATTTAAATTAATTCTTCTATTTTCTGGTTCCTTAGCCCGGATAGATAAGGTGGCTGTTTCACCACTGGCTAACCACTGCACAGAATTTAAAAATATATCTCCGTTTAACTGTTGTTCAAATAGTCCATCGCTGGCAAAGCTGGCATTACCAATCACGATTAATTTACCTTTTTTTCCCGTTAGAGCAACTCCTAGATCAAAGGGGCCAGCTAAATCTTTTTCAGGGTTAAACTGGAGATTCTGATCATTTAAATCACTCTCAGCCCACATTTTATCATTAGTAATCATTAAAGATACGGCTTCAATTCCTTCGATGGGAACGGTAGCGATGGGACGAGCAAAGGGAAAGATAGAAATACCGTTAGCAAAATCGCGAGTAATCGGATGATTACCGTAATTGGTAATAATGGGACTAGCCGGACCTAAACCGATGATTTCCCCCGCACCGGAAGCATCAATAATAATTCGATTATCTAGTTTCACACCCCAAGGGGTTAATAAGGGTTCTAATCCGGTTTCGGTTTGGGGGTCAATCAGTAATAAAATTTTGCCCCCTTGATTGAGATAGTTTTTTAAAGCGGTGACTTCCTGGGGAAATATTTTTCTTTTGGGACTGGCAATAATAATGACATCGGCATTATTGGGAATGGTGGAACGTTCCACTAGATTAAGTGGTTCTACTTGATAACCTTTTGCTTCTAAACTCTTGACTGCTTGTCCTAAACCTCCTTGAGGTTCTTTGATGGCATTTTCTCCATGACCTTGCAGAAAATAAGCGGTTAAAGTGCGATTGGTTTTAGCGGTTTCGATGGCATTACTCAGTTTCGCTTCCGTGAGACTTTCCTGTTCACTAATAGTTTTTAGGGGTTGTTTTTTGTCACCATACTGTAGATAGACTCTGGACAGATTATCATCAGCTAGTTTTTTAAATTCTTGGACAATATTGGGTTTTTTCTCCGGGTTAACTATCTCGTACTGAAATTGGGGATTTTTGCGTTGATAATTGGCTAAAAGTTCCTGTTCATTGCTACTGATTCCCCGGGTTGAAAAAATCCAGACTTTGACTGGTTTTGACAGATTGGTTAATAGTCTTTCGGTTTGGGGGGATAAACTAAAGATTTGGTTTTCGGTTAAATCAACTCGATAGGGATAACGGAGGGCGAGAAAGTTAATTAAACCGATAACGCTGAGGACAATAATAGTAGTAATGAGGGTTTGAGTGCCGGTGCGGGTACTTCTTTTTTGCCAAAAGTCTTTGTGAGTGATTACTAATAACAACAGCCACCCTAGAATCAGAATAGCCCCAGCAATTAATAACCCCAGAGAGAGGGATGACCATTGACCGGAGATTAACCCCACGGTTAAGCCGGCACTACCCAGAAAGAGGGCGGGTATATAGAGAAATTTACTGTATTTTTGCCAGTATCTCATAGTTAGTTTCTTTGATAACGGTCTGCTTCGATCGCTTGAGTAGTTAGGAAGATTCCCAGCAGAATATAACTGAGCAGGATGACTAAACTACTACTGTCAAAAATTCCCCGCACGAAATTGTTAAAGGGTTGATACCAAGATAGATGGGAGAGCAATTCTTTCAGGAAAAATCCGATCTGTTCTCCCACTTCTCCTCCGATACGATCTCGAAAGAAGGTTTCGGCATTGTTAGCAATTACATCCAGTATCCAGATAAATAAGATGGTGATAAAGGTGATGATGTAAGCAAGGATAGAACTATTGGTGAGGGAAGATATAAACATCCCGATGGCTAGGATGGCCGCTGCCAGTAAAATTAATCCTAGATGAGCTAGTAAAATACTGGCTATATTCACCGGGGGAACTGCGGCACTAAAAACTACTATTTCATAAATCCAAAAGGGGGTAATCATCACGGTAAAAAAGGCCAGCACTCCCAATAATTTACCGATGGCTATACTCCAATTAGTCAGGGGGGAAGTGGCTAAAAGTTCTAGGGTTCCCTGTTTTTTTTCCTCTGCGTATAATCCCATAGACAGGGCTGGCAAAATTACCAACAATAAAGAGGATAAAATCATGCCTATGAAAGTGGTCATAAATTCAGACACCGTATCTCTGGCTACCAGAAATCCCGATTGTTCCTGAATACCAATATCGAGAATAATGCCGTAGAGAAGGGAGTTAAAGAAAAATCCTGCTACTAACCAAAATATCCCCATAATTATATAGGCATTGGCGGCGGTAAAATAGCTTTGAAATTCCTTGCGAAAAATCGCCCAGATATTATTGATCATGTCTCTCCTCTTGCTGGTTACTTTCCCCGCTGCCGATTACTTCCAGAAAGATATCTTCTAGGGTTTTACGGGTGCGACGCATTTCTAATAGGTTATAACCATTGTTGACAACTATTCTAGCAAGTTCTGCCCCCAGGTTTGTTCCCGCTTGACCAACAATTTTGAGCAGGTTATCGCCGACTTTTGCCGCTTGTTCGACTTGGGGCATTTGTTGCAGGATTTCTAGCAGGGAATCCCTATCACCTTCGATCTCAATTTCATAACTGGAACCAGCAGGGGTAGCGGTAGTAATATTATTGGCTACGATGCGACCCCGATTAATAATTGTCGCTCGATCGCAGGTAATACTCACTTCTGGCAAAATATGAGTGGAGAGAATAATTGTATGTTCTCCCGCTAAACTTTTAATCAGATTTCTCACCTCGATAATCTGTTTCGGATCCAATCCTACTGTCGGTTCATCTAAAATAATTACCGGTGGATCGTGTACGATCGCTTGGGCAATTCCCACACGCTGTTTATAACCCTTGGACAACTTGCGGATAATAACTTTTCTTTTTTCTAGTAACTGACATTTGCTTAAAACTAAATCTACCCGCGCTTTTCTATCCCCCGATGAGATACCTTTGATCCGTGCGACAAAATCCAGAAAACTTTCTACGGTCATCTCTGGATACAAGGGGGGATTTTCGGGAAGATAACCAATGCGACGACGCACTTCTAAGGATTGTTGATGTACATCGTATCCTGCTATCCTTGCTGTTCCTGTTGTGGCAGGAATATAACCGGATAAAATCCTCATAGTGGTGGTTTTTCCGGCTCCATTGGGTCCCAAGAAACCGAGTATTTCTCCTTTTTCTACGGTAAAATCCACGTCACTAATTGCCGTGGTCGAACCATAAATTTTACTCAGATGTTCCACTTCAATCATAAGCTTTATCAGTTATCAGTTATCAGTTATCAGTTACCAGTTATCAGATGTGAGTTTTCAGTCAATAGTGTTAAGTGACAAGTTCGGAGCTTTCTTTTCACTGATTACTGCTCACTGATAACTGATTTTTCCCAGACTATGATCCTGATTAATTTCTACCACTAGCTCTGCTTGTTTGAGCAGGGGTGGGAGAAATAATTGCGGATGTAAACTTTTCCAAAAATACTTGACAAATTCCTCGATTTCTGATGGGTTCATACCTCCTTTTGTTTCGGCCGCCTGTCGCCATTGTAAACTGTAACGGTAGTCAAGGGGATAAAGAATCAGTAAGCGATCGATTTTTGACCAGAGGGGTAGATATTCTCGCAATCTTTGATTATTATCCCTGGCGAATTGTCGGTCTTCTTCGCTATTAATCGGATCGGGGGCATGATCAAAGACTGTTTCCTCTATTGGATTCATGCCCACAAACCAACCCTCGAAAAAAAGAATATCGACTCGTTCCACTTGTTCCGGTGCAATTCTATCTCCTTGTCCTCGATGCAGGGACTTGTCAAAACGCGGGATTAAAATCGGACTTTCCTGCTGACAAACCTGTTCTAAAACTTTAATTCCTAATTCTATATCATGAGTACCCGGTGGACCACGCCAGCGCAATCTTTTATCCTTTTGACGCAATTTTATTCGCTCATTATAGGTCTTATAAATATCATCTAAAGAGAGATTATTTACTTTTAAATCAAAATAGGCTAAAATAATCGACATTATAGATGTTATGGTGGTCTTTCCCGTGCCTTGGGGAGCTAAAATGCCTTGAATCAACGGTTTTGCGTGGTTGCGTAGCTCTAGCGCCCAGGGAATCCAGAAGCGCCAACAGCTGATCAAAATCTGATTTGGCTGATTTATCCCTAACTCCTGACATTTTTGCCAGACTCGCGGCCAGAGAATCGTTAATAGTTCCGCCCTTTCCTGTAGGATGAGAGGGTTAGTCTCCCTAAAATTTAAGGATTCGATCTCTAGTAAATCTTCTAGATCCGCCTGACTTAAGGGATTTTCGTCGATTAATCCCCGTAAAATCGTCAAAATCTTCATAGCTATTATCGGAATTAGGAAAAAACTGTCCCAGTGATTCAGGAGTAATTCTCTGGGTTATGGGTTCGCTCAAGATTTTTTTGTAAGAGTGTTTTTTAGGATTATTTGCCCAAAAATGAAGGGTTTGCAGGCAGGCACGGATTCCCATTATACATATAAGTATATGTCAAGTCCCGTTTTCAGTCAAGGGGTTTGGTCAAAAATCTCTAGCTTTGTCTCCAGTTTCTCAATCGGTTAGACTAAGAATTATTCACATTACTTAACAAAACAGCAGATGAATACAGCTGCTCTGACGACAAGGCAAAATTGGCAATGGCAAGGAAATTCTATACACTATGTGCAAGCGGGTACTAGAGTTGCGGGAAAACCCCCATTACTATTAGTCCACGGTTTTGGCGCTTCTACCGACCATTGGCGAAAAAATCTGCAAGGTTTAGCCTCAGAATGGGAGGTATGGGCGATCGATCTGTTAGGATTTGGTAGATCAGCTAAACCGGATCTGGTCTATAGTGGCAGTCTTTGGCAGCAACAATTAAAAGATTTTATCAAGGAAGTTGTGGGCCAACCGACGGTTTTAGCGGGTAATTCTCTGGGGGGTTACGCTTCTCTCTGTGTGGCTGCTAATCACTCTGAGAATGTTCGGGGATTAATTCTCCTCAATAGCGCAGGTCCCTTTAGCGATACAGAAAGCAATCGTCAGCCTAACTTAGCACAAAAATTACTGCGATCGATCTTGCTGCAACCTTGGGCCAGTTATCTCTTATTTCTCTATACCCGTCAACCAAAAACTATCCGCAAAACCCTAGAGAAAGTATATCTCGATCGCAGTGCCATTACTGAGCAGTTAATAGAAGATATCCGTCGTCCTTCCCTGGATGCGGGAGCAGCCAAAGTTTTTGCTTCTGTGTTTAAATCTCCCCGGGGGGAAAATGTGGATATTCTCCTGCAAAAGTTAAGTTGTCCCCTGTTGATGTTATGGGGTGAAGGGGACCCTTGGATGAATACTAGGGAACGCGGGGCCAAATTCCGTCAATACTATCCTTCTCTGACAGAATATTATCTCACTGCTGGTCATTGTCCCCACGATGAAATTCCCACAGAGGTTAACCGGTTGATTAGTGATTGGTTGAAAAGCTTATAGGTAGTTAGGGATCGGTTATCAGGTTTTTATTTTTTTGACGCTTATTTGACCTGAAAAAAGAGGGTTCGCAGGCAGGCACGGATTCCCATTCTATATATAAGAATCTGTCAAGTGCGGAGATTTGTCAAGGGTTTTTTGGGAAAAAATCTGCTGGAATTTGACCAGTAGAAAAGACAAGTGATCGCCAGATATTGGATAGGTGTAGAAACGCGGGATAAGAGATTGTTTCACTTTTCCCCGTGAGCTGCGGTAAGCAGATGAGCAAGAGGATAGGATTACAGGAGTTTTAACAATGCGGTTACTACGGGTTCAGGTTCCTGACTTTCGAGTGTTAAAGAATATTGATCTTAGTTTCGAGAAAGACTTTTTTCCTCAGATATTCCCTATCGGTAGTTTGGTATCTCGTAGGTTGGGTTAAGGAACGCAACCCAACTATGGGAAATGATCACCTCATTGTGGGTTACTGCGTGCCAACCTAAGTTCGATAGCCGATCACGATATAAACATTGTAACTGCTTTTTGGCCAATTGTCAAGTTACTGCGATCGTCTAAATTTCTACGGGAAATTTTTGTAAAATCCTTCTCGACTCTCTATTTTGAGAATTTCGATAACTTCGCCATCCCAAAAAATTCCAATACGATAGCTGTAGTCAAATTTAATGCGATAATATCCTGAGAAGCCTTTTAGTGCTTCAAGATCGGGTATTTCGGATAGTGATTGAGAATTTCCAATTGCTTCAATACATTTTCTAACTTTTGCAAGAATTTTTTGGTCGTTAATTTTATCTAAATCTTTTTTGAAGCGTTTGGCAATTTGATATTTCATTGAGGCAAACTCTCCAAGAGAGATTGAGACTCTAATTCAGATAAAAATCCTTCTTTTCGAGAATCTTCACAAGCTAAATAAAGGATAAAGTCTTCTAATTCAGAGGAATTATTTTGAAATAAAAGTTGTAGAAAGCCTTGTCGGATTTCTAGTGGTAAGGTTTGAAAGAGGTTATAGAAACCTGTGCTAGTTAGCAAAGAATCTGTAATTTCTGTTTGACTCACGGCTGTTTTTTCCTTTTTTACGCAGTCTTTATTTAAATTATATCACCATCAAGCTTTCTAAAAAATCAGCGTTGCCGAAGGCACTGCGAAGCAGACCGCACTTTCAAAAGCTAAAGCGATCGCAATTTTCAAGTTTAATCAACAAGATGACAGCGATCGCACTATTTAATTATCTATGGAATAATCAATACTAATGATTAAACCTGCCAATAATTCTCCCATAACTTGATTGGAAACAACTCCAATTTTATCGATAAATCGTTGCGTTGATAGGCTACGAATCTGTAAAACATTCCCCGCAGAATCTTGATTTAAGCCGTTGATTTTATCTTGCACAATTTTGACCATAAAAGGACGATTAACAAATTTATTTTGCCAAGTTGTTAATGGAATCACAATTCTTAAAGCAATCGGACTATATAAATCTGAACTAATAACAACAACAGGACGTTTTTTCCTAATTTCTTGTCCGATGGTTGGCTCAAGGTTAACTTGCCAGATTTCGCCTCGTTTTGGGTTAATCGTCATCGTTTTCTAATCCTTCTCCCTCAATTTCTGAAAAGAAATCTAGTTCAGGATCATTATTGACATCTTCAGCCATTTCTTGAATAAGAGGACGTAAAAGTTTATGTCTTTCTGATAGAGAAAGTTTAGCAATTTCTTGTAATGAAGGCAAAGAAGATTGAGCAATATTTTCATTAATAGTATCAATACTTAACATTTTGATTACCCCTAAAATCTTCATTTACCTATTGTACAACAAATCCCGCACTATGAAGACGGTAATATGAGATCGCATTAATAAACATCGCAAAAATCAGATGATTACGGTGAATAACAATTAATTTGGTGCGTTACATTTCATTAACGCACCCTACACGATCACCGACCATACTAACTGGTTGCTTGTCGAGAGCAATTTCAAATAAAAATTCAGGGGCAAAGTCTGCTCCGTTTGGCCATTCTATTGTCCGACTATTTACATATACTTTTTGAAATAAGCTTTGATCTTTTAAGGGTTCAAAGATTTCTCCATACAATTCTTTTTCTAAATCTACAATCCCTTCTATTCCATTATTAAAGGTTAGCTTTAATTGATACTTATCCAGATATTCCACACAGATAACGTGAAGAAATAGCTCCTTTTTAGGGAAGGGGATCGATTCTGTTAAGAGGTTTTCTTTGACGCGCATTTTCCCAGTTCTCCAATAGTTCAGATTGATGTAGATCAAGCCACTCCCATATTAAATTTAGTCCTCTTTTGGGCATTTGACCACAAACTTCACCTGTGTGAATCATTATAACCGCTTCATAATCTTGATACTCGGCATGGATAGGAGGCGGATTGTGATCGTTATAGTTCATGGTGATTTTTATTCCATAGAAGCTTGATAGAGTGGGCATGAGTAAGAATAGTAATAAAGGTTGCTTTCTAAAAGTTTGCCCCCTATTGTAAGCGATCGCCCTTGGTGTTCCTATCCCAAGCAATGACAATTTTAAAGTTTAATCAACAAGATAACAGCGATTACATTGAGCCTAGTCATAATGAAATTTACAACTAATAATAATAATTTTTGTCTCTGTTGGTTCCCCAATCCAATACATCTGTATGTCTTTGTCGCAGTTGTTTGGCCGTTTCTTCTAACCAAGCAAGATAGTCCTGTTCGTATAAGTCTTTAGTAGTGGTCAGGTATCAGGTTTTTATTTTCTTGACGCTTATTTAACCTGAAAAAAGAGGGGTCGCAGGCAGGCACGGATTTCCATTCTATATATAAGTATCTGTCAAGGGCGGGGATTTGTCAAGGGTTTTTCTGAAAAAATCTGCCAGAATTTGGCCGGTAGAAAAGACAAGTGATCGCCAGATATTGGATAGGTATAGAAACGCGGGATAAGAGATTGTTTCACTTTTCCCTGTGAGCTACAATAAGCAGATGAGCAAGAGGATAGGATTACGGGAGTTTTGACAATGCGGTTACTACGGGTTCAAGTTCCTGACTTTCGAGTGTTAAAGAATATTGATCTTAGTTTCGGGAAAGACTTTTTTCCTCAGATATTCCCTATCCGTAGTTTGGTAGGTTGGGTTGAGGCACGAAACCCAACGCCAGTTGCGTAAACACCAATCCAATAAATGTTATCCTAACTTGATGCAATACCGTAGAGCAAAAACACCACGAGCCACTTATTTTTTTACAGTTGTGACATACAATCGCCACAGAATTTTGTGTGAACCTGAAAATGTGGATTTACTACGAAATGCTTTTAAATATGTTATGCGACAACATCATTTTAAGATTGATGCTATTGTCATTTTACCAGATCACATTCATGCTCTTTGGATATTGCCTGAAACGGATGCAGATTTTTCAACTGGTTGGTGATTAATTAAAAGTTATTTTAGCCGTCAATGTCATTCTCAATATCAGGGTAAAATTTCAACATCTCGACAACATAAAGGAGAAAAAGCTATTTGGCAACGTCGCTTTTGGGAGCATCAAGTTCGAGATGGTCGCCAAGGGCGCGCCTACGGCGATCGAGATTTTGTTACTCATCTCGAATACCGTGCATCATGGATTAGTAAACGCTCCGAAAGATTGGCAATATTCCAGTTTTCACCGTTATATTGTTATGGAATAAAATGTAGAAGTGAAACCCAAAAAATTAAGGTAAGAAATAAAAGCAATGTTGGGTTTCGTCACCTCAACCCAACCTACAAGATCAGCGATCGCACTTTCAAGCCAAAATGATCGCGGTTTTCAAGTTTAATCAACAAGATGACGGCAATCGCATTATTTTTTTAGATATTTTGAGAAGAGGCCGTTCTCTCAGCAAAAAAATAGATTAAAATGAGTGTGTCAGCCTGATTAACAAAATGAGTTATGCCAACACCGACTATCATCGAAACGGATTTGCGCGAAGTTCTAGCAGAAATGAATCAGAAGCTAGATACAATTTCTAAAGATGTGAATCAAGTACAGATTCGATTGGCTACTGTAGAAACCAAAGTTGATAATGTAGAGAAACGATTGGATTCAATGGATAAGCGATTCGATAAAATGGAATTACAGATAGAAAAGGTAGACAGCAATCAGGGCAAGCAGGTTTGGGCTTCGATTGGGGTTTTGTTTACGGCGGTAGTGGCAACGTCTATCCGTTTTGTTTTAACAGCTTTACCCTAGATTTCAAAAGAAAACCTGATCGCGTTTTTAAGATTTAATCAACAAGAAAACAGCGATCACCGTTATCTCAAGTCATCTTCGGTCAGATCAGCATCTTTCAAAATACTCTTAAGAGTACCAATTGGTAAATCTTTATTGCCATGAACAGGAACGGATAAAATAACTTTCATTCCCTGTTTTGTATAAATATGATGACTACTACTAATGCGTTTTAACTGCCAACCATAACGTTCAATAATTTTACAAAGGGCTTTGCCAGAAATAGATTTCATAATGATAATTCGACTAGCTCTTTTTCTGCTTCAATTTCTGTTTCTTGACTTGCAACTTCAAGCCATCCTTGAACTGCATCTTGCAACATTTCTAATAATTGTTCGTAGCTTTCTCCCCAGGTATGACAGCCTGGCAATGCCGGTACGGAACCGCACCAAATACCATCTTCTTGCCAGATTAGAGCTTTAATTTTCATGTTATTTTCAAAATATTTGCCTAGTTTTACTATGATAATAGAAAAATACGATATGTGATCGCCATTCCCACATCACCCAAAAATGATCGCCTCTCCTCATCCAAATCGCCATTCCCAAAAAATTGACTCTCCAAAAACGATCGCCCCTCCTTATCCCCAAAAACGATCGCACTATTCCCAAAAAATTGCTCCTTCCAAAAACGACCACCCCTCCCCATCACAAAAAAAACGATCGCACTCCGTTACGTCGCAACGATATCGTTATTAGTCATCAATAATCCTGTGTTTAAAAGAGCGATTTGAACTTGGGCAGTACCTCCCAAACCGTCGGAATCGAAGAATAATGCACCGTTAACACTATCGTAAATAAAACGATGGGATGCAGTAGTAGCAGATGAGCCGATGCTGAATTGATTGCTTAGAATTGCACCACTGGAAGACAAACCGAATGCCGTCTTGTACACTAGAATGGTATCGTCAATGACAGAAAAATCGGTAATCCAGTCAACCCCATAAGTGGGGGAATAAAAATCAAAGAAATCAGCATTCGCCCCGCCTGTCAGAGTATCATTCCCTTGTCCTCCAGCTAGAACATCGATTCCCAAACCACCGATTAAAACGTCATTTCCCCAACCGCCCCCCAAAACATCATTTCCTGCGTCTCCGATGAGATAATCATCTCCCAGTCCACCAGTCAGGGTGTCGTCTCCAGCCCCCCCGCTCAAATAATCCTGACCGTCATCGCCGAAAAGTTTGTCATTTCCGTCCTCCCCATACAACCAATCATCTCCAATCCCCCCATAGGCATTATCACTTCCTGTTCCACCGTAAATAACATCATTTCCACCATTACCGTAAAGGTTGTCATGGCCAGCCTGTCCGTAAATTGTATCGCTGGACGAAGTTCCATTCAACGAATTGTTAGAATTGTTACCATAAATTGTAGCCATCGTTGTTTACTCCGCTATATTTCAAGAAATTGTTTATAGAGTCCATTTGGTATCTTTCCCAAAATCATTACCCAGTATGGATTAGAGCGAATTAGCCAAAATACCTGTAATTCTTACCCGTGAAGCGTCACAAGAGAGATACCAAATAGGTTCTATAGAGCTTCTCGCATCTGTGCGGCACAGTTAAACCCTTGCCGATCGCGATTATGCTGTTCAGGATTGGGAATGTACCTCTTGTGAATCAGAAACTCTATATTCCGAATTGTATTTTTAAACAAAGGAGTTGTCAAGTCCAGTTGCACAGGAGATAAGAGCTATCTAAGTCAACACGGCAATTAGCGATCGCCCCTCCTCATCAACAAGCGATCACACCATGAGAAGAAAACCTGATCGCACTAAAGTCCAAAATAATCGCAAATCAGATAATTATTGTTAAGAAAACAATTTGGTACGTTACATTTCATTAGCGTACCCTACACGATCACCGACCATCCTAACTGGTTGCTTGTCGAGAGCAATTTCAAATAAAAATTCAGGGGCAAAGTCTGCTCCGTTTGGCCATTCTATTGTCCGACTATTTACATATACTTTTTGAAATAAGCTTTGATCTTTTAAGGGTTCAAAGATTTCTCCATACAATTCTTGTTCTAAATCTACAATCCCTTCTATTCCATTATTAAAGGTTAGCTTTAATTGATACTTATCCAGATATTCCACACAGATAACGTGAAGAAATAGCTCCTTTTTAGGGAAGGGGATCGATTCTGTTAAGAGGTTTTCTTTGACGCGCATTTTCCCAGTTCTCCAATAGTTCAGATTGATGTAGATCAAGCCACTCCCATATTAAATTTAGTCCTCTTTTGGGCATTTGACCACAAACTTCACCTGTGTGAATCATTATAACCGCTTCATAATCTTGATACTCGGCATGGATAGGAGGCGGATTGTGATCGTTATAGTTCATGGTGATTTTTATTCCATAGAAGCTTGATAGAGTGGGCATGAGTAAGAATAGTAATAAAGGTTGCTTTCTAAAAGTTTGCCCCCTATTGTAAGCGATCGCCCTTGGTGTTCCTATCCCAAGCAATGACAATTTTAAAGTTTAATCAACAAGATAACAGCGATTACATTGAGCCTAGTCATAATGAAATTTACAACTAATAATAATAATTTTTGTCTCTGTTGGTTCCCCAATCCAATACATCTGTATGTCTTTGTCGCAGTTGTTTGGCCGTTTCTTCTAACCAAGCAAGATAGTCCTGTTCGTATAAGTCTTTAGTAGTGGTCAGGTATCAGGTTTTTATTTTCTTGACGCTTATTTAACCTGAAAAAAGAGGGGTCGCAGGCAGGCACGGATTTCCATTCTATATATAAGTATCTGTCAAGGGCGGGGATTTGTCAAGGGTTTTTCTGAAAAAATCTGCCAGAATTTGGCCGGTAGAAAAGACAAGTGATCGCCAGATATTGGATAGGTATAGAAACGCGGGATAAGAGATTGTTTCACTTTTCCCTGTGAGCTACAATAAGCAGATGAGCAAGAGGATAGGATTACGGGAGTTTTGACAATGCGGTTACTACGGGTTCAAGTTCCTGATTTTCGAGTGTTAAAGAATATTGATATTAGTTTTGAGAAAGACTTTTTTCCCCAGATCTTCCCTATCGGTAGTCAAAATGGCGGTGGCAAAAGTACCCTTCTACAATTAATTTTTATCCTGCTTCATTGTTCTGGTGATCCAGAAAAGATAGAATACGTTGTAAATTTACTGCATCGATGTCAACTAGAAGATGAGTTAGACCAGAAACCCTTGGCTATTTTTGAAATTTTAACCGACAATCGGGAAGAAGTGAAACTAGAATTTTTTATTTGCAGCGATGCCTATGTAAAAAATTTACTATCTAACCTTGACGGACAAAAAGAAGATTTAGATACTGTTAACGTTGATGATCGTCTTCTAGCAATGTTCAAAAATATTTTGGAAAGAAATGGGTTGGTATATCTTTGTCAAGCAAACAACCAGAAGAATGAAAAAATATTTTTGCTGTATAAATTTAGTCAAGCCATCCAAGAAGAATTTCAATTATTCATGAAAGAATTATCCTCAAAAATATTTTTAGCAGCACCTTCAACGCAAGTTTTTATCTTTTTACCTAAAGCTACAAACAAGAGTCTTTTTCAGATAAATCAAGGGAATACAGACTCTAGTAACTATTATTTAGCCATGGCAGATATTAAAAAGAAACTTAGCAACTTATTTACCTACGATTTTCTGCCCGTTGAGCTATTGATTAATTACTTTATCATGGCTCGTGATCAAGATTTTGCTCAAGCTATAGAAACGGGTGAATATGGAAATAATTATCAACTAATACGGCAAAACTTAAATTCAATTTTATCCGACAAAGAAATTAATTTAGATAAAGATATATCGGGGATTACCTTTAAATTCAAAGGAGATATAAACGGAGAAGAATTATATCCAGAGGATTTGAGTCATGGGGAACTGAAGCGATTAAGTATCTATCTGTGGCTAAAGTATCGTAGGATAAAAGATGCGATTGTATTGATGGATGAAATTGAGATTGCTCTCCATCCCGACTGGCAATATAAAATTATTGAGGACTTGCAGGAATGGGAACCTAGCAATCAATATATCTTAGCCACTCATTCCTATGAACTCTGTCAAGCTTTAACTCCCGCTCATGTTAAAGAGATAGAACCGAAACTATTTAAATAAAGATTGAGAAACTAACCCATGAGTCTTAGAGAAACGGAACTTTTAGAACATTGTCAATTTATTCTGGCAAACCGTCAAATTCGTAATAAATTTGTCATCCTCTGTGAAGGGGAAATCAAAAAAACTGCCGGCAGGTTATCTCCTCAATCCTATCGAGCTATGGAAGATTTTCCCGATGCTAATTTTTATAAAGCTTGTGTTCCTAGGGATTGGAGACAAAAGATACCGACTTTTTTTAACTGTGGTGATAGAAATGATGTTTTAAATACTTACTTTCATCTTTTGCGTTTGCATGAACAGAACCCAGAAGCTTCTTATTTAAATCCCCAGCAGCTTTTCGCTATCGTCGATTTGGACTTACAAAATAAAAGTTTAGATGATTCCTACCCATTTAAGTATTTAGAGGAAATTTTTGAGGACTTATATGAAAAATCACTGATTAAAGTCAATCAGGTTGGACAGCATAGAATCTGGGTAACGGGATTGATTCATAAAGAGTCCTATTTTATTTTCCCCGATATTCAATCAATTCTTAGCGAACATTCGGCTGTTTATCGAGATTCCGCTGCTAGACTAGAAAAGATTTATCTTGATATGGCAGATAAAATTAAGGATGATGCCGATTTAAAAAATAATTTTTCCAGAGTTAAAGGGAGAATCTCTCATTGTCAAAACCTAGAGCTATCGGAAGTGGAGAAATTACAGCTATCTTGGCAAAAACAATATCAAGTTAGCCACGACAATAGCCAATCGGAATTAGTGCTGGCTCTGTTGACTATCAAAAAAGCGAAGCAATACTGGTTACAAGTTGAACCTCCAGGGGACTATACATCACCCCCAGAAAGATATAGAGAACAACTGGCATTACAAATAGGAAGATTCTATTCCGACAATAGCGATAATCCCAGCTGCCATATTTCCCATCTCCTAAAACTGCTGAAGCTAGAATTAAACCCCAGGGAGCAGGAATAAATCTAATCGCATTATTTAACCTGAAAAAAGAGGGGTCGCAGGCAGGCACGGATTTCCATTCTATATATAAGTATCTGTCAAGGGCGGGGATTTGTCAAGGGTTTTTCTGAAAAAATCTGCCGGAATTTCAGGGGAGAAAATCGGAATCGAGGATTTGTTCGGGACTATAGGGGCAGCTTTCGGCAAAGATAGCGGCCGGCAATTCGCTTTTTTGTCGGACTCGCTTCACTGCTTTGGGGTAAATAACCGCAATTCTGGTTAAAAAATAGTTATAAAGGGTTTTTGACTCCAATAAAAGTTCTAATTCCACCCGAAAGTTACCGATTTCGTCCTGCCATCCCTTCGCACATCTTTCTCGTTCCCCCGGCCAGTATTGGTAGAGAAGCAGATGAATGAGTAATTGCAGGAGATAACTATCTACTTTATGTCTCTGTTCATTCCCCAAAGCTTCGATTTCTTCCCTGAGATGTTCCCAATCTAATACATCTGTCTGTCTTTGTCGCAGTTGTTTGGCCGTTTCTTCTAACCAAGCAGGATAATCTTGTTCGTATAAGTCTTTAATTGTCATCCCCTGTCTTCTTTATTCCTTGCGCTTATTTGACCTGAAAAAAGAGGGTTTGCAGGCAGGCACGGATTCCCATTCTATATATAACCGTATGTCAAGTGCGGGGATTTGTCAAGGGTTTTGACAGTAGAAAGGGAGAAACCTTTTAGCAATACACTTGTTCTAACATAGCGGCAGTGAGAGATTTTTGGCCGTGATAATAGAGACGACGATTGAGACAACCGATCGATTTAACATAGGTAGATAGGGTTCCCAGATCATGGGAAATAATTAAAATAGTCATCCACTCATTCAATTCTTGCAACAGGGAAAAAATACTAGCACGCATCTGGGGATCGACACTGGCAGTGGGTTCATCTAAAATCAAGAGACGGGGTTCTACTGCTAAAGCGCGAGCGATATAAACTCGTTGGCGCTGTCCTCCCGAAAGTTCAGCAATCGACCTTTTTTTCAACGCTAACATTCCCACACTATCTAAAGCTTTATCTACCCTTACCTCATCTTTTTTACTATAGCCTTGCCAGAGTTTTTTGCTGCTCAATCTCCCCATTTTCACCACCTCACCCACAGTGATGGGAAATGAGCGATCGCATTCGACAAACTGCGGCACATAACCGACTAATTCCCGACCTTTTTGGACACTTTGCCCCAAAATACTGACTTCTCCGCGCCAAGGTTTAATTAATCCCAGTAAAACCTTTAGGAGGGTAGTTTTTCCTCCTCCATTCGGGCCGATAATTCCCAGAAAATCCAGTTCTTGAATGGTTAAATTAATATCTTCGAGGATGGGTTCCTGTTCGTAGCCGGCCCAGAGATTACTAATGGTAATGATCGTTGACATATACAAACAATTACTGATTTAAAACTGTGGCCATTTTTTGGGAAACTTGTCGCAGGTTTTCACTCCAATTTTCAGCAAAGGCACTAATAGGGATTACCTGTCCCCCAATTTCCCTCGCAATAGTTTCGGCACTTTTTTGGCTAAATTCTGGTTGAGTAAAAATAACTTTTATATTCTCTTTTTTTGCCTGTTGGATTAGTTGACTCAACTGGGCAGCACTGGGTTCATTGCCTTCGATTTGGATTGCAATCATCTCTAAACCGTAATCTTGGGCAAAATAGCCCCATTCGGGATGAAATACCAGAAATTTTTTGTTTTTAATCCCTGCCAAGTTTTGCCGAATTTCTTGATCTAATGCGTCTAACTCCTGACGGAATTTTTCCAAGTTAGCCCGATAGATGGCTGCCTGACCCGGATCGAGTTGTGCTAGGGTTTGATAAATAGTCTCTGCTTGTGCTTTGACTCGTTTTGGGGATAACCAAATATGGGGATCTAGGGTGTTTTTTCCGGCTTGATGTTTTTCTTCCTTGCTGTGATCATGATCGTGATTATGTTCTGCTGTCAAAGGGATTTTATCTACCCCTTGACTGGTATCGACGATTAACATCTGTTGGTTAACACTGTTTAAGCGATCTTTCCAAGCATCTTCTAAGGATACACCGATTTTAAAGTAGGCTTGCGATCGGGCTGTGGTTTTTAATTGTTCGGGTTTTGGTTCATAGGTGTGGGGATCTGTCCCGGGTTGAATCATGGCATTAACACTGACTCTATCACCGCCGATGCGTTTGACGAAATATTCCTGCGGTAAGATACTCACTGTCACCTGTAGGGGTGTCTTTGCTTCCTTTTCCTTGACCGAGGGACCACTACAAGCGGTTAAGCTGGCTATAGTCATTGTTAAAGCAATCGCTGTTAACTGGAAATTTTTACCCATCGGAGTTAACTGAGTCTGATTATGATTCTCATCTTATCACAGTCGGTGAGAATCGTTATCATTCTGAAAATATTGCCAGTATAGATATACTATCTTTGCCATCAATTAAAAAATTTTTTCTTGCCAACCAACGCTTGACATGATATTATATAGATAATGGAAAATCCGTGCGCCTGCGACCCCCTCTGGTCAAGTCAAATAAAGCCCAAAAAAATTAGCCCCAAAAAGTAGTCGCTGAACTGAAAACTCACAACTGATACTCGTTAAGACTGCACCGGAGTGCCAGAGTTGGGAGAGGAAGCCTGAGCATTTGTACTAAAACTCCCAAGAGGCAGTGTAAATTCAGGAGAGCTTAACTAAAAACCGAGCGCCGATCACTAAAAAATGACTTTTGCCTCCGTTATTCGCAACATTGAAAAATCGCCTCTAACTGCCGAACTTATCCAAAAACTGGAGAAAAACGGCAATTTAACCCTAACTGGCCTTGCCCGCTTACCGAAAGGATTAATAAGCACAGCTTTTGCCCGTTGTCAAGGAAAAAATCTTGTAATTATCTGTGCCAATCTAGAAGAAGCGGCACGTTGGGCTGCCCAATTAGAAGCGATGACGTGGAAAGGTGTTTTCTTTTATCCCACCTCGGAAGCTTGCCCCTACGAGACATTTAATCGGGAATCCGAGATGATTTGGGGACAGATGCAGGTATTATCGGCAATCAGTCATCAAGATGCCGGAATTGCGATCGTTACCACCGAAAAGGCCCTGCAGCCCCATTTACCCCCTAGAGAGGTTTTCGAGCAATATAGCGATAATTTTGCGGTAGGAAGGGTTATAGAAGCCAAAAACCTCGATCTAACCCTAGCTAGATTAGGATATGAACGGGTTTCACTGGTAGAAACCGAAGGGCAATGGAGTCGTCGCGGCGATATCGTTGATATTTTCCCAGTTTCGGCAGAATTACCGGTCAGGTTAGAATTTTTCGGCGATGAATTGGAAAAATTGCGAGAATTTGACCCTGCAACCCAAAGATCGCTGGATTCTATCCCCAATCTGCTTCTTACTCCCACTAGCTTTGCGGCGATGATTGCCCCTTCTCTTCCCCCGACAGTGGCCGATTATCTGGGGGCCGAAGAGCGAGAAAAATTGGCTAATGGCATTTATCCAGAGGGAATTGAGCGATTTTTAGGCTTGTCCTTCAGTCAATCTGCTTCTTTATTGGATTATCTCCCTGAAAATAGTCTTATTGCCTTTGATGAACTAGAAAGCTGTCAAGCTAGAAGCGATCGCTGGATAGAATATATTGAGGAACGCTGGCAAGAGATAGAACCAGCTTTACCGAAAATTCACCGTTCTTTTGGCGAATCTCTGCAAATATCGGCCAAATTTACCCATCTCTACCTCTCGGAAATAGACGATCACCTGTCCGAAAATAGCCTTAATCTCTCCAGTCGTCCGATTCCCACCAATGCGGGACAATTCGCCAAACTAGCGGAAATTTTACGGGGAAAAAGAGAGATTTATAGCGGTATTAAAGTAAATAAGTATGCTACATGGTTAATATCTGCCCAACCCTCCCGCACAGTCTCGTTATTACAGGAACACGACTGTCCAGCCCAATTTATCCCCAATCCCCTCGATTTTGGGGCGATCGAGCGCTTAATCATTCAAAACACCGCTACAGCCCTAAAATACTCAGGATTAGCGGAATTAGAAGGTTTTATCCTCCCCACCTATCGCATAGTCGTCGTTACTGATCGAGAGTTCTTCGGACAACATCTTTTAAATACTGCCGGTTACGTCCGCAAACGTCGGCAAGCAGCCTCGGTACAGGTGGACGTGAATAAACTCCGTCCCCTGGATTTTGTAGTACATAAACACCATGGAGTCGGACAGTTTATCAAACTAGAAAAGCAGGAAAGCACAATTGGCGGAGTAGTGCAAGGTCGAGATTATCTAGTTATTAAGTATGCCGATGGATTATTGCGGGTTCCTGCCGATTCTCTTGATAATCTCTCCCGTTATCGTCATACAGGTAGTCAAGCACCCGAATTACATAAAATCTCTGGCAAAGCGTGGGAAGCGACGAAAGCCCGCGTTAGGAAGTCGGTTAAGAAGTTAGCGGTTGATTTAATCAATATTTACGCCCAACGCGCCCAAAAATCGGGTTTTGCCTATCCGATGGATAATCCCTGGCAGCGGGAGTTAGAGGATGCTTTTCCCTACCAACCCACTGCGGATCAACTGAAAGCGATACAGGATGTGAAACGGGATTTAGAAAGCGATCGCCCAATGGATCGCTTAGTCTGTGGGGATGTGGGTTTTGGTAAGACAGAAGTGGCCATTCGTGCTATTTTTAAAGCTGTCACCACGGGTCATAAACAGGTGGCTTTATTAGCACCAACAACGATTTTAACCCAACAACATTATCACACCCTGAAAGAACGTTTTGCTCCCTATCCCATTAATGTGGGTTTATTAAATCGTTTTCGCACCAATTCCGAGAAAAAAGATATCGTCCAGCGCTTGAAAACGGGGGAATTGGATATAGTGGTGGGGACGCAGTTGTTATTGAGTAAAGCGGTGGAGTTTAAAGATTTAGGATTATTGGTAATTGATGAAGAACAGCGTTTTGGGGTCAATCAAAAGGAGAAAATTAAGGCTTTTAAAAGTAATATTGATGTGTTAACTTTGAGTGCGACACCGATTCCCCGGACTCTTTATATGTCCCTTTCTGGGGTGCGAGAAATGAGTTTAATTACCACACCTCCCCCCTCTCGTCGTCCCATCCAAACCCACCTTTCTAGTTATAATTCTGATGTGATTAGAACGGCAATTCGCAATGAATTGGATCGGGGGGGACAGATTTTTTATGTAGTACCCAGAATCGAGGGAATTGAAGAAAAAGCGGCAGCAATTCAAGGGATGATTCCTGGTGCGAGAATTGCCATCGGCCATGGTCGTATGGATGAGTCCGAATTAGAGACCACCATGTTAGCATTTAATAATGGGGAAGCGGATATCTTAGTTTGTACGACTATTGTGGAGTCAGGGTTAGATATTCCCAGAGTTAACACGATTATCATTGAAGATGCCCAAAAATTCGGTTTAGCGCAACTCTATCAACTGCGAGGACGGGTGGGGCGATCGGGAGTACAAGCGCACGCTTGGTTACTTTATCCAGCTAAGGGAGAACTAACAGAAACCGCTCGGGAAAGATTAAAGGCAATTCAAGAATTTACCCAGTTAGGATCGGGGTATCAATTAGCGACTAGGGATCTGGAAATTCGCGGTGCGGGTAACTTATTGGGTGCGGAACAATCGGGACAAATGGAAGCGATCGGTTTTGATCTATATATGGAAATGTTACAGGAAGCTTTGCGGGAAATTCAAGGTCAAGAAATTCCTCAAGTGGAGGATACCCAAATCGATCTGAAATTAACGGCATTTATTCCTAATGATTATATATCCGATCTGGAACAGAAAATGGATGTTTATCGGGCGATCGCTACTGCCAATTCTCAGAAAACTTTAGGACAAATTGCTGCCGATTTAGTCGATAGATACGGGGCAATTCCTTCCCCAGTGGCACAATTATTTAAGGTAATCGAGTTAAAACATCTGGCTAAATCCCTCGGTTTTTCGCGCATTAAACCCGATGGAAAACAGCATATTATCCTAGAAACTCCCATGGAGGAACCAGCTTGGAAATTATTACAAGAACACCTACCCCAACATATACAATCACGCTTTGTTTATAGTCCCAAACAGGTGACGGTTAGGGGTCTAGGATTGGTAAAACCACCACAGCAGTTAGACAGTTTATTGGAGTGGTTAGCTAAGTGTAAAGATGGTTTACCGACGAGGAATTAGACTAAATCCTGTTTAAAAAGTATAGGAGAGTGGGTGATGGGGAAAAGATAATCAATAAGAGTAATCTCCTGACTCCTATACTCTAACTGCTATAAAAAGCACCTCATATCTAGGAGGTGCTTTGGGGACGGAGAGAGAGGGATTCGAACCCTCGTTAAAGTTACCCCTAAACAGCATTTCCAGTGCTGCGCCTTCAACCGCTCGGCCATCTCTCCAATTAAGGTCACGATTATCAATCCTACAGCAAATGCTGCCGATCTGTCAAATTATTTTTCTTTTTCCGACGATGACCGATCAGGTTAGGGACTTGCGCTTTGATAATGTACCTTTTGGGCGAACGCAGTTCGCCCCTACATTGTGGACAAAATCCGTTACTGTAGGGGCGCAAAGCTTGCGCCCTCCGATCGATTGGGATATTATTCCCACGCAAGTCCCTAAGCACATCCTAGATATTGATTTAAGATTGCGGCCGTAGCTAGACCGGTTTTTTGCCAACTAAACTCATTAGCTCGTTTTTTGCCTAGATAACTTAATTTTGACTGTAATTGTCGATCTTGAGCGATAATTTTTAGGGCATCGGCTATGCACTCGACTCGATAGGGATCGATTAAAATTGCCGCTGTTGCCGTAACTTCGGGCAAAGATGACAAATTTGAGGTAATGACGGGTGTACCGCAGGCCATAGCCTCTAAAACGGGCAATCCAAAGCCTTCCCAGAGACTAGGGAAGACTAAAGCAGTGGCTTGACTGATAACTTTGGGTAGGTGATCGTAGGGGATATAATCGAGAAATTTAATGCGATCGCTAACTGCCAATTCTCGCGCTTGTTGTTGTAAATTGGGGGTATAACGGCGATCAAAGCTGCCGGCAATCCAAAGATGATAATCTGTTAAATCTGGGGGCAGTTGGGCAAAAGCGGCGATTAAACGCGGTAAATTTTTATAGGGATTGGGACGACCGAGATAGAGAAAATAGGGATGTTCTGGCTTATTATCTTCCATAGGGTGAAAGTGATAATTATCGTAGGCTAGGGGAATAGAAGTAATTTTATTGGCGGGAATTTGATAATATTCAGTGATATCTTTGGCCGTTGCCTGAGAGTTACAGATAATATGTTTTGCCTGTTGTAATACCTGCGGCACATAATAACGGAAATAGTGGGTTAAGGGGGAAGTAAAACTGGGAAACCGCAGGGGAATTAAATCGTGTACCATGACGACAAAGCGACAGGGAGAATTTATCGGCGCTTCCGGAAGGGGAGAAAAGAGTAAATTCGCCTTTAATTGTCGGTAAATTGACGGTAACTGCCACTGAGTCCAGAGTAAGCGTTTTAAATGACCTTTCGCTCCTCGATCAGGGCCGAGACCTTTGGGGATAGAATAACAGTTAAAGTCGGGATAACTATTAGCTGTTAGTAGGGTTGGTTCTAAATTTTTCAGGTAGGGTAAGAGGTTAAGAATGTAGGTACTGATTCCCGTGGGTTGGGGAAAAAGTACCGAGAGATTAATTAATAGGTTATGCTTTGTATTCACTAATTACCCTGTTGATATTTGCTGAGGATTTCTGAGATATATTGGTAGCCTTCCAGTCCAATAGATTTAATCAGGGAGGAACGTTCCTGACTGAAAGTCTGTTCAAAAGCTGCGATATTTTTGCCACGAATAACCGTTAATAGACTAGCAGCTTGTCGCCATTCTACTGCACCGATTTCGTGGAGCCAATACATTCCTAGAGAACCCATATAAATTGCCTGTTCAAAATTTTTGTCTTGATAGTAAGCTTCGCCTAAATAAGTTAGTAATAAACCTTGCAGATATACATCTCCGTAGTATTTGGCCGATTCCAATCCTTGTAGGAGAATATTAATCGCCTCTTGGGGTCTTTCAAGGACAAGATATGCTAAACCTAAACTGCTACAACAAAGGGATTTACTCTGCCAATCTTGGAGACTTTCCGCTAACTTTAATCCCTGCTGTAAATACTCGATCGAACTTTGATAAATTTCGGGATCATATCTCTCTAACTGTTGCGCTTCCTGTACCTGACTATAACCCAAATTAGCTAAAGCGTTAGCCTGTCCTAAACTATTACCCTGTTGACGACTTAAAATTAAAGCTCTCTGACTTAAATTAATCGCTTCTGTATAGTTTTTCTGGATAGCATTGAGACGAGATAAATGGTTTAAATTAGCTATTTCACAAGCAGAATCCTGTTGTTGACGAGCAATTTCTAAAGCTTGTTGATGACATTCTCTGGCCTGTGGATAGTCGCCACGAATGCGATTAGAATAGGCAATTAAAGTTAAAATTCTCGCCTTTTCTCCCGTGCCTTCCACATAACGCAGAGGAATTGATAAATAATCTAATGCTTCCTTGAGATAACTGCCAGAAAAGGAGGCAAAAATTCCTCCGTATAAAGGAAAATAGTCCCGTTGAGCAAAGGTTCTCAGAATTTGTAAAGCCATCTGAAAACAGCCGCGACTATAGAGGGAATTTTTACTAACTTGCTCGAAACTATTGGTTAACAGCGACCAAATTAAAGCAAAGGTGAGAAAGGTAGAAATGGATAATTTGGCTCCCAGTTTTTCGCTATAGATGCGCTGATCAAAAAAGTTAATTAGTCCTCTTTGGATATATTGAAAAACAATGGCAGTTTCTACCCAATCGGTTAAAGTTAAATCCTGAGTAATAGAATCAAAAGCTTGTTGATTAGCTAAACTTTCTAAGACTCGTTTTAACCAAGAGGGATTAACTTTACTTGCCCAAATTTGCCAGGGAGTCACTCGCTTATTATCATTAGTAAAACCAAGATTGCGATTTTGTTCGTAGAGCCAACTGGTGAGATCATTCGATAAATTTGACCAAGTATTTAACCCCAGATTAATCCCTGTGGCAATTTGCCATAAATCCGCTTCTCCCCGCTGCTGAGAAACTGTCTGTAAATGCTTGGCTAACTGTTGTAATTGTTCTAGGGTTAAAGCATTATTTTGATTGGGATCAATTAAATTTACTAACGTCAGTAAACGATCCTCTTGATCGATTTTCACCAGATTATCGATCGCCGCTGCAGTGAGAGAATTTTGCTGATTGGTTTTTTGATATTTTTCCCATTCACTTTCGATCGTTTCCAAGGCCCGCAAAACCCTAGTTGCTTTAATTTTTGTTTCTAACTGTGAGCGAGTAACGATGATTTTTTCAGTTAAACAACGCTCAAAAATTTCTCCTGTGCCGTTTTTTACTCCCTCGGCCAAAAGGTTATAAACCTGTGATTTAGCTCTAATTTTTCCTTCTAAAGTTAGATTGACAATGCGCTCAATTAGTGCATTATAAGTTTCCTTGAAGTTATCTCTATTTTCTGTCATAAGTGGTTTTTTCAGTTATCAGTAAACAGTAAACAGTGAAAAGACAGTAGGAAACCTCTAAGCTGTACTGAATTTAAACTGCATATTAGAAATTTTAGTACAAATGCTCATGCTTGTTCTCCCTGCTCCCAACTCCGGCACTCCAGTGCAGTCTTAACGAGTAATTTAGATAGTCAACAGCTGATTTAATGCTGCACACTTAAAACTTAAATCTGATCACTGCTCACTGATAACTGATAACTGATCACTGATCACTGATCACTGATCACTGATAACTGATTCAAGACTGACTGCTGTTGACCAAAGTAATTACCGTCACTTCGGGGGGACAAAAAAGACGACCGGGAAAATAGGTTCCTAAGCCGCGATTCACATATAATTGATTTTCCCCGACTCGATGAAATCCCTCGGACCATTGCCAGTATCGGACTACCCTGCTAAACTGCCGAGGAAAGGGGACCCATTGACCATAGGGTTCGGGCAGCGATCGCATAAGTTTCTCTAAAACTATCGGTAGAGAACCGATACCGGGGATAGTCACTTGACCTCCGTGGGTATGACCGGATAACTGCAAATCCACGCGCCAATCTTTTAAAATCATGGCTGTATCGGGATTGTGGGAAAGGACGAGTCTGGGTATATCGGGGGAAATTTGCTCGAGGATTTGCGGTAAAAATTCCCCAGACCAATAATCGGCCAATCCGACGATGGGAAAATTTTCGCCGTAGGGTGTGGCGATTTCATTCCAGAGTACCCGAATTCCCACGCTAGTTAAGGCTGATCTGACCGTTTCCCTTGCTTGCGGAAGATAACTGTCATGATTTCCTAAACAAGCATAAATACCCCCTTGACTTTTGAGAGCTTTCATGCTTTCGACTAGGGCAAAAATTGGACTGGGACTATCGGTAATAAAATCCCCCGTCAGGAAGATGAGATCGGGTTTTTCCTGATTAGTAATGGCGATCGCTTCTTGCAGGACAGCTACAGGCAAATGCTGTGCATCGCAGTGCAGATCTGACCACTGCACTAACTTGATCCCTTGCAGATGTGCCGGTAGGCCAGCAACTGCGATCGTTAATCTTTCTACCTGTAAGGATTCTAACCAAAAGGGTCGCATCGGTGAGCCGTTGTCGGTGAGTAGTTAAGTAGTCTATCAATTCCCGATGGGGTTGTTGGGGGATGCTTCCGCAAACATCCCTCTCTTAACGATTAGCCTTGAAATTTACTGATAATTCTCTCCATAGCGGCCTCGACGTTGGCACGACTATTAAAAGCCGATAGTCGGAAATAACCCTCTCCGGCAGCCCCAAAGCCGGATCCAGGGGTTCCCACCACATTACAGGTATGTAGCAGTTTATCGAAGAAATCCCAACTCGATAGACCCTGGGGCGTTTTTACCCAAACGTAGGGCGCATTTACGCCACCATGGACTTCTAAACCGGCAGCGGTTAATTTTTCTCGGATAATTGTTGCATTTTGTAAATAAAACTTGACAAGTTCTTCTACTTGTGCTTGTCCTTCCGGGGAATAAACCGCCTCGGCCCCCCGTTGGACAATGTAGGAAACGCCGTTAAATTTGGTCGATTGCCGACGATTCCACAGTTTCCAGAGTTGCACATCAGTGCCGTCGGCCGCTTTGGCCGTGAGACTTTGGGGAACCACGGTTAAAGCGCAACGGGTCCCGGTAAAACCGGCATTTTTAGAAAAAGAGCGAAATTCGATCGCACATTGCCGCGCCCCCTCGATTTCGTAGATGGAATGGGGTAAACTGGCATCGGTGATAAAGGCCTCGTAGGCCGCATCAAAAAAGATAATCGCTCCGTTTGCCCTAGCATAATTGACCCAAGCTGTCAAGTGTTCTTTGGTAGCCGTGGCCCCAGTGGGATTGTTGGGAAAACAGAGATAGATTAAATCGACTTTTTCGGTTGGAATCTCGGCAGTAAAGTTATTTTCGGCGGTAATTGGCAGATAAATCAGTCCCTCGTATTCACCGCGGTCGTTGGCCTCTCCCGTGTGTCCGGCCATAACGTTAGTATCGACGTAAACGGGATATACTGGGTCAGTTACGGCGATCGAGTTATTATGCCCAAAAATATCGAGAATATTGCCCGTATCGCACTTAGAACCGTCAGAAATAAAGATTTCATCGGCACTTATATCACAACCGCGAGCCTGAAAATCATGAACGGCGATTTTCTCCCTTAACCAAGCATAACCCTGTTCGGGCCCGTAACCCTTAAAGCTAGAGCGATCGCCCATTTCCTCCACCGCTTTAATCATGGCCTCGCGACAAGCTTGGGGCAAAGGTTCGGTGACATCCCCAATCCCCAGACGGATAATATTAGCATCGGGATTGGCTGCCGCAAAAGCTTGGACTCGTCGGGCAATTTCCGGAAAAAGATAACCCGCTTTTAGTTTTAAGTAATTACTGTTAATGGTTGCCATAATTATTATTCTTGTTTCAGTCGCAACCTTTAATTCTATAATAGTCGGTCATCGGCCGTCAGTTTCGATCGCCCTCCTTCAGGGACTAGGATTGGGTGTGGTCTGTTGTCTTTCGATATACAATCAGAGAAAAACCTCTTAATAACTGACATTAGTATGGGTGAATCAAAACGTCGTCAATCGGCCCTGGGTGATAAATATGGACAGGAAGAAAATATCCTGCCTTGGCTACCGATTACCAAAAGTCAAGCGGCCCAAGCTTACAAGTTAACCACTAGGGGTGCCTGGATTGGTATAGGAGTTTTAGCCGGGGTTTGGGTGGTTATTCGCTTTGTCGGGCCGGCTTTCGGTTGGTGGAATGTCCAATGACTGGTTAAGGCTGCATCAGTTATCAGTTAGCTGAGTATCACTTAATTCTCTGCCATTATTATCGAAAATTGTCTCAAAGCTCTCATTTTTAAGCTTTTCTTTCAGTTGCTCTGGGTCATTGCGATCGCCGTAGATCTGTCGTACTCCGGCAACTGGAGCGGGTTTATTGCCACGAATGAACATCGGATTTTAGCAGGTCAAAAGCCTTATTTTAAAAGGTTTTTACCATTATTCAGCAACCCCTAATTAGTCAACAGAGGAGGTCAAAATTATGACTTTAGCAAAGGTAAAAAATCTGTATGATCAAGATTTTGCTTTGTGGATAGAGAAGACGGTTAAGCAATTAAAATCTGGGGATTTATCTCAGGTTGATTTAGAGAATTTGATCGAGGAGGTGGAATCTTTGGGAAGACGAGACAAAAGGGAACTAAAAAACCGTCTAATTACATTATTTGAACACGCTTTAAAACGCCGTTATCTTCCTTTATCCGACTGTTATCGAGGTTGGGAAGTAACAATTAAACGCTGTCAATCGAAGTTAAAAGATATCCTTAAAGATTCGCCTAGTTTATGCAGTTTTTTAACCGATATTTGTGATGATTGTTATCAGGAAGCGGTGGAGAATATGCGAATTAAATATGATGCTATTTTCCCCGATGTTTGTCCTTTTTCTAAGGATATTGATGGTTTATTAAATCATAAGTTTTGGAAAAGTTAAACTTTGATACTAAATCCGTTGAGTAGAGGCAATAGGCAATAGGGGGAATAAATAATCAGTCTTTAATAACCAGATTTAGTGTGATTTTCAAGGAATAAATTTAAGTTTAACAGGGAGAAAAATTATGACTTTAGCAAAGGTAAAAAATCTTTATGATCAAGATTTTGCTTTGTGGGTAGAGAAGACGGTCAAACAATTAAAATCTGGGGATTTATCTCAAGTTGATTTAGAGAATTTGATCGAGGAGGTGGAATCTTTGGGGAAAAGTCAACGCAAAGCGGTTGATAATTTTTTAACTCGTTTATTAGAACATTTATTAAAACGTTGTTATGTGGTTCTTCCCGATTGTTATCGGGGGTGGGAAATTGAAATTAGAAATTTTCGCAACGATTTAAAGAAGGAATTTAAGTATTCTCCTAGTTTGAAAAGGTTTATGATAGAGATTTTAGAAGAATGTTATCGAGAAGCTTTAGAAGCGGTGAAAGAGGATTATCCAGACTCTAATTTTCCCGATGTTTGTCCTTTTTCTAAGGATATTGATGGCTTATTAAATCAGAAGTTTTGGCAAGATGAAAAATATGCCAGTTCCTAATCCTTGGGGGGAATTGCCATCACTTGATTCTCATTAACCACAACCAATTTACCGCCCAATTTTTCGATATTTTCCTTGGCTAACTTGCGGGTTTCTTCTTCTTTGCTATTCAGCCAGACTAACATCCATGCACCGACTCTAGGGGCGCGACTATCAGGATTAGTTTCTAAAAATTTTACCGTTCCCCTAGCGGATTTTTCGATAAATTCATTACCGGCAATTTTCGCCCAATCGGCGGCCATTTGATTCGAGTTTTTTGCCGCGGGAATATCGCCTAAAAATAATAGTTCATCGACTCCTTTATATAGCCAAAGAAAATAGGCATCAGTAACATCAGGAGTGAGTTTTGATAAACCTTTATTCATAATCTCAATCGTTCTTTCGGGTTTGCCAGCATTCACGGAAGAAGCCACGGACATCATCAAATAGGCGCGGATAAATTTGGGGTCATTTTTGGTGACAATCTCCATAAAATCGGGACTTAAACCGTAACCAGTTTCCCGGCGAGCATCCACATCGCCATAATATTGAATAAACTGCAACATTGACCAATTAGCCAACATATTGCCAAAGCCAAAAGAAGGCATATTTTTTAATAACTGAACCTGAGTATTTTCTAGGCGAGATTCTTGACTATAATTTCTTTCTGATAACTTTTCTTTTGTCAAGGTTTTCACCTTTTCCTGTTGCATTTCGACAATGGCCACCATTAGCCCACCGATAACAGCGACTAAACCAAGAGTTTTAAGTAAGGATAGATTGAGAGATTTTTTTGTATTTAGCATAGCTTTAAAGAAAAGTTGTAACTACCGAGGTCTTGACAAATTAGGAAAAAACCAGAACTTCCCCCTTGAGAACTTGAGTTAAAACTTGTAGGATGTTTTGACCTTGTTTTCTGGTTGTAGAAATTAGAGAACAAATCAGGGTAAAATGCTCCACACCCGGCCAAGAACGGAAACCTCCACTGATTTTTTGACGACACTTCATCTTTAGGAGAAACACTGTAGCATTTAATTTAACAAATATTACCGAGTATGGCAATTAAAGTTAACTCTATTTCTGGAAAGGATTCAATAAAAATACTTTCACCTCGATAATATTTCTGAATAGCTTGATAACTACCATGCAGCGGATGGCGATAAACTTCTAAACATTCTTCCTTGAGATTGACAATCCAAACCTCTTGAATATTTGCCTCCGCATAAAGAGGGATTTTAGTATAGCGATCATAATCGAGGGTAGAATCGGAAACCTCAATAATTAAATAGATATCTTGGGGACAAGGATGGGCCAAAGCATAGAAATCTTCACGAGGTATTAGTAAACTTAAATCTGGTTCTGGTTGAGAATTATTATTTAATCTAATCGGATTTTGTACTCCTAAGAGAATAAGATCGCCAAATTTTCGATAAAATAACTGAGTTAATCGATAAATACCAGCAGCATGACGGGTTCCCATCGGTGACATTTTGATAATTTCTCCTCGAATTAATTCCACTTTTTCATCGGGTTTGATTATTCCCTGGGTTGTCATTTTTTCGTATTCTTCCACCGTAAACTTACGGGTAATCAGTGATAAAGACATTTCAACTAAACTCCTACTTTCTCTTTATTCTATCTGGACAGCCTTCCAACGGGTGAATTATCGGCATCTAAACCATTAATCGGGGGGATAAACTAACTTTTTGGGGACTTACTACTGATTGTTCGGGGAAAATCAGCGGTTGCCATGGTGACAAAACCGCTAAATCTAACGTCTAGAAAGCTGGGGTCGGATCGAAACTGCCCCAAAAAAGCTACTATAGGTCAGTTGTCGATGTTAAAAAAAATAGCCGTTCCCCTCAGGAACATTAAGTCGAGAAGTTTTATGGTTAAGCGAAAACAGCCTTATAGTTTAATTTATCTGCTCACTCTGGCGATCGGTTTAGTGATTGCGATCGCACCTGACGGACAAGCACAAACCCCCGACTCAAACACTCCTGCTAGTGATCCTAACGAATTAAAACCCTTAAATCAAGCCGATAGTGTCCTGAGTCTTCAGGGGGGACAACGTTTAGTGGAAGAAGCGAACGCCGCTATTAATGCCGCTAAATACGATGTCGCTGTGGACAAACTCAATCAAGCGCGCCGGATTTTTAACCAACTATCTAACTATCATCTGCAATTAGCTAATAGTTTCTCAGGAATTGACCCGAAAGTATTCGATTCTCAGCGTCAAAGTGCTTTAAACACCGGACAAATGCGGGATGAAGCCACCTATAAGCTTGCTTTGGTCCATAGGGCGCAAAATCAGCCAGAATTGGCGGTTCCTTTGTTAATTCAGGTGATTCAATCCCAAAACCCCACCAGTGAATTAGGACAAAAAAGCTATCAACAACTCTACGAAATGGGATTTGTCAGCACACCCATCTCTGCACCGACTCCCACCTCCGCAACTCCTAGCAATCCCCCCCCACAGCAGTGAATTTTGTCCCCATTGACGAGCTTTCGGTAACAATGGGATCAGAGTATCTTTAATTGTTTTGAGGAGTTAAGATGGTTGACTTTCGCCAAGTAGAAGCGATGATTCAAGAACAAATCCCCGATGCACAGGTGATGATTCGGGATTTAACGGGAGGTGGCGATCATTTGGAAGCGGTGGTTATTTCTGGCGAATTTGCCGGCAAAACCCGCGTTAAACAGCATCAAATGGTTTATGGCGCTTTACAATCGGCACTGGCTACCGAAGCCATCCATGCTTTGGCATTAAAAACCTACACTCCCGACAGTTGGGCAGCAGAAAAATAACAGTTATCAGTTATCAGTTATCAGTTAATTTTTTTCTGGTTTTGTTTGTGGCTAATTATCTTCACGCAACACAGTCTAATTTAATTACTTATGGTTAGTCCTTTACTAGAACCCTTTCGAGAAGCCTATCGCAATTTGGAACTTTTACCCCTGCGCTCGGATAAAGAATTAGAGCGTTTTGCTGTCAAATACGGCACAGAAATTATCGACGAATTAGAACAATTGGTAGAAGATAGTCCTTCGGAAGACGGAAAAATTATTCTAGCAGGACATCGGGGTTGTGGTAAATCAACCCTACTCTACGAATTTAAAAGAAAGTTAGATGATCGCTATTTTGTTGTTTTCTTCTCGATCTCAGACACGATCGAAATGTCAGACGTAAATCATGTTAATATTTTATTCTCGATCGCCGTTCAGATGATGTCAGAAGCGGAAGCCCAAAATTTAACTATTAAAGATTCTATTAAAAAAAGCTTTTATCAATGGTTTACTGAACAAATTCGCACCGAAACTAATCAAGCGGATGCCACTGTCGAAACAGGTTTTAACTTTTCTTCTTTACTAGCTCACATTAAAGGAATTCTCAAGATTAATTCGACTATTCGCGAGGAAATCAAACAAAAATATGAGCGGAGAATTACTGATTTAGTTGCCCAAATTAACATTATAGCTAGTGCGATCGAGTCCCAAAGTCAGAAAAAAATCTTGGTAATTGTTGATGACATTGATAAAATTGACTTAGCACAGGTAAGGGATATTTTTCAATCCCATATTAAAGCGATTATGTTGCCTAGTTTTCGGATTATTATGACTATTCCGATCGCCGCTTTAAGAGAAGTAGCTTTAAAGGCAACTCTCCAAACAGAAACTAATGATCAGATCGTACAAATGCCTGTATATAAACTCTTTGAAACAGGGAGAAATTAATTCACCTAATGCTATACCCGATCCGCAAATTATTGCTACTTTAACCGAGATTATTACTAAGCGCATCGATCCCGATTTAATCGATCCTGACACCCTCGAAAAAATTTGTCTTTATAGTGGGGGAGTGTTACGAGAGTTAATTCGCATTACTAATGCTTGCTGTCGGATTTGTTTGCGATCAGTTCGTCGTTATCCTGATGATAATACTCTAAAAATTAATCAAGCTGTTTTAGAACAATCAATCACAGAAATTAGTCTCGATTTTGCTGAAAGTATCGGTACAGCAGATGAGGAAATTATTAAAACTGTTTATGAAAAGTCAAAACCCACGGATCTCAAGGATCAAAATTTTCTAGATCTGTTGCAGGGTTTATATATTTTGGAATACCGCAATGGCGATCTCTGGTATAATGTGCATCCGATTGTGGTTGAGTTAATGAAAAAAAGAGGAACAATTTGAATGGGATATTATGAATAATGAAACATCTTCAATTATCGACCAAAATGAAAGAGAATACGAAGGTTTAATCGTGTCTCTAGAGGCAAATCAAAAGAGATTAAATATATTGATTTGTGTGTGTGATCAGGAAAAATTGCGAGAAGAAATTATTGATCGCTATAGCAAAGAATTAGAACCAGTAATCCCTTGTTATCGGATTGATTTAGATCAAAAAGAACCGAGTTTAAGAGCAGCAATTGCTAGTTTAGTCTCCAGAAAACCAGAGTTACTACAAAACAAAAACTCCGTGATCACAACCACAGGAGTGGAAAAATTACACTCGATCGAATGGCAACGGGAAAAATCGGAACTAGATAAATTTTTTGGTTATCTGCAATGGACAAGGGAAGGATTGCGAGAATTTCCCTATTCCATTGTTCTTTGGGTAACAAGCACAGTGGAAGTAAATTTACGCAAAAAGTCCCCCGATTTTTGGAGTTGGAGAAAAGGAGTTTTTCGCTTTATTTCTCCTCCAAGTAACTTTTTACCTTGTCAGGAATTTTTACCAATTTTACAATCTTTTGACGAAATTACTATAGATAAAGATATTCCTTTTATCTCTAAAGAAGACCTGTTAGAATTAATCGAGCAAATCGAGGTAAATAAAGGCAAAAAAGAGCCAAGATTAGCCAGTTTATATGCCAGTTTAGCTAAGATTTATAACCATCGTTTATTAGATTTGCCATTGTCAGATTATCGTCAGGAACAAGATTTAACGATCGAGTATTATCAAAAAGCGATCGATTTACAAAAAGAGTTAAATCTAGAACTTGATTTAGTTGCGAGTCTCGACTCATTAGCAGGTATTTACTATTCCCTAGGAGAAGACCAAAAAGCGATCGAGTTTTATCAACAGTCCTTAGCAATCTTTCAGAGAATCGGAGATCGCTGGAGAGAAGCAGATTCTTACAATAATTTAGGCAATGCTTATCATTCCCTAGGAGAATACCAAAAAGCGATCGAGTTTTATCAACAGTCCTTAGCAATCTTTCAGGAAATTGATGATATAAAGGGAGTAGCGTATTGTTACAATAATTTGGGCAATATTTACAATTCTCTAGGAGAATACCAAAAAGCGATCGAGTTTCATCAACAGTCTTTAGCGATCAAACGGGAAATCTCTGATATAACAGGAGAAGCTTATTCCTATCTAGGTTTGGGGAATGTTTACGGTTCCCTAAGAGAATACCAAAAAGCGATCGAGTTTTATCAACAGTCTTTAGAAATCTTTCAGGAAATGGAGTCTATCATAGGAGAACCAAAGACTCTGTTTAATCTGGGAGTTACCTACTATAAACTCAAACGTATAGCGGAAGCGAAAGAAGCATATCTTCAAGCGCGGAAATTATTTCAAGCATTGGGGTTAGCAGGATATGTTCAATATTGTGATCAGGCAATTCGGCAATTATAATTAACCAGTTGCGATCGAGTAAAAATTTGTTGCTTACCCCTTGACTTTTGCTTGTTTTAATGATAAGAATTAGCGGACTTGATTGCTTATCTCACCCGATTTTAAGCCAAAACTGGTTAAAAACCGCCATAACGTTCCTCTAACCAGGGATCACCTCGTCGATGGTAGCCATTAAGTTCCCAGAAACCCAATTGCTCTCGATCGAGAAATTCTAAGCCATTAATCCATTTAGAACTTTTCCAAGCGTAGAGATGGGGGACAACTAAGCGCAGCGGACCACCGTGGTCGGGGGGTAAAGGTTGACCAAACAGTTGAAAAGCGAAAAAATTATCCTCGTGCAGGAACTCCTCTAGGGTGAGGTTAGTCGTATAACCCCCATAACAGTGTTGCATGACGTGGGTAGCTTCCGGCAGCAGGTCAATTAAGGTCATCAAATCCAATACCTTAACTCCCGTCCAAGTCACATCTAATTTTGACCAACGGGTGACACAGTGAAAATCCTTGGTAAATTCCGACTGCGGTAGGGCCATAAAATCCGACCAGTTAAAAGTTTTAGTCGTGGCCACCTTTCCCCAAACCTTGAATAACCAGTTCTCGGTCTTGATTTGGGGAGTATCCCCGTAGGTAAGCACAGGAAAACCAGTAGCGAGATATTGGCCCGGGGGAACTCGGTCTTGATCGGGAGATGCTGGTTTTTTAAAGAATTTGCCTAACATTAGTTGAGACTCGCGACGAAAATTTTAAACAAATCTTAAAATATTAGGGAGCGAAAAGGTTTTCTCTACCTCACTCCCCACCATCAAGTTATTCCTCGTCTTCCCCTTCTTCTTCCTCTTTAGTGGGATAGACAAAGCTGTTAGAACGACCAGAAAGGACAGATTTACCCAAAGATAAGGCTTTTTGCGCTTCCCGAGCCGCTTGCTTTCTCCAGTGCGCTCTCCGTTGGTCGCGCTTGGCATTTGAGGTTTTCTTCTTGGGACAAGCCATAGTATTTTAACGATAGTTATAGACTCACAACCTTTCTATTCTACTCCCTATTTCCCTAAACGGAAAATTTATCCTGAATGATTTCCCCTTCGGGAGTAAAAGCAATATCTCCCAGGACAGTGACATACTTACCCGCTAAAATTTCCTGATTTAATTGTTGGCGAATTTGTTCGAGGGAAAGTGTACTGAGTTTATTTTTATCATCCACCCGTTTTAAGGCCTCGACAAAAACTTGAATTCCCGTAAAAGCTTGAGCGGTAAATTGGGGCGGTGCTTTTTGGTTTCAGACCCAAATTTTCGATGAGAAAATCGAGGGATTAATGGTACGGGTTGGTTATCAGGAATTTACCAACCGGGGGATTCTCTTCGCTGTGGTTGCCGTCTTGGGAGGTGCTGCTAAACTTTTTGGTTTTTTCCCCAATCCCTAAAAGTGGCTCCTAGAAACAGTTCCTTCCCTTATGATTATAATAAATGGCCGCTCAAAAACCCGAAAACCCCATAAAAGTATAGCAAAATGTCTAACGAAACTGTCAGCTATTCCCTTGAATCCGTCCTTAAGGAAATTAAAGACAGCATCAAGGAAGTCAACCAGAAAATGGACACCTTGCAACAGGATGTCAACCAAAAAATCGATACCCTGCAAAAAGATGTCAATCAAAAAATCGATACCCTGCAAAGAGATGTGAGTGATTTAAAGGTAGGACAAGCTAAACTAACCGAGAAAGTCGAAGGGATGGATAAAAGACTAGAAAAAGTAGAAAACGAGCAATACACTCTAGTTAAAGCTATTTCTGACCTACAGGGTTTTCGCGGTCTGATTGTTCCTATCCTTATAGGGGCCATGAGTGCCGCTATCGGTGCAATTATCACTGTTGCTATCCGAATTCTTTTCCTCGGTAACAATCCCTAAAATTCCCCAGTCTCACACCCCGAAAACTATTGATAACTTTGGGAGTCTAGCAAAATGTCTAACGAAACTGTCACCTATTCCCTAGAAGCTGTCCTAACTAGGATTGAGAGTAAAATCGACTCTCTGGAAAAACGGATGAATGAGAGATTTGACAAGGTAGAGGACCGGCTAACCAAAGTAGAAATCGGACAGGCCGAACTCAAGGCCGAGTTAAAAGGCGATATTAAAGTATTAGATGAGAAAATCGAGGGATTAACGGCACGGGTTGGTTATCAGGAGTTCACCAACCGGGGGATTCTGATAGCTTTGGTGGTCGCTGTCTTGGGAGGCGCTGCTAAACTTTTTGGTTTTTTCCCCAATCCCTAGAACTGGCTACTAGGCAAGGCTAGAGGCCTTATGATCATAATAAATGGCCGCTCAAAAACCCGAAAACCCCATAGGAGTATAGCAAAATGTCTAACGAAACTGTAACTTATTCCCTAGAATCCGTCCTCAAGGAAATTAAAGACAGCATCAAGGAAGTCAACCAAAAAATCGATACCCTGCAAAAAGATGTCACCGAGATAAAAATAGCCCAAGCAGAAATCAAAAGCGAAGTTAAAGACTTAAAAGAACAGGTTAGAGACATGAAAGGCGCTCAAAAAAATCAAATTTGGGCGTTAATTACCCTCTTGGGGGGTTCTTTAATCACCGTCAGTTTGCGAGTGCTATTTAGCAATAATCCCTGAAATTCCCAATTTTATCTTAGCCAATAACCCTAGGAGTCTAGCAAAATGTCTAACGAAACTGTCACCTATTCCCTTGAATCCGTCCTCAAGGAAATTAAAGACAGCATCAAGGAGGTCAACCAAAAAATCGATACCCTGCAAAAAGATGTCAATCAGAAAATCGATACCCTGCAAAAAGATGTCACCGAGATAAAAATAGCCCAAGCAGAAATCAAAAGCGAAGTTAAAGACTTAAAAGAACAGGTTAGAGACATGAAAGGCGCTCAAAAAAATCAAATTTGGGCGTTAATTACCCTCTTGGGTGGTTCTTTAATCACCGTCAGTTTGCGAGCGCTATTTAGCAATAATCCCTGAAATTCCCAATTTTATCTTAGCCAATAACCCTAGGAGTCTAGCAAAATGTCTAACGAAACTGTCACCTATTCCCTTGAATCCGTCCTCAAGGAAATTAAAGACAGCATCAAGGAAGTCAACCAAAAAATCGATACCCTGCAAAAAGATGTCACCGAGATAAAAATAGCCCAAGCAGAAATCAAAAGCGAAGTTAAAGACTTAAAAGAACAGGTTAGAGACATGAAAGGCGCTCAAAAAAATCAAATTTGGGCGTTAATTACCCTCTTGGGTGGTTCTTTAATCACCGTCAGTTTGCGAGCGCTATTTAGCAATAATCCCTGAAATTCCCAATTTTATCTTAGCCAATAACCCTAGGAGTCTAGCAAAATGTCTAACGAAACTGTCACCTATTCCCTTGAATCCGTCCTCAAGGAAATTAAAGACAGCATCAAGGAAGTCAACCAGAAAATGGACACCCTGCAAAAAGATGTCAACCAGAAAATCGATACCCTGCAAAGAGATGTGAGTGATTTAAAGGTAGGACAAGCTAAACTAACCGAGAAAGTCGAAGGGATGGATAAAAGACTAGAAAAAGTAGAAAACGAGCAATACACTCTAGTTAAAGCTATTTCTGACCTACAGGGTTTTCGCGGTCTGATTGTTCCTATCCTTATAGGGGCCATGAGTGCCGCTATCGGTGCAATTATCACTGTTGCTATCCGAATTCTTTTCCTCGGTAACAATCCCTAAAATTCCCCAGTCTCACACCCTGAAAACTATTGATAACCCTAGGAGTTTGGCAAAATGTCTAACGAAACCGTCACCTATTCCCTAGAAGCTGTCCTAACTAGGATTGAGAGTAAAATCGACTCCCTTGAAAAACGGATGGATGAGAAAATCGACTCCCTTGAAAAGCGGATGAATGAGAGATTTGACAAGGTAGATGAGAGATTTGACAAGGTAGAGGACCGGCTAACCAAAGTAGAAATCGGACAGGCCGAACTCAAGGCCGAGTTAAAAGGCGATATTAAAGTATTAGATGAGAAAATCGAGGGATTAACGGTACGGGTTGGTTATCAGGAGTTCACCAACCGGGGGATTCTGATAGCTTTGGTGGTCGCTGTCTTGGGAGGCGCTGCTAAACTTTTTGGTTTTTTCCCCAATCCCTAGAACTGGCTCCTAGAAACAGTTACTTCCCTTATGATCATAATAAATGGCCGCTCAAAAACCCGAAAAACCCCATAGGAGTATAGCAAAATGTCTAACGAAACTGTAACTTATTCCCTAGAAGCTGTCCTAACCAGAATTGAGAGTAAAATCGACTCCCTTGAAAAGCGGATGAATGAGAGATTTGACAAGGTAGATGAGAGATTTGACAAGGTAGAGGACCGGCTAACCAAAGTAGAAATCGGACAGGCCGAACTCAAGGCCGAGTTAAAAGGCGATATTAAAGTATTAGATGAGAAAATCGAGGGGTTAACGGTACGGGTTGCTTATCAGGAATTTACCAACCGGGGGATTCTCATCGCTTTGGTGGTCGCTGTCCTGGGAGGTGCTGCTAAACTTTTTGGTTTTTTCCCTAATCCCTAGAAGTGGCTCCTAGAAACAGTTACTTCCCTTATGATCATAATAAATAGCTGCTCGAAAAACTCAAAAATCTATAGGAGTTTAGCAAATGTCCAACGAAACCGTCACCTATTCCCTAGAATCCGTCCTGACAAGAATTGAGAGTAAAATCGACTCCCTTGAAAAACGGATGGATGAGAAAATCGACTCCCTTGAAAAACGGATGGGTGAGAGATTTGACAAGGTAGATGAGAGATTTGAGAAGGTAGATGAGAGATTTGACAAGGTAGATGAAAGATTTGACAAGGTGGACGACTGGCTAACCAAAGTAGAAATCGGACAGGCCGAACTCAAGGCCGAGTTAAAAGGCGATATTAAAGTATTAGACGAGAAAATCGAGGGATTAAAGGGAGAGTTAAAAGGAGATATTAAAGTATTAGATGAGAAAATCGAGGGATTAACGGTACGGGTTGCTTATCAGGAATTTACTAACCGGGGGATTCTGATAGCTTTGGTGGTCGCTGTCTTGGGAGGTGCTGCTAAACTTTTTGGTTTTTTCCCTAATCCCTAGAAGTTACCCCCGATACTTAAACCTAACCTGAAATGGGAACTTGGGGTTTTGGGGAATTAGGGTTTTGGGGATTTTGGGGTTTTTAGTAGCCATTTATCGGCATTATTAGTAATGATGACGATCAGTCCTAAAACCTTATTATACTGACCATAAAGTTTTCTACCAGTCTCAATATCTAAATATTGGCATTTAACAGCAAATTTTAACCATACTTGGCTTTCTGCCGCTTCTGCTTCCGCATCATTTAATCTCAGCAAAAATGAACCCTTATATCGTCTTCTACGCCATGCCTCCGCTAAATTAGCACAGACAGAACGAGAAGAACGTCGAATTTGGTCAATTAATGCATATTTTTCCGACCCAGGAAACTTTTTAGATAGTTCAAAGATTTCCATAGCCAGATTAAAGGCGATTTGATAAACTTCTAGGTCTTCATGGGTGTTCAGCAATTTCTTAGGTTTTTGCACCATAATTCCCCTTTCCTGATGGATGATTCTTACTTTCCCTTATAAATACCTCTTGTCAAACCTAAATTCAGGAAAATTCCCCACCACCCCATTCCCCCATTCCCCCATCACCCCATCACCCCATCACCCCACCACCCCACCACCCCATTCCCCCACCACCCCACCACCCCATTCCCCCATTCCCCCACCACCCCATCACCCCATCACCCCACCCCCCCACCACCCCATCACCCCATCACCCCACCCCCCCCACCACCCCATCACCCCATCACCCCACCACCCCATCACCCCACCCCCCCACCACCCCATCACCCCATCACCCCATTCCCCACCACCCCATTCCCCCAAAAAAAATTTTTCCAAGGGTGATAGGTTTCCTGAAACGGGTGGGTAAGTTGTTTGTAGGAAAAACAAAACACCTACCCACCACAAAGATACATCCATGAACTCTACTTTCAAATTCAAACTCATCCAAGCTCTCAACAAAAAGAACGGTAACAAAGGTTTCACCCTCATCGAACTCTTAGTTGTCGTTATCATCATCGGTGTACTCGCTGCTATCGCTCTCCCCAACCTCCTCGGTCAGGTAGCCAAAGGTAGACAAGCGGAAGCTCGCAACAACTTGGGTACTGTTAACCGCGCTCAACAGGCCTACCGCTTGGAAAACGCTATCTTTACCACTATGTCTAACTTGCCTGTCACCGTCACTAGCACCTACTATCAAGCCATTGCCACTCAGGGGACTCCCGATAGACTGTCGGCTGTTCAGAATGCGGTGGCTCTCGATGATTACACCAACGATATTCGCGACTACTCTTCTGCTGTTGGTCAAACTGCCGCTGGTGCTTTTGAAGCTGTTATCTGTGAAACAACTCACCCCACTACTGGTACTGTCACTGCGACTGTCACCGATGGTAACGTAAATGACTGTCCAACCGACAGCAAAGCTGTTAAATAGATATTTCTCCCAGATTGCCTAAAAGCTTTCTGGCATAACAACTCAAATCATACTCTAGCGGAAGGTGGCGGGGAAATATTCTCTTTGAAACCTTGCGCTTTTGCTTTTTTTGGGGAATGGGGATTTTTCAGTGAACAGTGAACAGTAAACAGTAATCAGTGAAAAGACCCGTTGCATAATAGAGATATGAATGGAGGAAATCAAAATGCAATGCCTTCAGCAACCCCTGAAAAGAAAGTTCCGAAGTTTTCACCTAACACTGTCTACTTAAAACTGCAATCTGATAACTGATAACTGATAACTGATAACTGATAACTGAAATCCCCCAACACCCAGAATATAGTCAATATTGCCAAGTCCTCACCATGAGATACCTTCTTTTTTTAGCAATCAAATCACAGGGAAAAAAAGCGAGGGGTTTTACTCTAATAGAATTGTTGATAGTGGTGATTTTATTTGGGGTTCTCGCTGCCATCAGTTTACCGAATCTCTTGGGACAAATCGCCAAAGGTAGGCAAGCAGAGGCGCGCTCGGCACTGGGATTGATCAATCGCGCCCAACAGGGTTATCGTTATGAAAAAGGGACTTTTGGTAGTTTATCCGACCTATCTCTGGAAGCTGCCACTATTTCCCTAACATTCTATACTATCAGCCCAGGAGGAATTCCCAATGCTTTTGGAGCCGCCTATAAAGCGAATGCAGTGCCTGAATTTGATAACGATATTAAAAATTATGCAGGAGCGGCCGGACAAACGGCAGCCGGGGCCTATACTGGCATTGTTTGTGAGGATGAAACTCCTTTAGAAGATAATGTTTCTACCAGTAATACCGACGGCAATCCTAGCTGTGTTAATGGCGTTAGAATTAATTAGGGTTTGCTGAAAAAGTTTTTCGTGGGGGTAGGGTGGAGGGTTTAGAACCTGCGTTCGTAACTTAACAGTGTATTTGTTAATAACATTGCCACCGTCATGGGACCGACACCCCCAGGGACAGGAGTAAGATAACTAGCTACTTCTAAAACCCCAGCATAGTCCACATCTCCCACCAAACGGTCAGCGACGCGATTAATCCCCACATCCACCACTACTGCACCAGGTTTTACCATATCCGGGGTGATTAAATTAGCTTTACCGACAGCAGGTAATAAAATATCGGCATTTCTGGTTATTTCTGCCAGATTTTCCGTGCGTGAGTGAGCAATAGTTACCGTAGCGTTTTCCTCCAATAACATTAAAGCTAAAGGTTTCCCCACTAGAATACTGCGACCCACCACCACCGCGTGCTTACCGGCTATGGGAATATTATATTCTTTCAGCAGTGCCATGACCCCCGCAGGAGTACAACTGCGGATACAGGACTCACCCCGCACTAAACCGCCTAAATTGAGAGGATGTAAGCCATCAGCATCTTTTTTCGGGTCAATTTGGTAGAGAAGGGAAACCGCGTCTAAATGCTTGGGTAAGGGTAATTGAATTAAAATCCCGTCCACCCGCTCATCTTGATTGAGACGGACAATTTCCGCTGAAATTTCTAGTTCACTTGTATCGGTAGGAAAATGACGACCAAAAGAGGCCATACCAATTTTAGTACAAGCTTTCTCCTTATTGCGGACATAAACGGCACTAGCGGGATTATCCCCCACCATCAACACCGCTAACCCCGGAGGTCTTCCCATTGAAGATTTTAGCGTCTGGATGCGCTCTCCTAGTCCAAGTTGGATTTTTTGAGCTAAGGCTTTCCCGTCGAGAATTTGGCAAGTAGTTACGGACATTCTATCTCAAGGTCGCAAGAGGACTCCCGTTAAATTTCTCCTTAATTAAAAATATACCAGAAATTAACGGGAGATGAATTGCCACCAGAATCTAAACTAACGCGACAGCGTTTCCTTATTGGGAAAAGCTTAATTCTCAAGGTATGTATAAGCTTGACATATTTAAGCGGTAAGTGTTATACTGAAAAATAACACAGATAGGGTCAGGCTGATGTTAAATGTTTTGAAAGTGAGAATATGCCCAAACAAAGAACAAGAACTAGCCCTAGCTAAAAACTTTGGTTGCGTTCGTTTTGTCTGGAATTACTACTTAAATAAAACTAACAATCAGTACCTAGAGACGGGTAAAGGAATGACCTACTGTGACATGGCAAAAGACCTCACCCAACTCAAGAAACAACCAGATTTTGAATGGTTAGCTGAGGCTACTGCCGCCACCTTGCAGCAATCATTGAAAAACTTAGAATCTGCTTTTAAGAACTTCTTCTCAAAAAGAACAAAATTCCCTAAGTTTAAAAGTAAGCACAAAAAACAATCAATCCGTTATCCTGAAAGTTGTTCAATTAGAAATAAGGGAATTAAGCTACCTAAATTAGGGGTAGTAAAAGCTAAGATTTCTCGAGGGATAAACGGCAAAATTAAATCCGTAACTGTTTCTCAAACCAGTACAGGTAAGTATTTTGCTGCTATCTTGTTGGAAATGGATGACTCACCCACCATTGAAAAACTAAAAATATCAGGGATAGACCTAGGTTTATCTACTTTGGTTACGGTTTTTGATGGTGAAACAACCTACAAGATTGACCCAATCAAACCTACCAGAAAATACGCTAAACGTTTAAAGCGGAGACAACAAGCATTGTCTCGTAAAGCCAAGGGTTCTAATAATCGCAAAAAAGCCATTAAGGAGGTAGCCAAAGTTCACGAAAAGATAGCAAATACTAGACAAGATTTTCTTCATAAACTATCCAGAAAGTTATGCGATGAAAACCAAATCGTTGTAGCCGAGAATCTGAATATTAAAGGGTTAGCAAGGACTAAATTAGCCAAATCAATACATGACGCTGGATTTGGTATGTTGCTTAATTTCTTGGATTACAAGCTAGAAAGAGAGGGAGGAAAACTTGTAGAAGTCGACAGGTTTTATCCGAGTACAAAACTCTGTTCTTGCTGTGGATTTAAAAATGATTTGTTGACTCTCAATATTCGTGAATGGATTTGTCCAGAATGTAAGAGTCATCACGATAGAGATGAAAACGCCGCCAAGAATTTAAGGGAAGAGGGTATGAGAATACTGTCAACAAATACCGATGGACAGTCGGAATTTCAAGCTTGGGGAGAAACTGTAAGACTCGTTGGTACTTGTACCCAAAAGCGGGTTTCTGCGAATCAAGAATCCCCTGTCACAGCGTCAGCTTGACGGGGGAGTGTCAAGATAATACCGAGAACAAAAATCTTTCGGATCCATTCTACGGTCAAAAAGATTGGCTAATCGCACTCGTTAAGGTTAAAGCAAGAATGTCTATCCAGACTCGTGTAGGGCGCATCGGCAGTTTATTATTATTGCTAGGGTTATTCGGTTGTAGTACCCTTGCTGACCTCGGTATTGCCGTTCCCTACACCGGTGATCCTCCCCTAACAGCGATCGAGCAATTACAGGAAAAACCAAAAGGCGCTTTAGTTTATCTTAGGGGAACCGTGAGCAATTATGCCCCTTTTTTAACTGGAGGAGCCTATCTTTTGCAGGATAGGTCGGGTAGGATTTGGATTCGCACCAATAGCAATAAATTACCCCGTCAAGGCGAGGAAATCGTCATTAAGGGCAAAATTGACTTTGAAGCTATTCCCCAGGGTTCTCAAACCGTTAACGAAATGTATGTGCTGGAATTAGAACAGATGGCAGTAGCGGTTAATTCGGTTCCCACTCCTTCCCCGTCCCCAGAAATTAAACCTTCCCCCACCTCAGAAGTTAAACCCCCAGAAAATAATTCTCCCCCAGTCTCCACTAAACCCCTGGAAAATCCCCGACAGGTGACAATTCCGGGCGCAGCTGAAACGAAACCCCCAGAAACTCCCGTCCTTACCCCCGTTAAACCCAATCCACCCGTGCAACCCGTCGCAGAAGCGATTCCCCCCAAACCCCCCACAGTGATTAAACCCGTCCAAGATCCCCTCGATGCTTTCTTTTTACCCCATAAACAAAGGGAGAAATAGCTAGGGTGTGGGGAAGTGGGGAAGTGGGGAAGTGGGGAAGTGGGGAGAAAATACAAATAATCTCCTGTCTCCTGTCTCCTGTCTCCTGTTTCCTGTCTCCCGATAACTAAAAAACTGATAACTGATGATATTTGTTGCTTTGGCGATTTTAGAACAGGACGGTCGCTTTTTAATGCAGTTGCGCGACGACATCCCGACGATTCTCTATCCGGGGGTGTGGGGTTTGTTTGGTGGTCACTTGGAAGCGGGTGAAAATCCAGAAATAGGGTTAAAACGAGAGTTACAAGAAGAAATTAACTACGAAGCACCTAGTTTACGCCATTTTCGCTGTTATAACGATGATAATCTCTCTCGTTATCTTTATCATGTACCCCTGACCCTGGAATTAGAAAAATTAGTGCAAACGGAAGGACAAGATTTAGCATTATTACCCCCGGCTGCCATCCGTCAAGGGGAATACTATTCCCAGAAGATTAATCAGACTCGTCCTTTAGGAAAAATTCATCGCCAGATATTGCTCGATTTTATAGAACTAGAATTATAGTGGATATTAGAGCCAGACAAGGAACTCCCTTATCTATACAGAAGTCGTAGTTAACACTGCTCCTCACCTCCCTCAAAGGCAAAATGCTCCCGCTTTTTGAATGGCTTTATCGAAACGTCAATCTTATTTTGGCTTTGTCTTTATGAACCAGTCGCGTCCCTCGTTCGTTTCCGTACAGAAACTCCTATCTGGAGGTGCGATCGCTACCCTAGCAGTTAGTTCCCTGATGGTCCTTACCCCCGCAGCCAAAGGGGAAAAACCCTTAGAAGATAACCCGAAAGCAGTCATCGACCAGGTTTGGCAAATTGTTAATAATGAATTTGTAGACCGTAGTTTTCATCAAATTGATTGGCAAAAAAAACGTCAAGAATTGTTAAGCAGAAATTATACTAATCCCCAACAAGCTTACACAGCAATTCGCGAAGCTTTAAAGGATTTGGGCGATACTTATACCCGTTTTTTAACTCCTAGTGAATTTTCTGTCCTCACCAGTCAAACTTCTGGGGAATTATCGGGAATTGGGGTACGTTTAGCCCTCGATAAACGCACTAGCGATCTGGTCGTTGTCGATACGGTGAAAAAATCCCCCGCTAGGGAAGCGGGAGTGAAAAGCGGCGATCGCCTGATCAGAATTAACGGCAAACCCACCGCTTTAATGACCTTAGAACAGGCAATGGAGGCACTACAGGGAGAAGTGGGTACTAGCGTTAGTTTACAGCTTGCCCGTCCCGATCAAGGGGTATTTGAAGTGACTTTGACCCGGGTAGATATCGAAATCCCCTCCGTTAGCTATACCCTTAAACAGGAAGGTGGGGTGAAAGTTGGTTATATCAAACTGGATGAATTTAGTTCCCACGCAGCCGAACAAATGAAACAGGCGATCGAGGAATTAAGTCAACAACAGATATCCGGCTATGTTCTCGACCTGCGGGGCAACCCCGGCGGTTTACTATTTGCTAGTGTCGATATCGCTCGCATGTGGATGAAACAGGGTAAAATCGTTAGCACCATTGATCGACGGGGCGGCGATCGTCAATTTATCGCCAATAACACCGCTATTACCGATTTACCCCTCGTGGTCTTGGTGAATAAAGGTTCAGCGAGTGCCAGCGAAATCCTCGCTGGGGCGCTAAAAGAAAATGGCCGGGCGACTTTAGTAGGTACATCGACCTATGGCAAGAGTACCGTCCAATCGGTACACACCCTCTCCGATGGTTCCGGTTTAGCGGTGACAATTGCCCGTTATTATCCCCCCAACGGCGAAAATATCTACAAAAAAGGCATTAAACCCGATGTGCAGATCGAGTTAACCCAAGAACAACAGCTGCGCTTCCGCGATGATCCTTCTTTGCTGGGAACTAAGGATGATCCCCAGTACCAACAAGCGATCTCACTGCTACAATCCCATAGTGTTAAACGTCCAGGCACTGGCAATCTCAATAATCCTTTGAGTAGTCGGGCCGAATAATTGTTCTAGTAAATCTGGGGAAACGGCGACTGTTTCGGCGAAATGGCGATTCTAGAACAGCCTTTAAAGCCTTTAACAGCGCTCTCTCTCGCTCCCGTGCAGTTGCTCGTGATTCCCCCCAAAGATTTCTGCAGCTACAAATTCTGAGACCAATCATAAGACGAAGTATAAAACTGTATCTTCGGATACGAATACTCGATTATTCGCCAAAAAGTCAACTGATCAAAACCTCATACTAAATCCGTTGAGTAACGCACAGAAAACGGGTTTCTCCGAGAAACCCGTTTTCTACTCATGCACTCATGCAAAACGGAGAATAAATAATCAGTTTTTAATAACTGGATTTAGTATCACACCCTGCTCTATAACTCCCGACGACCTTCTAAAGCTCTCGCTAAGGTTACTTCATCAGCGTATTCTAGATCGCCGCCCATGGGCAACCCGAAAGCGATCCGGGTAACTTTAGTGAAGGGTTTCAGTAAACCCCCGATATACAAAGTCGTGGTTTCCCCTTCGACACTGGGACTGATAGCTAAGATAACTTCCTGAATTTTTTTCTGGCTGACTCTGGTGACTAAAGACTGTATATTTAATTGATCCGGTCCAATGCCATCCATAGGTGAGATAACACCCCCTAAAACGTGATATTTGCCCGAATATTCCCTTGTTTTCTCCAAAGCAATCACATCTCTGGAGTCAGCTACCACACAGATAGTCCCCGTTTCTCGGTTAGGATTGCGGCAAATTTCACAAATCGGTTCGGCCGAAAGATGAAAACAAACCTGACATAATCCTACTTGTTTTTTGGCTGCCACGATCGCCTGGGCCAATTCTATCGCATCTTGTTCCGGTCGTTTGAGAATATACAGAGCCAGACGTTGAGCGCTTTTTGGTCCCACCCCGGGTAATTTTTGTAACTGCTCGATCAAACGAGCTAAAGGTGGTGTATAAATAGCAGTTAATCCTCTTATCAGTTATCAGTTATCAGTTATCAGTTATCAGTTATCAGATTTGAGTTTTCAAGTGAGCAGTGTTAAATAGAAGTTTCCTACTGTCTTTTCACTGTTTACTGATTACTGCTCACTGATTACTGTTTACTGGTCACTGTTTACTGCTCACTGTTTACTAACTAAGACCTTTTTGATAAACGGACATCGATAACACTGGTGTTGAAATTATAATTATCTCCTTCCAACTCGATTAAAGTGCCAATTTTCACCTTTTGACCGCCAACAACCGCACCGGTATCGGTAACTTCCGCTTGACCACTGAGAGTCATAATCATATCTTGAGAATAGTTTTCTGTGCGGGGATCGGGTAGGACTTTCACACTACCATCCGGCTGCGGAACTAAGACATTTCTCGATAAAGGTTTAACATTTTTTATATCCACTTGACCGGCTGGTTGATTACGAATAACAATATTAGTTTTCTTCTCGGTATTGAATTGATTAATCAAAGCGTTGGGATTGAGAACACTTAAACCCCGGACAATAACATCCACTTCTATGGGTTCTTTGGTGACTTGAGCGATCGTACTTTTACCACTCGTTCCAGGAACAACAAAAATACCGATAATTGTCAATAAAATTACTAAGGCCGCTCCAATATCAAGCAAGCTAAATTTACCGAATAAACGTCCTTTTGAGTCTAATAATTTCATAAGCGGTTCACTATAAAATTTCTGGTAGCAGGGAGAAGATAGTAATCAGTAATCATTGGGGAAGTGGGGAAGTGGGGAAGTGGGGAAGTGGGGAAGTGGGAAGAATAAATAAAAATAATCTCCTGACGACCGACTCCTGTTTCCTGTCTCCTGTCTCCTGTCTCCTGTCTCCTGTCTCCTGTCTCCTGACCCCTGACTGCCTCCTGTCTCCTGATGGCTAATAGATTCTATCACGATCGGAATCTTGGTCGCAGACAGGAAGTCTGACTTAAGATAGAAGATCGGAGTCTCACACGGAGCGATCGATAGACAATGGCCGGTAAAACTCAACTTAAGAAACAAGAAAAGCAATTATCTCCAGTCGATCTGACCCCTTCTGACGGTAACAACCTCGAAAAAGTTGCCCCCGTTAAACATTGGTCGATCGAAGATAGCGAAAATCTCTATCGCATCCGAGGATGGGGAGAACCCTATTTCTCGATCAATGCCGTAGGAAATATTACCGTTTCGCCCCAGGGAGAAAGGGGCGGTTCTTTGGACTTATACGAGTTAGTTTCGGCGATTAAGCGGCGAAATATCGGTTTACCCTTACTAATTCGGTTTAGTGATATTTTGGAGGATCGGATCGAGCGCCTGAATGCCTGTTTTAGCCGAGCGATCGCCCGTTATAATTATGCCAATGTCTATCGCGGTGTCTATCCGATCAAGTGCAATCAACACCGTCACATCGTCGAGTCTTTAGTGCGTTTTGGCAAACCCTATCAATTTGGGTTGGAGGCTGGTTCAAAACCAGAGCTAATGATTGCTTTAGCTACCCTAGAACCTGCCTTAAACAGCAAAAATGACAAAACACAACCATTGCTAATTTGTAACGGCTATAAGGACAAAGAATACATCGAAACCGCTCTTTTGACCACTCGTCTCGGTCATCGGCCTTTGATTGTGATCGAACAATTGGAAGAATTATATTTAACCCTGCGCGTCAGTCGTCAGTTAGGAATTGCCCCTCATTTGGGAGTGCGTGCGAAACTGGGGACAAAAGGGGTGGGTCGTTGGGGATGTTCCACGGGAGACCGGGCCAAATTCGGTTTAACTGTCCCGGAAATCCTAACGGTAGTGACGGAATTAGAAAAAGCGGGGATGTTAGATTGTCTGCAACTGCTGCACTATCATATCGGGTCGCAAATCTCCGCTATTAGCGTCATTAAGGATGCCATTCGCGAAGCTAGTCAGATTTATGTGGAATTAGCGAAATTAGGGGCAAATATGACCTATCTCGATGTGGGGGGTGGTTTAGGGGTTGATTACGATGGCTCAAAAACTAACTTCTACGCCTCGAAAAACTACAATATGCAGAATTATGCCAATGATATCGTGGCCGAGGTCAAGGAAGCTTGTGAGGATGCCCAGATTTCACCCCCAATTCTCATCAGTGAAAGTGGACGGGCGATCGCTTCTCATCAATCGGTGTTAGTCTTTGATATCTTGGGAAGTAGCGAGGTTCCCCAAAATCCCCCCGATCCCTGCAATGGGAAAGAACATCTTATCCTCCGTAATCTCTGGGAAACCTATACGGGTATCGATGAGCGCAATTATCAGGAAGCTTATCACGATGCGGGACAGTTCAAAGAGGAGGCAATTAGTCTGTTTAATTTCGGTTATCTCAGTCTCAAAGAACGAGCTAGAGCCGAACAATTGTACTGGGCTTCTTGTCACAAAATTCTGCAAGTGGCCCGACAACAGGATTATGTTCCCGATGACTTGGAAGACTTAGAGCAAATTATGGCCTCAATTTATTATGCCAATCTCTCGGTTTTTCAGTCAGTTCCCGATAGTTGGGCGATCGATCAACTATTTCCAATTATGCCGATCCATCGTCTCGATCGAGAACCTACCCAAAGAGGGATTCTCGCCGATTTAACCTGTGATAGTGACGGGAAAATTGCCCAGTTTATCGATTTGCGCGGGGACGTAAAATCAGTTTTAGAATTGCATCCGTTGGAGTACAAAAACGGGAAACATTCTCCAGAACCCTATTATCTAGGAATGTTTCTGGTGGGTGCTTATCAAGAGATTATGGGCAATTTACATAATCTTTTTGGCGATACTAACGTGGTACATATTCAGATGAGTCCCAAGGGGTACGATATCGAGTATCTAGTCAAAGGAGATACGATCACGGAAGTATTAAGTTATGTACAATATTCTGCGGAAGACTTGTTAGAAAGAATTCGTCTTCGTTGTGAACAAGCTTTACAGGAAAATCGCATGACTGTGGAAGAATCCCAATTACTACTACAGGATTATGAACGCAGTTTGCGACGTTATACCTATCTAGTGGGTGGTGATTGATAATTGCTCTTGCCGATCGAGTAATCGATCGAGGATGATGGAAAATAGACAAAATAGATAGGCAGTAAGGGGAAGCAGTGGAAAAGGGAACGCTGGTAGAATTTCGAGTGCAAGGAGAAAGGCGCTTAGGGGTGATCGATCGCCCAGAAGGTAAAAAAGATTGGATCGTCATCGATCAAGGGGGAAACCCGCATAAACTGCGTCCCCAACGCTTCGATTACATTGTCAAAGCAGGTCCATCCAACTATAAAGAGATTGGCAATTTTCTGCGGGAAGTCCAACCCTATCTAGATGCTAGTGGTTTAGAAGTGGCCTGGGAATTATTAGCCGGGGAAAATCAGTTAGTCACCCCCGAAACCATGGCCGAGATTCTCTTTTCCGATCGCAGTCCGCAGTTTTGCTATGCGGCCCATTGTCTCTTGAGTGATGATAAAGTTTATTTTAAAAATAAAGGGGATGGTTACGAGGCCCGCTCGGAAAATCAGGTAGAGGAAATCAAACACCAGCTAGAGGTGGAACAACAGCGTCAACGGGAAAAAAGCCAATTTCTCCAACGTCTCCAACAGTCCTTGGCCGGTGAAACGGTAGAATGGTCAGAAAGCGATCGAATTCGTCTGGAGTCTCTGGAAAAATATATCCTCCAACCCGAACAAAAATATCCGGCAGCCATGGACATACTCTCCCTGCTGGGCCGTTCCCAAACCCCCGAGGCTGCTTTTGAATTGTTAGTCGATTTGAAATGGTGGAGTAGTCACGAAAACCTTTTCCTGCGACGCAGTTCCTACCCTGTTCAATTCTCGAAAAAGGTACTTGATGTGGCGCGTCTTAATTTACTCAATCCCCCTGCGGATGCGGATGTCAACAATCGTCTCGATTTAACCCACCAAAAAATTTATACCATCGACGATGAAAGTACCGAGGAAATCGATGACGGATTATCGGTGGAAATGCTCGCGGATGGTGGCCATCGTCTCTGGATCCATATTGCCGATCCTAGCCGTTTAGTGCTTCCCGATGATGAATTAGACCTAGAAGCGCGTCGTCGCAGTACCAGTCTCTATCTTCCCACGGGAATGGTTCCCATGTTTCCCCTAGAATTGGCCGCAGGTCCGATGAGTTTGGTACAGGGTAAACTTTGTCCCGCATTGAGTTTTGGGGTAATCCTCGATGAAACAGGGGCGATCGCCGATTATCGTATCCATCCTAGTACAATTAAACCCACCTATCGCCTCACCTACGAAGATGTGGACGAAATGTTACATCTGGACCTGCAGCATGAACCGGAAGTGAGGATTCTCAACCGTTGGGCCAAACAACGCCACGCATGGCGTAAATCTCAGGGATCGATTAACATCCAAATGCCAGAATCATCCATTAAGGTGAAGGCTAACGACGAAATTATCGTAGAATTGCAGGAAGTTTCCCCATCTCGGCAATTAGTGGCGGAAATGATGATTTTAGCCGGAGAAATCGCCGGTCGCTACTGTCAGGAACACGAGATACCCGTGCCTTTCCGCGGACAACCACAACCGGAATTACCCCCCGATGAGGAGTTAATTTTACTACCCGCAGGCCCAGTGCGTTCCTGTGCCTTGCGTCGCTGTATGCCGCGCAGTGAGATGACGACGATTCCTAACCGTCATGCTAGTCTGGGATTGAATACCTATTCCCAAGTAACTTCGCCAATTCGCCGTTATACTGACCTTTTGACCCATTTTCAACTAAAAGCCCATCTCCGGGGCGATCAACTGCCTTTTACCCGGGATAGAATGCAGGAAATTCTCTATAGTGTCGCTAGTTCGGCCCAAGAGGCCACCTCGGTGGAACGACAAACTAATCGTTATTGGAGTTTGGAATTTTTGCGACGACAGGGAGATCAAGTCTGGCAAGCTTTGGTGTTACGCTGGCTGCGGGAAGAGGAAAATTTAGGCTTGATTTTATTGGAGGAATTGGGGTTAGAATTACCCCATCGTTTTGAGCGCTCGGTATCTTTAGGCGATCGCTTTCAAGTGCAAGTTAGTCGCTCTGATCCCCACCGGGATGAGATCCGTTTTCGCGAGTTATCGGGTTTTGTCTCCTCCCAAGCAAGTTAATCTCTCGCACAGACAGAATTCAGAAGTCGGGAGATAGGGTGATAGGGATTTAGGGGTTTAGGGAAATTTCAGCCAAATGCTCCACTACCCCACTACCCCGCACCCCTCTGATAGATCAAATCAACCTACGGGCGCAAATCTGCTGTAAAATGTTATTATCTAGCAGTTAAAAGAGCCAAAAACTTCTGCATAATCCCAACGTATGACCATAACAATACGATTTGATTTGCCTATTAATATCTCGGAATCTCTCCATTCACAAGCAGAGGAACAGGCTAAGATAGCATATATCATGACTTTGTTACAACATGGAGAAATTAGTAGTGGGATAGCCGGCAGGTTATTGGGAGTCTCTCGTTTAGAAGTTCTCGAACTTATGGGTCAATATGGGGTTGCCATCTTTCCCGACCAAAATCGAGAAGAGTTAGAACAAGAAATTACAGAAACCCTGCAATTATTGGAAGATTCTCCCCCGTGATTATTGTCTCTAATACCACTCCGTTAAGTGAGTTAGCTAAAGTTGGTCAACTTAACTTAGGGACTTGCGTGGGAATAATATCCCAGCTTTGAAAATCGCTCTGTAGAAGAATCAGACTAGCCAGATGGCACATTATCAAAGCGCAAGTCCCTTAGCTGCAGGGGTTCTCGAAGGCTCTCCCCCTACTTAGGGTGATCAGCAAACCCCCTCCGCGCGGAGGGCGCAAGCTTTGCGCCCCTACAGTAACGGATTTTGTCCACAATGTAGGGGCGAACTGCGTTCGCCCAAAAGGTACATTATCAAAGCGCAAGTCCCTTACTCCAAAAACTCTTTGGTAAAATTATCATTCCCCAAGAAGTTTATAATGAAGTCACCACGGGAAATCATCGCGCTGCTTCGGTTGTTCCTACTGCTCAGTGGGTTGAGGTATTTACCATTCAATCTCCCGCTCAATTATTACAATTGCAAATTCAGTTTAAACTCGATTTAGGTGAAGCGGCTACAATTATCTTGGCAGAATAATTAAAAGCGAATCGAGTCTTAATAGACGAAAAATTAGGACAAAAAGTCGCTCGGTCCAGAAATTTGCCTGTAACTGGAACAATTGGACTTTTATTAATTGCCAAGAAGAAAGGAATTATTATTGAAGTTAAACCCATTTTAGATCAGTTTTTGAGTCAAGGCAAAAGAATTAGCCCAATTCTTTATCAAGAAATATTAGGAATGGCTGAAGAAAGCTAGAAATTAATTCCAGACAGAAACCAGAAGAGCAAAACGTGACGGGAAAGCTAACTTAGATTTCGCTCCCCCTTGTTCTATCGATCGCATCCCCTAGCGATTTTTTCCCGGTCGAACCAGCGATCGATACTGCTCCGAATGCAACTGTTAGGGATTCGGGAAGTGATCGCTGTCCGGTTAGTAGATGTGTTCGGCAATGATGCCAGTGCCACGGTTGAGGTGAGGTAAAATTGAGAAACTTTTTCAGAAAGATGAGGTATAACCTGATTGGCTGTTGACAAGGATTTTCTGTGGCGTTAGATTTATTGGGGGTTTCTTTATTTTGTACCCAGTAACGGGCTGGCGGAAATTCTCTTAATCCCTCCTACAGCATAGGTTATGGCCTTTTGTCAACGGGGAAGTCTAGGTATAACCCAAGTTCGGTGGATTTAACCGTTATAAAATTTGCAATTGTATAATCATTGTCTTTGTGTTTTTGCTACTCTAAAAATTTCTTGAGCTGTTGCTGAACCGACAAAACGCCAATGCCAAGGTTCATAACTGACTCCTTGAGGGTTATTTTTCGGAAATGATAGTTCAAAGCCAAATTCCTTAGCATGAAGGGTTAACCATTTAAAAGCGTCAGTTTCAGCAAATTTGTAGGTAATATCATCTCTAGCCTTCAGATTCCCATCGGTTAAATCAAGGGCGTATCCTGTATGGTGTTCACTATAACCTGGTGGTGCGCTGATTTTGGCGGCAGCTTCCGGTGAACCTTGGCGCTGAATTTGAGATTGCCAGAGTTGATCTTGATGGGCAATAGTACGAAAACCAGAGACAGGAATAATCCATACTCGATCCTCTCTAGCTGCATAGATCAACTTCATTAAGGCTAAGGCTGTTTCTGGCGCAATCCTTTCAAATCTTTGATACTCATCCTGAGCGTAGCTGGCAATAATCATCATTTGTTGGGAGTCACCTTCTTGATAAGGCAAATGTCCCAATTTGGTTTGATTGACTGCTATCTGAATGGGTATTTTTGGTGACGGATTGACTAGAGATGTGGGAGAATTAATTGTTGTTGGTGGCGATGGGAGAATGAGAGTTGGCGATTGAGAAGATGTTATCGGTCGTGTCTGGTGAGTAGAAATTAATTGAGGTGTTTTCTGGCTGAAGAAGTGCAGGACTGCATAGCTATTGAGGGCGATACCTATAACGATTAGGATGATAGGTAGAGCAACAATTAATTTTTTCATTAATTTATTTCCTCACTATTAGCTACTTTCCAAATGCCATCATCTAACTGCAAAGTGAACCTATATGTTCCAGAGAGAGAGCGAGTATAATTAGGGTCTAAAACGCCTCCTTGATAACGTGTAACGGATTCCCTAGCTTGGATATTAATCACCACTTCGTTTCCTCGATCTAATACATCTCCCAAAGGCTCAACTGATGGTGTTACCCAAATTTCATAAGCATTATTTCGACGCAGCCATCCAACCTTGCCTAACTGCTTGTCTCTATAACCGTCTGTTGTGTATTGATAAACAACTTGCTCATTATATGTATTGCCAAAAGCTTGTGCTTTAACCTTTAACCAAGATTCGACAGCATTGACTGCTTGTTGTTTAGTCAGGCGTTGAATATTGGGTTGATCTGGATAAGGTGTTGGAGTAGTAGGGGAAATCTCTCGATCAGGTGGCTTATTTGGACTTGAACCAAGTTGAGAACGACTGAGTTGTGGATGATCATTAAGCGGCTCGATATTAATATTAATAACCTTACTGTCAGTCTGGTAATTTAAAGCACCAGGAGGATAAATAATTGCTTCCGGATTACTGGCTGATTTCCCGTTATCATTGATAGTTACAGTAAGAGTATCAATCCCATTGAAATCAGTCTGAGTCTGATAAGTGAGCGCCTGTTTATCTTTGAGAGTATTGTTAATTTGACTGACAGTACCATTCAGAATAATTACTCCTGGTTTATCTTCCCTAATATCTCTCCAAGTCAATCCATTATTGACATTATCTTTGACTGTTATAGAGCCATTATTTGTTTGGAGAGTAACCGTAATATTGTTGTCACCAGCATCATCATCTTTAACGCTAATTCCTGTGATGATTATCTGGCCATCTTCCTTAACTGTTTTAGTTTTAGGAACAGTGAGGAGCGGAACACTGTTAACTTTGTTAACGCTGATGATCTGAGTGAGGACTTTGCTAGTTCCTCCATCCCCATCAGTAATCTTAAATTCTACGATGCGCTCTCCTGGTTGTGAAGTCTCGGAAGTATTCTTATAAAGAATATTACTCAAGAGAATTCTGACTTTCTCAGCATCAGCATTTTTGTTGAAGGTTATTTCTAATGGTTGTGTTCCTATTCCCCCCGTAAAGTTACCGATGACTTGATTGTCAACCAAAACATCATTGCTGGTGGAGTTATTATTATTAGCTCCACTCTCATTAGCACTAATAAGTTGCTCAGAAATGAACAGGCGATCATTAGCAGTCGCTTTTCCTTTTAACTTAACTGTTAATTTACCTTGCTCGAAATTAAAGGAATCAATATCTGTGACTTCAACACCGCAGGCGATCGCCACAAAACCTGATCCTTCAGGACATTGAAGAACATTAGAAGACGAAGGAGAACCACCATCAATCTTCGGCGGTGAAGAAATCCATAATCTTCTTACACCTATTACAATGAATGAAATACCAATAACAATACCTAGAACGGCTATATACAAGTAACGTGGTATAGAAAAATCAAGAGTTTTAACAGGAAGAAAAACAGCATTCAATGCTGACAAAACTTCTTCTATATTATTGAATCTTTGCCCAGAACCTAACATTCGTGTCAGGACATCTTTACGCTGATCGCTAATTTGCTTAGATTTAGTCCAATCCCAACTATTACTCTCGCTATCGTAGAAATATTGTCCCGTTAGCAGTATCAGTGCAGTCAGCGCCAGATCGTGCAAATCATTTTGAAGATTTGTTACTTCTCCATCGTTGAGAGCAGGCAAAACTTGATTGAGTAACTGAACCACTACATACTCATTCAGAGGAAGTAGCGATCGCTGCAATTCTTGGGTCGGAGTTCCCTCGAAAGTCTTCTGCAAGATCAAAAGTCTTCCCCCCTCACCAAAAAGCTCTTCAGGTGGGGCAATACCTCCAAATTGACCTTGATTGATACTAGGAGGAAATTTCTTCTCAAGTTCGTATAGTACAATTTCTCTTTGTCCTGCATTTCTAAAGATAAATTGTGTTAGAAAGCAGGGTTTCTGACAGGACAAGTCTTTGACTGAGTAAACTTGCACAAAACTGCCACGATCAATAACTGTCTCGATGACGTATCGATGATCTAATACTAAGCCTGGTTGCAGATCGTCCTGATTTGTTACATTACTTAACATTATTGATAGTCTCTTCAGAAGATAAACAGATATTTTTACGGTACAATCCATATTATCTTAGTTGTTAAAATCTGATCGCTCAAAATGGGGAACTTAATGCTTGCGCTAGAGCAAACGGGTCATACTTGGACACTCGAAGCTGAAAACGGACGCAGCTACCAAGTTGGCAATCGTCCCAACTGTGACGTGTTCCTTCCCTATGTTAATTTTGCCTCTGACGTTAACCTAGAACTGAGCTACGACTCTCTGTGGTACGTCAGGGACTTAGGTAGTTTGAATGGTGCTTTGCTCAACAAAGTGCGCCTCAACCAAGAGCGAATTCCGATTGAAGAGGAGGCTCGAATCAGCTTCGGTGGAGGGATGGTTCTTGTAGCCAGACTAGATTCTAGTCCTATACCATCAAGAAAACCGGATGCTCTTATTACCCCTACTCGCTTACTATCGGGCTATGTCTATCTAGAAGGTTTAACCCAAGCGTTAGAAATACTTAATCAGTTACGCAGCGATCCCTACAAGGCTACTACTCCAGAAGACCCTAGCTTAGATTTAGACCAGGTAACTACTCATGCTGCTCAATCAGTAGTCATTTCATTAACATTTGCTGGTCTGGCTTTGATAATATTTTTAGTTGAATATTTGCTTATTCTAGCTCTTCAAGCGAAATTAGATTTAATGGCTTGGCTAATTATGGGAATTTTTCCTAGCTTTCTTATAGCTTTTGAATCTATTTATCTTCGCTGGTTCATGGCTCATCGTTTTCTGAGAAAGAAGTATGAAGATACTTATTATTATCCTAAATGGCTACCGAAATTTTTAAAAAACGCAGTCAACTTGTTGAAGAATTCAATTGTCAAAACTGCACAATTACAAAACATTATTACCTTTGCTGGATCTAACCCTTTTATTGGTTCTGGAGAAATCATTCCTGGCTCTAGCTGGACGGTTTCCATTACTCGCAAGAAGAAACATCAAGAAAAATCTGAAGAAGGAGAAAATTTTGAAGAAGGGGAAACTTCTCAAGAATACATTGAGATTGCCGTTGATCAGTTTTATCAAGTCACTGATCGAGAAATTGACAAGCTAAATTTACCAAATCTAGAAATATTGAGTCGCTTATATATTGATGGCTTTGAGCTAGAGCCTGATGGTAAGCTGCTGATGAACACCACTTCCCGTCCAGCCGTAATGTTTTTAGACGACCCACTTTTAATTAAAGAACAGAGTAATTTGGCTAGTAAAAAAAGAGCCTATCGTATTTATCGATATATTGACAGGGAAAGAGATTACATTCTCTCCTACTTTCTGCGCTTTTATAATGCAGGGAAAGTCACTTTTGTTGAGTCATCAGCCTATATCTTAACTGGAATTGATCGGCAAAGATTTAGTTTGAGTTCGCTTCTTGAAGATGATCAATTATCTCGGATACTAAAGATGCTATTAGGTACTATTATTTTTGCCTCTGGCATCTATTTAGGGTTGGCATTATGGTATGTCGTTGTATTTTCCTTCTACTTTTTTTACTGGAAGTCTAATGATGCTCGACAACAGCGGGCAGCAGAGTTTCAAGAAGAGTATAATTATGGATTAGAACAAACTTTTCGTGAGTTCATTGCAGAGCCTTTAGATTTAAGCCAAAGAGCTAGGAGACAACAAACAGTAAACTTGGCAAAAAATCCTCTAAGTCGTTCAATTAAAAACTTTAACAATCAACTTAGAACGACTCCTTTGGGCATCCTTATTCTGATTATTCTCATTTTATTTTTCTTGCCTTTATTCATTACTTTAGCTATTTTTAGCTTTTTTGCTAATCGTTACCGCCAATTAAATACTGATTTAAAAGTTAGTTTTGACTACTATGGTACTCAAGATGTACTGATGTACTGGAAATCGATACAAAATACGATTTTTTCCAGTACCATTAAACTGCTAAAGAGTCAGGGGATTGACTCATCTGAATTTGAAAGATCGGTCATAAGTATTATTAATAATGTTACGAGAATTACGGCAGGAAATATTACCAACAGCCAAATCGCTGTGGGATCTAGCTCTACTTTTTCCCAAAGTACAGGAACATCACAAACACAAAGCTCATGAGCATGAAAGGAGGTTATTATGAACCAGCGTAAAGACTATAAATTCGGTGATATTCATGGAAGCCAAGTTGCCATTGGTGATAATAGCAAAACAAGTCAGTATATGGAAACTAATGCTTCTGAAAAAAAGCAAACCCTAGCTGAAGCAGCAGCAGAGATCCAATCTTTACTAAAACAATTAGAGTCAACTTATCCTACTGATACCTATAAGGGTAAAGTCGCATTAGCTGATGCGGTTGTCGAGCAGATAGACAAAACCCCAAGTTTGACAAGAATATTTAGTGCTTTAAAAGCGGGTAGTATTAGTGCTTTAGATTCATTGCTAGACCATCCAGCTGCTAGTTTTGTTATCGGGGCTTTAGAAGACTGGCAAAATAACAATAGATCGAAAACAATTGACGAAAATCACTAAATTTTTGGTTCTTCGTTACTTGGTATGGTTTGAGCGGGGGGCATAAATCGACTAAATCCTTCACTCAGAGGCTGGCCAATTATCCCCCAGTTGAGAGATTGGGGAATAGAACTCTTGCAAATTAATTATATGTTATAATCGGAGATTGACTAATTTTCCCAAAAAAATTAGGGCTCTTCTGGTTTCTGTGTGGAAACGAGGTCTATACTGATAGAATATCCGCAAAATAGCGCTAAAAGTCTTGCCTGATAAGTATTTCACGATTCCATAAGCAAAAATTATAGCAAATAATGGGTTATTTAGGACGCTTTCAATTTTTCAACTCTTATCTGAACAGGGTTTCAGCGATGGATTGTCCTAAGTACCTTGGTCTTTGCTATATCACACAAAGTCGAGAAGAGCCCTAATTTGGGTTCTTCGTTACTTGGTATGGTTCGATCAGGGGGCATAAATCGGCTAAATCCTTATCCGGCAAGAGACTTAATTGATTAGCTCGTTCTAGATCGAAAACAATTGGCAAAAATCGAAGCAATGTCTTTCTATATAAGGGTTTCATCCCTTATAACCCCCCTCCATTGCATAACACAAACCGAAGAACCAAATTAGTTCATTAGTGCATTTGTTTTGGATGAAAACCTGAAGTTTAACTTTTAACCCAAAACTCTTTAGATATGCTTTAATTTGGTTGTCAAAACCTCTTTATTTCTGGACTTTCCTCGTATAAACATAATAGCTATGGCTAAAAGTCTTACAGAGCCTGACTTAAGTTCTTGGGCAGATAGGGCTTTAGTCAAAAATTTTCAAATTTGAACCTTCGATTATAGCTTGTTTCGGGGCAGAAAACCAGCAAAAAGAGGGAATCGCTGACTCTAGAGATTGATGACACTATCTGTTACGATCAAGTTAGCGATCGCTATACAGCGAACTCTAGGGAATCGCTCCACTCCAGATACAGTCAACGGTACAGCCATTTTCAAGCGAAAAATGTACCCAGTAGCCTCTTTTCAATTTTTTCTGAGAAGCTCCATAAGGGTTTTGTTAATTTTTTAGTATGTCTGTATGGGGGAAGTCCAGTTATTACAGGATTCAACGTTTCTGACCCTGATGTTCTCTATTCTCTGGTTACTCATCAACCCATTCAACTCTTACAAAAAAACCAGAATCAAGATTCTCTAAGTCAGGCAAATGTTTAGATTAACTTTATTGACTGGGAATTCAGATTGGGATGACTAATTAACGTAAGTTCGGGATAAGCTGAAACCCTTATTCTGTCATTGGCTGGAACACTGATTCCCTCGTTGAGGAAGTCTCAAAATAGCCTTAACGCGAACATCAGATTAATTTAACTACGAGTTGAGATCGCAAAAAAAGTGATTTTTTAATTATCGATACTTATCAAGGGATTCCAATTATCAATCCAGCCGAGTTTCTCGCTTTTTTCTAAGGTCGCTGAGATTTTTTTTAGGTTTAAAAAAGATGGCAAAAATAAGCCCCTTCAAGTGACTGAATAAAGAGGTAATTGTGAATTTTTAATTTATGGTTTTTAGGAGACTTTCGTGATTTCCTTTTCTGAGGCTTTGGATGGTTTTAGTTTGCGCTTGAGGGTTGAGGCTGCTCCGAGGGTGCCGAGAGCGAGGAGGCTGAGGTTTGATGTGGGTTCGGGAACTTTAACCGTAAAAAACTCTAGATTTAGGATCTTTTTAAGTTCATTATCTTTATTTCTAATCGTAGCTGTTTTCTTATCTATATCTAGGAGACCCACAGCATTGGCTCCTAATAATCCAGCAATACCTTTTGGAAAGTTGTTAGGTGTAGTTTGAACAAATGTTATAGTACCAATATCATCAAGTGTTCCCTGTACAATTGGAGCAGTCCCTGATGCAGCTCCACCTACTTTAGTCTCTTTTCCTGTGGATGTAAGACCTAGTTCAGTCGCTAATTCTGGTGTAATTGTACTTCCCCATCCCGCACCAGGATCTATTATAAATTTAACATCCTTCATCCCTTTGCCACCTTGAACTTTTATAGTTCCCACTAAATGTCCTGAAGGTAATTGTTCCAGTACAATATCAGGGTTTATTGTTAATAAGAGGTTGTCTATGTCAATAACAGTAGTATTTCCTATAAAAAATTCATTGCCAAGCATTCCCTGAACCCCAGCAGGTAAGGAAAGGTCTGCTACATTGAAATCAATAGGAATTGTTAATGGGTTTATAAGGATAGAAGCCCCAGTAAAAACTTCACCTCGAATAGATTGACCGTAAGTGAATAAAGCTTGGCTCGTCCCTGTTGGCGTTAATCCTACTTCATTGGCGACTTCAGGAGTAATGGAGGAATAATCTAAAGATGTATCTATTATAAATTTAAAGTTTTTTCCGTTTAATGGCACTTCAACTGTAGAGAAAGTATTTGTTTCGCCAGATGTATTTATTAGATATGCATTGGCAGGATTGACATGAAATCCAATCGTAGTAGCGATAGTAAGACTGACAAGTCCTACACCCTCTATTATTTTTTCAATGACTTTTGTTGATGGATTCATTTGCTTGTTTCTCCTTAAAAACTCAAAATTTTTCACTTTAAACCCCAACCAGTTAGAGAACTGGATTTTTGGGCAATCCACTAAGCATCAAAACCCTTACTGTCCAAGGATTACAGACCAATAATCAAAACTACAGGTTTCATCGTGGTTGGGGTTTAATAAGTACAACGTAACTTTTATCTTGTAGCCTAGGTCAAGCAACAGCCCAGCCCAACCCAACAACAAAGACGGACAACAGAACAATACACGCTCCCCCCCTAATAAAGTATCAAAAACTACAATTTTAACAAATCTTTATATTTCTCTCCCTAGCAGCGACTCCCAAAGAAAGGAGTCTCAGGTGGTTTCCCCTGTTTTACTCCTTCTCAGGCAAATCATCGTCTTCCGTAAGGGATTGTAGCGCGGTATGTCGGATTCGCCTTTGCGTTCCCCCTTGACTGCCCCTCAACGCGATCGCTAACCCAAATTAAGCACGATTATATTGCCATAAAGCCGAAGAGGCTTGGTCTCCAACCCCTTGAGGACAAGATAGACTGCACCTGCTCATTCTGTCGGCTGGAGAGGGGAAACCCGTTACTGATTCTGCTCACAGAGAAGGACTAATTTCATTGGTGTAGAATAGAGACAATTATTGAGAGAGAAAGAAAATGAGCACTATTTCCCTTGAAATCCCTGAAGAAATCTTAATTAGTCTCAAAGAAACTCCTGAAAATCTATCGAGAGAATTAAAAATATTGGCAGCCGTTAAACTCTTTGAACTTGACAAGTTATCTTCAGGACGTGCAGCACAATTAGCCGGAATGTCACGAGTAGAATTTTTAACTATTTTGGGGCGTTATCAAGTCTCCCCTTTTTCTTTAACGACTGAACAATTAGAACAAGATATTGTCAATGCCTAATCCTCAAGTCATTGTCAACACCTCTCCTCTACTGTACTTACATCAAGTGGGCTACTTGGAATTGCTCCAACGCTTGTATTCTCAAATCTTGACTCCTCCAGCAGTAATCGAAGAATTAGCAATCGGTAAAAATAAAGGAATTGATGTTCCCAATATTCAGGCGATTGAATGGATTTCAATTACTTCAGTCAAATCAGTCAGTCTAATTCCAGCTATTATTGATTTAGGGCAAGGAGAAGCAGAGGTCTTAGCTTTAGGATTAGAAAATCCAGGTAGTTTACTGATTTTTGACGATCAATTAGCCCGACGTATTGCCAATTTATATCGCTTAAAATATTCAGGAACGCTTGGTGTTTTAGTTAAAGCGAAGCAGCAGGGCTATCTATCTTCTGTTGCTCCCGTTATTGCTAAGTTACGCCATCAAGGAATGTGGCTAACTGATAAAGTTGTCAATGATGTTCTTCGATTAGCTGGAGAGTAAGTATGCTTAAAAAAAAGGCTCTTCGTTACTTGGTATGGTTCGATAGGGGAGCATAAATCGACTAAATCCTTATCTGGCAAGAGACTTAATTGATTAGTTCGCTCTAGACAAAAATAATTGACAAAAATCGCCAAATGTCTTTCTCTATAAGAGTTTCATTCCTTATAATCCTGTACGTTGCATAAGACAAACCGAAGAACCATCTGGGTTGTAATAAACCTACACCTGTCAGCATCCCACACCCCATCTTCCCACTTCCCCCGGTTGAGTTAGCGGGTTCGGCTTCGATCTGTCAGAATACAAGTATTGAAACAACCCTTTTAAGAGGCTTCATGGTGGAAGTTAAAGTCGTTCCCCCGAAACGCAATTGGGTTCAGACGTGGTGGCAATCCCTGAATTCCCTATCTCGCTTACTGGTGATTGCTCTAGCTGCACCACTTATAGTTCTGAATGCCTGGGCATTATCGGCAATTTTTGGCTATTTTGAATCTTTATTTGTTATTTTACTGATAGCGGCCGTTCTATCTTTTCTCTTGGGTTATCCGGTGACTTGGTTGGAACGTCAGGGATTAAAACGGGGTTTAGCTGCGATCGTGGTTTCCCTGATCACGATTTTAATTTTTGTGGCTGTGGGAATCACCCTAGTTCCCTTAGTCTTCACCCAAGCACAGCAATTTGTCAACAGATTGCCAGAATGGTTAGACTCGGGACAGCGCCAACTGATGCAACTAGATACCAAAATCGATATGATGAATCTACCGATTCCGATCAGTTTCGATGGTGTTATCGCTCAGTTTAACAGTCGTTTAGGGGCAGAATTGCAAATTCTAGCGGGAAGAAGCGTTAATTTAGCCCTTAATCTCACCGTTTTTACCGTGGTGCGAGTGCTTGATGTGCTGCTAACCATTATCCTCACCTTTTATCTACTTCTCCACAGTCCCGATATCTGGAGGAGTATTATCCAATGGTTGCCCAAACCCGTCCAACAACCCTTTTCCCTAACCCTACGCTTAAGTTTTCAGAATTACTTTGTCGGCCAGGTAATTTGTGCCACTTGCATGGCCCTGGGATTAGTCACGGCATTTTTATCGATTAAAGTCCCTTTTGGTCTCCTATTCGGCCTCTTGATTGGTACCATGGCCTTAATCCCTTTTGGGGGAACTGTAGGCATTGTCACGGTGACAGCTTTACTAGCTTTGCGCGATATTGGTTTAGCTCTGCAAGTTTTAGCCGTAGCTGTAGTGGTGCAGCAAATTGTCGAAAATGGCATTGCTCCCCGGATTTTGGGCAGTGTCACTGGGTTAAATCCCTTTTGGGTGTTAGTCTCGGTCTTGACCGGGGCGCGAGTGGGCGGTTTACTGGGGGTGATTATCGCGGTTCCCATGGCAGTAATGATCAAGGAAGCTTTGGAGGTTATCCGTCAAGTGACTCCAGAGGAGACAAAATACGGGATAATTAAACCCTCTCTCCCCCTAGAATCAGAATCCTCTAGCGAGGTGGTTTCTCGCTGAAGAATGACTGACGGCATCATCTGGGGCGATCTGAGCAGTAATCTTGGCTGGGAGAAATCGGCATTTTTCTCGCAGGTTCTTGGTTTTTCTCCCTCGATCGAGTTATGATATTTATATTGGTAGATTAATCCCACTTGCCCTGATCGCTGTCCCTGCGGGGGGCTGATTGGGAGATTATTACTAACCAATTGTCTCCAAACTCGGATAATTTCTGAGAAAAGGTGATTGTCTATCCCGATAAATAAGCAAAAAATCGATGTTTTGGTTAAATAGGCTACATTAACAGCCAGCTTTCTATCGTAAGCTCGAAGTTAAGACATAAAGTCAATATCACCCTCCGATTGCAATGAAAAAATGTTTGAATCGCTTAATATTTAAGCCTTTCAGACATTTTTTTTGTGGATTGAGTAGTAAACAACCTCAGTTCGGGATCAGACGACGAACACCAACAGACCATGATCTGGAGAGATCGTCAAGAAAAGTATCAGAGTGAACTGCTGGAAAAAAATGGGTAAAATATAATTAGTAGGGAGAGTATTGCTGTTAATGTTTCGCTTTTTAACGGGACATTAACCAAGCCCAAAAGCAAAAAAACAGCAGTAATTTGCTAAAAGCTCAAGGCCGATAGCTGACTGCTCTATATATCTCTCGTATTCTTTACTTGTCGAGTTCAACACGACCCCTTTATGGAATCAAGCAACCCGTCAGGGAAGACTTCCGAACCTCCTAGTCATAGGTGGGCCAATTTACTCGGAACCATGATCGCAATTCTGACCCTAACGTTACCCTTGTTAGCGATTGGATATAACTCCACGCCTAACTATACCGAAGAACCCCTTACCGGTAACACATCCTACTCCCTAACGAGGCAAATGAGGTGACAGAATTGAGATAGACGATTGCCAAAGTAAAATTTTTTTTCTTCGTCCCGATCCCCCTTATGGGTAAAATTTGGATCGGAGTCAATCGAAGTGTGTTTTAATTTTGCTTGCGCTTTTAGGTGACTCTAAAGGCGCTATTGTCTTGTATTTGGAGAAAGCTTGTGGATTTATCGCGCATTCCTGCCCAACCGAAACCCGGTTTAATTAACGTTTTAGTGGAAATTACGGCCGGTAGTAAGAATAAATACGAGTTTGATAAGGATTTAAACGCCTTTGCTCTCGATCGCGTTCTCTATTCTTCGGTACAATATCCCTGTGATTATGGTTTTGTTCCCAATACCCTCGCCGATGACGGCGATCCTTTAGATGGTATGGTGATCATGGATCAGCCTACTTTCCCCGGCTGTGTGATTACGGCGCGTCCTATTGGTATGTTAGAAATGATCGATGGTGGTGATCGCGATGAAAAAATTCTCTGTGTTCCCGCTAAAGATCCCCGTTATGCAGAGGTAAAATCTCTTAAAGATGTCTCTCCCCATCGCTTGGAGGAAATCGCCGAGTTTTTCAAAACCTATAAGAATCTAGAGAAAAAAGTCACAGAAATTCTCGGTTGGAAAGATGTGGACGCAGTAACCGCTTTAGTTGAACAGTGTATCGCTGCTTATAAGTAAGGTTTACTGAAAAAGTTTGTTGGTGGGGTTAGTTATCAGTTATCAGTTATCAGTTATCAGTTATCAGATGTGAGTTTTCAGTTCACTGATTACTGTTTACTGTTTACTGATCACTGAAAAAAGCTTCTCCCCACACCCCACACCCCACACCCCACACCCCACACCCCACACCCCAATTTATGCGAATAGAAACCTTAAAATCGGGTTTAATCGTCTCCTGTCAAGCACCAGTGGAGTCATCTCTGCACGATCCTGTAATTATTGCCGCCATGGCTCATGCTTGCGTGGATAGGGGTGCTTGTGGGGTCAGAATTGATAGTCCCGCTCATCTGAAAGCTACCCGTCAACAATTGCCGGATATACCGATAATTGGACTCTGGAAACGCAATTATCGCGATTGTTCGGTATACATTACTCCCAAATATCAAGATGCTCTCGCTATTGCCGATGCGGGTGCCGATATAATTGCCTTGGATGCTACCCCGAGAAAGCGTCCTAAGGATGAAAATTTAGCCACAATTATCGATCGTATTCATCGGGAAACTGGTAAATTAGTCATGGCAGATATAGACTCGATCGAAAGTGCTATTTATGCCGTGGCAGCCGGTGCTGATATTGTCGGTACAACTCTTTACGGTTACACAGAAGCCACTAAACATCTGCCACCGCCAAGTTTTTCTTTCCTAGAAGAATTAGTTAATAAGTTGTCAGTTCCTGTTATCTGTGAAGGAGGAATATCGACGCCAACAGAAGCTAAAAAAGCCCTAGAAGTTGGTGCATATTCGGTAGTTGTTGGCACGGCAATTACAGGGATTGATTTAAAAACTACTGCTTTTTTACAAGGAATTGTATCAAAAGATTAATGGTAGGAAAAAAAAAGTTTAGCTGCACCTCCTAAAAATAGCGACAAACAAAGCGATTATTCAGTTATCAGTTATCAGTTATCAGATTTGAATTTTAAGTGAGCGGTATGGATTAAGAGAGCAGTATTAAATGGCAGTTTTCTACTTTCTTTTCACCGATTACTGTTTACTGATCAGTGATCACTGATTACTGATTACTTTTAACTGGCTGTTAACTTAGTCATAACTTGGATAATATATAATCCCTATGTCAAGTGTCTGTAATAAAATTTAACCTAATCAAGGTCTGAACATCAGTTTTGACTTTATTAATGAAAATATGAGTATTTCTCGCCGTAATTTCCTCACCTTTTTAACTGCCACTGCCGGTGTCTCTTTTTTCAGTCTGCAAGAGAAAAAATATTCCTCTCTGGTGAGCAGTCCTGCGAGCGCTGCTAATAGTTTTGGGTTAAACTTTGCTGCAGTCAAACTGCCGATTCCGCTAAAAATTGACGGCATGAGCGATGAAAGCCAAAAAAATGCCTATCAAACCTATACAGTCCTAGATGATCTCGTTCTTCCGCAAGGATTCACCTATTATGTGGTAGCGCAGTGGGGAGATCAAGTAGGTGATTCCCGTTTCGGTTATAACAATGATTATCTATCTTTTATCGAAACCAGTCCGGGTCAAGGTTATCTAACCGTTAATTTTGAATATATCAGTGGTCGTACTTGGCTACAAACCTTTGAACAGGTGATTGGTAAAACCCTACCCGTCAAGGAAGTACGGGAAAAAACCAACGAAAAGGGCGAAATTGCCGCCTATAACCTGCAAGATGCCAGCTTAAAGGCAAAAATCGAGGAAATCTCCCTAGAAGGCTTAATTGATCAGGGAATTGGCGTAATTTCCCTCGCTAAAGATCAAACGGGAAAATGGCAACGTACCTATAGTAAAGCCGATCGCCGCATTACCGGTATCTCTGGACTAAAGGACGGTCATTACCTGAAAGCGACCGGTCCTGCTGTAGCAATTTTTACCAAAACCGATAAACTTGGCTACGATGACGGATTAGGGTCAAAAATTATCGGAACATTGCAAAATTGTGCCGGGGGAACAACTCCTTGGGGAACCGTATTTAGTGCCGAGGAAAACTTTCAAGACCAAGTGACCGAGGTAGTGTTAAAAGACGGTTCCTCTTTGCATCCCGATACTACTCCCTTTATTCTCAATAGTTCGGAAGTGGATGGCCGGGGTAATGTTTTCGGGTTAGCGGGAAATAAATACGGTTGGATGGTGGAGGTGGATCCGGCCAATCCCGACGATTACGGCACAAAACACACTTGGTTAGGGCGTTTTCGCCATGAAGCGGTCGCTTTTCTCGCTCAAACGGGGCAACCCTTGGCGGTTTATTCAGGATGCGATCGCAGAGGAGGTCATGTCTATAAATTCGTTTCCGAGGGCAAAATTAGCGATATTAAGCAGAAAAATAACTCAAAACTCCTAGAAAAAGGAATGCTCTACGGGGCCAAATTCAACCCCGATAAAACCGGTTATTGGATACCCCTAAATCCCGACACGGAGATAAATCCCGTCCTACCGAGTCAAATTGCCGCTAGTCGCGGGGATGGGGTAGTAGCTTTGCCAAATCCCGAAAGAACGGTCAATGAGACTAAATTACTGCTATTTAAGGACGATGAGGAGATTCTAGCCTACAAAGCTAAATATAAGACCCTCGCGGACCTGTATGAAGGTAATCCGACGGAAAAACAGGGAGCAATTCTCATCGATGCTCATTTTGCCGCTAACGCCGTTGGGGTCACTTGTACTGGTCGGCCAGAAGATACGGAAGTGGACGAGAATGGCACTTTATATATAACCTTTACCTCTGGTAGTCCCAGTGAAGCGGAGGGAGGAGCCGATAAGGAGATATTTAAGGGACCAAATGGCGAAATACCCTACGAATTTGGTTGGATTATCAGTTTAAGGGAAGATAATAATGATGCTGCTTCCTTAAGTTTTCGTTGGGATGTGGTCGCTTATGGAGGGGAACCGACAGAGAAAGGTCAGGGTTTTTCTAATCCCGATAACCTCGCTTTCGATCAACAGGGAAATCTCTGGATGGTTAGCGATATTTCCACGGGTGGGTTAAATCGAGAGATGAAAACTCGTTATCCCCAAGGGGTTCCGGTTAGTCAACGGGATTTATTGGGGATTTTTGGCAATAATAGTGCTTGGGTGTTTGCCAAGGGTCAAGAGCATCCCTATCCTTTTGCTATCGCTCCCATGGATGCGGAATTAACGGGATTGTACTTTACTCCCGACCAAGAGACGTTATTTTTGGCAGTACAACATCCGGGGGAAGCGGGGGGAATTCGTCGGGATTTGGCCTTTGAAAACCGCAAATTTGCCCTGAAAACCACTAATGGGCAGGAATTTGAACAAATGCGACAAGTACCCCTAGGGTCGAATTGGCCCAGTGGTCAAGTTAATCAACCTCCCCGGCCGGCAGTGGTGGCAATTCGGCGAATTGAGTCAAAATAGGAGAAGGGAGAGGGAAGTGGGGAAGTGGGAATTATGAATTATGAATTATGAATTATGAATTATGAATTGGGGAAGTGGGGGAAGTGGTAATTATGAATTATGAATTGGGGAATTGGGGAAGTGGGGAAGTGGGGAAGTGGGGAAGTGGGGAAGTTTCGGGAAAAATCGTTAAATTAAGGATTTTAAGAGCAAGGTTGCCATTAATATCTCACTTTTGCCGGAGATATATTGTGATTTTATCCTTGAGTTTCCCAAAGATGAGCGTACTATGAGAGTAGGGGGAAAAAGATAATTTTAGCGATCGATTAACAATGACTAGGGATCTCTGTAGGATTTTATTGATAGAGGATGAGCCGACGACTGTTAAACTAATCCAGAGATTGCTGTTAAAGGCCCCCCAATGTTCCTTGGCCAAGGGGTTGACTTTTACCCTCACCCAAGCTCAGGATCTACAGGAAACTGGCGAAAAACTAGCAGGGGAGAAATTTGATCTCATCCTCTTAAGCTTGGAAATCTCTGTCCCCCCCGGTTTAAATATCCTAGTCAAAACCAGAGAATTAGCCTCTGATCTACCGATAGTGGTTCAAACTACTAGCAATGATGAGAAATTAGTCGTTAAAGCCTTTCAACTGGGTGCTGATGGTTATATTCAGTTAAATAATATCGATAGTAGTCTTTTAGTCTATCAAATTCGTGTGGCGATCGAGCGTCAGCAATATATCCTCAATCTTAAACATCAACAACAGGAAGAGGAATTTCGCGAACTGGAACAGTTAATCAAGGGAGGACAAACTAGCATCACGGCGAAAATGTTCGGTTCTGAGGCAATAAGGCAAAGTATTCCCGATATTTTTCAAGAATTAGTCCAAAATTACGGAGAGTTGTTAGATTTAGCTTTAGAAGAACAAGCATATAAAGTGGAACATAATCTATCGGAACGACTGCGAAGCTTGGCCGATAAGTTAGGATTCTTAAAAGCTAGTCCTCGCGATGTGGTGGATATTCATACCACCACCCTACGCCAAAAAAATCAGGATGTCACCCTGGCCAAAGCGCAGGCCTACGTTAGCGAAGGTCGTCTTATGGTCTTGGAATTGATGGGTTATCTCGTCTCTTTCTATCGTAAATACTATATCGGTCTCAGCAACATTAAACTGTTCAATAACACGCAATCATGAGTCAATATCTTCTCAAACTCTACATTATGGGTGATTCAAGTAAATCCCAGAGGGCGATCGCCAATATTTTTCGGATCTGTCGCGAGGAGTTATCTGATCTTTATACGGTAGAAATAATTGATGTTCTCGAACAGCCGCAATTAGCGGAACAGGATAAAATTCTCGTAACTCCTACTTTAGTCAAACAACTTCCCCCACCCCTACAAAGAATTATCGGCGATATGTCCAATACCCAAAAGGTTCTCCTCGGTTTGGATGTTATACCCAAAGATTCCCATCTCAATTAGGATTTTTCCTCGCTAATAAGCTCTAATCTTGATTTTATTCGATCGCCTCAGCGATGTGTTTTAAAATCTGCAAAACTCTATATAGTTCTTCTCTGGAAATAAAGGGAGCAAATACCCTAGATAGGGCATAATGATGGGCATTAGCTCTCAATTTGACCAATAAAATATCATCTCCATTGGTGACGAGGGCAAAGCTAGGTTTTTCCGGCCGGGGATTAGCCATCAAATAGGCTAAGGTTTGCGGTAAGGCAGTCCAAACCGATAGGGCGGTTTTTTTTGATTCTACAATTACCACCCAAAACTGATTTAACCAGACTAAAACATCGATTCTACCCGATAGTATTTCTTCCCCATCATCGACGGTTAAGCTTACCGATTCCTCTGCGCGTACTCGAAAAGGCGGATCGTAAAAACCCGCAATCGCTAGTAACGGAGAAACTAACAATAAAGTCACGGTTCCTTCTAATAACTGTCCCGCCGATCTTTGGTATAAATACCTTTGTCTTAGTTCATCCAAACTCTTTTTTTCATGGCTAGATAGAGACAGTAAATCACTTTGCCATTCGGGAAAAAACGCCCCATCTTCTGTTAAGGAGAGATTAAATCTTGTCTCGGCCATGGCAATAGTCGTGATCGCTTCGGTAATAGCACTCGACATAAAAATTAGCTCACCAATCTAAACAAAATTTCTCGATGAATTAAAGCTCGATCGATTAAAAAATGTTTGCGATCGCTGGTTAATCCTTCTCCATTGGCATAAAAATCAATCCAAGCATTACTAATATCATTAACTGCCTCTGGTAACTGATCTAATTCCCAACCCTGCATCGGGACTTCGGCAATTAACCGCGAGACTTTCGGATCATAACTAAGGGCAAAACAACGACAATCTTCTGCCGCGGCCATAATTAAACTATGAAAGCGCATTCCGATCACCATTTCTACCCCGCGAAATAAGCCTTTTAACTGTCTTGGATCCTCTAAGCTAATGATTTGATAATTTTCTCTTAATTGACGGGCTACAGCTTCACAGAGGGGCAAATCCCGCAACTTTTGAAAAGGGACTAAGAGAATAAACGCCCCCGTACTGGTTTGCAAATGAATTAAAGCTTGGGTTAATTTATCTAATTTTGCTGGGGTTAATAGGGGATGGGGACGTAAATTGACGGCGATTCTTGGGGCAGGTAAATCCGATAATCCCTTGACGGATTGAGCGTCTAAAGCCCATACTGGATCGGGGGCAACAATGGGACTAATACCCCAATCAGCGACTAAATGAGCCGATACATCATCGCGCACAGTAACTAAACTACATTGTTTTAAGACTTTTTTGGTTAACCAACGAGTAAAAGGTCTATTTAATGGTCCAATTCCCTGGCCCCAAGCCATAGTTTTTAAGCCCAATAATTGAGCAAGAGCCATTAAACCACCGTAATAAATTGGACTGGCAAAACTGGTGACATCCTGCATTAAACTGCCGCCACCCCAGATAAATATATCGGCTTTTTTAAGAGTTTTAAAAACTTGCCACCAATCCCGACTAGGACAGGTTTCTACTCCATAACGTTGACTGGTTTCTCTGGGATTATTTGACAAAACAATAGGTTTAATTTCTGAGGGCAACATCTGCAATAGAGACACTAATAATGCCTCATCTCCTCCGTTTCCTCTCCCATAATATCCACAAATTACTGCACGCATATATCAGTTATCAGTTATCAGTTATCAGTTATCAGTCAACATTTGCCTGTTGTCTGTTCCAGTGTTTTCTTGAAAGTAGGGTTTCCCTTTTGGCTTTTTCCTTGAAAAATGTCTCTTAGTTTCTTAAGTTATGCCGTCAGCTACAAGTTAGCAATGACCAGTTTTATTGGATTCAGTGATCAGTTTATCTATTGTCTTATTCCCCCTCATAACTAATAACTTAAACCTGATCACTGTTTACTGATAACTGATCACTGATTTAGTCATCCATTTGCCAGGGTTCGGTGATGTTTTTTTCATCAAGGATATTTTTAGCCCTTAAAATCAAGACTAATTGACCTAAGATGGTGACATTGGGGGGACTATCAAACCATTGTAAAAAGACGGAATTATCTCTCTCTACTAGATAATAATTGTTCACGTCCCATTCGGCAAAAACTCGATCGATCACTAATAACACTTCCTCGGATCTGGTGGCAATCGATCGAGGTAATTGATCGCTAGGCCATAAAATAGCTATAGGATCGATCGCTTTGAGAATTGCTTGCCAACCGGGGAGAGGCACAATTGTTTGTTTATCCCCCACCGTTACCAGTCGAAAAGGTTCCTCGACGCTCAAACTTTCTGTGTGTTTTATATCAGTTACCGTCACCGGAAATCTTCCTACTAAAGGAATAATTCTGGCTAATTCGTCCTCATCCTGTAAACGATGGACGGGTAGCAGGGGAGCGCTACGGGTGGGAGTAACGGTAAAATCTTGTAGTAAAGACTCGATCGCCTGTCTGGCCGAGTCAGAATGGGCAAATTTCAAACCTTTAGCGATTAATTTCGCTCTTTCGGCTAAATCTCGCTTTTGTTTACCCCGTTTCCAACACTGGTAAGCGATCGCATCTCCAGGATGACGGGTAAATTCACTGGGAATCTGGGATAAACGGGAAAAATCTTGGATAGCTTTGGCGATATCGTGTGCTTCAGCCACCTCAATCCTTTTTTCTGCCGCTAATTTCGCTGCCCCCAATCTTTGTTCTTGGTTGAGAATTCGCAATTCGTATAGCACATCACTGCGCGGCCCGATGTAGTAACTTAACAAATCTTCAGCTGCTCCCGCTTTGATTAAACTCTCAAAAACTTGGGCAGCGACAATAATTAAATTTTGTTGGGCATTTTGAAACCCGGTTTGTTCAAAGATTAACTGGGAATCGTAGCCAGCTTTTTGCAGTTTTTGACATTTTTGCCCCCAATTCACCCAATTTCCTTCCTTATGAAGCAGCGATCGCATTAATTCGGTCGCTTCCGTTTCGCTGATTCGATCATCTGTACTGCGAGGCTGTTCTGTCATCGAAAATTTGGGTCTGAAACCCCGTCGTTCTACGACGGCTTTACCGTTAAATATTAGCACATTTACGAAATATATGCTAAAATGTGAGGCATGGAAAAAGCCTATTCGTTTCGATTTTACCCCACACCCGAACAAGAGTCGCTATTGCGGCGCACTTTGGGCTGTGTAAGATTGGTTTACAATAAAGCTCTCCATCTCAGAACACAAGCATGGTACGAAAAGCAAGAAAGAGTAGGATATACTGAAACCTCTTCAATGCTAACCGAGTGGAAAAAGCAAGAAGAATTAGACTTTCTCAACGAAGTAAGCTGTGTACCTTTGCAACAAGGGTTAAGACACCTACAAACAGCTTTCACTAACTTCTTTGCTGGTCGTACTAAGTATCCTAACTTTAAGAAAAAACATCAAGGAGGAAGTGCCGAATTTACTAAGTCAGCTTTTAAATTTAAAGACAGACAAATCTATTTAGCTAAATGCACAGAACCTTTACCTATTCGATGGTCAAGACAAATCCCAGAAGCTTGTGAACCAAGCACAGTAACAGTCAGATTACATCCCTCAGGACGCTGGCATATCTCAATTAGATTTGATGACCCAACAATTAAGCCATTACCAGTAACAGATAAAGCCATCGGAATTGACTTAGGAATTAGTAGCCTAGTAATTACCAGCGATGGTGACAAAGTGTCTAATCCTAAGCATTTTAAAAAGCATTATCAGAGACTGCGAAGAGCATCGAAAAGCCTTTCTCGAAAACAGAAAGGGTCAAAGAATCGAGAAAAAGCGAGAATCAAAGTAGCCAAAATTCACGCCCAAATTACTGATAGTAGAAAAGACCATTTACACAAGCTAACCACTCAATTAGTTCGTGAAAACCAAACGATTGTAGTTGAGAATTTAGCCGTCAAGAATCTGGTCAAAAACCCGAAATTATCTCAGGCAATATCTGACGTTAGTTGGGGAGAAATTACCCGACAATTAGCTTATAAATGCCGTTGGTATGGGAGAAATTACCTCGAAATAGATAGATGGTTTCCTAGTTCTAAGCGGTGTAGTAATTGCGGGTATATTGCTGAGAAAATGCCGTTAAATATTCGAGAATGGGATTGTCCAGACTGTGGGACGCACCATGACCGAGATGTTAACGCAAGTAAAAATATTTTGGCCGCAGGGCTTGCGGTGTCAGTCTGTAGAGCGACCATAAGACCAGAACAGAGTAAAACTGGGGCGGCAGGTGCGAAAAATCCTTCGGGACAGAAGCAGAAACCCAAATCGTGAGGTTTGGGAATCGCCGTCCGTTTTACGGCGGCGAGGATGTCAAAGACAACTTGATCAAGCTACAATAACTAAAATTTATCTAATCCCTCAAAAATCTTCAATAGCAATTAAGGTTAACAGGATAGACTAGATAGTAACAGGATAGCTGACAATCACCCCCTTCGTACCTGTTAGGGCAAGTTTATCTTCAATGTCTAGATTAAGAGTTAATGGAAGCACTCCCCCCTCGTCCACAACTAACCCCAGTCAAAGGACGATGAAAACCAAGCGTCACCCCAAAGATAGCGCCTTGGGTTTGGTCTCTACCCTCAGCTTTCCGGCGATCGTCGGGACGGCGGATATGATGCTAAAATCAGCAGAAGTTACCCTCGTGGGTTACGAAAAAATTGGCGGTGGTCACTGTACGGCGATCGTGCGTGGTAATATTGCCGATGTGCGGTTAGCAGTGGAAGAAGGGGCAAAAACCGCCGCACAGTTCGGACAATTGGTATCTAAATCCGTTATTCCCCGACCGATGCCCAATTTAGAGGTAATTTTCCCAATTGGTAGCCGTTTAGCCGAAATTGCCCAAAGTCAACGGGGGTTCAGCAAACTGAGCAATATGTCGATCGGTCTCTTGGAAACCCGCGGTTTTCCTGCTATGGTGGGGGCAGCCGATGCCATGTTAAAATCGGCCGATGTGCAGTTAGCTTCCTACGAAACAATTGGGGATGGTTTGTGTACGGCCATTATCCGGGGTTCCGTCGCTAATGTGGCCGTGGCCATTGATGCGGGAATGCGGGAAGCGGAGAAAATCGGTGAACTGCACGCGGTGATGATTATTCCCCGTTTATTGGAAGATTTAGAACATACCCTACCGGTGGCCAGCTACTGGTTAGAAACCCCCGAACCTCTACCGATGTTGTTACCCAATACTGTCCGGGAAAAACAACGGGAATTGGTCGCTTTACCGGAATTGGAAAAAACCAAAATACCGATTCGTCGCCAAGAAATGCAGGAAAAAGTGTTAGAAGAAGTGATTCCCGTGGAAGTTATCACCGATGAGGACAGTTATTAATTTTTATTTTCAACTTTGCTCCTGTGCTGCTAAAAGTACAGGACCAAAGGTTGAATTAGGGTTTGCATCAAAAAGTTTGTTGGTGGGTGTGGATTTCCCAGTAAAAAATCTTTACAGAGTCCCCCGACAATTGAACGAATCGAATAATTATAAATTTTTGTCAAGGGGTGCGGTCAGATCGAATAATCGTCGCTAGAATTAGCCTAGTTGTCAGGAATTTAGTTAAACAAGGTTTTTGGCAATATGCTAATCTGGCTAAACACGCTTTTGGGCGTGATATAGGGAAAAGTTCTGGCGATTGCGCCTAAATAGAGTGATATGCCGAAAGTTGACTCATACCGTTACTCTGGAGAGTGTTATACAGAAAGTTGACCTATAATATGTGGTTAGCCGCGTCCGAGGTAGAACAATGGCGGATCCGAAACGACTGATTGATATCCAATTGGAGATGCTTAACGCTGAACTGAACCATGTCGGTGAGGCGATCCGTCAACACGATGAGATCACCAAGTCGGTTAAGAACTGGGCTGTCGTGACATGGACAGCTAGCATTGGCTTGTCCCTCAAGGACCCAAATTTGCACTCACTCATCTGGTGGACAGCCATCCTGCCTTTGGTGTTTTGGATTGTGGATGGTTCCTTTCGCAGAATTCAGAGGAGTCTCATTAGTCGCATGCGGGAGATTTCAGACTACGTAAACTCGCCGATGTTCAGAACAGCAGCCGAGAACGGGTCTGCCTTGCAGTTCCCGCTGCTACTGATGCGAAGGAAGACCAAAGATTTCAAAAACACGCTTCCAGGCACGATGTTGTTTAAATCGGTATCGCTGCTCTATCTGGGTTTGGCGTTTTGCAGTTCGCTGCTCTGGCTGACTGTGAAGTGAGAATGAGGGGGCTAACCAAACGCTCCAGCCGACCGCTACGGCGGCGGCTGAGCGTTGACGTTAGGTTTCAAACCAACAGTGCAATCGCCTTTAGATTTATGCCAACCCTCTATAGTGAGATCGCAATCTTGTAGGGTGCGTTCCCTAAGGTGGTTCCTACTGCTCCAGCGATCGATTTTGGGGAACGCACCATGCACATTGATTGAAGCTGTGGGTTTAAGTGCGATAGCGAAGACACTGGATAGCACTCCTAGATGTCGTTAGGCATTCAATCTACTTACAGATCAGAGGCAGGCATTGACAATTAATGTAGGATTAGTTAGTATGATGGTCTAATCCTACCAAGCTGTCGTAAACAGTTTATGGCAATGAGTAAGAAAGTTAGCATAACCTTAGATGACGAAGTTTTGGACTTTGTAGATCAACTAGCAAGCAATCGTAGCAGCTTTATAAATGATGTTCTCTGGCAAGAGAAAAGAAGGGTTTTTATGAAAGAGCTAGAAGACGCTTATAAAGATCAGGCCAATGATCCAGAGATACAAGCAGAAATCTCTGTCTGGGATATTGCAGTGGGCGACGGTCTAAATGCCTAATGGAAGACTAACCTATAAGCGAGGAGAGATCTGGTGGATCGATCTGAAACCCGTTGTTGGTTATGAAACCGATAAAGAACGTCCTTGCCTGATTTTACAAAACGATATTGGCAATCAAAATGGAACAACGACAGTAGTTGCTCCATTGTTGCCCGGGAAAAGGACTTATCCTTTTGTTGTCAATATTACCCCGACAGTGCAGAATGGACTAGACGGAGATCGACACATCAACTTAAGTCAAATGAGGGCTGTAGATTCTCAAAGAATTAAGAATAAACAGGGTGTTTTAGAAGACGTTTATTGGGAAGAAATAGAGAAAGCAATATGTATTGAGCTCGGTTTCAGCAAATCCCTATCGCCGTAGGGTGCGTTCCCTAATGTAAGTCCTACTACTCCACTAATAGATTTTTGGGGAACGCACCATGCACATTGATTGAAGCTGTGGGTTAAAGTGCGATGTGGGCTAATCTGGCTAACACGCTTTTGGGCGTGATATAGGGAAAAGTTCTGGCGATTGCGCCTAAATAGAATAGCGAAAGTTGACCCATATCGTTACTCTGGAGAGTGTTATAGTCATTTCAGATAAGTCTGATACAGTCTAGACCGACAAAACCCTTATGAAATCTGGGATTGATATTCTCAATCTTAATTGAAATGACTATATATATAAAGTTTCCGTATAATTTTTAGTTATACATACATTATCTGTAACAGAAAGTGGCAGATTTAAGTAAAGAAAAGGCACAATATGACTAAAAAGAATCAATCAAAAAGATTAACGAATCAACATAAAGAGTCTAAAGGTGTGGTTGGTATATTTGGAGATGAAGCAAAATCACACGACATAACTGTTGGAAAAATTTCACTTTTTGTAATTGAACAGCTTGAAAAGGAGTTTCCTCAATATAGGTTAAAAATGGCAAGAAATGCAACAAACGAATTATTACAAAAAGCTAAAAAATCAAAAAGTGACGAGTTTTATACACAGCTTTCAGATATAGAAAGCGAATTACAGCATTATAAAAGTCATTTTGAAAATCAAGTAGTTTATTGCAATTGCGATGACCACCGAATTAGTAACTTTTTTAATTATTTTACCTCAAATTTCAATGAATTAGGTCTTAAAAAAATAATAACATCTTGTTATAGAGAGCAAGTAAAAAATTTATTTAATACAGAAGAAGATGAAAAAGGTTTTTTCTTTGAATATACAGGTACAGAAGGCGAAAAAAACAAACCAACGTCAACTGACCTAGTTTACTTTAATGGAGATGGTGATTTTCGTAGTTCGGAAAGCATTGAACTATTAAAGCAGTCCGATATTGTTGTTACCAATCCCCCATTTTCATTATTCAGAGAGTATGTAGCTCAATTGGTTAAATACGATAAAAAGTTTTTGATAATTGGAAATATTAATGCAATAACCTATAAAGAAATTTTCAAACTTATTAAAGAAAACAAGGCGTGGTTAGGAATAAATCTTGGTAGAGGTATTTCAGGTTTTATTGTACCTGAACACTATGAACTATATGGAACAGAAACTCGAATAGATAACTCTGGTAATAGAATAATCTCACCAAACAATTGTTTATGGCTTACTAATTTAGATAATTTTAAGCGGCACGAAGATATAGAACTTACAAAAAAATATTTTGGCAACGAAGTTCAATATCCAAAATATGACAATTATGATGGAATTAATATTAATAAAACACAAGACATACCAATAGACTATAAGGGATATATGGGAGTGCCAATAACATTTTTACATAAATTTAATTCCGACCAATTTGAAATAATTAAATTCAGGAAAGGGAATGATGATAAAGATTTATCAGTAAATGGGAAATGTCCGTATTTTAGAATAATAATCAAGAATAAACGAATACAAACTGAATATATTGATTTAACTGACAAAGAAAGATAATGTATAACAAATCGTTGTACCTGACATTTTTCCGCTACGATCCAAAATGTAGCGGTCGCAACGCGCTCGCTACGCGAGATCGCAATCTTGTAGGGTGCGCTCCCTAATGCAAGTCCTACTGCTCCAGCGATCGATTTTGGGGAACGCACCATGTACATTGATTGAAGTTGTGGGTTAAAGTGCGGTCGCCGATCTTAATAAGCTACATTAACAACAATACTTAAAGAGAAGGCTTAAAATGGTTAAATCAACTTTGTACACGACAGCAAAAGTCCTACCGGGAAATAGAATTGAAATTGAATCTCCAGATCTGACTGTAGGACAAACTGTTGAGGTAGTTATTTTGCTTGAAGAAGTTAGTTCTGATTCTTCTACCACCGAAGATATATCTCCATCCTTAAAACAGCGTCTTGCTTTTCTGAAGTTACCAATGACTGAACGGAGGAATATTCTCAAAAGTCAAGCCGATATAATGCTCTCTCACTATCAACAAGATTCTGAATGGCAGCAGTTAATGGCAGGTGACATCATTGACTATTAACCCTGAGCTGCCAAAACGTGGAGAAATTTGGTTAGTCAACTTCGATCCTACTGTGGGTGCAGAAATCAAAAAAGTGCGTCCTGCTGTCGTCATCAGTTCGGATGCAGTAGGAAAGCTTCCTATCAAGCTTATTGCTCCTATTACAGACTGGAAAACATATTTTTCCGCAAATTTCTGGCCCGTTAAAATTGAACCTAACAGTATCAATGGATTGAATAAAGATTCGGCAATTGATACCCTTCAACTAAGAGGGGTGGATTTACAAAGGTTTATTCGTAAATTAGGAGGCGTTTCTGAAATTACAATGCTGGAAATTGTAGCCGCCATTGCTACTGTAATCGAATTTGAGGTCTAACAAATCTTGCACCCGACCAACAAAAAGCCACTGATGCTGGAAAATAGACCAAAATGGCGGGGGAATTCAGCTGGTAGGGTGCGTTCCCTAATGTGGCTCCTACTGCTCCACTAATAGATTTTTGGGGAACGCACCATGTGTGATGTCGAAGGCACTGCGTAGAAGTACGCTGACGAGTGTAGGGTACGCTAATCAAATGTAATGCGCCATATTTTCATTGGTGAGGCCAGCAGAGTTGGGGGTGACATCTGGACTTCCCCCATACATAAATACTAAAAAATCAACAAAACCCTTACTGCATGGGGCTTCTCAGAAAAAGTTGACAAGCCACCACTGGGGACATTTTCCCGTTGAAAATGGCTGTACCGTTGACTGTATCTGGAGTAGAGCGATGACCTAGAGTTGGCTGTGTAGCGATCGCTAACCTAATTGCAACAGATAGTGTCATTAATCTCTAGAGTAAGCGATTTCCTCTCTTGTTTTTGCCAGTTTTCCGCCACAAAACGAGCTATAGGTCAGATGGAAAATTTTTGCCTCAAACCCTATCTGCCTAAGAACTTAAGTCAGGCTCTGTAAGACTTTTAGTCATTGCCAGTATATTTGTACGAGTAAGTCCAATTATACTAAATCCTGTTTAGAAGGTATAGGGGAGGGGGGAGCGGGTTTTTTAAAGTTCGATTGAGAGTTAGTTATACTATTAAAAGCAGATTTAGTATTATGCAACTCAGCAATATAAGTTAGGAATTTTGGGCTAATGTCACCTACTTTTACACCAATAAGACTCACGATTATCGATTTCCTTGGGGTTTTCCTTCCTGGAATGGTGTGGACTGTCTTATTTTTTACTCTCCGAGAGATGGTTTCTCCTCAATGGAATATAAAACCTACCGATCCTCTTAAAGTTGCTTTTTTTATTGCAACTCTTCCCAAAGAATTATCAGGGCATGAATACGGCGCACCCTTTTATGTTGGTCTAGCCTTATTATCAATTCTTATCGGCTATTTCAACATGGCTTTATCTACATATCCAGCAGAATGGATTTCTATTCGAGTTCCTAGTTTCATAATTATCATTATAATGATAATTAAGGTCTTATTTGTCTATTTATTTAAATGTCCATGCAAAATCCAAAAAATTCATCAAGAAATTCAGAAAAAAATAGATAATCGAGAAAATAAACCTAGAATTCTAGAATTTTTTCCCTTTAAGGATTATTACGAAAAAGAACAAAAATTTCTCTATTCAAGTATCAAAAAAATTGTAACCTCAGAGTTGCAAATTCAGGAAGAATCAGACAATGTTAAGATAGAGAAACTAGCTTCTTATCAACCTTTTGAAATCTGTAAGCGCCTTCTCAAGATTCGTCAGCCTGTTTTGTGGGAAGAAGCACAGTACAGGGAAGCTCAGGTGCGAATGTTAGCGTCTCTGTTTCTTGCTTCATTATTTAATCTTATACTATCTACACTGGCTATCAAAGAAGAACCAAGCTGGATATTCACATCCCTTGTCATCACGATCATTGTGGGACAAACTTTTAGAAAAAGGAGGTTCCGGGAGGTAGAGGATGTTTACATCTCAACCCTGCTCGTTAGGAATTCTGTACCTCCTTCATCGAATTCTAATTCTGATAAAATTAAGTAACCGATCCTGAGATATACTTTAGATGGTCATAATCTGAGATTTATTAAACTTGTGAAATCAGAAGGTGAGCAGGGAATCAAGTTCTTTTTTATGTTTCAGATGGGCATCATTCAGACATCCATAAATAGCCGAAAAAACTCGGAAAATTTTTCATAATATCTGGCTTTCCCATTGACAAAAAGCCATAACCTGTGCTGTAGGAGGGATTAAGAGAATTTCCGATCCCCCCTTACTGGGTACAAATTAAGGAAACCCCTAATAAATCCAACGCCGTACAAACTCCTCGTCAATAGCAAATCAGGTTATACTTCATCTTTCTGGGAAACGTCGGAGATTTTACCTCACCTCAACTGTAGCACTGGCATCATTGCCCAACACATCGACTAAGCAGACAGCGATCGCTGTCCGAATCCCTAACGGCTGCATTCGTGGCAAGATCGATCGCCGGTTCGACTGGGAAAAAATCGCTAGGGGATGCGATCAATAGAACAAGGGCAAGCGAAATCTAGGTTAGCTTTCCCGTCACGTTTTGCTCTTAGTTTTAAAGGGCTATACTCTACTGTATCAACGGGCATTACATCGCTCCAAAAACTCCAATAACTTTTCTTCCCACATTAATGACGGCTTTTTCTGTATTTTTCACCCAGTCATCCCCTTAAAGCTTTATTTCTGTTTGTATCACTTGTTACTTTTTGAAATGAGAATTGCTGCTACTCCAAAGCATACTAGCAAGAGAGCAGAGGGTTCTGGCACTTGTACTGTCTGTGCTATACCAAAGTGTAAGAACTCAAAACCATTATCAACGTTCCTGTAATCCACATGGATCTGTGCGATGTTCGTAGTTAAGCCGCCAAAGAAGAGATTTTTACTATTCTCTTGGTTCTGGATGTTTCCGTTTCCAACCATTAAGCCATTACTTGGATTCCACAAGTTCGGACCGGTATCACCTGAATATATTCTAAATTCCCCAAGTACCGTCCAAAAAGTCAGAGGAATCGGGTTGTTTGAACTGTCGAAGGCACTGATTACGAATTCATTCGTAGCTCTTAAATTTCCTAACGTAAAAATGGTGCCGCTGTCAGGCGAAACCCCACTAAAAGTGAAAGTGATCGAAGCATCTCCCGATTGGCTAACAAATAATCCCTCAACGGGGTTTCCAAACGGGAAGGTCGAATCTGGTGGGGTTACAGAGATAGGTAATACAGATTGAAATGAGTGTACGTAACTTACTGTTCCTGTGCCTGAGCTATTTGAAAAAGGCCGAGATGAACCCATCGTCCAATCAACCCAGATAACGGGGTTGACATATTTAAACAATGATTTTAATTGCCTCATATTTTTTCAGTAAAATTTGAGAACATGGGAGTGCGATGGTTGGCTTTAAGCAATACCGTCCTGTTTTGGAAACTGTGGCGGCAGTTCTGCTGGATAACTGTACCGTGACTTTATTAGCTGACCGAGGGTTTGAACATGGCTTTTTAATACGCTGATTAAGACAAAGGGACTGGTCTTAGTATATTCGCGTAAAATCTGAGCCACAAGTGACCTTGGCCACTGGGAAACAAGAGTCCGGAGCCACGGCTGTTGCCTGAGCTAGGACGAGCTAATTTGTTTGACTTATGTAGGAACAATAAAGGAATATGATCGGAAATGTTGAATCCGCACATAAAACTTTACAGACAAGCTGACGAGAACAGGCGTTCACCCAGAGATATACCTGGACTTCCCCGTTGACAAAAAGCCATAACCTGTGCTTTGGGAAAGATTAACAGAATTTCCGCCGCCCCGTTACTGGGTACAAATCAGAGAAACTCCTAATAAATCTAAAGCCGCACAAACTTCTCGTCAACAGTAAATCAGTTGATACCTGGACTTCCCCCATACAGAAATACTAAAAAATCAACAAAACCCTTACTGCATGGAGCTTCTCAGAAAAAATTGACAAGCCGCTACTGGGTACATTTTTCGCTTGAAAATGGCTGTACCGTTGACTGTATCTGGAGTAGAGCGATGACCTAGAGTTGGCTGTATAGTGATCGCTAACCTCATTGTAACAGATGGTGTCATTAATCTCTAGAGTCAGCGATTCCCTCTGTAGCCATGTTTTTGATGGTTTTCTGCCCCGAAACAAGCTATAATGGTCGAAAGGTCAAATTTGAAAATTTTTGCCTCAAACCCTATCAGCGTAAGGACTTCAGGAGTTTGTGTCCAGTAGTCCATTAGTATTATATGGCTTTAACTCAGGCTCTATAAGACTTTTAGCCATAGCTAGTATGTTTATACGGGGGAAGTCCAGTGATACGTCATCTTTCTGAGAAATGCTCTCACCTCACCTCAACTGTGGCACTGGCATCGCCGAACACATCGACTAACCGGACAGCGATCGCTCGTTTCCCTGCTCTCAACCCCGGTGCAGTCTTAACGAGTAATTTAGATAGTCAACAGCTTATCGATCCCATGTTTCCCTATTCTAAGCGCACAATCTCTCCACCTCTGGCTAGAGATAATTCTGCTGCCTGGAGGATTTTGACTAATTCCGTCCCTACCGATCCCGAAGATACAGGAGAATCGACACCCGTAGCCACCGACTCTAAAAAATGTTCGCACAATGCTTTCAGGGGTTCACCATCGGCAATAGGGATAGATTCCGTCTCCTGTCCTTGGGGAATAAAATAGGCTTCCTGACGTTCAAAATCGCCCTTTTGTCGGGTTAAAGGCGATCGAGAGTCTAATTCATTGAAAATTAAAGTCCCTTCGCTGCCAACTATTCCTAAGCGTCGCTGTTTATCGGGATTCAACCAACAAAGGTGAATAGTCGCTTGAAAACCATCGCCATAGATCAGGGTTAACCAGACTAAATCGGCTAGATTAGATTGTAGCCAAACTGTTCCTCGCGCTTGTACTAATACAGGTGTACTATTTAACCAATGATTAAAAATCGAGATATCGTGAATAGCTAGATCCCACAAAGCGGACACATCCTGACGAACCGGCCCCAGGTGGGTGCGAGTGGCATAACCATAAAGAGGTTTACCGATACCCCCAGATTGCAGGACTTTTTGTCCGGTGATAACGGCCGGATGAAAAAGATAGGTATGATCAACTAATAAAATACGCTGTTTTTGCACCGCTAATGCCGTTAATTCGGCACATTCTTGGGAATTGAGGGTTAAGGGTTTTTCGGCCAGAACGTGATAACCTAAATTAAGAGCATCTTTAATCAGGGGATAATGGCTGATGGCGGGAGTAACGACGACTACGGCCGAGATTTCGGGATGATTGCGAATAGATTCCCAGTCATTGGCTAAAATAACCTTATTAGTATCGAGATTAAATTGATCGCGACAGAGACGGAGTTTTTCGGGGGAGGGATCAACGATCGCCACTACTTGTGCTGAGGGATGTTGAGAAAAATGACGGACGTAATGCACTCCCCAACGTCCTACCCCTAAGATAGCGATTCCTGTGGACATTTTGCTTACTCAGATAGATCAATCTAGTTTATTTTAAAAGGATTAGGCACAATTGTTAACTGACTCTGAGAACTGGAAGGGATTATGTTAAAATTTTTTATCGATCGAGGGGGAACTTTTACCGATATCGTGGCGATAATCGATCGACCAGAAATTATCGAACGACTAGCTAGAGATGCCGCTAGATTTCTGATTGTTCCCCTTGCTGATCAACAGTGGATTGTTCTCTATAAACTGCTCTCGGAGAATCCCGAAAAATACCCAGATGCAGTCATGCAAGGGATTAAAGATATTAGCGGTTCCCTAGATAACATCGAAGTGATTAAAATGGGAACAACGGTAGCCACCAATGCGCTGTTAGAAAGGAAAGGAGAGCGCACGGTTTTGTTAATCACCAAAGGGTTTAAAGATGCCTTGAGAATTGGCTATCAAAATCGCCCCGATATTTTTGCCCGTCAAATTATTCTGCCTTCTTTATTATACGAACAAGTTATCGAAGTGGCCGAACGCTACGATAGTCAAGGACAAGAATTAATCGCCGTTAATCCCGCCCAAGTTAAAGCCGATTTAATACCAGTTTATCAAGCTGGTATCCGAAGTTGTGCGATTGTTTTTATGCACAGTTATCGTTATCCCGACCACGAAAAACAAGTGGCAGCTATTGCCGAAGAAATCGGCTTTACTCACCTAGCAATTTCCCACCAAGTCAGTCCTTTAATGAAACTGGTATCCCGGGGAGATACCACAGTGTTTCTGCCTATCTATCGCCAATTTTACGCCGATATGTTGATAGTATTAGCCAGCAATTACCGAAGACTAGCTTACTATTTATGAAATCCGATGGCGGTTTAGTCACCGCCGATAAATTTCAGGGTAAAGATAGCATTTTATCCGGTCCTGCGGGGGGAATAGTTGGGGCAGTACAAACCAGTTTAAGGGCAGGATTTAGCAAAATTATCAGTTTTGATATGGGAGGAACTAGCACCGATGTTTCTCATTTTCAAGGGGAATACGAGCGCCAAACAGATAACGAAATTGCTGGCGTAAGAATGCGAGCGCCGATGTTAAGTATTCACACCGTGGCCGCTGGTGGGGGTTCGATTTTAGTCTATGATGGTTATCGTTTTCGGGTTGGACCAGAAAGTGCTGGAGCTAATCCGGGACCTGCCTGTTATCGACGGGGTGGACCTTTAACAATTACCGATGCTAATGTTTTGTTAGGAAAAATTCAAGCCGCCTATTTTCCCGCTATTTTTGGACAAGAGGGAAATTTCCCCCTAGATAGAGAGATTGTGCTGACAAAGTTTCACGAATTAGCGGCAACAATGGGGGGTAATAATAGTCCTGAACTGCTGGCGGCGGGGTTTATTAAAATTGCTGTGGAAAATATGGCTAATGCGATTAAAAAAATCTCTCTACAAAAGGGTTATGATCTCAGTGATTATACTCTTTGTACCTTTGGCGGTGCCGGGGGTCAAGTGGCCTGTTTAATTGCCGATACTCTGGGAATGAAAAGCATTTTTCTCCATCCCTACGCCGGGGTTTTAAGCGCCTACGGCATGGGGTTGGCCGATTTGAGGGTAATTAAAGAAAAAGCGATCGAACAGTTGTTAAATGCCGATTTAATCGGGCAGTTACTGACGGAGATGAACGAATTAGAAGTTTTAGCTGGTCGGGAATTAGAGGGTTATAATCAGGTGCGGCAGCAAGTCAGTTTAAAATATCAAGGCAGTGATGCCACTTTAGCGGTTAATTTTAGCGATCAAATGCGTCAGGATTTTGAACGGGAACATCAAAGACGTTATGGGTTTAAGCAAGAACAAAAAGCTTTAATTGTTGAGTCGATTGCCGTGGAATTGATCGAGACTATGGACAGTCCCCAAGAAGCAATTTTAACTCGCACCCGTCCGATGGGAGAATTACCTCCTATCCTCGATCGAGTAGCGGTTTTTATGGCTAATCAATGGCGGGAAACGCCAATTTATCAGCGTTCAGATCTGCAACCTTTTGATTGTCTGGCTGGACCTGCAATTATTATCGAAAAAATTAGCACGATTGTGATTGAACCAGGTTGGATGGTAAAATTAACGGAGAAAAATCATTTAATTCTCTCCAAAGATTAACTAATTGAACTACTTAGAAATATCTACGGCAGTTATTCTAATTGATCAATTCTCATTTCGCCGAGGTATTTACGGAGACAGGGAGAAAAAACCTCGTAAATCAGGGTAAGGGGTTGGCGAGCGTGCCAAAATAGGTAATGACGACCCCAAAATGCTCCTTTTTCCCCAAAAGCTATTTCTAATTCTGGGGAATGACCGTAATAAAGTCCCTGCACATCGCGATACAATTCCGTGTGCAGCCGCGAGAGACTTTCCCAAATCGGTAGGGAACGATTTTCTAGATATTCGTCCACTTGATTGGCAGACCACCAAGAAGCAGCATAGGCTAACCTTTGACCACTAGCTGTGCGTAACCAGACTTGACGACGCAATCTCGGCCCCGGAATCAGGCTAATTTTCATCGGTGCGCCATCCTCATCATCGCCGATGGGGGACATATCGATCACATCTACTTCCGTTTTTTCACCAGTTAAAAGTTGTAAATGACGGGTGGGAGAACCATCACCGAGAATTAAAATCTGCCACGGGGGGGCAAGTTGGCTATGGGGTAAACCTTGTTTAACATCGGTTTCGTCTCCTTGCCAGAGAGGGGACAGGGAGTACCAAGGACGATTAAGCAGGGGCTTTTCTTGGGGGCGGAGGATAGCAGTCAAGGTTTGTTACAAAACTTTATGATTCTTCAATTAATCATATCTCATTCCTCCCATTAAACGTCAAGGAATAAGAGGATAGCGAGACTGAATTTCCTTTGGTACATTTCTAGTTGCTTCTCCAATAATGAGAAAATCATAGAGAACCGCTTTGATATTTGTTTGATTCTTGGTAAATTCCTCAAACGTTATTCCCTTTGTCCGCTGTTCAATTGCACTGATAAGTAGCGAGGCACAATTATTTGTAGGATGGGTTAGCGCACTTCGTAACATAATCGGGCGTTGGGTTTCATACTTCAACCGTTCGGCAAAAGCTCACGGCCGAAGCCCAACCTACGTTCATCTTATATTTAATTCCACCCACTCACTTAGATTCTAAAATCTCTTGAAGGCGAAGTCGCCAATCTCTAGAAGGCATTGATAACATCCTCAAGCACAGGTTCTGGTAAATGTTCTCTCAAGGCATCCTGAGTTCCCAAATCTACAGAACATCCCAGAATATCTTCTAAATAGGGTTTGCTGAATAAATCTAAAAACCTTGTTGGGTAAAACTTTTAGACCTTTTGGCCATCAAAAAGTAATGGATCTGGGAGTGATCGGGGGAAAAATTCCTGGACTTTTTCCCTGAAAATTAGGTAATTGACCCCCTCAAAATCGGTAAAACCCTACACCCCACACCCCACACCCTACACCCTGCCCCCAGGAAAAACTTTTTCAGCAAACCCTAAATAATACTGTATTTGCAGAAGTTGAAAAAAACCACTTTGTCGATCAAATTCTACTAACAAATCCACATCACTATCGCCATGAGCTTCATCCCTTGCAACTGAACCAAATAAAGACAAAGATTTTACCCCCAGTTTTTGTAACTGTTCTCGGTGTGCCTCTAGAATTGCCAGCACCTCATCTCGTTTCATCTGGTGTGTCCTGGAACCCGTCATCAGTATTATGCCATTTTTCTAAAGTCCTGACAGACATAGAGATTCTCAAATCCAAGACCATCCCGTCAAATACCTGATCGTGTCATTGGATAGAGAATTTAAAAGATGATAAAGTTTACTTCTTAAGTTATCAAGGAAGTTAAAATTACCTCATGCCAATAAGTTTTTTAAATATAGCCAAACTCTCTCAATGGGATTTACTTCTGGACAATAGGGAGGTTGATAAAATAGTAGAATATTATCGGGTATTTCTAAGTCGGTCGCAGTAGGTGCGGGAGCATTATCTAATTGAATAATATGTAATTCCTCGGGAAAATCTTGAGAAAAAGTGTTAAATTTTGATTAAAATATTCCCCGTCTAAATGGGAAAACTCATAGACAAAACTACTACCTGTTCGAGGTTCTATTAAACCATAAAGCCAGAGCTATTGAAAATTATACTAAAAATTACCAAGAGGCTTGATGCCTTTAATTGTTATTTTTTCTCTGGCAATATTGTGACAACCGAAGCAGGTTTTTAAATATTGACTAACTTTTTCAGATTCTTTGTCTAGTAAAGCTCGTAGCTGTTCAGTTAGATTATTTTTGAATATTTCTACTTCCCCTAGTACTTGTTTTAAGTTTTGAGGTCAAGCCACTTTCAATTTAGTTTGTAGTTCAGTTCTTATGAGACTGTAAATAGTTATATAACTGGTGGGTATTTCTAAAATAACTGATACTAAAAAATGAATTTCTCTATAACTTGGAAAGCCTTCAGGGTCTTTTAAATCATTCTGAAGCGGCTTCTTCTCCTGAAATCTTTTTGGGTCTTCCCAGTTTTTCTGATTCTGACAAGAGATTTTCTATTCCTCCTTCTCGATAAGAATTTAACCAGCGATGAAGGGTTCTTTCTGATCGTCCTATTAACACGGCTAGATGACGAACCGTTTCTACCTCCTTAATTTTTAGTAGATATAAGGATTGTACTTTAGCAAAGTTTAAAGAGGTTACTTGTTGCTTTAATAAGGATTTTAATTCTTCTACCGACTCAGCAATATTAAGATTAGGGACTCCACTCATTGCCTTTTTACTGCATAAATTATACCTTTCCCAAGTATAACATACTTTTTTTCAAAAAGTATAAGCTGTACTGCATTTAAACTGCATAGGGGAAATTTTAGGATAAATTCTTAAAATTCCTCTTTAATCTTCCACCGGCGCTTCGCCATCGTTCCGCTTATTTGAATGAGACCCTTGTTTAATTCTATTTACCCCTTAAATATTTCTACTTAAGTAGTCGTGCAAAATTAATTTCCTAGTCGAGACTCCGAGACTCCGAGACTCACAAGACAGCTATTAGGGATCGGATTTGAGTTTTCAGTTCACTGTTTACTGATCACAGCAGCAGTCTGACGGAGTAGTGGCTTAGATGTGTAATTAATTGTGCTTAGATACTTATGACCTAAGAGAGATGCTCCCGTATTTTCTTAAATGTATAGTAGGAGTATCTGGGAGCAAGTCACTTTCGCGAGTGCATAAATCTGACACTCGTGGGACAAGTCACTGAACACCTAAGACAAGGTTGTTTACTTCAAAGAAGGAGAAAAAAGATGTTAAAAATTACTGCGGATGTATATTCTGGACGAGCGAATCCGGAGTGGATTATCAGTGATGAACAGGAAATTCGCACTACCCTGCGGGAAATTGCTAATAATGCTAGTGTCATCGCTAAATCGGCACCAGCCAACGCTGGTCTAGGATTACGGGGATTTTTAGTAGAACCCCTCAACGATGAGTTAGGCCGCAATTACAATCTGTCTGAGAGTATTTATCTAGCGGCTGGACAGTATGCTATCAGTTCTAAAGCTAATGCTATTGCCGAAAGACTGGTCGGTTTAATGAATAGTGCTGAAATAACCACCAGAATGACCCCTGAAGAAGAAGCTCTATCTTTAGATGCAGATCTACAGGGGTTTTTGCAGGAACAATTATATGTAGGTGAGCGCTTGACGCTCCTCGATACGGAAGGATTAGAATTATCCCCCGAAGCTGTCGAAATGCCCCTCGAAACCCCCAAGGCCGCCTGCCAATACGAATTGGGAGCTTATAATCCCAATTTCTGGAACAACAACGCAACTATCCTGCGGAACAATAACTGCTACAATTACGCCAGTAACAAACGCACCGATACCTTTGCCCAACCCGGACGCGGTTGTGGTAATATCTACCGCTCGCTCACCTGTGCGGAAGTGACCCGAGCTTCCCTGTGTGATGGCTTACACGTACGTTATAATTGTTTCCCCGCCTCCGAAGCCCCTCGCTATCTGGTCGCCCTAGTTATAGCTCCAGGACGAGATTTCCACTGGTATCGACTGAATAAAGAGGGTTTCTGGAGTCATAAACCTGGTTCCACGCCGGTCAGAAATGTTGATAATAGTAACCGGGTGATTACAAATCCCGAAACCTGTAATCGCGGAATTTATACGCAATTTTGCGGCTATTTCTATACTTGTAAGAGCCAAAAAATTCGTTAAACGTTTCAACTCAGGTCAGTTAGATGGCTAAGATAGAACCTGAGGGAAGGAGGGGAAAGGTGGGAGTAATTGTGGCGATTGCCATACCCCTCTTTTGCCTGCTCGGCCTAATAGTTTACACTCAGACAGTGGAGCCCATTGTGCAAGTAGAACTCGATGTATTTAGTGGTCGTCCCAATCCCCATTGGACTCTTAACCAGCGCGATAGTCAGGAACTACTCCGGCGACTGCAGCGTTTGTCCCCTACCAACGCCGGTGAACCTAGTGGCAATTTGGGTTATCGAGGGGTGATCCTCAGTAATCCCGAAGGTGCGATCGCTGGATTCGAGTGGATCGTTTGTTCGAATGGATTAGTGGTCGGATACAAGGGAGACTCATCCCAGAAGTTTATCGATGCCAATCGTAACTTGGAACGTTGGTTAGTACAAACTGGTGAGACAACTTTGGGACCAGATATACTGCGCTCGCTCCGTCAAGAGTTCGGTGGTGATTTCTAGGCATATTTTTAGCTTTTCAAGAGTTGGTTGCCAGTATTCGCTAAAAACTAGGACTGGTGCGTTGACAAAAGTGCTGTCTTTGATCTCCTTTGACATTCTGGTAAATTCCCCTTATTGATACCAAATTAAATTGTATTCAGTGCAGATAGAGCATCAAGGATGAAGGGAAATCCTGTGAAAGAAGCAACCCTCTGGGGGTGTTAACTTCTTAAACAATTCATCTACTTTGACTTCCAAGTCCTCTCAAGTCTTAAAGCATGACCATTTGATCTCTTTTTTCAGTTCTTCCCCTAGTCTCTCTATTGGATTCAGTTCTGGAGAATAGGGAGGTGGGAATAACAATATTATGTTTTCGGGAATAATCAACTTCTTACTTGTGTGAAATCTCCGATTATCTACTTGCACAATATTAAGGCTATCTGAATAGGCTTTTGAGAACTCCTCTAAATAGGGTTTGCTGAAAAAGTGTATTGGTGGGGTTAGGAGTCAGTCCCGATGAAAAAATTTTCACCCCCACAGATGAAAGAGGTTTCCTTCCCTACACCCCACACCCGTTCGGCGGTTCGGCTGATCTCACCGTCGAAGCCTGAGATCACGGCCGAAGCCCACACCCTACACCCTCTTTCAAGTCAGGAGTCTCTGAGTCAGTAGCCGGTCGTTTCAGGCTTTGTTGCCCTCCTTTTTTGTACCAGTCTTGTACTAAAAAAGGATAATGCCAGGTTTTTGAATGTCCCAATCCTATATTCGCAGCATGAACATCGGATTTTAACAGGTCAAAAGCCTTATTTTAAAAGGGTTTTACCATTATTCAGCCAGCCCTAAATAGATGTAAAACATCTTTGCACATCTTAATTTTTTTTGCCAATTTCTGCTGCTTTTGATACAGATTTTTTGGCGTTTTTATAGTATGTGAGTCAGGCTTATTCCCTCAATATCAGAAAAAAAAGAGCCTCTCTTGGCTCTTGGCTGAAAAATGTTCACAATGTCACATTATGGGCGCAAGCAGTTCGATCAACTCACTGACCAGGTTGCGCCCCTACATTGCAGCTGCTGTGATTGGTAGGGGCGTATAGCGTACGCCCTTCATTTGGCATTTAGAACAGGTTTCTCGCCTGTTCTAACCTATGGCTGACTTAAGCCGGTCTTCCCTCCACCACCTTATCGATTAAACCGTAGGCGACCGCTTCCTCGGCGGAGAGGAAATAATCGCGGTCAGTGTCCTTTTCGATGCGTTCGATAGTTTGTCCGGTGCGATTAGCCATAATTTCGTTTAATTGCTGGCGAATACGCAGGATTTCCTTAGCTTCAATGTCGATATCCGTCGCTTGCCGGCGCCCGGTTCCGCCCATGGGTTGGTGAATCATAATCCGCGCGTGGGGAAGAGCGAGACGCTTACCCGGACTACCAGAAGCCAGTAAAAATGCCCCCATAGAGGCCGCTAATCCCACACAGATAGTCACCACTTCCGCTTTGATGTACTGCATGGTGTCGTAGATGGCCATGCCGGCGGTAACGGAACCCCCTGGCGAGTTGATATAGAGATAGATGGGTTTACTGGGGTCTTCCGAGTCGAGATAAAGCATTTGGGCCACAAGGGCATTGGCTAACCCGTCGGTGACTTCCTGCCCCAAAAAAAGAATGCGTTCCACCGAAAGACGGCTGTAAATGCTAATCCACTGTTCGTATTGGCTACCCGGCAGACGGTAGGGAACTTTTGGCACACCGATAGGCATAATTGGTAACAACTCCTGCTAATTTGTATTGACAGTCCCATCGCTAAAAACGAGGGATTCTTGGTTCAACGAGTTTTCTTAATCTGACAGGACTTGTCCAACCAAATCAGAGGAAATCTCTCCCCAAGCTTGAGTTCCGGTATGCCCTACCGTACTTAGTCCCTTTTTGAGAATATTGATAGCGGCGTTAATATCTCTATCTTCTACATAGCCACAATGGGGACAAACATGGGTTCTCGTAGATAGAGATTTAGGGACTTTTTGACCACAGTTAGAACAATTTTGACTCGTGTTATGGGGGGCTACTGCTACCGTAACCTTACCATATTTAAAACCAAAATATTCTAACCATTGTCGAAAAGTTGACCAAGCCACATCATTAATAGATTTAGCTAGTTTAGAGTTTTTTACCATGCCTTGAATATTTAAGTTTTCGTAAGCAATAAAATCGTTAGATTTAATGACGCGCAATGCCTCTTTTTCGACAAAGCCTCTACGTTGCCTACTTATTCTTAAATGTTTTCTTGCATATCTCTTTCTGGCCCTTTGGTAGTTGTTTGATTGGGGTTGACCTTTTCTAAACTTTTTAGATTTCTTCCGATTGAGACGATTTAATCTTTTTTCTGCCTTGCGATAGTATTGCGGTATTTCTACCGTTTCCCCATCACTGTTAGCGTAGAAAACTTTTAAACCTACATCCAATCCCACACATCTTTTTGTTGGTTCTAGGGGTTTAGCATATTCCCAAATATCAACGCTAAGACAGAATTGGACATAATAACCATCCGCTCGTTTAACAATCCTAACTCGTTTAATTTGGTCTAGAGGGTAAAAGTTTAAGTCTCTGGTTCCTTTCAGTTTAACCGTGCCAATGTTTTTCTTATCTGTGAAAGTTATTTTCTTTCTATCATCAGATAGTTGACCCCCAGAGTTTTTGTATTCCACAGAACGATTATTTCTCTGAAACTTAGGATAACCTTTTTTACCTTTTATTTTTTTCTTACAATTGTCATAGAAACGAGCAATAGCTGACCAGGCGCGTTCGGCTGATGCTTGTCTAGCCGTAGAATTTAGAGTATCAACAAACTTGAACTGTTTGGCGAGAACTGCACAATATTTATTGAGAGAATATTTATCGATTTTGTCTTCTCTCTTGGCATCCATCCAAAGCCTTAATGCTTTGTTTCTGATGAATTGTACTGTACGAATAGCCTCATCAATGGCAGAACATTGACTTGGTTTGACCACGGCTTTCATTTCTAAGACAATCATCGTTTATCGACCTCAAACAACTATTTTTAGGCTAACGCATCCGCACAAAATTGTCAAGGATTCAATCGTGCTTCGTGTCACTGAGCCTTTACATTGAGCAGCCCGAGTGAGCCTCGCCGAACTCCTGTCGAAATGTGTCGAAGTGCTTTTTTATACTGGTCGGGTTTCATCCCGTCAGTGAAACTGAGGGTCTTCACCCGACACTTAAGATAAATCTTAACTAACTTGGGCGAGGGGTTTTGGTAGTTCCTTGCGACTTTCGAGAACGCGATCGATCAACCCGTAGTCTTTCGCCTGTTGTGGGGTGAGATAGAAGGTGCGATCCATATCTTTCGCCAGTTTTTCGGTGGTTTGTCCCGTATTTTTCGAGAAAATCTCTAACATCGTCTGTTTGTTGGCGATTACCTCCTTGGCACGAATCTGGATATCGGTGGCTTGTCCTTGGGCCCCGGTGCGATTTTGGTTGAGAACAATGGTAGCGTGGGGTAAGGAGGCGCGAAAACCCTTGGTTCCCGCAGAAAGAATCATCGCTGCCGTTCCCATGGCCTGCCCGATACAGATAGTATGAACGGGAGGTTTAATGTAGTTGAGGGTGTCACAGATAGCGAAAGCTTCGGTTTCGTAACCGATCGCGTCCCCCGTGTACCAGGATGTGCCGGTAGAGTTGATATAGAAGAAAATCGGTTTTTCGGGATCGTCAAATTGCAGGTAAAGCAGTTGGGCGATAATTAATTCCGTCACATCCACTCCGACATTGCGCTTGACATCATCGGAGGAAAATAAAGGCAACCCCAGATAGACAATTCTCTCTTTGAGCAGGAGAGATTCCAAGTCCGGTGGTGGTGTCCGATAGGCTGCATCCCCATAATAGGCAGTTTGTACCGCTTTAATCGCTGAGTTCATCGAGTTTTTCCGTCATACACAGTATCCTGCTTTTGATTTTAACGTAATCAGGTTGACCGATTGCGTGGGGGTAGGTTCGTCCCCAGTAATCCCTCCACAGCTGCCCGTGCATCTTATAGGTAGCTAGACACAATTAAGGGATTTGCGCTTTGATAATGTACCTTTTGGGCGAACGCAGTTCGCCCCTACATTGTGGACAAAATCCGTTACTGTAGGGGCGCATTGACAATCTCCGAAACCCTCTCAGGTTGTACTTTTGACTTTTGAATAGACCTCTTGCAAAAATCAAAAATCTTCCGTTAGGTCAGGAGTCTCCGAGCCAGTAGTCAGTAGTCAGGAGAATTAAGAATGAGCATTAATCAATTAAATGCTTTATTTAGAGATTTTACGCAATTTTATGCCTATTTTTCTCATTTTTGCCCTCTCAACAATTAATTATGCAAGAACTCTACTTTTGACTTGCGCGTAGCGCTAGACATTTTGGCTGCCAGGAACCTGCGCCCAAATGCCTATTTTCAGGCTGAGCGCTCGATGAAAATCTCTAGTCAGGGACTTGCGCTTTGATAATGTGCCATTTAGGGCTGGTCTGATTCTTCTACAGAGCGATTTTCAAAGCTGGGATATTATTCCTACGCAAGTCCCTATAGCGTTTTTCAGTCTGCTGAGGTACAAAAGTTATGGGTTTTAGGCAAAAGGCAAAAGGCAAGAGGCAAAAGGGAAGAAAAATAGGTGTACCTCACTAGCTTAGGAAACGCTATAATTACACATAAGCTGCCCGCGTATTTAAATTGCTTGTTGAGATAAGGCAAGAGGCAACAGGCTTCGGCCTTGCTGAAACGCATCTAAGATGCGTTTTAGCTTACTTACCATTTTTACCATCGGGAGCCATTAGAATTTCCTGATTTAATTGTTGGCGAATTTGTTCAAGGGAAAGTTGACTGAGTTTATTTTTATCATCTACCCGTTTCAATGCCTTGACATTCCTACCTAAATGCTGTAGGGTACGGACGGCACTTCATAGGTTAAACAAGAGCTAGAATCTCTGGAAATGCCTTGCCAGAGAGACCCTGACAACGAGGTATCATATATAATTGACCGGCAGATTTCTAGTCAGTAATTAGGGCAATTTTCCCCGTCACCGAACCAGTTTCTAGCAATTGATGGGCGCTGATAGCTGCCGCTAAAGGGAAGGTTTGGGAGAGATGAATAGTTAACTTTTTCTCGTCAATTAAACGCGCCCCTTGCTTGAGAATTTCTGTTTGATATTTTTGCGCTTCTGGCAGTCCCATCAAAGCCGGGGTTAACATTAATTCTAAACTGATTCGCAAATTGCGATCGCGTGCTTCTTTCCAGCTGCCCGTAGGTTCCAAAATCGTCACCATATCGCCGTACACGCGCACCGCTCGGCAAGTTTGCCCAAAAGTTTCTCCTCCCACCGTATCAAAAGCGACATCTACCCCTTTCCCTGCGGTTTCTTGAAGTATCGCCGCGACAAAATCGGTTTGTTTGGATAAAATCGGGTAATCTGCCCCTAATTGCCGCACTAAACGCTCTTTATCGCTATTTCCCACCGTCGTATAAACTTTAGCCCCTTTCAGTTTCGCCAATTGAATTGCGACATGACCAACACCCCCGGCCCCGCCATGGATCAGGACGCTTTGTCCCGACTGAAGACGGGCGCGATCATAGAGTGCTTCCCAAGCGGTGATTAAAACCAAAGGTACAGCGGCCGCCTCGGCAAAAGAAAGAGATTTCGGCTTGTGGGCTAGATAATCCGCCTCGATCAGGGCATATTCAGCATAATTTCCCGTGCCGGCCTTGCCTAGTCCGCCGCTACAAAAGTACACTTCATCCCCAGGTCGAAAATCCTGCACTGCCGCCCCAACGGCCTCGACAATTCCCGCCCCGTCACAGCCCAAAATGGCCGGCATTTGCTCGGGGTAAAAAGTGCCGCGTTTACGAATTTTTGTATCAATAGGGTTGACACCAGCCGCTTTTAATGCTACCAAAACCTGATGCGATTGACTAATTTTCGGGGTGGGGACTTCCTGAAGCTGCAGGACATCCAAGGCGGTCATGAGGATAGCTTTCATTCTATCTATTCGGGATTAACCCACATTAACGTCTGGCCAAATTCTACCGGTTCACCGTTAGCGACGGCGATCTCAACGATTTGCCCGGCCACTTCCGCTTCGATTTCGTTCATCAACTTCATCGCTTCGATGATACAGACCGTTTGTCCGACCCGGACTCGATCATTTTTTTCCACGAAAGACGGTTCATCGGGAGCGGGAGCGCGATAAAAAGTGCCGACCATGGGAGAGGTAATCGCCAGCCATTTTTTATCAATAGCGGCGGCCGCGGGTTCGGCAGTGGGGTTTTCCGGGACCGGGGTGGGACTTGCGGCTACCACTGGAGGGGCGACCGGGGCTGTCACCACTGGCAAGGGAGCGGGGAGAGGCCCAAGGGCAGTATTAACGGTTCCTTTGCGGATATTTAGCTCTAAATCTGCACTTTTCAAGCTAAATTCACTGATATCCGTTGCTGCCAATGTTTTGATCAGTTCTCGAATTTCGTTGTAATCAATAGTCACCGCTCTGAAATCCCCTCGCAAATAAAAAGCAACAAATCCAAATTCGCACCCACCAAACTGTCGATTTTTTCCATCTAGCGGCTAAGTTTTGGGAAACAGGCTCAGAAAACTGGCTTTAGTCCTAAACCCGTCCCTAATGCCTCATTTCTGGGCTTCTGATCACAATTATTCCCGTCCCAGATAGGAACCATCCCGGGTATCCACTTTAATCCTTTCACCGATGGAAATAAACAGGGGAACCATTACCTGCGCTCCCGTTTCTACGATCGCCGGTTTCGTGCCACCGGTGGCCGTATCTCCCTTGACTCCCGGATCTGTATCGGTGATTTCCAAGATTACCGAGGTGGGCAATTCCACCTCTAGCACTTGCTCATTCCAAAAGAGAATATTGACTTCCATTCCTTCTTTGAGATACTTGGCTCGATCGCCCATTTGTGCCGGGGTGAGAGTTGCTTCCTCAAAAGTCTCCATGTCCATGAAGACAAACTGATCGCCTTCTTTGTAGGTGTGCTGCATGGTGCGCTTTTCGATCGTGGCTGAGGGCAAGGTTTCCCCTGCCCGGAACGTCCGTTCTACCACGTTGCCGGTCTGGACGTTTTTTAACTTGGTTCGCACAAAGGCCGATCCCTTACCCGGTTTGACGTGCAGGAATTCTACCACCCGCCAGACAGAGCCATCTATCTCGATGGTTGTGCCGCTCCGAAAGTCGTTACTCGAAATCATGAAATGCTGTTTAGGCCAAGAAAGATCAACATTCCATTTTACATACTCCTGTACCCAAAAAAACTTTTTTCCCGCCCGTGCAGGTACGGAGGAGGTGGGAGGTGGGGCAAGCAAGGGACAAAAGCTAACCACTTACCCTTTCTGCTACACATGGAATTTGAAGGGGAATTTAGGGGGATTTCCCCCCAAGTAGCAGTAAGTTGTGGTTACTTGCTCAGATTCGATCGCCCATTGCCACAATAATTCCTCTTGACAAAATCCCACCAATTGACATATACTCATTTATATAATGGGAATCTGTGCCTGCCTGCGACCCCCTCATTTTCAGGCAAGATAGACTGAAGAAAATTGAATTTATCTCCGTATTATAGCGTTTCCCAATCTCATGAGGTACACCAAAATCTTAACTCCTGACTCCTGACTCCTGACTCCTGACTCCTCAAAACCTAAGACTCTGCACCTCACAACTAGGGGAATTGCTATAAGTAGGGAGGCACAATTATTTGTAGGATGGGTTAGCGGTAGCGTAAACTATGCGGGCGTTGGGTTTCATGCTTCAACCCAACCTACGTTCATCTTATAAGCTGTTCGTAATTTAAATTGCTTGTTGAGATCAGGCGGTCGGCAGGGGGCAGGAGGCAGGAGGAAAAATCGAATATGCAATTTAGATTCAAAACAGCTTATTTAATTCCACCCACCTACTTAGGGTTTGCGGCAAAAAGTAGGGGCGAAGCATTCGGATAGAAAATCTCCGGTTTCACCGATAGGTTATTGCCCGAATGCTTCGCCCCTACAGGACGCGGGCCGATGAAGACGCAAGGTTTTGAAGCACGATTCTCTCAAAATCTTGCACCTGTTTCGCTCGTAAAGCCACAAAACCCCTACCTTGCCTACATTTCACATTTATTCAGCAGACCCTACTTAGAAGAATCAGACCAGCCAGATGGCAGATTATCAAAGCGCAAGTCCCTTACTAGAGATTTTCATCGATCACTCAGCCTGAAAATAGGCATTTGGGTGCAGGTTCCTGGCAGCCAAAATGTCTAGCACTACGCGCCAGTCAAAAGTACAACCTGAGAGGGTTTCGGAGATTGTCATGTCCTAACCGCCGATTCGGTTGCGATAACATCTCGAAGGCTCTCCCCCTACCTAGGGTTTGCGGCAAAAAGCTTTTCCTGGGGACAGGGTGTGGGGTGTGGGGTGTGGGGTGTGGGGTTTGAGCGATTTTCAGGTGGTCAACTACCTAATTTTCAGGGAAAAAGTCCTGGAATTTTCCCCCCGATCCCCGCCATGGGGCACTTTTTGAGGGGAAAAAAGTCTAAAAGTCTTATCCAACAAGGTTTTTAGATTTATTCAGCCAACTCTACTTAGGGTGATCAGCAAACCCCCGCAGCGCGGAGGGCGCAGGTTGCTTGCGCCCCTACAGTAACGGATTTTGTCCACAATGTAGGGGCGAACTGCGTTCGCCCAAAAGGTACATTATCAAAGCGCAAATCCCTAATATCATTGTCGGGAGCGATTGTATTCGCCCTCTTTAACGGGGAATAATAATACAATTGAGAATGCAGTCAATCCCCTTAATCTCGATGGTCAATAAACTATACTACGGTGATAACCTAGAAGTGCTGCGGAAATATATCAAAGATGAATCGATCGATCTTTGTTATATCGACCCACCCTTTAATTCTAAACGCAATTACAACCAAATTTATAACAACTTAGGCAAGGAAGATCAAGCACAAGCACAAGCGTTTGTGGATACCTGGACATGGGATAATCACGCTAACGAAGCTTTAGAGGAAATTCAAAGCAACTATCAGGGTAAATTTACCAGTCAGACTATCGATTTAATTGACGGTTTGACTAAAGTTTTAGGAAAAGGTAGTCTTCTCGCTTATCTGGTGAGTATGACTCTGAGGATCGTGGAAATCCATCGAGTTTTAAAATCTACTGGTAGCTTTTATCTCCACTGCGATCCCACTGCTAGTCATTATTTAAAAATAGTTTTAGATACGGTTTTTTGCTCTCAGGGTGGTGATTATATTGCTGAAATTACTTGGGAAAGAACATCTGCTCATTCAGATTCCAAAACTTTTGCTAACACTACTGATGTTATTTTTTTATATTCCAAGCTAATTTTGATGTTTAATCAACAATTTAAGCCATATTCAGAAGAATATCTGAAAAAATATTATAAGCATCAAGATGGCAAAGGAAGATTTTTAGATAGAGATTTGACTGCTGGTGGACTGTCAGGTGGTGGTTATAACTATGATTGGAAGGGAATTAAAAAGCTGTGGAGATGCCCTATAGAAACAATGCAGAAATACGAAGAACAAAATAAATTATATTATACAAGAAATGGTACTCCTAGATTAAAGCAGTATTTAGAAGAAATGCCAGGAGTACCACTGACAAATTTATGGAATGATATTCCTCCAATTAACTCACAAGCATCTGAAAGATTGGGTTATCCCACGCAAAAACCAGAGGCATTATTAGAAAGAATAATCAAAGCAAGTAGCAATAAAGGAGATGTAATTTTAGATGCCTATTGTGGGTGTGGAACGACTATCGCTGTAGCAGAGAGATTAGAGAGAAACTGGATTGGAATTGATATAACCTATCAGAGTATTAGCTTAATATTAAAGCGATTAGAGGACTCCTTTGGTAAAAATGTTTTAGATAAAATTGAACTGAACGGTATTCCTAAAGACATGGAATCAGCGCAAGCATTAGCCACTAAACCCGATGATCGTACCCGCAAAGAATTTGAGAAATGGGCGGTTTTAACCTATAGTAATAACCGGGCTGTGATTAATGACAAAAAAGGGGCAGATAAAGGAGTCGATGCTATTGCCTATTTTCAGGGAGATAAGGACAACCGCGAGAAAATGATTTTTCAAGTAAAATCCGGTAATGTCAAATCGGGAGACATCAGAGATCTACAGGGAAACATGACACTACAAGGGGCAGCCTTGGGTATATTTATCACCTTGAAACCTCCTAGCAAAGATATGGTTCAAACGGCCAAATCTGCGGGAATTTATCGCGGTCGTTACATGAGTCAAAGTGTGGATAAAATTGAGATTGTGACAGTACAAGAAATCCTTGAACAGAAAAAACGTCTCGATGTTATCCTCACCTTTGAAGTCCTGAAAGCTGCCGAAAAACAAAGGGAAACCCAAGGACAACAAATGAGTTTAGATATACCCTTCCCCGATTAAAGTTTTTTTCTATTTTTCTAAAAAAGACTTGACAAAATCCCCGGACTTGACTCATACTCTCTGAGGGTACGGGTAGAAGGTGGAGGCTATCAGTCTCTTGTCCACACCAGTCCGTTAGATGGTCGGTAATCTCGATTTCCTCCCTACTGATTCGGGGAGGGGCAGAAAAACCGCATCTTTTCTCGATTTATTTTTTTATCTCCCAGAAAATGCGTAAACTCTTTTCCGCTTTCTTCCTCGCTGCCTTAATCACCACCCCCGTTATCCTACCTTCTCCAGCCTTAAGCGAAGTTCGTAAAGAACGGGTACAATTCAAAGCAGGAACATCTGGAACAACCATTCAAGGCAAAATCAAGGGAGGACAGGTCGTTCAGTACCTAATTCGCGCTAATGCTGGGCAGAATATCTCCCTTGCCTTCAATAGCGATAATGGGGGTGCTTCTTTCAACCTTTTTGCACCGGGTAAAGTCCCCGGCAAGGATGCGGCGATGGTTATCGGGTCTAATGCCGGTAACGCTTATGAAGGAATCCTACCAGCGGATGGCGATTATACGATCCAAGTGGGTTTGATCCGCAATTCAGTGCGTAATAATGAGGTAGCTAATTATCGCTTAAAAATCTTTATTTCCAATTATTACAACCAAAGCGATGCCAAAGTACCCGGGACAAATTACCATGCTACGGGTAGTGTTACCTGTTCTATGGGCGACGGAAAACCGGCGGGATCTTGTCCCTTTGGTGTCACTCGTCGAGGTAACGGTAGTGCAGATGTCACTGTCACCAAACCCGACGGCCGCAAGCGTATCATTTTCTTTGAAAAAGGGAAAGCGATCGGCTACGATGTTAGTCAGGCGGACTCTGGGGCGTTTAGTGCCTCGAAAGAGGGCGATATTTATTTTATTCGCATTGGCAAAGAACGCTACGAGATTTTTGAAGCTATCATCTTTGGGGGTTAGGTGCTGCTTTTCGTAAGCGCCAAGCATAAAATCTCCATTTAGGATAGTTTGAAGCACATCTTGGCCTTTAGGAAGGTTTTAAAACCTCCTTTGGTTATTTTTAGGGATAGGGTGATAATTTTGTTAAAATATAGGTCAGCCTTAACCTATAATTGAATTGAAAATGTATGATTCTACCTGTAAATTTATCGCCCTTGAATATTCGAGAGACTTGGCCACTTGGTTACTGGGTAAACCCTTAGAATTAACAGAAATTAAACCCTCGGAATTATCCCTAGAGCCAATTAGAGCCGATACTTTAATCTTTTTGGAGTCGGAAGAATTAATCTTACATATCGAGTTCCAAACCGAACCTAAAGAAGATATTCCCTATAGAATGCTAGATTATGCCACCAGACTCTATCGACGCTATCCCGATAAACCTATCCATCAAGTGGTTATTTATCTGAGGAAAAGTGACTCCCCCAAAGTCCGACAAAATGATTATAAACAAGGGAAAACCTCTCATCAATTTGAAGTGATTAGACTCTGGGAACAACCCTCGGAACCCTTATTAAAGGCTCCCGGACTGTTTCCCTTTGCCATACTCGCTCAAGCTGAGAAACAAGAAAACTTGCTGCGGCAAATTGCCCAAGAAATCGAGCAAATCAGCGATAGTCGAGAACAAAGTAATCTGGCTGCATCTACCGCTATTCTAGCTGGGTTAGTATTAGAGAAAGACATCATTCAACGATTATTGAGGAAAGACATCATGAAAGAATCAGTTATCTATCAAGAAATCTGGTCGGAAGGTTTACAAGAGGGACGACAAGAGGGACGACAAGAAGGAGAAGCTAACCTAGTTTTACGTCAATTAAATCGGCGGATAGGGGACATTTCTCCCGAATTATTGCCCAATATTCGCAGTCTTGACCTAGAACAGTTAGAAAACTTGGGAGAAGCTTTGTTAGATTTTCAGTCACCACAAGATTTAGAACAATGGCTGGAAAATTGCCGAGCAAGTTAGTACAAATAAACTAAATGCGGTCTATCCATTCCCATGGAAGCAGCAAGCTCTCAACTCCCTTGAGAGTAGTTCGCATTTTAATCTATTCCCCGGTAGAGATCGGCGATCGCTAACTCTAGGTTAATACTTGGCAGGATCACCCGATCGCCTGTCTCGTAAATAGTCGTTTCCCATGTCCCCAGAGAATTACGACGACGGCATTCCACGCGCTGGATTTCTTGGGAAATTAATACATATTCTTCTAACGTTTCTATCTGTTGATAATCTTGGAATTTTTCGCCCTTGTCAAAAGCGGCCGTACTGGGGGAAAGCACTTCCGCGATCAGTTTCGGATAGCGTTTCAGATAACGGTCTTGGCGATCGCGAGGATCGCAGGTAACAAAAGCATCGGGATAGTAATAAAACTGATCTTGATAGTTAACCTTGACATTACCCGAGTGAAACCGACAGTCTGTAGAGTCGCCTAAATGTTCGTCAATTACTTTGAGAAAATTGAAGGCAATGCGCTCGTGATTATCCGTACCGCCGGCCATCGCATAAACCAAACCACGTCGGTATTCATGGCGGATCTGGCTCTGGCGCTCGATAGCGAGATATTCTTGGGGACTGATGTAGTTGGGAACCGCGATCATAATTTCTAGGGGAAGCCTACTATTAATTATAGTACGAGAATGGCTCTTCTCCACTTTGTGTGATAAGTTTTGCTTATAGAACGTGAAATGCTTATCGGGCAAGACTTTTAGGGCTATTTTGATGATCAGCGATGCTCAGACGTTCGGCGATGCTCAGTCGAACCGTCGGGCCGCGGAAGAAACTATCAGTATAGACCTCGTTTCCACACAGAAACCAGAAGAGCCAAATTTCCAATACTCAGTTTAAATTCAGTACAGCTTAACCAGATTACTTGGAGTAGATAAAATCTCTGCAAAACGGGTTTGAGTCTCAGCCAAAAATTTAGAAATCGTCTCTCCTTTTCAACAAATATCTGATGTTTTGCCTCCACAGGATTGACAGTTTTTCCTTCTTAGCTGAAACTGTCTTGCTTAGTATTAATCCAGCCCCTTATTTAGTTGTAATCCGTGAAGATTTGCGATTAACTTCTCCTGCCACTGGTAAAGATTTAACATGAGAACCTTGAAACTTTTCCATATTGCTGACTCGCCACATAGACAGAGGAAAAGTAATCGCAAATAAACCAAAAACTCCCACTAATATCCAGACGATATCGTGCATTTTCCGCGAGGAAACCTTTCTAACTTGAGCGTCCATTTTGTCACCTCCTAGACTTTAAGTTAAAGGTAAATAGGGAAATAGTGGATGCCATGACATGGCCGTGGCGGCAATCATGAGGGCAAAAAACCAAAAGAGAATGGTCTTAGCTTTTATCTGGCGATCTTTCCAAAGATAATGCAGTATCGGCCAACTGACTAACCAGCCAATTAATAACATCGTTTCTTTGCCGGTATAACTGCCAATATTACCCCACATTTTGCTAGGATTTTTACTGCCAGGTATCCAACTGCCCAAATTCCCAAGAAAAGTTTCTACGGTTTTTGAATGGTCTGCATCGGAAAAATGGTGAGAAACCATCATTAAAAAACAGCCAATACCAGCACTAATAATTGCCGCTGCTGCTGGGCCAGAAGTGGCGGGGGAACGTTTGGCACCTTCGGCTAAACCTTGGGGAAATTGTTTTAAAAAAGCCCAGATTTTTCCATACCAAGGACTATCGACGTAACGTTGGGTCATCAGATTTGTTCCTATTTTTTTCGTAACTGTGTGAAACCGAAAAGTCCCACCGCTAAGAGTCCCATAATGGCACTAGGTTCGGGAACAGACTCTAGGAGAAAAGCCCGGGTTTCCTGCTGTCCTAATCCATTGGTAAAAGTGCCAAAACCGATAATTTGGCCGCTTTCATTAATCCCGGTGGCTTGATTTAAAACCCATCCCGTACCATTGACAAGTAAATCATTCAGGTCTGATAGTTGACCATTTTGCCAGAGAGTGGCGTGGGCGACTCCACTAGCAAGATTAGAAAAGCCCACAATTTGACCAGATTCGTTAATACTTAAAGCATCGCCTTGCGTACCACCAAGACTGCCTAAATTAATCAAATTGCCGTTATCCCAGAGGAATCCGCTAGAGGTTAAAGTGGCTCCTGAACCATTAGTCGCTTGAACAATAACTAAGCCATTTTCGTTAAGATCTCGGGCAAAACTTTGGGCGAATCCGTTGGGAATTCCTAGATTAGTCAGGACAAAATTACCATTGGCATCCTGCTCCCAAAAAGCGGCACTGTAAACATTAGTTCCGTTCACTACAGTATCGGAGTCCACATAACCAACGATTTCGGTGTTGTCACTGATAGCTAAACCGAAATTTTGATCGCCACCCAGACTAGGTAAGTCGTTAAGAGTGCCATTTTCCCAGAAAATAGCGTTTCTTCGATTGGTTGCAAAGATATGATAACCAGCAATCTGATTGCTGTTGTTGATGTCGATAAAATAACTTTCCAGGCCACCAAAGTTATAAATGTTGAGGTCGTAACCCCCGGAACCGTTAGGAGTCCACAATAACGCCCGGTCTGTGGGTCCGGCGGTTTCATCTCCCGCACCGACAATCATCCCTGCGTCATTAATAGAACGAGATAAACCACCGCGACCAGGGAGAGTGACGGCGGTGCCGCCATTAACTGGGCCAGTAAGGGGTAACGCTGTTATCGTGCCGTTTTCCCAGATATAGCCGCTAGAAGCGGTATTACCGGCGGTGCGGGAACGACCGACGATTTGACCTTGGTTGTTAATGCTGGCTGCCCTCGTATCCGTACCATCGGGGCTGAGTGTACCCAAGTCGGTGATTTTATACATCGAACCCGCTAGGGCAGGAGACACAGTATGTAAGCCGAAAACAGTGGCTAGAACGAGCGAAAGTTGAATTTTAGTCATTTTTGAGGTGAATAAGCAAATAAGGGTTTACAGAGCCTGAATTTTGGCGACACCGAGGCCGCTAACGAGACCACCCATAGCAAAAAACATCATTGCCATCAGAGCAATGCAAGTGGCTGTTAACACCGGTCGGTTAGCTTTGTCTAAAATTGAGTCGCCGTATTTCCAGAGAATCCAAGTGCAGGCCACGCCTAGGGGCAAGGTAAACAAGACGCTGAATTCGTGGTATTCCATGAGGACGTATTGACCGAGGGGCGAATTTTCTTTTAACCAAGCGCGCGCGCCGCCAAATTCTGAACCGGCCCGATAGCGCATATAGGCTAAATTACCAGTGGCGATCGCTAAAAAAGCGAGGACGCTGGACCAGAAGCTGAGGGTTCGCATTTGCCGCAAGAGTTTGCTAGAACCTCTTAACAGGGGAAAAGCGAGGTGGCCTGCGTAAACAATGACGACTAGGGCTAATAAAGAGCCAAAACCGTGAATTGTGCCTAACCATCGCTGCCACGGACTCGGATGCAGGAGATTGACGAAGGGCAGGAATAAAAATAAGCCCGCCGAGAGGATTCCTAGCCCATAAACGCAAACGGTGGCGATATCTAGGGTTTTGGGGAAATCAATTTTTTCTGATTCTGTGGTATGAGATGACATCGGTTTCTCCTTAACGGTCTAGAGAAGCTAAATGAGAAATTATCTCAATTAGGTCGAACTTTGATCAAAAAAGTCCATTGAATACCTGTGTCCAACCATCAAAGGATTTTTAGACTCAAGTTGACGCTAAATAACGTCAAGACTAGAATTTAGACATAGACAAAGCTGGCGCTAAATGATTCTAGTAATCACTTAGCCTCAACTATGCACTGCTAAAGGAGCGACTGGCATCGCTTCTTTGGTTTAATCAGGCTCTAGACTAATTTTCTTGTCAACCATTCAGTCTAGGGCTTTTTTTTAGCCAAGTCTAGTATCAACAATATTTTTTAATAATTGAGAATAATTCTTAACTGCTTGGAAGCTATTCCTAAGGGCGTCACACTACGGCTATCGGTCTTCTCCCCACTCCCCCCCCGCAACGCTCACGAAGTGGTCTCCCCACTGCGGTAAACTAAATGAGATGATCCACGGGAGTTATGACTATGACCACTCACTTTATTAGTGCCGAAATCGACCTACAGGAAACCCCGCAACAACTGCAGCAAGAAATCGAAAAAGAATTGGCCAAACGCGGTGAACCCTTGCGTTGGGCAATCACAGAAGTAGATACCGAGAATAATCAGGTAAAAGTCGAAGCGATTGTCACCACTGCCTCGTGAATTCCCGTCCCTATACCGCCGTACTAATTATTCCCACCGGCATCGGGGCAGCGATTGGCGGTTATGCTGGGGATGGCATTCCCGTGGCCAGAGCGATCGCCCAAGTCTGCGATCGCCTAATTACCCATCCCAATGTCCTCAACGGCGCACAACTGTACTGGCCTCTAGCCAACACCTATTATGTGGAGGGTTACGCTTTAGATCGTTTTGCTCAGGGGGATTGGGGATTAAGTCCCGTCCATCAAAATCGCATCGGGTTACTATTTGATCGCGCCATTGAATTTGACCTCTTGCAAAGACACCTTCAGGCTGCCGATGCTGTCCGGGCCACCCTAGGCTTAGATCTCACCGATTACCTTATCACCGATGCCTCCTTAAATGTGCAGTTGCGAGAGGCAGCCTCTGGGGCCAGTTGGGGAACAATTGGCAATCCCGACAGCTTGCTGCGGGGAGCAGAAAAACTGATTAAGCAAGGCCGGGCAGAAGCGATCGCCATTGTTGCCCGTTTTCCCGACGATCCCGATAGCATTGCCCTGGCTAATTATCGCCATGGTCAGGGGGTGGATCCCCTTGCCGGGGCCGAAGCGGTGATTTCCCATCTGGTGGTGCGACAATTCCAAATACCGGCGGCCCACGCTCCCGCTTTAAGTCCGCTGCCCCTGGATCCGCAACTTTCCCCCAAGGCCGCAGCCGAAGAAATCGGTTATACTTTTTTACCCTGCGTTTTGGTGGGTTTAAGTCGCGCCCCCCAATTGGTCAAGCAGCCCGGTCCCGATGCTATTTGGAGCCGCGAGGTGGACGCGCTGATCGTTCCCGCCAGTGCTTGTGGCTCTGCCACAGTTTTGGGTTTTTGTCAAGAGAAAACTGTACTGATTGCCGTACAGGAAAATAGTACAAGAATGAAGGTGGCCCCGGAACCTCTGGGGGTGAAAGCAATTAGGGTACACTCGTATATGGAGGCAATCGGTGCGATCGTTTGTCAACGGGCCGGGGTTAGCCTCCCATCTCTTCGCCCTCATTTAAACTCTTTACGCTGTTTATCCGAGAATCCGTGACTAATTCCCCTAATTCCGAATTTGACCCCCTGACACGCACACAAGTCCTCACCATTATGGCGGTAACGGCGATTATCTTGCTGGTAGTCGCCAAAGTCTGGCAATATTTCGGTGCGATCGCTATTCCCGCCATTCGCTGGACCCTTCCTGATTTCCTGTTCGGATTAGCCTTAGCGGGGGCGATTAGTGGAATTAGTGGGCTTCTCTATCGTTTTTGGCCTAGTTATCGCCATAGTGCTAACGCTTACTTAGAATTAGTCATTAAACCTTTAGCATGGCCCGATTTAATTTGGGTTGGATTACTGCCGGGGTTAAGTGAAGAATTATTATTTCGCGGGGTGATTTTGCCGGCTTTGGGCTTAAATATCTTTGGTTTAACCGTTTCTAGTCTGATTTTTGGTATCCTCCATTTTAGCGGTTCCCAACAATGGCCCTATGTTATCTGGGCAACTGTTGTCGGTTTTGCCCTCGGTTATACCGTCATCATCACCGGTAATTTATTAATCCCGATCCTCGCTCATATTATCACCAATCTCCTCGCTAGTTTTCTCTGGAAATTACAGCATAGTAATCAGTAATCAGTTATCAGTGGGGAAGTTATCAGTGGGGAAGTTATCAGTGATCAGTAATCAGTAATCAGTAATCAGTGACTACTCCCTACTCCTGTCTCCTCTAAAAAATATGGAAGTACAATTTCGCGAATTTAATCCTTTTGATGTCTGGTTTTGGCTGGAATTTTCGACGGTTCCCTCGAATATGGAACAGCAATATGTAGAAGAAGTTTTTGCCTCTTGGTTTTATTTGGGTAAATTAGGGGCTTTCAATGCGGAAAACCTACAGGTACAGGAGGTGGGAGTCGATATTAGTTATATGGAATACGATCCAGATCTGGCCGAAAATGCCTTTATGTCACCGATGCACAATATGACCGATTTTGAATACTTAGGTACTTGGGGACGTTGTTGGTTTGACCTTGGTACTAGCGATCCTATTGCTTTAGATATTTTAATCAATGCCTTGACCCAATTAAGTAGGGATTTTGTCGATATTAAACGGTTAATTATCGGTGGAGAAAATCAAGATTGGCCAGTTAGCGATCGCAGCAATTATCTCTTTAGCGAATAATTAGGTTTTACTGAAAAAGTTTCTTGGTGGAGTCAGTATTCAGTATTCAGGAGGAGATAGGGTGATAGGGTTTTGGGGTGATAGGGTGATAGGGTTTTGGGGTGATAAGGTGATAGGGTTTTGGGGTGATAGGGTGATGAGACAGCTTCCCCACTTCCCCACTTCCCCACTTCCCCACTTCCCCACTTCCCCACTTCCCCACTTCCCCACTTCCCCACTTCCCCACTTCCCCACTTCCCCACTTCCCCACTTCCCCACTTCCCCACTTCCCCACTTCCCCACTTCCCCACTTCCCCACTTCCCCACTTCCCCACTTCCCCACTTCCCCACTTCCCCACTTCCCCACACCCCACTTCCCCACTTCCCCACTTCCCCACTTCCCCACTTCCCCACTTAACAACATCTATGCTTAATCTCATCTCCCTTCCAGAAATTCCCGCCGCTGCTTGGAAACGTCCTCTGGGCAAAGGTTGGGAAAAACCCTACAGCGTCCGCTACGCCAGCAATTTAGATGATGGTCCTTGGCATGGGATGCCCCTAGGAGGATTTGGGGCCGGTTGCATCGGACGTTCCCCCAAAGGTGACTTTAACCTCTGGCATCTGGACGGTGGTGAACACAGTTTTAATCGCCTTGCGGCCTGTCAATTTAGCATTTTTGAACAAACAGAAGACGGAAGCGCCCAAGCCTACGCTATGGCGACGGAAAGCCCCAAGGATGGAACTTTATCGCGCTGGTCGTGGTATCCAGCCGAAAAGGGAAACTATTCGTCCCTTTATCCCCGCAGTTGGTACGAGTACAAAGATGTTTTTCAGACTCAATTAATTTGCGAACAATTCTCACCGGTTTGGGCGCATAATTATCAAGAAAGTAGTTATCCTATTGCCCTATTTGAATGGACGGCTCATAATCCCACCGATAAACCAATTACTATTAGTATTATGCTGACTTGGCAAAATACAATCGGTTGGTTTACTAACGCGATTAAATCCCCGGTGGTTAAAGTGAGAGATGATGGTAGTCCCGTCTATGAATATCAATCAAAATGGGGGGAAAGTGAGGGTAATTATAATCAATGGATTGTCGATAATTTCCGCGTTGGCTGTCTAATGCGTCGGGATTACGAAAACCCCGGGGAAGGGGATGGACAGATGGCGATTGCCAGTATCACTAATCCGAGTCTAGAGGTATTTTATCTGGGTAAATGGAACCCTGCCGGCGATGGGGGCGAAGTTTGGGATTATTTCGCCATGAATGGCTCTTTACCGGATATTGAGGACGAAACCCCCGCCCAAAAAGGGGAACAAACGGCCACGGCCATGGCGATTCGTTTTACCATTCGTCCGGGTAAAACTGGCAAAATTCCTTTTATTTTAGCCTGGGATTTACCCGTCACGGAATTTGCTCAAGGAATTAACTATTATCGTCGTTATACGGACTTTTTCGGTCGCAATGGTCAAAATGCTTGGGCGATGGTACGCACGGCTTTAAAACACGGCGATACATGGCGAGAAAATATTATTAACTGGCAAAAACCGATCCTAGAACGCAGCGATCTGGCCGATTGGTTTAAAATGGCTTTATTTAACGAATTATACCTCCTAACTGACGGCGGGACTCTCTGGACGGCAGCCACGGAACAGGATCCTATCGGTCAATTTGGGGTCTTAGAATGTATTGATTATCGTTGGTATGAAAGTCTGGATGTGCGTCTCTATGGTTCCTTTGGGTTATTGATGTTATGGCCGCGCTTAGAAAAGGCCGTCATGGAAGCTTTTGCCAGGGCAATTCCCACCCACGACGACACTCCTCGGATTATCGGTTATAACCAAGCTAGTGCCATTCGTAAGGCTAAAAATGCCACTCCCCACGATTTAGGTGCGCCCAATGAACACCCTTGGCAAAAGAGTAATTACACCAGTTATCAAGATTGTAATCTCTGGAAAGATTTAGGCAGTGATTTTGTTTTATTAGTCTATCGGGATTATTTATTAACGGGGGCTAAAGATGAGGATTTTCTGCGGGAATGTTGGCCGTCAATTGTCCTGACTTTGCAATATTTAAAAACTTTTGACCTTGATAACGATGGGATTCCCGAAAATTCCGGCGCACCAGACCAAACCTTTGATGATTGGCGTTTACAGGGAATTAGTGCCTATTGTGGTGGTTTGTGGATAGCGGCACTAGAAGCGGCGCTTAAAATTGGGGCAATTCTTGGGGAAGATACGGCAATTTTTGCCAGTTGGTTACAGCAATCTCGCGCTATTTATCATGAGACTCTCTGGAATGGAGAATATTATAATTTAGATAGTGGCAGTGGTTCCGATGTGGTGATGACTGACCAATTATGCGGTCAATTTTATGCCGGTTTATTGAGTTTACCAGATGTGGTAGAAAATCAATACACCCAATCAGCTTTAAGCAAGATTTATGAGGTTTGTTTTCTCAAGTTTCATGGGGGAAAATTTGGGGCTGCTAACGGTTTAAAACCCGATGGTACTCCCGAAAATCCTGACGCTACCCATCCCCTAGAAGTGTGGACAGGAATTAATTTTGGATTGGTGGCTTTTTTGATGCAAATGGGACTGGAAAAGCAAGGATGGCAAATTACCGAAGCGGTGGTGCGACAAATTTATGAAAATGGCTTACAATTTCGCACCCCGGAAGCGATTACATCGGTGGGAACTTTTCGCGCCTGTCATTATCTGCGCGCCATGGCTATCTGGGCAATCTATGGGGTTTTGACGGAATTTCAGGGATAAGTTTTCTTGGAGATATCTCTCTTTCCTCAACTTCAATTAAGTATTTAAGGCTCTCTTGGGGTTATGGTGATCAGCAAATCTTGTCGAAAAAAGGGCGTACGCTATACGCCCCTACCAATCACACCACGCGCGGCGGTAGGGGCGCATAGTGGTCAGTGAGTTGATCGAACTGCTTGCGCCCATAATGTAACATGGTGAACATTTTTCAGCCAATGTCCAAGAGAGCCAATAAAACTAACTGTAACTTAGCTAAATGGATTGAAAAGCAAAATCTCGCAGCCTTCAAAGTCACGAATATTGCGCGTTACTAAAGTCAGTTTATGACTTTTAGCTGTTGCGGCAATTAGCATATCAGCTTGAGAACGAGTATGGATTAGAACGATCTTGGCGAGGAGGAACTTCTATATTATAGTTTTCTTCAGCACAAATTTGTCGCAATTCTGCTAAAGCTTGGGATAGGTTATCAAAATTTGTTTGAGTTTCATGGGCAGCTAATTTACTCTCTAAGAGCAATCTTTCTTCTTCAGAAAGGGATTGGATAATTTGGACGAGAGATTCAATCAATTTGGCATTCATGGTTTTTTCCTCTTTCCCCTCATATTTCTGTTACCCAAAACGAAAAGATAACTGCTGTATTTAAATGGTTACAGTTTATTTTAAATAAATCAAGAGATTTAACCCCGGAATCGTGCGCGAGAGAGTCCAGATAAGGAGAGTGATATAAAAGATGCCGATACCCCATTGATACCAAACTAAAAAAGAAACAATAGCGGGTAATTCTTGATCGCGAACTCGCCAATCATTAAAGCCTAATTTTAGCAAATTATTGAGACTTAAATCATAATAATTTAACCAATTCCAACGCTTTTGCCAAGGAATAGGAGTATAACGATCGCGAAAGAGGGGAAATTCGGGAACCACGGGTAAACGGGTGATTAATAATCGTAATTGTCGCATACTACTATCTTGCAGAAAATAGGAACTATCCATTAAATCGTGATAGCGTCCCCGACGATAAAGTTCGATAACTAAAATTAAGGGTAAGGGGACAAGAATTAGGGCAATAGCTGTTAAAGTTAGCAGGGGACGACTAGCAGATTGAAGGATATTAAACACACCTGAAAGGGTTAGAATAATATAGCTAGTTACCATACAAAGGATTTCATAACCATTAGGAATTACTGGTTTAGGAGTGAGACGACGCACGCGATCAATTAACCAAAATAAACAGCCAAAATAGGCAAAAATTATGATTCCTGTGCCGAAAACTAAACTAAAATTTGTACCATCTTGACTTAAGAGTAATAGTAAAGTAAGGAAAGAAGTATGCAGAAAATCAGCTACCCAAGTGAGATTAATTAGGCGAATAAATGAGATATTATTTAGCTTTTGTTTTAACTGTTGTAATCGCAATTTTTCGGTTTTGTATTCAATTTGGTTAGCATCGGCAATTTGTTCTAGGGAGCGAAAATTACGAACTAAATTTCTTAAAACTGTTTCATTTCCTGCTAGGGTTGGTAAATAAATTGCTTGACCAATTACCCCCCTATCTCCCAGTATTTTCGCTTTATCGGAATCAAAAGCTAATCCTGATACACTTAAATAACTATTTTTAGTAAAAGTGGAATTACTAAAATCTACCTGATCTAAAAGTTTCACATCTTGAAAACTAACCACACCATTAAAATAACTAGACCGGAAAGCACCCGATTTTTCAAAAGTGGCATTTCTAAAGGTTAATAAACTTAAAAATCTACTCTTAGAAAATAGCGGACGATCTCGCCATTGACTTTGGGAAAAATTGGCTTCTTTTTCCCAGAAAGTACGGGTAAAATCGGCGGTTTTATCGTATTTGGTTTGATCAAAATAAGCTTCGGCAGTAAAATGACTGCCATGGAAGTTAGTAATACTTTTAAAATGGGCCGTGCGAAAGATGGCTTTATTTAAAAATTGACTTTGACTAAAATTTACATCTCCCATAAAAGTGGCTTTGCTAAATTTCGCTACCCTCGCAAAACGGGATTCTAACCAATTACTTTCACGACTAAATTTTGCTGCCATTGCTTCGACAATTTGCAGAAAAAAAGTCTTAGAAAAGTCCACTTCTCCCATAAATACGGTTCCCTGCAACTTCACCGGTCCGCGAAATACTGTGACATTAAAAACTGGTTCGTCGCTATCGAATAAAAAATTTTCGTCCTGTTGTAATAACTGTTCTTCCGTGGGTGATAATAAGGTAGCGAGAGCTACTTTTGTTAAAGGAGTCGGTAAACCCAGACGGGAAGCGATAAAATTGCCTTGAATTAAGGAATTACTAAAATCTAAACCTAGGGGTTGTTTAGCGCGATTAATTTGACCTTGAATCTGTTGATAAAATTGTTCTTGCAGTTCTTTATTTTCATCGCGGATATCGATAACTAAATTGGCTAAATCGATAGTAGTCATCCCTTCTTTAAGGACGGGTGCGCTTAAACGTTCCTGCAATAAAGTTACTGTTAAGGGAACCCTATCCACTACTGCCAAACTAGGGAGAGAATGTACACAGAAAAACAGAAAAACAATAATTAGTAACCAGCAGCCTTTCAACAACGCACCCACGACAGTTATTTTCCTAAACAAGCTTGGATAGCTATTTCTAAGTCCTCTTGGTTTAAATCGGTGATAACAAAGACTTCCTGCACACTTTTTCCTGTCCTCGCAATCAGCTTAAAACCACCACGAATTGGCACTGAGATACGCAATTGTAACCGCGGACAATGACCTTTTGAGCGAGAAAGTACCCCCGGGGTGACAGTGGTGATTCCTTGATAGGTAATTAACTTTTCTAATACCGCAATCAACCCCGGAATATGAGTAGAATGATTCCAAACTAAGCGACCATTATTCATAATTATGCGGCCTCTAGGGGAGCCATGGTTAATCCTTCCCGTCGTAATTGTTGGTGATAAAGTTCCGCTTGTTCTTGGGGACCTGTCCAGACAATTGCTTGTCCTTGGTAGTGAACTTGATTAGTTAATTCCCAAGCTCGATCGGTAGTCATATCCGGGATATATTTAATTAAACAATTGGCCACATGATCGAAGGTGTTAAAGTCATCGTTGAGAACAATAACTTTATAGTTGGGATAAGTCTTTTTGATAACTTGGGTGGACTTATCTAAGGTGGTACTAGGTGCGCTGGCCATAAAAGTTACAATAGGTCAAGGTTTTTGCGGTTAAATTCGAGCATTTTGACAACAATTAAGCGGCAAAAGCCACAGAATTATTATTCAAAACCCGGTGATAGTAATTTAATAACTGTTTGGTGGCCGCTTGCCATGCCCATTTTTCGGCTTCTAGACGCGCATTTCGTCGTAATTCCTCTCTTTCCGCCTTGGCGGTTAGTAATCTTTGGGTGGCACTAATTAAACCTTTTTCATCCCTAGGATCGAAGAGATGACCATTAACTCCATCGGTGACAATATCAGGAATTCCCCCTGAATTTGCCGCCACTACCGGACAACCGGCAGCCATGGATTCTAAGAGTACCAAACCGAGGGTTTCTGTGCGTGAGGGAAAAAGAAAAGCATCTGCGGAAGCAAAAGCGGAGGCTAATTCTAACCCCTGTAAATAACCGACAAAATGGGTATTTGTCTCAGCAAAATGACTTGTTAAAGCTTCCCGATGGGGACCATCTCCCACAATAGCAAATCTTGCTTCGGGAATCGCTTCTAATACTGGTTTAATGCGATCAATTTCTTTTTCGGCCGAGACCCGACCAACGTATAATAAGAGGGGACTATCGGGGTTATTTTGGGATAATTTCAGTCTCATAGCTGGGGATTTTAAATGAGGTTGAAATAATTCCGTATCGACTCCCCTTTGCCAAAGCTCTACCTTTTCAATGCCACGACTAGATAATTCTTGCACCATAGCAGTGGAAGTGCAGAGATTTAAACTTGCTTGATTGTGGGCCAGTTTTAATAATTCCCAGAGTAATCCTTCTAGGGAACCTAACCCGTAGTGTTGTAGGTATTGGGGGAGATGGGTATGATAGGAAGCGACGAGGGGAATGTTCATAGTTTTGGCAAAATAAATGCCTCCCAATCCTAAAACAGCCGGGTTAACCACATGAATAATATCGGGTTTGAACCTCTCTAAAGCTTGACCGACTGAAGGCCGGGGGAAAGCCATTTTTAATTCCGGATATAGGGGTAAGGGAATCCCTGTAACTCCATGAATTTTAGCACCTTTGTACTCTTTTAAACCGCCATCGGGAGAGAAAACTAATACCTGATGACCTAATCTTTGTAGGTGTTCAACGGTATGTTTAAGACGGGTGACAATTCCATCGATTTTCGGTAAGAAAGTTTCTGTAAAAAGAGCAATTCGCATAGAGAAAACAAGATTAAGTAATAATTAAGGGCAAGCTTTTTGAGATAGCTAGGAATAATTACTGAATTCCTCAAGGCAATTAACTCCCCAATTAATCATAGATCAGAAAGGCCAAAGGTTTTAATCACTCGATCGCTACCTTCGATAACCACCGTTGCTCGATAATTATCGCCGATTGCTGCGGTCCATAATTGCCATTCCCCCGCCACATTGTCTAATTTTAAGGGATTGAGGCCCACTTCCACTCGATCGAGTCCCCCGCTAATTCCCGTTCCCAGTGCCTTCAAATAAGCCTCTTTTGCCGTCCATAACTGAAAAAATAACTTTTCCTTCTCGGCGGACTTTTCAACAAGCTCATGTTCCCTAGCACAAAAAAACCTTTTTGTCAAGCTATCTAAATCTTTCATCTGGCGCATTTTCTCTAAATCTACCCCAATGCGAGCGGTTAAAGTCAAGCCACAGATTGCCATCTCCTCGGAATGGGAGAGATTAAACTGCAATTGGTAGTTAATACTCGGTTTTCCCCGTTCACTGTAGATAAACTCGATTTTTTCGGGACTTATCGCCAAATATGACCCTAAAATCTCCCGTAAACATCCCCTAGCCACCAAAAAACGCCGCTTGTGTTCGGGAAAATGGTAACGATTAGCTCTAATTATTTCATCTTCAGAGAGCAAAGAAGCCAGTTTTTCTCGTCTATCCCCAGACGGATCGAGACTGATAAAATAGAGATGAACCTCATCGGTAGATATAAACATTAAACTCAGAAGCGATCAAATAATTAATTATCGGTAAATTTTACCGTAAAATGAGAATTGCCGACTCAAGAATTTATCCACCTTCTAACTCTTGACTTTGCAGCACACCTATGAACTTTTTTCATACTGAAGACCACCTCCAACAGTTCGGTACAGATATTTTAGCAACAACTTGGCGAGAATTTCCCCAATTAGCTCAAGAACAAATTGCCCTAACTTGGATAGTATATGATCCTCCTGTTATCGTCAACACGGGGGGAGCAATTTCTCACGAAGAATTCTGGAAATATTCCCCCCGCGGATTTAGCTATCGCGGACAAGAAAGAACCTATCCCGCTAGTTTAGTGAAATTATTTTATCTAGTAGCAATTCATGAGTGGTTAGAGGGTGGAATGATTCCCGAAAGCAGCGAATTAAATCGCGCCATTCGTGACATGATTGTTGACTCTAGTAATGATGCTACCAGTTTAGTTGTAGATCTGGTCACGGGAACCACTAGCGGTCCAGAAATTGCTGCCGGTCCTTTTGAAACTTGGAAGCAACAACGCAACATAGTTAATCGTTATTTTCAATCCCTAAGTTGGCCAGAATTAGCGACAATTAACGTTAATCAAAAAACTTGGTCTGATGGTTCCTATGGACGTGAACGCGCTTTTTTAGGGGAGTTAATGGAGAATCGCAATATGTTAACTAGCAATGCAGTGGCGCGTTTAATTCATACTATTATCGGGGGAATTGCGGTTTCTTCCCAACGTTCCCAGATGATGATGTCTTTACTAAAACGCAGTCTTAATCCTGCTGATTGGACAAGTCAAGGAGATGATACACAAATCTTAGGATTTTTGGGACAAGGATTACCAGAAAATAGTCAAATTTGGTCAAAAGCTGGTTGGACAAGTCAAGTACGTCACGATGCAGCCTATATTGAAATTCCCCATCATACTCCCTATCTTTTGGTGGTATTTACCGAGGGAAAAGATAACAGTCAAAATCGCTCAATTTTACCTTTTATTTCCCAGAAAGTAGCCGAGAAAATTATGCAGTTCAATTAATTGAAGCTGTCAGTAGGATGGTTTTCTCTCCCGGGTGCATCTCAATTTTGTAGAAGTATCTATATTGCATTTGGAACCATGCGATATTACATTTGGGCGCAGGCAATATTACATTTGGGCGCACGCGATGCGCCCCTACCATTGGCGCGATAATATTATTGTAGGGGCGAATTGCATTCGCCCTCTTTTAATAACTTCTGCTGCTCACCATAAGTGAGAGATGGGGTTTGTTCTTGCAGCTGAAATACTCGATTAAGTAAGGATTTAGTCTGTGCTTCACCTTGACGAGAAGGGCTATGACCATTTAAACTAACAATAAGTTGTTCTTAAGTATTTCCTCAAATGTGTGACTTTCAATCCTAGCCATTGTCATAACGAAAGGGAAGTGGAGAGTAAATTAATCGTCCAGTATTTACTCCCAAAACTAGGCTACAATGCCGAACATTGGTATCAACAAGTTAGCTTCGGTAAAGTACGCTTAGATTTCCTTGTTTCCGCTCAAAAACCTATCAATAAAAGGCAGTTTTTTCCCTCTCACTGTCTAATTATCGAGGCTAAAAATCCCAGAGAAAAGCTCATCAATCATCGTCACCGCTTAGGTTATTATCTCAACTACTTTAAAGTGCAGTGGGGATTATTAACCAACGGCTATGAGATTCAACTTTATCGAAGAAAACCCGATAGAATTTATCCAGTTTTTAGATGTTCTGGGTTAGAAATTGCCTCTCACTTAGAACAGTTAAAATCTCTGATTGGCTACGAAACCTTATCCCTAGGTATTCCACCGCTAAATTCTCCAACAATCAACCACAGAAACCCTATGAAAACCATCGCAATTTATCATCATAAAGGTGGTGTTGGTAAAACCACCGTCGCTACCAATCTAGCGGCAGCTTTGAGTAAAAAAGGCAAGCGAGTATTATTAATTGATATTGATGCTCAAGCTAATAGTACCTTTGCCGTTGGTTTAATTAAGTTTCAATTCGATGATGACGATGATTTAAAAGATAAAAATGTCTTTCATTTACTAAATGATGGAGACATAACTTTTGTGCCAAGTGTTGTCAGAAAATCTCAGGGATTTAACCATCCAGAAATCGATGTAATTCCCGCTCATATTAGCTTAATTGAAAAACAAACTACCCTAACCAGATACGGAACCTCTAACACAAGATTATCGAAAAAATTAGATAAAGTTAGAGATGATTATGACTTTGTTATTATTGACACACCGCCATCCTTAGATTTTTATGCTCAAGCTGGTTTGATTGCCTCTGACTATCTGATAATTCCTTCCGATCTTAAACCATTTTCTAATCAAGGTTTAAATAGTGTAAAAAATTTTATCAAGGAAGCAATTAACGAAAGTCGTGAAAATTTAGGTAAAGAACCCCTAAAAATTTTGGGTGTTTTACCTTCCAAAATTTCTACCCACGCTCAATACTTAAAACACACATTTCCCCAACACAAACAAGTGATTCCAGACAAATATGGTTTACCTTTGATGGACTCGACTATCTCGGAAAGAATGCCTTTATCTCGCTGTATAAATCAATACGTTACCGTGGGAAGTTTACAAATTCCTGCCCCCCAATCTATAATCGATTATGCCGCAAATCAAGCTGATGCGGGAGTATCGGCGGCAGAATTTCAAGCCTTAGCACTGGAAGTTTTAGCTAAAATAGGAGTTAAGTAAATGTGGGATTTTTTACTAATTGATTTACAGGACGTGGTAGCTACTAAAGAGCGTTCTTATTTTCCAGAAACAGATTTACAAAACTTAGCTAATCTTATTGTAGCAATGAAGGGCTTAATGCGTCCTGTCATTCTCAAAAAAATTGGCTTTGAACGCTTCCAGATTATTGAGGGAAATTTAGAGTATTATGCCTGTTTAATTGCTAAAGAAAAAGAACGCAGCCTAGAAACTATTAACGCTTTTGTGGTTGATAAAGAAGCGGAGAATATCGCTTTACAGCAAATGCAGTTATTATCTCCAGATAAAATAATAGATAATCCTCTAGAATTGAGGATGAGTAATCTTGAAAAACGATTAGAAACCCAGTTACAAGCAATCCGAGAGGAGTACCAAAAAGAAATCAAAAGACTGGAAGAAAAAATTATTGTTCCTCCTCCTCCTCCTCATCCTAAGCCAATTTTAGAGCTTTTGAATACCTGTGATGCTAATCAACTTAAAAAAGCGGGAATTCCACCTGCATCTGTTAATGACTTTCTGAAAAAACGTTCAGAAAAGCCCTTTGATTCTGTGGAAGATATACAGCGAGGAGTGACAGGAATTGGGCAAGTAAGGTTGGCTAAACTTATCGATTATTTGCTGACTTACAATTAATTTTTGTGGGTGTGTTGAGCTAGTTTAACACACCCAACCGATCGATGTTATAATAATGGAAGATCAGTAAAAAAGCCTGATCCGATAGCGGGCAAAGATTAACAAGAAGACGAGTGAAAAGAGAGAACTTATGATAACTACCCCAGTAATAGCTGCTTCTTTAATAATTCCTCCCCTAGAAAACGGCGATAAATTAACTCGATGGGAATTTGAACGACGTTATCAAGGGATGCCCCATCTCAAAAAAGCGGAATTAATTGAAGGAATTGTTTATATGGCATCTCCCCTCAGATTTGAAAGTCACGCCGAGCCTCATGCTAATATGATCGGATGGTTAGCTCTCTATAAAGCGGCGACTCCTGGTGTTAGATTGGGTGATAATGCCACCGTGAGATTAGATATTGATAACGAACCCCAACCGGATGCCCTATTAAGAATTGAAAAGGGAGGACAATCGACAATTAGTCAAGATGATTATGTAGAAGGCGCGCCGGAATTAATTGTCGAAATTGCCGCTTCTAGTGCTTCCTACGATGTGCATCAAAAATTAAATGTCTATCGTCGCAATCAAGTCCAAGAATACCTAGTCTGGCGGTTTTATGAACAAGAAATTGATTGGTTTCGGCTACAGGCAGGAGAATATATTAAACTAGAACCCGATAGTGATGGCATAATACGCTCCCAAATCTTCCCCGGTTTATGGCTAGATAAAAACGCTTTATTAATGGGCGACTTAGGAAAAGTTTTAGTGATTTTACAGCGAGGGTTAGAAACAGCAGAACATCGAGATTTTGTCAATAAACTAACTGCCAATCACAGCTAGATTGTAAAATTAGATAATTATTCTTTATCCACTGTCCTATAATTACAGAAAGAGTATTTCTGGCTTGCCGTTTTACCCCCAATAATCTCGCTCCTGATAATCTTCTCATCACCTTACTTTATGTCAAATCTAATCCTTTTCTGGCATCGTCGCGATTTACGTCTCTCGGACAATATTGGACTTAGTAAAGCTAGGGAACGTAGTCCGAAAATTATCGGGGTTTTCTGCCTCGATCCTGCTATTTTAGAAGGAGATGATATCGCCCCTGCTAGAGTTGCCTATCTCCTCGGTTGTCTAGAGGAATTAGCCAAAAATTATCGCCAAAAAGGTAGTCAATTACTGATTATTCGCGGCAACCCCAGTCAAACACTCGTCAACTTAGCCAGCAATTTATCTGCAAAAGCAGTTTTTTTTAACCTCGATATCGAACCCTATGCGCGTCAACGGGATCAACAGGTAATCGCTGCTTTACAAACAAAAGGAATTGAGGTAGAAACCTTCTGGGATCAACTTCTCCACGCTCCAGGGCAAGTCCTCACCCTCTCAAAAAGCCCCTACACCGTATATACTCCTTTTTGGAAAAATTGGAGCCAATTAGCCAAAGCCAGCCCCAAAACCCTAGAAAACCTGCAAGGATTAGACGAAAATGAGGGGGAGAAACTCACAGAAACTATTAACTTACCAACCCTAGAAAATTTAGGTTTTACTTGGCAAAATCCCTTACCCCTCACCCCCGGAGAAAAGGCCGCCAATAGCAGATTAGAAGAATTTTGTCAAGGGGTTATTAACAATTATCAAGAAGATCGTAACTTCCCCTCTGTCGATGGCACCTCGCGCTTGAGTGCCGCTTTAAAATTTGGGGCGATTGGCATTCGCACAATTTGGACGGCAACCCTAGAGTTATTAGAAAATTGCCGCGCCCAGGAAGCAAAAGATGGTATTATCACTTGGCAGCAAGAGTTAGCCTGGCGGGAATTTTACCAGCATTGTCTCTATTTTTTCCCAGAATTGGCGGTCGGTGCTTATAGAACAGAATTTCGTCATTTTCCTTGGCAGGATAACGAAGAACATTTTCAAGCTTGGTGTGAGGGAAAAACCGGCTATCCCATCGTTGACGCGGCGATGCGACAATTAAATGAAACAGGATGGATGCACAATCGTTGTCGCATGATCGTGGCGAGTTTTTTAACCAAAGACTTAATTATTAACTGGCAAAAAGGCGAAAAATACTTCATGCAGAAACTTTTTGATGGCGATTTAGCCGCTAATAATGGTGGTTGGCAGTGGAGTGCCTCTAGTGGCATGGATCCGAAACCTTTAAGAATTTTTAATCCCGCTAGTCAGACACAAAAATTCGATCCAGAAGGGGAATATATTCGTCAATGGTTGCCGGAATTAGCTTCCGTAGATACGGAATATTTAGTAACCGGGAAAATCCCCCATTTAGAAAGACATCGTTGTGGTTATCCTGAGCCAATTGTCGATCATAATCAACAACAAAAAGAATTCAAACGACTCTATAGTAATCAGAAGCTAAAACGGTAAAAATAGCTACTTTTGACCGGCTTTAATCTGGTTCCAAACATCCTCTAAACTTAGATATAACACAGGCACAACAATTAAACTCAACAGGGAAGAAGTGACTAAACCTCCCACAATTACCATCGCCATGGGTTGCCGCAATTCCGCACCAGTACCCAATCCCAAAGCGATCGGAATCATGCCTAAAATTGTCGAACAAGTGGTCATTAAAATCGGTCTTAACCTAATCATTCCCGTCTCTAAAACCGCTTGCTCCCGACTCCAACCCTGTTGACGCAATTGGTTAGTATAATCCAGCAATAACACAGCGTTTTTATCAAGTAATCCCAAGAGGAAGATAAACCCGATCAGAGAAATCATACTAAACTCACTACCCGTTACCAATAACCCCAACATTGCCCCCACAATCGCTAAAGGTAAACATAAAGCGATGACGATAGTTTCTAACAGTCTTCTGAATAATAACCATAAAACTCCTAACATTAAAATTGTCGCTAGGATTAAAGTGCGACCAAAACTGCCCAAAACATCGCTACTTTGAGAAGAAGTACCCCAACGCTGTAAAGTTATCCCTTCCGGTAAAGGAATCCCTTCAATTTTAATGGCCGCATCTTCTAATCCTAAATCCGGACTAAGATTAGCACTGAGAAAAATCGCCTGTTGACCATTTAAACGCTCGATCGCCAAAAAATCCCCCCGCTCATTTAATCTAGATGATAGGGAAATATCCTTTAAACCGGCGATTTTAGCGGCCTCAACCCGCAATTTCTCGGCACTATCGCGCAACAGCTGCAAATCATCGCTTTTAATCGCAATTTGGATCGGCTTTTCCGCTTCCGTCTGCACAAAAGGAATGTCCTCGATACTGACATTCACCCCTCTAATTGTCGGTAAAATTTGCCGAATCCGTTGCTGCACGGCACTGGTGTGAGATTGCCGATCGCTCTTCAGTTTAATGTGAATTTTGCCACGATTCGGCTCTCCCCGTAAACCGGCGATCATAAAAGTCGATTCCACTTCCCCATCCCCCAAAATCGGCGCTTCTAATTTGCTGCCATCGCGGATAGTGCGACGCAGGAGAAAACTTTCGGGAGAACTCGCTAACTGGGAAATCCAAGCGAAACTATCGCTAGAACTCTTAGCCGTCGGTTTATTAGGACTAATTTGCGTTATTTTCGGCAAAGGAGAAGTATAAACCAGATTAAACTCGCCGCGATCGAGTCGGGGAATAAATCCCCTAGAAATGAAAGGAATCAGGGCAATACCCGCCAAAAAGGTAATTAGGGCGATAGCAATGACCAGCAAACGATGACGCAATGACCAGTTTAAGAGCCGTCGATAGGCATTCTCAACCGGTCGCTTTTGTTTCGTCATTTTTGCCTGTGACTGCGGTTTCAGCCAATATACTGCCAAAACGGGCGATAAAGTTCTGGCGATCAACAGAGAAAAAATCACCGCAGCCGAGACAGTTAAACCGAAGGGTTGGAAAAACTGTCCCACCGCACCCCCCATAAAAGCGACGGGTATAAACACGGCAACAATGGTTAAAGTGGAAGCAGTGACAGCTAATCCGATCTCCCTTGTCCCCTTGAGTGCCGCATTTTTCGGGGTTTCCCCCGCGTCGATTAAACGGGAAATATTCTCCACATCAACGATCGCATCATCCACGACAATGCCAATCACCAAAGCGAGGGCCAGCAGCGTCAGGGTTTCCAGATTAAACCCATAGATTGCCATGATAATGAAAGTCCCCAAAAGAGATAGGGGGATAACCAGAGCAGAAATGATTGTAGCGGCGAAACTGCCTAAAAATATCAATATCACCAGCACCGACAGCAAAACTGCCAAGAGTAAATCATCGATCGTGCCTTGTAGGGCAGCGCGAATATATTCCGCTTGGGTTTCAGCTAAAATTATCTTGACATCGGGCAGTTTTTGTGCTATGTCTTTAACCCGTTTTTCTGCTTGGGCGGCCAGATCGAGACTATTGGCGGCACCTTTTTTGATTACCTGCACTGCGATTGCCTCTTGGCCATTAAAGCGCACCAGCGTGGGCAATGGTCGGGTTAAGCTTTTATGGGGATTATCTTCCCTAACTGTACCTTGACCGAGTAAATTAACTTTAGCCGTACCTGGGAGAGCTTTTAAGGGCGGAATTAAATAATCTTGGGCGATTTGGCTTAATTCTTCTAGAGTTTTCTGCTCACTCACCAGCGCATAGGTGACTGTTGCCGACTCATTTAAATCAACGGGGATAACTTCTGTGGTAGCTTGAGGTGGTAAAGGGACTTGCGAGATAGCCTGTTTAACTGCTGCGGTGGCCTTGTCTAAATTTGTGCCAATTTTAAAGAAAATGCTGATTACTGACTGTCCGGAGGAAGTAGTCGAGGAAACATCACGACGACCGGGGAGAGAGAAAAGAGGATTTTCTAGGGGTTTAGTTAATTGCTGTTCCGTGGTGATAGCAGTAGCTAAATCCGCTTGGGCGTTAATTATTACGACTGGAAAGCTGATATCAGGGAAAAGAGCGTATTTTAGGGAACTAAAAGCCAAAATTCCCGCCATGGCCACCGCTAACCAGAAAGCAATGGTTAACCTCGGGGCATTAATCGCTATTCGAGAGATATTCAGACGTTCTCGCCATGATTCTTTCATCTTTGTTGAATAAGTGGGGTGTGGGGTGTGGGGTGTGGGGAGTTTTCTCAGTGAACTGATAACTGATAACTGATAACTGATAACTGACTCCTAACCCCATGGTAGATGTGGGATTTTTGCAGGAGTTCTATTTTCCGACAAAGATAAGTAAAAATTATTTATTTACTGCAAAAACTTGAGAATATTTAAATTAACATTTCGCAATATTTATAAATTCTTAAAAATTAATTGAGAAAGATTTTTATTTAACAACGATGTTGCAATGGTTACAGCGATTTGATAGAATTTCATAGTCGGTTATTCTGTGCTTTTTTGGACAGTAATGGTTGAAACCCTTGCCACACCTAGAAGGTGATCCTAATTAAGACGGGTAAATCAGTCATTTTCACCCACAACGATGATCTTTTTTTTGTGTAGTTTTATTGCAAAAAAAAAGTTTTTTTGACAAAAAGCAGAAAGTATGATATTGGAGAAGGTAGCGGGGAGAAGGGAATTATGAATTATGAATTATGAATTGGGGAGAGTGATTGCCTTTATTTAGAAAACGGGTTTCTTGAAGAAACCCGTTTTCTTGCAATATTAATTTCTGTTACAGGGGTCTTGAAAAATTGGCGATTCTTTGCATAAAATAGCCGCAGTCATCCTTTCCAGTCAATGTCATGACTTCTCCCCTGTTGCCGATTCTTCCTGCTGTTGACGATGTTTTGTTCAATTTTGCTGAATCTGATGGCTTGAGTCAAGTTAATCAGGTGAATAGTGCGAGAAATCAGGGTTTAACCGCACCGGAATTAAATACTGTGGTTTTCCTCGATGCTGGTGTTACCGATTATCAAAGTCTCCAAGCTGGGGTAATCCTCGGAATCGCCACCGTTATTCTCTCCCCCAATCAAGACGGAATCGAACAAATCACTGCTTTTTTACAACAAAATCCCCAGATTACCACCATTCACCTCGTTTCTCATGGTGCGCCAGGATGCTTATATTTAGGGAATTGTCAACTCAATTTAACAAATATTTACGATTACCGCCAACAGTTACAGAGTTGGGCAAAAGACATCTCCAAAAATTTATAAGTCAGTCACAGCAAGGAAGAGAGGCAGATTAGACCAAGAGTCAAAATTAGCTCTCAAAACCGATTAATCAGGGCCAAAAGAGACAAAATCCAATTTTGACGGAAAACTATGGCTAATTATAACGTCAATTACTTCCCCTGATTGCTCCCATTCTATTACTTCTAAAATTAGCGCATCTCAACCTTACTCAGCCGCCAACGGTAAGTAAAACCGATTTATATCGACTTTTCTTTAATCTAAATCTTTCTTGAACCACTTTAAATACTTTGACAAATCGAATTAAATGCTCAACAAAAATTCGCCGAGATGATAAAACTTTATTTTCTTTAATTTGATTCTCGGTTAATTCTCCATTCTTGTTTTTTTTCTCAGGAGTTCTGCTTTGATTTTCTCCCAGGTAAGCTTTATCCCCAATAAAAGTTTGTTGAGAATCGAATTTGCTTAAAGTTTGCCGACAGATTTTTATGTCGCTCGTCGGACCAGGTTGACCAATAACTACATCAACAATATCTTCAGCTTTTGGCCAGACAATAAATTGACTTTTAAAAGTATGTCTTCTTGGCTTTCCCGAATAATATATTTTTTGTTCTTGATAATCGGTCGGTCTCTCCACGGGCTGTTCTGCGCTATCAACAATCAACTCATAATCCCTTAATTGTTCAATTATTATTTCCTCTTCTTGGCACTTCTTTATTTGTTCTAACAAACTTGGCGGTAACTCGCCTTCAAAAAGTTTTTGCCAATAGGTAAAGATATTATGAGCCGTTGATTCACTCACTTGAAATATTAGTCCTCAGAGTTGAAAGCTTAGATGATGTCTTAAATAAACCAACATTAGAACAATTTGTTCCCATAGCTGATAATTTAGGAGGTGTTCCGCTTCCTGGTTGATTAATCCTAATTTTGGTTTTTTCGATTTCTGATTGGTTTTTCCGATGTATAAGTTTTCCAAGTGCCCTCAGTTGTTCTAGTTGTTGGTAGTCAATTCCTAATCGTCTTTTAGTTTGTTTTGGATATTTTTGAATGGATTCCCAAGTGTAGTTTTTCATGGCTTTTTTTGAGTCACTATTTGTTTTATTATATCCTATTATTGTGATTTAATTAAATTAGGTCGAGGTCTAAAGATTAATCATATTCTACTGTACGGTTGTCAGGTCGCTGCGGGAGATGCGGGGACAGAGTTTATTAATAAATTGTCGCAAATTACTGGAGCGAAAATAGCGGCTTCCAGCAGACGGGTAGGAAATGCAGCCTTGGCAGGAAGTTAGGAATTAGAGGTGAGTTTCCCTGCGACAAAGGGAGAGAATAAAACCTTTGTCGAAACATTAGCTAAGATGTAGATGTAGGTTGCTCTAATGGGAAGTTTTGTGACGACAAGTAGCATTGATGATATTTATTGGGAATAATGAATCTAGAGGATTGCCTAACTTTCCAACTGGTAGCGACTTGCCATGAACCAAACAACCGCCAACTATGATGAACCCTAGAAAGAAGCATTAACCGAGTATTTTGAGGCATTTTTACATTTCTTCTTTCCCGAAGTTCACCAATTGATTGATTGGACAAAAATTCCCGAATCCCTAGAAAAAGAACTCAAACGGATTACCGCTTCAGCAAAGACAAAAAAACGTTTCGCTGACAAACTCTATAAAGTTTGGTTACTCAGGGGTGAAGAAGTCTGGATTTTGATTCATATTGAAATTCAAAGTCAATACGAAGAAAATTTCCCTCAGAGGATGTATATTTATAACTATCGGGCCTTTGATTTGTATCAGAAACCAGTTATCAGTCTCGCTATATTAGGAGATGAACGAGTAAATTTGCGACCAGACTCCTATAATTATACTATCGCCGGCTGTGAATTGACTCTGAAATTCCCAACAGTCAAATTACTGGAATATGAGGAAAAATGGTCAGAACTAGAAGCAAGTAGTAATCCCTTTGCTATAATAGTGATGGCACACCTGAAAACAAAAGCGACTACTAGGAACCTGCCAGAACGGGAACAGTGGAAGTGGAGGTTAATCAGGGGATTATATGAAAAGGAGTTCGAGAGGGAACAGATAATTAAACTGTTTGAAATCATCGACAATATGATGACTTTATCCTCTGAATTACAGTCAAGTTTAGAAAGTAAAATTAAACAATTTGAGGAGGAAAGAACCATGCCTTTATTAAGTAATATGGAGTTACGAGGAATAGAACGTGGTAAGGAAATTGGGGTGCTAGAAAAAAGCCGCGATGCCATAAAAACAGTTTTAACTGTGCGGTTTGGACAGATTTCTTCAGAAATTGAAGAGATAATCGGCAAAATGACTAACCCTACTATCTTAGAAGAGCTACTAAAATTAGCAGCTACCACTAATTCTCTCGCAGAATTTAAGCAGTCTTTGGCAAAAATCCAATCCTAGAACTTCTTTAGAAAACGGGTTTCTTTGAGAAACCCGTTTTCTTGCAATAAATGTTAATTTTTGTGATAGCACCCTTGAAAAATTGGGAATTGTTGGGCTAAAACTGTTAGCAATAAACCTTTCCAGTCAATGTCATGACTTCTCCCCTTTTGCCGAGCCTTCCTGCTGTTGACGATGTTTTGTTCGATTTAGCTCAATCTGATGGATTTTGGGCGAATTTGGCAATAGCTGTAGGTTAAGGGGGTGAGGTCATAACAATCCGTTGCCAAAACCGACTTTTCAGAATACAATGGAGAAGAGTAGTCATTCATCGCTCAGATTAGTTAAGATGACATTACATGACTAATAATATTGACCATGATCGCTTATTTAAGGAGTTAATCTCCACCTTTTTTATCGAATTTATTGAGTTGTTTTTCCCTCAATTGATGGATTATTTAGATAGGGACTCGATTACTTTTTTAGACAAAGAAGTATTTACCGATGTCACGGAAGGAGAAAGACATGAAAGCGATTTAGTCGCACAAGTTAGGTTTCGAGGAAAAGAATCTTTTTTTCTGATTCATGTAGAGGCACAGGAAAGTTCTCGAAAATGGTTTAACCGGCGAATGTTTACTTATTTTGCTCGCTTTCATGAGAAATTTGTCTTACCGATTTATCCGATTGTAATTTTTTCTTATTCAAAGCCAAAAAGAGAAGCGATTAGTCAATATGTAGTCGATTTTCCTGATTTAAAAGTCTTAGAATTTAATTATCAAGTAGTGCAGTTAAATCGATTAAATTGGCGAGATTTTCTCAATCAACCGAATCCGGTTGCTTCAGCTTTGATGGCGAAGATGAACATTGCCGAGAAAGAGCGAGCTAAGGTAAAAGCGGAATGTCTGCGCTTGTTAATTACTTTAAGGTTAGATGCGGCGAGAATGCAATTAATTTCCGGATTTATTGATACATATCTCAATCTAAATCCAGTGGAAGAGAGACAATTTCAAGAAGAGATTAGCACATTTAGTCAACCCGTACAGGAGGGAGTTATGCAAATTACCACCAGTTGGATGCGTCAAGGTATCGAACAAGGTATTGAACAAGGTATTGAACAAGGTATCGAACAAGGTATTGAACAAGGTATCGAACAAGGTATTGAACGGGAAAAGACATTGATTATTCGTCAACTTAAACGCAAGTTAGGGGAGATTAATCCTTCATTGGAAACTAAAATCATGGAGTTAAGTATTGATGATGTCGAAGTATTAGGAGAAGCTTTATTCGATTTCTCCACGGTTGAAGATTTAATCAATTGGTTAAATACTTTAACTGCCTAGTTCTTACGTTAGCGATCGCATCTTCGCAACAAATGAGAAAACGGGTTTCTTTGAGAAACTATTTAGAAAACGGGTTTCTTTGAGAAACTATTTAGAAAACGGGTTTCTTTGAGAAACTATTTAGAAAACGGGTTTCTTTGAGAAACTATTTAGAAAACGGGTTTCTTTGAGAAACCCGTTTTCTTGTATGTATAAATGTTAATTTTTGTTATGGCACCCTTGAAAAATTGGGGATTGTTGGGCTAAAACTGTTAGCAATAAACTTTTGCAGTTAACGTCATGACTCCTACCCTGTTGCCGAGCCTTCCTGCTATTTACGATGTTTTGTTCTATTTCGCTCAATCTGATGGCTTTTGGGCGAATTTAGAAACAGCTTTTGGGACAAATTATGATGTGGTTAAGGCGACAGAATTACGAAATCAGTGGCAAAGTCGCAATTTCAGTCAACTTCCCCCAATTGAGGTACTTAGTGATGAAGTTTTAGGGACAGCGAAGGGTGCTTATGCGGTTAGCACTAATAAAATTTATTTATCAGAGTCTTTTTTGAATGTTGCTTCCTCAGAATCGCTAGTTAAGGTAATTTTAGAGGAAATTGGGCATTATGTGGATGCTCAAATTAATCCGGTGGATAGCGCGGGAGATGAGGGTGAATATTTTGCTAAGGTGGTATTAAATCAACCGTTGACTGAAGCAGAAATTACCCGCTTAAAAACGGAAAATGACCAGGCTGTGGTGGTGATTGATGGACAATCAGTACAGATTGAACAGGCTATTACTTTAGTCGGGAGTTATGATACTCCTGGCTATGCTAGGGATGTGCAAGTAGTGGGTAACTATGCTTACGTAGCTGATTTTTTTTCAGGACTGCAAATCATCGACATCAGCAACCCCGCTGCACCTACTTTTAAGGGTAATTATAATACTTCTGGCTTGGCTGTTGGTGTGCAAGTAGTCGGTAACTATGCTTACGTGGCTGATAGTAGTTCAGGACTGCTAATCATCGACATCAGCAACCCCGCAACACCTACTCTTAAGGGTAATTATGATACTTCTGGCTATGCTAATGATGTGCAAGTAGTCGGTAGCTATGCTTACGTAGCTGATGAGGGTTCAGGACTGCAAATCATCGACATCAGCAACCCCGCTGCACCTACTCTTAAGGGTAATTATGATACTTCTGGCAATGCTTGGGATGTGCAAATAGTGGGTAACTATGCTTACGTAGCTGATGCTTATTCAGGACTGCAAATCATCGACATCAGCAACCCCGCTACACCTACTCTTAAGGGTAATTATAATACTTCTTATGCTTATGATGTGCAAGTAGTCGGTAACTATGCTTACGTAGCTGATGATTATTCAGGACTGCAAATCATCGACATCAGCAACCCCGCTGCACCTACTCTTAAGGGTAATTATGATACTTCTGGCTATGCTTGGGATGTGCAAGTAGTGGGTAACTATGCTTACGTAGCTGATGGTCTTTCAGGACTGCAAATCATCGACATCAGCAACCCCGCTGCACCTACTCTTAAGGGTAATTATGATACTTCTGGCTATGCTTTGGATGTGCAAATAGTGGGTAACTATGCTTACGTAGCTGATGGTGGAGATGGCTTGCAGATTCTTGATGTGAGTGAGTTTACTAACCCATCTACTTCGACTATTACCCTTGCTGTTTCTCCCACAAGTGTCACCGAAGACGGAACAACTAACTTAGTCTATACCTTCACCCGTTCTGGTGTAACAACAAATGCTTTAACCGTCAATTACACCCTCGGAGGGACAGCGACTCTTAATACCGACTACACTCGTACAGGGACTACCAATACAGTCACCTTCGCAGCCGGTTCATCCACTGCGACTGTAACAGTTGACCCCACTGCTGACACAACTGTTGAATCTGATGAAACCGTCATTTTAACCCTTGCGACCGGGACAGGTTATACCGTAGGTACTCCTAACGCAGCTACGGGGACAATCACCAATGATGATATCAGTGTCACCCCAATCGAAGCTTTCGGTAACACCAAATTAGTCAAAGACGCAACTAACAAACTTTACGCTCAAATTGGTAATAATAACCCCATCGCCATCAAAAATGGGGGGACTCAGATTACCACAAATATCTATCCGGGTTGGCAAACTCTAGCAGCAGAAACCGTCAATGGTGTCAATCAAGTTTTATGGAAGTATAACGATGGAAACTACCTCCATCTGTGGAGTTTAGATAATAATTGGAATTGGCAATCTTCCACTGGATGGTGGGGATTAAACTCATCGGAAGCTTTTACTCAAGAAACCAACTTCCAACAAGACTTTAATAGTGATGGAGTCATTGGTCAACCCTTCACCCCAATCGAAACTTTCGGTAACACCAAATTAGTCAAAGACGCGACTAACAAACTTTACGCTCAAATTGGTAATAATAACCCCATCGCCATCAAAAATGGGGGGACTCAAATTACCACAAATATCTACCCAGGTTGGCAAACTTTGGCTGCTGAAACCGTCAACGGAGTCAATCAAGTTTTGTGGAAATATAACGATGGTAATTATCTGCATCTGTGGAGTTTAGATAATAATTGGAATTGGCAATCTTCCACTGGATGGTGGGGATTAAACTCATCGGAAGCTTTTACTCAAGAAACCAATTTCCAACAAGATTTTAACGGTGATAATAAGATTGGTAATCCCTTACCCATTATCGGGTCATCAAACGATGATATTATCACCGGTACTTTGAACAATGATATTCTAGTTGGTGGCTTAGGTAATGATACCATAACAGGGGGTGCAGGTAGCGATCGCTTCACCTTTAACAACCGCAATGAAGGGATTGACACAATTACTGATTTTCTCTCCAGTCAGGGGGATAAAATTGCTCTCTCTGCTGCGGGTTTTGGCGGTGGTTTAGCCGCAGGAGTTGCGATTACAGCCGCTCAATTTGTATTAGGAACAACTGCATTAAATGCCAGCAATCGCTTAATTTATAATACAATCACTGGAGGACTATTCTTTGATGGGGACGGGACAGGTACACTAGCAGCCATTCAAATTGCAACTCTTAGTTCTAAACCCACTCTTACCGTCTCTGATATACTTGTATTAGTTTAATGTTAATACAGCTTGTAGGGTGCGTGTTTGCGGTTAAAAAGGGCTGTAATCGTTACATGGCAAGGATTTTAAGGTTTTATTCTTCTGAGCACTCTTAAGCATTAGGCTAAAATTTCTCGTCTGAAACCCTTACTCTGAGCCAATCAGCACTTTTTGAGAAGTTACATACTGATAACTGTTTACTGATAACTGATCACTGATAACTGCTATTCATACAAAATCTCATCAAAACAAGCTTCTCCCACACTGGATAAAGTCCTAGCGGCAGCTTTATCGGTTTTCGACTTCTGCACGAGGGCGCGGAATTGCTGTAGATTGTAACGAGCCTGGAATTTTTTAATCGTGCAGTCGCATAGGTCTTTTGCCACATCAGCAGCTAATCCCTCCCCGCGCGCTCTTTGTAAACATTCTTGACGATAACTGTCGAAAGTCGTGGCAGTATTAGAACTTTGGCTAAGGTAAACGGTATTATTAGCCTGTAATGGCAAGCATAAAGCCAATAAACCGATAAAAGTTAGTAAATATCTTTGATTTCCCATCATAATCGCTTTTTTAAGCCTGAAATACCCCACTAGATTAGAGACCCGCTGCATAAACTATAGATCGATCGCTTAACTCTTGGGTTCCACTCTTGGCAAACTGTCATCTGTTATGCTAGGATAAATACTGCTTGATCGGCGCCATCGCCAAGTGGTAAGGCAGAGGTCTGCAAAACCTTTACCCCCAGTTCGAATCTGGGTGGCGCCTTGGAAAATATCGGCAATCTTTCTTTTATTACCTTGTCTAAATGAAGGTTTAACAAGGTTTTACTTGATAGGCTGCCACTAGATAGCGAAAAATATACTCGACTATCTCTAAATAATTCTCGGTAGTTTCTAGAGACTCACCCCACACCGTCACACCATGGTAAGAAATCAGTAAAGCGGGAATTTCTGGGGGAAAAGTTGACAATCTACTTTCTATTTCTGCGGCAATTTTCGGCACATCGAGATAGTTAGCAAAAACTGGCATAAATACTTGAGGATTTTCTACCCAAATACCTAAACCTTTCAACATTTCTAAGGGGGGTAACGATAACTTATCCTCGCGAGCAAAACGGGAAACTAAATTCGCTTCCACCGAGTGAACATGATAACAAGCTTGTGCTTGGGGAAAGAGGCAATAAATCACCTGATGAATGCTAGTTTCTGCGGAAGGACGATTATCCCGATGAGCTAATTCTCTGACTTTTCCCGTCAGATCCATGCGCACAAAATCCTCTTCTGTGAGTTTACCTTTACTTTTACCACTGGCAGTAATCCAAAAACTATGATCATCAACTTTAGCGGACAAATTACCTGCCGTGCCAAGCATCCAACCCAGTTGATAAAATCTTCGGGCAGCTGCCACTAGAGATAGACGAGGATCACTCATGGTTTTTAGAGATATGGTAGATAGGTATCGACCTATTATAACAAGTTGAAGCCAGCAGACTACCCACTTCCCCGCAGATTTGGTGAGGGTGTCAATCTGGATAATCTCGATCAAAACTAAACCCAAGGTAGAATAGAGCGAGGAACCGGTGGGTCAAAAAGAAGATTGAACCAGGGAAAAGTGTTAGGAATGTGTTAGGTTAAAGATAATTGCAGCTTTGATGAATCGAGGGTTGAGCCGTGAATAACAACTTTTTCCGCAGCTATTCTGTCAATGATTCTGGTTTGGGTTGTTTCTTATCTTTGATTTTAGTCGGATTGTTGTTAGGCTCGATCGGACTGGGTTGGTTAGTCAATGGTTTTTTAATTCTCGTGGCATTCCTAATAATTTCCCCTGTCATTGCTTGGGTAATTTTTCGCTGGTGGTTACGACGCAATTTAGTTGAAGATAGCTGTCCCGTCTGTAGCTACGAATTTACGGGTTTTAATCGCATGGAATGCCAATGTCCTAACTGTGGTGAACCATTAAAAGTGGCAGGGGGTAAGTTTATTATTCTCACCCCTCCCGGGACGATCGATGTACAGGCGATCGAAGTGCCTAGCCAACAGTTAGAAGATTAGGGTCAAACCATCACCATCTAGGCACGCGCACCAAACTGAAAGCGGGGGTTCTGAATTTTAACAATAACAGCAGTCCCAGCAGGTGAATTGACCAATGAACGAGAACTAAGCCCCAAATAATTGCAAAAATCAAACTACTAACGGCAAGAGCTTTAAAAATATCATTATCGGTCTTTTGATACCAGAGAAGACTAAGGAAGGAAAGCAGTAGGAGTAGAAGGGGAAAAAGTGGGGAGAACATGGGGATCACCATTGGGTGAGGGGACTGTCTTCACATCCATAGCCTATCATTTTCCCTTGATAGCTACGGGTAGCAGCTGCTACATTCCCCCTATTTGTCATAAATCTTTAGAATTAAATTAAAAAGTTGACCGAAAAATTGGGTTTAAAGCCTCGCCCTTTTAGGGCGACTTTATCTGATGTATGATATTAAGAATAGCGGGCAGGGTAAGCAACCGCTTAAAAAACCCAGTCATCGCAGGATGAACGCACCTTGAAAACTAGAGTTATGGGGTTCTATAGGGGAATGCTCCTATAGGTAAAAGCTCTAAGCGTCAAGTACCAGAGAAACCAATTATTTTAGAGGTTTTGAACTGTATCGTAGGGCATACGAAAACAGGCTTCTGTAAGGGAGCGAAAGTCTGAGGAGAGAACCACCTCTGGGTGGGATTTCGCCAGGAATCTAATTCAAGTGGACTCGTTGAGCCAGAAATTCTCAGCAGTGATGCTAGAAGAATCCACGTCCGTTTACGGCGTGGGGTATGTCAAAAGCCAATCTTTTAGTATAAAGGTGGCGCGACAATCATCCTCATTGTAACGTAAAATAGCCGCCAATAAAGTCCGATCTCCTGTTTTTAACCACTGGTCATACCACCAAACGCATTGATCCCCGCTTACTCCTCGATCGCGCCATTGAAAGCCAATCCAGTTAGCGAGGGATTTTAAAGAATAACTTTCCACGGGAAAAGTTACCGAGTTAACTACATGATAGTGCAGATCAAAACAGCGAGAAACTAACTGATTAATCAAAGAAGAAGGAGTTTTATAAAGATAACCTAATCGCTTAATTGTTTCCACTTCGTACTCAGAAAAGTGAAAAATTGGTGCTTGATAATCCTGCATGACTAAGGTTAAGAATTCCTGCCAAATCCTGCCTTCATCTTCTGGCTTTTCTGCCAAAAAGGGATAAAATTGCTGGGTATTAACTCGATGGTCAACCCGTAAAACCCCCAAAAGATAATCTAAATTCTGTTCTGGTTCCGCTTCGATGTCAAAATAAAATTCAATCTCGGCCCTCGGTAGGGGGGACAAATAAGCAGTTTTGCCGTTGCTTTTGCGAAAGGCCCGATTTTCAATAATTGCTTGGGCCTGTAATTGTAACTGATTAGCCACCTCTAACCCCATCCCCTCCCCCATACGGGTAGGACAGGTAAGCGCCAGGGATTCCATGGTGGAAACCCCCAAAGACTGTAAAAATTGGTAACGACTGGGAGTCACCCCCGGGACTAAAGAAAGATGTTGACTCGCTTGGGCGATACCATAACAGTGACTATACCAATGACATAAACTGCAACGCTGACGCGAGATAAAAACTTCTGGTTCTTGGTGATTAATCACCATTTCGCCGAACTTTTTGATTATTTCCTCTAGTTTAGTTAACCAGAGATTCAATTCCACTCGATAGCGATTATGACGACGTAGGACAATTTCTGCGTAATTGGGAAAAACTCCCTGCATACTGGCTAATAAATAGGCGTAAAAAGTAGCCAGCATTTTATATTCAGGCTTAGGACGGCGACCGAGTTGAATATTGAGGGGATAATAAATCCAATCGCCAAATTTCGACTCTCCTGCCTGTTTAATTAATAAATGCGGGGAACCGGTTAAAGAGACGGGATAGCCAGATTGTAAAAGGACTCCGTGATAAATACAGGGGACACCCTGACCCATCAAAGCTTCCGTTTCCCTAGCGGCGGCTAAAATATCGGTGCTGGGAGTAGTCAGGGAACAATAATCGGGATAGGAGTCTTGCAGGACTTTTTTAACGTGACTTTGACTCTCCTGGCGCAATTTAAGCAAAAAATCTCGCTCAGGGTCTTTTTCTTGGCTATTGCCGTAGAGATTTAAAAACCCACGGCGTTGACAACGTTGGTAGTCTAGAAGTAGATCATCGGTCAGTAGCATTCTATACAAGGAGAAAAGTTAAGCTTTCCTGGACCAGTGAAGTAAAGTAAAAAATAATAAACTTAAAAAAAGGAAACATTCCCAAGTGTGTTTCCTCTACTCTAATACTATTGTGACAATTACGACTTAATCCGTCGATAGAATTCAGCCGTCGGTCGTCAGGAAGTGGGGAAATGGGGAAATGGGGAATTCAACTAAAACCCTAAAACCCTAAAACCCAACACCTTCTAACTGATAACTGATAACTGATAACTGATAACTGACCCCCCATCTCCTCGCTTATGCAGAATTTAGACGAAAATAGCCTCGATTTCGCCGTTAGTAAACCGGATTTAGCCGAACAAAGACAGGAATTTCGGGGACTTAGTAATAAAGTTTATTTTAATTTCGGTGGTCAGGGAACCTTGCCCAAGGCCGGATTAGAAGCGATTATCGATGCTCATAATTTTCTCCAACAAAAGGGGCCTTTTTCAGGACGGGTAAACGATTGGATTACAAAAAAAACGGAACTTCTACGGCAAGAAATGGCTCAGGAGTTGGGAATCAGCCCCAGCACTCTCTCTATCACCGAGGATGTCACTGTAGGCTGTAATATCGCCCTCTGGGGAGTTGATTGGCAAGCGGGGGAACATATTTTACTAACCGATTGTGAACACCCCGGAATTATCGCCACAGTTCGGGAAATTGCCCGTCGTTATCATCTGGAAATCTCCACTTGTCCTATTCGGGAAACTTTAAACGGCGGCAACCCGATAGAAGTCATTTCCGCTCATTTACGGCCAAAAACTAGGGTTTTGGTGGTCAGTCATGTTCTCTGGAATACTGGACAGGTTTTACCCCTCAAGGAAATCTCCCAGCTTTGTCATGATAATTCTGTCACCGAAAAACCCGTTTTAGTGGTGGTGGATGCTGCCCAATCCGTGGGTTGTTTGCCCTTGGATTTAAGCGCTACTGGGGCCGATTGTTATGCTTTTACGGGTCATAAATGGTGGTGTGGACCGGCCGGTGTGGGAGGATTGTATATTCGTCCCGAAATTTTCTCTAGTTTACAGCCCACTTTTATCGGTTGGCGCAGTATTGAAACAGATAAGCAAGGACAGCCTATCGGTTGGAAACCGGATGCCAGACGCTTTGAAGTGGCCACTTCTGCCTATCCTCAATTTGAGGGTTTAAGGGCAACTATTGCGGTACATAACGCCTGGGGTGATGGGGGACAAAGATACGAAAAAATCTGTCAATTAGCGGCTTATCTCTGGGAAGAATTAAAGACGATTAAAGGGGTGAAATGTTTAAAAAATTCTCCACCGGAATCTGGTTTAGTTTCTTTTCAAATTGACTCGGCCATCACCCCACAAAAGTTGGTGCAACAGCTAGAAAAACAAGGGTTTTTACTGCGAACTCTCCTCGACCCCCTCTGCGTGCGTGCCTGTGTCCATTATTTCACTTTGCCCTCAGAAATCGAGCAGTTAGTAGCAGCTATCAAAAAGTTAGTTTAAACGGGGTCGGGGATATTTTTATCCCTCGGCCATTAAGCGTAATAATTCGTCAGTAGATAGCTTCCCGCTTGCGTCGGTTCCCTCCAATAAACTATCGGCAAGATCGCGTTTATGGTGGTGCAGATCGACGATTTTTTCTTCGATCGTATCCTTGGCAACTAAGCGATAAATCGTCACTGGACGTTTTTGGCCGATGCGGTGAGCGCGATCGGAGGCCTGATCCTCCACTGCGGGATTCCACCAGGGATCAAGATGAATAACGTAATCGGCTGCGGTGAGATTTAATCCTGTCCCCCCGGCTTTTAAACTAATTAAAAATACGTCCCCTTCCCCCGCTTGAAACGCTTTCACCTGTTTCTGCCGATCGCCAGCAGGGGTACTACCATCGAGGTATTGATATTTTATCTGCCTTTGATCGAGATAACTGCGGATAATTGCTAAATGATCGACAAATTGACTAAATACCAACGCTTTATGCTGATTATCCAATAAATCATCCAGAATTTCCCCGAAACGAGACAATTTCGAGCCGGGTAAATCCAAATCTGGAGCCACTAACTGCGGGTGACAGCAGGCCCGGCGTAATTTCATGATCTCTGCCAGTACCTGGAGATGTTTTGCCCCGGCGGTACTGTCACTCTCCCTTAGTTTCTCCAAAGCACGCCGTCGTAAGGCCTCGTAAAACGCCTTCTCCTCGACGCTTAACTCGATCGGGACTAAAATCTCGGTACGGGGCGGTAATTCCGCCAGAACTTGGTTTTTGGTGCGCCGGAGAAGGAAAGGCCGCACCAGTTTTTTTAACTGTTCGCGAGCGGTTTTATCGCCGTATTTTTCGATCGGGGTGGCGAAACGGCGATCAAAACTTTCCAAGGATCCCAATAATCCCGGATTAATAAAACGGAAAAGATTCCATAATTCCCCTAAATGATTCTCGATCGGTGTTCCTGTGGTGATTAATTTAAAATCCCCCCGCAGATTCATCGCTGCTTTCGATCGCTTGGTGGAGAAATTCTTAATCGCTTGGGCCTCATCAAGAACGATTGTCCGCCATTCTACCCCGGCCAACATGGTGGCCACTTCTTCCTGCTGTAATAACCCATAGCTACAGACCAACAGATCAAAAGGTTGCAGTCGATCGAGTAGCGCTTGCCGATCGCCTGTTCCCAATTGGATGATATTTAAGGTGGGTGCGAACCTTTCCGCCTCACTAATCCAGTTCAAACATACTGAAGTAGGAGCGATCGCTAAAGTCGGACCCTCCGAGGCGCGGGTTAGGATCACTGCTAGGGCCTGTAAAGTTTTCCCTAATCCCATATCATCGGCCAAACAGGCCCCGGCCCCCCACCGGGCCAGCCTAGCTAACCAACGAAAGCCTTCCAATTGATAGTCGCGCAATTCTGCCTGTAGAGTTGAGGGGACTTCCGGGATAAAATCCTGACTCTCCTGAAAGCGTTGTAAATTATCGCGCCAACGTTTATCGGCCTTGAGTTGTCCCACTTCCTCGCTGAGTTCCGAGAGAATCGGGGCAGCGAAGGGATGAAACCGCAAACCGTCGCCGGACTTTTCCGAGAAAGCGCGCATTTCCTGTAACCGTTCCCGAAATGCCTCGGTTAGGGCGAGAAATTGACCATCTCCGAGGGGAATAAACCGCCCCGGCGATCCGTCTAGCAATTTCATCAACTCCTGCATACTCAGCACCGATTTCTCCTCTAGGTGCAGTTCCCCACTGACGGCAAACCAATCGCGCTGACTGTGGATATTTAGGTGTAGGTCTTGTAATCGAAGCTGACGCGACACCCGCCATTTTTCCCCTTCTGGCCATTCCACAAGGACGCTATCGCTTAATTCCCGCAATTCCAGCAGTAGATCTAGACAATCCTCTGGATTTTCTAGCCGCCATTCCCCATTTTCTTCCTCGAAACTGATCAGGATCGGACAAGAATCGATCGCTGTTTGGGCCAGTTTTTTCTCTAGGGCCAGATCCCTAGTGGTTTGCAGCCGTTCCCCCTCGATCTCGGCGATTACTGTTTCTCCCCCTTTTCCAGGCCGGAAGTAGGGACCGGCTGCCCCAAAAGGACGGCTGAGAACCGCCACTTTTAAACCCTCTCCGGCCGGTAAGAGATGAATCCGGGGTTGACTATCGGCTGCCACTGACCGGGCTGCTTTTCCTCCCCCGATATCGGAATGTACTGTCACCATCCCGGACAGGGAATTGATCGCAGCCAGGACTTTTTCCCGGCCCTTGTCGGGGACTTCTAGGCGGTTGCTTTTGCCGATAATGTCGGCGATGCTTCGGTGTTCCGGCTTGACTTCGATTACCTTAACGCGAGTGGGGGTTTCTTTCCAAATCAGCACTTCTTGGCGATCGCTGAGATCGGGCAGTAAAGACAGGATTAATTTACCCGATTTTCCCTTTCTTACTCGCAATTCCGGTTCCCCGGCGACGATTTCTACCCTCGTTCCGGGGGAATCTTCCCAAAACACCAGGGGATGACCGATCAGTTCGATAATGGCCCGGCGCTCAAAGTGATACTCGTTCTGGCCATAGTAACTGGATTCCACGAAGATATGGGCGCAAATTTTCAGGTCTTGCGGGGTTAAATAGTCAATTTCCCCAGTTTTTCGCAGACGTTTAAGGGAGACGGTACGGCCACGACTCCAATTACCCCGCGCGTCGAGTTTTTGTTCTTTTGGTTGCAGGAAATAATCCTCGGAATGGATAGTGATAAACCAAGCAAGGCGGACGACGGGGTTAGATTTACCCGGGGTTGGTGTTGGCGCGCACAGATTAGTCAAGGCATTCAGGCACAGTTGCCAAGCTTCTTGGGGTTCGATCGCATCTACCAGGGGGGAAGGGAGACGCTGGTTTTTAAGCACCTCCGCTTCCGGCGCTCGATTCGAGTCGAGACAGTAGGGCCCCGGTTTCTAGGGCTAACCAATGGTAGCCGGCCGCCTTGGCATCTTTGTAGAGGGGCAAGAGTAGGCGGGGCAGATGTTTTTTAGCGATGTCGCTACTCATCCAGTAGAGACAGATACTACTGATAAGAGTCTCTAGACCCTGGCCCATTTGGTAGGGATTGATCGTCGCATCGATGATTGCGTCTTTGGCCTGCATATCTCCCTGACGAGCAGCGATGATTTTTTCCAGACGGGCATAGATAGGGAGGAAAGGATGATCGTTTTGACGCGTCACCCAACTGGTATAGCTGGCGGCTTCGGCGAGACTTTCGGGGGTTCCTTCTTTGAGGAGGGCGAAAATAAAGGAGAAGCCGCTAATCGAAGAAAAATAGATTTTTTGTTTTCCTTTGGCTTTTTTTAGGGCTTTAAGGGCGAGGGTATATTCTTGGATCGCTTTGCTGTTTTCCCCCCCTAGAAAGGCCATCCAACCCCGGATCGCCCCGATTGCTGCTGCTTGGCTTTCTGGGAAGGGGCGATCAAGATACCGACGCACTTTATCACTTTGTCCTCGGATGATCGCCTGTTCGAGCCACAAATGGGCTTCGGAAACACTGGTCTGGTCTTGACAGAGTTCTTCTAGGAGGGAAAAAGCTCCATCGGCGCGAGTTATTTTTTCAAAGGCCTTGACAAGAATGCTATTTAGTGCTAGGGCTTGAAATTTGGTCGGTTGCGTCCGTAACCAATCCCCATCGAAGGGGTTATCGTAGATGAGGATAAGAAGGTCTTCTAGGCTGGTTTTTGAGGAGGAATAGCTGGTTTTCTGATAATCGGCGATTTGTTGTTCGATCGAGTCGAAATCCTGACGATAGATGGCCAGACGGATTTCTCGGATTAATTGCTCTTTTCCCTGAAAAACTAGGCTTTCATCCCAACGAGTTCGGGGTTGCGGCAGTTTTGCCTTGATAATCTCGGCAAAACGCTTGAATTCTCCCTTACTAACGCTATCACGGCTGGCAATCTCGACGAGTCGGGGATGACAGCGCGGCCCGTAGCCTTTGTCCTGGGTGATCACTTCCGCTTCTAGGAGGATATCTAAATGGGATTTCAGGGTTTGGCCGTTAAATCGCCGGTTGTTCTCGTCGCGGTAAGGGGTTTGATTTAAACAGTCTAGAAAAGTGCTGCGGGCGATCGGTTCATAGATTAGGGAAAAAAGACGGACGATCACCTGATCTAGTGCCGATAATTGTTGGTAGCGTTCGATGAGTTGGCGGCGGATTTGCTCGATATCTTGCATATTCGGTTATATTCGCTGATAATCCTAATCTTGTTGCGGGGATATGGCGGCAATTTATGGAGGGGTTTCCAGAAAAGGTTCGATATCGATCGGGAACCAATCCCCGTCTAATACCTGTTCGAGAGTGAATATAGACTCTGGGGGAATCGCATTTTTATCGACTATCCTGGCGTTAATCAGGGATTTTCTGGCGGTTACATAGGCTTTCTCCCAAGAATCGCGGGCATGGTTGACGAGGGTGGCACTATCTATTTTTTGTTCTAATTGCGCTCGGAAAGCCGCGATCTCCACTATCCAGTGACGGGCATTCCGTTCTTTTTCCGATTCCCAATAGGATAGTTTGAGCAAGTGTTCGATTAAAACGGTTAATAAACTCGTTATTGCCTGTCTCTCGCTTTTTCCCATGCACTCCACTTCCTCGATCAGGTTTTCCCAGTCCACCCTGTCAAACTCTTTTCGCTTTAACAGTTCGGCGGTTTTTTCTGTCCAGAGAACAAAATCTTCCTCGTAGAGAGCGGTCATCATAGATTTCTCATCCCGACCGGGAGCGCGGGGTAATGGCTCGATTATAACGCTCGATCGCTATCCTCGATCAGCTTCTAGTCCGGGGAATTTTTGCCAAGTTAGAGATTTATCCCTTAGCACAAGTTGTTCTTTTTGTCAAAAAAACTTTTTCTTTTTAACAAAAGTACACAAATATTTTGATCAACCTTATTGACGATGTTATTTTGGGACTACAGGGGAAAGATAACGTCGCTGCTAGAATTTAATTTTCAGACAAGTAACCTCAGAGCAGAAATTATGACCTTTACACCAGCTATTGATCCAGATATTGAATACCCCGATAGTGACGGTAAACCCATGGCCGATAATACCGAACAATACGAATGGATCGTGAAAATCAAAGAAAATCTTGAGATTCTCTTTGCTAATTCTCCTCAGGTTTTTATTGCCGGAGATCTGCTCTGGTATCCCGTCCAAGATAAAAAAATTACTGGACCGGTTGCTCCCGATGTTATGGTAGTATTTGGTCGTCCGAAAGGAAGAAGGGGTTCCTATAAACAATGGCAAGAAGATAATATCGCTCCTCAAGTGGTCTTTGAAATTCTCTCCCCTTCTAATAGCTTAGAAGAAATGGAGCGAAAACTACTCTTTTATCAACGTTATGGAGTGGAAGAATACTATCTTTATGATCCAGATTCTCATAATTTTCAAGGATGGTTGAGACAGGAAGGACTATTAAGCTCTATACCTGAGATCAAGGGATGGGTTAGTCCTCGGTTGGGTATCCGATTTGAATTGAGAGAAGATGGATTAGAAATTTATAGTTTAGATGGTCAGAAATTTTTAACTTCTATCGAGTTATCTCAAAGGTTAGAACAAGAGCGTCTTAAAGCTGAACAAGCAAGTTTACAATTGGAACAAGAGCGTCTTAAAGCTGAACAAGCAAGTTTACAATTAGAACAAGAGCGTCTTAAAGCTGAACGTTTAGCTGAATATATCCGTTCTCTGGGAATTAATCCCGATACTTTATGAATATTTAAAGGAGTATAAATTATGACCTTTACACCAGCTATTGATCCAGATATTGAATACCCCGATAGTGACGGTAAACCCATGGCCGATAATACCGAACAATACGAATGGATCGTTAAAATTAAAGAAAATCTTGAGATTCTTTTTGCTAATTCTCCTCAGGTTTTTATTGCGGGGGATCTGCTCTGGTATCCCGTCCAAGATAAAAAAATTACCGGACCGGTTGCTCCCGATGTTATGGTAGTATTTGGTCGTCCGAAAGGAAGAAGGGGTTCCTATAAACAATGGCAAGAAGATAACATTGCTCCTCAAGTGGTCTTTGAAATTCTCTCCCCTTCTAATAGCTTAGAAGAAATGGAGCGAAAACTACTCTTTTATCAACGTTATGGAGTGGAAGAATACTATCTTTATGATCCAGATTCTCATAATTTTCAAGGATGGTTGAGACAGGAAGGACTATTAAGTTCTATACCTGAGATTAAGGGATGGGTTAGTCCTCGGTTAAATATCCGATTTGAATTGAGAGAAGATGGGTTAGAAATTTATAGTTTAGATGGTCAGAAATTTTTAACTTCTATTGAGTTATCTCAAAAAGCTGAACGTTTAGCTGAATATATCCGTTCTCTGGGAATTGATCCCGATACTTTATGAATATTTAAAGGAGCAGAAATTATGACCTTTACACCAGCTATTGATCCAGATATTGAATACCCCGATAGTGACGGTAAACCCATGGCCGATAATACCGAACAATATGAATGGATCGTGAAAATCAAAGAAAATCTTGAGATTCTCTTTGCTAATTCTCCTCAGGTTTTTATTGCGGGGGATCTCCTCTGGTATCCCGTCCAAGATAAAAAAATTACTGGACCGGTTGCTCCCGATGTTATGGTAGTATTTGGTCGTCCGAAAGGAAGAAGGGGTTCCTATAAACAATGGCAAGAAGATAATATCGCTCCTCAAGTGGTCTTTGAAATTCTCTCCCCTTCTAATAGCTTAGAAGAAATGGAGCGAAAACTACTCTTTTATCAACGTTATGGAGTGGAAGAATACTATCTCTATGATCCAGATTCTCATAATTTTCAAGGATGGTTGAGACAGGAAGGACTATTAAGTTCTATACCTGAGATTAAGGGATGGGTTAGTCCTCGGTTAAATATCCGATTTGAATTGAGAGAAGATGGATTAGAAATTTATAGTTTAGATGGTCAGAAATTTTTAACTTCTATTGAGTTATCTCAAAGGTTAGAACAAGCAAGTTTACAATTAGAACAAGAGCGTCTTAAAGCTGAACGTTTAGCTGAATATATCCGTTCTCTGGGAATTGATCCCGATACTTTATAATGACATAAGTGATGGGTTGTGACGAATACTAAATTAACTGGTAAACTGCCTAAGTTATCGTCATTAAACCTAGTCTAGGGCTATACTTAACTATGTAATCACTAAAAAAGCAAATCTATGAAAGCTTGGGCAAAATCTTTAGAAAAACCAGCAGTGGAATTTTCTGAAACCCAATTAACCCTATTATCGGGGAAAATTCCCGATGGATTGCGGGGTAGTCTCTATCGCAATGGTCCGGGGAGATTAGACAGAGGTAAGCAAAAAGTTGGTCATTGGTTTGACGGAGATGGGGCAGTTTTAGCTGTACATTTTCATGATAAGGGAGCCAGTGCCACTTATCGTTATGTTCAGACTGCTGGTTATCAGCAAGAAAGCGCCGCTAATCAATATTTATTTCCTAATTATGGCATGAATGCCCCCGGATTCTTTTGGAATAATTGGGGAAAAGAGGTAAAAAATGCCGCTAATACTTCGGTGTTAGCTTTACCCGATAAATTATTAGCTCTCTGGGAAGGGGGTTTTCCCCATAAATTAGATTTACAATCTTTAGAAACCCTAGGTTTAGATAATTTATCTAGCTTACAAGCAAAGGAAACTTTTTCCGCTCATCCTAAACTAGATTTATCCAGAGGAGAGATTTTTAATTTCGGGGTAACAATCAGTGCCAAAGTTAGTTTAAATCTCTATAAATCTGACTCCACTGGTGAAATTATCCAGAAAAACACTTTTGAGTTAGATAGATTGTCTCTGCTGCATGACTTTGTTTTAGCGGGACAGTATCTCGTCTTTTTCGTTCCACCGATAAAAGCGGATAAATTATCGATACTGTTGGGATTTAAAACTTTTAGTGATGCCATGCAGTGGCAGCCAGAATTAGGAACAAGAATACTAATTTTTGAGCGAGATTCTCTGGAATTAGTCAGTGAAAGTGTTACAGATTCATGGTTTCAATGGCACTTCGCTAATGGTTGTGTGAATGACCAAGGCAATCTTGAAATTGTTTTTGTCCGTTATGACGACTTTAAAACTAATCAATTTTTAAAAGAAGTTGCCACGGGTGAAACCGAAACTTTAGCCATCGGAAAATTGGCAAGTATCACCATTAATCCCCTATCAGCAAAGGTGATTAATCAGGAAATTCTCTCGGATTTAAGCTGTGATTTTCCCGTGGTTTCCCCGCAACTGGTGGGACAAAAATGGCAAAATACTTTTTTAGCTGTCCATCGTCCCGATAGCGATATTCGTCGGGAAATTATCGGACTTCCTGCTTGTTATAATCACTCCACAGGTAAGTTAACTATTGCTTATCTAGAAAATAACTGTTATGGTGGTGAACCGATTTTTGTCTGCGATGGTTTATCTCCAGAAACGGGATGGTTAATCGTCGTGGTTTACGACGGCAATAATCACAGCAGTCAAGTGAGAATCTATGACAGTCAGCAGTTAGAAAAAGAACCCCTTTGCTGTCTGCAATTACCCAGTGTTATCCCTCCCAGTTTTCACGGCACTTGGCAAGAAAAATCAGAAAAAGGTGCAGAAGCAATCTCAACTGAGAAAAGGGGTTTCTATTTAGAAAACGGGTTTCTTTGAGAAACTATTTAGAAAACGGGTTTCTTCGAGAAACCCGTTTTCTGGAGAACGGTTGAAGATTTAATCAATTGGTTAAATACTTTAACTGCTTAGTTCTTATGTTAGCGTTCGCCTTCTGACAACAACCCACTAAAATTGTCATAATGAAACAACCAACCGCCAATTATGATGAACCCTGGAAAGAAGCATTAACCGAGTATTTTGAGGCATTTTTACATTTCTTCTTTCCCGAAGTTCACCAATTGATTGATTGGACAAAAATTCCCGAATCTCTGGAAAAAGAACTCAAACGGATTACCGCTTCAGCAAAGACAAAAAAACGTTTCGCTGACAAACTCTATAAAGTTTGGTTACTCAGGGGTGAAGAAGTCTGGATTTTGATTCATATTGAAATTCAAAGTCAATACGAAGAAAATTTCCCTCAGAGGATGTATATTTATAACTATCGGGCCTTTGATTTGTATCAGAAACCGGTTATCAGTCTCGCTATATTAGGAGATGAACGAGTAAATTGGCGACCAGATTCCTATAATTATACCATTGCTGGCTGTGAAGTCAGCCTCAAATTCCCAACGGTTAAATTACTGGACTATGAGGAAAGCTGGTCAGAACTAGAAGCAAGTAGCAATCCCTTTGCTATAATCGTCATGGCACACCTGAAAACAAAAGCGACTACTGGGAAGCTGCCAGAACGGGAACAGTGGAAGTGGAGGTTAATCAGGGGATTATATGAAAAGGAGTTCGAGAGGGAACAGATAATTAAACTGTTTGAAATCATCGACAATATGATGACTTTATCCTCTGAATTACAGTCAAGTTTAGAAAGTAAAATTAAACAATTTGAGGAGGAAAGAACCATGCCTTTATTAAGTAATATGGAGTTACGGGGGATAGAACAGGGTAAGGAAATTGGGAAGGAAATTGGGAAGGAAATTGGGAAGGAAATTGGGAAGGAAATTGGAGCGTTAGAAAAAAGCCGCGATGACATAAAAACAGTTTTAACTGTGCGGTTTGGACAAATTTCTTCAGAAATTGAAGAGATAATCGGCAAAATGACTAACCCTACTATCTTAGAAGAGCTACTAAAATTAGCAGCTACCGCTCATTCTCTCGCAGAATTTAAACAGTCTTTGGCAAAAATACAATCCTAGAACTTCTTTAGAAAACGGGTTTCTTTGAGAAACCCGTTTTCTGGTAATAAATGTTAATTTCTGTTACAGGGGTCTTGAAAAATTGGCGCTTGTTGGGCTAAAACTGTTAGCAATAAACCTTTGCAGTTAATGTCATGACTTCTACCCTGTTGCCGATTCTTCCTGCTGTTGACGATATTTTGTTTAATTTCGCTCAATCTGATGATTTTTGGGCTAATTGGCCAACTGCTTTTGGCACAAGCTATGATGTGGTTAAGGCAACAGAATTACGAAATCAGTGGCAAAGTCGAAATTTCAGTCAACTTCCCCCAATTGAGGTACTCAGTGGCGAAGTTTTAGGGACAGCGAAGGGTGCTTATGGGGTTAGCACTAATAAAATTTATCTATCAGAATCTTTTTTGAATGTTGCTTCCTCAGAATCGCTAGTTAAGGTAATTTTAGAAGAAATTGGGCATTATGTGGATGCTCAAATTAATCCGGTGGATAGCGCGGGAGATGAGGGAGCAATTTTTGCAGAGTTGGTGCAGGGAAATAGTCTGGATGTGGCAACCTTAGAGGCTTTACGAGAAGAGAATGACCAGACAACAATTATAGTAAATGGCGAAATTATTCAAGTAGAACAGGCAAATTTTACGGGGACTAATGGGAATGATAATATTACGGGAACTACTGAGAATGATAATATTTCTGGGTTAGATGGAAATGATACTTTAAGTGGTTTGGGGGGAAATGACGAACTTTATGGTGGTAATGGTAATGATGTCCTCAATGGTGATACAGGAGATGATTACTTTACCAATGATGGAGGTAATGACACGATAAATGGTGGTAATGGGATTGATCGCTATGAGGTTGACTACAGTAGTGCTAGTAGTGGTTTAACCATGACCTACAATACCGCTACCGGGAGTGGGACGATTACTGTCGGTACAGAAACTGATACCTTTACTTCGATTGAGGATTTTAACGGGTTTAAGGGAACTGAGTATAATGATGTCATTTTTGGCGGGACAGAAAGTGAATTTTATTATTATTATACTGGACTCAAAGGTGGAGGTGGTAACGACACCATTTCAGGTAATGCTGGTGATGACGAAATTTATGGAGAAGATGGCAATGATGTCCTCAATGGGGGTGCTGATAATGATGCACTTTATGGTGGTAGTGGGAATGATCTCCTCAATGGTGATGCAGGAGATGATTACTTTACCAATGATGACGGTAATGACACGATAAATGGTGGTAGTGGGATTGATCGCTATGAGGCTGACTACAGCTATGCTAGTAGCGGTTTAACCATGACCTACAATACCGCTACCGGGAGTGGGACGATTACTGTTGGTACGGAAACTGATACCTTTACCTCAATTGAGAGTTTTGAAGGGTTTAAGGGAACTGAGTATAATGATGTCATTTTTGGCGGGACAGAAAGTGAATTTTATTATTATTATGGTGGACTCAAAGGTGGAGGTGGTAACGACACCATTTCAGGTAATGCTGGTGATGACGAAATTTATGGAGAGGATGGGAGTGATGTCCTCAATGGTGATGTAGGGAATGATAGCCTTTTTGGTGGCAATGGGAATGATGTCCTCAATGGTGATGTAGGGAATGATGTCCTCAATGGTGATGTAGGGAATGACACGATAAATGGTGGTGGTGGTAGTGATAGATATCAGGCTGACTACAGCTATGGTAGTAGTGGTTTAACCATGACCTACGACACCGCTACCGCGAGTGGGACGATTACTGTCGGCACGGAAACTGATACCTTTACTTCGATTGAGAGTTTTGGCCAGACTTCTCCATTTAAGGGAACTGAGTATAATGATGTTATCTTTGGCGGGATAGAAGGAAATAGACTCTCTGGTGGAGGTGGTAACGACACCATTTCAGGTAATGCTAGTGATGACGAAATTTATGGAGAGGATGGGAATGATGTCCTCAATGGGGGTGCTGGTTATGATGATCTTTCTGGTGGTAATGGGAATGACACCCTACAAGGAACAGATGGCGGTACAGGAGAATCTGATGATTTAGTAGGAGATTCAGGAAACGATCGCTTTATCCTTGGAGATACGACAAGGGTCTTCTATGATGACGGTTTTTCAACTACTCAAGGTACTAGCGACTACGCGATAATCTATGACTTTAACCCCACTGATGACACAATTCAACTACGGGGTTCAAGTGGTGACTATCTGTTAACGGTTGATGGTTATCATACTAATCTCTACATCAACAAACCAGGAAACGAAGCAGATGAACTGATTGCTTATATCATTGAGCAAACAGCATTAAGTCTAACTGCTAGTTATTTTAGCTATGTTTCTAGTCCGACTCTTCCCAGTATTACTCTTGCAGTTTCTCCCAGTAGTGTTACTGAAGATGGGACAGCTAATATGGTTTATACCTTCACTCGCAGTGGAGTAACAACCGATGCTTTAACCGTCAACTACACCATCGGTGGGACAGCTACCAACGGGACAGACTACACATCTATTCCCACCAGTGTCACCTTTGCTGCTAATTCAGCGACTGCGACTTTAATAGTTGACCCCACTGCTGACACAACAGTTGAATCTGATGAAACCGTCGCTTTAACTCTTGCGACCGGGACAGGTTATACAGTAGGTACTCCTAATACAGCTACGGGAACAATTACCAATGATGATACCAGTGTCACCCTAGCGGTTTCTCCCAGTAGTGTGACAGAAGACGGGACAGCTAACTTAGTCTATACCTTCACCCGTTCTGGTGTAACAACAAATGCTTTAACCGTCAATTACACCCTCGGAGGGACAGCTACTCTTAATACCGACTACACTCGTACAGGGACTACCAATACAGTCACCTTCGCAGCTAATTCAGCGACTGCGACTGTAACAGTTGACCCCACTCCTGATACTACAGTTGAAAACAATGAAACCGTCGCTTTAACTCTTGCGACCGGGACAGGTTATACAGTAGGTACTCCTAATACAGCTACGGGAACAATTAATAATGATGATACCAGTGTCACTCTTGCTGTTTCTCCCAGTAGTGTGACAGAAGATGGGACAACCAACTTAGTCTATACCTTTACTCGTTCTGGTGTAACAACCAATGCTTTAACCGTCAATTACACCCTCGGAGGGACAGCAACCCTCAATACCGATTACACTCGTACAGGGACTACCAATACTGTCACCTTCGCAGCCGGTTCATCCACTGCTACCGTAATAGTTGACCCCACTGCTGACACTACAGTTGAATCTGATGAAACCGTCATTTTAACCCTCGCGTCTGGGACAGGTTATACAGTAGGTACTCCTAATACAGCTACGGGAACAATTACCAATGATGATAGCACTGTCACCTCGCAACTCTCCATCAACGACATCACCGTGGTGGAAGGTCAAAATAATAATGCAATCCTCACTGTTACTGTCAATAACCCCAATCCACAACAAATTACTGTCAACTATACCACTGCACCCATTGATGCTACCGCCAATGTAGATTACACTAGCCAGACAGGAACCCTCACCATTGCACCTAATACTTCCACCGCTAGTATTAGCATTCCCATCCTCAATGATAATCTCAATGAACCGGATGAAGTCTTTACCGTAACCCTGTCAAATCCCGTTAATGCTACCATCAATCCCGACGAAGCAATTGGACAAGTAATTATTACTGACACCCTACAAAGCGCAATTACTCGCACCTTACCCAATAATGTCGAAAACCTCAGACTAATTGGCACTAATAATATTAACGGTACAGGTAACGCTGGTGACAATAAAATTACCGGAAATAGCGGTAACAATATCCTCGCTGGTGCTAATGGCAACGATATTTACTGCTTCAATGCTTCAACCCTATTAGGAAGCGATACCATCCAAGAAACTACCACCGGCGGTATCGATACCCTCGACTTTACCTGGACAAATACCGCAGTAAGAGTTAACTTAGGTGTTACTACAAATCAAACCGTCGTCACCAATAATCTAAAATTGACTTTTTCGGCAAATAACACCATCGAAAATATTATTAGCGATAGCGGTAATGACCGGCTAACCGGGAATAGCCTTAATAATACTCTAACTGGCGGTGGTGGTAACGATCAATTAACCGGTCAAGACGGAAACGATAGTTTAATTGGTGGTTCCGGCGATGATTTACTCACTGGTGGTAATGGTAGCGATAACTTTATCTTCAATAGTAGTAATTTAGGCATCGATGCCATCAGCGATTTCACCCCAGGCAGTGATAAAATAGTATTAAGTAAAGCTATCTTTACTGCCTTACAAAGTAGCATTGGCAATGGCTTCAGTCAACCGGCTGAATTTGCCAGCATCGATGACGATGATTTAGTCGCCACTAGCAGCGCTTTTATCGTTTACAGTACCAGCAGTGGCAGTATCTACTACAATCAAAATGGTAGTGCTGCTGGCTTAGGAGGTGGCTTTGAATTTGCCAACTTGTTGACTGTTTCTACCCTGATACCGGCTGATTTCGCACTGATAAATTAACCTAGCCACACAGAGAAAACGGGTTTCTCGGAGAAACCCGTTTTCTCTGTGTTAAACCTTCCCAAATCCGGGCTGCACAATTTTAGGTATGTCAATCTACTGGACTGACACACTAGGTTTTGAGATTGCTTCGCGGGTATTTTCGTGAAGTTAGTTAAGTTATCGCTTCGATTGCCCGCTCGCAATGACACTTAGAGATTTTCACGCTGCACAAATTTAGCTGAAAGGTCTACTACTAGTTGTATTGGAGAGCTTTACAGGCAAGATGCCTGTGTCACAAGTAGTTATGATCCTGTGACTTGTCAAACCCCATCAATACCTGTTCTAATGCGGGTAAAAGTCGGTTAACCTGTTTAGCTCGGATCAAAAAGTCCCAGATGGGTTCGCATTTTTTCCATGCTCCAGAATAAGCTAAATGTCGTAAGCGATCGCCCCATTTATCTTTAACCCAAGCTCCTTGAAAAATAGCATACCAACGATAGAAATTATCATAAGATCTCTTATAACCTGCTTCTAATTCTTCTTTTGTTATATTAGCTGGTTGATAGACTACATGACGAGTATTGTATAAATCCCAATTATTGCTAATTATTCTATTACTAGCTTGCAAACGGTCATATAAAGGAGTACCTGGATAGGGGGTAAGAATATGAAAAGTTGCGGTTTCAATGCCTTGTTTAATTGCCCATTCTACGGTATAATCAAATACCGTGTTATCATCACTATCCATTCCGAAAACAAAACTACCATTAACCATCACACCATAATCATGTAAGCGTCTAATAGCCTGATCATAATCTCGATTAAGATTATGATATTTATGCTGTTCTTTAAGACTATTAGGGTTAAGAGTTTCAAATCCTACAAACAAGCTTTTTAAACCACATTCTACCGCTTTTTCTAATAGTCCTGGTTTTAGAATAGATTGAACTGTTGCTGCTGCTTGCCATACCCTACCCATCCCTTTCATCCCCTCAAATAACTCACCAGCAAAAGCTTCATTAGCAAATAAATGATCATCTAAAAAATAAAGATGTTTACCGGGAAGTCTAGCAATTTCAGCTAAAGCAGCATCTACGGGTTGAGTATAGAAAGATTTTCCTTCTTGATAAAAAGCATCTTTATAACAAAAATCACAATGATGGGGACATCCTCTAGATACAACAATAGAATTAGGTACTAAATAAAGATGACGTTTAATTAAGTCCCTTCTCACTGGAGGAACTCCCACAAGCGATCGCTCTTTAGATTGATATATTTTCTGAGGTTTTCCTTGACGAAAATCAGCCAAGAATTGCGGCCAGGTATCCTCACCAGGTCCAAGGAAAATAGTGTCTGCGTGTTGTGCTGCTTCTAGGGGTAAAGAGGTAACGTGCAACCCTCCTAATACCACATAAACCCCCCTTGAACGATAATGATCCGCGATTTCATAGGCGCGATAAGCGGAAGTAATATAAACTTGAATAACTACTAAGTCTGGTTCATCGTTTAAATTCAATGGTTCAACGTGTTCATCTTGTAAACAGATCTGATCTGACTCAGCAAAAAAAGCGGCGATCGTTGCTAAACCAAGAGGGGGAAAAAGATGATATTTAATCGGTCGCCAAAAGGGACTAAGAGCTTCAGTCAAGGCCGGCAGGATCATTTTAACTTGCATCTGTACCTCTTATTGATAATAAACACCCCGAGCATATCTAGTTCTAATCGCAAATGACTAAAACTTAACTTATATTTAAGCTTTTAGGTGAATATCCACTTTTGGCTCTCGTCGGTTAAACTGCTATATTATTACTCTGGTAATAGTAGCTATCCGTAGGGTGGGCTTTGCCCACTACCCTGTACCAGTAGTGTTTTAAACCTCGATTTGCGTAAGTCCTGATAAGTTCGAGACCCTTTGATGTAAGTTAATCTCTTAATAACATAATCTCGACGGTGGGCTTCGCCCACCCTACTTATGTCTCATTCTTATTTGAATTAACTATATCAAACAGATGAAAATTAAACTAAATTATGACGCAAAAAACCGCCAATTATGATGAATCATGGAAAGAAGCCTTAAGCGAGTATTTTGAACCCTTCTTAAGCTTTTTCTTTCCCCAAGTCCATCAATTAATTGATTGGACACAAATTCCCCAATCTCTTGATAAAGAACTGCAACAAATTACCACTTCATCAGAGACGAAAAAGCGTTTTGCTGATAAACTTTATAAAGTTTGGCTATTAGATGGCCAAGAGGTGTGGATTTTAATTCATATTGAGATTCAAAGCCAATATGAACTTGATTTTCCTCAACGGATGTATATTTACAATTATCGTGCCTTTGATCTGTATCACAAACCCGTTGTCAGTCTAGCCATTTTAGGGGATGAACAAATCAATTGGCGACCCAATTCTTATAGCTATGAGATGGGGGGTTATCGAACAAGTATTGAATTTCCATCTGTCAAACTCCTAGATTATTATGAGCGTTGGAGTGAACTGGAAACAAATACCAATCCCTTTGCTATAATTGTGATGGCACACCTAAAAACAAAGGCAACCACCAAAAACTTGCAACAGAGGGAACAGTGGAAATGGACATTAATTTGCGGGTTGTATGACCGAGGATTGGAAAGAGAACAAATCATTAAACTCTTTCAAATCATCGATAGAATGATGACCTTACCCAACCAACTACAGGAAAGTTTAGACAACAAAATCAAACAATTTGAGGAGGAAAGAACGATGCCTTTATTAAGCAATATGGAATTAAGAGGAATCGAACGCGGCAAGGAAATTGGCAAGGAAATTGGCGCGTTACAAAAGTCCCGTGATGCTATCAAAACGGTTTTACAAGTTCGCCTCGGCGAACTTTCTGGAGAAATAGCTGATTCTCTGGGTAAAATTTCCGATTTATTAGTCTTAGATGAAATGCTGAAACTCGCTGTAACCGTTAATTCTCTAGAAGAATTTAAGCAATCTTTGACAAGAATACAATCCTAAAATTAAACAATTTAATGAAGAAAGAACTTTATTACTGTTCAAAATATCTCACTTGCTAACCTAAACAATCCCAGTAATTTTATCTTCAGCTAAAATAGTCTTATATTTCGACTATATAACTTAATGATCGCACAACCATCAAACTCCAATACTAATCAATCTATCCCCGTAAAGATAATTGCTTCCCGTAACTTCATTGATTGTTTAGAGTCTCAGCAGATTAGTCTGGCTTTTACTACCTATCAAAGTTCTCAACTGATGTTTTTAGAAGTAAACGTCATCAAGCGGTCGGAAAAGAAACTGGTCAAACTAATCCTATTGAAAGATTAAATAATACCTTTCGACAAAGGATTTCTCTGCTGGTGAGAGAGAGTCTATCTTGTTCTAAAAAAATGGAGAATCACGTTGGGGAACCCTTTGGTATTTTATCCATGACTACAATGCTCAATTAGCAAAGGTTTGAGCTATCACCACTACAATAAAATCACTACCAGTTAACTATTGCTTATCTAGAAAGTAACTGTTATGGAAGTGAACCGATTTTTGTCTGCGATGGTTTATACCAAATTTCTAAATCCATGACAGACATCCACGCTCGAATGCTTGCCAAGCCTGCATTCGTTGTGACGCGAATAAAGAAAAATGGTATCCTATTGGTGATTTTCTCTCACTTAAGGTGAGCAGCAGAAGTTGTTCAAAGAGGGCGAAGGCAATTCGCCCCTACAATAATATTATTTCGCCAATGGTAGGGGCGCACCGCGTGCGCCCAAAATGTAATATAGATATTTCGACAAAATTGAGATGCACCAGGCATAACCATCTCTGTCATTACTTTTGAAAAATGGTATTATCTCCAGAAACGGGATGGTTAATCCTCGTGGTTTACGACGGCAATAATCACAGCAGCCAAGGGAAAATCTATGATAGTCAGCAGTTAGAAAAAGAACCCCTTTGCTGTCTGCAATTACCCAGTGTTATCCCTCCCAGTTTTCACGCTACTTGGCAAGAAAAATCATAAAAAGTATTGGTTAAAAGTTTCTAGTTTTTACCAAAAATATTGGCTGCGTCTTGAGAAGAAATCTTGAAAATTAGGTAGCTATAAGCAAGATGATCAATAGGTTTACGACTGGAACGCAGCCAATAAAAATGGTTAGAATCGGTGGTAATACCGATTAATTGATTAGCTTCTATCACCAGTAAATTAATTGGATTATCGAGGGAAACCTGTGAGGGTGGAACTTTTTGATTCTCGATGACTAAATTAAGTTTATTATCTCGATCATAACGGATAAAGAGAGCGTGAGGATGTTTTTGGAGATAGTCTTGCAGATAATTTTTATTTTGTCCCCAATCTAAATTGGAATCGGCCAGAACTTGATAGCTCATTTTGCGATCGATAACTAATTCGTTAAAATAGGAAATGTAATGGGGAAAATAGGAGAGATTGGAAATTAGTAAGTAAAGGGTCAGGACAATAATTAAAATGCGATAGGGTGGTTTATAAGTTGGCCAACCGGTAACAATCCGACTAGCAAAGACAAATAAAAAGGGGAAAATCATCAAAATATATCTAATACCTATTTGAGCAGTGTTAAAACTCATTAAGATGAAATATAATAGAGTGGGGATAAGCAAAAATGCTTCATTCTGCCAAAAATTTAACTGTTTTCTCCAGAGAAATAAACTAATAAATCCCAACCAGATAAATATTTGGGTAGCTATCGGTACTTTATAGAGAAAAGCGATCAGAAAATATTGGGGAAATCCCTTAATTTGGAATCCTTGTACTGGATCGAATATAAATCCTAACTGTCCCAAAAGATAGGGCATTCCACTACCAAAACCCGTTTCTTGTTTATACTTGCCAAAATCTAACGCTTGCAGATAAGCAGCGGGAATAGGAATCGGTAAAGACTTGAAGATAGGATAGGTTTGCAGCTGCTGAAAACTCTGACTGAGAAATTGATAATTCTGCAATTGAGTTCCACTTCTCTCAAAAGAATAACCAATATTTATGATTAAAATTGTTGATAGAATCATAGTTAATATATAGAAAATACTGCGCTTAATTCCTTGTTTAATAACTGCAATACTTTTCTGTTGAATAGATTGAATAATTGCCCGGTGGTAAAAACCTAAGCTTAAAATTACATAGATGGGAACTAAATAAACGGCTGTCAAGCGGCAAATTTGGGCAATTCCAAAAGTTAATATACTTAAAACTAGATTTTTTCTGCCCCCAAATCTTAGGAAAGACCAGAAATAGTAAACAGCAATAAAAATTGAGGCAGACCCAAATAAATCTTGAGTAATTATCCGTGAATTTCCGATAATATTGGGATCGAGAATATAGAGAATTAAAGCCAAAAATCCTGCTAATAATCCATAGAGTTGTTTTGACCAGATAAAAACATATATGGCTAGAATTACTGAGATAATAATCGTGGCAAACCGTCCAAAAAAATTATTTTCTAAGTTTATCTCTTTAGAGATAGGAAAAATATTTTGTATTGTTTGAGCGACTAGGGGATGCAGTGCTGAAGCTGGTAAAATATTACGATGATAAATATCGTGATCGCCCCGTTTCGCTGCCGTACCTCTGAGAATTTCTACTCCACTTTCATAATGATAACCTTCATCATAATTGAGGGATTCTGGTAGGGGAAAAAATAAACTGGTGACAGATAAAACCATAAATATCACCAAAATAATTACTAAATAGAATCGGTATTTTTGGGGGGAATTAAAGCTTATTTTCATAGATTAAATTTGCTTGACAAAATGACTTATATGTGTTAGTAAATTAAGTCCTAAAATTGAATTACCTTGCTCATTTAACAGAGGACTATAACAAGCGATCACTCCCTGTTTCGGTACAATTGATAATAAGGCCCCACTAACTCCCGATTTAGTGGGAAAACCCACCTCAAGGGCGAATTGTTGGGAAGCTTCATAAAGACCGCAATTAGTCATAATTTCTAGAATAATTTCGGCAAAAGAAGAAGCTAAAATCAACTTACCTAAATTAGCAAGATCGGCAATTTTGCCAGATAAACAACAGATTCGATTGTAGGTTTCCAGAGCTAAATAACGATGACTAATATAACCATTTTTTTCTAATTCTAAGCTTAAAGCTTGATTGTGAATATTAGGATAGGAGTGAACAGACTCAAGCACAGAGCGATCAAGAAATAATTGACAATTACCCATTTCATTTAACCATAAAAGCAAATTTTCACAGCGAGATTCTGGCGTTTCCCCTCCTAATAAATCCGCCAAAGCGATCGCACCACTGTTAATCAGAGGATTACGGGGAAAACCGCGATCCTCTTGCAGTTGAGTTAAGGAATTAAAAGGATAACTAGAAGCTTCTTTTCCCACGCAACGAAAAACAGCATCTTCCCCTAAATGAGTTAAAAGATATAATAACAAAAAAGGTTTAATCACACTCATCAAAGGAAAAGTTACAGTTTCATCTCCCCAAGACAAAATCTCCCCCTCAAGACAGTGAATCTGAAGAGCGAAAACCTCCGGATGAACTCGGTTCAAAACCGGTATATAATAGGGAGTCTGACCCTTCCTATCCGATAAATGCACTTCCCCGACCCAAGCTTGTATATCTTCCACCCTTAATCTAGCTAATCGGTTCATTTGTTTAATCCATGTACTCAGTCAAAGAAGCAGAATCTATAATTTTAACTCAAATTCAACCCCGACAAGAAACAGAAAAAGTTGCTCTAGAGGCAGCTTTTGGGCGCATTTTAGCCGAAGATATCAGCAGTGATTTAGACTTTCCCTATTGGGATAATTCTGCTATGGATGGCTATGCTGTCCGCTACGAAGATGTCAAAGACACTAACCCAGAAAATCCCGTTACTTTAAAGATTATCGCCGAAATTCCCGCCGGCAAAGCCCCCGAAACAATTATTCAACCCGGAGAAACAGCCCGAATATTTACAGGAGCGATGTTACCCGCCGGCAGTGATACGATTATCATGCAGGAAAATACTGACAAAAAAGGCGAGCGAGTGGCGATTCTTGTCCCTCCCGAAAAAATAGGTCTTTTCGTGCGTCAACGCGGCACATTCTATCAAGCAGCAAATACCTTATTAAAAGCCGGTATTGCCATTAATTCTCCAGAAATAGCAGTTTTAGCCACGGCACAAGCTACCGAATTAACAGTTTTTTCCCGTCCCAAAGTGGCAATTTTCTCCACGGGAGATGAATTAATTAATCCCGATGAAACCCTCCAAAAAGGTCAAATTATTGACTCAAATCGCTACGCTTTAACGGCATTTGTCGCCAGTTTAGGGGCAATTCCCAGACCTTTAGGTATAATCAAAGATAGTCCCGAACTTCTCAGAGAAACTATCAGAAAAGCCATTAATTCTAGTGCTATCGTCCTTTCCACCGGCGGTGTTTCCGTGGGAGATTACGATTATATCGAGGGAATTTTAGGGGAATTAGGAGCAGAAATTCTGATTCGCAGCGTTGCTATTCAACCGGGTAAACCCTTAACCTTCGCTACTTTTCCTAACGGTTGTATTTACTTTGGTATCCCCGGTAATCCCGTCTCTGCTTTAGTTTCCTGTTGGCGCTTTGTGCAAATGGCAATTAAAAAATTATCGGGATTGACAGATTATCAGAACAAATTTCTGCGAGTTGTCACCCGCGATACTCTCAAATCTAAGGGACAAAGAGAAGTTTATCTCTGGGGAAAAATAGAAATTATCGAGGGAGTTTATCAATTTCAACTTGCCTCTGGACAACACAATTCGGCTAATTTAATTAATTTAGCGGGTACTAATGCTTTAGCCATAATTCCCCAGGGTAAGACTACTATACAAGCGGGAGAAACAGCAGAAGTTATGATAGTTTCCTAAAAAAATACCTAACCAAATTTTTGGCTAGGTATCCATCAATTTACTTCATCGAAAATGTTGCCAGATAATTTAACCAACACCAACTAATGAACCCTGCAATTTAACATTGTCGCTATTCTTGGATATATCAGCTAATTGACTAATATTCTCTAACTCAATTGCGGGAACAGTTCGTTTAATTAAACCAGTTAAAACTTTACCCGGTCCCACTTCGAGCGCTTTTTCCACACCCACATCCGGCAATTTTAACATAATTTCTCGCCATCTTACGGAGCTAGTCATCTGCTGGATCAGATATTTTTTTAATTCTTCCCCGTCCTGGGTAGGATTGCTCGGATCGACATTAGAAATCACAGGAACTTTTGCAGACCGAAAATTAACCAATTCTAAAATCTGCTGAAATTGAATAGCAGCATTTTCCATCAAGGGAGAGTGAAAAGCGCCAGATACTTTTAACTGCATAACCCGCTTAACTTTCACTTGACCTAATACCAAATCCACCGCTTCAGGAGTCCCAGAAATCACCACTTGTTCGGCGCTATTATCATTAGCAATAACTACATTTTCCGTCTGATTAACCACTGTCTCTAGACCGATGCGATCGAATTTCATTAAGGCGGCCATTTTACCACCTTCGGCCGCATCCATCAAACGGGAACGGTTTTGAACTAGATTTAATCCTGTTTCAAAATTAAACACCCTGGCCGCATATAAAGCGGAATATTCACCGAGACTATGACCAGCAACTAGGTCGGGAAAATGACCTTTTTCTTGCAACAAATCCGCTAAAATACTCTCCACCACAAATAAACAAGGTTGGGTATAAAGAGTACGAGATAGGGTTTCTTCATCCCCTTGACATTTTTCCAGGACCGACCAACCGAGGATTCTTTCTGCTCTTTCTAATCTCTCTTGGCCAAGCGCGCTTTCCGCTAAATCTCCAATCATTCCTAACGCTTGCGATCCTTGTCCCGGGAATATCCACGCTGTTTTCATAAGTTCTTAAAATAGATAGATAGTTGTTTTTGGGTCAGTTATCAGTTATCAGTTATCAGTTATCAGTTATCAGTTATCAGTTATCAGTTATCAGTTATCAGTTATCAGTTATCAGTTATCAGTTATCAGTTATCAGTTATCAGTTATCAGATGTGAGTTATCAGATGTGAGTTTTTAGTTTACTGTTTACTGTTTACTGATCACTGTTTACTGTTTACTGTTTACTGATCACTGTTTACTGTTTACTGTTTACTGATCACTGTTTACTGTTTACTGATCACTGTTTACTGAATTAATCTCCCCAACGGAAGATAATCCCACCCCAAGTTAAACCGGCACCAAAGCCGGAAGAAGCAATAATATCACCTTTTTTGACCTTACCACTCCTGACAGCTTCATCGAGGGCTAGAGGAATCGAGGCCGCGGAAGTGTTGCCATACTCGCTGAGATTGCTGATCACTTTTTCCGGAGGCAGTTTCAGGCGATCGCTCACCGCATCCATAATTCTTTGATTAGCTTGGTGCAGAACTAACCAATCGATGTCACTGGTGGTTAAATTAGCTCGATAGAGAGCTTTTTCGATCACCTCTGGCACTTTCGCCACAGCAAAACGATAGACTTCCCGTCCGTTCATCCTTAGGGGCTTATAGGTCCCTTTTTGAACGCTTACCCCCTCCTTAAGAGGCAATTCCTCCCCCTGATAGGCGAGATTGAGAGAACTATTCTGGCTGCCGTCGCTATGGAGTTCAAAACCGAGAATGTTATCTTTTGTATCATTTGCTTGACAAAGAACCGCCCCTGCCCCATCACCAAAGAGGACACAGGTAGCGCGATCGTTCCAATCCACCCAACGGGAGAGAACATCGGCCCCAATAACCAAGACATTGCGGTAAGTACCGGTACGGATAAACTGGGTGGCGGTGACTAATCCCACCAGAAAACCCGAACAGGCGGCGGTGAGATCAAAAGCGATCGCCCGATTAGCCCCGATCTGACTTTGAACTTGGGCCGCACTACCGAACAGATCATCGGGGGTAGAAGTAGCCAAGAGAATCAGATCGATGTCCCTAGGCGACACCTGAGCCATTTCTAGAGCCTTAATCGCCGCTTGGGCTGCTAATTGGCTCAAAGACACCGATTGATCCGCTAAATGGCGTTTACCGATGCCTGTGCGACTTTTAATCCACTCATCGGAAGTCTCGACAATTTGGCTGAGTTCTTCATTACTGAGAAATTGCCCTGGTGTGGCCGATCCACAACCAGTAATGACGACTGCTGCCCCGAATCCGTTCAAAATATTCCCCCTTTTTCAGTGATCAGTGATCAGTTATCAGTGGGAAGTCGGGAAGTCGGGAAGTCGGGAAGTGGAGCATTTGGCTGAAATTTCCCTAAACCCCTAAACCCCTATCTCCTGCCTCGGAGCCTCGGAGTCTCCTGATCCCTTCAAGATGGCTCACAGCTTAATCTTCACTGTTCACCGACAACTCTTTTAATTGATGATGGTGGTCATTGTAGGCTTGAATGCGCTCAGAAACGCGATTATCGACGGCATTTTTCGCCTGTCGGATGGCATTAAAAATCGAAGGCGCTTGGGAACTGCCGTGACTGATCACACAGACCCCATCGACTCCAAATAACAGCGCACCACCGTGTTCCGCATGATCCATACGTTGTTTGATCTTTTTAAGATTGGGTTTAATTAAAGCCGTCCCCACTTTACCTTGTATCCCCCTAGGTAATTCCTCTTTGAGAATTTGTAGGATAACTCCTCCCACTGCTTCGGCAAATTTTAACAGGACATTACCAACAAAACCATCGCAGACGATCACATCAAATTGTCCCGATAGCACATCCCTGCCTTCAGCATTGCCGATAAAGGGAATTTGCTGGTTATTTTCTAATAATTCGTAGGTTTTTAGGGCGAGATCGTTACCTTTGCTGGCTTCTTCGCCAATATTGAGTAAACCGACTTTCGGTTCTTCAACCCCCATAACGTATTTACTGTAAATTGTCCCCATTAAGGCAAACTGCTCTAAATACTTGGGTTTACAGTCCACATTCGCCCCGACATCGAGGATAATCACCGATTTACCCGCCAACATCGTCGGCAGCACCGCACCGATCGCCGGGCGATCGATTCCTTTTAAACGACCTAAACGCAGCAACGCCGCCGCCATGGCTGCCCCGGAGTGACCGGCGGAGACCACCGCATCGGCGCGATTTTGTTTGACTAAATCCATGGCCACATTAATCGAGGCCGCTGGTTTGCGACGGATAGCGGTGATCGGTTCTTCGTCCATGGCCACCACTTCCTCTGCGTGGACAATGGTGAGATTCTTGGGACGGGGATGATGCTGGAAATAAGCCTCAATCCGTTCAGAATCGCCGACTAATAATACTTCTACATCTAATTCTTCGGAAGCTCGCATCGATCCCGCGATAATCTCGTTGGGAGCGTAGTCACCTCCCATCGCATCTACTGCGATTCTTGCCCGATTTAATGCCGTTTCTGCCATTGAGTCAGTGGGATAGAAATCTTTAATAAGTTGAGCGGCAGCTCTTGACAAAAGCTGACCGATCGAGGATTAGTGTTTTCTGATCGAGCAATTGTTAAAAATTACCAATCATCTCTATACAATAAGGCATCATTGCGATTAAGGAAAAGATGTTCTCAGTTTTTAATTTGGCAGTTTTCGGCTTTCTCTTCGGTTGGTTGGGGGGGCAATCCCAACCGATCGCCAATATTCCCCTAATTTCTTGGCAAAATCAGCCTATTTTTGACCTTCCCACCGCTCCCGATCCCCGGGTGGCGGCGATCGTGGCCGATTATCTGCAAGACTTGACTAACAAAGGTTTAAACTCTAGTCAACAACGGGTCTTAATTGAGACGGAATGGGCTGATTTAGCTGATCATCAGGGTAATCTGCCCGCTTCGGGGGCTTCTTTAACTAAAATCGCCACTACTCTCGCCGCCGTGGCAACCTGGCCTCTCGATCATCGTTTTGCTACTCGTTTTTACAGCACGGGAGAGGTAAAAAACGGGGTGTTAGAGGGAGATTTAATTATTGAAGGGTCAGGGGATCCTCTTTTTGTCTGGGAAGAAGCGATCGCAGTGGGCAATGGCCTCCATCAATTAGGCATCCGTCAGGTCAAAGGCGATCTGATCGTTACGGGTAAATTCGCCATGAATTTTCAAACCGACCCCCTCAAAGCGGGAGAATTGCTGAAAATTGGTTTTAATCAATCGAAATGGTCAAAAGAAACCAAAAAAGCTTTTCAGAGCCTTCCTAGCGTCACAGAAGCCCCACAGGTAAAGATTTTAGGCATGGTTCGAGCCAGTCAAATTCGCCCCGAAAATGCCCGATTATTGTTGGGCCATCAGTCCTTGACTTTAACGGAACTGTTGCGTCAGATGAATATTTATAGTAATAACGTCATGTCAGAAATGTTAGCGGAGTTGCTCGGTGGTCCGGCGGCAGTGGACGCAATTAATACTAAAATCACCGGGGTAGGAGAGGAAGAAATTCAATTAATTAATGGTTCGGGATTGGGTGTAGAAAATCGCTTGTCTCCCCGGGCAGTTATTGAGATTCTTAAAGCATTGGATCGCCAGTTAGCCAATCAACCGATCAAAGTCGCTGATTTATTTCCGGTGGGGGGACGCGATACCAAAGGAACTATGCAGTGGCGCGCCATTCCCAAAGGAGTGATGATTAAAACTGGAACTTTAGCCCAAGTTAGCGCCTTAGCCGGAGAAATTCCCACCCAAGAAAGGGGTAAAGTTTGGTTTGTAATTATGAATGCTGGTAGTAGCAATATCGAGGGATTCAGAAATCAGCAGGATCGGGTGTTACAAGCTTTAGATCAACACTGGCAAATTCTCCCGGAAGCGACTAAAGGATCGATTCCTGAAAGAGCCTTTCTAGGTGATTCCCAGTCGGGTAAGTCAGGGTTTCTAGAATTGATTGGCTAAGAGGTTATGGTGATGAGCGAATCTTATCGAAGGGAGGGCCTACGCTATACGGCCAGGGCGTACGCTATACGCCCCTACCAATCACACCGGCTGGAATGTAGGGGCGCAACGCTTGCGCCCATAATGTAACATCTTGAACATTTTTTACCCAATATCCAAGAGAGCCGAATTTTTAAGGATAGAAACATAACTGCGGCAAACCAAGGGATTCTTCCCAACCCATCATGAGATTGAGACATTGTACCGCTTGTCCCGATTGTCCCTTAACTAAATTATCGATCGCTGACATCACTATCACCCGATCGGTTCTCGGATCCACTTCAATACCGAGATAACATAAATTAGTACCACAGGCCCATTTAGTTTGTGGATAGACTCCCCCCGGTAGGATTTTGACAAAGGGAGAAGTGCGATAAAAAGCATTGTAGATAGTGATCAAATCATCCCGCACCAGATTGGGATCCCGCAAAGTTGCATAGACTGTGGACAGGATACCCCGAACCATAGGCATTAAATGGGGAGTGAACTGGACGCGCACCTCATGACCGGCTAAATCGCTGCAAATCTGCTCAATTTCGGGAGTATGACGGTGTTTTCCCGCTACATTATAGGCCCCGATCGAACCATCTGCTTCTGCCAATAACATATTAATCTTAGCTTGTCTTCCCCCTCCCGAAGTTCCCGATTTGGCATCAATAATCGTGGTTTCCGGGAGAATTAAACCCTGTCTTAACAGGGGAGACATCGCCATTAAACTAGCAGTAGGATAACATCCGGGGCAACCGATCAAAGAGGCATTTTTAATATCTTCCCGATAAAGTTCCGGTAAACCGTACACAGCCGTAGATGCGATCGCTTGATCCTGACGTTCCTTGCCATACCATTTACTATAGGTTTCTAGGCTAGTAAAACGATAATCTGCTGATAGATCCAAAACTTTACACCCTTTGGCGATCAAAGGAGGGGCTAAATCACAGGCTAAACCATTGGGTAAACCCAAGAAAACCACTTGACAACGGGAGGCAATTATCTCTAAATCGATCGCCTCCACATTAAGATTAATGCTATGACCGAGATGGGGATATAAATCACTGTAGGGTTTCCCCGCACTACTATCGCCCCCCAGATAGGCTAATTCTACTAAGGGATGTTCTTTGAGCAAACGTACCAACTGTACGCCACCATATCCGGAAGCGCCGACAATACCCACTGAAACCTTCTGTTCTTGCGTCATGTCCCTTATTCCTAAAAATTCTTATCGTTAAGATAACGCTTTAGTATGGCTGAATTTTAGCCTAACCAGTGGTATTTAAATCAAAAAACTTCCTGTAAAAACCTAGTATCTCGGCCGGGTTGTTCATAAACCGTCAATTTCTCTTGATCAATAGGCGGTTATCTTAATGATGAGGTACAAGGTTTTCCTTTTAGGGAATCTGTCATCGGGAGATGAGGCCAAATTAGGTTAAACTTCATCTTTATGAGAAAACCTGTAATTCAATCCCCCATCTTTACAATTTTGATCGCACCGTAAATTCATAATCTCCTCCCGGTTCTAATTGATAATCGTAGCGTTCTAAAAACCGATTCAAGGGTTCAAAAATCAAAGCCCTACCTAGGGAAGGTTGTACTAATAACTTGCCTTGAAGAAAATGCCATTGAAAACGCCATTGATATTGTTCCGTCCGCACTTCTCCCTCTAATTTCCCCGTTTGCCAAGATTGCTTAATTATCCGCACATAAGCCGTGCTTTCTGGTCGATTGCCGCCACTCACCTGAACCCTACCTATAGATTAAATATCAAACATTAAGATAGCGAATTAATCCTTGTTTGTCATTACTTCAGCCAATTTTCTCGACGCTATTCCGGCGAAGTGACTTCATTAACCTTAGAAACCAAGACATTTAATTGAAAAGGTCGCCCCATTTCCTTAGTAATGAATTTTTCCAACAATTCTACCTGTCTGGGAGTAATGCTTTCCGCAGTTCTTACTACTAATCTCACCCGGGGAGGTTGATTGAGCCAATTAATCGAAGATTCCAATAATTCTGCCCGTTGAAAGGTAATCGTTCGTTGTAATAAAGCTTTTTTGATCAGCCTTTCTAAGCGAGCTTGATTAGCCAGAGTTGCAAAACTTATTCCTAAGGGAATTAGCAAAACTGCTGTCAGGATAGAAGTCAAAATTAAAGCGTTACGCGCCCGATGAAAATTAGAATAACCTGCCAGCAAAAAGACCAACAAACAGGAGAGAGCAATGCCTAATAAATTGGTAATATATAACAGAGTTGCCCCCAAACTTAGGAGCCAATTGCCCTGGGATAATCCTAAACCGATCGTGCAAACTGGTGGCATTAAAGCCACGGCGATCGCTGTTCCCGCTAAAGTACCTGAAATTTTCGGTTCTATTTTGGCATAACCACTGATTGCCCCCGCGGTAATTGCTACTCCTAAATCTAAAAGATTCGGTTGAGAACGAGCTTGAATTTCACTACCAAATTCAGAAATTCCGATTAATAATCCTAGCAACCAAGCTATCGCTAAAGCGATAATCGTACCGACTAAAATCGCCAGGGCTGACTTACGAATTAATCGCCAACTGCCAATTAAACCACCAAAAGCCAGACTACGAATCGGCAACATCAAAGGGGCAATAATCATCGCCCCAATGATCACAGCCGCGCTATTGGCGACTAAGCCAAAGGTAGCGATCGCACAAGAACTAACAATCAAAGCTAGATAGGGAAAATCGAGGGACGCTTCTGCCCATAAATCGCGCCACATGGCCCGCGATTGTTGCCAGGTCAAGGGTTTTCTTGAGAACCACGAGTAGAGCCGTTCTTTTCTCGTCATTGTGCTTAGGAAGATGGACTTTTATTTTACTTATAACTTTTTTTCTCTAATCAATGTATATTTGTATCATTTTCTTTAACTAATCTTACCATTTTTTCTTCCCCTCCATTGATGAAACCTCATGACCAATTTGCCAAAAACTATCTGGAAGAATTATTGTCGCCCCTAGGCCGGGTAGAAATTAGCAAAGAAATTACCGACGAAACCCGACAGATTGATGTGTTTTTTTCACCTCATCCAAATCGGCAAATAACTGTCGATAATCTCGGATTATTAGGTCAAATTGCCCTAAATAGCGCTCTTCTAGAACCCGATCGTAATTCTCCCGCTCGTGCCGATGTGCGGAATTGTCTGACGAAATTAACCGCCGTTTTGGCTGAACTACAGCGACAGGCCAAACGAGAAAACATCCCCTACAATGAGGAAAATTTGCCCCGTTTATGGATTCTTGCTCCTGTGGTTAGTCAAACCATATTAAACGGTTTTGGGGCGGCCTTAGACCCGAATTGGCCTGAAGGGGTGTATTTCTTGCCTCCTTTACAGCGCACGGCTATTATTGCTATCAATCAACTTCCCGTCAATCCCCAAACCCTCTGGTTAAGGTTATTGGGTAAGGGTAAAACTCAGAATCAAGCCGTGGGAGAGTTGCTAAAATTACCATTAGGGAACAACTACCGTCAAAATGTCATAGAACTATTAGTTAGTTGGCGGGTGAGCGTGGAAATACAAAATATTTTAGAAGAAGAAGATCGAGAGGTGTTTATGACGTTATCGCAAACTTATCTGGAATGGAAAGAAGCAGTGAGACGACAAGCTAGACAAGAAGCTCTTGAAGAAGGTCGTCAAGCAGGTCTTCAAGCAGGTCTTCAAGAGGCGCGTCGGGGGATGATCGAGAATTTACTACAAGTGCGCTTTGGACAGTTAGATGATTCCTTTAATCCCGTGATTGAGGGATTGTTATCCTTATCCCCCAGCGAATCTAGCCGTTTATTGATAGAATCTAGCCGCGGGGACTTATTTCAGCGTTTTCACGATATAACTCCCCAGTAGATGGGAGAGGGGAAATGGGAGAGGGGAGAAAAAAGCTGACACTGATAACTGATAACTGATAACTGATAACTGACTTCTAACCCAATGTTGGTTAAAGATAAGCAAAAGTTATTTATCGACTCCAAAACCTTGAGAATATTTAAATTAACATTCCGCAATATTTATAAATTCTTAAAAATTAATTGAGAAAGATTTTTATTTAACAACGATGTTACAATGGTTACAGCGATTTGATAGAATTTCAAAGTGGGTTATTCTGTGCTTTTTTGGACAGCAATGGTTGAACCCCTTGCTACACCTACAGGGTGATCCTAATTAAGACGGGTAAATTGGTCAATTTCACCCACAACGATGATCTTTTTTTTGTGTAGTTTTATTGCAAAGAAAAAGTTTTTTTGACAAAAAGCACAAAGTATGCAGTAGTAGTTATGGCAGAGTGGGGGTTGGGGAAGTGGGGAAGTGGGGAAGTGGGGAAGTGGAGAAGTGGGGAAGTGGGGAAGTGGGGAAGTGGGGGAATTTCAACTAAAACCCCAAAACCCTAACACCCCAAAACCCTATCACCCGACCACCGATCAATGAATTTACCGTTTAGCGGCAACAATGGCAAAAACGGTGGTATGGGGATCATCTTTTAAAGTCACCCCTTCCGGCATTTTTAAATCACCCACGAGCAGGGATTGCCCCACACCGATGCCCGACACATCAAATTCGATCACTTCTGGGATATTATCGGCAATACAGGAGACATTAACTTCGTTAACGAACTGTTCGATTAAACCGCCCTGTTTAGTTCCGATCGCTTCTCCAATGGCTTTAATCGGAACAACGATATCGAGCTTACCGTGGGCAGATACCGAGAAGAAACTGAGGTGATAGAGATTTCTTTTCCAGGGATGAGATTGTACCTCTTGGATCAAAGCTTTTCCCGTCCAGGGCATTTCGGGAACATTCACATCCACCAGGGTATTATTTACCGAAGCCTTTTTAAGTAGGGTTAAGGCCGCTTTTTCTCCCACCACGAGGGAAACCGATTCCGTGCCGTTGTGGCCATAGAGAACCGCCGGGATCAAACCCTGACGACGCAGGGCCCTGGGGTTAATATTTTCGGGTCTTTTTTGACATTCAACGCTAACTTGCATAGTTGACTAATCCTCTTTGGCAATGATTTAAAATTCGTGATTATCCCAAGGTGAGCCATTTTCGTCCAAAAGAGCGCGTTTGGGTCCGTGAATGGGGTCTTCAACGATGATAGTTTGGTCGCGACTAGCTCCTAGGGAGATAATAGCGATCGGTACTTCCATGATCGCCCCTAGGAATTTTAGATAATCGAGGGCCTGTTTGGGCAGGTCTTCCAGACTGCGACAATCGCTGGTGGGTTGTTGCCACCCCGGCATCGTTCGGTAAATCGGTTGACAATGGGCGAATTCCACCGCACTACTGGGTAAATGGCGACAGGTTTGGCCGTCCAATTGGTAGGCAACACAGACTTTGATTTCCTCTAGGGTATCGAGAACATCTAATTTGGTGATCGCTAGACAATCTAAACCATTGATTCGCACTGCGTAACGACCGATAACCGCATCAAACCAACCGCAACGACGACGACGGCCGGTGGTGGTCCCGAATTCCGCCCCGCGATCGCATAATAACTGCTCGATCTCCCCCTCTAATTCCGTGGGAAATGGACCTTCACCTACCCTAGTGGTGTAAGCTTTGGCCACACCGATCACTCGATCGATTACCGTCGGACCGATGCCAGAACCTACACAAGCGCCACCAGCGATCGGGTTGGAGGAGGTAACGTAGGGATAGGTTCCGTGATCGAGGTCGAGTAAGGTTCCTTGGGCCCCTTCAAAAAGAATATTCTTACGCTTGCGGATTGCTTCGTAGATTTTTAAGGAACTATCGACCACATGGGGACGCAGTTTCTCGGCATATTCTAGATATTCCTCGATCACCGTCTTCGCATCTAAAGGCGGTAAGTTATATAACTTTTCTAAAATGACGTTTTTATAATTGATCGTCCATTCTAGTTTGTGCTGCAGATTCTCGGTATTGATCAAGTCGATGACTCGAATACCGATGCGCTCAGATTTATCCGCATAGGTGGGGCCAATACCCCTTCCCGTGGTGCCGATTTTGTATTTACCCCGTTTTTCCTCGGATGCTTGATCGAGCAGCCGATGATAGGGCATAGTGACATGAGCCGTTTGCGAGATATAGAGATTGTCGGTGGTAACATTGAGGGCGTGTAATTGCGCCATCTCTTTGAGTAACACCGAGGGATCTATGACTGTTCCCGAGCCGATTATACATTCCGTATCCGGGTAGAGAATCCCAGAGGGAATTAGATGGAGTTTGAACGTTTGCTCCTCGACGACGACGGTATGACCCGCATTTACGCCACCTTGAGAACGCACCACCACATCCGCCGATCGACTCAGCAGATCCGTGATTTTTCCTTTTCCTTCGTCGCCCCACTGGGCGCCGATTACAATAACGTTAGCCAAGGTATTTTAGTCTAGCTAAAGTTCACACAAACTACTATTATCCCTCTTGACGAATAGAACTGTCAAGTTATCTCTCTTAGCTAATTGTGGGGAGAAGGCGAGGGGAAAACTCGCCTATTTTCAGGGTTTATTGACCTTCCCGACTGATTTGACGCTCGATAGTTTCGATAGCGGCATTTAATCCCGCTAGACGGGTTTCGAGGTCATCGCGCATCCATTTGAGGAATGTTAATTTACGCTCTTGACATTCTTGGCGGGAAGTGCTGCCACAAGTGTTGAAGAAAAAGGGAAACATAGACTAAGAGGCCTGCTATAACTCTACGTCTCCTATCTTGACGAAAAATTTTAAAAAAGTCTAACCGTTAAGTCGCCATAATAACCACAGACCTAAACCAAAACCGAAAAAGTTAGGCAGCCAGGCAGCTAGGAAGGGGGAGAGGGTGGCAGTTAGTCCCAAGCTGCCGACAAGGAAGTTTAAAAGATAATAGAGGAAAACAATGGCGACACTGAGACCGAAACTGGTTCCCCGACCGATTCTTTGTGGTAGAGAACCCAAGGCACAACCTATGGTGGCAAAGACGATACAGACAAAGGGAAAGGCGATTTTTTGCTGGATTCGCACTTGAAAAAACCTGACTCTCTTATCATCGCCACTGAGTTTGAGTAGTTGCACATATTCGATCGCCTGTGGTATGTTCATCTCGTAGGGATCGCGGCTTTGACGAGCAAAATCGAAAGCGGAGCGAGATAAAGCGATTTTTTCGGCTTTAAAGGGGATAACTTGGCTATAGGAGGCGTTAGGGGGGGTTAATTCATAGATAATGCCGTTAAAAAAGTCCCAGACGTTATCGACGGCATTCCAACGGGCCGAATCGGCGATAATAATTTGATTTAATTCTTGTTTTAGCCAACGGATAACAGTGACGGTTTTCATTTTTTCCCCGTCAAATTGTTCGGCATAAAATAAACTTCTTAAATTGCGATTAATCGTACCATTTTCTAAGGTTTTTATTTCATAATCGGGATAATAAAAGTCTTTGTTTTTCCAAAAGTTTGCTTCTTTATTAATTTTCTGCACTAAAATTTCTGTGGCTCGATAATTAGCATTGGGAACCACATATTCGTTTAATAAAAATGTCACAACTGTAACTATTAAACTCAGGCAAAAAGTGGGTATAAAAAGACGGTAAATAGTGACTCCACAGCTTTGCAGGGCAACGGTTTCGCTATCACTACTTAAACGACCGTAGGTGATTAAAGTGGCCAATAAAAGAGAAACCGGTAGGGAATAAGTGACAAATTCAGGCACTTTTAACAGGAGAATTTCTAGGGCCGAGGCGAGGGGTAGATTAGCATCAACTACCTGATTAGCTAAATCGGAAAGATTGCCGATCGCTACTCCCAAAGAGGCAAATAAACCAACACTAAATAAAAATGGGGGTAGTAGTTGGCTGATCAGATAGCGATCAATGAGGGCAATACCTCCATTTACCCAGTAAGAAATCTTTTTCTTAATCATTGATTTTGGTTAACTCACTCCTATTTCATCCCATTTCCTAACCCGCGGCCGTCTTGCTTATACCTTCGGTTAGCCTATCATATTTTGTCTTTGACGAAAAACACCGCCGGAAGTTGTATGATGGCGGAGAGAGTGGACAGAAGTAAGGATTTGGGCAAGTGTAGATAATTTTTCTGTTCCTATTCCCCGCTCATCCCTAGGTGAATTATGCTGCTAAACTGGCAAACTTTTACTATTCATAAACGAGTACCTTTAACGATTAGTCGCGGCACTACCAGCGAAAATACTAATATCTGGCTGAAAATTAGCGAGGAAAATATCGAAGGTTGGGGAGAGGCATCCCCTTTTGATATTACCAGCGAGGAGAAAAAACCCGATAAAATCCTGCAAGAATTAAACTCGATCGCTCCTATTTTACAATCTTTTCACCCCTGTCAACGCCAAGAAATTGAGAAAATTTTATGGCAAAATCAGATAGCTTCGGCTACTCGTGCCGCTATTGATACGGCACTGCACGACTGGTTAGGCAAAAAAGCTAATTTACCTCTCTGGCAAATTTTTGGACTCGATCGCTCTTTGATTCCGCCAGTTTCTGTTACTATCGGTTTAAATTCTCGAGAAAATGTGCAGAAAAGGCTGTTAGATTGGCTAGAAATCGGCGATTTTAGCTTATTAAAAGTCAAATTAGGCTCACCGGACGGTATAGAAGCCGATCGAGCCATAATTCTGGCCATTAAAGAAATTGTCCCCCATTTGCCCCTAACTGTCGATGCTAACGGTGGTTGGAAATTTAGCGATGCGGTGAAAATGTGCCAATGGTTAGAGGAAAAAGGCGTTATTTATGTGGAACAACCCCTATCCGCAGGACAAGAACGAGATTTAATTGATTTATACCAAAAATCGCCCCTACCTATCTTCGTCGATGAAAGCTGTTTTTCTAGTCAAGATATCCCGAAACTGGCCGATCGAGTCCACGGCATTAATATTAAACTAATGAAAGCCGGTGGATTAGCGGAAGTACAAAGAATGATTCATATTGCCCAAGCTTGCCGACTGCAAATTATGTTCGGATGTTACTCTGACAGCAGTTTAGCCAATACTGCCCTAGCACATCTTGGCCCGCTTGTCAACTATCTTGACCTAGATAGTCATTTAAATTTACGCGATGATCCCTTTACGGGATTAAGCTTAGAAAAGGGACGTTTACAACCAAATAATTCACCCGGTTTGGGTGTTAGTTTACGGACAAAAGATGACTAATTATTTGACTCCTGACAAGAAAGTAGCGATTCTTCTCCACGAAGGAATCAAAGGAACTCGCGGCAAAACTGGATTAAGTTATCTGCGTTACGGGAAAGCGCAGGTAGTGGCGATTATTGACGCAGAAAGTGCCGGCAGCGCCTTAAAAGAAGTGGCCGGAATCGATCGCCCCTTGCCGATTGTTGCTAGTGTTAAGGAAGCTTTAACCTATCATCCCGATACTCTGTTAATTGGAATCGCACCCTCAGGAGGCATTTTACCCCCCCATTGGCTAGAAGAAATTAAAGAGGGGGTAAATACAGGGTTATCCCTAGTTAATGGTCTCCATACACCCCTAAAACCCCTGTTTCCTCAGCTTAAACCGGATCAATGGATTTGGGATATTCGTCTGGAACCCCAAGACTTAAAAATCGGGCAAGCGCGGGCGAAAAATTTAACCTGTCAGCGTATTTTAACCGTAGGCACGGATATGAGTGTGGGCAAAATGTCCACTAGCATCGAATTACATCGGGTTGCCGCAGAAAAAGGGCTAAAATCGCAATTTTTAGCCACTGGACAGGGGGGAATTATGATCGCGGGGAAAGGTGTACCCTTGGATGCAGTGCGCGTCGATTATGCTGCCGGTGCGATCGAGGCTTTGGTGTTAGAATCAGCAGAAAATAACGATATTTTGTTTATTGAGGGTCAAGGCTCCCTTTTACACCCCGGATCGACCGCTACCTTGCCCTTAATGCGTGGCAGTCAACCAACGGGTTTAATTCTCGTCCATCGCGCCGGACAAATTCACATCAAAGATTTACCCGATATTCTCATCCCTCCCCTAACAGAAGTGATTAAACTCTACGAAATGACTGCCAGCGCCGGGGGAAGTTTCGGGGAAGTGAAAGTAAAAGGAATTAGTTTAAATACTTTTCATCTTAGTCCAGAGGCGGCAGTTAAAGCTATAGAAACCGTGCAGGAGGAAACGGGGTTATTTTGTACCGATGTTGTCCGTTTTGGCGGTCAAGGGTTATTATCAGTGATCAGTAAACAGTGATCACTGAGCAGTAAACAGTAAACAGTGATCACTTCAATCATAGTCCATCACATAATTACACCATAAGGGCGTTGGGTTTCATGCTTCAACCCAACGCCCTACAAATAATTGTGCCTCCCTACTTAGATATTTTTCCAAAATTGAGATGCACCCAGTTTTAAAGTTCCCTATAGCCAAAGTCAACTAACATCAATAGGTTTTGAAAATTTTCCATTATGATCCTGATTACAGACCAAATTTACCAGTGTATTTTCAACCACGCAGAATCCACCTATCCCGAAGAATGTTGTGGGTTACTCTTGGGAAAAATTACCGAAACAGCAGCCCAAGTGATCACCGTGCAAGCAACGGAAAATAACTGGTCAGGTAATAGGAAAAACCGCTTTAGTATTGCCCCAGAAGTGCTTTTACAAGCTCAAAAATCGGCGCGGGAAAGCCAGCTAGAAATTATTGGTATCTATCATTCCCATCCCGATCATGCCGCCATTCCCTCAGAAATCGATCGCCAATTAGCTTGGTCAGGATATACTTATTTAATTGTCTCCGTAGTTTCAGGGCGAGCGATCGATTTACAAGCTTGGCAACTGGACGAAGGCGAACAATTTCAACCAGTAAAAATATTGTAGTCTTGTGGGAAATACCAAACAGCCCCAAGCTGATTCTCCCCGTTGGCAACCCTAATCCTGCGACAATTAGAGGCAACATCGATGATGACTAGCGCTTCCGCTGCTTTCCACCTACCTGCAATCGATTTAATCGGGATCAGTCCTCTCTGGATTAGTTTTAGCCAAGGACGTTTTTCCCCCGATCCTTCCCGGGCAAAAGTGCAATGGCATGGACGAGTATTATGGCTAGGAATAGGTTGCATCCGTGGGACGGAGAAAGCAGTCATAGATAGGGCAATTAGGGATGTTTTTAAGCGTTATCACCTCTGTTTAGCCGCTATTGCTGGTATCGCCACCGTTGACATCAAAGCTGATGAACAGGGTTTAATTGCCTACTGTCAAGAGAAAGGATTGCCCCTAAAAACCTTTACTGTTGAGGAGTTGAGGGATATTAATGTCCCCAATCCCTCGGCTATTGTCAACAAGGAAGGGGGAACCCCTAGCGTCGCTGAAGCTGCCGCTTTAAAAATGGGCGAGACTTTGCTAGTAAGCAAGCAAATAGAAGCAAAATCGGTGACAGTGGCAGTTTCTTTGGCAGCAAGGAAATATAGAGGATAACAAATCGATGCTTAAACAGGTTTTATTTCTTAGTAATGGTCATGGCGAGGATTTAAATGCTAGTTTAATTCTGGGGGAATTAGAAAAAATTCAGCCCCAATTATCTATAGCTGCTTTGCCTTTAGTGGGAGAGGGAAAAGCTTATCAAAAATTGTCAGTACCAATTATTGCCCCCACTGCCACTATGCCATCGGGGGGAATTATTTATACCAATCCTTTTAATTGGATTAAGGATATTGGTGCGGGATTAATTAGTCTAACTATTCAGCAAATTCAGGCAGCTTTTAAAGTTAGCAAGGATTGTGATTTATTGATAGCAGTGGGGGATATAGTCCCGATTGTGATCGCTCGTTTAACTGGTCGTCCTTTTGTGGCTTTTATTGTTTCTACTTCCAGTTACTACGAAGGTACAATTAAATTACCTTTACTCACAGAATTATGTTTAAGATCAGACAAGTGTTTAAGGGTTTTCACTAGGGATAAATATACAGCAACAGATTTACAAAATCGGGGTATTAAGAAAGCGATTTTTGCCGGTTATCCGATTATGGATGTGTTAACACCAACGGGTAAAGATTTAGAATTAGATAGTCAAATTCCCATGATTGCTTTATTAGCGGGGAGTCGTTTACCTGAAGCTTTGAGTAATTTAGCTCTACAGTTGCAAGTCTGTGAGGAAATAGTTGAAATTAAACCGATGCAGTTTCGGGCTGCTATCGTTCCTAGTATCACAGAAACCGACTTAGAAAATTTAGCTAAACAAGAGGGATGGCATTATTTAGGAGCGGGAAAATTAGAGAAAAATGGGGCTTTATTGTGCTGTTATCGTGATGCTTTTGCTGATATTTTACACCATTGTGACGCTTGTTTAGCCATGGCGGGGACAGCAGTAGAACAAGCGGTAGGATTAGGAAAACCCGTCCTACAAATACCCGGATTTGGTCCCCAATTTACCTACCCTTTTGCTGAGGCACAAATGCGCTTATTAGGGGAATCGGTGATAACTATTGGACAAAAACCCACGGAGGTAAATTTATTTAAAAATGCCGCGGTTAAAATTATCGATATTTTGGCAGATTCTCGTTATTTACACAGATGTTTAGAGAATGGTAAAATTAGAGTGGGGGAGTCTGGAGGTAGCAGAAATATTGCCGAAGAAATTTATATAAACTTAGGGGGTTAGCCAGTGCGGAATGTGGTTTAAAATTAACTCAATTACCTTTTAATAAAACATTGTCATTTTCCTGAACAGATAAAAACTCAGCCACTGCTTGATTAAAAGTTTCAGGTTCCCCTAAAAATGCCCAATGATTACCTGGTATCTTTTTAATCTCTAGAGAAGTTAAATACTTTTTATAGGATTGAATTTGCCAAGCAGTGGGATTCAATCCCTGTTGGGGAAGGATTAATAAACTGGGAATATCTAAAATTTTAGTTAATCCGGCAAACCCCATTACATCCTCAAAAATTTCCCCGCGTGCCGATAAAGTGAATTTACTGCTCCAACTGCCATCAGCTTTTTGTTCAATGGCATTTTTAAACACCTCTTGCTGTAAATTTGACCAACCTTTATATTGTTTTAATTGACGAGCTATCGCTTCTATGCTCTGATAACTATCAAAGGAGCGAGTAATCTTTAAAAAGGGCAAAACTTGATAGAGAATTGGAAAAGTTATCCTAATCCAATTAGGCATTTTATCGATAAAAAAGGGATCAACTAAAATTAAACTCTTAAATACTTCCGGCTGTTGAGTTGCCCAAATTGCCGCTATTTTAGCGCTCCAAGAATGACCTAAAATATGTGCTGGCGTCCAACCTAAATGATTAATTAAAGCCCTTAAATCGCTGATATAATCCTGAAAGTGATAACCAGTTGCCGGTTTACCGCTTTCCCCATGTCCCCGCAAATCTGGGGCAATAACTTGATAATTTGAGCTTAAATAATCACCCAAACTTGACCAAACCAAAGCATGATCCGCCATGCCGTGCAATAATAATAGAGGCCTACCTCGATCGCTCCATTGTAAATAGGAAATTTCCATCGAGTTATTGGTAAAAGTCCGGCGTTGTGGCATAAATTCTCGGCTGATTTTTACTTTATAATTTACCTATCACTTAATAAAACTTCATACAATGGCACTACAACCTCCGCTCACTGCCACTAGCTTAGAGCAATTGTCTTGGACATGGCAAGGTCACACCATCCCCTACACTGTGCGGGGAGAAGGACAACCCCTAGTATTAATTCACGGTTTTGGGGCATCTATCGGTCATTGGCGCAAAAATATCCCCGTTTTAGCGGAAAATGGCTATCAAGTCTATGCGCTAGATCTCTTGGGATTTGGGGGTGCGGATAAGCCCGCTTTAGATTATAGTCTCAACCTTTGGCAGCGGCAAATACAAGACTTTTGGCGAGAAAAAATCGCCAAACCGACGGTATTTATCGGTAATTCCATCGGGGGACTGATTACCTTAATGCTGATGGCAGAATCTCCCGAAATCACTGCTGGAGGCGTAATTATTAACTGTGCCGGAGGATTAAACCATCGTCCCGAAGAATTAAATTTCCCTTTGCGTTTAATCATGGCTGCCTTTACCAGTTTAGTTAGTTCCCCCGTGACAGGAAAGTTTATTTTTGAACAGGTAAGGCAGAAAAATCGCATCCGTAACACCTTAAAACAGGTTTATCGCGACCATACCGCGATTACCGAGGAATTAGTCGAAATTCTCTATCAACCTTCCTGTGATGCGGGTGCGCGGGAAGTCTTCGCATCGGTGTTGACAGCACCCCCCGGACCATCGATCCAGGAATTATTACCGCAAATCGATCGCCCTTTATTGGTACTCTGGGGAGAGGATGACCCTTGGACACCGATCGCTGGTTCGGTAATTTACCAAGAAAGAGCTAAAATGGGACATAATACCCAATTTTATCCGATTGCCAAAGCTGGTCACTGTCCCCACGATGAACATCCCGAAAAAGTTAATCAATTAATTTTGAGTTGGCTGTCGGAAATAGAGATTTAGTCAGTTAAAAAAGTTGGGGTTGAGAGATAATTTTTCTCGGCCTCAAAGGTGAACGAAGATTTTAGCGATTAATAGTTACTGGAGAAATCTGCCAATCGGGGCGAAGATTTTTGGCTCCCCGGAGATAGACGTGCTGCATTTCAGCTTGCAGTTTAGGAGTATTAACGTGGAGAATTACCCGAATACATTTTTCCAGACTACCAGCGACGTGCATCTGTTGCACATCGAGGAGGGGGACATTTTGCCAATGGGGACGTTCCCGAGCGATAGCAGCGGGGAAAATCGCGTCTAAATCCTGAGTTGCCGTAAAGATAATACTAACAATATCATCGGGATCGATACTATTGTTGATTTCGAGCGCTTCGAGGAGTTCTGTTACTGCTTCTCGTATAGCCTCAATATTATTAGCTGTTACTGTCGTTGCTCCCCGAATGGCCCGAATCTTCCACTGCACGATTGTCATCCTCCACTAATCCTGATGAGTCAATTTTAGGGGTTAACGCGCCCTTTTTCTCGACTTTAATCTGGCCATCAGGGTCGGTATAACCACAATAGTTGTCCGTTAACTTCTAATTCAAATTCTAGACGCTGTAGGGTTTTTTGTAATCCTAGGGGTATTTGGGAACGATTGCCCGTCAGACGACTGAGAAGGGGTTTCGGTTCTTCGATAGTCTGACATTTAGTTTTATCTGGGGGTAATCCTGCCAATTCTAGCGCCCAAAGTCGCGCATCTTCCTCGCTTCCCAAGCGATCAACCACTCCTAATTCTAAAGCCTGTTGGCCGGTAAAAATGCGCCCATCGGCAAAACTTTTCACCTGATTGACATCTAAATTTCTAGCGCTGGCAACGGTTTGCACAAATTGCTGATAACTGGTATCGATCATATCTTGGAGAATTCTTTCTTCTTCATCAGTTAACTCTCGATCGAAGGAGAGAATATCTTTATAAGGGCCAGATTTAATCACTTTAAACGAAACTCCCACCTTATCCAACAATCTTTCCAGATTGTTTCCTCTCAGGATAACACCGATCGAGCCGGTAATCGTGCCGGGGTTAGCCATAATATAATTGGCCCCCATACCGATATAAACGCCGCCAGAGGCGGAAATATTGCCAAAACTAGCGATTATTTGGGTGGTTTTTTGTAACCGCTTCAATGCTTCATAAATTTCTTGGGAATCCCCCACGGTTCCCCCGGGGGAGTCAATTCGGAGAAGTAGGGCGGGATATTGCCTTTCTTTGACGATTTCTAGGGCTTTTAAGACTCTTTTACGGGTATCGGAGGCAATTGCACCTGTAATTTCTATTCGAGCGATTTGTTTGCGGGTTTTCGGTTTAAAAGGCCAGACCATCAGGGTTAAATATCTCTAAAAAAAGGACTCTTTCTAATCTAACGCTTTGATTGTTAAGTAGGTAGGTGTTAAAAATTAAGTGAGTGGGTAGAATTAAATATAAGATGAACGTAGGTTGGGTTGAAGCATGAAACCCAACGCCCTACAAATAATTAGGGTTTGCGGCAAAAAGTTTTTCGTGGGGACAGGGTGTGGGGTCTGGGGTCTGGGGTGTAGGGTTTTAGCGATTTTGAGGGGGTCAATTACCTAATTTTCAGGGAAAAAGTCCAGGGATTTTCCCCCCGATCACTCCCCGATCGGGTACTTTTTGATTGACAAAAAGTCTAAAAGTCTTACCCAACAATGTTTTTAGATTTATTCAGCCAGCCCTAATTAGAGTTCTTGCATAATTAATTTTTGAGAGTTCAAAAATGAGAAAAATAGGCATAAAATTGCATAAAATCCCTAAATAGGGTTTGCGGCAAAAAGTTTGTTGGTGGGGTTAGGAGTCGGTCGTCTCCGAGTCAGTAGCCGGTCGTTTCAGGCTTTGTTGCCCTGCTTTTTTTGTACCAGTTTGTGTACTACAAAAAGAATAATGCCAGGTTTTTGAATGTCCCAATCCTATTTTCGCAGCATGAACATCGGATTTTAACAGGTCAAAAGCCTTATTTTAAAAGGGTTTTACCATTATTCAGCCAGCCCTAACTACCAGCAGAGAAGACAGTGGTGATCAGGGAATAGCTGCATACCATGGCGGCTATTTATAACTATGAGTTAGGGATAGGTATAGCAACTTCTTAAAAGTTGCCAAACATTAATCAAGTCAAGGAGAATTTATTCTCAATTTTTATAATTGAGATAGTTTGTGCCGCTTAAACAAAGAGGTTTTGATAACCAAATTAAAGCAGCTCTAAAGAGTTTTGAGTTAAAAGTAAAACTTCAAGTTTTTATTTAAAACAAATGTACTGGCTAACTATTTTTTTTGGTAAAATTAGTCAATCCATCATTATAACATATAATTAATTTGCAAGAGTTCTATTGGTCCGATTGGTTTACCTTCCTCTATTCTCAATAAGCCCTACTTGTTGCTGTGACTAATTACCCTAATTCATAATTCATAATTGATAATTTCCACTCCCCACTTCCCCAAACCCCAACCCCCAACTTGCAATGTATCTCGAACACCTGCACCTTCACAGTTTTAGAAATTATGCCGAACAGTTGCTGAAATTCGAGTCCAAAAAAACAATATTATTGGGCAATAATGCTCAGGGAAAATCCAATTTACTGGAAGCGATCGAACTTTTGGCCACTCTCAAGAGTCATCGAGTCAGCAAGGATCGGGATCTGGTGCTAGAATCGGACTCGGAGGCGAGAATTTTTGCTAGGGTTAATCGTCTTTATGGGGCATCAGAATTAAGTTTAATTCTCCGTTCTTCTGGTCGTCGCACCGTGATCCGCGACCGTCAACCCCTGCGCCGTCATCTCGATTTTTTGGGCGTGATTAATGCGGTACAATTTTCTAGTCTCGATCTGGATTTAGTGCGCGGTGGTCCGGAAGCTCGCCGAGACTGGTTAGATACTTTATTAATTCAATTAGAACCCCTATACGTTCATATTCTACAGCAATATAATCAGGTTTTACGACAAAGAAATGCTCTCTTAAAAGAGATTCGTAAACAGGAATTAGAGGGAAAAGTTTATGGGGATTTATCCCAGCTAAAACTCTGGGATTTACAACTAGCAGAAACCGGTTCAAGAGTAACGAGAAGAAGGGCGCGAGTCCTGCAAAGATTAATTCCTTTAGCCCAAAAATGGCACGAAAGTATTAGCGGAAAAACCGAACTTTTAGAATTACAATATATTCCCAATGTGCCTTGGGTAGAAGATGATGTCAATGGGGTACAAAGGGCTTTTTTAGATAAGATTGAAACCCGTCGTTTGGCCGAGAAACAACTAGGGACATCGGTAGTCGGTCCCCACCGGGATGAAGTGGATTTTTTAATTAACCAAAACCCCGCTAAATCCTACGGTTCCCAAGGACAACAAAGAACCTTAGTTTTAGCCTTGAAATTAGCGGAATTACAGTTACTAGAGCAGATTATCGGAGAACCTCCCCTACTACTCCTCGATGATGTTTTAGCCGAATTAGATATCGAACGACAAAATCAATTATTAGATGCGATCGAAGACCGGTTTCAAACTTTAATTACCACCACTCATCTCAGTTCTTTTGAGTCTCGCTGGTTGCAATCTTCCCAGATATTTTCTGTCAAAAAGGGACAGATTTTTTATTAGCCTATAGCCACCATAGGTCATCCATTGCTGTCAATCTGGGTCTTCCTGATTGCTGGCTAAATTATTGCCGTTAGAAAGTCCGTATAGTTCCTTAACCGATTGGCGGGAAAGGACGATAATTGTGAAGACTCCGAGAATTGTACCCAACGGGGTGAACAAGCAGAGGATGCAAGCTATCACAAAAGAAAACCAGTATTTCTTGTGACGGCTGAGAAATCGACCCGAAAGAATCGTAGAAATCGCTAAAGCTTCTCCTAGCAGTGCTATTGTTAAAGCTTTTAGAAAGTCTAATAGACCTCTGATGGGTAAATCTTCCGACGGCATTGGGAATGGCTCCGGGACAGCCATTATAAAAAATTGAGTCAAGAAAATAAAAGAGAGAACACCAATTAAAATCAAAGGGTAAAAACCAATTATTCCTCCCACAACGTAGTGAGATATTGACAATAATCTTAGGTATTGTCTGTCATTATTTGTGTTCATATAGGTAATTAATAATAGACATCTAGACAATATCATATCGAAGCTGAAAACTTTTCTAGTCAAGGGATTTACTCGAATAGAAATGATTCTAATTCTCCCATAGTTTTTCGATGAAATTGAATTAGTAACGAAAGACATACACTTCAGCTATCGAACTATTTTTGTTAGTACAGATGGGAAAAGCAGTCCGTGATCGGGTTGTCGCTTTTGGGGATATCTCGTGTAATCATCTCGACATCACCTCCCTTGCCTAGCTTCAGGTAATTCCGATTCTGAGGGTTAACTCTCGAAGGTATTGACTTCTGGCAATAGCTAGAGATTTGTTATTAGCTAAAAGCAAATATTATTTGAGCCAAAATTGCTCGATTCCCCCTAACGATGGGTCTGGTAAAACGTCCTTGACTTTTTTCTTTGTCTGTACACATCCATAATAATAAAACAGGCCGCAGGCCTGTTTCACTATTAGATTAAGAATAATTAAGCCTACTTAATCTCGCGGACTACCGGTTTCCCGTCGATAATTTCACCGACGAGAATCAGATCAGCAACCCCAACAAATAAACCATTTTCTAAAACCCCCGGCATATTATTAATAGTTCTTTCCAAATCAGCCGGATCATCGATACTATCAAATTTAACATCGATAACTAAATTGCCTTGATCCGTGACCACGGGGCCGGCTTTTTTCACTCCCATGCGCAGGGAAGGTTTACCACCGAGGGCCTCTAATTTCAGCATCACCGGAGTCATGGCCATGGGTAACACTTCCACCGGCAAAAGAAAAGTCGATCCCAACTTATCCACCAGCTTATTGCCATCCACTACCACGACGAAAATATCGGCGAGACTATCGACAATTTTCTCCTGAGTATGGGCAGCACCGCCACCTTTAATCAGGTTTTTCTGCGGATCCACCTCATCGGCCCCATCGATAGCGATATCCATGTTTGCGATGACATCGAGGGTAGTGAGGGGAATTCCGTACTTCCTCGCCAACACTTGCGCTTGAAAAGAAGTAGGAACCCCGACAATATTGCTGATTTCTCCGCTTTGCAGTCTAGCGCCCAGATATTCGATCGCATAGGCCGTCGTTGAACCAGTTCCCAATCCCACGACCGAATTAGATTGAACTAGATTAGCGGCGGCCTTACCGACCTCCTGTTTCATGATAATGACCGGATCGATTGCTGTCATGATGCACATTCCTAAAAGCGATGTTTTGAACCTCTTAGTTATCGGCTATCCCTTGCCCTCTTGTCAATGGAATTAGGGATTAGTGGCCTGAGCTGCTAACATTTCCTTGAGTTTAGCCAATTCATTGGCCCAACGGGGATCTGGCTGTAAAGCGTCACCATCGCCGGTAACTTTCGGGGTACTGCTGCTACCCCGTTCAGCCTTGCGTTTTTTGCCGCTGCCGCCGCCACTGGATTTGCGCGGTGCTGCCGTCGTCGGTTTTGGAGTCGGTCTTCCGACTTTTTCCGGGGTTTCTACGCTGGCCTCCGGACCTTCTGCTTCTTCTCCTTCTTCTTTACCTCCCTTGCTGCGGGGGAGAGCTTTCTCGATTTTGATCGGGTTTTCCATGAAGGATTGACCGTTGTATTTTTCGATAAACTGGTCAGCTAGTTCATCGCTAGGGACGGTAACGAAGGCAAAACCGCGACATTTGCCAGTTTTGCGGTCTTTGATGACTTTAGTGGTGATCGTATCCCCTTCATCGGCAAAAAGCGCCTGTAATTTTTCGCGCTCGACGGATTCTTTGGGTAAATTACCAACGTATAGACGAATGGACATGATGGATTCCTCCAAGTATAGGGTGATTTGACATACTCCCACCGTCAAGCTACGCTGTGACGGGGGATTCTTTCCACATTGCTGTTAGAAATTCCTTGTTCAACGAGACAGCTTAGATTCTCAATGTCTCCATTAAGAATCCAGAGGCCGGACTCTCCCAAGGCGTTTGGGTCGGTTTCTGTTTGCCCAACAGTACCGTTGAGATAATTTCCCAAATATTGTAACCCTTTTTTAAGAATATTTATTGCTGCATTATGATCCCTATCTAAGACTGTTTGACAATTGGGACATTGATGAGTTCTATTGCTTAATGTTTTTTGAACTCTCGTCCCACAAACTGAACAATCTTGAGAAGTGAAATGCGGTGGTACAGCAATACAGACAATCCGATAAATCTTGGCAAAATAATTCAACCATTCGGTGAATTGATACCAAGAAGCATCGGAAATCGACTTAGACAGCTTACGGTTTTTGACTAAGTTTCTTACCTTTAAAGCTTCATAAACTACCAGATCATTAGACTGGATTAACGCCAAAGCGTCTTTAATTGCTTTGTCTTGACGTTGTCTTGATACTTTCAAGTGAAGTTTAGCTACTTTTATCCGTTGCTTGTGATAGTTTTTAGACTGTTTTTTTCCTTGACGAAACTTTTTGGATAATCGTCGTTGTGCTTTTTGAAGTCGTTTTTCTGACTTTCTTAAATAACGTGGATTCTCTACGGTATTACCTTGGGCATCGGTATAAAATTCTTTTAACCCTAAGTCAATTCCTGTTATTTGTCCCGTTGGTTCATGGTATTCTTGCCGTTCTACGTCAATCAAAAACTGGCAATAATAACCGTCAGCACGTCTAACAACTCTTACCCGTCTAATCTGTTGCTCTGAATAATAAACTAAGGTTTTTTGACTACACCATAAATCAAATTCTCCTGCTTTAAAGCCATCGGTGAACTTAATTTTACGTCGCTCATCTGATAGTTTATATCCCGTTAGTTTATACTCAACGGAACGACTAGGCTTTTTGAACCGAGGAAAACCTTTTTTCCCTGGTATTTTGGCATGACAATTCTGATAAAACCGATTAATTGATTGCCAGGCTCTATCAGCAGCCGATTGACGAGCTTGTGAGTTTAATTTATTAACCCAAGGGGTTTCTTTATTGTTAGCTAGTACCGAGCAAAGTTTTTGGAGGTCATTGCGGGTTGTCCCTTTATTTTCTAGCCAATAACGAACACAAGAATTACGCACAAACTGAGAAGTTCTGATAGCTTCATCGAGCCGGTGATATTGCTCTGGTGTTCCGTTTTTTAGCTTTGCTTCTACGACTAGCATCTAACAATCCTCGACCCTTGGCTAGGTTAAGTATAATACAGTTTACCCACAGATGGTGGAATTAAACCGATGCTCCGCGGTTGATATTCTGGTCGGATTTCATCCCCCGCTAATTTTGTTGAGTATCTTGTCGAAAAATGTAGCGGGGGCATTCATCCGACATTTTGGGTAAAAACTTGTGCGACATTCCGTGGCTGTATGCTGATTTTTTTAAGGCAAACAGAGCTAAGGAGGATGTTTCCCAGCGATAAGCTTGTAGTTTCTGCACGATAGCGGCTGTGTCCGTCAATTTTGACTATCCTTAACGATTTCAACGAGAGGGACGGGATCTAGGGGTTACGTTTTTAGCTGTTAACAGGGCTAATCATTCAACTTACCCGATTTATGTCGCTCTCTTTGATTATTACAGAATGTTTACACAATTTGTCAAATATTTTCTCTCGCTCTGGGCTGCCTAAGTATAACTACTTAAGTATTTGTTCACGGTAAGCAAAATTTTATGAAAACTCTTGCTAAATGTATCATTATATGCTTCTTTCCTTTTGGCGGCGGGGTATCCTAGCTAACGGGAGGGAAAAAGCAAAACCCTCTTTACAGATACATTGACACTTTGTCAAGTATTTGTTACATTAGTTAAAAAAGGTGATACCAATCACCCATCTCGCTTGTTATCAACCACTGTCTTCATCGAGGAGAAACACCATGTCTCAACCGATCGAACTTTCCTTAGAACAACAGTTCAACATTCGTTCTTTTCAGACTCAGGTAGAAAAAATGAGTCAGGAGCAAGCGCAGGATTTCCTGATCAAGCTCTACGAACAAATGATGGTCAGAGAAAATATGTACAAAGCTTTTCTCAAACACCAGTGGGGTCTAGATTCTAATCCCTGGGCCCCCCAGTAACTCATTTCACCCCTGCGGGCGACCTCTTTCTCCGGCTGGGTTTCTCCGGAAACGAGCTAGGGATGCGGGGCGCATTTCTTCACCTTTTTAGCTATTCTTAGGGAAGAATAACCGAATTGCTAGGGGTTAATTTATGTTCGAGCGCGCTTTGATCTGTACAGATCTTTTCGATGGTCTCCATCGTCTTGTCCATTGTGTGCCACACTTAGCCCTGAGCGGCTTAAAACAAGTTATCTTCCTCCACAGTATTCCGATTTGGGAACAACCCACCCTAGCTGCCGTAGATCAAGCAAAAATTGACGCGGCCAAAGAAAAATTATCCCCAGCTTTAGCAAATATTCCCGACGGTATGACAGTTATTGTCGAAATCTCTAACCGTCGTCCCGTGGATGCCGTGCAGGAAATCCTCGCGCATCACTCTATTGACGTGATTTTGATGGGAAATCCCATGCGCGGTGCTGTCCAAGAAAAATTATTCGGTAGTACCAGTTTAGCGATCGCAGGTATTACCGATATTCCGCTGCTGATTTTCCGACCGCAATTATTATCAGTTTATACTCGCGATGAATTAGCCCTGCGCTGTCAGCATCTCTGGAAACATTTATTAATTCCCTACGATGGCAGTTCCGACGCAATTTATCTAATTGAACAGATGGAAAAATACGCTCAAACTTGCGCCACCGGCTCTTTTGAGCAATGTCTTCTCGTCTGGGTAGTGGAAAATATCAGTCGCGATCCCGGTGTCACCGAATACCGTTTAAATGATGCCCGTCGGGAATTAGAATCGGTGCAAGCGCGACTAGAAAAACTCGGTTTGCAAGTACAGAGCGAAGTGCGACAAGGAACACCTGTATTAGAAGTTTTGACGGCAGCAGAAGAAAATGATATCAGTGCGATCGCTGTAGCCACCTGCCATCGTTCTAATATGTTGGAATGGTTAGCAGTGCGTCGGATTAATGAAGATATTCTTCATCAACTGTGGTTCCCCTTATTATTTTTCTCACCGAAGGGATAGACTGGAAAAAAGATTCTCTTGGGGATAAACCACAGAGACACAAAGAACACAGAGAGGAAGACAGATTTGATCGCTAAAATCTATCACACAAACGACAAGAGATCCGAAAATTTTTGGGTAAAATTAACTTAACTGCTCGATTAATCCGATAACTTTAGCCTTAATTTCATCGCGAACTCGGCGAAAAGTTTCGATAGGTTGACCATCGGGATCATCAATTAACCAATCCTCGAAAATTTCCTGTAAAACCCATCCTTCCGGCAGATTGACACCGCAACCACATAGGGAGATAACGGCATCGTAATCTTCGGGATTAAAATCCCTAATTGGTTTAGAAGTTTGGTCAGTAATATCGATACCAATTTCCTGCATAACTTCGATTGCTCCGGGGTGAACTTTGGCCGCTTCTAATCCAGAACTGGTGACAGCAATTTTACCCGCGCCTAAAGTTTTAGCGAAACCTTCGGCGATTTGGGAACGACAGGAATTTTTTCTACAGGCAAACATTACTTTTTTCATGATTTTAACTCCTAGAAATTTAATTAGGGAAATGGGGAAATGGGGAAATGGGGAAATAGGGAAATGGGGAAATAGGGAAATGGGGAAATAGGGAAATGGGGAAATAGGGAAATGGGGAAATAGGGAAATTAGGGGATAGGGAAATAGGGAAATGGGGAAATAGGGAAATAGGGAAATGGGGAAATAGGGAAATAGGGAAATAGGGATTAAGAAACATCTTCCCCAACACCCAACCCCTAACACCGTTTTTTTCTCTTTTTCCTTCCTTTCACTATAGCGATCGGTCAGATAATCTACCTGATCTCGCAGGAGAATGGTAAACTTATAAAGTTCCTCCATCACATCAATAACTCGATCTCGATAGGGGGAATCTTTCATCGTGCCACCCTCAGGAAACTCCTGATAAGCTTTAGCCACAGAAGATTGATTAGGAATAGTAAACATTCGCAGCCAACGACCAAGAATTCGCAGAGTGTTAACCGCGTTAAAAGATTGGGAACCTCCGCTTACTTGCATGACTGCTAAAGTGCGGCCTTGAGTTGGCCGAATCGCACCAATACTTAAGGGAATCCAATCAATTTGGTTTTTGATAATGCCGCTAATATTGCCGTGTAGTTCGGGAGATGACCAGACTTGACCCTCGGACCATTGACTTAATTCTCGCAATTCCTGTACTTTGGCATGAGTATCGGGAACACTGCCATAAATCGGCAATTCACGAGGATCAAAAAAGCGCACTTCTGCCCCCAATTCAGTGATAATTCTGGCAGCTTCTTCTGCTAATAAACGACTGTAGGAACGTTGCCGCAAAGAACCATACAGAAAAAGAATTCTTGGTTTGTGAGTCGATTGGATCATGGTGAATAATTATTTGTAAGGACTCAAGCAACGAGGATCGAGAAGGGTGGCTTTTTCTGGCTCTCTGGGAAACCAAAAGGCGGTTTTTTTACAGAATTCTACCAACATTAACATCACAGGTACTTCAATCAATACCCCCACTACTGTCGCTAAAGCAGCCCCCGAATTCAATCCGAATAACATCACCGCAGTGGCGATCGCTACTTCAAAATGATTACTAGCACCAATTAAAGCAGCGGGAGCCGCATCTTCGTAAACTAAATTGAGTTTGAGAGCGGCCACATAACTAAGCAAAAAAATCAGATTAGTTTGAATAAAGAGGGGAATAGCAATCAGGAAAATATGCAGGGGATTACTAACAATTAAATCGCCTTTGAAAGCAAAGAGGAGGATTAAGGTTAACAATAAGGCAGTGATTGCCACAGGACTGAGATAGTGAAGAAAATGCGATTCAAACCAGACCCGTCCTTTATGTTTAAAAATCCAGTGACGGCTATAGATACCAGCAATAAGTGGTAAACCAACGTAGATTAACACAGAAAGAACAATGGTCTGCCAGGGGACTACAAAATTATTAGCTGCCAGTAACCATTTACCCAGGGGAGCGTAGAGAAAAAGCATCGCTAGGGAATTGACTGCTACCATAATTAGGGTATGACCTTGGTTACTGTAGGAAAGATAGCCCCACATCAAAACCATGGCCGTACAGGGAGCAATTCCTAGTAAAATAGCTCCAGCAGTGTAGGAATTAGCTAAACTTACCGTCTGTCCTCGGATAATCTCCGTTTGACTCAACCAAGGCAGAAACAGCCAGCCGAGAAAAAATTGAGCCAGCGCCACCATTGTAAAGGGTTTGATCAGCCAATTAACCACTAAAGTTAAAATAACTGGTTTGGGAGTACGGGCAGCCCGAAGAGCTTGGGAAAAGTCGATCTTAACCATGATCGGATACATCATGAAGAAAAGACAGATGGCGATCGGAATAGAAACGTTATAGACACTCATGGCATCTAAAGTCCGCGCTACGTCCGGAAATAACCGACCGAGGGCAATTCCCGCCAAAATACAGAAAATAACCCAAAGGGTCAGATATTTTTCAAAAACACTAAGGCTACCACCAGCTTTGGCGGCTTTAGGATTGATGTGATTAGTCATCGCACAAAGGTGGAAAGGGAATAATGGGAGATTGGGCAACCCACCTTTATTATTTCAAAAAAAGTTGATATGTCAAGAATAAAAGCTAGTCATAAAGCTTTAATATTTCTAAAAATCTTGATTGGTTACTTATTTTCCTCGCAGGAACGAGCCGGGACGAGGGCAGCAAAACGACGATATTCGGATAGATATTCTTCTAGGAGAAGAAATTGAGATAAATTTAGGCTGTAGTAGATCCAACGACCTTCTTGACGACTGCGGACTAAATTGGCTTCTTTTAGCGTTTTTAGGTGAAAAGATAATTTAGATTGGGCGATATCGAGGTGGTCGCGCAATTCACAGACGCATAATTCCTGATGTCGCAACAGTTGCAGAATTTGCAGCCGCAGGGGATCCGAGAGTGCCTGAAAACCAGTATAAATCTGGGTTAACGAGTCGGGAGATGTGGCCAGAGAGTTGAACATTGAGATTGCCCCTAGTGGCAAGGAAATAGGAAAGCGGGAAAATTCAGAATTGCAACAAAACTTTATGTATTTTTGTATCGAATCAGGAAAACCAGCGAATCATCCCCTGTATGATAGACAATGGTTTTGACCAGATTAGCCTTTAAAATCATTGTAGACAGGTTAGGAGACATCATGGAATTATTTGCGGCTCTCAATTTAGAACCTATTTTTCAACTCACCTTCGTGGCGCTAATCATGTTAGCTGGCCCCTTTGTCATTTTCCTACTAGCTTTTCGTGGGGGCGACCTATAAAAACCGCCTCCCACCCATTGTTATTCGTGCTTTTTTGACTTCTCTCCTCTCTAGGGAGAGATTTTTTGTCTAAAACCCAGTCATCAGTTATCAGTTATCAGTTATCAGTTATCAGTTATCAGATGTGACGCGATGTGCAACTAAAAACGACAGAATCAGGGTAGGGTTCCAGAGGATACTTTACTTCCCCACTTCCCCACTTCCCACTTCCCCACTGATAACTGATTACTGTTTACTGGACGGCTACGCCGTGCCTTTGGCAACACTGAAAAAAGCACCCCATTTCCCCTCTCCTAACAATCGACTGCTAAGATCGAACATAGCGATCGATCTCTCGCTCCCACGATAACTGATAAAACTATCTATGATCATTAAAAATAACCCCCATTATCGGGCTGTAATCGGCTTTTGGGTCGCTCTCCTTGTGTTTTGGGGTTTTGGGAGTTTCTCACCCCTTCTTGCCCAAGGGAAAGAGCAGTCAGCCGATGTACAATCGATTACCCCCTACCTTAAGCAATTTCAACAAAAAATTACCGAATTTCGCCTCGATAACGGACTAAAATTCATTATCCTAGAAAATCGCGATGCTCCGGTTATTTCCTTTGTCACCTACGCGGATGTGGGAGGTGCCGATGAACCGGACGGTAAAACAGGAGTTGCCCACTTTTTGGAACATTTAGCCTTTAAAGGCACAAAAACCATCGGTACTATCGATTATCTTAGCGAGAAAAAAGTCCTCAATCGCCTTGAAGCTATAGACAAAGAACTACAAGCGGCCAAAAAAGCGGGTAAAAGCGCAGAAGTGGCTAAATTAACGGAAGAATTTCAACAAGCTAAGGCAGAGTCCGAGAAATTCGTCCAACGCAACGAATACGGGCAAATCGTCGAAACGCAGGGGGGAGTCGGTTTAAATGCCACCACTTCCACCGATGCAACTAGCTATTTTTACAGCTTCCCGTCGAATAAATTGGAATTATGGATGTCTTTGGAATCGGAAAGATTTTTAGAGCCGGTGTTCCAACGGGAATTTTACAAAGAAAAAGACGTAATTCTGGAAGAAAGACGGATGCGGACGGATAATAGCCCCTTGGGTTTATTAATCGAAGCTTTTCTCGATCAAGCTTATACTGTCCATCCCTACAAACGTCCCGTTATCGGTTACGATCGAGATATTCGCAATCTGGAACCCTCAGATATCCAAAACTTTTTCGATAAATTTTATCCTGCCAGTAATCTAACCATAGCTATCGCCGGAGATGTGGACCCAGAACAGGTAAAACAGTTAGCTAAGGTTTATTTTGGTCGTTTTCCCGCTAAACCGAAACCCCCACAGGTGACAGTAGTGGAACCGAACCAAACCAAAACAAAGGAAATTACCCTAAAATTAGCCTCGCAGCCTTGGTATTTAGAAGGATACCATCGTCCCGCCCTCAATCACCCCGATCATGCGGTTTACGAGGTTATTGCCACTTTAATGAGTGAAGGAAGAACCTCGCGACTGTATAAAGCTTTAGTGGAGGACAAACAACTTGCCCTCGCTGCTCAGGGATTTAACGGCTTTCCGGGGGATAAATACCCGAATTTGCTGTTATTCTATGCTCTCAGCGCTCCTAATGTCAGTGTGGAGGAAGTAGCGCAGGGTTTGAATTGGGAATTGGAAAGATTGAAAAATGAACCGGTTTCGGAACAGGAATTAGAACGGGTTAAAAATCAACTACGGGCAGCCCTATTAAGAGGTCTTGATTCTAACATGGGCATGGCGCGATCCTTGATTGAATACGAGGTAAAAACCGGCGATTGGCGTAATTTATTCGCCCAATTAGATGCTTATAATGCTGTCACGGCAGCCGATATTCAACGGGTGGCTAAAGAGACTTTTACCCCCGAAAATCGCACTATTGGCCGAATTTTACCGAAATAGAGAGATGGGGAGATAGGGAAGTGGGGAAATGGGGGAAATGGGGGAAGTGGGGAAATGGGGAAATTTTAGGTAAAACCCCAACACCCTAACACCCCAACACCCTAACACCCCAACACCCTAAAACCCTAACCCCCCAACACCTAACACCTAAAACCGAAAACCTAAAATAAATATAATCATGAAAAAACGCTTCCAATGGCTAGGTTTAATAGTTATCACCCTGATAGGTGTCCTAGCTTTTCGTTCCCCGGCAATTGCCCAAACCCCGCGACATTTTACCGATTTAACTTTTCCTCCCCTTCCTGAAGTGACAGTTCCCCAATACGAGCGCTATCAACTAGATAATGGTATGGTGGTTTATTTAGTGGAGGATCGGAGCTTACCTTTAGTAAGTGGTACGGCGATGATTCGGACGGGAGGAAGATTAGAATCCGGGGAAAAAGTCGGATTAGCCGATATTACTGGAACCGTGCTGCGTAGTGGTGGCACGGAAAAACATCCTTCTAATGTCTTAAATCAATTATTAGAACAAAGAGCAGCCCTCGTAGAAACCTCGATCGATCTTAACGCTGGAACTGCTAGTTTTAGCGCTCTTAGTGAAGATTTAGAAACAGTTTTTAATCTCTTTGCCGAAGTTTTACGTTCCCCAGCTTTTGAAAATCAGAGAGTGGAATTAGCCAAAGTTCAGGAAAAAGGAGCAATTGCCCGACGTAATGATGATCCCAGTGATATTGCTAGTCGGGAGTTCCGCAAGCTAGTCTATGGTGATAATAGCCCCTACGCTCGTACTGTAGAATATGGCACTTTAGCTAATATTAACCGTCAGGATTTAATCGATTTTTATCGTACCTATGTCCGTCCCGATCAAATAATTTTAGGAATTGTCGGGGATTTTGATTCTCAGTCGATGAAAGCATTAATCAATAAAACTTTTGGCGATTGGAAAAATCCCGCAACTGCCACTAAAATTGTTACCCCTTCGGCAACCCAAAAAAATCTTCAAGGTGTCTTTGTTGTCAATCAACCCCAATTAACCCAGAGTACGGTTTTATTAGGTCATCTTGGGGGTCGTTTGGATAGTCCCGACTATCCCGCTTTAACGGTATTAAATGAGATTTTAAGCGGTTTTGGTGGTCGTTTATTTAATGAAGTGCGCTCCCGTCAAGGATTAGCTTATTCTGTCTATGGTGTCTGGAATAGTCGTTATGATTATCCCGGGTTATTTATTGCTGGAGGTCAAACTCGCACCGATGCTACCGTACCTTTTATTAAGGCAATTTTAGGCGAAATCGAGCGCCTTCGCGATCAACCCGTAACCGCAAAAGAATTAGAAGATGCTAAAAATGCTATTCTCAATTCTTTTGTTTTTAAGTTTGAGAAACCTGCTCAAAATTTATCGCGATTGATGACCTATGAATACTATGGTTATCCCCAAGATTTTATCTTCCGTTATCAACAAGCGGTAAAAGGGGTGACAATTGCCGATATTCAACGAGTGGCACAACAATATCTGCAACCGAATCAGATTGTGACTCTTGTGGTGGGTAATGAACAGGAAATTCAACCTCCCTTATCCAGTTTGGGAACTACGGTTAAAACTGTTGATGTCACCATCACACAACTATAAATAGGGTTTGCTGAAAAAGTTTTTCCTGGGGGTCGGGTGTGGGGTGTAGGGTGTGGGGTGTAGGGTTTTACCGATTTTGAGGGGGTCAATTACCTAATTTTCAGGGAAAAAGTCCCTGAATTTTCCCCCCGATCACCCCCATATCTGGTACTTTTTGATTTCCCAAAAGTCTAAAAGTCTTACCCAACAAGGTTTTAAGATTTATTCAGCAAGCTCTAAATAAATCTAGGTTGGATTGAGCTAAACTAGGTGAAATCCAACCTAGAAAAATGAGATAAATATAGCACGATATATGACTTTACAACTCACCATAAATTATCCTGAAAATTTACCCGACTTTCTTCAAAAAACACGAGAGGAATTCGAGAGAGAAGCAACCTGAGCTATGGTAGTAAAACTCTTTGAGATGAAACGTATTTCATCGGGTATGGCTGCCAATTTATTAGGAGTGGATAGGGTTAATTTTTTATTGAGATTGACCGATTTTGGCGTAGGGATGATTGACTTAACAGAAGAAGAACTATTATCAGACTTTGAAAATGCCTAAAACTGAACGTATTGTATTAATACCTCACCTTTAATTGCTTTAATAGCAGCTTTGGGTGATTTAGAAATTCTACAGCACTTTATCGAGAGGTACTTGTTCCTTATGAGGTATGTCAAGAAGTTTTAGCCGGTGGGAAAAGTGGTTTTGCTATTTCTGAATTTATATTTGATTCTTGGTTAAGAAAGCAAGAATATCCTCTTACAATTATGCCAATATTGCTTAATTCTCTAGATTTAGGAAAGGCTGCGGTTATTCATTTGGCTTTGCGGGAAAATATTCAAACAGTTTGTATTGATGAAACAGTAGGAAGACGTATTGCTAAATTAAGTGGTCTTTTAGTCACAGGATCAATTGGCATTTTACTTCGTGCCAAGCAAGAAGGCTATCCAATTTCAATTAAATTAGCCATAACTCGAATGCAAAATCGAGGGATAAGAATTAGTGCAAGGGTCATTAGTTTCGCTTTAAAACAAGCTGGAGAGTAATAAATAATCGAGTCACTCTCTCAACTAAATTATTAATTTTTGTGTTAAGTACCTAGACAATTAAACCCTTTAGAGATAAGGTGAGCGTGGCTGAGTTGGCTATTATAGAGTTTTGTAAATAAATATCAAACTCAAGGGTTTTTGAGAATGGTATGTCGCTAAACTGAAAGTATAGAGTACAGAGGTAAAAATACTTATGATGCTACTACAAGATGTTGCGAGAACCTCTAGAGAACAAGCATTAATTCTGTGGTTTGAAGAAGTAGACAGCAAAGATGTGGGATTAGTCGGTGGCAAAAACTCCTCCTTAGGCGAAATGATCCAACAATTAACCCCGAAAGGGATTAATGTCCCCACAGGATTCGCCACCACCGCTTACGCTTACCGTCACTTTGTCGAAAAAGCCGGACTAGACGCACAATTAAGACAAATTTTCCAAGATTTAGACGAAAACGATGTGCAGAACTTGCAGGAAAAAGGTAAACAAGCACGCACATTAATCCTCAATACACCGTTCCCCGATGATTTAAGTCATGCGATCGCTATTGCCTATCGCCGACTCTGTGAACGTTATGGCGATGATCTCTATCATTCCATCGATGTGGCCGTTCGCTCGAGCGCCACTGCCGAAGACTTACCAGAAGCGAGTTTTGCCGGACAACAGGAAACCTATCTCAACGTGCAAGGAGTAAGGGGAGTTTTAGAAGCTTGTCATAAATGTTTTGCCTCTTTATTCACCGATCGCGCTATTTCCTACCGTCATCATAACGGTTTCGATCACTTTGCCGTCGCCCTTTCCGTCGGTGTCCAAAAAATGGTGCGTTCAGATCTAGCCACCTCCGGGGTGATGTTTTCCATCGATACGGAAACAGGGTTCAAAAATGCCGCTTTAATCACGGCAGCCTACGGTTTAGGGGAAAATGTCGTGCAGGGTGCTGTTAACCCCGACGAATATCTGGTTTTTAAACCCACTCTTAAAAACGGTTACAAACCCATCCTCGAAAAACGCCTCGGCAGTAAAGCGATCAAAATGATCTACGATGATGGAGGATCGCGTCTAACCAAGAATATCCGAGTTAACAAGCTAGAACAGGATCAATTCTGCATTAATGACCAAGAAATCCTCACTTTAGCCCGTTGGACGACCCAAATCGAGGAACATTACTCGCAGGTGCGCGGAACCTACACCCCCATGGACATCGAATGGGCAAAAGATGGTATCACAGGAGAACTGTTTATCGTTCAGGCCCGTCCAGAAACCGTACAATCGCAAAAAGCCGCTAATATCCTTAAATCCTACGAAATTAAGCAAAGAAGTCAAGTTTTAGCGGTGGGACGCAGTGTAGGTGCGGCAATCGGTCAAGGAAAAGCCAGAGTCATCCTCAGTGTCGATAAAATCAACAACTTTAAACCGGGAGAAGTTCTCGTCACCAATCGCACGGATCCCGACTGGGAACCGATTATGAAACAAGCAAGCGCGATCGTTACTAATCAGGGTGGTCGTACTTGTCATGCCGCTATTATCGCACGAGAAATGGGTATTCCGGCGATCGTGGGTTGCAATAATGCCACGGAAACGATTAAAACCGGTCAGGAAGTCACCGTTTGCTGTGCGGAAGGGGATGAAGGGAAAGTTTACCTCGGATTGCTACCCTTTGAAATTTGCGAAACTCACCTAGACAATTTGCCGCAAACTCGGACAAAAATCCTCATGAATATCGGTAATCCCGAAAAAGCCTTCGCTTTTGCCGATATTCCTGCCCAAGGGGTCGGTTTAGCGCGTCTAGAATTCATTATCGCTAACCATATTCAGGCCCACCCCAGCGCTTTGCTCAAATTCCACGAATTGGAAGAAGGAGACGTAAAAGACCAAATCGCCGAATTAACCAAACACTATCAGGATAAACCCCAATTTTTCGTCGATAAATTGGCCCGGGGAATTGCCATGATTGCAGCCGCATTCTACCCCAAAGATGTAATTGTGCGGATGTCCGATTTTAAATCGAATGAATACGCTAATTTATTGGGTGGCAAACCCTTTGAACCCAAGGAAGAAAACCCGATGATCGGTTGGCGCGGCGCTTCCCGTTATACTGATCCTAATTATCGCGAAGCTTTCGCGTTGGAATGTCGGGCGCTGAAAATGGTCCGGGAAGAAATGGGATTAACTAATGTGATTCCGATGATTCCTTTCTGTCGTACCCCCGAAGAAGGGATGAGAGTCCTCGAAGAAATGGCGAAAAATGGTCTCGAACGCGGGGTTGATGGTTTGCAAGTTTATGTGATGTGTGAGTTACCAAGTAATGTAATTCTTGCCGACCAATTTGCTCAGGTGTTTGACGGATTTTCGATCGGTTCTAATGATTTGACCCAATTAACCTTAGGATTAGATCGGGATTCTGCCCTAGTTGCCCATCTTTTTGATGAACGGAATGAGGGAGTTAAACGCATGGTGAAAATGGCCATTGAAACCGCTAAAGCCCATAATCGCAAAATCGGTATCTGTGGTCAAGCCCCCAGTGATTACCCCGAATTCGCTCAATTTTTAGTGGAATTAGGCATCGATTCCATCAGTCTTAATCCTGATTCTGTCCTCAAAACTTTATTGATGGTGGCAGCAGTGGAGAAAGGACAATAATTTAGTTGCAAAGGTGGGACTTGCCCACCTTTTTTTCTATTGGTATATTTAAAATTAGATTTATTTAGGGCTGGCTGAATAATGGTAAAACCCTTTGAAAATAAGGCTTTTGACCTGTTAAAATCCGATGTTCATGCTGCGAATATAGGATTGGGACATTCAAAAACCTGGCATTATCCTTCTTATAGTAGATAAACTGGTACAAAAAAAGAGGGCAACAAAGCCTGAAACGACCGGCTCCTGACCACCGACTCCTACCCCCACGAAAAACTTTTTGCCGCAAACCCTATTTAGCAGACCCTATATACAAAGTCAGGATTCATCCCATCGCTAAAAGCGAGGGACTTCTGCTGACACTAAGTTAGATTGCGTACCAGTCGATTATCATTGATGCTTCCCCCTGTCATCTCGATAATTTCCCCGTCGTGATATTCGTGTTTAGTTTCTGCGCTAGTTTCTAAATTACGAGATTCTTCTAAGCTGAGGGTTTTGGGAGGAGATCGAGTTAACATTTTTTCTGTCACAGAATTTTTAATACTCCCGATGATAACCTAGATCACAGAAAAAAGGTGATCATTTATAAATTATTCCTCAATTGAGATTGAAGGGGACAATCAATTAAAATTAATTCCCTCGTAAATATCGGCAAGATTTAAGCTAATTCCTAAAGAATCTAGAGAGAGAATTCCCCTTGCTGGGGTGTATTCTTGCAGTAACCAATTATTTTCTGATGTTTGGCTATAGGATTCTATTAGTATCTCCCCTTGACTGACGAGAAGATATTGGTTTAATTGGGGTATAGAACGATAATAACGAAATTTATCGCCCCGATCATAACCAGAGGTAGAAGGGGATAAAACTTCGATAATTAGGCAGGGATTTAAAATTTCATCGTTGCGATTATCACTAAATAACGGTTCCCCGGCAATGATCATTAAATCTGGGTATAAACCGCAATTATACTGGGGTATCCATAGGCGTAGATCGCTAGATTGAAGACGGTAATTAGTTCCTCTTAAAGCTAATTTAAGCAGGACAATAAGATTAATGAGAATACTATTATGATTGATGCTTCCCCCTGTCATCTCGATAATTTCCCCGTCGTGATATTCGTGTTTAGTTTCCGCTCTAGTTTCTAGGTTGCGGTAGGCTTCTAAGCTGATAATTTCGGGAGGCGATGAAGTCAACATTTTTCTAGATTAGATATTCTTTTATTTAATCATAACACAATTAATGCTACCCATTTAATTCTAATTCCCCTTGAAGAAAATCAACAAATTGTCTAGCAGTTCTGCCCGATCGCCCATTATGTTGGGTTGCCCATTGTTTGGCACGAAATTCTAAGTCTTCTAAGCTAATTTTTAATTTAGCTAAACTGGCTAAATGACGCACTATTTCCAAATATTTTTCTTGATTAGCCGGTTCAAAAGTTAGGGTTAAACCAAAGCGATCGCTAAAGGATAATTTTTCTTGTACTGTGTCCCAATTATGCACTTCATCACTATCTTTTGGTCGGGGTCGATCGGCAAAAAATTCTCTGACTAAATGTCGGCGATTAGAAGTGGCATAAACTACGACATTTTTCGGTCTAGCGGTGACGCTTCCCTCTAAAACAACTTTTAAAGCTTTAAAAGCTTCATCGTCTTCTTCAAAGGATAAATCATCGACAAAGATAATAAATTTTTGTGGCAAATCTTGCAAGATTTCAATAATTAATGGTAGGTCTTTTAATTCCGATTTTGCCACTTCAATTAAGCGCAATCCCTGACTATGATATTTTTGCAATAATCCCTTGACTAAAGAGGATTTTCCTGAACCACGGCAACCATAGAGTAAGACATTTAAAGCAGGATAACCTGCCAATAAAAACTCAGTGTTTTTAATCAAGGTTTTCTTAGCCATTTCATAACCGACTATGTCTTGAATCTGCACGGGATCAGGATGAGTAATTCCTTGTAATCTGCCTTCTTGCCACCTTAAAGCTTGATAACGGGCAAAAATTCCTGTACCACATTCGCGATAATAATCGGCTAGATCTTCGACTAATTCTGTCCAATCTGAACTGGAATGCAGGAAACTTTCTAATTTATTTTCCACTTCCCAAGCGGGGAAAATTAGAAATTTAATTTGTTCAAAAACTGTCGAATTACTTAAGCTATAAATGCTCGAGTTATAAAGAGATTGGAGGATAGATAAATCCTGTTTAACGCCATTAATTAAAGATTCGGGTAACTCCCAAACACTTTTTTTCTGTACCTGTTGACTAAAGGGATTGTCATCTAATAAAATTTGTTCGATTAGAAAATCATTCCAACTGATATTTTTAGATGCTAAAGCTTGAAACAATTGACCATAAGCTTTGAGAAAATCGGCAACATTATCCGTAGCTAATAGGGTAATAAATGCCTGGCCAATAGCATTATCAAAAACCCCTTGATACAAAACTAACAAGCTGACTTTTTTGTAAATTTCAGAGATCATTTTTTCTTCTCCACTAATAACTAACATTTCATGGCCGCCTTTTGGCAATTCCTAATCCGATTTAATAATTGCCGCCTTGTAGCCGAGGGAATGCCAATCAGTTATTATTCTATCAAGATAGGGTGATCTCTGCAACATTAAGGTTAAAAAAGGGAAAATGCCTAACGACTAATTCCCCGGATTTCTTGAATTGATTCTCAGTTATCTTCATGGTGAGGTACGAAGTTTTCCTTTTGGGGAGACGGTCCCGATGAAAAAATTTTCACCCCCACAGATGAAAGAGGTTTCCTTTCCTACACCCCACACCCCACACCCCACACCCCACACCCCACACCCTACACCCTCTTTCAAGTCAGGAGAAGATACCCTGTCAGGTTACACTTCATCTTGAGGAGAAACGCTATATTTGATCAAATTTAACCAATCTTGGATTTCCTGTCCTAACCAGAGACATTCATCCTCGCGGAGATTCTGACCGATAAGATAATAATTTTTAGCCGTCCGCAGACGAATCTGATAGTTACCTTCTGTGCCATTGCTATGGAGAAAAATACCCCATAAATCTTGAGGTTTAAAAGCAAATTTTTTGTAGATAAAATTGAAAACTTTATATTTAATTAAAACCTCTTGAGGGGTAAGAATTAATTGCATCTCACGCAAACAAATAAAATTAATCAGAGCTATAATAAAGGTAAGAATCGGGGAGATAAAGACAGTGACAGTAAGGACAATCGCCAAAGACCAGAGAGTAGGCGCATCGGAAGGTAGCTTAATTTTTGGGGGTAAATTAATCTCTAAATTATCCCGGTGTTTAGCGATACGGATGGAACTGTGGGGAGGTTTTGGTAATTTCTTAGGATCGATTAAACTTGATGCTTGGCGATGGTAGGGATGTTGGAGAAATTTCAGGGCTTCTCTGGCACTTTTAAACCGCTTTTCTACCGCCATATCGGTCATAGTTTCTAACCAATCGATTAAATCATCATCGATTGTCACCAGTTGGCGAAATTGAATTTTAGAGTCGCGGTGGGGCAGTTCTATCAGGACAATTCCCGTCAATAAATGAATTAAAGTCATGCCTAAGGCATATAAATCAGAACTGGGAACTGCCCGGCCCCAAAATTGTTCTAGAGGTGCATAACCACTCGTCCCCACCACAGTAAAAGTAACTCCTGTCACTGCACCCCTGGACTGGACTGCCCCAAAATCTACTAAATAAACCTTATTTTCCGAGTTAATAATTAAATTACTAGGTTTAATATCTCGATGTAATACTGGGGGCGATAATTCATGTAAATAGATGAGAATTTCGAGAACTTCTTGGGCAATATTCCGAATTACCGTAGCGGTGAAACGTTGCCCCCTTTCTAAGCGATCGCTTAAGGATTCTCCCGGTATATAATCTTGTACAAGCACAAACCAAGGAATCCCGTCACCTTGATTTTTATCGAGGGAAAAATAATCGCGATAGCGGGGAATACGGGGATGCTGGAGAGAAGCTAAGACGGCTGCCTCTCGTTCAAATAATTTTAATTCTTCCCACTCCATCTGGGGACTAAAAGCGAGGAGTTTAATAATTACCGATTCCTGGGATAATACATCGATAGCTAACCAAGTTTGACGACCGATAGCGGTATTTCCTAGGCGTTGTTGCAGTTGGTAACGTTCAGCTAAAAGAGAATCAGAAGTAAAGGTCATAGTGGCTTTTCCCTTATTTAGGGTCTGCTGAAAAAGTTTTTCCTGGGGACAGGGTGTGGGGTGTGGGGTGTGGGAAGTGGGGAAGTGGGGAAGTGGGGAAGTGGGGAGTTTTCTCAGTGAACTGATAACTGATAACTGATAACTGATAACTGACTCCTAACCCCACCAACAAACTTTTTGCAGCAAACCCTAATTAATATCGATTTGTTTTTTGGCTGTCCAACAAAGGGCGATTCCTTTTTCTTTATAGGAAGATTCTCCGACAAAGATAGGATATAATTCAGATTCACCACGATAGATAATTTCCTGACCATCAAATCCTAGAAAAATCGGTTGATTGGGTTGAATTGCCTGATAATCTCGTTGGAGAATCTGAGGATGTAACATGGCTTTAATTTCACCCTGTTCATCCCTAGGATAATCGATCGAGCCTAAACGTTGGTAAACTGTTAGGGATTCGCTGAAAGTATCGAGATGGGCAGCGAGATAATTTTCCTGTTCGATATAGTCTAGGATTTGATAGATGAGTGTTTCGGTTTGACGAAAAAGATAGGGACAGATGACACCATGGTTAATTGGACCGATTTCGAGGGTAAAAGCTAGGGGACAAATTCCTTTCAGAAAATGATTTTCTTCCTCGCTGACGGGATGATAAATTAAGCGCACCTCAGGATTAATTTTAGTCAGATAGGTAAAGAGTTTTAATAGCCAAGGATGGGGGTTAGAATAAATAATCGCCAGCATCATGTTAGATGTGGTGCTGTGAATATCGATTAATAAATCAATGGATTTTTCTCGGATTTCTTTGACTATTTTTTTGGCTCGTTTTTGTTCGTATTGCTGACAATCGGGATTCACTAAATCTTTTTGGTTAAAACAGCGATTTAAATCCGTATCGATATATCTAACCCGTTGCTTTAGGGCTAAGGGATTAGCGATGAGACTGTGGGATTGAAAACTGCTGCGGGCAAGGAGATTAGCTGACTTTTGCAGGTATTTAACCAAATAAGCGGGAGTTAGTTCATTGCCATGCACACCTGCGATTAAAGCCAGATTTTTAATAGTAGTTTTCTGCTCGATCATTTTTTATAACTTTTGAAAAGTTGTCATTATTTATGGTTTGCGGCAAAAAGTTTGTTGGTGGGTTTAGGAGACAGGAGACAGGGGGCAGGGTTTAGGGTGTTAGGGGTTTAGGGGTTTTGGAGTTTTAGGGTTTTGGGGTTTTTAGTTGAAATTCCCTACTTCCCCATTTCCCCACACCCCACACCCCACACCCCACCCCTATAACTGATTTAGAAAAACCAGCCGTAGGAATGAAGACCTTTACCTAAAAGATTCACCCCTAAATAACATACCCAAACCACAACAAAACCACTGGCCGCTAGAATAGCCGGTTTTCTGCCCTGCCATCCCCGGGTAATGCGTGCATGGAGATAAGCGGCAAAAACTAACCAAGTGATTAGCGCCCAAGTTTCTTTCGGATCCCAACTCCAATAGGAACCCCAAGCTTCATTGGCCCAAACCGCCCCGGCGATGATACCGATAGTAAGAAGGGGAAAACCGAGACCAATGACCCGATAACTGATATTATCGAGGGTTTCCGCCAAGCTGAGACGTTGGGGCGAAAGGGTCGTCATCGCTGTTAAGGTGGGAGTTAAAAGGGCGGTTGTGCCACTGTTAGCCGTTTCCAGGAAAATTGGGGCGGAAAGAGTGGTAGATAACTTATTTTGGAGACGATAGGCTCCCGTACCCACGGAACTGCCTTTTAACTCGATATTTTGACCTCTAGTGACGATCAGAAAAGCGATCGCCATCAAGGAACCCACCATCAAAGCAGCATAACTTAACATCATGACGCTAACGTGCATCATCAGCCAATTCGATTTTAAAGCCGGAACCAAGGGGGCCGAAGTTTGCATTTCTCCTGGTAAGGACAAAGTGGCAAAAGCGGTAATCCCCATGGCTACAGGAGTCGTCACCACTCCCACCAGGCGACTGCGGCTAGTGTACTCAGCAATTAAATGAACCGCAGTTACACCCCAAGCGAGAAAGAATAAAGATTCGTAAAGATTGCTAATGGGGAAATAACCCGCTTCTAACCAGCGCGCCCCCAATAAAGCGGCGATACAGAGGTTAGCGATGGCCACTCCCGTGCTGCCTAAGCCAGACAACAAAGGTATGCTAGGAAAGGCTGCCCCGGCCCAATAAACCAGCATGGTTAAAAACAGGACTAAAAAAGAAGTGTTATCGAGAAAGTTCTCTAAGCTAACTAAATTCATGGGATTTCTCTCGTTTGTCGCTCGCTCGCTACCAAGTATTCCATCCTCTATCCTATCCCATCGGTAAGGCGATCGAGACAGGGAATTGTTAGCATGGACTTTGTATTTTCACTCTCACCTGCCCTAAAAATTATGGCTAATCAAGAAGATAATAAATTTTCCTGGTCGCGTTTGCCTCGGTTAGGCAAAATCCTAATCATTTGTTCTGGTGTTGCCGCTTTAGGCTATTTTCTTATCCCTCGTCCCTCAGAATTGTCCAATATTCCCCTCGAACCCTACAGCGAATTTATCAGTAAAGTGGAACGGGGCGACATCAGTAGGGTCAGAATTGGCAATCAAGTCATCTTTTATCAATCAAAAGATCCTTTAGAATCCTTGCCTATTCCGGCTAATCCCCCCGTTAATCCCCCAGAATCAAGTAATCCCTTTCACGGTGATTCTAGTTCTCTGGCGGGCAAACCAAGCAGTAATCTAGTCTCCGGACGAGTTTTTGTCACGATTCCAGTCTATAACCCCCAATTACCCCAACTATTACAGCAAAAAGGCGTAATCTTCGAGGCGATTCCCGTAGCCGAAAACAGTTGGATCAGCACTCTCCTCGCTTGGGTGGTTCCTCCCTTAATTTTAGTCGCCGCCATGCAGTTTCTGTTCTATCGCAACGATGACACCCGTAAATCGCTGCTTTTTAACAAAAATCTCGCTAAAGTTTACGGAGACGGCGAAAAATATCCGATTACCTTCAGTGATGTGGCCGGGGCCGAGGAAGCAAAAACCGAGTTAAAGGAAATTGTCGAATTTCTCAAGGATGCCGAGCGCTTTAATAAAATTGGGGCGCGTATTCCTAAGGGTGTTCTCTTAGTCGGACCGCCGGGGACAGGGAAAACTCTCTTAGCAAAAGCGGTCGCGGGAGAAGCGGGAGTGACTTTTTTTAGCATTTCGGCCTCGGAATTCGTGGAGTTATTTGTCGGCACTGGGGCAGCCCGGGTGCGGGATCTATTTGCCCAAGCGAAGAAAAATGCCCCTAGCATCATTTTTATTGATGAATTGGACGCGATCGGTAAATCAAGAAGTTCGGGATCGGGAACTAGCGGCAGCAATGATGAGCGCGAGCAGACTTTGAACCAACTTTTGACAGAAATGGACGGTTTTAGTCCCAAAGAAGCCGTTGTCATCGTTTTAGCCGCCACCAATCGCCCAGAGACTCTTGATGCCGCTTTATTGCGTCCGGGGCGCTTTGATCGCCAAGTTTTGGTGGATCGTCCCGATTTAGCGGGAAGATTGGCAATTTTGGAAATATACGCCAAACGAGTCCAGATGGGTGAAGATGTTAACCTCAAAGCGATCGCCACCCAAACCCCCGGTTTTGCCGGTGCCGATTTAGCCAACCTCGTCAATGAGGCTGCTCTCTTGGCTGCCCGTAATAATCGGGAAAAAGTCAGTCAAATTGATTTTAAAGAGGCGATAGAAAGAGTTATCGCTGGCTTAGAAAAGAAAAGTCGGGTTTTATCGGAAAAAGAAAAGAAAATCGTCGCTTATCACGAGGTCGGCCATGCTTTAGTTGGCGCTGTTATGCCGGGAGGTGGTCGGGTGGAGAAAATTTCCATCGTTCCCCGGGGTTTATCCGCTTTGGGTTATACCCTGAAAATTCCCACGGAAGACCGTTTTTTGATGACAGAAACCGAATTTAAAGAACAAATTACTATGTTATTGGGCGGTCGGGCAGCCGAAGAATTAATCTTTGGCAGTGTCACTAATGGCGCTTCCGATGATTTACAAAGGGCGACGGATATTGCGGAAAGAATGGTGACAATTTATGGTATGAGTAAATCCCTCGGTCCCCTAGCCTACGATAAAACGGGACAGGCTAATTTTTTAGGTAATAATCAGGGTAGTCCCAGGCGTTCGATCGGAGAAAATACGGCCAAAGCGATCGATGAAGAAGTTAAACAAATTATCGACGCTAGTTACCAAAAAGCCCTAGCAATTCTCAGTCACAACCGCAATTTATTAGAGTCCATTACCGCTAATCTTTTGACCACGGAAGTAATCGAAGGAGAAGAATTGCAAGAGTTATTAAATCAAGCGCAAATGGTCTGATCAATCCTCATCAATAGGGTCTGCTGAAAAAGTTGTTCGTGGGGACAGGGTGTGGGGTGTGGGGTGTGGGGTGTGGGGTGTGGGGAAGTGGGGAGAACAAAGCTGCCTATTGCCTATTGCCTATTGCCTATTGCCTATTGCCTATTGCCTATTGCCTATTGCCTTTTGCCTTTTGCCTTTTGCCTTTTGCCTTTTGCCTTTTGCCTTTTGCCTTTTGCCTCTCCTCCTAACTAGGGTCTGCTGAATAAATAGTCGAGAATAACTAACTTAAGGAGAGGGGAGGATCAAAGCATTGGAAAATTGATATTTCCCTGCTTTGACAGTTAATTTGCCCTTTTTCCATCCCAAAGAAACGGGAGAGTTATCTCGACTTAAACTGTTATAAAGGGCGAAATTTTTTGACCAATCGTGCTTTTGACCGTTACGAATTAACATCGGCAGTAGATTGATTTGATTATAGGTCAATTGTAAACTCTGCCCTTGACTGCCTTTAAATAAGAGGCTGCCTTGGTTAATTTGAGTTAAATTTAATTGACTTTTTTGCTTAAATATGCTCTTGAAATTCTCATAACTAGCCTGGGTTGCCGCTTCTCCCACTTCCAGAGCAAAACCCGCATAATTGTTACCTGTGGGTAAAGCTTGGTAGGTATTATCATCGGGATAAGGGGAATTAGGAATCTCGATCATTTCAGGAGAAGAAAGATTTATTAATCTCAGAGCTAACCAAGTTTTTTCTAATTGAATAAACCAGATATTATCATCTTTTTCTACCTTGGCAGTTTTCGGTAATTGCCAGAAAAAAGCTTGATCTGCTGGTCGTAACCAGATTAAAAGATTGCGATATTGTCCGATTTCATCCCCGGGATTTTTGCCCGGTTTTACGCCATTTTTGCCAGTGTTAGCCACAAAAAAATCCACCCCTTTGTCTTGATTAAAGGCCATTAATTTAAATGGGGCCACATCGCCATCGGGAAAAGTTCCCGCCAGACTACCCATTTGATAACTAGAACCGATAAATTGAGTTTCCCAATAACCCGGACTTTGATTATTGCCCGGTTTCCAGTTTTCATATAGGGGTTTACTGGCGAGAATTTCTACCGGTTTATTAAAGTTTTTTCGGGCTAATTCCATCACTGCTAAAGGAGGACGATAACCACTGGTAATTAGATAAAGAGAGTCCAATTCCGGGCGATTATTGGGGACAGGAGTATCACCAAAGTATAGCCAAAAAGTGCGTCCTGCGTGCGATCGCATTACCCCATTACTACCACCATAATCGCGTTTTACGGGACCCCCCCAACCACCGCGATAATATTTAACACTAGCGGCCATAGATAACCAATCTAAGGCCATTTTTGCCCATTGTTTAACTTCCGTATCTTGAGCAAAATCGTAGAGATTGAGATAGGGAGCAAAGGTATGACCGTGATAAACTTCTGAATCCCATTCTCCCATACCGATGTTATATAAAGCTGAAACGTAACGCTTAATTTTATTTTTATAAATTTGACGAGTTGCTTCATTTCCTGTTTCTTCGGCCATCAGATAAACCGATGTTTCGCGCATCGCCCGCAGGTTATCAGTATTGCGACTATCTACCCATAAACCCCGTCTTTTCATACTCCAATCATTACCCGTGCCTTGGCCGGTGCCATGGATAGGGTGGGGTCGTTGTAAAGGGTCAGTTTCTGTCCAAATTTTCGCCGCATTATACATTCTCTGACGATAAACTGGATCGAGATACTTTCCGAGCAGAAAATACTTTCTAATTTGTCCTTTTAGGGTAAAAGAAAAATAATAATCTATATAATCAGTGTGGGCCTGTTCCCGTTTTTGTGGGTCATCCTGCTGCAGGAAATCTAGGGCTTTTTGCCGGTTTCCTGCCAAGAAATCAAACATGGCCATAGGATAGGATCTTTTCTCGTTTTCTCCCCACAAATTGCCATAACTTTCCCGATTAGCAAAATGGTTAATAACCTGCTTGGCCCTTTGTTGAAATTCTGCCTCTAATTCCGGTGTCCAATCGTTAAGATATTGGGTTTGAACTTCGGCAACAGGGAAGGAAGCGATCGAGTTTTGAGAAACAGAATAGAGGGAATTAAAGCCAATAGTAAATAGGGCAATTATTCCCGCTAAAACTAGATATTTAATTCTAGATCCAGTCGTCATCTTCGGCAAATTCATCGATGTTTCCTTGATTTTCTGGGGACTGAGGTTGATTCTCTTGATCTAATTTTAAAGGAACTGGTTCGGGGGCGATAATTTCTGGTAATAATTCTTCGGGTTTTTGACCATCTACCTCCACCACAATTATTTCTGTGACGGGAAACCAAAGTATCCGGCCTTGATCATCACAAACCGTCACCGATCGAGATTTATCTGGAGTCTCGGTTGCGAAGAAATCTCCTAACATTTTTGTGGATAAAATATTCTTACTTTCACCCCCACTAACTCCTAGGAATATATATTCGTTACCTGTGGTCAAATGTTGGACAATAATCGCCATAGTTAAAAGGTTTTAGTCAATGAAATGTAGTGATTGATAGTTAACTCTTGAATGATAGCTTTCAGCCATAAGCTTTCGACTGATAACTGATAACTGATTACTGATAACTGATTACTGATTAACTTGACTACCGTGACTGCGGGGATCGGTTTGACTAGCACCCACAAGGATATTAAAATCAGAAGTCTCTCCCGTAGTGGTGGCATAGGGTAGGGTAGAATTAGTTAAAAGTGCTTCTAAATTAGCAGTTAAAATTGATTTTGGTTGTTCTCCGATCGCTTGGGCAACCGGTTGTCCTTGATTATTTAAAAAGACAAAATGGGGAATACCATCCACACGATAACGGAGAATTTCTGGCAACCATTTATTATTATCAACGTTGAGCATGACAAAATTAATGGCATTACCGTATTGTTTTTTAATTTCGGCAATTTCAGAGGCCATCGCCTGACAACTGCTACACCAATTAGCATAAAATTCTGTCAGGGTGGGTTTACCATTGCTGAGGGCAAGATCAAAAGGTGTCGCTTTTTCCGCTTGCGCTTCCAAAGATACAGAACTAGCGGTGGTTTGAAACCCGAAGAAAATCGCTACACTAAGGATAACTGCCGTTACTGCCAGCAGCAGATTTCTGATTTTATTGGTGGGTGTGGTGGCTGTCATGAATATTTAATCAAAGTTTACTTTGTCCTATTGTAACGACTGCTGCGCTCTTTTAGTATTGGTGTCGATTGAGTTATAATTAAGCTAGAGATGGGTAATAATTATGACCGAAGAAAGACTCGATCGAATAGAGGGACAGCTAAAAAGGCTAGAAGGGGGCGTTCATACAATTGAGGGGCGATTAGAAACTTTAGAAAGTAACGTTCAAAACATTGAAAAAAAGCTAGGAGACGTGATCAACCAAATTCGTGAACTTAGTCTTAGCATCGATACCTACCAAAAAGCTTATCAACAGGTAGTTAATTTGGCTTTTGGTCTAATCGTTGCCGCTACTGCTGCTATTGTAATTCCAGCCGTTTTCGGCAAATAAGCAAAAAAAAGATTCTTTGATCGGAAAGGCTGCATGAAAAAACGCGTTACTCTCACTTTTCCCAAAAAAGCCGTCCATATGCCCGTTACCTATCGACTGGCGAAGGATTTTAACGTCGCCGCTAATATTATCCGCGCCCAAGTGGCCCCCAATCAAGTGGGAACATTAGTATTAGAATTATCGGGGGATATCGATGAGTTAGAAGCGGCGATCGAATGGTTGCAATTACAAAATATTGGCGTTTCCCAAGTTAGTCGCGAAATCGTCATTGATGAAGAAAAATGTGTCGATTGTGGGTTATGTACGGGAGTTTGTCCCACGGAAGCTTTAACCCTTGATCCCGAAAGTTTTCGTCTTAAGTTTTTGCGTTCCCGTTGTGTGGTTTGTGAACAATGTATCCCCACTTGTCCCGTGGTGGCAATTTCCACCAACTTGTAAAGTAGCAGTTATTAAATTAATTTTTTTGCCCATTTAAATAATAGCAATCTCTGGAGATTTTAAGCCTTCATTTGTCTCCAACGCGGTTAATCGTCACAAATATCCTGGTCCCTTTCTACCTAAAGACCCTTTCTCCGATATCATAGTTAAAAAGAGATCCTTGACTCTGGCCACATCTGTGGGGATTACATACCATTAATCATGGTTTTTTTTGCAAAAAATACAAAAAACTTGACATGACTTCTGCCGTTCCTCGCCTTTCCTATCCTGATAGTCCGATTGCTGATCTTGGCGGCCTCTATAACTTTATCCTCAACCCGCAACTGTTAGCCGCAGAAAAGGGAAATCCGTCGATCGTTAGTTTTTGTCAAAAAATTTCCCCCCTTGATCCCCTAGAAATTCTCTCTCGGATTGCCTCTAGCTATCCCACCCATTATTATTGGGAAAATCCCGAACGAGAAACCGCTTTTCTTGGCTACGGCATCGCCTTTGCTGCCACTTTCCACGGCAAACAACGTTTTTTAAAAGCTCAAAAATTTATTGAAAACTGTCAACAAAGAATTATTAAAATTGATAACTATAGCGAGATTACTCCTCGCATCTTTTGCAGTTTCACTTTTTTCGACTCGGCAACAGCTACCCCCTTTCCCTCAGCTACCCTAACCCTGCCTAAGTTTCAAATTATCAAAAAACAGTCGGAATATTTTTTCCTTACCAATCTCTTAATCACCAGCGAAAAAGAAATAGAAAACTCCCTCGAAGAAACTATTAATAACCTCAAAATTATCCAAAATAACTCGAGCAATTGCCGACAAAATCCCCACTGGGATCCCTGTAGTTATTATATTCATCCTACCTATAATTTTCAAGCGGCTGTTGCCGATGCCCTCCAATCTATCCAAGCTCAAAAATTTAGCAAAATTGTCCTTGCTCACGCTCTTGACGTGATTTCTCCCCGACCTTTTCATCTGGTAAACTGTCTCGATAATTTGCGTCAGCGTCATCCCGATTGCTACACTTTTTCCCTCGGCAATGGACGAGGAGATCATTTTATCGGCGCTAGTCCCGAACGCTTGTTAACTGTCCATCAGGGGCAATTGATCACCGATGCTTTAGCGGGATCCGCCCCCCGGGGAGAAAATGCGATCGAAGATGCTCTCTTTGCCAATAAACTCCTCGCTAGTGAAAAAGAACAACGGGAACATCGGGCTGTTAGCGACTTTATTAACCAAAAACTGCGACAAATTGGCTTAAATCCTCAAAATTCGCCCTCTAGATTGTTAAAACTCTCCAATATTCAACATCTCTGGACTCCTATCCATGCCAAACTAAAACCCTCCATCCATCCCCTCGAAATTGTTGCCCAACTACACCCCACTCCTGCTGTTGCTGGGGTTCCCACCGAGATCGCTTTAGCACAAATTCGTCATTATGAAACCTTCGATCGCTCTCTTTATGCCGCTCCTTTGGGTTGGATTGATTGTCAAAATAATAGTGAGTTTATTGTTGGTATTCGTTCGGCATTAATTAAAGGCGATCGAGCGCGATTATACGCCGGTGCGGGTATTGTTGCCGGTTCCGATCCGGAAAAAGAACTAGCAGAAATTCAGCTGAAATTTCAAGCTCTCTTAAAAGCTTTAACTTAAGCTATAGCTTTTTACCGAACCAATAACTTAAATAAGCCTAATTTACCCTTAAAAGGCGGATATTTTAAAGCGGGATTGAACCAAAGAGGTGTTTTCATAATGGCTTTTTGGTGACTAAAATTCTCAAAGGAAAAACGACCATGGTAGCTACCAATACCGCTATTCCCCCGACCACCAAAGGGTAAACTAGGATTAGTAAAATGAAAACTATTGTTATTAATACAACCTCCCCCAAACTGGACTGATTCTAACCATTTTTTTTCGGTCTTTGCCTTGGTAGTAAACAGATAAAAAGCTAGAGGGTTAGGGTTTTTAGCAATAATTGCTAAAGCTTCCTCAAAAGTGCTAAAGGCAATGATCGGTAAAATTGGTCCGAATATTTCCCCTTGCATAATAGGAGCATCAAGGGAAACATTAGTTAATAAAGTTGGTTGAATATATAAATTTTCTCGATCGGTTTTGCCGCCAAAAACAATCTCACCATCTTGGAGAAAGTCAATCAGGCGGTCAAATTGTTTCTCATTAATTATCTTACCATAATCAGCACTTAATCTGGCATCTTCACCGAAAAAATTAACAATAGTATTAGCTAATTCTCTGATCAAATTCTCCTGCTGGGATTGATGTACCAAAACATAATCAGCAGCGATACACATTTGACCACAATTAGAGAATTTTGTCACGGCAATGCGACGGGTTGCCACGGAAATATTAGCATCAGCTTCGATAACACAGGGACTTTTTCCCCCTAATTCTAGAGTAACAGGAATTAACTTTGCTGCCGCTAGTTGATAAATAATTTTTCCTACCCTTGTACTGCCAGTAAAAAATATATGATCAAAGGTGAAACTGTCTAACATATTCGGAATTACTTCCGCACCATCTCCCGGGACAATTAACACATATTCTTCAGGGAATATTTCTTCAATTATTTTAACTACTAATTTTTCCGTCGCTGAGGCAAATTCACTCGGTTTTAATACCGCACAGTTACCGGCAGCAATAGCACCAACTAAAGGCACTAATAACAATTGTAGGGGATAATTCCAAGCACCAATAATTAACACCACTCCTAAAGGTTCCCGAATAATTTGACTGGAGGAGGGAAAATTTAAGAGATTAGTTTTAACAGTTTTGGGTTGCATCCATGAGCGCAGATTTTTTAAAGCGGTATTAATTTCCACCAAAAGAAAGCCATTTTCAGTAATCCAACAATCTTCGGGACTTTTCTTTAAATCCCTATATAAAGCTTGATATATCTCTGCTTCATATTTAATGATTGCCTGTTTTAACTTCTCTAACTGCTGACGACGGAATTGATAAGAACGAGTGGCACCACTAGCAAAATAGTGACGCAATTTGGCTAATTTTTCTGAGTTTGACAGCATCGAAATAATTCCCAAGTTAATAATGAAATTCTACGGCATCCACTGGGGACGAATTCCCGCTAGAGGTAATTCAATTAAATCAGATTTACTTGCTTTCACTCCATCTTGTAGGGGAGGAATTAACATCCACAAACGACCACCGATAATTGTTTCTCCTGAATCAGTAGTCAAGGGATTAGTCGGATTAGTATCATAACTGGTGCGAAGTTGATCAAAAATAATTGCTAAACCATCGGGAGATAAACTAATGTGAATATCACGATAATCAGCTAATTCCAGTAGGGGAGTCACTTGACCGGTCTTCACATCTATTTTAGCAAAATAGGTTTTTTCTTTGTACTCTTGACTGTTAGTAACTAACTCGGTTAACAAACAATACAAATCACTACCAGTGGCATTAAATTGACAATCTATAATCGAACCTTGTAGATTGAGTAAGCGTTTTTGTAATCCTTGATTATTGACATAAAAAAGCGATCGAATATAACGCATTTTGGCATTATCAGTATTAAAATTCACCATCGCCGCAGCCGTACCATCAGCAGAAAAATTCAAAATACGCCCAAATTTTGGTAAAAAATCTAGGGGTTTTGTTTCGGTTTTTAAAGGCAAAAGGGCGATTCCTTCCCCTTGAGTAACAGCTAAACTTTTACTATCAGGTGCAATCAAAAATTCCCCGCCTTGTATCTTTAATTGTTGGGGTTTTTCCCCCGATTTAACTGCCCATAAATCGAAGTTAATCGGATTGCGGCGCTCAATTCTCTGCACGACAATAGTTTCCCCATCTTTAGCTAAATCAAAATGATTATTTTGATAATCTTTATTGTCTAGCACTAACTCAATTTTTGGGGAAGATTGGCCAAAATCAACTTGGTAAAGCTGCAGTTCACGAATTCCCTCTATCCCCCGATTTTTCGCCACGGCCGAAAAGAGAATTTTTTTCCCATCAGGGTAGAATTCAAAAGCCATAATGGTCAAATTTGCGGGGGTTAAGAGGGTTTTCTTCTCCTCGGTCAAGTTATAAAAAATTAGTCTTCCCTGTTCTTCCCCATTAGTGCCAATATAGGCAAAAGCACGATCCCGACTTTTAAATTCTCTTTCAAACATTGCTAGGGTTTGTCCTAATCGATTACCGCTGGGAAATTGTTCCCGCGCACCTTCAATTTGCAGATGATATTTTTCTCCGTAGGGAATGGGAGAAGTGAGGGTATAAGCTAATCGTCTTCCAGTCCAACTAAACTTCCCTGGCAGCGGAGGATCGATAACTAGATTTTTTTCTACAGTAGCATGATCCATGGGGCGATCAAAAGTGATAATAAATGCTTGATCTTCCGCTCCAATTTCTCGATTTTCCCAGCTAAATTCCTTGACCCTTGGACCGGTTTGTAAAAGACATTGATTACCACAGTTATTACCTAACCAAATTAAGCCACCAATTACCAAGGTTAGGGAGACAATTAATGTTATCGCTAATTTATCAATCGGTTGTAGTTGTAAGGTCTTGATCATTATAGTAGATAGTTAGGAACAACCACTGCTCACTGCTCACTGATAAGTAGGGAGGCACAATTATTTGTAGGATGGGTTAGCGCACTTCGTAACATGATTGGGCGTTGGGTTTCATGCTTCAACCCAACCTACGTTCATCTTATATTTAATTCCACCCACCTACTTAACTGATAACTGCTCACTGATAACTGCTCACTGATAACTGATAACTGCTCACTGATAACTGTTAATATCCGTAGGGATCCACAGGAGTGGGTATAGGTTTCACGGATTTAGCCTTAATTACTAATTGTCTTCTGGTGGTTGATTTTCCCACCTCTACGGGTAAAGATTCCGTGGCCATTTCTCCGGTGATTTCTAGCCAAGTATCATTGGGATATTGACTGCGACTTCCTGATAGTTTCACCGGTAAACCCACGGGATAAGCATCCACGGCACAACAGGTAAGAATAAAGCGACTAATTAATAAATAATTATCGGGTAATTGGGGCAATTGCACCACAAAACCTGTGACTTTTACTGGTTGTCCCTTGTAAGCATCAGGTTCGGGGTAAGTATTTAAAGTTCTTACCCATTCAATTAAACTTTTTTCCTCTGGTTTAACGGTAGTGCCAAAGGATTGAGTTTGCAAGCGAGTTAGGGGTAAAGATTCACTAATTCCCCTCTGTAATGCGATTTGACTGCTGAGGGGCTGCGGGGCGATAAATAGGCCTAAAAGGGCAGTTAATACTAATAAACCTGAGCCAAAATGTTGAGGAAGAATGGTAATATGCGATCGATTATCATTACTATCTAAGTTAATCTTTTTTTGCCACTGCTTTAATAATGTCCAAAGCTTGACTAATCCCAGGGCAAATAAAGCAATACTGGTGATGAGAACCAGAATAAAATAATTAGGATGTATTAGTAAATTTAACTGTCCAGTTATCCAGTATTTAAATAGTAACGAACCCCAACCGATTAGGGCAATAATATCGAGAAATTGGGGGGCGATTATTTTTAGACGTGATGAATTCATGGGAAAAACTATCTAGGGACTGACCTAAAATAAATAACTGTGAGCCAAGGTGAGTAAAAAAGTCATTTGCGCTGCTAAAGCAAAGAGATAAATTAACATTCTCGGTTTAAAAATAGACAACATTAAACCAATCCCTTTCAGGTCAATCATTGGACCAAACACTAGAAAAGCCAGCAGGGAACTACTGGTAAAACTAGAGGCAAAGGAGAGGGCAAAAAAAGAATCAACCGTGGAACAAATCGAAACAATTACTGCTAACAGCATCATGGCCAAGATCGAAGTAATTGGATCCTGACCCAGATTAAGAACAAATTCCCGGGGAACAAACACCTGTAAACCGGCCGCTATAGCACTTCCTAAGATTAACACTCCTCCTAATTCCCGTAATTCCATCACCACGTTTTCCAGAAAAGTTAACCAGCGCCTTTTCATCGGGATAGCTTGCACTGCCGGTAGGACAGCAGTAGCGGCAAAACTTTCATCTAAGCGCAAAGTTTGACCAGAATTACCGATCAGAAAAGAACCAGATTGTAGTAGCAGTGGTATAGATTCTTTTTCTGGTGTTTGCGGTTGCCAATTGAGACTTTTTGCCAAAGAGGTTTGTAGGATTGGTCGCGGATCTTTTTGGATACTAAAGATAATACCGATAACCGTAGCGATGAACAAAGAAAAGATAACTCGATAGAAAACAATTTCCGGTTGATCGCGAAAAGCTACCCAAGTTGACCAGATAACAATCGGGTTAATTGTCGGCGCTGCTAAGAGAAAACTAACCGCTACTGCATTGGGCATTCCTTGCACAAGTAAACGTCGCGCCACAGGTACATTGCCACACTCGCAGACGGGAAACAAAAAACCAATACATCCCCCCACAAATGCTCCTAAAACAGCATTTTGAGGCATCAGGGCAACTAAGCGACGTTCATCGACAAATATTAAAAGAATACTAGAGAGAATCACCCCTAGCAGTAAAAAAGGCATAGCTTCGACCAACAGGCTCAGGAATAGGGTAAAGGCATTTTGTAGTTGACTCATCTATCCTCGCCTTGTGAATTGGAGGTTCAGGCATAAAGACTTAGGAACCCTAGACAAAGGTTCATCAGTCCGCTCCCTGGCTTTTTAACATTTTTTTAATATATCCGATCGAGTGACTTCTGTATCAATTGATAAGCCGTCAGCCGCTACTCCGTCAGCTTTTTTCTCCCTGCTCCCGACTTCCCCACCTCTTACAGATATAAGTAGGGTTTGCGGCAAAAAGTTTTTCGTGGGGGTAGGAGTCGGTGGTCAGGAGCCGGTCGTCAGGAGCCGGTCGTTTCAGGCTTTGTTGCCCTCTTTTTTTGTACCAGTTTATCTACTATAAGAAGGATAATGCCAGGTTTTTGAATGTCCCAATCCTATATTCCCAGCATCAACATCGGATTTTAACAGGTCAAAAGCCTTATTTTCAAAGGGTTTTACCATTATTCAGCCAGCCCTAAGTATTTTATAAAGATGTGAGTAATCACCAACAGGAGTGAGAGAATCAAGATAGAGATTTAGCGGAGCATGGTCAAAGACAAGGCTAAACAACAAATATCTCAAGCAGTGGTCGTGCATAGTTTCAGAGCATCTACCTAATTTGTCAATACCGCCAGCTATCGGATTGGCAACTTGGAGTTTTGGCCTGGTCATGACCAAATCGAGCAGCCTGACTCAGGTGTCGAGATTCGTTGGCGCAGTCAACGAGGAAAAACCCAACAGGGTCAGGCTGCGACTGAAAGAATGGTATGAGCCTGGAAGGCGAAAAAAGGGGAAAAGCGCAGGACTCTTGAGGTAAGCAGTTGTTTTGCACCTTTGTTAAGGTGGGTAATTAGTTTATTGCCTATAAGTAGGGTTTGCGGCAAAAAGTTTTTCGTGGGGGCAGGGTGTGGGGTATGGGGTGTAGGGTGTAGGGTTTTACCGATTTTGAGGTAGTCAGTTACCTAATTTTCAGGGAAAAAGTACCTGAATTTTACCCCCGATCACCCCCAGGTCCGGCACTTTTGGATTTCAAAAAAGTCTAAAAGCCTTATCCAACAAAGTTTTTAGATTTATTCAGCCAGCCCTAAGTAGGGTTTGCGGCAAAAAGTTTGTTGGTGGGGTTAGGAGTCAGCAGTCTCCGAGTCAGGCTTCGGCCGTGAGACTTCGGCTTCGACGGTGAGACTTCGGCGTGAGCTTTTGTCGAACCCTCAGCCGAACCGCCGAACGGAGCCGGTCGTTTCAGGCTTTGTTGCCCTCTTTCTTCGTACCAGTTTATGTACTAAAAGAAGGATAATGCCAGGTTTTTGAATGTCCCAATCCTATATTCGCAGCACTAACATCGGATTTTAACAGGTCAAAAGCCTTATTTTCAAAGGGTTTTACCATTATTCAGCCAGCCCTAACTAATACCCCAAAACCCCTAACACCTATCCCCCAACCCCCAACAATATCAATCATGATTGAGAATGGCTTTAGCCTCAATTAAAGCCGAGCGCACTTGTTCAAAACCTGTGCCACCATAGCTATTACGGGCCGCTACCACCTGACGAGGAGCGATCGCGTCGTAGATATCGGCCTCAAAAGCTGGATGTAATTCTTGCCATTCAGTCAGGGTTAAATCTTTCAATAACTTACCGGCTGCCAAACTGCTTTTAACGACTTTCCCGACTAAATTATAAGCTTCTCGGAAGGGAATTCCCTTACTGGCTAAATAATCCGCCACATCCGTCGCATTAGAAAAATCTTCCGCAACCGCGTTAGCTAATCGGTCGGTTTTAAATTGAATCCCAGTGGCTAAAAGTACTGTCATCGCTTGCAAACAAATCCGCACGGTTTTAACGCCATCAAATAACGCCTCCTTGTCCTCCTGCAAGTCTTTGTTATAGGCTAGGGGTAAACCCTTCATTAAGGTCAATAACGCCTGTAAATGCCCAAAAACCCGCCCTGTTTTGCCGCGCACCAATTCGGGAACATCGGGATTTTTTTTCTGGGGCATAATGCTAGATCCCGTGGCACAACTATCGGTGAGAGTGATAAAACTAAATTCTTGGGAAGACCAGAGAATCATTTCTTCGCTCAAACGGCTCAGGTGTACCATAATCAGACTAGCGGCCGTCATGAATTCAATGGCAAAATCTCGATCGCTAACTCCATCAAGACTATTGTTATACACCTGCTCAAAATCGAGTAAATTGGCACTGTAATGACGATCAATCGGAAAAGTCGTCCCTGCTAAAGCACCACATCCTAGGGGCGAAATATTAGTCCTGGCGCGAATTTCCCCCAATCTTTGGTGATCCCGTTCGGCCATTTGAAAATAAGCTAAGAGATGATGGGCTAAACTAATCGGTTGAGCGCGCTGCAGGTGGGTATAACCGGGGATCAGGGTTTCCAGATGGTTTTCAGCGTGATTGACTAAAGCTTGCTGAAAATTGCGAATTTCTTGCCTAATATCATCGATTTGTTGTCTAAGATACAGACGAATATCTGTTCCTACCTGATCGTTTCGCGAACGCGCCGTGTGCAGTTTTTTGCCCACATCTCCCACTATCTCAGTTAAACGACGTTCCACGGCAAAATGCACGTCCTCTTGATCGATGCCGGGGTTAAAATTGCCGGCGCGGTATTCTTGACGAATTTGTTCCAATCCAGAGACGAGACTATCAGCTTCTTCGGGGGTGATAATACCCGTATAGGCGAGCATTTTAGCGTGAGCGATCGATCCGGTGAGATCATACTCGATTAATTCGATATCAAAGCCAATACTGGCGTTAAATTCCACGATCGTAGGATGGAGACTACCTTCAAAGCGATCGCTCCAAGTTTTCTTTGCTGTCACTGTTTTCGTTAGATGATTGTGGATAAAGTTAACCAAAATATGCTGGACAATTTTTGGGGATAATCCGGTGCTGATAGCATTACCGCTTCAGGTTAGAAAAATCTCCAACTCTACAAACATAAGAATAGCAATAATTGCTCACTCTGGCTGAATGCCGATGTGCGAAAAGCTAATAAGAACCTGAGTTCGAGTTAAGCAGATTGGGGTAAAACCCAGTATCGGTCGGGAGGGCTTCTTGGGTTGGTGACCGTAAGCAATTAAGCCACACAAGATGCTAAGTACAGGACAAAAATTGCAGGGAATGAAGAAAATCCTGATGATTAGGCAAAAAAGGGTTAAGAATCAGATGACGAAGATGGTCAAAACCCAGAAGTGTTGAACGGGAAAAAAGTCGGACACAATTTGATTTATAGATAGGAAAACAAAGTAAATATACAGCAACAAGTGTGAATAAGCCATGCTGATAATTTTCCCAAAACTAATGAAAGAGCTTCTCAAGCGACTCCCCAAAAATGACTATCCTGCCTTAAGTACATTTACCTTTGTGTCCTGTTGGATAGGTTTGGCACTGGATAAAAGTATCGTTAGCATGAGAGACTTAAGCGCACGCCTGAAAATGCTAGGAATTAATGTCAATACGTCAACGTTTTCTAAGGCGAGTAAAATCCGAGAGACAGAACCATTTGAGAAAATCATAAATGAATTAAATAAAAGGTTAGTAAGCAAAAGAGTAAAAGAAGCAGCTCAAGCTTTGTTTCCAAACTTTTTACTGATTCTACCATCTTTCTATAGGTTTGTTTATACACACCGAAACGGCGTTTGAATTGTTCATCTGATAAGTTTTGATCATCCATATTTTTGCTAATAAACATAGCAAAAGTATAGATGATTTCCTCAACTAAGATCACATTTTATTCTTTTTTCCACTTCCATCTAAAAATTGAGAAAAAAGCCAAATCTTCCATTATACCATAAAAAAATTATGCAAGAGGTCTCTTAAATGTTGGCTTGAAGGAACTCTCGGTTTCACCTCGGAGATGAAAAGCCAACCAATATAGAAACAGCGAAGCACAATTAATATTCTGGGGAGTCTTGGCTCTCCACATATTTTTTAAGTTGATCTATCGTAACGCCACCACAACTAGCCACAAAGTAAGCTCCTGTCCATAATACTCTCTTGTCTTTCCAGTAAATCTTCTTTAAATGGTCACTGTAGTTATCCCACAAAAGCTTGCTTGAAGTAGATTTCAAATTAGCAATTAACCCGCTTAGTAATTTATGGGGGGGATAAGTTAAAAGAATGTGAACATGGTCAGACTCACCGTTAAACTCTACTATACTGGCATCCCATTTATCAGCAATAGACTTAAAAGCCTCATTTAAGAACTCTAAATGTTCTTTCTTGGGTGGTGATTCGGTAGTAGTGATGGCGGCTTAATCCTTTGCTTTGCTGTGCATTGTAGTCATGGATAAAATACCAAAGGACTCCCCAACGTGATTCTCCATTTTTTTAGAGAAAGATAGACTCTCTCTCACCAGCCGAGAAATCCTTTGTCGAAAGGTATTATTTAATCTTTCAATAGGATTAGTTTGACCAGTTTCTTTTCCGACCGGTCGATGACGTTTACTAGGAATTACTGTCTTATAGGACTCCCAAAAGTCTGTGTAAGCAACCGCGCATTGTCGGTAAACGCCTGGTAAACTGACCCCAAAGTTTTTTGGCTGATTGACGACTCCTATCTCCGCGCATAGCAACCAATAATTTCTCTTGTCTTTCTATCAATTAACCGCCAAATATAAACTTTTATCGTCTTAGAAAAAACAAAAGACCACATCTCATCACATTCTCTAACCAATTTACCTTTTGGTTTGTCCGAAACCTTTATTTGACGGGGGACAGCCGCCAGTTTATTGTTGACATAATTTTGTAACTATGACCAACTTACCCCTGTTACTCTAGCAATTCCTCGTCAGGAAATTCGTTCGAGTAAGAGTTTATCAATTAATTGTTTAGTTTCGTCAGACACGGTTTTATTAGTGGGATTGATCACAAACGGTTGACCACATTCTTTACATTGACGTTTGGGTTTTCCCTTATGAATAGAACCATTCTTGATCCTATGGTGAGAACCACAACGCTTGACAGGGGAATAGAGGTGAACTAGGGGGGGGACTTGGTTCGGTGCTAGACTGATATTTGAGTAAGCCAGACAGGAGCCAGAAAAAGATATTTATCAGAAAAGTCATGAGCAAGCTAGAGGTTTAAAGACTGAGCGGGTTCCAATTATTTTTATTAATAAATATTTTACACAATTCATACCAGGTAAGCAAGAGAGCTACGCCACTACTACCGAATCATTACCCACTAGCTAATTCAGCTTGACGGCGGCTTAAATCTAAGATTTTGGCACTTTGAGCTTGTCCTTGATAAGCGGCGGCCACAGTTTGAAAATAACTGACACTCTTTTCTAGTAAAGTGCCAATTCTTCGGGGTAGGGAACGTCTCTGCCAAATCGGCCAAAGATAGTAACTAATGACTGCCAAAGCTCCCCCCAGCACAGTATGAAAAACTCTTGTCTCGGCTAACTGCCAATCTTTGGGTACGTCTAGATCTAGAATCAGCACAATTAGCATGGTCAGAAAGAGCATAAAGAAAGCATAATTGACAAAACGGAAGGCAGCAGTTAGGGCAGCTAAGACAATTGGAATTATTATTAGTAGGTTTAGATATTGAATCTGCAAAACTATGGGGGTTGCTAAGATTACTCCTAAAATAGTGCCGCCAAGGCGCTGTATAGCCTTTTGGATTGTGCCACCATAATCTGGCTGGAGAACAAACAGCACTGTTAAAGCTATCCAATAACCGTGATGCCAATGGAGTAGAATGGATACCAACATGGCAAAAGTAGTGACAGTGGCTAGACGCATGGCCGCAGTAAAATTAATCGACTCAAAAGTCCAGTTATTTTTCAACATTTCCCAAAGGTGACAGGGGTTAAGGGAACTGATGGTCGTGCCACCTTGACTTGCCTTTGGTGATCGAGGAGTAGGGTAATAGTGGCATCAATTTGTTCTGCCAGATTGGGCGTTGCTGAATCAAGGTATGAATGACAACCTTGCACCCATCCAAAAGTTAGTTTGGGTCTAGGTTTTAAAAATCCCACAAAAGAAGATTCATATCTCAAATCAGCAACGCCAAAAAACGTTCATCTGCTGTGACCATTTGACAGCTTTTATGCACTGCCAAAGCTAGATAAACATAATCATAAACCGCCTGTTGTATTCTCACAGCAATCTGTACTATCACTAAAAATCCGCCCCGAATAATGTTGATGTATCTCTTCAAAAATTCGCCTCGATTCAGCGTGAGTGCGTGTCTGAGTTGTAGTTTTATCTAGGCTTGGTGCTGGTTTAAACGTTACTGTCACCTCTAAATCAGTTTCTTTAACTTCCACGGGAATATCTAAATGCAATATTCGGTCTTCACCCACAGGAGAACGTAATTTAACTTGCTGTATCATAGTTATTTCCTTTCCTTTTTTAGCGAGTAATCGACGGTAAACCTCTTGCTACTATAATAGCTATTTATGTCATTTGAGCGCAAACCACTTGACACTGCGACTATTTTGTGCAAACAATCGCCAATTTTTCAAGACCCCTGTAACAAAAATTAACATTTATTGCAAGAAATCAAAGAAAACGGGTTTCTAAATAGTTTCTCGGAGAAAACCGTTTTCTAAATAGAAACCCGTTTTCTAAAATACCCTAAGTCATAACTCATGATTAATAATTGAGCGAATGTCTTGTATAAATTGCGATGGCGTTTGTATAATTATTCCTGTCTGTTCAGCAACTTGTGACGTAAAATCTTTGGTGTTTAAGCTTAGTAATCTATCTGCATTAGCCAATAAAGCGGCTGCAAGAATAGGAGCATCTTTTTCTTCAATAATTTTACAAAATTGTAAGAATTGTTCTTGAGATGGATTCGGTAAAATTTCAGGATTTATCTGGCTGATAAGTTGCTTGAAAATAGGAAGTGCTAAGGGAATTTTTTTATAAAGATTTCGCTGGCATTCTTCTAACACTTGTTCTGAAATAAGTATTTTAAATAAGCCAATTTCAGCCATTGTCAGCACTGCTCGACTTGCACCTGTTTTAGAAGCTGCACCAGCAATTAAGATACTAGAATCAGCAAAAATCCTCTTCATCTTAATGTTTTTCTTGGTATATTTTTTGCCTTTCTTCGTCTAATTCTTGTAATAAATCATTTAGTGTAACATTGGCTTCTTCTCGAATTGTTGTAATTTGGTCAGACAGTTGAGGGACGTTGGGTTGTTGTAAAGTCAACAAAATAATACCCTCAATTTCTATTAAATTTAATAAATCTCCTTCGCAAATATTGAGTTTATCTTGGATAGCTTGAGGAACATTAATTGTTCCATTTTTTTCTAAGCGAATAGCAAAAGACTTCATGATTGATATTTATTGACGTAATTTATTTAAAAAAATAGCATTTTTTGATAGTGCGGTCTGCTCCTCAGTATTTTTGGCACGCTTATCTCGTAGTGCGCTCAAAAAAATCCAGAAAACGGGTTTCTCGAAGAAACCCGTTTTCTAAGGGGTTACCGGGTTGAGTCCCCAAAATGCCCCGACTGCCACCACTAACAGGTTGGGCAGAGTAGCGATCGCCAAACTCCTGTATGCAGTCGCAAGGGTATGCCGCGCCAGAGCAAAGGTGTAGCCGAGGGGCTGGATATCTTGGCTATGCAAAATGACATCTGCGGCCGCTTCAAAATCCCCTCTCCCTAGAGAAATGACCACCTGATCCTCAGGCTGGCAGCGGCGACGTAGATGATACCAGTTTTCGACTTCCATCTAAAAATCGAAAGAAAAGCACCCCCTCATTATGCCATAAAAAAATTATACAAGAAGTGCATTTAGCTAATCTAAGGATAGGCGGTCAAAGTGCGTCTTGGCTTAATAAGTAGGGTTTGCTGAAAAAGTTTGTTGGTGGGGTTAGGAGTCAGGAGTCAGGAGTCAGGAGAATTAAGAATGAATAATAATCAGAACATTAGATTTTTTCGACTTGTTCAAAGATGAACGTAGGTGGGGTTGAAGCATGAAACCCAACGCCCGCACGGGTTACGCTACCGCTAACCCATCCTACAAATAATTGTGCCTCCCTACTTAGGGCTGGCTGAAAAAGTACGGGCGAAGCATTCGGATAGAAAATCTACGGTTTCACCGATAGGTTATTGCCCGAATGCTTCGCCCCTACAGGGCGCGGGCTGATGAAGACGCAAGGTTTTGAACCACGATTCTCTCAAAATCTTGCACCTGTGAGAGCAAAACAGGACACTAAAACCCTTACCTTGTCTATATTTCACATTTATTCAGCAAACCCTACTTAGCAATTCTTTAAAGACAAACTACCCACCAGATTTTGGAAAATTGGCATAACAAAAATAACTAAAGGGAAAGCCAAATTTGATTAGGGAGTTGCCAGAAATTGACCAGGAGATAATTCGGCATTAACTAAAGACTTCAACGGGATTAATTTGACAGCACAAGCTTTTAATTCTGGTTGCAGGGAAATCGGACAAGCGGCCGGATGGGTGAGACTATTAGCCTCAGCATTTTCTGCCCATAAAGCCCCCCAGTGCATCGGCACAAAGACACAATTAGGAGCAATTGCTTTGGTAATTAAAGCGGGAAAACGGGCAAAACCGCGACGAGAACGCACCTCCACCCATTCCCCTGCTTCTATGCCCAATTTTGCCGCATCTTGGGGATGAATTTCCAGAAAAGGTGCGGGGTGCATTTTGACAATTTTCTCGATGCGGCCGGTGCGGGTTTGGGTGTGCCAGTGACCGTACAAGCGCCCCACGGTTAACACGAGGGGATAATCATCGTCGGGGGGTTCCGCTAGACCTTTACTGTGGTAGGCGGCGAAAACAGCACGACCATCGGCAGTATTAAATTTACCATCGGTATAAAGGCGTTTTGCGGCTGTTTTTTGGCTTTTATCGTCATCTTTAACTAAATTCCCTAGTAATTCCCCGGAATTAGCGGTTTTAGGGGCGGAAATTTCATCGATGGAATCGGGCCACGGTCGGGGAGTCTCGGCCAGGCGATCATAATTAATCCCTGTCATATCACAAGGACGTTTATATGTCAAGCGGGCAAACTCGGAATATACCTCGGCCGAATCCTGAAAATTAAATTGTGCCTGAAAACCCAAACGGCGACCAACTTCGGCAAAAATTTGCCAGTCGGCCTGAGCTTGTCCCACGGGAGGGCGAAAAGCCTTATTTAACGTCACCATGCGCTCAGAATTGGTCATTGTTCCCGTTTTTTCGCCCCATTGGGCCGCTGGCAGTAATAAATGGGCATAGGCGCTGGTTTCTGTGGGATAGTAGGCATCCTGATAGATAGTAAAAGGTGATTTTAACAAGGCCGCCTTGGTACGTTCTAGATCAGGCATACTAACAGCCGGATTAGTAGCGGCAATCCAAAGAAGTTTGACATCTCCCGTCTCTAAACCAGTAATCATACTCCAAGCGTCGCGACCAGGGACCGGAGAAATCCGACCAGCAGGTAAACCCCAAGCTTGTTCCACTTCGGCCCGGTGTTGGGGATTTTTGACGGAACGATAACCGGGGAGAAGATGGCAGAGGCCGCCAGCTTCCCGTCCTCCCATGGCGTTGGGTTGTCCGGTTAGGGAAAAAGGACCAGCCCCCGGTTTACCGATATTAGCCGTCATTAGGTGTAAATTGATTAAAGTGCGGGCTTTGGCCGTGCCTTCGCTGGATTGATTGATACCCATCGACCAGAGGGAAAGCACTCTTTTCGATTCGGCCCAGTAGCGGGCAGCCTGTTCTAAATCGTCGATGGGGATACCGCATTTAGGGGCGACGATTTCGGGGGGATAATGGCGGATAATTTCGGCGTATTTGGGGAAATCCCTGGTGCATTTATCGATAAAATAGGTATCGATCGCACCCCAACCCAGTAACAGGTGGGCAATACCGTTAAATAGGTCAATATCGGTCCCCGGGTTAATGGCTAGGTGGAGATTAGCGGCCTCGGCGGTTTTAGTGCTGCGGGGATCGACGACGATTAATTTCGCTTCTTTGTTACGTTTGAGGTACTTGTGCAGACGGTTAAAGATGATGGGGTGACATTCGGCTGTATTTGTCCCCACCAGAAAGGCACAATCGGTTAATTCTAGGTCATCGTAACAGCAGGGGGGACCGTCGGAACCGAAACTGTCAAGGTAAGCGGCCACGGCCGAAGACATACAAAGACGGGAATTAGCATCAAAGTTATTGACTCCCAGACAGCCCTTGACCAGTTTTTGGGCGATGTAGTAATCTTCGGTGTGAAATTGTCCCGAACCGTATAGACAGATACTTTCCTTTTCCCCCTGAGCGATTAGAGTTTGCATCTGGTTAACGATGCGCTCAAGGGCCTCTTCCCAAGTACAAGGACGAAATTGCTCTTGGAGAGAATCGCGGATCATCGGGGTTTTGAGGCGATTTTTATCGATTGATTCCGCTACGGTAGCCCCCTTGACACAGATCATACCTTGACTGGAGGGGTGGGACTTGTCCCCAAAGACTTTCCATGCTTGTCCGGCCGACGCGCCGGGGGTGACTGTCAAACCACAACCTACTCCACAGTAAGGACATTGGGTTTTTGTAGATTCAGTCATAAGCAGTGGGTCTGATTGGTGGCGCTATCTTTGGGCATACTAAGATAGTCCGCAGATTTTCTCGGCAAAATTGTAGTTATTAATACAATTTATTGCAAGCCTTAGCTAAATTGCCATTTTCGTGATGCAAATCGCGCATTACAACTGGCTAGATAAAAAGCATACACTTGTTCTCGTGTTGAAAAAGAATCGGGATAGGATAATAGTAGTCTCTAGGGTGGGGAAAAAGTTTTCAGCCAGTCATGACCTACGAACCTCTACATCATAAGTATCGTCCCCAAACCTTTGCCGATTTGGTGGGACAATCAGCGATCGCTACGACCCTGAGTAATGCCTTAATCAGTGAGCGAATCGCCCCTGCATACCTATTTACTGGACCCAGAGGCACAGGGAAAACTTCCTCGGCGCGAATTTTAGCCAAATCCCTTAACTGTCTGTCTAGTGACCATCCGACACCGATTCCCTGTGGTAAGTGTTCCGTCTGTCAAGCGATCGCCAATGGTTCCGCTTTAGACGTGATCGAAATTGATGCCGCTAGTAATACCGGTGTGGATAACATTCGGGAAATTATCGAGCGATCGCAATTTGCCCCCGTCCAATGTCGTTATAAAGTCTATGTCATCGATGAATGCCTGACTGGGGATAGCCTTGTTTTCACCGAAACGGGATTAATCCCCATTAATCATCCTGAGATTCTCGGAAAACGAGTTCTCAGTTACAACGAGAGCAGCGGAGAGTGGGAATATAAAAAAGTCCTGCGATGGCTAAACCGAGGCGTAAAAGCAACTTTAACCATTCAAACCAGAAATCGGACGATTAATTGCACTGGTAATCATTTGATTAGAACAGAAAAAGCATGGATACAAGCAAAAAATCTCAAAATCGGCGATCAGATCCTATCCCCTGTGAATGTGGCTGCGGGCAACTCATCTCTAAGTATGGAAGGGATGGACATAACCGACGTTTCGTTTCAGGGCATCAAAACTACGGCAATAGTAACGGAACAAGAGTCTATGACTTGGCCTCTATTTTGCAACAGGCTGAATCCATCAAGCCCTTTTGTCAGTGTGGCTGTGGGGAAAAACTGGAAATTCCCTTGTTTCTCCAACAAAAAGGCAGAGGGATCAAAAGTATTGAATCCTATTGGCAAAGACATCCTTACAAACAAGGACACGGTTTATGGGAAAAGCGAACCAAAAAATTACTGTTCCATCGAGAATCTTTGTCCTCAAACAGCCTCGGACTTATATACGGGACTTTACTCGGAGATGGAACTATCGATTACCCCAACCAAAACAGTCGATGGCCGAGAATACGCTGGAATCATGGCAGTAAACAACAAGAATGGCTTGAATACAAAGCCAGTCGTCTTCCAGAGTTACAAATTCAGTCACAAATCGTTGCCAACGGTGGATATGGAGAACTTTCAATCTATGCCCGCAGCGTTTGTCATCCCAGCCTTGGAGAAGTTTTCCAGATGGTCAGACCTCAAGGAGAACGAAAATTTGTTTCCCTCAATTGGCTGGAAAACATCACACCCGAAGGACTGGCTTGGTGGTATATGGATGACGGATCACTCAGTATCACCCCTCACGGAAGCCGTTCTATCCAATTACACACGGAAGGATATTCCCCCGCCGAAAATCAACTTATTGCCGATTGGCTCACTCAAAGAGGTTACGCTACAAAAAGCCTATCCTATACTCGACACAGTACGGGGAAGATCTATCATTACCTCAAAATGGGAGCATCGGCCACAGCCCGATGGATTGCCGATTTACAACCCTATGCAATCCCCTCAATGGCTTACAAATTTCGAGGAAGTGATAGGGATTCAAGAAGGTGACACAGAAAGCGTCTATGACCTAGAAGTGGAGGACAATCATAATTTTGTTGCCAATGGGTTATTAGTTCATAACTGCCATATGCTCAGTACGGCGGCCTTTAATGCTTTGCTGAAAACTCTGGAAGAACCGCCGGATCGAGTGATTTTTGTGCTTGCTACCACGGATCCTCAGCGTGTCTTGCCTACCATCATCTCCCGTTGTCAACGCTTTGATTATCGCCGTATTGCTCTCGATGCGATGGTGGCACACCTGCAAAAAATCGCCCAAATAGAAGCGATCGATATTAACCTAGAAGCATTAACCCTTGTGGCTCAGATCGCTAACGGTGGTTTACGCGATGCCGAAAGTCTCCTTGATCAATTAAGTTTACTCGCAGGAACGATTACGGCCGAGCGAGTCTGGGATTTAGTCGGTGCAGTCCCCGAAAGAGACCTTTTAACCCTACTTAAAGTCATTCATGGCAATATTCCCGATCAAGTTATCGAACAATGTCGCCATCTGATGAATCGCGGTAAGGAACCTTTAATCGTCTTGCAAAATCTAGCGGGATTCTATTTAAACCTACTTTTAGCTAAAACCGCCCCTAATCGTCCAGAAATGGTCGCTGTCACCGCTCCCACTTGGCAAGAATTGTGTACGGAAGCGCGTACTTGGTCTTTAGAGGAAATTCTCCGCGGTCAACAACTTCTTAAAGACAGCGAAACCCAACTAAAAAACACCACTCAACCCCGTCTCTGGTTAGAAGTCACCCTTTTAGGACTGTTACCCCAAGCACAGGTGATTCCTCTAGTTGCCACGGTAGCACCTTCCCGTCCCCAAACCAGCGCCGAGAGGCCCCCGGAAGTGATCACAGCACCGGCGCCGGTGAATGAACCGATCAAACCGGCGGTTATCACCCCGACAACTAGGGTCGAAGTGCCGAAAACTGAGGTTAAAACTGTTGCCAGTGATGACAATCATGAACAAATTTGGCAGCAGGTTTTAGAAGTAATGGAACCCCCCACTACTCGCACTCTCTTGCGTCAGCACGGTAGTCTTTTTAGTAGGTCAGAATCGAGTGCTTATGTAAGCATATCTTCGGAACAATTATTAAAAATGGCCCGGCTACGCTTGACTAATATTGAGTCAGCTTTCGAGGCTGTTTTTCAGCGCCGGATTAAAGTTCATTTACAGGTAGGTTCCGGTACTCCTGCCATGGCTGCGGAAGTTTCCCAATCCCCAGCGGCCAAGATGCCACCACCACCGGAAACCGCACCAATCCCACCAATAACCCCCGAAAATAAAGTTATGACCGTGGTGGATATTCCCCCGGTCAAAGAAGCAATTATCGAGAAAAAAGAAGCAAAGTTCACCGCGTCGGGAACACCAAAAACTCCTAGCACAGAACTGCCCGAAAAAATCTTAAATTTTGATTCATCTTTGGAGACATTGGATCAAGATGTCGATGTTAGCGAAATTTTGGCAGCCGCTCAAAAGTTAGCGAAATCTTTTGATGGTGAAGTGGTCAATATGGGTTATTCACTGCCAGAAAATTCGGCCGCAGAAACTAAAGTTAATAAGTCTCTGGAAAATATGACTATCGTGCGCGGGAGACCTGATGTTAACGAAATTTTAGATAGTTTGGAGGAGGACGAAGACCTGCCTTTTTAAAGCTATCTCAACGGCTTGTGCTAAACTAATAGGATATGCCACGTCTCAGGATTGGCTATTCTTGCTCAAATTCTAGCTACTAGACCTATGACACCCGAAACTAAGGCCAGAATCGATCAATTAGTCCAGAATAACAAAGTTATTGTGTTCATGAAGGGCAATAAATTAATGCCTCAGTGTGGTTTCTCGAATAACGTCATACAAATTCTCAATATTCTGGGGGTTTCCTACGAAACTGTCGATATTCTGCAAGATCAGGAGTTAAGACAAGGAGTTAAGGAGTATTCCGATTGGCCGACTATTCCCCAAGTCTATATCAACGGTGAATTTATTGGCGGTTCCGACATTATGATCGAACTCTATCAAAATGGGGAACTACAACAAATAGTCGAGGTAGCCTTAGCTTCCTAAAAATTTTCTAGGTTAGGATATCTAACCTAACCTAGTTTAAAGTTGTCCAACTAGCAATCTTGGTAGAGGTGATGATTGTGACAATTCGAGAAACTGCAATTTCTAAGCTACAGCAACTCCCCGAAGTCCTTGTTCAGGAAGTAAGCGACTTTATTGATCTTCTCGACCATAAATATCGAGTCAAAACCTTTGACACTCAGCCTGATGGAAAACTGATAGAAATGTGGTTACAATGGTTTGAAGGCGTAGATGGCTTAACTGTCAATTCACCGGAACCAATAAACGACTACCAACAACTCCTGCTCGAAAAATATCGGCAACAAGGACTAGAGCTATGATCCTGTGTGATGCAGGAGTCCTGCTTTGTTTGGTCGATCGCACCCAACCCCAACATAAAGCCTACAGAAATACGGTAATGCGTTTAGCAAAGCCTCTCGTCACAACTTGGTCATGCCTGACCGAATCCATGTACCTTGCGCTGCATCGGGGTGGTTGGCAAATGCAAAAACAACTGGGACAACTTCTTTTAGACAAACTGCTGGTGGTTTACAATATTCAGGAAAGTGATTTTAGTCGCTTGTTGGCTTTAATGGAACAATACTGTGATCGACCGATGGACTTGGCAGATGCAACCCTAGTTTTAGTAGCTGAAAAGACTGGGTATCGGCAAATTCTCACCCTCGATGCAGATTTCCTGTTTTATCGGATTCAAAACCAAGGCAGCTTTGATATTATTCAAGGGTAGTGATGGAAAATCTGCTTTCAACGGCCTATAACTCCACCGATAGAAAATGCTCCCCTTTAAAACTGTCCTTTGAATTGTTCTTTATCTTGTGCTATCAGGAAACTTTGTTGGGGAATACCGATGTGAATTCCCTTCTCCTCAAAAGCAATTTTTAGACGACGACGATACTCTCTTTCTATATCCCATTGTCGTAATCTTTTGACGACAATTCTGAGCATAATTTCCATTCCCATGTGAGAAACCCGACTAACACCAGCAACCTGCACGGGATTGATGATATCTTCTTGCCATTGTGGATCTACAGCCATATTTTCAGCGATGGCTGTCATTAAAGCGATCGCCACATCTGCCTCGGTGTCATAGGCGACTTCGATGGTAAAATTGACCCGCGCCCAATCTTTACTGAGGTTGTGTGCGCTAATAATTTGGTTATGGGCAATAGTGATTAAACGTCCATCGGCAGCCCGCAATTGAGTCGCTCGCAAACTCAGATTTTCCACCAAACCAATAAACTCCTGAAACTGGATCATATCACCAACAGTGTATTGGTCTTCAAAGACAATCAGAAAACCGTTAATCCAATCTTTTAAAAGATCCTGAAAGGCAAAGGTGAGCAATGCTCCCACTAAACCGGCTCCCGTGAGTAAAAAGGCGAAAGAAAGACCCATCCAAGCAAAAAAAATCAAAATTCCCAGAAAAATAGCAATAAATGTAATAATTTCTCGCCAAACTTTTAATAAAGTTGGAGCGCGCAGAATCCTCCTTTCCAAATTTTCGGAAAACACCGCTCCTTCCTCTACCCACTCCCGTAGCCGAAAATTAACGTAGAGATTAACCATATTGCTCACTGATGTCAGCAGCAACCAGATAATAAAAATCCGCAAAGGAATACGAATTATCCCCCGTCCTTCTAGCCTAGTTTCAGGAAATACATACAAAATCGCCGCTATTCCGCCAAACCAAAGCAGTATCAGTCCAATGAGAGCCAGTCTTTTCCAGAGAATATTTAATGTCAGTTGTCGCTGAATATCAGCCTGTTGACGGAAATTAGAGGAATGTTCTAGAGAGGCTAAAATCGGTTCTTGGGAGCGATCTTTTCTGGGGGGGGAATTTATGGCTAAATTCCGATCAGATTGACTTTTAGCCTGTTTTTTGAGGAGATTAAAGCGATTTCTTAAACGTTTCTGCCACCAAATTAATAAACAGCTTAAGCAAACCACCCCGAAAATAATTATAGGGGCAGTCATTACCTGTTGCCGGCGAGCGGCGGGCTGACGTTCTTGCCAAGCTTGGAGCAAAGCTGTTTGGATGATTTTAACCCATCGGTCTGCTAAATCGTCAACCGAAGAAGAATCGATCAGGGCATCAACTTCTGTTACTGTCAGAATTACCTGTTGCGGTAACTTCTGGTTATCCCTAGCCACAATCACGGTTAAATTATTGAGGGTCGCCGGACTTACTTGCAAGGTTGTCGGATCAAAACCCCCATTGATAATATTATTTAAACCTCTTTCAATGCGCCTAGCCCGTCTTTGTACTGGGGAGAGTTCCTGGGCCGCTTCCACCCTAGAAGCGGTAAAATCTTGGGAGGCAATCTGAAATAAGGCAAATCCATCTAAATACACGGAAGTATATTCTATATCCCCGGCTACAAAAATCCTTGTCCCCGTGGGAGATGCAAATGGAACCAGAAAATTTTGGCCTAGGGAGGGCAGGGAATTAAGAACAAACATACTAACCAAAAGGCAACCCACCAATCCTTGAAAGACCAGATTGAAAATTTTTCCTGGTTGCCGTCGTCCCATTGCCCAAATTTCCTTTTTGATTAACAATGATCTTTACTCGCTTTCTCAGCTTATAGCAGTTATCTTTATGGTGAGATACTAAGTTTTCCTTCCTCTCCCCTCTCCCTAACCCCCCACTGATAACTGATTACTGATTACTGAAATCCCCAACATTAGTTAACTTCTCATGTCCAATATACCCCCACAGTGGCGCGAGGAAATTACGTCTTTACCCGCTTGGTTACGGCGTTCGCTCGGCAAATCTAGCGAAATTTCCACGGTTCAGCGCATTATCAAACAAAGGAACATTCATACTATCTGCGAGGAAGGTCGCTGTCCCAATCGCGGCGAATGTTATGCCCAAGGTACGGCGACTTTTTTGTTGATGGGTCCCACTTGTACCAGGTCCTGTGCTTTTTGTCAAGTGGATAAGGGTCATGCACCCATGCCTCTCGATGTGGAGGAACCGCAAAAAGTGGCGGAAGCGGTGCAATTGTTAAATTTAAGTTACGTTGTCTTGACTTCTGTAGCCAGAGATGATATGGAAGACGGCGGAGCCAGTTGGTTTGTGCGGACGATGACAGCCATTCGCGAACTCAATCCCCACACTTTAATTGAGGTGTTAACCCCGGATTTTGCTGGAGGTAAGGGAAGTCAACAGGAACGGGTGGCGACGGTGGTAGGGGCAAAACCTGCCTGTTACAATCACAATATCGAGACGGTGCGCCGTTTGCAAGGGCCGGTTAGACGCGGGGCTAAATATGATCGCTCTTTGGCGGTTTTGCGTTATGTTAAGGAAATCGATCGGTCAATTCCGACGAAATCCGGCTTAATGGTCGGTCACGGTGAGACAAAAGAGGAAATTATCGAGACTTTGGCAGATTTACGGGCGATCGACTGCGATCGAGTTACTATTGGTCAATATATGCGTCCTTCTCTGGAACATTTGCTCGTACAGAAATATTGGACTCCCGCAGAATTTAGCGAGTTGGGAGAAATTGCCCAAAAAATGGGGTTTTCTCAGGTTAGATCCGGCCCCCTAGTCCGCAGTTCCTATCATGCGGGAGAGTAAATCAGTTATCAGTTATCAGTTATCAGTTATCAGTGATCAGTTATCAGTGATCAGTTATCAGTGATCAGTTATCAGTTATCAGTGATCAGTGATCAGTTATCAGTGATCAGTTATCAGTGATCAGTTATCAGTTATCAGTGATCAGATGTAAGTTTTAAGTTAATTAGTTAGTTCTACTAAATCTGGTTATTAAAGACTGATTATTTATTCCCCTTATGTAGCCTATATTCAACGGATTTAGTATTAGTTATCTTTATCTTTATCTTTATCTTTATACCTGTTTACTGATTACTGTTTACTGATTACTGTTTACTGATTACTGATTACTGTTTACTGATTACTGATTACTGTTTACTGATCCCTGATTAAGATGAATTTAGAAGCAATCATCCTAGAGGAAATTAAACAATCAGCAGCGGGTCGAATTAGCTTCGATCGCTGGATGGATTTAGCTCTCTATCACCCCGATTATGGCTATTACACCTCTGGAAAAGTAGAAATTGGCTCAAAAGGAGATTTTTTTACTTCCTCGTCCCTAGGGGCAGATTTTGGTCAATTGTTGGCGGAGCAATTTGTCGAGATGGCGGAATTTTTGGGCAATTCGCGAGGATTTACTTTAGTGGAAGTGGGAGCAGGTTCGGGAATTTTAGCGAAAGATATCCTGGATTATTTAAGTGATAGCTATGCTGATTTTTATCAAAATCTCAGTTATATAATTATCGAACAATCTCAGAAACTCAGGGAAAGACAACGGGCAACTTTAGCGGGATATTCCCCGGTATCTTGGCAAAGTTGGCTGGATTTAGCCGATAATTCCCTTGTGGGTTGTGTGTTTAGTAATGAGTTGATCGATGCTTTTCCTGTCCATCGAGTTGTGATCGAGTCGGGAGAATTACGAGAAATTTATCTGGGATTGGGGGAACCTTTTCAGGAGATTATCGGAGATTTATCCAGCGACAGAATCAAAGACTATTTTGATTTAGTGGGGATAAATATTCCCTCCCCACTTTATCGGGAGGGCTATCAAACCGAGGTAAACTTATTAGCTTTAGACTGGTTAGAAACGGTTAATCAGAAACTCGATCGAGGATATATCTTAACCATAGATTACGGTTACACTGCCGAAAAATATTATCATCCCCAAAGAAGTCAAGGAACCCTACAATGTTATCGACAACATCAGCGTCATGATCATCCTTATTTGTGGGTGGGAGAACAAGATATTACCACTCATGTGGATTTTACTGCTTTACAACGTCAAGGGGAAAAATTAGGCTTAAAAAATCTCGGTTTTACCCAGCAAGGATTATTTTTAATGGCTTTGGGATTAGGGGATAGATTAAATCAACTTTCTCAAGGAAAAATCGATATATTAACTATATTTCAGCGTCGAGATGCCTTACATCAATTAATCAATCCCACTGGTTTAGGAGGATTTGGCGTGTTAATTCAGGGGAAAGGAGTAGAGGAAAGAATACTTCAGGGATTAAATAGGGTTTGCTGAAAAAGTTTCTCGTGGGGGCAGGGTGTGGGGTGTAGGGTGTAGGGTGTAGGGTTTTACCAGTTTTCATCTGGTAAATTACCTAATTTTCAGGGAAAAAGTCCCGGAATTTTCCCCCTGATCACTCCCAGTCCGGTACTTTTTGATTGACAAAAGGTCTAAAAGTCTTACCCAACAAGGTTTTTAGATTTATTCAGCAAACCCTAAATAAAAAAATAGGGCTGAATGCTGTTAAATTTCAGCCCCAAAAATAATTAAGCTCCTACAGATTCTTTAGCGGCATACATTACCTCTAAAGTTATTTCACCAATACCTCGCTCCCGGGCGAATTTTTCGGTATTTCGTTTGACTTTCCCCCGCACAAAACCGGGGATTTTCTGCAATTCTACCGTAGCTTCCTTATTCCAATTTAGGTCAGAATCTGCCGAAATACCTTTAGTAATTACCTCTTTTGTATCATGACCACCAAATATCTCTAATAGGTGATCTTCCATCCCCAAAGTAAAGGAATTATAGACCAAATCGGCGATCTGATTAGTGCCTTCGTAACCTAAGAAAGGTTTATAACCGAGGGGGAAATTTTGGATATGAATAGGTGCGGCAATTACTCCACAGGGAATATCTAATCGTTTGCCGACGTGACGTTCCATTTGAGTACCAAATATCGCCGCTGGTTCTAATCGAGCAATAGCATCTCCGATCGCCCCATTATCATCACTAATTAACACTTCATCGCAATATTCACTCACTTGTTCCCGGAACCAATCGGCATCATACTTACAATAAGTCCCCGCTAAAACCACATGGATTCCCATCTCCCTGGCGAGAATTTTTGTCATAGCGGCTGCGTGGGTATTATCACCAAAAACCACCGCTTTTTTCCCCGTTAAATTCTGACAGTCGATGGAACGAGAAAACCAAGCAGCTTGGGAGATATGCAGAGTTTGTTCATTGATAAAATCTTCGTAATCTACTGCCGCACCTTGGCCATTAATTACCTCTTGAATTTGGCGAATACAGCGCGCCGTTTCCACTACTCCCATGGGGGTAATATCAACGTAGGGCATGGCGAATTCACTTTCGAGATATTTGGCTGTCATTAATCCCACTTCTCGATAGGGAACGAGATTAAACCAAGCGCGGGGCAGATTTTTTAAGTTTTCTACGGAGGCAGCTTCGGGGATAATTTCGTTAACTTCAATGTCCAAATCTGCCATTAACCGCTTTAATTCTGTACGATCATGTTGGTTATGGAAGCCGAGGGTGGTAATACCAATAATATTAACCGAAGGTTTAGGGGTTTTCTGGGAGATAATTTCCCCTTTTCTCTGGGCCTTATCGAGATAATATTTGATAATTTGATAGAGGGTTTTATCGGCCGCTTGTAGTTCATTATAGCGATAGTGGTTAACATCGGCCAGCAGCACATCTCCTTGGGCATCCTGTCGCGCTCTTTCGACAAAGTTTTGTAAATCCTCTTGGAGAATGCTGGAGGTACAGGTGGGGGTTAAAACGATTAAATCGGGACTTTCTTCGCGATCTTTGCGAACAATATTATCGACGACTTTTTCTTGGGAACCCCGGGCTAAAACATTACGATCGACAATACTAGCAGTGACGGGGGTGAAATTACGCTCCCTTTCCAACATCGAGCGCATGACGTTAAAATAATCGTCTCCCAGAGGAGCGTGCATGATAGCATGAACATTTTTAAAGGAACTGGCGATCCTTAAAGTGCCAATATGAGCGGGACCCGCGTACATCCAATAGGCCAATTTCATAGAGGTTTCTCCTACAGTCAGACTTTTTTGATTGTCTCAGACTTTACCGATTTAGGAGTGAACACTTAACGGAAGATTACAAAAAGTCCCCATGCAGATTAAGTATCTTTTTGGGGAAAAATGACACAAATATTAATATAATTTTTTTTTAACAATTTATGTCATTAGGGCAAAAATTTCTTTACCGACCGCTTGGTAACAAAGCCAACCGAAATTAGACCGGGGGTCGGGATAATCTTTGACGATGACTGCTTTTTCGGCCGCTCGTTCAAAAGCAACTAAACGGGGAATTTCTCGCTTAAATAGGGGTAATTTTGCTTCTTCTAGAGCTTTCCGCGCTTCTCTTCCTGTTTTCGTCCGTGAATCCACTTGGGTTAAAAGAACTCGATAATTATCGGTCATCGTGGACAGCAATTCTACCGCTTTAATCGTGACATCAATATCGAGATGATTGGGAGTGGTGGGTAGGATTAATAAATCGCTGCCCTGAGCTAAATCTTTTAACTCGTCCGGCTCCGGCCGGGCCTGGGTATCGACGATAATATGAGTGTATTGTTTCACCAGTCCCGTCGCTCCAGCTTGGGACGCTACCATAAAAGGAAGGGTATCTTCCCGGGACCAATGGAGAGCCGAACGATTTTTATCCGCATCAATCAATAAGGTGGGCGCTTTTTCCTGAAAATAGGCGGCCAAATGAATCGATGTGGTGGTTTTCCCGACCCCTCCCTTCAGTGCTACGACGGAAATAATCATGAACGGCTCGATCGAATAAGTGAGTATTTTCTAGTGTAATCCCAGACGGACTGAAAACCGTCTAAGTTTCCGTTTAGAAAGGCTATCAGTCAGGATTCTAGATTTTTGAGCGTGGCTGTCTCGACCTTATGGTGTAAAGTGTCCCTTGATGTTAGATTTTGGGCTGATACCCTCCCTTAGATAACGATAACTTTTGCCGCTTTAAAGCACACATCTATTATCTTGGCGAATATCCCAACTACCGTCAACATGGAATAAAAATAAACAGCGTTTGTCGGGTGTGCCAGCAGCAACTAAAGTAATTCTGCCTAACTGTCCCCAAGAACCTCCTAAACCCCCCCTTGTATCGGCCCAACTAGAGCGATAAATTGTACCTTGATTACCCGCCGGTCCACTAACTCGGCGTAGGCTAGAATTGTCAGTGTCGATGCTAACACCGCGAGTGATGGGAGTCCAGTCGGTGACATTTTCACATTCGTCCCCTTGCACTTTTGCAACTTTAATCTGTTGGGTTTCATTTTCTGCCATGCACAAAGATAGGGGATGAGAACCTTCTCCCGTGGCTTGATAACGGGTATTTTTCCAATGTTGTGATATTTCAAAGGTGGCGATATTTAAGCGAATCCAAGCCATTAAACGCTGATAAAAAGGAATGGCCATGGTTAAGAGAATTCCTAATAAAATTAGGGTAACTAACATCTCGACTTGAGTTAAGCCAGAGGTGGATTTTTGCCGATTAAAAAGCTGTAAATTGCGAAAAAAATGGGGAGAAAGGTCGAAGATATTCATGAGCCTCATCTTGCCTTTTTATTTTCAATAAATTATGGGATTAGAAAGGAGCAAAAATTAATTTGCGCTAGGATAATCCACATAATTTCTTGCTGTTATTACGGACAAAATTGACTGCGATCGCTATTTTTCCTGATATGGGCAAAAATGAGCTAAATAAAAGCAATTTTCTGATTTTTTGCTCAATTTAGTTTATTTGCTCTGTTTATATAGCAAAATGTCCCACTAACGAATAAATCCCAATTGTCGTCTGGCCTCAAATAATCCGATCGCCACACTAACGGAAAGATTTAAACTTCTCACCCCCGGTTCAGCCATGGGAATATAAACTGTATCATCACATTGATTTAATAAATCTGCCGGAATACCGTCGGTTTCACTGCCAAAAAGTAGCCAATCTCCGCTTTGATAGCTGTATTCCACATAACTACTGCTGCCGCGCACGCTAAACCCGATCGCCCGTCCCCCGCTCTTTTGTTGATAATCACAAAAGTCATCAATTGTCAAGTGGTACATAAGTTTTACATAAGGCCAATAATCTAAGCCGGCGCGCTTCAGATAGCGATCGCTAATTTCAAAACCCAAGGGACCGACTAAATGCAATTCTGTCTTCGTCGCGGCGCAAGTACGGGCAATATTCCCCGTATTTGGCGGAATTTGCGGATTGATTAAAACCACTCTTAAAATCGCTTCAGTCATCAGTTATCAGTCATCAGTTCACTGTTCACGGCAAAAAACTCCCCACCTCTCAATTCATAATTGATAATTTAAATTTATAATTCCCACTTCCCATCTCCCTTGGGTGAGGACTAACTATACTGCATTCTGCCCCACCCTAGTCAAACTTATTTTAAATTGGCATAACTGTCCATACTCAACGGGACTAAATCGCCATAGATAGTCAAACCTAATAACATTGTTTCATTAGCGGGGATTAGCTTGCCCGTAAGAGCGCAAATCTCATTTTTTCTAGCTGTAGCGTTAAATACTGCTCTTATATCGACGGCACAAAACTGAGGTCGATAATCTCCTGATTTCTGCTGAACGAAATTCCATAAGACATCGCGAATCAGTGCTTGATAACCTTGATTGCCAGAAATCTCTTTCAGCTTGTCTTTGAGGACTCTTTCCAGACGAATGCTAGTGACTTCCATCTCGGTGGTGGTGGTGCGTGTAATTGTCCGCATAATTTTTTTCTCCCAAATACTAAATAAATTAGTGTTACAAGTGTAGTATAAGAAAGATACCTTTAACAAGCACAACCGGCGAAACCATCACCTCTGCTGCTCTTTTATTGTTACCTCTAGGGGGAAACCGCATCTAGTCAGAATCCTAATTTTAGTGCTAAAAAAATATTGCTTATAGCCTATTTATTAAGAAAAATTTTAGGTGTAATACTAAATCTGTTTTTAATCCTGTGATTAACTGCCGATTCTAACTTTAAAAACCCAGTTATGGATTGTTTCCCCCTATCCCCTATCCCCCATCCCCCATCCCCCATCCCTTCTCTCCTATACTTTTTAAACAGGATTTAGTATAATGCGTCCTTGTAATCTCTTATTTTTAGGAAAAAAATCAAGCTCTCGTTAAGGAACGTATATTCAATTAGTAAAACTTATTACATAAAGTACAAGAGAGCAATTTATTCTCCTTATTTACGTTATTATTCGTCAAGTAAACCGTCTTTAATTTCCCTTCTGATCTCATCTAAGTATTTTGAAGCTTGCTCATAATCTCTCTGATTAATATCGGCAATTTCTGACTCTTCTGCTAATTTAAAATTTGAGGTAGTCTTTAAATCGTTTATTTCTAACCCTTCTGCTAATTGAAAATTTGAGGTAGTCTTTAAATCGATAATTTTAGGGATAGGCAGTTTGATAGGAATAGCTTTTGGATAGCTAAAATAGGTAACAAAATCAAAGTAGCCTAGTTTTTCATCAATTACTATCCATTCTTGATCGATTAAATCGATTAACTGCATTTTTGGTTCTTTGACATCAAAAGCATATAGAAAAGCTGCGGCATAAAAACCAGCATGGTAAAAGAAGTTATCTGTATTATTAGAACTACTGAAAGAGGTGGTTAGTGTAAAAGATCTTTGTCCAGTGCAAATACGATCAGAAAAAATGTCATCAGTTGAGCTTTTTAACAATTGCTCAAACTGATAGGTTTCTTGCTGATTAAGTGCGGGGGGTATTTCATAGTTATAAAAACAAGTCAAAGAAAATATATTATCTTTGCCAGAAAACTCCAGTCCAGATTTGTGTCGAGTGAAACGGATAGTTTTCTTTTTTTCTAAATCGCTTCTAGAATCTGATATGTAGTCGTAAAAGCATCGATAACTAAATTCACCGTCTTTACCCTGATAATTAATTTTTCGGAGACGAATAGCATTGATTAATTTAATCCAGTCAGACTTGAGCATAAACAGTAATCCCATTGATCAAATAATTAACTGTTATTATAGCAATTATCTTAAGGGTGAGATAGGAAGTTTTGGTTTTGGGGAGTCGGTCGTTCATACCAAATTAGGTTATACTTCATCTTGATAAGAAACGCTGTAATATACCCAACCCCCTAGAAAAAATTGTTATTGTTCCTCAGATTGACAATAGTTCTAATTGTCTCCCCTGTAGTTCTTGAAACTTGATATTTTCTTGAGAATCTCTGGATAAATCTAAAGCTTTAATCACCTCTTTTGCCACCGCTTCCACCACGGGAATAGCCACAGAATTACCGAACTGTTTATAAGCTTGGACATCGCTGACAACAATCCGAAAACTATCAGGAAACCCCTGTAATCTTGCCCATTCTCTAGGAGTCATTCGACGGACAAATAATTTATTTACCTCTCCCTTAATGCGAGTAACGGGAGTAAAATTATTCAGTCTTTTATCGATAACTAAATTTCTTTCTTTTCCCATACCTCCCACCACAATAGCATTAGCGATACCATCGGGAGAAATAATCTCATACCCAAAACCATTACCTTTATCTTGATGTCTAGCTTTGTGTTTAAATAAAGTTTCTAAATACTGATTAGAGAGATAATATTTAACGCTGACTTCCTTTTCTTCTAGGATATCTTCGAGACAAGTTTCTTGCTGGGTTGGTTGGGGATAGGAAAAATGGTAAATATTTAAATCCTCTCGAAAACCGACAATAAAAATTCGGGGACGATTTTGAGGAACCCCAAAATATCTGGCATTTAAAATCTGGGGACTAGGGACAAAATAATGCAAATCCTTTTCTAATATATCTAAAATAGTTTTTAAAGTTCTACCTCGATCATGATGGACTAATCCCTGGACATTTTCTAAGATAAAAGCTTTCGGTTTCTTTTCGTGTAAGATCCGGGCAACTTCAAAAAATAAGGTTCCGCGTGCATCTTCAAAACCGTGTTTTCTGCCAGCGATACTAAACGCTTGACAGGGAAAACCGCCGCACAGTATATCATGATCGGGGACAGTTTTTGCCTCTAATTTTCTGATGTCTTGATTATCGGGTAAATGACCATAGTTAGCCAAGTAAACCTTTTGGGAGTGAGGATCGATTTCCGAGGAAAAAACGCATTGACAACCGAGATTTTCTAGGGCGATTCTAAATCCTCCTATACCGGCAAATAAATCAATAAAAGTCCACATATTTTCTCTATTCTAAGCTTCCGTTTTGATCCCAGAGACGATATTAAACCGGCTATCTTAGATTTTAGTATAAATGCTCGCATCTTTTTCCTCGCCAAAAAAAATCAGGAGCAGAATTTCTACTCCTGATAACCTATTAACCTTAGACTTGCCAATTTATTGGAGGATACTGGCAACCTTGGCGCTTACATCTGGTTGAGTTTCAGCGTAGATATTTTGACGAGCAGCGGCGATTTCTGTGTAAGCTTGACGCACTTCCGAGTTAACTGCCACCGTTTTCACATCGTAGATACGGGTAGCCAGTTGGGGATAGAAACCGATAGCGACAATCAAAGCGAGGAAAGAGACAGCGATAAAGATTTCTCTGGGTTTAGCGTCAATATATTCTGATTCGTGAGGGAGAGCACAGCTAGTACCGAAACAAACTGCTTGTTCGTTGCTTTTGTTGGGGAGAATGTTAGTAATATCGCAGGAAGAACCATCTCCGTAGAAAACTTGACGAAGCATGGAGAGTAGATAAATCGGGGTGAGGATTAAACCAACGGAAGCGAGGAAGACAGTCACAACCCGGAAGGTTTGGCTATAAACGTCACTGCTAGTGACACCGATGAATACAGTAATTTCGCTGGCAAAACCGCTCATTCCGGGTAACGCTAGGGAAGCCATGGCCCCGGCAGTAAAGAGAGCGAAAACTTTCGGCATCGCTTGGGCAATCCCACCCATCTCGTTTAAAGCTAAGGTATGGGTGCGGTCGTAGGTGACACCAGCAAGGAAGAACAAGACGGCGGCAATTAAACCATGGGAGAGCATTTGTAACATAGCACCGCTAATACCCACATCGGTAAAGGAAGCAATCCCTAAAAGGACGAATCCCATGTGTGAAACCGAGGAATAAGCGAGACGGCGTTTCATGTTTTGTTGACCGAAGGAAGCGAAAGCACCGTAGATAATATTGACGACACCGAGAATCGCTAGAATCGGAGCAAAGTATATATGTGCATCGGGTAGAAGCCCCATATTAAGGCGGATTAAACCATAACCACCCATTTTGAGGAGAACACCAGCGAGAATCATCGATACAGGTGCAGAAGCTTCACCGTGAGCATCGGGGAGCCAAGTATGGAGGGGGAAGATGGCGAGTTTGACCCCGAAAGCGATTAATAAACCAGCGTAAAGGACTAATTCTAAAGCGAGGGGATAATCTTTAAATCCTAATTCCGCCATATCAAAGGTCATCGCACCACCACCGTAAAGGGCCATGGCTAGACCGGCAACGAGGATGAAGATAGAAGCGGCGGCGGTGTATAGTAAGAATTTAGTGGCGGCATAACGACGTTTTTGACCACCCCAGATGGAAACGAGTAGATAAACGGGAATTAACTCGATTTCCCACATTAAGAAGAATAATAATAAGTCTTGGGCGACGAAAACACCAATCTGAGCGGCGTAGAGCAACAGCATCAGGAAGTAGAATAAACGGGGTTTGCGGTCCACTTGCCACGCGGCCAAGATAGAAAGGGTTGTCACCAATCCTGCTAATAAAACTAACGGTGCCGAGATACCATCCACCGACACCGCCCAACTTAAACCAATTTGGGGAACCCAATCGATTTTTTCCACTAATTGTAGGTTGGGGTTGCTTAAATCATATTTTTGTAAAAAGACGTAGCACATTAATATAAAGTCTGCTAGTCCGACTCCAAGAGCGAACCAACGAACAGTTTTTCCTTCCTTGTCGGGGATTACAGGGATTAGGAAAGAGGCAAGCAGGGGGAGCAAAATGATGGCAGTGAGCCAGGGGAAGTTAGCCGTTAGCATGGCGGTAAGAAAAAATACCTATTTGGTTATGTGTTCATTCTAGGCGACTTTGTAAAATTTTGTTAATATTTTTTACCAAGTTCTACTATAGATTTTCTTCAATGATCCCCGCATTGTGATTGATCAGCCCAAATAAGCTTGTTTGACGCGCTCATCCTTGAGTAAATCCCCAGCTTCTCCTGCGATAGTCAAGCGACCAGCTTCCAAAACATAGCCTCGATTGGCAGTTTCTAGAGCCAAATTGGCATTTTGTTCCACTAACAGGATAGTTACTCCCGATTCGTTTAATTGACGGATAATACTGAAGATTTCCCGCACTATCTGCGGCGCTAGTCCTAAACTGGGTTCGTCTAGTAACAATAACTTGGGACGACTCATTAAAGCTCTGGCGATCGCCAGCATCTGTTGTTCCCCACCGCTTAGGGTTCCCGCTAACTGCTCTCGGCGCTCCGATAGTCGGGGAAACAGTTGCCACTGCTCTTCCATATCACTTTTTACTCCTCGGCGATCGCTTCTCGTATAGGCCCCTAACTGCAAATTTGTCAACACTGTTTGACGAGCTAAGATTCTTCTCCCTTCCGGACTATGGGCAATTCCCCGTTTAACGATTTCATGGGGCGGTAAATGGGTAATATCTTGACCCTGATAGATTATTCGCCCCGTCTTTGCCGTTAAAAGCCGAGATATCGTCTTTAGAGTCGTCGTTTTTCCTGCTCCGTTCGCTCCAATCAGGGTGACAATTTCCCCCGTTTCTACCCTTAAACTAACCTGCTCTAATGCCTTTATTCCGCCATAATTAACCGATAAATCGCTAATTTCTAACATAAACCCAGTCAAATCCCAATAGGATCACTATAGCAGTGATCAGTTACCAGTGATCAGTGATCAGTTATCAGTGATCAGCTACCAGTTACCAGTTATCAGTTATCGGTGATCAGATGTGAGTTTTTAGTCAGTCCCGATGAAAAAATTTTCACCCCCACAGATGAAAGAGGTTTCCTTCCCTACACCCCACACCCCACACCCTACACCCTCTTTCAAGTCAGGGATAAGGAAGAAGTTCGAGCATTTGTACTAAAATTTCCAAGACGCAGATTAACAGTGCTGTCTTTTCACTGCTTACTGTTTACTGATCACTGATCACTGATTATCTGCCTAAAACTTCCAAGACCACTGGGGCAACTCCCGATTGGAAGACACCGATAATCGCTGCCGCACCTCTGGAGAGGTCGATGACGCGACCACCGCTAAACGGACCGCGATCGTTAATTCGCACCACCACCGAGCGCCCATTACGCAGATTAGTTACCCTAACCTTGGTGCCGAAAGGTAGATAGCGATGGGCGGCAGTTAAACCACTAGAGTTAAAAGTCTCACCACTAGCGGTGCGACGACCGTGGAAACCGGAACCATACCAAGAGGCCATTCCCTTTTTACGGGGGCGACTGCTGGTTTTTACCGCTTGGCTTGTTTTCGGCTTCTCTGGCGGTGTCACTGAGGCAGGATTGCTGGCCGGGGCCGGCTTGACTTGATTGGGTTGTGATTGGGGTTGTATCGTCGAAGGAATGGCCTCTTGGGTCCGGGGTGTAACGCTTGCAGGGACGGTATTTTCTTTGTCCACTAGGGACTCCAAAGTCTTTAGAATTTCGTTAGCATTATCTTGAACAGAACGTGATAATTTAATATCCGAATCAGCTGTTCGACTATTAGAAAAAGCGGACAGAACGGTTTGAGTAGTTGACTCGATAACAGTTTGACGACCTACGCTAATATCCGTCAGGCTGTTGCTGTGTCCTGCTGTCTGGGAACAAATTATCGAGGCTGTAGTCCCCACTACGGTAAGGGCAGTTACAGCTTGTAGTTTGTTGATCAGTTGTTTATTCATAGACTTTCTTATTGTGCGTTAGCAAGTTCCCAATGCAAAGCAAAAAGGAACTTGCTAACATTCCTTTGTGCTTGCAGAGCTAACTTGGTTGCGTTCTGTTCAACCCTATCACGGAAAATCGGTTGGTCATTACGAGAATTTATATCGTTATCGGGCAAGAGAATCAAAAATTTAAATAAAGGGTTGACTTGCGCTAAAAACCAAGTTAAGATGGTAAGTTTTGAATTTTTTGTGTCCTAGAGGGGGTCAAGGTTAGGAAAACTTGGGGAATTAGTCAAATTTCGAGAGGGAATAATGCTAGTATTGACAAGGCTTTCAAGGATTATCAGCCTCCCTCGATTTCCCTCTATAAATGCAGATAATAGTTAATAAAACTGTTATCTTCGCTACAAAAAAACAGATTTTTAATATCAATGTTAAATCGGACTAAGGATCAGAGATTAAAAATTATAATAGGGGCTTGACAAGGAACTAAAAATAAGCTGTTATTAGCCAAACTTAACAACGCAATCAGAAATGTTAATACAGGCTAATACTAAATCCTGTTTAAAAGGGATAGGGAAGTGGGGAAGTGGGGAAGTGGGGAGTATTTTCAGTAAACAGTAAAAAGTAATCAGTGAACTGAAACTCGCATCTGATCACTGAATACTCACTCCTAACCCCACGAAAAGCTTTTTCGGCAAACCCTGGCGTTGCATAATAGAGATAGGAATCTTCTTTTGTGGGATTTTTAAAAACTAGACTCAAACTAACTTTTGGATACGAGGCCCAGTTGCCATTCATCCCTTGATTCAGCAACGCCTAATTTTTTTATCAGAGATTATCGACACAAACAGAAGCATAAATCGTAGGGTGTGAAGTGCGAAAACGTAACGCACCAATTTAATAATAAGGGACTTGCGTGGGAATAATATCCCAGCTTTGAAAATCGCTCTGTAGAAGAATCAGACCAGCCCTATGGCACATTATCAAAGCGCAAGTCCCTTATTGGAAGGGGGCTGTCAAAGGCTCTCCCCCTACTTAGGGTCTGCTGAATAAATCTAAAAACCTTGTTGGATAGGACTTTTAGACTTTTTTACCCTCAAAAAGTGCCAGCCATTGCGGGGATCGGGGGGAAAATTCAGGGACTTTTTCTCTGAAAATTAGGTAATTGACCAGATGAAAATTGGTAAAACCCTACACCCTACACCCCACACCCCACACCCTACCCCCACGAGAAACTTTTTGCCGCATACCCTACTTAGGGTGATCAGCAAACCCCCTCCGCGCGGAGGGCGCAGGTTCCAGGCGCCCCGACAGTAACGGATTTTGTCCACAATGTAGGGGCGAACTGCGTTCGCCCAAAAGGTACATTATCAAAGCGCAAGTCCCTAAATTTGCTGCGTGGGGTGCGGACTGTTAATTTTGGTTTTTTGTCAGAATTAGTAACCGCAAACACGCACCCTACAAGATTAGGTGATCGCACTAATCTTGGTAATGATAACGACAGGAAATAACTGTTAGATAATCATCATCGACAACATAGACAAGACGATTAGCTTCGTCAATGCGACGAGACCAAAAACCTGACAAATTCTCTCTCAAGGGTTCAGGTTTACCGATTCCTTCAAAAGGATTGGCTAGAGTATCTTGGATCAGCAGATTGATTCTTTTCAGGGTTTTCTTATCCTGAGATTGCCAATAAAGATAATCTTTCCATGCTTTACTACCCCAAGCTAACTTACGCATCAATTAAATCATGTTCTTGTATTTTACCTGCTTTATATTCTGCGATCGCTTCTTCTAAATGTTGAGCATTAGCTGGAGATCTTAAGAGATAAACCGTTTCCATTAGACTGTCATAATAACTTTTAGACATGATGACAAAATCTTCTGCATCTCTCCTGACAATAACGGTACAGTTTTTGTCATTGGCTACTGTATCTATTACAGATTTAAAGTTTTTTCGTGCTTCGCTAAAGTTGACAATGTTGACGCTCATCAGAGTTGTACATAGTTAACTACAAGCATTATTATAGTCTGTCCCAAGGAAAAAATCTAAATCCCAGGGAAAACTATCCCAAGAAGGCTCCACGCACCAATTTAATGACAAAGTTGGTGCGTGGGGCGCGGATTGTTAATTTTGGTTTTTTGTCAGAATTAGTAGCCGCAAACACGCACCCTACAAGATTAGCAGATTAGCGATATCGTGTGGATACTATCTAAGTTTACCAACTTTAATCGTTTTTCGTCTATCATTCCGACAAATGAAGAGAACGATTTAAAATATCCTCAATACCGTAGGGACAAACGGGGGGAAACTCTAATCCCGTCTCTCTAAAGGCATCGGAACAAGCAACAGCATAGAGTTTAAATAGGCTTTCATCGGTTAAATATCGCTTTAAAACTGGGGCTATCGTCCAAATAAAGCCTAATATTAGCTCTTTCTCGTTGAATAGTCCCCAGCCAACTGTGCGATCGCCGTTGAGGTTGATAGTCCCACTTTAATAAATGATGCAAAATTAATCTGAGACTAGCGAGTAAGCGATCGCGCTCCCGTTTCGACAAATCCCGTACCTCTTCGACTAAATTCTCAATATCTAACTCGGAAAACCGACCAGAGGCTAATAAATCGGCCATTTGTTCGGCCCAAAGTCCAAAGTCTTGCTCATAGGATGCCGTCATCGATTTATCTCCTTCTAAGCTCAATTAACATTATATTGAACCTCTTGCATAATTAATTTTTGATGGTTCAAAAACGGCAAAAATAAGGATTAAATGGCATAAAATCTGTAAATAGACCATTTAATTGATTATTATTCATTGATGGCCGAGAAACCGGTGTCTTTTCAGCGATCGCCGACCAATTAACGGGTTTTGCGTCTTCGGATGACATTATTAGAATAACGAGAAGGTTTTGGCCGGGGTTCTTTTCCCCCTCCCAATTCGCGACTAACTTGCTGAAAAATATCCCGTCGCAGCAGAGGATATTCCCCTATCCACTGGTCGAGTTGGGGAAGATGGACATCAGAAAGCTGATTGATATCCCCTAAATCGGCATCTCGAGACATTAACAAAGCTTCGGCCACCATCCCGGGACGGATCGATTTATGAATGCGTTTGAGGGGAGCGCGAACGATCGCCGAGAAGCCAGTTTGATCACCGATTTCTAGATTAATACAGCGTTGGCGATTTTCGATAATCTCTAATTCCCCGCGTTTATTGACCCTTTCTTCTTCCCCGATTAATTCCTCGGTTACAAAAGCATCGAAAACGCGACCGCGCCAAAACCCCCCGTAGGGAAGACGACGATAGGTATTATTGCGAACACTGGCCCAATAAACCGGACCCCAGAGCCAATATAAACCGGCGATAATGTCGAAAATTAGTTTAATCGTTAAACCACCGGGGCCGAATAAATTACCGATTAACCAAGCTGCGGTGAGAGCGATGACAGAAATGAATAAACGGCGCAGAAAATCAGACCATTTACCCCAATAGTGAGCATACTGGGGACCTGTGGCGATAATCGGGACAATTTGCTCGATCGATTGACGGGTAAGGGGAACCAACATTATCAGTTATCGATTATCAGTTATCAGTTATAGTGTGCCTAATTGATTCGTGAATGGGTAGGCTCTAGAAGAGGACGTTTACCTTTCATTTAGGTGCGCTATATCAGTTATGACAGCATTTCTCATAACTAGATGAAGTGTAACCTAATTTGGTATCGACTACCGATTTCCCAAAAGGAAAACTTTGTACCTCACCACTAAGATAAATGCTATAGTTTTGGGTAATTGTCTATATGTTGGTCGCCATTCATACTATCGCTAAAAGCGCGGGACTTCTGGCGAAATTTCAGTTAAAAATTAAATCCCTCAAGAAGTCCAATGAAACAATCTATAATAAAATCAATGCTGTTTTGTTCCCAAAGACTGCCACCATGACTTCTTCCCCAGTTAAATCCTTAAATTCTCAGACTGTAACCACTCGACATTTACCCCCGTTAGAAAATGGGGATCGCTTAATTCGTCCCGAATTCGAGCGCCGTTATCAAGCTATGCCAGGATTAAAAAAAGCCGAACTTATCGAAGGAGTTGTGTATATGGCATCCCCATTACGGTTTAAATTTCATGCTGAACCCCATGGAGGTTTAATCACTTGGTTGGGAGTTTATCAAGCTGCTACACCCCAAGTACAAATGGGTATTGAGCCAACCGTTCGCTTGGATATCGACAACGAATTACAGCCAGATGGGGTGTTATTAATTAGCCAAGAAAGCGGGGGAAAATCAACCCTAAGTGTAGAGGGATACCTAGAAGGAGCACCGGAATTAGTCGTAGAAATTGCCGCTAGTAGTGCCGCCATAGATTTAGGTGATAAAAAACGTGCTTATCGACGCAGTGGCATTCAAGAATACCTTGTTTGGCAGGTATTTGATCAAAAAATTGATTGGTTTAGTTTACAAGATGGCGATTATATTTCTTTGTTACCCAACCAAGAAGGGGTGATTTGCTCTCTAGTATTTCCTGGTTTGTGGTTAGATATTTCAGCCATGCTCAACGGCAATATGTCACGGGTGTTAGACAGCTTAAAGGCTGGAATTAACTCGGCAGAGCATCAAGAATTTATCCAAAAGTTAATCCCAGCGCAGTCGGGGGAAGCCAAATGAAACCTCCAGCTATTCTCATTTTAGGAGAAACCAGTATCCCCGTTGCTCGTCAAGTGCAAATGGCCTTCCCAGAAGCAGTGGTTTATGGGTTAATAGATCGTACCCATTCGGCGGATTTTACCTATACTAATTTTGGCGAAACGGTGCGAGAATTTTTCCAGATGGGAACGCCAATTATTGGCATTTGTGCGGCGGGTATTTTAATTCGCACTTTAGCACCTTTATTAACTAATAAATGGCAAGAACCGCCTGTATTAGCAATTGCGGAAGATGGCAGCGCTGTAGTGCCTTTGTTGGGGGGTTTACAAGGGGTTAATGATCTCGCTCGTCAAATTGCCTCGGTTTGGCAAATTTCCCCCGCAATTACCACCACTGGTGATATTAGATTTAAAACGACTTTATTATCGCCACCACCGGGTTATCAGTTAGTTAATCCCGATGATGCTAAGAAGTTTCTGTCCGATTTATTGGCGGGTGAAAAAGTAAAATTAATTGGTGAAGCGGAATGGTTAAAAAATAGTAATTTACCGATTTCATCAGCAGCAAAACTGAGCATTGAGATTATCGATAAAAATAACTTAAACTTGGCAAAACCTAGCAGTGCCTGTTTAGTTTATCTCTGTGAGGAAAGCCAGCCAATTAAGGAAAAATCAGGTTTACTACCAGGGGATTTGGCCCAGGAAAGTCAAGGTAAATTAGCCATAGTCGGGACCGGACCGGGTGCGCTAAATTGGATGTCGCCGGAAGTTCGAGAAGTGTTAGAAAAAGCCACGGATTGGGTGGGTTATAAAACCTATTTGGATTTGGTAGAATCCCTGGGAAAACCAGAAATTGTCCGCCATGAATCGGATAATCGGGTGGAACTCGATCGCGCGGAAATGGCCCTAGATTTAGCGGCTAAGGGGCGATCAGTTGTCTTAGTTTCCTCCGGAGATCCTGGCATTTATGCCATGGCTGCAGCCGTGTTTGAGGTATTAGAAAAAAAAGCAAAACCGGAATGGCAGCAGATTGCCATTCAGGTCTGTCCGGGTATTTCGGCCATGCAAGCGGCAGCGGCGAGGGTTGGCGCACCTTTAGGCCATGATTTTTGTGCGATTTCCCTATCGGATCTTCTCAAATCTTGGCAGGTGATTTCTCAGCGCATTGAGTTAGCAGCCCGAGCCGATTTAGCGATCGCATTTTATAATCCTGTGTCTCAAGAGCGCACTTGGCAATTGGAGAAGGCAAAAGAGATTTTATTACAATGGCGATCGCCGCAAACTCCCGTGGTACTAGCGCGTAATTTAGGGCGAAAAGGGGAAACAGTGACAGTGAAATTCCTAGAGGATATGACTATTAAAGATGCGGATATGCGGACCATAATTTTGATTGGATCGAGTAAAACTCGCCTGATTGAGCAAGGTAAAACCAAGCAATGGGTTTATACTCCACGTCACTATTAAGTAGGGTAGCAAAAAAAGAATTAGATTCGGAGAATGAATCAGCCCTAGGGGTTGGGGGCGAGGGCAAAACCTCCCTTTTCTGGTGCTAAGATAGAACCCCAGCAGCAGATAAAAAAAGTGGAGTCACCCCCCACCCTACTTCTTATTTTCGTTTCTTCAGTCTAGAGACCAACCCTAATCCTCCTAATCCTAACAAGGCAACAAGGGAACTGGGTTCAGGAATGGACTGGGACTGTTCTGTCCCATTAACGCTAAATTGGAAAGGGCCAGAAGTAGGGGAAGAATTCCAAGTTCCCCCTTGATTGGTACTACTAACATTACCACCACCAATAGTCCAGCCAGGGAGTCCTGTTTCAGAGTCAGAAAATGTAAAACGCCAACCGAAATTTCCGGAAGATGAAACACCACTGACTAACCAGTAAGTGGTACTGGCGGTTAATGCCTGGGAGGTAGCAAGGGTAAAGGTGTTATTGGCGAAACTGCTACTAATAGAACCAGGGTTGGTAAAAGTGGTTATCAGAGTGCCAGGAACTCCACTATTGTTGCCATAGAGACGAACAAACAAGTCACCTGCGATGTTTTGTCGGAATAAAAGAGTGACAGATTCAAGATTATAACTGCCACTGCCAGTGGTAAAGCTTGATCCCAGCCATTGGAGGTTATTAACAGTAATTTCGCCGCCATTTGTTTGACTTAAGTTTTCAACAAGGGTGACAGCAGAAGCCTGTTGTCCTAAAGCCAAGGAAACAAGGAGAGCAAGGCTACCCCCCCGATTTTTGCGATAATTTGCTGATTTTTCGTCATTTTTTATCGTCCTAAAGACCAAAAAAGTTCAATTGGTCTTGATTGATGGTCTATCTTCCGAGAGTCTGCTCGGAAAATAAACTTTGTGGTAACTTAGCACAGATTCCTCGTTTTTGGGAAAAAGTAGCGTGATTTAACCCCCAAATCTCCTTCCTTTGCCAGGGAAGATAGGAAGATGGAAAATTAGTTAACCTTTTGGCGATTGCTAGATGACTAAAAATAAAAGAGTGCTGATTTTAGGGGGAACGGGGGAAGCGGCGGCATTAGCGACCAAAATTGCGGCAATTCCGGGTATGGATGCCATCGCTTCTTTTGCCGGTCGCACGAGAGAACCGATTACTTTCACAACTCCTTCTCGCCGGGGGGGGTTTGGTGGTGCCACTGGGTTAGCCAATTATCTGCGGCAAGAAGGCATTGATTGTTTAATTGATGCCACCCATCCCTTTGCCGCACAAATTTCCTTTAATGCCGCTCAAGCCGCCTCAGATTGTGGTATTCCTCGATTAATGTTAAGTCGTCCAGCTTGGGAAAAAGTATCTGGAGATAATTGGATTGAAGTAGAAAACAATCAAGCAGCGGCGAATATTTTACCGGGGTTAGCTCCGCGGATATTTCTCACTATTGGTCGGCAAGAACTGGCAAGTTATGCACATTTAAAAAATATCTGGTTTTTGATGCGGATGATTGACCCTCCGGGAGCGGATGCTATCGTACCAGTGGGAAAATTATTGTTGGCACGGGGGCCTTTTTCCTTGCAGTCAGAGCGCTCTCTTTTGCAAGAATATAAGATTGGGGCGATCGTGAGTAAAAATAGCGGCGGTGATGCCACCTACGCTAAAATTATCGCCGCTAGAGAGTTGGGAATAACCGTGGTAATGGTGCAACGTCCACCTGTACCCGAAGGAGAAAAAGTGGCGGATGTTAACAGTGTCCTGGCATGGTTAGAAAAAAGATTGCTCTCTTGATTTTTCTGGGAAAATCATCAGTAATAAGTAATCTTGCCAAATCAATTTCCTAGTCGAGACAGGAGAATCCGAGACAGCTTATCAGTGATCAGATGTTATTTTTCAGTTCACTGATTACTGTTTACTGATTACTGATCACTGATAAGCTTCCCACCTACTCTAGGAAAATTACACTTTTACCACGTTGCTAAAAGAGATTTTCAGGTAATCATCTTCCATTTTTGCTCCCGAAGGTTTCAGGGCTGCCAAAGCTTGGGGTAAGACTAAATTACGACGGTGATTCCCAATGCGAATATTTAACTCATCTCCAGTTTTATTTAGTTGTATCTGTTCCTTGGGTATGCCGGGTAAATATAATTCCAGACTGTAATTATTTTCCTGTTGAACTACCCGAATGGTGTTTTCTTGGTAATAAACCTTAGTCGGATCTTCCCCGGCAAAAAGAGTTTCTTTCAGTCTTTCTAAAGCGGGTAAACCACACATTTCTTCAGAGTAGAGAGGAACTTCCTTAACTGGTAAAGGATGAAAATTATCGTAAATTTCCTGTTTATAACCCTGTTGATTTTCTTTCCAACGGGCAAAGAAAGGATCGGTTACTTTGTCGGGAATAATCCGATTAGCAATAATCAAATCGGTGGAAACATTATAGAGACTTAGATAGGCATGGGCGCGTAAAGACTCCTTAATCACCATTTTTTCGGGGTTTGTCACCAAACGTACCGAGGTTTGAGTATTATCGGTCAAAACCTTTTCTAAAGCCTCGATCTGCTCATAAAACTCGTAGGGAGCATCCATAACTTCCTTGTCCGGTAGGGAAAAACCGGCGACTCGGTCGAAATAAAGGTTCCACCAGTGGTCGCAATGCCACCGACATTCCCTGTAAAGGTTTGTAAAATCTTCTCATGTACCAACCGCCCACCTCTGGCAAACTCAGCAATCGTAAAGCTGTCCCCGTGGGTGCGGAATCGATAATCAACACATCATAAGTCCCCTCATCGTAGTGGCGTTTCATGCGAACTAAGCCGAAAATCTCATCCATTCCTGGTAAAATCGCTAATTCTTCCGCTTGCACTCCATCTAAACCCCTAGCTTGCAATACCTGAGTAATGTAACGTTTTACTGCGCCCCAGTTGCCTTCTAACTCCATTAGTGCATCTAATTCTGCCCCCCAAAGATGGGGGCGTACCAAACGAGGATCGTGACCTAATTCGAGATCGAAACTGTCAGCGAGAGAGTGAGCGGGATCGGTGCTGAGAACTAGGGTTTTATAGCCAAGTTCGGCGCAGCGGAGTCCTGTAGCGGCGGCGACGGAGGTTTTACCCACGCCTCCTTTACCGGTCATGAGAATTACACGCATGGGGGCTGATTCTAAGAAAATTTACATTACTTATTCTTATTATGACGGGAAAGTTAACAAATTGAGGACAAGAATCAGCATTCTCGGCTATAAAATTCCACTCCCCGACCATCACCCCGGGGAATTAGGCTCTGTTCAAAAAATTGCTGACAGCGATTTTCGGCATCAGCGACGATAACTTTGGCAAAATGACCGTTTTCGAGAACTTCTTGCCGTGGACGTTGTTCGTAGGCATAGATAATCAAAATATCTCCTGGTTGACACAGCAGAGCCGCACCACCGTTGGGGCAGATTTCCCCGGTTTGGCCGGGAAAAACGTAGGTGGAAAAGCGCTTACCATTGCTAAGATTGACCACATCCACCTCTTCAAGGGGCAAAATACCGACCCGCTCAATCAATTCTCGATCGATAGTGATACTGCCGACATAATCGACGTTAGCCTCGCTGACGCGCACTCGATGGAGTTTGGCGTGCATTAATCGAATTGTTCCCATGTATTTTGTCCTATTTCCCCCAATTACTTCAATTATTATGCTCTCCCAGTGGGAATGTTTACTAAAAAATCTCGGTCAATGGCAAGGTTCTTTTACCCGTCTGTCTCCCCAAGGCGATTTGATCGAAGATACCCCGACTTTGGTATCTTTGCAAGGCATTAATAATAATCGATCGATTCGTCAATTGGTCCGTCGTCTCTACAGCGATCGAGTGCCGGAAGATTTAATTTTAGAGTATAGTTCTCTCCATCAGGGTATTCTATTTAGCCAGACGGGAGCTTTTTGCCAAGGTTCTTTATATTTTAGTAGTTTTTCCTCACAATTCGGCGCAGAATTTGGGTTAATCTCTGGGGAAAGACGATTAAGAATCGTACAGTTATTTAATGAGCGCTGTGAGTTCGATCGCTTGACTTTAATTCGGGAAAAGTTAGTTGATTCTCAGTCACCAGAAAGACCGCTGTTAGCGGTGGAGCAATTACTAGGTCAATGGCGAGGACAGGCGGTGACAACGGGACGCGATTTTTATAATTTTCCTGCCTATTCTACTCATGTATCGATCGAGCGTCAGGGGGATAATTATCTCTCGCAAACTTTGACTTTTGGCGATAATCAAATTACTTCTAGCGCTCGTATTGAGGGACAAAGATTGTTGTTTGAAAATAGTCCGCTGCCGATTCAAATCCTGCTGCTGCCAGATGGAGCTTCCTGTAATACACCTCTGAAAATTACTGCCGGTCATCGTTTTGTTTTAGAAGTGGGTTGGTTACTTTCTCCTACTCAAAGACAGCGCCTAATTCGTTCTTATGATGAGAAGGGAGAATGGACAGGTATTACTCTGGTGACGGAGGAAAGGGTGAGTTGAGGTGTTAGGAGTGTTTTCAGTTATCAGCTTCTGAAGGCAAGAGGCAACAGGCAATAGGCTCCAAGGAGGAATCTGGCAATTCTCCTACCTAAAAAGAAGGTTAGAAACTAAGTAGGGGTTGCTGAATAAATCTAAAAACCTTGTTGGATAATATCTTTAGGCTTTTGTGAAATCAAAAAGTACCAGATCTGGGAGTGATCGGGGGGAAAATTCCGGGACTTTTTCCCTGAAAACTAGGTAATTTACCAGATGAAAATGGGTAAAACCCTACACCCTACACCCACGAGAAACTTTTTGCCGCAGACCCTAAGTACATCAAAGCTTTTATAGCGGTTTTCAGTCTAATAAGGTATAGTAAATCCCTTGATAGATAGGCGTTTCAGCGTTTCAATCGGGACTCACTTCTGTGAAAACCGCTATAGCTTAAGTAGTCGTGCAAAATTAATTTCCTAGTCGAGACTCCGAGACTCCGAGACTCCGAGACTCACAAGACAGCTATTAGGGATCGGATTTGAGTTTTCAGTTCACTGTTTACTGATCACAGCAGCAGTCTGACGGAGTAGTGGCTTAGATGTGTAATTAATTGTGCTTAGATACTTAACAAATTAGGTTTTAGATTCGGCCCTTGTTATCAGTCATCAGAAATGATTTGGTAGTAGTGCCGTAGCCCTCTTGCTTACCTGGTATGAAGTGTGTAAAATATTTATTAATAATAATAATTGGAACCCGCTCAGTCTTTAAACCTCCGGCTTGCTCATGACTTTTCTGATAAATATCTTTTTCTGGCTCCTGTCTGGCTTACTCAAATATCAGTCTAGCACAGAAGAAAATACCCCCCCTAGTTCACCTCTATTTACTTGTCAAGCGTTGTGGTTCTCACCATAGGATCAAGAATGGTTCTATTCATAATGGAAAACCCAAACGTCAATGTAAAGAATGTGGTCAACCGTTTGTGATCAATCCCACTAATAAAACCGTCTCTGACGAAACCAAACAATTAATCGATCAACTCTTGCTCGAACGAATTTCCTGACGAGGAATTGCTAGAGTAACAGGGGTAAGTTGGTCATGGTTACAAAATTATGTTAATAATAAATTTAGCCAAGTTCCCCGCCAAGTAAAGGTTACAGACAAACCTAAAGGCAAATTAATCCTAGAATGTGATGAGTTATGGTCATTCGTATTTTGTCAGAAAATCAAGGTATATATTTGGTTAGCTATCGATAGAACTACGCGAGAAATTATTGGTTGCTATGCGCGGAGATAGGAGTCGTCAATCAGCCAAAAAACTTTGGGGCCAGTTTACCTGGTGTTTACCGACAATGCGCTGTTACTTACACAGACTTTTGGGAGTCCTATAAGACAGTAATTCCGAGTAAACGTCATCGACCAGTCGGGAAATAACTCCCATAGAGCCACTTTATCTATAATATATAGTATAATACAATGAGAAATACCAACTAAACCTAGCAGATTTTAACAGTTGATAATTACTCCGATAGTTAATTTGTATGAGTCGATGATAAACCCGATTATTTTTAGTAACCGATCAACAATGTTTTTTAATTGGATAACTTTACCCTATTTATTAATTAATCCTGTTTTAATTCCCGTGAGCATAGCTCGATCGGAAACTATTCTTGCTCAAGAAGTAAGCGATCCTAATTATCAAAAACTGGTGCAGTACGCCCAAAATCAACAACTCGATCGCTTACCCATGGCTGATATAATCCAGAATATCGCCACTCAATTTTTAGGAGCAAAATATCAAGCAGGATTAATTGATCGCTCGGCAACGGAAAAATTATTTATCTCTTTAAAAGAGTTTGATTGTGTCCTTTTTGTGGAAACAGTTCTCGCTTTGAGTCACAATTTTGCTTTAAAAAATTATCAGTATTCTGCTTTTAGTCAGCAGGTTTTAAATCAACGTTATCGCCACGGTATTCTCGACGGTTATTGTAGTCGTCTGCATTACTTTTCCGATTGGATTAATGACAACCAAAAACGAGGCAATCTAGAAGATATTACTCAAAAATTAGGGGGAATTACTCTTGACAAAAAACTCAACTTTATGAGCAAAAACCGCTATCTATATCCCCAGTTAAAAAGTCAAAGTAATTACGATTGTATTCAACAGGTAGAACGGCAATTAGAAAGCTTATCCTTAACCTATATTCCCACCGCTAAGATTAAAGATATTTATCCACAACTGCAAGCGGGCGATATTATCGGTGTCGTGACTAATATCGCTGGTTTAGATACCACCCATACCGGCCTAGTTTATCGCTTTCCCGATGGCAAAATTGGCTTAATTCATGCCTCTCCTGCCGGTCAAGTTACCATTGCTAAAGACCTACAAAACTACATCAGTAAAGTGGACAAAGCCATCGGTATTTTTGTCGTTCGTTCCCTTGATCCAAGAAATAATTAACCCTGAATTGCTTTAGCTAATTGAATGTGCAGTTTATGACTAGCTTTAAAAGCCATGTAATGAGCGGTGGGAATGGTTCCCAGTAAACTCAAATCACCAATTAAGTCCAATAATTTATGTCTTGCTGGCTCATTATCAAAGCGTAAAGGAGGATTTAACCATTGATTTTGATCGCAGACTAAGGCATTTTCTAAACTGCCTCCTTTAATTAAACCAGCCTTTTGTAAATATTCAATTTGATCGGCAAAACCGAAAGTACGGGCATCTGCGATCGCGGATCGAAAACTTTCTTGATCGGGACTCCAACTATACCATTGATTACCGATGGGTTTATAGGTAAAATCGATGCCGTAGGTAAAACGTAATTCAGGGGAAGGAATCGCCGCTACAAAAGCATCTCCTTCGTACAACCAAATCGGTTGAGAAATAGTTAAATCTGATCGAGAAAAAGAGTTATCTAAACCAGCATTTTCGAGTGCTTCCACCCAGATTTTGGCCGAACCATCGAGGAGGGGAATTTCCGCACCATCCACCTCAATGCGAGCATCCTCTACCCCCAAAGCGGTTAAGGCAGCTAATAAATGCTCAACGGTTCTAACCTTTGCTTCTCCTTGTCCCAATTCCGTTGATAAAGTCGTTTGGTAAACCGAAGAAACTAGAGCGGGAATAATCGGTTGATTGGCTAAATCTCTGCGGACAAAATAACGTCCTTCTCCCGGATTGGCCCCACAGACGCGCACCCGTGTTATTTCCCCCGAATGCAGGCCAATTCCCGATAATTCAAATTGTTTAGGGATAGTAGAAACCATAATTATTAAGTAATAAAGCTTTGATCAGTGAACAGCAAAAAGAACTAAATTTATCGATAACTGATAACTGATAACTGATAACTGATAACTGATTAGAATCGTTCCCCGATACCGAAATGGAGACGAGAACCACCATCGACATTAAAACCGTAGTCAACCCGAATTTGACCGACGGGAGACTGTACCCGAACACCTAACCCGTAACCGAGACCGGTACCGGGTAAATCCCGGACAATCCCGGGTTGACCGGGGACATCGCCTTGGGAACCAATAGTAGTGCCGAAATCGACAAATAACGCCCCCCCGATAATGGCGACAATGGGAAAACGATATTCGGCCGTCGCTTGGAAATAACTGCGACCGCTACCCACTTCTCCCTCGGCGTAACCCCGTACAGAGTTACTACCCCCCACAATAAAAGCATCGTAGGGGGGTAAATCACCTAATACTGTCCCTGCTTGCACATTAAAAGCGAGGGATTGCTGACCTTTAAAAATATCGGTTTCAAAGAGATTAAAGGAATTAATCAACCGAACGGGGATAAAATAACTGTAACTGCCCCGAACACGAGTGCCGAAAATACTGCCAGAACCGACCGGAATAGTTTGTTCTAAACCTAGACGCAGGAAAGAACCACTGGTGGGCTGCAGGGGATTGTCGCGAAAATCTTGAATAGCGCCAATATTTAGGGAAAGTAGATCATCGATCCCAGAGGAACTAAAAGCCAGTTGTTGACTGCCAAAACCATGGAGAGGTGCAGACAGGGGAGAGATGTCACCATTGGCATTTTGCACCTGTACCTGTTGATAGTTAAAGCCTAGGGAAACCACCCATTTTGGTTTCGTAAACACATCGGGGGCCAAAGGACGGACAAAAGTAATACCGCCACCCGTCCGGACGATACGGGGACTATCATTATCGTTAAGCGTCCGAATTGAGGAATTTTCCCCATCATAAACTAGAGAAATCGACTGTCGCCGGAAAACGTTGACCGTGTAGGAAGTGCGGAAATTATCCGTGGCAATCCAAGGATCGGAAAAACTCAGATCAAATAAAAATTCCCGTTCCCCTAATTGGACTTCTGCCCCTAAAGTTTGGTTATTACCGCCAAAATTGCGCTGTTGATAGCTAACAGTCCCGAATAAGCCCGCATTCGAGCTAATACCACCCCCAGCGGCCAGGGAACCGGTATTACCTTCCACCACATCGACGTTAACGACCACCTCCCTTGGGTCGCTGCCGGGGGAAAAAGAGAGACGCACATCCTCGAATAAACCGAGACCGAAAACACGCTGTAAATCCTGTTGGGCCGTATTGCGGTTGAAAATATCCCCCGCTTTTAGGCGCATTTCCCTAGTAATGATAAATTCTCTGGTTTTCCCCTTGACCGGCTCCTGTTCGACGTTAAAGTAGCGTACTTGAATTTTTTCGATTAAACCTTCAGAAATGACCAGAATCACCCTACCATCGGGAGTGACTTGCGGCGCACCGATCACCTGGGCTAGATCATAGCCGTTTTTGCTGTACCAGTCATTGATTTTTTTTACCCCCGCCTGTAATTCCCGCAAATTCAGGGTTTTGCCGTATTGACCGGCGAAAATTTCCTCGACCACGCCGGCAGGTAAAATCGATTTGTCCACGGTTTCTGGGGCAATTTGAATCTGTACGCCCTGAAAAACGGGGTTAGGTTGCACCTCAAAGGTGACTCGCACCCCTAGGGGCGTATCTTGGGGAACTGCCCGCACATCGGCAAAAAAACCCGTGGCAAAAACGGCGTTAATATCTTCTTGCAGTTGCGATCGAGTCGTGCTTCGTCCGGGTCGGGTGCGAATGGTATTATAAACTAGATTTTCTAATTCTCGATCGGCCCCTTGTACTACCACTTCGGCCACCAAAACCCGCGACTCCTCGACCTGCGCTGGTGGGGCTGTTGTGGGAGTTTCTGGAGGGTTTGGGGTTTCCGTCGGGGTTTCCGGTGCCGGTGCCACGGGTGGAGTAGTTTCTCCCGTCGCGGGGGGAGACTGTACTAGCTGCTCGACGCGGGGAAAAACCGTCTCTGGGGGTTCTTCTTGGGCAATTGCCGTCCCGTGAAATAATCCGAAAATAGCCAGCAGCACGGCCAGCGAGGAATATGGCCTCGAAAAATTGAGATTTTTAAGCACTTCCACACACCCAGTAACACCATTATGGTTTTGTTTGTTTTCTCTGCCCGAGAAATTTAACGAACGTTAAAACTTTAGCAGATCGCTTACTCTCAGTAAATCCCAGCTTGACTGGTGACTAAAGAGATACTGCATCAGGTCTGACATTGGGCAGCCCTGATGCATTAAGTTTTAATCTTGCCATATCTTAGCTTTTTCCGGTTTGGCTCTATTCCAATTTACCCTCTAGGATGATTACCACCTCGGTTTTGCACAATTAATTACGCCAGCGCAGATGTCAACCCCTGGTTTGTAATAACTCTACCAGTTGCGAGACCTGTTGGCGATTGAACATTTGCAGCAGGGTACTAGCTACTAATTCCGGTTCCAGGGTAATCAGGATTTGTGGTAATTTGGCGGTGGCTAATAATTGCAATTCTTGACTGACGGTGATTTCTTCCCCGCGACCCCATTCTAATAAATCACTGGCTTGTTTTAATTCTTTAATAATAACTGGGGCGAGAGTGCGATAGGAATGTTTGGGGTTAGCCAGGGCTGATTGGGCATTTTTAACTAAATATTGCCATTTTTGTGGTTCTGAAGCCAATTGAGACAGAGATAAAATTAATTCTTGTAATTGCTGACGGGAAGCACTGGTTTCTTCCTGTTTGAACAGTTGTAACATCTGTTGCAGGATATCTCTGACGCTGATGGAGATAGAAGACGCTGCCGCAATAGCTGGGGTAGATTTTCCTTGGCCGAGAAGATACTTAAGATGGACCCCTAATTCGGCAAAAGTCGGTTCACCGTTTTTAACGATAGCGTTAGCTTCCTCTGCTTGCAAACCTAAGGGACTCTGCAGCTTATCGATCAATATCTGAAGCAGATCATAACCTTTCAGAAACAAAGATTCTAATTTTTGATCGACTTGTATGGGATTTTCTTTCAGTATTTTGAAAGCATCCTCAAGACGGTGAGCAGTTTTTTGGATACTGGTATAACCTAACATGGCCGCCCCCCCCTTGATGGAATGGGCGGCTCGAAACATCTCGTTCATCTGTTCAGTGTTGTTCACGAGATTGCCTAAGTCTAAAATTCCCTGTTCCAAAGTTTCGAGGTGTTCTTTTGCTTCTTCGATGAAATAGCCGAGAATTTTCTGATTGTTAGCGGAGTCCACGGTCTTATCCCCCTTATCAAGATGCTGTCTAATCCTAGATTGCCCAGTTTTTTAGGAAATATATCAGTTATTAGGCAATGGCACTGGTGATTCGGTAGTAGTGATGGAGGCTTAATCCTTTGCTTTGTTGTGCATTGTAGTCATGGATAAAATACCAAAGGGCTCCCCAAAGTGATTCTCCATTTTTTTAGAGAAAGATAGACTCTCTCTCACCGGAAGTGTTGAACGGGGAAAAAAGTCGTCCAAAATTTGATATTATAGATAAGAAAATAAAGTAAATATACACAAATAAATGTAAATAAGCCCTGCTTATAATTTTCCCAAAACTAATGAAAGAGCTTCTCAAGCCACTCCCCAAAAATGACTATCCCGCCTTAAGTACATTTACCTTTGTCTCCTGTTGGATAGGTTGGCGCTGGATAAAATTATCGTTAGCATGAGAGACTTAAGCGCACGCCTGAAAATGCCAGGAATTAATGTCAATACGTCAACGTTTTCTAAGGCGAGTAAAATCCGAGAGACAGAACCATTTGAGAAAATCATAAATGAATTAAATAAAAGGTTAGTAAGCAAAAAAGGAAAAGAAGCAGCTCAAGCTTTGTTTCCAATTGACTCAACAATAATCTCACTGACAAGTAAACTGTTATGGCAAAAAGGACGGCATCAAGTAAAATTATTCTGTGGACTAAATAGTATCACCACAGAAGTGGGGGGGATCGTGAGCAATTTTGGTCAAGTACATGACTCTAAACAAGGGCAAAAAACTATCGAAGAAATTCCTTTAAATAGAGTTTAGGTACGGAACCGAGGCTTTTATTATCATGAAAGAATCAAAAAATTATTAGAGAAAAAAGACAAGCACTTTGTTTTAAGGGTTAAAAATGATCTGAAGCTATAAATGCTGGAAAATGGTCAAACTAGGAGCAGAAAAAAGAGAAGTAGAGGTAAGAATCGTTGAGTTTTGTGATCTAGAAAGTACAAGTTAATTTCGGATTGCGACGGACTTACCCTTAGAAGGATAAGGAGGGGTAAGTCATGAGGAAATTGCCGAAATTTATCGGCAAAGATGACCAATATAACTTCTTGGTAAATTTCTAAAAATGCAGCTAAAGCTTGACCGTTTAATCACAAAAAATGAGAGAGGAATTTCGATACAAATTTATAGCTTTATCATCGCTTATTTAATTTTGCAACTAATAGATATTGAAGAAGCATTCAGCAAAAGCTTATTAGATAAATTGCGCTATTTACAGAGTTTTATGTGTCAACATATCAGCTATTTACACTGGGTTAGGAAAATTGTCTATTCAATTTGAAAAATGGCGTTTTGGGGTTGTTATGTTCTTAAATGTAAATTTTTGTTACGAGATGCAACGTTTCTGGTAATTTAGGATAACCTTGTTTACCTTTTACCTTTTTCTTTCAATTATCATAGAAACGAGCAACAGCCGACCATGCCGGTTCTGCTGTTGCTTGTCTAGCAGTAGAATTTAATTCATCGACGAACTTAAACTATGAACACCAAAACTGCACAATATTTACTGAGAGCATATTTATCTACTTTATCCTCTCGTGGAAGCATCCATCCAAAGTCTTAAAGCCTTATTACCGATAAATTGTACTGTACGAATACCATAGTCAATGGTAGAACACTGACTCGGCTTGACCACTGCTTTCATTTCTAAGACAATCATTGTTTATTGGCCTTAAAAAACTTATTTTAAGCTAACACAATCCGCACAAAACCGTCAAGGTTCAATAATCGTGCTTCGCCGATGCTCTATTGGTCATGGTTTCATCCCATCTGTAAAACTGATACCATTTTTCAAAAGTAATGACAGAGATGGTTATGCCTGGTGCATCTCAATTTTGTCGAAATATCTAGAGGACATTTTGGGCGCACGCGGTGCGCCCCTACCATTGGCGCAATCATATTATTGTAGGGGCGAATTGCCTTCGCCCTCTTTGAACAACTTCTGCTGCTCACCATCAGTGAGAGAAAATCACCAATAGGAGATGCACCCGGTTATGTCTGCTACGGATAAAGAAAAATGGTATGAGGGTCTTTACCCTGACATTTTCGATAACCTTCAATTCTAATGATAGGATGAACGATCGAAGCTCTCCAGAGAAACCCTATGACTAGCTTACTGCGCGACTTTTGGTATGTGGCCACACCGGCAAATAAACTTAAACCCGGTCAGCTAATGGCCAAAAAAATGCTAGGTGAACCGATTGTTGTCGGCAGGAGACAGGATGGAGAAGTGTTCGCATTGCGGGATATTTGCCCCCATCGTGGCATTCCGCTGCACCATGGCTGGATTGAAGGGGATGGGGTTTACTGTTGCTATCACGGCTGGAAATTTAACACTAGCGATGGCGTTTGTTCTGAGATACCCTCATTAACTGAACACGATCGCCTTGATATTAGCAGAATTTGTGTCACCAGTTATCCCTGTCGCGAAATACAAGGTCATATTTGGGTGTTTATTCCGGCAGACTCAAAAAGAGAAATTAATCAAGAAAATCTGCCTCCTGTGCCGACTATTAGTGATTTTGGCAAACTTACACCGAAAATAGCCGAAACTATCCCTTTCGATTGCAATATTGACCATGCAGTGGTGGGATTGATGGATCCGGCCCACGGTCCCTACGTTCATACTTCTTGGTGGTGGCGCAGCGGTCCGCGCCAATTTCGGGTCAAAGAAAAACAATACGAACCTGTTCCCCTCGGTTTTCGTCTTGCCCCCTATGATATGCCCGTAAGTGCGAAACCCTATAAAATTTTGGGTAATAAAGTATCGATTGAAATTGTTTTTGAATTACCCTCGGTGCGTACAGAAATACTACGAGGTGATCGCTATTTGGCCTGTGCTTTTACGGCAATTACTCCCATCGATGAAAATCACTGCGAAGTCCATCAAAGTTTATACTATACGATTCCTTGGTTGGCATTTTTAACCCCTCTTTTGCGTTATTTAACCCGACAATTCCTCAAACAGGATCGCGATGTGGTGATTAAACAACAGGAAGGACTTAGTTATCATCCAGCTTTGATGTTAATTGATGATGCCGATACCCAAGCCAAATGGTATTATCGCCTCAAGCAAGAATACGAAAAATCTCAAGCAGAAAAACGGGATTTTGTCAACCCCATTAAAGCACAAATTTTACGGTGGCGCAGTTAGAATTTGCTCATTTTATTTAGCTTCTCACTAAGGATTTATTGACACTGGCTTCAATTTGATAAATGGATGAAAGGACGCTACCTTGATGATTATTGACTAGATCATATTTGACCTCTTGTAAATAATTAAAAATAGCATCCCGCAGAATCGGTTTTTCAATGTTTACCGTGTGCTGATAGTCCCATAAATCCCAAACTATCAAGCCAATTCCCACGATTGGATCGATTAATTCTGCCCCAAAACTACTCGCTACTGCCCCACCGGTTTTAGTGGCAATTTTCGCCCCCGTTTTTCCCGCTAGGGATAAATAAACTGTACTGCCCACTTTGATGACGGGAATTAAAGATTTAACCCCTAAAGCAGTGGTTCCACCGACTAAAAGTTTGATTGATGTGTTAGAAATATTGCCCTCGGTATCTTTAATTGTTATGGCTATATCACTAAGATAACGGTCCCATTTGCCTTGGGGAATTTGATAACTGGTCTGTATATTTGCCAATTCAGTGCTTAAATTATTTACATATAAATTAACAGTATCTCTAGTGATTCTTTCTAGGCGTAATTGTGCTTCTTGGGGACGAATTACCCGTTTAGTAAACTCGGTTTGAATAGTTTTGGTCAAATTTTCAGCCACCACCTGTTCCGGAGGTGGATTATCCCTATTGACCCAGTGAGCGATCGAGGAGTATAATCCGCTTAGAAAGGCCTTGCCCTCAAATTGTTTTTGATTGAAATAGTTAAAATACCAAGGCAGAAAACCCTGATCTACCCGTGTCATCAACTCCTCCACCCATCCCTCAATTTCTCCTAGGGCAAAGGTTTGAGAATTTGCTCTCGCTGTCTGTAAAGCTTGGCTAATTTCTCGCTCGATTTGACTGTTAGATTTTTTGGTTATACTGATGGGAATCTCTAGGTTAGTTTCGGTAGCAACTTTAGTTTTTAACGGTTCATTGCTGGCAGTTCCTAGCCAAATTTTCCCTAAAAGAGGCAAGATAACCACTAGAACAACTATAGCCCAAATTAACGGGGTTATCGCCTTAATCAGTTGACTGATTGCCTGAATGCGGTTAGTTTTTTCACTATACTGAGGTGGCTCAATATTCTCTTGTGAATCTGGCCTGGAGTTCATCGAAAAATTGGGTCTTAAACCCCGCCCTTTAGCGATAACGGAGGGCGGCTTTATATGAGTTGGTGAGAAACAATTAAACCGTTAGAACGACGAATTAACTGAATCTTGCTAACAGCCATCTGTCCCAATCGTTGACCATTGGTATCGCTTACAGATAGCTGTTTTTCGGTATCTCCACTAACATAACCAATTCCTTTGGGAGAAGAAACTAAATCTCCTTTACGGAACCCATGTCTTGTGGTAGAGCCACCATATTTACGTCGTTTACCACCTTTGGAAAAAACCATCAGGTGAAGTTGACGACGACTAATAGGAGGACGTTTGATGACAGCAAAGGGAGCGTTTGTTACTTCAACAGAACCCTTCCAATCGTATCCATGACCATTAGAAGTGTGAAATGGCCAATAATCTAAAAACTGAAAACAGGCAAGAGCAATGCCATCGTTAGCATGACTTTCTGGTGATTGTTCTGCTTTATTTTTGGACTTTTCTAGTCGCAAATGTTTTCTAAGATTAGAGGTTTGCCAACCAAAGCGAGTATGGACTGTTGCCAATTGAGATAGTTGCTCAATAGCCCATTTCTGTCCGACCATAACTGGCGAGAAACCTTTTCCAGACTTAGCTCCTTTTCTCCTGGAAGTTAGAGCAATATCGGCTTTGATGTACTCAAAGTAAATATCGGTAATTGGATAGATTTTGGTTAGTTCGGAAACGACTCGAAGTTCAAGTTGACGATTGGTTTTAATACTTGGTGCTAACTTAGAATTTGTCCGATTAGAAAATCGCTTTTGTCGATGCGCTCTTAGATTAAAAGGAAGTTGGCGGTTAATCCGTCTTCCTCTACGTCCTCTTCGCATTAACCGTCTATTGTCCAGGCACTCTCTTACTCGCTTAAAAGGAAGTTCTAAGTGAGCCTTCCAAAGAGTAAAAAGAGGGGATTGAACACCAATTCCAGAGAATAATTTACCCGGGTCAATACCAATAGCAATCGGTTGGGTTTTGTTGTCGGAAGGTTCAGTGGTTAGCTGGACATAGAAAATACCTAAGTCGTTGAATTTGCCGATAGCTTTTCCTTCCTTAATCCACCGTCTAGCCCGACTGGGTTTGGTGGGCATTAACGGTTTTCCTTCTTTTGAGATAACAGGAACTCTTTCCATGGAGATAATCCTTAAGAGTAAAGTTAAAGTCCCTTAGGGACTTGCGTGGGAATAATATCCCAGCTTTGAAAATCGCTCTGTAGAAGAATCAGACCAGCCAGATGGCACAGGATCAAAGCGCAAGTCCCTTATTGGAAGGGGGTTCTCGAAGGCTCTCCCCCTACTTAGGGTGATCAGCAAACCCCCTCCGTGCGGAGGGCGCAAGCTTTGCGCCCCTACAGTAACGGATTTTGTCCACAATGTAGGGGCGAACTGCGTTCGCCCAAAAGGTACATTATCAAAGCGCAAGTCCCTTTCCGCAACACAATCAAGATGTCTTGTCTAACAACGCTTTACCAATAAAGCTTAGAGGGAATCCGAACTAGGGAAGTATTCGGAGGTCTGGGCCAGATTGTGTCTCGATGCGGTAGTCTCTACTTGCATCGCCTAAATTGGTCTAGGCAAGCCCCGTCGCTTTTAGGCTATCCCTTATAGGGAGCTTTCTTAACAATTTTTTCAGTAAGCACTCCAACCCTTATCCTGACTTGATTTCAGTTTTTTCTTTGTCAGTAAGGGTGTCAACAAGGAATATTACAAATTGTTACCGAGTCTTGAAAGCCTTGTGCTACAAAGGTTTGAAATGTTAAGAAAGATGTGACTAAAGGACAGGCTTTTAGGGCGGGGTTAGTGACCAGCTAACCTAGTTAAAATTATTAGATCATCGTTCTCGAAAACCCGCAGAAACCCCAATTTTCCGAGCAGTAAACAGCGAGAGAGCATTATCGGGCAAAAGACAGCCAACACCCGATAAATATCGGCAATTTTAGCGAATTTCTGCCTTCATCCGTTCAAGGGTTTGCTGCATTTGGTCGAACATCATTTGGGGAGTCATACCAAATTGACCTAATTGGGTTTTTAGCTGTTCTACGGTCATTTGGGCGGAAAAATCCTCAGATAACTCAAAACGCTTCATAAATATCTTGTAGCGTTCCATTAACTCCTCCATCCTATCGATAAAGATGATTTTACCCTCTCGATCGAATTTCCCGTACTCGCTGCCTAGTTGTGTGAGGGACTGGTAATCTTCAAATAGCTGTCTAGCTTCCTGTTGAACCACCTCTGAGTCAAAGAATCCCATAATCTTAAAACTGCTTATCGTCGATAGTTACTCTCCCCCCCATTTTATTTTAGCTGGGAAAAAAGTCTAGAGCCAGTCGATTTACGGATTACCGTATTGGGGAAATCGAGAGGATGACAAACGGCCCTCTGGTCGCGGTTTAACAGTTACCCCGAGGAGTAAGTTAAAATTAAAAGTGATCAAATCTCTTGTAAAGAGCAAAAATTGTCCTTTAAATGCTCCACAGTGGCTATTTCGAGCAATTTGGGCTGCAGCCCTTATAATTTGCCAAAACGACGATGACGACCCTGATAATCTTTTAAAGCGTGGTGAAATTGCACTCGATCGAAATCGGGCCAGAGGGTATCAGTAACGTAGATTTCCGCGTAGGCCATTTGCCAGAGTAAAAAATTACTAATTCGCATTTCCCCACTACTGCGAATTAACAGATCTGGGTTAGGAATCCCAGCAGTATAAAGATACTGTTCAAAGAGAGATTCATCGATCGCTTCTGGGGAGACTAAACCCCGTTGCACCTGACGAGCGATCGCCTGACAAGCTTGCACGATCTCCTCTCGGCCACCATAATTAGTAGCCACCGTAAATTGAATACCAGAATTTTTGCTAGTTTCTGCGTGAGATTTAGCAATTTCCCGTCTTAAAGACTCTGGCAAGACTGATAAATTACCAATAAAGCGAATTTTGACATTTTGCTGCATCATTTCTTCTAATTCCCGCCGCAAAACCCGCTCGAAGAGAGTCATTAAAAACTCTACTTCCTCTAGGGGACGACCCCAATTTTCCGTAGAAAAAGCATAAGCAGTTAAAGCAGGAATCCCCCAGTCGCGACAACAGCGCAGCAAGTCTTTGAGTGCATCTACTCCCCGTTGATGGCCCATAATCCGCGGCAAACCACGATTTTTCGCCCAACGACCGTTCCCATCCATAATCACTGCGACGTGCTGAGGCAAACGGTTTTTATCTAAATCCGTAGGTAATTCTGGTGACAAGCTCGGTTTAACAGTCATTTTCTATCTTTCGGGGTTGCTCTGGGCGAACGGGAGAATTTTTCTAAGATTAGACGACCTTTTAAGCCAATTGTACGCCCTAAACGTCCCCAACTCGGTGCGACCACTTCCCCCTCTCCCGACGGAGAAAACTTCGCTTCGAGAAGCTCTTTTAGTTTACTACTGGTTAAAGGCCGATCCAAATTCCCCCCCGACGCGAGGGAAATCGAGCCAGTTTCCTCAGAAACCACAATACAGATACAATTATCTAGCCTTTCGGTAATGCCCATGGCTGCCCGATGACGGGTGCCTAATTGCCTAGAGGTACTGCGCTCCGATAAGGGTAGAATAACACCAGCGGCCACCACTCGATCGCCCCGAATAAATACGGCCCCATCGTGCAGTAAAGTTTTAGTTTGAAAAATAGTTTGAATTAATTCCTTAGATACTTGGCCATTGAGCGTCACTCCCGGATTGACAAACACCTTGGTGTCAAGATTGCCACTGGTTTCTAATACCATCAGCGCGCCGGTGCGATTTTGAGATAGATCCTTCACCGCGTCCACTAACTCATCAATGACATTATCAGTCTTGGGAGTGGGGGAACTTTTTTTAAATAATTCCCACACTTGACCTTTGCCCAATAATTCTAAAAAACGGCGGAATTCCGACTGAAAAATCACAGCAATCGCCACTGCTGCCCCCAAAATCAATTTTTCTAGGACTAACCCCAGCAAGCGCAATCCTAGAGCATCGCTAATCACCGAGGCCAGCATTAAATAGATTAGTCCTCGCACCATCCAAAAGGTACGCCGCTCGCCGATAATTAGCAGCAGCATATAGGTAAGCAGGAAAACTAACCCAAAGTCTAGGAATAACAGACCATGGCTGAGAATCCAGGACAATAACCGGCGAGGGTCCAGAAAAAAACCCGACATGGGGGGACAATAGCGATGAGGTTTACATCAAGGAGAGTCGATTGGGTAAGCGGTCTTGACGCAGCAAACCCGCCAGATTTTCCCGTTCAAGGATCAGATTAGCTTCTCCATTTTGGACAATTACCGCCGCCGGACGGGGTAAGCGGTTGTAATTAGAAGCCATACTGTAGTTATAGGCCCCCGTGGCTAAAACCACTAAAATATCTCCCGGGTTGGTTTTCGGTAGCGCAATATCCTTAATTAGAATATCGCCAGATTCACAATGTTTTCCAGCTATTGTCACCACTTCCTGACATTCTTGACTCATTTTATTGGCGACCACGGCCCGATAAACCGATTGATAGGTAATCGGTCGGGGATTATCGGACATTCCGCCATCGACGGCGATATAGGTGCGGATTGCGGGGATTTCTTTGCGATTACCCACTGTATAGGCCGTTACGCAAGCGGTGGCAATCAGAGAGCGTCCCGGTTCGGCAATCAGCAGCGGATAAGCGATACCTCTTTCCTGACAAGCTTTGGCCACTGCTAAGGACACCGCTTGCACCCATTCCTCGATACTTGGGGGGTCATCACTTTCGAGGTAGCGAATTCCTAAACCACCACCGACGTTTAATTGCTCTAGGGGTAAACCCCGTTCTAAACCTAATTTAAACCAGTCTGTCAACACAGCGGCTAAGTCTTGGTGGGGTTGACGTTCAAAAATCTGGGAACCGATGTGAGCGTGTAAACCCAGACAATTTAGCACTGGATGAGCTAAAACATAGTCAAATACCGCTTCGATTTGATGGGGGTCAAAACCAAATTTACTGTCTAAGTGACCCGTGCGAATATATTCGTGGGTGTGGCACTCGATACCGGGGGTTAAACGCAATAGGATCGGAATAGGGGTATCAGGACGGTTTTCGCCTAATTTAACCAGATTTTCTAACTCTAGCCAGTTATCAACGATAATAATGCAGTTATGCTCGATCGCATATTCTAACTCGGCGATCGATTTGTTGTTACCATGAAAGTAGATCGGCACATCAGTTTTATTGATCTGGTCTAAAGCGGTTAACACCGTATGAATTTCTCCGGCCGACACCACATCAAAACCTAATCCCTCCCTAGCGACCACGGCCGATACAGCCAGGCAATTCCACGCTTTCGAGGCATAAATTACCCTAGATTCTCCTGGATAATGAGTCTGGAAACCTTGCAGGTATTGACGACAGGCAGTGCGGAGGGTGACTTCATCGACAATATACAAGGGTGAACCGAAACGTTCCACTAGGGTGGTCACATCACAACCACCGATTTCTAGGCAATCGCGGTTATTAACCTTGGCCGTCAGGGGTAACAGGGTTTGATTCGGGGATAGACAATCTTGATAGGCTAAATATTTTTGTCCGGAATTGCTGATTTTAGGTTCGGTTGATAGCATGATCGGTGTTTTTTGTCAAAAAATCGATAATTTTTGTTACAATCTCCGCGCATCCCCGATTCAGTTAAGGGAATTTTGACCGACGGTGATCTAGATAACCAAAATAGTTCTCTCTTTCAGTGTACGATCAACCACCCGCTAAAAATCCCTTTTTTGTCAGGAAAAAATCGAGCAGCGACCCCGAAATAGTGGTAATAGTATTGAAGGAGTGGTCTTAAAAGTGATGATATGACTGACCAGAATGGCGTGTTAGTAGAAGAACAAAGCGAGGATATTACCCTTTTAGCGATTCAATTAGCCACCGAGTCGCCGAAAAATCAATTACAAATCCTGACACAATTAGCCGGGGCCGGAGAAGGTGGCCTAACTGTATTAAGAGATTTTTTATTGGCCATGCGCCCGACTCCTGTTAATCTGGTGACAGGTAAGGCCTATCAATTGCTCTATCAAGATAATAGCGATCAGAGCCAGGAATTTTTAGCTAATTATTTCCCCACGGGTGTTGTTCCCCTCGATAGTGCTAAAGGTATTGATTATCGACTTTTACAGGAACTATTGGCTAAACAGAATTTTCAAACTGCCGATAGTCTCACCCGTCAAAAACTCTGTGAATTAGCAGGAGAAGGAGCAATACAGAGGAAATGGGTCTATTTTACGGAAGTAGAAGCTTTTCCCGGTGTAGATATTCAGACTATTGATAATCTTTGGTTAGTTCATTCGGAAGGAAAATTCGGTTGGTCGGTGCAGCGCAAATTATGGATAGGTGTCGGTCAAGATTTCCCGAAACTCTGGCCGAAAATTGGTTGGAAAAATGGCAATAATTGGACAAAATACCCCCAAGAATTTATCTGGGATTTAAGCGCTCCCGTGGGTCATTTACCCCTGTTAAATCAACTGCGCGGGGTGAGAGTGGCTGCCTCTTTATTCTCCCATCCCGTCTGGAGTGAAAAATAGATTGAGAGCATTCAGCCCGCTATTGTATCAGACTTCTACATTTTCGGGACAATTTCCTCTAAGGCCGCTTCTAGATTAGGATAACGATAGTCAAAACCGATCGCTTGTGTGGCTTTTGGCAGCACTTCTTGACCTTCTAAGACGATTTTTGCTCCTTCTCCCAAGAGAATTTCGAGGGCAAAATCTGGCACTGGCAACCAAGAGGGACGCTTCATTACTTCCCCTAAAATCTGACAGAATTCTTTCATGCGGACGGGATTGGGTGCTGTAGCATTGAAAGTACCGCTAATTTCTGGGCGATCGAGACAATAGATGATTAAATTAATTAAATCATCCCGATGAATCCAAGAAAACCACTGACGACCGCTGCCAATCGGTCCGCCGGCAAAAAGTTTGAAGGGTGGGATCATTTTCCCTAAAGCACCCCCATTGCCTAAAACAATACCCGTGCGAAGAATGACTAAACGAGTGCCGTAATCTTGAACTTTTTGGGCTGCTGTTTCCCACTTTTTACAGACATCTGCCAGAAAATCGCCACCGGGAGGGCTATTTTCGTCAAAACTAGCGGTTTCACTGGTTCCATAGTAACCGATCGCCGAGGAGTTAATTAAAACTTTCGGTTTCTGGGCAGCAAGTGCGGTCGCAACGCGCTCGCTACGCGAGATCGCCTCGACAATTTTCTCGGTGCCGATTTCCCGACTAGCGACGATTGCCTGTTTTGTTTCCACAGTCCAGCGCTCGGAAATCGGCTCTCCCGCTAGATTAATCACCGCATCACATCCGGAAATCTCTTTTTGCCAATCCCCCGATTCTGTGGCGATATAGGGAATAATCTCTATCTTAGGATAGATTGACTTTGGGTAAATTCTCTGGGCTTTAGCGGGATTGCGCGTCAAAATTAAGATGTCATCGCCGCGATCATAGAGTTTGACCACTAACCGACTACCCACAAATCCCGTCGCCCCAGTAATCGCTATTTTCATGGTTTCTTGACTAAATTTATCCTTATTTTAGCTGGTTTTTAGTTATCAGGAGTCAGGAGTTGAGAGTTGGGGTTTTAGGGTTTTAGGATTTTAGGGTTTTAGGGTTTTATTTGAAATTTCCCCATTCCCCTATCTCCCCATCACCCTATCTCCCCATTCCCCCATTACCCCACACCCCATCACCCCAGTCCTGTCTTCTCACTTATCCTGATACCCCATCCCGTTAGCGGCTGCATAACGATTCATAAAGCGCATAAAACGCTCCCAGTGTTCATCGGTGATTTCAAAACCACATTCTACCCGTTGAATTTCATCTCCTTCATCTCCTCCAAAAATAAACTTGGTCGAGTTGGGAATAACTGTAATCACTCCTTCCTCATCGGTGAGACGGAGATCTCCGTAGGTACGAGTGGTGAAACTTTGGAAACGTTCGATCGCTTTCAGGGTTTTAAAAGTCATCAGGACATTGCGAATCCCGGTACTTTTATTTTTGCGGAGACTAACACCGCTTAATTCTTCTGATAAACCGACAAAAAACTCGATCGTGGGAGTGGTCATAGGTGTGGGTATAAAATTTTAGTTATTGATTTTCTCTTAATTACTTTTGAAGGGAAAAAAGTAGTTCATGATTACTAGGTAAAGTAACCATGAACCGAAAAACAGGCTATTCCGCTTCTCCACCTTGGATTTTGAGGAGGAGAAAACCCCAAGCTAATCCGACGAGGACGAGAACGCTCGCCACGATCGGCCCGTTAAATAACATACTTTCTGCGGTCATGGTGATTGCTCCTGAGCCTACAATAATCGATCATATAGATAAGTGGTATTTTAACCTACGAAGGCGATCGACTGCAGCCAGACTAGGGCAAAATTGAGGGAGAAAATCGGCAAATAAATTTGAGAACTTTCTTAGTATGTATGTTCTAGCCATGCTCCCCCTCTCCTCAAGGAAGGATGCTCACCCCTGGGCTGGATATTTTTAATACTATCTTTATCTTTGCTGTCACTACTTTGTGTTATCGTCTTATCTGCTTAATTCTTCACTTATCCTGGGAAAATTAAGTATTGATAACTATTGGTGATGACTGGTAAAAAATCATTTATGCTCAAGATCAAGTTAATACTATTTTTAGGTTTGTTGCTGCTGAGTTGTCAATCGACTAATCTCAATGGTAATAATAGTTCGATGGCTCAGATTACGACTGAGAATCAAGGGCAAATATTACCGATCACGGCCAAAGCAGATATTAATGGTGAGATGATTGAGTTAGAAGTGGCTCAAACCCCAGAACAACAGGCCAAGGGTTTAATGTATCGCTCGTCTTTGGAGAAAAATCGCGGTATGCTATTTCCCTTTGCACAACCTCTGATAGCGCGGTTTTGGATGAAAAATGTCTCGATTCCTCTAGACATGATTTTTCTAAAAGATGGTATAGTAAAAGCAGTTTTGCTGAATGTCCCCCCTTGTGCTGTGGATCCTTGTCCTGTCTATGGGCCAAACACCATGGTTAATCAAGTGATCGAACTAGCCGGGGGTCGAGCGAAAGAATTAGGAGTGAAAGAAGGAGATAAAATTAAGATTGAGTCTATCTCAAGACCTTGATTTTTGAAAATGGGGTTAACTTTCTTATAGAAGGTGTCCCTTGTCTGGAAATATAAGTATGGCTTTTAGAAGCTATTACGCATTTATACTGTTTAAAATCTAACCATATCAATTAAGATTTTTATAGTCTATCAAGTCATAGATTGAATAATCTTTACCCTTGCTATAGATTAAACAGAGACAAAATTCTGCTCGATCTAACGGGACTATCTTAAGAGAGCCAGCGATTTTTAGGAAAGCGCTCTCTATCATCGAGATAGCTTAGATACAGAAAAAACGGTCGCGAGACTAACTGTCCTTGAAACCGATCAGGTGGTGTTTTGTTAAAATCACGAGATGTACTATTGAGGAAAAAAATCCCCCTATGTCCACGATTGCCTATTCCCAATTCCGACAATTTCTACAAGAGGAATTGTCCCTTCCCCAAGAATCGATCGCTATGGCCGAGCGATCGATCCAATCTGATAAAATTCATTTACCGATGATTCTCTGGCAGTACGGTTTAGTGACATTAGAACAATTAGACAAAATTTATGATTTTCTCGAAGAGGTAGTCTAATCTTACAATTGCTCACTATTGACAAGGATAATAATTGCCATGGCTGCTCATAGTTTCTGGTACAATTTGAAAATTCCGATCCTAAAAACTACCAATCATCACTTGAGAAGTGGGTTATTTAAACCCACTTTTTTAAAAACTATACAATTGAGAATTATCGATTAACTGCTCAGTCCATGAAACCCCATGACCAATTTGCCAAAAATTACCTTGAACAATTACTTTCTCCCCTGGGAACCGTCGAAATCAGTAAAGAAGTCAGCGACGAAACCCGACAGATAGATTTATTTTTTTCCCCCAATCCCGAACCAAACCCCGATTATCTGGGATTATTAGGCAGAATTGTCCTTAATACTGTCTTAATTGAACCCTATCGCAATCCTCCCAATCGTAGCGAGATTCGTAATTGTTTAGCGAAACTTTTGGCGATTTTAGCTGAACTGCAAAGACAAGCTAAACGAGAAAATCAGAGCTACATTGAAGACAATGCCCCTCGTTTGTGGATTTTATCCCCGACCGCTGGTATCACTGTTTTAGAAGGATTTGGGGCAAAGTTAGACCCAGATTGGCCAGAAGGAGTCTATTTTCTTCCCTCGCTTTATCGCACGGCAATTATCGCTATTAATCAATTGCCTGTGACTGCTGAGACTCTCTGGTTAAGATTATTGGGACGGGGAAAAACTCAAGACCAAGCGGTGCGAGAATTGTTAGAATTACCTCAAGGTAATGCTTTCCGGGAAAATGTCCTGGAATTATTGATTAGTTGGCGGGTTAGTATGGAAGTAAATAACATCCTAGAAACTGAGGATAGAGAGGTGTTTATGACCTTATCTCAAACCTATCAGGAATGGAAGGAAGCAACTAAACGGGAAGGACGACAGGAAGGACGACAGGAAGGAAAACTAGAGGGTAAACTGGAATCTATTCCCCGTTTACTTGCTTTGGGTTTAAGTGTGGAACAAATAGCTCAAGCTTTGGATTTAGACTTAGAACAAGTCCGACAAGCTATTCAAGAAACTCCATGAAACCCCATGACCAATTTGCCAAAAATTACCTTGAACAATTACTTTCTCCCCTGGGAACCGTCGAAATCAGCAAAGAAGTCAGCGATGAAACCCGACAGATAGATTTATTTTTTTCCCCCAATCCCGAATCAAACCCCGATTATCTGGGATTATTAGGCAGAATTGTCCTTAATACTGTCTTAATTGAACCCTATCGCAATCCTCCCAACCGTAGCGAGATTCGTAATTGTTTAGCGAAACTTTTGACGATTTTAGCCGAACTGCAAAGACAAGCTAAACGAGAAAATCAGAGCTACAATGAAGACAATGCCCCTCGTTTGTGGATTTTATCCCCTTCCGCTAGTCTGACTCTTGTAGAGAGTCTTGGGGCAAAGTTAGACCCAGATTGGCCAGAAGGAGTCTATTTTCTTCCCTCGCTTTATCGCACGGCAATTATCGCTATTAATCAATTACCTGTGACTGCTGAGACTCTCTGGTTAAGATTATTGGGACGGGGAAAAACGCAAAACCAAGCGGTGCGAGAATTGTTAGAATTACCTCAAGGTAATGCTTTCCGGGAAAATGTCCTGGAATTATTGATTAGTTGGCGGGTTAGTATGGAAATAAATAACATCCTAGAAACTGAGGATAGAGAGGTGTTTATGACTTTATCTCAAACCTATCAGGAATGGAAGGAAGCAACTAAACGGGAAGGACGACAGGAAGGAAAACTAGAGGGTAAACTGGAATCTATTCCCCGTTTACTTGCTTTGGGTTTAAGTGTGGAACAAATAGCTCAAGCTTTGGATTTAGACTTAGAACAAGTCCGACAAGCTATTCAAGAAACTCCATGAAACCCCATGACCAATTTGCCAAAAATTACCTTGAACAATTACTTTCTCCCCTGGGAACCGTCGAAATCAGCAAAGAAGTCAGCGATGAAACCCGACAGATAGATTTATTTTTTTCCCCCAATCCCGAACCAAACCCCGATTATCTGGGATTATTAGGCAGAATTGTCCTTAATACTGTCTTAATTGAACCCTATCGCAATCCTCCCAATCGTAGCGAGATTCGTAATTGTTTAGCGAAACTTTTGGCGATTTTAGCTGAACTGCAAAGACAAGCTAAACGAGAAAATCAGAGCTACATTGAAGACAATGCCCCTCGTTTGTGGATTTTATCCCCGACCGCTGGTATCACTGTTTTAGAAGGATTTGGGGCAAAGTTAGACCCAGATTGGCCAGAAGGAGTCTATTTTCTTCCCTCGCTTTATCGCACGGCAATTATCGCTATTAATCAATTGCCTGTGACTGCTGAGACTCTCTGGTTAAGATTATTGGGACGGGGAAAAACGCAAAACCAAGCGGTGCGAGAATTGTTAGAATTACCTCAAGGTAATGCTTTCCGGGAAAATGTCCTGGAATTATTGATTAGTTGGCGGGTTAGTATGGAAATAAATAACATCCTAGAAACTGAGGATAGAGAGGTGTTTATGACTTTATCTCAAACCTATCAGGAATGGAAGGAAGCAACTAAACGGGAAGGACGACAGGAAGGAAAACTAGAGGGTAAACTGGAATCTATTCCCCGTTTACTTGCTTTGGGTTTAAGTGTGGAACAAATAGCTCAAGCTTTGGATTTAGACTTAGAACAAGTCCGACAAGCTATTCAAGAAACTCCATGAAACCCCATGACCAATTTGCCAAAAATTACCTTGAACAATTACTTTCTCCCTTGGGAACCGTCGAAATCAGTAAAGAAGTCAGTGACGAAACCCGACAGATAGATTTATTTTTTTCCCCCAATCCCGAACCAAACCGCAATTATCTGGGATTATTAGGCAGAATTGTCCTTAATACTGTCTTAATTGAACCCTATCGCAATCCTCCCAACCGTAGCGAGATTCGTAATTGTTTAGCGAAACTTTTGACGATTTTAGCCGAACTGCAAAGACAAGCTAAACGAGAAAATCAGAGTTACAATGAAGACAATGCCCCTCGTTTGTGGATTTTATCCCCTTCCGCTAGTATCACTGTTTTAGAAGGATTTGGGGCAAAATTAGACCCAGATTGGCCAGAAGGAGTCTATTTTCTTCCCTCGCTTTATCGCACGGCAATTATCGCTATTAATCAATTGCCTGTGACGACTGAGACTCTTTGGTTAAGACTATTAGGACGGGGAAAAACTCAAGACCAAGCGGTGCGAGAATTGTTAGAATTACCTCAAGGTAATGCTTTCCGGGAAATGGAAATAAATAACATCCTAGAAACTGAAGATAGAGAGGTGTTTATGACCTTATCTCAAACCTATCAGGAATGGAAGGAAGCAACTAAACGGGAAGGACTCGAACAAGGACTAGAGCGAGGACTAGAGCGAGGAAAACTAGAGGCTAAACTGGAATCTATTCCCCGTTTGCTTGCTTTGGGTTTAAGTGTGGAACAAATCGCTCAAGCTTTGGATTTAGACTTAGAACAGGTCCGACAAGCGGCGCGAGAGTAAAGGTGGAGAGTTAAAACGCAAAAATGCCACAATGGATAAAATAGGCATTTTCTGACTAACTGACATCTTCTATGAGTAACCACCTAAGCGGAAGCGAGATTCGCCAGCGATTTTTAGACTTTTTTGCGGCCAGAAACCATAAAATTCTCCCTAGTGCCTCTCTAGTACCAGAAGACCCCACCGTTTTGCTGACTATTGCGGGAATGCTCCCTTTTAAGCCGATTTTCTTAGGGCAAAAGACCCCAGAATTTCCCCGCGCTACCACTTCCCAAAAATGTATTCGCACCAACGATATCGAAAATGTCGGCCGGACTGCTAGACATCATACTTTTTTTGAGATGTTGGGCAATTTTAGCTTTGGTGATTATTTTAAAGAACAAGCGATCGCCTGGGCCTGGGAATTGTCCACAGAAGTTTTTAACCTTCCCCCCGAAAGATTAGTCGTTAGTGTCTTTAAAGAGGATGAGGAAGCTTTCGCTATCTGGCGCGATAAAATCGGTATTCCTGCCCATCGTATCCAAAAAATGGGCGAAGCGGATAACTTTTGGGTATCGGGTCCCACGGGTCCCTGTGGTCCCTGTTCGGAAATTTACTACGATTTTCACCCAGAATTAGGGGATAAAACCATCGATTTAGAGGATGATAGCCGTTTTATCGAGTTTTATAACCTCGTCTTTATGCAGTATAACCGCGACGCGGACGGCAATCTGACACCCCTAGCGAATAAAAATATCGATACGGGGATGGGTTTGGAACGGATGGCGCAAATCCTGCAAAAAGTCGCCAATAACTACGAAACTGACCTAATTTTCCCGATCGTCGCCGAAGCGGCCCGGTTAGCAGCCATAGACTACCAGAAAGCGGACGAAAAAACGAAAGTTTCCCTAAAAGTCATCGGTGATCATGTGCGTTCGGTAGTACACATGATAGCGGATGGTATCTCAGCATCGAATACTGACAGAGGTTACGTCCTGCGTCGTCTGATTCGGAGAGTAGTACGGCACGGGCGTTTGATCGGTATTGAAGGTCAATTTATCACCAAAGTGGCGGAAGTTGCGATCGCTCTTTCCGAATCCGTCTATGGCAATGTTCGGGAACGAGAAACGGTGATCAAGGCAGAATTAGAGCGAGAGGAAGCGAGATTTTTAGAAACCCTAGAAAGAGGCGAGAAACTGCTCGAATCGATTCTAGAAAAAGAAAAAAGCCAGATTTCGGGAGTTGATGCCTTTACCCTGTATGATACCTATGGCTTCCCCCTGGAACTCACTCAAGAAATCGCTGAGGAGCAGGGTTTAAGCGTCGATACGGCGGGTTTCGAGCAGGAAATGAAAAAACAGCAGCAAAGATCGAAAGCCGCCCACGAAACCATAGATTTGACGGTACAGGGTAGTTTAGATAAGCTGGCGGAACATATTCACCCGACGGAATTTCTCGGTTATACGGATTTGCAAGCAACCGCAACAGTAACGGCGGTTTTAGTCGCTGGTAAAACGGTGGAATCGGCCGCAGCAGGCACTGAGGTGCAGGTAGTTCTCGATCAAACCCCTTTTTATGCCGAATCGGGCGGACAAATCGGTGATAAGGGTTATTTAACCGGCGATAATCTGCTTATCCGCGTTGAGGATGTGCAGAAAGAATCGGGGATTTTTATCCATTTTGGTGGGATTGAGCGGGGAATTGTCACCACCGGCGATACAATTAATGCACAGATTGACCGTTCCTGTCGTCGTCGCGCCCAAGCTAATCATACCGCCACCCATCTGCTACAATCGGCCTTGAAAAAGCTTGTCGATGCCGGGATTTCCCAAGCAGGTTCCCTCGTCAGTTTTGAGCGCCTCCGTTTTGATTTTAACTGTCCTCGTCCCCTGACTGGTGCTGAATTGCAACAGGTGGAAGAACAGATTAACACTTGGATTGCCGAAGCGCATGACACCGAGATAGCGGTGATGGGATTGGAAGAAGCGAAGCAAAAGGGAGCTATTGCCATGTTTGGCGAGAAATACGGCTCAGAAGTGCGAGTTATCGATATTCCTAGCGTTTCTATCGAATTATGCGGGGGGACTCACGTTAAAAATACCGCCGAGATCGGTTTATTTAAAATCATCTCTGAGACGGGAATCGCTGCAGGAATTCGTCGCATCGAAGCGGTGGCCGGCCCTGCCGTGTTAGCCTATTTGAATGAACGGGATCTAGTAGTGCGGGATTTGTGCGATCGCTTTAAGGTCAAACCTCTGGAAATTCCCGATCGCATTACGGCCCTACAATCAGAGTTAAAGGGGACACAAAAGCAGTTAGAAGCGGTTAAACAGGAGTTAGCCCTAAATAAATCGGATGCTTTGCTATCTCAAGCTGAATCTATCGGCGAATTTAAGCTATTAGTCGCTTCTTTGGGCGATATTGATGCTAATGCTTTGATGGCTGCAGCCGAAAGACTACAGCAAAAATTAGGGGAAGGGGCGGTAGTTTTGGCCTCGACTCCCGCAGCTGATAAAGTGAGTTTAGTGGCCGCTTTTAGTCCCCGGGTGATTAAAGATAAGGGTTTACAAGCGGGTAAATTTATCGGTGCGATCGCTAAAATCTGCGCTGGTGGTGGTGGTGGTCGTCCCAATTTAGCTCAAGCTGGGGGACGGGATGCTAGTAAGTTAAGCGAAGCTTTAGCTAAGGCCAAAAGTCAGTTAACTAGCAGTTTACAATAGTTTTAAGGGTGGGCATTTTGTCCACCTTTAAAAAATTAGTTATCCTCTCGGTGTGATTGGTAAAAATAATATGAAACTACTGATCAAGAATTTGGGATCAATTAGAAATAATAATCAAACCATAGATTTAACTAAGAAGTTTTATACTTTTATTGGCTACAATAATAGTGGCAAAACCCTAGTTTCTCAGCTTTTATGGACAATTTTTAATCATGACAATATTAGAAAGTTTTACGAAAATACCCAAATTGATTCTTTAGTAATTGACTCGGAAAAACCTATTAAAAAAATTACGATCAATCAAGAATTAATCGATGAGATTCTCAATAAATTTAGCCAGTTTATTGAAAAAGAAGTTGTTAATACTTATAATCTTGATGCCAGTATTAAAGAAACGATTATTGGTTACAATAAATTAATTTTTCAAGCGGATATTAAAGAATTTAAAGATAAAAGCTTCAGATTAACCTTTGTTGTTGACAATGATCTGGAGTATTTACAGATTAGCAAGGGCAAAGGTAGCCTAACAATAAATATAAAAGAACCTAATATACCTGAAAAAGTATTTGATCAAATACCCAGAGACTTTTTTGAGAGAGCTAAACCATCCAAGGAATCAGTAATTATTTCGTCAATAATAAGAGTGCTTTTGTCTCAGACACAAGATACTTTTTTTATCCCCGCTAGTCGTAGTTTTTTTCCTGTTTTCTACCAGTACATTTATGAGATAGAGAGAAATAAAAGAAGTGAGTATAATCGTCGATTGCAAGAATTAATAGAAAATATTAATGATGATGTTGATACTAATAAAAATATATTCAAACGTCTTCAAGAACAATTACCCAAAAGGTCTTATACAGAACCAATGAATAAGGTGATTGAGTCGCTTTATTCTCTCAATACCAAGAAAAAAATTAATTCAGTTTATAATTCTCTGATTGAAAAGATGAGCGGATTAATGGGAGGAGAAATCACGATTTCTAGTCTAGAATCGATCGCACCTATTCAATTTTCTTTTAAATTCGATGAAAGCAAAGATTTACCCATGTATCTAGCTTCATCTTCAGTCAATCAGTTGACTATCTTGTATCTTTACCTGAAATATTGGGCCAAGGAAAAAAACAATTTTTTGATGATAGATGAACCAGAAGTTAATTTGCATCCCGAAAATCAAATTCGCTTAATGGATATTTTAGTTCAATTTGTCACCGAGCATGATAATCGAGTTTTAATCACCACCCATAGCCCGATTTTAACCGATATTCTCAACAATTATGTTTATCTTCATACCTTAAAAAGTTATGATGTTGATGTCACAAAAATTATTGAAGATAATCAATTAAAAAATTTAAATCCAGAAATTTCAATTGCTAAAGAAGACTTAGGAGTTTACTTTTTCACGGGTGATAAAATTATTGATTATGGAACCAGTCAATATGGTGTTTATTTTCGTAACTTTAAAGAAGTTATCAACTCTGTGCAGAAATCTGGAGAAATTTTAACTAATCATATCTATTTAGCAGAGAATGAGTAAGTCTAACTCAAAAAAAGAAATATTTTTCCTTAGACAAGAGTTTCACCAAGCTTTAGAAAAACAGGGTTTTATTCAAGAAATCTGCCTTAGTCAGGATGCGTGTATTGAAATTCAAGAAACAAATAAGAGCGATTTAAAGAAAGTAGTTATTAATCACTTAAAGTTATCGTCTAAAAATGACAAAAATATATCTACTTCTGTAGATAAAATCTGGGTTATCAATTTAGAAAAAGAGTTAGCCGGTATCTCTGCTTCTGGCAAAACCCCTGAAAAAGCTATATTAGTTTTACAGAGAAAAGTCGATGATGCCGGTAAAATTCTCAATTATCATCTGCAAATTTGTTTAATTGAACTTAAAGCATCCCTACAGGCAAAAAAAGACAAAGAAAGCACATTAAAGCAGATTGCTGGTAAATTTCAAAGCGGGATGAATAGAATCTATATGCTTCTGACTCTCAATAATCATGCTAATCCCCAGAAAAACTATCAAAATGCACAAATAATTGTGCAATTCAGAGGAATTATTTTTTATAATCGCAACGACATTAAAGATAGTGATATTGCTAAAGAAAATGAGCGAGGCTATAATTCGAGCGAGAGTACCTTATATAAAATTCTCTCTCAATCTACAGAATCAGATTTATTAACCCTAGAAACCCTATTAGAAGAACGAGATAAAATCGTCGTTAGGTTTATCCAAAATCCCAATCAAACTCAAGACTCTATGACCATAAAACTAGAAGATTTACTCTGAATAAATGCTGCTTCTCTGCAATCTTGATACTAAATCTGGTTATTAAAAACTGATTATTTATTCACCCTTTTGCATGAGTGCCTCTTGCTTTTTGCCTGTTCTTAAGTATCTAAGCACAATTAATTACACATCTAAGCCACTACTCCGTCAGACTGCTGCTGTGATCAGTAAACAGTGAACTGAAAACTCAAATCCGATCCCTAATAGCTGTCTTGTGAGTCTCGACTAGGAAATTAATTTTGTACGACTACTTAGGGACTTGCGTGGGAATAATATCCCAGCTTTGAAAATCACTCTGTAGAAGAATCAGACCAGCCAGATGGCATATTATCAAAGCGCAAGTCCCTTATTGGAAGGGGTTCTCGAAGGCTCTCCCCCTACTTAGGGTGATCAGCAAACCCCCTCCGCGCGGAGGGCGCAAGCTTTGCGCCCCTACAGTAACGGATTTTGTCCACAATGTAGGGGCGAACTGCGTTCGCCCAAAAGGTACATTATCAAAGCGCAAGTCCCTTATAAGTAGTTTATGCTCAACGGATTTATTATTATCTTGACGAGATGGATTGACTTCAAGGGGTGACAAACGTCAGATTTCGGCGTGAACTCAGCCAAACCGCCGAACGGTCTTCACCTGACATTAAAGATCAAACTCCCTACTTTTACCCCTGCTCTCTTGAACGCAGTGTGTCAACCTATTTTACTGCCCAGTCTTGACGATCGTTCAGGTCAGACATTCAGTCCGCACCTAATCATGGATGGTTGGCAGTGGTCTCGCTTTCTGGTGTTAGGTTACACCTCGGAGCCTTCCGTTCCCCGCTTCAATCCCAGAGTTGTGATTTCTGAAATTGGGGGTGGCCATCGCCGTTACTCTCACCTTTATAATCGGGTCTGATGACACCATTGTTACTCCAGTGTGAGTTCAGGAGCCTTCCTAGTTTAGGATATCAGGGTTTACCCCTAGTTTCTGTTTTTCTTTTTAGAGCGCATAGCGTCCTTACAGTAGCTGATAACTGATTAACTGAGCCAAATTTTTAGGCTGCGGCTAAATTAGCAGCCACGAAATCCCAATTAACCAACTTAGTTAAAAAGTCGCTGATGTAATCGGGACGACGATTTTGGTAATCGAGATAATAAGCGTGTTCCCACACATCCATAGTTAACAGGGGAACCTGTCCGGCGGTTAAAGGATTGTCAGCGTTGCCAGTTTTGGTGACTTTGAGAGTACCGTTATCGAGAACCAACCAAGCCCAACCGCTACCGAATTGAGTGGCACCCGCGGTTTTGAAAGCTTCGACAAATTTCTCGAAACTGCCGAAATCTGCCTGAATTTTATCGGCTAAAGCACCGGTAGGCGCGCCGCCACCACCAGGTTTCATGCAGTTCCAATAAAAACTATGATTCCATGCTTGGGCGGCATTGTTGAAAACCCCAGCTTTAGAAGCATCACCGGCAACCTTAACGATAACTTCTTCTAAAGAGAGAGCATCGAGTTCCGTATCTTTGACCAAACCGTTATAGTTATTGACATAAGCGGCGTGGTGCTTGTCGTGGTGGAATTCTAGGGTACTTTTGGTGATGTAAGGCTCTAAGGCAGTGTAATCGTAGGATAAAGGGGGAAGTGTGTAAGCCATCTGTTGTTCTTTATATCCTCTCTTGAGAGCTTGTTTAAGGTAGTGTTGATAAAACTTTACATCCTCGATCATAGCACCGAAGGAGACTTGATCAGTGATCACTGATCACTGATCAGCTTTTTTCTCCCTTCTCCCCTCTCCCTTCTCCCCCATCACCCCAACCCCTCACTGATAACTGATTACTGATTACTGATTACTGAAAAATCACCCCAGCCCCTATTGACCGTCTCGTAAATCCTGAGAAGATTACCAAACAATGTTAAAATAATTCCCGTACTGTAGGCGCTTGCAGATTCTTGTGGGCGTGGCAGGGCAGGAGAAAAACGATTCCGTTAGGAGTTAGACCAAAAAAGCTCCACTGGAAACAGCAGTAGATTTTATCTCACTGGGTTGACCGGTTGGCACTTCGTCAAATTACGGATCAATACAAAATTATCATTTACAGATCTTTCTTGGTAACTTATGGCACAGCGTACACGCTTAGGTGAAATCCTTCGTCCCCTCAACTCGGAATATGGTAAAGTTTCCCCCGGTTGGGGAACTACCTTGCTGATGGGAGTGTTTATGGCTCTGTTTTTAGTCTTTTTGCTGATTATTTTACAGATCTACAACTCCTCCCTAATTTTAGAAGGATTTAATGTAGATTGGGGTCAGTAAGCAGATTCCAACAATCTTGTCGGCATTTTTGGCGGCAGAATTGTCCCTCGGACTTTAGCAGGTGGGTTATTGCCCACCGCGATTTTTTTATTAGGAGCAGAAAAATGAATATTTTTGGGATTGGATTGCCAGAAATGGGGTTAATTCTCTTGATTGCCCTGCTAGTTTTCGGACCGAAGAAATTACCAGAAATCGGTCGCAGTTTAGGCAAAACGATTCGAGGATTTCAAGAAGCATCAAAGGAATTTGAAAGTGAATTTAAGCGAGAGGCCCAGCAGATTGAAGACTCGGTAAAAATCAAAGCTGAATTAGAAGAAAGTCAATCTACTAGGGATCAAACTCGTTCCAGTTAAGAACTGTGTAGAGATGTAGATTAGGTCAAATTCGAGGCTATCCGCTAGATTAACATCGAGAATGACCAGATCGAGATTAAATTGCCAGTTTTACCATCGGCCACCACTTTTATTTGCTAGTTTTTTTGATCGAGAAAGCGGAAAATCAGGTTTTGGAGCGCAAAATCGTCTTTAAACATGATAGTTTTGGCAGCAGTCAAGGCCATAGTTTCGATGAGTAGGCAGTCCCGATGAAAAAATTTTCACCACCAGAGATGAAAGAGGTTTCTTTCCCTACACCCCACACCCCACACCCTACACCCTCTTTCAAGTCAGAATATACCATTAGTTTGAGAATTCCCAGACGGCAAGGAAAAAATGACTATTTCCTTGCTATAAGTATTGTAGATGTCAAGAGTGTTAACTGAATGTCTATAGTGGTATCCCCCGAACAAGTCCATCAAATCGTCAACAACCTCCATCACGATCCCTTTGAGGTTTTGGGGGCCCATCCCCTAGAAGAAGAAGGAAAAGTGAATCAATGGGTTGTTAGAGCCTATTTACCGAAAACCACGGCCGCTTGGGTTATTTTACCGTCCCAAAGACAAGAATATCCCATGACGACCGCTTATCATCCCCATTTTTTCGAGTGCGTTATCGATATCAGTGAACTGAACAATTATCAATTACGCATCCACGAGGGAGAACAGGAACGGGTAATCTATGATTCCTATGCCTTCCGTTCTGCCAAACTGAGCGATTTTGATTTACATCTGTTTGGAGAGGGCAACCATCACCGCATTTATGAAAAATTAGGGGCGCATTTAGCCGAAATCGAGGGTATTAAAGGGGTTTATTTTGCTGTTTGGGCTCCTAATGCTCGTAATGTCTCGATTATTGGTGATTTTAATAGCTGGGATGGTCGTGATCACCAAATGCGGAAACGTAATAATATGGTCTGGGAATTGTTTATCCCGGAAATCGGTGTTGGCACTAAATATAAATACGAGATCAAAAATTGGGAAGGTCATATTTACGAAAAATCTGATCCCTACGGTTTTGCCCAAGAAGTACGCCCAAAAACCGCCTCGATCGTGGCTAATTTAGATAGCTATACTTGGGATGATAGCGATTGGATGGAAAAACGCCGCCATAGCGATCCTTTAACTCAACCGGTTTCCGTTTACGAATTACACCTCGGTTCTTGGCTGCACGCTTCTAGTGCCGAACCACCCCGTTTACTTTCCGGGGAAGGGGAAGCGGTTCCCGTGTCGGAATGGAACACTGGGGCGCGCTTTTTGAGTTACTACGAGTTAGCTCAAAAACTGATTCCCTACGTTAAAGAATTAGGTTACACCCATATCGAATTATTACCGATCGCCGAGCATCCTTTTGATGGTTCTTGGGGTTATCAAGTGACGGGTTATTTTGCCCCCACCAGTCGCTACGGCAATCCTGAAGATTTTATGTATTTTGTCGATCAATGTCACCAAAATGGCCTTGGTGTGCTAGTGGATTGGGTCCCCGGTCACTTCCCCAAAGATGGCCACGGGTTAGCTTTCTTTGACGGGACTCATCTCTATGAACACGGCGACCCGCGCAAAGGGGAACACAAGGAATGGGGAACCTTAATTTTTAACTATGGTCGCAACGAAGTCAGAAATTTCCTCGTCGCTAATGCCCTATTTTGGTTCGATAAGTACCATATTGACGGCATTCGCGTGGATGCGGTGGCTTCTATGCTCTATCTCGATTATTGTCGTAAAGATGGGGAATGGGTGGCCAACGAGTACGGTGGCCGGGAAAATTTAGAGGCCGCGGAATTCCTCCGTCAAGTCAATCATGTAATTTTTAGCTATTTCCCCGGAATTCTCTCTATTGCCGAAGAATCCACCGCTTGGCCGATGGTGTCCTGGCCCACCTATATGGGCGGTTTAGGCTTTAATTTAAAGTGGAATATGGGCTGGATGCACGATATGCTCGATTATTTCGGCATGGATCCCTGGTTCCGTCAATTCCATCAAAATAATGTCACTTTTAGTATGTGGTATAACCACAGCGAGAATTATATGCTGGCTTTGTCCCACGATGAAGTGGTTCACGGCAAAAGTAATATGATTGGCAAAATGCCGGGAGATGAGTGGCAAAAATTTGCCAATGTCCGGGCATTATTTAGTTATATGTTTACTCACCCTGGCAAGAAAACCATGTTTATGAGCATGGAATTTGGCCAGTGGAGTGAGTGGAATGTTTGGGGTGATTTGGAGTGGGGTCTTTTGCAGTACGAACCCCATCAACGGCTAAAACGCTTTTTCACTGATTTGAACGCCACCTATAAGAGTGAACCTGCTTTATATACCCAGGATTTTGGTCAGGATGGCTTCGAGTGGATCGACTGTAGTGATAATAGTCATAGCGTCGTTTCTTTCCTGCGCTGGAGCAAAAATTGGCAGGAGTTCGTGGTGGTGGTCTGTAATTTTACTCCCCAACCCCACAGCCATTACCGCGTTGGTGTACCCCATCCCGGTTTTTATCAGGAAATCTTTAACAGCGATGCGGGTAAATATGGCGGTAGTAATATGGGCAACCTCGGTGGTAAATGGTCGGAGGAATGGTCCTATCATAGCCGTCCCTACTCGATTGATCTCTGTTTACCACCTTTAGGGGTTTTGGTTCTCAAAATCGATCCTCATGCTTCTGGGCAATAGGGAAGTGGGGTGTGGGGTGTAGGGTGTAGGGTGTGGGGTGTGGGAAGTAGGGAAGTGGGGGAATGGGGGAATTCAACTAAAACCCTAACACCCTAACACCCTAAAACCCCAACACCCAACCCCTAACAAAAAAATTTAGAGGCCATCTTGCGGAAAGTGGCCTCTTTTTTGGCTGAATTTTGCGGAAACTATTAAGTTGTTAGATTAGCGAGCAGTGTTTGCGCCCATTCTTGAGCTAGTTCTTCCACGCTGCCATTACTGAGTAACGCACAGAAAACGGGTTTCTCCGAGAAACCCGTTTTCTACTCATGTAATAGGCAAAAGGATCAATAGATAATCAGTCTTTAATAACAGGATTTAGTCTGAACAGGTACAGACAAGAAAGTGCAGAAAGTGGGCATTTTCCTCCGTCGAGCATCGGAACCATAAACAAGCAAAAGTATCTGTATATTTAGTGACTAAATAAGACAGATTTGCTCTAGATGCAGCCCGGGGAAAAGCCGGTCAAAAACTAACCCATCAGGATCACCGTATCGATGACGTGGATCACACCATTATCTGCCTCGATATTACCCGCGACCACCGTGGCATTTTTCACCTCAAAACCCTCGCTACAATCGACGGGAATCGGTGAACCCTCTAGAGAAGTCACTACAGCCAATTTTGCCAAATCTTCCTGCATATATTTGCCCGCAACGACGTGATAGGTGAGAATTCGGGTTAATTGGGGGATATTCTGCACTAGGGTTGTAATCGTCCCGGGGGGCAATTTGGCAAAAGCTTCATCGCTGGGGGCAAAAACCGTGAAGGGGCCAGGACTTTTTAGGGCATCCACAAGATTAGCGGCTTGTACCGCCGTTACTAGAGTTTTAAAATTATCGGCACTGACCGCAATATCGACAATATCTGCCATAAACTTGACTCGATCCTTAAAAAAATCATCTATTTCAGATTTTAAACTCAATCTTGTCCCAAAGATCGTTCTAGGGATGGGGTGTGGGGAAGTGGGGAAGTGGGGAAGTGGGGAAGTGGGGAAGTGGGGAAGTGGGGAAGTGGGGAAGTGGGGTGTGGGGAGAATAAATAAAAATAATCTCCTATCTCCTGTCGACCGTCTCCTATCTCCTGACTCCTGACTTCTAACCCAATTTTGGACAAAGATAAGCAAAAATTATTTATTGACTCCAAAAACTTGAGAATATTTAAATTAACATTCCGCAATATTTACAAATTCTTAAGAATTAATTGAGAAAGATTTTTATTTAACAACGATGTTGCAGTGGTTACAGCGATTTGACATAATTTCATAGTGGGTTATTCTGTGCGTTTTTGGGTAGCAATGGTTGAAACCCTTGCCACATCTACAAGGTAATCCTAATTAAGACGGGTAAATTAGTCAATTTCACGCATAACGATGATCTTTTTTTTGTGTAGTTTTATTGCAAAAAAAAGTTTTTTTGACAAAAAGCACAAAGTATGATATGTACGTCAACGTATTTCCAGCTGCGAGTAATTATTGCAGAGTTAGGTCAAAATCAGAAGATTTTCTGTTTTCAAGTGATGAAATGCAGAAAAGCAGCAATTCGATCGAGAAATCGATAAAAACAGCCTAGACTAGAAAAAGAATCCTCTATCCTGACAGCTATCCTGTGGAGATTACTTTTTTAGGAACCAGTTCCGGGGTTCCCACTCGTTCCCGCAATGTCTCTAGTATCGCCCTTCGTTTGCCGCAACGGGCGGAAATATGGCTGTTTGACTGTGGAGAAGGAACTCAACACCAGTTACTGCGTAGCGACCTGAAAAGTTCCCAAATTCGACGCATTTTTATCACCCATATGCACGGGGATCATATCTTTGGTTTAATGGGACTGTTAGCCAGTATCGGATTAGCCGGTTCTGCTCAGGATATTGATATCTATGGACCCCCCGGACTAGCGGACTATCTGCGCGCTTGTGCTAAGTATTCCTATACTAATTTAGCCAATCGGGTGCGTGTCCATGCCATTTCCCCCGGCATACTCTACGAAGATGAAGAATTTACCGTCTCCTGTCAACTATTAAAACATCGTATTCCCGCCCACGGTTATCGCATCGCCGAAAAAGACCGTCCAGGACGTTTTGATGTGGAAAAAGCCAACGCTTTGGGTATTCCCCCCGGACCAATTTACGGCAAGCTGAAAAAAGGGGAAACTGTCACCCTCGCCGATGGCAGCAAAATTCGCGGTCAGTCCCTCTGCGGAGAAACGGAAATCGGCCGTAAAATTGCCTATTGTACCGATACTATTTTCTGTGAAGGCTCGATCGAATTGGCACGGGATGCAGATGTGCTAATTCATGAGGCGACTTTTGCTCACCAAGATGCCGGGTTAGCCTTTGAAAGTGTTCACTCCACTTCGACGATGGCAGCCCAGGTGGCCTTGGCAGCCCGGGTAAAATTGTTATTAATGACCCATTTTAGTCCCCGTTATCTACCGGGGAATTCTCTGGATATTTCCAATCTGTTAGAGGAAGCGCGGGCGATTTTTCCTAACACTAAATTAGCCTACGATTTCCTCACCTACGAAGTCCCCCGCAACCGTCAAGAAATGGTCTTAGGAGTTAAGTAATTATGCCAGCAGCAGTGGAAGAAAAAAGCATGGTTCCCACGGTTTTAGTGGGTATTGGTGGTACGGGTAACGAAATTTTATCGCGATTGCGTCGTTTAATCGAGGAAAGTTATGGCAGTTTGAGTAATTTTCCGATTGTCAGTTTTTTGGTGGTTGACACGGATAAGGATTATAAAATCAGTAATCCTGAAGCTGCCGGCAGTGCTTTTAAAGATAACGAAAAACACTGGTCCCGGGTGAGTGGAAAACAGGTACAGGAGATGGTATCTGACATGGATAGATATCCCTGGATTAATAGTTGGTTTCCCCCGGAATTAGAGAGAAATATTACTTCCCTAGAAGCGGGAGCGGGACAAATTCGCGCCTGCGGCCGTTTTGCTTTATTTTGTAATTATCATGAGATACAAAGAAAATTTCTAGACGCGGTGAGACGAGTAAAGGGACAAGAAACCTTTATGCTCGATCGCTATGGAATTAAAGTGAGTAATAGTGCTATTAATGTCTTTACTACGGGGTCTTTAAACGGTGGTACGGGTAGCGGAATGTTAATCGATATAGGCTACTGTATTCGTAATTGGTTACGAGGGGAAAGTAGTCCTTTGAGTACGGCAATTGTTCCCACTCCTGAAGCATTTGCGGGGATTAGTGTCGGCGATCGAGTTTTGGCTAATGGTTACGCTGCCTTGATGGAATTAAATTACTTTTCTGACTACAGAACCGAATATCATCAACAGTTTAGCAGTGGTTTGGTCGATGAAGTTGTTAGTAAATTACCCCCCTTTGATTTTACTTACTTAGTGGGGACAAAAAACGGAGAAAGTGATTTTAAACTTGGTCAAATTCGGGAAATGATCGCCCAAAATATCTTCCTAGATCTGACCTCTGATTTTGCCCCCCATAAACGTTCTATTAGAGATAATATTAAGGGTTCTTGGGCGCAAGCTGACCCGGGGGGGCGCGGTTATCCTAAGCAATTTATGAGTTTTGGACTATCAACTATTGAAATTCCTATTGCCCAAATTCGTGCTTCCTTATCGGAACGTTTAGCCAAAGATTTAATTAATTGGTGGCTGAATGATTCCGTGATTTTACCCGCTCAAATGTTGGAGTTAGTAAGAGGTGATATTCTCAAAAAAATGCGCTTGAGCGAAGGGGAATTAATTATGGATTTATGTGCCGACAAGGATCGATCTTTAATTGCCATAATCTCCCAATGGACTAACGAAACTCGTCAGGAAATCAATCAAGATAATTGGCTCTCTTGTACCAAACAGGGTGTTAATATTTTAGGAAATGAACAAGGAAAAATTCTGCAATTTATTAATGATTATTTAACGCCAAGAGTCGAGGAATTTAAACGCAATCATTTACTAGAATTGAGTCCCGATGAACGGCTGCACGGCGATTACTTGAAAAAGATTTATAACAACCGGGATGAAATTATTCAACGGGGTAAAAAGTCCCTGGAAATGGAGTTTTATAATATCCTTGAGGATCGAAACCGTGGGGTAAAATTTGCCGAGAGTTTTATTGTTTCAGTACGACAAATATTCACCGACATAGCAGAAAAATTTCGTCGCGATCAAGAACAGGTTTGGAGTCAAAACGAAAGTAAACGTCAACGAGAATACGACACAGCCTTAGCAGAAATTAATGATCTGAAAGATAAAATTCATATCTCGAAAAAAGATAAGATGGAACAATATTGTGAACAAGCTTTAACGGGATTGGAAGGCTATTTAATGGCCAATATTCAACGAAAAACCCGAGGTGCAGGAGTAGAGGTTATTAATCGTTTACTGGAACATCTTAATCAGTTAGAAAGCCGTTTTAATCGTTTTCGTCAGAAATTAATTCAAAGTCGCGATCTATTTAATCTCCAAGCTAACCAACAGATCGATAGTGCCGATGCTTTGTTAATTAATGGGATTAAATTATTTGACAGACAAGAATTAAATAGCCTTTATCAAGACTTTATCGAACAATTTGCCTCCGGGATTGCTGGTAACAAAAATGCCTACGATACGGGTATGGATAACCTTTGTTTACCCCTCTCAGAAGAGATTTTAAAGCAATCTAGTCCCCTCTGGAAAGAAACGCGCCGCACCGATGAAAATATGCGTTTATTTGACATCACCGAGATTGCCGATATTCGTCAAGGTGATTTTCAAAAAGTTATCCTAAACCAAGCTAATCAACGCCTACAAAATGCTCCCGCTAGTAGTCGCATTCAGCAGGAATTAGCCGCTTGTGATCGCTTGTTAAAAATCTATAACAACGATGCCGATATTATCAATAATCTTCGCATTGCCTACCAAAAATCGCGACCCCTAATTATGCTCAATCCTGCGGTTTTGCGGGGAAAAGATGCGGGTTTTACACCCCAATTAAATCAAAATGTTGCCCTGATTGGAGGAAGAAATACCAGTAACCCAGCAGCCCAAAAAATTATTCCGAAACTGCGGGAATTTATTGCCAACGAAGACGATATTAAACCCTTGGGAGAAGTGGAAAAATATCGTCTTGTCTTCGTGCAGGAAATTGGCGGTTTTTCCCTACGCTGTCTGGAGGGAATGCGAGATTTGCGGCAATCCTATCAGGACTGGAAAGGAGAATTTATTCTCGCTAAACGCGCCCAACAAATGGGGGAAAATCGCGATTTACCCATCCCCGTACATATCCAAAAGGAACCTCCTTTCTGGGATGTTTTTCCCGAAGATCCGAGTATTTATCAATTGGTGGTGACAGCCCGAGCTTTAAAAGTGCTTTTTCCAGAAGTCAATCGAGTCACTAATGAGAAAACAATTCGCTATGAAATTAAAACCGCAACGGGATTAAAAAAAGTCGATATCGCCACCAGTTGGGAAGATGCGGTACAGGTGTTAGAAGTAAAAGCTTGTCGCGAAGATAAGGAAAAAATTCAAAGTCAGGTTACGGCTAAGTTACAGGCTGCAGCCACTCCGGAGAAAAAACAAGCTTTGTATCGGACTTTTATCAAATATTTACAACAACGTTCCGAGGAGTTGACAGGAGGAAAAGACAATACAGAATATAAACGGGAAGATGCAATTATTTTGCAGTTAATCCATAACTATAAATTGGATAGTGCTGGAGAAATTCCTCTTTCTCCGGTGACGGAAGTGGCTAACCCAGCTTTGATTATCTGTGGTAATTGTGGACACAAAAATCCGCCCTCATCTAATTTTTGTTCTAAGTGTGGGTCAAAATTAGTTAAGTAGAAATTAGATTTTGGGTTTGATCCCCCCTGCTCCCCTTGATAAGGGGTGTGCCGATAGGCGGGGGGATCCGCCTTAATAAGGGGGGAATCTGACAATTTTTAACACTTACCCAATTTAACAGAAAAAGTGGGGGGGTGTTAGTTGGACTAACATACCCCACAATCAAAAATTTTCGGGAAAAATTGCCTAATAGCGAAAAAACTGGATTATAATAAGGTCTTTACTCAAGATTTTTGCAGCCTCGCTAACTGCCATAAAACCCAATCAAAACCCCTGTTTATCGAGAGAAAAACCAATGGTAGCCACCTTAAAAGGACGAGATGTTTTAAGAATAACCGACATGAGTAGCGAAGAAATCAGCGCCCTACTCAATCTATCGGCACAGCTTAAAGCTGGCACTCTTAACCCTAGCTGCAAAAAAGTCTTGGGATTGCTATTTTATAAAGCTTCCACCCGGACGCGGGTTTCCTTTACCGTCGCCATGTACCAGTTAGGAGGACAGGTGATCGATCTTAATCCCAGTGTAACCCAAGTGGGGCGCGGGGAACCCTTAGCCGATACGGCCCGGGTACTCGATCGCTATCTCGATATTCTCGCAGTTCGCACCTTTAAACAAGAGGATTTAGAAGCTTTTGCTAATTACTCGCGCATCCCGATTATCAACGCTTTAACAGATTTAGAACATCCCTGCCAGATATTAGCCGATTTACAGACTATCCAAGAGACTTTTCAGACTTTACGGGGAATTAACCTCACCTATGTCGGGGATGGTAATAATGTCGCTAATTCTCTCCTCTTGGGTGGCGCTTTGATGGGGTTAAATGTGCGAGTTGCTTCCCCCGCAAACTATCAACCGGATGGGGAAATTGTCGCCAGCGCCCAGGCTATTGCCGAGACAACTGGTAGTAAAATCTTCATTACCGACGATCCCGTTACCGCCGTAAAAGACTCTCAGGTGGTCTATACTGATGTCTGGGCAAGTATGGGACAGGAAAGCCTCGCTGATGCCCGAATTCCCGTTTTTCAGCCCTACCAAGTCAATGAACAGCTAATGAGTCACGCTGACAAAGACGCAATTATTCTCCACTGTTTACCTGCTCACCGCGGCGAAGAAATTACCGACGGGGCGATCGAGGGTGTACAATCAAAAGTCTGGGAGCAAGCGGAAAATCGGATGCACGCCCAAAAAGCTTTAATGGTGAGTTTATTGGGATTAATCTAGCATTTATCATCGGTTCCCGCCGGGGTATGGCGACTCCACTCAAGGGAGAACTGCTAACTGCAATATAGTGTTTTTAACTTAGTGTCAGCATTCGTCCCGAAGCACTTAGGGACTTGCGTAGGAATAATATCCCAGCTTTGAAAATCGCTCTGTAGAAGAACCAGACCAGCCAGATGGCAGATTATCAAAGCGCAAGTCCCTAACATCTCGAAGGCTCTCCCCCTACTTAGGGTGATCAGCAAACCCCCTCCGCGCGGAGGGCGCAAGCATTGCGCCCCTACAGTAACGGATTTTGTCCACAATGTAGGGGCGAACTGCGTTCGCCCAAAAGGTACATGATCAAAGCGCAAGTCCCTTACCTCATGAATGCTGACCAGCATATAGACAACTTTTGTAATTATGTTATAATTGTCTGTAAGAGAAAGCGGAGATAAAAAGAGTAGCCGAGGTGGGCGAACTTTCCGTTGTATAAAGACTAGACACCTCCAATTCTAATTGGCTAGAATTGTCCCAAAACCCGCTAATCGTTATTGTGAGATTATGGCTGGGAGACAAAAAAACCCTACTTATACTCTTTGGGACACAGAGAGTCTGCCTCGGTAATAGGAAACTATTACGCCAGTTAGTGCCTTCTTTAGGGAAGAGCAAAAGCTGCGGAGGCTGAGTAAGACCAAAGCTAAGGAACCACTTGGCGGAGGCATTGGCCTATGAAAGAGGAAGCCCTCGCTTTTAGCGACGGGTATGTCACCGCTAGGATTGATGGTAAGAGCAATAATCAGGGCAGCCTCCACACCTAACTATATGTCAGACACCTCCGCAGTTAAAAAATATCTCGCCCATTGGTTTCAATTGGGAAAAAAAGTTATTTGTCCCAAAAACCAAGCTATGCTATTTCCGCTGCCAATTTTCAATGCTGATCGCTATTCAGCGGAGTTTGAAGATTGTTGGCAAAAAATTCTTGATCCTGAAAGTGGCGATTGTTACCTAGAGGGTACTCAACAAACTATCCAAGACTTACTTTCCCCCCAATGGGAATTTCATCCCTGCGCTCGTTGTACTATACTTGTACCAATTGAGGTACTGGGCCAATCGGGTTTATCCTGTCCCTGCCATGATTTGAGTAATTGGCCCAATTTAGAATTACCCCTACCCCATTTACCCGTCAATAGTCAAGAAAATCTCGATCGCATCCGGCAAAGATTGCTAAAAAATTCTCACCCACATTAACCAGACTAAAAGAGACGTTAGGAGTAACGTCTCGAAAAAAGGATTGAGATTTAACGATTTCTGCCGAAAAAATTGACTAAATCTCGCAATCTGTCGCTATATTCTGTCGTTAAAGCTTCCTGACGATAGCGCCATGACCAATTCCCTTCTGCGACACTGGGGGTATTCATACGCGCATCCGATCCTAAACCTAACACATCCTGTAACGGTACGATCGCCTGATTAGCCACGGAACTATAGGCAAGTCGAATCAGATCCCAAGCCACTCCCTGACCACTGGCAGCGCCAAGATATTGATAAAGTCGCGCTTTTTCGTAGTCATTGGCGTTATCTTGAAACCAGCCCAGAGTGGTATTATTATCGTGGGTGCCGGTATAAATCACACAGTTGCGTTCGACGTTGAAAGGAAGATAGGGATTACCCGCATCACCCCCAAAAGCAAAGTGGAGAATCTTCATCCCCGGGAAGGCAAAGTGATCGCGAAAATCTAGGACTGCCTGGTCAATATCGCCCAAATCTTCGGCAATAATCGGCAATTTACCCAAACGATCCCGGATGGTATTAAAGAGATCATAACCCGGGGCCTTCAGCCAACGACCATTAATAGCGTTTTCCTGGCCAAAAGCCACCGACCAATAGGCCTCTAATCCGCGAAAATGATCGATACGGATGATATCGACTAGGGAAAGAACCGCTTTTAAACGGCGTACCCACCAGTCAAAGCCCGTATTTTTAAGATAATCCCAGTTATACAAAGGATTTCCCCATAATTGCCCCGTTTCTGAGAAATAATCTGGGGGAACCCCGGCCACTTCCAAGGGATTACCGGTTTGGGTATCTAGTCGAAAAACCTGCGGATTTGCCCAAACATCGGCGCTATTATGGGAGACATAAATGGGGATATCACCGATAATCTCGATACCGAGGGAGTTAGCATAGCGTTTTAGGGCTAACCACTGCTCAAAAAACTCAAATTGCAGGAATTTGTGCAGAAAAATCTCCTCTTGTAACTCCTGTTTCGGTGTTTCCAACGCTCCCCAATGACGTTCGCGAATTTCTGTCGGCCATTCCATCCATGCTTTACCCTGGTAAGCGTGGGATAGGGCCATAAATAGGGCGTAATCCTCTAACCAATCAGCATTGCCACCACAAAAGCCGGCAAACTGTTTGTAAAGAATTGTGTCAGAACCCTTGACAAAATTGCTCGCCGCCTTTCTAAGTAGGGGAATTTTCCAAGCGATCAATTTATCGAAATCCACTTGATCGAGGGGAAAATCGGGAATATCCTCGAAATCTGCCTGACTAAGCAGGTTTTTTTCCCGAAGAATATCGAGACTAATCAGGAGATGATTGCCAGCAATGGCACTAAAACTCATGTAGGGAGAGTTACCGTACCCTGTGGGGCCTAAAGGGAGAATTTGCCAGAGTTTTTGACCACTTTGAGCCAAAAAATCGATAAATTGATAGGCTTCCCTACCTAGTTCTCCAATCCCGTAACGACCGGGATGACTGGTGGGATGAAGCAAAATACCGCTACAACGGCTAAAAGCCATGAAAAAACCCCCTTATCAGTGATTCGGTTAGCAGTTATTAAGTGTTTAAAGCTGAATGCTCACTGCTATCTCCAAGCTAACCCGATCTCGATCGATAAGGGCAATACTTAACAACTTTATTAGACCTATGGGACAAAATGAGGCATTACAGCCGTACATTAACAGACCGTCTTTCCAGTGAAAAAGATTCCTTCGGATCACGTTCCACGTTACCCTGGTAGGTGAAACTGGCACTCGTTGCCGTCGGTTTGACGCAGCCCGACAGTTGGCAGAGGGCAGCCCTTTCCTCTTGGGTGAGGGGGCGATCGATATCGCTTGGAATTCGTAATATTGGTATTCGCTCAAGGTGTGCAACCTATCTCAAGGTTTATGATCGATATGCTGATAATTGTACGGGGATAGTTAGGGTTTAAAGATAGATAAGACGGGACGGGCGCTCTCGGATGTATTAGGAATAGCAAGAATAGGCAAATCGACCGATCTTTACGGATAAAGAAAAAGTTCGGGTGATTACTCGGTAATTTACTCTCATTGGTCTTTTCAAGAAATCTAATCTATTCCTTTGGATAGTGGCACGGTCAAAATCGATAAGATTACAATTTCTTTTGTTAAGCACTTTAGCGATCGCTGGATATTTCTGCGATTCATTGTCGGCTAATTATTAAAATTAAGGGGTTTAAAACTATGGCAAAAGATACTTGGGATAAACTGAATATTGTAGTTAGTAACATTATTTTGGTCGCCATTTCCATAGTAATTGGATTTGTCGGTGAAAATATTTCTCGGTCATTAGAGAGAGGCAAACTTATAGATTCTTTGCTCGATGATCTGACGGCTCCAAAGACTGAAACTAGCTGATTAAGCTTTTCAACCTCGACAATGTACCTCTTGCGAACAGGAAATGCTATAAATAAGCGGTAAAAATGAAATAAAATGATATAATAAAATTATTAACGTCCTTTTTATGCTTGATTATTAATTTGAATGACACGCCAAATTCATGACCAATTTGTCAAGGAATATTTAGAGGAATTACTTACCCCTCTAGGGACGATTAGAAAAAGTAAGAAAATAAAAAGTGAGGTTCAAGAAATTGATGTCTGGTTTGAACCATTTAGCTCACCTCCTCCCACTGAGTTACCTTTAGGATTACTCGGAAAAATGGCGGCTACTTCCTGTTTGTTTGAACCTTTCCGCAATCCCCCGACCGAGGTAGAGATTTGCGGTTGTTTGTCAAAGTTATATGCCGTTCATGGGGATGTCTTGAGAAAAGCGAAACGGTCAAACAAAACTCTGACTGAAACACAATTGCCTTTCTTATGGATTCTAACGCCCACCTTTTCAGCTAGAATGATTGAAGATTTCGGGACTAACAGCGATGAGAGTAATTGGTTAACAGGGGTTTACTTTTTAGCTAAGTCTCTCAAAGCGGGCATCATTGTCATTCATCAGTTACCTGTGAATGAAGACACCTTATGGTTGAGAGTATTAGGTAAAGGGGGAACTCAAAAACGAGCCGTAGAAGAGTTAGTTGAACTGCCAGAACGCAATCCTTTTCGAGAGAATTTACTAGAAATTCTGGCCAACTGGCGCAAGAATTTAGAATTGAGAGATAATTTAAGTACAGAAGAACAGGAGGACATCATGAACTTATCGCCAGCTTATCTAAAGCAACGAGAAGAGTGGAAGCAAGAAGGAACTTTAGAGGGACAACTTTCGCTGATAGCCAGTCTTCTGGAAGGGTGGTTTGGAACGCTAGATTCGGAATTATCCAGTCTAGTAGAAAAGATTGCCCAACTTCCCATCTCGGAACGCACCGGGTTACTTCTTTCTTTGGCGAATTTATCCCGCGAGGAATTGTTAGAAAGATTGTAAATTTCGTTTCTCGCTCTTCTTACGGTCGTTCAACGAAAATTGTTTTCCTTTTGTTTTTGCCGATAAGCTTCAAATTCGGGGTTAGTAGAAAGAATTTGACGGACGCGCTCTCGACTTATGCCGTATTTATCCGCTATTTGCTGATAGCTTAATCCTTGTCTATGGAGTTCTAAAAAATCGTAACTTTTTTTAAGTCTTTCCTTTCTCTGTGCATCCCGTCTTGGGGTTAGACTCTTATTGCTAAGGTGTTTTACTATTTCCCTTCCCAACTCGGTCAAAGAATATTGACGGTTGCGACACCTAACCAATCCTTGTTTTTCCAATTCTTTAAGTATTTTATGTATTCTGGTTATATTATTAGGAGTTATGGCCAATTGTCGAGACGGATCGGAAAGTATCCGAATTGCCGAATCGATTTGAATCGGATAATCTAACATCCCTTTCAGAATCTGTTTCTGTTTTACTTGGAGATTGGCGATCGTCTCTTCTAAATGTTGAAAGTCTTCGTTTTCATCCGTCGGAATTATCATTTTTAATAGACCTCTCCCTGGTCTGGTAAAATCACAATCATGAGATATTGTCAGCAACTAACCGTAGCTTGCCCGGTCGTTTATCCCTTGGTAATGCACTTTTTGAAAAATGGTGATAAACTCAACTGTATTGGGTACACTCTCCCTATCGGAGGGATTTGAGAAAAAATCGGGAGAAAAGGCGATGAACGAACGGGAAACATCGGACAAAATTGAAGCGGGTGGGGGTTTTCCCGTATTGCAATATTGGGCAGAAAAAACCCTCTCTCCTCAAGGGGTTAAACTCTGGCAAACCTTAAATCATAAAAGTGCCTGTTTAGCTTGCGCTTGGGGAACGGGAGGACAAAAGGGTGGTTTTGTCAACGAAGCGGGGGAAAGTCTGCAACGTTGTCTCAAAAGTGTCGAAGCGATTACTTCCGAATTAATGCCAGGTATTAAAACCGATTTTTTTCAGACCTATCATCTCGCTCAATTACAGTCCTTAACCTCCTTAGAATGCGATCGCTTGGGTCGTTTCAGTTATCCCGTCCTCTTAAAAGCCGGAGAAAGTCACTATCAACGTATTAGTTGGGAAGAAGTTTATCAATTAGCCGAACAAGCTTTTCGCCAACCGTCCGAGACTCTGGCCTCCTATAGTTCGGGACGTTCTTCTAATGAAGCAGCCTATCTCTTACAATTGTTTTTCCGGACATTAGGAAGTAATAATTTAGCCGATTGTTCCGATCTCTGTCATGCCGCCTCGACCGTAGGATTAAAACAGGTTTTCGGCTCCGGGACTTCGATGGTCAGTCTGGAAAGTTTAAAACAAGCCGATTGTGTGGTGTTAATCGGTTCTAACGCCCCCGCTAATCATCCTCGCTTGATGAATGAATTAATTCAAATTCGTGATCGCGGCGGTAAAATTATTATTATTAACCCGCAAATTGAAGTCGGATTGGTCAAATTCTCCTCGCCCGCTTTTCCGATTAAATCTTTATTGCGGGGCGGTTCCGATATTTCAACTCTCTACCTACAGCCGATACCGGGTAGCGATACTGCCCTATTCGTCGGATTACAAAAATCTTTAATCGAACAAAATTTAGTCCGGTGGGATTATCTCAAATCCCATACAGAAAATTGGCAATCTGTTATAGATTATGCCCGACAAATACCCTGGGAAACCATTACTAAAACCTGCGGTTTATCTCGAGAAGAAATTGAAGCAACCGCCGCCCTTTTCGGCAATTTAGAGCGTGTGGTTTTCGCTTGGGCGATGGGGGTTACACAACAGGAAAACGGTGTCGATAATATTATCAGTATTGCCAATACCGCTTTAATGACGGGAAATGCTGGCAAAATAGGTGCAGGAACCATGCCAATCAGAGGTCATTCTAATGTACAGGGCTTCGGTTCTATGGGCGTTACGGTGAGATTACGTCGGGAAATCGCCGAGGCACTTTCTCAACTTTTAGGAAAGCCATTAAATATAACTGGCGGTTATGATACAAGGGCATTAATTGAAGCTGCCGAACGGGGAAAAATCAACACCCTTTTCTGTTTGGGAGGTAATCTTTATGGGGCAAATCCAGATTTAACTCAAGCCAAAAAAGCCTTAGCACAAATTGATACGATTTTTTATGTGGCTACTAAGCCAAATTTAGGACATTTTCACGGATTAGCCCGACAAAATACGGTAATTTTACCCGTCTTCGCTCGTTTTGAAAATCCTCACCCGACAACAACCGAATCGGGCAATAATTTTGTCCGTTTTAACGAGCGGGGAAGCAGTCATCTACAGGGTTCTGATGTGGATATCATCTCGGAAGTAGAACTATTAACAAATATTGCCGTCAAGGTTTTAGGCACAAACCCGATTGATTGGTCGAGATTACACGACACCGTCTATATTCGTCAGTTAATCGCCAAAACGATTCCGGGTTATCAAAAAATCGGGCAATTAGATCAAACCCAAACAGAATTTACCATTAGCGGACGGATTTTTACCGAACCCCATTTTCCAACATCGACCGGAAAAGCGCAAATGTCCGTCACCCCTTTACCCACTTTAAAAGCACCGGAAAAGCAAGATTTCAACCAACCGGAAAATGCCCCCGGAATTGCCCTGATTCTCGGAACAGGACGCAGTTATGGACAACATAATACCGTCGTTTATCAAGTGGGCGATAAATATCGGGGAATGCCTCACCGTCATTGTTTATTGATGAACGCCGAAGATGCCAAAAAAGTGGGCTTTCGGGAACATCAACGAGTCACCGTCCAAGGAGATGCCGGCAAATTAGAGAATATTGAAATTATTTTCGGTCCGATTCGCGAAGGTGTTGGCTTTATGTTCTATCCCGAAGCCAATGTTTTATTCAAAGCTAAAATCGACCCTCGCTGTGGTACTCCCGCTTATAAACGAGTTCCCGTCTGGGTTTTTTAGTTATCAACTCCTCTGATTTTCTTTTTGGGAAATAATGAAATAGAGTTAAGCAAGCGAATAAATGAATCAAGCAGAATGCGCTTCCTAAAAAGCTATGGTCGGTTCGATCGCATTTCTGTTATCCTATTTTTACCATCATTAAAATAAGTAGCCATGGATAAGTTTTTACTAACCGTATTAGGCATAGCAAGTTTATTTGCCGTCGGGATGGCTACCCCTAGCATTGCAGGTCCCACATCTGCAGCGACAAACTTGCAACTGGCTCAACGCCCTAACTGTAACAATCCCCAGACTCAAAGCGAAATGAACATTTGTGCCAGCATCGCTTATCAAAACGCTGATCGCAAGTTAAATCAAGTTTATCGACAACTACTGCCAAAACTGTCAGCTGCTCGCCAACAAAAATTAATTAGCGCCCAACAAGCTTGGATTAAGTTTAGAGACAGCAGTTGCGAATTTGAAAGAAGTGCGTTTGAGGGAGGCTCTATAGCTCCCATGATTTACAGTAATTGCTTGGCAGCTGTCACCGAGCAGCGTACCAAAGATTTGCGGAGATATTTAGGGTCTGCTGAAAAAGTTTTCCCTGGGGGCAGGGTGTGGGGTGTGGGGTGTGGGGTGTAGGGTTTTACCGATTTTCAGGTGGTCAACTACCTAATTTTCAGGGAAAAAGTACCTGAATTTTCCCCCCGATCACCCCTAGCCAAGGCACTTTTTGATGGGAAAAAAGTCTAAAAGTATTATCCAACAAGGTTTTTAGATTTATTCAGCAGACCCTATTTAGAAGACAGCGATCTCTAAGTCAGAATCGCCGTTGATATTACCGGTAATTCCTTAGGGCTGGCTGAATAAATGTGAAATGTATGCAAAGTAAGGGTTTTGGGGCTTTACGAGCGAAACAGGTGCAAGATTTTGAGAGAATCGTGGTTCAAAACCTTGCATCTTCATCGGCCCGCGTCCTGTAGGGGCGAAGCATTCGGGCAATAACCTATCGGTGAAACCGGAGATTTTCTATCCGAATGCTTCGCCCGTACTTTTTGCTGCAAACCCTCCTTAGACGTTTACTGCACAACAACTTAAGCGGGTGAGGGGAATCGAACCCCTATCATTAGCTTGGAAGGCTAGGGTTTTACCACTAAACTACACCCGCATTTTCTTAGCACTTTCGTTAGTATAACACGAATTGCCGATTTTGGCAAGGGGGGCTTTTCAACTGGTTAATCGCCCCTAAAGTCCCGATCGCTCCTTTATTTCCCCGATGTGGCTAAAAGTTTCCTCCACGCGATCGAGATCTAGTTGGGAGAAATTATCGATCGCCCAGTTGGACACTCTCTGCATAAAATGGAAGGGATAGGTATGAGCGATTCCCACCACCTGCATTCCCGCTCTTTTTGCCGCTTCGCAACCGACAAAAGTATCTTCAATCACCAGACATTCCTGGGGTTGCAACTGTAGATTAAAATTCCAACGATTAAATCTTTCTACGGCCAGTAAATAACCATCTGGTTGGGGTTTACTGGTGCTAATCTCATCACCAGTGACAATGACACTAAAGTAATCCCCAAGGGCTGCCTGTTGCAAGATTGATTCTACTTCCGAGCGCACTGCTCCCGTCACCAAACCGATTTGTAGCTCCCTGGCCTTAACTCGTTTTAAAAAAGAGTAGATCTCTTCATAAATAGGAAGTTTCTCTAATTTTTCTAATCTTGATCGGTATAAACTGGCTTTTTTGTTAATTAACTTAGTCAGATATTCCTCGGTCACTTGACGATTGCGACGGGTGAGAACATTACGCAAACAGACGCGATCGCTTCTCCCCAGACATAACTCCGCAAATTCCGACCCTAGGGGCAGCAAATTTTCCCCGAGCAAGATTTCATTGATTAACTCTTGATGGATTGGTTCATCATTGATGATCACCCCATTAAAATCGAACAGAACAGCCTTTAACATCAATCTTAGACAGAAAAGCGAATAAATACTAAATATTCTTGATTATACTAAAGTTTTTCGTCGGGGCAGGGCGGGTCTTGCCCCTTATACCAAATTTCTAAATCCATAACAGACATCCACGCTCGAATGCTTGCCAAGCCTGCATTCGTTGTGACGCGAATAAAGAAAAATGGTATCCTATTGGTGATTTTCTCTCACTTAAGGTGAGCAGCAGAAGTTGTTCAAAGAGGGCGAAGGCAATTCGCCCCTACAATAATATTATTTCGCCAATGGTAGGGGCGCACCGCGTGCGCCCAAAATGTCATCTGGATATTTCGACAAAATTGAGATGCACCAGGCATAACCATCTCTGTCATTACTTTTGAAAAATGGTATTACCCCATCTCAACAAACAATTTTAACCGGAAAATTGCCAAGGCCTTGACAAATTCCCAGATTTGTTCTATTATTTTGTTATAGTGGGAATCCGTGCTGCCCTGTAACCCCCCTATTGGGGACTAAGATATTAGAGAAAAATATAACAAAAGAATTTAGGCCATTTTTGCCGATAGCCAACGACGGAATAATTCCACAGCAATCTGATAACGGGAGTCTTGGCATTCGATGACATGATGATTTTCAAGGGTTTTTAGGGCCAGGTCGAGAGTTGTGGCAGTTAATCTGGTGCTGGACAGTAAATCTGCCCGGGTTAATCCTTGCAGATGGGAAGAAAGAACTATTAAAATCTCCCCTTGTCCGGCCGCATCTTGTTTAGCCTGTTTCCAGACACCCGTAAAATAATAATTCCCCCTTTGGAAAAACTCGGCATCGATGGCTTTTTCCACATCTTCCACCTGAAAACGAATATCTTGGGGACGTTGCAACTCAAAGACCTGTTTATTATAAAAACGTACCAGATGAAACCCGATAAGTTGCACTAGATAGGGTTGACCGTGGGTAAGTTGATAAATTTTGTCCAAAGCGGATGGGGTATAGTCTAGGGGAAAATCCTCGTGTTCCCCAACGGGATTAGCGAGGATAACGCGAGTGGACTCTGGAGAGAGGAAACTAACTGGAATCGGGTAAACACTGCCAAAAAAAGGATGAAAATAATCGGCAGTCATCTCCTCTAGGGTATGTAATCCGGCAAAAACAAAAGCTAGACGCGGACTACTCTGGACAAGGGAACGCAGATAGCCGAGGAAATTCCGGGGGAGGGTATTCTCTTTGATTAAATCCTCAATTATCTCGAACTCATCGAGGGCAATAATTAAACCGGTTTTGGCTTTTTCCGGCAGAATCTGGCCTATCAGACGATCTAAATAACGATTAAAATACATTTCTGGATGTTGGGAGATTTTTTCCTCTTCTGGGGCATCAATTGCTAAAGTTTGGGCGATTTCCTCAGCTATATTCAGGAGAACTTCGGCTAGGCTGGTTACTGTGGCCACGCGCTGTAAATTAATGTAGATAACCGAGATAGCTGGTGGAAGATATGCCTCCAGATTGCGTAGAATCGAAGTTTTACCCATGCGACGATGACCATAGAGAACCACTGAGGATAGGTTATCTCCTGACCACATTGACTGAAGTTCCCGCAGGATATCCCCACGACCAACAAAGCGTTTACCGATCACCGGATCACCGATAATGTAGGGATTAGGAATCGGTTGGGTAATAGTCACCGTTCCCACCGTTCCCGCGATGGATGTGCTAATTTTTGCCCATTTTTCGGCCATAGAAAGGATTAATTCTTTTTCTGCTTGGGGTAAATTGGCCGCTTGTTGGTCGCTTATATCCCTTAATTTCCCGATAATCCGATTAAGAGCGAGGGATCTAGTCTGTTGGGAGTAACTTCTCTGGACTAAAGCCATTTCTGCGATAACTCGATTGAAACTGCTGATAGCTTGCCAAGTTTGCGGACGTAATGACGGTTCTGCGGCAATAGGGGCAACCGCTAGGGAAGCGATACTATCGGGAGTTGCTGCCTGACTAAATCGGTGTAAAGTTTGGGCGAGGCTATACATTTCTTCCCCGTAGGCGAGGGAACGTACCACAGCAAAGGCTTTTTCGGCTTTTTCGGTGTCCTGTTGGTGAAGATACCAAAAACCAGCAGCAGCGGCGCGAGCAGGAGTATCTAGACGGATTTTGCTGCGAGGAAGAGAAAACGGTTTCGCAGACGCATATTTTAACAATTGCCAATCGGAGGGATTTTCTGCCAGACAGGAGACCCGATAGATAATTTCTGCCTCTGGGAATTGCGATAAAACGCGATTAACGGCGACAAGGACAGGAATAAACTGGCGGCTGTACTGAAGGTATTGATTGAGGTTATTAATAGCTGTTTCCCAGTCTTGCTGTAACCATTGTTGTAGAGTCGAGGTTAACCCCAGCAGCGGTAGAAGGGTAATACGGGGAAAAAGTCGCCCTTGAGGGCCAGCAAAAAGCCCGATTAGCCAATTATCAAGACGGAAAAAGGCGAATATAAACCCCACGCCGTACACCACGCCGAACCCCACGCCCAACCTCACGCCCAACCTCACGCCCCACCCCACGCCCGACACCACGCCCAACACCACGCCCAACACCACGCCCGACGCCACGCCCGACGCCACGCCCCACGCCACGCCCCACGCCACGCCCCACAGCACGCCCAACACCACGCCCAACACCACGCCCGACACCACGCCCGACACCACGCCGTACACCACGCCCAACACCACGCCCGACACCACGCCGTACACCACGCCCAACCCCACGCCGGACACCACGCCCAACCCCACGCCGAACGCCACGCCCACCCAATTAACAGAAAGTCCTAAATTTGCCGCTATGCTATAGATAATCAGAGGGGTAATTACAGTTAAGAGAAGACCCTGAATCCCTAGACGCAATTGTACGGGATGGTCGCGGAGAAATTGCATTTTGTCGCGCCATGTTTTCTGTTCTTGGAATTTATCGCCGCCGCCTCTCGTTTCCACATACCAGCGCACTGCTTGGGGAAAATAAAACACCCAGTACAACAGCAAAAGATAATCAAAGGGATTCCATAAAGATAAATCGCGTTTGAGTTTAGGAGCGAGATTAATTCTGGGGACGGTGCTTTCCTTCATAATTTTTATCTCTAGCTATTTACCCGGTGATGGTTCATTAAGTAGTTAGGTGTTACTCAAGGTAGGGTTGATTCATGAATCAACCCTAGGGGGCAGGGGGTATCAAACCCAAAATTAAATCAACTTATTATTTAGTTATAACCTAAGTTCGGGATGCTGAGTTATTGATTTTGGTTTGATAAAGTTTAAAACAACTTTGCATTACCTCTCGCGGCTTTCCTTGACTTTGCCTAACAAGATAATTTATTTCCTCCTCGGTAAAAGTCACTCCTGTTTGACTTAGACGATGACTAATAAACTCTTGAATTTTAGCTTGATTCCATAATCTAACCGGACATTCTAGACAAATTCCCTCGAAAGGTGAATCACCTCCTTTGTTATCAGGAAATAAAACATTAAGGGGACGATTAGCCGCTACTACTAATCTTAAAGGTGGATCGGGACGATTAGCCAACTCTCTTAATTGACTTCTAAGCTGATAGCTGAAATATTTTTGAGTCATATTATCTACCACATCTAGTAATAACAGGATTTTATGTTTTTCTAATTCCCTAGTTAATCTAGTTCCTTTGAGCGGTTTATCATAATCTGCAGCTATACCAATCTGATGACATAATTCATAATAAAAATCCTTATCTCCTACTAATCCTTCTAAGTTCAGATACAAGGGTTTTCGAGGACTACGCAGATACTCCCTTGCTTGATGGTAAAGTCCCCAAAGCAGCGTGGTTTTTCCTGTACCGCGTTCCCCAATAATAGCTGCACTACTGCCGGAATTTAAAATCTCAAAAATATCTTTAATTTCTTGTTCTCGTCCAAAAATTTGCTGAATTTCTTTAATACCTCCGGAAGTGGGTATAAAAGGATTATTCGCATTTTTTTGGGGTTGTAATTGCGGAAAATATTTAAAAATAGTCTGAACTGGAATCGCTCTTCCTCCCAAATTACTGTACTCATCTCTGGTTTTATTCACCACTCCGCACACTTTCCCCGTGCGTAAATTTAAAAGCGGTGAACCACTAAAACCGGGTTGTACTTGCCCTAATTTAAACTTGATTAGGGGGTTTTCATCCCCGGTTAAACCTATATACTCAAAGTCGCTAGGATCACCGTTCGGATAATCATTGGTATAGCCAAAAGTGTATAATTTATCTGTTAATTGTAAATCTTGATCAAAATCGATATATTTGTGATCTAAAGGAGAGTTTAATTGTAAAAGAGCCAAATCGATCCCGTCTAAATTCGGCAAGTTGATAATTTTGGCACTAGAAATTTGACCTTGCCAAGTTATCTCGATAGTCTCGTGATTATCCCGCGCATCTTTCACCACATGAAGACAGGTCAAAATTAACCCTTGTCCCACAAAAAAGCCTGTTCCTGACCCATAGATTAACTTTAACCTGACAGTGTGCGAGGGTAGAGATTCCGGGGTAAGCATTTAATCAATTTATCCTCCCCATTCCAGGGTAATTTTTAAATTTCCCTTTCCTTCACCTTCCACAATTAAAGCGGTTAGTTTACCGGATTTTACCGTGACTTCTACCCCAAACTCTACGGTGGCCTTTTTGGGTTGCACTTTATTTATCGTAGCAGCGATCGATTCGGTAATTGCCTCAATTGTATCAGCCACACTTTGAAAGTCAAATATTTGATCGGATACTTCCCGTTCACCACCGAAACTTCTCGCTTCCACTAACATGGTGACATTTTCTTTAACTTTAACTGAAATAATCTCAGATCTAGATTCTGGCATAAGGCTCCTCGAATGACCCGTTTATGGTTTTCTCGATTGGTTCTCGGACAAACTTATATGGGAACTAAAAAGGCTTATATATATTTTGGCACGGATTCCCATTATACTAAAAAGTATATGTCAAATCGAGGGATTTTGTCAAGTCTTTTTTGCCATTAATCTATAGAATTTGGAGACAAAAAGGAATTATTGGGCAGAAAGAGGCGATGGGATGTTATTATTTAAAGCCGATTGCCCGGAAGCAATGGCGAATAGTAGTGGAATAGGCGATTAAAGGAGTGAAACCTGTGCAAATATTCACGACAATCCCCGGTTTACGTACTTTTTTGGCTGATTATCGCCATGATCGCAGTATTGCCCTTGTGCCAACCATGGGGGCGCTCCATAAAGGTCATGCTAGTCTAATTCGACGCGCAGTGGCCGAAGCAGAGGTAACTGTGGTCAGTATTTTTGTTAATCCTCTACAATTTGGCCCCACAGAGGATTTTTCTCGCTATCCCCGCAGCCTTGACAGCGATCGCCAATTGTGTGCATCCTTGGGAGTTGCTGCTATTTTTGCTCCTAGTGCGGAAACTTTAGGAATTGGTGATTCTGAGGAGATAACCGCAGTTATTCCCCCGATTTCTCTGACTAGCGGGTTATGTGGTGCTTTTCGTCCGGGGCATTTTCAGGGAGTAGCCACAATTGTCACCAGGTTATTTAATATAATTGCACCGACGATCGCCTATTTTGGCGAAAAGGATGCCCAACAGTTAGCGATTATCCGGCAATTAGTCAGGGATTTAAATTTAGCGATCGAGATTCGCTCTTGTGCTACAGTGCGAGAAACATCGGGATTAGCAGTTAGTTCTCGCAATCAGTATCTATCGGCCACAGAAAGGGAAAAAGCGACAATTATCGCCCAAAGTTTGCAATTAGCTCTCGAAAGTTTTCGTTTAGGGGAAAGACAAAGGGAAAAACTACTGGCTATTGTCCAAAAAAATCTCGACAGAGTACCAGAATTTCGCTGTCAGTATCTGGATTTAGTCCATCCCCAGAGTTTACAACCGATCGAGCAGATCGAGACAGATGGCTTGTTAGCGATCGCCGGATTGATCGGTCAAACCCGTTTAATTGATAATATTATCCTGCGTCAACGTCGGCCAGTTATCGCTATTGATGGGCCTGCTGGAGCGGGAAAATCCACAGTCACGCGCTTAGTAGCGGAAAAATTGGGGTTAACCTATCTCGATACCGGTGCGATGTATCGCGCGGTGACATGGTTAGTGGTCAATTCCGGTCTGGATTTGTCCGCAGAAGCGGCCATCGCCGAGTTATTATCTTTAGCGAAGATAGCAATAATTCCGGCCGATAGTCCCGAAAATGTGACTATAGTGAAGATTAATGGGCAGGATGTGACTTTAGAGATTCGCTCTCCCGCAATTACCGCGCAAGTGTCCAGAATTGCCGCTCAAAAAGCGGTGCGACAGCAGTTAGTCACCCTGCAAAGAGAGATGGGAATGTCAGGGGGAATAGTTGTGGAAGGTCGGGATATTGGTACTAATGTTTTCCCAGAAGCGGAATTAAAGATTTTCTTGACAGCGACACCCGAAGAAAGAGCCAGAAGAAGATTGAAAGACTTAGAAGCGCAGGGAAATGGGGGTATTAGTCTCGCAGAATTAACCCAAGAGATTGAAAAAAGGGATTATTTGGATAGTAATCGCTCCCTAGCACCCCTGCGAAAAGCCACAGATGCGATCGAAGTTAATAGCGATCATCTCAGTATTGCAGAAGTCACGGAAAAAATCATTGCTCTTTATTATCTTAACCAAGGTGATTTAGGGAGATAATTATGAAGTTAAATTACCTGACTTTCTCATCTATCTGTTTAACGGTAACTTCCTTGATAATTCTTGGCAGTCCAGCTATATCTTTAGCCGATCATAGATCACCAATAACTTTAGCTTCTCGGGATTTATCAAACCAGCAACAGGGAAAAAAAATTATTCTTAATGGTCGTTCTTTGCCCGTTTCTTGGCGACAGTGGACAACAGCAAATAGTACCAGAATCGCCATGGGTGACACGGGAGCAAGACAATTATTCGGCATGGATTTTCTTAGCACAAATGATCCGAAAAAGCAACCGATCAACTGGTTTAATTTACAAACTTTATCAGCTAATTTGATCAATTCCGATCGCTGGCTAGACGTTACGGATATTTTACTAAAAATGGTGGCAACAACCACTATTAATGGCGATAGTTTAACTATTAACTTTCCTGCTCCCCAGATTCAAGATATTCAGCTAGAAAATTATGGAGCAGTACAAAGGATTATTATTCAACTCGATCGCCCGACCTTTTGGCAAGTTAGTCAGGCAAAAAATGAAGCAGTGATTACCCTAGAAGGAAATGCCCAGCAATCGCTTATCTCTAAGTTTCAACCCCAAACTATTAGCAACAGTAACCAAAATAACGATGAAGATGATCTAGGCAACTCTAATAATAACTTACCCACTCAGATCACTGCCTTAGAAAATAATGGGGTGATCAGTCGTTTAAAAATCAATCTTCCCACTGCCTACGGATTACAGATCAGCAGTGTGGATAATCCTCCCCGAATTATTATTGATTCTCGTCCCGATGCTATGGATGAAAAGCGCATTGTTTGGCAACCAGGGTTAATCTGGAATCAAAAATATATCCAGTTAGACAAAGATTGGTTTCCCGTGACTTGGTTAGAAATCGATCCTAAAAATCCCCAGATAACTATTAAACCGATTACCGCTAATTCCACCTCAATGCGCGGCACTAATCCCCTGATCACGATTAATAGCGAAAGTAATGCGGTAGCGATGATTAATGGCGGCTTTTTTAATCGTAATAATCAGTTACCTTTGGGGGCAATTCGTGTGGATGGCAAATGGTTATCCGGACCAATTTTAAACCGAGGGGCGATCGCATGGGATAATCGTGGTCAGATCAGGATCGATCGCCTCAGTTTAGAGGAAACTCTCATTACTGCCACTGGACAACGTTTTCCCCTAACCCAGTTAAATAGTGCTTTCCTGACAGCCGGCTGCAGTCGTTATACTCGCGATTGGGGAAGTAATTATCATCCCCTCACCGAGCGCGAAACCGGGTTAGTCGTTCAAGGCGATCGCATAACGGAGAAATTAAATAATCTTTTCCCACAGGATAGTATCGCCATACCAGAAAATGGTTATTTAGTCATCTGCCGAAAGACAGAGATTAATTTAAATATTGGTGAGAGAGTCAACCTCGATAGCGTCACCCTACCGAGAGATTTTGCTGATTATCCCCAGATTTTAGGTGCTGGCCCCCTATTATTGCAGAATGGGCGCATAGTTTTGGACGGAAATGCCGAAAAATTTAGTCCTGCATTCCAAAATCAACAGGCTTCCCGGAGTGCGATCGCAGTTAGCCGAGAAGGAAAAATTTTGCTAGTTGCTATCCACAATCGCGTCGGGGGAAGGGGGGCAACTTTAGGCGAATTAGCCCGAATTTTGCTGTTAATGGCGGCAAAGGACGGTTTAAACCTAGATGGGGGTAGTTCCACGGGGATAGCTTTGGGGGGTTATCTACTCGATCGCTCTGCCGTTACTGCCGCAAAAGTCCATAATGGAATAGGAATATTTTTATCCCCGTCTCCTTGAAAGGTGTGAAAACAATGGATAATAGCGACTGGATTAAACAATTGCTGCTGATGGGTATTGGCACTACTTCCATGGTGGCAGAAAAGATCAAAGAAGTGAGCGACGAATTAGTAAAAGACGGTAAAATCAATTCCGATCAGGCTAAAAACTTTGTCGATGATCTGATGACACAGATGAAGTCCGAACAGGGAAACTTCGAGAATAACTTAGAACGCTATATTCGCCATATTTTGCAGGATTTAGGGGTTCCCCGACAATCGGAAATGGACGAACTGCGGGGAAGGATTGATAGATTAGAACGACAGGTGAGAGACTTAGAGAATAAACTCTGGCGTTAGGGAACTATGAAATCAATGCGCGAAATCTTGCTCAGTTTTGCTATTATTGCGATTTGTGGCCTATTTTTAATCGTTGCTTCCCTCTTTGGTGGAGGGGAAAAAGCTAATGCGATCGCCGCAGAAACCAATCCACCCGCTATCACTCAAACTATTAATCAGGAAATCATCTCCATGGATTTAGAGCAAGCAGTCACCACCGATTCGGGACTAAAATACATCGATATCGTGGAAGGAACTGGAGAAAGTCCCCAAAAAGGTCAAAAAGTGACTGTTCACTACACGGGAACCCTCACAGACGGCAAAAAATTCGATAGTTCCAAGGATCGCAATCAACCTTTTACCTTTACCATTGGAGTTGGTCAAGTGATCAAAGGATGGGATGAAGGAGTGGCATCGATGAAAGTCGGTGGGCAGCGTACCTTAATTATCCCCCCAGAATTGGGTTATGGTGCGCGGGGTGCTGGTGGGGTAATTCCTCCCAACGCGACTTTACTTTTCGATGTGGAATTGTTGGAAGTTAAATAGCTTTTTCCTCTGATTTCTTACCTTTACCCGCATCGATCCTGAATGCGGGTTTTTTACTGGTTAATCAGGAGGATTTAGTAAATTCTAGACCGTTTTCGCTACCGTAACGTTCCATAAAACGCATAAAACGATCCCACTCTGCGGGAGAATTGAAAATAACCGTAGCTTCGATCGCTGTGGGTTTCCCGTTGATGAATTTGCCTTTTACTTCCCTGGTGACGATTTCCCCTTCCTCATCGATGAGATACATCCCCGTGATTTCCTCGGTTTGTTGATCTCCGAGGATAGTCGGTTGCTCAAAATAAAATTTTGCCGATCCTTTCTCTCCCGTTTTAGTGCGACTTAAGCGGATAGCGGGAACAACCGGTTCTTTTAACCCCCTGGAAAACTGAATTTCTGCCATTACTTTTCTTTATCCTTGTCATGAAATACACATTTCTAGATCATCTCACACCGAGTCGCAAGTAAAAAGCAGATGGGGTAGTATAAACTTGAAAAGTCAATACTACAGGAGTTATCTTAATGGTGAGGTGCGAAGTCTCCGGGGAACGCCGGAACTGCGGAACGCTGGAACATTAGCTGGTCGTCCAGAAATGATGCCAAATCCCGTCATGCTTCATCCTTAGCAGAAACTGTATAATTTGAAAAAAAAATTGTTGGTTGCCCATCATGAAAAAACTTACTCATTTATTGCTCCCCCTGGGGATTACCGTTGGACTTTGCCTAAACATTGCCCCTGCTTCCGCTGGTATGATAGTACGAGAAGTCATTTCCAACTCTGCTCTTTCTATTGACGGCTTTGGCAGCACTACCAACAGTGGGAACCTACAGGCCAATATACCCCTAGGTTCTGCTATTAAGAAGGCTTATCTCTATGCCACCTCCGTCTGGAATATGAGTGTTTACGGAGTAACTTTTAATGGGACTCCACTCCCCTTGGATTCAGCAACTATTCTTAGTCCCGATCAAAACCTAGCTACCACTGCCCTTTGGGATGTCACCAATATCATCGCTTCTTCTTTTACGGGAGGATTGCAAAACTTTAGTATCGTTGAGAATGGAGATAACGATGGTGAAGTTCTCGTCGTTGCTTATAGCAATTCTTCCACCCAAGGTTTTACCTCGGTTATTTTGGACGGGGAACTGTCCACCGCAGGATCCAGGATCAGGTATGATTTTCCCAGTAAATACAGTGGGGGAGATTTTCTGGTTTCACTCGCCGCTAGTTACAGTGCTCAACCCAGCGAGCAAGCAACTGAAATTGACGTAACCACTAATTCGACCAACAATCGACTACTGACCATTAGCGCAGGAGGACAGGATGATGGTGGACCAGACATGGACGCCGGATCCCTAATAACCGTTGGGGGGATAGGTGATGACCCTGCTAACCCCGACCCATCCGCTTCTCCCCTTCATGGACCGAGAATCGATGATGAATACTATAACCTCGCTCTCGGCAACAGTGCTAATTCCGCTCCCTTTATCTTGTCTGGAGATACTTTCGTTGAATTCACAACAAAGAACCCCAGTGCTGATGATAACGTCTTCGCATTGTTTATCAACACAAGTGGATTTACCGCTCCTATCCCCGAACCATCGATGACACTGGGTATTTTTGGTATCGGTGCCATCGGTGCCTTACTATCTCGTCGTGGTAAAAAATCCTAAGCTGCCCGCGAATTCAAATTGCTTGTTGAGATGAGGCAAGAGTGCCTCTTGCCTCCTATTCCCCTCTCCCAGAACGGGAGAGGGGTTGGGGGTGAGGGCAATTAACCATCTCTGCCATTACTCTTGAAAAATGGCACAGTACTAAATCCGCTTATTAAAGACTGATTATTCATTCCCCCTTTTGCATGAGTGCCTGTCCTCATAAGTAGCCTATACTCAACGGATTTAGCATAAATAAATTCACCCTAAGAGACTCTCGGACTGCAATCAGTGACAAAATCAAGGCTTTGACATCCTCACCGCCGTAAACGGACGGTGATTCCCAAACCTCACGATTTGGGTTTCTGCTTCTTTCCCTTGCGGGGTTCCGCACCTGCCTTAACAGATTTACTCTGTTCTGGTCTTATGGTCGCTCTACAGACTGACACCGCAAGTCCTGCGGCCAAAATGTTTTTACTGGCGTTAATATCTCGGTCATGGTGTGTCCCACAGTCTGGACAATCCCATTCTCGAATATTTAACGGCATTTTCTCAGCAATATACCCACAATTACTACACCGCTTAGAACTGGGAAACCATCTATCTACTTCGATGTAATTTCTCCCATACCAACGGCATTTATAGGCTAATTGTCGGGTAATTTCTCCCCAACTAACGTCAGATATTGCCTGAGATAATTTCGGGTTTTTGACCAGATTCTTGACGGCTAAATTCTCAACTACAATCGTTTGGTTTTCACGAACTAATTGAGTGGTTAGCTTGTGTAAATGGTCTTTTCTACTATCAGTAATTTGGGCGTGAATTTTGGCTACTTTGATTCTCGCTTTTTCCCGATTTTTTGAACCTTTCTGTTTTCGAGAAAGGCTTTTCGATGCTCTTCGCAGTCTCTGATAATGCTTTTTAAAATGCTTAGGATTAGACACTTTGTCACCATCGCTGGTAATTACTAGGCTACTAATTCCTAAGTCAATTCCGATGGCTTTATCTGTTACTGGTAATGGCTTAATTGTTGGGTCATCAAATCTTATTGAGATATGCCAACGCCCAGAAGGATGTAATCTGACTGTTACTGTGCTTGGTTCACAAGCTTCTGGTATTTGTCTTGACCATCGAATAGGTAAAGGTTCTGTGCATTTGGCTAAATAGATTTGTTTGTCTTTGAACTTAAAAGCAGATTTGGTAAATTCGGCACTTCCTCCTTGATGTTTTTTCTTAAAGTTGGGATACTTAGTACGACCAGCAAAGAAGTTAGTGAAAGCTGTTTGTAGGTGTCTTAACCCTTGTTGTAAAGGTACACAGCTAACTTCGTTTAAAAAGTCTAATTCTTCTTGTTTTTTCCAATCAGTTAGCATTGAAGAAGTTTCAGCATATCCTACTCTTTCTTGCTTTTCGTACCCTGCTTGTGTTCTGAGATGGAGAGCTTTATTGTAAACTAATCTTACACAGCCCAAAGTGCGCCGCAATAGCGACTCTTGTTCGGGTGTGGGGTAAAATCGGTAAGAATAGGCTTTCTCCATGTCTTACATTCTAGCATATATCGTGTAAATGTGTTAATATTTAACAGTAAAGCCGTCGTAGAACGACGGGGTTTCAGACCCAAAATTTTCGATGATCGATCACTGATAACCAATAACTGAGATGAGATGGTTTTATTAGAAGCAGCGGTTCATTCTTCCCTACGCGCTTTTTTACGCGAACAAGGGCGCTTTTACTGGTCTCATCATCTCACTATGGGGCGACTGGTGGCTAGAGCTTTACGCTTAAAACGTTCCTCTCTCATACAAACTGGAACTACTCTCACCCGTTATTGTCTCAGTTATCTCACCCCGGCTCTTTTAGGTGATACACCTGTTCTGATTGTTGCCCCAGAGTCAGAAGTAAACCTACTGTTAGAAGTGGAAATCCCCCATCTGCAAGCATGGTTAAAAACTCAGCGAGATATCCTCAAAAGCGATCGCTTTCCGGCTAATTTTACCGGTTTACTCCTCACCACACCCCAACAATGGTTAGAGGATAAATTGGGCAATCTCGGTCATTTTCCCCAGAATATCGCCACGATAATCGATCGAGCCGAAGATTTAGAAACTTGTCTAGTAGATTATCTCACCGTCACCATTACCCCCGAACAATGGTTCGCTTTAGGGTCAGCATATCCCCAGCATAGAGAGTTTATAGACTTAATTAAAGCACAACTTAGCCAAAGTATTCTTGGCCATCCAATTAATCCCTATAATTGCTATCTTATTGATGCCAAGGAAAAAGAATATATAATTGCCCTGCTGCAACGCTTGGATCAAGACTTAGCTGCTGATTCTGCTTGGCAACTTTTAGCGGCAAAAATCCCCGAGCATAATTATCTCCTCTGGACATCAGTAGATCGAGAGCGAGAAGAATTTACCCTAAAAATCAGTCCTTTGGAGGTGGCTAGTTTTCTCAAACCAATTTGGCAGCAGCAACCCTTTGTTTTAATCGGCAGTTTTTTAGATAGCGAAAAATCCGCTAATTTATACCGTCAAAATCAGGGTATCGGAGATATTTTAACTCTAAAGTTTGCAGCTGATCGTGAAAGTGAATATATTCATTTATATCTACCCGATCGCATCAGCGCCCCCAATACGCCCGAATTTCAACCGATGCTATTAAAGCAAGTGCGGGAATTAGTTAGTGCTAATCATAGCAGTGAACAACCGATAGTAATCCTGATTGAAGATGTTCCCCTCAAGGCACAAATTGCCACCCAAATCGCAGCCGATTACGGTTCGCGAGTGCAAGGGGAAAAAACCGAGATTAATAGTAATACTATTCTCGTTTGTGGTTGGCAATTCTGGCAAACCCATCAAGAAAAATTTCCGACTCCCAGTTTATTAATTATCGCTACTTTACCCTTACCATCCCCCGAAAATCCTCTCGTTGCTGGCAAAATTGCTTACTACAAACGACAACATCTCGACTGGTTTCGTGCCTATCTTTTACCCACAGCAGTGAGGGAAATTCAGAAATCTGTCCAGTCTCTCCGGGAGTGTCAAGGTTGTGTGGCTGTCCTCGATAATCGTGTCAATGCCCGCAGTTATGGCCGACAAATTCTCTCCGCTTTAGAACCCTATGCTAAAGTCAATTATCTCGATCAACAATTTTTTCAAGATAAAGATTAAATCAGTTATCAGTTATCATACTAAATCAGCAGAAAACGGGTTTCTCCGAGAAACCCGTTTTCTGTGCGTTACTCAACGGATTTACTGATAAAATCTCCCCCAGAGCCATATTTCCAACTATCCAAATAACGATGATAAAGATATTTTTGCTTGTCGGGTAACTTTTCTAAAACAGGTTGTAAGGTGGCTGCTAAGGGATATAAACCACTATACAAAGCTAAATTAAAATAATGTCCCGTCCAATCAATAAAAGGACTGATACCCACTTGCGGAATCATCGGTAAAACTAATTGAGGATTAACCAAAGGCAAAGTTTTTGAGAGGGAAGAAAACTGCACCACATCCTGTAAAAACGGTTTTAATACCTCATCTCCCAACTTGTCCATTACCCGAAAAACTCCACTCATTAAGTCATTAATTTGATTGGGATTAGGGTTAGCAGACATCGGGACACTCATGGTTTTTTGAAATAGCCACGTTACCGATATATTCGGTTGATAAGGTTGTAAAAGGGCTAAATCTTCTCGACTTAAATCATCAATTTGTAAAGCTTCCTCGATGCCGAAAGTTAGCCTTTTTAAATGTCTGACCATTGCCCCAAAACCACCAAAACTGACCGGAGATTGACTACCGCTACTATCTCCCACTGCTAGAATTCTTGACCAAGGCATTTTTAGAGGACTTTGACGATAGGCAGGGAAAAAACCCGCTAGAAAACGCTGAAATTTTACCGCTTCTAAATCCACCTTTTGATACTCTGGCAGTAATCTTAAATACTCCTCCATCAGAAATTCTAAACTAAAGCGATCAGGATGGGTATCAAGATAGGTAAATAAATAAGTTGTCCGACCATTCCTAGCGGGAAATGCTTCCCAAAAGTATTGACATTGGTGCAAGATTGGGGTAAAAGAATAAATCAAATCACCAGTTTCATTACTGGGAAAACCCTGACCGCAACTACCCACCACTAAACAAACTCCATCGGGTTTTTCTCCTTTTCTTGCCTGTTTTGCAATTGGCGAAAAATGACCCATGGCATCGATTAATAAACGGGTTTTTAAAGTTACTTCTCCCGTTTTAACCATTACTCCATCGGGATGAATAATCGCCCCGCTAAACCCCGAATTTTCTAATAACTTTCCTCCCGCTTGCAAAAACTTAGTTTTTAAAGTCTCTAGCAAATAAACTGGATCAACACCAATATTTAAAATATCTCTAACCCAAAGTTCATAACCTTGATAGAATCCCACCCTCCCAGGATTATATTCCGTCGCTATTGCTTGATTTAATTCAGCTTCGGTCAATAAATCTAACTCTAAAAAACTGCTTAATTCTAAACGGGAAATATTCCACTCCTGCTCACGACCGCGCAGAATACCTCTTTCTAATAATGCCACACGCCAGCCCCTAGTTTGCAAAGCAGCCCCGATAAAAATTCCCAGGGTTCCCCCCGCAATCACTAGATCAAAATCCGTCTCTCCTAAAGATTCTTGACTTTGATTAATTACCGTAGGAATAACTGGATTTTCTAAACGCAAAGCTTGCCAAGTTCGATCGCTGGCTCGCAATTGTTGTAAACTCTGAGGAGATACTCGATCGAGTAAAGATGCTACTAAAGACATAATCTTATATCAGTTATCAGTTATCAGTTATCAGTTATCAGTTATCAGTTATCAGTTATCAGTTACCAGTTATCACCATATCCAGAGGAGAAAACTATTTAGATTGGAAAACCTTTTTCCCTGCTTCAAAGAGTTTATTAATATCCTTGAGAGAAACTCCAAAAATCGTTAAAACTCCCGTAAAGACTAACAAAAAACCGATAAAACTATTCCGATCATAGAGGAATAAACCCACCAAAACGATAAAATAGGGAGAGAGAATTTTACTAATATTTTCAACTACAGTAACCACCTCTGGCGGGGGAGTCTCAACAAGATTAATATCAGTTTTATCCTGATCGGGTTCGAGATTTTGCTTAATCGAAAACATCACTTCCTGTAGGTCTTTTACCTCTGGTGGGTTCGGTTCCTTCGCTGGTTTGCCAAACATTGTTAACTCCCTCGCCAATTTATCCATATCCTCTATGGTAGCCAAAAAAAGGGCAAGCAGGAAAAGCGCGAGCAGGTCGAGAAATTCTCAGGGCAATTTTCCTTAATAACCCCCTCGGCCTCGGCTGCTATAATCAGAGGAACAACTCCCAAGTTCGTTAACGGTACAAAAAACTATGAATACCAGTCCAGACCGTGTGATTATCTTCGATACCACCCTTCGAGATGGGGAACAGTCCCCGGGTGCCGCTTTAAATGTGGATGAGAAGCTAACCATAGCGCGCGCACTGGCACGACTGGGAGTTGATGTCATTGAAGCAGGTTTTCCCCACGCTAGTCCGGGGGACTTTGAAGCTGTGCAGAAAATTGCCGCCAGCGTCGGCAGCGAAGCTGATAGCCCGATTATTTGCGGATTAGCCCGCACTACCCAAAAAGATATCAAATCTGCCGCCGATGCACTCAGACCCGCCGCCAAGCCCAGAATTCACACCTTCCTAGCTACATCTGATATCCACCTCCAATACAAACTTAAGAAGACTCGTCAGGAAGTTCTTGACATTGTGCCAGAAATGGTGGCCTATGCCAAATCCTTCCTTAATGATGTGGAATTTTCCCCCGAAGATGCTGGCCGCAGCGATCCGGAATTCCTCTATCAAGTCCTCGAAAGAGCGATCGCCGCAGGAGCCACCACTGTTAATATTCCCGATACTGTCGGTTACACCACCCCCAGCGAATTTGGGGCTTTAATCCGTGGTATTAAGGAAAATGTCCCCAATATCGACCAAGCGATTATCTCCGTCCATGGTCACGACGATTTAGGGTTAGCGGTGGCTAATTTCCTCGAAGCAGTTAAAAATGGCGCTCGACAGTTGGAATGTACCATGAACGGTATCGGTGAGCGCGCCGGTAATGCTTCCCTAGAAGAATTGGTGATGGCCCTTCATGTCCGGCGCTCCTATTTTAATCCTTTCCTCGGTCGTCCCCCAGAGTCCACCGAACCTTTAACCAAGATCAACACCAGGGAAATCTATCGCACTTCTCGCCTAGTTTCTAATCTTACCGGCATGATCGTGCAACCGAATAAGGCGATCGTCGGTGCTAACGCTTTCGCACACGAGTCGGGAATCCATCAGGACGGGGTGTTAAAACATAAACTCACCTATGAGATTATGGATGCGGAATCGATCGGTTTGACTAATAATCAGATCGTTCTCGGTAAACTCTCCGGCCGCAACGCTTTTCGCTCTCGTTTACAGGAATTGGGTTTTGAGCTTTCGGAAACGGAACTTAATAACGCTTTTATCCAGTTTAAAGAAATGGCCGATCGCAAAAAGGAAATCACCGATCGCGATCTGGAAGCGATTGTTAACGATGAAATTGATACGGTTCCCGATCACTTCCGCCTTGAGCTAGTACAAGTGTCCTGTGGCAATAACGCCAGACCCACGGCCACGGTAACGATTCGCACTCCCGACGGTAGCGAGTTATCCGATGCGGCCATTGGTACAGGTCCAGTGGATGCTCTCTGCAAAGCGATCAATCGAGTGGTGCAGATTCCGAACGAATTAATCTCTTTCTCGGTGCGGGAAGTTACCGAGGGAATCGATGCTTTAGGAGAAGTGACTATCCGTCTCCGTTACGAAGGACGCACCTATTCTGCTCACGCGGCCGATACCGATATTATTGTCGCCTCCGCTCGCGCCTACGTCAGTGCCTTAAACCGTCTCCACGTGGCACTGCAGCAGCAGGAAAAAACCCCAGAAATGCTACAAGTCTAGATAGGGTTTTAGGGTGTTAGGGTTTTAGGGTTTTAGTTGAAATTCCCCCACTTCCCCACACCCCACTTCCCCCCGCAACGCGCACGAAGTGGTCTCCCCAATTCCCCATCTCCCCATCTCCCCAATTCATAATTGATAATTCATAATTCCCACGGCGCTGTTGGAGAAAATCTTAAATTTGTCTGGCAAATTTCTAAAATGTTGCTAACTTAATATTATGAGCTTGCGCCCTAATTGTCATGGTGCAAGTGTACTAACAAAAGATTCCCCTAAAAGCAATGAGGGATGAAATTTATCCGCAAGAATCCGCTCAAATTAAATACAATGGCTAAGGACGAAAGGAATTAGCAAAGGCAAATAGGGATGCTGTTCCCCTTGCCAATGGGAACAGTTGACCCGTCCAATAATTCCTTTGATTGTTAGCTATCTGGTCAACACCGCAGACAAACCGGCGATCAGATTTCAGTCCTCCAGCCATTTACCCAATTTTTGCAGGAGCCAGATTATGAGTTGACCGAGCTAAAACAGCATTCCGTGTCGCTAAAATCGCATCGACACAAGAGAATTTAAGCAAAGATCTTCTCCCATTTGTTGTAATTAAAGCTACAATCGGAAAAGTCTTTCCCCGTCTCGGATTTGAGACACAAATTTGTTCAGTATCACCTAGATTGAGATTCGATCTTCTAGTTTTGCACAGAAGGAGCAAGAGGAAAACGGCATGATGCAGGCCCACGATGTACTAACCCTTACCGAGCCGCTATTGGATTTAGATTTGATTGACCTAGACGAAGACTTCGATGATGAGGATATCGAGTTAGAGCTAGAAGAAACCAGCGATAGCAACGATGGCAAAAAAACCCGCCGCCTTGCCAGCGCTCGTCGTCGCGACGCAGCCAGAAAAAAACCCTATACAGAAGATTCGATTCGGATTTATCTGCAAGAGATCGGCAGGATTCGGTTATTGAGAGCGGAGGAGGAGATCGAATTAGCGAGAAAAATCGCCGATCTACTGAAATTAGAACGTATTCGCGAAGATTTTTGCCTCTATAGCGATGCTGAATGGGGAAAACAGGTTTTCTTGTTCGAGCGCATCGAGAAAATTATCGTTGAAAAATTGGAAAAAGAACCGAAACTATCGGATATTAAGGCTTATTTAGGTAAGACGGAGCTAACGGCTCCCCTGCTGGAAGAATGGCTGGCGAAATCAAAGGAATACTTATCGGCCTTTAAGCGTCGTTTGTACCATGGTCGTCGCGCTAAGGAAAAAATGGTACAATCGAACCTGCGTTTAGTGGTTTCGATCGCCAAGAAATACATGAATCGCGGTCTTTCCTTCCAAGATTTAATTCAAGAAGGTTCCCTCGGTTTGATTCGCGCCGCCGAAAAATTCGACCACGAAAAGGGTTATAAATTCTCCACCTATGCCACTTGGTGGATTCGTCAAGCCATCACCCGCGCGATCGCCGATCAATCCCGCACCATTCGTCTTCCCGTCCACCTCTACGAAACCATCTCCCGGATCAAAAAAACCACCAAGATTCTTTCTCAGGAAATGCGTCGCAAACCCACCGAGGAAGAAATCGCCACCAAGATGGAGATGACCATTGAAAAACTGCGTTTTATTGCCAAATCTGCCCAATTACCGATTTCTCTAGAAACTCCCATCGGTAAAGAAGAAGATTCCCGTTTAGGAGACTTTATCGAAGCGGATGGGGAAACCCCAGAAGATGAAGTTTCTAAAAATCTATTACGCGAGGATTTAGAAAATGTCCTCGATACCCTGAGTCCTCGCGAACGCGATGTGCTGCGGCTGCGCTACGGTTTAGATGACGGCCGGATGAAAACACTCGAAGAAATCGGCCAGATTTTCAACGTCACGCGCGAGCGCATTCGTCAAATAGAAGCCAAGGCCCTGCGGAAACTGCGTCACCCTAACCGTAATAGTATCCTCAAAGAGTACATTCGTTAATTTCCCGTCCTTAAAAAACTAGAAACTGAGTCTCCTGGAGGCTCAGTTTTATTGTTATCTAAACTTTCCTCGAGCGAATTTACAGCAGTTATCTTAATGATGAGATACGAAGTTTTTCTTTTGGGGAGTTGATCGTCGATACCAAATTAGGTTACACTTTATCTTGATGAGAAACACTATAAATATCTCATTGATTAGAATCAAGAAATGTATGATAATGTCTGTAAATTTCTCGCCGAAAATTATAGTCGTGACTTCGCCTAATGGTTATTAGGAGAACCTCTCTCCTTCACCCAATTGAGTCGGGTGCATCTCATAAGTGAGACTTTCTCTCACATATAGGTGAGCAGCAGAAGTTATTAAAAGAGGGCGAATGCAATTCGCCCCTACAATAATATTATCGCGCAAATGGTAGGGGCGCACGCGATGCGCCCCTATGTAATTTAGATAATTTTCTCCAAAATTGAGATGCACCCAATTGAGTCCCTCGGAACTGTCTCTAGAACCGATTCGGGCTGATGCCCTGATTTTGTTAGAATCAGATCAGATGATTCTTCATCTCGAATTCCAGACCGATTCTGACCCAAAAATGTCCTTTCGGATGTTAGATTATCGCACTAGAGTCTATCGTCGCTTCCCCAAAAAAACCATGCGACAAGTGGTAATTTACCTGAAAGAAACCTCATCACCTTTAGTGCAGGAAAACGCTTTTATTCTTCCCAATACCCGTCATGAATACGAAGTGCTTCGTCTCTGGGAAATTGCTGCCGAGGAAATGTTAGGATTATCAGGATTTTTACCCTTGGCCAATCTAGGAAAAACCTCTAATCGTCCCGAAATTCTACGACAAGTAGCCGCAAAAATTGATAATATCGAGGGGAGAACTGAAAAAAGCAATTTAGCCGCCGCTACAGCAATTTTGGCGGTGTTAGTATTTAAGTAAGGAAATCATCGGAAGCTTATTAAGGGAAGAAATTATGCGCGAATCAGTCATTTATCAGGATATCCGGGAAAGTGGAAAAGCACAAGGAAGACGAGAAGAAGCGGTTTCTTTGATTCTACGGCTACTTAACCGTCGTTTAGGTGAAATATCCTCGACTTTAAGCCAACAAATCCGAGAACTATCTCTAGAACAATTAGAAACTTTAGGAGAAGCGCTGCTCGATTTTACCAGTTTGACAGATCTGACCACTTGGTTATCGGAGATACAAACTTAAATCCCCAGAAGATGTCTGCTCGTCCTGCGTTAAATTTTTAAATACTGGCTTTTTTCCTGTATTGATTTAACCATGGCTACTAGCGATATCTCCAATTCTACTCACTCATCCCCGAAACCCCTGCCAAAACTGGGACTTTTCACCATGTTTCGACTAGGACTCTTTCAGATGGGACTAGGTATTATGTCCCTGCTGACTTTGGGGGTTCTCAATCGAATTATGATCGATGAGTTAAAAGTTTTACCCTTTCTTGCCGCAGCTGCGATCGCTATGCACCAGTTTGTTAGTCCAGCACGCATCTGGTTTGGGCAAAGATCCGACGGTAAAACTATTTTCGGTCATCATCGCAGCGGTTATGTCTGGATTGGGGCGGCAGTTTTTACCGCTTTAGCTTTTATTGCTTTGCAGGTAGTCTGGCAATTGGGACTTAGTATTCAAGCTTCGGGATGGAATACCATTTCCTACGCCTGGATTGCCCTCTTAGCCTTAATTTTCGCCCTCTACGGACTAGCTTTAAGCGCCAGTTCTACCCCTTTTGCCGCTCTCTTGGTGGATGTGTCCGATGAAGATAATCGATCGCAATTAGTTGCTATAGTTTGGTCAATGTTGATGGTGGGAATCGTTGTCGGGGCGATCGTTAGTTCTCGTTTGCTGGATACTCCCAATATCTGCGGTACAAATATTTTGACCTATGATCCGACTCAATCAGCCCCTATAGCCAATATTCCGCAGCTACAGGCGAATATTAACCCCGTGTTCGCGATTATGCCCGCTATCGTTTTTGTTCTCTGCATTTTAGCGACTTTTGGCGTAGAAAAAAAATATTCTCGTTTTAGTAGTCGGTCCACTCTTGTGCAAAGAGAGGATCAAATTACCTTCAAGGATGCGTTACAGGTTCTCACCGCTAGTCGGCAAACCGGTTTATTTTTCACCTTTCTGCTGATGATGACTTTGAGTTTATTTATGCAGGATGCAATTATGGAACCGTTTGGGGGCGAGGTTTTTGGGATGTGTATCGCCCAAACCACCCAATTAAACGCTTTTTGGGGAACCGGAACCCTTTTTGGTATCGCTGCCACGGGATTTATGCTCATTCCCCGCGTCGGTAAACAAAAAACCACTAAATATGGCTGTATTTTTGCAACAATTTGTTTTATTCTCTTGATTTTTGCTGGATTTTCTGCTAATCAAAGTTTATTAAAATCAAGCTTGCTCTTTTTCGGTTTAGCTTCGGGAATGATTACTGCTGGGGCTACCAGTTTAATGTTAGATTTAACCGCTGCCGAAACCGCAGGAACTTTTATCGGCGCTTGGGGATTATCACAAGCGATCGCAAGGGGATTGGCCACGGTTTTAGGCGGTACGATTTTAAATATCGGTAAAGTTGTCTTTTCTAGTCCGGTTTTAGCCTATGGCTTAGTTTTCCTCCTGCAAGCATTGGGAATGATCCTAGCAGTTTGGTTATTAAGTCGCGTCGATGTCAAGGAATTTAAGGAAAATGCCCGAGCAGCGATCGCAACGGTGATGAAAGGAGAGATCGACTAGCAAAAGCAAGCAAAAGTGAGATAACAGGAGAATTAGCCCGATCGGGGGAAGTTGGTTAGCAGCTTTTTTCCTATCCTAAAAGTAGAGAGGAAAACGAAAGAGGAGGCTAAAACGATGAAAAGGACTTTAATGATTGCCCTAGGTTCCCTAGCTTCCTTACTGCTGATTAACCCCGTCGGTGCGGAAAATCCCCGACAGGTGCAACAATTATTGAATACGCGGGAATGTCCGGGGTGTGATCTCCGGGGTGCAGATTTAAGAGGGGCGCATCTAATCGGTGCAGATTTGAGAAAAGCGAATTTACAGGGAGCTAATCTGGAGGAAGCTAACTTAGAGGGCGCAGATTTGACCGATGCTAACCTAGAAGGCGCAAATTTAACCGCAGCTTTTCTGACTAATGCCAGTTTGAATCAAGCTAATCTCGATGGAGTCAATTTCACCAGTGCCGTGATTTATGATGCTGATGTGACGGGTGCATCAATGGAGAGAATTAACTTGACAAATGCTCAGATTTATGGTACAGGCATCGCTGTGGGTGGTGAAAATCCTTAGATGTTCTTGTCCCCAAAATATAGTTAATTTTCTAACGGATGCGAGTGTCGCGTCTGTTTTTTTATACACTTTTACTAAATAGTTTGAGTTATAAAATAACCGGCATGACTCAACTCACACCGCGCCCTAGTGTCTTAATTGTCGATGATTTGCCCAATAATGTGCGGCTATTGTCGATTATGCTCACCGAGAAGGGATATCAGGTACGCAAAGCGATTAATGGACAGATGGCCCTGAATACAGTGCGATCGCTAATTCCCGATCTGATTCTCCTTGATATTAATATGCCCGATCTCAATGGTTATCAAGTTTGTGAACAGTTAAAAGCTGATGAAAAAACCAGAGAAATTCCCGTGATTTTTATCAGCGCTCTTGATGATGTCTTAGATAAAGTCAAAGCTTTTCAAGTGGGAGGTGTCGATTATATTTCTAAACCTTTTCAAGGGGAAGAAGTGATGGCACGCATCGAAAATCAATTGACTATTTGCCGTCAAAAAAAACAACTACAAAACGAAATTAAAGAACGTCAAAAAACTGAGGAAACCTTAGAAATTTATCTTCATGCTGTCTCTCATGATCTCCGCAATCCGGTGATCGGGATGTCAATGATCTTAAATAATTTAATTAAAAATTCTCAGGGAGAAACTAAAGAAGTATCCCGGAAGATTTTACAACAGATGGCCAACAGTTGCGATCGACAATTAACTTTAATTGATTCTCTTGTCGAAACCCGACAAAATGATCTTTGGGGAGTTTCCCTAGAACTAAAGCCTTTATCTCTCTACGAAATTGGTCAACAGATCAGTCAGGAATGGGAGTTAAGATTAAAGGAAAATCAAGCAACTTTAATTAATAACTTTTCCCCCGATTTACCCTTAGTTAATGCCGATGCTCACCATCTCTGGCGAGTTTTTGAGAATTTATTAGCCAATGCCCTTAAACACAATCCCCAAGGTATAATTATCACTTTATCGGCTAGACTAGAGGGTAATTATCTCCTGTGTAGCATTGCTGATAATGGGGTGGGAATTAGCGAAACCCAGAGAAAACAATTATTTGATCGCTATCAACGAGGCAATAATAACAATCAGATTAGTCTAGGACTAGGTTTATATCTATGTCGTCAAATTATCCATGCTCACGGAGGTGAAATTGGCATTATGAATAATGACGAAAAAGGTTCACAATTTTGGTTTACTTTGCCCTACTAAGCTATTGACTAAATAGGTAGATGTTAAAAACTGTCAGACACCCCCCTTATCAAGGGGGGATTAAGGGGGGATCTATCTTCAATTTAATTATAACCAGCTACTTATCTACATTACTCGTTAAGACTGTCTATGAGCAGGAAGAGCCAGTTTAAACATTTGTTTTTTTCCGTGACCGGGGAAAGAAAGGGCTAAGATCTATCTAGATCAACTATCTTCACTTGCCATGGCCGCTAATGCCGACTATTCTGCCCATTCTAGACTTAACTTGCAACAACCTTGGCATACCTATCCGGTGGAAACCACCCTATCTATCCTCGGTAGTTCCGCTGTTAATGGCCTCAATAGGGAGCAAATCGCCGAAAGAATTAAACATTATGGCAAAAATGAACTACAAGAACGTCCAGGGCGCAGTAATTGGCAAATTCTCCTGGATCAGTTTACCAATATTATGCTCCTGCTCTTAATTGCCGTGGCCATAATTTCCGGGGGACTAGATTTACTGGAATTGCAGCGCGGTCATCTGGCTAAAATTGGTGTTCCCTTCAAAGATACGATCGCTATCTTAACAATTGTCATCCTCAATGGTATCCTCGGCTATCTGCAAGAAAGTCGCGCCGAAAAAGCTCTGGCCGCTTTAAAAAAACTTTCCTCTCCCCAAGTTAATGTTATTCGCGAGGGCCAACGCACGGAAATAGATGCGGTTAATCTCGTCTCCGGGGACATCATGCTGATTGAAGCGGGAACCCAAATCAGTGCCGACGGCCAAATTATCGAAGCTTTTAACCTGCAAATTCGCGAATCGGCCTTGACAGGAGAGGCAAATAGTGTTAATAAATCCGCCTCCATTGACCCCTTAGACCGGGATACTCCCCTTGGCGATCGCTTAAATTTTGTCTTTACTGGAACAGAAGTACTGCAAGGCCGGGCCAAGGTCATCGTTACCAATACGGGAATGACGACGGAATTAGGCAAAATCGCTCAAATGTTAGCAACAGTCGGCAATGAACCCACTCCTCTCCAAAAAAGAATGACTCACTTGGGTAATGTCCTTGTCGCTGGTTCTCTCATTCTAGTTGCCCTGACTATTACCATCGGACTGATCAATGCCGGTTGGTCGGCCCTAGAGGAATTGGTCGAAGTTTCCCTTAGTATGGCAGTAGCCGTTGTTCCCGAAGGATTACCCGCAGTTATCACCCTAACGCTCGCCCTCGGTACTCAACGCATGGTCAAACGTCAGGCCTTGATTCGTAAACTGCCAGCAGTAGAAACCCTCGGTTCCGTTAATGTGATCTGTTCCGACAAAACCGGGACGCTAACGGAAAATAAAATGATTGTACGGGAGATAGAGACAGTTAATCGCAATTTTTCGGTGACAGGAGAAGGATATAGCCCAAAAGGACAATTTTTAGACTCCGAGCAACGGGCGATCGATCCCAAAACCGATCTAGAATTACATCATCTCTTAATTGCCAGTGTCCTCTGCAACGATGCCAGTTTATACCTCGATAACGGTCACGATAGCATTTTAGGCGATCCCACGGAAGGAGCTTTATTAGTTTTAGGGGCGAAAGCGGGCTTAAATTTATCCCTAACCAAGCAAGAGTTCCCTAGAATCGCTGAAATCCCCTTTTCTTCCCAAAGAAAGCGAATGTCGGTCATTTGTCAAGGAGTCAATCCCGTACTATTTACCAAAGGTTCCCCGGAATTAATCCTTGAACAATGTCTCTCCTATCAATCGGGATTAGAAAGTCTTCCTTTTGGGGATAGGGAAAAAGAACAAGTCTTAGTCGCTAACAATGCTATGGCTAACAGGGGTTTGCGAGTCTTAGGATTAGCCTATAAAAACCTGATTTATCCACCAGAATTAACTGAAATCAGCGAAGATGAGCTAATTTGGTTAGGAATGGTCGGTATGATCGACGCAGCGCGACCAGAGGTACAAATCGCCGTGACTAGGTGTCGAGAAGCGGGAATCCGTCCGATTATGATCACCGGCGATCATCAATTAACTGCTCTAGCGGTGGCTAAAAGTCTTGGTATTGCCCAAGCGGGAGCTTTAGTCATCTCAGGACAAGAATTAGATAAATTATCACCAATTCAGCTAGAAAAACTTATTGACAAAACTAACATCTATGCCCGTGTCTCCCCCGAACATAAATTAACTATTGTCCGCGCTTTGCAAAAAAAGGGTAAATTTGTCGCTATGACCGGAGATGGGGTGAATGATGCTCCGGCCTTGAAACAAGCAGATATCGGTATTGCCATGGGAATCGCTGGCACCGATGTCACCAAAGAGGCTAGTGATATGATTCTCCTTGATGATAATTTTGCCACCATCGTCGCTGCTACGGAAGAAGGGCGAGTAGTTTATCACAATATTCGCAGTTTTATTAAATATATTCTCGGCAGTAATATCGGGGAAGTAATTACTATCGCTGCTTCGCCTCTTTTGGGTTTAGTTACTCCTCTCACTCCCCTACAAATTCTCTGGATGAATTTAGTTACCGATGGTTTACCTGCTTTAGCTTTGGCAGTGGAACCCGCTTCTCCTAATATTATGCGTCGCCCTCCTTTTAGTCCCCAAGAAAGTATTTTTGCTCGCGGTTTGGGAACTTATATCGTGAGAATTGGGATTATTTTTTCGATTATTAATATCACTCAAATGTTAATCGCTGTGCGCTTGGATCCGCTTTTTGGTAATACCGGTTCATGGAAAACTATGGTTTTTACTACTCTCTGTTTAGCTCAGATGGGTCATGCCATTTCTGTGCGATCGAGCGATCATCTTACCATAGAAATGAATCCTTTGACTAATCCCTATCTCTGGGTAGCAGTAACCCTGACGACAATTTTTCAACTGATGTTAATCTATGTTCCTGCTCTGCGGGATTTTTTCGGCACTCAATTTTTAACTAAAGAAGAATTATTAATCTGTTTGGGGTTTAGTACCTTGTTATTCGTTTGGGTGGAGTTAGAAAAATTATTTACCCGTTGGTATCATCGGCGATAATCAGGGAGCTTTTTTCATTGTTCAGTAAACAGTGAATTGAAAACTCAAATCCCATAACTGATAAACCCCATCCACAGGGAAAACCGTAGTTTGGCTTTTTCGGCTAAGATTTTTGCATAAGTAGCTGGTTATAATTAAATTAAAAATCGATTTTAGGTTCGATCCCCCCTTAGTCCCCCCTTAATAAGGAGGGTATCTGATAATTTTTAACGCCTACCTACTTAGCAATACTTTTAAGGCTTAGTGGCTTGGCCGTGAAATTCCAGTTCTCTAGCTGATTGCGATTTGGCTTACTATTAAAAACTGATTTGATGTAAGATTGAGTTAGCAATATCTAATTTGGAGTCTCAGGCAATGGAACCGATTTCTCTAATTCTCGCTGCGTTGGCTGCTGGTGCGACGGCTGCTGCTAAGGATACGGCAGGAACAGCCGTTAAGGATGCTTATGAGAGTTTAAAAGCGTTGATTAAGAAGAAATTTGCCGAGAATACTAAAGCACAGGAAGCACTAAAAGATTATGAAGAAGATACTGAAACTTATGAGAAACCTTTTGAAAAGCAATTAAAGACATTAGAGCCTAATGACCGAGATGAAATCAAGGAGTTGGCAGAGAAATTAAACCAAGTGCTGAAGACAAATGAATTAGCAGGTTCTCAACCTAAATTTGGTGGAACGTTTACAGCAGAAAAACAGGTGATTCAACAAGGGGAAAAGAATGTCATTGACAATATTAGTCTTTGACTAAATTAAATTTAGGGAGAGCATGAGGAGAAACAAATGTCTGAATCTATTTTTCGCTCCCATTTTCAGGCTGAAAAGCAGGTTATTCAGCAGGGTGATAATAATACACAGAATATTATTGTCAAGACAGAAATAAACTATGGCGATGATCCTGAAGAGGAGAAAGTTGCTGCAACCATCAATGAAAATTCTCCCTATTTAGGTTTGGTTGCATTTACAGCAAATGATGCGAATCTTTTTTATGGACGCAAAAAGGTCATTAATGATTTATTAAAAGAGCTAGAAAAAGAGAATTTAATTTTTCTTTTAGGAGCATCAGGAAGTGGCAAGTCTTCTTTAGTACAAGCTGGTTTAATTCCTGCTTTATCGGCTAAATATAAGCCCAATTTCTCTAATTTAAGCATGGTTCCTAATGATGATCCTTTTTTCTCATTCTATCTTCAGGTTGCCAATTTTATTTCTCAATCTCCCACGGACTATAAACAATCGGAGACTCAAGTTGCTTTACCACCCCAAGATAATATAACGGCTGCGGTTGAATACCTAGAAAAGGTCATCACAACCTTAAAGAAAAAGCCAGAGTCTTTGTGGTTAATTTTTATTGATCAATTTGAAGAAATTTTAACTCAAAGTCAGGATAATAAGGGTTGTCTATTTATTCAATCTTTAGAGAATTTAATTAGTTATTTACAGCGAACTAATAATTCATCAGTCAAAATTGTCTTGACAATGAGAACTGACTTTTTAGATCAATTTATGCATACGTTTCCTGATTTTGTAGTGACGATACAAAGCGATGGAAGAAAGCCATTTAGTTATATTACGCCCATGGCAGATCGGGAATTGAAGTTAGTGATTAAAAATCCGGCGGCGACTCATGGAGTAAATGTTGATCTGAATTTAATTGAGAAGATTATTGAAGATTTTAGAGGTGAATCTCGGTCTTTACCTTTGTTACAATATACCTTAGATCTTTTATGGCAAAAGGATGATTTATCGGATAGGTTACTTGATTACGATACTTATAAAAATTTGGGCGGTGTTGGGGGAGCTTTACAACAACAAGCAGAGAAAATTTATCAACATTTTGAATCTCAGGGTCAGGGAAAAGCTGTTGAAAGTATTTTTGTTCAGTTAGTGACAATTACATCGGATGGAAAAAGAGTTAGTAAACGGAAAAATAAATCTGGATTTAATGATGAATTAGGAAAAATTGTTGATGAATTAGTGAAAAAATATCGTCTGTTGGTGAGTGGCCGTCAGGAAGGCATGGTAGAAATTGCCCATGAAGCTTTGATTGGCTCTTGGCAAAGGTTACAGGACTGGATTACTAAATATGAGAAGGAGATTATTTTAGAAAGACAATTAAAAGAAGCGGCTGAATCTTGGTGGAAAGATAAAGCGGATGAGAAAAAAGCAATTAGTGAGCTTTGGACTGGCTCTAAGTTGACGCAAGTGAGCAATCTATTAAAAGCGAAATCTCTACCTGATTTAAATGCCTTAAGGAATTATTTTGGGGATGTAACGGTTGAGTTTATGAGGGCAAGTCGGGAATACCAGCAACGACTCCAGAAAGCCGAAGCCGAACGCAAACAACGTGAAGTTAATACAGAACTTAGTTTAGCAAATTCTCTCAGTGGTTATTCTTTGTATCTCTTTAATGAAGGGGGAAAAGATTTAGAAGCTTTTGTTGAAGCGATTAAGGCTGGAAAAATTTTGCAGAAACACAATGCAAGCAACACGAAGGTAATAGATGCCTTGCAGAAGATTCTGGTTGAAGGAAGGGAATATAATCGCTTGAAAGGGCATGATGGCAGTGTTTATAGCGTGAGTTTTAGCAGCGACGGTAAAACATTAGCGACCGGTAGTGGTGACAATACAATCAAACTTTGGAATGTAGAGACTGGTCAAGAAATCCGCACTCTCACAGGGCATAATGAAGGTGTCAATAGCGTGAGTTTTAGCAGCGACGGTAAAACATTAGCGACCGGTAGTTTTGAGAAGACAATCAAACTGTGGAATTTAGAGACAGGTCAAGAAATCCGCACTCTTTTTGGGCATACTTATTTCTATAGCGTGAGTTTTAGTCCAGACGGTAAGACTTTGGCTTCTGGTAGTTTTGACGGCACAATTAAACTGTGGAATGTAGAGACAGGTCAAGAAATCCGCACTCTCTCTGGGCATAATGGTGCCAGTGTTTATAGCGTGAGTTTTAGCCCCGACGGTAAGACATTAGCGACCGGTAGTCGTGACGATACAATCAAACTGTGGAATGTAGAGACAGGTCAAGAAATCCGCACTCTCTCTGGGCATAATGAGACTGTCAATAGCGTGAGTTTTAGCCCCGACGGTAAGACTTTAGCGACCGGTAGTGAAGACAAGACAATCAAACTGTGGAATGTAGAGACAGGTGAAGAAATCCGCACTCTCACTGGGCATAATGAGATTGTCAATAGTGTGAGTTTTAGCAGCGATGGTAAGACATTAGCGACCGGTAGTTATGACAGGACAATCAAACTGTGGGATGTAGAGACAGGTCAAGAAATCCGCACTCTCTCTGGGCATAATGAGACTGTCAATAGCGTGAGTTTTAGCCCCGACGGTAAGACATTAGCGACCGGTAGTTGGGACAACACAATCAAACTGTGGGATGTAGAGACAGGTCAAGAAATCCGCCTGTGGAATGTGGAGACAGGTCAAGAAATCCGCACTCTCTCTGGGCATAATGATGCCAGTGTTTATAGCGTGAGTTTTAGCCCCGACGGTAAGACATTAGCGACCGGTAGTGATGACAAGACAATCAAACTGTGGAATGTAGAAACAGGGGAAGAAATCCGCACTCTCACTGGGCATAATGGCTATGTCAATAGCGTGAGTTTTAGCAACGACGGTAAGACTTTAGCGACCGGTAGTAGTGACAACACAATCAAACTGTGGAATGTAGAGACAGGTCAAGAAATCCGCACTCTCACTGGGCATAATGGCAGTGTCACTAGCGTGAGTTTTAGCAGTGACGGTAAGACTTTAGCGACCGGTAGTTGGGACAACACAATCAAACTGTGGAATGTAGAGACAGGTCAAGAAATCCGCACTCTCACTGGGCATAATAGCTTCTATAGCGTGAGTTTTAGCCCCGACGGTAAGACTTTAGCGACCGGTAGTGAGGACAACACAATCAAACTGTGGAATGTAGAGACAGGTCAAGAAATCCGCACTCTCACTGGGCATAATGAAGGTGTCAAGAGTGTGAGTTTTAGCAGCGATGGTAAGACATTAGCGACCGGTAGTTATGGCAGGACAATCAAACTGTGGGATGTAGAGACAGGTCAAGAAATCCGCACTCTCTCTGGGCATAATGGCAGTGTCTATACTGTGAGTTTTAGCAACGACGGTAAGACTTTAGCGACCGGTAGTTGGGACAGCACAATCAAACTTTGGAATGTGGAGACAGGGAAAGAAATTCGCACTCTCTCTGGGCATAATGGCAGTGTCTATACTGTGAGTTTTAGTCCAGACGGTAAGACTTTAGCGACCGGTAGTCATGACAAGACTATCAAACTGTGGAATGGAGAATACGGTTGGGGTTTAGATGGTTTAATGGGGCGGAGTTGCGCTTGGGTACGGGCTTATTTGCACAACCCTAATTCTGATGTTAGGGAGGAGGATAGGCATTTGTGTGATGGTATTGGTACAAAGAATTAGCCCACCAATTTAATAATAAAGTTGCTCTGTTACAGCCGATTCTTAATTTAGGTTTTTTTTCAGAGATTATCGCCACAAACACGCACCCTACAAGAGTGGCTATTCAGAAAAAAATAAAAATCTACACTTCAACCAAATGAACCCAACTTAGAGAAGATTTAACGCTGTTAAATAAGCGTTTATCGCTGGTGTATAAATTTGCTTGAAATCGTTGAGCTAATACTAGATAATGGGCATCATAAGTAGCAGGAAGATTCAAGGTTTGCGAAATTTCTATTGCTTGGTAATGGAGGTAACGATCTTCATGAAACTGAATGGGTAAATCTAAGACTTCTGTAAGGAGGGTTTGCGCTTCTGTCTCCAAAATTTGACCAGCTTTTTTCAGACGATGAAATACGTTAGTCACTTCGTAACATAATAAAGTTGGCGCAATCACTAAATTTTCCTCGGTCATCCATTTTTGCCAGAGTTGACTATACATTGTTACAGAAGGTTCAACCGTTGTTAAACGAACTATAAAACTAGAATCAACACAGATAAATGTATTAGTCATTATTTTCTCTATTCACTCACAATTTCTTCCATCAATTGCCGATCTCTTTCTTCTCTCATTTGATGAATAATTTCAGTAACATCGGTTTCAAATGGGTTTCCCTGACGACGTTCATAAATGGCTTTTCGAGTTGCGTCAATTCGTTCTAATGCAATTTCCCAAGAGGGGTGATCTTTGAGTTTTTTTCCTAACAATTCCTGTTCTTCTAGGGACAAGGATTTAATTGCATTAACTAGAGATTCCACGAGTTGAATATTCATTTTTTTTACATCTTTGACCAAAATTATCGGTGTTTATGAAGAGTTATCATAGCCTAGCCTTTGATTATAACAAAGAGACGCAAACTCCGTCGCTTACGTCCCCAATTCATCCCCAATCAAAGTTTACCGCTTGGATAACCGAGAAATAACCCGTGTAAGGAAAATTAGCCCGACTTTTTTAACAATTGTCGGCAAAATTTTGCTTGCTTTTTTCACGGCTTTTTGCAATAATATTTTTATAAGACTTTATATATAATGGAGTGGTGGCACTCTAGAAAAGACAGACAGATTCCCATTATAAGAAAAGTATAACCGAAGCCGCCGCCCAAGTCAAGGGATCACTCCTTTTTTTTGAGAAGTTTTCAGAAAAAAAAATCAAAGAGGCAGCCGGAGATATTCGGTTTTTCTTCACTTTTTGGGCGAAAAAACCCTTTTAGGATGCCTATAATAGGAGAGAGAAAGGGTTAAAAACTAAAAAAAAATGGCGGAGAGAGTCCAGAAAATCCTTGCCCAGTGGGGAATTGCCTCCCGAAGAAGGGCGGAGGAGATGATCGTGGCCGGACGAGTGAGACGGAATGGCAAAATCGTGCAGTTAGGAGAAAAAGCCGACCCCGAAAAAGATCACCTAGAGATAGACGGAAAAAAAATTGAACCGGCCAATCGTCCCCAAAGATTGTATATACTGGTCAACAAACCCATTGGTGTGGTTTCTACCTGTAAGGATCCGCAAAACCGGCCGACGGTAATTGACCTTTTGCCCGACTCCCTCGCCAGCGAGACAGGGTTACATCCCGTAGGAAGGTTGGACATTAACACCACTGGGGCTTTACTCCTCACCAACGACGGTCAACTCACCCTCACCCTCACCCATCCCCGTTATCATTTGCCCAAAACCTATCGGGTTTGGCTAGATGGTGCGATTGATAGACTTGCGCTCCAGCGTTGGCGAGAAGGTATCCTCTTAGAGGGAAAAAAAACCTTACCCGCACAGGTTGAGATACTCAAGCAAACCGACCAAAAAACCCTACTAGAAGTTATTTTAGTGGAGGGAAGAAATCGGCAGATTCGCTGTGTAGCCGAAGAATTAGGTTATCACGTCCTGAAACTTCATCGCAGTGCCATCGGTCGTATTCAACTAAACTCTGGTAATAATTCCCCCTTACCCTTGGGTCATTACCGTTTTTTAACCCTTGATGAACTGAAATATTTAACAAGCCAGATTAACTAAGCTGAAAGTCAGCCCCTAATAGCGATATGTTTCGCCTTCTCCAATCACAACTCGATCCCCAGCATAAACAGCGAACCAAATTACTGGAAATCGGCGTTTATTTGCAAAAAAATCGCCTAGAACAGTCCCTTTCCCTCGAGGAAATTGCCCAGAAAACCTTAATCCCGCGCCATCGCCTAGAAGCGTTGGAAGCGGGGGATTTGGAAGCATTGCCCGAGCCGATTTATATTCGTTGGTTAATCAAGCAATTTGCCGATAGTCTCGCCTTGGATGGTGAGACGATTAGCCGACGTTTTCCCACCAAGGTAAATAACTTTTTTAGGGGAACAAAACCGTCTTTATCGCTGCCGCGTCTTCAAATTCGCCCGATTCATCTCTATTTTCTTTATTTAATCTTAGTTATTGGTTCCGTACAAACCCTATCCCACGTCCTGCAAAAATCGGTACTGCAATCGAATCGCTTACCGCCGCCTTCCTTGCCACAACAGCAAATTGTCCAACCGAAAAGCAATCCCCTTCAACCGGTAGCCAACAAAACCAGCAATAATCAGCAGCTGGTGGTGGAGGTAAAACTGGAAGATGACTGCTGGCTGCGGGTGGTGGTGGATGGCAAGACAGAATTTGAGGGTGTGCTGCCCCAGGGAAGCCATCGCACTTGGCAAGCAAACCGAGAATTAACCGTGAGAGCGGGTAATGCCGGCGGGGTTTACGTTGCTGTTAATAATGCCAATGCTAAACAACTGGGGCAACCGGGCAAAGTCGAGGAAGTCACCTACCGGGCAAATTGAGCTAATTTATGCAAAAGGTTTTTTCACCCCTCGATCGCCTTCAGGGAGGGTTAATCGGGGCATATATTGGGGAATCCTTGCATAATCAACCCCTAATACCAGCCTTTAACTATGAGGCTACACCAAGGACGACCCTGCTTTTGCAAGCTCTGCAATCTCAGGAAGATTTGCCCATTGCGATCGCATCTAGGCAGCAGTCGGAATCGGCGTTATTATTTGTGCTGTTGCCGGAGATTTTAACCTGGCCTGACCATGGGGAACGTTGGCAAGCTAGATTAGATTTTTGGCTGAAAAAGGGCTTAATTTCCGATTTAACCCGACAAGAAGCGATAATTTGGGGAGAGGCGGTAGGTCTGTTATTAGAGGGGAAAAAGCCTTTAAATCAGTTAATCGGGCAATTACTAACTATTAACCCCAAGAATAAGCTATTAGAGCAGATTCAGTTAGCTTTAGGGCAAAATCATCCCTTCGAGTCCATTTTATCGGCTTGGGCGAAAGAAATCTCACCTTTAGGAATTGCGATCGCAGCTTCTCTCTATACCTTTCTGCAAACGAGCGAGGATTTCGCCATTAGCGTGCGTCGTGCTAATTCTAGTCCCTATCAACGGCAATTAACCAGCACTTTAGCGGGAATTTGGGCGGGATTGTACAACGGCATCGAGGGGATTCCCCTAGCTTGGCGGCAAAATTTGCCGAAAGAGCCAGTTAAACAGCAATTAATGGATAAAGCCGAGGAAATCTATCGAATTTCTTTGGGCATATCTCCTCATCTTGTCCTATCTCCTCATACTGCCATCGCTTACGGGGGAACAATCCAACCCCGTCCCAGCTTAAAATTGGTCTCTCAAGACAGCTGAAGATCGCTGCTATTTGGACTACAGGCGATCGCTGGCTTTAATGAGCGATCACATCTCCTTCTTCCCAGTCGAGGGGAACATGGGGGAGTTGCCCGGCAATAGACTGGCGTGTGGTGGCGGAAATGCCTTTGGTGAAGATGCGTAACACCAGCTGCCCTCTGGCATCTAGACCGATTCCAGTGCCAGTTACACCGGGTTGAGCCATCAACCAAGCTTCTTGGCTGTCACGCAAAGCCAACAACTGTTCCTGAGTATAATTTTTCATCGAAAATTTGGGTCTGAAACCCCGTCGTTCTACGACGGCTTTACTGTTAAATATTAACACATTTACGAAATATATGCTAAAATGTGAGGCATGGAAAAAGCCTATTCGTTTCGATTTTACCCCACACCAGAACAAGAGTCGCTATTGCGGCGCACTTTGGGCTGTGTAAGATTAGTTTACAATAAAGCTCTCCATCTCAGAACACAAGCTTGGTACGAAAAGCAAGAAAGAGTAGGCTACGCTCAAACTTCTTCAATGCTAACCGATTGGAAAAAGCAAGAAGAATTAGACTTTTTAAACGAAGTTAGTTGTGTACCTTTACAACAAGGGTTAAGACACCTACAAACAGCTTTCACTAACTTCTTTGCTGGTCGTACTAAGTATCCTAACTTTAAGAAAAAACATCAGGGAGGAAGTGCCGAATTTACTAAGTCAGCTTTTAAATTTAAAGACAGACAAATCTATTTAGCCAAATGCACAGAACCTTTACCTATTCGATGGTCAAGACAAATACCAGAAAGCTGTGAACCAAGCACAGTAACAGTCAGATTACATTCCTCAGGACGTTGGCATATCTCAATAAGATTTGATGACCCAACAATTAAACCCTTACCCCCAACCGATAAAGCCATCGGAATTGACTTAGGAATTAGTAGCCTAGTAATTACCAGCGATGGTGACAAAGTGTCTAATCCTAAGCATTTTAAAAAGCATTATCAGAGACTGCGAAGAGCATCGAAAAGCCTTTCTAGAAAACAGAAAGGGTCAAAAAATCGGGAAAAAGCGAGAATCAAAGTAGCCAAAATTCACGCCCAAATTACTGATAGTAGAAAAGACCATTTACACAAGCTAACCACTCAATTAGTTCGTGAAAACCAAACGATTGTGGTTGAGAATTTAGCCATCAAGAATCTGGTCAAAAACCCGAAATTATCTCAGGCAATATCTGACGTTAGTTGGGGAGAAATCACTCGACAATTAGCCTATAAATGCCGTTGGTATGGGAGAAATTACCTCGAAGTAGATAGATGGTTTCCTAGTTCTAAGCGGTGTAGTAATTGTGGGTATATTGCTGAGAAGATGCCGTTAAATATTCGAGAGTGGGACTGTCCAGACTGTGGGACGCACCATGACCGAGATATTAACGCTAGTAAAAATATTTTGGCCGCAGGGCTTGCGGTGTCAGTCTGTAGAGCGACCATAAGACCAGAACAGAGTAAATCTGTTAAGGCAGGTGCGAAAAATCCTTCGGGACAGAAGCAGAAACCCAAATCGTGAGGTTTGGGAATCGCCGTCCGTTTTACGGCGGTGAGGATGTCAATGGTGTTACCCCTATTAAATCGATGGTCGGCGACAAATAAATTTTAGCTGAAACAATACCCGATCGCCTCTAGGATTCGGCGATCAGGTGCGGAGATTGGCCAGAGGAAAACTTGAGGGTGAATTAGCGACTGTTGACAAATCTCTGAATGGAAAGTTGCGAGATCACGGCTTCGATCGGGTTAGCAAAGGTGATACTGTTGTCTGTTCGTCCTGCAAAGAGGAGGGCGACGGGTTGATTGCTGTTTGCCGTCACGATCAGTGAACCAGAGTCCCCACCGCGACTAAAAGGATTGCCGCCGATGCCACGGATGCCGATCTGATTGCGGAATTGGGCGGCACCGCAGGAGTAGCCCCCGACGGAGATATTGACGTTAATATCGGTAATCGTGCCGATAGTTGCTTGGGTTGTCCGACCATTTTTCTTCACCGTCATACCTAGGCGGGCGGCGATCGGTGTAGGATTGAGGGTGTAGTTGACATGACGCGGATCGACAAAACTAAAAGCTGTCCAAGCAACGGCCGCATCTACCAAGTTAGGGCCTGGACAGTTGACCCGGACAAAATTTTCCAAGAGGGCGATTCGATCGCCAGGGACAACCCCACCATCAACCCGTCCGGGCTGGATAATCGGATCGCCGATACGGGCGTTGTTGGAATTGGCGATGACGTGGTTATTACTCAACAGGCACAGCTTATTATTGCGTAGCACCACTAGACAACCAAGAGTCCCCGCGGTTACTTGCGGATGACCGATGGAGACACCACAACGAACTGGGCGCGCATAACGACGATTATATAACTGGGTGACGATCTCGCCCACTTCTTCGATTTCTACAGGCATACCCCCGATCGAGGTGGGTACGGCGGCAAAAGCACTAGCGGCAATTGTCCCAGCCACTTTTTCGCTGACGTAGACTTTCAGAGTCACATCGGGGGTAAGCAGTCCACCGACGCTACGAAAACCGATGCCAGTGCCGAGAATGCGTTCCCCTCCGGTGTCATAGTCCGCAATCGACTCGGATAGGGAGGCGGTAAAGGTTTCACTGCCACCGAGGCGCTGTTCTAATTCTTCTTGGGCTGAAAACCAATCTTGAGTGATACCGATCGTATCGATCGACTCGGAGGCTTCCATTACTTCTAAGGCTTGATTTTCGCTTCCCAAAGGCGCATTGGGATCAAATTCGATCACATCTTTATTCGTTGACGATTCCATACCAGAACCCTCCCGCTCATCGGGCATTTCATAAGGTTGATTCATTGTTAAAACCGCCTTGTTCACAAGTTTTTTACTGGGGTTATTATTACCAGAGTAAGAGAACCGATCATAACCACTTGACCTCTCAAGAATTTATTTCTCTTAACTGGAACAAACCCTAGCTATAGGCTATCTATAACTCCTAAACATTGACCCCTGTAACCAAGATTTTGAAATATTTATTTGTAAAACTTTTTAGATCTTTATTATCTCTTCTTGTTCGAGCGAACTCAATTATAGCAGTTATCTCAATGGTTATATAGGAAGTTTTTCCTCTGCATTTCATAGGCAGAGTCCGATGAAATGCGAAAATTGTTGCCTGTTCCTACTCCAAGACTTTTTCAGCAAACCCTACTTAGTTTGAAAGATATTTTGTACCATTTTTTTATCTAAACCTGCGGCAATTTTATCTAATTCTGCTATTTCCCCACTGTCTAAACTCCATCCTAAAGCACCTAAATTATCCTCAGCTTGCCGAACATTTTTAGCTCCAGGGATAGGAATTGTTCCCTTACAGATACACCAATTTAAAGCAACTTGACTAATAGTTTTATTTTTAGCTTGGGCGATAACTTCTAGGCAACTTATCAGAGGCGAAATAGCGGGAATTAATTGAGCAAAAAGGAAGCGACGTAATCCTGGGGGTAAGTTTTTATTATCTCGATATTTCCCCGTTAATAACCCCAAAGCTAAGGGACTGTAGGCAATAATTTTAATACCCAATTGATCACATAGTTCCTTTAATCCCAAGTCAGTGAGAGGATAGGTAGAAAGGAGAGAATACTGTACCTGTAAACTGGTAATAGGAATGCTGCGACTGGCAAACTTTTGATAGGCAGACTGCAATCTTTGCGGTCCAAAATTGGATAAACCCACTCCTTTAACTAACCCTTTTTCCAGACAATCCCCCAATCCGTCTAATAATCTTCCCTCCTGCCATGGCGCATAATTGCCCGTTGACCAGTGCATTTGCACTAAATCCACCGGGCGACCCAATCTGGTTGCCGAAGCTTGACAAGCTTTCACCATGGCATGACGGGTTAAACGCCAAGGATAAGGGGCGAGTTTGGTGGCAATCTGGATATGATCAGCGTTATAACCGCTATATTCGCCTGTAAAGCGTCCTAATAGCTTCTCACTCTGTCCGTTGAGTTTGCCTGTGCCGTAGGAGTCTCCCGTATCAAATAGGGTGACACCCCGCTCGACGCAGAGATTAAAAACCGCTTGTAACTGGCTATCCATGCTCTCATCGTAACCCCAGAGAAGACGATTTCCCCAGGCCCAAGTACCGCAGCCCATGGGGGGAAGGGATAGAGTTTGATGTGTGACTGTCAAGGGATTCATGGGTCAGTTTCTCTGGGTTTTTTCTCAAGCTTTCAGCAAGATATTTTATACTAAATCTGGTTATTAAAGACTGATTATTTATTCCCCTTTTTGACTTTTGCATGAGTAGAAAACGGGTTTCTCCGAGTAGAAAACGGGTTTCTCCGAGTAGAAAACGGGTTTCTCCGAGTAGAAAACGGGTTTCTCCGAGAAACCCGTTTTCTGTACTAAATCGACTTGGGTTTTTGTTTAACAAATAATCCCCGCAACCAATAGTAAAAACTATCGATATAAGTAAAGATTACCGGCACAACCACCAAAGTTAATAGGGTGGAAGTGGTAAAACCACCAATAACGGCAATTGCCATCGGTGCGCGAATTTCCCCATCTGCACCTAAAGCTAAAGCAATCGGTAACATCCCGGCAATTGTGGAAACGGAGGTCATAATAATTGGTCGTAAACGAGAGACTCCCGAATCAATCACTGCCTTAAATTGCGGTTTCCCTTCCTGAAGACCACTCAAGGCAAAATCTACTAACAGAATCGCATTTTTGGTGACTAATCCCATCAGTAAAACTATGCCAATTAAAGCGTATAAACCTAACTCTTTTTGGGTAATTAAAAGAGCAATTAAAGTCCCACCAATCGATAAAGGAAGGGAAGTTAAAATCGCTAAGGGATAGAGAAAATTGTTATACAATAAGACCAGAATCCCATAGATAGAAATAATTGCTAAACTTAACGCCCCCAAAAAACGAGCGAAGATATCCCGCATAATACGAGCATCACCAAAGGGTTCTTCTGTCACCTCTGGGGGTAAGTTTTTCATGATTGGTAAAGCGCGAATTTGTGTCACCGCACTTCCCAAAGAAACTCCCTCTAAATTAGCTCCAATATTAACCTGACGTTGACGGTTAAAGCGTTGAATTTCCGCAGGTCCACTACCTAAGCTAATTGTCGCCACCGAGTTAAGCGGTACTAACGTCCCATTACTGCTAGGAACGCGCAAATTTTGCAGAGTTTCTATCTCACTGCGTCCATCATTGGCAATTTTCACCCGGATGGGAATTTGTCGGTCAGCAAGGTTAAATTTAGCTAAATTAAACTCATTATCGCCGATTAAAGCTAAGGATGCAGTACGGGCGATCGCTCTGACCGAGACTCCCTGATCGGCGGCCCGGACGGGATCTGGTTGAATAATGATCTCCGGTTTAACTAAACTTACCCCGGAACTGACCTCGACAAAACCGGGTAATGCCCGCATTTGTCGCTCTAATTTTTGGGCAGTTTGGGTTAAAATATTGCCATTTTCACTTTTAAGGACTATAGCCACATCTTTAGTGCTTCCTGCTCCCCCCTGCGCCCGAAAAGTCACTCTAGCCCCTGGTATCTTCTGGAAATCCCGGCGGGTTTGTTCCTCAAATTGCCGTTGAGTTAGCGATCGCTGTTCCTTAGCAACTAAATTAACATATATTAAGCCCGTATTTACCCGTCCCGAATCTCCCGGAATAGCCAAAACATTAGCGACGGCGGGATTTTTTTGCAGTAAACTATTCACCTGATTAGCCACGGCAACAGTATCATTCAAAGTCGCACCGGGAGGTAATTCTAGACTGATCGTACTTAATCCAGTATCCCCGGAACTAAATAACCCTTTTGGAATCAAAGGAACTAACTGTAAACTACCGATAAAAAAGACCAAAGCCGCTAATAAAGTCAGGATTCGATGACGTAAAGCCCAAGTTAACAAACTTTTGTAGGGACGAAAACGGGGGCGCGAGGAGGGATGATTATCACCAGTTTTGATCTTTTTCGGCTGTAGAATATAGGCACTTAACATCGGGGTGACGGTGACAGCGATCAAACTGGAAAATAGGGTAGAAACCGCCACCGTAACGCCGAAAGGTTGAAAGAATTGCCCCGGCACACCACCCATAAAAGCAACCGGCAGGAATACCGCCATAATTGCCGCTGCACTGGCTAAAACGGCTAATCCAATCTCTTTTGAGGCATCAAAGGCCGCTTGCAGGGGTTTTTTACCCATAGCTAAATGTTGATCGATGTCCTCCACCATACACACCGCGTCATCGACAAGATTACCCAAAGCTAAAGCTAAGGCCAGCAGGGTCATGCCGTTAAGGGTATAATTTAGGGACTGCATCACCCAAAAAGTCGGGAAAATCGACAAAGGCAGGGCCAAACCCGTGATAATCGTGGCGCGCCAATTGCCTAAAAATAGACCCACCGTGATCACCGTCATCAGACAACCAATCAGGAGATCACTAAGAAGGCTTTCGTAACTAGCACGAATTGAGTCAGCACGGGTAAAAATTAATTGAAATTTAAGATCTTCGGGCAGTTTTTTCTTTAAATTCTCGATTTCTTGACGCACTGCTGTTTCTACCGTCACCAGAGTGCTGCCAGTCCCCCGTAAAATCGAAAAACCCACCACTGGCTGCCCATCTAAGAGGGCCATTTGTCGAGGATCACTGGAACTATCGCTAACTGTCCCTAAATTGCTTAAGGGGACGGTATCACCGTTAGGTAAAGAGATTTGATAATTTCTTAAATCTTCAATGGTTTGAGCGCTGCCGAGGGTGCGGACAGTTTGTTCGCTACCAGCGATTTCCGAGCGCCCTCCGGGTAAATTAATATTAAAACTACGAATTTGGTCATTAACCGCCGTAGCCGTGATACCGTAGGCGATCAGACGACCGGGATCTAAATCTACACGCACTTCTCGATCGACTCCCCCAATCCGATTGACTCGCGCTACTCCCGGCACTCCCGTTAAAGCGCGGCCAATTTGGCGATCAACTAGATCACTTAATTCGGCGATCGATCTTTTCGGGGAGGAGATGGTATAGTTCATCACCGCACCCCCGGCAAATTCTAAACGTTGGACAATTGGATCATTAGCATCCTGGGGTAAATCCTGTCGAATTTGCGCTATGGCATTTCGCACATCATTGGTAGCGCGATCGCTGTTAGTGCCAAGGATAAAGTTAACGGTGGTGGTGCTGCTGCCTTCGTTAATGGTGGAAGTAATTTGATCGATATTACCCAAAGCAGCCACCGCATCCTCGACTTTTTTGGTGACTTGGGTTTCCAATTCCTCTGGACCGGCGCCGGGTTGATTAACGGTGATAATCACGGCCGGAATGTCAATATTAGGAGAGCGATCGATCCCTAATCCTAGAAAGGCAATGTATCCCATTAAGGCCATAACCAGGGAGATCAGGATCGTCGGAATGGGATTTTTGATCGACCAATTAGAAATATTAAAAGCCATAATTTCAGTTATCAGTTATCAGTTATCAGTTATCAGTGGGTAAGTTATCAGTTACCAGTTACCGGTTATCAGTTATCAGATTTGAGTTTTAAGTTTTAAGTTTTGAGTGAGCAGTATGTATTAAGTGAGCCTGATCAAATGGCAGTTTGCTACTGTCTTTTCACTGATCACTGTTTACTGTTTACTGATCACTGATTACTGATCACTGATTGCTGTAATTTTGTCGCCATCACCGAGATAGGCTGCCCCTTTGACCACAATGCGATCGCCCGCTTGTAAACCAGTGAGAATTTCCACGCGATTATTCGACATAATTTGACCTAATTGCACAGTTTTGGCGGTAACTGTGTTATCAGGTCCCACTAAATAAACTAGAGCTTGATTATCTTTTTGGGGTAAAACCGCGGTCATGGGGACAGTTAAACTATTGCTAGTATTCGTCACGATCGCACCTCGTAAAAACATCCCCGGTTTTAATCCCGTCTTGTCGGTTAAATCGACTTTAACCGTTGCTTGACGGGATGTCTCATCGACGATGGGATTAATTTCGCGCACCTGTCCCGATAATTTTAAACTGGTATTAGCATCGGAAGTGATAGTAACAGGCGCTCCGACGCGGATTAAAGGCAATTGATTCTCAGGAACCCGTAATCTTAGCTCTAAACGCCCATTTTCGATGATTTTAAAGAGAGCATTTTGACCGTTGGTAGTATCCCCGATGCGGCCATTTCTTTCAGCAATTTTGCCACTGACCGGAGAAATCAGGCGAGTCTCGTTTAATTGGGCTTTAACAATGGCTAAACGGCTTTGAGCCTCCGCTAATTGGGCTGTAGCTTGGGCAATCACTTCGGGACGATTGCCCGCTTGCAATTGCGCTAGTTGCTGCTCTGCTTCTCCTAAACGGGATTGGGTCTGTTCTACGATCGCCGCTTGGTTTCTTTCTTCGTTGAGGACTTCATCGAGACGATCCCGGGCGATCGCTCCTTCCGCTTCTAAACTTTGGTTTCTCTGGACGCGTTTTTTAGCCAAATCCCAATCCGATTGAGCTTGACTAATTTCGGCTTTTATGCGTTGAATAGTTTGTTTAGCTCTAGCGATCTCCTCTTTACGGCTACCTGCTTGCAATTCTGCCAAACGCGCCTGGGATTGGGCGACATTTGCCTGTGCTTGGGTTAATTGCGCTTGTAGGACGGTATCATCGAGACGAGCGAGAATTTGACCTTGACTAACGATATCACCCTCATCGACAAAGATTTCTTGGATTTGTAGTCCCGTCGCTTGGGAAAGAATCGGGATTAATTCATAGGCTGCCACGCTTCCAGTCGCTTTCAGGGTGCGGTCCACGGGAGTAAATTCTACCCTAGTGGTGGTTACTGTTTGTGCTGGTGCTTCATTTTTTGCCGCTACAGGCTGAGTATTGGGGTTTTGGGCTGTTTGGGGTCGATTAGCGAAACGAGTCGCCCCTAGGGTCAATAAAACCCCCAATCCCACACCGATAAATAAACCCCTTCCTCCCGATAGCCAAGAGTTGGTTTTTGTCGGTTTTGGCGAGTATTCGGGTTCCTCTGGCTCAATTTCGGGATTAAATGCGATTTCTTCGGGAACTAGCGAATTATCGGCTGAATGCTGGTTATTTTCTAGGGTATCTGGCCGCACGGTCTGCCCTCTCGGTAGATTCTGGATAAAATGTTAAGTTTTGTATCCATTTATAATCTAACGGAAAAAGGTCGCAGGTGGGGAAACTGAGAAAGTGGACTTGCTCTAAAAATCCAAAATTGTTGTGTTTGGTGAGAATTCAGTAGGCAGGAGAATTAAGGATAAGTAATCAGAAATTAAATGGTTTATTTAGAAGTTTTATGCCAGTTAATACTGATTTTTGGCGTTTTTGAATCCCCAAAAATTAATTATGCCAGAGGTTTATTGTTGCCCATCAGAAAAGTGGGGAATCCCAAGCGTTAAGGAACTTGCGCTTTGATAATGTACCTTTTGGGCGAACGCAGTTCGCCCCTACATTGTGGACAAAATCCGTTACTGTCGGGGCGCCTGGAACCTGCGCCCTCTGCGCGGAGGGGGTTTGCTGATCACCCTAAGTAGGGCGAGAGCCTTCGAGAGCCACCTTCCAATAAGGGACTTGCGCTTTGATCCTGTGCCATCTGACTGGTCTGATTCTTCTACAGAGCGATTTTCAAAGCTGGGATATTATTCCCACGCCAGTCCCTAAGTTAACTTTTATCAACGTCCAGACTAGACTTTCATGGGTTGGGAGTATCATCGAAGTATAAATACTTAGTGATGCCGATTCTCTAGGTTAAAAAATAGCCCCAGTCAAGAAGCGGAGGCAACCATGAATGACCTCTATAGCCAAGGCTTTGCACCAGAAGACTATTCGCTTAACCCTTTAGATAGTGAAGCTTTGGAGTTAGTTTCCCCAGATTTTACGGAGGTGAATCTGCCGGAAACCGAAAGCGGTTGGCAGGAAATGCCGACTCAAGGGGGTTGGAATTGGCAAAATGAGATGATGGTGGATTCTTTCAACTATCAACCTGATGAGTCTTGGCAAGATGTATCCCACTGCCATCAAGATTTCCATTATGAATCGCCAGAAGCTTTAATTAATGATATTCCCCATCAAGAATTAGGGTTTACGGGGTTAGGAAATGTGCATTTGTTGGCAGATTTACAAACGGGTCCAACCTGTGGTTACGAAACCATTGAAAATATTGTCCAGTGTTTCCATCCCGAGATTACGAATCATTTCTCAGACCAACTGCAAATAGACTATCCCGGCCGAGAAGGTGCATTAAATCCTGAGGATTACCAAGAAATTTTGAGTTCTTATGATATCCCCTCCCATTGGGCAAATTTTGACCATCAGGAATTGGCTAATGCTTTAGATGAGAATCGTCCCGTGGTTTTTGTCGGGGATGCCCACAATTTAGACCCGATTTCCTATCCCGATTCCCAATCTTGGCACGCGATTACTTTAACCGATGTTAGCCGAAATCTCGATGGTGACGTTATTGGTTATCGGGGGATTGATTCTAATTTTCCCTATGAGGAAAAGTTTTGGTCTTGTTGGCAAATTGAACAAGCAAATGAGCAGTTGACTGGGGAGGTTTTAATTACCGATAAACCAGCGGAAGCTTGGCCGTTTAAAACTACTTTAAAAAGTTAGTTTTTGGAGAGTAAAAATATGTCTTTGAATTTACCAGCCTTACCCGAAAAAACGGGGTTTTGGCGTTCGATTTGGGATAAAGCAAAAAACAGCTTCAACTATTTGTTTAAACCCCAAGTTTATTCCAGCCAAATCTTGGCAGATACTCAGCGCATTAATACCGAGAGAAATATTGAAGCTCAACAGGAACGGGATAAAGCACAGCAGGAATTACAGCGGATGCAGATAGTTTCCCAGGCGCTGCAAGCAAAGGCTAATTTAGATTTGCAAATGGAGCAAGGAGAGTTAAACCGACAACTACAATTAGAATTAGCGAAGTTGAATCAGAATGCACAAGCAGAACAGGGAATTCTTAATCGAGAACTGCAACTCAAACTAACTCAATTAAGTCAAGAATTTCAAGCGCAACAGGGAAAACTCAACCGAGAACACGCTGAAAAACTAGAAATTTTGCGAGGACAATTGCAAAAATGGGCTTTAGATCAACAAAAAGAATTGCAACTCCATCTCAAACAATTAGATGCAGAATTGGCAAGAGAATTAAGAATTTTTGATCGCCAAACTTCCCTAGAGGTGATCAAAGAACAAAAGCGAGAAAAGAATTCGCCTTTGATTTTTGTCACAGAAGATTTAATTAATCTCAACCCTGATGAAATGCGCTTATTAGTGCTATTTTCACCGCCAAAAATCAGGCAAGATAATCCTTCTCAATCGTCTGGAGGTCGTGGGTTTCCTGATGCTGAACACGCTTTAGCTGATTACTTGAGGGAATTTTTCCAAAAATACACTAATCAAGGAAGAACCATCGAATTTTTACCCGGTGCTTGGACAAGTAAAGCTTTTCATAGTGAATCTGCTGCTAAAGCTATTTTTCGAGGACTGAAAACCGAACCGACTTTAATTCTCGAAGATTTAATCGAGGGCAATAATTTATTTATCAATATTGCTTTTTGGGGATTAAATTGGTCTAAGTATCGCTATCAGAAAGCTATCTCTTTATCGTGGCTAGAAACACTTTTTGATTTTGTTAAAGTTCGGACTCTAGATTGGGCAGAAAAACGACAAGCTTATCAGGATTCAGGGAAAAATTCTGAGCAGTTCGATCAATTTTTTGGCAATAAGGTTGTGGAGGGATTAAGAAGAAATTTAAGTGTTCTGGAAGCAGAACAGGAATGTCTAAAATATGACTGTGATCCTAGTGAAATAGAACGTCCTTATTGGGTCAATGAAAAAGATTACCAAGCACTAATTCAATTTATTGCTATTTGCCATTGTCTATTTGCTGGAATGTTCATTGATGAATTTTTCTTACTGCACGTTCCCAATCGCTATCGAAAATCACCTTTTTTACCGCAATTGTTGCCTGATTTAATTAAAGATATTCCTGAAGAACAGCAGACAGAATTAATAGAGATGGTTGTTGCTTCCTACGAAGCAATGTATCAAGCTCTGGAGGCAAGTGAGTCGGCATGGATATCTGAACTAAAACTAGATTTAGCGGAAAGTTTAAGTCATTTTTCTAATCAATTTGTTGCTAGAAAACAGATCGATGAATCGATTAAAGCTTGGCTAGATCTGCGTCAAATAGACTTTCAAGGACTTGAGCCGATGGAAGTCTTAAATCAATGGGTTACTATTGATGATCAAGCTTACATTGATCGACTCAATCAATGTTTGTTGAATCTAGGAGAAAAACGACAACTGAATGTTAGTTTAGCTTGCTATAATCGAGGGCTAAATTATTATCAAAACCGAGAGTATCAAAAAGCCATTTTCGAGTTCAGTCAATTAAGTGAATCAGAGTCCCCACAAGCAGAGGTTTTCTATTATTGCGGATTGACCTATAGTCAATTGCAAAATTATTCAGAAGCAGCCAAATATTTTACTCGCTCTCTGCAAATTAAGCCCGATTGGGCAGAAGTCCATTTTGAGCTAGGTAAGGCTTATCAAAAATTAGGAAAAGTCCAACAAGCTTTAGCTGAATATCAACAGACATTGCGGCTAAAACCAGAATTTTCTGAGGCACTAAGTAAACTGGAATTAGAAGAACCTCAACAAGAATTCTCCGACAATCTTCCATCTTTTGATTTTCAAACTGTCACCGTCGATAGTCGAGGGAAAGAAGTCAAACGAGAAAAGAAACAAGCGCAGTATTTTACAGAAAACTTAGGCAATGGTATCACCCTGGAAATGGTCGCTATTCCACCAGGACAATTCAAGATGGGTTCACCCGATGGACAAGGAAGTGATGACGAACGTCCCCAACATCTAGTGACTGTTTCTGCCTTCTTTATGGGCAAATATCCTATCACTCAGGCCCAGTGGAAAGCAGTGGCCTCCCTGCCAAAAATTGAACGTGACCTCAGCTTAAATCCTTCTAACGTCTCTGGCAATAATCGCCCTGTTGAAAAAGTCTCTTGGTACGATGCGGTGGAATTCTGTCAGCGACTCTCGAAAGCGACGGGACGAGACTATCGCCTCCCCTCGGAAGCGCAGTGGGAATATGCCTGTCGTGGGGGAACCACCACTCCCTTCTATTTCGGGGAAACCATCACCCCCGATTTAGCCAACTACGACGGCAATTCTATTTATGCTCAGGGCCCTAAAGGTATTTATCGTCAAGAAACCACCCCTGTTGGCAAGTTTCCCCCCAATGCTTTCGGGCTGTACGATATGCACGGGAACGTTTGGGAATGGTGTGCCGATACTTGGCACGATAATTATGACGGTGCGCCGACAGATGGCAGTGTCTGGATAGAAAATGGGGATGATAATCGTTCTCCTCGGCGGGGCGGTTCTTGGTACTCCATTCCGAATAGCTGCCGTTCCGCTTACCGCGTCAGCGGAAGCCGCCGCGACTACAACTACTACAACGGTTTTCGGGTGGTGTGCGGTGCTGGGAGGACTCTGTAACCCTTTTTCTCTTTTTTCCCTTTTTACCCTCATTCCCTATTTTTTCTCTTTTCTTTTCTTTCCCGCCCTTAGGCGGGTCGATTTTGTAGGGGCGAACTGCGTTCGCCCGCCGGCAATAATCGTCCCACCGGCAATAATTGTCCCGCCGGCAATTATCGATTTTGTAGGGGCGAACTGCGTTCGCCCGCCAGCAATTATCGGGTTTGGGGGTGGTTTTTGGGGATTTGGGTTTTTTTGGGGTATTTGGGGGGATTTGGGCGCACGCGATGCGCCCCTACGGGTTTGGGGGTGGTTTTTGGGGGGTTTGGGTTTTTTGGGGGTATTTGGGGGGATTTGGGCGCACGCGATGCGCCCCTACGGGTTTTGGGGTGGTTTTTGGGGGTTTGGGTATTTGGGGGTATTTGGGGGGATTTGGGCGCACGCGATGCGCCCCTACGGGTTTTGGGGTGGTTTTTGGGGGTTTGGGTTTTTTGGGGTATTTGTGGGGATTTGGGGGGATTTGGGCGCACGCGATGCGCCCCTACGGGTTTGGGGGTGGTTTTTGGGGGTTTGGGTTTTTTGGGGTATTTGGGGGGATTTGGGGGGATTTGGGCGCACGCGATGCGCCCCTACGGGTTTTGGGGTGGTTTTTGGGGGTTTGGGTTTTTTGGGGTATTTGTGGGGATTTGGGGGGATTTGGGCGCACGCGATGCGCCCCTACGGGTTTGGGGGTGGTTTTTGGGGGGTTTGGGTTTTTTGGGGTTTTTGGGGGGATTTGGGCGCACGCGATGCGCCCCTACGGGTTTGGGGGCGGTTTTTGGGGGTTTGGGTTTTTTGGGGTTTTTGGGGGGATTTGGGCGCACGCGATGCGCCCCTACGGGTTTGGGGGTGGTTTTTGGGGGGTTTGGGTTTTTTGGGGGATTTGGGGGGATTTGGGCGCACGCGATGCGCCCCTACGGGTTTGGGGGCGGTTTTTGGGGGTTTGGGTTTTTTGGGGTATTTGTGGGGGATTTGGGCGCACGCGATGCGCCCCTACGGGTTTGGGGGTGGTTTTTGGGGGGTTTGGGTTTTTTGGGGGATTTGGGGGGATTTGGGCGCACGCGATGCGCCCCTACGGGTTTGGGGGTGGTTTTTGGGGGTTTGGGTTTTTTGGGGTATTTGGGGGGATTTGGGGGGATTTGGGCGCACGCGATGCGCCCCTACGGGTTTGGGGGTGGTTTTTGGGGGGGGTTGGGTTTTTTGGGGTATTTGTGGGGATTTGGGCGCACGCGGTGCGCCCCTACGGGTTTGGGGGTGGTTTTTGGGGGTTTGGGTTTTTTGGGGTATTTGGGGGGATTTGGGCGCACGCGGTGCGCCCCTACGGGTTTTGGGGTGGTTTTTGGGGGTTTGGGTTTTTTGGGGCATTTGTGGGGATTTGGGGGGATTTGGGCGCACGCGATGCGCCCCTACGGGTTTGGGGGTGGTTTTTGGGGGGTTTCAGAAAAAATACGTCGGTGTGAATTGCGATCGCTTATGATGGGAATTGATAAGAGGTTTTGTGAGTATTGCGGGAATATATATGACCTTTGATCCTGAAAAACATCATCGTCGTTCTATTCGCCTCAGAAATTATGATTATTCCCAACCAGGAGCATATTTTGTGACTATTTGTACCTACCAAAAACGACCTTGGTTTGGAGAAATCAAAAATGGTCAAATGTACCTTAATCAATTAGGAAAAATTGTTGCTGATGAATGGCTAAAAACCTGCAAAATTCGACCTAATTTTCAATTGGCTGAATGGGTTATTATGCCCAATCATTTCCATGGAATTGTTATAATTAATGATTATTCTGGCGACAATCAGAGTTTGGGCAACGGGCAATCAGCCTCTAGATTTAGGCGCACGCAGTTCGATCAACTCACTGACCACGATGCGCCCCCACAGCAGAAACCGAATTCTTTATCGTCATGTATTGCGGGGTTTAAATCGGCGGTTACTAAACGAATTAATTTGCTTCGACAGAACAGAGATACTCCTATCTGGCAACGCAATTATTATGAATCAATTCTTCGAGATGAAAAGTATCTAGCAGTTGTTCGAGAATATATTATTAACAATCCCAGAAACTGGCCAAATGATCGAGATTATCTGCCAATCGATCGACAATCACAAGAATTATATTTAGATTTGTTGTTTTAAGCGAGAACATAAAACAGTAGGGGCGCATCGCGTGCGCCCACAACCAATTATTAGCCCACAGCCAATTATTAGCCCACAACCAATTATTAGCCCACAACCAATTATTAGCCCACAACCAATTATTAGCCCACAACCAATATGGAATTAATCAAAAAATTCAAAACGGATTTGGTATCACTTAACACTCCCACTGATCACTGATCACTGATTAGCCATTCCGAGGCTCTTTCACCTAGATCTAGGGGCAGACTAACCGCTTTACCGAGACGGGGACGCTCGCGGGTTTCGCGAATAAAAGCTTGAAATTGACTAACACCACCCCATTCGTGGAGATAATTAGCGATCGCATTGAGATGTTCCAGATATTCAGACTCGGAGAGAGGAAAAGAAGCTTGTTCAAGATATTTCCACATCACCTGCACATGAACTTTATCTTTGATGCGTCGCAGCCGGATATCGTAGGAACGACCCCATTTTTCTAGTAATAATTGCTGTAAGTCCACACCTGTCATGGTTGGTATCGCTTCTCAGATGTCAGTCAACCCCTTAATTTTATCTTATACCAATTCTCTACAGTCTGACTACAGGAGTTCGCTCCCCTGGGCATCCCCGATCCCCCGCCCTCCTCACTAAGGATAGGGCCGATAGACGGCGATATGCGACAATTCTCAACTCTCAAATCTTCACTTAAAAATGAACGACGAACAAATATTACTCAAAAAATGGCGCATTTTCTCTTGAAGAACAACAGAAAATTTTAGTAATCTCAAGCTAATGCAAAAAAATTATAAAAATATCAAAACTCAAAACGTAAGCCACACAACAGGTTATTATTATACCTAAAGAATTAGAACCAAAAGGTGATGAATTCTCTCTCAAACAAATTGTTAACACTGAAGAAATGGAATTTTTAGCAACTTTAGAAACAGGCTTGATCTCCGCTGTGGCAATCATCAAGTTTTGCCTAGAAAGTCTTTCGATCGCTTGTGTGGTGATCGGATTAATTAAAACCCTACAATTAGCTTGGCAGTCTAATCGTCACCGTCGTAGTCTTCCCTCTTTTTCTTTCAATCAAATTCGCATTCGTTTTGGTACTTGGCTATCTTTAGCCCTAGAGTTTCAGTTAGGTGGAGACATCGTGGCTACCACCGTCACACCTACTATAGAAGCCTTGGCAAAACTCGCCCTCATCGCTATTATCCGAACTTTCCTCAACTATTTCCTCAGCAAAGAATTGGAAACGGAATTGTCCCTGGAACAAGAGCGATCGCAACTAGCAGCCAGGGACAATCTCAGGGATTTTTAATGCCAAAAAAAGGTGAGTTGACAATCACCTGACACTAACCCCTGATCAGCTGTTGACTATCTAAATTACCTGTTAAGACTGCAAGGGAGCTGCGGAGCAGGTAGCAGGGAGAAGGGAGAAGGGAGAAGGGAGAAGGTAGTTCGAGCATTTGTACTAGAATATCCAAGACGCAGTTTAAATCCAGTACAGCTTAGTTGATCAACAGTTAAGGTGTTGACATCCTCGCCGCCCTAAAAGTGCGGCGATTCCTAAACCTCACGATTTAAGTTTCTGCTTCAACCACCGTTGCATACCACGGTTAAAAAACCATGTACTGTCTTACACAAAGTCCACAGACTTTCGCGACCTTTCAGAAGCCCGATTCCTTGTGTCCCACGGTACGGTTCTGACTAAACGCTTCTTGTACTTGTTGCGCGCGACTTTTTACCAGGACAAGCTTTTCTGAACGGAACCCCCTAAGCCGAGTTTTCAAGGTGCTGTCCGCCCACTTGGTTTTCGAGACGGTCTTTTTAATTCTAACGTAAAGCCAACCTAGAACGGCGGGGTTTCCCACCCAAAATTTTCGATGAGCAAATCTGAGCGAAGAAAGGGCGTAGGCTATACGTCTCTACCAAACGCCCCTAGCAATCACAGCAGGTGCAATTTAGGGGCGCAACGTGGTCAGTGAGTTTATCGAACTGCTTGCGCCCATAATGTGACATTGTGAACATTTTTCAGCCAAGGGCCAAGAGAGGCTCTTTTTTTTTCTGATATTGAGAGAATAAACCTGACTTTCTTACCCTAAAAAAGGGGAAAAACTGTATCAAAAGTAGCAGAAATGGGCAAAAAAAAATAAACTAGCTTCTGCTAATTATTGGAGAAGATTTCTCGATGAAACTCGCTATTAGGCCCCTTGTTTTATCAACTGCCACTTTAGGGTTAATATTTGGGGTGACACAAAACGCCCAAGCCGCCCTGATTACTGGAGTTACTGCTTCATCGAAAATTTTGGGTCTGAAACCCCGTCGTTCTACGACGGCTTTACTGTTAAATACTAGCGCATTTACCAAATATATGCTAAAATGTGAGACATGGAAAAAGCCTATTCGTTTCGATTTTACCCCACACCAGAACAAGAGTCGCTATTGCGGCGCACCTTGGGCTGTGTAAGATTGGTTTACAACAAAGCTCTCCATCTCAGAACACAAGCATGGTACGAAAGACAAGAAAGAGTAGGATATGCTGAAACGTCTTCAATGTTGACCGATTGGAAAAAACAAGAAGAATTAGACTTTTTAAACGAAGTTAGTTGTGTACCTTTACAACAAGGTTTAAGACACCTACAAACAGCTTTCACTAATTTCTTTGCTGGTCGTACTAAGTATCCTAACTTTAAGAAAAAACATCAAGGAGGAAGTGCCGAATTTACTAAGTCAGCCTTTAAATTTAAAGACAAACAAATCTATTTAGCCAAATGCACAGAACCCTTAGCGATTCGCTGGTCGCGACAAATCCCAGAAAGCTGTGAACCAAGTACAGTAACAGTCAGATTACATCCTTCTGGACGTTGGCATATCTCAATAAGATTTGATGACCCAACGATTAAGCCATTACCAGTAACAGATAAAGCCATTGGAATTGACTTAGGAATTAGTAGCCTAGTAATTACCAGCGATGGTGACAAAGTATCTAATCCCAAGCATTTTAAAAAGCATTATCAGAGACTGCGAAAGGACCCCAAAAATCTTTCTAGAAAACAGAAAGGGTCAAAAAATCGAGAAAAGGCAAGAATCAAAGTAGCCAGAATTCACGCTCAAATCACCGATAGCAGAAAAGACCATTTACACAAGCTAACCACTCAATTAGTTCGTGAAAACCAAACGATTGTGGTTGAGAATTTAGCCGTCAAGAATCTGGTCAAAAACTCGAAATTATCTCAGGCAATATCTGACGTTAGTTGGGGAGAAATAACTCGACAATTAGCCTATAAATGCCGTTGGTACGGGAAAAATTACCTCGAAATAGATAGATGGTTTCCTAGTTCTAAGCGGTGTAGTAATTGCGGGCATATTGTCGAAAAGATGCCGTTAAATATTCGAGAGTGGGACTGTCCAGACTGTGGGACACACCATGACCGAGATATTAACGCCAGTAAAAATATTTTGGCCGCAGGACTTGCGGTGTCAGTCTGTAGAGCGACCATAAGACCAGAACAGAGTAAATCTGTTAAGGCAGGTGCGGAACCCCGCAAGGGAAAGAAGCAGAAACCTAAATCGTGAGGTTTGGGAATCACCGTCCGTTTACGGCGGTGAGGATGTCAACAGATATATCTACTGACTTTGGCAGTCTAAACTATACCGTCAATGGGGCAGGGTTGCCCGGTAATACACCAAGTCTGACGGGAACTCATGCTGCTCGTAATTTCAGCAACAATGCGTGGCTAGGAAATTACAGCCTTGGTGGTAATATCACTTTTAATCTTAATGGCAGCTATAGCCTAGCTGGTTTTAGCTTCTGGAACCTGAGCGGCCAGGGCAACAGTGCGGATTACGGAATTAAGGGCGTGACTGTTCAAGCCTCCACCGATGGTACAACTTTCACTACTATATCGGGTGCTCCTACTGAGTTTTCTAAGGGTACTGGCGGTTCTGTCGGTCCACAGCAATACTCCTTTTCTCCTGTTACCGCGTCTTAAGTGCGGTTTGTTGTTGGTGGTAACTGGGGACATCTCAGTGGTGAAGCAGGCTTCTTAGAAGCTCAATTTGATGGAACTACTCCTCCACCGCAACCTGTCCCCGAACCGTCTTCCTTGCTTGCTCTGTTAGCCTTTGGTTTAGCGGGTGTTGGTTTCAGAAAAAGAATGTAATCTTTAGATGGCAAAGATGGTTAATTACCCTTAGCCATCAGCTTTGAATCAGTTATCATACCATTTTTCTTTATTCGTAGCAGGCATAACCGGGCGCATCTCCTATTGGTGATTTTCTCTCACTGATGGTGAGCAGCAGAAGTTGTTCAAAGAGGGCGAAGGCAATTCGCCCCTACAATAATATGATTGCGCCAATGGTAGGGGCGCACTGCGTGCGCCCAAAATGTCATCTAGATATTTCGACAAAATTGAGATGCACCAGGCATAACCATCTCTGTCATTACTTTTGAAAAATGGTATCAGATGTGAGTTTTCAGTTCACTGATTATTGTTTACTGTATTACTGATCACTGAAAAAAAGCTCCCCACTCCCCAATTCATAATTCATAATTCATAATTCATAATTCCCACTCTTCTTAAACAGGATTTAGTCTAGGATATCTGCTAGGAATAAAGAAAAATGATATTACTTTCGATCGCCCACTGGCTCAATTCCGTGCGATTATGAAGACCGGTTTTATGAAGCATATTCGACACATGACTTTCGATCGTCCGTTGACTAACATTAAGTTTTGCGGCGATTTCCCGATTAGCCAGTCCTTGTGCGACCAATTGTACTACTTTTAACTCCGTTGGGGTTAATTCCACATTACCCGGAACCTGAAGAGGGGTGACATCTGGGGAATGGATGCGGGTGCTGCGTTTCGGCAGCCGGCCCGCTTGTGTGAGGGAAGACTCCACCCGGGCCACTAATTCTTCCGGTTCAAAGGGTTTGACCATATAAAAATTGGCCCTGGTGATTAAACCTCTTACCTTGTCCTGACTTTGCCCCTCAGGGGAGAGAAAAATCACGGGAATGCAACTAAAACGACTGTCCTGACGAATTTTTTCGAGGAAAGCATAACCGTCCATTTCCGGCATGATCAGATCACAGATAATCATATCGGGCATTTCCCTTGCTTTGGCCGCATTTGCCCCGCGTTCGAGGATTACTAGGGCCTCCCGACCGTTTTCTGCGGTTGTCACCCTATAACCACGAAACTCTAGATAATCCTTCACCAAAAGTATTAAATTTGGGTCATCGTCGATTAATAAAAGTTGTTTGTTGTCTTTGTTTGTCTCTTTCATCGCTATTTTCCAGGCTGCAGGGTTGGGGGAATGGAGACGGACAAAGGATCGACAGGCAAGAGGCAAAAGGTAGTTAGATATGTGCAATTAATTGTGTCTAGCTACTTATCTTAATCGATCGAATCAGTGATTTCAGTTAGTTTTAACCCTGTTTTCCTCTATTGTTTCGGGTTCTTCTCTGGGACAGTTCAGAGAAATTGCCGGTAAATCGTGGCGAAGAAAAGCATATTCGGTGACGATTTGATTACCGATTAGGTGTTCTTGGATAATTCTTTCGACCACTTCCCTGTTTACCCTTCGATACCAGACTCCTTCCGGGTATACTAATAAAATCGGCCCTTGGCTACAAACCCGCAAACAGTTGGCTTTAGTGCGAAAAATACAGCCTGGACGGTCGGCGCTGGGGCGATCGAGTTCTAATTCCCCTAACCGTTTCTTTAAATAATCCCATACTTCTAACCCTTCTTGCTTGTCACAGCATTTTGGCTTAGTCTGATCGCAGCAGAGAAATAGATGACGCTGGATCTGGGCTAATCCCAACTTAGCCGCATTTTCCCCCAAGATATCTCTGGTGTCTGTTTCTTCCATAAATTTTTTTTATCAACTAAACTCTTGACATTGAACAGAAAATGTGCATAGCCGACTAAACTTTTGGTTTGAGGATGTAACGATAGATAAGATAAACGATAGCGGCGAGGATTAAAGCACTTAAAACTGCGCTGACTAGGCGTAAAATCGCCGTTAAAATCGAAAAAGTCACAAAAACCCCCGCCACTGCCACAACTACCTGTGCTGGTGTGGACAGGCTGCCGTACCAAGTTTTCACTTTTTCAACAGTGGCAGCGAAACTAACCCGGGTATCAACGGGGGGGGAATCGTCGGTTTCGATTTCCACTTCCACTTCCTCTGGGGTATATTTATTATCGAACGGTTCGGGAGACTGCATAAACACTCAAGCTACTTAACACTTCATCCCTATTTTATCGGTGATTGGGGTTAACAGGGGTTGAGACAGAATTAATGTAACAATGGGTTTATCAATAGCTAGACGACCGGAATCTATGAGCCTATCGACTCCCACCGTTACCGCCATCAATTATCCTGATGCTACCATCACTAGGGCCGAACGAGCCCTCTGTTGTTCTCCTTTCCGTCTCACCCTATTCGCCGCTATGCTTGAGCGAAGTGTATCACTTTTAAGCATCCCCGGTCCTGGAGGTTTAGAAAAAGGTTATACTTCCAGACTGCTAACGGAAGCAGCAGCGGAAAGCTATCTTCTCTGGTTGATTAAAGTGGGAATTTTGCGGCGCGAAGTAGATGGACAGGGGATAACCGATAGTTTTCGTCTCACTCCTTTGGGGAGGAAATTAATAGAAAAATGGCAACCCCAAGGGGACTTTTTCCCTCAACCCACTTTCTGGCAAAGATTTTTAAATACTCTGCAACGTTGGTTTTCTTTTTAAGCAAGAGGCAACAGGCAAGAGGCAAGAGAAAGAATCTGGCAATTCTCCTACCCAAAAAAGTTTATAAACTAACTACATCAAAGCTTTTAGCTTAACAAATTAGGTTGTAGATTCGGTCATTGTTATCAGCTATCAACTGATTACTGTTAACTGATTACTGATTACTGATTACTGATTACTGAAAATACTCAATAAAAAAACTAGATGAAAGCAATTATGGTGGTGGGGACAACTTCCCACGCGGGTAAATCTTTTTTAACTGCGGCTTTATGTCGTTTATTTAACCGGAAAGGTTGGCAGGTAACACCCTTTAAAGGTCAGAATATGGCTCTTAATGCCTATGTTACCGCCGGAGGGGAAGAAATGGGTCACGCTCAGGCGGTGCAAGCATGGGCTGCGGGGACAATTCCCCGGGTAGAAATGAACCCAATTTTATTAAAACCCCAGGGAAATATGACCTCTCAGGTGATTATTAAAGGTAAGGCTGTTGGTGTCACCACGGCAGCGGATTATTATCAGAATTATTTTGACCAAGGTTGGCAAGCAATTAAAGAATCTTTAGCCAAATTATCAACAGAATTTGATCTAGTTGTCTGTGAAGGTGCGGGAAGTCCGGCGGAAATAAATCTCAAACATCGCGATTTAACTAATATGCGGGTGGCTAAATATCTCGATGCCGCTACTATTTTAGTGGTGGATATTGATCGCGGGGGGGCTTTTGCTCACGTCGTCGGTACGCTAGAATTATTAGAACCGGAGGAAAGGGCTTTAATTAAAGGTATTGTGATCAATAAATTTCGCGGACAAAAATCTCTCTTAGATTCGGGGATTACTTGGCTAGAAGATTATACAAAAATTCCCGTCTTGGGAGTTCTTCCCTATAGTGATATCTTTTTAAGTGCTGAGGATTCTCTCAGTTTACTCGATCGCCCCGCCCAAAAACCCAAAGCTGAACTAAATATCACTGTCATTCGTCTGCCTCATATCGCTAATTTTACTGATTTTGACCCTCTTTGTGGCGAAGCAACGGTTAATGTACGTTATCTAGAATTACAGGAATCTTTAGGTGATCCCGATGGGGTAATTATCCCCGGTTCTAAAACCACTGTCGCTGATTTAATTGCTCTTAATCAAAGTGGTATGGCTCATCAATTACAAGCCTATCACCAAAGGGGAGGTATTATCTTGGGCATCTGTGGTGGTTTGCAAATGTTAGGGCGATTAATCCTGGATCCTGACCATCGAGAAGGTCCCGACAGTGAGGCAGCTGGCTTAAATTTACTGCCCTTAAAAACGGTAATTACTGCCGAAAAAATTACCCGTCAACGACAAGTTTTATCTAATTTTCCCCAAGCGGGTTTACCAGTAACAGGATACGAAATTCACCAAGGAATAAGCGAATGGGAAAGTGAATCAGGTTATCAAAAAATGTTCGAGGAAGATGCTAGTCTAGGAATTGTCAATGATTCTCTCTCAATTTGGGGCTGTTATTTACATGGTATCTTTGATAATGGTTCTTGGCGAAGAACTTGGCTAAATCATCTGCGTCAGCGTCGCGGTTTATTATCTTTGCCTACGGCAATTGCTAACTATAGTGAACAAAGAGAAATAACCCTCGATAATATGGCTAATTTACTGGAAGAACATTTAAATTTTAAACCTATTTTTGCTCATTTGTAAGGAGAAATTATGACTATTTCAGTGCGTTTTTTACCCGATGATATCATCATGGAAGCGGAAACCGGAGAACTATTATTAGATGTGGCCAAAAAAGCAGGAATTGCCATTCCTACCGGCTGTTTAATGGGTTCCTGTCACGCCTGTGAAGTAGAATTAGATGATGGTACTCAAATTTGTAGTTGTATTACTGGTATCCCCGGCGATCGAGATTCTTTAACTGTTCATTTATACTCCGATCCGCTTTGGTAGTTAATCCCTTAGATCTAGTCAAACTTGGGAATAATCCAAGCTGCTATAATAGCCAATAAAACAACAATTTCTAGGACTTTATATAAGTTAAGAGATTGTAGCCACTGAAAAGTATTGGCTAGACGCAAACTTAACCCCCATTGACGTAATTGAGATAACCATAATTTCGGATTATCTTGTTCACGAAAACCCCATTTAAGGATAGACAATAACAGGGGAACTCCTCCCACTTTAGCAGTCATGAGCAGGTGCAGCACCAGACATACTACCATAATTAACCAACTGAGCAAATGGGCATAATACCAGAAGTGATTTAATTCCCCTTCTGGTAGCCATTTGGAATCCATCATCCGGCCACTATACAAAGCAAAAGTTAGGGCAAAAAGAGTCAAAGTATTGACTAAACGATGGAGACTATACCACCAAATTGGCTTACCAAATTGAGTTAATTTGTGAAGAGAATCACTTTGAATTAATCTTTTGTTGCCGCGACGAAAAGCATAGATAGCAAAAACGGGAAAGATAATCAGAGTATAGAGGCCAAAAGTGCCGTGAATACTTTCAATTTCTTGATATTCTGGTAAGGGCAGTTTTAACCAACGACCGTCAAAAGTATCATAGGTCCAATAGGCCGTAACCATGGCGGCAATCAGTGCAATTCCTGTGAATCCGTGCAGAATTCGCAGTAAAAGAGGTTGATAAGGTTGATTAGTTTTCATCGACTCGATCGATACAATAGGGTATATAAACTTGCCCAGATACTATGTTAACTAATCCTTGGCTCGTCGCTGTTCTTCTCAATACCGTCCTCCTCGGAATCGCTGCAATTGCCCCAAAAAAGCTCTTAACTCGGATGGGTTATCTCCATGCTTGGGTTTTAGGGGTAATTGTCTGGGGAAGCTTAGGATGGCGCGGTTATCTAATTGTTTTATTCTATTTCCTCGTCGGTTCTACTGTCACCCGCATCGGTTTAGCGCGCAAGGAAGCGGAGGGAATTGCCGAAAAAAGAGCGGGGGTACGCGGTCCTGAAAATGTCTGGGGTTCCGCTTTAGCGGGGGCAATTTGCGCTATCCTCAGTCTTTTTGCCGCTCCTCCCTGGGATTACCTCTTAATACTCGCTTATGTGGCTAGTTTTAGCACTAAATTAGCCGATACTACTGCCAGTGAGGTGGGTAAAGCTTACGGTAAAACTACCTATCTAATCACTAATTTTAAATCCGTCCCCCGGGGAACAGAAGGTGCTGTTAGTTTGGAAGGAACGCTCGCCGGTTTGCTGGCAGCCACGGCGATTTCCCTGTTAGCATGGGCTATCGGTGCGATCGATCTTATCGGTGTGTTATGGTGTGTAATTGCGGCATTTATCGCCACCAATATCGAAAGTCTCATCGGCGCTACCCTACAAACTCGCTTTCTGTGGTTAACTAATGAATTGGTCAATGTGATCAATACGGTTATCGGTGCGATCGTGGCTATACTGTTAAGCTTGCTCTGGTCTTTCCGCTAAAATTAAGTGACTAAAAAAATTTTTCAGAGAATATCTATGCTAAAGTGGCGTTTTTGTGCATTGTCCCTGTTTTTACTGCTAATTACTGCCTGTGGGACGGAAAATCAACCTAATTCTAGTTCTAACACCGCAAGTAGTCCCGATGCTGGCCGCTTGCAAACGGTGAAAAATCGCGGTAAGTTAATTTGTGGCATTAACGGAGAAGTGCCGGGGTTTAGCTTTGTTAATGAAAAAGGCGAATATTCGGGCTTAGATGTGCAAATTTGCCGAGCTATTGCGGCCGCTCTCTTTGATGATCCCTCCAAAGTCGAATATCGTAAACTTAGCCCCCAAGAGAGATTTACTGCCGTACAGACGGGAGAAGTGGATATTCTCAGTCGTAACACCACCTGGACGATTAACCGGGATACCGCCCTGGGGATGGAGTTTATCACCCCGGTTTTCTATGATGGTCAAGGAATTATGGCCACGAAAGCCAGTAATATTAAGAAATTAGAAGATTTAAGCGGAAAGTCCATTTGTGTGCTATCGGGAACCACCACGGAACAAAATCTGGCCGATGCCATGGCAAAAGCGGCAGTTCAAGGTTATAAACCGATCGTTTCCGATGATGTGGAGGCCTTATATACAGCTTATCAGGCGGGGCGCTGTCAGGCTGTCACCTCCGATCGCTCCCAATTGGTGGCCCGGCGCTCGGTTTTTCCCCGACCGCCGGATCATCAAGTATTAGAAGTGGTAATATCTAAGGAACCCTTGGCCCCGGCCGTGGCCGATGGTGATCCCGCTTGGTCGAATGCTGTCCGCTCGATCGTTTTTAGTTTAATTCAAGGGGAAGAATTTGGGATTAACTCCCAAAATATTGCCACTTTTGCCGATAGCAAAGACCCCAGTATTCGGCGCTTTTTGGGTATTGATGAGAAGTTAGGTGAAGATATGGGTTTACCCAATGATTTTGCCCAAAGAGTCTTAAAACAGGTGGGTAATTACGGGGAAATTTATGAGCGCGAAATCGGTAAACCCCTGCAACTCGATCGAGGTTTAAATAATCTTTGGACAAAGGGGGGTTTATTGTATTCTCCTCCTTTTCGTTAATTTTAAAATTGTGTTTCTTGACGGGGAATATAGACCCCTATGGCTGCTGGAATAACTCGAAACATGGCGGGAGTAGTGCTAGTAATTTCGCCATCGGTGTTGATACTATGGGGTTTACGAGTCTGAATTTGAATTTCTTTACCGTTAAGAGTTCTCACCCAAGATAATAAACCCTGTTGTCCTCGCGGTAATGTCCATAAAAGCGGGAAAATTTGCCACCAGTGTTCAATTTCTAGGCTATATAAATCTAATCTTTGATCGTCAATTTGGGCATCGTGAGCGATCGGCATTCCTCCCCCATAATAACGACCATTTCCGATCGCTATTTGTAGGGTTTTAACTTTGATATTTTGGCCATCAACACGGATCATAGCGGTAAAAGGACGGGTTTTACTTAATACCTGTAGGGCTGTCCAAGCATAGGCCAAAATCCCCAACCGTCGCTTTAAACCCTTGCTCAGTTTTTGGGTAATTTTCACACTTAATCCTAAACTAGCCACGTTGAAAAAGTATTTATTATTTACCCAACCTAGATCGATATATTTTAAGTTACCTTCGGCAATAATTCGACAGGCTTCGGCAATAGAATTCGGTATCCCTAAAGTCCGGGCTAAATCATTAGCTGTTCCCAAAGGTATAATGCCTAGGGGCAGTTGAGTTTCTACCAACACATCCGCCATAGCATTAAGAGTCCCATCGCCACCACCGACGATAACTAAATCAATACTAGAGCGATATTTTTCGATTAAAAAAGGTATATCTTCTACTTTTTTCAAAGGGACGCTGATAATTTCAAAATCCCAATGATTGAGTAGATCAACAGTTTGAGCAAAGTTTTCTTTACCCTTGCGCGAGTGACGATTAATTAGTAGTAAAGCTCTTTTAGTCATAGGTAAGTTTCTCAGCAATCCAAGGATAAAGGTTAAGCTGCCTGCGAATTTAAATGCGCGGACGGCTTATAGCTCTAACCTGTTCAACCTCTAACTCTAACGCGGATGCGACTTGTTCAACACTTAATCCTAAGGCTAACAAACGAGGGACTGCCTCTAGTGCTTTGTTTAGTCTGCCTTCCTGACGTGCTTCCTCGCGCACATCTTGAAAATACTGAGTTTGTTTTAATTCATCTAAACTAAACATAGTTTCTATCTCCCGACGATTGAGAAGCGGTAACTTATAAACGAGAATCGTCTCTATTAATTGTAAGAGTTCTTGGGGTTTTTGGTCGGGGGTTAATTCTTCTCTCACTCTTTGGATTAATTTTCGGGTGCTATCAAGCGCTTTTGCTTTAGATAGGGTGATTAATTGGACTGTGGCTAAACCAATCGAAGTTTGAGGAATGTTTTCTAATTCATTCAGATAAATGCGTCTAACTCGCTCGCAGTTGAGGAGTTCCCGATAACGTTGAACTTTATCAGTTTCTACTTGAGGGTTAGGATAGACAATCACACCCTGCCAATCATTGGTTAAGTCGGTTTTACTGAGATATAAGAATATTTCAGTGAAAAAGCGCTGATAAAAAGCCTCATCTTCTTGAAATTGTACCTCACAAAAGTAGATAGGAGTCTGGGGGTGATTATTTTGCGGCAGAAAGACTCCATCAAGACGAAAGGAAAGTTGTTTGACTTCCACTGAGTCAAAGCGGTAGTTATTCGCTTCGCTGATAGGGAGTTGAATTAATTCAAAGAAGATAGAGGGGAAAGATTGAAAGAGTTGATCAAAAATCGTGTCAGTTTTCATGCTTTTATTTGACAACGCGTAGCGTGCCGTCGGCAACGCATTTTTTGAGCAGCAATAACCTCTCTGGGGTTCATAAACTTCTATAAATTGTCTTCCACAATGCACACAAAGGTAGTTCTGTTTTCCTTTTCTATGACCATAATCATACCTAAATTAGCAGTGCTGATTTCCCCAAGGCACCCAAAATGTGACATAGAGAAGATCACAGAGTTACAGAACCGGTTAGGTGGGGATAAAATACCAGTGGTTGCTTTAATATCACCTGAATAGTCGGTTTTTTGTGTCTTTCCCGAGACTATCGGCTGCTACCACTGGTTTGCTGTTGTTTGTTGTTGTAATCCGAGGAAATATAGTTCTTGCGTTCCCAAGCGCTTGAACTGCATTTGTCTCTCTAGTAACAATTGTAACAGACAATACCCATTTTGTGTAAAAAAAAGTAAACAATTTGGTAAAAAATTATTTTTTGCGGTAATCCTCAACCCTCTGAGGACAGCCCCAGATTACCGTTTCCTGTTTGTAAACCACCATACCGGGCTTTGCGCCCTTGGGTTTATAGACGTATTTGGGACGGGTATAGACGACGGGAACCCGTTCACTATGGCGAGCGCGGCTATAATAAGCGGCGTAATCGGCGGCAAATTGCAGATCGGCGGCTTCTGGAACTGTACCGGGGGTTAAACGGAGTAAAACGTGACTACCAGCGATTTCTTGACTATGAAACCAGATATCGTAATCGCTGGCGCTACGAAAAGTTAGCCGATCATTTTGACGGTTATTTCTGCCAATCCATAATTCTACTCCAGAGGGAGTAGTAAAGCGCATAGGTTCGGATTCTTTGTTATTCGCCCGATTGCGCTGGTAATTGCTTTCTAGATACTTCTGTTGAATTAATTCTTCTTGTATCTCGTCTAATGCCTCTAAATCTTCGCTGCTGCTATAATTTTCTAGTTGACTTAAACTCGATCGCACCTGTTCGAGATAATTAATTTCACTGACCACTTCCTCTAATAAAGGTTCCACCGCTAACCGCGCCCTTTTTAATTTCTGATGTTGTTTATACAAATATTGGGCATTCTGTACGGGATTTCTTTCGGGATCGAGAGGAATAATTACAGGTTTTCCTGTCTGGAAATCCGCCAAACTAATGCTAGTCATTCCCTGCTGTATTTGTTGCAGATTGGCCATTAATAAATCCCCTTGCTCTTTATAGCGATCAGCATGAGCAGATTCTGCTAGTCTTGTTTGAAATCCTGCGGCTTTACTTTGCAGTTTAGTCAGTAAAGATACGACTTTTTGGTTTAATTTTTGCTGTAGTTGTCGAAAGCTTTCTTGATTAATTTGGTCGCTATAATAACGGTTTAATAATTCTTGGACATTTTTAGCTGCTGCCAGTATCTCCCCACCGATAACTGTATAACCTTCTCTTGTCCATCCGGGTTGAAAGGTTTTATTTTCAAGGATTTTTAACCATTCTTGCCAAGCTGAAAAGAGCTTTTCCCAATCAGTATTATCTAACTGATCCGTGTTTAATTTCGGGTGAATTTTGGCTTTTTGTAACAGCGATCGAGCGATGACCGGACTAACCCCACGATAGGTACTAACTAGCTGTTTTTCGATAGTTTTAGGGATTAAACTAACTCTGGCTTGCCAACTGCTCAAGGATTCTTCTAAACTGGGATTTGTTGCCAATAAAACGGGGGGTAGTTGATAGATTTGTCCCGTTTGTACGGTGCGAACACTAGACTGGGTGGCATTGACTTGATGGGCAACGGTGACAATTTGATTGTCAGCCGCAGTTAAAATCACATTGCTATATTTGCCCATAATTTCTATATACAAATGCCACAGGGCCGGATCATCGGGACGTTGGGCAAATTGCAGATCGATGACTCTTTCCCACGGGGCAACAAATGCTAATTTTGTCAGCGCAAAACCATTGAGTTGATGACGCAATTGATCGCTAAAAGTGAAGGTATCGGGGACTTTTGGCGGTGGATCACCAATATGCAGCCGCGCTCCTTGGGGATGCCAAGAAATAATTAACCATCCTTTGCGATCGAAGGTTCGTAAATAGAGGGCGATCGTTTGGCGATCAATTTGATACACTTGTTCTAGTCTCGCCGGCAGCCAAACGGCAGCAATTTCGGCACAAGTGGCGCTGAGGGTGGTAAAGTCTACGGATTGCATTTTCAGGATTCAGGAGATATTCTCGATGCCAAAGTTGGCACCGCCAAGCATGAAAATATCATAGCTTCCCACTAAGGCTAAGACAAAAAAGTTGTTTCCTCAATTAAAAACGGATTTGGTGTCAGAATCTATCGATGGAGGTATCCCAGTCTTAGCCGCACTTAAAAGCTGAGGAAGGAAAAACTATGCCAGTAGTCTATGAGAATGGCACTGGTCTAACGGACAAAACTGGCCATAGCGCCTTTTCTGGGTTTTGTCTGGATGGGTATTAGCAACCGCGCAAGCGTCCATCTTCCATGTGAACAATGCGATCGGCAATATCTAAAATCCGATTATCGTGGGTGACGAGTACAATAGTACGGCTCTGTTCTTTGGCTAAACGTTGCATCAAATTCACCACGTCTCGTCCCGTTTTACTATCGAGGGCGGCCGTTGGTTCATCGGCTAAAACTAATGGCGGATTACCAGCCAAAGCTCGCGCGATCGCTACCCTTTGTTTTTGTCCCCCAGATAAGCTATCTGGATAATAGTCGATCCGATGTCCTAAACCGACTTCTTCTAATATCAAAGCAGCGCGTTCTTCCGTTTCCCACCCGCCGAGATTTTCCTGAAGCTCGATCGACATTTGTACATTCTGTCTTGCGGTTAGAAAGGGTAACAAATTATGGGCTTGAAAAATATAACCAATTTGACGGCGGGTTTGGACTAATTGTTCTTCACTAGCCCCCCGTAATTCTTTTTCAAAATGCTGTAAGCTTCCTTCTTGAACAGAGCGTAGGCCACCAATTAAGGATAGTAAGGTTGTTTTTCCGGAACCAGAGGGGCCAGTTAAAATAACGATCTCTCCCTCTGTGATTTTTAAGTTGATCTGAAAAAGAACTTGTTTTTTCAGCGTTCCTTGACCGAAATAGTGATTGAGGTTTTGAATATCAATAACGTCCATAGACAGCATCTTTCCTTGAGATGAGGTATAGATATTTGTTTCTTTTTTCTAAAAAATATCGGCTGGATCGGCATCTTGCAATTTTTTAACAGCAGTGGCTCCTGAAACAAAGGCCATGACTAAGGTTAAAATAAAGACAAAAACCGCTCGATCAAGCGACATATTGACAGGTAATAAGGTGGCATTTTTAGTCAACTCATATTGAATATTAGCGATCAAAAAACCAGGAATATATCCGAGAACAGCAATTAAAAAAGCCTGTTGTAAAACCATTGATAAGAGATAGCTATGACGATAGCCCATGGCTTTTAGGGTGGCGTATTCTGAAAGATGTTCCGAAACATTTGTATAGAGAATTTGATAGACAACGACAATTCCAACAATAATTCCCAGGATAACACCTAAATTAAAAATGAAACCAATCGCCGTACTGCTTTGCCAATAATTCTTCTCAAATTGAATCAACTGTTGCTTGGATAAAACTTTAATATCATGAGGTAAATATGCTTGAATATCTTCGATAAATTTATTGATATTAGTTCCTGGCTTTAGACGAATTAAGCCAATATTAATTAATCCATAAGAACGGTTGCTAAAAATTCTTAAAAAATTCAAATGGCTCATGATTAAATTCCCATCTGAACCAAAAGAAGTTCCCAGTTTAAATAAGCCAGCGACTTCTATTTTGCGGTTGTTACCCTTATTGCTAACCTCGGTAATAACCGAGCCCTTTTTTTCAAAATCAGCAACAATAGGACCAAATTCAGAGCGAGAATCTTGATCGAATAAAACTTGATCGGGAAGTTTTAATAGCTCCATATTTTCTGCGAGACCGGGTAAATCAAATGCCAAATTTCTGAGATCGAACCCAATCACGAATATATTACGCCAATAATTACGAGTTTCAGGGTTTTTCCACTGAGCAAAATCTAAATAAATCGGACTGACAAAATCTACTTCTTCAAAAGCCAAGGTTTGGAGTAATCGCCGTTGAGGAAAACTTTCCATGCCAATCAGTGAAGTAGTACGAGGACTAATTAAAAAACAGTCCCCTTGTAGAGCTTCGTGAAGCCGAACAGCACTATCAAACAAAGCATCCCGAATCCCCAATTGCATAAAGACAATTACAACCGCAAAAATAACCCCCGATAGAGCCACCAGTAACCTGGTTTTTTGGTAGCGTAATTGCAACCAAGCTGTCGGTAACTTCCAGGGGAATATTTTCATTTTTTGCTCCTCCTAAAGATTCTAGATTGATCGCGGCTGACTTGTTGACAAATACTACTCCTTATTTGAGACTTCGACCTAACATTATCTCAAGGCTAAAAGTCTTTCTAGATAAGAAATTTAACTAAATAGATATTCATTTCATATATAGAACTATTTAGTTAGCGCACAACCTAAAAGCCAGCTATGATTGGGTTATAATTTTTCGATATATCTTTTAAAGATTAGTTTTGTTCGTATCGATTACGACATTAACTTGTAAATTGGTCAAGTTAGCCACTTTCTTGCTAGAAGAGGGATCGAGACGAATTTTGACTTCCACCACTCGCGCATCTGCATCAGCAACTGGATCGGTTCCCAAGACATCTTTTTTGCCAATTTGTAAGCCAATTTCAGCGACAGTTCCCCTTAGTTCCCCAATTAATCCATCGGTGGTAATTTTTGCCCGTTGTCCTAGTTTAACTCGACTAACATCTGTTTCGTAAACTTCGCTAGTGACATACATTTGACTGGTTTGACCAAGATCGAGGATGCCTTTATCACCAATTAATTCACCGGGCCAAGTATAAATTTTGAGAATTTGCCCCGCTTTGGGAGCTTTGACAAAGGCTAAATCTAAATCAGCTTTTGCCTTTTGGACAGCACTTTTAGCTGCGATTAATTGCGATTGAGCAACTTCAACATCTACGGGACGGACTTCAGCAACTGCATCTAGTGTCGCTTGATTTTCCTTGATTTTCTGATCTAGAGTTGCCACTGTGCGCTGAAGATTAGCTTCAGCTTCATCAATTTTTGCGGTTAGAGTGGTGACAATTCGATTTAAATTAGCATTGGCTTCTCGCAGACTTTCTTGGCCAGTTTGAGCCATCAGACAGAAGCGATCGCGTTCTTGTTCCGAAACCGCTCCTTGTTGGTATAAAGCATAATAACGCTGACAATCTTTTTGTGCATTGTGAAACTCAGCTTTAATCCGCTCAATAGTGGCGTATTGAGCCATTTTTTCCCCTTGTAATTGAGCCGTTAAACTGGCAATAGTAGCTTTTTGGGTAGTAATCTGTCCTTCCAATTCCGAGCGAGTCCCTTCAAATCTCGCATTTTGGGCAATAATATCCCCCTGTTTTGCGCCAGCTTTCACCTGAGTTAAAAGAGATTGAGCAATGCGAACTTGGTCTTGTGCTTGTTTCAGTGCTGCTTGGAGTCTATCCCGACTGTCGAGGATGGCCAAAACTTGTCCAGCTTCAACCTTGTCTCCCTGTTTTACCAACAGTTTATCAATGCGGGCTCCTTCCACAAAAGCAGGAGCAGAAATCTTGATTGCTTCTCCTGCCGGTTCTACATAGCCTAAAGCCGCGACGGCTTTCAGCTTTCTCGGAGTAGTGGAAGCGACAGCAGGGGATGTGGTTTTTAAAGATTGATAGCGCCAAATTGAATAAGTTGCGACAGCGCCACTTGCCATAGTCCCGATGGTGAGACAGGTAATAAGCAGCCAATTAGTTGGTTTAACAAAAAGCTGAGATTTCATAAGAAGCTTTACTCTCTTTAATTATCTGGTTTCATTGAGGTCTCTTCTTCTTGGTCGAGTTATTCGTTCCAAGATTTGCACCGTTATCCTGCGTGGCATTAAGCGAGGAACACTGTGAGCCAGCAAATAATTCTTCAGTCCTGGAATAACATAATTGCGCCCGGCTTCGAGAGCTTTAAGGGCAACTGCTACCACGCGATGAGGAGAGGTAGCACTTCCATCATCAAATATTTTAACTAAAGATCTGGTTGCCGTCGGTCCTGGGCAAAGTGCTAAAACCCGCAATCCTCGATGGCGGTACTCAGCCCAAAGAGCCTCACTAAAGGAAAGCACAAATGCCTTAGTAGCTCCATAAACTGCCATATAAGGCATGGGTTGAAAAGCACCGCTAGAGGATAAGTTAATCACGCCGCCTTCTCCTTTAGCCAGCATTCCTGGAATAAATTTATGGGTTAAATCAACTAAAGCCACTACGTTAACCATTACCTGTGCGTGATCTTGCTCAAGAGGTATTTGTTCAAAGGGTGCATAGTTAAGAAACCCAGCATTATTGACAAGTAAATCCACGGTAAGCTCCATTTGCTCCACAGCGTCAAAAACATCCTGCGCAGCATTTCCCTTGCTTAGATCGATAACAATTACTTCAGTGCGGACACCGTAAACTTGATGAAGATCCGTTGCCATTGTCTGTAGTTTTTCTTCAGCCCTTGCTACCAAAATGACATTCATGCCACGCTTAGCAAGCTCGCGGGCAAATACCTCGCCAATCCCAGATGACGCTCCCGTAATTAATGCTGTCTGACCACGATAATTGAACATAAACTTTTCTCTTTTACTTAAAGATTAGACACATCTGCTTAGACTGCGAAATTATTACTAACAAAAATGTTATTGTTAGTCAAATCAAGTCCAGATGATAGTTTAGCAATCTGAATTTGAGCGATTCCGCCTACACCATCGACATCAAAGAATAAAGTGCCGTTAGCTCGGTTATAGATAAATCTATCATTAGAATCGACTGCTGCTGTACCAATGACAAATTGCTCAGGCATCAGCAAAGCATCTGCTATGAGGTCATCGGTGAAACCAGCAGCAGAGATGATTATAATATCATTAATAACTGAAAAATCTGTAATAGTGTCAATGCCATCTTGGGGACTACTGAAAACAAATTGATCGGCACCAGCACCGCCCGTAAGAGTATCTCCACCTAAGCCACCAATTAATACATCGTTGCCACTATCACCAAAGAGAGCATCATTGCCCACCTCGCCAAAAAGAATGTCGTTACCAGAACCACCAAAGAGAGCATCGTCACCATCACCGCCATTAAGTACGTCGTCACCAACATCACCAATGATGCCATCGTTGCCATCACCACCAAATAGGGCATCGTTGCCATCACCGCCCCAGATGCCGTCGTTGCCATCACCCCCTGTTACCTGATCGTCGCCAGAACCGCCAATAATCCCGTCTTTGCCAGCACCTCCACTTAAAGTATCATTGCCAGCATCACCATTGAGAATGTCATCGCCATCACCGCCATTGAGAGCGTCATCACCATTGCCACCAAGGAGAATGTCACGTCCATCGCCCCCAAGCAGATCGTCGTTGCCATCGCCGCCACTTAGATAGTCGTTGCCACCTCCGCCGAACAGTAAGTCATTACCGCCACCCCCAAGTAAGGCATCGTTGCCATCGCCAGTCACTAAAGTATCGTTGCCAAGTCCACCATCAAGATAGTCATTGCCACCGTTGCCATATAAAATATCATCGCCATTGCTGCCGAATAAAAGATCGTTGCCAGTGGTGCCGATAAAAGTAGCCATCTCATTTTCTCCTTTGCAATAAAAATCTGATTTATTTTAAGTTACTCAAACTTTTTGTCAGCTTTTTGTAAGCGACTAACTCCCAAGAGTCCGAGTCCTAATGGTAAACAAGACAGGGTATTAGAAGGCTCAGGAATTGGCGTTAGGGAAAGAGTCACCGCCCGATTGTTAGCATCAGGAACAATGCGAGCTACTTCGACTTCATCCCCTGTCCAAAACACTCCATCAGGTCCAGGAGTAAATAAAGGGGTAATGGCGGAACTGAAGAATTCTAGCTGACTCCCGGCTCCTTCTGGAGGAAACCCAGTTAAGGGTGAGGAGACATTGAGGGTTACGGGGTCTCTGGTGCGAATTGTTCCTTCCGGCGTTCCTTGGATTTCTAAAAAGAATTTCAAGAAACTATCCCCTAAAGAGGAATTATCGCTTCTTTGGCTGATAGCTCCTGCCGAATAGAGGGAAACATAGGGTAAAGTTGACCCTGAAGGAGTCGGGGCTAAATCCGGCACTCCATCCCCAGCTAAGGCAGTAATCAGGGGGACAAAAGGAGTAGAACCTGAAGCGATATTGTGGAAGACTTCCAGTTGAACTACGTCGGCAATACCATCAACACTGCCTACATTACCCAGTAAAGGATCGCCAATAATGGCATCAACGGGATTTCCTAATAAAATCTTAGTTTTTCCCTGAAGAATTGCGGTAAAATCTGGTAAATTGTTCGGACTAAAGCCAAAGTTAGCACTAACGATAACTGTGTTAGCAAAATCGTAGATCTGGCTCGAACAATTAGAAATCCAATTGTTCCCTGAACCACAGTTTAAAGAAGAGGCATTGGCGGGAGTTATTGCTCCTGGCAATAGGGAAACTGTTAAGCCCATAATGCTTGGAATAAGTGGCAGCATTTTAAACTTAGAGTTTTTCATTTGTCTTATCCTTGAGATTAATCTGTTGTAAGATTTTCCTGATTGCATCGACAACTAATTGAGGTTGATCAATGTGGATATTATGACCACTGCCGTAAGCGATTTGTAAGCTTCCCGAAGTCGAAAGCTGGGAGGTTTCTGCCTGTAATTGCCGCCAGATAGACTCAGCTGCTTCTACATTTTGCCCGGAAAACATATTCAGTCCGTGAGAAATTACGACTAAGGGTAAGTGAGAGGGAAAGGAAGTTTTACTGACCAATGCAGCATCTTTTTCCATTAATGCGCTTTCGGCTAAGGCAGTATTAAAGCTTTGAGGCAGGAACTTCGCTAAAACAACAGATTGTACAGACGGGGGCATTTTTTGGACAAATTCGGGAGCGACATCACTGCCTTTGAGTTGCAGCAGGAGGCGCAAGATTCCCAGGCGAGAAATAATGGATAAACTGCCAAACATTTGCCGCGTTGCTGCCATATTTTCCCTAAATTCACTCCCCAGACGGCTATAGACATTTGCCGGTACCGCATCCACTAAAACCACTCCTACTACTTCTGAGGGATACTGGCTGGCAAACAAGCGCATATTCAACCCCCCCAAGGAATGACCCACCAGTAAATAAGGTCCAGCTATTCCCCCTTTTTTCAGTAGAGTGTGTAGTTCTTGAACCATAATCAGGCTGGTGCGAGGATGGGGACTGGGTTCACTCCAGCCGTAGCCAGCGCGGTCGTAAACACAGACAGAGGTGAACTTTGCCACTTGCGATTGAACCCAATGCCAGAGGGGAGATATTCCCCCTAGTCCATAGTCCATCACCACAGTCGGATGACCTTGGCTTTTACAGTGGAGATGCAAGCGATAACCCCCTACATCTATCAATTGACCAGGTGGTGGATACTTACTTAGGTCTTTGACTGTAGAAATTTGCTGGTAAACCATTCCTAAAAGTACCAGTAGCGCCACCAAAGTAATAAGTATTCCGCCGAGTAGCCAAAATTTCATCTTTCTTCCTCATCGTCCATTAGTTACCTGATAAAATTCTCTACTAAGCACCGATCTTTAGAACTGGTTTACTATCGGTTAAGGTAAGATAGACACAACATTTTTTGTCTAAGTTAGAGAGCCAACAGTAAATTGGAATTCCAGGACAACTAGCATTTTCAGGCGGAATGTCTGGCTCAACAAGAGTCGGTAAATCAGAAAACTTAAGCAGCGTTCTCGGTTTACCCAAATTAATGGCAGCAACGGCAGCTGCCATGATAAACATTGACCCAATTTCACTCAGTCCTCTGCCTTCTAAGGAAACTGAGTTTCCCTGCTCAAGCGCTTGGAGTTCTAAGTCGGAAAGGTTTAAACCAATGCGGTTTATTCCTCGACGCAATTCATGAGACTCTAAGAGCAATTGAGATAGAACAAGGGTAGTTGATTGCATGAGAAGTCCCTCCAATAAGATCAGGATACAACAGCAATAAAACTAAGAAGCAAACGACTCAATTTTTACTGCTTTATTTGCCACTTCTTCAACAGGAAAAGAGTATTTATCCTGCGGTTGATAATGATAGCTCTTAAATTCTTCACGCATCTTTTCCATTTGGGTGTTGTCAGGTATTCCTCTCGTTTTCCACTTATAGATAACTTCGGCAATAGTCGCTTGAACCGATAGGCTCAACATCCGACCAAAGTAGTACCAGTGTCGTGGGGTTAACCAGCCAGCTAGTCCAAAAGCTTTCCATTGAAAGAGAGCGTACCAAATAGCGATGTAGAAATAAACAGCTTTCATGCTGGCAAAAACATTACACCGCCGAGGCTCGAATTTAGTATTTTCTAAGAAGTCATCAAAGTGCTTTAATGTCCCATAATTGCCCCATAATTGGTCAGCACGATAGGCATCCATTAAGCCGATATTAGCTCCTTCTTCAACTAATTGATGAAACTCTTTACATAAGTCAGCGAAAATGCCATCTACATTTCCATTAGCAATCTTGACGTAGCGGGGGATAAAATTCAAGTCCAGATGCCATTTACCAATATAGGTGGGAATATGCACACCAAACCACCACATATACTCGAAATAAATCCGCCAACTCATAACACTAGCATGACCGAGTTGATAGGCATGATCTCGGTAGAGACAGTTGACAGTACGAGCATAAGCTAGGTTGAAATCATTGTAAGCGGATCGTTTTTGTTCTGCTGCTGCTTCCTCAGCCAATTTAGCACGGATAATTTCTGTAACACTTTCTACCTCAAAAGCGATCATGGTCGTTCCATAGGAGTAGAAAGCATCGAAAATATGGGCGGCATCGCCAATAATGTACCAGTTGTCAGGAGAGAAGAGAACTTTACTTTTGTGGGCAATTTTCGGCCAGTAATGAAAATCAACTACTTCCCCACTGTCAATCAATCGAGAGAGAATAGTATGATTCGCATCGAGAAAACTGGAAAACTTCTCAAGGTTGTTGATGCTTTTAGCGGGGATAACATCGTGATGGTGAATGATGCCAATAGATAACTCCATAGACTTCTTATCAATGGGAATCATCCACAACCAATGGCCTTGGCCAAAATAATGATTGGTGGCATAGTAATGGCTGGTAGATGCGCCTTCGGGATGGTAGCCACTGTGGAAAATTGTGCGGTCTATATTTTTGACCCGCAGCCACGCCGAACCATTATTGACTCCCAAGAGATTTTCTGGACCGGAAAGCACATTATCAGTTTTGCGTCCAATAATAAAATTCCGTCCTGCGGCATCGATAACGTGCTTGGCTTGAAGGGTAATATTTTCCTCGCCAACTTTAGCGTAAACTGTTTTCAGATCATCCCCTTGAGTGAGATCTACATCTTTGACCCGTCCATTGTAAAAATCGGCTCCCATCTGACAATTCATCGCCAGTAAATCTTGCTCAAATTTAGCCCGTTGTAGGTGAAAAGAACCAACCGGAGTTTGACGGTTTGCCCAGACATGATAGTAATCGTCAAGGCTGGCTGTTTTTGAGGTATCTTTAGGCCAGTGGAAATTGAGACCAGATTTGGGGGGGTGGTTTTCAATTAAATAATCATGTAGTCCTAATTCTTTACAGAGAAATAAAGCCGCAACTTCGATTAAAGACTCACCGATTTTTAAATCTTTGTCTGTGCGTTCAACGGGACGGGGATCGATTAGCGCCACCCGAATATTAGGGATGTTGAGCATGAGATGTCGTGCTTGGCACAGTCCAGCAAAGCCTGCTCCCATAATGACAACATCGTATTCTCGGGATTGAGTAATGGTAGAATTCATGGTTAACTCCTTGATAGTTGATGAGATGATTGACACTCACAGATGATTGAGAGAAGGGCGTTGAATTTGATGCAAGTCAAAATCCTTAAGAATTGGTGGCTTCTGCCAGCCAAGGCTGGAGTTTTGGTTGATATTGATAAGTTTTAAACTCTTGACGCATCGCTTCAATTTCGCTGTTGGCGGGCAGTCCTTTGGTTTTGAACTTATAAATTAACTCGCCGATAGTTGCTTGTCCTGACAACCCTAACAGGCGCAAGAAATGGTAAATATGGTGGGGATGGAGACAACCTTGGATACCAAATCCTTTCCATTGAAAGATTGCATACCAGAGGGCGGCATAAAAACAGGTAGCTTTTAAGCCAGCAAAGACATTACACCGCCGCGGTTCAAACTTGGTATTTTCCAGGAAGTCATCAAAGTGTTTGAGAGTGTGATAACCCTTGAAAAGTTGATCGCCCCGGTAACAATCCATCAAGCCAATATTGACATCCTTGTCTGCTAGTTCGGTAAATTGTTCATTTAAATCAGCAAACAGTCCATCAATATTGCTGTTAAGGGTTTTGAGAAAGATCGGAATATAGGTGAGGTCCAAATGCCATTTACCTACATACATGGGAACTTGTACCCCAAACCACCACATATACTCAAAGTAAATGCGCCAACTCATCACACTGGCTTGTCCTAACTGTTTGGCCTGTCCCCGATAGAGACAGTTGACACTACGGGAGTAGGCTAAGTTAAACTCATTGTAAGCAGCCCGTTTTTGTTCCGCCGATTCTTCCCCTGCCAGTTTGGCCCGCACAATCTCCGTTATCCCTTCAATGGCTAAAGCAATCGTGGTGGTTCCGTAGGAATAGAAAGCATCGAAGATGTAAGCAGCGTCGCCAAGGACATACCAATTGTCGGGAGAAAATAGGGTTTTGCTTGTGTGAGAAATCCTCGGCCAATAGTGGAAATCTACTGCTTCTCCACTGTCAATAATATTGGCAAGAATTTGGTGGTTATTTCGCAGGAAATCATGGAATTTTTCCCGGCTGTTTACCTGAGTAGAATTAATCACATCATGGTGATGAATCACGCCAATAGATAATTCCATTGTTTGGGTGTCAATCGGAATCATCCACAGCCAATGTCCTTCGCCAAAATAGTGATTAGTCGAGTAATAATGGCTGGTTGAGGCATTAAGAGGATCGTAGCCACTGTGGAAGATGGTACGATCTACATTTTTGACTCGCACCCAGGCAGCTCCCGTGTTTAATCCCATTAAGTTTTCTGGACCAAATAGGAGGTTGTCAGTCTTGCGCCCGATGATGAATTTCCGTCCTGCTGCATCGATAACGTGTTTGGCTTGCAGTTCCATTCTTTCATCGCCTACCTTGATTTTAACTGTTTTAATGGCATCGCCAGGAGTTAAATCAACATCAACAACTTGCCCATTATAGAAGTTGATTCCCATGGCTTTATCCATTTTTAGCAAGTCTTGTTCAAACTTGGAGCGGTTGATTTGAAAAGAGGGAATGGGAACTTGTCGGTTCGAGCCAGCATGATAGTAGTCGTCGATTGTTTCAGTTTTTGCTGGATTTTTGGGCCAGTGAAAGTTAAGCCCTTGTTTGGGAGCATGATTTTCAATTAGGTAATCATGTAGTCCCAATTCTTTGGCAAGAAAAAGAGCGGCAATTTCAATGGTGGACTCGCCAATTTTTAAGTCCTTATCTGTGCGTTGTTCGGGACGAGGATCCACTAGAGCAACTTTGATATTGGGAATCTTGAGCATCAGGTGTCGCGCTTGACATAGGCCAGCAAAACCAGCACCCATAATGACTACATCATACTCTTTGTTTTGAGTTGTTTGCATTGATTTACTCCTGAATTAATCGAGGTTAGTTTTGGTAAATTGTTTGAATTTGAGAGAAGGAAAAACTAGGGGCTTTGAACCAATTTTTAAGAAAGTTCAGCAATCCAGGGCTGTAATTTGCCTTGATAGCGATATTCTTTGAATTCTTGGCGCATTTCCTCGATTTCACTATTATCTGGCAGACTGCGAGTCAAGAAGTTATGCCGCATTTCTCCCAGGGCTGATAATCCACTTTGGGCTAACAAATAGCTAAAATTAGCTAAATTGCGTGGTTTCAACAGGCCGCGCCAGCCAAAACCTTTCCACTGGAACATTGCATACCAAATTGCCACATAGAAAAAGGTATTTTTCATGCTGGTGAAAATGTTGCAGCGTTGGGGTTCAAGCTTGCTATTTTCTAGGAAGTCTTCAAAGTGTTTAAAGGTATAGTAACTGCCGATTAGTTGATCGGCTCGAATCGCATCCATCAAACCCATATTAACTCCGCGCTCTACTAATTGGTTAGAGTCTTGATAGACATCCACGAATAAGCCATTGAGAAAAGTGCGGAAAGGTCCAGTAAACTGTTTCAGGAAAGCTGGATCTAAATGCCATTTACCTATGTACATGGGGACTAAGACACCAAACCACCACATATACTCAAAGTAAATCCGCCAACTCATGATACTGGCATGACCTAATTGTTTTTGATGTTCCTGCATGAAAGTGTTGACGCTATCAGTAAAAGCCAAATTGAAGTCATTGTAAACAGCCCGTTTTTCTTCAGCATTGGCCTCGTTTGCCAATTTGGCGCGGACAATTTCGGTAATGCTTTCAACGGCGATGGCAATCATCGTTGTTCCCAGGGAATAAAAAGCATCAAAAATACAGGCTGCATCTCCGACAACATACCAGTTATCAGGTGAAAACATCACTTTACTTTTGTGGGCAACTCGCGGCAAATAATGGAAGTCAACCAATTCACTACTTTGCAATAATTTATAGAGAACTGTATGGTTGGCTTTCAAGAAAGCAGTAAACTTTTCTTGGGTGTTTATGGTGGCTGAGGGAATGACATCATGGTGGTGAATGACTCCCAGAGAAAGTTCTTTACTATCTCGATCAATGGGAATCATCCACAGCCAATGACCAGGGCCAAAGTAATGGTTGGTAGCGTAGTAATGACTGACAGTGGTTCCTGCTGGATGATAACCACTATGGAAAATGGTCCGATCTACATCTTTAATCCTTACCCAAGCGGAGCCATTATTAACTCCTAAAAGTTGGTCTGAACCAAAAATGAGATTGTCGGTTTTTTTGCCGATAATAAATCGGCGACCAGCCGCATCAACAATGTGCTTGGCTGTTATTTCTATGGTTGTATCCTCTAATTTGACTGTGACGGTTTTGAGTTGATCGCCTTCGGTTAAATCTACATCGACAACTCTTCCGTTGTAGAAGATTGCTCCCATTTCCTTATTCATTTTGAGCAAGTCCCGTTCAAACTTTGCTCGGTTGATCTGAAAAGTCGGAATCGGGGGTTGACGATTGATCCAGACGTGATAATAATCGTCAATTGAATCAGTTTCAGCCGGATTTTTCGGCCAGTGGAAGTTCAGTCCCGCTTTGGGAGGATGATTTTCAATCATGTAATCATGCAGTCCCAACTCTTTACAGATGAGTAGGGCGGCTATTTCAACTGTAGATTCGCCAATTTTGAGGTCTGTATCGGGTCGATTTTCGGGACGAGGATCGATCAGCGCCACCCGAATATTAGGGATGTTGAGCATCAGGTGTCGCGCTTGACATAAGCCAGCAAAGCCAGCCCCCATAATGACCACATCGTAGTGCAAAGCTTGAGTCGTGTTCATTGATCAATTTCTCCTGATAAAGGGATGAGAATTACGGTTCTTCGTTACTAGGTCCGGTTTGATCGGGGGGCATAAATCGACTAAATCCTGATCTGGCAAGAGACTTAATTGATTAGTTCGTTCTAGATCAACCACAAAGGTTTTCATCGCGTATAATCCCCGTCTATTACATAACACAAACCGAAGAACCAGAATTACGTTAAGTTAGTTCAATTAAGAGGGAGAATCCTCTGAGGAAAGTATGGTTCGGCTCTCCATTAACCATTTTTCGATGCGTCGCCCTTGCCACATCCAAAGTCCAGTGAAGCTTAAGAGGGGAAAGACGACAATCCCGACGGCTATCAGCATTCCTGGATGATTGCGCCAGGGGGAATAGATAAAAATCCCTAAGAGAAGTGATGCCAAAATGTGGATCAGTCGGAGTTGGTTTCTCAATGATTTATTCGGCTTGTACATGACAAATTTTCCTGGGTAGATAGAGAAAAGTGAGAAAGCAGAATCTAGTCAGTAGGTTGGTCTGAGGATGGGGGAAAACCCATCCTACAGATTGGGTTTTCCTAGACCATTAACAGAGCCGCTTCCCTGGTGGTCGCCCTTGCGACTAAAGACTGCTTCACCGCCTCGGGCCAAGGTGCGGCCACAGCCGTTCCATCTTCTTGACGCTCCACCCAAGCCACATCTTGTTGACCGACATGGAGTTTTTCCAAAGTGCCATCAGGCTGTTCCCGGAAGAACTCAAAGTTGAAGGATGCGCCATACTCGGATACTGAACGCACATAGAGAAGGGTGCGAATGCGATCAAAAGGCATCGCTTCCCGTAGATAGTCCATGCGGGTATAGAGACAGACCATTTCCCCGCAAGGATTAGAAATCCGCAAATATTCAGGAGCAACCGAGTAAAGGAACAGGTCGAGAATGCGTCCTTGCCAGATGAAATAATTGCCGTAGTAAACATTACCGACCAAATTCGATTCTTCCAGAGTGGTTTGGAAGACCTCAGACCGCAATAACCGTCCATAGCGGCTTTCTTGTTGTGGAATGTCATCAATGACTGCGCCAGGCTTGAGGGAAGCAAGGCTCGCAGGTAGGGGAGCCAGAGGCAGGGTTTCCGGGTGTTTTAAATCAAGGCTGGCGGGTTTGTCAGCGGCAAAGCGAGCCAAATAGTCTTGGAGATAGGGCGGGAAAGGCATGGGAGCAGGAACCCCATAGCTGACTAACCGCACCCAAGTGGCTTTAACTTCGGCAATCGCCAGACGCTCTAGGGAATTATCGGGCAATACCTTACAAAACTCGATGTAAGTCTCAAAGGAGGAGCCGACAATATTGCCTACCCAAGCTCGCGCTTGAATCACATCATAGGAAGTGGCTTCTCCCACAACTCGCAGGCTAACGGAATTGGTAACCATGCCCCAATCTCCAGTTAGGAAGTCGGCTAACATTTGCTGGGCAATACTTTCCATCGGCAATTCCCGAATTTTGCCAATCCAGCGAAAATATTGGGCAAAGTAAACGTGACGGCTAATGCTACCACTATCTTTGAAACTGACTTGATAGCGTTGCTCATAGACTAATTGTCCTTGCGGCCCGTCATGAGTGTAGCGAGAGCTATGGCTGTCAATTTTCCCAGGTGTCGCTGGGATAATCGCCGCTTCCGTTGCTTGAGGAGACTGGAAATTAGCTTCTGTGGGAACAGACACTGGGGTGTGGGAAACCACAATCGCCACCATCCGTTCTGGTGGACGGGTTAATTTGACAGGGACAGTCAGCACTTGAGACTCACCCTCCGGGGTTGAGGTGGATAACAAGACCCCATCCCCTTGTTTCGCCACTAGAGAAAACTGCGGATCACTACCATTAAAAGCTTTGCGAACTGCTTCTGTGGCTGACCAAATCCTCATACCGGCACGCTCTTGGGTGTCTCCTTGGCGCACTAATTGCTCCATCAGTTGACTGCGGCGATCGCTTAAGAGGGCGACCCAGTCCTCGGTGCTGCGAGGGGTAATTGCTTCGATATCACAACCTTGGGGGGTTTCAGCGACAGTGCAGAGACAATAGCGATCGCAGTGAGATAAAGAAACATTTAACCCAGAAACTTGTGTCCCGCTCAGTTGAGGCTTACCAGAGGGGAGAGACTCAAGCTCGAAAACAAGTTTTTGATCGGGTTTGAGTCCTAGCTTAGTTTTCAGCGCGCGTTCTACAATGGGTTTTTCCTGTTGGCGGCGCTGTTCTAAGGATTTCCCTTGCAGGTTAGGCGCATAACCAAGCGCAACGGTAGGCGGTGGAATCTCGAATCCCTGACAAGTTGTCTGTAACACTTGTCGCAAGTGTTGGCGATCACGGGTTTCGGGATTACCTAACTCAGCAGCAGTAGGATTTTCCTGGTGTTCTTCGAGAATCCGTAGGCGATAACCGCTCAAGCGTTCAATTAAGTTCCCCTGCTCATCGGTAGCAATCACTTCACTAATATACTCCCGATCTTCCCGGGCCAATAGGTTAACGGTGACAAGGCGGCGACCTTGATCGCTGCTGGCCGGTTTAAATCGCTCAATCTTGGCAATTTCCACAGGCAAGCAGATATCTTGGGGAATGGTCAACTGTACCGATTGGAGCAAGACATCGCGAAAATAGGGATCGCCGAGGATTAAGGAGTGATTCAATCCTTTGCTAAAGCTTTGATTGGATAAATCTTCTCCAGAAAGTTGCGCGTGGGAACGGAAGACACTCTGTTTTTCACTAAGGGTGTAAATTTCACCCAGGCGTTGAAAACGTTCTCCCTGGAAGAGTAAATCCCCGTAGAGATCGGTTTTGGGAGCGATTGGAAGAGGTTCGCCTAATTCGGGTTTTTCCTGAGAAGCGGAAGTCAACTCTCCGAGAATGAGATTGGCAGAAAAATGAGCGAGAGAAAAGCCCGTTTGCTCGGTATAAATGCCGACTTTAACTCGACGTTCCCCATTGCTGGTAGCTTCGGCAATTTCTGCTTCAATTTGAATCTCAACTCCAGTCTCTGGATTAACGACTATTGGTCGTCGTAGAGAAATATCTTCTAGGCGAACAATTGGGGGGGTTGAGGTTCCTGTCAGGTAAGCTACAGCTTGGGCCATGGCACATAACCCAAACACGGTGGGGAACAAATAGGAACCGCGCCAAAGGTGGTCTTTGACATAGAGATCCTTCCCTAAACTCAGATGAGTCCGCACGGTCAAGGCTACCTGTGGTTCCACATATTGGACATTTTCGATAAAGCGCAGTCCGGCGGGAGAGGGTAAAGGGGTTGGTAACCAGGTATCTAAGCCACCCAAGCGAGCAGTGATTACTACCTGTGAGGTGCTTGGTGCGTTTTGGAAAAGCTTGAGAAAGCGGCTGACTCCTTCACTCGGAGCAATCGCCTTGATCCCCATGCGCTCCAGATGCTTGACACTGCCAAGACGCGCTCCCATGCCGATTTCATCCCAAACGCTATAAGCAAGCGCAAGTACCTGGGTTTGGGGGTGTTGGCGTTGGTACTGTTGTAACAGCAAGGACAGGGATTCATTGGCAAAGGCATACCAAGCATTACCAGGCATTCCAGTAACGCCGATAATCGAACTAAAAGCGATAAAGAGCTTGGGTGGGTTAGAGGCTAATGTCTGCAATAAGTTGTAAGCTCCCAAAAGTTTGGGTGAGACTTCTGTTTGAGCATCTTGGGGTCTAACTTGTTCGACGCGACGGGGTTGATTGAGTCCGGCTCCGTGAACTACTCCCGTGATGGGTCCTAATTCCTGGGTCACTTGGTCAACTAACTGTTGGACTTCGGTCGGATTGGCAATATTGCAGCGATAGTAAGCACCGGTGAGTCCTTGAGCCGCTAAGCGCTTGAGAGTTTGGGCAATTTCGCTGTTGCTATCTTCGGCGTCTGGCGCTGGTGCTCGCCCCACCAAAGCCATTTTCACTCCCGTTTCTTTTCCTAAAGCGAGAGCGCATTCGGCGGTAATTCCCTTGGCTCCACCTGTCACCAGAATTACGTCTGAAGCTGACCAGGTGAGGGAACGGGGCGTATAATCAATCGGCTGCTGTAACTGGGCTTGGGGGATTAGTCTTACTTGCGTCGCATCATAGCCAACGGTTGTAATCGCCTCAGATCCGGCTAGTTCCTGAATTACTAATTTACTGGCCTGAGTTGGTTCAATTTCTGCCGCCAAATCTATTACCCGGACTCGTGCTTCTTGGCGTTCTAGATGAACACTGCGGGCAAAGGCCGCGGCTGAAGCGACTTCGGGATGGTATTCCCCCTCACCAGTGCCAAAACGCCCCCCACCAAATTGAATATAAGCTAAAGTTGCCGAGGGATTGGTGTGGCTAATGGTAGCAACACTGCTGAGGCGAGTTACCATGGCGGCGAGGGGTAATTCCGATGGCAAGGGGGAAATATCGGGTAAAATCCCTAGATAGTGGGAGAATAAACCGATACTGGCGGGTTCTGCCGCTGCGATTTCGGCGTAGGTCTTTTGTTGGACTTGAGCGCCCAATTGCTCTAATTGCTTGGTAAGAGTTTGAGCAATCGATGTGCCAGCATTAGATAGATTCCCCAGGTCTAAAACATCAGAGACAATTAAGACTTGAGCTTGTGACCAATCAGTCGCAATTGTTGGTGGAGTCAGAGGTTGAGGGACATATTCAATGGCGTAGTTACGAACCCAGTTGACAAATGGGGGAGAATTGTTTTGGCTTGCTGGCAGCACTGGTGTTTTCTCTGAAGCAGCAGTTTTGACAGAGAGTTGGTTTGATACCTTCTCCAGCGCCGTAATGACATCCGCCAAAGTTCCATTCGCTAAAGCTGAGGGATCTAGTTTTCCAGTTGCTCCCACTTGTTTGACTGCTGTAGCAACTAGCTCGGCTGCTTTAATAGAATCGAGGTTTAAATCATCAAGAAGACGAAGATCGAGGCTGAGAGTATCTTTAGGAAACCCAGTCATTTCTTCGACTAATTCCAGTAGTTTTTGGGTAATATCGGGGGAAGTTGAAGGCGGGGAAGCCAGAGGCGCAACTTCTATGTGCTGAGGAATCCCAGTCGGCATTCCCACCGCAACAATGGCATCAATAGCCTGTTTTACTTCTTGCAAAGTAGCATTAGCTAAAGCAGAAGGATCAATTTTTCCGCTCACACCAAAGGTTTTGGCGGCTGTCGCTACTAACTCGCCAGCTTTGATGGAATCTAAATTCAAATCATCTAGTAGTTTGGCATCAAGATTGATGCTGGCTACTGGATAGCCAGTTTTTTCTGCAACTAACTCAATTAAACGTTTCTCAACAGTTAAATTGGTTTGGATTACTGTTGTTTCTGGGATTCGCTTGCCATTGCCATTGCTATGACCATTGCTATTAGCAGTGCTATGACTATTGCTATTAACAGGTCTATTTACCTGATCACTGTTCTGAAAGGGAATCAGATTAGTTGCTGGACTTTTAAGCAAAATATAAGACTGAAGATCTGCTTTGATAACTTGGGACAAAAACTGGCTTCGGTTAGAGAAGTAATGGGAGAGAATTTTGACAATCTCTTGATTGCCAACGGCTTGTTTGGAGTCAGAAGAATAAGTCATAATGTCCTCTAGGCATTGTGATTGTTTACAAAGGGTAAGCTTTGGATATCGGCACTGATTAACTCAGAGAGAAAAGAACCACGTTCCAGCAGGTAATTTGCCAAGACTGTCGTTAGTTCATCATCTGCAAAAAGACTTTCTGGTTGAGAAAAATTCGAGGAATAAGCGAGAGCCGTATTTGGTGATGACTGTTGTATTTCTCTCCAAGAGAAGGCAGAACTCGACTCAATTTCTTCAAGAGATACCGGAAAAGATCGTTCGCAGGGATTATCAACAAACAGACGCTCAGCAGCCGGGACAAAAGGACGAACCAGTCGTTGTTCATACAACGCTTGCCAGTTGAGTTCGCCTCCTTGGACAAAGTAAGCGGCTAAAAAAGTATTCAAATCGCAAGCGATACCCGGTTTTGACTCTAGGGGAAAACAGAGGGGAGAGGTCACTATTGCTCCCACTAAACCAGAAAGCACTTTTCCCGTTCCAACTTCAACTATCAAGTCACATTTATCCTTCAGATTTTCGACAAGAGAAACAAAATTTACCTGAGCAACAACCTGATGAGCAAAGTGTTCTTTTAAGTTGAGTCCTGAATTAACTATCTGGCCGTTGACACTGGTAAATAGAGGCAGAGAAACTTGCTCGAAAATCTCAGGAATGGGAGCTTCTTTTCGCAAATATTCAGCTGCTGTCGCCACCATTTGGGAGTGAAAAGCATTCGCTACTGGAAGTTGGCGAACTTGAATTTCTTGGGCTAGGGCAACGTCACAAACAGCAGCAACACTGTTTTTTTCTCCAGAAATAACTGTCTGTTGAGGACTATTGATATTAGCAACTGTTACATACCCAGAAATCCCTTGTAAGAGCTTTTGCGCGGTGGCATCCGAGCAAGCTAAACTCGCCATTGTCCCGATAGAATCGCCCTTAACTGTCATTGCTTTTCCCCGCATTGCGGCAAAGCAAAGGAGGGTTTTTTCATCATAAGCACCAGCCGCTTCAAAAGCAGTCAATTCGCCCAAACTATGACCCCCTAGTGCCACTGGTTCCAGTCCAAGTCGCTTCAGGTAATGCTTCCACAGTAGTGAAGTCAAGCAGATTGCTTGCGGTGCAACATCGGTGAGAGCCTTAAACCATTGTTCTACTTGTTGTTGGTTAACAGCGCGGTCAAGAGGACGGTAAATTAATGGACTAATCGGTTCAAAACCAGATTCAATCAGCCATAAATCTGCCCGTTGCACTAACTCTCTTGCCCAAGAATATCGCTCCACCAAAGTCCGGGCCATGTTCAGCTTTTGTGAACCTTGTCCTGGAAAGAGAAAAGCTACTCGAGAACGCTGCACTTGATGGGCGAGCCAGATGTCTTTTCGCTGGGATATATATGTTTCTCCCGCGGCTGGGGGTTGAGAGTGAAGAATGTTGATTAAATGCTCCAAGCGCTCCAGTAATTCTCTGGGGTTTTCTGCCACAATGGCGGCGCGAATTGAAGTCTGAGGGGCTAATTTTTGAGCATTCTGCGCTGCTAAATCCACCATATCTGCTAAACTCATCCCTTTGGCTTGTTCTGAGAAAATTTGCAGAGATTCCAGCAGTTGGGCAAGAGAATTAGCCCCGAAGACAAAGATTTCGCTATCTTGGTTGGAGACTAAAAGCGAACGCTGGTCTAAACTGGGTTTTAACCGGGGGGAAGGTGCATCACCAGATATTAGGGTTACATGGGAGTTAATGCCCCCAAAACCCATCGCCGACACTCCCGCCCGTAAAATCTCCGTTTCCGGGTAGACTTCCCCTAGTTGCACTGGATATAAACATTGGGCGCTCTCCTCGAAAACGGGATTCGGTTCTTGACAGTTAACGGTCGGGGGAACGATCCGCTGATTAACCGCCATGACCGCTTTAATGAAACCCCCGATCCCGGCCGCCGCTTTCGTATGACCAACTAGGGATTTAAAAGAAGTCATGCCACAGGAACGAGGGGGGGCAGGTTTCGAGGCGTTCATGGCTAGGGCTACCCCTTCAATTTCAGCCCGATCGCCTACGGGGGTTCCGGTTCCATGTCCTTCAATAAAATGAAGAGACTGGGGACTATAACCGGCTTTTTCGTAAGCTCTTAATAGGGCTTTGGACTGTCCCACCTTGGAGGGTGCGGTAATGCCTCCTTTGCCGTCGGAGGACAGAGCCCAACCGTCCAACAGGGCATAAATGTAGTCGCCATTGGCCTGTGCGTCGGCTAATCGTTTGAGAACGACAAAACCAGCTCCCTCCCCAGGGATAAAGCCACTGGCACGGCGATCGTACACTTTCATATCCTGGCTGGTTAAGGCGCCGGTTTTGGCGAAACCAATTAATTCAAAGGTATCGAGACTGATATCAATGCCACCGGCTAAGGCCATGTCTAAATCGCCATTACTTAAAGCGTTGGCGGCAGTGACAACGGCGATTAGGGAGGAGGAACAAGCGCCATCCACGGTATAACCACCACCGTCAAAATTAAAAAAGTTACAGATTCGTCCGGCTATGGTGTTGGACAGTCCTCCAGCAAGGGTATCTTCGGTAATGGGTGGGAAAACGGATTTATAGAATTTCTCCATCGTTTCGAGAAGTTCTGCCACAATTGTTCCAGACAGTCCTTTGACTTCGGCAGCGGCTCGCAAGGCTCTTCGTACGTAGGGCCAACGTAACCGCATCACATTCGATCGAGTATGTTCTCCAGTTAAGGAATTGCCGAGAATGACCCCAGTTTTTTGGGTGGGAATGGTATCTCGACGATACCCAGCATCTTCGATCGCTTTGTTGGCCACTTCTAAGGCTAACCAATGCACGATGTCGGTTCCATCGACCGTTTTTTTCGGAACTCGACGATTAACCCAGTCGAATTGAAAGCCATCAATGAAGGCCCCGCGTGTTCCGTAGGTTTTATCGGGAGTGGCGGGATCGGGATCATAATATTCCGAGAGTGGTAAACGTTGGTCGGGAAACTGGCGAAATTGACAACGACGCGCCAAAATATTCTCCCAAAGTTCGCTTAATTGGTTGGCACCAGGGTAATGGCAACCCATTCCGACAACGGCTATAGGATGAGCGATTTTATCGCTTTGAGTTTTCGGCATTTTTTTCCTTGTTTTGAGGACAATAATTGTGTTTGATAACTATCTGGTTATCCTAGTAGAGGGAACCCAGCCAGGTCTTTTTTCGGTATTTCCCGAAAGGTGATTATTTATGGTTATTTAGCAATTACAACTATCTCATTTGCACTTAAAATAACCTTGATAAAATCACGGTATATAAGCCAAGGTATTCAATTATTCAAAGTATTTTCCAGAGAAATGTTAAAGGGAAAACTTTAGCATTTACTCTATAGTTGTAACTTGTTCACAAGTATATGGGGAAGTTTCAGCAGTGACAATCGAAGTTTAGGATGTTAAGCAAGAAGATAAGCGGCCGGGGAGCATCTCATTTATGCAAGTGAGTAATTATGCTTGTCGCTAAAACTGACTTTTGGCAAGGCTTTCAAAATAGCTTGACATAAAACTTAATTTAGGAGTTACAAAGGTGAGATGCTCCCCAGCGGCCTAAGCGGCTCTTCTCGACTTTGTGTGATCATCAGTGCTGATCATTCGTAGGAGTCTTAGCGACGGCAAGACTTTGAAGACTATATTTCTGGAAAATTATCTCTATTCTTCTTCCTTCCACACAGAAACGAGGAGAGCCGATAAGCAGTAGATGCGTTTGGGAGTTTACCTCTTTCTAATGGTTATCTCTCGTCAAGAACCTTACTGCTATTTAGGGGTTGCTGAATAAATCTAAAAACATTGATTGTTGGATAAGACTTTTAGACTTTAAACGTTTAGAGAAGCTGGGTTATCCAGTTGCTCTTGAGCCTATTGCAGTTGTCTCTTAAATTGGTCTAAAATATGGTAGAGTTCGGCTGTTATTCGATAAGACTGCAGCTAACTGCTTTGCATGGGTTTTTAGTTGCGTTATTACTTTCAAGTCGGGAGTAACTGATCAGCTGTTGACCATCTAAATTACTCGTTAAGACTGCCTGAAGGCAGGGACCAGGGGGTCCAGGAGTTGGGAGTTTGGGCATTTCTACTAAAATTACCAATACGCAGTTTAAATGCAGTACAGCTTAACCGACTCCCTAACCCCCATCACCTTTTTACTTTTTACTTTGATAAAAAGGTTTTTTGACTACGGTAGCGGGGTAGGTGGTGCCGCGGATTTCCACTTCGATCGCCTGTCCGATCGAGGCGAAAGCTGTGGGAAGATAGGCTAAAGCGATCGCTGTGTTTAAAGTTGGTGATAAAGTGCCACTGGTGACTTTACCCACCACTTCCCCAGCGAATACTACTGGATAATCGTGACGGGCGATATGTTTGCCGGACATCTGCAATCCCAGCAAGAGCCGATTCACACCATTAAGTTTTTGGTCTTCAAGGACATCACGACCGATAAAATCGCCTTTTTCTGGTAGATGAACCAACCAATTTAGGCCAGCCTCTAGGGGAGTCGTGCTATCGTCGATATCCTGTCCATAAAGGGCTAAAGCTGCCTCTAAACGCAGGGTATCCCGCGCCCCTAAACCGCAGGGAGTCACCCCTAAATTTAAAAATTCTGTCCAAAGTTGCTGTCCGATTTCAGGAGGGGCCATAATTTCAAAACCATCTTCTCCCGTGTAACCGGTCCTAGCGATAAAAACTTTTTCCCCGAAAAGCTGGCTTTCCCAGTGATTAAATAGCCCAAAATCGCTTAATTTTTCCCCGATCAAGGGCTGTAAAATTGTGGCTGCCTTGGGTCCTTGCAGGGCAATTAAGACCCTTTCTCGGGATAAATCCTTTAATTTGACCCCCGATCCCTCTAAATTGCCTAAAATCCATTCTCGATCTTTATCGGTGGTTGCGGCATTAACAATTAATACGCCCTGGCTTTCGCTTTGGTAGTAAAAGATAATATCATCGATTATGCCACCGTCTGCGTTAAGTAAAACGCTATACTGTGCCTTTCCTGCGCTTAAACGGGCTAAATTAGAGGGAACTAGGGTTTGGAGAGATTGAACCAGATTATCTCCAGTTAAGATAAATTTGCCCATGTGGGAAATGTCAAACATCCCGACACCGTTGCGGACAGCATTATGTTCGATTTTTAGGCCGCTAAACTGTATCGGCATCTCCCAACCCGCAAAAGGGGTAAATTTACTGGTTTGTTGGGCAATTAGCTCGTATAAGGGGGTACGAATAGCGGGGGAAGTTGCTTCTTGGTTAGCCACGGTGATCTCGAGCGAATGATTTTCTGCCTAGAGTAGCATAGCAGTTATCAGTTATCAGTGACCAGTTATCAGTTATCAGTGATCGATCACTATCCACTAAGCTAAGACGCATTTAAACCGCTTATTCTTAGATTAGCCGAACCTCCCCCAATCCCTTTACTGTTGCCTTTTGCCTCTTGCCTTTTGCCTCGTCTCAACAAGCAATTTAAATTACGAACAGCTTAACTACTATCCACTATCCACTATCCACTATCCACTATCCACTGATTACTGATTACTGATTACTGAAAAAGTTCCCCACTCCCTTAACCTTTCTCGCACTCTGTCAATGGGAATTGCGAAACCGCAGCCCAATCTAACGGCATTTTCTAGGGGTTTAGGAGTGGAGGGATTGTCACAAAATAAACTCGCTTGGGAAATCACTCCCACCACTTGATTTTTATCGTTTAAAACTGGACTTCCCGACTGTCCAGAAACGACAAACATGGATAAACTTAAGGATTTTTGGTTATTATCATTAACAGTGCCTTTGCTGACAGTCCAATCTTTTTGATTAAAAGGATTACCGATCGAGATTACTGGTTGATTAGCGGCAATTGGTAGGGGTGCTAAAGCTAAAGGTTTTAAATCTGGGGGGGGATTTTTTACCTCTACGACTGCTAAATCGAGCCAGTCGTTAGGGGTGGTAATGTGGAGAATTTTAGCTTTTGAACGCTTGCGAATTTTTCCCTGGGGGGGTTGGCTATAATACTCGACAAAAATGCGCGCCTCTGCATCGATTTCTTGACGGGAATTCGTGACCACATGGCGGTTAGTCACGATCCAAGCTGTATCTTGATCTCGTTTTAATAACCAACCAGTGCCGATGCCATTTTTATTTTGGCCGCGAATGACAATTTTAACAATTGAGCGTTTTAAATTCACCAGAGGATCACTCTTAACACTGGGAATTATCTCTGGCATTTTTAATAATTCGGGATGATCGTGAATTAATCGCCCCCGTTGGATTTCCTGTAAAATAAATCTAGCTTCTGATAAATTGGGATCAATTTCTACGGCCTGCCGACACCAATTTAGACCCTCATCGATCTGACCGCTATTGATATAGGTATAACAGAGATTTTCGTAAATATTGGCATTTTTGGGGCTAATTTGCCGCGCCTGTTGAAAAACTGCCATCGCTTCCCCTAGTTTTCCCTGTTCCGCTAAAGCTTTACCTAAATAATTATAAATATCCCCATCTTTAGGAGCGTAAATTAAAGCCTGCCGATATATTTGCTCTGCTTCCTCCCATTTTCCCTGTTTTGCTAGGGTTTCTCCTAATTTTTTGGAGGTTTCACCCTGATTAGGTATCAATTCTAGAGCTTGCTGATAGGCATAACTGGCCTCTGGCCAGAGTTGCTGTTCACTGTAGGCCTTTCCCAGATAAAAATAGGCTTTTCCCTGACTAGGATCGAGAAAAACCGCTGCTTGCAGAGCTTTCGCTGCCTCATCCCAACGTTGTAAATTATAGAGAGCTTTTCCTAGCTGAAATTGCGCTTTAAAAGTTGGTTTAATGATAATTGCTTTTCGGTAAGCATCGATCGCCTCTGACCATTTTTCCTCTTGGGCGAAGATATCTCCCAAAGCGACTAAATGATTACTTTGGGAGGGTTCCATCGGTGGTTTATCATTAACGATAAAGCCACGATCATAGGCTTGTAAGGCTTCAGAATAGCGTTTTTGACTTTGCAACACCTGAGCGATTTTTATATGGGCTTGTCCCGAATTTTCGTCAAAAGATAAAACTGTTCGGTAAGCAGACAGAGCCGATTCCTTCTCCCCCGCGGCCAAAAGTCGATCGCCTTGCCAAAGATAAGCCAGGGCAATAAGATAAAAAATAGCAAAGGGAGCGGCGGCGATGAAGGCAATAATTAAAAATATTTGCAGGGGTTTGCTAGAATAGCGGCGACCGATTTTAATATCTTTTCTTTTCATTTCTTGGTTAGGATAGACCACAGGCCAGAGATGGTTCGATAGGTGCAATTAATTTTGTCTATGTAATTATAGAGGATTAGGGCAATAGTTAAGGTTGTGGCTGTTAGCTTGGATGGTTTTCTCCATCTTGTTTGTCAAGCTCCTTTACCCAGTATGCTGCCGCGATCATCAATAATAGTATCGTTGGCAATTAAACTTAAAAATGGAATTAGGCGATCGCCTTTTGGTGGTGGATGATGTGTCGGAAAATCTCCTACTCACTAAAGTTAACTTAACACTAACCTTATTTAAGAACACTGGTCGGCAATTCCCGTCCATGGTTAATTAAGAAAAATAAACTGTAGCGAAATATACTTTTTTCCATGTTCTAATGGGGATAGATAGGGGAAAAAAAATCATGTCGAAATCACTCTTTACCGATGCCAGCAGTCGCCTAGAACGCGCCCTTAAGTATGTCTCCATTTCCGATGATGCGATCGAGCGGTTAAAATATCCCAAAGCCAGTCTCAGCATCTCCATACCCGTCCGTATGGACAACGGCACTTTAAGAATCTTCCAAGGCTACCGCGTCCGCTACGATGACACCCGCGGTCCTGGAAAAGGAGGTGTGCGCTATCATCCCAACGTCAGCATTGATGAGGTGCAGTCCTTGGCCTTTTGGATGACCTTTAAATGCGCCCTGCTGGATTTGCCCTTTGGTGGGGCTAAGGGCGGCATTACCCTCAATCCGAAAGAATTGTCAAAGGCCGAGTTAGAACGCCTTAGCCGGGGCTATATCGAGGGTATAGCCGACTTTATTGGTCCTGATGTCGATATTCTTGCCCCCGATGTCTATACCAACGAGATGATCATGGGTTGGATGATGGACCAGTACAGCATCATTCAGCGTAAAATTAGTCCGGCGGTGGTGACGGGAAAACCTTTAACCATGGGGGGCAGTCGCGGCCGCGATACGGCGACGGGAACGGGAGCTTTTCATGTTATTAACTCTCTTTTGCCGAAATTAGACAAAAAACCCGCTAATACTACCGTGGCCGTCCAGGGATTCGGTAACGCCGGGGCCGTAGTAGCGGCTCTCTTAGCCAAGGCTGGTTATCAAGTGGTGGCGGTAAGTGATTCCCAGGGCGGCATTTATCGGGAAAAAGGCCTAGATATTGCCAGCATTCGTCAGTATAAACAGGAACATCGCGGGATTACTGCTATTTACTGTGAGGGGACCGTGTGTAATATCGTGGAACACGAAGCGATTAGTAATGAAGAATTATTAGCCCTAGATGTGGATGTTTTGATTCCAGCCGCCCTAGAAAACCAAATTACCGCCGCAAATGCCGATCGCGTGCGGGCAAAATATATCTTTGAAGTGGCCAATGGTCCCACTACCTCGGAAGCCGATCGCATTTTAGACTCAAAAGGGATTCTCGTTTTCCCCGATATTTTGGTTAACGCCGGTGGGGTAACGGTGAGTTATTTTGAATGGGTGCAAAATCGCAGCGGTCTTTATTGGCAATTAAACGAGATAAATGAGCGCCTAAAAGAAAGAATGGTGACAGAAGCCGAAAAAGTCTGGTCTTTCGCTCAGGAATTCGATATATCTCTGCGTACCGCCGCCTACGCCCACGCTATTGATCGTCTCGGTGAAGCCCTAGATGCCAAGGGAACCCGCGACTATTACCAAAATAAGACGGGAGCTTAGGGACTTGCGTAGGAATAATATCCCAGCTTTGAAAATCGCTCTGTAGAAGAACCAGACCAGCCAGATGCCACATTATCAAAGCGCAAGTCCCTAACATCTCGAAGGCTCTCGCCCTACTTAGGGTGATCAGCAAACCTGATCGATCGGAGGGCGCAAGCTTTGCGCCCCTACAGTAACGGATTTTGTCCACAATGCAGGAGCGAAGTGCGATCGCACAAAAGGTACATTATCAAAGCGCAAGTCCCTTACCGCCGGCTTTGATTTAATTCGAGTGGCGATCGCTCGTCATCCCGGTCAAATCATTCCTCTTTCCGTATCTTGGTTTGGTGATGCCGATGACTTTTTGTCTATGGATGTTAAAGTAACCATTCGCAAGCTGGGGACGCTGCCAGATTTTGATCCCAGGGAATAGGGGAAATTATCGGGTTTTTCCTTGACTGGCGATCGCAGAAAACGGGGTTCTCCGAGAAACCCGTTTTCTACTCATGCAATAAAGCGAAGATTGCCGTTAGGTTCTAACATTTTTATCGATTTTTGTCAAGATATATTTGACACAATTTATTAGAAAAAGGGTTTCTAAAAGAAACCCTTTTTCTGTTTTCCAACTAATCCTATTTGACCTAATAGGTAAGGGTTCTTTAAGAAGGTAGTAATACCTTTTATATTTACCGTTTCCAACTAATCCTATTTGACCTAATAGGTAAGGGCTCGTACTATTCTGGCACGTTAAATGGCTAATGAAGGGTTTCCAACTAATCCTATTTGACCTAATAGGTAAGGGTTTGGAATTAGTTGCAAAGCTGACCCCCGAAAAGTTAATGTTTCCAACTAATCCTATTTGACCTAATAGGTAAGGAGTTCAGCAGTTGCTGAACAGAATCTTCGGAGTATAAAAAAGTTTCCAACTAATCCTATTTGACCTAATAGGTAAGGAAAAGAACAGAAAAAGAATTTAGTAGCCACCTTTAATTGTTTCCAACTAATCCTATTTGACCTAATAGGTAAGGTTAACCAAGAGCAAGAGTTAAACAAAGAACTTGAGTTAAAAAAGTTTCCAACTAATCCTATTTGACCTAATAGGTAAGGAATCCCACAGAAACCGTGGTGGTTTTTGTGGCTATTCTTTTCGGCACGTTTCCAACTAATCCTATTTGACCTAATAGGTAAGGAGTACCCCTTGGAAAGCCTTATCGAGAGGGGAAGACAGACACCCAAATCGACGCACCTGCAATCCATAGGGTAAAAAGGTGGTAGTGGGGGGGGTAAAAGTCCCGATACCAAAGGGTAGAACCCTGACGGGGAGAGCAATCGACACACCTCAACCAGAGAATCGGGGTTTTGGGAGTCGGGGAGAGGGTGCATCGATTTTCAGCCAAGAGTTCTTGGACAAGCTAGATGATATAGACAGTTGGGGGTGGTTGAGGAGGAGAACCTCCAATTACCAACACCCTAGAGACTGCTTCTTCGGAAATCCCATAGAAGCGTACATCATCCTCTTGAGGATTGACCCTTTCTACTACTTTAGCGTATAGTTTCCGCATCTGGTCGAGGGAGAGAAAACATTCAAAGGCCGACTTTTGCACTCGGCGACCGTAACCTTCTAGAAAAGTGGCTAGCTTATCCCGTCTTTTGTCGTCAGGAATATCATAAATCACTACGACCAGCATCAGTGCGCCCTCAAAAACGATTGGTAGGGAACCGATTCCAACAGACAGTGTTTATAGCGTTGAACTTGTAGGTGAATTGCGCGACGGTAGGAGACGGGGGATTGTACATCTGGGTGATTGACCTCTTGGTTCATGCGTTCTTCAAACTCCCGCAGAAAAATTCTTCGTGGGGTTTCCGTAAGATAGACGCCACCCTCCTCATCTGGATAGGTAAAATCCGTCGGTTTTAACACCTGTTTATTAATCAGGGTTATGACCAAGCTATCGGTAATTGGAGAACGGAATTCCTCCATCAAATCCAAAGCCAATTCCGGTTTTTTCTCTTGGGAACGATGGAGATTGCCCAGATAGGGATTCATTCCCTCCGCTAAAATTAGACTCATGACATTGTTGAATAAGAGGGTGTAACCGAAACTCAGCAGGGAGTTGACAGGATCCTTGGGAGGTTGGCGATTTCGTTCGCTGAAAACAAATCCAGGGTTAACTAGCAAGTTTCCCCAAGCTGAGAAATAATTAGCGGCGCTGTTCCCCTCGTGACCTAACAGAGAATCGAGAGAGTCCACCGTCCCAATCGTCTCCAGATGGGAAGAAATCGCCGTGATATTTGCCGCTACTGTCTCTAAACGGCGTTTACGGTTCAATCTGAGCAGTAATTGCTTAGAATTTCTTAATTTACCCTCCACCAGACTTTTGGCCATCTCTAGCTGAAAATCGGGATTATCTCGATACTCGAACTGTAGCAATTGGCTATCGAGGTCGCCACTTTCGGCACTATAGAGATGTCCCTTGTATTCTCCTAACTGACTGAGGAAAATAACGGGGATATGGGAATTAAGACAGGTTTCGATAACTGAAGTCGAAATTTGAATGTTGCCATAGATGAGAATTCGCTCGATTTCTCGCACAGGAATCTCGATACTTTCTTCTTTGGGGGGTTGGAGAATAAAGCGTCCCTGTTCTTTTTTTACATTCGTCCCCTGTTGTACTAGATAAAGACTGGCCATTTTTGGACTCCACGCTAATTCTTTTGAGGTAATCACCACCTTTTCCACGGGTCTTACCTGATAACCCAAAACTACATACAAGGGAGGAGGTATCGGATGCTGTTTTTCCCGCAAACTCTCCAGTAAAGCTAACTGCATCGCTGTCGGGTAAGTAAAATTATCGGTGTGGATAAGGTGAAAGTCTCTCTCTGGTTGGGTTTGGCAGTGAATTTTCTCGCTAATCGGTTGACAGGGAATCATCAAGTCTTCGGTGAATACTTGTCCCAAAAAGCGAAATCCTCGTTTAAAATTAGTGATTTCGGTTTTATCTGGATGTAATTCCAGTCCCATCTCCTCAAGAATGTCTCTAACCTCTGATTGTGCTTGCAGAATCCGCTTACGGCTGCGGGACAAAACGACAAAATCATCAGCATAACGAATGAGTTTCAGGTCCGAATCGCTGACGATTTCATCAAAATCATCCAGATACACATTTGCCAACAGGGGAGAAATTACTGCTCCCTGGGGAATACCTTTAGGGGGGATAATTAAGCCATCTTCTGTTAGAACGGGGACGGTAATCCAAGCGTTGATTAAAGTAACTAGCCAAGCTAAATCAACACTTTCTTTTAATTCTTCTATTAAACGTTTGTGAAGAATATTATCGAAATACTTGACAATATCCCCATCTAGTACCCAATCGTAGCCTTGATCCCGCCATTTGGCCACGGTTAAGGCCGCCATTTGATGGCTGCGGTGAGGACGATAGGCAAAGCTACAATCCTCAAAATCTGCCTCGACAATCGGGTGCAGAATCTGTAACAATGCTTGCTGAATAATTCTGTCCCGCACCGTGGGGATTCGCAATTCCCGTCTAGTACCTTTTTTGGTAGTGATAAAGAGTTGTTTGAGCGGTAAAGGTCGATAATCGCCTTTCTTGAGTAGTTCTTGCAGGTTTTTTAAGTTTTGTTCTTTGCGATAGGCGAATTTTTCGAGGGTTTCCCCATCCACTCCCGCACATCCCTTGTTACTAGCGACTTTTTTCCAGGCAGTATCAAGGTTATCGAGAGAAAAAAATTTTTGTCTGAGTTTGAACATAGGAGTTTATTAACCTAAAGTTGCAATTTGTAGATAAACCAAGACATTCCCAGGTTTCGAGTTTTTTTAAGGATTTTTTAGCCCCAAAAATCCCCCGATTCCGGCGAGTCATCAGTATCATGAATAACAACAACAAGTTTTAGGTCTAATCCGATAAAAATCATGGACTCTTTTGGATTTGGTGGGTAAAATGTATTCTGAAATACAGTTCTACTGGCGAGGGAGTAGAGGGAACCACACCAGACACAGAGGACACAGAGATCGATCGATCCTATGTAAGTTAAACTGATCACACAGAACCTAGAAGAGCCGAATTATGACCTACCTATCTCCTAAATTATTCACTTTTGAAGATTTTTTGGCTCAGTATGGAGATGACCCACGCTATTAATTAATTGACGGGGAGTTGCGAGACGTGGAACCCACTAAACCTCATGAATCCGTAGCGGGAAAAATCGCAGGAAGACTGTGGGGAGAAATTTTTCGATTACATCTACCCTGGACAATTCCTAAAAACTGTTTGCTCCGTCCAGAATCCAGTCAAACTACTTCTTTACGTCCCGATGTCATCATTTTAGAAGTTTCCCGCAGCACCGAACCTCTCTGGGAAAAACAACCCATTTTAACTAGCTCCCAAGCAATTAAATTAGTGGTAGAAGTGGTTAGTATTAATTGGCAAGATGATTATGCACGCAAAGTTGAAGAATACTCATCTTTGGGTATTGCTGAATATTGGATTGTCGATTTTCGTGGATTGGGTGGCATCTCTTTTATCGGTAAACCCAAACAGCCTACCCTGACCATTTGTCAGCTAGAAGACGATGAATATCAACAAAAGTTATATCGTCTTTATGAGCGCATTAGTTCAGCAGTTTTTCCCGAATTGTCTCTCTGTCTTCTCGATATTATTCCCTAACTTTCTAGAAAAAATATGCTGACCTCTCTGCAAAATGTCCTGAGTAATCTTCGTCAATCTCCCAATAATATTATCTTTAATCCCCTCACCAATGCAGGATTAGCCATCGCCGCTATTTTAGCACTAATTGCCGATCAATTTGGCCAGGGATACTATCTAATTTTTCTGATTACTTTGGCTCTAGTTATCATCGGTATCTGGCAAGAATCTCAGAAATACGACCTCTATAAACATCAGGCGATTCCTTTACCGATAGTGATTAAAATTGCTAATCCTGCCGATAGTAATAAAGCTCTGCAATCACTTTTTAATATCATCGAAACAGAAAATAAATACAAGGATCATAAAAATAATCTCGACAGGTATCTCAATATTAGCGAAACAGATTTAATTTTTAACTATTCCTGTGATATTTATGATCAAGAAATGCTGAAAGCTTTTCTGCAAATACTACGCTATAATCTAGAGAAACTTAAGAAAAAAACTCCCCAAAATACTATTATTTATCTTGCCTATATCGGACCGATTAGCGTCGCTATTATGGTCGGTACTATTCTCGCTACCGAAGGAGTAAAAATCTTTCAATATAATAATTCTTCTGATAGTTATTATCCTGTGGTGGAAATTAGCGATCGCAAATTAAAAGAAAGTATTAAAGAATACGAAAAATTTGAGTGGACTGTCACCAAAAAAGGTCAAGATAGAGTAACTATAGCCATCGATGTTTCTTCCCATAAAATAAATCTTAATGATGAGAGTATTGAAAACTACGGCGATTTAATTTATCTGAAAAGTAAAGGCAGTGGTACAATTGAAAGAAATGAAGATTGGCTACAATATTCTAGAGAAATCTTTGCCACTATCAATATGACTCAACAAAACAACTATCAAGAGATTAAGCTAGTTTATTCTATACCTATAACTTTGGGAATACTTGTCGGAATGACCGTTCAACAATACTGGCCAATTCTCCTAACTCAATACGAAAATTCTACCTACAGAAATCTTATTAATCTTCAGGAACTTAAACTTTATCGAGGACAATAAAGATCAAATGACCTATACTGTAATTACCTTTGCTCCTGTGCAAGGATTCATCGAAAAATCCCGTAAACTAAGAGATTTATACGGTGGTTCTTTTTTATTATCATATCTTGCCGATTCTATCTGTCAGGCAGCGGATCAATATCCTGAATGTAGCCTTATTTCTCCCGCTTTAATTGAGGTTAAAAGAGGAACTCCCAACCAAATCTTAATCGCGGGTAATTTTCCCAAAAAAGAGGCCGAACAAGTCTTCAATGACTCATGGCAAAAAGTAGTTAATAAGTGTCGGGTTTGGATTGAACAAAATCTGCCACAATACAATTATACTTGGCGACGAGAATGGAACCTATGGATTAATCATACTTGGGAATTCTTCTGGGTGCAAGAAGACTCGATCGATTGTGCGTTTAAAAGTCTGCAACAGAAAAAATATCAACGGGATTGGACGGGAATTAATTGGCAAGGAGAAAGTTCTAGCTTATCTGGTTCTGATGCCATTGTTTGGTATGGAATGACGGATCAAACCCATCCTTTATATTCTAGTATCTCCCAACAAAATCAGCAAATCACCGAATTTTATCAGCAATTAAGTCAAAAACTTTCTGAGGCTATTCTCGATGAAAACGAACGTCTTAGCATTCCCGAATTAGTCAAACGCATGATTACATTATATGATATTGGCAAGCCTTTAAACCTAGAACTTCCTAAAAAATTTGTAGAACTAAATCGCTACGAGGAAAAATTCTATACAGGATGGTTTCAAGGGGACGGTGACGGGATGGGAACCTACCTAAAAAATCTGTCCATCTCCTCAAGAAAAGAATTTAGTCAAAGAATGCGACAATGGGGAGAAGAACTAGAAAATTATCTTAACTTTGGTCGCATTATTTATGCGGGAGGAGATGACTTTTTAGGAGTTTTGTTTCGACAAAAATCAGAACCAAAATTAACCCTACAAGATTGTCTCTATTGGTTTGATAAATTTCATCGAGAAATCTGGACAAAACATGGTTATTCTCAGGATATAACTGTTAGCGTCGGTTTCGTTTGGGCAGCTTCAGGAGTTCCTCAGCGAGACATATTGCAACATTGCCGCGAAGCCGAAAAATCCGCTAAAAATCAAGGTAAAAATCGTCTAGCTGTGCGAATCCTTTTTAACAGTGGTAACTATTTAGAGTGGGTTTGTCCGTGGCAAAACTTAAAAGATATCCTCGACAGTTATTGCGATCGCAGTGGGGGTAAAAACTGGACACATTTCTATAATGATATAGCAACTTTAGAAAATCGCCGCGCTTTTACCGATGATAATCATCATATTACCAATGCAGTTTTTAACCTTTATTTTAATCAAAATATACCCATCGATATCACCTCTCACCAAGATAAAAATAACTGGGTAATTAACCTCTCCAAAGTTGCCAATCATCTCACCTAAAAATAGAAAAATGCTGCCATATCTGATCATAATTAAACCTTTGGGATTTCTCTACGGTAGTGCCGGTCCGTTTCTGTCTCCAGAAAATCTAGTCGGACGTTCAGGAAATCGTTTTCCCCCCACTGCTGCCACAGTTTCGGGACTATTTGCTCACAGTAATCCCACCAATGTTCGCGATTTACAAATTGCCGGCCCTTTTTGGGCAAACAGTGAACAACCAGATAACTTTTTTGTCCCCACTCCCTTTATTTATCTAGCGAAAAAACCCCTAGCAAATTATTTTCAAGAGCAAGAAAGTAACGACAATGGGAAAATTCAACACACCTTAACATGGCAAGAAAAATGGCAAGAGAAAGACGGTAAACAAATTGAGGGAAAATTCGATCGAGATAGTTGGATTCCTATCAACCAATGGTATAATCCTCAAAAAGCCTATTGTTCCCCGTGGCAATATCATCCCCATCTCCATCCGCGTTTGTTAGAGGAGCAAAGAAAGGTAGAAACCGGGGAATTATTCCTCGAAAATGCCGTCCAGTTACATCCAGATGCTTGTCTAGTTTATTTGGCTAATCAACCCCTAGAAAATGGCTGGTATCGCTTTGGTGGTGAATCCCATCTAGTGGAAATTAAATCACTTGAATTAAGCAGCCATCTACAGACTTTATTTAATCAAGATGTCGGTCAATATTTTGCCCTCATTACTCCTGCAATCTGGGGAACAAATCGCCTATCAACTCGCAATCCCAGCGATTGGGAATTAGAAACCCTCAACACCGAAAGACCAATAACCTATCGTTATCGATTCGGAGGAAAAGATAAATTTAAGCGCTTATCTAGGGGACGCTATGCAGTTCCCGCAGGAACAGTTTATCGCTTAAAAAACCCCTTACCATCTTGGCACAATTGGCAAGAATCTTGGTTCCCCACCGAAGGAGTTTCCCTCAAACGTTGGGGCTGCGGATTAGCTTTACCCTTAGAAAATATTGCCAAATAAAGCCTATAATTATTGAGTAGGGTAAATTAGACGAGAATAACTGATACTAAATCCGTTGAGTATAGGCTACATATCAGGACAGGCACTCATGCAAAAGGTTGAATAAATAATCAGTTTTTAATAACCAGATTTAGTATGATAGCTATGGCAAAACTAAAAACCAGATTTCCTCGAAAAGCTTTATTAGGTTATCGAAAAAGTGGTAATAATCAAAGCTCACAAATTAGCGAAAATAAAATTCTGTGTATGTTTTTGATTTTTTGGTAGAAGATGCCTTTAAAAACCCTTCTTCTCTTACTCCTTATACAGAGGAAATGGCTAAAGAAATGGATGAATTATTAAAGGGTGTTGAAATTGATTGGGACTAAACGTATAACTTTGTACTGCCCTAATAGTCTAAATACCACCATAAAATATTAACAAAATCTTAGAAAATCCTGATATTAATGCTAACCTAGTTTAGAATAATCCCTAAGCATCTAAAATACTCACTTTTACCCAAAAATGTATCACAAAAGTTATGGCATACTTGAAACCCTAGCACCGCTTCATGTGGGAGCAACCGCAGGAGAAGAAACAGGTAATCTTAACCTCATTTTTCGCGATCAATTTACCCAAACAGCAATTATCCCCGGTAGTTCTATTCGCGGCCGTTTTCGTGCCGATATGAACAATATAGATGAAAAACGTACATGGTACGGACACGAAGCAATCCCAGGACAAGAAGACGGAGGAACCACCGAAGCAAAAGTTAAATTTGAATATGCTTCCCTCGTTTGGTTGCCGGTATTTTGTCCAGGACAGCCGATAATTTGGGTCACTTCTCCCCTATTATTAAAACGCTACAAACAAATCACGGGAATCTCTGCAAAAGTACCCAATCCTTATACTGCTTCCCCTAGCTTACAAGCGCGAGTAGTGCAGGGAGTTAACCGCAATAGCAAAGTTTTATTTTTTAACTTAGGATTTCTCGAAATTGAACAATTAGAGGAGCTTTCTTCGTGGATTCCCTCGCAAGCGGATTTAAAAGCTTCTCAATTAGTCGTCGTTGATGATAACGATATATCCATGCTGCACGATATGGCACTCTACCGACAAAGCCGGGTTAAACTACTAGAAGATCAGAAAAAAGTCGATACAGAAAAGGGAGCTTTTTTCAATGTGGAAGCTTTACCCGTGGGTAGTGTTTTAGTTTTTCCCATTGCTTGCAAAGAAAGAGGATGGCAACCTTTTGGAGAATCGGTAAATCAAAAAGAATTATATTTCGGAGGATTAGAATCCATCGGTTTTGGTCGTTGCCAAGTTACTATTTTAAACTACGCTAATCAATAATTACATTTTATCTAATATTATGGCTTGGAAAGAATACAATCTCGATCGCATTGCTCAGAAATTAGTTCTGGCTGCCAAACTACGAGACCGAGATTCTCTCAATCAATCTTTTAAAATGCGTGAATCCGTTTCCTATGGACTAGAAAGATTTTGGGGTGAGCATCTGCGCTTACAATCTAAGGAACCCAATAAAGCACAATACTGGAAAGAAACTTGGGATAAATTAGTCGAAACCATGGCAGAAGCTGGGATTCCTATCCCTAACGATACCGTAGAGGTAAATGATACCAAATCTGTTCAAGCAATGGCAGAAAAACTCTGGGAATTAAAGCTAGAAGACCAGAGAATTACCCTCGCTGTTTTAACGCAACTATGCGATTGTTTAGTTTGGTGGACCCAAAGATATAAAGGAACAAAGGAGCGATAAATTATATGGTTAATATTCCCGATATTGGTAACAAAATTCCCCTGATGTTTCGCGCACAAACCCAAGGGCGATCGCAATTACAATATATTGATTCTGAAAAAGATGAAAATCATAGCCAAAAATGGGTAAAAGAATGGATAGAAAGGGTCGATGAAAATTCTCCCCAATTTGGTGAGGAAGTAAAGACCAAAGAATATCAAATCTCGTGGCGATTCGTCACTAATGGGGGACAAGATGAAGGAATAATTCGGCCTGTAATGGGTGCTTATGGCATACCATTTTATCCCGGTTCCAGCATGAAAGGAGCCTTTTGTCAAGCTTGCACCCCCGAACAAAAACAACGTTATCACCTCGAAAAAGATAGCGATAACCCTAGTCTTTTGCGCTTCCATGGCGGTTATCCCGTTAATGATTGGACGGAAAATCTTTTAGATATTGTTCACCCGCAACAGGGATGGCAAGTAAAAACCCAAAACACTCGACAAAAACCCGGTGGAGAAAGTGGTTTTGCTTTAATTTCCCTCTATCAACCTACCCTAAAATTTGGCATTTCTAGCTTAATAGAACAACCGGATTGGGAGGAGATTTGGACTATCTGGGAAAGAGCTTTAGAATCTGGTCTAGGATGCCGTGTTAGTAGCGGTTACGGCTTGCCAAAAGACATTAAACCTTCAAAAGAACCTTTATATAAATGTTTTCTGAAAGGGCAAGGAATGGCTCCTAAAAGCCTCGATGGTGCAAGGGAATTTCGACCCAATATTTTTCGAGGAGCAATTCGCGGTCATGCCTTGCGTATTTTTGGCGGTTTAACTGATGCTAAAAATGCCGAAAAGTTAGTTAATCAGCTATTTGGAGGAATTGACGGAGAAGCAACCCAAGGTTTACTAGCGGTCGATTTTTGTGTCAAATCTCTAGACTTAGGAACCTTTGCCAAGGGTTACAACGAACCCACCTACACAGTAACAGGAGAATTACGCTGGATTCTCACCCAATCTCTCCCCGAAAACCAGCAAGAATCCTTAAAAAAATTAATTTGTTTTCTCACTCGTTTTGCCATGTTATTAGGAGGATTTGGTAAATCGTGGCGACGAGCAGATCATAGTATTTTCTATGAGGATTATTATCCTAATAAACCCTTAATTGGCTGTCATTGGCAATGGGGGGATAAAAGTTCTTTAATCAACGATAATAAAGTCAGAGATTTAACTCACGTTCATCCTTTTATCAAAGATGTTCGCACTATTGCTAAAGAATGGATGACCTTACAAAATATCCCCATCACTCCCAATAATAGTGCTAACTGGCGAGAAAGTTGGCATCCTAAAAAAGTCGAGGTTTGGGGAAGAATTGCTGAAGATAAAGATGATTCCCTAGCCATCAAATGGCTTCACAAAGCCTATCAAAAACTGGATAATTTAAGTATCTATAAAACCTCGGTGACAGGAATAGTAACAAAAAATATCAATCAAATTGGTCGTCTTTGGCATCGAATGTATCCCCAAAATAATCATCAATACCTAGAATTGTTAACAATTTTTCCTGATGACTCTGATGATTGTGCTTATTTTCTAGGTTTTCTAGACGAGAATAATGGTAAAGAGAGCAAATTTCAAAAACTTTGGCCGAAATAATCCCGTTCAAAGTTAAGTACCGCGCGCAAAATTAATTACACATTTCGATAAAGCTTTTGCCTTTTACCTCGACCAGATGCGGAAACTATACGCTAAAGTAGTAGAAAGGGTCAATCCTCAAGAGGATGATGTACGCTTCTATGGGATTTCCAAAGAAGCAGTCTCTAGGGTGTTGGTAATTGGAGGTTCTCCTCCTCAACCACCCCCAACTATTTATATCATCTAGCTTGTCCAAGAACTCTTGGCTGAAAATCGATGCACCCTCTCCCCGACTCCCAAAACCCCGATTCTCTGGTTGAGGTGTGTCGATTGCTCTCCCAGTCAGGGTTCTACCCTTTGGTATCGGGACTTTTACCCCCCCACTACCACCTTTTTACCCTATGGATTGCAGGTGCGTCGATTTGGGTGTCTGTCTTCCCCTCTCGATAAGGCTTTCCAAGGGGTACTCCTTACCTATTAGGTCAAATAGGATTAGTTGGAAACGAATAAAGCAACAATGCAAGGAAAGACGCCATTCCAAACCCCTTACCTATTAGGTCAAATAGGATTAGTTGGAAACAAGATGAAAACTGAACGTTACTTGGAATAAAATATTCTCCTTACCTATTAGGTCAAATAGGATTAGTTGGAAACGTTTTCACAATTTCTTCAAAATCCTTGCCTGATTCCGCCGCCCTTACCTATTAGGTCAAATAGGATTAGTTGGAAACTTTTTGGTGGTGATGATAATTTTTTCCAACTCACCCCTTACCTATTAGGTCAAATAGGATTAGTTGGAAACATTGGGATCGTTGTATTCGGGATTGCGGAAAGTATCCCTTACCTATTAGGTCAAATAGGATTAGTTGGAAACATTTGGAAGGACAAGCCGAAGCAGTGTTTTGCTTCGTTAAGACCTTACCTATTAGGTCAAATAGGATTAGTTGGAAACAACTATCGGTGATAATCAGAAAATTACCTTCTACATCAAGGCCTTACCTATTATACCATTTTTCTTTATTCGCGTCACAACGAATGCAGGCTTGGCAAGCATTCGAGCGTGGATGTCTGTCATGGATTTAGAAATTTGGTATTAGGTCAAATAGGATTAGTTGGAAACCTTTCTGATATTCACGTCCTCGTTTACTCTTGAAGATTGGAACTGACCTTACCTATTAGGTCAAATAACTGGACTTCCCCGTTGACAAAAAGCCATAAGGGACTTGCGTGGGAATAATATCCCAGCTTTGAAAATCACTCTGTAGAAGAACCAGACCAGCTAGATGGCACATTATCAAAGCGCAAGTCCCTTAGCTGTGGGGGTTCTCGAAGGCTCTCGCCCTACTTAGGGTGATCAGCAAACCTGATCGATCGGAGGGCGCAAGCTTTGCGCCCCTAGAGTAACGGATTTTGTTCACAATGTAGGAGCGAACTGCGATCGCACAAAAGGTGCATTATCAAAACGCAAGTCCCAGGGCGCAAGCTTTGCGCCCCTACAGTAACGGATTTTGTCCACAATGTAGGGGCGAACTGCGATCGCCCAAAAGGTACATTATCAAAGCGCAAGTCCCTTAAGGTCGTCGGTCGGCAGGAAATAAGGTGATAGGGTTTTGGGGTGATAGGGTGATGAGACAGCTTCCCCACACCCTGTCCCCAGGAAAAACTTTTTGCCGCAAACCCTAAATATTGGAGAGCGTGTTTTGGGCAATTTTTGCCAATGTTATCGATCCTCCTCATTGTCATGGGAAATAACTAATCGTCAATTCTTGACCGCAACTACCAAGACTCGCGGTTTTTATTCCCCTAATTGCCAGGTTATCTCTTCACCTGCTCGTAACGGCACCAGTCCGGATTCGAGAAAGGGCAATTCATCGGGAATACGCCAAGGGGTTTTGGTTAAGGTGATTTGTTCCGTATTCCGGGGGAGTTGATAAAAATCTGGCCCGTGAAAGCTGGCGAACCCTTGCAGTTGCTCGATTGCATCGACACTCTCAAAAGCTTCTGCGTACAACTCTAGGGCGTGCAGAGCCGAATAACAACCCGCGCAGCCACAGGAACTTTCTTTGCTGTAGCGAGAATGGGGTGCGCTATCGGTCCCTAGAAAAAACTTGGGATTGCCCGATGTTGCCGCTTGCAAAAGTGCCAAACGATGATCCTCTCGTTTCAAAATCGGCAGGCAATAAAAATGAGGACGAATGCCACCGGTAAAGAGAATGTTTCGGCTAAATAATAAATGTTGGGGCGTAATTGTGGCGGCGACATTGTTGTTAGCAGAGAGAACAAACTGGACCGCATCGGCAGTGGTAATGTGTTCAAACACCACCCGCAGTTTGGGAAATCTCGTTATCAGTGGGATTAAGTGCCTCTCAATGAACACTTTCTCTCGATCGAACACATCAATATCTCCATCGGTAACTTCTCCGTGCAGTAGTAGCGGCATATCCAGCTGCTCCATCGCTGCCAAAACGCGATCGCACTTACGCAGGTCTGTCACCCCCAAGTCGGAATTAGTTGTGGCACCGGCCGGGTAGTATTTCACCGCTTTGACAAACTGGGAGGCTTTCGCCGCCATAATTTCTTCGGGACTGGTATTATCGGTGAGATAGAGGGTCATCAATGGCTCGAACTGTTGACCCTCTGGAACTGCTGCCAGAATGCGCTCGCGATAGGAGGCAGCATCTGCCACTGAGCGCACTGGGGGCTTTAAATTCGGCATGATAATGGCACGGGCAAACTGACGCACCGTATGGGGGAGAACCGCTTTCATTGCCGCACCATCGCGGAGATGAAGGTGCCAGTCGTCGGGTCGAGTTATTGTGAGTCTTCGCATTGTTCTATCATACAACGGTTAGGGATGCCACCGCCATCACCCAACACAAGGGTTTTAGTTGATTTGAACGAACCCGCATCAGTCCCCAGCCTCTCTGCGGCGGTGATGACTGGCAGAGCGAACAGACTTAACTGTACGACTATTTTTCAATTTTATTGGTGAGAGTTCCCACTACATCAATACCGAGGGTTTGATGGACACTGGCGAGGAATTGATTGACGATTTCGGGATAGACTTTAATCAGGGTAGCGAGGGATTTACCATCACCATTATCAACGATATTAACTCGATCGAGGTGTAGGCGTTTAGGGATTTTGATCGCTTCTTCTAGGATAGTTTCTAACTGTTGAATCAAGAAAATTGCTGATGCTTCGCTGCCGGTGTTTTGCCAGACTTCCGCGAATAATTCGTTAACCAAGGCTTCAGCTTTAGCATTTTCTTCAAAAATTGCCGCTTGTCCTCTAGCGCGGAAAGTTTCGGCTTCCTGCTGCGCTTCTGCGGGTAAAACTTCATCTGCTTGCAGACGTAATTTTTCTAATTCTGCCCTGACCTGTTGCAATTTTTCCTCAACTATAGCACGTTTTTCCTTAGCGGCGGCGATAGTTATTTCTTCTTCTGATTTGGCCTGTTGTTCCAGTTTTGCCTTTAACTTTCTCAATTCGTTTTCTTGCTCTAAAATGATAATTTGATCGCTGGTTTTAGCTACGGTTGCCTGTTCCTCACATTCCGCGACTATTTGTTCAGCTTCATTGAGTGCATTTGATTCCGCAATTTCAGCATCACGCATGACTAAAGCGATTCTTTCCCGTCCGAGGGAGTTAAGATAATCCACGTCATCGGCAACATTTTGAATTTTGAGAGTATCAATTTCTAAACCGAGTTTAAACAGGTCTTGACTGACGTTACTGGTAATACTTTCGGCAAATTTTAGGCGATCTTCGTTCACTTGTTCGGGGGTCATTGTTGCGACTACACCCCGCAAGTTTCCTTCTAAAGTTTCTTTAGCTACGCGAATAATTTCTTCTCGATCTCGATCTAAAAAACGTTCGATCGCATTGCCGACTATTTCAGGTTTAGAACTAACTTTCACGTTAGCAATTGCCACTATATTCAGGGGAATATTTCCCTTAGAATAGGCATTTTTAATCTCAATTCTGATCGGGGTTGTGGTGACATCCATGCGTTTAACGGTTTCTAAAATTGGAATACGAATCGCCCGACCCCCCGATATCACTCGATAACCCACATCCTGTCTATCTTTTGATTTGCGTTTCATCCCACTCAGGATGACTACTTCATTGGGTTTACAAATACACAAAAAAGCATTGACAAACCAAATCGCACTAATCCCCAGAAATATCAATAAAGCAATGGGAACACTATCCAATAATAAATTGCCAGCACTGTTGTTATTATTGTTGTCGTATTGATTGGGATTGATTTGGATGAGATAGGAATTATTTTGACTATTCATAGTTAGTTACCCTTTGGTCTAGAAGAAATTAAAAATCGCCTCTAATATACTTTTCCGCAATGACTAAAACTTTATTGTCTTGGCAATTGAGGATAAATGCTTGATCACCGACATTAAATTGTTCTTCCCCTTCTGTTATGGCCACTATATCGATCAGACTATCCCCGACATTAACTCGCACTTTCCCCTTGCTATTTTTATCGAAGGGGATTTGAACAACTCCAATTAAACCGATGAGAGAGTGATAATCGACGATACTATTTACCTGTTGGTTGCAGCGTCTCAACTTGACCAAAATTAGGAGTAGAATGGCGAAACCAATACCTACCCCTAAAGAAATTACAACGATTGTGAGCAGTTGAGCATTCATAGTTTAGTTATTTACCGTTATGGTTGCCCCCAATCTAATTACCGTTAACTAATTCGAGACTTCGGCCATTTCAATCACGCGATCAGCATTATCTTTGACCAAAAAATTTAAAGGTTTATTGCGACGAACTTTATACTTTAAGCGTCGTGATTCCACCCGCATCAGAATTTGTTCTAAACAATCGTGATCAAAACAAACGTGACGATGACGATCCTTATAACCCGTGGTTGCCCCAGCAACGATGTGCAGTTGGGTATTTTTCTTTAACTGATACCATAAACCCTGGGGTTGATCTCCCAAAGAAGGGTTGGCAGTAGTCACAGCCGGATTACTAGACAGATAAAATGGGTCAATCATATTATTGCCCATCGTCTGCTCATAATTGTAATAGTAATGGAGGGGAACATCGGCCGTGGGTAAATTTAAAAGTCCTTCATAAAATTGTCGGGCTGTCTCCAAATCTGTCACCATGATTGTATGAACTTTTGGGGCGCTAGTTAGAAACATCCACATGGCTAAGGCATAAGCGGCCAGAAGCATAACCATAATCCCCTGGGTGGACAGGAGAGTATCAAGGGGTAGGAAAGCGCCGAAGAAAAGATGATTTATCAACACTGATGTGATCCTATTGTCTAAGAATTTCTATCATTCCCTAATTATAATCACGACGCTGAAACTTAAGTTAACGGGGTGGGGAGTGACCAAGTTCCGTACATTTGTATTAAAATGCTCCCTACCCAGTTTAAATGCAGTACAATTTGCCTCAAATTCTCCTATGGGATGAATAAGTAGCTGGTTATAATTAAATTAAAAATGGATTTTAGGTTCGATCCCCCTTAGTACTAGGGTTGATTCATAGTAGGGTTGATTCATGAATCAACCCTACCCTATAGTCCCCCCTTGATAAGGGTGGTGTCTGATAATTTTTAACGCCTACCTACTTAAATGATGAGATGATGACATTGGGGACGGAAATATGGGGAATTAGCGGAGATGAAAGCGTATATTGGAAATAGAGCCGTCCCTAGAAAGTGAGCCACTGTTATGAATTCTTTTGCGCTTCCCGTCTTTCTGCAATCAGGTTTAACCCTACTGGCATTTTTAGTGCTGGTTATCCTGATGGCTTAAATTTTAATCCGTCTGTGACTTCGATCGAGTAGGGGACGATCGATATTGCAGACGAGATTTTGATAGACGGTTAACAGTTGGTCAGCGATCGCCGACCAACTATATTGATTGAAGACTAAATCCTTGGCATTTTTCCCCCTTTGTTGGCGAATTTCAGGATTAGTGATAGCCGTTGCCAAAGTATTAGTTAAATCCTCAAGCTGACAAGCTGTCACCCATCCTGCGGCCGCTGCTGCCACCGCAGGATGCAGATCCACCCGATCCGAGATCACCACAGGAATTCCGGCAGCCATAGCTTCTGCGACTGCGATGCCAAAATTTTCATAGTAGGAAGGTAAAACAAATAAATCGGCCCTAGCGAGGAGGCTATTTTTGACTTCTCCGGTGACAAATCCGGTAATTGTCGTATTTTTGCCCAATATTGACCGCTCGATCTGATTTTTAATCCGATTTTCGTAGTCTCGGTCCTGGGGATTACCTCCTGCTAGGACAAAATGAAAATCTAGTCCCTTTTCTAACAACCTTTCTAAACTAGGCAGCAGTAGATCTAGACCTTTTTTCGGGTCAAGACGGGACATATAGAGGATGATCGGTTTATTTTGGGGAAGATCAAAACCCACCGATAAAGCTTGTGGGTTAAAAAAATCTACCCCTAGGGGGATGACAATATCCTTAGTTTTTATATTAAATCTTTCGGCAGTTTGACACTCCTGCTGACTGGTAAAATGAACTGCCGCCGCCGCCGCTAAATTGGTTTTTTCCAGAAAATTGGCATATATTTGTTTAAGTTGCCGTTTTTTTTGCAAATCTGCCGGATCGAGGGTGCCTAGGGGACGGAGAATATAGGGCAGTTGACGATAACGAGCGATAAAAGCCGATATACTGCTCACTGGGGAGAATAAAGCGTGAATATGAGCGATATCGTAATCTTTTGCCCTATTAGCCAACCAAGTAAACAGATCAAGGGAAAATTTATAGCGCCGAAAGGGAGAACAGGGAAAATAATAGATTTGATAGCCATTTTGACTAACAGGGACCCCCAAAGGCACATCTAGGGGTGCTTGTCCCGTGTCACCATTGGAATCGGTGGTAATAATAGTCACCTCTTGGCCCAGTTGGGCCAAGGCCGCTGACAAACCGAGTACCATTTGACTGGGGCCACCGTAAACAAGGGAAATCGAAGGAACAATCTGAAGAATTTTCATCTCTTTGGTGCAAGGGTCAAGACTTGTTAAGATCGATCAAGCCGTTCGCTCAAATTTACCACTTCTGTGGCTCTCATTTATGGTAATCGACTTTCTGCCCTTCACTATCAATATTTCCCCGGCCTTTATTGCCGGTAGCTGTCTCTGGTCTTTAGCATTATATTTGGGGTTAGCTGGGGTGCGAAATTGGTTTATAGAAATTTTCGATCGCTGGTTTAATTTTGCCGAGCGTTTCCTCTACACTTCCCTAGAGGAGTTTGAAAAAACTCGCGTCGCCAGGGAATCTCAAAATGCTTTTTATGCCTCTATCTTTAGTATTATTCCCTTTCTCATTCTCGGCGGTTTCTCCGATTGGTTAATCGAGATTAGTTTAGGAAAAAGTTGGCCGATTAGTGTCGGTATTCTCGCCTGTGTTGCCTCCGGTGTCTATGAATTAGGACGGCAGGATGGCAGCGGTAATCAGTAAACACCGGTCAATTAAGCTGTTAACTATCTCAATTACTACTTGGCGCTGCACGGGAGTGGCAAGTGAGTCTATTTTAACCCATGACTATAGCTCAATCTTTTCCTTCCAGACGATTTTTATGTTTATTGAGAGTCTTTTGTAGTAAATTCAAAACCTCATTAGCAATCTCAATAACTTGATGGGTTCCAAAACCGGCCTGAGTTAATTCTTTAAAAAAAGCCTTCGCGACAATTTTGGCTAATTTCGGGGGATAGGGATGGACAGCGATCGAATGTTCGGACTGAATTTCTGCTATTTCTCTAGTCACTGCCATAGCCACAAAACGAGATTTTAACATCCCTTGCAAATGAAAAATTTGCAGGGATTGGGCAGCCTGTTGAGCGAATAACTGCAAGATTTCTAAATCTAATGGTTCAAAATGTTTTTTGTCTAGGGGAAAACTGAGATTAATTACTCCAATTACCTGCTCGTTTAGGATAATCGGTACGGAGATAAAACTATTATTATTTGATCTTTTGGCATAACGGGCTGCGCTGGCAAATGGCGATCGAGTGATATCCTTAATTAGTAAAGGTTTTCCTGTAGTCGCTACAGTGCTGGCAATACCTTGATCAAGTTTAATTATTTCTTGTTCGGCTAAAGGTGATAGCTCATCGTAATGGGCAAAAACTTCTAGATAATCGGTAATTTCCCCTTTTAATTCCTCTGGAGAGCTTAACATAATTGAACAGTGCCGCGCTCGCAATTGATGAGCGCTCATACTAGCTATTTTCCGAAAAATATCTTCGAGATTTTCCTCAACATTCAAGACAAGAGCCAGAGTAGTCAATTTGGGGTTAAAATTATCCATGTATTCAATCATTTATTCAGTCCGAGTTTAGGCTTTCAGGGTGAGGGTGACATTCCTTATCTCCCTGCTTGTCTGAGTCTATAGCTTGCCATAGCATCTCAAGGAAGGGCTTTTTTACTCGCCAACTGATCTATTGTAGATGTAGGCAAAACTTCTGTGTCTCTCTTGTTTTTTGTCTTCCCTCTAGCTACTCTGAGATCTAGTAGGTCAGAGGAGTTTAACCTGACTGGAGTGAAAGATGGTGCGTTTTCTCTGGGCAATTTTGGCCGGTGTGGGGATGGGGTTAACAGTAGCGCCGGTTTCTTGGTGGTTACTCGCTTGGATTTCTCTAGTCCCCCTGTGGATTATTGTGAGATTAGGGGAAAAATCCCTAAAAAAACAGCTTTTATACGGTTTTGGCTGGGGTTTTGCCTACCATGGTCTGGCTTTATTCTGGATCACGGGAATTCACCCGATGACGTGGATGGGTGTCCCCTGGTTAGCTAGTTTGTTAATTGCCCTGTTTTGTTGGTTGTTTATCACTTTTTGGGGAACGGCGATCGTGCTAACTTGGACGTTAGTTATGTTTTATGTCAACAAAAGTGTTAATCAGTCATCTTTTAGGGATGCTCTCCTACGGGTTTTCATCGGTACTGCTCTCTGGTGTGGGTTAGAATCTCTCTGGAGTCAATCCCCCCTCTGGTGGACTACCCTTGCTTATAGTCAAAGTCCCCATAATTTATTGATTCTGCAATTGGGCAAATTATCGGGTTTTACGACGGTAACGGCGGCAATTGTGGCAATTAACGGTTTAATCGCCGAAAGCTTGCTCCTAATCCGTCAATCGCGGCAAAATCTCGCTTTTCTCTCTTTACCCCTCCTCATTTGTTTGAGTCTGCATCTCTGGGGATGGAATGTTTACCATAAACCGCTCGAAAAGTCAAGGGATTTAGGGATAAAAATTGGCGTAATTCAGGGCAATATTCCCAACACGATCAAACTTTCACCCCTAGGATTTCAAAAGGCACTCGAAGGTTACACCTCTGGTTATCAAATTCTCGCCGATCGAGGAGTAGATGCCGTCTTAACTCCTGAAACCGCCTTACCCTACTATTGGGAGAACTTAGTCAATAATAGCTCGATTTATTCGGCAATTTTAGCCAAAAAAACGCCGATCTGGTTGGGTGCATTTGGCAAGGTGGACAAGGGTTATAGCAATAGTCTCTTGAGCATTGATGGCGAGGGACGGGTGATTAGTCGGTATGATAAAGTAATTCTCGTGCCTTTAGGCGAATACGTTCCTTTTCAGGAAATTTTGGGCGGAATTGTTGATCGCCTTTCTCCCTTGCAAGCGCACTTAATCCCGGGAGATCCCGCTCAAATTATTGACAGCCCTTTCGGTCAAATCATTGTGGGCATTTGTTATGAATCGGCTTTTTCCGAACATTTTCGCCGTCAAACTGCTAGAGGCGGCGAATTTATTATTACTGCTTCTAATAACGCCCATTATAGCCACGCCATGCCCGCTCAACACCATGCTCAGGATACCATGCGAGCGATCGAAACCGATCGATGGATGGCCCGGGCCACCAATACAGGTTATTCTGCTTTTGTCGATCCCCACGGTAATCACCTTTGGTTATCGGATTTGGATAGATATCAAATCCATAGCGAAACAATTTATCGACGGGATACGAGAACTTTATATGTGCGCTGGGGAGATTGGTTAACTAAAGTTTTAATCATTACTGCCGGACTAGCTTGGCTTTGGAGAGCTTGGGATTAAAGTGACAGTGGTATACTTTTTCGTAAATCAACTGTTAAATAACCTAAGTTTTTGCCGCAATGAAAGAGCAATTTGTCAAGTGGTTGAATAGAATCTTAATATTTGATGTGTTTTTAGTGATAGCGGGTTTTCTCTGGTTTGCCGTGGCTGTTATCGGTGAATCCACAGGAATTCCCCTAGGATTTAAACTTTTTCAGCGTCTTTGGCTGCCTTTATTCAATCCTGCTATTAGTATTTTAATTGCAGGGGCGATTTTAAGCTGGGCGATTAATAAAATTCAAGAACGCTTGTCCCCTAAATAGGGGTTGCTTAATTCAGTTATCAGTGATCAGTGATCAGTTATCAGTGATCAGTTATCAGTGATCAGTGATCAGTTCACTGTTTACTGAAAAAAACTCCCCTACTTCTCCACTTCCCCACTTCCCCACTTCCCCACTTCCCCACTTCCCCACTTCCCCACTTGATAATTTATAATTCATAATTCATAATTCCCTCTCTCCTATAGCTTTTAAAGTCGTCTTTGCCAAGCAACAACTAATTTAATTTCCTCATAACTATAATTATCTCCCAGATTTTCTTTGAGAGTTTTCAGGGATTGATCGCCCACTTTTTTGATCGCTAAACGAATATATTCCTGTTTATTTTTAGAGACTAACTGATTAATATCAATTTCGTAACCTGCTTCCAGCAATTTAGCTAAATGTTCATAGATGGTTGAGACTTTTAAGCTTCTTTTGCGAGCGATTTCTTCCACAGTCAACCCATCTTGATAGTATTGGAGAGTGAGGAATTGAGTAGAGGGAAGACTATCCTGACAAAAATCATTAATTGCCGCTATAAATATATCCCCATACTGTTGAACTTTGCTTTGTACTACTCCAGAAATTTGACGAAACTGTCCTAAACTTCGAGGTTTTGATTGGGCCATCAAACGCAGACTAGAATCATGGAAAATAACGTAGGGAGGAACCCCTTGACTATCGGCAATTTTTTTCCGCAGTTGCCGCAAGCGCTCGAATAATAAATCACTTTCCACCGTATTGGGATTGTCGTCTCCCAAGATTGGACCGTTAGCTTTTTGGGGGACGGCAATAAACACAGAACGTTCTTTCCGCATCACTTCCCAACTATGTTGATTAAGTTTCAAGATTCTAAAATCGTCTTCTGTTTCTACCAGTAGATTTTGCTGGACAAGGGAACGACTTAAACGTTTCCACTCCCCGAGAGTTTTATCTTTACCGATGCCATAAGTGGATAATAAATGATGTTGATATTGGGTGATTCTTTCACCTTTTCCTCCCCTCAGCACGTTGATTATGTGCATCATACCGAATTTCTGTCCCGTCCGGGCCACACAGGATAAAAATTTTTGTGCTTCGATCGTCCAATCCTGGTTATTTGTTCCATTCCGACAGTTATCACAGTTACCACAGTTACCCGCAAAACTTTCTCCAAAGTAACCTAGTACGCTCGATCTTCTACATTCAGTCCCTTCAGCATAATCTAACACCTGTCGCAATTGTTGACGAGCTTTCTGTTGTTCATTTTGCTCGGTTTTTTGGTTAATAAAATACTCAATTTTTCTGGCATCGGCAAAGCTAAAAAAGAGGGTACATTTAGCCGGTTCTCCGTCCCTACCGGCGCGGCCAGATTCTTGATAATATCCCTCTAAATTGCGGGGTAAATCATAATGAACGACAAAGCGCACATCGGGTTTATTAATCCCCATACCGAAGGCAATTGTCGCCACCATAATCTGCACATCATCCCGAATAAAACGGGTTTGATTTTGGCTTCTTTCCCGATCCTCCATACCCGCATGATAGGGTAGGGCATCAATACCATCTTTTTGTAACTGTTCGGCAACTTTATCGACGGTTTTGCGACTGATACAGTAAACTATTCCTGCTCCTTTTTGTCCTTTAATATATTGATACAATTGCTGATAAGATTTACTGGTTTTAGGTTGAACTTCATAATAAAGATTAGGACGATTAAAACTAGCAATATGAATGGAAGTATCTCGCAATCCTAATTGTTGGATAATATCTTCCCTAACCTGTTGGGTAGCGGTGGCAGTTAAAGCGAGAATTGGTGCGGAGGGAAAGCGTTGACGGACTTGTTTAATTTGTCGATATTCAGGGCGAAAATCATGACCCCAATCGGAGACACAGTGAGCTTCATCCACCGCTAAACAGGCTAAACCGAGGTAATTATCAATAACAGCTAAAAAATCTAAAAAACTAGGCGATAATAATCTTTCTGGAGCCACATATAACAGTTTAATTTTTCCTTGTAGGATTAAAGATTCTCTGTCTCTGACTTGTTTAGCGTTTAAAGTGCTATTGAGAAATGTTGCCCCGATGCCATTATCAGCTAAAGCAGTTACTTGATCCTGCATTAAAGCAATTAGGGGAGAAACCACCACCGTCACCCCTTTTTTGATTAAAGCAGGTAGCTGAAAACAGAGAGATTTACCGCCTCCGGTGGGCATAATTACTAATAAATCCTGATTATTTAAAGCAGCCTCAATTATTTGGCGTTGATTCGGTCGAAATTGATCGTAGCCAAAGTGATATTTTAAGACTTTTTCTAAAGAGTCAATTGCAGCCATTGAGCAAGGGGAAAAATTATTTTTATAGTAGTTATTTTAGGGTTAGGGATTTAAGTAATCAGTAGTCAGTAATCAGCGATCGGTAAAAAGAAAGCTGATAGCCAAAACAACTGACCTTAAGATTGTCTCACCTGATCGGGAACACCAACAAAGGAGAGATTGGCTAATTTTTTTAGATTTTGACAGCGCAATAACTCGTTAAAATTGAGACTCGATCGCCCTTCAATTTCGGCTATAGTCTCAATCGCCGATAATAAACTTTTAGCGGCCTCGGTTTCCGTGTAACCGCGTCTAACGGCCACTTTTAGGGCTGCTTCATCCGCGTCTAATTCCCGTTGGGGGCTGCGTTTTTCTCGCCAAATCCGGTTAATTGCCAAGGCAGTTAAACCCCCTGCTACTGCCATACCGACGGCATCGGTTTGCAGGGTTTCCACGGTTAAACCGATCATACCAGCTAGGGCAATTACTCGATCGAGATCGGGTTTAAACCATTTTACTGCCGTTAAAACACAGACGGCCCTTAACAAGACTAAATCCCGTTGGGGTCTTGATAATTGCCGCCAGAGGTCAAAATTAATTGGAATCGGTCTGACTCCTCTTTGCCAGGGCAGGGGAAAATTAGTTTCGATTACCTTGCTGCTTTCGGGTTTGCTGACAATGCGCGTCATCATCCGTCCCGAAGCAGGCATGAGGTCTAGTAAATGACTAATCTCGTTGTCTTGGTTCATCGATCGCCGGCCAATAGTCTTCGATCATTGAGTATAATCGCTTTCTGAGCTAATATCTCTTTTCCGACAATTTTCTCAAAGTTGAGTTTTGTTAAGATAGAAAAAACGCCGGGGTTTGCCGACGGAAGGGACAAGGGGAGCAAAAATCGCTTCTCCCTACTCTGCTATACCTTTTCCACAGGATTTAGTATTCAATTTTGCACGATTAATTATAAGCTAACTAGGAGAATTTTTATGCCAAGTAAAATAAAAACTTGCCCCTTCACCTGAGCGGGATTCTATCCAAATTCTCTCTCCTTGATTATCAAGAATTTTTTTGACAATTGATAGACCTATGTCTGTATTTTCGGTTTGATCTCGCTCAAAAATTTTTCCTTGATATTCGGGAGCGATACCCGGTCTATTAACTGATAACTGATAACTGCTATAAACCACCCCAAACTAATCGGGCTGCCCAAAAGGGAATCAACAAAAATAAAGCAATAAAATCAGGCCATCTTAACTGTAATTGGTGCCAGCGTACCTGATGCTGATTGGGACTGGTAAAACCGCGAACCTCCATAGCGATCGCTATTTGTTCGGCGCGCAAAAGCAAATTATCTAGTAATTTTTCCACTACTGTTAACCAGACGTTTAAACTTCTTTTAATCCCTAATTTTTGCCAATCGATCGCCCTAGTTCGCACTGCCCTAGCTAGATTTTGCACTTCTTCTAAAACCAGAGGAATAAAGCGCAAAGACAGGGTCAGAGTCAGAGAAATTTCCGTCACCGGCACATTAAATCGCCGTAAAGGACTGATTAAATTCTCTAAACCTTCGGTAATTTCTTCTGGGGCCGTCGTCAACAAAAAGAGATTAGTGCTATAAATTAAAGTAAAAATTAGGGTACTAATTCTCACTGCTAATTCCAAAGAACGTCGGGTAACAAATAAACGGCCTCTATCCCATAAAACATACTGATAATCACTTGCTGGCGGTAAATTCAGCCCTTCATCGGGTAAACGCGGCTGAATACTCACCCCTAAACCATCGGGAGTGATAGCAGTAATCAGAAAGACGATAATCGCCAAAAATATCAGCCAGCCCATCTGTTGCCGCCAGACGCGGGGGGGAATAGGTGCCAGCAGGGTTAACAACATTAACAATCCCACCAAAGCTAAACGCCACCAAGCATTAGCTAATAAAGGTGCTGCTAAAAAAGCCATTAACCAGATAAATTTTACCCGGGCATCTAGTTGATGTAGTCGGGTAATCGGTTGATCGAGATAAAGACCGATGGGCAAACTTCGCAATAAATCCATAAATTAGACCTTGGTGGCTCTATTAACCGTTTTTTCCACTTCTCGCGCCGGTTTGCCGCGCCAGATTAAGCGGATCGGGGTTCCTTTAAAGCCTAACTGTTGCCGGAATTGCCCTTCGATGTAACGGCGATAGTTATCATTAAAGCGCTGGGGATCGTTAACGAAAAGGGCGATCGTGGGGGGTTGACTCGATACTTGTGTGCCATAGTATAGTTTCCCCTGTTTTCCGCCCCTGGTGGTGGGGGGATTGTGCCATTTAACCGCATCTTCGATCACGTCGTTGATTACCGAGGTACTGACGCGACGACGGTGAGATTCGGCGGCAATATCGACTAATTCGAGGATTTTGGTGACTCTTTGCCCCGTCATGGCGCTGACAAAGATCATTTCTGCCCAATCCATGAAATACAGCCGATCTTGGAGCATTTTGGTGTAAGTATTGATGGTGTAGGTGTCTTTCTCCACCGCATCCCATTTATTGACTACTAGCACCACCGCGCGCCCTTCTTCAATGATTCGTCCCGCCAATTTTAAATCCTGTTCGGTGACACCATCTAGCACATCGATGACGAATAGCACCACGTCAGACCGGCGAATTGCCTTAAAAGCACGGTTAATACTGAAAAATTCGGCTCCATAGTCCACATTCTTCTTACGGCGAATGCCAGCGGTGTCAATTAACCGATAAACCTGTCCTTCTCGTTCAATTAAAGTATCGATCGAGTCTCTGGTGGTTCCCGAAATCGGACTAACGATCGCCCGTTGTTGTCCAGTTAAAGCATTGAGGAGACTGGATTTACCCACGTTAGGACGACCGATAATTGCCACTTTAATCTCTTCATTTTCGGGAATTTCCGCCGCGGGTGGCAAATATTTAATCACCGCATCGAGTAGTTCTCCTGTACCAGAGCCGTGAATGGCCGAGATGGGGAAGGGTTCACCGATGGCTAATTCCCAGAATTCCGTCGCTTGCAGGATACCCTGTTCCACCGATTCACATTTATTGACGGCCAAAAGTATCGGGACATTTTGCTGTCGTAACCAAGCGGCAATTTCTCGATCGCCGGCGGTAATTCCTGCCTGGCCATCGACGACAAAAATCGCCACACTTGCCTCTGCTAGGGCGATTAAAGCCTGTTCGCGGATTAAAGGGAGAAATTCGCTGTCATCGTTAAAAACTAGCCCTCCTGTATCGACAATTTGAAAATCTCGATCGCACCAGAAAGCTGGTTGATAGGTGCGATCTCTGGTAATCCCGGGTTGATCGAACACGATCGCCTGTTGATCTCCAGCGATACGATTGACGAGGGTGGATTTGCCCACATTGGGACGACCGATAATAGCGACGACAGGCAGTTTCATAAAGGGAGGAGGGGACGGAAATTAAAGACCCAATATTCTATCATAGCGATTTGCGATCGAACTTGGTTGATTGATAGCGTTTCTGTTCAGCGCTGAGACATTGAATACTTTAGTCTGTAGAACTTTTGTGTACAAAAGACTAAAATCCAGCTTATGCAATCTGGTCAACTAGAGCAAATTTTAGGACGAGAGCTACAGCGTTATCGCCAAGAAAAAGGGTGGTCGCAAGAGTATTTGGCGGAAATAACAGGTCTGCATAGAACTTACATCAGTCAACTAGAGCGAGGATTAAAAAGTCCATCAGTGAGAGTGCTTAGTCATATTACTAATGCTTTAGGTCTGAGGATGAGTGAATTTTTGTATTCCGTAGAGGAATCCCTAAGTGTTAACGAACGACGAGACTAAAAGACTAAAGCAGGCCATTCTAGCCGCAATTGCCTCACCATTGATTGGCTCGATCGAGGATTATAGCTGGGAAGCAATTTTTCATTATATCAAGAATATTCCTTTATCCGATCCTGCCCTAGGCAGAAGCAAACTACTCTACGATGCAGTGGACAGTAAAACTGCCCGTGGTTGGTCGCTAAAATCTCTACAACTGAATAGTTTAACTACAGATAATACCTTTTTGTTCGTAATTCAACGAGCAGATATTATCAAAAAAGCCATTCAACTTGGGGTTCCCTCTTTGAATCTGCAATCTTCCCCCGCACAACTGGGAACCGCTATTATTCAACACTGGAACGAGAAGATTCGCTCCAGTCAAACTGCTCAAAATGTCATCAACAGCTATGAGGGAATATTGCTAAAAAACCGAGAGGGCAATGAATATGTTTACTGTGAATACCCCCTTAATCCTTTTGATCCCAATGTTTTTTCTTGGGCATGGGCAATAGATAAAAAAACTGGGGGAGTAGGGGCAGGTTTACAGGGAAGCATCGCTGGCAAAACTCAGTTAGTTTGGTACAAAAATCAGAAACAGTTGTTTAGAAGCAGAACAATCCCCGCTGCCGCTATTCGTCTGAGAATTGAGAGAAATCGTCTGACAATAGATCGATATGTGGAGACAATTTTTGCAGCGCTACAAACCCAAACTAATACTCAAGATTTTGTCCCATAGAGTCTGCTACCACTTTGCCTAACAGTGGTGGCACAGATTCTCCAATTTGAGAGGCCATATCAGTATAAGTCCCTAAAAAGTGAAAATGATCGGGATAAGAATGTAATCTTGCTGCTTCACGAATTGTGATTGTCCGATTCTGGGTCGGATGAAAAAATCTGCCAGAACCGGGATGAAAAAACCACCTTGTAATTGTTCTTGCTGGTTTATCCCAAGAAAGTCGACCATAGGCCCCGCTATAGTGTTTTTTCGGTGCTAATTCAGCAGGTAAATCTCTCGCATCTTGTCCTTCCGCCAAAATTTGCACTCTTGACATTTGAATTGGTGTTAAAGCACGGGCAATATGATTAACAATTTTTTGACTTTGCTCACGCATCTTCTGTTGATATATGGTCTCGGGTTCCCTAGTATAAATTTCGTGATCATAAGCTTGTCCTGCTTCTAAAGGAGGTAAATCACCAATGGCATCTTTAACAGTAGTAACTGGGGCAATATTTGGTTCTAGTAAGGTAAGCTGTGTCCAAGATTTTACAGCTTTATAATCACTTCTGATATCACCAGAATGAGTTGCTTGGGGAAGGGATGGTAAACGCTCTAGACTAGCTAAAAAAAAGGCTCTTGAGCGAGTTTGTGGCACTCCATAATAAGCGGCGTTTAGGGAGGTAGTAACTACTTGATAACCCCAAGATTCTAACTGTGCTACAATTTCATCTCTGATGATACCGCCATAAGCTTTCAAAATTTCAGGAACATTTTCCATGACTACATGAAGAGGACGAAACTCTTGAACAAATTCTAAGAAAGACTTATATAAATGATTGCGAGAATCATTAAGATAGCGATATCCAGCTGGGATATTTCGTGAAAATCCTTGACAGGGTGGACCCCCGATAAGGGCGGTTAATTCTTCTCTTTGTAAACCTAAGTATAAGCGCAGTTCTGATGGATTAACTTTGCGGATGTCTTCCTGAAAAGTGCGTGTTTTAGGATAATTATGTTGATAGGTTGCTAATGCTTTCGCATTTACATCAATTGCACAGATAGATTCAAACCCGGCTAAATGAAATCCCGTGGTCAATCCGCCCGCACCAGAAAATAAGTCGATAATTTGTTGTTTCATGGTTGAATACTATCGTATTCGGAGCCTCTTGTCAACTAAATATAATAGCGATAATAGCGACGACAGGCAGTTTCATAACAGCAGGAGGGGACGGAAATTAAAGAGCCAATATTCTATCATAGCGATTTGCGATCGACCTTGGTTGATTTATCTGTTTTCTTGTAAGGACTTTCAGGCCTTTTCTAGACGATTCTGGATTTCTCCATCAATAAATCTGTCGGGATTACCGGCAAATTCTTGCAGAAATTTTCTCCCAGCTATACTAAGGTGTATGCCAATGATATGCTGCAATAATTTCCCCAAAAGTTCCGCTATTGCCGAGAGATTACTTATAAATCCAAGTAGCGGCATGACTGCCGTGGATAGACTGAGATAATCTAGCATAACATGGATAAATTTCTGGCTTATGAATTTCAGTAGTTATTTGTTTAAAATCAGGCTTATTCTTATTACTATCTTTCTCCAGTTGAGGACAATTGGATATATTCTTCACAATCTCTTTTTTGTAATTCTCTAATGATTGCTTATCTTCTTTAAGTTGAGCAACTTTATCTGGGTTTGATTTCAATTCCTCTAAGTATTTGATATATTTTTTAGTTTCCTCAATCTCAGAGTTAATCATCCTTACCAGTCTTATTTCTCGTTTATTTTCCTCAGTTTCATTAAGTATCCACATTAAATTACCAAAGGTTTCAAGGAGCGATCAAGCAATAATTAAAGCTGGCGGCAGCAGACGCAGATATTGATTAGCTAGACAAAGAATCCCTTCAATATCTCGTCTTATTAATCTGAGAAAATCCGCGGCTGTTTTTTCTGCTTCCCATTTTCCTAATTCTTGTATTTCCTCTAAACAATCCCCTAGTCGTTCCAGCAACAATTGTATCTCTTCAAGAATAATTCTCATAAATTGTGGCGGCTGAAAAAAATCTGCCGCCCAACTATAATTAGCCCAATAATCCGCTTCTTCTGATTCAGAGTTAAAATCAGGAACTTCTTCCCAACTATGGATTTCTGTCAGTTTTTTGGCTACAAATTGAGTCATAATTGTTCATCTCCGATAGAGTCTTTTTTCAGAAAAGGTGGCATCTCTAGCTGTAACTACTCGAATTTTTTGATCCCGGCGAGTATAGACAATAAATAAAATACGTCCGCCATAGCTCCTCCCAATTATAGCCCAACGTTTTTCCCTCTCTGTCTTCCTTGATGCCGTCCCTATTTTTGTTGTATCCTGAAAAACCTACTCCACTTCTGCTGGAATTAGATTATGTCTTGAAATATGCTCGATATTATTCGCGTCCCAGTCAAATTGCCTTGCTAGTTTAACCCGAAGAAACAAAAGTCAGTGCAGCTAATTATTGGCATCCTTGAGAAAACTGACTAAAGGCAAGAAAACCGGCGCTAAATTCGATCGAGCTACGGCTAAACAGGGATAGGATCGATCCCCATAATTCTCCCCCACCTGTAAGGGAAAAATCTTTTCTCCTAAAGAGATAAATACCCCGTCTGCGGCCTGTAGAATCGCCCAAACTGCGGCAATATCCCAGACTTTTGGGGTTGCTTCCACTCCTCCCAAGACAGTGCCATCGGCAACCAAAAGCAGATTATAACTAGCCACTCCTATCATCCGCACTTTGCAGGGAAAGGGATTTTTAAATACATCTGTACTACGAGCGCAGAGATTAAACAGATGATTTTTGCTGGGAAAATCGTCGCTGGTGTGAATCGGTTGACCGTCGCGGTAGGCTCCCTCTGGACCAGTTAAACCCGTCTCACCGTACCAATAACCATAATAGGCCTGTTTCAGGCAGGGGAGATCAACAAATCCGAACACGGGAGTCCCTCGGTAGAGAAGTCCCAGGGAAATGCCCCAGATGGGAACACCGCGAGTAAAATTAGTCGTGCCGTCGATCGGATCCACTACCCAACACCATTCTTGATCTGGGAAAATATGGGTAGTTTCCTCGGTTAAGACTCCATGATCCGGGAAAGTGCGGGCAATTAGCGATCGCAATTCGCCATCGGACCAACGGTCGGCAGCCGTCACTAAAGTCCCGTCTGCTTTATTGGTGGCCTGTAGTTTGCCAAAATCGGCCAGTAAGCGATCGCCCACCTGGCCGGTAGCCTGATAACAAAAGTCTAAAACCTGACTCCAAAAAGTTTCCATAATTTTCTCGTTCGTCTTCTAGTAGAATATCAAATCATTGTCTAAACTTAGGTAGTCGAGATTGAGCGCGGAACCCCACCAGGAGATCAGACTAGCTACCCGTCTAGAAGCGATACTTTACCTAAAAGGGCAGCCTGTCCCCTTAACCGAGATGGTGACATTAACCAACAGCGATCGCTTGACGGTAGCAGATGCTATGATCGAGTTAATGTCCGATTATGCACACCGGGATAGTGCCTTGGAAGTGGTGGAAACCCCCCTCGGTTATAGTTTACAATTGCGGTCAGCTTATCAGAATTTGATCGAAGACCTGATCCCGGCCGAATTAGGCACGGGAACCCTCCGCACTTTGGCCGCGATCGCACTAAAAGCACCGATTTTGCAAGCGGATTTAATTAATTTACGGGGCAGTACGGCCTATCAACAGGTTCAGGACTTGGTAGAACGAGGATTTGTCAGAAAACGCAAGCAAAACGAAGGTAGATCGTACTGGTTAGAAGTAACCGATAAATTTCATCAATATTTCGAGGTTGACAATCTTAGGGAACAGGGTATTCTGGAATCTACTGATCGGGAATAAGGAGAGAGAGGGTATATTATGGGTTAACCACAGAAACCAAAAACCTACCTAAAGCTTTTTAAAGTTACTCATTTCTGTAGCTAGATAACTAAAATAAGTAACTTTGGCCACCGATAGATTTTAAGAACGTTATCAGGTATAATCAAAATATGAAGCTAGTTGAACGTCATATTATCAGTCAAAACCATCCCTTATGGTCAGAAATCGATCATTATGCCTTTTTGTCAAAAAATTTGTTCAATCTAGCTAACTACCATTATCGCCAATATTTCTTTGAAAACTCCCAAAAACTGAGTTTTAATCAACTCTATCATCTGGTATCTAAAACCTCAGATTATTTAGCTTTACCCACGAAAGTGAGCAAGCAGATAATCAGAAGATTAGATCAGGCTTGGGTTAGTTATTTTGCCGCTTTTAAAGCTTGGAAAAAACACCCTGAAAAATTTTTAGGAAAACCCAAAATTATTAAGTATAAGGACAAAACCAAAGGAAGAAACCTGCTGATATATTCTCAGGAATCAATTTATAAAAAACCTTTAAAAGAAGGAATTTGTCACTTGTCTATGAGCGAGTTAAAAATGACCACTTCCCGAAGAGAAATAATTGAAGTGAGAATTGTCCCCAAAAGTAGCTGTTATGTCATTGAAATAGTCTATGAAAGACGGTCGGAAACCACAGATAAACAAGAGATAGCTGGGGTAGATTTAGGAGTTAATAACTTAATGGCTGTAACTACAAATCAAACAGGTGTAGCACCTCTTTTGGTAAATGGCAGACCGTTAAAAGCAATTAACACCTTCTACAACAAACAACGTTCCCGCTTACAATCTCAACTGAAAACCCAAAATAATCAACCCTCATCTAAGAGATTGCTATTCCTGACCCATAAACGAAACTGTCGAGTAGAAAATTATCTACACACAGCCAGTAAAAGAGTAATAGATTGGTGTACTATTCATCAAATAGGGACGTTAATAATTGGGCATAATGAGCGGATAAAACAATCTCTTAATCTAGGAAAAAGGAATAATCAACAATTTGTCAATATTCCCCATAATAGATTAATAGAAATGTTAACCTACAAGGCTCAATTAAAAGGGATAAAAGTCATAATAACTGAAGAATCCTATACCTCACAATCCAGTGCTTTAGATAGGGATGAGTTACCTAAATATGGTGAAGAAAAACCATTATTTAAAGGAAAAAGGTTAGCTAGAGGACTTTATAAAATGGGAACAAATCAGTTATTAAATGCCGATGTCAATGGTGCATTTAACATCATTAGAAAAGTAATTCCTGATGTCATTGACCAGGGAATAAAGGGTTTGCCGTTTAATCCTGTAGTGCTTGACCCACTACGAATGACTAAGCTTTCAGGCTTTTAAGTAAGTTTGAGTAAGTTTAGTTGAGCGGTGAACGTTTCCGATCACTGAGCTAAACTTGAGGAAGATGGGGGGGACTTCAGGCAATCAAGAAGAGCGATTTGTTAACCTAGAGCCAATAACCACTACAGCGTGGGAGTTCTGATGACTTTTAATCCTGATTTTTTTCCCTGGGAAACCGAAGAACAAAATGATAACGGTCTGATGCAGTATCTCCAGCGGCAGCATCCTGAAACCCTTGAGAGAATAGCCCAATCGGTCAGTAGCGAAATTAAAGATATTATCTCGCAAAACGTCAGGGGATTGGTGGGAATGTTGCCCTCAGAGGATTTTGCGGTACAAATTACCACCGACCGCGAGAATTTGGCTAATCTTCTCGCTTCAGCGATGATGACAGGTTATTTCCTCGGTCAAGTGGAGAAGCGCCATCATTTAGAATCAATTTTGTTAGCTACAGAATCAATTAAATTAGGCAAAAAACCAAAAATAGATTAATCTTCACCCCAAAAAGATAGAGACACTTTCATCGGTGTCTCTATCGGTTTTTAGCCCCCTTTGGCAAAACTCACCATCACCAAAATCGAGAGCAGGATACCGGGGACAAGTAAACCCGCTAATAATCCAAATTCAGTCAGCGTCATAGGAAAATATGCCCAAAATTCCATCACTTCCCACTCTAAACCCCTCTTCCGGCTACCTCAACAAAGCTTAAGGAAAATTTAAAGCCTTTTACCAGTTTTTCTCCTATCAGTTGTCCGACTAGACAAACCAAAGAGAGTCGTTTTGATGTTGCCAAGCAGTTTATCATTCTTTTTTCAGCGCCCCGTATAAAGCTGAATAATCTTGCTCTGCTAATCCCATTTCTAAAGCTTTTTCAAGAACGCGCTGCACTCCTGTTAGAGGAAAAGTGGTTAAATCTAACTTCTCCGATTCCTCTAAAAAGAGATTGACATCTTTGAGTAAATGTTTAGTGGGAAAATTAGGGTTAGTATAATTTTCTTCTAACATTCTGGTTAATTTTTTGTCAAAAGTAGGCGCATATAAGGCACTTTGACGTAGGATAGTCATGAACTTTTCTATATCTACTCCTTGCTGGGATAAAAAAGCTAAACTCAAAGCAAAAGCACTGGTTAGAGAGGCAATTAATTGATTTAAAGCTAATTTTAACGCCGCAGCGGTTCCCACTTCCCCGATTAACATCGGTTCTTGACCAAAATTTGCTAATAAATTTGACCATTGATGGAACTGTTTCTCCGTTGCTCCCACCATAACTAAGAGAGTCCCATTTTTAGCTTCGGGAATACTTCCTAACACGGGTGCTTCTAGATATTCTCCCCCTTTAGCAACAATTTGATCTCGCAGTTGTTTACTTTCAGAAGGGGCAATGGTTCCCATCTGGATAATAGTACGATTATTGAGGTTAGATTGCTCGGAATTTAATCCTAAAACCTCTTGGATAGCGGCAGCATTAGTTAACATTAAAATCAGACAATCTGCCTCTTGAATAACTTGCTCGGAACAGCTAACTGTTTTGGCTCCCAACTGCTGTAAAGGTGCTAATTTTTCTAAGGTGCGATTATAGGCAATAACAGAAATTTTCTGATTTAATAATCTTTCTACCATTGGCTTTCCCATTAATCCCGTTCCCAAAAATCCAACTTTCATAACTCAATTTTTCCTGATTTAGTGATTAGTTTTTACTTGTTTTTATGGCTGTCCAATGACGTTCGGAAGACTGATAAATTTTAACATTTTTTAATCCCGACTGCTGGATTAAATCGGCGATTTCTGCTATGGTAAAAGCGGCCTGGAGAGAATCTTGAAATAGTTGCGCTTGTCGAGGAGAAAAATTAGGATCGATTTCCCTCACCATCCCCTGGATTATTTCCTCGGAATCGGGACGGAATAAATCTCTTAAAAAAATGCCACCATTCGGTTTTAAAACTCGCTTAATTTCCCGTAAAAAAGGCAGAGGATTTTCGAGATGATGGATTAAACTATTAGAAATAACTAAATCAAATTGCTCGCATTGGTAGGGAAGATTTTTACCATCAACTTTTTCTAATTTGATCTTTTCTTGACAGTTAGCATTAAGGATATTTTTTTGACCAATTTCTAACATAGAATCGGCCAGATCAATAGCGATAATTTGCCATTGGGGACGTAGTTGACTGATCATAATCGGAATGCGTGCAGTGCCAGTTCCTACATCTAATACCTTAGCATTAATACCAGCCAATTGTACGGCTTCTTTAGCGAAATTAGTATTAACTTCCGTGAAGTCCATGGCATCATATTCGATCGCTTCTTCCCAATCATCCATTACTTCTGGTTCTAAAATTCTTTCCATAGAAAAGCTATCTTTAAGGATTACAATATTCACAATACATCGGATCGGCGGTTTTTTCACCGTTGGGAAAGAGTTTTTCCTCTCGATAATCACAGCTTTGACAACCGTATAGTTCCAGTTTAATTAAAGAGGTGGGAAAGTGACATAAACCACAGGGTAAACCCGCTTTTCTTTCGATAATATCAAACCCCGGACAACCACAGTTAGGACATAATTGATTAAGTTTCTGAACCAGATTTGCTGTCGCAGCTGCAATCGCTTTCATCCGCATGGGATTGTGCATAGCGCGCATATCGGTTTCTAGGTGTACTTTGCCGTTTTTGTCAAGAATATCTTTAACAATTTTAACTAAATTTTTCTGGTCAGTAATTCCCTTAAAAATCTGCTCGGAGTCGAGAGAATTTTTATCAAACATCACCACTAAACCATGACTAGGAAAGCCGATTTTTTCGGCAAATTCTAAAGCATCTGCTAGATTAGTTACAGTTTGGTGAGCGTGATTGGTTTCCGTGACTATTGCTTGACCAATTATTTCTAGATTATGGACTCGATCGAGTAATAAAATCAATTCACGATTACAGGAAACTAACGGCAAGTTGGGATAGGGATAAAAACTACCCTCACTAGCAATTCCGATATCGTATCCCGAAAGCTCGATCGCTTGTTGTGCCTTCCTGCGAGCGGTTTCAATTTGTGTCCCGATGCGCTTAATATCCCGGGTAAAAGTGCCAAAGCGATCGGTATCAAAATTATCGGGTACAATCACCTTAAGGCCTATTTCTTGCGCTAAAATCGGCGCTATTACCCGCTCTTTTCCGTGCATAGTCCCTAAAATTGCTATCCGATCTTGAAACATCTTTTCTTGAAACATCTTGATCACGGAAAAAGGGGTTTAGGGTTTTAGGGTTTTAGGGTTTTGGGGTTTTAGGGTTTTGGGGTTTTGGGGTTTTGGGGTTTTTAGTTGAAATTCCCTACTTCCCCATTTCCCCATTTCCCCATTTCCCCATTTCCCCATTTCCCCATTTCCCCATTTCCCCATTTCCCCATTTCCCCATTTCCCCATTTCCCCATTTCCCCATTTCCCTAACACCCATCCCCTAATTTAACTGTCCATTGTTTTTCCCTGAGCTTGTTTTAATCTTTCTGCTGCTGTTTCCATGACTTCTGCAAAGTTTTCGAGAATTTCGCCGGGGTGCGCTTCGAGGATTTTCGTAGATAGGGAAATGCGGTTTTTATATTCGTCAATTTCCGCGACCACCACTTGAATTGCTTGACCAACTTTAAAGAAAGTCATGGGAGAATTAAAAAAGGCTCCTGTCACCTGTTTAGCATGGAGTAATCCCGTCACTCCACCGCAATCGACAAAGACACCGTAGGGTTGTAATTTAACCACGGTGCCACTTAATAATTTACCCACAGCTAATTGACTGATAGCGTTAGCGCGAGCAATTTCTCGCTGAGATAAAACTAATTTATTATTTTCTTGGTCGATTTGAATAAAAGTTGCGGTTAAAAGTTGTCCGATCAGGGAATCTAAATCATTTTTTTCGATTAAATGGGAGCGAGGGATAAATCCTTTTAATCCTTCCACCTCTCCCGTCACTCCCCCCTTATTCACCCCCGTGACGCGCAGCTGTACCGACTTGCCACTTTCAGAGATTTCCCTGACATTTTCCCAAGCTTTTTGTAGTAATAATTGCCGCAGAGACAGGGTAACTTGTCCTTCCGCATCCTGTCCACGGGTAATCAGAAAATCGAATTCTGCACCTATGGGTAAAGCTTCAGCAATGGAAGTAACATTTTCGAGGGAAATTTCCCTTAAAGGAATAAAAGCGGAGGATTTGCCGCCAATATCGATGTATGCTCCATCGGAGGTGTGTTGATCGACTCTCCCGCGCACGATTTGCCCTTTTTCAAATTGATAATCGTATTGATCAAGAGCTTTGGCAAAATCGTCCATGGAAAAGGCAGGGTTCGGTGTCATGATAAATAGAATAGTTACAAGTATAATTTCGAGCTGCTTCCAGTGTAAGCTGAAGCTTGAGGAGTCAGACCATTAAGATTTAAGAAGGCTAAATAACTCTAGCACATGATCCCAGGCAGATTTGGCCGCCTTAGCATTATAACTAGCTCTTTGGTCGCAGAAAAAGCCATGGTCGGCATTTTCATAGCGGAAAACTCGATGAGGAATTTGATAACGGGTTAATGCGTTTTCTATCTCATCCACTTGCTTCTGAGGAATACTGGTATCTAACACCCCGAAAAATGCGTAGATTGTCCCTTTGATTTGGGGAGTCACCTTCACTGTCGCTTGGCCACCCCCGGGGGTTCCCGTGGTGATTCCCGCACCGTAAAAAGAGGCAGTAACTTTGATATCCTCTAGAGTGGAGACAAGATAAACCACATGACCACCAAAACAAAAACCGATCGTGCCGACACCGGTTTTTTGCACCTGTGGCAAACTATAAAGATAATCGATGGTGGCCTGGATATCGCTGAGTAATTCGGCTGCTTTGGTTTGTTCCTTGTACTGACGACCGATTTCGATATCTGCCATACTGTACCCCGTTTCAAAACCGGGAGCAAATCGCTGATAAATGGCAGGAGCGATCGCTATATAGCCTTCTTGGGCAATTCTGCGGGTAACATCGCGAATATGGTCGTTTACGCCGAATATTTCCTGAATCACGATAATTGCTGGATAAATTCCCACTCGATCGGGAATGGCTAAATAGGCATCGATGTCAATATCTTTGTTAGAAATCGTAACAGTTTGCGTATTAATAGTCATAATTTTCTCGATAAAAAGCGAATTGGTGTTGGGGTGTTAGGGCTGTAGGATTGTAGGGTGTTAGGGTTTTAGTTAAAATTCCCCATTCCCCCACTTCCCCATTCCCCCATTCCCCCATTCCCCCACTTCCCCATTCCCCCACTTCCCCATTCCCCCATTCCTCAAATTAAAACAAACTTTTCCAAAGCCGCAGCCACCCCATTTAAGTTTACACTGGGGGCAACCCAATCGGCTTGATCCTTAACGGCTTGGGGAGCATTACCCATGGCAACACCGAGACCAGCATAGGTGAGCATAGAAACATCATTAAAATTATCACCGATCGCCATGACGTTTTGCGGTTGTAATCCTAGGATATCTTCGGCCAAAAATTGGGCGGCGCTTCCCTTGGTGGCCTCAACGTGGGTAACTTCAAAAAAAGTCGGACTCGATTGGGTAAAGTATAAATCTTGATTTTGATAGCGTTGCTGTAAATGCTGCCAAATCTCAGCGATAAATTGCTTATCTTCCCCCATGGCCAGGATTTTAGTAGTTTTGTGGGCCACTTTGCGTAAATCTCCCACTGCTTCGGCCATAATACCCGATCGCTGCCGATAGAATTCCGTTTCCGCGTTTAATTGCCGCACATAAAGCACATCGTCCATATAAAAATTAAGGGAGATTTTCTCTTGCCATTGGGGTTGTTCAAGATAATCTAAAAGATCGATCGCTAAGTCGGGGGAAATGGGAGTATGTCGATGGTGAACTTGAGAAACAGGATCTTGAATCCAAGCGCCATTGTAAGCAATTAAGGGTAAAGTGGATTTAAGGCGTTGATGAAAACGTAAAGCCGAGCGGTACATCCTGCCAGTGCCGATAGCGACGGGAATCCCCTTTTTTTGGACGGCCGAGACCGCTTGCACCACAGCCGGATTAACCTGATTGTTATCCCCGGCGATCGTTCCATCCACATCAACAACGATTAAGCGAATATCCACAGTCTTTTCCCATTCAACGGTAACAGTTAATAGTTTGCCACTTCCCCCCTCAAAAAGGGCAAGAATTAAGTAGTCTGTTAAGACTCCCAACCGTTTATCAATCAAGGCGATTCTATCAACGCTTGAGCGGACTTTTCTCTCAATCTTGCTCACAATTCGGAACGGGGCTCTCTTGGATTTGGTGGGTAAAATGTATTCTAAGATACAGTCCTGCTGGCGAGGGAGTGGAAGGAACCACACCAGACACAGAGGACACAAAGATCGATCCTATGTAAGTTAAACTTATCACACAGAACCTAGAAGAGCCGGAACGGGAATTAATCAACCCAATTTTCTAAGAATAAATGCGGAATTTGTCTAAAATGTCGCAGATTTCTAGTTACTAGAGTTGCTTGATCAGCTAAGGCGATACTAGCAATTAACAAATCTGCTCTGCCAATTTTGCGGAATTTAGAAATACCTTGTAAGCGGTCAAATTGATTGGCTGCATCTGGGTCAATTAAAATTACAGGAAGTTGATTTAATAAGGTTTCTGAACGAGAGAAAAGCTCTTGTGCTTTCAATAAATCCCTGCCTGAAAAAGCCTTAAGCAGATAATCTATCCGCCCGCGTAAAATTTCTACCTTGGTGACAATCGTAATGGCGACTTCCTCATCTTGTAAGCTTTCTAAGCGATTGATGATGTTAGTGTTGCCAGCGTGGAGATCAGTTAAAGTATCCGTGTCAAGAAGATACATCATCTTCAGTTTCAGAACGTCCCCTTGCTTGGTAAATAGAGTCTCTTAGGTCAGCAAGAGAACTATCATCACTTAAAGTACCTGCCTGTTGCAGAAAAATAGCTTTACTATTTTGGGAAGAGTTAGAAAGGGACGGGATATTCAAGGCTTTAGCCTCTTGCTCTGACAAAGGCTCACTGATTAATTTTTCTGGTTTTGGAGTAACTGCCATAATTGCCCCTGGTTATTTATTAACATTAGCTTCTCTCTCGATGCGGCTATTTTTCTATGATATGCCGTGACGCGGTTCTAGCTTATCTGAACGGTCATTCCTTAAATAAAGGACATTGGGACAATGAATCGAGTTACAATGTAAACAGTGTAATTAAAAGTTGAAAAAATTTATGTCCCAAGTTGTTAGTACCCGACTCCCCGACCGCACAGCAGAAAGACTGAAACGGTTTGCCCGTCGATTAGGAAAAACCCCTAGTGAAACCAGCGCGATTTTAATCGAGGAATCCCTCCGAGAAAGCGAGTTCCCCTATATTGAATTTCGCCATTCTCCTTTGGGGCGGCAACCCTACCTAAAAAACTCTAGTTTGGCTCTGTGGGAAGTAATTCAAATTGCTCAAAGCTACGCGCTAGATGAAGAAAAAACGGCGGCACATTTTCATCGACCCCTCGAATGGGTACGCTCCGCCCTGCTCTATGCCGAAGCCTATCGGTCAGAAGTGCAAACTGCGATCGCCGATGCTCAAACCCTCAATGAAACGACGATAAAACGACTCTTACCCCAATTGGAAACGATTACGGTTTCTCCTGATTCCCCGCTCACGATCAGGGAATAGCTAAAATGCTATCTTTTTTATTAGATGAACATATTTCTCCGACGGTTGCCGAACAAATTAGTCGCAAACGTCCAGAAATCCTGATTTTTCCCTTAATCACCTGGCAAGAAGGTCGGTATTTGGGTGATTCGGATGAAATCATCTTAAAAGCGGCAACGGTCGCCCAGTTAACTCTAGTAACATACGACCAGAACAGTATTCCCCCGCTTTTGTGCGAATGGGGAGAAGCTCAGAAAAGTCATAGTGGCGTTATTTTTATCGATTATCAGTCCATTCCCCCTAGCAATTTTGGTCTTTTGGTTCGTTCGCTTTTAGCCTTATGGGAGCTGCAAGGCAAGCGGGATTGGACAAACCGACTTGTTTATTTGAAGCCAAAAATTTGATTCGTTTGGGCACAATGGGGGTTAAACAATAGTTAACCATCAGGCTTCGGTTGAACAATCTTCGCCGTCACCGTCCCCACCGCATACTGGTCTTTCAAGAGAGCGATCGCCGCTGCTTCCCCAACTTCAGTCGTCAACTTACTCGTAATAATCTGCTCGTTAGTGTTATAGAATGCATTGGGTATTTTACACTTACGTTTGGGTTTGCCATTATGTTTAGAACCATTTTTGATGGTATGGCAAGAACCACATTTAGGACAACGAAATATTGAAGCTGGTGAATCTTTTGTTAGAAGATTATGTTCTAAATCTTCATCGCAATCCAACCAAAATTTAATAATCCAAGAGAAGATTTTGATAAAAACAGCAATCATAAAAAGCAAATTCTTGACATTGATCAGGTAATTATTTTTATTAGTCAATATTCTACACAACTCAGGCTAGATAAGCAAGAGAGCTACGCCACTACTATCGGATCACTACCGCCAATTGAAGAAATTAAAACCCGATGGCTCTGGATGGGTAAGATAGGGATAGAGAATGCCCCGACGGGCATAACTATCGAGATAGTCGATCGTAGTGGCTAGTTTAATCTTAGCCAGATCGAGACAGAGCTTAATTCTTGCAGCTAGGGGCATTTTAGCGGGTAATTCCGCCGCCGATTCGGGACGATGGATAATCCGGACGTCCACCGCACCGATCGCCGCCCCTGTACCTAGAATGATGAGCGTGCGTCGCTGCAAATTCCCGACTCCTAAGCTGGATAGATGCGAATCCGGCGATTCGGTTCCTCTCCGAAGCTATCGGATTGGAGACGGTAATGTTCCACTAATTCGTGCTGCATTTTTCGCACTTTCGCCGATCGCGGCAGCAACTCCACCGGTTGGCCGGTAGGAATAACGATTTGTTCCACCGCTAACCGGGCCTCCTCTAAAGCTTCGATCTCGTCATCGCTACCGCCGCGGGCAAATAAACGCAGATCCGCACCTTCCTGATTCATCGGGTCATCAATGCCCAAAATCCGCTTTAAACCGCGAGAAATTTGCGGTAGGGTATTGGATTTGATGCCGTGGATAGGAATTTGTCGTACTTTGGCAATTTGCCGCAATTTTGACTGATTTTTAACGTGGGAACGCAGGGCCAGCACCGCGTCGGCCCCCTGTAAATCTTTGGTCAAAACGATCGGCAAATCTAGGGCCTGTACTACCTGTTCGATCGGGGCGCGACTGACTCCGTAGGGATAGACATAAACCGGCCAATCTTCGCCATTAGGACCGGGGACGCGGACTTTTTCCGTTTCCGGTTCTTCCTGCAGCCAAGATTGTTCGAGGAGGCGATCGAAATCGTTTTCCCGGTTGAGGGGGCCCGCACCGAAACGGGCCACGGGAGTCATCCGGCCATCGGCGCGCCATCCCTTGGGTTTATCCATTTCCGGCAGATAATTGCGACGCAAAGGGGTCAAGTTTTCCGGTTTTGGTTCTTCCTGAGTGACTTGTACTTTTCCCTGCTCATCTACCCAACGGATTTGGGCAATTGCTTCCCGTCCCCGCAGCAGTTGGTCGATAGTGGTGGATACGTCTTCGTGGATGACCCAGCGCTGACGTTCCAACATTTCGATGGCAATGTCAAAGGTGGGCGGTGCTTTGCGTTCTAAAACGGTTTTCTGAGAACCCCGGCGGCGCGCTTCTTCGTCTCCAAGAGTTACTGCCTGAATTCCCCCGACTAAATCCGATAAAGTCGGGTTTTTAATTAAATTTTCTAATTGATTGCCGTGGGCGGTTCCCACTAACTGCACCCCGCGTTCGGCGATCGTGCGAGCGGCCAGAGCTTCTAATTCCGTACCGATCTCATCAATCACGATCACCTCTGGCATATGGTTTTCCACTGCTTCGATCATCACCTGATGCTGCAATTCCGGACGGGCCACCTGCATCCGACGAGCGCGACCGATGGCCGGATGGGGAATATCTCCATCCCCGGCGATTTCGTTGGAGGTGTCGATAATCACTACCCGTTTATTGAGATCGTCGGCTAAAACTCGGGCTATTTCCCGCAGGGCCGTGGTTTTCCCTACCCCCGGACGACCGAGCAGCAGCAGGGATTTACCCGTTTCCACCAGGTCGTTAATCAGGGTGATCGTACCGAAAACAGCCCGACCGATACGACAGGTTAAACCGATAATTTCCCCGTCTCGATTGCGAATGGCACTGATGCGGTGCAGGGTGCGTTCAATCCCGGCGCGATTATCGCCGCTAAAACTGCCCACCCGGGCGATCGAATACTGGATTTCTTCTTTTGAGATCGGTTCGTCCCCCAGATCGATCGCCCCATCGGGAAAACGCGCTTCTGGTATACGTCCCAAATCCATAACCACTTCGATCAGTTGATGCTGCCGCGGCTGTTCCTCGATTTTGCTGCGAATCCGTGCGGGTAGAATTGCCAAGAGTTTGTTTAAATCGTCGGTCACTGGCATCCGAGAGGAGGGTAGGGTTTCTGGCATTAATAATAAAAGGTTTTGGCGATTATTGGCTGTTTTTATTTCCAAGATTTTCTTGGGGTCTAACACATTTAGGGGTTAGTTGTCAATTAAAAAAATATTATAGTTTTTTGACCAAGGCTAGGCTTTTAATTGAGCCAAGAGAACAGAAGCGGCTTTAACGGCTTCTTGGTAGGCTTGGGGGTCATTTTCAAGGTTAGGCTGGTCTAAATGCTCTAAAATTGGCAAAATCAATGAACGGGCGTAACTTCCATAGGCAATACCAGCGATTTTTTCTCTCAGTCCCAGTTGCTGTAATTTGCTCACGGTATGGTCATTGGTTCCCCCGGCTAACTGCACAAATCCAGCTAGATTGTCGGAGAGGACTTTTTTGGCCATGTTAATGGCTGGGTGGGTGGTTCCTTTGCCGATATCGCCGCTCATCGGCCGGCCGTCAGTCTGCCAAATCAGAGGACAGCTTAGGGGTGAAATAGTTTCTCGCAGATAGTGGAGGTAATCAATGATCTGCTGATCATCCTGGCAACTTATGGCGAGGATTTTTAAGTTTTTAGTTAGAGGTGCGATCGCTGGCCAGAGTCGAGCAAATTCCTCTCCATGACCGACTTGGGTATGAATTTCGATCGCATCGACTCCCATTTCGATAATTAAGGGGATGATTTCTGCGGGTTGACAGACCAGGGATTTGGTCTCGATTATTTGCCGGGGACAAACGGGTAAGCAACGACCGCAACCATAACAGCGCTGTTCAATCACTCCTTCCCCATCGATAGCATCAGCGGGACAGATTTTTTCGCAGGGACGGGGACAATCGACTGGACAGAGTTGCGGATTAAAGACAGCTTTACGAAAGTGGGGATCTTCACCGTCATTGAGACTGACCATTAACCAAGGTCGTCGATTGGCAGGGAATCCGGCGATTTTTTCGGCGGTTTCGATGCCTTCGCGGGCCGCAAGGATCACGGCTCGATCAGCGGCCACATCAATACAATCAGCCCCGGCCATAGTATAGGTCAAAGCGAGGTTGCGAATCGTGGGCAAATCCTGGTAACTAGCTCCACAGATGAGCTTGAACCAGTGACCCGCAACTAAGGACCAGAAGGGAGAGGAGTTTTTATCTAGCACTTTTTTATCCTATCGCAGCCAGCCCCTAAACGTCAGCCTTGTGCTGCTCTGATACTAAATCTGTCTAACCAATCACTGCACCCGACCAAGAGTTAGACTAATAATATCATCCGAAGTTGATGATAGCAGATCAGTTCAGCCGTTAGCGGTCAAAAGGAGAAGCTGTGCAATTATCCAAGCTTGAAAAGGTCGATTTAAGAGAAGTTTGGCAGCATGAAGGCCCGGATTTTACAATCATTTAGTTAGGGCTGGCTGAATAAATCTAAAAACCTTGTTGGATAATATTTTTAGGCTTTTTTGAAATCAAAAAGTACCAGCCTTTGGAGTGATCGGGGGGGAAATTTAGGCACTTTTTCCCTGAAAATTAGGTAATTGACCGCCTGAAAATCGGTAAAACCCTACACCCTACACCCTAAACCCCACACCCTACCCCCACGAAAAACTTTTTGCCGCAAACCCTAGTTAGCTACCAATTTTCTAGCAATTTTAGGTCAAAACTTACCTAAAACCACCCAACCCCAACGCCTTATTGAGAATGGAAAGGGGAACGCGGAGCCGACCAATAAGGTGAAAACCCGCTCAGTGAGGGAGTTTTGTTCTAAGCCCGTGATGAGGATTGAACTCATGACCTCACCCTTACCAAGGGTGTGCTCTACCACTGAGCTACACGGGCATTGATCGTGGTGGGCCGGGCCGGATTCGAACCAGCGTAGGCGTAGCCAACGGATTTACAGTCCGCCCCCATTAACCACTCGGGCACCGACCCATTAATTCCACGATTATCAATCATAGCACCCTTAGCTAAAACAGACAAGTGTTTAAGGAAAAAAATTTTTGAGCCATAAAATAACTCCCGTTCAAGCCAGGGCTTGAACGGGAGTTTTCTGACAATCTTGAGAGAGATTAGGACAAAGCTTCTTCTTCTTGGTGGGTGACGATCACACAGTCCGAGGTAGGATAGGAGACACAGGTGAGGATAAAACCAGCTTCAATTTTATCGTCATCTAAGAAGGATTGATCGGATTGATCAACGCTACCGGACACAAGTTTACCGGCACAGTTGGAGCAAGCTCCCGCGCGGCAGGAATAAGGTAAGTCCAGTCCTGCCTCTTCAGCTACATCGAGAATGTACTCATCATCGGGAACATCAATTATATGCTCGCCATCGGGGGTTTTCAGGGTGACTTTATAAGTTGCCATCGGTTGTTCCTCTTATTGAATGCTAGTGAAAGCGGCAGTCTCTACAATTGCCTCTCGCCCGTCGTCAAAGTGAACGATTCGAGCGAGTTTCATTTTTGATACTACGGGAAAATCTCCCTGACTCAGCCTTGCATTAGTAATGACAGTCTTAAATAAACTTAAAATAAAATTTACTTATAGATGTAACCCAGAATTCTTGACGCTCCTTGCTCGATCTCTAGATAATTTCATCGATCTACAATCTAGCTAAACTAACCACTACTAAGCATTTGGAGCCATAATGTTCATTGTTTTTTTAGTCTTAAGCCGATTTTTGTCAAATATTAATTTAACTTATAGTTAAGATAGATGTCAATGAATTGTCTTTAACCCAGCCAAGAAATTGCTTTTCGGGACTACTGCCGCTAACACATCTAGGGAAACTATGAAAAAATATATTGACAATCAAACTGATAAATGATAAAGGGAGATAAATCCCCTGTTGCTAGGGCTACCACCCGTTATAACGGATGGCTAACCCTCCCTGACGATTTTATGGTTTTCGGATTGTCAGTTTTCTAGGATATGGTTCACCGATTAGGAATCAGTAATTACTTATTAGGTTGGGGAGTCATGCGTAGATAGGGTTTGATTTCTTCAACTCCTTTGGGGAATTTGCTGCGAGCTTCTTCAGTGGGAATAGAGGGAACCACCACACAATCGCCGCCGTCGGTCCAGTTAGCCGGGGTAGCCACTTGATAGTTATCGGTGAGCTGCAGGGAGTCGATTACGCGCAGGATCTCGTTAAAATTGCGTCCCGTGCTGGCAGGATAGGTAATAGTTAAACGTAATTTTTTGTTGGGATCGATGATAAACACCGAGCGTACCGTGAGATTATTGAGGGAATTGGGGTGAATCATGCCGTAGAGATCGGACACTTTGCGATCGCCATCGGCGATAATCGGATAGTTAACGGTAGTGTTTTGAGTTTCGTTGATGTCATTAATCCAACCCCGATGGGATTCGGCACTATCCACACTCAAAGCGATAACTTTAACATTACGTCGCTCAAATTCTGACTTAAGACTAGCCACCGTACCTAATTCCGTGGTACAAACGGGGGTGTAATCAGCCGGGTGCGAGAACAGCACCACCCAGCTATCTCCTACCCACTGGTGAAAAGAAATCGGACCTTCACTAGAATCTTGTGTAAAATCTGGAACGATATCACCCAATTGGAGAGCCATAATTGTGTCTTCCTTATTATATATTTCAAGACAAGCAACAGTTTATGATGCCATAGGAGTGCTGTTCGTCATTGATAATTTTAGGGATTTGTAATAATTGCATTAGGGGATAGGGGAATGAGGAAATGGGGGAAGTGGGGAGATAGGGGAATAGGGAAATAGGGAAATTCAACTGTAGCAGCAGCCAGATGGCAGCAGGCATCAGGAAAATCCTTGCCAGAAAAGGGTTTTAGCGATTTAGATTGTCCTAACCAACTTGTTCTTTGTGATCAAACCCCAAAACCGCAAAACCCTAAAACCCCATCCCCCAATACCCAAAACCCTTCCCCTAGGGCGGCAAACTAGGTTAAGATCTGGTCTAATGGCATGATATAACTTTTTTAACTAGCTATCAGCGTTCAGCTAATAGCTAGGCTGCGGTGGCAAATCCCAATTCCCCACCCTATGCCTAGTCGGAAAGCTGACGGCTTAATTTCTTGTCCTGATCGTTAATTTGCCTTGGTTTTAGGAGACCACAACTGCAATGAAGAATCTTGTTCGTCTGCTGGCGGTAATTGCCTTGATTATCGGGAGTTTTTGGGGCAAAGTTCCCGCTCAAGCTCTCAACCTCACCTCGATCGCCTCTCCTTCTCTTCCCGTGGCGGTCTTAAATGCGGCCGATGCCAAACTAACCACAGAATTTGGGGCAAAAATCGACCTTAATAACAGTGATATTCGCGATTTCCGGGACTTGAGAGGGTTCTATCCCAATTTAGCCGGTAAAATCATCAAAAACGCCCCCTACCAAGAAGTGGAAGATGTCCTCAATATCCCCGGACTCTCGGCCACTCAAAAAGAGCGTTTACAGGCCAATCTGGAGAAATTCACTGTTACTGAGCCTTCTAAAGAATTTATCGAGGGTGATGACCGTTTTAACCCCGGAGTTTACTAAATCCAGTTAATTACGGTTTTAAAAAAATTCCTAGGTGAGCGATCGCTCACCTTTTTTAGTGATCAGCTTCTGAAGGCAAGAGGCGACAGGCAAGAGGCAAAAGAAAGAATCTGCCATGCTGATCTAAGGAAAGACTGGGGATTTTGGCCAGAGCTATAGAGAAATGAAATGCTAGAATAAATAGAATTTATCAATTAACTACTACATGGTCGTTTCCTCGCAACTGCCGAGTTATCAAGATGTTTTAGTGGTGGGATCGGGAGCGGCGGGATTGTATGCCGCGCTGTGTTTACCCCCTAACTTAAAGGTGGGTTTAATTACCAAAGAAGATTTAAAAACTGGGGCTAGTGATTGGGCGCAGGGAGGGATTGCGGCAGCCACGTCCCCTGAGGATTCCCCCGTTTTCCATTTAGAAGATACCCTGAAAGCCGGAGCGGGCTTATGCGAGCGCTCTGCCGTGCAGTTTTTAGTCGAGAAAGCCCCCCAAGCGATCGCTGATTTGCTGCGGTTGGGGGTTAGTTTTGATCGCTCTGGAGACGACTTAGCCCGCACTCTTGAGGCCGCCCATTCCCAGGCCCGGGTGCTACACGCGGCTGATCGCACGGGGAGAGCGATCGTCAGTACCCTGATGGAAAAAGTAGTCGAGCGCCCCAATATTACCATTATTCCCCAAGCGATCGCGCTGAAACTCTGGCTTGACCTAGAAGGGCAACGCTGTCAAGGTATTTGTCTACTCCATCAAGATCATCTCTGTTGGCTGCGAGCGCAAGCAGTCATTCTGGCTACGGGAGGCGGCGGTCAAGTCTACGCCCAAACCACTAATCCCGCCGTTAGCACGGGGGATGGAGTCGCCCTGGCTTGGCGTGCTGGGGCAGTGATTCGCGACCCGGAATTTTTTCAGTTTCACCCCACCGCCTTGACTGTGCCGGGGGCGCCGCGGTTTTTAATTAGTGAAGCGGTGCGCGGCGAAGGAGCGCATTTAATTGATGCCCGGGGGCGGCGTTTTGCCTTCGATTACCATCCGGCCGGAGAATTGGCCCCCCGGGATGTGGTGAGTCGGGCGATTTTTAGCCATTTGCAAAAAACCTCCCACGATCCCGCCCATGCCAAAGTATATCTAGATTTAAGACCGATCGAACCGGAGCGTCTGCGTTATCGTTTCCCCAATATTATCCGCATCTGTCAAAAATGGGGCATTAATGTGCTTGAGGATGTGATTCCGGTCGCCCCCGCCGCTCACTATTGGATGGGAGGAGTGGCCACCGATTTAAACGCCCGCACTTCTCTATCCGGTTTGTATGCGATCGGCGAAGCCGCTAGTACAGGTGTTCATGGAGCCAATCGTTTAGCCAGTAATTCTCTCTTGGAATGTATTGTCTTTGCGGCAAATTTAGTTGCAATAGGTCTAGAGCCAGAAAACTTTCGTGGGGAAAGACCAGAAAAACCCTTAGAAATTGCGGAAAACTGGCAGCAAGAACAGGAAGACTGGCAAAAAGTACGGAGAGAATTACCGATTTTAATGTGGGAAAATGCGGGAATTTGCCGATTTCAAAATGAGTTAGAAATTGCTATCCTACGGGTGCAGCAGTGGAAACAACAGTTAGAATCCTTAAAGATGGGCCAATTTCTCCAGAATCTTCTCCCCGACAAAGAACAATTATTTTTGTGTCCCTCGGTGCAGTTAGAAATAAGAATAGCGATCGAGACATTAAATCTTCTAGATATCGCTGACTTAATTCTGGAAAGTGCCTTATTACGAGCAGAAAGCCGAGGCGGTCACTATCGGGGCGATTATCCAGAAACCGTAGCTAATTGGCAAGTACACACGACTATTCAAGGTCGAACATGGCGCAAAACGCCTGTGCAAGCTTAATTAAGCTAGTTTTTCACAGATAATCCCTAAGCTCTAAACAGTGGACTCTATCCTCGCTCCTAGGAGCCGTACTATTCGCCCCACGCTCACCGAGGGCTTTTCCCAATCATTGCGGTCTATGACCCATCTCTGGAGTTCAGTGCTTTTCATTTATGGCTTTTAGGCTATTATAACTTTTACCCCCCCCCCTAAACAGTTACATTAATTCTATGATCAAACCCAATTTCCTATTTTTGTTAGCTATCGGTGTGAGCAGTTGGGGTCATAATTTCCAGACTTTACCCACGGCTAACGCTCAAACTCCCCCTAGGTTAGAGCAACCCCAGACTGTGGCCACTTACGATCAGTTGATGAAAGCTGGTTACGAAGCCACAGCCCAAAGAAATTACCAACTCGCCCTGGAAAAATTTCAACAGGCTCTGGCACAACGTCCGAACGATACCTACGCCCAAAATGCGATCGCTAATATCCAGAAGTATCTAGGTCAAACCTCCACGCCTGCCAACGCCGCCGCCGAAAATGAGACTTCACCAGTACCATTAATTGCTGGCTCGGCCCTGTTATCGATCGCTTTATTAGCAGCTTTACTATCGCTTTTCTTTCAATACCGTCCCAAGGGCAAAGCCTCAAAACGGCCCAAAAAGACAACTTACGCCAATCCTAAAAACCCGCTCGACAACTTTTCTAGGGGCAATGACAATTCCTTCGATGCCGACACCAAAGCTGGCAGTGACATTAATGACAATTGGGAGGAGGATTTCGAGCCTTCTTTGCCCGTACAAGCTACCTCCCGTATCCCAAACGCAGACTTAATCCTGAGTTTGATTGAAAGTCTCCGCGATGACGATCCCCGCACCCGCAGACGGGCGGTTTGGAAGCTGGCACAGATGTCCGATTCTAGGGCAATGCAGCCTTTAGTCGACAGTATGGTGGATGGGGATTCCTACGAACGCAGTTTAACCCTAGAAGCCCTCGCTCAAATCTGTACCCGCTCCCTGCGACCGATGAACCAAGCTTTGGCTATCTCTCTCCAGGATAAAAATCCCCAAGTGCGGAAAAATGCTATCCGGGATTTAACCAGACTCTACGATATCATGTCTCAGATCAGTCAATTAATTTGTCATGCCCTCGATGATTCCGATGAAGAAGTGCAAGAAACAGCACGCTGGGCAATCAGACAGTTAAATCTGCAATTACCGCCCCGTTTAGATATTGCTCCCCTAGAAACCACTGGTGAACCGGAAGATGATGACGTACAGGATACTTCCTTCACTGAAACCACACCCACAGAGGTGCAAAATTGAGTCGAAAACTGTTATTTATCTCCACCCCCGTGGGATTTTTGGGTTCGGGGGGCGGCGGTGGCGTAGAATTAACTCTTTATAATCTCGCTCGCACTCTGACCAGGCAAGGCTATCCGGTGCGGGTAGTGGCTCCAGAAGCCTCGCAGTTGCAGGATATTCCCTTAATCACTATAGCAGGAAATGCCCAGATTTCCGCCCAAAGTCAGGGCCGGCAAGCCCCGATTTTAATGCCCGAAAATGCCGTTTTGGCCAATATGTGGCACTACACCCAACAAGTACAACGTCAGTACGATTTAATTATTAATTTTGCCTACGATTGGCTCCCTTTTTATCTCACTCCTTTTTTTGCCACTCCCGTCGCCCATTTAGTCAGCATGGCTTCCGTTTCTTTGGCGATGGATCATGTTATTCAAAAAACCTACCGCAGTTTTCCCCATTTACTCGCTTTTCACACCCTCGCCCAAGCAGAAACTTTCTCCCTCTCTCCCCCCTATCGCTGTTTGGCTAATGGTTTAGACGTATCTTTGTATCAGTTTCGGGCCGATTCCTCCCCCTGTCTAGCCTGGGTGGGACGGATTGCCCCGGAAAAAGCTTTAGAGGATGCGATCGCTGCTTGTCAACGGTTGGGTGTACCTTTACGGGTTTTCGGTCATATTTCCGATCCTCTCTACTGGCAAAATTTACAGGATACCTATAGTTTCGATTTAGTGGATTATCGCGGGTTTTTGCCCACCGAGAGCCTACAAAAAGAGCTAGGCGACTGTTTTGGCCTGTTGATGACCCCGCGCTGGGTTGAGGCTTTTGGGAACGTGGCTATTGAAGCTTTAGCCTGTGGTGTTCCCGTGGTTGCCTATCGTCGTGGTGGTCCAGTAGAAATTATTGAAGATGGAAAAACCGGTTTTTTAGTTGAACCCGATAGTATCGAGGGATTAGTTACAGGAATTAAAAATTTAGACCGGATCGATCGATATTCTTGTCGTGCAGTAGTCGAGCAAAAATATTCCCTAGAAGCTTTAGCAAATCGAGCTATTAATTGGTTTGAAGAAATTTTTGCTTGCAGTCAAAAATAAATAGGCTCTCTTGGTTTAGTCCGGTTAAATCTAGCCTAGCAGACAATTTTCTATCGGGTTATCCCAGAAGGGTTAGGGATAAACCACAGAGGCACAAAGAACACAAAGTCAAAACAGACTCGATATTAATTTTGCTTAGTTACTTAGATCAACTTTTCTGCTAGAGTTGATTTTAAACCCTGTATGATCTATGGCAAGATTGACCCAAGAATTGTTATGTAACGAGGCAGCTGTCTTCTCAGCTTTGGAATCTCAACATCAAGAATCTTCACTCTACGGTGTTACAGATGGTAAAGCGATCGGAACCTACTTAGAACAAAAGTTTAAACTATATCTAAAAGAAAAATATAATTTTCTTGACGGTAATTCAGCTAGTGGGATTGATTTTCCTGATTTGTTAGTAGATATCAAAGTAACAAGCATGAAACAACCTCAATCATCTTGTCCTTTTAAATCCGCAAGACAAAAAATTTTTGGCTTGGGATATTCCTTAATTATTTTTGTTTATCAAAAGTTAGATGATAGCCTAAATCGTACTGCCAGTTTAAAAATTATCAGGACAATTTTTGTCAGTGCCGAAAGAACAGGCGATTGACCGATGACTCGTGGTATTCGTAACATCTTAAACAATCAGGGAAACAAAGATGATTTAATTGCTTTTATATTAGATAAAAACTTACCTGTTGATGAAATGGAAGCGGCCAATATAGCTGATGAAATTCTTGTTCATCCCCCGGGGCAAGGTTTTCTAACTATTTCTAACGCGTTACAATGGAGATTACAATATACTAGGGTAATCGATCTTGCTGGTCAAGAAGAAGGATTAATAGCCATTTATAGAGAGAATTAGTAATGCAAGCTTCTCAGGTTAAAATTGAATATGGAGACTTTCAAACTCCCCCAGAGTTAACCGAAAAGATTTGTCAAAAATTATGGCAAATTCATGTTAAACCCGATGTTATTATTGAGCCAACTTGTGGTATAGGTAACTTTTTAAAAGCAGCATCACTTACATTTAAAGAAACTGAAAAAATTCTTGGCTTTGAAATTAATCCTGATTATATCACTCAGATTAATCAAGATCCGCAAATATCCCAAGATCAAAGAATACAAGTTGAACAGAAGAATTTTTTTGATTGTGACTGGTATTCCCTGACTCAATCATGGTCAGAAAATATTTTATTCCTGGGGAATCTACCTTGGATAACCAACTCAAAACAAGGACTTATTAACGGAAAAAATTTACCTCAAAAAAGCAACTTTCAAGGCTATCAGGGTTTAGATGCAATCACGGGAAAAAGTAATTTTGATATTTCAGAGTGGATGTTAATTAAGCTCATTGAATGTCTCGATCGACGTTCAGCTTATCTGGCAATTATCTGTAAGACAGCTGTATCTAGAAAAATTTTAAACTATATCTATACTCACAAAATTCATCTAGTTTACTCGGCAATTTATCCGATCAATACTCAAAAATATTTTCAAGCAAATGTAGATGCTTGTCTTCTATTTTGTCAATTTGATTCTCATTCAGAAAATTATTTTTGTGATGTTTTCAATAGTTTTGAGGAAGGGGAATTTCAGCGCATTGGTTATCAAAATAATATCCTAATCAGAGACTTAAATGCTTTTACTAGATTAGAATATTTATATCATCGGCATCCTCAAGAAAAATGGCGTTCAGGAATTAAACATGATTGCTCAAAAATCATGGAATTACAGTTAGTTAATGGAATTTTTGTCAATGGTTTAAAGGAAGTCGTTAATCTTGAAACCACCTATCTTTATCCTCTCCTGAAAGGTTCAGATGTGGCACAAAATCGCCTAAAGGTTATCAATAAATACATTTTGGTAACTCAGAAGTTTATCGGTGAATCTACAGAAAATATACGGCATCTAGCACCAAAAACTTGGCAATATTTAGTTAATCATAAAAACTATTTTCTGGGTAGAAAGAGCAAAATTTATCAAAATCAGCCAGACTTTTGTATATTTGGTGTGGGTTCTTACAGCTTCTCTCCTTTTAAGATTGCCATTTCTGGACTTTACAAAAAACTAAATTTTAACCTGATATTACCCTATCAAAATCTACCCGTCATTTTCGATGATACTGTTTACTTCTTAAGCTTCGATGATCTAGATACCGCTCAAAAAACCTTACAGCTTCTCAATTCTTCCCTAGGCAGGGAATTTTATTCTTCCTTGATATTTTGGGATGAAAAACGACCAATAAAAACCCGTATTTTAAATAGTTTAAATTTGTCGGTTTTAGCCGAGAAGGTGTTATAATATAAGCCTGAATTTTAGCCGTGTTAATCACCCATACTAGGAGATATTTTATGATCGGGTTTTCATCACACACAGGAGTCAATAAGTCAATAATACTAAATCTGGTTATTCTGGCTATTAAAGACTAATTAGGGTCTGCTGAATAAAGCTAAAAACCTTACAGGAAAAGGCTTTTAGCTGAATTGAGAGTCGCTCAGGTGCCCCTGAATCTGCGCTTAATCGCTTCAAACCCTTGCACTTTCCTTGGCTAGTACCAATGTACCGCAGAGTCGAGCTACCCCCAACCTCACCAGAAAACTTCGAGTTTCCCTCGGAGGGGAAATTATCCCCAGACAATCGTTGGGTTATCATGGCCAATCTAATTCCTTGGTCAGAATTTGAAGAAGAATATGCCCAAAACTTCTCAGAAGAAATGGGTGCACCAGCCAAAACCTTTCGGATGGCATTAGGAGCATTAATCATTAAAGAGAAGTTGGGAACAAGTGATAGGGAAACCGTCGAACAAATTAGAGAGAACCCTTATCTACAATACTTTTTAGGGCTATCGGCTTACAGCAATGAAGCTCCCTTTGAAGCCTCAATGTTAGTCTATTTTCGAGAAAGAATCGGGTCTAATTTAGTCAACCAAGTCAACAAAAAAATGGTCATCAACCAGGGAGGATTAACCAGCTTTCACCGGGGAGAAAAAAAGCCCGAAAAAGAAGAAAAGGGAGAAGAAGAAAGTGAGCCGAAAAATCAAGGAAAATTAATTTTAGATGCCACCTGTGCGCCGGCTGACATTAGGTATCCCAATGACTTAGGAATATTAAATCAAGCCAGAGAACAAACCGAAGAAATTATCGACTCCCTCTACGAACCCATCAAAGACAAATTCCCAAAAAAACCGAAAACTTACCGAGAACAAGCCAGAAAAGCTTACTTAGAAGTGGCTAAAAGACGCAGTCCATCTCAAAAACAACGGAGAAAAGCTATTAAAAAACAACTCCAATATATCAAAAGAAACTTAGCTCATATTGAGCAGTTAATGGCGGTCGGAGCCTCGCTTTCTTGGCTGAGTAAAAGGCAGTATAAAATGCTGCTAGTTGTCGCAGAAGTTTACCGCCAACAGTTATGGATGTGGTCAAATAAAAAACAGAGTATTGAGAACAGAATCGTCAGTTTAACCCAACCTCATGTACGTCCTATTGTCAGAGGAAAAGCGGGAAAACCAGTGGAATTGCTGGCTAAACTGTCAGCAAGCTGTTACAATGGCTATGTATTTTTAGACCATCTAAGTTGGGATAACTTCAATGAATCTGGGGACTTGAAAGAACAAATAGCAGAATTTAAGCGTTATACGGGCTTTTATCCTGAATCAGTTCATGTAGACAAAATTTATCGGACACGGGAGAATCGAGCCTATTGTCGAGAAAGAGGTATTAGAATGAGTGGACCTCCTTTAGGAAGACCGCCAGCAAATATTAGTAAAGAAAAGAAAAAACAAGCTCTTGAAGATGAAAGAATTCTTAATGCTATTGAAGGGAAATTTGGTCAAGCAAAAAGAATATTTAACCTCAATCGCGTGATGGCAAAACTTCCCTCAACATCGGAAACAGCCATTGCTATTACTTTTTTAGTTATCAATCTTTCCACCCTGCTTCGGCAGGTTTTTTGGGCTTTTTTATGTCTGAAATGGAAAAACAGCACTTTTTCTCGGTCAATACTTACAAGAAGTTATAACTTAGAGATTAATCAACAACTAAAGCTTATGCTTGTAGCTAAGTGAAATCATTGATTAAGAGACCTGTACTTTTCAATAACTTTTTGCCGCAAACCCTACTTAGGCTTTCTAAAATAGATCGTAATCGAGTAGAAGCGCGGTTTCAACCTAGCTCGATCTCACCGATTAGAATCCCGGTCTCTTGAGAGCGGGGAGATGTCAATGTCAGTTTGCCGGCTGGATAATTTTCTTAATTTCGCGAGTTTGCCTAGGTGAATTTGCAATAACATGGGATATCGTTGCTGCAAAAAACCTAGGAGTTAGACCGTGACAGTTAGAGTTCGTATTGCCCCCAGTCCCACGGGAAATTTACACATTGGAACAGCGCGTACAGCCGTATTTAACTGGCTTTTTGCCCGTCATCACCGGGGGAAATTTATCTTGCGCGTGGAAGATACAGATTTAGAACGTTCTCGACCAGAATATACCGAAAATATTCAAGCGGGCCTACAATGGTTAGGACTGAATTGGGATGAAGGTCCTTTTTTTCAAACTCAACGCCTTAATTATTATCGTCAAGCCATTCAAACCCTGCTCGATCGAGGTTTAGCCTATCGTTGTTATTGTACCCCGGAAGAATTGGAAAAAATGCGGGAAGAACAAAAAGCCCGCAATCTTGCCCCCCGTTACGATAATCGTCATCGTTATCTCACCCCCGAACAACAAGCTCAATTCGAGCAAGCGGGGAGAAAAGCAGTAATTCGTTTTATTATTGACGATGATCGAGAAATTATTTGGCAGGATTTAATCCGGGAAAAAGTCATCTGGAAAGGTAGTGATTTAGGGGGGGATATGGTGATCGCTCGTACCTCGGAAAATGCGGAGGAAAACTTTGGTCAGCCTCTCTATAATTTAGCGGTAGTTGTTGATGATATCGATATGGAAATTACCCATGTTATTCGTGGGGAAGATCACATCGCTAATACGGCTAAACAAATTCTTTTATACGAAGCTTTGGGGGCAAAAGTGCCGGAGTTTGCCCACACTCCTTTGATCTTAAATCAGGAGGGTCGTAAGTTATCTAAACGGGATGGAGTCACTTCGATCGATGATTTCCGAAAACTGGGTTTTCTGCCGCAAGCTTTGGTTAATTACATGACTCTCCTCGGTTGGACTCCTCCCGATTCCACTGAAGAAATTTTTACCCTTGAAACGGCCGCTGAAGTGTTTAGTTTAGAACGGGTAAATAAAGCAGGGGCAAAATTTGACTGGACTAAATTGGATTGGATTAATAGTCAATATCTCCATCGCTTAACCGGTGAGGAATTAGTGCCTTTACTCCTTCCCTACTGGCAAGAAGCAGGGTATAATTTTGCTGCTGAAACCGATCGAGCTTGGTTGATCGGTTTGGCTACTCTCATCGGTCCGAGTTTAACTCGTTTAAGCGATGCTGTCGCCGAAAGTCGCTTACTTTTAACCCCTGTGGCTAATTATAATCAGGAAGCTCTAAGTCAATTACAATTAGAGGGAGTTAAGGATATTATCAAGGATATTCTCGCCGCTATTACTCCCGATTTGACTGGAGAAGTTGCTAAGGGAATTGTGGAAACAACAACTAAAGCCCATCGGGTTAAAAAAGGTCTGGTGATGAAGTCTCTGCGCGCCGCTTTGATGGGGGAGTTACACGGTCCAGATTTAATGCAGTCTTGGCTACTTCTCAATCAAAAAGGTTGGGATATATCCCGTCTTCAGCAAGCAGTAAATAGTTAAATTGATCGGCTATCAGTTATCAGAAAATTTCTCGTACATTAGGGTTGACAAATTCCCTAGAATTGCTATATAATTTCTAGTATAATGGGAATCCGTGTCGCCCTGCACACCCTGCTCGTGATCGATTACTGAGGGGACGGGGGTGAATTTTTCGTTTTTTTCCCCTAACTGTCAGGGACGATCTAGAAACTTTCTTAATTTTTAGGCATTATCCGCAACTTTTCCCTAAATATAGATTTGTTAATCTCCTGACAAAAAGCTATGGGTGAAAAAAAACGCATTGGACTTCTCACCAGTGGTGGCGACTGTGCGGGTTTAAATGCCGCCATTCGTGCCGTTGTCCACCATGCCACTGGCAATTATGGCTGGGAAGTGGTGGGTATTCGAGAAGCAACTAACGGATTAATTAGCCGTCCCCCCAAAACCACGATCTTTGATATTGAAGGAGTCGATCGCCTGTTGGTGATGGGAGGAACAATTCTCGGTACTACCAATAAGGGGGATCCCTTCGCTTTCCCGATGCCCGATGGAACCCTGATCGATCGCTCTCAGGACATCATCGACGGCTATCATAGTCTGGGACTGGATGCCCTGATCGGCATCGGTGGCGATGGTAGTCTGGCGATTTTGCGCCGTATTGCCCAACAGGGAGGCATTAATCTGATTGGTATCCCCAAAACCATCGATAATGATGTGGGAGCGACAGAAGTCTCCATCGGCTTCGATACAGCTACTAATATCGCCACAGAAGCCCTCGATCGCCTCCATTTTACCGCCGCTAGTCATAACCGGGTGATGATCCTAGAAGTTATGGGTAGAGATGCCGGCCATATTGCCCTGGCTGCCGGTATTGCGGGGGGGGCCGATATCATTCTCATTCCCGAAATTCCCTACCGATTAGAGAAGATCTGCGAGAAGATCCGGCAACGGCAGCGTATGGATAAACAGTTTTCTCTGATTATTGTCTCCGAGGCTGTGCGGACGGAAACTGGCGATCGCCTAGTGCAAAAGGAATCCCTAGGAGAAGATCGTCTCGGGGGTATCGGTCGCTATTTAGCCGAAGAAGTTGCCAGGGAAACCGGGGCCGAAACGAGAGTGACTTTCCTGGGCCACATTCAACGGGGGGGCATTCCTTCTCCGATGGATCGCTTACTGGGGGCGGCTTTTGGCGTGGCGGCCGTGGATCTGATCGCCAGGAGGGAATTCGATCGCATGGTGGCCTGGCAAAATCGGCAAGTGGTCAGTGTTCCCATTGAGGAGGCGATTAAAACCTATCGCGTCGTCGATCCCGAAGAAACTTTAGTCAAAACCGCCAGGGGTTTGGGTATTTGTCTAGGGGATTGAGATTAAATCTAGGGGAATCGGTGCGAGAATTAATCCTTAAGTATCGCCCTTTCCCCACTGATTAAAATTACAAGTCAAATAAAGATAAACTCTGATAATTATTTTTCGGCAATTTCGCCAGTAAACCTAAATGATTAATAGTTCAGTTAATGTAGCAGAAAGATTGTTAGAAATCAACAATCTCGATCGAGAATTATTTAATTATTTTCAAAACAAATTACTTGATTCTGAGCAATTATCTCGTACCCTAGTGAGTTTTCAAGGTAATAAAAATCAACCGGTTTATCGCTGGTATAAATATAAAGAGGGTTTTTCCGTTGATCTGATAGTTTATCTTCTAGAAAAATATGGTATCAAACAAGGAAAAATACTAGACCCTTTCGCCGGCAGCGGAACAACTTTATTTGCGGCGGCGGCCAGGGGTTTATCAGCAGATGGAATAGAACTATTGCCGATTGGACAGGAATTAATTATTACTAGACAAATTTTAGAGAATGGCTTAAATAGTGATGATATATATCGTCTAGAGTATTGGTCTAACCATAGCCTTTGGCAACAGGGAGATGACAAAGTTAAGTTATTAGAATTACCAATTACTCAAGGAGCATATCCCCAAGAAAATCAGGCTTGTATAGAAAGTTACTTAGGGTTGATTGCCCAAGAGAATGAGCGAGTGCAAGGGATCTTAAAATTTGCCTTACTTTCTATTCTCGAATCAATTAGCTATACTAGAAAAGATGGTCAATACCTGCGTTGGGATTATCGTTCTGGGAGACAACAGGGCAAAAATATATTTGACAAAGGGGAAATTTTAGACTTTAAAATTGCCCTCCATAGCAAGTTAAGAGAAATTCTCGCAGATTTAGAGCCTAGTCAGCAACAATTGGAACTTTTTTCTAGAGATTATCCTCAGGGAAAAATTCAACTATATCAAGGTTCTTGTCTTGAGATTTTGCCAGAGATTTCCTCAGAAAAATACGATTCTATTATTACTTCTCCTCCTTATTGTAATCGCTATGATTATACTCGTATCTACGCTTTGGAATTGGCTCTATTGGGAATAGATCAACTACAATTAAAACAATTACGTCAACAAATGCTTAGTTGCACTGTTGAAAATAAACCCAAAGAGTTACTAAAAATAAATGAACAATGGTCGCCAGCCATTGCCATAACTGATCGTCAAAAATTATTAGAAAGTGTCCTGGATTATTTAGAGGAATTAAAATCAAGCAAGGCCTTAAATAACCATGGTATTCCTCGGATGATCAGGGGGTATTTTCTGGAAATGTCTTGTCTAATTTATGAATGCTTTCGGGTTATGAAATCCTCTGGTATTTTCTGTATGATTAATGATAACGTTCGTTATGCGGGAGCTAGTATTTCTGTAGATTTAATTTTGTCAAAAATTGCTGAAGAAATTGGATTTAAAGTAGAAAATATTTTAGTAGTTCCTAATGGAAAAGGTAATAGTAGTCAGCAAATGGGATGTCATGGTAGAGAATCTTTAAGAAAATGTATTTATGTGTGGAGAAAGCCTTAATGGAAAAACCCTATCTCTTGCATTTAAACCAAAGTTGTGATTTGGATACTACCTATGAAGCTATCCGTTCAGGATTTATTACTCTAGCCTGAGAAAAAAATCAGAGAGCTACTCCTTTAATTGCAGAAGCAAGAACCTTAAAAATTATTGCCCAAACTGTAAACAATGCTAGAGATTTGCTAAACATCCCAGATATTCAAGCGGCTTTATTAACTGCATCGGGAATTTCTGATAAAGCTAAAAATTATTTACATCCCCAAGACAAGGTAGAAGCAATTCAAGAATTAATTGTCAATTTTCTGGAACCTGCGGGGACTAATTTTGTTGAGGAGTTAGTCTATAGATTTCTATTGATTCGGGGTGACACTTTAGGAGGAATCATGAGAAACGCAGGTGGCTCCTTAGCTCAAAGTAAATTTACTCGTTCTCTATTAGCAACTTTAAGAGTAGCAGGGATTGCTTATGATTGGCTCAATTCTAGTAATAATCAATGGAGAGCAGCTGAAGAAATGACACCTAATCTAGAAATCTTGGTTAGAGGTGTTAGCTGGTTAAATAACAGCCAACCAAGAACAATAATTTATAATGTCAATGTTCCCCTTGTTAATAACAACAATATTGATTTGTGCCTTTTAAAATGTGATTCGACGCAATTAGCTAATCAAAAAATCAAAAAACAAACCTTACAATCTCCTGATTTATACATTGCTTTGGGAGAATTGAAAGGTGGTATTGATCCCGCAGGAGCAGATGAACATTGGAAAACTGCTCGTACTGCTTTGCAGAGAATTGATGATGCTTTTAGAAAAATCTCTAAGCATCCTTATACTTTTTTTATCGGCGCTGCTATTGAACCAAAAATGGCTAGGGAAATTTATCAGCAATTAGAGACGCAAAAACTCACCAATGCCGCTAACTTAACCAATGATAATCCACTGGTTTCAATTATCCGTTGGCTATGCCATCTTTAACCTAGTTAACATCTAGAAAACTACACCTCAAATAAAGAAGTTATTTCACCATTAAGATAACTGCTGTAATTAACCTGCGTTATGGAATAAAATTACAATATATAGCGTTTACCAATCTCATGAGGTACACTAAAATCTTAACTCATGACTCCTAACTCCTCAAAACCTAAGACTCTGCACCTCACAACTATGGGAATTGCTATAGTAATTTCAATTAAGATTGAGAATATCAATGCCAGAGTCCATAAGAGTCTAACTGGTCTAGAGTGTATCAGACTTATCTGAAAGGACTATAAGATAAACTTCGCAGAATATACACACTCCTCCCCCCTGTTGCACCAAAAGCTACAATTTAATAAATCTTTACATTCTTCTCCCCTTAGTCCCTCCCCTTCGGGAGCGATAGGTTAGCATAGAGTGGGTGAAAACAATTTTTCTCCATTGATTTCGGGTATCTCATGCGTATTCAATGGGATGAAGCCAAACGACAGCGAGTTTTAACAGAACGTGACATTGACTTCACTCGGTTAAACGATCTGCTTTACAAACCTTACATCGAAGACCAACGCTCTGAGCAGCCAGAACAATATCGGATTGTTGGCTTTGCGGGCGGAACGTTAACAACATTCATTGTAGAATACAGAGTCGATGAAGTCGGTGATTACATTTGGGTTGTCACCGCTTGGAAATCAACTAAACAGGAGCGCAAAAGCTATGAGGAAACAGTCAACTGAAATTAAAGATATTGAGGAAATTGCTCAACAAGCACATCTAGGGAAAGATGTCTCTGAGCATTTCACAGGTAATTTTCAGGTTAAGCAACAAATTAATCTTGATTTTCCCCCGGAATTACTAGGAAGCATAGATGTAGAGTGTCAATTGCAGAACATGAATCGTCAGGATTGGATCAAGATGGTTTGCGTTGAAAAACTCCGTGCAATTCAATCTAGCAGAATAGCCAATACTGTTTAGTGGGGTCAAAGTATCCTACGCTACAATTTAATAAATATTTACATTTCTCGACTGGCGATTCACACAGTTGGCGAATCTCCATTCCTACAAATTACAATTGAGTTAAGATATTCATTTAATTTAAACAGGTGAGCGATGAAATCAAAAGTCAGTATTGAAATAGAAAAGAGAGAAGGAAGATATTCTGCTTACAGTCCTGAAATTAAAGGATATATAGCAGAAGGAAATTCTTTCAAGCTCATGAATCATTTTTAGCGGGTCTAACTCTTTACCAAAATCGTCCTGACAAAGAATATAGTCTCATTGATTGTATCTCTATGCAGACGATGCGAGAACTGGAAATTATCGAGATATTGACCCATGATCAACATTTTACTCAGGAAGGTTTTGTCATTTTGCTATAGTGCAATCGCCCTCGATTCTTAAGGTATTTAATCAAGTTATTAATTACTGACCCGATTCGATCGCTCCTTCGGCCTCATGGACAATTGCCCTCAATCGATCTAAAGTTTTCTGGTCTACCTGCGTCCATAATCCCCGTTGTTGAGCCTCTAATAATCTTTCGGCCATATCTCGCAATGCCCAGGGGTTTTTCTCCTGAATAAATTGTTGTACCTTCTCGTCAAATAAATAAGCTGCGGCTACTCCCTGATAAATAAAATCCTCCACTAGGTGAGTAGTGGCAGAGTAGGCAAAAATATAATCTACGGTCGCAGCCATCTCGAAAGCGCCTTTATAGCCGTGTCGCATCACTCCCGCTATCCATTTGGGGTTCACTACTCGCGAACGGTAAACGCGGCGAATTTCTTCCTCTAGACTTCTGATGCGGGGATTTTCTGGACGGGAATGATCACCAAAATAGGTGACGGGATTTTTGCCGGTTAAGGACCGGACACTGGCAGTTAAGCCGCCTTGAAATTGATAGTAGTCATCGGAGTCGAAAATATCGTGTTCTCGATTGTCCTGATTGTGCAGCACTATCTCTAATTCTTCCAGTCTATTTCTCAATACTTCCGGTAAAGAATGGGCAGTTCCTTGACTATCAATTGCATAACAACTCCAGTTAATATAAGCATTAGCTAAGTCTTGATCATTTTGCCAGTTTTGTGACTCGATTAACCCCTGTAAACCGGCCCCATAAGCACCCGGTTTGCAGCCAAAGATTCTGGCAGTAGCTCTCAGTTTCGCCTCTTTTTCTCCTAAGCCCTGACTTAGCCAAAACTCTTTCTCTGTCTTCACTTTCGCCGCTAAAGGATTAATTTTTTCCTCTTCCTCTTGACAAGCTACCGCATTTATGCAAGAATTAAGAAGATGTAGTATGCTGGGGAAACTGTCCCTAAAAAAGCCCGATACCCGAACGGTCACATCAATTCGAGGACGGCCTAAGCTAGACGGGGTAAGGATTTCAAACCCGACCACCCGACGGAAAAAACCATCCCAAAGGGGACGAATTCCCAGCAAAGCCATGACTTCGGCCACATCTTCGCCACTATTTCTCATCGTCGCAGTTCCCCAGATAGAAATCGCCAAAGTGCGGGGATATTCGCCATTTTCTTGGGTATAACGTTCAATTAGTGCCTCTGCGGCCTTTCTTCCCACTTCCCACGCGGTTTCTGTGGGGATTGCGCGGGTATCGACAGAATAGAAATTTCTGCCAGTGGGGAGAACATCGGGACGGCCGCGGGTAGGAGCGCCGGAAGCACCACTGGGGACGTATTGGCCAGCGAGACCTTTTAAGAGATAGGTAAGTTCATCGGGGGTTTGTTTTAAAGCAGGAATTAACTGATTTTCTAGCCAAACCAATTCTTTTGCCGTATTTTCGCCTAGAGGTTCAATTTTCTGGCTAATTAAATCCTGAGCGAGACTTTCCAGATAGGTAGTAGTATCGTTATATTCCGTCAGGGGGTCGCAGTCGAGATGGAGGTCAAGGGCGATCGAACGGGTTAAACCGGGGCGGTCGGGACTAGGAGAACGAGCGATCGATTGGATTAAATCAATTAACTGCTGACCCTGGGGACATTGACCGAAGATATGTAAACCGTCGCGGATTTGTGCTTCCTTGAGTTCACAGAGATAACCATCCACGAGGGTAAGAAATTGACCAAAGGAAGCGCTGGTCGCAACGCGCTCGCTACGCGAGATCGTGCCTAGCTCTCGATCGAGATTAGTTTTCGCCACCAGATCGTTAATCCGCTTGCGAATCAGAGCTAAACGAGAAGGATCAAGAGATTCTGCCTGATAATATTCATCGATGAGGGACTCTAACTTTTCCCAATCCCCATACAATTCCGCTCGCGTCATTGGGGGAGTGAGATGGTCGATGATAACAGCTTGGGAACGTCTTTTAGCGTTGGAACCTTCTCCGGGGTCATTGACAATAAACGGATAAAAATTCGGCAGCGACGAGAAAGCAATTTCGGGATAACAATGGGGAGAAAGAGCGAGACTTTTCCCGGGCAGCCATTCTAAATTGCCGTGTTTACCGAGATTAATCACAGCAGTGACTTGGAATTCCTGTCGTAACCAATGGTAAAAAGCGAGATAGCTGTGGGTAGGTTCCAGGTCGGGGGAATGATAATTAAGAGTCGGGTCAAGGTCATAACCGCGAGAAGGTTGAATACCGATAAAGACATTACCTAACTGGATGCCGGGGATAGGAAAATCCCTGTCTGGATGTCCCCAACGGTCAAGCAGAGCGCTTTGATTATCGGGGGGAAGGGAGGAGAAATAATCTAGATATGCTGCCAGGGAGAGAGATTGATAGATAGGTTTTAATTCCCTTGTCTCCGGGTCATTAGTGATACCGGAAATAAGCAATCGCATTAATTCATCGCTATGGTCGGGGAGGTCGGTGAGAGTATAACCTTGGGTTTGTAATGCGCGAAGAATTTCCAGACCACTAGCGGGAGTATCTAAACCGACTCCGTTAGCGATACGACCATCCTTATTGGGATAGTTGGGGAAAATGAGGGCAATTTTTTTCTGGGAGTTGGGAAGGGAGGAGAGTTGACAATAGTTTGCGGTTAAATCAGCGACAAAATCAACCCGGTGGGGGAGGGGTTGATAGATAACTATTTCCGTTTCTAGTTTCGGATGTCGGGTGAGGACAGATTTAAAGGAAATAGCGCGGGTGATAATTTTGCCATCCATTTCCGGTAAAGCGATATTCATGGCCACATCCCGGGGGGAAAGACCTTGATAACCCTGTTGATAAGCTTCTAAACTACTGCTGCTGAGGATAACTTGGAAGATGGGTTTATTGAGGGACTGCCAGAAGTGATGATTTTGTTTGTCTTCTGGTCGCTGGATAGAGAAGCTAGTGGTATCGAGAATTAGGTCTGGGGGATGGTGGGAAAAGAGGGTTAATAGTTCCTCTTGCACTTCAATTTCCCGGACAGAGGAGAGAAAGATGGGGACAGTTTCAATGTTTCTTTGGGTGAAAGCGCTGATTAAAGCATCGATAGCTTTGGTGTTACCCGCGAGATAATGGGAACGATAGAAAAGTATCCAAGTCCTTGCTTGGGGTTGGGATAGGGTTATCTGGGAATAGATTCCCAACCTAGGGACAACCCCAGGAGGAAAAGGGAGATAGTCGAGATGGAGACAGGTATGCGCGATAAATTTACAAGCATTAATCCAGTTATCTATCCCTGCTTCCGTGAAATAGCACCATAACTGATTAACAGTAGTTAGGGAAGCAGTGGAATGACTCATCAACTCTAAATCCGGTTTATCCTCTCCCGGGAGGACAAATAAACTCGCACCGGTTTCTTCGACAATTTCCTTAACTACTTCCAACCCGTAGGACCAACTCCCCCGTCCCCCCAATAAGCGCAGAATAATCACTCTTGCTTGGGATAGTACCTTGTCCCCATAGTTATCGATACTGTATTGCTGCTGTAACTGCGATAAATTCAGGGCGCGAATTGCGGGAAAATTATCGGGTAGATGGTCGATAGCTGCCGCTAGAGTTTGAATATCGGTATCGGCCATAGTGAGGAGGACAATCGGGGCCGGATTTTGGTCAATAATAATCACCCCTTCGGTATCTGCTGTCCAACCACCCGCTTGGGGAGCAATACGATGCATAAGTTTTGAGAGTCAGGTTAAATAATGATTAGGTTTTGAGAATCAGGGTCTCGATCGAGGGATCATTCCTAGGTAGATAGAGATGATTATATCTGTCTGCGGCAATTTAAAGAACAGGGAATAGGGATTAGGGGATAGGGATTAAGAAAAATCTTCACTAAAACCCCAACCCCAGTCCCCTTAATGATGACTGGGGTTTGGGGAAGTGGGAAAGTGGGGAAGTGGGGGAATTTCAACTAAAACCCTAAAACCCTAAAACCCCAACACCCTAAAACCCCAACACCCCACCACCCTATCTCCTGCCTTCTGATAACTGATAACTGATGACTGATAACTGATGAATGATAAATGAACGCTTCTCCCGCTTATGTTTGCTCTCAAGTGTTGTCATCTACTCACCTCGAACAAATTCGTTCTTGGTGGGGACAGTTGGCAATACAGGTGACAGGGCCGAGGATTAGTCTCAGTGAAAGAGATATTCCCCCACAGACGGGGGAAATCTATCAACTCTTGCTTTCCACTGACCTACAAGCTTTATTGTTAGCCAGTCCCCAAGGGCATAATTTTCAGTACGAAGTCCGCATTAGTTTTGAAACGAACACGATTAAAAATTTTCTGCAAGGACTGGCCGTCAAGTCTCTCCACCACCCGAAAATTCAGCAGGGTTATCAAATTTTAAATTTGCCTCTATCCATTAATGTCAGCAGTTTTCAAAATAAAATTTTAGTCAAAATTCTCTCGATAATTTCTGCTCCGTCTGCTGATGGGGGTTGTCCCCGCATCTTCTCCGTTTGTCAACCAGTAGAAGCTGCCCTATCCCAACAAATCGAACAGGAAAGATTATTAAACCAAGTCATCACCCAAATTCGTCAGAGTCTGGAGTTACCGGTGATTCTGGAAACCGTGGTTAGGGAAGCGCGGGAATTTCTGCAAGTGGACCGATTGTTAATTTATCAATTTTTCCCCGATACCGGTGAGGGAAAGGGAAAAATAACTTCCGAGTCGCGCATTTCCGACCAGATAAATTCCGTGTTAAATTTAACCCCCGAAGACGATTGTTTTTCCTATATTCCCCAATACAAGGAAAAGTATCGTCAAGGATTAATTATGGCCGTGGATGATGTGGATGTTAACTATTCTTCTTCCTTCTGTTTGTCCGAATTTTTGCGACAACACCAAGTGCAATCAAAATTAATCGCCCCGATTGTGGTACAAGAAGAATTGTGGGGTTTATTAATTGCCCATCAATGTCAACAAAAACGCCGATGGTTGCCGCAAGAAAAGAAATTTTTAGGTCAGATTGGGGAACATCTCGCCATCGCTATCTATCAAGCGCAATTATATTCCCAAGTCCAGGAACAAAAAGATATTTTTGAGTGCCGGGTAATAGAAAGAACCCAAGAATTACAAGATACTTTAATGGCCGCAGAAGCAGCTAACCTCTGCAAAAGTGAATTTTTAAATAATATGAGTCATGAGTTATTAACTCCCCTAACTTGTATTATTGGTTTGTCCAGTACCCTGCAAAAATGCTCGGCAGCCAGTAATTTTTTACCTCCCGACAAACAAAAACACTATCTACAAGTGATTCAGGATAACGGCAATAAACTATTAGAATTAATTAATGACTTGCTTAATTTCTCGCAAGTTTCGGCAGGAAAAGCCGTTTTAGATATTAAACAATTTTCGCTAAAATATCTCTGTAATCATGTTTTAGAGATTATCAAAATGGAGGCAAAAAATAAAGAAATTAATCTGATTTTAGAGATGAAAATCGCCGAAAAAGAGCATTATTTTTATGCCGATTATGATCGAGTTCAGCAGATACTTTTATACTTGTTAAAAAATGCCCTGAAATTTACCCCCGAACAGGGTGCTGTCACGCTGAGACTGTGGAAAGAAGGTAGTCAGGTCATTTTTCAGGTAGAAGACACGGGCATCGGCATTCCTGCTCAAAAAATACCGCTTCTGTTTGAAAAATTTACCCAATTGGATGGCTCTCGCAAACGTCGTTATGGTGGTGTGGGATTAGGATTGGCTTTAACTAAACAATTAGTGGAACTCCATCACGGCACGATCGAGGTAGAATCTTGCTTAGATAAAGGTTCCATCTTTACCGTCCGTTTACCTCAACAAAAGCCCCCCAAATCTCAACCCCAACCCTCGGATCATAATCCCCATTTTAATCACCACCATCCCACTGTAGTTTTAATTGAAAGTGACGAAGAAATTGCCAATCTTATTTGTGAGTTATTGATGGTGGCACATTATCAAGTTATTTGGTTAATCGATAGTGTCTCCGCTATCAAAAAAATTGAGATCGTGCAGCCAAGTATTATAATTGTCGATCGGAAAATGCCCGATATATATCATCTCTGTCATCTCTTAAAAAAATCCAGCCAAACTCAAGCCAGTAAAGTGCTAATCTTGAATGATACCCCCGAAATCAGCGTTGATTTCCTCGGTCGTCATGGCATTGACGACTATCTCCTCAAACCGATTCAACCCTCCCTATTGTTGGAAAAAATCCGCTATCTAACCGCTTTATAAGTAGGGTTTGCGGCAAAAAGTTTTTCGGTGGGGGTAGGGTGTGGGGTGTGGGGTGTGGGGTGTCGGGTTTTACCCATTTTCATCTGGTCAATTTTTTATCTTTTCGCCAGAAAATAGGACTTGAAAACTAACTATAAAATAGCTAATTTTCAAGTCCTTAATTGTAGGAATCCTAGGCTAAATTAGGATTCACTCTCGATATAGATAAATAACAAACCCATCACTACGGCTGGCATTAACCAACAGACGATCGGGATTAAAATCCAAGGCAGATAAGAAGCTGCGTAGGCACCAGTCATGTCAAATGCTCCTAGGAAAAAAATAAGGAAATGATAACAGGTAGAAAAAGGGTTAATTATTGATTAAAAACCCCGCGCATGATGCCATCAACGACACCAAGATTTTCTAGGAGGAAATAGGCCACAAAAGCGCCACCCATACCACCAATAAAGAAACCAGCGGCGAATTGACTCCAACCTTCCGCCGATTTCAGAGGATCACCACTAGCGGCCTTACCTTGGAAGGAGACAAGACCATAACTAGCTAAACAACCCGTAGCCAAGAGAACCATGGCCAAAGCGGGGATTAAGCCGCCAAGATTAGCATATTCCGAGTCTCTCAGGGGACCCAGGACAACCCAGGGACCACCGAGGAAATAACCGTGGGCCATACCCACTTCTAGACCGCGCAGAATCGGAGCTAGACCGGGACGATAGGCAGGTAAGTTACCAATAAAAGCTTTGGTAAAACCAGAAGCGGAAATGGGGGTAGCTAGATGACCAATGAACGGATCATCATTGTAGGGTGTCACCACCTGTTTGTATCCAGTTTCAGCCATTGTGTTTGAGTTCTCCTTTTTCCGATCAACAGGAAAATTGATCATAAAACTTTAAGATTACACTTTAGGCCTAAGAATTACTTCAAGCAACCCCATCGATCGAGTTTTCAAGGGTTGACGGCTGAAACTCTCACAATTCGTTACATTTCTCTCGGCAGACAGGTGTTGGGGGTTGGGGTGATGGGGTGATGGGGAGACAAATTCATAATACTTTAGTTCTGGTCTTTCCTTCTCTACTCTAGACGGCTATAACTTGCATTTTTTACTCAAAGACAAGGCCGATTTCATCATCCCCATCCCCGGGTTCAACTTAAGTGGGTGGGTGGAATTAAATATAAGATGAACGTAGGTTGGGCTTCGGCCGTGAGCTTTTGCCGAACGGTTGAAGCATGAAACCCAACGCCCGATTATGTTACGAAGTGCGCTAACCCATCCTACAAATAATTGTCCCTCCCTACTTAAGATGGAAGTTCTTTGGTTAAAGAGTCAAAAAATACCGCACCAAAAAATTTGTCAGTTAGCAGGAATCTCGCCAAATACCTTATTAACTTATCTTCGAGATGATCAAGAAGGCGGAAGAGAAAAATTAAAAGAAATCAACTTCTATCGCCTTAAAAGTGAATTACAGTCTCAAAGAGAAACAATCAAAAAATATTTTGAGAAGAATCCACCAGCCACAATAAATGAAGCGGTGTATAGAAGAGAATAATTGACAGGAATAAAAGGAAGTCCTCCCCAAGTAAGGAAATTCTTAAAATCCCTGGAAATGAAATGTTTAAAAGTAGGTTCTCTTCCTTCTAAAGCTGACCAGGATGAACAAGAAGACTACAAATAAAAAAAGCTAGAACCGAGACTAAATAATGCTAAAGAAGGAAAAAGGGCTGTTTTTTTTGTTGATGCCGCTCCCTTGGTTATGGGAGTTTTTCTCGGTATTGGTGTTTTGAGAGACTTTTCGTTAAGTCCCCGAACGGGCGTAAATGCTTTAATGTTTTAGGAGTATTAAATGGGATAACTCATGAAGTTATTATGGTAACAAATGACACTTATATTACAGCAAGTCTGTGACTTCTTAAAAAAATAGCTGGTTTAGGACTAACTATTCCCATCACTCTAGTGATAATGCCCGCTATCAAAAATGTAAAATTGTTGAGAAATTTGCTCTTTGTCAATAGAGTTACTCTATCTGCCGTCTTATTCGCCTAATCTAAATTTAATTGAAAGGCGGTGTAAATTGGTCAAAAAGAAATGTTTGTCTGGTCAATATTATGAAAACTTTTCTGAGTTTTATTCCGCTATTGATGGATGTCTGAATGATGCCCATCTGAAACATAAAAAAGAACTTGATTCCTTGCTCACTCTACGATTTCAGAAGTTAAATAAATCTCAGATTATCAACGTCTAAAGTATATAAAGACACTTTTTAGACCAATTCTCCAAAGTCTGACTACAAAAGTTTGCTCTCCCAATCATCCCCAACTGTCTAACTTAAAAGCAGTAGAACCTAGAATAGAAAGACTTTTAACTGAAATATTCGCTCAGGACTAAAAACACCCGTGTCTGCGGTTCAAATCTGCGTCTTAGCATTGATAATCCGACAATATTCTGCCAAAATAAGCACCTGACAGGGTGTTTCACCCCCATCCTTCCTGGGGGATTTTCGATGACAATTCCTGAGAGCTACTATATCATGGTAGATCACCTGTGATTCCTCAGACCGGCCAAGATAAAGATGGCAACAGGCAAAAATTAGGAAAAATCAGCGACAATCGAAACGGCAAGAGCAAAAAAAATTCTATTCTAGATTGACCCTTTCAGCAGACCAACTATCTCACCCTTCTAGACAACGACCGTAAGGATAACTTCTATGGCGCAACAAAATAACCTAAAAATCGACAATATTCAGCAAATTGATCCCTATTGGGGTCCCCCATGGCTCGTAGAAGAACGGGACGCTTGCGGAGTCGGTTTTATTGCCGATGTGCGCGGTTCGGGTAGCCATCAACTGATTGAACAGGCACTTTCGGCCCTCGGTTGTTTGGAACACCGGGGAGGCTGCAGCGCCGATCAGGATTCCGGTGACGGTTCTGGTATAATGACCGCTATCCCTAGAGCTATCCTCGCTCCTTGGTTCGCCGAAAATGGCTTAAATATGCCAGAATCTGAGCGTCTAGGGGTGGGTATGGTCTTTCTTCCCCAAGCAACCCAAGAACGAGCCGACGCTAAAGCACATATCGAGGAAATTGTCAATAAATATAATATTAAGATTTTAGGCTGGCGTACCGTTCCCGTCCGTCCTGAAACCCTCGGCCGACAAGCAAGGGAAAATCAACCCTTTGTCGAGCAAATTCTGGTTACTTCCCCCGATTTAGCCGGTTCTCAATTCGATCGCCTACTCTATATTGCCCGTTCTGAAGTCGGGAAGCAACTGGCCGATGATTTCTATTTCTGTTCCTTTTCCTGTCGTACCCTTGTCTATAAAGGCATGGTAAGGGGCGAAATCCTGCGAGAATTCTATCTAGACCTACAAAATCCCGCCTATAGCAGTCAATTCGCTATTTATCACCGACGTTTTAGCACCAATACCCAACCAAAATGGCCCCTCGCTCAACCGATGCGCTTATTGGGTCATAACGGCGAAATTAACACCCTTTTGGGCAATATTAACTGGATGTCGGCCCGGGAACCCGCTTTAGAAACCGAAGGTTGGACCCACGAAGAATTACAATCCCTGACCCCCATTGTTAACCCCGCTAACAGCGACTCCTATAACCTCGATAGCGCCCTAGAATTATTGGTGAGAACTGGTCGCAGTCCCCTAGAAGCAGCTATGATCCTAGTGCCGGAGGCCTACAATAATCAGCCGGATTTACAGGATTATCCCGAAATTATCGACTTTTACGAATACTATAGCGGTTTACAGGAACCCTGGGACGGTCCAGCTTTACTGGTATTTAGTGACGGGGGAATCGTCGGCGCTTGTTTGGATCGTAACGGTTTGCGACCGGCCCGTTATAGCATTACTAACAACGGTTATATCGTCGTTTCCTCGGAAGCGGGAACTATTCCCCTCAATGAAACCACCATTATGGAAAAAGGTCGTCTCGGCCCCGGTCAAATGATCGCAGTTGACCTAGAAAAAGGCGAAATTAAGCGTAATTGGCCGATTAAACAGGAAATTGCCCGAGCTAATCCCTACGGTGAATGGGTGCAATCCCAACGCACCTTGATTGACAAAGAAACAGCGATAGACATTCCCGCTCCCAGCAATCTCCTTCCCCTGCAAACCGCTTTCGGTTATACATCCGAAGATGTGGATATGATTATCGTTCCCATGGCAGAACAGGGAAAAGAACCGACTTTCTGTATGGGTGATGACACTCCCCTAGCAGTCCTCTCCAGTAAACCCCATCTTCTCTACGATTACTTTAAACAACGTTTTGCCCAAGTTACTAACCCTCCCATCGATCCTTTACGGGAAAGTTTAGTCATGTCCCTGACTATGTATCTGGGACGACGGGGTAATATCCTGAAATTGGGGGTTGATGACGCACATTTACTGAAATTAGACTCTCCTCTGCTCAATAATGCGGAATTAGCCAAAGTTAAAACCTCTAGCTACAAAACAGCCGAACTTTCTACCCTTTATGATCTGACCACCGGACCGCAGGGATTAGAAGATGCGATCGCTAATTTGTGTGCTGAGGCCGCCAAGAAAGTAGCATCGGGAGCGGAAATTTTAATTCTCAGTGACAGAATTAATCCTATTGACGAAAAAACTAGCTATATTCCCCCTTTATTGGCCGTTGGTGCTGTCCATCATCACCTGATTCGCTCACACTTGCGTTTAAAAGCTTCGATCGTTATCGATACGGCCCAATGTTGGAGTACCCATCACTTCGCTTGTCTAATTGGTTATGGTGCTTCCGCAGTTTGTCCCTATCTGGCCCTAGAAACGATCGCCCAGTGGTGGATCGAGCCAAAAACCCAGAAATTGATGGAAACCGGCAAATTAGAAGCTATTAGCCTCGAAAAAGCCCTAATTAATTACCGCAAATCCGTAGAAGCAGGATTACTGAAAATCCTCTCGAAAATGGGTATTTCTCTGCTATCTTCCTACCATGGGGCGCAAATTTTCGAGGCGATCGGATTATCAGCAGATTTAGTTAAACTAGCTTTTAACGGTACTACCAGTCGCATCGGTGGTTTAAGCATTGCTGAAGTGGCCCAAGAAGCGATCGCATTCCACAGCAAAGCTTTCCCCAATCTTACGGCCAAAAAACTAGAAAACTACGGTTTTGTCAACTACCGTCCGGGGGGAGAATACCACATGAATTCGCCAGAAATGGCGAAAGCACTCCATAAAGCAGTGGCTGCTCACTCCCAAGGTGAAGGATATGACCATTACGAAACCTATCGTCAAATCTTGCAGCAAAGACCTCTCACCGCTTTACGCGATCTATTAGAATTTAACAGCGATCGCGCCTCAATTGCCATCGAGGAAGTAGAATCGATCGAAAGTATCCTGCAACGCTTCTGCACAGGGGGAATGTCCCTCGGTGCCTTGGGCCGGGAAGCACACGAAACCCTAGCGATCGCCATGAATCGCATCGGAGGTAAGTCCAATTCCGGAGAAGGAGGAGAAGATCCGATCCGCTACACCAGCTTAAGCGATGTGGATGTAGAAGGACATTCCGTGACTATGCCCCATCTAAACGGCTTAAAAAACGGTGATACGGCTAATTCGGCCATTAAACAGATAGCTTCGGGACGTTTTGGAGTCACTCCCGAATACTTAATGAGTGGAAAACAGCTAGAGATTAAAATGGCCCAAGGAGCAAAACCGGGAGAAGGAGGTCAATTACCCGGGAAAAAAGTCAGTCCCTATATTGCCATGTTACGGCGATCGAAACCGGGAGTAACTTTGATTTCTCCCCCTCCTCACCACGATATCTACTCGATCGAAGATTTAGCGCAATTAATCTACGATTTACACCAAATTAACCCCCGGGCCAAAGTTTCCGTCAAATTAGTGGCTGAGATCGGTATCGGCACAATTGCGGCCGGAGTTGCCAAAGCTAACGCTGATATTATCCAGATTTCCGGACACGATGGTGGTACAGGTGCATCACCCCTAAGTTCGATTAAACACGCGGGTAGTCCCTGGGAATTGGGAGTGACGGAAGTGCATCGGATGTTAATGGAAAATCAACTGCGTCATCGGGTGATTTTGCGCGCAGATGGGGGACTGAAAACCGGTTGGGATATCCTCATGGCTGCTCTCATGGGTGCGGAGGAATTCGGTTTTGGTTCCATTTCCATGATTGCCGAGGGCTGCATCATGGCCCGCGTTTGTCACACGAATAATTGCCCTGTGGGAGTCGCTACCCAGCAGGAACGTCTGCGAGCTCGTTTTCCAGGAATTCCCGCTCATGTGGTCAATTTCTTTACTTTGGTGGCTGAGGAAACGCGGCAATTATTGGCGAAATTAGGCTATCACAGTTTAAATGAGGTGATTGGCCGGGCAGATCTGTTAAAAGTGCGCTCCGATGCTCGTTTAACTAAGACAGAATCCCTCAATCTCGATTGTTTGTTGAATTTACCCGATGGCCGAGACCGCTCTTGGTTGCAGCACGAGGAAGTACATAGTAACGGTGCTGTTCTCGATGACGAGATTCTAGCAGATAGCGAGATTAAACAGGCGATCGAGCAACAGGGAACCGTCAGCAAAACCTACAGGATTGTCAATACTGATCGCTCCGTCGGGGCGAGAATTGCGGGGGTAATTGCCCAAAAATACGGTAATGACGGCTTTGAAGGCGAAATTAAGCTCAATTTCCAGGGTGCAGCTGGTCAAAGTTTCGGATCATTTAATTTACCCGGTGTCAATCTCCATTTAGAGGGAGAAGCTAACGATTATGTGGGTAAAGGCATCTACGGTGGCGAAATTGTCATCGTACCGCCCCAAAACGCCAACTATCAGCCAGAAGATAACGCTATTATCGGTAATACCTGTCTCTACGGGGCCACCGGTGGGGTATTATACGCTAATGGTCGCGCTGGTGAACGTTTTGCTGTCCGCAATTCCACCGCGAAAGCAGTTATCGAAGCGGCCGGGGATCACCTCTGTGAATATATGACCGGGGGGGTAATTGTCGTGCTTGGTTCCGTCGGTCGTAACGTCGGCGCCGGGATGACGGGAGGATTAGCTTATATTCTTGATCCGTCCCTACCGGAGAAACTTAACCCCGAAATTGTCAAGATTCAACGGGTTGGCACGGCTGCCGGTGCGGAACAGTTAAAATCTTTAATTGAGGCCCATGTAGAACGCACTAATAGCCCCAAGGGTAAGTTAATTTTAGCTAATTGGGATAGCTATCTCGGTCAATTCTGGCAAGTGGTTCCCCCCTCGGAAGCGGATAGTCCCGAAGCGCAAATTAGCACGGAGAAAACCTTAACTTCGGTGTAATTTCTTTGGGGTGCGTTGCGCTTTGTCAACGCACCCATTGATTAATTTTTTGACTGCGGAGTTGATTAATGGCCATCCCCACCACCTATACTAGCTATACCCAAGCACAAGAACATTTTGTGCCGTATCTCCGATAAAATACCCCTTGACTTTTTGAAAAATCCATGGTAGAATTTACCAGACACTTTAGATATACTTTACGCAAGACCGTAAGAACTCAAAATGCCAAACATTAATAAGATTTTAGGGGATTCCGCCTATAGCTTTAAAAAGTTATTGCCGCAAAATATTATCGATTCTTTAAACCAGAGTTCTTTATATAAAATTTTACGGGAGAAGCGACTTACCAGTCGAAAAAGTTTATCGCAAGCTGCACAGGACTACTGGGTCATTAATGAGGCCTTCGATCACAAAGAGAAGGGTTATTTTGTCGAGATAGGTTCTGCGGATGGGATAAAAATCAATAACACTTATTTGTTAGAAAAATGCTATCAATGGTCGGGCATTTGTATTGAGGCAAACCCGATATATTTTGAACAGCTAAAAATAAATAGAAGTGCTATTTGCTTGAATGTTTGTGTGGATGACCGAGAGAAAGAAATTGATTTTATTTGCAGCGATCTTCATGGAGGAATTATCGATGAAGATACCGATAACAGAAAAAAAAACATTAAAAATGCAGAAGTCAGACTGTTAAGAACGAAAACTTTAGCGAATATTTTAGAGGAACACAAAGCTCCCGAGGTGATCGATTACCTGTCTATAGATGTAGAAGGTGCTGAAACGAGAATTCTCGCAGATTTCCCCTTTGACAAGTATATTTTTAATAGTATGACTATCGAGAGACCGAGTGAATTTCTGCATAACCTGTTAATCCAAAAAGGATATATATGGGTTAAGTTGATTCCTGGATTGGATAGTTTTTACATTCATAAATCTTTTCAAAAAATCTATGGATTAAATCAATGCAGTTATTACAGAACTTTGCGATCTATGTATTAGAGATTCGGCACTCTGTTCGTAACTGGGTAATTATTCTTAACTGGGTGATGTTCCTGCCACTTTTATGAATCCCCTCGTCAATTATTTTCGCAATCTGCAAGAAATCCACTCCTCCCAAGCATCGGTAAAAGAAACCTCCTACTACGGCACTTTCGAAACTCTCCTTAACGAAATCGGTAAAACCCTAAAACCGCGAGTTGGGTTTCATGCTTCAACCCAACCTACGTTCTGCGGAGTTGATTAATGGCCATCCCCACCACCTATACTAGCCATACCCAAGCACAGGAACATTTTATTCAGGTTTTAGAACAAGTAGAACTGGGAAACTCGATCGTTATTGTCCAACGTCAGGGTCATCATGATGTGGCCTTGATTGCTGCTGACGAATTATCCGCTTTATTAGAAGAAGTTTATCTTTTGCGCTCTCCAGCTAATGCTCAACGACTTTTTCAGGCCTTAAATTGGTCAAAAGAAGGATTATCTCAGACAGCTGCCACCACTTCTCTAGAAGAATTACGTCAAGAATTGGAGACCGAGATTGAGCAAGAAAAAGCCACAGAAGTCTGAAACCGAAATTGTGCGAGTTTGTCCTGAATTATCCCTAATCCAGTATCTCCAAATTGATTATATCGGGGCATATTAACATTAATTATCTAGACTACAGTTTTTATCGCTGCATAAGTCGGAACATTTGGTAAAATTAGGATATATTTACTTTGGCTATCTCTGGTGTCATCATTTTGCAATGACAAACGAAAAACTCAGATTTATCGATCTTTTTGCTGGTATTGGAGGATTTAGATTAGCTTTCGAGAGCGTTGGTTATGACTGTGTATATTCTTGTGAAATAGACGATAACTGTCGAAAAGTATATTTCAATAATTTTCAAGAAATTCCCGAACAAGATATTAGGAAAATTGCTATCCATGACCTGCCTGATTTTGAAGTGTTGACAGCAGGATTTCCCTGTCAACCCTTTAGCATTTCTGGAAAACGAGCCAGATTTAGAGATACAAGGGGAACTCTATTTTTTCCCATCTGCGAAATAGTGGAATTAAAGCAAGATACAAGCAATCAATCAATATTTAGCATCTTCTTAACCTCATCTAGAGAATAAGTTTGACTATTTTTTTCTTCTTCTTTTGCTTGTATTAAATCTTCCAAATCCTCTAAGTCTTCTAAGATTTCTTTAATTTTCATAAACTCCTCATAAGTTAAAACAGCAAATTCTTTTTTGCCATTTTTGATTAAGAATTCAGGATGTAATTCAATCATTGTTTTCTCCTTAATTTAATTGTAGATATTTTGTCGATGTTTAACACGATAAATCACTAAACTGATTTCTTCAACCTCAAATAGAATTCGATAGTTACCCACCCTTAACCGATAATTAGGGGTAAAATTCTTTAATTGCTTGACATCTCCTTGTAAATTATCCTTCAATGCTTCAATTTTAGCCATAATCCGAGTCCGATCTTGAAAAGAAAGTTTTTCTAAGTCTTTGATAGCTTTAGGCTTGAATTGAATTTGATATTTCACATTAGACCTCTTGCATAAATCAGAGAAATTGACGATTTCTAATTTTCGATTTTGGATTGAGGTATTTAGGACTTTTGCCAGAAATCTATTAATTGTACCTCAATCAGGTTGAGGTGGGCTATCAAGCCCAAATAAAACATCTTATAGTGATGGGCAAACCTTAGAACAAGCAGTAAGGTAGATGTTGTCAAGTTAGGACATCTAGTTGCACCAGGAGCAAGGAGCAGTCGTCCTAATGTAAATTTTTGTTACAAAAGCTGGCATTTCTGGGTTTGATAAGCTATTAAGCATTTAAATTGCTTGTTGAGATCAGGCAAGGGGGGGAGATTCAGCTAATTGCCTAATTAATTTTTGAGGGTTCAAAAACGGCAAAAATAAGGATTAAATGGCATAAAATATGTAAATAGACTATTTAGTTAATTATTATTCATTCTTAATTCTCCTGACGACCGACTCCTAACCCTAACAACAATTGATTTTTACAAGACTCCTCATGAATCCCCTCGTCAACTATTTTCGCAACCTGCAAGAAATCCACTCCTCCCAAGCAGCAGTAAAAGAAACCTCCTACTACGGCACTCTCGAAACTCTCCTCAACGAAATCGGTAAAACCCTAAAACCGCGAGTGCGCTGCATTATCAACCTCAGAAATCAGGGTGCGGGATTGCCGGACGGGGGACTTTTTAACGTCGATCAATTCCCCAAAAATCAAGAATTAGAGCCTTTTACGGCGGTTTTTCCCGAAAGAGGCGCGATCGAGATTAAGGGAACCAAAGAAGATGTCAAAAAAATCGCCGCCAGCGAGCAAGTACAAAAATACTGGCAAAAATACGGTCAAGTATTAGTCACCAATTATCGCAATTTTCTGCTCATTGGTCGCAATAGCCAAGGTCAACCGGTAGAATTAGAAGCCTATAGTTTAGCCCCGTCAGAAGCCGAGTTTTGGCTAAAAACCTCAAATCCATCCAAATTTGCCGCCGAACAGGGTGATAGCCTCTTAGAATACCTAAAGAGAGTGCTTTTACAGGCGGCTCCTATCACCTCACCGGCTGATGTTGCTTGGTTCCTCGCTTCCTATGCGCGCGACGCAAAAGCACGTTTAGAACATCATTCCGATCTTCCCGCTCTGGCCAATATTCGTCAAGCTTTAGAAAATGCCCTAGGTATCAAATTTGAACAGGAACGCGGAGATAAATTTTTTCGTTCTACCCTCGTGCAAACCCTCTTTTATGGTTTATTTTCTGCTTGGGTATTATGGCACAAGCAAAACCCCGATCGCCAGGATAATTTCGATTGGAAATTAGCAGCCTACTATCTCCATGTTCCCATGTTAGCGATTCTTTTTGAGCAGATCGCCGCACCGAGTAAGTTAAAATCTTTGGGATTAGTAGAAGTTTTGAACTGGACCGGTGCAGCTTTAAATCGAGTCCGACGAGAGGAATTTTTTCGTCAATTCGATGAAGGACAAGCGGTACAGTATTTCTATGAACCATTTCTGCAAGCTTTTGATCCCGATTTACGCAAGGAATTGGGAGTTTGGTACACTCCTCCGGAAATTGTTCGCTATATGGTAGCGCGAGTCGATCGAGTTTTACGAGAAGAATTAAATATCGAGGACGGTTTAGCTAATCCCGATGTTTATATTCTCGATCCTTGCTGTGGAACCGGCGCTTATTTAGTCGAGGTTTTGCGCTACATTACCGATACTTTACAGGAAAATGGCGCGGGTGCTTTAGCCATGGCTTTGGTGAAAAAAGCAGCCATAGAAAGAATTTTCGGTTTCGAGATTTTAACCGCTCCTTTTGTCGTCGCTCATCTACAATTAGGTTTATTCCTGCAAAGTTTGGGTGTACCTTTAATAGAAGATAGTGAACGCGTCGGGGTTTATCTGACTAATGCTTTAACCGGTTGGCAACCCCCAGACGAGGAAAGCAAACAGAAAATTCAACAGCTACAATTAAATTTTCCGGAGTTAAATCAGGAACGAGAGGCAGCTGATGAAGTTAAGCGCGGTAAACCGATTTTAGTTATTCTTGGTAATCCTCCCTACAATGCTTTTGCTGGAACCAGTCCCACGGAAGAAGCAGGTTTAGTGGAAGTATATAAACAGGGTTTGATCTCCGATTGGGGGATTAAAAAGTTTAATTTGGATGATCTCTATGTGCGCTTTTTTCGTTTAGCAGAAAGATGTATCTCTGAAAATACCGGTAAAGGAGTTGTTTGTTATATTTCTAATTTTTCCTATCTCGCTGATCCTTCTTTTGTGGTGATGCGGCAAAGATTTTTACAAGAATTCGATCGTCTTTGGTTTGATTGTCTTAATGGTGATAGTCGGGAAACAGGAAAGTTAACCCCCGAAGGTAATCCCGATCCTAGTGTTTTTTCTACTCAATACAATAAGGAAGGAATTCGAGTCGGGACAACTATCGGATTAATGGTAAGAAAGGAAGTAAGGAATAAAAATATTGATGTCTATTTTCGCCATTTCTGGGGAGTTTCTAAACGAGAACAGTTATTAGATAGTTTAAATAATCAAGATTTTGATGATTTTTATCAAGTCTCTAACCCAGAAAAGTCTAATCGCTATTCTTTCCGTCCCTCCGATGTTTCTTCTCACTATTTAGCATGGCCAAAGTTAACAGATTTATCTTGTCAAGATTCATCATTAATTATTCCATTACAGGGTATGGATGAAGATCGTGCAAATGCACTTATAGATTGTGAGCAAGATGTTTTATCATTAAGAATGCAAAAGTATTTTGATAAAACAACTGACTGGGATGAATTTTTAACTTTAAAAACTGGGTTAAGTCGAGATAGTGCGTCTTTTGATGCTAAAACTGTACGAAAAAAAGCACATCAATTAGATTCGTTTAAAGAAAATAACCTAAAAAGATATAATTTCCGTCCCTATGATACAAGATGGTGTTATATTACTTTAGCCCCTAATGTTTGGAAAAGAGTAAGGCCAGATTTATATGTACAATACACATATAAAAATTTATTTTTATTAAGTCGTTCTAAAGGAGTTGCTCAACCAGAAGGAATTCCATTTCTATTTACTCAAAGTCTTTTTGCTAGGGATTGTATGAGAGGTCATGCAGTTGCATTTCCCATGTTAATTTATCCTTCTGCGAAACATGAAGCAAAAAAACAAGATAAATTATTTAATGTTGAAAGTTATACAACTGTTAAAATAACAGCTAATCTCTCGGAGAAATCTCGTCAATACTTAAAGCAAATTGGTATTAATAATCTCGAGGAAAATATTGAGAATGCTTCCTTAATTTGGCTGCACGCATTAGCTATTGGTTACTCCCCCTTGTATCTTCGGGAAAATGCCGACGGTATTCGTCAAGACTTTCCAAGAATTCCCCTTCCCAAGAGCCAAGAATTATTAATTAAATCTGCCGAACTAGGACAAGCGATCGCCTCTCTTTTAGACACAGAAAATTCCGTTATAGGAGTGACAAAAAAACCGACTCCTGCACTGCAAAAAATCGCCTTGATTTCCTGCACTGATGGGGTAAATTTAAACCCAGATCAGGGAGATTTAATTATTAACGTCGGTTGGGGACACGGGGGTAAAAATGGCGTGACAATGCCGGGAAAAGGAAAAGCGATCGCAAGACAATATACGACCGCAGAAATGAGCGTAATTAGCCCAGAAATGCGAAAATTATTAGGAACAAAAACCTATGATATTTATCTCAACGATCGAGCCTATTGGCAAAATATACCATCCCGGGTATGGGAATATACCATCGGGGGTTATCAAGTCATTAAAAAATGGCTAAGTTATCGCGAGGAAAAATTATTAGGACGGGGATTAACTATCCCAGAAGTGCAGGAAGTAAGCGAGATGACTAGAAGAATTACTGCGATTATTCTCTTAGAATCAGAACTAGATGATAACTATCAAAATATCAAAACAGCCGTGTATTCTTTTTAATTAAATGATTGAAACCTGTCATTTCCTAGAATTGGTTAAAATCAAGCTATAGACCAACTCGGAATCGGCACGATAACAGTCTGACAACCCTGCTACAGCAAAACTGTGTTAAGATTTAAACAGATATTCAACGCAATTATATGAGTAGCTTTTTTCCTATGGTATTAGGTGAACTGGACTCAGAACAGTTATCAAAAGTTGAAGATCTTTGGCTTTTTTGGCTTGGGTTGCTCTAGAACCGGGAAATTCTCAAAATGCGATCGCTTAAGTTAGAATAGAGAGGTTCAGTTTCAGGGATGAAAAAGGTAAAATAGATTAAAAGCTTACAATTTTCTAACTCGCTGCTATGCCAGTCACTAGCCAAGCTCTTAAGCAAGACCTTGACCAACTAACTAATGATCAACTTCAGCAAGTTGCTGACTTCATTGCCTTTCTCAAGTTCCAAGATAAACGCCGCCGGATCATTCTCGATCCTAGTCAACTTGCTTCCCTTGCGACTGATTTCACCGAGGAAGACCGCATCTTTGCCGAGACTGGAATGGATGATTACGCGGTGATGCTTGCTCAGGAAGAGCATCCATGACTCAACAGCTTAAACGTGGGGAAGTTTGGTTAGCAAACCTCAATCCTGCTCAAGGTTCTGAGCAGGCAGGCATTCGTCCTATCATTATTTTCCAAAATGATATTGTTTCTCAATTTTCCACAACAACCATTACTATTCCCCTAACGACAAACCAACGCCGTGCTTCATTACCAATCTGTATGTTGATTAGACAGGGAGATGGCGGGTTATCGCAGGATTCAGTCGCACTTTGTTTTCAAATTAGAGTGCTAGACAAGACCCGTTTAATTCAGCGGTTAGGACAACTTAGGACTGAAACAATAGCTCAACTAGAAGATGTTGTGTTGGTAACATTAGGATACCAATTATGAAGATACTACGATCACCGATCTTGTCGGGTGCAAAACCCCGCAGGTAAGGCACCAATAATATCTTTGAGGCTCATCCCAATAGTTTTCTCTAGCTTCGGGAATTTCTCTGAAGAACCGGTAGGCGTTAGGCTGTATTTGTTATAACATCAATGCCCCGTATTGTTCTCGGTAAAACCCCACACCCCAGACCCCACACCCTACCCCCACGAAAAACTTTTTGGGCAAACCCTAATTATCGCCCCCTGAATAGCCATCTTTGCCCCGGGCGAGCAGCGAATGATTAATAATTTCTTTGTAAACGGCAAAACCGATAAAAATTTTCTATCAAAAAACTGGCAAAAATTGGCAGGACGAAAAATGCTGATCAGCTTGGAACATCTGAGATAGAGCATCGTCAATCTGGACATTCAAAATGTCACCAACTTGCCGTGATCCCGGTGCTAATAGTCCGAGGGAGACTTGCATGATTGCAAAATCTAAGTTAGTCTCTCTTAAAAGTCACCTTTAGGTATTTTGACTAAAAAGAAAGTGGCCTAACTTCTACTCTAGCCTCAAGGCTAATGCTGAAAGCTAGAATCATCGGCTTAATTGACTGGCTCTAGCTAACTCTTTACACCACAGGAGGTCTGTTTGAAAGAGACTTTTATCCACAACCCCATGACATCCGCTACCCCAGGGCAGAATTGCACTGCTGAGTCCAACCGAGTCCGTTACTCAGCTGCCCTGCTGGGATTAGCGCTCTCTCTGGGAGTACCTAGCATTCTCAACTCCACCTCAGAATCAGCCCAGGCCGCCAGTTCTCTACCCTTGGCATGGGAAGTGATCGACCTGTCCCCAAAAGCCAAGGATGCGGGCAAAAAACTAAAAGAACCGCAAATAATCCAATCCCCAGCACTTGCCACCGTCAAATTCATCGCCACATCAGTAGTTGAGCATCAGGTAAAACCGGGAGAATCCCTGTGGAGTTTAGCCGACACCTATCAAACCACCCCCACAGCGATCGCTAGTAGCAATAATCTCTCTCCCCAATCCGATCTGATTATCGGACAAACCTTAAAAATTCCCACTCCTGAGCAGTTGCCCCCAGCAGCAACTCCTGAGCAGTTGGATAGTTCTTCTGCTAGTCTGCGTCAAACCCGTCAACGTCTTCAAGAAAGTTTGGCCGCCTTGCGAACCGAGGAAAACCCCCATCAGTCCAATTCTGGGGAAACGGTAATCGTCACTGAAACTACCGCTCTCGTTCCCGATAATTCGCCAACCGGTGTCGAGATTCCCGTTATTGCTCCCGAAGAATCCCCCCGACCAACCAGCCAGGTGATCCCGATTCCCGTTCCTACCCCTGAAAGCGATCGCCCGATAGCCACAATTCCCGTTAATCCTCCCTTAACCAGCAGACCGGAAATTCCCAGCGTTGCCCTACGAAATCCGGCTCCTGTGACTGAAATTCCCGCCCTTCCCAATCCTCGCGTCATAGTTCCCCCAGAAAACCAAGTTTATCGGGTTCGGCCAGGGGATACCTTAAACACGATCGCTCGCGCTCTCGGCATCACCCCCGCCGAATTAGCCAGGGAAAACGGCATTGACAACCCCAACCGGATTAAAGTCAATCAAACCCTAGTGGTTCCCGATCGCTCTGCCAACGCTAGAGTTAATCAAAATCTTACCCCCTTAGTCGGCGATCGCCCGAGATTGTCCTTTAACCCCAGCAATCAGCAAAATTTGCCCGCCGCCACCGCCAGCACCGGGAGGGGGCAATTCCCCGAAAATATCACCGGCAGCTATCGGGAAAGATTGCGCCAAGAGGTGGCTAATCTGCGGGAAACTAACCTTTCGGAAACCCAGAAAAGTATCGCTATTCCCGTCGATAATCCCACAGAAACCCTCGATGATCAGCAAATAACCCCTAATCCCCAATGGACTGCCCTTCGTTCTCGTTCTAACCAAAGCACCCCCCCCACAGATTATCGGTTCGGCCCCTACCAATGTGGAAGAATATAATGACCGCCTACGAATTCCCGTCGGCGAAACCGTAGAACCTTCCCTTCCTCCCCTCGCTAATCCCGATGAGCATTTACCCAATCCCACCCCTATTTTTACCGGCTTTATCTGGCCCACTAGGGGTGTGTTAACCTCCGGTTTCGGCTGGCGCTGGGGCAGACCTCATCGCGGCATCGATATCGCCGGTCCAGTGGGTACACCGGTTGTGGCGGCGGCTGCTGGTGAAGTAGTCGCCTCCGGTTGGAATTCGGGCGGTTATGGCAATCTGGTGAAACTGCGTCACCCCGATGGTAGCACCACTCTCTATGCCCATAACAGCCGTCTTTTAGTGCGTCGCGGCCAAACTGTTCAGCAAGGCGAGCCAATCGCCCAGATGGGTAGCACCGGCTTTAGCACTGGCCCCCACCTACATTTCGAGATTCACCCCTCCGGCCGGGGAGCAGTTAATCCCATGGCTTTCCTGCCAGGTAGACGCTAAAGATGGCCAGAAAGGGAAGAAAAAATCTTCCCTTTTTTGCTCTTGTGCAATTGGGTGATTGTGTGTTATGATTGATGACTGTGTAAACAACGGCTTAGTAGCTCAGTTGGTCAGAGCAGGGGACTCATAAGCCCAAGGTCGGCAGTTCAAATCTGCCCTGAGCCATCGGAATAAAGCTCTTCTAGGGAACTTCTTGGAAAGTATCCCGACAATTTTTTGGGTCTTGTTGGGTCTTATTAGTCCCAAAAAATGAGATACTACCGTTTGTTGTTTGGAAACGGGGAAAATATTATCTTAAGGTCGATAACAACGGAACTTCGCAAGAGTGTCCTAATTGTGGTGCGTTCACTGGTAAAAAGTCGTTATCGGAAAGAGTTCACCGGTGCGATTCTTGCGGTCACATCGAACCAAGAGATACGGCATCAGCGAAGGTAATCGAGAACCGAGGAAAAAACGCGGTCGGGCTGACCGTGTTAGAAAACGCTTGCGGAGGCGGTCGGTTGGGGGTCGTTCTTACTACCATACCCCCTTTCTTTCGATACTTCGGTGGTCTAGGCTTGTTAGGTAATAATAAATCCGAGGACAGGCACTCATGCAAGAGGCACTCATGCAAAAGGGGGAATAGATAAGTACCTAAGCAAAATTAAGGGACTGGCGTGGGAATAATATCCCAGCTTTGAAAATCGCTCTGTAGAAGAATCAGACCAGCCAGATGGCACAGGATTCAAAGCGCAAGTCCCTTATTGGAAGGTGGCTCTCGAAGGCTCTCGCCCTACTTAGGGTGATCAGCAAACCCCCTCCGCGCGGAGGGCGCAGGTTCCAGGCGCCCCGACAGTAACGGATTTTGTCCACAATGTAGGGGCGAACTGCGTTCGCCCAAAAGGTACATTATCAAAGCGCAAGTCCCCTAGTGCGAACAGGAAACGCTATAACACGAACGCTTTTTGCTGTGATTAGTAAACAGTAATCAGTGATCAGTGATCAGTAAACAGTAATCATTAATCAGTGAAAAGACAGCAGGAAACTTCTATGTAATGCTGCTCACTTAAAACTCAAATCTGATAACTGATAGCTGTCTCGGAGTCTCGGAGTCTCGGAGTCTCGGAGTCTCGACTAAGAAATTAATTTTGCACGACTACTTAATCAGTTTTTAATAACCAGATTTAGTCTCAAATATGAGATGCACCCTCGGTAAATGGCGAGAAAGAGTGATTACCTAAGCAAAAAAAGGAAGAAATTAGCGCTAATTTCTTCCTTTTATATAAAGGCTGCTAAGTTTGGTCAAAAGTTGTCAAAATATTTGACATAATTGCCACTTTATGGTAAGAAATAGGGTCATTTTTGTCCCGTAAATTTTAAATTTCATCCCATCCAGTTAAGCCAGAAGACATAACATAACTGGTAACGGTTGCTTCAAAAAAGTTAGCTTTGGTGTGGCCTTCTTTTTTGGTATCGGAGAAGCGTTCCAGATGGGTATAGGGACTTTTGCTATACTTTTCTTCCCTGTATAAAGGCTCAAGTCCGATCGCTTTCAGCCGAATATTAGCGAGGTATTTGGTGTACTGTTCGGTACTGTATTCGGTAATACCTAAAATGTCGTTGCCAACAATGTGATTTGTCCAGCGACATTCGTGTTTAACGGCAGTATCGAACATCTCATAAATCTGTTCAACGGAATAGGAGAAAGTGGCCATAGCTTCCGGAATAAGTTTCTGATACAAACGGACGTGACTTAATTCGTCCCGGTTGATCATTTTGAAAACGTCAGCACTACCCGACATTAGCTGTCGAGAAGCGAGATTATAGAAAAAGATAAAGCCGTTGTAAAAGTACAAACTCTCCAGCAAATAATCGGCGACAAGGGCGATAAAATAGCTTTCAGTAGTTTGTTTGTCGATATATTGCTGGTAGAGACTAGCAATAAATTCACAGCGATCCCTGAGAACTTTATCAGTGCGCCAAAAGTCATAAACTTCGCCTCTGCGAGCGGAGGGAATAATCGTTTCAATTAAGTATTGATAACTTTGATTGTGCATGGCCTCTTGAGAAATTTGTTCCGCCATACAAAGACTAATTTCTGGGGCAGTGACGCTACCTTTTAGGTGGGGAATATTACAGGTTTGTACGGAATCAAGAAAAGTTAGATAGGACAAAATACCATCATAAGCAGATCTTTCTTCGTCGGTAAGATGCCCGTATTCAGTCACGTCTTGAGTGATATCTAATCGTTGCGGAATCCAGAAATTTTCACGCATTTGTTGATATAAACCCACCGCCCAAGTGTAGCGGACATCGTTTAATTGCATCAGGTTGGTGGTGTTACCAAACCAGATCGAACGGTTTTCGATCGCATCATCTCCCGCCGGATTGAATATCGGGGAAATGGGCATTGAATGGGGAGAATTAACTAAATGTAAGGACATAATTGCCGTTGATTGAAAGACAGGAATTGATTGACTCGGATATTACTGCTTGATTTAGCCAATCACCTAAATTATCCTCAAAATAAAGATTAACTCTCTTTTTTCCATGAACAGGTCTATCTCGCCGATACTTCCTGACGGCCTGCAAGGGACAATACCGCATCAGCTAAGTTAGGATTGATAGATTGGTTGGTTGTGGTATTCATGGCTATTAGGAATCAGCAGCTACGTTCACTATAGCAAAAGTCTGATAGACTGTCACTATCTGTAATAATCATTCGGGGGCGTTGCTGAATTAAGGTATGATTAGGCGAAATGGCGAGCATTCGGAGGAAAATAATTTCTATGATTTGAATAAGGAACTGGAACATCTTCAAATTTTAGGTAGTGAATTAGTAATCGAATTGAATGTCTTAGCATTTGTTCAGACTTAGAATAACAAAGAGTTTTTCGATGTAGCCTAGCCAAATAATGTCTTAGCCTAGTATTTTCTCCCTCTACTCTAGTCATATAGGTTTGGCTAATAATCTGATCTCCGTCGGGGATAAAATTAGGATAAACTTTCCATCCATCTTTCACCTAAAAATGACATTTCCACCGACTAACAACTTCCCATAAGTCCGCAAAAGTTTTAGCACTATGTTGCCGAAGGCACTCGCCTTGCGAGACCGCCTAAAACCCATCCTAAAATCCCTGTTTTAAAGTGGTCTACCGCTGTCCATAACCAGATTTTGTTTTTTTTGAGCCGACAAATGTTTCTAATTCATCTAATTCTCCCACATCGGGAATTGTTTGTGGGTCATAATAATCCGGTAAGAGTTTGCCGACTTGTTTAATCCAATTCATCCCAGTTTAACTCCGGGGACAAGGAGGAATCATAACGATAGGTGACAGGGGGTTTTTTCTTCTTGAAGTGGAGTTCTGTGCCAATATCGGGGCGCTGGGGATGTTCCTCACCATGATTATAACCCCAAGAGAGCCGAAAAAAAGCGAACTTCTCTAGGGAGAAATTCGCCTTAATTTCCAGAAATTCTGAATTTATTAATTAGGCACGAGCTTCGAGACGACCGTAGAAAATGCCGCGAATTTTCACTTCTTCAGCATCTTTTGCCCCTAAATCCGTGTCGGAAGGCTGTTCACTTTCAAAAACACCAGCAAACTCGCCAGTAGAAGCGTCAACTTTAGTCACCTGTAAAGACATAGTACCTTTACCCAGTTCCGTCGCTTTGACGTTAGCACGCTGGAAATCTTGACTATCAGCACTAGCGGGTAAAGCGACAGCATTATCATAACCCGTCACCACACCCCGACCTTTGGGATCCAAGAAACCAGCACCACGATAGGAAGGAACTTTAAAGTCGCCTTCAAAATCGGTGGAACTGTTAATCGAGCTAAATCCGGCCTCGGTTTTGCCAGTGAAACCTTTAATCGTAAAGAAGAGGGGAACTCTTTCACCTCCGGGTAATTGTACGGTAATGGGTTGGAAATCAATACCGTCTTCTTCCTTGAGGGTTAAAACACCATCTTCGCCTACGGTTAAGGTCGCTGTCATCTGTTCTAAACTGGTGGTATCTCTGGTTAAGAGTTTACCCGGGATAAAGGTGGCCGCTTCCCGCTTATTAATGGGTTCACCCTTGACAAAATATTCTTGGGGTTCCAAGCATAAATCTGTCACCACATAACTTTCGCCGCGTTCTAAGGGGAGAGTACCCCGGGTAAACTCGGAAATCTGCGGACATTTGTTAGCTAATCCCGTGTTTAAAATTTCATCATAGGTTAGCTCGTTTCTATTCAGGACGGCACTAGGCGCGTCGCTACAAGCTGTCAACACCCCTAAGCACAAAGCTAAAAAGGCAACTAACAAGGCACGAAATCTCATCTATGTCAACCTCTCTTTGTCAATCTTTACAATTACTACCCTTGATCCATAGCCTGATGAATCATCGAATCGGTTGCGCCAATTCACCGAAACCCAGTTTATCAAAGATCAGTGACCATTGAGAAGATGGGAGACAGGGGACGGCAGACGGGAGACAGGAGGCAAAAGGCAAAAGGCAAAAGGCAAAAGGCAAAAGGCAAAAGGCAGCTTTGTTCTCCCCACACCCCACACCCCACACCCTACACCCTACACCCTACTTCCCCACACCCCACACCCCACACCCTCTTTCAAGTCAGGAGACTCCAAGTAACTCATAACTGATGACTGATATGATTGGTGTGACTGTTTTCAGATGCAGAAATTTCAATGAATAGCCCATTGCCGGGAGATAATAGCCAATTAGATAGCCAACTAAATTCCCTTGTCACGACGGTGACAGCGATCGCCAAAGAACGGCAGGGAGATTGTAAGGGTTTGTTAATGTTGCTGCGAACTTTAGAAAATTTACATCGGCAAATTCGCGAGCAGATGTTTGAGCCATCTTTACCCAATACCCGCAAGGAATTATACGGATTACTCCGGGATATCGAGGAAACCGGGGGATGGCCCTATATAGAACGGATGAAGTTACAAATGTTAATAGAAAAATTATTAGCCAGTGAAGTCGGCGCGCTCGAGCCGGCGGCAAAAACCGATGATCGAGAAACCTGAAAAGGTATTGGGTTTTTAGGGTGTTAGGGTGTTGGGGTTTTGGGGTTTTAGGGTTTTAGGGTTTTAGCTGAAATTCCCCATTTCCCCATTTCCCCATTTCCCCATTTCCCCATTTCCCCATTTCCCCATCTCCCCATTTCCCCATTTCCCCATCTCCCCATTGCCTATCGCCAAGGGGTACGGAGCGGGGTAAAGTATTGGGAAAATGGATATTTTAGGGGTAGTTCGTAAATCATGACCACCGTGAACCCGATTAAATTTGGAACCGATGGCTGGCGCGGGATTATCGCCGCCGATTTTACTTTCGATCGAGTCGCTCTGCTCGCTCCCTTGGCGGCTCAAGTTTTGGCGGATAATTATGGTCAGATCACCGGTTCGCGGACGATGATCGTCGGCTATGATCGGCGGTTTATGGCGGAGGATTTTGCTCAAACTGCGGCGGAATCACTTCAAAAAGCCGGTTTTGATGTGCTTCTCTCCCAATCCTACGCTCCCACTCCCGCTTTTAGTTGGGCAGCTCGCTCAGAAAATGCTCTCGGTGCGATCGTGTTAACCGCCAGTCATAACCCAGCCAAATATCTCGGTTTGAAGGTAAAAGGTTATTTTGGTGGTTCTGTCTCGCCGGAAATTACCGAACAAATTGAAGCTTTATTGTCTAATCCGCCGCAATTTAACGCAAATACAGGTAAATTAAGCACTTTTGAGCCATGGTCAAGTTATTGTCAGGGTTTACGCCAAAAAGTTAATATTGCCGCTATTGCCAACGCGATCGAATCGGGACAACTAAAAGTTTATGCCGATGTCATGCACGGTGCGGCGGCTACGGGTTTAGAGCGTCTTTTGGGGGTGGAGATCACGGAATTACGCCGCAATCGCGATCCTTTGTTCGGTGGCGGCTCTCCGGAACCTTTACCGAGAAATTTGAGGGAAATCATCGATAAACTGGCTCACAGCGCAAATTTAGCCCCTTTGCGAGTAGGTTTGGTCTTCGATGGGGATAGCGATCGAGTAGCGGCGATCGATGGTCGGGGGAATTTTTTAAGCACCCAAAATCTCATCCCGATTTTAATCGAGCATTTAGCTGGCAAAAAGGGAATGAGAGGGGAAATCGTTAAAACGGTGAGCGGTTCCGATTTAATCCCCAAATTAGCCAGTTTATACGGTTTATCGGTCTTTGAAACCCCGATCGGTTACAAGTATATCGCCGATCGAATGTTGACCACTCCTGTGTTAATTGGTGGGGAAGAGTCGGGAGGTGTCGGTTATGGTACTCACATTCCCGAACGGGATGCTTTATTATCAGCTTTATACGTTTTGGAAGCAGTGGTGGAATCGGGCCAAGATTTAAGCGATCTTTACGCGCAATTACAGGATAAAACTGGTTTTCATTCTCAGTATGATCGCATTGATTTACCCCTAGCTAATATGGAAGCTCGCGATCAGTTAATTACTGCTTTGGATAACGATCCCTTAAGGGAAATTGCCGGTAAACAAGTCACTGATTGTAATACTATGGACGGCTATAAATTCCGTTTAGAAGATGGCAGTTGGTTGTTAATTCGCTTTAGTGGCACAGAACCAGTTTTGCGTCTCTACTGTGAATCTTCAACCCTCGATCGAGTTGATGAAATTCTCGCATGGGCAAAATCTTGGGCTACCTATATCTAGAATTTTACCGGGGCGGTACGACGATCAATTAAAGTACCGCCATCAACACTTTTGCCAGTCCTTAGCCGATAATTTTAAGCCAGATGGACATCCTTAAACGCCCCTAGCTGTTCTAGTAATTGCTGATGAGCCGGGTTATGTAGTAGGTAGGGATGATTGTAACAGATGGTGACGAGGGCTTGCAGATCATCCACTAAATCCTCAGCTGCAATGGATTCCTGGGGTTGATTGAGGAGAATAACTTGGATTTTGAAGAGACTGCACAAACCGAAGATAAAATCATGACAAAAGCGACTCACACTTTCCGCATGGTTTAAAACTAGACATTTCACCTCGCGGCCACAAATCATCTCCACTAGACGCATAAAACCAGGGTGATTGTGGCTGACTCCGTTGCCGATATCGGTGAGAATTTTAAAGGGTTGACCCTGTTGATGACAAAAGTCTTCTAACACTTTTATCTGGGTGTCTAATTGGGGTTTTTGTTCAGGTCGATTAACACGAGCATAGCCAATAATAGATGCAGTTTCTTGTCCAGATTGTAAGAGGTCTTCCCGTCGAAATCGGCGATGACCGCCGTAGGTAGGAATTGGGGAAATTTTACCCTGTTTTTCCCAGCGCCGAAGGGTTTTGATGCTAACTCCGAGCAAATCCGAGGCTTCCCGAATAGTGATGAGTTTATCCATATATATAACTCAGTTTTAAATTAAAGAAACTTATCGAGAGAGAATTGTCCAACTTCAGACAGTCAGTTGTCCACTTTCATACTGTGATCACCTGACACCAGTGATTGTGTATGAGTTAGGCAAATTAATCATCCCCCTTTGGATAGAGATATTAAACGGGACTTTTTTCTTTCTAAAACCTGAGTTTGTCCGGGGGTTTTGGGGTATGTCAACTCGTTATACCAAATTTCTAAATCCATGACAGACATCCACGCTCGAATGCTTGCCAAGCCTGCATTCGTTGTGACGCGAATAAAGAAAAATGGTATCCTATTGGTGATTTTCTCTCACTTAAGGTGAGCAGCAGAAGTTGTTCAAAGAGGGCGAAGGCAATTCGCCCCTACAATAATATTATTTCGCCAATGGTAGGGGCGCACCGCGTGCGCCCAAAATGTAATATAGATATTTCGACAAAATTGAGATGCACCAGGCATAACCATCTCTGTCATTACTTTTGAAAAATGGTATTAGGGAGTTGATTGCTATCGAACTCCAGTTTTAACGATCAAAACTGTTAAGTTTTATACATTGTCCCTCTCTTGATTAAGTTTTGTAACAATTTGAGAGATTTTTTTTTAAAGTAGAGTCTGTTGATTTGTCCAACTTTCACCAAAAAGCTTGGGTATATTTGTCAACTTTTGGGTAGTTATGCCCAAGAAAAACTGCTATAAATTGGCAAAAAATAGATAAATATTGCCGAAAAATAAATAATTTGCTAAAACACAGGGTAAGCGCATCTTAACAATCCTCAACAAAATGAACTTTATGTGAGTTGCTTACCCAGAGGGGGATTCAGGAATATTTGAGGAGAATTTGCCATCTCAATTTTTAAGCAAAAATCAACCAAATGTTAAGAATTCCTAACTATTTTGATTGACTGGTATCACTTGAAATGCCCCCACAGCAAGCGTATGACAAAATTGGTCAATGGTCAATAGCGTTTGAGCTGCGCTCACCCTGTTCTAAAACACTTGCTTTTTTTGAAAAGTTGCGCTAGAGTTCTATCAAGTCAAACAAAAAGTTATCAGCGAGCTTAACGCTTGCTTGACTTTTTTTGATGGCTATAGTACACACAATTAACGCTGGATAATTCAGTTATGATGACAACCAACAAATTAACCAAAACTTTTGCTTCTGGCTCCCTAGCCATCGGGGTTCTCGCCGGCGCGGTGCTTACCGCTACCAGTGCGAGTGCCGCCAGCATGATGTTAACTTGGGGGGAATGGACGGGAACCCCAACTACTCCCGGTACTCCTCTTCAAGTCGGCGACAAAATAGTTACGTACGTCTCGGGCTCCACTGTAGCCGATCCGCTGGATGATGTTGAGCTGATGGAGATGGGCGATCATTATTATTTCATATACGATGCCACGACTATGGCTTCCCCTAATGCCAATATGAGTGATGGGTCTTTCACATATACAATCGAGGTCATTGGCTCCCCCGATTATATTGTCGGGGTTGACCTAGATTCAGACGTATCATCCAACTACGGGACTGTAACCGAGACATTTGCTGAGATACCTGGGCTCTTCTTAGTTTCAAATAACGGCTCACAGGTCCCTGGTAGCGGTTTCATCGGTATTGACCCCATCAAAAAGTTGACCGTCACAAATACCCTAACTGATCCTATGAGCCCCGATGAAGGTCTATTCCAATTCCAAAATTCTTTCCACCAAACAACCGTTCCCGAACCGGGTACTATCCTCGGACTTCTGGCAGTGGGTGGTTTAGGATTGGTTTCCCGCTTCAAGAAACAAAAATAACAGTTACCAATGTCTCGTACACATTGATAACTGTAACGTTGAACAAGAATAGCTAAAGGTTAGATGCCCTGTTTGGTTTTCTAGCTTTTAGCTTTTCCCATAAGTGTTGATTCTAACGCAAGCCAAGACTTAATTTTTGTTTTTGATCAACTTCTGTAGGGGCGTACCGCGTACGCCCTACCTTCCCAGGCAATCCGGGCAAGGCAATTCGCCCCGACGGTGGGGAAAATTCGTATTCTGTAGGGGCGTACCGCGTACGCCCTACCTTCCCAGGCAATCCGGGCAAGGCAATTCGCCCCGACGGTGGGGAAAATTCGTATTCTGTAGGGGCGTACTACGCCCTCCCTTCCCAGGCAATCCGGGCAAGGCAATTCGCCCCCACGGTGGGGAAAATTCGTATTCTGTGGGGGCGTACTACGCCCTCCCTTCCCAGGCAATCCGGGCAAGGCAATTCGCCCCCACGGTGGGGAAAATTCGTATTCTGTGGGGGCGTACTACGCCCTCCCTTCCCAGGCAATCCGGGCAAGGCAATTCGCCCCGACTCACATCAGCCATTTCTAACCATGACTGAGTTACACCATGCTTTGAAAACAAGCGCAGATTATCAAGCGTTACCAGCTAAAGTAAGCCAGTTAGTATTAAAACAAGTAGCAAAAACCTTTAAATCCTTTCAAAAAGCACAAGAACAATTCAAAAAATCGCCCAATAAATTGACAGGAGAGCCGAAATTACCCCGCTATAAAGATAAGAAAAAAGGTAGAAACGTTTAGTAAATATATTATTGATCAATTACTAGATCATCAAATTAACCTTTTAGTTATTGGTCAGAATCAAGGCGGGAAACAAAACCTTAATATTGGGGATAGAAATAATCAGGCATTGGTGAATATTCCTCACTCAAGATTTATTTAACAACTAACTTACCAGGCAATTTTAGTCGGAATAAAAGTCATGACAACTAATGAAAGCTATACGTCTAAATGTAGTTTCTTAGATTGGGAACCAATTGGCAAACAAGAAAAATATTTGGGCAAGAGAGTTAAAAGAGGATTGTTTAGAAGTTCGTCAGGTTATCTCTATGGAGCAGATATTAATGGTTCGTTAAATATAGGGAGAAAGGTAGTCGGAGAGGTTGCATTTAGCAGGAATCCGATAGAGAGGCTTGTAGTTAGCCCTGTACGGGTCAAAGCGTACAAAGCTGATTTAAAGTGCGACGTTCGCGTACAGAATTAGTAACTATGGCTTACTCGACACAGCAGTTAATTGAAATCCTCGAGCGAGAAATGCACGCCACTTGGAAAGGGGAACGTCTCTTACTCTCCCCGGCAGAGCGCATTGATCATCCAGCGATCGCCAAGGCGATCAATCTAGAAAAGGTGGGCAAAGTCTTCGCCTATCAGGATTTTCGCCGCCAAGTTCACGATTATCAACAACAATATCAGGTTTCGGGCATTATCTGGCGTGTTTGTCAATGGGGCGATCGCACTCTCCGTTATCCCGAAATTCATAATCAATTAGTTGCCGTGGAGGGTGACAAGGAAATTCTCATGGCTGCCAAAGCCTCCGTTTTAGAGTTTTGGAACAGTATCACCCCTAATATGAATTTTTGGTTGGCGCTTAACTCTCGTCGTCCCATTGCTGCCGATTCTCTAGCAGAATTAGTCGCCCAGTCCGAATGGGCGGAATTAGATGTGGCGCGCACGGAATTATATCTCGGCCTCTGTTGGGGTAATCCTTTAGAACACCAGTATCAATGGGCGCAACCCTTTTCCGGTTGTCATCGCATTATCGCCGCCGTCGATGAACCTAGTTCGATTAAGGTATAAAAGGCGATTGATGTCTTGGGAGATGGGAATTGGGGTGTAGGGAGAAAAAAGCTGATCACTGAATACTGACTACTGATCACTGATTCCTGATCACTGACTTGAAAGAGGGTGTAGGTTGTGGGGTGTGGGGTGTAGGGAAGGAAACCTCTTTCATCTGTGGGGGTGAAAATTTTTTCATCGGGACTGATTACTGATTACTGATCACTGATCACTGATCACTGATCACTGTCTCCTATTGTAAAGTTTTGTTAATTTTTCTGGGATTAGGGCATTTTGTAAAAATAGATACAGAATTGTATGTTATATATATTAGTGGGTGATTAAAAAAGTTCAAAATGCGATTTGCAGATCGGAGGAAATGATTATGTCTACAGAACAACAAGCTCGCGCCTTAATGATGCGTCACCACCACGCCGTCAAAAATCGTCAACAATCGATGTTAGACAGAAGTGCTTCTGAAATCGGCATTGACAATGACAATGGCTACGGAGAAACCGTTCAACGTCGCTTCTCGGCCGACTTTTCTTCACAAACTTATGATCGCTCTGGTGCTACTCTGAGTTAGGCTCTTAGATTTCGCCAAAGTGTAAGCTTTCAATCTTAGAATTAAGTTAACAATCAGCCCACACAAACCGAGATCGGAAGGTGTGGGTTTTCGGTTTTTAGAGATAGGGGTCAGTTCTGGGCCGATTACGGGGTTTCATCGGGATTTATGCCTAATTGCCGTAATTGCGCCGCTAAACGTTCCGCTCGTTGACGTTCGCTTTCAGCCTGTTGATAGGCTGCCTGGGCGCGTTGACGTTCGATTTCAGCATTCTGACGTTCTATTTCGGCTAATTCCGCAGGTAGGAGAATTAAATTGCCGTCTAGGTCATAAAAACGTAGCCAAGGGGCTTCTTCTCGTTGGATGCTGCCCATCCAGACTCCTAACCATAATCCCAAACGTTGACACCATAACCAACCGCGCTGGTCGGGAATAATTTCTTGATAGCACTGATTTTGGTCTAAAGTCCAACCTTGCAGGGAAGTGGCATCAAAGGGATTATAAACGAAGTATTGGGAACAGCGAAAAGTCCGCTCATAGAGGTTTTTTTTGGTAGTTAAATCGATTTTTGCGGTGCTTTCTGACATTAATTCCACGATCACATCGGGATAACGTCCGTTTTCGTTCCAAACCACCCATCCTGGTCGTTTATAACTACCATCGATATCGAGGACAACGAAAAAATCGGGGCCACGAAAATCTTTATTAAAAACCCGCTCACGGCTAAAGTAAATAAACATATTACCGCCAACAAAAAAGTCTTCTCGATCCTGATAGGCTTGTTCGATAGAATCGATTAAGACATTCATAGCCTTGCGGTGACGGTGCGTTTCCAAAGGTTCTCCATCATCAAAAATCAAGTCTTCTGGGGGAATGGGTGGTTCTTCCCAATCGATAACTGGAGGAGTGAGGGGTTGAGTCATCGGGGTTACGTCCGGGATAGAGATGGTTTTATTTTATTTGTAAGACGAGGCGATATTTAGGTTGTCCGGTTCTCAATTTTTCCATAGCTTCATTCACCCGGGAGATAGGATAGGTTTCTGTCACCGGTTCAATGTCATGGCGGGAGGCAAATTCGATCATTTTACTGATGGTACTGGGACTACCCAAAGGACTGCCAGAAATCGATTTTTGACCCATAATCAAGGGAAAAGCATAGGTAGCCATGGGTTCAAGAACAGCCCCAACAATATGCAGACGACCTTTGGGACGTAAACAGGCGATATAAAGACCCCAATCGAGATTAACGTTAACGGTAGAGATAATGAAATCAAAGTAATTTTGTACCGATTGCAAGGCTTCGGGGTCTCTGGAATTGATAAAATGAGTCGCACCTAGTTCTTTTGCTTCTGTTTCTTTGTCAGGACTACTAGAAAAAGCGGTTACTTCGCAGCCCCAAGCTTTGAGGAATTTTAAGGCTATATGGCCCAATCCACCAATACCAATGACACCAACTCGGGCCGTGGGTTTAATATCAAATTGCACAATCGGATTAAAGACGGTAATACCACCACAAAAAAGCGGGCCAGCTTTGGCCGCATCCAACTGCTCCGGTAAGGGAACTAACCAACTATGATGGGCCCGGACTCTTTCGGCAAAACCGCCATGGCGACCGACGATAGTTCCTTCGGCAGTGGCACAAAGGTTTTGATCCCCCGACATACAAGTTTCACAGGTGGAACAGGAACGGGAAAACCAACCAAGACCGACTCTTTGCCCTATCTTTAATTCTTTGACTTTAGCACCAAGAGCGGCGATCGTACCGACCACTTCATGACCGGGGACAAAGGGATAGGTGGTCAGTCCCCAATCGTTATCGAGCATACTTAGGTCACTGTGGCAGATGCCGCAATATTCCACCGCGATTTCTACATCTTCATCCGCTAATATACCCGGATCGTAGTCAAAAGGCTCTAGTTTTCCCCCTTTTTCTCGGGCAGCATAGGCTCTAATCATGATTAAGTCCTCTAGAATGGGTTTATTGGTTATCTTATCCTAGATTTATCTGAGTATGGCTTATCTCTCTTCTGTCAAAGTGGCAAAACCCTTGTGATTTGTCAATCCCAGAACCTTTACCTAGACGGCGATCGCCCAATTATTTTCTATTAAGAAATCTATTTTGAGGTCAAATCGCCGGAATAACCATTTCATCAAGGGTTCGGCGATCGCCGTCTCCGAGAGTGACAAAAGAGACTCCACTAGCGATGGCCAAATAATCAAAAGCGTTATAAGACTTCCTGCAAAAGTAAGTTATCAAGGCACTATAGGCTCAAAATATCTAAAAAATCAGATAAATTTGACATAATACTCGTTTTTATGGTTATTATAGTTGTCTATTGTCTTTTTTCTCCTCTTGTTGACCGTTGATCGCCTCAGAGTCTCCTCACCTAATACCATTTTTCAAAAGTAATGGCAGAGATGGTTAATTGCTCTCACCCCCAAACACCCCCCCGATGTCGGGGGGCAGGGGGTAGGGAAGATGCCTGCCACGAATAAAGAAAAATGGTATAATGGAAAATTTTTGATTTTTGCAGGAGAGACTTTACCAACAAGTTTTGTTAAGATCGGATAAAAGTTGTCCCGTTTCATCTGGGCCAGATTAGACGAGGTAAAAAGCCCCTTGCCAATTTAGGGATAATTTTTGTCAGCGATTGTATTCTACATAAATACCGTTATTATTAGAGCGTCATGGGAAAAGTCATCGGCATCGACTTAGGGACAACCAACAGTTGCGTTGCTGTACTCGAAGGAGGTCAGCCGATTATAGTACCCAACTCGGAAGGGGGAAGGACAACCCCTAGTATCGTGGGATTCGGCAAAGGCCAGCACCTAGTGGGACAACTGGCCAAACGTCAAGCGGTCACTAATGCCGAAAATACCGTCTATAGCATCAAACGCTTTATCGGTAGGCGTTGGCAAGACACCGAGGCAGAAAGGGGACGAGTTGCCTATCGTTGCCAACGCGGTCGTGATGATACCGTCAATATCAAAATTCGCGATCGGGAATTTACCCCCCAAGAAATCTCGGCCATGATCCTGCAAAAATTAAAGGCCGATGCCGAGGCCTATCTGGGAGAACCGATCAAAGAAGCCGTGATTACAGTTCCCGCCTATTTTACCGATGCCCAACGTCAAGCCACTAAAGACGCGGGGATGATTGCGGGACTAGAAGTATTAAGAATTATTAACGAACCCACCGCCGCCGCCCTGGCCTACGGTTTAGATAAACAAAACGAAGATCAACATATCCTCGTTTTTGACCTAGGGGGAGGAACCTTCGACGTTTCCATCCTGCAACTGGGCAATGGAGTCTTTGAAGTGAAAGCCACGGCTGGCAATAACCATCTTGGGGGGGACGATTTTGATAACCTCTTAGTGCGGTGGCTGATCGAGAACTTTCAAAGCCAAGAAAACATCGATCTAGCCAGCGATCGCATGGCCATCCAAAGACTGCGAGAAGCGGCCGAAAAAGCTAAAATCGAGCTTTCTAGCCTGATTACCACCTCGATCAATCTCCCCTTCATCGCCGCTGACGAAACCGGCCCTAAACACCTAGAATTGGAACTAACTCGCGCTAAATTCGAGGAATTAACCAGAGAATTAGTGGAAAAAACCCTCGAACCCGTACAACAGTCCCTCAAAGATAGCGAACTGCAGCCTAGCGATATCGATTCGGGTCATTCTCGTCGGTGGTTCCACTAGAATGCCCGCCGTACAGCGATTAATCTCCCGTTTCTTTTCTACCGGCCAGATCGATCGCTCTGTTAACCCCGATGAGGCCGTTGCTTTGGGGGCGGCGATTCAAGCTGGAGTTTTAGGTGGAGAAGTGAAAGATGTCCTCCTACTCGATGTCACCCCCCTTTCCCTCGGCATTGAAACCCTCGGCGAAGTCTTTACCAAAATTATCGATCGCAATACCACTATCCCCACCAGTAAATCTCAGGTTTTTTCCACCGCTGCCGACGGTCAAACTTCGGTGGAAATTCAGGTTCTGCAAGGGGAAAGGGCTATGTCCCGGGATAATAAAACCCTCGGTAAATTTCTCCTGACGGGAATTCCTCCCGCCCCTAGGGGTGTGCCACAAATCGAAGTGGCCTTCGAGATCGATGTCAACGGCATCTTAAAAGTGGCCGCCAGCGACCAAGGCACCGGCAAAGAACAAAGCATTTTAATTAGCCATACTGGAGGGCTGAAACCGAACGAAATTGAAAAAATGCGCCTAGAAGCCGAAAAATACGCCGAATTTGATCGCCGTCGTCTGCAAATGATCGATATTCGTCACCAATCCGATAGTCTTTTCCATAGCTACGAAGTCACCCTCAGGGAAAACAGCGAGTTAGTCGCCCCCGATATCCGGCAACTAGCCGACCAGAAGCGGCAACAGTTGGAAATCGCCCTGCGCGACCCTTCCATATCCTCAGAAAAGCTAAAAACCACCCTGGAGGAATTTCGTCAGATTGTCCTCGAAATCGGTACCCGCATCTACACGGGGAGACAAGAGGAAAACCAAACCCGCAACGGTACTGATTTTGAACCGATCGATGTTACCCGAGAACTGACTCGACCTACCCGCACCCAAGCCACCTCCTTGAATACCTTCACCGAGGGGCCAACCCTCTCCCACAATAGAACCAGAACCTATAGTAATCTGGGAACTAAATCCACCAAATCGGGCAGTGATGATCCTCCCTACGATGGGGACGAAATGAGCGCCAGTGACTACGAGGCCGTAGATTAAAAAGTGATCAGTGATCAGTCATCAGTAATCAGATGTGAGTTTTCAGCTTTTTTCTCCCCTTCTCCCCACACCCCACACCCCACTTCCCCACTCCCCCACACCCCACTTCCCCACTCCCCCACTTCCTTACCAAAAAAATAGTAGGGATAACCCAACTAAACTATTATGTATAGTTTGTTAAAGTAACAACTAGACTTAAACTTTATTTATAAATTGCCAGCAGAACCATAGCCCCCTATGCCCACTGATTACTACGAAATTCTAGGTGTCTCGCGAGATGCCGGCAAAGAGGACATCAAACGCGCCTATCGTCGTCTCGCCCGAAAATACCATCCCGATGTTAACAAAGAACCAGGAGCCGAGGAACACTTCAAAGAAATTAACCGCGCCTACGAAATTCTCTCGGAACCAGAAACCCGCAATCGTTATGACCGCTTTGGTGAAGCTGGGGTTTCTGGGGGCGCTGCTGGTTTTGATGCCGACAATATGGGCGGTTTCGCCGATATCTTTGAGACAATCTTTAGTGGTTTCGGGGGCATGGGCGGCCAAGCAACCGCCCGCCGACGCACAGGCCCTACCCGGGGCGAGGATCTACGTCTCGATTTTAGACTAAAATTCCGCGAGGCGGTCTTTGGCGGCGAAAAGGAAATCCGCATCCGTCATCTGGAAACCTGTCAAACCTGTAAAGGCAGTGGGGCCAGACCGGGGACCAGTTCCCGTACTTGTACTACTTGCAATGGTGCTGGCCAGGTGCGTCGCGCCACCCGTACTCCCTTCGGGACTTTTGCTCAGGTTTCAGTCTGTCCCACCTGTGACGGTGCTGGAGAGGTGATCGAGGAAAAATGCGACGTTTGCGGCGGTTCCGGACGCAGACAGGAAACCAAAAAACTGAAAATTACCATCCCAGCCGGGGTTGACAACGGCATGAAATTGCGCGTTGCCCGGGAAGGAGACGCAGGACTTAAAGGCGGGCCGCCAGGGGATTTATTCGTTTATCTAACCGTGGAAAACGATGGGGAATTTCAACGGGAAGGCAATGATATTAAATCGGATATCACGATTAGCTATATCCAAGCGATTTTAGGATGTACCATTAAAGTTAATACTGTAGATGGCCAAGAAGACCTGACTATCCCTGCTGGTACTCAACCGAACACCGTACTGATTTTAGAAAATAAAGGGGTTCCCAAATTAGGCAATCCCGTCAGCCGCGGTGATCATCGTATTACCGTTAAAATCTCGATTCCTACCCGTGTCACCGGAGAAGAACGGGATTTACTGGAAAAATTAGCAAAAGTTGGCGGGGAAACCGTGGGGAAAGGCGGAATCGAGGGATTTTTAGGTAATATCTTCCATAAATAGGGCTGGCTGAATAAATCTGAAAACCTTGTCGGATAATGTCTTTGGGCTTTTTTGACATCAAAAAGTGCCTTAGCTAGGAGTGATCGGGGGGGAAAATTCAGGGACTTTTTCCCCGAAAATTAGGTAATTGACCCCATGAAAATGGGGAAAGCCCCACACCCCACACCCCACACCCCACACCCTACCCCCACGAAAAACTTTTTCAGCAAACCCTAAATAACTATGACTTTAGACCTGCGCGGCACTCCCTGCCCAATTAATTTTGTCCGCACAAAATTACAATTAGAGAAAATGCCCGCCAGAGAACGGTTGGAAGTCTGGTTAGATGCCGGGGAACCGATCGAACAGGTTCCCACTAGCCTGACAGTGGAGGGTTATCAGATAGAATCGATCGAAGACCGAGATAGCTTTTTTGTTCTCAAAGTCTATCGCCCCGATTCCTAAATGCTAGATGCACAATTAACCGATTTATACGGCACAGTGGTGGCTGTACAGGCGAATTTCTATCAGGTACGCTTGGATTCTGTCGTTATGGGCGAGAATCTTCTCTGTACCCGTCGCGCTCGCTTGCAAAAAATCGGTCAATCGGTGATGGTTGGTGATCGGGTGCGTGTGGAGGAGGCCAATTTTGATGATCGGCAGGGCGCGATCGCAGAAGTCCTCCCCCGCAGTACCGAGATTGATCGGCCGGCCGTTGCTAATATCGAGCAGATTTTGCTAGTTTTTGCCCTTGCTGAACCCGTCCTCGATCCTTGGCTGATCAGTCGTTTTTTGGTGAAAGCTGAGTCCACAGGCTTAGAAATTGCCGTCTGTGTCAATAAAATTGATCTGGGGGAACCCGAACAAATAGAGTTCTGGGGCGATCGCCTAGCTAGTTGGGGATACCAGCCTTTTTTTGTCAGTGTGGAGAAAAATCGGGGATTTGAGGCTTTATTGGCACAATTAAACCATAAAATCACTCTCTTGGCCGGTCCATCGGGGGTGGGAAAATCGAGTTTAATTAATTGCTTAATTCCTGAGATTAATCAACGGGTGGGGGATGTGTCGGGAAAACTGCAAAAAGGTCGTCACACTACCCGTCATGTGGAGTTATTTGCTTTACCAAATCGGGGTTTATTGGCCGATAGTCCAGGGTTTAACCAACCGGATATTAAGTGTTTACCGGAACAATTAACTTTTTATTTTCCGGAAGTGAGACAGCGTTTAGCTTTAGGAAATTGTCAATTTAATGATTGTACTCACCGTCGGGAACCTAACTGTGTGGTGAGAGGAGATTGGGAACGTTACCAACATTATTTAGAGTTTTTAGCAGCAGCGATCGCACGAGAGCAGACATCACAGAAAACTAGCACAAAAGAGTCAAGTTTAAAGTTAAAAATTAAGGAAGCAGGTCAAGAAACCTACGAACCGAAATTGGCTAATAAAAAATATCGTCGTCCTTCTCGTCGCGGCAAAAATCAAGGTCAGGAACGCTACGAAAATAAAACTCTCCAAGATATTTATAATGATGATTCTGAATAGACTTGGTTAAGTTGGGTTGACAGCAGTTATCTTAATGGTGAGATAGGAAGTTTTCCTTTTTGTATTCCCCACAATTACCCTAAAAATTATATTCACACCTAAATTGTGACTTTTGACCGAGGCTGAGGTTGATTTTTTTAAGCATTATTGCCATTCTGACTTCTAAGAGCCGAAAATAAACAGAGACGACCCAAACCTAAGATTGCTGGTGAGAAGGTTTCCTGACTGGGGGCGTCTAGATTGCAACCGGCAAATTCTTGCTGTATTCCCGTTAAGAAATAGGGCCAAATGGTCAAGAAAAAATTACCGCTAAAAATTATTCGATCGATATCCTCAAGACTTTTTTGCTGTTTTTCTAACAAATCATTAACTTTTTGTCTTAAATTATCTATATATGGTATAATGACCTTCTTATTTAAATCGGTGCGACTGACCGTCCAAGTATGACTGGCTAGAGAGGAGGTAAATTCGCTTTCTTCTTGAAGGATTAATTTAGTTAATCTAGCGGCTGCCAGTAAAGATTTTTTTAAGGGATTAGTATCGGTGAGATCGGAGGGGGAAAGAGGCAAAAAAGAACGCCAGAGAGGATAAATTAAGTGAGAGAGTATTGCCCGTTCATAGGTGTTTTCCCCGTAGTTAAAATGGCTAAGAGCGATCGCTTGACGGGATAAAGAGCGAGTTTGCGGCGGGACTTCCAGCAGTGCTAAAGTGGTAGTCTCCCGTTTCCCTTCGATAACCAGTAGGGTTTGGGTTTGGGGTTGGTCGCTAGTGGGAATATAGGCCAGAGCAGTGGCGATCGCTGTTTCCAGACTAGAGAGGCGATCGGGGGGTATTAGTTGCGCTGTGAGAAGGGCTTTTTTCAGGTCATCCGTGGGGGTTTCCCCGTCATCGGTGATAATAATAGCTTCTAATCGCTCTAGGGCTTCCCAGAGCCAAGAATCGGCAATAAAATCCCGATTAGATAGCCAGCTAATTAGATATTCGTCCACCTGGGAGCAGGGTAAGCGATCGCTTGTTCCCGTTGCCAGACTCCAAGAAAGAGGATAAAAATCGATCAATCCTTGGCTTTCCCGAAAAAAGACAACTTTTACCCCCTCTGGTTGCACCTCCATTCCTAGGGACCAACGGGCAACTTCAAGGGTTCGATCGGGGAATAATAAGGGAGAAAGCAGCGCTCTGGCCGATTCTAAATGTTGACGAGTAGCGATAATTGTCTCGGAAGTAACTTCTTGCGGGTTAACTAGAGAAGAAATCACCTTGGCAAGAATCCGATCGATCTCGGTCAGTAGGGAGGAAAAATCCTGTTTATTGGTCACTAGATAACTAAAAATACCCACGACTTTCCATTGTAGAATCACCCACCTAAAACGAACAAAATTTAAATATTAAACTATGGAAGAAAAACGCTATCCTGCCGAAAAATCAGCAGAGATTCAAAAATTATTGGATACCGCCATTTTATTTGTCGGTTTACCCCCTGAAGCCCTCGATCGAGTTACTTCTCATGTTGTCACCCGCACTCATCCTGCTAATCAGGCGATTTTATTAGAAAATGATTGGGGTGGTTCGGTTTACTTTATTCTCGATGGTTGGGTGAAAATTTGTACTCACAATGCGGAGGGCAAAGAAGTCACCTTAAATATCGTCGGTAAAGGGGAAATAGTCGGAGAAATGGCCGCTTTAGACGAATCTCCCCGCTCCACCGATGCTATCACCTTAACCACGGCCACAATTAGCAGTATTCCCGCCCAAGATTTTGTTAATCTGCTCAAATCGGAACCTTTAGCGGGAATTCGTCTTTCTCAGTTAATGGCCAAGCGTTTGCGTCAACTTAACCGGCGTTTACGTTTACGGGAGGCCAATAGTCTCTCGCGAGTCGCCGATACTTTACTCTTTTTAGCCGAAGGTCAAGGACAAAAAAGCGGCCAGGGTACGATAATTCCCAATTTACCTCACCGGGAATTGAGTGGTATGAGTGGCCTGGCCCGGGAAACCGTAACCCGAGCTCTGACCAAATTGCAGAAAAAAGGCCTGATTCAACGACAGCAGGAATCTCTCTGTATTCCCGATCTGGCCGCTTTAGAAAAAGCGATCACCTAAATTCAGTGATCAGTGATCAGTGATCAGTTATCGGTTATCATACTAAATCCGGTTATTAAAGACTGATTATCTATTCCTCCTTTTGCCTATTGCCTATTGCCTCTTGCCTATCCTGATATGTAGCCTATAATCAACGGATTTAGTATGACTGAAATATTAACCGATTTTGGAGTAGTGCTGGTGACAACAGCCAGCGAAACGGAAGCGGCTAACTTAGCGATCGCCTTACTGAACGAGCGCTTGGCAGCTTGTGTCAGTATTTACCCAATTCGTTCCATTTATCGTTGGCAGGGACAGATTGAAAACGAGCGCGAATGGCAATTAGCGATTAAAACCGATTTAAAGCAGTTTGAGCAGTTATCGGCGAAGATACAGGAACTTCATACCTATGCAGTCCCAGAAATCATCGCTTTACCGATTGTGGCGGGTTCTCAGACCTATTTAGACTGGTTAGCCTCCCCTACGGGTGGGGTGTCAGAATAGACCAATCGGCAACTTGAGCGAAAAAAATCTATACAATTCTTAATAAACTATCTCAGGAAGCGCAAAAAGTTTTAATCTAGATGCTGATTAAATGTTTAAACATCTGGTTTTAAGACCGATCGCCTCCACGATTGGAGAACTCAGCACATCGTCAAGGGAGATAGTTAAAATCCAATGAGTCTTAAGGCAAGCGGTGGCAGCTCCTTAGCGCGTCCCCAACTCTATCAAACCGTCCCGGTATCTGCCATTACCCAAGCAGAACAACAAGACCGCTTTCTCGATAAACCCGAACTCAATGAACTGATCGCCTACTTCCAATCGGGGAGCAAGCGTTTAGATATTGCCCAAACGCTCACCCGGAACTCCGATCTGATCGTCTCGCGGGCAGCTAACCGGATTTTTACCGGTGGTTCACCCATGGCCTACCTAGAAAAAACCCCCCGTGGAAGAATTGGCCCTGGTGGGTGCGGGTAAAGTTACCAACGTCCAGGAAGGGATGAAATTAGGAACCGTTACCTACGCTGAAAGCGGGTCCGGTGGCGGCAGTGGCCTTCTCGGTGGCTTAAAGGGGATTTTCACCTCTAGCGGCCCGATTCCCCCCGGATTCCGACCGATTAACGTCTCTCGTTACGGTCCGAGCAATATGCAGAAGTCCCTCCGGGATTTATCCTGGTTCCTGCGTTACATTACCTATGCGATCGTGGCCGGTGATACCAGTATCCTGATCGTTAATACCCGCGGTTTAAGGGAAGTTCTCGAAAATGCCTGTTCTATTGATGCCACCATCGTGGCCCTACAAGAAATGCGGGCCGCTTCGATCGAGTATTTCCAAAGAGACAAGGATGCGGCCACTTTAATCAGTGATTATTTCAATATCCTACTGGGGGAATTAAAAGCCCCCACCCCCTCTAATAAACTGCGTCAGCGTCCCAGTAGTGACCAACAGGGTTTAAGTCTTCCCCAAAGCTACTACAATGGCGCCGAAAAACGACAAAAGTTTGTCATGAAAACTGGTTTATCGGAGTCGGAAAAATCTTCGATTATCAAGGCCGCGTACAGACAAATTTTTGAACGGGACATCACTCGCGCCTACAGTCAGTCCATTTCTGACCTAGAATCGAAGCTGAAAAACGGCGACATCTCGATGAAAGAATTCGTCCGTCGTCTCGGTAAATCGCCTCTCTACCGCAAACAGTTCTTTGAACCTTTTATCAATAGTCGCGCCCTAGAATTGGCTTTCCGTCATTTCCTCGGTCGCGGTCCTTCCTCCCGGGAAGAAGTGCAGAAATACTTCTCGATCGTCTCTAGCGGCGGTTTAGCGGCGTTAATCGATGCTTTAGTCGATTCTCAGGAGTATTCCGACTATTTCGGCGAAGAAACCGTTCCCTATCTCCGGGGTTTGGGTGCAGAAGCACAGGAATGTCGTAACTGGGGGATGCAGATTGACCTGTTTAACTACAGCGCACCTTTCCGCAAAGTTCCCCAATTTATCACCACCTTTGCTAAATACGATCGCCCCTTACCGGATCAGCACGTTTACGGTTCCGGAAATGATCCCCTAGAAATCCAATTTGGGGCAATTTTCCCGAAAGAAACCCGCGAACCCAGTTCTAGTCCCGCTCCCTTCAGTAAGGATACCAAACGTATCCTCATCCACCGCGGACCGGCCACTAATAACCAAAATAGCAACCCGGGCGCCCGAGGTGAATTCCCCGGTACTTTGGGACCGAAAGTTTTCCGTCTCAATAACGAGTTACCCGGTTCTAGCAATGGGGTAAGCGTTAAATTTGGCGAAAGTTCCACCCAAAGAGTGATTTTAGCGGCTTATCGTCAGGTTTTCGGTCGAATGCCCTACGAAGGTCAGCGTTTATCCGTGGCCGAGATTAAGTTAGAAAATGGCGATATTACTCTGCGCGAGTTTATCAAAACCCTAGCTAAATCCGAGACTTTCCGGAAAATCTACTGGACTCCTCTCTATGTGGTGAAAGCGATCGAATATATTCACCGTCGTCTGCTCGGTCGTCCCACCTACGGCCGTCAGGAAATGAATCAATACTTCGATATCTGCTCGAAAAAAGGCTTCTATGCTTTAATCGATGCCATTATCGATAGTCCTGAATACACGGAAGCTTTTGGTGAAGATACGGTTCCCTACGAGCGCTATCTAACTCCCCAAGGGATGCAGTTACGGATGGTGCGTTTGGGTAATCTCCGCGAAGATATCGGCCAAAGAGTTGATCAAGAGGAAACCCCGCGCTTTATTGAATTGGGTACACCTTCGGTCTCGATTCGCACTGAACCCGATATTCAATCTCGTGTCGGTCAAGGTGTCACGGTTCAACGGGAACAAACTAAGATCTTTAAACTGTTAACTAATCTCGATAAAGTTGCCGTACAAAATACTGTTCGCGCTGCCTATCGTCAGATTTTTGAACGGGATCTAGAACCCTATATCATCAATGCCGAATTTACCGCTTTAGAAAGTAAATTAAGCAATGCTGAGATCACGGTGAAAGAGTTTATTGAGGGTTTAGGTTGTTCGGATCTTTACCTGAAAGAATTCTATGCTCCCTATCCGAATACGAAAGTAATTGAATTGGGAACCAAGCACTTCTTAGGTCGCGCTCCCTTGAATCAAAAGGAAATCCAGAAATATAACCAAATTCTGGCAACTCAGGGATTAAAAGCCTTTATCGGTGCTATGGTTAATAGCATGGAATACCTACAATTATTTGGTGAAGATACGGTTCCCTATCGTCGTTTCCCGACTCTACCGGCCGCTAATTTCCCCAATACGGAACGGTTATACAATAAGCTGACCAAACAGGATAGTGAACTGGTTGTTCCCAGTTTTAAACCAGTAGTTAAGGTCGGTGGTTAGTTAGTCCTTGAAGTTAGTTAATTTAGCTCGTGTTCAACACGAGCTTTTTTCGGGACAAATTACTGCCCAAAATTTATCATCGTCAATCAAGGGGGTAACAATGAGCCAAATTAAAGTTAAAAACTTCGGTCCAATTAAGGTGGGTTTAGTAGAAAATGATGGTTTTATCGACGTTCGGAAAGTAACGATTTTTATCGGTAATCAAGGAACTGGAAAAAGTAGCATTGCTAAATTAATATCAACATTAAGCTGGTTGGAAAAAGCTCTATATCGTGGAGATTTAGAAGAAAAATATGTGACTAAATATAATCGTTTTGTTAAATCTTTTTGTCAATACCACAATTTAACCAATTACTTTTTACCCGCAACCCAAATTGAATACAATGGAGATGTTTATAGAATTAGTTTTGAAAATGCTAAATTATCGATCGAGCGTACTGATAATCCAAAGTATCGAGTACCAAAAATTATGTATATACCAGCAGAGCGAAACTTTTTGAGTGCAGTAAGATGGCCAGAAAAACTCAAAGGACTGCCAGAATCATTATATACTTTCTGGGGAGAATTGGATCGCTCACAACAGGAATTATCTGGCAGTTTGACTTTGCCAGTAGGTGAGGTTAAATTGGAATTTGATCAACTCAATAGACTGGCCAAGATTGTGGGTAGTGATTATCAACTAAATCTATCAGAAGCTTCCAGTGGTTTTCAGTCTTTTGTTCCTTTATTTCTCGTTTCTCAAAATATTGCTTTATCGATTAATCGAACTCAAGAAACTTCCCGCAATCAACTCAGTGGAGAGGAGCAAAAAAGATTAAAAATGGAAATCGAGAAAATTCTCTCTAATGATAATCTTTCCGATGACCTAAAAAAGGCAGCACTAGAAGTGTTATCTTCTAAATACCGCAATGAGTGTTTTGTAAATATTGTGGAAGAAATTGAGCAGAATCTATTTCCCCAATCTCAGAAAAAGATTTTATATAAATTATTTGAATTTGCCAATTTAACCCAGGGAAATAAACTAATTTTAACTACTCATAGTCCTTATATTATCAACGATCTAACCCTAGCTATCAAAGCGGATAAAGTTATCAAAAAAATCCTATCATCAGCGATTTCTAACGCCGATTATCTCCAAGAAAAGCTCAACCAAATTGTCCCGAAAGCCTCTTGTATAGCGGCAGAAGATGCTATTGTATATGAATTAACAGAGCAAGGAGAAATCCGAGAACTTGCTACATATAATGGTTTACCTTCTGATGAAAATTATCTCAATCTTTCCCTGGGAGAGACAAATCAGCTTTTTGATGATTTACTAGAAATCGAAGAACAGTTATGAAGATAAATTTCTTTGATAAAAAATGTCAGAGTCAAACCCATCGGCATAAATTTGGAATTTGTGATCCGCCATCTCCCTCAGAAAATCCCGCTTATTTAGATACAGAAAATCCCAGTGATTGGATTGCTATTGTGGAAAACTCTCAAGAAATTGAAGTGACATTTACCGCTATTGATAAATGTATTGAAATTAGAAAAGTCGATGGTAGTGCTATGGATAAACGCTGTGAGGGAATGCTGACCTATGCCAATTGTTTGATTTTTGTAGAATTAAAAGAACGAAAGGGGAAAAATTCGGGGTGGGTAGGAGACGGAGAAAAGCAACTGAGAAACACAATTCGGCTATTTATTGAAAATCATGGTATAGAGGATTATTCGTCCAGAAAAGCCTACATTGCTAATAACAAAAAGCCTACCTTTCAGACTTCACAAACGGAGAGGATGGAAAAATTTCGCCAAGAAACTGGGTTTAGATTAATCATTCAAAATATCATCAAAATTGACTGATTTAATTCTCTTTGATTCGGTGGCTCTGAAGATATTGATTTTCTAGAGTGTAGAGATATCCTAGTTTGATGTTGAATCTCACATTGAATCCGTTGCCAAGCTGTGATAAACTGCTCACTCAAGGAGCGCAGAATAGAACCAGCTTCTCGAACACCGGCTTGAATTTCTAGTAACTTGATTATTGAGTCTCTGTCCTCAAACTTTTTCTAGGTACTGGTCAATCCTAATTTATACTAAATCTGGTTATTAAAAACTGATTATTTATTCCCCCTCTTGCATGAGTGCCTCTCCTGATATGTAGCCTATACTGTATGAATCAGTGTTATATTGGTAGTTAGGATGTGGGAAAAAGGCAAAGAAACGGTTACGAGAATGAAGTTTATTCACTGGAAAAAGCAGCAGTTATTGATGATTTTTGTCCTAGTGCTGGCAATTTCAGTTGCGTGGGGGACAATTTTGCCTATTTCTACTCAAACACCTCCTGCACCTAATCCTTGTGAACAACTTAGGGTAGATATTCAAAATCGAGCAAAACAAGATGCAGAAGCTGACCGGTTGAATTTTTTTAATACTGATAAAAAGAAAAAGACGATTGCTGATATTTTAAATTTGTATAAAGAGGCAAATTCTCAAGCTTCTTGTTTTCAACAGACTCAATTATGGGATATCTATGAACAACAATATGATATTCATAAATATCCTGCCTGGATACCTGTGCTTGCTATTCTTGTTTTGGGTGGTATTGTGGGGACTGTTATTAGTGGAATTAAATATAAGATGAACGTAGGTTGGGCTTCGGCCGTGAGCTTTTGCCGAACGGTTGAAGCATGAAACCCAACTTCACCAATTCTTTCACCACTTAAAATCCTTAAGGCGTGTAGCTTACAAGCTACACTACAGCAATATACAACAGATTGCTATCTGTTGTACGAATCGTAAGACCGTACCGAGGGTTCGAATCCCTCCCTCTCCGTATTTTTTGGGTATTTTCGATGACCGCTCACCATGATTATTTCTGCTCTGTATATGGTCCGGTTGCCTCTTGGCGTTTCGGCAGTTCCCTAGGCATTGATCCGATTGGTTTAGTTTCCACCTGTTCCTTTAACTGTGCCTACTGTCAGTTAGGAGAAATTGAGCAAAAAACCGAGCAACGAAAAATTTTTATTACTAGCGAACAAATTAGCAGGGATTTAAGCACTTTTGCCCCTTGGGACGTGGATATAGTCACTCTCAGTGGTAGCGGGGAACCCACCCTCGCCCTCAATTTAGGGGAAATACTGGCCACCGTCAAGGAAATGACCAAGCGGCCGGTGGCGGTCTTAACCAATAGTACCCTCTTGGGAGATGCCCAAGTGCGTCAGGACTTGAGCAAAGCTGATATCGTCGCCGCTAAAATCGATGCTGTTTCCGAGTCCCAATGGCGACGGGTTAACCGTCCAGTTCCCGGTCTGGATTGGCAGGAGCTTTGGTGGGGATTAAGACAATTTCGCCAAGAATGGTCGGGAAAACTAGCAATTCAAACCATGCTACTGGCCTCTTGGTCGCCCCAAGATCAAGACCGATACATCGATTTGATGCAACAGCTACAACCAGATGAAATTCAACTTAACACCCCGACCCGTCCCCGGGCCAGACAAAGACAATTAGAAACCCGCGGTAATAATCCCCTCACCGCTGCCGACGGAATGCAAATTCTCAACCCCGTAAACGCTGAAATATTGGCAATTTGGGCGGAAAAAATGGCAAAGGCCACGGGAATTACCGTGCGCTGTGTGCCGCTTACCGACACGGGTCTCTAGGGCTTCGGCCGGGGTTTTTCTTCTTTGGGTTTGATATTAAAATAGGCCTCCATTACCTGACGTACCATAGGTGCGGCCACTTTACCACCACCACCGCCGGAATGTTCCGCAAAGGCGACCACGACAATTTCGGGCTTGTCGAAGGGTGCGAAAGCTCCAAACCAAGCGTGGGACTTACCCGGAGGTGCTTCTGCCGTGCCGCTTTTGCCCGCTATGGGCGGTAAAGCGGGGTCTGATAGGGCCCGCCCCGTTCCTTCCGCTACCACGGCTCTCAGGGACTTTCTCAGGGTGTCTAGGGTGCTAGGTTTCATATTCAAAGACTTTCGCCATTCCTTAACATCCCGGGCATCCTGTAAAAGGTGCGGTTTCACCAAAAAACCACCGTTAGCGGGGACAGCAAACATCACAGCTACCTGTAGGGGAGTCGCCAGGGTAAATCCTTGACCGATCGACATATTAATCGTATCCCCTACCGACCAATCCCAGTTTTTAAAATTACGCAGTTTCCAATCGCGATCGGCAATTAACCCCGGGGTTTCTTCCGCTAATTCTATACCAGTTTTCTGACCGAAACCGTAGCGCCGAGCCATGGCAATTAAAGCCGGCCCCCCCACTCCGCGACCAATTTGACCGTGAAAAGTGTTACTACTCATGGCCATGGCCCGGACAAAACCGATCGGACCAAAACCAGCGTGATTCCATTCTCCAAAAGCTGTCCCCCCCACATAAAGGGCGGCAAAGGTATTTAAGACCGTATTGGGGGGAAATTTCCCCGATTCCATGCCGGCAGTGGCAGTGACGACTTTAAAGGTGGAAGCGGGGGGAAATCCTTGCAGGACGCGGTTAACAAACGGGTTGCCCTCCGCTTGCAGTTTTTTCCAAGTGGCGGTGGTAATTGGGGCCGAGAACACATTGGGATCGAAACTAGGATAACTGACCATGGCCCGCACGGAACCATCCCGGGGATCGATCGCCACGATCGCACCTTGGCGTTTTCCTAAAGCTGCCTCGGCGGCTTTTTGGAGTTTTAAATCTAGTGTCAGGGTGACATCTTGCCCCGGTTTAGCAATTTTTTGGCCGAGAATTTGGATTACTTGTCCCGATCCGTTGACCTCTAACTGCATTCCCCCCCATTCTCCCCGCAATTTTGACTCGTAGGCGGCTTCTACACCCATTTTACCGACGACATCTCCCAACCGGTAGCCCTGGGGTCTTTTGGCTTGATATTCCTCCGGGGTTAGTTCCCCGGTATAACCGAGAATATGCGCCCCGATTTTGCCATTGGGATAGTAGCGCACTGATTCCACGTCCACTTCAATGCCGGTTAATTCGTCTTTGTATTCCTCTAGGGCGATAATTTGGCCTGGAGTTAAACCCCTAGCAATCCGGATCAGGGTGGAGGGGTTTTCGTCCGCTTCGTTAATGCGTTTTTCTAGGTCGCTTTTGGGAATTGCTAAAATACTGGCTAAACGGTCAAGATTGAGTTTTTGGGCGGGATTACGCTGGGATTTGGGCCAAATATAGGCCGCATGGGTTAAACGGGCCGTAGCCAAAACTTTGCCATTGCGATCGAATAAGTTGCCCCGGACTGGGGGTTTGGGAAGAATGCGAATCCGGTTATTTTCTGCTCTTTCTCGGTTAAATTGCCCTTGCTGCAGTTGTAAATAGGCCAATCGTGAGCCAACTCCTCCTAGCAGGACAATGCTAATTAAGCCCATAATTAGCCATGACTGACGCTGACGACCGACCGAACACCTATCTTTGTCTTTGATTTTATTCTGTAATTTAGGCGGCGATGGCCGCGTCAGCGCGGTGAGCGGTTTTTGCGGTTTCAGTTTGACTTTGGTTTTTGATAGGAGTCCGCTATTACGCATTTGCTTAAAGTTAAAAGTTTAAAAGTTATTGGGGCAGTTATCAGTTATCAGTTATCAGTTATCAGTCATCAGTTATCAGATTTGAGTTCTAAGTGAGCAGTATGTATTAAGTGAGCAGTATTAAATAGTAGTTTGCCACTGTCTTTTCACTGATTACTGATTACTGTTTACTGTTCACTGAAAAGGACGCAATACTAGGTGATTTAGCTCCTCTGTTTACTAAAGTTAAGGGTATCCGCAATATATCTTAACAAAATCGGAGTAAATACAAAGGAGTGGAAGGAACCACACCAGACACAGAGGACACAAAGATTGATCGCTTCTATAGTAAGGGACTTGCGCTTTGATCATGTACCTTTTGGGCGAACGCAGTTCGCCCCTACATTGTGGACAAAATCCGTTACTGTCGGGGCGCCTGGAACCTGCGCCCTCCGCGCGGAGGGGGTTTGCTGATCACCCTAAGTAGGGGGAGAGCCTTCGAGATGTTAGGGACTTGCGCTTTGATCATGTGCCATAGGGCTGGTCTGGTTCTTCTACAGAGCGATTTTCAAAGCTGGGATATTATTCCTACGCAAGTCCCTAAGTTAAACTGATCACACAAAGAATAAGAGAGCCAGGAAACTGGCGCATACATTAGGAGTCTTTTGTCAAGTATTTCTTAACCTAATGTAACATTATCCCTGCTCAAAATGTAATCACGCTGCGGATAGAATCCCCTTGTCGCATCAGGTCAAAGGCCTCGTTAATTCTTGCCAGAGGTAGAACATGGGTGATTAAATCATCAATGTTAATCTTGCCTTCCATGTACCAATCGACTATTTTTGGTACATCTGTACGACCCCTTGCCCCACCAAAAGCCGTACCTTTCCAGACGCGTCCAGTGACTAATTGAAAAGGACGGGTACTAATTTCTTGGCCGGCCCCGGCTACACCGATAATAGTGGCAACACCCCAACCTTTATGGCAACATTCCAAAGCTTGACGCATAATCTGGACATTGCCGATACACTCAAAACTATAATCGGCCCCACCTTTAGTTAAATCCACCAGATAGGCCACTAAATCCCCCTCGATTTCTTGGGGATTAACAAAATGAGTCATCCCGAATTTTGCCGCTAAAGCTTGTTTCTGGGGATTGATATCGACCCCGACAATCATATCGGCCCCCACCAAACGGGCCCCTTGAATAACGTTTAAACCGATACCTCCCAGACCAAAAACCACCACTTTTGCCCCCGGTTCCACTTTAGCGGTATTAATCACCGCACCGATACCTGTAGTGACTCCGCAGCCGATATAACAGACTTTTTCAAAGGGAGCATCGGGGCGAATCTTGGCCAGGGAAATCTCCGGCAGTACGGTATAGTTAGCAAAAGTCGAGGTTCCCATGTAGTGATAAAGAGGCTGACCATCGAGGGAAAAACGACTGGTTCCATCCGGCATTACTCCCCGACCTTGGGTAAGACGAATCGCTTGACAGAGATTGGTTTTAAAGCTGAGACAGTATTCGCACTGACGACATTCGGGAATGTATAGGGGAATCACAGGATCGCCCACTTTCAGGCTAGTGACACCTTTTCCCACTTCTACCACGATTCCGGCCCCTTCATGGCCTAAAATTGAGGGAAATAAGCCTTCAGGATCGGCCCCAGAGAGAGTATAGGCATCGGTGTGACAAACTCCCGTGGCTTTGATTTCTACTAACACTTCCCCCGCTTGCGGTGGTGCTAATTGTACCGTTTCAATAGTTAGGGGTTTTCCCGCTTCTAGGGCAACTGCCGCTCGAACATCCATAGGCTCAAAGCAATAGGTTTTTTCCAGTATAATACCGTTAAACTGCTGAAGAGTTGTAATAGAACAATTCTCAACTTATCTCTATGTTAGTCCTCACCATCCGCGAAGAAGGAATTAACGATGGTGGCTTTACTGCTAGTCTCAATTTTGATAGCGGTAACAGCTACCCAATTACGGTTACTGACCCCTTTACTAACCAAGAAGAAAAACAACTAGAATGGTACTTTGAGGAATGGTTAGTATTTCCCACCCTAGACAGGGATAAAGCGCAAAAAGCCGCCAACAGCGTCCAAAACTATGGCAAAACCTATTTAAACAGGTTTTCCAGACTAATTTAAATGCTTATGGGGAATATCGAGACTTGCGAAAGCAGTTAAGTCAACTGCAAATTATTATCGAAAGTCAGTCGCCAGAATTTCAAGCTTTACATTGGGAAGCGCTGAAAGATCCTGATTTACCGCGTCCCTTTTCTATAGATTGTATCATCTCCCGCCAGCGTCGAGGGGCTACAGTTGTCCCGGTGCAAATGGCCACTTATCCTACTATCAATCTTCTGGTGGTGATTGCGCGTCCTAATGAGGAATCTGATGTTAACTATCGCACGATTTCCCGTCCTTTGGTAGAACTGGTAAATAGTAGTGAAATACCAGTAAAAATTGATATTTTGCGTCCCGGAACTTATGAATCACTAACCAGACATCTGGATGAGAAGGGAGAAGGATACTATCATGTTATTCATTTCGATGTTCATGGCGAATTGATGAAGTATGAACAGTACGAAAGACAGGTTCACGGGGACTCTTGGCGCTATCAAAGGGGATGGGGACTGGAGGATTTAGCAGAATATGAGGGAGTAAAAGCTTTTCTGTTTCTGGAAGGAGAAGAAAAAGGTCAAGCGACTCCGGTAGAAGCGACGGAATTAGCGAATTTACTCACCGGGAAAAATATCCCTATTTGTATTCTCAATGCTTGTCAGTCAGCAAAGCAAATTTCCCAGGAATCAGAAGACTATCGGGAAACCAGTTTAGGGAGTCGTTTGATGACTGCGGGAATGCAAGCTGTGGTGGCGATGGGATATTCGGTGACGGTTTCTGCAGCTAAGTTGATGATGAAACCAATTTATCAGCAATTATTGAACGGAAAAGACCTAACGGAAGCGATGCGAAAAGGACGGTTAGAGTTATTCAATAATAAGCAACGCCGCGCCTATTATAATACGATAATAGATTTAGAAGATTGGTTATTACCGGTGATTTATTGTCGCGGTAAAATTAATCTCAATTTGCGTCCATTTACTCCAGAAGAGGAGGAAAAATACTGGGAACATATCGGCAATCAATATGTCTTTCCTTTACCAGAATACGGCTTTGTGGGAAGGGATTTAGAAATTCTCAAAATGGAAAAGGCGCTGCTGAAACATAATATCCTTTTACTCAAAGGAATGGGAGGGACAGGAAAAACTACTTTACTCAATTATCTACGAGAATGGTGGCAGAAAACCAACTGGGCGACCCATATTTTCTATTTTGGTTATGATAGAAAAGCTTGGACGTTAGAACAGATTGTCTATGAAATCGGTCAGGGAATTTATAATCGCTTTGAACAGGCGAGTTTCCAAGGGATGAACCTGAGAGCGCGGGTAAAGAAACTAGAACAAAAACTCCGCAGTGAGGCGTATATTCTCATTTTAGATAATCTGGAGTCGGTGACGGGACAACCGTTAGCAATTCAGAATACTTTACCGGAGAATGAGAGGGAAGCAATCGCCGAATTTCTCAAGAATTTGGTCGGGGGAAAGACGAAGGTGATTTTGGGTTCTCGCAGTGAGGAAACTTGGCTGCAACGCAGGACTTTTAAGGAGAATATCTATCAGTTGCAAGGATTAGACCAAGAGTCGAGAACTGAATTAGCGGAGAGAATCTTAGAACGTCAGGCAAAGAGTCGGAAAAATGCGATTAAAAAGGATAATTATTTTAAACGCTTGATGAAGTTGTTGGCGGGGTATCCGTTGGCGATGGAAGTGGTGTTAGCGAATCTGAAGCGACAGTCACCGGAGGAGATTTGGCAAGGGTTACAGTTGGCGGAGTTAGTTAATGTGGGGGATGAAGATAAGACTAATAATATCATCAAGTGTGTGGAATATTCCCACAGTAATTTGTCGGAGGAGGCGCAGAAGTTGTTACTATGTTTAGCGCCTTTTAGTGGGTTTATTCACCGGGGTGTTATTCCTGAATATAGCCGACAACTACAGCAATTAGAACCCTTACAAGGCTATCAGTTTGATCAATTTGATGCAGCGATAGAAGAAGCGATTCATTGGGGACTGCTTTCGCCGATGAGTGAAGAATTGTCGAGTTTTTTGACTATTCAGCCCATTTTTCCCTACTTCTTGAAGACGAAGTTAAAGGAATTAGCACCAGAGACACAAGCAGCAATTTGGGAGGGTTTTAAGAATCATTACCGAGGCTTGGCAGATTATTATAGTAAATTACTAGATTCCAAAAATCCGCAAGAGAAGCAGTGGGGGATATTGTTCTGCCGCTGGGAGTATGAAAATCTGTTTAATGCTTTGCAGATTTGTTTGAAGAAGCAGGAAAATATTCATATTTTTTTCTGTTTACATCAATATTTCGCTGTTACTAAGGATGTTAGTAACAGACTGAAACTATGCGAGAGTGTCTGTCAGGCTTGTCAAACTTATCCTGAAGAGATTAAAACTGGGATAATCGGTGGTAATATTGCCAATGCTTTGGGCAATCTCGCCATCGCCTATCAAGATACAAAAAACTATGAACAAGCGAAACAGACCCTGCTAAAATTTATTGAATTAACTCAAAATCTCCAAGGGGTGGACGAGCAAAAAAAAGCCTATTCATTGGGTTCTGGATATCACAATTTGGGAATGGTAGCGCAACAATTGAGGGAATGGGTGCAGGCGGGGCACTACTACCGGCAGGCTCTCAAGATTTATATTGAATATGGGGATCGCTTTTCCCAAGCCAGACCCCTGCACAATTTGGGAGCCGTAGCACAAGAATTGAGGGAATGGGAGCTAGCCCGAAGCTACTACCAGCAATCCCTTAAGATCAAGATTGAATATGGGGACCGCTTTTCTCAAGCCAGCACCTTGCACCAGTTGGGAAACGTAGCGGCAGAATTGGGGAAATTGGAGCAAGCCCGAAGCTACTACCAGCAATCCCTTGAGATCAAGATTGAATATGGGGACCGCTTCTACCAAGCCATGACCCTGCACCAGTTGGGAAACTTAGCGCAAGAATTGAGGGAATGGGAGCAAGCCCGAAGCTACTACCGGCAAGCTCTTGAGATCTACATTGAATATGGCGCTGCCGGAGGCACGCAAAGCGCCCGCTATGAGCAAGCCAGCACCCTGCACAATTTGGGAAGGGTAGCGCAAGAAGTTGGGGAATTGAGCCAAGCCAAAAGTTATTACCTGCAAGCCTTACAAATTTGGGCAGAATTTAACGATAATTACAGCGTACAAACCTTTTCTTTGCCCCGTCTTGTTGCTCTTTATCAGCAAACGCAAGATGAGGAGATTTTCGTTGCTGTGGCTGATATTTTGGGGGTTGGGGTTGAGGAGGTGCGGGGTTTGGTCTAACTCCCCCCTAATACTAAATCCGGCTTTAAAAAGAGAGGGTGATGGGGTGATGGGGGGGTGATGGGGTGATGATCCTCCCTCACTCCCTCACGAACCTGGCTTGTTGTTGCGCTTCAGCGCTAACTATTTCGGGCTTGCTGAAAAAGTAAGGGCGAAGCATTCGGATAGGAAATCTACGGTTTCAGCGATAGGTTATCGCCCGAATGCTTCGCCCCTACAATGTTGTGATCTACGGATGAGGTGTAATAGCGAGAATAGTGATTTCCCCCGAATTAGGCCCATAACACCAGAAAATTCGATAGGCTCCTGGTGTATTCTGTTGGGCGTAGGCCTCAAAAACCTTCTGTGTCGGAGCGTAAGGGTTATCGAGAGAATTAAATTCATGGGTCTCCAGGCCTGGATGTCTTGGGTTTGCACTCAGGAGTTTGAGAGCTTTTGTTACCTGTTTGTAGAGACCCTCTTGTTTCGATGCTTTTGTTTTACCTTGAGCGAAGCGAGTCCTTTGAGCCTGTTCCGCTTCTGCTCGCAATTTGGATAGAGTATTTCGAGCTTCCTGTGTCTGTCGTAAAGAAAAACTCACCTACTCCTCGACCTCTTCAGGAATAGATGCAGCAAACTCAAACATAGCGTCTAAATCGACTGTTTCTTCAGCAAAATCTCCCCTGCGGGCTTCTGCGAGTCCCCGTTTGAGCGACTCGCGGACACTAGGATTCTGAAAAGCCCATAGTTCTCCCTCTGGAATCGCCACCATGGGAACCAAAAGAAGCTCCCCGCTTGCATTCATCAGTATTCGATAGTGACGGTTGCTACATTCAGTCCCAAGGCTAATCTGTCCCCAAGCATCAGCCTGAATATCTTCTTTAATGAGCGAAAAATTCTGATACTCCATCACGTCTCCTCCTCTCTTCATATACTTATTCTAGATAAGTTACCCAATTTGGGCAATAGGGTTATGTCCATTTAGCTCCTCACTATCTAAAGAAAACAGGTTAAACTTGTTCGGGCTAGAGCCTCGACAACAAACCCAGTTTGTAGTCGAAGCTCTCTTCGCTAAATTCTCTCCCCTTTCCTTGTAGGACAGGGTTCAGGGGAGAGGTCAATAATTAAGAACCCAATGCGATCGCAATATCTGGTAAAGATCAAGTATAATTAAGATAACCATGTTACTTAAAGAATAAAGTTAAGTTTGAATCTTCAATTGGTATAAATTATGCAACTCGAAGACTATTTTAATTTTCTTGCTCCTAACGATATTCGGCTAAAAGGAACCCGCGTCGGTATTGAAACTATTTTACACGATTTCATTTACCAAGCCAAAACTCCCGAAGAAATTGCTAATACTTATCCATCTTTAACCCTCGAACAGGTATATGCGACGATTCTTTATTATCTTCATGATAAAGAAAAAGTGAGCCAATACATCGCCGACTGGCTAGAATGGGGGCGAAAAATGCGAGAAGAACAGCGAAAAAATCCTCCGTCTGTGGTTGAACGACTGAGAAAATTGAAAGCTGAAATAACAGCCAAGCAGAAAGCTAATGACACTGAAATATTTAATTGATGAAAATGTTAATTCGGTGTATCCTCAACAATTGCGTCGCCGAGAACCAGAAATCATTATTCGAGTAGTTGGTGAACCAGATACACCAAAATTAGGTACATTAGACCCAGAAATCTTGATTTGGTGTGAGGTGATGGGATTTATTTTAGGGACAAATAATCGTGCTTCTCTGCCAGTACATTTAATAGAACACTTCAACCAAAACCGTCACATTCCTGGAATTTTTATTCTCAATCAAGATTTAAGTATTGGTGATAACTTGTTATAATTAATTGTAATTGCCAAAGGTTCTTTTGACAAGGAATATGAAGACCGAATTGTACATTTACCGTTAACTTAATCAAAGCCAAATGACCTTCTAAAGAAAACAGGTTAAACTTGTTCGGACTAGAACCTTGACAACAAACTAGGTTTGTTGTTGCACTTTCTTCGCTAAACTATGATTGACTTTGGAGGTTTTCTAGCTCTTTAGTAGCTTGTTGCCAATAGGCTAATTCTTCCTTTATTTTCATATTTTTAATGTCTTCATAGATTTTTTCGCTACCTAAACGTTTTATTGCCACACAATCAAATTGCTTAACCTTCATAATTAATAACCTCCAGAGGTGAATAAATATCTAGCTGTGAATATCCCTTGATTACATTAATAGCACGGTAAAGAGGAATTTTTTGAAAATGGACGATATGCTTAAAATTCCAACTCACAATCATTGTACATCCAGCAACACTTGCTAAAGCAACATGAAGCGCATCTAACATTGATTTCTGAGTCACCACACCATAATCAATATAAGCTTGCCTCAGTTGTAAAGCAGATTCAGTAATTTCAACTAACTCTGCATAGGTTATAACCTCTGCAAAAAATTGTCGAACCTTCTCAGGAGCAGGTTCAATTTCTCTTAAAACAACTGAAGAATTTATCAGGATTTTTTCGGCTTTTCTTGGCTATTTCAGCCTAATTTGTCCTGACAAGCTCAAGAATACGAAAGTTTTTGTCTAGAATTGCCCGGCCTGAGAGGGGAATGGTAAAGTTAGATAAGAAAATTAAAGATGGTGTGATTAAAATGAAATTTGCTGCTAGTACCTATTTTTCCCTGCTGCGCCATTGTGCCGTTCCTTTGCTGTCGATCGCTACTTTTACGCCAATTCTCTTAACTTATTTAGCCAAGGAAAAAGCAGAAACCCCGCAACCGCAGGCAAATCTAGAGACTTCCGCCTTTCCTTCCCCTATTATCCCATCTCCGATCGCACCCTTAATCGCGCCATCGCCGAAACTATTCCCCTCCCCCCAATCTTCTGCGACTCCAAAATCAGCACCCTCTCCCCAGTCTTCCCCCTCCGCGCCGAAAAAATTAGCAGCATCGGTTCGTTCCCCCAATACTTCCCCTAATACTTCCCCCGCTGCTGCTGCCAAACCGGTGACTAGACAACCTTTAGCGGTTCCCGCTAATTATACGCCGCCGGTCCTAGAAATTCGCGTGGCGATCAAAAGGGATGTGGCCAGTGTTTTGATGGGAGTTAACGGACCGGCGGTGATCACCGATCGCCAAGGTCGCGGTTTAAAAACGATTGCCACTAACGAGGGTTTACCGGTCATTCCAGAGGCCAATGGCTTAAAAATGGGCGATTTATCGCTGCCAGAGGTGATTTTTGTGCAGCCCACCAGTGCCGATGGTTTAGTTTATGTGGATGATAGTTGGTATCGGGGCAAAGTGCTGCTGGTGGCCCAAGGCGATCGCTTATTAGTGGTCAATCAGGTTAATTTAGAGGCCTATCTCTATAGTGTGGTGGGGAGTGAAATGCACTCCAGCGCACCAATGCACGCTTTAAAGGCACAGGCGATCGCCGCTCGCTCCTATGCCCTAGTACATATAATCCGCCCCGCTAATGCTTGGTTTCATCTGGGCAATAGCCAACGCTGGCAGGTATATAAAGGCATTCGCTCGGAGTATCAATCGACTCACCAAGCGGTTAATGCCACTGCTGGGCAGATTCTCAGCTATAAAGGCGGTGTAGTCGAGTCTCTTTATGCTGCCACCGATGAAATTGTCGCTTGGGCCCACGGTGGTCGCGGCATGAGTCAAACTGGAGCTTATAAATTAGCGGAAAAAGGCCTAGATTATCAACAAATTCTCGGTAATTATTATCCCGGAGTTGGTTTAGCTCGTCTAGTTCTCCAAAATTAGATTGATTGGCTTTCTCGATCGCTGGTGCTAGGCTGTTGACTATAGCAGGGAGAAATAGTTGAGCATTTGTACTAAAATTTCCAACAGCTTGCCGACCTGTTTCTTCTAGTTGATAACTGATAACTCAAATCTGATCACTGATAACTGATAACTGATCACTGATAACTGAAATGCCGACGATAGCAGATTTCTAGTAACCGTATTACAATAAACTTTCAAAATGCTATAGCAGTAAATCTCTCTATGAATAGCCCCTTTCTTGACTACCTCAACGGTCCCAAGCATCCCGTCCTCGTCTTTGATGGAGCGATGGGAACTTCCCTACAAAGCCAAAATCTGACGGCCGAGGACTTTGGTGGGGCAGAATACGAAGGGTGTAACGAGTATCTTGTCCATACGAAACCTAGCGCCGTAGCGAAAGTCCACGAAGCTTTTTTAGCAGTGGGTGCGGATGTGATTGAAACCGACACCTTCGGGGGAACCTCGATAGTTTTAGCCGAGTATGATTTAGCCGATCAAGCCTATTATCTCAACAAAAGCGCCGCCGAACTGGCCAAAGCTTGCGCTAATAAATACTCTACCCCCGAAAAACCCCGTTTTGTGGCGGGTTCCATGGGACCGGGGACAAAACTGCCCACTTTGGGTCATATTGACTTTGATACGCTCAAAAATGCCTATGTGGAACAGGTAGAGGGTCTGTACGATGGCGGGGCAGATTTATTATTAGTAGAAACCTGTCAGGATGTCCTGCAAATTAAAGCGGCTTTAAATGCTATTGAAGAAGTATTTCAGAAAAAAGGTCAACGATTGCCCCTCATGGTTTCGGTGACGATGGAAACCATGGGAACGATGTTAGTAGGAACAGAAATTAACGCCGTTGTCTCTATTTTACAACCCTATAAAATTGATATTTTGGGACTTAACTGCGCCACGGGTCCCGATTTAATGAAACCCCATATTAAATATCTCTCGGAAAATTCCCCTTTTATTGTTTCTTGTATTCCTAACGCTGGTTTACCGGAAAATGTCGGCGGTCAAGCTCATTATCGCCTCACTCCCCTAGAATTAAAAATGGCTTTAATGCACTTTATCGAAGATTTGGGAGTACAAATTATCGGCGGTTGTTGTGGTACTCGTCCTGACCATATTCAAGCTTTAGCGGAACTAAGTCAGGGTTTAACTCCGAAATCTCGTCATTATCATTATGAACCCTCCGCCGCTTCTATCTACAGCACCCAACCCTATATTCAAGATAATTCTTTTCTCATTGTCGGGGAAAAATTAAACGCCAGTGGTTCTAAAAAATGTCGGGAACTTCTCAATGCTGAAGACTGGGATAGTTTAGTATCGATGGCGAAAGCGCAGGTAAAAGAAGGGGCGCATATTCTCGATGTCAACGTCGATTATGTCGGCCGGGATGGGGTGCGCGATATGCACCAATTAGCCTCTCGTTTAGTTAATAATGTCACCCTACCTTTGATGTTAGATTCCACCGAATGGGAAAAAATGGAAGCGGGTTTAAAAGTAGCGGGGGGTAAATGTATCCTGAACTCCACTAACTACGAAGACGGGGAACCGCGTTTTTATCAAGTCTTGGATTTAGCGAAAAAATACGGCGCGGGGGTAGTAATTGGAACCATTGATGAAGAAGGAATGGGCCGCACTGCCGAGAAAAAATTCCAGATAGCTAAACGGGCCTATTATGCGGCGATAGAATACGGAATTGCTCCCTACGAAATCTTTTTTGATCCTCTAGCTTTACCGATTTCTACTGGTATCGAAGAAGACCGAGAAAATGGCAAGGCTACTATCGAAGCAATGGGCCGAATTCGCCAAGAATTGCCCGAATGTCACATTCTTTTAGGTGTGTCTAATATCTCTTTTGGCTTGAATCCGGCAGCGCGTCAGGTATTAAATTCTGTCTTCCTCCACGAAGCGATGCAGGTGGGGATGGATGGGGCAATCGTCAGCGCCAATAAGATTCTTCCTCTGGCAAAAATTGAACCAGAATATCAGCAAGTTTGTCGGGATTTAATCTATGATAATCGTCGTTTTGATGGCGATATCTGTGTTTATGATCCCCTGACCAAATTAACCGAATTATTTGCGGGTAAAACCACTAAAAAAGACCCCTCTAGTAATGCTAATTTACCCGTGGAGGAACGCTTAAAACAGCATATTATTGATGGGGAAAGATTGGGACTGGAAGAAGCTTTAAAGCAAGCTTTACAGGACTATCCACCCCTAGATATTATTAATATTTTTCTCCTGGATGGGATGAAGGTAGTGGGGGAGTTATTTGGTTCGGGACAAATGCAGTTACCTTTTGTTCTCCAATCAGCCCAAACTATGAAAGCGGCCGTGGCTTTTTTAGAACCCTTTATGGAGAAGAAAGAGGGGGATAATAATGCCAAAGGAACTTTTATTATCGCAACAGTTAAAGGGGATGTTCACGATATCGGTAAAAATTTAGTTGATATTATCTTGACCAATAACGGCTATAAGGTGATTAATTTGGGCATTAAACAACCCGTAGAAAATATCATCGAAGCCTACAAAGAACATCAAGCCGATTGTATCGCCATGAGCGGTTTATTGGTGAAATCGACGGCTTTTATGAAGGAAAATCTAGAGGTTTTTAATGAAAAAGGAATCACCGTTCCCGTTATCCTTGGTGGGGCAGCTTTAACTCCCAAATTTGTCCATGATGACTGTCAAAAAACCTACAAGGGACAGGTTATCTATGGTAAAGATGCCTTCTCTGACCTGCATTTTATGGATAAATTAATGCCCGCTAAAGCTGAGGGTCAATGGGATGATGGCAAAGGCTTTTTAGCGGAGTTTGCCGAGGCAGAAAAAACTACGGTTGTCGCAGAAGAATTAAAGGTTAATCCCGATACTATTTTTACCGATGGCACTGTGAACCAAGAATTAGTTATTGATACCCGTCGTTCGGAAGCGGTGGCAGTTGATATTCCCCGACCAACACCGCCCTTCTGGGGTACTAAAATATTAACAGCAGCAGAAATTCCCATCGAGGAGGTTTTCTGGTATTTAGACCTACAAGCTTTATTTGTCGGTCAATGGCAATTCCGCAAACCACAAAGCCAATCGAAGCAAGAATACGACCAGTTTTTACAGGAAAAAGTTCATCCAATTCTAGCAGCATGGAAAGAGAAAATTGTCAAGGAAAATTTACTAAACCCCACATTAATTTATGGTTATTTTCCCTGTCAGTCGTCCGGTAATTCCCTCTTAATTTACGATCCCGAATCGATACAAGCGGGCGAAAAACCCGAAAATCTGCAACCGATCGCCATTTTTGAGTTTCCTCGCCAGAAATCTGGTCGTCGTCTCTGTATTGCTGACTTTTTCGCCCCGCAGGAATCCGGTATCATCGACGTTTTCCCGATGCAAGCGGTGACAGTGGGGGAAATCGCCACGGAATACGCTAAATCTCTCTTTGATGCCAACGAATATACCGAATACCTCTATTATCACGGCATGGCCGTCCAAACCGCCGAAGCTATGGCTGAATGGACCCACACCCGCATCCGTCGCGAGTTAGGTTTCGCCGAGTTCGATCCTGATAATATCCGCGATATACTACAACAGCGTTACCGGGGTTCTCGCTATAGTTTCGGCTATCCCGCTTGTCCCAATATTCAGGATCAATACAAGCAATTAGATCTGTTAGGATGCGATCGCATTGGGATGTCTATGGACGAAAGCGAACAATTGTACCCAGAACAATCCACCACCGCCATTATCACCTATCACCCCACCGCTAAATACTTTAGTACCTAATCAGTGACCAGTGATCAGTGATCAGTGATCAGTTATCAGTGATCAGTGATTCAGTTATCAGGTGTGAGTTTTTATCGGTAAAACCCCACACCCCACACCCTACACCCTACACCCCACACCCCACACCCCACACCCCACACCCCACACCCTACACCCCACACCCTACACCCCACACCCTACACCCCACACCCCACACCCCACACCCCACACCCTACACCCCACACCCTACCCCCACCGAAAAACTTTTTCAGCAAACCCTAATTAGGGCAGCCATTCCAGTAAAATTCCCAGGGAGCTATCTTTACGAGCGCGGGAATTTTGGGCTTGAATATCGGCAGCTAAACGTAAATTAGAGGTAATCGCATAACCAACCGAAAGAGTAGTCAATCCCACCTCGTTAGCACCCCCTGGGGAGATAAAACTCTGACTGACGGTGATATCTGCCGCCCCCGTGCGAGAAAGGGCTAATTTGAGCTTTAATCCTAAGTTAAGCCCATCGGTGCTGTAATTTCCCGTTTGAATGTAACGATAGCCCACCATGGGAGCCAGATTGACATAATCGCCCAAAGGGAGGAAATAGTATTGTAAATTTGCTCCTATGGCCGTCCTTTTGCCGTTAAAAGCCGTCTGATAATCGCCACTTAGGGTTAAACTGGTTTGACCGAAAAACACATCTTCTACCCCCAAAATCACGCCACTGGAATTATCGCTAGAAGGAAACTCGGCATATCCTAAACGGATACGAGTGCGAAAACTAGGATCATTGCGAATATCTTCGGCGATATCGGGTATTTTTTCTAACCAACGCTCTAAAACGGGGCTTTCTTGCCGAATTTTCGGGTCTAAGTCTAACTCCGTTTCTGCCCACACCGGACCAATCGCCCCCCATAATAAACCAAGAGCGATCGCATTTACAGAACAGCAAGAGAGCTTAAACATGATCTGCATTATAATCAAAAAAGATCAGATTCCCCGCTATTCTTGAGAGGACGAGGGGCAGTAGGAGCAGCAATAGTGGTCAGAATATTAAAACTTTCGCAATTAAGTAGCGCGGAACGGGCAAAACTTCAGAAAAGAGCCGAGTTAGATATTGATAACGCCCTCAAAGTCGCTCAAACGGTGATAGAAACCATCCGCGAGCGGGGAGATGCCGGCGTTGTGGACTATGTGCGGCGTTTTGACTACGAGGGTGCGACGGTAGAAAATATCAAAGTCAGCGAGGCAGAATTTGAGCAGGCTTTTCAGTTAATTGAACCGGAAGTGAAAACCGCTATTGAACAGGCTTTCCGGAATATTCAAGAGGTACATCGTCGCCAAATGCCGGAAGAAATACAACTGGCAGAAATTGAAACGGGTGTCTTTGCCGGCGAAAAAATCTCTCCTATCCCCAGTGTGGGTTTATACGTTCCCCGGGGCCGCGGCGCTTTTCCCTCGATGATGTTAATGTTAGCCATACCGGCAATGGTGGCAGGAGTGGAAAGAGTTGTGGTTTGTACTCCCCCCGATAAACAGGGCAACGTGGAACCGGTTTCTCTGGTGGCGGCGCGCATGGCTGGAGTCAAAGAAATTTATAAATTAGGGGGCGTACAAGCGATCGCTGCTTTAGCTTTGGGAACAAAAAATATCAAAAGGGTTGACAAAATTACCGGTCCGTGCAGCGTCTATGGGGCGGCGGCCAAGCGGTTACTGTTCGGCACTGTGGATGTGGGTTTGCCGGCAGGTCCGAGTGAGTCGATAGTTTTGGCCGATGAGTCCACCGATGCCCGTTTAGCGGCCTTGGATTTATTAATTGAAGCGGAACACGGGGCGGATTCGGCGGCTTTATTAGTCACCCACTGTGAACAGGTGGCGATCGCTGCTAGTGAGTATGCACAGGAATACCTGCAAAAACTCCCGGATTGGCGACGGGAATTCTGTGAGGCGGGTTTAGCCGCCTATGGGGGCATAATTTTAACCGATAGTTTGCAGCAATCCCTCGATTTTGTCAATGAGTACGCCCCGGAACATCTAGAGCTTTTAGTTAGTAATCCTTTTGCCATTCTGGGCAAGATTAAAAATGCTGGAGAAATTCTCCTGGGCAATCATACTCCTTCCTCTATGGCTACCTACGCCATCGGGGTAAATGCTGTGCTGCCGACAGGAAGTTTTGCTCGTTCCTATTCGGCGGTTTCGGTTTATGATTTTCTGAAACGCTCCACTTTGGCTTATGTCACCCCTGAAGGCTTTGAAAAGTTAAAAGAAACCACAAAAACTTTAGCCGAGTACGAGGGTTTTCCCGCCCATAAATTAGCAATTCAACACAGGGAAATTTTACTCTAAATACAGGGAATAGGAAACAGGGAATAACTCTGATTTATTATCCTGTCTCCTATCTGCTACTATGATAAGAGCAGAGAATCAGGTAAGCATTTTATGAAAAAATTAATTGTTATTTTAATTCTGGGTTTTCTGAGCGAACAAATATCAATAAAATCACCAATTTCTGGCAATCAAACCCTCAATAATTTAGCCGTAGCTAACAACAATAATCGTCCCAATCCCCAGAAAAAACCTAGTCCTTCTCCACAATTCCGCTGCGATGGTAGAACTCACTGTTCCCAGATGACATCCTGTGCAGAAGCAACTTTTTTCTTGAGAAACTGCCCCAATGTCAAAATGGATGGAGACGGTGATGGAGTTCCCTGTGAAAGTCAATGGTGTGGAAAAAAATCCTCAGAAAAATGTTGGGAAAGTTCTCAAAATAACTAATTTTGGTTCCTCACCCCAATTCTCTTACTTCGAGAAAGAATCGGGGTAGAAACAATTAAGAAGCGGTAATCACGGGAGAATTAAGATATTGATAATTCCAGTCCGATTGTTGCCAAACGCGACCATCAAGGGCAATTTGTTCGATTAAACTAGCTAATCGTAAAGCTTTTAAAGCTTGTTCCCCACCGACAGAAGGTTGGTCCCCACCGCGCACACAATGAACAAAATGTTCTAATTCCGCGTGTAGGGGTTCAATATTGCTGGTATAAACTTTTTCAATTAAACCATCTTGACGGTAGAGAACTTGACCGTAATCGGTGCTATAGTTAGCGGTGGTTTGCCGGTGAATGAGGATTTCATTATTGAGAAAATCCGCTTCTGTGAGAGAATTTTTACAGTGGGCCGCTAAACGGCGAATCTTGCGATGAGTCACCTTACTAGCGGTTAAATTAGCCACTACTCCATTACTAAAACCAAGGGTGGCAGTGACATAATCGAGATAACCGGAATCAGTGGCAGCGCGACTACCACTAGCGGTTAATTTCACCACAGGAGCGGCGACTAATTCTAAAATTAAATCTATATCGTGGATCATTAAATCTAACACCACCGACACATCATTAGCGCGCTGGGAATAGGGACTCATGCGATGGGATTCAATCGCTAAAATCTCCTCGGTTTTCAAGACTTTCGATAACTCTTGGAAAGCGGGATTAAAACGCTCGATATGACCCACTTGCAGGATACAATCGTGATCGGCTGCTGCGTTGACTAAAGATTCCGCTTCACTAATACTAGCGGCGATCGGTTTCTCGATCAAGGTATGTACTCCCGCTTGCAGACAGTCCATCCCGACTCGATGGTGTAACCGCGTGGGGACAGCGATACAAACCGCATCTACCCTAGGTAAGAGGTCTAAATAATTTTCAAAAAAACGGACTCGGTATTTACTGGCAGTTTCCAGTCCCTTTTCGACGTTGACATCGGCCACCCCGACGAATTCCACGTCTTTTAATAAACTCAGGATGCGACTATGGTGTTGTCCCATGTTACCGACCCCGATAACCCCGACTTTAATCGGTTTCAGTTGATTTCTATTACCCGGAAAGTTTGCTGGTTGATTGGACATGAATTTTAGACTCCTGTGTTCACACTCCTCACACCACTTGATTAAATTAATCAAGCTGATTTTGTCCATTAATTACCAAGATGGTATCATGGTTATCCAGATTCTGACACGATGTCGGTGTCAATGGGGGTTCTAAGAAGATTTTCTGATTTCATCTGCGGGTTTTTACTCCTAAATGCTTATCAAAACATCATCCCTGAGTAGCGAGGACTACATTCAGCTAAATTTTAACTATGGACAATTCAACGGATTTGAACTCCTTACGGGGATTAAGTGTTTTTTTGCTAGGAATGATGGGGGCCGGCAAATCCACCCTGGGAGAGTTGCTTTCCCGACGTTTACAATATCGTTTTTTTGATACAGATATATTAATAGAAAGGGTCGCGGGAAAGAAAATCAGGGAAATTTTTGCCGACGAGGGAGAAGCGACTTTTCGGGAGTTAGAAACCCAAGTTTTGGCCGAATTATCCTCTCTGACTAAAACTGTGATTGCTACCGGGGGAGGGATGGTTTTAAAACCGATAAATTGGAGTTATCTTCGTCACGGTTTAATGATTTGGTTAGATGTTCCTCTGGAAGTCTTGGTTAAACGTTTAAAACAAGATACCTCTCGTCCCTTGCTTGAGTCCACTGATTTAGAAAGTAAACTGGAATTATTATTAGAACAAAGACGAGGACTTTATGCAGAAGCAGATCTTCGGATTGTTGTTTCTGACCTAGATACACCTGCTGATATCGTTGAGAAAATTTTAACAGCAATACCGACGGTGATTAAAGATTTTCATCCAGAAAGGGATCATAACTAATGACAGCAGCTTCAATTTTTGATTTACCTGAACTAATTCCTGACCGAGAAATTCTGGAAATTTTGGCCCAAAGTCAGGCTATTCGTCTGGAAAGAATTATTTCCACTGGTCAAACCACTCCCATCGGTCAATGGTACGATCAATCTGACTTTGAATGGGTAATTTTATTACAGGGTTTTGCCGAGATTAGTTATGAAGATGGCAGCCGAGTTAATCTGCAAGCAGGGGATTATCTACTGATTCCTCCTCACCAAAAACATCGAGTCGAATTGACTAGCAATAATCCCCCTTGTATTTGGTTAGCTATCCATTATCGCTAGTAAAATCTAGTTTCTAACTAGGGTCTGCTGAATAAATCTAAAAACCTTGTTGGATAAGACTTTTGGACTTTTTTCCCCTCAAAAAGTGCCAGCCATTGGAGTGATCGGGGGTAAAATTAAGGTACTTTTTCCCTGAAAATTAGGTAACTGACTACCTCAAAATCGGTAAAACCCTACACCCTACACCCTACACCCTACACCCCACACCCTGCCCCCACCAACAAACTTTTTCAGCAGACCCTGACTATTGCCAGCGATCGAATAAATCGGTTAAAACGATATTAGAAAACAAAAAACCTTCAGGGTCGCTTAATCTGACCCTGCTATCCCCCTCAATTATTACTAGATTACGCTGTTTATGCGGCTCTAAGACCTCTAAAATTGTTTTTTTGATTTCCGAACCAAAATTAGCTTCAATGGCGGGTAAACTCACTCCTTCCGCTAACCTTAACCCCAGCATCAAGGTTTCGAGAAGATCATCGATAAAACTATTTTTCTCCACCTCAATTGGGCAGCCTTCTTTCACCCAAGCGAAATATTCACGACTTTTGCGCGGACGGGTAAAACGTTGTTGATGAAGATAACTAGCAGCCCCCATACCAAAACCGTAATAGGGACGATTTTCCCAGTAAACTCGATTATGGCGGCATTGATAACCCAGTTTAGCATAGTTAGAAATCTCGTAATGTTGATAACCAGCTAAAGCTAGTTTTTCACCAGCTAAAACATACATTTTCGCCGTGGTTTCATCATCGGGTAAGGGTTTTTTCCCCGGTTGATACTGTTTACCGAAAGGAGTAACCGCTTCTAAGACCAAATCGTAACAGGAAAGATGGGCCGGCTGCAGTTCGATCGCTTTTTCTAGGGAATTTTCCCAATCTGTGAGGGTTTGTTGTGGCAATCCCGAAATCAAATCCAAACTATAGTTAACTATTCCCAATCCCCGAATTAATTCCACTGCCTGATAGATATCCTGAACAGTATGCGATCGACCAGAAACCTGTAATAATGGTTCTTGAAAAGCCTGTACTCCTAAACTAACCCGATTGACTCCTGCGCTAAGATAACCCTGTAATTGTTCTAAACTAAAGGTAGCCGGATCAATCTCCATAGAAATCTCTATATCGGCCGCAAAATCAAACTTTTTGGCTAAAGTATCTAGAATTGTCCCTAATAATTCCACTGGTAACAGGGAAGGAGTCCCCCCCCCCAAAAAAAATTGTTTCTAGAGGTTTCCCGGTTCCCTGACTAAGGCTAATTTCTTGTTGTAATATTTCCCCATACTCAATCACGGGGGGAAAAGTCGCTGGATTGGTGTGATTACCGACGACAAAAATCGGGAAATCACAGTAAAAACAGCGCCGACGACAAAAGGGAATATGAATATAAACCGAGGTTACGGGGTGAAAATAGGACATTAAAGCAGTTATCAGTGAACAGTGAACAGTAATCACAGAAAACGGGTTTCTCGGAGAAACCCGTTTTCTACTCATGCACTCATGCAAAACGGAGAATAAATAATCAGTTTTTAATAACTGGATTTAATATCCTACAGCCTTTCTCGTCAAGGTGAAGCAGAGACTAACCCTTGCTAATCAAGCATTTTAGATGCAAGAACGAACCTCATCTATCTGAGAAACGCTGTAACTCGCATCTGATAACTGATTCAAGGCTGAGGACTGTAATTTCGTTTATCTTCGTTAAGATGTATTATGGCTGGGGAGAACATCTCCTAGAATGAAAGCAACTTTCCCGACACAAATTAGGAGAAACCCACGGATATAATATAAAAGCATCCATACTCATTATTTTATCTACCATCATTCCCCTCTATCCTCTCTGGTATTATCCCCATGCTTGATGCTGTCATAATTTTACTATTCGTCTTCGCTATTGCCAGTATTGGTTATAGTGGTGTGGACTTGCTGCCGGTTACTGTCCAGTCGCAAATCAGCAATATTGAAGCTTTACGCTGGTTATCGGCGGGTTTTGCCTCAATTATTGGTTTAGCCCTTGGTTTAGTTGCCCAAACTACCTATCGTCGTCTAGAAATCCAAGTACGACAAACTCCGATCGAAGTTATTTTAACCCGTTCGGTCGGTCTAGTTATCGGTTTGTTGATTGCTAATCTGATCCTAGCTCCGATTTTCTTCCTACCGATTCCCAGAGAATTCTCGTTTATCAAGCCGATAATCGCCATTTTAGGCAGTGTTATGTTTTCCTATCTGGGGGTTAGTTTAGCTGATACCCACGGTCGCACTTTTTTGCGTCTGATTAACCCCAATAGTATGGAATCAATTTTAGTGGCAGAGGGAACCCTGCAAGCGGCCGCCACCAAAGTTGTTGACACCAGTTGTATTATCGATGGTCGTATCGAACAATTGTTAGACACGGGATTTGTCGAGGGACAGATACTCATTCCCCAATTTATCCTTCAGGAATTGCAACAGTTAGCGGATGGCAGTAACGACCAAAAACGAGTTAGAGGAAGACGAGGATTAGATATCTTAAACCGGATGCAGCAAGAATTCCCTGATCGCATTGTCATTCATCCGGCCGATTATGAGGATATTAGCACTGTAGATGCTAAATTAGTCCATCTTGCCCAAGAAATTAACGCCACCTTGCTCACTAACGATTATAATCTCAGTAAAGTGGCCAATCTGCAAAAAGTCACCATCTTGAATGTCAACGATCTCGCTCAAGCAGTACGCCCGATCTACTTGCCCGGGGATACGTTGGATCTGAAAATTCTTAAAGCAGGAAAAGAACCCACCCAAGGCATCGGTTATCTAGAAGATGGCACGATGGTAGTGGTAGAAGAAGGAAAAGATTATCTAGGGGGAGAATTACGGGTAGTGGTGACATCTGCACTGCAAACCTCTGCTGGACGGATGATTTTTGCGAAACCCCAAAATTCCCTGATTGCTTAAAGGGAATAAAACCTAAAAAAGCCTCAAATACAGGGCCAGAGGGGATTGTATTTGAGGAATTTCATTTTTTAAGGGAAGTTAAGTCACTAACTGAACCATCTAGCCAATTTATATCTAAGGGACTTGCGTGGGAATAATATCCCAGCTTTGAAAATCACTCTGTAGAAGAATCAGACCAGCCAGATGGCATATTATCAAAGCGCAAGTCCCTTTTTGTCCACAATGTAGGGGCGAACTGCGTTCGCCCAAAAGGTACATTATCAAAGCGCAAGTCCCTAAATTAGGCCGGTTTATTGATTACAGCCATGGACTGACGAGCAAAACCGAAATAACTATCCCAGAATTGTTTCTGACTATCGAGGGCAACTTTGGTGGCGGTTTCTTGGGCGGTTAGATAGGATTTAACCCATTCTTGTTGATATTCGAGGGATTTAACCAAAGTTTCCGGAAACTCAAACACTGATGTAGTCGAGGGAACACCATTACCCCAAGCGGACAGAAGCAGTTTCTGCCATTCGGCTAGGTATTTTTGGTATTCTTCAAGATAATTGGTGTTCATAGAAGTCAAACCGCTAACTAGCCCATCTGGAAGGAGATGGTGAGAAAGTGGGGCGGTGTTGCCACCTTCTCGAAAGCAAAACCGGTGCCGAGATAAAATATAATATTCTATCCCTTCTTTAATTATAACCTGAGTTTGTGATCAGCCCCAATCTTTATGAGATCGCCGTCAGCCCGTCCTATTTTTTGGTGACTGGGAACTAACGCTAAAATAGTCCTACTCTAGCCATTTTCTCCCAACTATGATCGATCGCCCTATTCATGTAATTGGTGGAGGATTAGCGGGGACTGAGGCGGCGTGGCAGATAGCCCAAGCAGGTATTCCCGTGATCCTGCACGAAATGCGCCCAATTCGCTCTAGTCCCGCCCATCATAGCCAATTTTTAGCCGAATTAGTCTGTAGTAACTCCTTTGGTGCCATGGCAGTGGATCGCGCTACTGGGTTACTCCATGAAGAATTACGACGCTTAAACTCTCTAGTTATTGCCCAGGCCGATCAGCATAGTGTCCCCGCAGGAGGGGCTTTAGCGGTCGATCGAGGGGTCTTTAGTCGAAATTTGACGGAAATCTTGGCCAACCACCCTCTAATCACCTTAAAACGTCAGGAGATCACGGAAATTCCCCGGGATGGTATCGTCGTTTTAACCACCGGACCGTTAACCAGTGCTGCTTTAGCCGCAGATCTGCAAAATTTCACGGGTCTGGACTATCTGAGTTTTTTTGATGCCGCTAGTCCGATTATTCTAGGGGAATCGATTGATCAATCGATCGCTTTTCTGGCCTCTCGTTACGATAAAGGTGAGGCCGCCTATCTCAATTGTCCCATGGATCGGGAACAATACCTGCATTTCTGGCAAGAGTTAAAACAGGCAGAACAGGCAGAATTAAAGGATTTTGAGCGAGAAAATGCCAAATTTTTCGAGGCTTGCCTACCAATCGAAGAATTAGCCTGTCGGGGAGAAGATACCATGCGTTTTGGTCCCCTGAAACCGGTGGGATTAGCGGATACCAGATATCCGGATCAACGTCCCTATGCAGTTATACAGTTGCGAATGGAAGATAAAGCGGGGCAATTGTGGAATATGGTGGGATTTCAAACTAATTTAAAATGGGGTGAACAAACACGAGTTTTCCGTCTGATTCCGGGGTTAGAAAAGGCCGAATTTGTCCGCATGGGGGTGATGCACAAAAACACCTTTATCAATTCTCCCCAGTTATTATCCTCCAGTCTCCAGTTTAAATCGCGACCGACGCTATTAGCGGCAGGACAGTTAATCGGGACGGAAGGCTATACGGCTGCGGCTGCTGGGGGATGGTTAGCGGGAACTAATGCCGCTCGTTTAGCTTTAGGATTAGAAACGGTGACATTGCCGACCACAACGATGATGGGATCATTATTTGAGTTTATCAGCAGTGCCGAACCGAAACATTTTCAACCGATGCCGCCAAATTTTGGCATTTTGCCAAATTTTACCAGAAAAATCCGCAATAAACGGGAACGTTACGGTCAATATGCCGATCGCTCTTTGCAGGATTTAGAAGCATGGATGAATCAGCTAAAAACTCCCTGTCTCGTCTAACTGTCAATCGCTAAATCGATCGCCCATAATAGAGAAGGAACCTATTTCTTTCTCTATCGCTATGCCAAACCCCGATTTTTTCCCTCCCCAATCCTACAGTCAAGAGGATGTGCAGGAAATTCTCTATTTGGCTATCTCCCGTCAAGGGGATAAGGGAGAAATTACCCGTCAACAGTTGTTAGAAATTGCCGACGATTTAGCTATTGAAGTTAAAGACTTAGAAGCGGCGGAAAAGGACTGGCAAGAGTCAAAAATGCTCAGTTATAAGCGGCAAGAATTCGATCGCTTTCGTCGCGAGGAGCTAAAACATAAAACCGTTCGCTATCTGATTATTAATAGTTTTTTTCTTACGATTAATTTAATTGGTGCGGGAACAATTTCTTGGGCAATTTATATCTTTTTGCTGATGGGTTTACCTCTTTCTCTCTCGGCTTGGAAAACTTTTCAAAATCAAGGAATTGCCTACGAAGAAGCATTTCAACGCTGGAAAATTAAGGAGGAAATGAAAGAGTCTTTTACAAATCTTTGGACACAAATTAAAAAGTTTTTACAGTTTTAATACTGTTGCCAAATTAAGCCTTTTTTGTTTTTGTGAACCACAGAGACACAAAGGACACAAAGTTGAGCTTTGCACGACTACTTAGGGTCTGCTAAATAAATCTAAAAACCTTTTTGGGTAAGACTTTTAGTGTCCTGTTTTGCTCTCACAGGTGCAAGATTTTGAGAGAATCGTGCTTCAAAACCTTGCGTCTTCATCGGCCCGCGTCCTGTAGGGGCGAAGCATTCGGGCAATAACCTATCGGTGAAACCGGAGATTTTCTATCCGAATGCTTCGCCCGTACTTTTTCAGCAAGCCCTACTTAGGGTCTGCTAAATAAATCTAAAAACCTTTTTGGGTAAGACTTTTAGACTTTTGGCAAATCAAAAAGTACCAAATATGGGAGTGATTGGGGGGAAAATTCAGGTACTTTTTCCCTGAAAATTAGGTAATTGACCCCCTCAAAATCGCTAAAACCCCACACCCCACACCCCACACCCCACACCCTGCCTCCACCAACAAACTTTTTGCCGCAAACCCTACTTACTGTCATCAAAAATATCTAACTGCTGCAGAGAGGGGGAATTATCCGACTTAACTGGTTTAATTTTCTTAATTCCTTGACGCAAACCGATGGCAATTTTACTATGTTTTTCGATTTGACCCATCACCTGCATGGCACGATCGATCACAGAAGCTGGTAAACCGGCTAATCTCCCCGCTTCGATACCGTAGGACTTATCCGCGCCTCCCGGTCGTACTTGGTGCAAAAATACTATCTCATGGGGTAATTCCTTGACTGTTACCTGATAATTGGCCACATTCTCTAAAATTGAGGCTAATTCATTCAGTTCGTGGTAGTGGGTGGCGAAAATCGTCCGCGATTGCAGTACCGTGGCTAAATATTCCGCCACAGACCAAGCTATGGATAAACCGTCAAAAGTGGCTGTCCCCCGGCCAATTTCGTCTAATAATACTAATGATCTCTCCGTGGCGTGATTGAGAATATTGGCAGTTTCGTTCATTTCCACCATAAAGGTGGATTGGCCGGTAGCGAGGTCATCCACAGCCCCCACCCGGGTGAAAATGCGATCGCAGATAGAGATTTTGGCCGACTTGGCCGGGACAAAACTGCCGGTTTGGGCCAACAATTGAATTAATCCCACCTGTCGCAGATAACAACTTTTGCCACTAGCATTGGGACCGGTGAGAATAATCAAGTCGGGGTACTCTAAACCCTCCTGATTGCCCAAATTAATCGAATTCGGCACAAAAAAGCCAGCCCCAAGGGATTGTTCCACCACGGGATGACGACCATCTTTAATATCGATAAGACGACCATCTGCGATTTCCGGGCGACAATATCCCTGATAAACGGCGATTTCTGCCAATGCTGCCAACACATCCAAAGCGGCGACTTTTGTAGCCACTTCCCGAATTTCTGGGGAAAATTCGGCCACTTGACGGCGTAAATCGCTAAAAATCTCGTATTCTAATTTATTTAATTCATCTACTGCCGTCAGAATTATATTTTCTTTCTCCTTTAACTCGGTGGTGATATAACGTTCCTCATTGACTAAAGTTTGCTTACGCACATAATCTTTTGGAGCGAAATCGGCTTTACTGCGGGGTAAACTGATATAATAACCGAAAGTTTTGTTATAATTAACCTTAAGATTACTGATACCCGTTCTTTCTTTCTCTGTCGTCTCTAGATTCTTAAACCAATCGATTACTTCCTGATAGTCGCGCCGCAGGGCATCCAATTGAGCATCAATTCCCTCGCGAATCACCCCCCCTTCCTTAAGGTGCAGCGGAGGAGATTCCACCAGATGCGCTATCACCTGCTGGCCTAATTTTTCCAAATCGGCGGGAATTTGCTGTAAAGCTTTCAAATAGGGCGAATTTCCCGAAGCAACCAAAGCCGCTAAATCGGCCAATTTGACTAAAGATGCCGCTAGGGAAAGTAAATCGCGGGCGTTAGCAGTTCCTGCACCAACACGACCGCTTAAACGTTCTATATCGTAGATTTCCCTTAATTTTTGCCGAATATCTTGGCGCAAGGAAGGATTATCCTTTAACTCTTGGATAGTATCTTGACGAGCGCGAATACCGCGAGAATCTAAGAGAGGTTGCAGTAACCAACGACGTAAAGCGCGACTACCCATGGCCGTACAAGTGCGATCAATAGCCCATAATAGAGAACCATAGAAGCTACCATCGCGCACCGTTTGGGTAATTTCAAGGTTACGACGGGTTTGCCCATCTAAAATCAAAAATTCCGAGACAGAGTAGGTTTTTAAGGGTTGTAGGGGGACTTGATTGGCTTTTTGGGTATCTTCAATGTATTCTAATAGGCCTCCGGCGGCGCGAATGGCGAGGGGTAAATGTTCGCAGCCCATCCCCTCTAGGGAACGCATTTTATAGGTGATTAGGAGACGATTTTTCGCTTCTGTGAGAGTAAAGATAGTTTGGGGACGGAGAGAATAACAAAAACTATCGGGTAAACAGGGGGGGAGATGGTCGGATTTTTCCCCGGGGCGCAAAATACGGTTTAAATCGGGGGCATTGATGGGAAAAAGGATTTCTGAGGGCTGTAAACGGGTTAATTCTAGGCTTAAAGCCGTTAAATCGCTGGCTTGGCTGGTGTAGAATTCTCCGGTGGAGATGTCTGCATATGCTAATCCCCAATTTTCTCCGGTAATCACCACAGCAGCCAGAAAATTATTCTTTTTTGCGTTTAACATTCCCTCATCGGTGAGGGTTCCGGGGGTGAGCAGTTTGGTGATAGCGCGTTCTACTAGCCGTTTTTCGGCGGCTGCTTCCGTTGAATCCTCTACTTGGTCACAAATCGCCACCGCATAGCCTTTTTCTACCAATAAACGACTATAGCGCTCTAGGGCGTGGTGGGGAACCCCAGTCATGGCCACTCTCCCAATACCTTTACCTCCTTCCTTGCTGGTAAGAACTAATTCTAATTCTCTGGAGATAATCACCGCATCCTGAAAGAAACACTCGAAAAAATCGCCCACACGATAGAGTAAAAGGGCATTGGGATAGGTTTCTTTTACCTCCACATAATGCTGGTACATGGGGGTGAGTTTACCGCGATCGAGTCCGCGATAATCACGATGGGGCTCCTTATTGGTAGCCGGTGGTTCTAGGGGAAAATCCGAGGGGAGAGTCATGGGTGAAAGAAAGCTGGACAATTCTTTATTCAATTTACCGCTCTTGAGAACCTACGATCAAAGAATCCCAATAGCCTAAGCTGCTGGTTCCTGTTATTCAACCCAGGGATTAATATCTGAGCTATCTGGGTGGATTTGACATCATTCCCCGTCCGAGAATTATATTTTTGTTAATAAGTAGTCGTGCAAAATTAATTTCCTAGTCGAGACAGCAGACTCCGAGACTCCGAGACTCACAAGACTCACAAGACTCCGAGACTCACAAGACAGCTATTAGGGATCGGATTTGAGTTTTCAGTTCACTGTTTACTGATCACAGCAGAAGTCTGACGGAGTAGTGGCTTAGATGTGTAATTAATTGTGCTTAGATACTTAACAGTTATTTTTAAGGGGTGGGCTGCAGTCTTTTATTATAAACTTCGTCGGGATTAATTGAAGTGATTATATCTTCTAAATCGAATTTTCGCAGGGTTTTATCTTTGGTATTGACCTGATAAACCAAACGATTAGTGATATCTAATCCGGTTAACCAATTACTATAGGGATGATAAGCTCCCGTGTCGATATCTAACCAACCGGCACCGGCGACTAATTGCCCCGGACTTACCTCCGGAAAAGTAAAAGTAATCGTGTGGCCAGTGATAATTAATTTATCGCCAAAAAAAGGTTCTGGCATACTGTGGAATTGATCGCGGATCCAACAAAAATGAGTGGCATCTTGTTCTTCGAGGGGCAAATCGGGATGAACCCCGGCATGAACCAGCCAAATATCGCCTAAATCGAGGTAAAGAGGCAATTTTTTCAGCCAATCGATGTGATCTTGCGGTATTTTGTGGTTATAGCTCACGAGAGTAGCTTGACCGCCGCTATAAAGCCAAGCCGGCAACATTTCCCCCATCAGTCCTTGGCTGCCCAACACTTCTAGCAGCATCTGTTCATGATTGCCCAATAGACAACGATAGCGGTGTTGACGAACGAATTCGACCACTTCGGCGCTATTGGGACCACGATCGATTAAATCGCCCAAGAAATAAACCGGTTCCTTTTCTTGAGGTGCGATTGCTTCCATTAGCTGCAAAAGAGCATCGTATTGACCGTGAACGTCACCGATGATGATTCGACGGGAGGACATGGTGGTAGAAGTTGGGTATCTGTGTTATTGTCCCCAGAGCGGGACTGATTCTAATATGCCCAGTTGAGACTTGGAAATTAACATTGATTTAGGGATTAGGGAAATGGGGAAATGGGGAAATGGGGAAATGGGGAAATGGGGAAATGGGGGAATTCAACTAAAACCCTAAAACCCTAAAACCCCAACCCCCTAAAACCCCAACCCCCAACCCCCATCACCCAACACCTAACCGGTCTAAATGTTAAGTTAAGTATCGAAGAGCGGAAGAGCGGCCGTTTCATCACCCAGTAGTAATATAATCACTGAGTTATCAACTTTGATCCTTGAGTATGACTGCATTCACCACAACCCCCACCCTTGCCAATTTGCCCGCCAGTGACAGCCGTAGCCGCGTCAGTGAATTGATGAAATCCCTACAGGATGAAATTTGTCGGGGATTAGAACAAGTGGATGGACAAGCAAAATTTATCGAAGATAGTTGGCAACGGCCCGAAGGTGGCGGCGGACGTTCGCGAGTTTTGCGGGAAGGGGCAATTTTTGAACAAGCAGGGGTGAATTTTTCGGAAGTTTGGGGGAAAGAATTACCTCCTAGCATTGCCAAACAACGGCCCGAGGCTGCCGGTCATCAATTTTATGCCACGGGAACCTCGATGGTCTTGCATCCTCACAATCCTTATATTCCCACGGTTCACCTCAATTATCGCTATTTTGAAGCAGGTCCGGTTTGGTGGTTTGGCGGTGGCGCTGATTTAACTCCCTACTATGCTTTTGAAGAAGATGCTAGTCATTTTCACCGCACTTTTAAACAGGTTTGCGACCAACATCATCCCGAATATTATCCCGTTTTTAAGCGCTGGTGTGATGAATATTTTTATCTCAATCATCGTCAGGAAGCCAGAGGCATCGGCGGGATTTTCTTTGATTACCAAGACGGTTTAGACCCTCTCTATCGTGGTCCTTTTGCCGAAAGTGATGCCGCTATCTATTCAGAAAAATTATCTCCCCAACAACCCCGCAACTGGGAAGAAATTTTTAGTTTCATTAATGACTGTGGCCGGGCTTTTCTACCCGCTTACGTTCCCATTGTCCAGAAACGGCGCTCGACGGAATACGGCGACAGAGAACGTCAGTTTCAACTCTATCGTCGCGGTCGTTATGTAGAATTTAATTTAGTTTATGATCGTGGCACAATTTTTGGGCTGCAAACTAACGGTCGTACCGAATCAATTTTGATGTCTTTACCTCCTTTAGTCCGTTGGGAATACTGTTATCAACCAGCACCCAACACCCCAGAAGCAAAACTCTATGATGTCTTCCTAAAACCCCAAGATTGGGTTAATTGGCAAGGTTAAATCAGTTATCAGTTATCAGTTATCAGTTATCAGTTATCAGTTATCAGTTATCAGTTATCAGTTATCAGTTATCAGTTATCAGTTATCAGTTATCAGTTATCAGTTATCAGTTATCAGTTATCAGTTATCAGTTATCAGTTATCAGTTATCAGTTATCAGTTATCAGTTATCAGTTATCAGTTATCAGTTATCAGTTATCAGTTATCAGTTATCAGTTATCAGTTATCAGATTTGAGTTTTAAGTGAGTATTATGTATTAAGTGAGCAGTATTAAATAGCAGTTTCCTACTGTCTTTTTAGTGTTTACTGATCACTGTTTACTGATCACTGTTTACTGATCACTGATTACTGTTCACTGAAAATACTTCCCAATTCATAATTCATAATTCATAATTCCCTTCTCCTTTTCTGGTTATCTGTCATTTGTCAAGTAAATAAATCTAAAAATTTTGGCTAATTTTTGGACACCTCTCCATACTCGTCTGGAAACCACGGTGAAAAAGGGACAATTACTACCTAAAAATGCGTCTCTGTTAGTGGCATTGTCGGCCGGTCAGGATTCCCTCTGTTTAGGTCAATTATTGCTGGATTTGCGCTCTCGTTGGGGTTGGCAACTAGCGATCGCTCATTGTGATCACCGTTGGTCCTACGACGGAGGATTAGTGGATCATGTGCAGAAAATCGCCGAAATTTGGCAATTACCTGTTTATATTGCCACCGCACCTCCCATGGCGGAAACGGAAGCCAAAGCACGACAATGGCGTTATCAAGCTTTACAAACAATCGCCCAAGAAGAGGGTTTTAATTATCTTCTCACGGCACACACAAGGAGCGATCGAGCGGAAACTTTTCTTTATAATCTCATGCGCGGGGCCGGTAGTGATGGACTTTCTGCCTTAACTTGGTGGACAAGTTTAACCCCAGATATTTTTTTAGTCCGTCCCCTCTTAAATGTCACTCGCGGGGAAACTTTCGCTTTTTGTCAAAGTCGAGAATTACCGATCTGGTATGATCGAGCTAATGAGAATTTACGCTATGCTCGCAATCGCATCCGTCGGGAATTATTACCCTACCTGCAAACTAATTTAAATCCCCAAATCGAAAAACATCTCGCCCAAACTGCCGAAATTTTGGAAGCAGAAAGCGATTATTTAGATAGTATTGCCCGGGATATTTTTCGTCAGGTTATCGATCTAGAGCAACAAAGACTCGAATCGCTCCCCTTTACAAATTCTACCTCTAGCGATACAAAGACGAGTGATTCGTTTATTTTTGGCTCAATATTTACCCTCATCGCCTAATTTTGCCGAAGTTGAGTCAGTGGTTAATCTCATTACTGGTGTTAATCGCGATGCCACTTCCTCCTTAACCGGTAAAATTCGGGTAGAAGTACAACAAAATTGGCTACATATCAGTTATCAGTTATCAGTGATCAGTTATCAGTGATCAGTGATCAGTGATCAGTGATCAGATTACAGTTTTAAGTGGACAGCATTAGGGGAAAACTTCGCTACTTTCTTTTCACTGCTTACTGTTCACCGAAAAAAACCATCTCCCCATTCTAGTTATCTCTAGCTAACTTTTACAGCAATTGGTTTAAGAAGAAACTATAATTAGTAATACAATTAAACTAAAAATAAAATTGCTGTGGAATAATGAGCGAAACTAAAGTAATTAATCGAGAAAATTTACTGGTCAATCTCCGGCAACAACTGCGCGCAGGACAACAGGAATTAGCCGATTGGCAAGGGGGAAAAATGGCCATTTCTGCGGTGCCGGGGGCGGGAAAATCCCACAGTTTGGCCGTAGCTGCCGCTATGGTTATTGCTCGTGAGCAACTTCATGCTAAAAAACAGTTAATTATTGTCACCTACACGCGCTCGGCTGCCGCTAGTATTAAAGCTAAAATTAAACAACGCTTGCAAGATTTACAACTTTCAGCCCAAGGTTTCAGCGTCCAAACTCTGCACGGACTGGCCCTACAATTAGCCCGTCGTTACCCGGAATTATCGGGATTAGACCTCGAATCTTCTACCTTAGTTATTCCGACTCCTAGCCACAGAATTATTAGAAACTCGGTGGAAAAATGGCTAATTGCCGATCCAATTCGTTATCAAAAGTTATTAGAAGGAGTAGAATTTGATGGGGAAGAAACCGAAAGATTACGCCGTCAATCGGTGCTGAGAACCGAAATTTTACCTAGTCTTGCCTATGGGGCTATTCATGAGCTAAAAAGTTCGGGATTATCACCGCAGCAAGTCTGGGAATTAAGCCACTATACCGACGATAATTATCAAATTCTCGCTATGGCTAGTGGTTTGTACCAACAGTATGAAATCCTGATGCGTCAGAAAAACTACATAGATTATGATGACATGATTTTAGGAGCCTTGCGAGTATTAGAGGAAGAAAAAATTCGCCGACAATGGCAAAAATCTGTCTTTGGAGTCTTTGAAGATGAGGCACAGGATTCTAGTCCTCTCCAAGAAAAACTAATTACTATTTTAGCAAAAAATAATGACAGGGAAACACCTAATTTAATTCGCGTCGGCGATCCCAATCAAGCCATTAATTCTACCTTTACACCCGCCGATCCTGTTTACTTTAATTGGTTTTGTGAAAGTTGTCAAAACGAAGGCAATTTATCCACTATGAACCAAGCAGGTCGCAGCAATACTAAAATTATCGAAGCTGCTAATTTAGTGTTACAATGGGTCGATCGAGATTGGAAACAGGGGAAAGATAATCATAAAGTTACCGAGGCTCCTTTTCGGGTTCAAGCGATTATTCCCGTCAGTGCTGAAGATCCCCAACCTAATCCAGTTAAGGAGGGAAAAGGATTAGAAATTTATCAACCCGATGACATTTATCAAACAGTAGAATTAATTGAAAAACGTCTAGTTAAATTACTCCAAGAAAATCCTCAACATAATGCGGCTATCCTCGTTAGAGAAAATCGACAAGGACACTTTTTTGCTCAAAAATTCGCCCATTTTTATAAAAGTTATCAAATCAGAATTTTTGAAGCTAACGAGATCGATCGCTTTTCTCAAATTCCCGCCGAAATGCTGAAACTATTAGCTTTTGTCGAACGTCCCCACTCTCCCGATTATCTCAAAGCGGCTTTAGAAGTGCTACAATTTAGGGGTTTAATTACTGCCCAAGACTTAAATCCTTTAGTTACCTATCCCGAACAATTTCTTTATCCCACTCCCCTCGATCCTGAACTGAAATCTAACGAAAAAATTGCCCGTCGTTATTGTTGCAGTTTACTAAAAGCTAGATTAGAATTACCCCATTATCAACTCCTATCTTTTTTCGCTATGACTCTCCAATATTCTGGGTCGGAATTAGCTACATTGCAAAAATTAACCGCCCGTATTTATCAGGAAACTGCTGGTAATAGTTCTCTAAAAAATACAATTAATACTCTCAATGAAATTATCGCCTCTGAGCGCTTTGAAGGAGTGGAAGAAGATAACGATGATTGTTATACTCGTCCCGGACAACTGACGATTATTACTATGCACAAAGCCAAGGGTTTAGACTGGGATTATGTTTTTATTCCCTTTCTTCACGAAGATATTATCCCGGGTAAACCTTGGGTTCCCAATGGGGCGAAATTTTTGGGAGATTTTAGCCTTGCAGAAGTGGCCAGAGCGCAAATTCGAGCAGCGGTTCACCAACGCTATTTAAACCCCGACAGAATACCAATTATTCCCCCACCTTTAAGCGCTTGGTTAGAAGCTGGACAACTTAAAAAAGCCGAAGAATACCGACTTCTATATGTAGCGATGACGCGAGCAAAAAGACTTTTATGGATGTCGAGTGAAAAAAAAGCTCCTTTCCGTTGGAACACTTTTCGCGGGGATGAAAGTAGTCAATTACAGGATAAAAATCCCTGTCCTGTCTTTCCTGTTTTAATCAATGCTTTCCCCGATTCTTTCTGTGTTTAACTGTTGCTGCAGCGTCCGCGGATAAAGAATTAGGAAGACAAACCACCAGAGGAGTATGGGAATAGATAGGAGTAGGGTTAACCAGAGACGCTGAGTTAAAAACCAACACCCAGCAATCAGGGTAATTCCTGTCAACAGAATCGACCAAGGTTGACACCAACGGGGTTTGTGGTCCCAAACGTTATCGGATTTCGAGTTAGACATTGGTTAAGGTTCGGTAATTTACTAACTTGATTTTATCGTACCTGACTATTCAGATCACTGCTATAATTTTGGGTAATTCTATCCATAGATTTTCTTATCTCTAGACAAACTAAGCTAAATTTTCCTATGATTGATGTCTTTTACCCGATTCCCAAGCTGTTAGATACTATTCTGACAGAGATTTATGCTGAAAATCGCCGTAAACATGAAGAAAGAATGGCAGAATTACAAATAATCTCTAATTCCTCCCTTCGCGATGCCTACGCTCAACAGCTATTATTAGATCGATTTCTTGCCCCCGTGGAAAATGCTCAACATAGCATTCAAAATGCCGCTAAACACGCTCAGTATATGGCAGAAATAGTTAATTATTATCATCACGATCACGGCTGTAGTCAAGAGCAAGCTCAAGAAATATCCCGTCAATTTCGGGTTTTAGCGGTTAAAATTTCTCAAATTGACTCTCTTTACGATTTAAAAATCATTTATCAAGTGGTTACTGTTTTCACCCAGCAATTATCAAGATTTAAACACCGAGAAAGAAATTATTCTTGGGAAAGGGAAATCAGAAAGGGCATTTTAGATCCCTTAAATACCTGCATTGCTGTGGAGAAAAATTTTCAAAGACGGATAGCTTTGATGACTGGTGAACCCGCATCAGCTAAGGTAAGTAGGATTGATTCATATTAGGGTTGATTCAAGGTAGGGTTGATTCATGAATCAACCCTACTAGGGTTGGGGGGGGGTTGCCTTTTGCCTCGTCTCAACAAGCAATTTAAATTAGGAAGAGCTTAGTTACTGACTCTAGGGACATTTTTGGGGGAGTTTTAATACAAAGTTCCCCCAATCATAGCTGCTAATAAAATAAAACCGACCCAAACATTTTGACCGAACATTTGACCATAAACTGGTTTAGGTAAATCCGATTGACGTAACAGCCGGTATTGACGCAACCAAGCGATCGCCGCTAGAACCAACCCTAGCCAAAAAGAGGCTGATAACTGCATTTTTTGCCCCTCCCAAGCCAATAAACCCACTGTCAGGGCAAAAAAGACCCCCACAGCTTCTGGAGCGTATTTGCCGAAAAATATGGCACTAGAGTTAATACCAACCTTGAGATCATCCTCTCGATCGGACAGAGCATAAATTGTATCAAATGCCAATGTCCAAAAAATCACCGCTCCCCATAATATAAATGTATTACTATTTAAGGACCCGGTGACGGCACTCCAACAGATTAAAACCGCAAAACCCCAAGCGAGAGAAAGAACCAATTGGGGTACAGGAAAAAAACGCTTGGCCAGAGGATAGCAGATAATCAAGGGAACGGCGGCTAAACATAGGCAAAAACTCAGGAAATTGAGATATAAAGCTAAAATTGCGGCGCAAAAGAAAGCAATCAGAGCGATAATCAAACCAACCTTGATCGATAAAGCTCTGGCCGCTAAAGGACGGTTACGGGTGCGATCGACTTGTGGATCGATATCCCGATCCCAAAGATCGTTAACCACACAGCCGGCAGCGCTAGTAGCCAAAGTTCCCAAAACGATCACCCCGATCAAGGGTAGTGGTGGCACCCCGTCTGCCGCCAAAAATACCGCCCATAAAGCGGGAACCATCAAAATTAACCTACCGGCGGGTTTATCCCAGCGCAAGAGGCGAATAATCGTCATCCAAGTGGGTTCTAGATCGGGTTGGGATATAGTCATAATTTCTCGTCAAAAGTAGAAACTAGGAGTTAACGGGGGAGTGGGGTTTTGGGGAAGTGGGGTTTTGGGGAAGTGGGGAAGTGGGGTTTTGGGGAAGTGGGGTTTTGGGGTGTGGGGTGTGGGGTGTGGGGTGTGGGGTGTGGGGTGTGGGGTGTGGGGTGTGGGGTGTGGGGAGAACAAAGCTGCCTTTTGCCTCCTGCCTTTTGCCTCTTGCCTTTTGACTTTTGCCCCTTCTGACAGGTAGCATAATGCTCAAAGGACTTAACCTGATTACCAGCCCCAACTATTGGGAACGCCTTTAAACGGACCAACCACATCGGAGGTTATCCATCCCCCGTAAAAGTTACCCGGTTGCGGTTGTACTAATTCCCCGTCGGCATAACAAGCGGTCATTTTGGCGGGATAAAAAGCCAAATAATTCTTAATTGCCTGAAACTCTGGTGTCGGGTCCGGATAATACCAAGCGGCGTTAATTGCCTGTTGATCCCCAACGGTGATATTGTAATATCCCGCTAAACCTTTCCACTCACAAAAAGACTTTTCTGCTGTCGCTTGCAGGTATTCCATTTTAATATCTTGGGGTGGTAGATAATAAACTGGGGGATGACTGGTTTCTAGAACTCGATAACTGCTTTTAGTATCGGCAATTATCACGCCATTAAAGATAATTTTTAGGTGTTTAGGCGATAATTCTAGGCGCGGGGGACGCGGATAATCCCAGACGGATTCCTGTCCTGCTTTTGCTGGTATCGGTTGGGGACGAAACATAATTTTTCAAGTTTATAGGGCCAGTAGGGGCGCATCGCGTGCGCCCAAATGTAATATAGATATTTGTACAAAATTGAGATGCACCCGATTACTTTTCACTGTTTACTGTTTACTGATCACTGAAAAGAGTTTTCTCAGGGTTTCCACTCGTTCTCGATTGACATTTAAATCCGATTCTCCTAACCGGGAGGCCGAGCGAACATCGATCGCATTTTTGTTAGGATTGAGAGAAAATTCCAGATCATCGACAAATCCCATCCATTGACTGCTAAATTCGGCGTAGAGATAGTTACTGTCTTGGCTAATAATTTTAGTTCTCGGTTGGGAAGCGATAATTTTAGCTAATTGCTCGATCGCTTTTTCACCGCTACCCTGATAACTAAGGGGTTCGATCGAATGAACCTGATCCTGACTCTGACTACTAACACAATTAGGAGTGGCCGGACAAGGGGCCAGTTTACCCTCCCTGACTCCCAAATAATCGGGACGAGTACCGGCGAATAAACTGACGCTATCGGGAGCAATTAACCTAATTCCTAGCCAGATGAGCAGTATTCCTAGGAAAATAAACGGGGTTAGCCGGAAAGATTTTTTCACCTTGTCGGAAGTTTCAGTCATGCTAGTCTTACAGAATCACTTCAATTAACTTAACATTGATAGGTGTGACAAGATCAGGAGATAGAATAAGATGTTTCTCGATGAATTACAACCCGTTGTTAAAGAACTGATTCAACAACCGATCGCTTTTTTCGGTGGTTTTGCCTCGGGATTACTGCGCTTGAAACTTTCGGACGATCCCCTCAAAAAATGGTTAGAACAGCAGGGATTAGTCAGTTTTAACGACAATAATCAGGATAACGGCAACGGTCCCCAGTCGATCTCGATCGATTAGGGATCAGGGGTTAGCTGTCGGGGATAAGGGTATTCTCCCATCCCCAACACCCCCCGCTTACCACCCCATCAGCTTAACTTTCGGCTGAAAGTAGATAAATTTCCTCGGCTACTCGTTTTAAGCGTCTTAATTGCGCTTCCATATCCTTTTTAGTCCATTTGGCGGCGAATTGCTGGAATCCCCACCCCACAACCGGATTAGGAATGGCAAACTCAAAACGATTGATTAGACAAGTGCCGCGATCATTGGGTTGACATTCCCAGCGATCGCATCCGCAAAAAAAGCCTTCAAATTGCCAGACAATTAATCCAGGTTCTCTTTCAATCACCGTACTTTTTAGCGTTGGCTGAATTAGGGGGATTTGAATCAAAAAACGACTTCTACCACCGATATCGGTCTTCCAATCGCCGATAGGTTCACAAACTAACACTGGATTCAACCAACGACGCATTAACTCTAAATCCGTGATACAACGCTCCACCGTCGTGGCACTAGCTTTAATCTGAATTGATTGTTCAAATACTTGACAAGATGACATTGATCTGCTTATAAATTGCTGGCTGAGAATTTCAGTAGTCGGACAAAAATAAAGTTAACTGTGCAGACAAGGCAACAGTAAGGGTTTCGTCCTTGGTTACATTTCTTAACATAGTCTTGTTTATAGCCTTTCTCATCAAGATGAAGTGTAACCTAATTTGCTATGGACGACCGGCGATCGACTCCCCAAAACGAAAACTTCCTACCTCACCATTAAGATAACTGCTCTCAGGCTCACTTTTTCACTAGCTTGAGCAACTCTCGAAAACGTTGGCGTAAACTCTCGATATTAACTGATAATAACATTGGTATCGATAACAAAGCATCTAGTCATCTTCATTTAAGAGAGATTCTAAAATTTCAGAGGTTAATCCTCTCTCTTGCGCTTTTTGTCCAATAGTAGCCATCGTTTTATATAATTTGTCCAGAGATTCTTTTCTAGATGAATTTGAAGATTGAACATAAAAAGCGATTTTTTCTGCTATTTGACGGCCTGCCGATTCCAGCAATTATTAGAAACGCCGAAGTCTAACCATTATGAGCGGAATTAATCGCGAGATTTTTCTTGACACTAAGCATATTTCTAAACATCTACCGAATACTCCACAATCACGGAGATTACTGTTACGAGGACGAGCTATTCATGTGTTTAAAGATGAAGATACAATGCTACGAGTTATTCAGGCTATCATGGAAAGGGGTGAATACACGGGAAATATTCGTAACTATGAACGCTATGGGCTATTTTTTGCCGAAGCGATTGGTTGTCGAATTAGCCCAGATGGTTTAAAGTCTTCTTTATTCTACGGCGAGGTTAAGATTAATGCAAACAACCAATATCACGCAATTCCTCGAACCCGACCTAGTGAAGGATAATTGGCGCTTCCTAGAAGTTTGGGTGGATTCTATGCAGTCGCCTCCCTATATCCTGCTAGTGTTGATCGATAAGGCGAGAGGGTGTTATGTTTTTGATCCTGCTGAACAGTACCGTCTCGTCAAGGCGTTTCCAGATTATGAAGAGGCTCAACTCTGGCTCTTGGAAGATGAATACGAACCGATTGAAGGACGATTATCTAGTGAGGAAAGCGCTTAGATTTGTTTAAACTTGTCGTTTGGAATAAAGTCAGAATATCGCCTGACCAGCGCCGTTAGGGTAAGCGCCGAGATAGTTACGAATGGAGTCAGGTTTGTCTAGAAAAGGGGTTTCTTAAAATCCCGACTTCAGGCTTATTGGGTAAAGAGAATCCCTTGGCATAAAGTACCCGATTAGCTTGGGCAATCTCGCCGTAGAATTGGCGCACTTACCACAATCCTAGCATATTTATTTTAGTCGAAGCCATCGGATTAGTGCAATGAGATCGCCATTTATCGAAAGACGACCAAGTAATACTAAATCCAGTTATTAAAGACTGATTATTGAGGATTTGCTGAAAAACTTTTTCAGCAAATCCTAACTATAACCTCAAGCTCACTTTTTCACTAGCTTGACAAATTCTCGAAAACGTTGGCGTAAACTCTCGATATTAGCCGATTTTCCGCCATAACGCCAATCAACGTAGGCGCAAGCAATCTCCTCGATAATATTCGCCACTGGGGGCGGTTGGACGCTGCGGGCGGCGGCAGCGTATTCTAAAGGGGTTTGAGCGGGATGTTTGCCATAACCGGCTTCTGTTAAGATTCCTAACATTTGCTGGTATAAACGCTCGATTGGTGGTAGTGTTGCCAACTTGCGACCCCGACGCCAACGATGGAACTGTCCCCATCCTAACCAACCAGCGTAAGCGAAGACGACCCCGACTAAACCGCCGAGAATTCCCCCCAAAAGACTGCCGGAAATAAAGCGCCATAACCAGGCCAATAACTGACCGATAGTAACGATAACATTTTCCCAAATCAGACCGAGAAAACCCGTTACTGGAGAGGGCAACCATCCGGCCACCCATTGCCAAAATTGCTTGAGGACGCTAAAAGGTTCCGCTTCCTCAAAGGATGGGGGAATTAATTCGTGGCCCGGGATAGGATCGAAAGTGTACCAACCGTAACCAGGAAAAAACACCTCTGTGATAGCGTAAGCGTCCGTATTTTGGACAACATAAAAGCCAGTGAAAGGATTAAACTGGCCAGGGGCAAAACCGGTGGCTAATCGGGCAGGAATACCGATCGAGCGTAACATAATCGTTAACACGCTGGAAAAATGATCGGCGTAACCCCCCTGAAAACGAAACAAAAAGGCCGAGACTAAATCCTCATTTTCGGCTAAAAAGGGCAAATCGGCTTTTAATTCGTAGTTTTGCTTCAATGCTTGGGCTAAATATAGGGCCTTCTCGTAGGGAGAGGTTAAAGGTTTGGGAGATTTGGCCAGCAATTCCTCGGTTTTTCGGCGGACTTTCGGGGCAATTTCGGCAGGAATTTCTAAATAATGCTTGAGAATAGCCTTCGGGTAAGTTTCTGGTGCTGACCGCAGTTGGCTGCGATTGCGTTCCGGCACTTGTGAGATTACAGTATAAGTTAGCCCTTCCGCTAACCCCCCCGGCGACCTCAGGCTATTTTCTCGGTCTAGAGATACCTGTCGGGTAGGAAAAAAGAGAAACTGGGGCGAGGTAAGAGCAGGGATAATATTTGGTAAACTGGAGACAATGCTGTAACTTTGGACTACCTGATGGGTTTTGGCCTGGGTTGCGGGTAACGGCACAAAAAAGCGATAGGACCAACTACTGCGATTTAAATCCTCTACCTCTTGATCTCGCGAGATTTCCCACCCTTGACCAGTATAGCGATCAAAGGCCATGGCGCGCCAGAATCCGGGGGCTTGAGAACGTACCCGCATGACTGTCTGGGGAGTCATACTTCCCCGCAGATTTTGGTTGATTTGGCGGTTAAAACCGTAATAAAAGGTAGAATCTAGCTGTCCTGACCCTGTAGCGGGACTATTACCGCTATTTACGCCACCATTCCCCGTTTCACCCTCGCGCACATAGCCGGGGTTGACGATTTGTCGGTCTCCCCGTTCAAAATCCTGATTTTCCATACCTTCGGGACTATTGACGGGAAAAGATTGAATTTGATAACCCGGAAAACGCGGCATCAGAGCAAAAATTGTCAATCCCAAGAAGAGAATTGTCAGGAAGAAAATCCCGAAACTTTTGGGAGAAAGGGGAGAATTTTGCAGGGAAACTAATTTTTTTGTGGCTAGACGCGGGGGTTTCTTTGAGAAGAAAGGGAGACTCTGATTGAGATTATCTAAACCTAAACGAGAACGATAGTCTAAAACTAGGGTAGGTAGGGATAAAAGCAGAAAGAGGATTAACCAAGGCGCAAAAGCGAGGGTTTGGGAGATTGTCCCGGCGACTCCCAAGAGAATTAAACCGATTACCATAGAATACCCTAAATCTTTGCGTCGGGGCAGGTCAAAACTATGGAGAATTTGCAGTTGAATTAATAATTGTGTTAGGGCAATGCGACTATCCTGCATCGCAACGATATTACCCAAGAATAGCGCCAACACCACTAACATTCCGATCGCTATACAAAATTTTGCCCCGATATTGCGCTTTTTCCTGCGTCGCCAACTCCAGATTCCGCCGATAATACTGAGAGGAACCGCCCAAATACTGGTATAACTATCGGTAGCCACATCGGTGGCGATAATACCCACGATTACTAAAGCTTGCACCAGAATTCTTAAAATAATCGATTCCTCGGTTTCTGGCAAGGGAGAAGATTCTATCTTTTGCCAGAGGGTTTTTAAGGAAGGTCTTGGACGAGCGGCACTGCTAACCATAGGGTAAATTGGGAGAAGGACAAAGAAGTTAATTTTATATTTCCCAGTTCACATCTCGATCGCTCCCTGGGGTAAAGTGGATTTTAGATGTCAGGAGTCAGGAGACAGGAGACAGGAGATAGGAGATAGGAGATAGGAGATAGGAGATAGGAGATAGGAGATAGGGAGATAGGGAGATAGGGAGCAAAAAGCTGATAACTGATGACTGATGACTGATGACTGATAACTGATTACTGATTACTGATTACTGATAACTGATAACTGATAACTGACCTATGATAGCCGTTACCAAGCCTGAAATTTTACCGTTACTTCATCCCCTGATTGGACAATTAGCCACAGCAATTCTGTCCGACTGGGAAAAATATCTTGATTTGTCGCCCTTTGAGTTGCCGGAAGGTTTAGGCTATGTGGAGGGACGTTTAGAAGGGGAGAAATTAATTATCGAGAATCGCTGCTATCAAACCCCCCAGTTCCGCAAAATGCACCTAGAACTGGCTAAACTGGGCAATGGTTTGGATATTCTCCACTGTGTTATGTTCCCCCGTCCAGAATATCCGCTGCCGATGTTCGGATGTGATATAGTCTCCGGCAAAGCGGGAATCAGTGCCGCTATTGTGGATCTTTCTCCCACCAGTGGCGATAAAACCCTCTCTAGTGACTATAATCAAGCTTTAGCGGCTTTACCTAGGGCCGATTTCGCCCAAGCTCGTGATTTGCCGCCTTGGGGTCATATTTTCTCCCAATATTGTCTGTTTATTCGTCCCGAAACCGCCGCCGAGGAACGACAATTTTTACAAAGAGTAACAGATTTCTTGACAATTCACTGCAAATGTGCTAGGGAAAGTCAGCCTCTTTCCGGGGAAGAAGCGCGTATTTATTTACAGGGACAACGGGATTATTGTAGTCAACAGCAGAAAAACGATAAAACTCGGCGTGTACTAGAAAAAGCCTTTGGTTGGGAATGGGCAGAGCGTTATATGACGGGTGTTCTCTTTGATTTGCCCGATTAAGTAGGGAGGCACAATTATTTGTAGGATGGGTTAATGGTATAAAACCCTACACCCCACACCCCACACCCCACAACCTGTCCCCAGGAAAAACTTTTTTAGCAAACCCTAATTAGGCCAGAAGTCTCTTGAAACTTAACAATATTAACAGACAAGGACGGGAGAATAATTGCTAGATTGGGTTAGGTACAGTTAAATGTAACCGCGAGAACAAGCGAAAAAAAGGCGGTTTTCCCAGGTAAAACCGTCAAAAGGCCTTAGCTTAATTTCTCGATTCTGACGATTAAATAAATATTAAAACAGCCGATGAATCTAACGAACTTTCCTTGGTTAACTGCCATCATCCTTTTTCCCATCGTCGCCGCTTTATTGGTTCCCATAATTCCCGATAAAGACGGTAAAACCGTGAGATGGTTTGCTCTGACGGTGGGATTAATCGACTTTGCCCTAATTATCTACGCTTTCTATACCAGTTACGATTTCGCTAATCCCAATCTGCAATTAGTGGAAAGTTACCAATGGTTGCCCGAAATTGACCTAAGATGGTCCTTAGGAGCCGATGGCCTCTCCATGCCTCTGATTATCTTAACGGGATTTATCACCACTCTGGCTATATTAGCGGCTTGGCCGGTGACTTTTAAACCGAAACTATTCTACTTCCTGATGCTGTTGATGTACGGGGGACAGATTGCAGTGTTTGCCGTACAGGATCTGTTACTGTTCTTCCTCGTCTGGGAATTAGAATTAGTCCCCGTCTATCTCATCCTCTCTATTTGGGGCGGTAAACGCCGTCTCTACGCAGCCACCAAATTTATCCTTTACACCGCCGGAGGCTCTCTCTTCATCCTTGTAGCGGCGCTGACGATGGCTTTTTATGGCGATACCGTCTCCTTTGACATGGTGACTATTGCTGGTAAAGACTTCCCCCTGAAACTGCAATTATTCCTCTACGCTGGTTTTCTGATTGCCTACGGGGTAAAACTGCCGATTTTCCCCCTTCATACTTGGCTACCGGATGCCCACGGCGAAGCCACTGCCCCTGCCCATATGTTACTAGCGGGAATTTTGCTTAAAATGGGTGGTTATGCGCTCCTACGCATGAATATGGGGATGTTACCCGATGCTCACGCCGTTTTCGCTCCCGTTTTGGTGATTTTAGGGGTAGTTAATATTATCTACGCCGCCTTAACTTCCTTTGCCCAACGCAATCTTAAGCGCAAAATTGCCTATTCTTCCATCTCTCACATGGGATTTGTCCTGATTGGTATGGCTTCCTTTACCGATATTGGTACAAGTGGGGCGATGTTACAGATGATTTCCCACGGACTGATTGGGGCGAGTTTATTCTTTATGGTCGGTTGTACCTACGATCGCACCCATACCCTGATGTTAGACGAGATGGGCGGTGTCGGCAAGAAAATGAAGAAAGTTTTTGCCATGTGGACCACCTGTTCCCTCGCTTCCCTGGCTTTGCCTGGGATGAGCGGTTTTGTGGCGGAATTAATGGTATTTATCGGTTTTGCCACCAGTGATGCCTATAGTCCCACTTTCCGCGTTATTATCGTCTTTTTAGCGGCTATCGGTGTCATTCTCACCCCGATTTATCTTTTGTCCATGTTGCGAGAAATTCTCTACGGGCCGGAAAATAAGGAATTAGAAGAACACCATGCCCTAGTGGATGCGGAACCCCGGGAAGTCTTTATTATCGCTTCTCTATTAGTGCCAATTATCGGCATTGGACTCTATCCCAAAGTGGCCACGACAATTTACGATGCTACTACCAATAAATTAACCGCCCTAGCGCGTAATTCTGTCCCCAGTTTAGTGCAACAGGCAAAGGCAAAAACCGCTAGTTTCTCCCTTTATTCCCTAAAAGCCCCGGAAATCTAAGAAGTTATCAGTTACCAGTTATCAGTTATCAGTTATCAGATTTGAGTTTTAAGTGAGCAGTATTAAATCCCACTTTCCGCACTTCTTAATATTCAATTGATAATTTTTACTAATATTAAATCCGGTTATTAAAGAATGATTATTTATTCTCCCTTTTGCCTATTGCCTTTTGCATGAGTGCCTCTCCTCATAACTAGCCTGTACTCAACGGATTTAGGATTATTATACTTTTAATTGATTGTGTCATTATTTTAATGCGATCACTACCGAGTACAGCCTGGAGAATTATGAGAATTGGTCCCCACTGGAGCAATCGCACCCACAGAAGATTAGGCGGTCGCAACGCGCTCGCTACGCGAGACCGCAACATAGCAAAATATAGGAGTTTAGCTCATGTCTAACGAAACCGTGACTTATTTCCTAGAAGCTGTTCTGACAAGGATTGAGGGGAAAATAGACAAAATCGATGAACGATTAACCAAAGTAGAAATAGGACAATCGGAGTTAAAAGGGGAGATTAAAGCCTTAGGGTTTAAGGTTGAGGGCATCGATAAAAGATTAGAGAAAGTAGAAAACGAACAATCTGTTTTAGTTAAGTCTGTTTCTGACTTACAGGGATTTCGGGGGTTAATTTTACCTCTGATTGTTGGGGGAATTAGTGCCGGTATCGGAGCAATAATCACCGTTAGTATCAGATTTTCTCTACTCGGTGGCAACCCCTAAATAAGGCGATTGTAACATAGCAAAATATAGGAGTTTAGCCCATGTCTAACGAAACCGTGACTTATTCCCTAGAAGCTGTTCTAACAAGGATTGAGGGGAAAATAGACTCTCTACAAAGGGATGTCAATCAAAAATTCGACAAAATCGATGAACGATTAACCAAAGTAGAAATAGGACAATCGGAGTTAAAAGGGGAGATTAAAACCCTGGATGAGCGACTAACCACAGAAATTAAAGGATTAACTGCAAGAGTCGCTAATCAGGAATTTACCAATCGAGGGATTCTAATCGCTTTGGTTGTTGCTATTTTAGGAGGGGCAGCTAAACTTTTTGGTTTTCTTCCCAATCCCTAACAGAGATCTAATTAGGAAGTTGCCGTTTTCTTTTCACTGATAACTGAAAAATCCCCACCCTACCCAATCACCTCATGTAAATCCGTCGGTGCGAGATGAGGATAAACCACTTCACCATCTTTAAACCAAATAATGCGCCCGGAATTACGCGCCACATCAGCCTCGTGAGTTACCATGACGATAGTAATGCCACTGTTATTCAATTCCGAGAAAATGGCCATCACCTCTTGGGTAGTTTTCGAGTCCAGCGCGCCCGTCGGTTCATCGGCAAGTAATAATATCGGTTGATTGACAATTGCCCTAGCAATAGCGACGCGCTGCTGTTGTCCCCCCGATAATTGATTGGGTTTATTGTGCAGTCGATGATCTAATTTTACCTTCGTTAAAGCAGCGATCGCTCTTTCCTTTCTTTCTTGGGGAGGAACCCCACCATAAATCATCGGTAACATGACATTTTCCAGCGCACTCATCTGGGGTAAAAGATGGAATTGCTGGAAAACAAAGCCAATTTTGCGATTGCGAATCTGAGCTAAATCCCCATCCGGCAGCGTGGAAACGTCGAGATTTTCTAGATAATAAGACCCCGAGGTGGGACGATCAAGACAGCCGATAATATTCATGGCTGTGGATTTTCCCGAACCCGAAGCGCCCATAATAGCGCAATATTCCCCTTTTTTCAGGCTTAAATTGACGTTATTGAGGGCTTTAACCATGGTTTCGCCACTGCCGTAGATTTTAGACACATTTTCGAGGCGAATAATTACCGGCTGATAGACTTCGGCTTGATCGTTGCGTTCGCTGAGAGAGGAAGTATCAAAACTCATCGAAAAATTGGGTCTGAAACCCCCTCCTTTTAGGTTGGCTTTACTGTTAAATACTAGCGCATTTACACCATATATGCTAGAACGTGAGGTATGGAGAAAGCCTATTCGTTTCGATTTTACCCCACAGCAGAACAAGAGTCGCTATTGCGGCGCACCTTGGGCTGTGTAAGATTAGTTGACAATAAAGCTCTCCATGTCAGAACACAAGCTTGGTACGAAAGACAAGAAAGAGTAAGATACAGTCAAACATCTTCAATGTTAACCGAGGGGAAAAAACAAGAAGAATTAGACTTTTTAAACGAGGTTAGCTGTGTCCCTTTGCCACAAGGTTTAAGATACCTACAAACAGCTTTGACTAATTTCTTTACTGGTCGTACTAAGTATACTAACCTTAAGAAAAAACATCGGGAGCATCTCACCTTTGTAACCCCTAAATCAGGTTTTTATGTCAAGCTATTTTGAAAGCCTTGCTAGAAACCAGTTTTATGGATAAGTATAATTACTCACTTGCATAAATGAGATGCTCCCAAAACATCAAGGAGGAAGTGCCGAATTTACTAAGTCTGCTTTTAACTTCAAAGACAGACAAATCTATTTAGCTAAATGCACGGAACCTTTACCTATTCGATGTTCAAGACAAATACCAGAAGGATGTGAACCAAGCACAGTAACAGTCATATTACATCCTTATTTCTGGACGTTGGCATATCTCAATAAGATTTGATGATCCAACAATTAAGCCATTACCAGTAACAGATAAAGCCATTGGGATTGACCTAGTAATTAGTAGCCTTATGATTACCAGCAACGGCGATAAAGTATCTAATCCTAAGCATTTTAAAAACCATTATCGGAGACTGCAAAGAGCATCGGAAAAGCCTTTCTAGAAAACAAAAATAATCAAAAAAACGAAAAAAGTGAGAATAAAAGTAGCCAAAATTAACGCTCAAATTACCGAGAGTAGAAAAGACCATTTACACAGGCTAACCACTCAATTAGTTTGTGAAAACCAAACGATTGTGGTTGAGGATTTAGCCGTCAATAATATGGTCAAAAACCCGAAATTATCTCAGGCAATATCTGATGTAAGTTGGGTAGAAATTACCCGACAATTAGCCTATAAATGCCGTTGGTAAGCTGTTGACTATCTAAATTACTCGTTAAGACTGCACCGGAGTGCCGGAGTTGGGAGCGCCGGAGTTGGGAGAATAAATAAAAGCTGACTACTGACTACTGACGACCGGCTACTGACTCCTAAACCTAACAACAATTTTTGATTTTTACAAGAGGTCTACTTTTTCCCTGAAAATTAGGTAATTGACCACCTGAAAATGGGTAAAACCCTACACCTAGCACCCCGCACCCCACACCCTGCCCCCACGAAAAACTTTTTGCCGCAAGCCCTATCTAGCCTGACAAGTCTAATGACCCAGAAAACAAGGAAGCGTGAGCGATTCATGTTAATTTTTATTAAGAAGCGATCTTTGATGAGAACAGACAACTATGAACTTCGAGATTCCCAGTGCCGTAAAAACTTGGTCACAATTTGGTCATCCCATTCTAATGTGGGTTTTATTAGGATTAACTATCTATGCGCTCTATTCGGGGCTACAATGGCGACGGACGCGTACAGCAGATAAAGACCTAAAAAAAGAATTATTGCCCCAGGATTTTCGCACTAAACACTATCAAATTGGCTCCCTAATCCTCGCTTTAATGGTCTTGGGGACGATCGGGGGTATGGCGGTAACTTATATTAATAACGGTAAATTATTTGTCGGTCCCCATCTGCTGGCGGGTTTAGGGATGGTGGGTTTAATCTCGATCAGTGCCGCTTTAGTACCTTTAATGCAAAAAGGCAATGAATTGGCTAGAATCACCCATATTACCCTTAATGCCGTCATTTTAGGTCTTTTTGGCTGGCAAGCCTTCACAGGAATGGATATAGTCCAGCGTATTCTCAGCAAAATGTAAGAAAATCTGAAAAGATAGGATGCGTCATCAGACGCATCCAACCCTAAAAAGTGCTTTCAAAATTAATCACAAGTTATAGAATCTTTCTGACGGGTAGAAACAAAAAGCAAAAAATCAAATAAAGAGATAAGTAAGTCGTGCAAAATTAATTTCCTAGTCGAGACTCCGAGACTCCGAGACGGGAGAGGGGAGACGGGAGACGGGAGACTCCGAGACAGGATACAGCTATCAGGGATCGGATTTGAGTTTTCAGTTCACTCAACCCCTTGCAAAAGTCAAAAAGTAATCAATAATGATATGCAAGGGTTAATTATTGCCCCCACGGCAAGAGTGCCTCTGGCCTGACTTCCACCAAAAGTCTGTTTTTAGGTTCGGGAATTGTCAAAACCGAGATGTAGTTACTCGTTGAAGGCCACAAAGGCTAAAATATGGAGTGTTATTTATGAGTCATTTATCCCTATCCGAACAGATTACCGAGGAACTTCTGGCAATCCTGATCGAAGAAGAAGACACCTATCCCTGGGATGTAACCGCTGTTGATAGTAATGATCCCTTAGACGTGACAGAAACGCCTTTTTCTCTGTTTGAAGGCTTAGATGTGACGGCGATAGAGGTACAAGCTGATAGATTCTTTCGCAATTTACACCAAAAATTCCCGACAGTTTCCGTTTCACCCCGGTCTAATATCTTTGATAAATTTGCCTCTTTACTGCCGGCCGAACATTTAAATCGTCTAGTAGAAAGTGCTGAAAATCTAGTTAATAGTCAATTAGATAACTTTGATCGCCTTGTTGTTTGTCTTAGCGATCTCTTTCCCCAATGGTCTCCAGAAGATTTACAGGTTTTTGCGCGTCCCTACGCCTATACTATGCGTAATGCCCAGAGCGAAACCACTATCGAAACCGAAAATTGGCAAAATCTTTCCGAAATTGAACAAATTCGACGGAGTGCAGCCATCGCCAGCCAGATTTTCCGCGACTTGTCTTCTCCTGAATAGTCATCTCATTTTATTTTGCACGACTACATTAGGTTACACTTCATCTCTAGGAGAAACCCTATAAGTACCTAAGCAAAATTAATTACACATCTAAGCCGCTACTCCGTCAGCTTTCTGCTGTGCTCAGTAAACAGTAGATCTCTTGCATAAGTCTAGACAAAATAGGATAAAATAGTCCAAGAGTTAAGATTGAAAGATGACTTACGAACAAGTAAAAACTTTAAAGCCAACAGAGTTCAAACACTTGTGTGGCGTGTATCCAGATACATTTAAGGATATGGTAACAGTCCTAAAGGCAGAAAAAGTTTGGCAAAAAAAGACAGGTAGACCTAGCAAATTGAGTACGGAAGACCAACTACTAATAACAATAGAATATTGGCGAGAATATCGCACCTATTTTCATCGGGGAAATAGTTGGGGTGTTAACGAATCAACGGCGTATAGAATTGTTAGGAAAGTAGAGAATATTCTCATCAAATCAGGTCTGTTTAATCTACCAGGGAAAAAAGCCCTATTAGAAAGTAATAGTGAAATAGAAATAATAGTGGTGGATGTGTCAGAACAGGAGATAGAAAGACCCAAAAAAAAACAGAAATCATACTATAGTGGCAAGCAGGGATACCACACATTAAAGTCGCAAGTCGTTGCCGATCAAAAAAGCGAGCAGGTAATCTGTGTCCGTTGTGAGAAAGGAAGAGTCCATGATTTTCGACTGTGGAAAGAGAGCAAAATAAGGTTAAATAAGGAAATAGAAATATTAGGGGATAAAGGCTATCAAGGAATTCAGAAAATCCATCAAAACAGTCAAATTCCTCATAAAAAAAAGAAAAAAGAAAAACTAAGTAAAGAGCAAAAAAAAGCCAATCGTCAGTTATCACAACGGCGCATAGTTATAGAACATATTCATCGTCGTCTCAAAATATTTCGGATACTTTCATCAAGATACAGAAATCGCAGACGGCGATTTGGTCTGAGATTGAATTTGATTGCTGGTATCTACAATTACGAACTTCGTTACCGACAAAAGGATATATCTTGATTACTTTTGCAAGAGCTCTAATGATCACTGACGAAGACAGCAACGGATCGGGTTAAGCGGTAATTCTGGTCAGGGATTGCCCTTGATAATTTTTGGTAATAATCTGGTGAATAGATTGGAAAAATTGCCGACAACGATTATTAGTTCTCAGGGGCAATTCATGATTTTTTACCAATAAATCAATCTGAAGTTCCGAGCTAGTGGGAGGATGAATAAATAATTCCACTTTCACTAACTGGGGAAAGAGAGCATCGTTAGGAACCTCCGATAAAAGCAAGACATCGGGCCGGCGCTTGATGATTTCAAATTCACCCAAACTTAATATATCATCGTATAAAAACCCGGTCTGATGAGGAGAAATCCCGACAAAATAGGAACAGCAATAGCGAGCCATGGCAGGGAAAAGATGATAAATTGGTCAAGGTTAATCGGTCAAAATCAGGCCATTGAACTACTACAAAGAGCGCTTGAAGTCAATTCGATCGCTCCCGCTTACTTATTCGCCGGCGCTAAGGGGATTGGACGCAATCTAGCAGCAAAATGTTTCTGTCAAGACTTGTTAACTAGAGATCGATCTCCGGAAACAAGGGAATTAATCCTGAAACGCTTTCTCGGGGGCAATCATCCCGATTTACTCTGGATTGAACCCACTTATCAACACCAAGGCAAACTGCTCACCGCAAAAGAAGCACAGGAAAGCAATCTCAAGCGCAAAGCTCCCCCGCAAATCCGCATCGAACAAATTCGCGAGATTACTAACTTTTTAAGTCGTCCTCCCCTCGAATCGGCCTGCTCTGTGGTGGTGATCGAGGAAGCAGACACCATGACGGAAGCGGCGGCAAATGCGCTCTTAAAAACGCTTGAGGAACCAGGAAAAGCCACTTTAATCCTAATTGCTCCTAGTCCCTCCTCTTTACTACCCACTCTCGTTTCTCGCTGTCAACAGATCCCTTTTCAGCGTCTTTCGGAAGAAAATCTCGCTCAAGTCCTGCGCTCTAACGGACACGCTCGCGTTCTCAATTATCCGGCAATTCTCGGTTTAGCTCAAGGTAGCCCGGGAGAAGCGATCGCTGCTTTAGAGTTTCTCGACAGTCTCCCCCAAGATTTACCGCGATCTTTCAGCAAATTTCCCCTAAGACTCTCCCAAGCACTGGAATTAGCCAAAATTATCGCTCAAACTCTTGACACGGAAACCCAATTATGGTATGTGAGTTATCTTCAGTATGAGGATTGGCAACGACGACGAGAGCGATCGATTTTAGAAATCTTGGAAAAAACCCGCCGGCAGCTGTTAGCCTACGTTCAACCCCGTTTGGTCTGGGAATGCACTTTCTTGGCATTGGCCAAGCTATCCACCGCCCAAAAGTCTTAAAATTGTTATATTTATCGATCGAGTGGGGAGAAAGACCATGAAAATCAAATCCTTAGTTTTGCTGATTCTGTTAACCTTGACTACGGTTTTAGGTGCTTGTCAGGGAGGAAAACAAGCCGAAGAACCGAAAAACGTCCCTACCACGGTGCAATCACCGCAAACAGACGCAGATGACGATGAAGACGGGGAAAATCGGCAAAAAGACGATGATAATGACCAGAATAAAGACGATGATGATGACGATGATGATAACTAAATCCCTAGCATAAAAAAATCGGGTGAGTCTTAACCCACCCGATCGCCTATGGATTGAAATCAACCTATAACTGTGGTACAAACTGTTCTTTTTCGGGAACGTAGGCGTATTCAGCCACAATTTGCCGGAATTCTTCCCCATTGATCGTTTCTTTTTCGATCAGCAGGTCCACCACTCGATCGATCACTTCGCGATGATCGCGGACAATTTGCCGAGAAATTTCATGGCAGTGTTCCACGATTGAGCGCACCTGATCATCGATGCGAGTAGCGACCTTCTCAGAATACTCGGAACGAGTCATCAAACCGCCACCGAGGAACACCTCACCCCCTTGACTTTCTAGGGACAAAGGACCCAAATCGCTCATCCCGAAACGAGTCACCATCTGACGCGCCATATCAGAGACTTGCTGTAAATCGCCACCGGCACCGGTAGTCACCTCATCATAGCCGAAGATTTCTTCCTCGGCCGCGCGACCACCTAAAGCACCGGAAATCCGGGCCATTAACTGCGCTTTCGTGGTTAAACCCTGTTCTTCGTTGGGAGTGAACCAAGTTAAACCCTGGGCCTGTCCCCGGGGAATCAGAGTCACTTTCTGGACGGGATCGTGATCTTTTAAGAGCGTACCCACGATCGCATGACCCACTTCATGATAAGCGATTAAGCGCTTGCTCTTGCTATCCACTAAAGGAGTGCCTTCCATACCAGCGATCACGCGATCTACCGCATCATCTATCTCTAACAGGGTAATGGCTTCTTTACGACGACGGGCGGTTAAAATTGCCGCTTCGTTCAGTAAATTGGCTAAATCTGCCCCACTGAACCCCGGAGTGCGACGGGCGATCGCTTCGATGGAAACGTCGTTGGCCAGCTTTTTATTGCGGGCATGAACGTCTAAAATCTCTAAACGACCTTTAAAATCGGGTGCATCGACGGTTACTTGGCGATCAAAACGGCCCGGACGCATGAGAGCGGAATCGAGAACATCGGGGCGGTTAGTGGCGGCAATGATAATAATTCCCGTATTCCCCTCGAAACCGTCCATTTCTGTCAATAATTGGTTTAGGGTTTGTTCCCGTTCATCGTTACCACCACCGATACCGGCACCCCGTTGACGACCTACTGCGTCAATTTCATCGATAAAGATCAAACAGGGAGCATTTTCTTTGGCTTTTTTGAACAAATCGCGCACGCGAGAAGCTCCGACACCGACGAACATTTCCACAAATTCCGAACCGGAAATGCTGAAGAAAGGTACACCCGCTTCACCGGCGATCGCTTTAGCTAACAGGGTTTTACCTGTACCCGGAGGACCAACTAAGAGGACTCCTTTGGGGATTTTGGCACCGACGGCGGTAAATTTCTCCGGTTGTTTGAGGAAAGTGACGACTTCCTGTAATTCTTCCTTCGCTTCGTCAATTCCTGCCACATCATCAAAGGTGATGCCGGTTTTCGCTTCCATCTGGAAACGAGCTTTTGATTTGCCAAAACTCATCGCTTGACCGGGGCCGCCTGGCATATTATTAGAACGACGGAACAGGAAAAAGAGAGCCGCAATCAGCAAAAAGGGGAAAAGTAGATTACCGAGGAATCCCCACCAAGCGCCATCATTCCGCATCGGGTGTGCATCGAAACTAATTTTAGAATCGCGTAAACGGGCGATTAAATCGGGGGAATTGGCCGGTAAATCGACCCGTAGGCGTTGTACTCGGTTTTCTAGTTCTGGATCTAGGGCCTGTACGATCGCCGTTCTGCCACCTTCGTAGAGATCGACGCTAACAACCCTACCACTGTCTAGGTATTCTAGAAAGCGTCCGTAGGTCATGCGGGTAGTGGCGGTGTTATTGCCGATATTACCGGTGGCCGTGGCAAAAGTGCCTTGCCAGAGGAAAAAACCGACCACAAGGGCGGGCAATGTCCACAGTAAAATCGTTTTCCAGGATAGTTTCATGTTTGTTTAGTGGTTCTAGGATAAAGATTTTTGCTTAACTCATTTAGCTGTTTTTGTCAAGGATTTTACGTTATTTTTTCGAGATTAATCCCCGCAGCCAATTAAATCTTAACTAAATGTAACGTAATTCTCATAATTCTGACAACAATGATGACGAGAGATTTTTTTAGTTCATTTGTTCTAACAAGGTCTCATGGTTTCTGCGAGCAGCTGTACTGAATTTAAACTGCCTAAAAGTTAAGTAGGGAGGCACAATTATTTGTAGGATGGGTTAGCGCACTTCGTAACCCATGCGGGCGTTGGGTTTCATGCTTCAACCCAACCTACGTTCATCTTATATTTAATTCCACCCACCCACTTAAGTACTATATCTATTAATACTAAAATGGCTCTCCTCGACTTTGTGTGATAATCAGCGCTTATCATTCGTAGGAGTCTTGCCAGACAAGGCTTTAAAGACTATATTTCCCGAAAATTATCGGCTGCATCTCCTATATGTGACTTTCCCTCACCTATAGGTGAGCAGCAGCAGTTATTCAAAGAGGGCGAAGGCAATTCGCCCCTACAATCATATTATTGCGCCAATGGTAGGGGCGCACCGCGTGCGCCCAAATGTAATATAGATATTTCGACAAAATTGAGATGCACCCAAATTATCCCTATTCTTCTTCCTTCCACACAAAAACCAGAGGAGCCCGAAAATCATCTCCAAAATCCTAGAATTGCTTCTTTTTCCCATATTTGATAATTTTGCTAGATGTAACCAATTAAAGATAGAGTTAGTATCTCAACAAAATTTTTACCCTGATTTGACCTTTATTCACGAGCCAACAGGAGCTAAGTTTGCTGTGGATAGAAATTACTGTTAATGAGGAGAGTGTTTAGTGAAGTTAACGCCACTGGTGCCACCGATTAAGTGTCAAGGAATTAAAACTAAATTGGTAAAAGATGTTAAAAATATTGTGTCTGATCTGAGCTTTGGGCGTTGGATAGAACCCTTTTATGGATCGGGAGTGGTGGCTTTTAATATTAATCCCAAAAAGGCTTTACTTGCGGACACAAATACTCATATTATCCAGTTTTATAATAATCTAAAAAATCAAGTTATTACCAGTAACACTGTCAAGCTTTTTTTGCAAGAAAATGGTCAAAGTCTTAAGGAGCAAGGAGAAAGTTATTATTATCAAGTACGAGAAAGATTTAATCAAGCTCCTAATTCTCTAGATTTTTTATTTCTCAATCGCTCCTGTTTTAATGGGGTGATGAGATTCAATCGGAAGGGACAGTTTAACGTACCTTACTGTCATAAATCAGAACGATTTTCTCAAGCATATATTACCAAAATAGTCAATCAAGTTATTGCCATAGAAAATATTCTGATTAAAAATGATTATACTTTTCAAGTTGCTGACTTTCGAGAGACTTTATCTGATTGGCAAAAAACAGACTTGATCTATCTCGATCCTCCTTATTTGGGGAGACACGTCGATTATTTTAACTCTTGGTCTGAAGAGGATGAAGATTGTTTGGTGACTATTTTAAAGGATATTTCTTGTCGGTTTATTTTGTCCACTTGGCACAGTAATCAGTTTAGAAGCAATCCTTTAATTAAAAAAAATTGGAGTGCTGATCAGTTTTATATCTATACTAAACAGCATTTTTATCATGTGGGTTCCACAGAAAAATTACGTCATCCGATCACCGAAGCTCTCATTACTAACTTTAACATTTCCTTGTTGCCAGAGCGAGGAACTGATTTGCAACAACTGTCATTATTCCCATCGACAGCAGAAAATGAGGGAGTGAGAACAGTCTAGAAGATGCCTAGTTGCTAATTCTCACTCCTTACTATTTATCCTTGGCTTTGGCGCAGATGTTCGTTAATTTGGCGTTTGCGCTTTTCTTGGGGGGTAGTGCTAGTAATTTCGCCAAAATCTTCGCTACTCATGGAAAGATGGGACATTATCTTTCTTTTGCGCTCTTTAGCAGTTAATTCCGGTGAAGGAGTTACTGGAGGCGGCGCTGCCACGGGGTCCGCTGCCACCGGAGGAGTTTCCACAATTGGCAGCGGTTTTTTGGGAATATAGTCAGCACCAGTGGTACTTCTGGAGAGATGATCGAGAATGCGCCGTTTGCGATCGTCAGTAGCCATAACAATCTTTGCCAGTCTAGTGTGAACTTTTGTAACTATCACCTATTGTCAAACATCCCTATCTCCTTGAGAAGTCAAGGGAGATTTTATTTTGAGGGATTGAAGACATATAATAACCTGCGATCGCATTTATCTGGCCGTGGAACTGGAGGTCTTCCCGCCCAAGGTGATAAGATAAAAAACTAAGTCTTTGAAAATATGACAAAGGATTTATCTATCATGACACCCTCTTTAGCTAACTTTCTCTGGAGCCTTGTTTTAGGTGCGGTTATCGTCCTGATCCCCGCCACTATCGGTTTGATTTTTATCAGTCAATACGACAAGATCAAACGGACTTAATTTAATCTAACTCTAAATGCCCAGACCGATCCGTCTGGGCATTTTAGCTAATTTTGGAACTGGCAAGAGCGATCGCACCGACTACCCGATATCCCTCTGTGCGTAAAACCTGCACAGCTTCCTCGATCGTGGTTCCCGTGGTATAAATATCATCAATTAAGAGAATCGGCACTGATTTCGGTAAATTTTTCCCCAGTTGAAAAGCCGCTTGCATCGTCTTTTTTCTTTCCTCGGCTGCCAGACTAAATAAAGCTGCCGTGTTCTTAATCCGAATTAATCCGCGACTAGCCAGAGGATAACCGGTTAAACGACAAAAACCCTCGCCAATAGCTTCTGCTTGATTAAAACCCCTTTCCTTTAACCTTTCTGGGTGGAGAGGGATAGGAATCACCGTCAAACGTTTATCGGTGAGGGGAGGACGAAGCAGCCAAGTTTCCCCCATGCAACTGCCCAGCAAAGAGCCGAGAGCGGGATGGCGATCGTATTTCATTTTAGCGATCGCCTGTTTTAATTTACCTTCATAGCGTCCCCAGATAAACAGGGGAATAGAACCACGCCAGAGAAAAAGAGGGTTATTCTGACGATAGGACTGTAATTGTCGCCCACAATCACGGCAAAGCTCTCGCTCGCTCTGCCGTTGACAAAGAGGACAGGGAGACTTAAGAAATAAAGCGAGAAAAGGTTCGAGCATGGGAAGCAAAAGTTTTAGCTAGATGCTGATTTCCATCGTCAAAAACGGTCAAATAATGGGGATTACTCCGCTCGATCGAAAGACTGATTCCTTGCGCTCCTTCGGACTCTAGATCTTGGAGATAACCCCCCTGATGCTGTTCTGCTTCCTCAAAAGAAGCAAAGGGACCAAAATAGTAGATACAGTGGGGGGAGAGCGAGGTAATTTTCAGCCACCAAGGTGTATTATCGTCAGAAATTTTATTTGTCTGCAAGAAAGATAAAATCATGTTCTGGTATTGATAGGGTACAGGGATTGCAGGAATCAAGGATAGGTTTGAGGAACTTTGCCCCCATAATTCCGATTTGCTGGCCAAAAAATCGAGCTTTTGGCCAAAGAGAGTCTTTTTATCGTATTAGAGTAACAAGGGGATCGCTCGCAAAATCGAAAGAGATTCTAAAAATTCCCCTCAGCCAAGGGGAAGCGGATCGAGATAGGATAGTAAAAAGTTTTTTTGTAGAAAGCTAAGGGGATCAGATAACTATGAGCCAGATCACAAACACGGATAAGAGTCTTGAGGCGATGAAGAATTTTGCCGAACAGTACGCTAGACGTACAAATACTTACTTCTGTAGCGATCTCTCGGTGACAGCGGTAGTAATTGAGGGATTAGCGCGTCATAAGGACGAATTAGGCGCTCCTTTATGTCCCTGTCGTCACTACGAAGACAAAGAAGCGGAGGTAAAAAATACTTTCTGGAATTGTCCCTGTGTACCGATGCGGGAACGGAAAGAATGCCACTGTATGCTATTTATTACCCCCGATAACGAGTTTGCCGGGGAAGAACAGGTAATTTCCCTCGACTATATCCAAGAAGTCCGCGAATCGATGAAGGGGCATTAGTTAGGGTAATGACAGCCAGCGCTTTTGGGCAAGGAATCGACGAATTTAATCGCCAGCAATTCTATGCTTGTCATGATACCCTAGAGGCTTTGTGGATGGAGTCCGCAGAGCCTGAAAAAACCTTTTATCAAGGCATTTTGCAGATTGCTGTCGCTTGTTACCATCTAGAAAATAATAACTGGCGCGGGGCGGTAATTCTTTTGGGAGAAGGAGTTAGACGTTTACAACACTATCAACCCGATTACGAGGGGATCAACGTGACGCACTTGGTTGGGGAGAGTTTGGATCTATTAAACTTTTTACAGAATCTCGATCCCCAAGCTTTACCGGCAGTGCTAGAAGGGATGAAAAGCAATCAGGAACATCCTCATCCCCACCTCGATCGATCTATCTGTTCTCTGCCGAAAATCCTCAAAAGTCATCCCGTTCTCTAAACAGCTAGATTAGTTAGTCAATACAATTACCTCTAAGTAGGTGGGTGTTAAAAATTGTCAGCACCCCCCTTATCAAGGGGGGATTAGGGGGGGATCAAAGACAAAATCTATCTTCAATTTAATTGAAACCATTTACTTATAGGTGACATTTCTATGAGAGCAAGATACACAAAAATCAGCGGATGGCTAGTTGCCCTCGTTTCTGCTGGCTTAATGGTAGGATTGGGCAATTCTTCCCTAGTTAAAGCACAGCAGAACATTGTACCCGGTAATGCCATGACAGTGCGATCGGATATTCAAGAGGCGAACTCAAAAACGGGGGTAATTACTGCTCGGGGTAACGTACAAGTGTTCTATCCCGCCCGCAAAATGCAGGCCACTTCTGCTCAAGCTCAGTATTTTAGCCGCGAACGTCGTTTAGTGATGACGGGTAATGTTTACGTTTTGCAGGAAGGCAACAGTATCCGCGCCGAAACGATGACTTATCTAGTCGATGAGGGTAGATTTATCGCTACTCCCCAAACCAGTCAGCAGGTGGAGTCAATTTATTTAGTCCAAGATAACGAAACCTCTCCCCAACCGGCTGCTTCCCCGACACCCGCACCCCTACCTTCCCCTTCCCTCCCCGCTGCCCCAATTATTAACCCGCAGTGATGGGGAGTCAGGAATCAGAATTCAGAAGGAGATAGGGTGATAGGGTTTTGGGGTGATAGGGTGATGAGACAGCTTCCCCACGTCCCCACTTCCCCATTTCCCACTTCCCCATTTCCCACTTCCCCATCACCCCACTTCCCCACGTCCCCACTTCCCCACTTCCCCATTTCCCACTTCCCCATCACCCCACTTCCCCATCACCCCACACCCCACATCCTACACCCCACATCCTACACCCCACGTCCCCACTTCCCCAACCCCCAACCCCCAACACCGGATAAAGATGACTTTAGTATTAGAAAATATCCATAAATCCTACGGTAAAAGGCTCGTGGTTAACCGAGTGAGTATTACTGTTGCCCCGGGGGAAATTGTCGGGTTATTAGGACCAAATGGTGCGGGGAAAACTACAACTTTTTATATCGCCACGGGATTAATTAAACCGAATCAAGGGCGCGTTTGGCTCGATCAAAAAGAAATTACCAAATTACCCCTTAATCAGAGGGCGCGTCTGGGTATTGGCTATCTGACGCAGCAGGCCAGTATTTTTCGTTATTTAACTGTATCAGAAAATATTCAGTTAGCCCTAGAACAGTCGGGGGTTCCCTTTTCCCAACGGGCAAATCGTCTCTATGATTTATTAAAAGAATTTCGCCTCGATAAGATTGTTCGCACAAAAGGAGCTTACGTTTCCGGAGGAGAAAGAAGAAGGACAGAATTAGCCCGCGCTTTAGCGGTGGGAGTCAACGGGCCAAGATTTTTGTTATTAGATGAACCTTTCGCTGGGGTGGATCCGATCGCTGTGTCTGAAATTCAAGCGATGATTGCTGGTTTAAGGGATCGTCAGATGGGAATTTTAATTACCGATCACAATGTGCGAGAAACTTTGGCTATCACTAATCGGGCTTATATTATGCGCGAAGGGCAGATTTTAGCGTCAGGAAGTGGCGAAGAACTTTATAATAATCCTCTGGTGCGTCAGTATTATTTGGGTGATAATTTTTTCAGATAATTGTTATTAATAAAAAACGCTATATTATATCATGAAAGTTGGCAATTGGCAAGGAAATTTAAGTAGAATACCCGGATTTAGCATCTTAGACCGCTATATTTTTGTCGAGTTATTATTGCCCTTTCTATTTGGTATGGGTTTATTCACTTCCCTGGGAGTGGCGATCGGCACTTTATTTGATTTAGTGCGACGGATTACTGAATCGGGTTTACCCTTGACTTTGGCCCTAAAAATTCTCTTATTAAAAATGCCAGAGTTTATCGTTTTAGCCTTTCCCATGTCGATACTTTTAGCGGCTTTAATGGCCTACAGTCGTTTAGCCAGTGATAGCGAATTAATTGCTTTTAAAAGTATTGGAATTAGTGTTTATCGCCTAATAATTCCCGCCATTGTGCTAAGTTTAATAGTGACGGGATTAACCTACGTTTTTAACGATTATGTGGCTCCAGCTGCCAGTTATGAAGCTAATGCTACCATGACGAAAGCTCTGCGACCAAATCGCAAATCTTTTATTGAAGATAATATTATTTATCCTGAATACGGCAAAGTGCGGCCAGCGGATGGAGGGGAAGCGCAAACGGTATTAAGAAGGTTATTTTATGCCGAAAGATTTAACGGTCAAGAAATGTTAGGTTTAACTATTCTCGATCGCACCCAACCGGAAGTTAATCAAATTATTACCTCAGAATCAGCTGCTTGGAATATTGAAAAAAATATCTGGGATTTTTATAACGGCACAATTTATCTAATTGATCCTAATGGTTCCTATCGTAATATTGTCCGCTTTCAACATCAACAATTAGCCCTACCGCGTACCCCTTTAGATTTAGCTTTTCGAGGCCGAGATGGTTCAGAAATGACCCTGAGACAAGCGCGGGAATACCTAAAAATACTGGAATTAAGTGGCAATCCCACCAAAATTAGAAAATTACAGGTTCAAATCGAGCAGAAAATATCTTTACCCTTTGTTTGTTTGGTTTTTGGGATGATTGGGGCAGCCTTGGGATTACGTCCGCAAAATTCTAATAAAGCCACCAGTTTCGGTATTTGTATTGTCCTAATTTTCTCCTATTATCTCCTATCTTTTGTCACCAGTTCTTTAGGAATTGGCGGAATTTTAACCCCCTTGATGTCTGCTTGGTTGCCCAATATTTTGGGATTAACTGCCGGGGGAATTTTGTTGGTTCAATCAGCTAAGTAATCGATGGTTAGCCGCAGGAATAAAAATTGATAATCATCAAATTTCTAAAGCTAATTTATACAAACGACTGCGGGACAAATTAGTAACTTGTGCTAATTGTTTGCTGGCTTGCGATCGACTAACTCCCCGTTCTATAATTTGTTTTAATTCCCGTTTCAATTCCTCCTCGGATAATTGGATAGTATCGGCCTGATTATTGCCCATAACTACGATCGTAAATTCTCCTTTAGGAGTTTTATTCTCCAGATATAAATTAATGGCCTCGGCGATAGTTCCTCGCCAAATTTCCTCGTAAAGCTTGGTTAATTCCCGACCTAAAACTATCTTTCTCGTTTGGCCAAAAGTTTCCCGTAAATCCTCCAAAGTCTTAATAAGTTTGTGAGGTGCTTCATAAAAAACCATCGTTCTCGTTTCGGTTTTTAAACTCTCTAAGCGCTCTTGTCTCAGCTTTTCCTTACCTGGAAGAAATCCTTCAAAACAGAATCTTTCCGTGGGTAATCCCGACACCGCTAAAGCAGTAATTACCGCCGTTACTCCGGGGATGGGAACCACTTCGATATTAGCTTCTATACAAGCTTTAATTAACTCATAACCCGGGTCAGAAATCCCCGGCATTCCTGCATCAGTAACCAAGGCGATATCCTCACCTTGGCTGAGATTATTTAATAACTGATCGAGACGGGAAAGGCGATTGTGTTCGTGATAACTAATTTGAGGGGTCGGAATATCAAAATGCTGTAATAATTTGCCTGTGTGTCTGGTATCTTCGGCAGCAATTAGAGCGACTTTTTTGAGAGTTGCCAGGGCCCGCAAAGTCAGATCGTCTAAATTGCCGATCGGCGTTCCCACCACATACAATTTACCGAGATTATTCATAAATTGGCTAAAAATAGGCTAAGTAGGGTTTGCTGAACAAGTTTTTCCTAGGGGTAGCGTGTTGGGTGTGGGGTGTTGGGGTAGTGGGGAATTTAGCTGAAATTTCCCTAAATCCCTATCTCCCTATCTCCCCCAATCCCTTTACTGTTACCAGAGTGCCTGATCTCAACAAGCAATTTAAATGCGCGGGCAGCTTACCGATTTTCAGGTGGTCAATTACCCAATTTTCAGGGAAAAAGTCCCGGAATTTTCCCCCCGACCACTCCAATAGCCGGCACTTTTTGATTTCGAAAAAGTCTAAAAGTCTTATCCAACAGGGTTTTTAGATTTATTCAGCCAACCCTAAATAAACTGCACAAGTTATTGAGAAAAAATCGGTAATTGCTTTAATTTTTGCCTTCCTGCGTCGATTTGAGCGGGGGAAATTGACGACGTAAAAGCAAGGAATTACTCACTACCATAACCGAACTAAAAGCCATCAAAGCTGCTGCTAGGGCCGGACTGAAAGCTAGACCCCAATGGGGTAGTAATAAGCCACCGGCAATGGGAATAGCAAAGGTATTATAACCCAAAGCCCAAAAAAGATTTTGTCGGATTTTTTGCCATGTGGCCAGACTTAAATGCAGAGATTGCACCACATCCTCTAGGCGATCGCTAATTAAAACGATCCCGGCCGTTTCCATGGCCACTTCCGTGCCACCGGCCAGAGCAATACCGATGTTAGCCTGTCCTAGTGCGGGAGTGTCATTGATACCATCCCCGACCATAGCGACGATTTTGCCTTCTTTTGTCTGTAGGTCGGCAATTAAGGCGGATTTTTCGGCGGGAGCAACTTGGGCATAAAATTGACTAATACCCAAACTATTAGCGATCGCTGTCACCACTTCTTGGCGATCGCCACTGAGTAAAATCACCTCTAAACCGAGTTTTTGCAACTGATTAACGGTTGTTTGAGCATCGGGACGCAATCGATCCTGAAAAGCGATCGCGCCGAGTAATTGTTCTTCCCTACCCAGATAAATCACCGTTTTACCCGCTTGTAAAAGCTCTTGAATGGAAGGGATGGTTTCATCAATTTTAATCCCGTTCTGGGCTAACCATTGCCGATTTCCTAGAACAATTTTCGACCCCTGCACCCTTGCCGAAACTCCCAATCCGGCCACAGTTTGAAAATCTTCCCCCGTCAGGTTAATAGGGGGAGTAACTGCGTCTAAAATCGCCCGAGCGAGAGGATGATTAGTACCACTCTCCACTACTGCCGCTAATTGTTGAATTTCCAGGGGATTAAGCGCAGAAAAACTCAAACAATCGGTAATTTCCGGATGACCTTGGCTGAGGGTTCCCGTTTTGTCAAAAACCACCGTTTGCAGTCGCGAGACGGTTTCCAAAACATCGCCCCCTTTAATTAAAATGCCCCGTTCAGCTGCTAAACTGGTTCCCACCAGTAGGGCCGTTGGTGTGGCTAAACCAAGAGCGCAGGGACAAGCGACCACAAGCACAGAAATCGCTAATTTTAGGGACAAAAGTAGGGGAGAAGTGGGTTGAATCATCTCGTGGTGTCCTGTGGTTGACCCTAACACCTCTGGAAAGAGCCTAGTTCCCCAAAAATACCAAAAGAGCAGCACAATTAGGGCAATTATCATGACTCCGTAGGCAAAATAACCCGCTACCCGGTCCGCTATCTTCTGCACCGGGGCCTTGCGAGTTTGCGCTGATTCCACGGCTGCGATAATCTTAGCTAGGGTGGTATCGGTTCCCACCTGACGAGTTTGCACGGCGATCGCTCCAGAGAGATTGAAACTGCCAGCAATGACTAGCTCTCCCATTTCCTTAACCACCGGCAGCGATTCCCCCGTTAACAAAGCTTCATCTACTGTGGTTCTTCCCTGAATAATCTCCCCATCCACGGGAATTTTTTCCCCGGGTAAGACGCGCACCCATTCCCCGACGCGCAACTGTTCCACCGGAATCGCCACGCCCACACGGTCATCTGTACTACCAATCAGGTGAGCCACTGCCGGTTGTAGGGAGGTAAGCGCTTCTAGGTCTGCGGCAGCGCGATGACGGGAATGCGCTTCTAGAGTCCGTCCGAGGAGAATAAACCCTAACAGCATGACTGGTTCATCAAAAAAGCACTCTAGACCGAGATTAGGCAAGATAAGAGCCAAACAACTGGCTATATAGGCGCTACCTGTGCCTAAACTAACGAGAGTGTTCATATTTGGCATCCCGTGCCGTAATCCGCGCCAACCATCGATGAAAATATCGCGACCGGGGAATAAAATGGCTAGGGTGGCTAAAGTCCAGTGAAAAGCAATACTTTGAAAGATGGGGATTTCCGGTCCCCCGATGTGGTGTAAGTGACCAATCAGGGAAAAAACCAGTAAACAGCAAGCGATCGCTAATCGGTATAATTGTTGTTGCCGTTCTTTTTGTTGGTTTTGCCGACGTTGATTTTGTTGGCCAAGGGGAGTCGATGCGGTGCGCGGTTGGGTGGGGAATCCGATTGCGGTTAATTTTGCGGCTAATTGCTCTGGTGCGATCGCATCTGGTTGGTATTCAATCACGGCAATTTCCGTGATTAGGTTAACCCGGGCCGATTTTACCCCTTGATTTTGGCTGAGTTGTCTTTCTACGGCACTCACACAGCCGGCGCATTTCATGCCTTTTACGTCTAGAGTAGCGGTTTTTAGTCCAGTTTCGGCGGCTAGGATCATGGAAAAAGTAGGCAAGGATGGTCTTTACTTCTATCCTAGAAATTCTCGGCCGATTTTTAAACTATTTTGGCGTGTAGGGTTACAGATAGATGAAATTTCATTAGAGATAGCTGAAATTTCAGGTAGCCGATCTTGTAGGGTGGGTTAATGAAATGTAACGCACCTTATCTAATGTTCAAAATTCGTGCGTTACGCTGACGCTAACACACCAGGCGTTGCTGATTTGAGATATGAATCTTCTTTTGTGGGATTTTTAAAACCTAGACCCAAACTAACTTTTGGATGGGTGCAAGGTTGTCATTCATACCTTGATTCAGCAACGCCCTAATTGCAATAAACGTCCTGTTTCCGTGATCTCGATGTGACGACCGACGCGATGGAATAATTTCACCCCGTATTCACTTTCTAGGGAGGCAATGGCGGCACTCACGGCCGGTTGGGTGATATATAATCAAGGAAAGTCTTCCCCTCGCTTTCTTGGCCTTGTCCTTAAGCTATGGATGGACGCTTTTCCAGCAGCAACCCAAATCTATTTGAGTTTTGATTTAATACAAATACATCTAAAAAGAAATTTTAGATTTTTTCCATACCATCTATAACTCAAGTGCCATACAATAACATCATCTTCTTGACCGTAGCCATCTCGATCATGTTATTTTTTCTCAAATCACCAGTGACGGAAAGCAAGACCAGCATTACACCGAAAAAAGTCAATCCCAATCGAGTCCGCGATCATCTGGCCAATGAACGCACCTATCTGTCTTGGATGCGAACAGCGATCGCATTAATGGGTTTTGGTATGGTTATTCTGCGCTTACGGGCCTTTCATCCTCCCCTGGTTCCCCGGCCCGGTTATGGTTGGAAATTAGGCTTAATGTTTGCTTTAGTGGGTTTATTGACCGTATTTTTGACCACAGCCCATTATTTTACAGTCAGACGAGATATAGATGAAGATACCTACGAACCAGCCGCTCGATGGGTGGTACTATTTAGTTTAGCGATCGTTATTCTCGGTGCGGGAATTATCTATTTTGTCGCCACCAGTCCCGATCTGTTGATCGGTAGTATGATGACTTTCGAGTCAACTGTGGGGGTTAGGTGGGTTGGAGTAGGCGCCAACTGACCGTGACTAGAACCGTATAAAGCAGTATTTTTAGGGCATTTTTGGGCAAATATTCCGATAATCTTGCTCCCACTACCACCCCCGGTATCGCACCTAACCAGATGGGAAGTACCAGATTCCAATCTACCGTTCCTAATCCCAGATGACCGATGGAAGTACAGGTTAAGAGGATGGACGCTTGCGATAGATCTGTACCGACTAATTTGCGAGAATCAAGGTGAAAAAAGGTCATCAAGACCAATGCAAACAAGGAACCACTGGAAATACTGGTTAAACCGACTAGATAGCCTAAAATTGCCCCTAATACCGTTGTTTTTATCTGACCCGATCGAGTGGTTAAATCTAATTTTGGCCAGGACCAAGGGGACAAATCGGGAAAAAATAAGGAGATTAGTAGTTCTAGGGCCGCTAGGACGGTCACGATCATCAAGACAAGACCGATGATATGAGGCAACCATTGATCGAGATTGAGGGAGCTATTCTGCTGAAAATAGCGAAAACCGACTAATCCTAACAGAGAACCGGGTACACTGCCAATTACTAGCCATTTTACCACCTCTAACTCGATCGTTTGCTGTTGCCAGTGACGAACGGTGCCGACCACTTTCATCAACCCGGCCGCTACCACATCGGAACCCACTGCGGTGGTAGCGGGAACCTGAAATACAAAGATCAATAGGGGTGTAATCAAGGATGAACCGCCAATTCCCGTTAATCCCACGACAATTCCGATAAAAAAGCTAAATATTGTCAATAAAGAATAGTCCATTTTTGCCTCAGTTGTCTCTTTTCTCCGGTGCGTTTCTGGTCGTTAAGGGACAAAATTAGTTAATTAAGCCTTTAAAAGAGCAAAAAACAGTAATAGTAAGCTTTTATCGCTGTTTAATCTTTAGGGAATCTCCGAATCGAAACTTAATTTTCTTGCTATCTTGTAAAATATGAGTGTATTTTAATACGATTGCGATTGAATCATAGTTAAAATACTGTCAAACCCTATACATTTTTTTGCCAGAGGATTAGCTACCGTGAGCATCATCATCGAGCGAGTATCGAAGAAATTCGGCACCTTTACCGCTTTAGACAACATCAACCTAGAGATCAAATCGAATCGTCTGGTGGCACTGCTGGGGCCGTCCGGTTCAGGAAAAACCACCCTCCTGAGAGCGATCGCAGGATTAGAACCCCCCGACACAGGCAAAATTATCATCAACGGCAAAGACACAACCAATTTAAATGTCAGAAAAAGGAATATTGGCTTTGTTTTTCAGCATTATGCGCTTTTTAAACACCTGACAGTGCGTCAGAATATCGCTTTCGGTTTAAAGATTCGCAAAGCTGCCCCGAACTATATTCAAGAACGAGTGGATAATCTCTTAAGTTTAATTCAATTGCAGGGATTAGGCGATCGCTATCCAGCCCAACTATCCGGGGGTCAACGTCAACGGGTTGCCCTGGCCCGGGCTTTAGCGGTGGAACCGGAAGTATTATTATTAGATGAGCCTTTTGGGGCCTTGGATGCCAAAGTTAGAAAAGAGCTAAGGGTTTGGTTGCGGCAGTTACACGAGGAAGTTCATGTCACCAGTGTTTTTGTCACCCACGACCAGGAGGAAGCCATGGAAGTGGCCGACGAGATCGTAATTTTCAATGAGGGTAAAATCGAACAGGTGGGGACTCCCGATCAAGTGTACGATCATCCTGCCTCTGCTTTTGTGATGAGTTTTATTGGCCGGGTGAATGTTTTGCCACCGACCTCGGCTGCACTGTTCGAGCAGCTGGGAGGGGGTACTAACGGAGTTAAGATTTTTATTCGTCCCCACGACCTAGAAATTCTCTATTTTCCCAATGGGTCTAGCATTGAGGCAAAAGTCGAGCGCATTATCCATCTGGGTTGGGCCATCGATGTGGAATTAATTCTACCGGATCGCTCTCTCCTGATTGCCCATCTGAATCGAGAACAACTGGCTCAACTCCATCTCCAAGTCGGGGAGCAAGTTTATGTTCGTCCTCGGGATGCTCGCGTTTTTAGTTAAAAGTCACCCTTATTGTTAGCACCTGACGGTCGCAGGATGAACAGCGATTATTTCCGGGTAACGGCTAAAATCGTCAACATTAAAGGTCAGAATATGTGTAATACCATTTTTCTTTATTCGTAGCAGGCATAACCGGGTGCATCTCCTGCTGGTGATTTTCTCTCACCTATAGGTGAGCAGCAGAAGTTGTTCAAAGAGGGCGAATGCAATTCGCCCCTACAATCATATCATTGCGCCAATGGTAGGGGCGCACCGCGTGCGCCCAAAATGTCATCTAGATATTTCGACAAAATTGAGATGTACCAGGCATAACCATCTCTGTCATTACTTTTGAAAAATGGTATAAGGTCATGAACGCACATGGCTGCTACTAGCTTCGCATCATGTACCTGCACACCCTTGACTGAATAGGTGAAGACCAAGCGTTCCCATTCGGGATAAATAGCGGGCAGATCGTCAATAATGGGAAAAAGTGACTTTAGGCGATCGATTTCCGCCTTGGCTGCGGCCACTGTGCGTCCTAAACCATTTCTATTAATTGGACGGGTGTAAACGTTCCAAAACTCGATTTAATTCTGTAGTGCGATATAGAGTTTTTCTCCTTGTCCCAATCATAGACTTGTCGCACCCACAGCATCGCCATACATGATGTGATCGGGTTCCGCACTTCGCAATAAGACATTAGTATCAACTAAAAAAGTCACAGTCACTCATCGTCATAGATACTATCGCGACTTACGGCATAGTCGGATAAAAGTGCGCTGCCTCGATCGTGACTACTTGCCCAATCCCGAAAAGCTTGCGCTCGTTCCGTCGGTGTTGCCGTCTCGTAAAAAGGTGTTTTTGGCTCTATCAGTTGTTTTAGCATTGTCTCCAAGAGAATTTCTACCTTTTCTGGTGATTGGTGGCTAATTCTTGCCAAAATCTCGGCAATTGCCTTTAAATCTTGCTGATGGGCTTTTTTGAAGTCTAGCAGCATTTCCGATCCCTCTCCATCTAGCGATCGCTGAGAAAAAGGGGTAATTTCCATAGATATCGCTCTCCTTGAAAACCGCTAAAACTTGATTCTGCCATAAAAACTTTTTTTAGAATAGATTGGGATCGACACCGATCGCCCCTTCACCGTCCGCATCTTGCAGGTTAGCACCGTCTAAACGAGTATTAGTGAGAGTGGTGGTAACGGCCTTAGCGATGGCAGCATGGAAGCAAGAAAAAACTGTGATTAGCAATAGACAGAAGGCTGTCAGTAGCGTCGGTTTCATCGTTTTTGATCTCCTTGAGTGATCTTTTTGAGTCTCTGTTTTCACTCTAGGCAATGGCTTTAATAAAAACAAATATTCTTTGTTTTCAAATCGATAAATTCCCTTTATGCAAAGCTGGGAAACCCCCTCGCCGTTCCATCACTTTTATTTATTAAAACGACAATTAAGAATATTTGCTTTTATGCTTGTCCCGTACCTAAGTTGATGGTGGCGGTCTCGTTAAGTTGGGGCTTTTTTAAGCGTGTTGTGGTGGAATAGGTCTGGCAGCAAGGGATTTTCTCAATTTTTTAGGAGCGTGTCAATCGTTATACTCCGGGAGGATGGGCGACCGTGACATAATTTGGGACTAGGTACGGTAAAAGTCGCTAGTGAACCCCGTTAGCCTTGGAGACTTCCTTGCTAGACACCATTTCCACCCTATCCCCAAAACTAACAGCGATCGAATCCACGGGAAATCCTCTCCCGAAAGTTGCTACTTGTTCCTCCACCTGTCGTTACTGTCGGTTTTATAAGTTTCAGGGGAGAGGAAATGGCTATTGTCAACGCTTGGGAGTCCCTGTTCACAGTCATTGGCGCGCCTGTCCTTTGATTTGTCCACCTTTTGCCCCTTCTTGGGAAAGGTCGGAAAATGGGCAATTCTAAGTAGTTATCTGGATTTTACCGCCTGTATCGAGCAATTTTCTCCCCATCCCGCTCCGTGCGAGGATGGGGTTTTAATCGAAACCGATGCTTTCCACTCCACCGCTATCGGGACTGGTGGCGACAAAATAGAGAATTCCTGAGCCTAGACAAGCGATTCGCTATACTAAAGCAAATAATCCAGACTTGAGCAGGTTCGTAGCTATTACTATCGATCGCCCGCCGGATGAGAAAATAGTGGCGCGTGGCGATGACAACGGTTAATAATCCCACCATAGCGAAGACAAAACCCAACAACCAACCTAGTCCCAGAGATGACGAAGATACTGTTCGTAAACGCAAAATGACCAGACCAAAACCCATCAAAGCGATGGCAGCGCGCATCCAAGACAGATAGGTGCGTTCGTTGGCCGAATGATCTCGCCAGTAATCAGGGTTAAATTTCTGCTTTGTCTTTTGGGATTTAAACAGCATAGAGGAGTTCCTAGCAGTGAAATTCAATAAAATCAAGTATTCTTTCTTCTGGTTTTAATAAATTGTTTTTATCATCTAGTTTTTCGCTTATCTTTAGCCAATTCAAGGGACTTAAGCAGATTATCATCCATAAATAGGGGGAGTTTACCGTCCCATTTTTCGATCGCTTTGTTCTGTAAAACTTCTGGACTTAAGGAATCTTGGAGAATGCGATGAGCTGCCGCCTCTCCCTTGGCCAGATTGATTTTTACTTCCGATTCTTTCAGAGCTTTCAGCACCATAAAACCGGCTTTTTTGGCCTCCTGTTCGGCAATTTGTTTGGCTTCCACCGCATCGGTAAAGCGATCGGAAAAGTTGACATGAACCAAAGAAATATCATCCACACCGATATGATAATTTTTCAGTCTTTCGCTCAAACGATGATCTACTTCTCCTTTCACCTCCTCCCGTTTAGTAATTAATTCTTCGGCGGTATATTTAGCCATAACTGCCTTAAGAATTTCCTCCACTGCTGGATCGATCACTCGTTCAATGACAGCCGCTTCATCGCCAATTTGTTGAAAAATATTATTAACTTCTGATGCTAAAATATGCCAATTCAGGGCCACATCTGTAAATACTTCCTGTAGGTCTTTGGAGGAAGCTTCGGCCGCTATCTGTTCTTTTTGGATTCTCACACTTAGTTTTTTCACCGTGTTAACAACAGGAATAATCCCATGGATTCCCTCATTAAGTATTTTCTCCTGTACTTGACCGAAGACCATTAAAACCCCTCTTTCTCCCGCATTGACAATCACGAAGGGATTAAAAATAATCGCCAAAATTAATAACAAAAAAAAGATATTACTTGGTCTAGCTAAAAGACGAATTTTGAGCATTTTAATTGAGAATAGAGATGGTTAATAGGATAGGTTTACAAATAAAAGGGCTGATTTTATCTTCGTAATCAGTGACAGTTTTATCTAGAAGAATTTCAGCAACTAGAAAATGAAGATTTAGTCTCGTCCTTTTCGTCCCGTCTGGCTGGCAAAATATCGGGAAATACTGGTCTATTTATAGTTATCATAGTCGCCGATTAAATGTCTTAGAAATCATAAATTTAAACGAGCATTTCGTTAGTTTTAGTCATAAATTTGATCAAAAAGGCATTTATTTATCCAAGAAAGTAATCGGGGTTATCCAGAAGCAATTATAACAAAATTTCCCTTGTCTTAAATGGTACATTCTCATTTCACCAGTCTAGCTGGTACTTTCTTTTATAGCAATTACCTTAACACAATCTAGTTTCGGCATAAACGATATTTTGTATAAAGGATATCTCAATAAATTGACTCACAAAAATGGCTATGGTAGAACCCTAAATACAGTAAGCGGATAAGCCTAACTGTACCTAATTCCATCCCCTAACGAGGTAATTTAATCACCCTTTTTCCTTGATCTGTGCGATCGAGGAATTTACCCTTTATTTTCGTCCGTGAGTATCTATGTCTGACCGTTACCGTTTCGAGACGCTGCAAGTACACGCCGGCCAGGAACCTGCCCCCGGAACTAACGCCCGCGCCGTTCCCATCTATGAATCGGTTTTACAGTCGATTCAACAACCGACGGCGATCGTGGCGATCGATTCGGATCTTCTTTATCCTCCCGTAGAACAAGAGGAGTTGGCGAAATATATCCCCAATTCGCAATTATTCTGGTTGCGATCGCCGCACGGTCACGATGGGTTTTTAATGGATGGCGATATGGATGCGTTGAATGATCTTCTCGTGGCTTTCCGTTTAGAAAGGGGAACTCGTGACGGTTGCGGGTTCGGGATGGCGGGGTAGAGGGCGATCGGCGTTGCTGCGCTGGAGGCGAGTGTGGTAAGGTTGTTATGATATAATCATTAGATAACATCGTACTGTTAGTGGATAAGCTCCTATGGCTTGTAAAGAGAATCACTTAACTGATTGGAAAATCACCAAACCTATTCTGATTAATAAAGATAACTCTAAAAAAATTTCCGATTCTTTTTCTTTTGATAATTATTTTAAAAAAGAATCAATCAAGCTTTTTTTGTTAAAAAATAAAATCGTCATTGTCAACTATCGCAATCAAAGTTTTTTTAGGAAGGTTGATGAATGTTTGACAAAAATTATTGAAAATTTATACGAAAGCAAAGTTTTTTTTGAATCTATTTCTTGGCAATCTGCAAAAACCAATGACGAAATAAACAAAGAAATTAAAGACATAGCTGGCAACATTAAAATTCTTTTTGAAAAAAGAGAATGGCATCAAGTCTACAATGCAATAGATCATGCAATTTTTGCAATTAAAAGTTTTGTTGAACTAAATTCACAAGACGCTACATATATCGACCGCGAAACCATCGATTTTTTAAGAGAAAAAGCTATAAATTTATATCGAGATTTTCGTATTCTCGATAACAATTGGAATTCTTTAAAAATAATTATCGCAAAATATTGCAGTTATTCTGAAAGAGATTTATTTTATCTAGAAGAAGATTTTTTAAAAGTTTTTTCAGAAAAATTAGAAACGTTTGGTGACAAGCTAGAAGATTACATTGATTTTTTTGATATTGAAACTCTTCAAGATATTCAAGTAATAATGAGCGATATAATCGATCAGTCTCGTAAAAAAAATATAGATTTCAGTACGCCGACTGATTCCAAAAACTCTTTTAGAGTTCGGATTCGCAATGCGGCTGGATTTATTGACAGACTAATTGATTTTGTGGTTGAAGAGTCGGAGTCCGAAGATCAAGAGATTCTGGAAGTGATCGCTAATCACAGTAATTTTACTTTTTTGAAAGAGGAAAATATAAAAGAGGAGTATGTTAAAAATTGAATCAAGTGTCCGTTTTTTATAAAAAAGGAGATGTGGTATATGCTCCCTTTCCCTATCAGGATAATACAGAAGAAGAGAAAGAAAGGCCTGTTCTAATCCTCGCTCCTGTATTAGAGGGAAAAGGGTTTATCTGCGCTTACATAACTAGCAATTCTAATAAAAGATCGGGGATGATCGAAATTAAGCGGAGGGATTTTAAAGAAGGACATCTAGATGATGAATACAAAGCTTCTTATGTTAAACCGGACCGCATATCCACACTTGATAGAGAATTATTTAGAAGAAAATGCGGGACTTTGAGAGATGAAGTCGTAGATAAAATTATTCAAACTCTTATTGAATTATTGCAAAAACCGCCTCAATCACCTCCCTCCCCTAAAAGTATAGAACGGCCTCCTAAACCTAAAAAGAAGAATTTTTAAAATAAAATATGCACTAAATCTGATAATCCATGACGAAAACCACCTTACCCCCCCGTGCGTTGGCACTTAAGGCCGCAGTCATCTTCTTGGGATAGGGGAGATTGAGATTATTCATCAACTCCACGAAATCCTCGCGGTCGCGGCCAGCGAAACGGGGATTCCAGTGCTTTTCCTCACCGATCGAGGAGACCGTTCTGCCCAGATAATCGTGACAGGGGTAAACTAGCGTATCGTCGGGGAGGGTGAACAACTTCTCCGTTACCGTCTTGTATAACACCTCCGGCGAACCGTTCTGAAAATCGGTACGACCGCAACCGCGAATTAAGAGTGCATCCCCCGTTAATAGGCGTTTTTCATCGATGAGATAGGCTATATGACTATCGGTGTGGCCCGGAGTGGCGATCGCTTTTAGCTGCTGACCTGCCACAATCCAGATGTCGCCATCGCGTACATAACCATCGATATCGCTCACTTCGGCGTTTTCGGGAACGAGGATCGAACAGTTGGTTAACTCCCGTAAGCGGTGCGCTCCGGTGATATGGTCGGCGTGGACATGGGTTTCCATGGTGTAGCCTAGGTTTAACCCCAACTGCCAAAGAATCTGCCGATCGCGATCAACCTGTTCGAGGACCGGATCGATTAAAATCGCCTCCCCCGTACCCGAATCAGCGATCAGATAGGTGTAGGTACTCGATTCCCTATCAAAAAGCTGACGGAAAATCGGCGCTGCCGGCCGGAATGCGATCGAGTAGGCCGCGGGGAGAGAAATTCTCTCTTTCAGCGATCGCAACAACTCCCGGGCCAGTTCGGCCGCCTGTAAACGCAGTTCGGGAATGGCGGTGGTTTCCCAGAGATCACCTTTGCGGGGATTTCCCAAGGTGTAGAGCGTTGGCGATGCCGTACCGTCTGGCCTGAGAATCGCCCCGTTGTCCGCGGTTTCGATGCCACAATTCAAAGGATGGGGACGGATTAACCCCCGTTGGCGAAGATGAACGACGAGGGGATCGGTTATGGTCGCGTAATCGTTACCCGCGCCGGTACAGTTAATGATTCGATCGACCGGTAGGTTTAACAGGTTTCCCGTTCCCCGTTGACGGATAGTAACCTCTACACAGCCGTTTTTATCCTCAGCAGTTTCAATTCTTCCCGCATGATAGGTTAATTGTCCCGATTCTACGGCCTGATCGAGGATACCGGCGATCTCATCGGCGACGCGATGGCGAAGAACCTCCCAATAGGCTTTCAGGTGGCGTAGAAATCTGGCGCGTTCGGCTATCGGCAGAGAATGCCATAGACCTTGAGATATAGGACGTAAGGCGTTTAAAACGGCGCGCCAGTCGTGACCTTGACTCTCTGCGCTTTTTACCTCCGCGCGAATTCGCCTTAGGAGTCCCCGCGCGGTCTTGGGTGCGGTTTCGAGGGTAAGGAACGGGGGATAGGGATCGGTGGGTCGGTGCGATCGGGGGAGCAGGCCATGACGGGAAACCGCGTGGATTTTGCCCGTGAATCCCCTTTGTGCCAGGGAAACCACCATATCCACCATCGTTAACCCCGTACCGACCAGCAGCATCGTCCCGTCGGGTTTTAGCTCGGTGAGTGTCTCCGTCTCCCAAGCGTCGCGGAGAGAGAGGGAATTGAGAGACGCGAGGGGTTGGGGAACCGTTGCGGGAAAATTGCCCAGCGCCAGAACTACTTTAGCGGCACTGATTTTCTTGCCTCCTTTGAGGGTAATCGTCGCTTTTTCCCCGTCGAGTACCAGATCGATCGCCGCATCGGTAAATGTTTCCAGACGGTGATCGGCAATGGCGTTGTCGCGCGCTTCTTCTAGGATCGATCGGATGTATTTGCCGTACACTAGACGCGGTACGAAGCTGGCCGGATCGATCGATCGATAGCCGTTATCCGCTAACCAGTGGAGGAAATGTTCGGGATCGTCCTCGAAGGCGCTCATTTTGCCTGCGGGAATATTGAGCAGGTGGCCGCTGTCTCGCGTTCCGTAGGCGATCCCCGTACCGAGGGGTTTTCGGCGCTCGATCAGGGCGATCGATAATGGAGTCCCTGTGTCGCGCAACAGGTTCGCTGTCACGAGGGAGCCACTAAATCCTCCCCCGATAATGGCGATGTCGAAAGTTGCAGAAAATTGATTCCGGTCAATGTAGCTCATAGATAAGGGGTATGGTAAGGGTGTCCTTGGGGAGATAAGATGCGTTTAGTTGAGCATTTCGGTCATCGATAGGCGATGCCCATTTGTTGAAAAATAGTATTAATTCGCCGATGTCGGTTTTTGCAGGAAGCTTCGGCCGCTATTTGTTGTTTTTTAATTGTCATAACAAATCCTTTTATAACTTTTCAAGAGGATTTAGTATTAGTTAGTCTAGCTAAGTGGCTGGGTGGAATTAAATATAAGATGAACGTAGGTTGGGTTGAAGCATGAAACCCAACGCCTGCTCATGTTACGAAGTGCGCTAACCCATCCTACAAATAATTTTGCCTCCCTACTTAAAAGACGATTTTTAGGCATTCTTGGTTAAGACATTAAAAATAAACGATAGGATCGGCTGTCAACTAATATATAAATCCCTAGAGAAATATAGATAAAAGGACTAATTTTATGTCCGTAGTTTGTAACCACTTTAGCTATCCTGGGATGGGTAATCAAAAAATAGCCTAGGATGCACCAAATCCCCATCATGAGATAAAAAACTATCATGATAATTAAGACGCGCATCGGGGAATTATTGGCAAAAAGAGAGGTATAGATACCAATATTATCACCACCATTAGCCACGGTCACGGCAGCAACGTAATAGGTTTGGGAGGGAAAACGAGGAACAAAGGAGCGATTTTTAGAATAATTAACATCTTCTCTTACTTCTTGAATGTAATCCTCATTTTCCCTTGACAAAAGTTGTTTAATGCCGATAATCAAAGGTATAAATCCTAATAGACCAATCCATTCTTTAGACACCAGTAACCCAAATAGTAAACCGAGGGAACTAGCTAGGAGAATCAGGGTAAAACCGAGGTATTGACCAACAATCAGGTGTCGAGGTCGAAAATTAGCATTAAGTCGCGAGAAAAACAACATTAGCACCATCAGATCATCAAGATTTGTGGCTACAAAACTCGTCACGCTAGTAATTAAAAGGGTTACTAACCAATTCATAGATTGAAAAAAGAGATAATCCTTCCCATTCTAAATCTCGTAGTGCCAGATGTCCTCCTCTCGTAAAAGAAGACGATGGACGGGAAGACGTTCCACGGCCCCCTGTTGTTCTAGACTATTAAGTGCGCGGGTAATTGTGACTCTAGTGGTTCCTAATAAGTCAGCGATATCCTGATGAGTTAGACGCACATCAATTAATTGTCCAGTACCAGTTTGTTTACCAAATTGATTACCTAACCATGACAGTAATTTCACAACCATAATATCAGTACGTTTGTAGCTACGAATAATACTTAGTTCTTGTGCTTGCTGAAGATGAGACAGCAGAATTTCTGCCATTTGATAACTCTCAACTGTGGAAAAGGAAACTGCTTGCACAGGAGTGATGCACTCAACTTGATAGGGATTGACTCTCTCTAGGGTTTTGCCAACAAAATTGCCGGGTCCCCACAATCCCAAGACGATCAGGGTTCCATCTTCTAACCAGGTGGAGGTTTTTACGACTCCACTCTCGATTTTCCAGAAATTAGGGTTTCTAAGGGGCAAAATCGCCCGATTATCAAAGTGCCAGCGATGGGGGGTTGATGGTTGATAGGTAAGCGTCATGATTGATAATTAATTTTGATTAGGTACTTAGCTAGTCAAAAGCACAAGGTCGTCGAGAAAGGGGCTTTTTAGACGAGTTAGTTTTTTTGGGAGAATTTTGGGGTAAAAACGATAATTACCCCAAAAAAGACTGATTTTATGCCCTTGCAAGCCCTATTTATTTCGGGGTGCTAGTCTTCTCCAGTTCCGTGGTAGCCGAGGAGATCAGTTCTTGCCAAGCTCGATCGCTTTCCTGTAGAGTTTGTTTAACTGCGTCGATGGTCTTTTCCACGCGAGTTTTCAGGAAAGGGGAAGCACTGTCTTTGAGTCGTTCGGTGTCGTCGGCCAAGATATCGATCGTCTCGGAGGTATTAACGAGGCTCTTTTCTAGGGTAATAAGGTTGTTTTGCAGGGTTTCACTGAGTTTAGCCCCGGATTTGCTCAATTTTTTCGTAAATTTACTCACTTTTTCCCCTAGATCGTCAATATTGTCCGCTAAGTCCTCTAGGTTGTCCTGTTGAGCTTCGATAATCTTCTTGTCGAGAGAAGGAGCGGCCAGTTGAGCATTTAGGTCATCGATAGCCGATTTTGTCGCTTGGATGGCTTTTTCATAGGCAATTTGGGCATCTTCCAGAATTTTTGGGCTAGAAACCTCATTTTTTTTCTTGACCGGTTCCACCACAGTGCCACCCGTTGCCGTTGCACGGTCGATGACGGCCAACTGTTCGGGGAGTAGCGGCAACGCGATCGCATTTCCTCTTCCCCCGAGGAGCAAAGTGACAGTTAAGAGGAAAATCAGCAGCCGGACAACTTGATTTTTGAGGCTTTGAAAGCTCTTATTTCGGTTAATCATAATTTAATTTTCTCCTGTTCAGAAAAATTTTTACTCTATCTAGATTTTATCATATCAAATTTTTATTTGATCAGAAATTTTATAAATAACTTATTGTATTTTTTTAACCAATAAATTGCAGATAAAACATAAGCTTTTTGAGCCAAAAGCCATTACAGAAAAGCTTTTACTCTCTTAATAAAATTAATTTTTATCGCTTTTTTTTATTAATGAGACGCTGAACTATCCGATGAATCTATTTCTTGATTAATCGGAGATATTTTCTTACGAGCTTTAATATATTTGGCTAAGGGTTGTTTTTTCTTCAGTCGTTTAATGCCACTGAGGGTGGAGAGAGTGAAAAAAGTTCCCACCAGAACCATCTGCCATAAACCGCAACCGGAAGCGGCGCCTAATCCTGCCGCTAACCAGATAGTCGCCGCCGAAGTCAAACCTTTCACTTGTACCTTATTTAGTTCCCGATGGGATTGTTGTAGGATGATTCCCGCCCCTAAAAAACCGACACCAGAAGCGACCCCTTGAATAGTACGACTGAGAGCATTAGAAGACGCATAACCCACATCTCCCTCCGCTTGTAGGGGAATCATCACGAACATGGCAGCCCCGAGACTAACGATGATAAAAGTTCTCAATCCAGCCGGACGACCGCCTCGCTGTCGGTTATAACCAATCAGACAGCCGACGGCCATAGCCATACTCAGCCGAAAAATAATCGTTTGCCAATCTGTCGAGTCAAAAAACATTGCTTAACCCATCAAATGAGATAAAAACTTCGCCTAACCAATCAAAGCCTTTTCCAGATACCGCTTTTAATCGTTCCTATTCTCGATCCCGATCGATAATCGTAGTAAAGTCGGTGTTATACCTCGTTTTAAGCCTTCTTTTTCCGGCATTGTCCCGTGAGTCATCAAAGAGGGATAACAGACCAAAGACTGTCCTATTAGTCGATATCTTCGAGGTCTTTAAATAGGGCCGTGCTGAGGTAACGTTCCCCGAAACTAGGCTGAATCATGACGATTAATTTATCTTCGTTTTCAGGTCTTTTGCCCACCTGAATTGCCGCCCATAAAGCCGCCCCGGCCGATATGCCCGATAGTAGTCCCTCCTGACGAGCTAACCGTCGCGCGTAGGCGAAAGCCTCCGTATCATCGACGATAATCACCTCATCGATTAATTCCGGTCGGAAAATTGCCGGAATAAAACCGGCCCCGATACCCTGGATTTTGTGTGGTCCAGGTTGTCCTCCCGATAAGACGGGACTATTAGCGGGTTCAACTGCGATCGCTTGACATTGGGGACGACGGGGTTTAATGGTTTCGGCAATACCAGTAATGGTTCCCCCGGTTCCCACGCCACCAATAACGATATCCACCAGACCATCGGTATCGGCCCAGATTTCTTCGGCGGTGGTTTCCTGGTGAATTTTCGGGTTGGCCGGGTTGCGGAACTGTTGCAAACTATAGGCGTTGGGGGTGTTTTCGACTATTTCCTCGGCCCGGGCGATCGCTCCTTTCATGCCTTGGCTACCAGGGGTTAACTCTAATTGCGCCCCGTAAGCTTTTAACATTGCCCGTCGTTCTAAACTCATGGTTTCGGGCATAGTCAGGACTAAGGGATAGCCTTTGGCCGCCGCTACCATGGCCAGGGCGATGCCGGTATTGCCGGAAGTGGGTTCCACCAGAATTGTTTTATCGGGGTGAATTAGTCCGGCGGCTTCAGCGTCCTCCACCATACTGACACCAATGCGATCTTTAACCGAGGCGGCGGGGTTCATACTTTCCAGTTTCACCACGATGCGGGCTTTTACTCCCTCTGCCACTGGGATTCGATTCAGTTGAACTAGGGGTGTCCGTCCTACCAATTGGGTGATGTCTTTTGCGATCGCCATAATCCCACTTGCTTTATACTTGTTGGCTATTTTGATTGTATATGTATTTAAAATGTTTTGCAATACTTTTGAGTTAGAGTAGGTGGGTTACGGCAAATACCTAGGGTTGGCTGATGAGCTTTGCCGAACGTCCGAACGCCCTGAAAATGGATAAAACCCCACACCCCACACCCTAACCCCACCAACAAACTTTTTGCCGCAAACCCTAAGTAAATATTCATACACAGCAACAATAGAACTAACTGTAACTTAGCTAAATGGATTGAAAAGCAAAATCTCGCAGCCTTCAAAGTCACGAATATTGTGCGTTACTAAAGTCAGTTTATGAATTTTAGCTGTTGCGGAAATTAGCATATCAGCTTCAGAACGAGTTTTGCCTTGAGTTCTTAATTTTACTCGTATTTCACCTGCATATAAAGCAATTTCAAAACTAATTGGTAAGTACCGCGCGCAAAATTAATTACTCATTTCCCTGTAAAGCTAAAATCGCTGTATTTTTTTTCTGTTCCCTGTTCCCTTTCACGACCAAGATTAGCCATTTGTTTAATTTTCTTCCAGTTAAGTAGATATTCATATTATAACCAACCATCACCTGCATCGTACAAATTTACTGAGTAGATAAAAATAAACTTGAGTCAACGTGAAAAAACTGTCCTAACTTTACAGCTTGTTTTTCTGTTATTATTTGTTTGCCAATAAGAATATCAGAAACTATTGTTCTTGAACCTAGTATATCTGATAAATCTTTTTCTTGTAAGTTGTTAGCTTCCATGAGTTCCCAGAGTATTGAATGGGGTTCTGATTCTTCAATGGGATAATTCTCTTGTTCGTATTTTTCGATTAAAGTCAAGAGTAAATTTAACAAGGTGGTTTCTTCTAGACTTCGATTTTCTCGATGAGATAAGGCTTCAGCTAGGGTAATAGCCTGTTCGTTTTCTGCATCGTTTTCTATCACTTTTGGTAGATACTCGGCTAGTAACCTTCCGTAGGTATCACAGTCCAAAGTAAGGGTCATTTTTCCACTCATCTTTGTCATACTCCGCGTGAGTCAAAATGTACTTGATGTAAATTACTTGGTCTTTGTAAACGATATCTACAATTAGACGATAGCGATTACCTTTGATATTAAAGACCGTGAAATTACCAACTGCTTCTGCTTGAGAATACACAGCTTGAACTTCAGCCAGGTTTTTCCACTCTGCTTTACTAGCAATTTTATACCAAGTATTAATGGCATTGGCAGCATCAGCGTGTTTTCCAGAAAATCGCCGCAGTTTTTTACGGCTGATGATGTGCATATTCTTATTGATTTAGAATAGCTCTTGTATTCTAGTTTATCATAGCCTTACTTGCGCCAGGGTGAGAGCATCTCAAAAGCTATTGACAATTGGCCAATTTTGTGATCCGCTTGCTGTGTGGGCATTTCAGGTGATACCAGTCAATCAGAATAGTTACGAAATCTTCACATTTGGTCGATTTTTGCTTAACAATTGAGATGGCCAATTCTCCTCAAATATGCCTGAATCGCTCTCTGGGTAAGCAACCTATATAAAGTTCATTTTGTCAATGATTGTTAAGATGCGCTTACCCTGGTAGATATTGGGGAGGATTATAGGCAATTTTTCATCTAAATTTATTTTTCTCTCAATTTCATCCTTTACCTATCTAGTTTTCTCACTTTTGTCAGCCTTAAAGTTGTACTTACAAATAATTAACTTTTTTTTACGGTGTAATTGACATTCCACCCCTTTTAAGATACTCTATAAATGTTGTATGTCTGCATTATGGGGCGATTCAAAATGTTTAACTGCAAAGTTTATTTACACCTTCCTTTAGAAGAATATCCATATACTGAAATTGCTTCTTACGATTTTGATCCAGGCCTACAAATTGGGGATAAAGTTAATGTTAAGGATTTAAAATGGCAAAAAATTCAAGATAATTTCTATGTACTTGCAGCCAAAAGTTTTTCCTTTGAAGCAATGGTAATAATTCGCCAATATATAATAGAACCTAAACGACCTACAAAAGATTCTCTTTTTTATTTAGAGATTGGACTAGAAATGGCAGATAAAGAAAAGCTACCAGAATTAGCAGAAATTATCAAATGTAACGAAAGTAATTCGTAACCGTTCAGGGGGTGACGAAGCCAGAAGTAGGCGTAAATATTTATTATTAAATAATTGTTTTCGTGCTATTCTAGTTCTTGCTGAATGGCAATAGATGGTATTGATGAGGCGTTGCTGAATTTACAGTTGATCAACTAGCTAAATGGATGACTCCAAATCCAATTGTCTCCTTCTGAGAAAGAAGCGATTAGATGAGTTTCTAGAGCTAATTATTAATTTCCTCTTGGGTGTCGATCGCCTTGGGTGTCTTTAATAACTGTCGCCACCAGAGATGAACTAGGAGAGACCAAGCGATCGCTAAAAGCCAAGCGGCAAGGATATCACTAGGAAAGTGAACCCCTAAATAAAGACGAGTCCAAGCAATAACCAAAACCAAGGGAATCCCCAGTAAAACTACCCCTAAAAACCAGCGCGTTCTCCAAGATAGGATCAGTAAAGAAACCACTAACAGGGAACTAAATAAAGCATGACCGCTAGGGAAGGAAAAATCATCGGGTAAGGGATAAAATAACTGCCAAAATTGCGGGCGATTCCGACGAAAAAGCATCTTGAGGTTATAACTAATTGCCCAACCTCCCGCCATAGTTACAAGGAGATAAGCGAAACCATACCAGTATTTTTTTAGGGCAAAAATCAGCAGTAAAATTGTCAGTATCGGGGCTACTCCGCAATAAGTACCTAATCCCGTTAGTTTTATGGCCAAAAAGTTTAGGTTTAAATTAGCGGTTTGATGAATAGATAGCATCAGGGATTTTTCCCAAGCAAACCCTTGGGGATACTGGCCAATAGCGATCGCTAAATCCGTAAAACTTAGCGATGCTAACAAGATGGCTAAGAAAATTAAGCTATTGTTTAAGTAGGTTTTGGGAATCACGGGGAAAAAGTGGCGATCGAGGATAACAGGGGCATTTCTAATACCTGAAAATGGATCAAGACCAGAATAACTAATGTATAGGCAGTCGAGGAAAGTAATCCATTTCTTAATTCTTTTGGCCAATTGCGTTCTTTTTTTTCTCCACCGATTAATTCTTTCGTCCCGAATTGCATTAGCAGAATTCCCACAAGATTAGATAACCAATAACCAACCATGGCCGCGGGTAGAAAAAAATCGGCGTGCAAGCAAGCAATTAAACGACCGAAACCGTAGGCGATCGGCAGATTAAAAATTAGATCGTTCCACCAACACAGGGGCGATAATAAGTAACCAATCAATACCAAGCTTCCGTTTTTGATTTTGTCAAGTAGATACATCTTTTTTTAGCTACTAACTATCAGTTTTGTTTTTTTTGCCATCAGCAATCAACTATCTCTGCTATCTAGCTGACAGCTGATGGCTCACTACTAATTAACGCTGAATTTGGTCAAAAATCGCCCCATCAGCGAAGAATTTTTTCTGGATCTCCTCCCAGCTACCGATCGCCGTATAGGAGAACAGATTCGGCACTTTTGGGTATTGTTTACTAAACTCTTTAGCCACATTAGCATTAACCGGACGGAAACCCACCTTGGCGAATTCTCGCTGCGCTTCGGGGGTAAAGAGAAATTGGGCAAAAGCTGTCGCTACTTCCCGGGTTTTGCGTTTATCAACTATTTTATCCACTACGGCCACGGGCGGATCGATCGAAACATTGACCGGAGGAATAGTATAGGAAAAACCCGTTTCTCCTTTTTGACGGGCCAGAATCACCTCGTTTTCGTAGTTAAGCAGCACATCCCCCTGATCCTGTTTAAAGAAGACATCGCTGGCTTCCCGGGCATCTTTGGGTAGTACAGGCACGTTTTTATAGACATTGCGGACGAAATTGGTCGCTTGTGCTTGATTGCCGCCAGTTTGAGTTACCGATCCCCACAGGGCCAGAAAATTCCAACGGGCTACCCCAGAGGTTTTCGGGTTGGCAGTGATGACTTTAATCCCCGATTTGGCTAGATCTGGCCAGTTACGGATTCCTTTGGGATTGCCCTGACGAGTAACTAAAGCTACCACGGAACGAGTGGCGATGCCGTTATTGGGTAATTCTTTCTGCCAACCGGGGTTAACTAAACCCGCTTTTTGCAAGCGTTCCACATCAGAACCGATGGCCAAATTTACCACATCTGCATCTAATCCGTCGATAACAGCGCGGGTTTGGGAACCAGAGCCGCCATAACTCTGTTTAATCACCACATCCTGTTTTTTCTCTCTTTTCCATTTGTTGACGAATAGAGGAATGATTTTTGAGTAGGCCGATTGAGTCACCGCGTAGGAAACTAGGGTGATTTCCACGGTTTTTTGTTTAGCTTGCTGTTTATCCGGACCTGCCAGCAGATTACCCGATGCCGATAGGGGGGTAAAAGCTAGTCCAATTCCCGTTGTGACGACGGCAGCCGTAGCTAGAGAAATAAAAGGTAAGAGGGTTTTCGGTTTTGGGGATCTAGGCTCATGGATCACGATGTCATCGGCTCCTTTGTTTATTTATGGGAGATTGCTAGGTATTTTCTCTAGAATTGTATTCTATGCGAAATAAAAAACATTTTCAATACATCAAAGAAAAAATTATACTGTTTGGGTTAGATGCCAATAAATCAAGCCATTAATAGCTTTATTAGCTTAAAAAACTGGAAATATTCGATTTATAACCCTTAAATGTGCCTTTAAATCTGCCTGAAGCCTCTTTATGTTTCCAGAATAGAGATTTTATCGTTTTTATGGAGAGGACTTGCATTAGGGAAGGCACCCTACAGCGATAGCGATCACACTGTGTTATACCCGATCGCTTTGGCAATCACTTAATCTTGACGATCGATATGATGTAGCGTGTGTTAGCGTTAGCGTAACGCACGGATTTTGAACATTGTATAAGGTGCGTTACATTTCATTAACGCACCCTACAAGATCGGCGATCTGCTACGCCGTGCCTTCGGCATCGCACTGAAACAATCCAGTAGGGTGTGTTAGCGTCAGCGTAACGCACGAATTTTGAACATTATATTAAGGTGCGTCACATTTCATTAACGCACCCTACAAGATCGGCGATCGCACTTTTGGTTTTACCAATGTAAAGCAATCCCTGATATAGCGCACCTAAATGAATTGTGAAAAAGCATCGTATTTCTTAAGGTTAGGAAAATTAAATAATTGAAATTTGGCAAAAAACTCGAACAAGCGTTTAACCACTCGAAAATTTTTGGCCAACCAATAAAATCTTCTCAAAAGATTTTTTAACTGTAGCCAAATTGCTTCTACTGGATTTTCTTCGGGAGCGTATCGGGCAAATTTATGACAGGTAATCTGCCAATCTTCTGGGGATAAACCCTGATTTTTTTCAGTAAGGAATTTGATCATCTCTTCTCCCGAATGATAGGAAGCTCCATCCCAAATAATCAGTATTTTTCGCCCAGGGTTGCTTTGAATTAGTTTTTTCAAAAAATCTACTGTATTCTCGACCTTCCCTGCTTTGTAAGGAGCTAAAATAAATTCTTTTTCCACTAAATTTAAAGCTCCATAATAAGTTTGTCTCTCTTTTTCATTCTTAATTTTTACCAAAGTTCTTTCGGGTAACTCTGAGGGATTTTGACCTTCTTTTAGTCTTTCTTTAATAAAGTTCCAGAGATGACCTAGAACATCTTTCCAGACCAGATGACATTCATCAAGCAAGTACACCGCAAGCTTTCCCGACTGAATCTCCTCTTTTTTGCTCTCCAATAATTGACTGATTTCTTCATTCTTTTTTTTTACCTCTTCTGCATCTTTTTTCGGGTTTACTTGTTCCGCCTTTTGCCAGCTAATTCTCGCTTCTTTTAGCAATTGGTAGTAGCTCTGTCTCGATTTAAACACAACCTCATAAGTTTCTAGTACATAAGTTTCTAGCTCCCAAATATCCCAGTGACTCTGGTTGATAATCCATTGAATTAATTCTTGTTTTTCCTCGGCATTTAGATAGGGTCTCGAACCTTTATACTTCAAGATAATCCCCTCAATTCCTGCTGAAATAAATTCCTTTTTCCATTTAGCAATGAATCCGGGGGTCACTCCAATAATTTCTTGAATTGCTCTATAAGCGTATCCCGACAAAGCCAGCTTAACCCCTAAGGCTCTTTTCAGTTCCCGGGAATCGGGATTAGTTTTGATGAACTCTTCGAGAATTTGAAGTTCTGCTTCCATTTGATTCTCCAAACACTTATATTTGTCTTCCTTTTATTCTAAAATATTTCGGGATTGTTGTCGGCATTCTAGTTTACATATCATTTAGGCGCACTATATCTATGCCTGACTGCGTAAATGCCAGGACAATCAGGAATGTCGCTAAAATCCCGGCTCAAGGGTTGGCATTGCTCAAAGGGAGTAAACGCAATTGCATCCAAGACGCTTCTTGCTTGGTTTTGTATTTCAGAGTTGTTCGTTGGCACGGAAGGTAGATTGTCGGTTGTCGAACTGATCATGCCACGGAAAAAGATGCTTTACATTTCATTAACGCAGCCCACAGGCACTGCAATCGCACTACAATATCCGCGTACTGCGATCGCAGTGCCTTCGGCATCCCACTTAGACTCACAACTTCAATCAATGAGCATGGTGCGTTCCCCAAAATCTATTGGTGGAACAGTGGGACTTGCATTAGGGAACGCACCCTACGGCGATTGCGATCTATTCAGAAACTGGCCGCATAACGGCTAAGTTATGCCGTGCTTCTCACCGACAAGACTGCGATCGCCTTAATTTTCAAGCGTAGCCGACAATATCATGGAATGAATAACCGACCAACCCCCTTGTAATTATCAATATCTACAGCAATTTCGATCAGTCGTTCAGCGCGGCGCTCTCTATACTCAGCTTCACTCAAACGATCGAGATTTCCAATCGTCAACACTGGAAACGAGTTCTCTGTGTTCTCTTCTCGCATAACCTGCTCAAGCGAATCACCACCCTTCATATTTCGGTTAGCAGTAAGAATCATCAACTCGTGTTCTTGAGCATAGCGCCAGACTACGCGATCGCTACTTTCCATCGACAATCCAACCTCTCTAAAGGTGACAAATTGGACAGACTGAAACTCAAGCCAACCACGTTTTGCCAATATACCAAGAAAAATCAGCGCATAACCGTCGAGGTTGTAGTCAACTAAGAAAGTCATTGTTTTTGTGCAGCACGTCTGGCTCTCTGCCCCTCAAGCTTCGCCCAAAACGCTTCTTGTCCGGGCTTATGTGGCATTGCTGCAATTCGAGCAAAGCGTTCACGGTTACGATCTTCCCAGTACTGGCGAATTTCTTCCCTATTCTGAAGAACCTCTTGATATTCAACCTCGACCTGAGCTTGGTTTGCCTCAATGTAGGACAAAGCTGCGTCAATTTGCGCGTCCGTGAGGTTAAACGTGTCACGAATCAGTTTAGGAGGATAATCAGCTTTTAGGAGATCGATTACAGCATAAAGGCTAGTGCGCGTGCCAGCGATCGTCAGCCCACGCTCTGTACGGATAATTTTCGCTTGTTGGTTTGCCGTCCAGGTCATTCCCTTAGCTCCTTAGAATCCACTTAATGGTCAATAGTTTCACCAGACAAATATTGGTCAATTTTTTCTGACCAATCAGGTTCACCCTGTAATTGCAGAGACTGAGCAGTTTCCAGAAACGTTTTAGGTGATTTTATTTCATTAGGTAAAACACTTTCAATGATAATTGTCACCCTCGTGCCTGCGGCTAGGTTTAAGGGTTCTTCCAATTGAAGGCTTTGCTATTTAGCCCTGTCATCGCCCGTATTAAGCGATCTTGTTTGAGTATCCTTTCTATATCTAGCATTCTTGGATTTTCTGATCATTGCTTTTTTTCTTATTATCCCTTATAACCCAACAAGTCTATTGTTTATTGTAGGGGCGAATTGCATTCGCCCTCTTTGAATAACTTCTGCTGATGACATTTTGGGCGCAGGCAGTCATTGGTGTCAACTTAAGGGAAGAGGTTCCCATATTTGTCGATGGAGAGCCTCTTTCTCTCGATGTCGCTGACGTTCAGCTTTAATCAGTCCAAAAAGTTGAGCGCGTTCGGCTAAATAGCTTATTACATCTGGGTTTTCGCCCCGAAAGAAAGCCTTCGCTACATAGTAAAGGCTTCTAAAAACCATCTCGACAGAAATTTTTTCTTGCGGCTGATGGAGAGCTACAGCCACATCTTGAACTATCTGAGTGAGAACAGTATAGAAAATCAAGGTAGTGAGAATTTGGATTTGTACGCCGTTAGTGTGTCCAACCCATAAATAGGTCAGTCCTAAGAGTCGCTTAGTTAAGAGAAAAGCTTCTTCTATCTGCCATCTTCTTCTATACAAATCACCAACTTCCTCAGCAGATAGTTGTTCAGAATCAAGCACATTTTTCAAATAATCATACCAAGTATTTCCCCAAAGAACTGAGACTAATCTGACGGTCGAATGGCAAGGATTAGAGCGATACTGACCGAGGGTAATAATCTCATCTCGGTAAAGTTTTCCTGCGGACAAAACTTGCTTTATTTGGTAAGATGTTTTCCCCCTCATGCGGGTAAGAAAATATTTTCCTTCCTTAGTAAATTGGTCAAACCACGGAAAACTAAAAAAGCCTAGGTCAACGACTAGCAAGCCTGATGTAGGTAGCTCATTTATTAATTGTTCTGCCCATACTTTATCGTTACATCTCTCATTTTTCTGATACCATCCTGTCACAGGTACTTGCGTAAATGCCTCAACAATCATCATTATTCTTCCAGCCAATTTCCCAGATTCTTTCTCGGAAGCTTTCAGCCTTTTCCTCAGATGCTCTAGGGTTGAGCCATCGGCTATCCAAATAACACTGAATTTTTATCTCACCTTTTGCCATTTCTCAGCTAGGCTAATTTTCCCTGACATTTCTTTTCTTTTTTCTCAAATATTTCTCAGCAGCAATACCAAGATTTCCTTAGGTAAGCTCATCAATCTTTTGGATACAGCTTGCTTACTTACTTTTAGAGGTTCTACCCAGAGTAATCCTTCCTCTTTTAAGACTCTTACAGCTTCACTTAATCCCGCTATCTGGCGATAGACTAAGCTATCCAATAAGGCGACCACCACGGGTAAGGTTAATAATCTATCTCTCATGATTTTTTCATGATTTCCTCGCATATATTTTAGCGGCGTAAATAATCTTGGCTCTAGGTATTTTTTAAGTTCTTCTATTACTTGTGGGATTTCTGGGCTTGGGCATTGATGTGGTCGCCGCAAATCTGGATTCCCCTGTTTTCTCGGTCGTTGCTTAGAGCGCTTTTTCACTGACCCACCTCTGACTTCTCCGCCTTATTTTACCATTTTTTACTGCCTTCCTCTTGGATAATCAGCTACTTTTTATAATTAAGCTTCTTGCTTAAGTTGACACCAATGGCAGGCAGTGCGCCCCTACCATTGGTGCAATAATATTGTTTATTGTAGGGGCGAATTGCATTCACCCTCTTTGAATAACTTCTGCTGCTCACCTATAGGTGAGGGAAAGTCACAAAATTGAGATGCAGCTGATAATTTTCGGGAAATATAGTCTTTAAAGCCTTGTCTGGCAAGACTCCTACGAATGATAAGCGCTGATTATCACACAAAGTCGAGGAGAGCCAATAATTTTAATTTCCTCCTCGCCTAATCCATAGAGTTTATTGCTTGCTTGTCCTGACATGGCCGATTATCCTAGGTTCGAGGACGACTCGAATTCTGGTACAGGGGAATTAAGGGAGGGATTAACTGCGGGATTACAAGAGAGGAGTTTGGGGGATGGGGTGAGAGATAGCGAGAATTTTTGCTAATTTTGAGCGAGTTTTCTCGATTTCTCCCTCTAACAATCCCGTGATAGTTTTGCCAGTTTTCACTAAAAGAAAAGCTTGGTCACTGCAAGGGGTTAGGATCAGATGACCCTGGGGACTGCGAATAGCAATTTGTTCCAGATCAGACCAGCTTAATTCCTCTTTTGTGTTATTGGCAAGATAGAGCATTGTTCCTGCTAAGATTAAAGCGCTATTCTGTTCCATGCCGCTCGAATCAGTCAAAGGTTGACCCTGGGGAGAAACAAGCATGATTGCCTCGATAGCGAGCGGTTTTTCGGCTAATTCTTGCAGGATTTTGGCAACTTCTGCCTGGTAATTTGGTTCCCTAGGCAAGGTATTTTTAGAGTTATCATAGTTATTATCGGTGGGATGTTGTCGTTCTTTGGTTTCTTTCGAGGAGATAAACCATTGTAGGGGTTTTTCTTCCCGCAGTTGCCGGTGGCTAAACAGACGAATATCTTTAGAAAGTTTAATCCCCAATTCAAAGGCCTTGGCATGATAATTGTCTGCTAAAACCACGGTGTCAAGGGAGATTTCAGCCTCATCTCTGGAAATACGTTTTAGGGGACCCGCTTCTAGACAGGCAAGGATTTTAACCAGTTGTTTCGAGTCGAGTAGCTCCTGTAAATAATAACAATGAAAGTAGGGGATATCCCCACGACCAAATTCATCCTTACCATCGTTAATTAACCAACCAAAGAGGGTATTATGGGAGTCAATTTGATGGACATAGACTCCTTTAAAGTTCCCGTCTGGAGGATTATAGTTGTCCCATAACTGAGAGACTATATGTTGATAAAAAACCTCTTGAATCCCTAGGGGGACATTGGCACCAGCGATATATTTAAATCCCAGTTGTGAGAAACTGCTATAAATCAGTTGTTCAACGATAAAAGACATGATCTCTAACGTTTAAGCACTCCTGCGCGCTTTTATAAATAATTTTCACACAATTGTATCTTGTTTCTAGTTTTTGGAGTCGTATTTTAGATCATTTCTCATCAAGACGATGTGTAACCTAATTCGGTATCGACCACCGAAGACCGACTCCCCAACCAAAACGAAAACTTTGTACCTCACCATTGAGATAACTGCTATCAGGCAGTCAGCAGATTTTTGAGAGATTTTTTGGCTAATCTTGGTCTAGATGGATCGGATTGCTGGTCATTTAGGAAATGTTTACCAGTTGTTGATCGATTTGAGACAATAACCAAGACAGGGAGTCTAAAGCTTGATTTGCTTGCAGTGTGCCTTGCTGGGAATCAATTAAAACTGTTGAGTAAAAAAAACGGTGATCAACTTTTTGCTCTCGCAGTTTTTGCTCTAATTCTTGCACTTTTATTTGTAAGTTTTGCCAGCATTTTTTGTCCGAGATAACTAGATCACATTTGCTGATAATAATGCCTAAATTAAACTGGATTTTATTATAATTAATTATCTCGATCAAGGTTTGAAAAATTTTCAGGTAGTTATTAGGCTTCTCTGCATCATTTAATAAACTTGGCGCTTCTAAAAACAGCAAACAAGCATCAGCCTGTAAAGCCATATTGACAAAAGCTAAATTATAGATTTGACAACTTTCTCCAGGTACATCCCACCAGCGAATTGTCGCCATTTTCTCTGAGCGATCACCGCTATTTTTCTCTAAATTAAAATCAAAGTTACTGATTTTTAAAGTGGCGGGGGGATATTGACCTGTTCTAGCGACATAATTGAGAATTTTTTCAATATCTTCTTCGCTTTCTTCCTCTTGAAATCTCAAGACAATATTAGCCTGATTTCCCGAAGTTGCTTGATTTTTGAAAGTCTGATAAGATGACGCTAGGAAAACTGTTTTTCCTGCGCCTCTTTGACCGATACTGAGAACTGTATAAATTTTGTTTTCTTTACTAAGATTTTCCTCATTATTAGTCATTTTAAACCTCTAAATAAATTGAATGAAAACAACAGAGAAGAAAAACTGACTTGAGATTAGTTAATCTTCTTGGCTCAACAATTACAGTTATTTTAACAGTAATTGAACTTGCTCTGACTGCTTGAGATGGAAATTTGGAGATTAAATTTTCCTGATTTTTAACGACAAAAGCCACAGCAAATCAGTAGAGATTCCCTCGCTATATTCCCAAGCAATCTCACCCATAAGATAATAAACACCCCCTAAGGCCCTAGGGTAAAGAACTTATATAACTTTTTTAACACAAACGATGATTGTTGTCAATTTAATTCCCCGATTCCCAGATAAAAACTATCGCCATCCCCAAAAAAATAGAGAGACGTTGTTATAATCAACGTCTCTAGATCAGCAATTAATGAATCAGGGCAAGCCCAGCTGTTTTAAAAAGAGGATTACTCACTAATTAACCGAATTATTGCCCACTTTAGTCACCGAAAATGCTATTTAAAACTCCTGAAACGATCGAAACTACGATCGAACCAAATAAAGCGGCAAAAAATGATTTTACCTCAAAGCCACTGATAAAATAGGAGGCTAAAGAAAAGGAAATGGCATTGACCACAAAAATAAATAACCCTAGGGTCAAAATAGTTAAAGGCAGGGTAAAAAGAATCAACAGGGGTCTAATAATAGCATTAATTAAACCCAAAGCGACAGCGGCTATCAATGCCACGGTAAAATTTTTAATTTCTATACCGGGTACTATTTGCGCTGTAATCAATAAAGAGACGGCGGTAATCAACCAACGGAGGAAAAAAGATAACATAAGTCCATCCAGCTAAGATAGTTCATCCTCATCTATTTTAATCGCTATCGCCACTTAAAGGGGCGGGGGTTTTCGGGGGATGGGAAAGAAAACTAATATTGACTCCTTCTTCTGCTCGAAAACCAGAGAGGGAACATAGTATCGGTTACACTCAATACTGACACTCCCAGAAAAGAGGCAGCACTAAAGATGATATCTAGAAAAAATTTTAGCCTGAGCCAGCAAGGGGGAGCGACTGCTATTTTAATGCTGGTGAGTCTGCTTTCTCTACTTTTAGTCCAACCTAGTTTAGCATCTCCATGGCCACCTAATTCGGTAATCGCTGCTGCCCGTCAAGATTTGAGTCGGAAAACCAAGATATCGGTTAATCGCTTGCAAATTCAAGCAGCACAACCACAAACCTGGCCCGATGGTTGTTTAGGATTAGCTAAACCGGAAGAATTTTGTACTCAAGCATTAGTGGAAGGATGGCGAATTATTCTGACTAATAACCAAAAAACTTGGGTTTATCGCACCGATAGCAGCGGCGCTAATCTCCGCTTAGAAAAGTGAATTTCCCCATTTCCCTTGATCTTTTCCGGCTGCTTTTTGGGCATCCTCAAAGCAGTTGGTCCGGCAGAAGGAGATAATATGTTTTTAGCACATCGATCGATTATTGGCACTCGTTTGGATGCCACCAGTTATCAAGATGCTTGCGATCGCATTCAGTCCTGGGTGGAAAATAATCTCTCCTGCTATATTGTCGCCGCTAACGTCCATGTGGTGATGATGGGTTATTGGCACAAGACCTATCGTCGTCTGATTAATGGCGCTAATCTGGTGACACCGGATGGAATGCCTCTCGTCTGGGGATTGCGCTTACTGGGGATTAAACAACAAAGTCGCGTCTATGGTCCTGATCTTATGTTAGCCTGTTGCGATCGAGCTGCCCGCTGCCAAATCCCCATCTATCTCTACGGTGCCACAGAAACAACCCTAATTCGTCTGCAAGCCAATCTTAGACGGCGTTTTCCTGATTTAATTATCGCTGGCAGCTATTCCCCCCCTTTTCGTCCCCTCAGCGACGATGAAGAGGCGCAAGATAGGGACAGAATCCAGCAATCTGGCGCTAAATTGGTTTTTGTCGGGTTGGGATGTCCCAAACAAGAACAGTGGATGGCCCGACAGCAGGGAAAATTAAAGGCTGTTATGTTAGGAGTCGGCGCCGCTTTTAGTTTCCACAGTGGTGAAGTGTCTCAAGCACCAGGTTGGGTGATGAAAATCGGCTTAGAATGGCTCTATCGTTTGTTTCAAGAACCAGGTCGTCTCTGGCAACGCTATTTAATTAATAATCCCAGTTTTTTGCTTCTTTTTGCCCTACAACTCCTGCGAGGCCAGGAAAAGTAAACGGTAATCCAGTCAACAGCCCTCAACTATCGTTAAGATGGATAGGAGAAGGCAAAGTTTTATCTACGTTTAGGAGTTCCTGCTAACGATGACACAAGCTACTCAGACTCAAGGAAAAGGAATTTTACTCAGTGAGGCCGCCCTCAAACACCTTACCACGCTCAAAGAGCAACAGGGTAAGGATTTATGTCTGCGCGTGGGTGTGCGTCAAGGTGGTTGTTCGGGAATGTCCTATATGATGGATTTTGAGCATCCTAGCAATATTAGCCCCCAAGATGAGGTTTTCGATTACGATGGCTTCAAAATTGTCTCTGATAAAAAAAGTCTGCTCTATCTCTACGGTCTCATGTTAGATTACAGCAACGCGATGATCGGCGGCGGTTTCCAATTCACTAATCCCAACGCCAGTCAAACCTGCGGTTGTGGTAAGTCTTTCGGCGTTTAATATTTCTCCAGGGTGATACCTTTCACCCCCGCCTCCCAGAGGCGATTTTTTTTGGCCAAAACCCTTGACAAAATCGGAAACTTGCCTTACCCTTTTTGTAGGGTGGGAATCCGTGCCTGCCTGCAAACTCTTCATTGGTACATTTAAAAACGGTATAGACCGATAGGCTATTCTGGCAACATGAGGATAAAGTCTAGGTGAGTCGCTGGTCGGAGAGAGGAATGTAAAGATATATTAAAATATATCTATTTTAGGATAGAGTTCGGAGGGGAGGGGGCAAAATTTCATTATCTTCCCTGCATAAGCTGGCTGACCCAGCTGCGAGGAAAGCGTTCCCACTTGTAAAAATCCTTTACTTTCTCATGAATATTAATAACTTGTCTAATTCGTTGCTTGCAAGCGCCGCACTTGGACTGGCGACTGCTCTTAGTGCCTTGTCACCGCAAGTGGCCCAGGCACAGGTAGGGGCGGTGATCTTTAACAATGCCGATCCATCTCTGGCCTCCGTCGCTCTTGGTGTCAATGATGCCGGTCATCTGAATTTTTCAGCTCCATTAGGCTTCGGTCCCGTCAATGCAGGGGCGACCGGCTTGTCCTATCGCTTCCCCGATGGAACCTGGCGGGATGCCACCTCCCCAGGTTGTCTCTGTGAAGGATGGGGCGTGGCTGTCACCGATCCGTTTGGCAGCCGCGTGGCTGGTTGGGTGAATCAATCTTCAGGCAGCGGAGGGCTGACGGGGGGGTCTTTTGGTTCCACGACCACAACAGCCTCCTCTTTCATTCAATTGGCCGACTATCCCGTTGACATTGGGCACTTCTACGGTGTTTCCTTAGTCCCCAATGTGTTTCAAGGCAACGTCACCATCACAAACAGCGGCACGGAAACAGTTACTGATCTGGTTTATCGCCGCGTGATAGATTGGGATGTGCCACCCGCTGAGTTTTTTGAGTATGTGAGCCACTTTGGGGTGGAAAGCAATCTCGAATCCGCCGGTGGCAAGGTGCGCTTTGCCAGCAACAACGGCTTCGCCAGTTCAGATCCGCGCTCAGACCCAGGAGAAATTTTTCTCTCCGATTCTTCAATCAATGTTGATTTCTTCCAAAAAGGATCGGCAGACCAAGGTTCCGTCTTTGATTTTGCCTTTGGTGATCTGGCCCCGGGTGAGTCCCGCACCTTCAATATCTTCTATGGAGCGGCTGCCAATCTCGCCGATGCCCAAGCGGCGATAGCGAAGCTTAAGCCAGATGTATGGTCCTTCGGTCAGTCCGCGAATTCAAGCTATATCCCACCAGAGGAACCAGTTGCCCCAGAGGAGCCAGTTGCCCCAGAGGAGCCAGTTGCTCCCGACGAGCCGGTTGATCTATCAATAGGTTTGCCAGTTGCTCCCGACGAGCCGGTTGATCTATCAATAGGTTTGCCAGTAGTTGAGAAATTCGCACCCGACTTTTGGTGGAAGTGGAAGAACACCCCCGCCGATGACTTGCCCACCTTTCTCTTTGCCTTTGGTGGTGTAGGTGGGGTGGAGCCTGGTACCACCCCTGGAGAGCAGGTGCTGCCTTTCGTACCAGCACCAGGCGAATTCGTTTTCCCTGCTCCCACCCCCCCCTATTGGTCTGACCCACCTTTTGTCCCAGAAGTTGGCTACTATCTTGGCTCGGGTGGGTCTTCCAGCGTCAAACCCATCTTCCTTCCCATCTCCCTTGATTTCACACCCAAGGAAGATAGTCTAGTCAAAGCTGGGCCACTGACGATGAAAGCGGTTCCCGAACCCAATTCTCTTCTTGGGTTGGTTGCCCTCGGTACTCTCGGCGCAGCTTCAACCCTCAAGCACAAACTCAAACCCTCCCAATCCACCACAAAAGAAACCACAAAAGTCGGCTAAATTGCCCACAAAAATACAATAAATTTCCCCTTCATTCAGTCAATTGAGGGGGGGTATTTTTTGGTATTCCTCCCTCAATTGACTGAATCCGGTTATTAAAGACTGATTATTTATTCCCCCTTTTGCCTCTTGCCTCTTGCATAAGTGCCTGTCCTGATCTGTAGATCTGGCTGAATAAATCTAAAAACCTTGTTGGCTAAGACTTTTAGACTTTTTGTCGGCGTTGCATAATAGAGATATGAATGGAGGAAATCAAAATGCAATGCCCTGAATGTGAATCTACCCATATCCGTAAAAATGGCATCAATAAACAAGGTAAACAAAATCATATTTGCGTCACCTGTAGTCGTCAATTTATTGATAGCTATGAAAAACAGAAAGGCTATGACGAAGAAACGAAGCGAGAATGCCTAACTGCCTATGTTAAAGGGATGGGATTTCGAGGTATAGAACGGTTGAAGGGAGTTCATCATACAACGATAATTAATTGGGTAAAATCTGTGGGAAATTTATTGCCAGTCGCCTATGACCCGGAAACAATTCCTGAAGTAGGGGAACTAGATGAATTGGAAACCTTTGTTGGCTCAAAAAAAAACAAAATCTGGGTGTGGACAGCCGTTGACCACTTTAAAAAAGGAATTTTAGGTTGGGTAATCCCCAGACCATAGTAGCGAAACGTTTCGCCCCTTATGGGAATTAGTTAAGTCTTGGGGATGCTATTTTTATGTGAGTGATGGATGGTCAGTTTATCCATGTTTTATAGCAGAGGGCGACCATATAGTTAGGGTATGCTGAAAAAGTTTCTCGTGGGGGTAGGGTGTGGGGTGTGGGGTGTAGGGTGTAGGGTTTTACCAATTTTCATCTGGTCAATTACCTAATTTTCAGAGAAAAAGTCCCTGAATTTTCCCCCCGATCCCCGCAATGGCTGGCACTTTTTGAGGGTAAAAAAGTCTAAAAGTCCTATCCAACAAGGTTTTTAGATTTATTCAGCAGACCCTAGTTAGTAAGACTTATATGACCAGAGTAGAGGGTGAGAACACAGGTTTAAGACATTATCTAGCCCGATTGCATCGCCAAACACTCTGCTATTCTAAGTCTAGAGAAATGTTAGGATACTCTATTCGTTTATTAATTCATTATCTGAAGTTTCAAGAAGTGCCTATTCCTTACTGATTCATAGCTTGATTCAGCAACGCCAAAAACCGTAAACTGTCTAAGTCGATTTCTGATGCTTCTTGGTATCAATTCACTGAATGGTTGAATTATTTTGCTAAGATTTATCGGATTGTCTGTGTTGCTGTTCCTCCCCATTTTACTAGCCAAGATTGTTCAGTTTGTGGTACGAGAGTTCAAAAAACATTAAGCACTAGAACTCATCAATGTCCTAACTGTAAAACAGTCTTAGATAGGGATCATAATGCAGCAATCAACATTCTTAAAAAAGGGTTGCAATACTTGGGAAATCATCTCAATGCCTCGACTTCGCTCGGCATTGACACTGAGCGAAGTCGAAGTGTCAACGGTACTGTTGGGCAAACAGAAACCGACCCAAACGCCTTGGGAGAGTCCGGTCTCTGGATTCTTAATGGAGACATTGAGAATCTAAGCTGTCTCGTTGAAGCACGGAATTTCCGATAGTGATAGGGAAAGAATCCCCCGTCACAGCGTAGCTTGACGGTGGGAGTATGTCAAAGGAACGTCAACGAGCGGAATCGGTTTTAGAACAAGTGGAACAGTTACGGGCGCGTTTGAGAGGGTTAGGAATAGAACTCAAGGAGATTTAGCGAGGGAAGCGGCGGACCGGAAACTTCAACCCCCTACTGCGGTTAAATTATCGTTTTTGTTTTAACGTTGAACCGATTCCCAACAGTCCGAAACCTAGCAATCCTAATATCGCAGAAGGTTCGGGAATGGGAGAAGCGTCAAGGGTTATGTTATCGAAATTGGTCTGAGTCCCCAATGATGTCAGACGAATTTGTAATGGCTGACCGATGAGGGGATCGCTCCTACCACTGGTATAGTTAACGGTGACAGGTGCGAAAGTGCCGGAAACGGGAATAATACTATTGTTAGAGGCTAGAACTGTATTTCCAGCTAAAAGTTCGATATTGTAGCCCGGAAAGGAAACATTATTTCGGCGTCCGACAAACGCGCCCAAAGTATATTGCCTGTTCGGTTGCAAAACTGCGGAAAGTTGCTGGGAGATACTTCCGCCGTCACTGAAGGCTACTTGAACTCCATGGGGAACTGGTTGATCGTAATAATTATTTCCGCCATCAGCAGCTTGAGATGCGCTTGGATTAAAAACCCCCTGAACTGCCCCACCGGATGAGCTAAGTACCCAGTTAGTGATGTCATTGTTGCTAAAATACTGACCACCGGGCTGTTGAGGAGCGGTCGGGGCTTCAAAGCTAGGATTCAATACGGTGACAGATGCCGCCTTAACCTGCACCTGCGGAACAATCATCAAGCAAGAGGAAGCGATCGCTATTTTTAAAAATCCTAGCTTATCTCCCCACCCGAAAATGATTAATTTAGCTAATGTTCGAGTCATAACGTCGATACTCCAAACGAAGGTAATTTTCGATGATTTTAGCAGCACTGCAAACTTTTAGCAACATTTCAGAGCTTGCCCGATTCAGCGAGCGTTACTTTTTCCGAAACCGAGGGGGAAAATTGGCGGGACAGATCTCGCCTTCCGCGTTACAGAGCGATCCCCGAAGAGCGTGATCGCCGATATTGTATTGCGATTGCTGATTTGGTAGGATGCGTCCCACGCACCATTTGCATTTGAAACTAAAAATGCTCCGTCACGCGCTCGCTAACACATTCTAGGTTATTCGTCGCCAATGTTGCGGGATTCACCGTTCGCTTAATTTTTTAAGGAAGGAGCTTCCAGTCCGGTATTCTGGGACTGCTGCGGCGCTGACATCTCCCCAAATCCTAGAGCCAAAAAAGACAGGCAGGGAGCCTGTCTAGAAAACCAAGCAAATTACCTATCAGCTTCTGAAGGCAAAAGGCAAAAGGCAAAAGAAAGAATCTGGCAATTCTCTTACCTAAAAATAAGGTTAGAAACTAAGTAGGGTCTGCTGAATAAATCTAAAAACCTTGTTGGATAGGACTTTTAGACTTTTTTACCCTCAAAAAGTGCCAGCCATTGCGGGGATCGGGGGGAAAATTCAGGGACTTTTTCTCTGAAAATTAGGTAATTGACCAGATGAAAATTGGTAAAACCCTACACCCTACACCCCACACCCCACACCCTACCCCCACGAGAAACTTTTTGCCGCATACCCTAAGTAGATCAAAGCTTTTAGCTTAATAAATTAGGTTTTAGTTTCTGGAGAGTTGGCCACAAATAAGGAGTTTTTGGCGTCAAATTTCCAAGCAATACCATCGGGATCTCTGATGCGACTCCAATCGGCAAATTCTGTTTCCGATTTATTTTTTTTGTTTCTACCCAAAACGGCTGGGGTAACTCCTAAACGTTTAGCCAAATCCGCCAAACTCATCGATGAGATGGTTTCAGATACAGTGGTTAGAGATTCTTCCCTAACTTCTGGTTCTGATTGGGATAAAGAACTGGCAGAACTGTTCAAACTAGGATTAATTATCTCCTCCGGTTCTTGAATTACCGTTTCTTGAACAGCGATCGCTGCGTTTTTTTCTTCCTCTTTTTCCTCAAATAATTTACCTAAATTAGTCAGAGGTTGGGAGGAGGAAATAACAGGAACCTCCGAGACAGAATTTTCGCTTTTCTCGGCGACAATCAGAGAGGATTTAGCCTCCTGGGATTGTTCTAAATTGGTCAGAGGTGATCTCGAGGCAGTAATCGCAGGAATTTGTTTTTCCCCTATTTCTTCTAAAGAGGGGTCACTCTCATCAAAAATACTACCCAAGGTACTGGCGGTGATAAAGTAATAGGCCATACCCTGATCGCCTACAGCTTTTTTTTGCGCCCCAAATTCCTCAGCTTTTTTGTCTAAAAATTGTCTAGCTAATTTGGCCGTGAGATTGGCTTTTGCCGATAGGTCAATCGGGGTAAGACAACCTTGATTGTCCTGTAAAAGTTGATTGAAATAGGGGTTAATCACCGTCGATAATTTTGACCAGCGATAGTCTTGCCACACCTTGACTGCAAGAGTTAAGAGGAAGACAAGTAGGATCAATGGCCAAGCGGTAAAAACAAGGATGATCAGCACCGCTAGGGGAATGATGAGGACGAGAAACCCCGCCGTTTGACGATCGATAATTTTTCCAGTCATAATTTCATAAGCTGCCACAATTAAAATTCTTAATGGCTAGTTTGACTATCTCCTGCCATAAGTGTATATGACCAGTTTAGGCTTTATTGGTCACGCCGGTTAGTTCTAGTCGTTCAAACAGGGCAAATCTTGCTTTCAGGGCCAGAGAATCATCAAGTTTTGTTAAAAAAATAGGCTTTTGATACTTTTGTTCTAAAGCTTTTTCGATTAACCAATCGGCTAAAAAGGGATTTTTGGGTAGTAAGGGACCGTGAGCATAGGTAGCGATCGCATTGTGGTAAAATGCCCCTTCATAACCGTCCTCTCCGTTATTTCCGTAACCGGTAATCACCTTTCCTAAAGGAGAAACGGTCTGTAAATAGGTACGACCCCCGTGATTTTCAAAGCCAATTACTAGCGGTTTTTCCCCGGTCATAGCTTTAATTTCCTCCGCTAAGGGAGAGGCCGTAATTTCAAAAACCACGTTACCGATACAGCGTTTTGCATCCGGTCCAGGATGTTTACTTACTAGGTCTAATAATCCCAATCCTTCGATTCTTTGACCGAAAGCTGGTTCGTAATAATGTCCTAATAATTGTGGGGAACCACAGGTAAAAACCCCCGGTATTCCAGCCGATAATTGTTCTTTCATCGCCGCTGCTTTTCTCCCCTGTAAATCCCGCATAACGATCTCCTGTTGCCGATTCCTGCGCCCCACCCCCAACAATTATATCTACTTGATAAAATGTCTCGGCTTCTGTTTGAGCATCTAGGGGAATAATTGTCACAGAAATATCACGCCATTGACATCTTCTTTGGATAGTAATAACATTACCTCGATCGCCGTAGGTACTCATTAAGGTCGGATATAACCAGCCGATTTTTAGTTCTAGTTCTTGCATAATTTCTTAGGGAATGGGGAAATGGGGAAATGGGGAAATGGGGAATGGGGAAATGGGGAAATGGGGAAATGGGGAAATGGGGAAATGGGGAAATGGGGAAATGGGGAAATGGGGAAATGGGGAAATGCAACTAACACCCTAACACCCTAACACCCCAACACCTAACACCAATCTTCACTCTTTTCTAATTTCTACAAAATCTTTCGTCCCGTGAGAATCTCTCGTACTTCTAACATAGCAGAATAGGTAGGTAAAATATGTAAAGTTTCTTCATTTTTGGTGTTATTAAGGGCAATTTGGATCGCTTTTTTTAAATCGGATTCAACAATTAAATTAACGGGAGAAGCGAGACTATCCTGACTATATTGTAAGCGTAAAGCCAGATCATAAAGTCGATCGCCCGTTACCACTAAAGTTGTTCCCAAACGGGTTAATTTTTCCGTATCCACATCCCAAATCCAAGAAACATCCGTACCGTCGGGGATGCGATCATTGAGAACTAAGAGAGTAGTAGAAGACTTTTCTTTCTGTAAAATATCAGCCACTGTGCGAATTGTTTCATTCATACCCACGGGATTTTTAGACAGTAAAATTCTAACTTTTTTACCCTCAATTTCTAATTCTTCGGCTCGACCAAAAGCCGCTTTAAAACCCTGAACTGTCTCAAAAATTTCTCGATCTTTAATCCCCAATTCCTGGGCTACTAAACCCGCCGCTAAAGTATTATATTTATTATAAACACCGATTAAAATCTGCGGCCAATCGTGACTATGAAAAGCAGGACTACTCTTTTTAAAGCCGCAACTAGGACAGCTAAAATCCCCTAAATGGGAGAGATAAACTCCGCGATAATCCAAAGAAGCACCACATTTAGGACAGTAAATAGAATCGACAGCATGGGGAATTTCTTCCAGATATAATTCTGGCTCACTTAAGCCAAAATATACAACTCTTTGGGGCAGTTGTTGACCCAAATGGGAAAGGGTGGGATCATCAGCATTGAGAATCACTAAAGTATTGGTGGGTAGGGGAGATATGGCTCCTTGCCAACGGCGACTAATCGTATCTACTTCCCCATAGCGATCGAGTTGATCGCGAAACAAATTGAGAGCTAAAATAGCGCGAGGACGACAATCTTTTAAAACCAAAGGGAGAATATTTTCATCCACTTCTAAAATGGCATAATCAGCCTTTAAAGTGCCGAATAAATTGGCATCGGCTAATAAAGCAGTGATTAAACCATTAATTAAATTCGCCCCGGTGGTATTATGGGTGACTTTTGCCCCCTGACGCTCTAGAATAGTTCTTAGGAGTAGGGAAGTGGTAGTTTTTCCATTCGTGCCAACCACCAAGATTACCCCCCGTCGGACTTGCCCACAGAGTAGCGGTAACAAACGGGGATGGAGACGACGGGCAATTTCCCCCGGCAAGACGCTGGCAGCCCCTAAACGGAGTCCTTTAACCAGAGCAGTAACGGTTTTAGCCACCGCTACGGCTATCCCTAAACGGATGCGATTCAAACAATTGCATGAACTGAGATTCTCATAACTGTTTCGTGATTTTACCGCTAAAAGAAGACCGGTAAACGGGGTAAGTTCCCATTGATTCTTTCCTGCCGACAAAAAAGACAGCCTATAATATAGGTAAGGTGCGAAACGTTTAGGCATGAAACAAGGCTGAAATGCCCGAAATAACCGCCTAGTAAGGTCTTCAGTCCCCTGACTGAATCTAATAGGTCAACCTCGACCAACCTTATAACTGTTTATATGTCCCAACGTTTAGTATCACCCGATACCAAACTAGGCAAGGGAACTCAAGGTCAATACACTTTGTAACAATTATTTACAATTGCTACAAAGGTGAGAGTAACGGCGATAGCCACCCCCAGATTCAGAAGTCACGACTCTGAGACTGAAGCGGGGAACGGAAGGCTCCTAGATGTAACCTAACATCCGAACCGAGACCACTGCCAACCATCCATGATTAGGCGTGAGCCAAATGTCTGACCTGAACCATCGTAAATATTAAGCAGTGAAACAGGTTGACACACTGCGTTCAAAAGAATAAGGGGAATAGTAAGGAACTCTTACAATCACTTACACAGACCTTTAAAAGTACCCCGATGGAGAGGACAAATCTAAAGATGGAACGCCCATATAAACGGAACGTGATAAATCCTTTTAGGCTCTGAGTATCGGTCGAAATACTCAGTAGTGACAAGTGTAAGCGCAAGCCTTTAAGGGTGTGAGATGTAACCAAAAGCCAACGCCTGACAGTAATAGTCAGGATATGCTAACAGGTTACGGTTTGTCTGTAAGGATAGAGTCTAGTAGGAGTCTATAGGACGAAAGCGAGAGAAGGTAAAGGATTCGGGAAACCGAAAACCACTAAGACTACGAATGTATGGAAGGCTATCCACTGGGCGAAAATCCAAAGATATGTTTTCAAGCTCCAAAAGAGAATATACCAAGCGGCTAAATCGGGACAGGATGCAAAGGTTAGAAAGTTGCAACGTCTATTAGTGAAATCATACTACGCTCGTCTATTAGCAGTACGCAAAGTAACCCAAGATAATCAAGGAAAGAAAACAGCAGGAGTCGATGGAGTGATAGCAGTATCCCCAGAACAAAGGCTAAATCTAACCGAAGAAATCAAGGGAACACTGAAAGCAAAACCGTTAAGAAGGGTGTGGATTCCTAAACCCGGTAGGGATGAAAAACGTCCACTAGGAATACCAACCACCAAAGATAGAGCTAGACAAGCGTTGGTTAAGTTGACGCTTGAACCAGAATGGGAGTCAAAAATGGAAGGAACCAGCTATGGTTTCCGACCCGGAAGGTCTGCCCATGACGCAATATCAAGGATATACACCACCATTAATACAGGTAGCTACTTTGTATTAGATGCCGATATTGCCAAGTGTTTTGACCGAATTAATCACGACTTTTTACTGTCTAAAATTCACTGTCCAAGTTCCCTGAAAAGAGACATTAAACAATGGCTCAAAGCAGGAGTATTGGATAACGGCGCATTTGAAGAAACAGATACAGGGACACCCCAAGGAGGGGTAATAAGTCCACTACTAGCCAACATCGCACTGGATGGAATGGCAAGATTGACCGAAACACAATTCCCTAAAAGGAAGAATAGAAATCAAGCTGTTCTAATAAGATACGCCGATGATTTTGTAGTGATTTCACCATCACTAGAAATTATTGAACAGTGCCAAACTGCCATTTCCGAATGGTTAAAACCGATAGGATTAGAACTCAAACCAGAAAAAACCAGAGTGTGTCACACACTTAACCCCATTGAGTACAAGGGGAAAATAGAAGAACCCGGTTTTGATTTCTTAGGATTCAATATCAGACAATACCCAGCCGGAAAATACAAAGCAGGTAAAATAACGAAAGGAATACCTAAAACATTCCTAACCCAGATTAAACCTAGCCAAAAAGCAGTTAAAGCCCACACAGAAGCGATTAAAGGTGTAATCAAGAAATACAAAACAACACCTCAATCAGCCCTGATTAGTCACTTAAACCCAATCATTAGAGGTTGGGCTAACTACTACTCAGGAGTAGTATCTATGGATACCTTCAATAAACTAGATTACACAATCTGGTTAATGTTAAGGGCATGGACAGTATCAAGATGCGGTAAAGCGAACTACAAAAAGCTGAGTAATTATTTTAGACCGGGAACAGTCAAACTCAGCGATGGGAAAGAAAGACACGAATCCTGGTTATTTCAAACCAAAGACGGGTTTCAATTATGGAAGCATAACTGGACTCCAATTGTCAGACATACCTTAGTACGCACCGACGCTTCACCTTACGACGGAAATTGGACTTACTGGGCGACCAGAAGAGGACAAGCAATCGACACACCTACAAGAGTAGCCAAACTACTTAAGAAGCAACAAGGCAAGTGTAGCCGATGTGGACAATACTTTACCCCCTCAGATTTAATTGAAGTTGACCACATTCACCCTATCAGCTTAGGCGGAAAGGATGAATACAAAAACCTTCAATTACTACACCGCCACTGTCACGATGATAAATCGGCAACTGATGGAAGCCTTAAATCATCTACATTAACATCATCAGAAGTTAGTGTAGATAATACAAGGTCAACCAAAAGAAGTCAAGTTGTATCCTTAACAAGGGAACAGTTAAACTAGGAGCCGTGTGAGGTGAAAGTCTCATGCACGGTTCTGAATGGGAGGGGAGGTCGGTGACGACCTTCTCGACCCCTAATTTTGGGGCCGATTCTACCGCACACGACATTTTAGGGCTAGAGCTTATGGGTTTATTGACAAGATTGGGGATTTCACTGGGATTACTCGCCCTAGGTGGTACTGTGGGGGTGCTAGGAAATCAGTATTTAAGCAGAAAAGCGCCCCTAGAGGTAAATAAACCGCCAGCAATCCTCCCCGCTTCCCTCTCTCTCCCTGTTATTCCCCAAACCGACGGTAATGTTAATTTTATCGCCCAGGCCGTGCAGAAAGTTGGGCCGGCGGTGGTGCGGATTGACTCGGCCCGGGAAGTGGCCGACCAAATTCCCGAAGAATTTAAACAGCCCTTTTTTCGGCGCTTTTTTGGTAATGAAGTGCCGATTCCCAAGGAGCATTTGGAACGAGGAACCGGTTCTGGGTTTATAATTAGTACAGATGGACTACTTTTAACTAATGCCCATGTGGTGGAAGGGACAACCCAAGTAAAAGTGACTCTGAAAAACGGTCAAACTTATCAGGGTAAAGTCCTAGGGGTTGACAATATGACCGATGTGGCCCTGGTGAAAATCGAGGCGGAAAATTTACCGACGGTGACTTTTGGCAAGGCCGAAACTTTAATACCTGGGGAGTGGGCGATCGCAATTGGCAATCCCCTAGGCTTAGATAATACGGTTACGGTGGGCATTATTAGCGCCTTGGGCCGGACTAGCAGCGAAGTGGGGGTTCCCGATAAACGGGTTCGTTTTATTCAAACCGATGCCGCTATTAACCCCGGCAATTCTGGTGGTCCGTTGCTAAACGCCAAGGGGGAAGTTATCGGTATTAATACGGCAATTCGGGCCGATGCCCAGGGTTTAGGGTTTGCCATTCCCATCGAAACCGCCCAAAAAGTGGCGGGACAGCTATCTAGCAAGGGTAAAGCGGAACATCCCTACATCGGTATCCACATGGTGACGCTAACCCCAGAATTACGGCAGCAATTGAACGAAACTAAAGAATTAAACTTTAATATTGACCAAAATGAAGGGGTAATCGTCCTGCGAGTGGTGGAAAATTCCCCCGCCCAAAAAGCCGGAATGCAAGCGGGTGATATCATCGAAACTGTGGCAGGAAACCCCGTTAAAACCGCTTCCGATGTGCAGCAAGGTGTAGAAACCAGTGCGATCGGTGGTAATCTGGAAATCGAGATTAACCGCAGGGGTAAACAACAAACTCTCACCGTTCAACCGGGGGTTTTTCCCAGCAAAACTAGCGATTAACCATCCCAACCGGTCAAGGGGCGACTCCTTACCCTACACTGGGAGGAGAGAAAATAGCAGCGGAGCGATCGAAATTGAGGCAGCGGTTACACTTAAAACTATCAATTGGGCGCGGGGCTGCCCTCCTAATCGGTTTGCTGGGATTAACGGCCTGTCAACCTCCCGATCCGCCGACAATTTCGCCGACAGCATCGCCTAAAATTGAGGAAACTGGCCGCTTAATTCTCAATAATGCCACTTTAGAACAGGCTAACCCTTCGGGACAACCCCTCTGGAAAATTCAAGTCAAAAAAGCTACCTACACCCAAGACCAAAAAATCGCCCGTCTGGAAAATGTCAAGGGTAATATCTATCAAGATGGGAAGGTGGTTTTACAGGTTAGTGCTGACCGCGGTGAAGTCTACAAGGAAGGCCAGGAAATTCTCCTCAAAGATAATATTGTGGCTGTGGATCCCCGCAATAAAGCCATTATTAACGCGCCCGAATTGCGTTGGCTACCCAAGGAAGGTATTTTAATCTCCCCCAAAGGGATCAAAGGTAGTCATCTACAACTAGAAGCCAAGGCGCGCCAAGGACGCTACGACACGCGCCAAGAAAAACTAGAATTACAAGGTCAAGTGGTGGCTACGGCCAAGGAATCTCGTGTTGTCCTGCAAACCGAGCGCCTGTACTGGGAAATTCCGCAACAGGTCATTAGTACCGATCAAAAAGTCGCTTTTGATCGCTATATTAGTAAAACTATTATCGATCGCCTTACTGCTATCGGCGGTCGTTGGGAAAGAAAAAATAATCAGGTTATCCTCCAAGAAAACCTCGAATATCGCTCTTTAGAACCACCTTTACAGATTTCTGGTTCTCAGGCAATTTGGAACTATCAAAATCGTACCCTAACGTCTGAGCGCCCCACGGAAATTTTTCAATATCAAGATTCAAATCACTATTACCGGTAATCGTGTGGTGGTGGAATTAGGCAATCGCATCGCTTATCTCAAGGATGGGGTTAAGGGAATTAATCAGAAAACTGGGGCGCAATTGTATAGTCAGATCTTAACTTGGAAAATGTCCGAAAAAATTGTCGAGGCCGAGGGGAATATTATCTATGAACAACAGGAACCAAAATTTAATCTCACCGGCGATAAAGCGATCGGCACCTTAGAAGATAATAACATTGTTGTTAGTAGTAGCTCCCCCGATCGAGTTGTCACCGAGATTTATCCTCGTTAAAGATTTATAGGATCTTCTCGACTTTTTGTGATAATTTTTGCTTATGGAATCGTGAAACGTTTACTGGGAAAGACTTTATCCACGTCCCAAGGAGCAAAATCGATTAAATCCCTGCTAATTTGTTCGCTAGTCATAAAAATTTGCAGAAATAATCCTGGGGAGCAGTCAACGACAATACCGAAAGAAGACGGAGAGGGAGGGATTCGAACCCTCGGTACGGTCTTACGATTCGTACAACAGATTAGCAATCTGCCGCATTCGACCACTCTGCCACCTCTCCAAGATGACATTGTTTTATTCTAACATGAAGGGCCGATTTTTGGCAAGTAATTTTTGGGCAGTTAATCCCTTAAACGACCATCCTCCATATTGACAATACGAACGGCAAAGCCGCGCCAAAGGCGATCGGCGATGTCGAGAATCCGGTTATCGTGGGTGACAAGTAAAATCGTGCAACCTTGTTCTTTTGCCAATTTCTGCATGATTTCCACCACATCACGCCCAGATTGTTTATCTAAGGCCGCGGTCGGTTCATCAGCGAGGACTAATTTGGGATGACTGACGAGGGCGCGAGCGATCGCCACCCGTTGTTTTTGTCCCCCCGATAGATCATGGGGATAATAATCAACGCGGTCCCCTAAACCCACAGATTCCAAAATTGCCGTGGCTTTTTGATCGAGATCTTGTTCTAAAAACTCCTCGTGCAGTTCCAAGGACATCCTAACGTTTTGTTTCGCTGTCAGGAATTTTAGTAAATTATGTGCTTGAAAAATATAGCCAATTTGTCGGCGAATTTTCAGCATTTTGCCCTTAGCAATTCCTAACATTTCTTGGCCGAGAATTTTTAAACTGCCCGCTTGTGCCGATCGCAAACCTCCCATTAAACTCAATAAAGTAGTTTTCCCCGATCCCGAAGGACCTGTTAAGATGACAATTTCTCCTAGATTAATATTAAGATTAATATCAAATAATACCTGTTTACGCAGTTTTCCTTCGCCAAAATAGTGGTTAAGAGAATTGATAGATATAACAGGTTCTAATGAAGTTACAGATTCAATTTGCAGCATTTCCATAGTTGTAACTATCCTCGAAACTAAAAAATATCAGCCGGGTCAGCAGAACGCAGTTTATTCATGGCGATCACTCCAGAAACAGCACACATAATAATTGTCAATATTAATACCATGACAGCACGACTAACCTTCATCATAATTGGTAATTGAGTAGCACTATAACCAAGTTGATACAGTCCGATCGAAAAGAAAAAGCCTGGAATATAACCTAAAATAGCTAATAATAATGAAGCCTGTATTAAGACACCGAGTAAGTAGCGATCGCTGTAGCCCATAGCTTTCATAGTAGCATATTCTGGTAGGTGATCTGATACATCAGCATAAAGAATCTGATAAACAATTACAATACCAACAATAAACCCTACCATTACCCCTAAACCAAAAACAAAACCAATCCCTTGAGCTTCCCAGTAATTAATCTCATTTTGAGCTAATTGAGCCGGAGTAAACACTTTCACATCTTTGGGTAAATTAGCTGTCAATTGTTCCTGAATTTTTTCAACAGAAGCTCCTGATTTTAACCTAATCAAACCCATAGATATTCTATCAGGTTTATTATCGGGAAAGAGGTTAAGAAAAGTCGAATCGCTGGTAATGACATTCCCATCAGTTACAAAAGAAGCTCCTATATTAAATAAACCTATCAAATCTACTGTTTTATCATTCATCTGGATTTCTACATTTCCTTGCTGTTTGAATAAATCAGTCATTGGTCCGTATTCTGGTCGAGATCCTTGATCAAATAGGATTCGGTTGAGTTGGTTTAACTGTGATTGATGTGACTTAATTTCTGTAGGGAGAAAAGGTGGATTAACAGGATCAATTCCCCAAACTAAAATATTGCGATTGATTTGAGTTTCAGGATTGCGCCACTGAGCAAACCCTATATAGATAGGTAAAACTGATTCTACTTGTTCATAAGCGAGGGTTTGAAATAATCGTTCTCTCGGAAATTGTTTAACCAAGTATAGGGTTTGAAACTGAGAGTTTACTAAGACTAGATCCCCTTGTAAAAGTTGATGAGATTTCGCAGCACCATCAAACAAAGCATCTAACATTCCTAATTGGAAAAACATAAGAATATCAGCAAAGGCAATTCCAGCGATCGCAACGCTAAGACGAATTTTTTCTTTCATTAGCTGAAGTAAAGCTAGGGGGGTTTTACGGAACAGTTTCTTGGGCATATATTGGCTCAATATTAAGGGTTTAAGAATTAGGATTGTCAACTTGTATTTCTACTTGTACTTGCAAATTAGTTAAGCTGGCTACCCGTTGACTATCTTGAGAATTGAGACGAATTTTGACTTCTATGACTCGGCGATCTAGGTTTTCTCCCGGTTGACTACTAAAGACATTTTGCCGATTTACTTGTAAACCAATTTGAGAGACAGTACCCTTTAATTTACCCGAAAAAGCTTGGCTAGTAATGACAGCTTGTTGTCCCAGTTTCACTTTATCAATATCAGTTTGATACACCTCTGCTACAGCCACCATATCATTTGTTTGTGCCAGTTCTAGCAAACCAGAATCACCAATTTTTTCGCCAACTCGCGTATGAATTTTGAGAATTTGTCCGTTAATAGGACTCTTGATGTAAACTTGATTTAAGTTAATCTCTGCTTGTTGTAAATTAGCCAAAGCGTTATCAACTTCCGCTTGAGCAATTTGTATATCAACGGGACGAACTTCAGCCACTTGATTAAGGGTGGCTTTTGCTTGTTGAATTTGCTGTGTTCCCGTTGCTTTAGTGCGCTCTAAGTTAGCTTGGGCTTCAGCAATTTGTTCTTGATAAGTATTGAGAATACGTTGAAGATTAGCTTGAGCTTCTTTTAAAGATTCTTGCAGAGTTTTTTGTTTGAGACATTTACTCTCATAATCAGAATTTGAGACGACTTCATTTTGATATAAAATTTGATAACGCTGACATTCAGTTTTAGAATTTTCTAGTTCTGCTTCTAACCGAGAAATTGTCGCTTTTTGTGTAGCTGTTTCTCCCTGTAACTGTGCTTGTAGTTTGGCTATGGTTGCTTTTTGTTCCCTAGTTTGTCCCTCTAAATCAGCTTTAGCCTTTTCTACCGTCGCTTTTTGAGCATTAATCTCTCCAACCTTTGCCCCTGCTTTAACTTGAGCTAGACGCGCTTGAACTACTTTTAACTGTTCTTGATTTTGTTTAACTACTGATTGTAAACGGTTACGAGAATCTAAAATGGCAATTACTTGTCCGGCTGATACTTTTGACCCCTCTTTAACTAATAATTGTTCCACGCGATCACCATCTAAAGGCAAGGGAACATCGAGACGAATAACTTCACTTTCAGGTTCCAATCTTCCCAAAGCGGCTACTTTACTAATAGGGGGTGTTGTTGCTTTTGATTCAGGGGTAGCTTGACTACTCCATCTAAGGGGCAAAACTTGATAAACTACACCCACACTGATCACAGTGGTGGCAACAGCAGCAACGGCTAAAATCCAGCGTAAAGGATGGGAATGCTTACATAATGAATCAGTTTTCATGGCTATTTCTTCCGTTTTGTTTTTGCTCTAGATAACTGGTAATCATGTTTAGTTTTCCTCAACTGCTGGATTATATTATATCACACATCCGTTATAAATAATTTAGACACAAAATAGTGACATTTTAGATACTTTTGTGCAGTTTATTCTTGGTGTTCTTAATAAAATATTAATGATTATATAAAGCTAAATTGTCATCAATAAGCCAGATAAAAATTTTGCTTCTATCTGGCCAAATTTGTTTAAGTTTTGATAGCTACTAATGCACAAAATTTATGCTTAACTACCACGGGATTTTGAGAGTAAAATCTCTGATTAGCATAACCAACAAAAGTCTCAAAGATTTGAGGGATTAAAGCCGGATCTAAGGCATCGATAAAACCAGCAGATGCCACAGATTTTAGCATATAATCAGCTATTTGCTCTCCATTAACACAAGGAATAATAACTTCACCATTCCATGCGTTTTGTGATTTAAGATGACCATGACCAAAAGTTTTAATCAAGTAATCGTTATTTTTAGGAAGATTGATATTTATATTTTTGATCATTGCATGAGGATAATCCATTAAAACCTGGGTGAATAGATCAGAAACATCTTTTAAAGAGGAAGAGGTATTGTCAATCATTCCGAAAAAACCACCTGTTTTTAGCACTCTTTCTAGCTGTTGTCTCAAGCGAGTATGATTCATATAGCAAGTTCCCCAACCACAAACCAAACCATCGAGACAATTAGAAGATAAACTCTCTAAAAATGAAAGGCCATCTAACTGAACAAAGCGAATATTGTTCAAATTTTGATTCAAAGCTTTTTCTTGATTTTTTTCGAGCATTCCAGCCGAGAGATCAACAGCAATTATTTGACCTGTTTGTCCAACTGCGTGAGCTAATTTGGTAGTAAAAAATCCAGTACCACAAGCAAGATCGACAATAACTTGGCCTTCTTTAACTGGTAATTTTTCCCAAAGTTCTAAAGCACTACTGCCAAGATTCCGAGAGTAGTAATCGTCGAAAGACACAGCCCCTTTATCATAATCAGCAATAGGGTTAGAATTCACTTGGCTTAGTTTTACCTTAGCAACTTGATAGATCAGCTTTGGCATTTTTAAAAGTGTCGTCATTTTTTTGCCTCTAAATGATAAAAATCAAATAAGAATAAAAACGAGAAAGAGAAAAAAACTAGAGAACACCAGATTAGAATGAAAAACTGGATAGCTATTAGCTTTGAATCTTTTTCAATTCATCAGCAACCGTTGCAACCGTAAAACGAATTTGCTCTTCGCTATGGGTACAACTAATGAAAAAACGTAACCGTGCCGTTTGTTCCGATACAGCCGGATAAATTACAGGTTGAACATTAATACCCCGATAGAAAAGAGCTTGAGAGAGTTGGATACATTGCAAAGAATTGCCAATAATTACAGGAATAACAGCAGAATCGTAGCTTAGTCCTGTATTCAGTCCCCATTCCTTGGCTAACTGGAGAAACAGTTTGGCTCTTTGATGTAAAAGTTCTACACGCTCAGGTTCTGAATTTAATAATCGAATGGCGGCTAAAGCTGCTGCTGCATTGGGTGGGGAAATGCCAACGCTATACACAAAACCGGGAGCAGTATATTTGAGATATTCAACTAGAGCATGGTTGCCGGCAATATATCCACCACAACTAGCGAAAGATTTACTTAAAGTCCCCATCCACAAGTCTACATCTGTAGGGTTAACTCCGAAATACTCCCCAATACCATGTCCTGACTTTCCAAGTACACCAATGGAGTGAGCTTCATCAATCATTAAAGCTGTCTTATAGCGTTTCTTAAGTTCAATAAACTGAGGCAAGTTGGCAATATCACCATCCATGCTATAGACCCCTTCAATAACAATCAAAGCTTTTTGATAGTTCGACCGTTTATCTTTAAGAATTTGTTCGAGAGCTTGCCAATCATTGTGAGCAAAAGAGAACAAATTTGCTCCTGAAAACAAACAACCTTGGAGAACACTATTGTGACTGAGGGAGTCATAAACAATTAGATCATCGGAACCAAAAAGATGACTAATAGTAATGACATTAGTGGAGTGTCCTCCCACATAAATGATCGCATCTTCTACCCCGAGTAAATTAGCAATTTCCTGTTCTAATTCTCGGTGGATGGGCTTTTCTCCTGATGCTACGCGACTAGCTGAGACAGAAGTTCCATAACGATCAATAGCATCTTTAGCCGCTTGAGAAACCTTCGGATCTCCAGACATCCCCAGATAGTTATAAGTTGAATAATTAATCAGTTCTTGCTCACCAATTTGAGTGATATTGCGAGCGACTCCTTGATGAACTTTGAAGTAGGGGTTTTGTAACCCGATGGCTTCAAGTTGCTTCAATTGCTGCTTCATTTGTTGGTAAGCGGGCTGTTGATCAAAGTTAGAAAAATCAACTAAATTCACTGGGGTTGAATTAGCTTTTTCTGTTTGACTCCGCAATTTTTCAAGAAGTTGAAGTTTTTGCTGGGAGGAAAGATTAGCTAAAGTTGGGCTAATATTAGTCATTGTGAAATCTCCTTAGTTAATTATGATGATACAGAATTTAAGAGAGCATCAATTTCTTGAGCCGTTAACTGGTTGAGTTGAGCTAACAACTCCTCAGAAATTGACTCCTCATCTACTGAATTAATGACAGAAACAGGAGAAATAGAGATTTTCTCGGTTAATTGTTCATTCACAAAAACGGCTAGGGTAATCACAGTAACATCTTCAGAAAACTTAGTGATAGGAATATCAACTCCCAAATCAACACTGAGCTTAGTTCTCATTTCAACAGCCATTAGGGAGTCAAAACCCATTGTTTTTAGGGGCTGTTCTAGGTGGATTTGCTCGGCATCTATCCCTAGACTCTTAGCAACTACACCTTGAATATGAGTGAGTAAAATTAAAATGCGATCATTACTGTCAGCCTCTTGCCACTCGGATAAAATGGGTGACTGAGTGCTTGCTAAGGCATCGTTTTCTCCGACATCTTGTGCTAATTGAGCCAATAAGGGAAGGATAAAAGGAGATGAACTCAGCAATTTTGACCAATCAACCGATAAGACCCCGATTTGAGCTAGATCTTGATTAATTAACTCTCCGAATATCTGTAAACCTTGCTCAATTCCTATGGGATTAATCCCCTGACTTGTAAAGCGAGTGTCTAGAGTCGCTGCCATACCGACCAAGGCCCAAGGACCCCAGTTAATACTTAAGCCGGGTTGCCCTAAACTGCGGCGATAGTGAGCTAGAGCATCCATAAAAGCATTAGCCGCAGCATAGTTAGCTTGACCTGCTGAACCCAACAACGAAGCCATGGAAGAAAAACAGACAAAGAAATCTAAAGGCAAATCCCCAGTTAAACAGTGTAAATTCCATGCTCCTGCTACTTTAGGACTCATTACGCTGTCAAAGCGTGGCCAATCTAGCTGTGATAATAAACCATCGTCTAAAACACCTGCAGCATGAACAAGACCACCCAGAGGGGGTAAGGATGATTTAATCTCATTGAGTAGTTTGATAACATCTTCTTGCTTAGAAACATCGGCTTTGAGGACTAGAACCTGAGTTCCTGTTTGCTGGAGTTGTTCAATAACTGCTTGAGTCTCGGCAGTTGGTTCACTTCGTCCGGTTAGAACTAAGTATTTAGCACCTTGAGAAACCATCCAATCAGCTACTTTTAACCCTAATGCTCCTAAACCTCCAGTAATTAAATAACTGCTATCAGAACGGATTTTCTCCAGTTTACTTGTGCTAGAGGTTTTGGTACTATGCTGCACCAGTCGGGCAACATGACGGATTCCTTGACGATAAATCACCTGATTTTCGCTGTCAGGAGCTAATATTTCGGCTAACAGAGGGGATTGAATCTGATTTTCTGAAGCTTCTAAATCCACACATACACATTGTAATTCTGGATGTTCTAGGGCGATCGCTCGTCCCAGTCCCCATAAAGGTGCGTGTTGAAGTTCTAAGGATTTTGCGGAAGAATCTAAGCTTTGGGTGTCTTGAGTCACTAACCACAGACGGGGTAATTTAGAACCTTGTTTTTGCAGTAATGCTTGAACTAAAGATAAGACACCACCACAACCGATAACTTGCGCTTGTTGTAAAGCTTCTAGAGATAAATCTGTAGATGAATGACTTTCACAACTCCATAAATGAACTATTCCTTTTAAGGGAGGTTTATTTTCTAAGCTCTCTTGGAAAAGTTTGGTAAAATCATCAGCAACAAGCGGATTAACCGTATAACTTTGTGAGGTTAGCTTCTGATAGTGAGAACCAACAGAAACCATAATACAATATTCACCTAATTGTGTCAGTTGATTGGCTAAAGATGAACCAATTCCATCACCAGTAGTCAATAGTAACCAAGTGCCAAGATTTTCGGCTCCGGTTAAAGGTAAGTTCAAATCACGGTTTTGTGGTCGCCAAACTATTTCATACAACCAGTTTTCTGCCTCCTCTTTTTGCAGAAATCGTCCTAGTATTTGGGAACTAACACGCTTGACTGATAATCCTTGAATTTGAGCAACTAGTAGGCCACTGTCATCAAATAGATCCACATCTGCGGTGATAGTTTGGGAAGGCTGAGAATAGTCTTGATTTAACTTAACTTGACTCCACAGATGAAGGGGTACAGAACCATAGACTTGATATTTCTCTAAACCTACTGGTAGGTAAGCACCCAGTTGATCTTGTCCTGATAAAGCTGCCCCTAATACTTGTAAACTAGCATCCAGTAAAACGGGATGTAATTTGTAGTTAGAAACTTCATTAACTAAAGATTCTGGTAACTGAATTTTTCCCAGAGCCATTCCTTGATCCTGCCACAGGTCTGTAATGGCTTGAAAACTTGCTCCGTAGTCCATTCCTCGTTGTTGTAATTGTTGATAATAATCTTCAACATTTACGGATTCAAGAGAATCAATTGATAAGTTTTCTAAGTTGACTGGACTGGGTTGAGTAATATCGGTTACTTTGATAATTTTACCCAAAGTATGAAGTGTCCAAGAATCGCCAACAGGATTAAGACTAAAGATTTCAAAGGTATAAGTCTGGGAATCTTGAGGAGTCAGAATTAACTCGATATTTTTGACCTGATTTCCCTCTAGAAATAAGGGCTGTTCAAGGGTTACATCTTCTATCCTGATCGAGTCAGATTTAAAAACATTTATCCCAGCGACAATAGCCATTTCTAGGTAAGCAGTAGCAGGGAAAATAGTGGTTTTTTGAATCCGATGGTCTTGGAGATAATTGGGGCAATCTTGACTGATTTGAGACGCAAAGATAATTGGTTTTAGTGGCGAATGTAACCGTTTTCCTATTAAGGGATGAAAATGTCCATTGCCATTGCTAGAGTATAACTCAAATTGCTGAGTACCCTGAGGATTGTTGTCAGAAATATGTCCTTTACCATTGGTTGACTCAACTCTTGTAGTTGAGCAGTCGGACAATATACTCTCATGGCAATACAATTGTCGGCTAAATTTATAAGTTGGCAGACTCAAACGATGATAGGAATAATCTTTTGAAAATCCAGTCCAATTTACAGGTGTTCCTTTAACATATAATTCTGCCAAACTTTGTAACATTTGTTGCCAATCTGATTTTCTAGATCGCAAACTTGGCAACCATACTCCCTTGCCTTCTGGAATACAATGACTTCCCATTCCTATTAAAATGGGTTGGGGACCAATTTCTAGATAAACCTCATAACCGTGGCTCGCTAGTGTATTCATTCCTGCGGCAAACTCTACGGTCTGGCGAATATGATTTACCCAATAAGAAGGCGTAGCTATTTCGGCTGTCGCTATTTTACCAGTGACATTAGAAATTAAGCTAATATTTGGTTTTGAGTAGGTGATTTCTCGGGCAATTTTGGCAAACTCGGCCAATATTGGCTCCATCAAAGGTGAGTGAAAAGCATGAGAAACTTGTAAGGTTTTTGTCTTCACCCATTCGGTATCTAAATTAGCGACTACTGCATCAACGGTTTGACTGTCCCCAGAAATAACAATGCTAGATGGCCCATTAATAGCAGCGATAGAAACCTGTTTTTCATAAGAAATAATGGCACGTCTGACAGTTTCTTCGTCGGCAGTAACCGCTACCATTTTACCGTTAGACGGTAATGCTTGCATTAAACGACCTCGATAAGCGATGAGTTTTAACCCATCTTCAAGACTGAACACCCCGGCAATGCAAGCGGCCACATATTCTCCTACACTATGACCCATAACTGCACTAGGTTCAATACCCCAAGATTTCCATAATTGAGCGAGTGCGTATTCTATGGCAAATAAGGCGGGTTGGGTGTAAGCTGTTTCATCTATGGGTGAGTTCTCTCCCTCTTGAGGATAGAGAATAGATAGCAAAGGTTTGTCTAAATAGATACTAAGAATCTCTTGACAGTGTTCAAGGGTTCTACGGAAAGTAGGTTGAGTCTCATAAAGTTCCCGGGCCATATTGATATATTGTGACCCCTGACCTGTAAAAAGAAACGCAATTTTCTGGTGTTTCTGGTGCGATAGTTCACCGGTCAAAATTCCCCCAGCTTCTTTGCCCTCAATAATAGCCTCTAACTGGGATTGTAATTGAGTTAAAGACTCAGTTTGAATAGCTAAACAATGAGGAAAATGCGAGCGCCCCACATCAGCACTAAAGCAAAAGTCTTGTAAGTTGATTTGCGGATTTGCTTGAAGATAATTGTGATAACTTGATACTAATTCTCGCAAAGATGACTTAGTTTTAGCGGTAATAGTCAAGATAGCAAGAGATGGTTCATGTTGCTCTTGCTCCAAGGTTTCTGGAACAAATTCTTCTAAAATAACATGAGCATTAGTGCCACCAAAACCAAAAGAAGATACCCCAGCTAATCGCCCTTTTTTACCCTTTTTCCAAGGCTGTAATTGAGTAGGAATAGATAAGGAAGTTCCTTCTAGAGAAATATAAGGATTGAGTTTTTGCAAATGAAGGTGAGGAGGAATTTCACGATTTTGTAAAGCGAGGCAAACTTTAATCAGTGCGGCAATTCCTGCGGCTGCTTCGAGATGACCAATATTAGTTTTTACAGAGCCGATCCAACAGGGCTGATCTAATTGACGATCCTCCATTAATACTTCTTTGAGAGCATTAAGCTCAATCGGATCCCCTAAAGATGTACCTGTACCATGAGCTTCCACGTAGCTAATATCTTTGGCGCTTACCTGAGCTTTGGCTAAGGCTTTTTTAATAACAGCTTGTTGAGCTTGTTTATTGGGTGCAGTTAGTCCATTACTGTGACCATCTTGATTAACTGCTGAACCGCGAATAATTGCATAAATGCGATCGCCGTCTTTAATAGCATCCTCTAGACGTTTGAGGATAACTACCCCACAACCTTCACCCCTGACATACCCATCAGCACTTTCATCAAAGGTTTTACAGTGACCATCAGACGCTAACATCCCTGCTTTTGAGAAATTAATGGTTAATTGGGGAGATAGGAGCAAATTTACCCCGGCTGCTAATGCGAGATGACATTCCCCATCGGTTAAGCTCTTACAAGCTTCATGGACAGCAACTAACGAGGAAGAACAGGCCGTATCTATAGCTAAACTAGGTCCATGGAAATCGAGGAAATAGGATAAACGATTAGCGGCCACGCAAAAAGCGTTACCTGTACCATAGTAAGCATCTATAGACTCATTATCTTGAGATAACAAGCGAGCATGATCATTAGTGCTGATGCCAATAAATACACCTGTTTGACTCCCTGCTAAAGTTTCCGGGGCAATACAAGCATTTTCGAGAGCTTCCCAACTGACTTCTAACAGAAGTCTTTGCTGGGGATCCATATCCACTGCTTCCCGAGGTGCAATACCAAAAAACTGAGGTTCAAAATCATAAACATTCTCTAAAAATCCCCCCCATCTGGTGTTTAGATGCCCAAAATCTTGGTAATTCCATCTTTGAGAAGATACTTCTGTTATTCCGTCTACTCCTTGGCGTAATAGTTGCCAGAATGTTTCTGGATCTTTAGCTTTGGGAAAACGACAGCCAATACCGATAATAGCGATCGGTTCATTTTGAGGTTGTGATGAGGTTTTTTGAGCGACTGTGGATGCAGTTGTAGCTAGAGCTTCAGAACTTAATCCATTTAGGGCTAAATAGCGAGCAACTGCATGAATGCTAGGATATTCATAAACCAGCATGGGAGATACACTTTTTCCGAGCCATTGCTCAAGCTCTCCCGAAAGACTTACTGCCGCTAAAGAACTCAGTCCATAACTTGCTAAGTCTTGTTGAATATCTATTTTTTCTGGTGCTATTTGCAAGATCTCTGCAACTTTTTTAATTAGCCACTCTTCAATTGCTTCTTGGGTATCGGACACAATTTGATTCTGACTGACCTCAGAGAATTCTTCAACAACCTGATAACTTTTGACTTGTTTTAGCAGAGAGTTAATATCTGATTTAAGCTGCTTAAATCCATTCTTATGTTCAGGATTCTTACTCCAATCCCCAATCACATTAAGAGTTCCTGCTAGGAAACTAGCTCGGCAAGCTTGACGTTGAATCTTGCCACTAGATGTCTTGGGAATACTTGCTGTTTTCAGCAGTGCCACGGCATAAACATCTAGTTGATGTTCTTCGGCAACAGAGCGAATAATTTGCTCAATTACCGCTGGTGAGTCTAATTTACGCAGATAGCTTCGTTCGACTTCTTGAACAACTACTAGCCTTTCTTGACCAGCAATTTCCACTGAAAATACTGCTCCACACCCTTGCCGCAATCCCGGGTAACTTTTTTCGACGGTGGATTCAATATCTTGAGGATAATGATTACGTCCTTGCACAATAATTAAATCCTTGAGTCTTCCTGTGATAAATAACTCACCAGCCAGTAAAAATCCTAAATCTCCTGTCCGCAGAAATGGCCCAACCTGGGTATCAGCTAAATAAGCTTTGAAAGTTTCTGCTGTCTGTTCGGGTCGATTCCAATAACCCTGAGCTACACTATCACTAGATACCCAAATTTCTCCTATTTCCCCATCTCGACATTCAGTTAAAGATTCAGGATTCACAATTACAATTTTTTCTGATAACCAAGCGTGACCACAACCAACTAATAATTGAGCATTCGGGGGTTGAGAGTTAATAGTAACGGCACTATTTTCTAAAAGAGCTAATTTATCAACTGCTGCAATCACGGGAGATTGATTTTTAATTCCCCCCGACACAAATAGAGTAGTTTCAGCCATCCCATAACAAGGATAAAATGCCTCTCTCTTAAAACCATAATCAGCGAAAGTATTAGCAAATTTTTCTAAGGTAGCTGCTCGAACAGGTTCGGCTCCAGTAAAAGCTACATCCCAACAACTTAAATCCAGATTTTCTCGCTCTTGAGGGTTAATTTTATCAGCACATAATTCGTAAGCAAAATTAGGACCGCCACTACTGGTAGCGTTGTAGCGAGAAATAGCCTGTAACCATCGGAGCGGTTTTTGGATAAATGCTTCTGGAGGCATAATCACACAAGGAAATCCGACGTACACTGGTTGTAATACGTTACCAATTAGTCCCATATCATGAAATAGTGGCAACCATCCCACACCAATAGTTTCGCTTGTATGTCCAAAGGCAGAAGCAATCAGTTTTTCATTATGAAGTAAATTTTTATGACTAACCATAACTCCCTTAGGCATACCTGTGGAACCAGAAGTATATTGTAGGAAAGCTATGTCCTCTAAAGAAAGATTCGGTTTTTGCCAGTTTTCTGCTTGCTTATCCGGGATGTTATTAGTAGCTAGGCAAGGTACTGTTACTAACTCAGGGTCACTCGAAAATTTTTCCTCAATAGTATTTAATAAGGATGTAGTAGTTAAGGCCAGTTTGGCTTGAGCATCTTTAGTTATTGCTTGTAGTCGAGAGAGCTTTTGATTACGTCGGGGAGGATAAACGGGAACGGCAATAACACCCGAGTATAAACAGGCAAAGAAAGCAATGATAAATTCTTCCTCCGATGGATAGAGCAATAAAGCTCTTTCTCCCGGAGTCATTTGTAACTGAAGTCGAGCCGCCAAAGCTTTTGCTTTTTGCTCTAATTGCTGATAAGTCAGTCTGGCGGTTTCTGTTTCTCCATTAGCCAAAAAGATATAAGCTGTTTGCTCGGCTTGCTGCAATGCTCTCTGGTTCAAAATATCTACAAAAGTAGAAATGTCCTGAAAAATTTCGCCTTCGCCTTGAGATTTTGACTCTACAGATAGATAAAGCATTTTTCCTCTACAACTGATTTCTGAAGTTCTTTTAACATAAAACTAATTACAAGGCCATCGCACGCACTTCAACATAACCTGACAATTGAGAATGGCAAAAAGTTTTGCTGATACAGGGTTTTGGCTTTTGATTGAATATTTGCTTTAGTATTGCTTACGTCAGGTTTATGACTGTTTCGTTACAAAGCAAAAGTCTGAAACGTTTGCATGGTCAATGGTCGAGGCCAAGCTGTATCTGTCAAGAGGTCTTTTTATGCGATTACCCTATCCCTCCTCAAAGACTGCTTACTGTTTTTTATTTTTACCGCTCCCACTTTTATTCTAGCGGCTTACCCTAAGTAAAAATACTTAGTTAAACAAAATTTAATTATTTAATTGTCAAGTCCGGTAGTAATTTTGTAACCGTTCAGGAGAGGTGTCAAGCCACCAGTGGCATTGACTCTGTGGAAGGACTCTCTTGGGGCAGCAGAGAAGGAGAAGCACTGCCTTTCCTAGAGGCGCGAATCGCTTCGGTCATAAGTACCGCGCGCACAATTAATTACACATCTAAGCCGTCAGCCGTCAGCTTTTTCAGTGATCAGTAAACAGTGATAATTACTATAGACAATGACGATACCGACGATAAAACCGACTACTGTACCTAAACCAAAGATAAAACCAATCGCTGTACCATTTGCCCAATAGGTTTTTTCCCTTTCAGCAAATTCTTTTAAAGTAAGGACTATTACTTCATTTTTAGGGAAAAGTGCCTGTAAATTGGCCTTAACTGCTTCGATATTTGCCCCCGGTTGCAGTTTAATCAGTCCTAGATCGATTTCGTGGGGTTGGCGTTCAGGAAAGAGCCTTAAAAAGGTAGAATCACTGCTAATGACGTTACCATCGGCAGCAAAGGAGGCACCAAGGGTAAAAATTCCCGCTACCTGTACCTCTTTTTTATTTAACTGAACTGTCAAATCGGGGTTTTTCTGGAGTAAATCGGCAATTAGACCGAATTCTGGTCTTCCTGCTTGATCATACAAGACGCGATTTAACATCTTTAGATCACTGGATTTTTGATTGACTTCTGGGAGAGTAAAAACCCGTTGACTGGGATCAAAACCAAAGACTAAAGTAGTTCTTTCTAGGGCAGTTTCGGGATTGCGCCACTGGGCAGAAGCAATATAAACTGGGGCTATAGATTGAATGCCCTCGACTCTTTTAGCTTGGTATAAGCGATCGCGAGAGAAACTTTTCACAGCAAAGAGGGTATCAAATTGGGGATTAATCAGGACTAAATCCGCATCGACGACATAATGGGGTTTAACGGAAGCATCAAATAAGGCATCCCGAAACCCCAACTGTGTAAAAATTAGGAAGTCAGCAAAAGCAATCCCGGCAATAGCCACAATCAAACGGGTTTTCTCTCGCGTCACCTCTAACCAAGATAGGGGCGTTTTTTTGAATAGATGGGTTAGTTTCATTGGGTGTTGGGTGTTGGGTGTTGGGGTTTTGGGGTGTTGGGGTTTTGGGGTGTTGGGGTTTTGGGGTTTTAGTTGAAATTCCCCACTTCCCCACTTCCCCACTTCCCCTAAAACCTACTCATTGATAGTTACAATTACTTGGGAATTGGTTAAACCTGCCACTTTTTGACTGTTTTCGCGATCTAAGGCAATGCGGACAGAGATAACCTTGCGATCGAAGTTTTCTCCTGGTTGATTGCTGAAGATATTTTGTTGGTCAACTTTTAAAGCAATTAAGCGCACTTTTCCCGTAATTTCGCCCTTAAACGCCGATCCGGTAATCGTGGCAGTTTGTCCCTCGCGAATTTTCTCGATGTCGCTTTGATAGATTTCGGCAATTACTTCCATGCGATCGGTTTCAGCGAGGTCAACAATTCCTTGAGCGCTGATTTGTTCCCCGATACGGGTATTGACTTTAATCACTTTGCCGGTAATTGGCGATCAAATATAGGCCTGATTTAACTCGGTTTGGGCTTTTTTAACGGCAACTAGGGCAGCATTTACCTCCGCTTCGGCTGCCCGCACATCGACTCCCCGCACTTCCGAGACTTGATTTAAAGTGGATCTGGCCTCTTTGAGCTGCTGTTGACCGGTGGATTCAATCCGGGCTAGGGTAGTCTTGGCTTCTTGTATCTCTTGTTTACCTGTCCTTTCAATTCTTTCTAGGGTAACTTTTGCTTCTGTGAGTTGTTGATTACTGGTTTCTAAATTCAGTCTTTTACTATCAAAACTAGAGGCGGAAATTGCTCCTTCTTGATAGAGTTTTTCGTAGCGATCAAATTCAGCTTTGGCATGGCGATATTCTGCTTCTAATTTGCCAATTGTCGCTTTTTGGGCAGCCCTATCCCCTTCTAATTGCGCTGTTAATCTTTGGATAGTTGTCCGTTGGGTTGCTTGATCTCCTAACCATTGTGCCTCGATTTTCCGCACGTTAGCAGCATTAGCATCGATTTCTCCGACTTTTGCCCCAGCTTTCACCTGTTCTAGCTTGGCTGCGGCTACTTTCACCTGTTCTTGTGCCTGTCGCAGGTTATCCTCTAATCTTTCCTGACTTTCGAGAATGGCGATTATTTGTCCCGTTTTGACGCTATCTCCTTCATCGACTAATAATTGCTTGACTCGATCGGAATCAAGCAACATCGGAGCAGATATGCTGATAATTTCTGTCCTCGGTTCAATTCTGCCTAAAGCGGTGATTTTTTGCGGTGCGGGCGACGCAATTACAGGGGTTTTGGTTTCGGGTTTGGTGGCGACTTGGGAAAGACTATAAAAGGTAGTTATTCCTAATAATCCTGTGCCTAATACTATTAACCCGATTATTAACTTTTGATTGGGTTTCACAAAAGTTTTGCCTTTCATAATTTTTTAGTTAATAAGTGATTGTTGGGGGTTAACAGTTTTTCTGTAAATAGGGAGTCAGAATTTTACCTAATAATTCCATTTGTTCATCGATCGCAATCTGTTCATTGCACCACAGGCGCTCTAATATCAGTCCATTAATAACGCTGACAACTAACCAAGCTACACTCGGATCGCTAATACCTAAAATCTCGATTACTGCCTGATGATAGCGGCGATCAACACGCTCAAAAAGTTGACTACGACTCAGTTCTTCTCGTCCTTGGTATTGAGAATAATCAATCCATAAGAATAATTGTTTGATGCAGGAATCCTCGCGATTAGTCATAAATTTTCCGAGAATTTTTAGCTTTTCTATCAGGGTTTTTCCTCGATCAATCTCGACTTTAGCTAATAAAACATCCTGCCGGCACATCTCCTCGACTAATTGCTCGAAAAGTGCCGCTTTACTGGGAAAGTAGTGGTATAGCGTTCCCGTGGACACTCCCAATCCTTGCGCTAATTCTCTCGTCGTCATGTCAGCATAGCCTTTCTCGGCAAAGAGTTCGGCACTTTTTAAGAGGAGTTCTTTTCGGTATTGTTCTACGTCTACTATCTTAGGCATAAATTTAATATTTAGCTTAAGATTACTATAAATGGGGAAATCGGTCGTCCCTTTGCCTGTATGCTAGAAAGAGGAGCTAATTCGTTATTGAGCGAGCTTTTTCGCAAGGATTGACAGTATGGGTAATATTCACGAGCAGTTATTAGAGGAATTAGCCGAAGTGGAGTGGAGTGACTTGATCCCCCATGCTCAAAGGGATGCGCTGATCCTGGTTTCCGATTCCCTCAATTTAATCGAAGTAGCAGAAGCGATCGCTGGTGATCAGGTTGCTCAAGTGCAGAATTGGATCGGTGAAAAACTACTCGAAAAACCGACACAAGAGCAATTAAGCGATTGGAATTCCCATCCCGATAACCTTTTTAATACACTAATCGTGCAACCTTTTGTGTTAATTCAGGCGGTAGTTTAGATGAAAAAATAGGAGGCTCTTCGTTATTCTTTATGCTAAATCAACAGACAAGATGCCAAGATAACATACTTCTAACCCAAAAATTCCGAAAGTTTCTAAAGCCATAGCCTCGCCGTTTTATTAGTTTAAGAGTGGTGATTCGGTAGTAGTGATGGCGGCTTAATCCTTTGCTTTGCTGTGCATTGTAGTCATGGATAAAATACCAAAGGGCTCCCCAACGTGATTCTCCATTTTTTTAGAGAAAGATAGACTCTCTCTCACCAGCCGAGAAATCCTTTGTCGACAGGTATTATTTAATCTTTCAATAGGATTAGTTTGACCAGTTTCTTTCCCGACCGGTCGATGACGTTTACTGGGAATTACTGTCTTATAGTACTCCCAAAAGTCTGTGTAAGCAACCGCACATTGTCGGTAAACGCCTGGTAAACTGGCCCCAAAGTTTTTTGGCTGATTGACGACTCCTATCTCCGCGCATAGCAACCAATAATTTCTCTTGTCTTTCTATCAATTAACCGCCAAATATAAACTTTTATCGTCTTAGAAAAAACAAAAGACCACATCTCATCACATTCTCTAACCAATTTACCTTTTGGTTTGTCCGAAACCTTTATTTGACGGGGGACAGCCGCCAGTTTATTGTTGACATAATTTTGTAACCATGACCAACTTACTCCTGTTACTCTAGCAATTCCTCGTCAGGAAATTCGTTCAAGCAAGAGTTGATCAATTAATTGTTTAGTTTCGTCAGAGACGGTTTTATTAGTGGGATTGATCACAAACGGTTGACCACATTCTTTACATTGACGTTTGGGTTTTCCCTTATGAATAGAACCATTCTTGATCCTATGGTGAGAACCACAACGCTTGACAGGGGAATAGAGGTGAACTAGGGGGGGTATTTTGTTCGGTGCCAGACTGATATTTCAGTAAGCCAGACAGGAGCCAGAAAAAGATATTTATCAGAAAAGTCATGAGCAAGCTAGAGGTTTAAAGACTGAGCGGGTTCCAATTATTTTTATTAATAAATATTTTACACAATTCATACCAGGTAAGCAAGAGAGCTACGCCACTACTACCGAATCATTACCATGAATAGAACCATTCTTGATCCTATGGTGAGAACCACAACGCTTGACAGGGGAATAGAGGTGAACTAGGGGGGGTATTTTGTTCGGTGCCAGACTGATATTTGAGTAAGCCAGACAGGAGCCAGAAAAAGATATTTATCAGAAAAGTCATGAGCAAGCTAGAGGTTTAAAGACTGAGCGGGTTCCAATTATTTTTATTAATAAATATTTTACACAATTCATACCAGGTAAGCAAGAGAGCTACGCCACTACTACCGAATCATTACCTCCTGCACGAACTTTTCTTTGTTATCATCCTGTGCATAGACTTCGGCATAGGCACGAAGGATTGAGTTGGAGCCGAAGACAATATCTGCCCGTGTCGCCGTCCATTTGACCTGATCCGTCTTGCGATCGCGGATTTCATACAGGTTCTTACCGGCTGGCTTCCATCGGTAGTTCATGTCCGTCAGATTAGACCTCCTGCAAAAATAGGAACTGATTATGTACAATAAAGTAAAACACTCAGAAAAACCATGACTTACGAAAAAGTAAAAAATTTGAATCCAGAAGAGTTTAAACGCTTTTGTGGAGTATATCCTGAAACATTTAAGGATATGGTGAAGGTTTTGGCTGCCGAAAAAGTTCTGCAAAAAAAATCGGGAAGACCAAGTAAATTAAGTCTAGAAGACCAAATCTTGATGACCTTAGAGTATTTACGGGAATATAGTACTTATTTCCATCTCGCAATTAATTGGGAGATTAATGAGACAACAGCCCTAGGAATCACTAGAAAGGTAGAAAATATTCTGAGCAAATCTGGATTGTTTAATCTGCCAGGAAAAAAGACAATTCACCAGGTCAATAGTGACCTAGAGGTAGTGGTAGTAGATGTAGCAGAGCATGAGATAGAAAGATCTCAAAAAAAGCAGGAAGATTACTATAGCTGGAACCAAGGCTATCATACAATAAAATCGCAAATTCTTGCGGCTCAAAAAACAGGAATGATAGTCTGTACCGCTCATGGGAAGGGAAGAATACATGACTTTAATCTTTGGAAAAATAGTCAAATTGGGATCGATAAAAATATTGAATGTTTAGCAGATAAGGGCGATCAAGGAATTCAAAAGCTGCACAAAAATAGTAGAATTCCTAACAAAAAAAAGAAAAATCAAGAATTAAGCTTAGAAGAAAAAGAATTTAATCGCCAGTTATCAAGAGAAAGAATTGTTATCGAACCTATTCACAGAAGTCTGAAGAGATTTAGAATTTTATCATCAAGATATAGGAATCGGAGACGACGTTTTGGTCTGAGATTTAATTTAATCGCTGGCATTTACAACTACGAACTTGCTTTAGGCTATCATCAAGTAGCTGAATAAGACTTTTGCAGGAGGTCTATTTAGTCTAAACTCCAAGAGTTAGTCTAAACTCCAGTGGAAAGCTTATGATGTATGGATTTCAGGGTTCTTATCCCCCTGTCAGTACATATCCCCACGCTGCGATGATGAACAGCGTGGGGATGCATATTAAGGGTTAGGCCGGCGTTGTCAGATCAGAATATGAAAGATGCAATGCAATCCTTGCTATCAAAGTAATTTGAGTTCCCAGCTGATTCGGATCATCTTTCAATTTGACAACGCCCATATTAAGGGAGGGTTAGGCCAGATCAAAGCGGTCGGCATTCATCACCTTCGTCCAGGCTGCCACGAAGTCCTGCACGAACTTTTCTTTGTTATCATCCTGTGCATAGACTTCGGCATAGGCACGAAGGATTGAGTTGGAGCCGAAGACAATATCTGCCCGTGTCGCCGTCCATTTGACCTGATCCGTCTTGCGATCGCTGATTTCATACAGGTTCTTACCGGCTGGCTTCCATAGGTAGTTCATGTCCGTCAGATTCACGAAGAAGTCGTTGGTTAATACGCCTTCGCGATCGGTGAACACACCGTGCTTGGTCCCGCCATAGTTGGTACCCAACACACGCATACCGCCAACCAGCACCGCCATCTCAGGGGCAGTCAACCCCATCAGTTGGGTGCGATCGAGCATCAGCTCTTCGGGTTTGACGGCATAGTCCTGCTTGAGCCAGTTACGGTAGCCATCGTGGATGGGTTCCAGCGGTTCAAACGATACGGCATCGGTCATCTCGTCCGTTGCGTCGCCCCGGCCAGGGTAGAAGGGAACGGTAATGTCAAAGCCAGCAGCCTTGGCTGCCTGCTCGATGCCGACACTACCCGCGAGGACGATGACATCCGCGACGCTGGCACCGGTATCCGCCGCGATGCCTTCCAGGACGGCCAGCACCTTGGCCAGACGGACAGGTTCGTTGCCTGCCCAATCCTTCTGCGGGGTCAGACGGATACGTGCCCCGTTAGCCCCCCCACGATTGTCCGAACCCCGGAAAGTTCTGGCACTGTCCCAAGCGGTGCATACCATTTCGCTAATGCTCAGACCGCCGGCTGCAATTCTGGCCTTCACGGACTGAACATCATAGCTAGCGTTCCCAGCGGGAATCGGATCCTGCCAGATGAGGTCTTCTTGCGGCACATCGGGGCCAATGTAACGAGTCTTTGGCCCCATATCCCGGTGGGTCAGTTTGAACCAGGCTCGCGCAAAGACGTCAGCAAAGTAGTCGGGGTCATGGTAGAACCGTTCGGAAATCTCCCAATACTTAGGATCCATCTTCATGGCCATGTCGGCATCGGTCATGACCAAATTGCGGCGGATTGTGGGGTCTTCAACATCAGTGGGTTTGTCTTCTTCTTTGACATTGATGGGTTCCCACTGCCACGCCCCTGCCGGACTCTTCTTCAGATCCCAGTCGTAATTCAGCAGCATGTGGAAATAACCGTTGTCCCATCGGGTGGGATAGGTCGTCCATGCGCCTTCAATGCCGCTGGTTACGGTGTCGCGACCAATGCCACGATGGGTCTTGTTGATCCAACCCAAGCCCTGTTCTTCGAGATCGGCGGCTTCGGGTTTTGCGCCAAGCAACGCAGTATCGCCATTACCGTGGCATTTGCCCACCGTGTGACCACCGGCGGTGAGGGCGACGGTTTCTTCGTCGTTCATGGCCATACGGGCAAAGGTTACCCGCACATCATGAGCGGTCTTGAGCGGGTCAGGATTACCGTCCACACCTTCGGGGTTAACGTAGATCAACCCCATCATCACGGCAGCCAGTGGATTTTCGAGATCCCGCTCACCGGAATAGCGGCTGTTGGGATTGTTGCTGGGGGCGAGCCATTCCTTCTCCGACCCCCAGTAAATATCTTTTTCAGGATGCCAGATATCTTCCCGTCCAAAGGCGAAGCCAAAGGTCTTCAGCCCCATAGATTCATAGGCGATGGTGCCAGCGTAGGCAATCAGATCCGCCCAACTGAGCTGGTTGCCATATTTTTTCTTGATGGGCCAGAGCAGACGGCGCGCTTTGTCCAGGTTGACGTTATCTGGCCAGGAGTTAATGGGCGCAAAACGCTGATTGCCGGTACCCGCACCGCCGCGACCATCCGCGATCCGATAGGTACCCGCTGCATGCCAGGACAGGCGGATCATCAGACCCCCATAGTGACCCCAGTCCGCTGGCCACCATTCCTGGCTGTCTGTCATCAGCGTGTGCAGGTCTTTTTTGAGCGCGGTTACGTCAAGTTTCTTAACCGCTTCCCGATAGTTGAAGTCTGCCCCCATCGGGTTGGTCTTGCTATCGTGCTGACTCAAAATATCGAGGTTGAGTACCTTGGGCCACCATTCCATGTTCGACATGCTAGCCGTCGTAATACTTCCATGCATCACCGGGCATTTGCCACTGGTGGTTGTCGTATTGTCATTCATCTTCAATTTCCTCTGGTGAGTTGATATACATTAGGACTTACGCATTGACAAAGTAGTAAAATAGTGGGTGTTGCTGAATCAAGGTATGAATGCCAACTGTGCGTCGTATCCAAAAGTTAGTTTGGGTCTAGGTTTTAAAAATCCCAGAAAAGAAGATTCATATCTCAAAGCAGCAACGCCCATATCTCTATTATGCAACGCCCGCCAATTTAACTTCTAGATATGTGCAAAATTGACATTCATATCTTGATTAAGCAGCGCCTAATTGTGCAACCTTTTGTGTTAATTCAGACCATAGCTTAGATAAAGCCAAACCCCCCAATCCGACAAGATTGGGGGGTTTTGAGGAAAGAATAATCCTGGCATCGAGCTATTGTCCCGGTCGGCAACCCGACAAGTATCTTGGCCACGGTGAAGTTTCACAACCGAGTTCGGGATGGAATCGGAGTGGTGCCATCACGTTAAAGACACCAGGAAGGGTAGAACCCTCAAGACTGCAAAAGCTAGGGAAAAAGTAAAGAAGAATGAGGTCAAGCCCTCGGTCGGTTAGTACTCCTCGACTGCACTCGTTACCGAGCTTCCATCTAGAGCCTATCAACGGGTAGTCTACCCGAGACCTTACTGGCTTAATGCCATGAGAGCAATCATCTGGAGGTGGGCTTCCCACTTAGATGCTTTCAGCGGTTATCCGCTCCGCACATGGCTACCCTGCGTTTACCGTTGGCACGATAACAGGTACACCAGCGGTGCGTCCTTCCCGGTCCTCTCGTACTAAGGAAGGCTCCTCGCAATGCTCTTACGCCTACACCGGATATGGACCGAACTGTCTCACGACGTTCTGAACCCAGCTCACGTACCGCTTTAATGGGCGAACAGCCCAACCCTTGGGACCGACTTCAGCCCCAGGTTGCGATGAGCCGACATCGAGGTGCCAAACCTCCCCGTCGATGTGAACTCTTGGGGGAGATCAGCCTGTTATCCCTAGAGTAACTTTTATCCGTTGAGCGACGGCCCTTCCACGCGGTGCCGTCGGATCACTAAAGCCGACTTTCGTCCCTGTTCGACTTGTGGGTCTCACAGTCAAGCTCCCTTCTGCTTTTGCACTCTATCGTCCCATTTCCAACGGGACCGAGGGAACCTTTGCGCGCCTCCGTTACCTTTTAGGAGGCGACCGCCCCAGTCAAACTGCCCACCTGAAACTGTCTCCCGCCCCGATTAGGGGTCAGGGTTAGAATTCTAGCCTCGCCAGAGTGGTATCTCACCGTTAGCTCCACCCTCCCCACGAGGAGAGTTTCAACGCTTCCCACCTATCCTGCGCAAGCGAAGCCCGAAGCCAATTCCAGGCTACAGTAAAGCTTCATAGGGTCTTTCTGTCCAGGTGCAGGTAGTCCGTATCTTCACAGACAATCCTATTTCGCCGAGTCTCTCTCCGAGACAGTGCCCAGATCGTTACGCCTTTCGTGCGGGTCGGAACTTACCCGACAAGGAATTTCGCTACCTTAGGACCGTTATAGTTACGGCCGCCGTTCACCGGGGCTTCGGTCGTCAGCTTCAGATTACTCCTGACCAACTTCCTTAACCTTCCGGCACTGGGCAGGCGTCAGCCTCCATACTGCGTCTTACGACTTGGCGGAGACCTGTGTTTTTGGTAAACAGTCGCCTGGGCCTATTCACTGCGACCCTCTTGCGAGGGTACCCCTTCTCCCGAAGTTACGGGGTCATTTTGCCGAGTTCCTTAGAGAGAGTTATCTCGCGCCCCTTAGTATTCTCTACTTCCCCACCTGTGTCGGTTTCGGGTACAGGCAATTAATGATTAACGTGGTTCGGGCTTTTCTAGGAAGCCTGATCAACGCCACTTCCCTCCCGTGGGAGGTGGGACTCGCGTCTTAGCTCCTGGTGTTTTCGCCACCTCTCATCGCCTCGACTGCTTGCACTGGTAACCAACATCCAGCTGACGTTGACCTTCTCCGTTCTCCGGCACAATCATTAATCGGTACGGGAATGTTAACCCGTTGTCCATCGACTACGCTTTTCAGCCTCGCCTTAGGTCCTGACTGACCCTCCGCGGACGAGCCTTGCGGAGGAAACCTTGGGGTTTCGGGGTGTGGGATTCTCACCCACATTTTCGCTACTTAAGCCGACATTCTCACTTCTATAGAGTCCACAGCTGCTTGCCGCTACTGCTTCACCCCCTATAGAACGCTCCCCTACCACTACAATGTAGTCCACAGCTTCGGTAGATAACTTAGCCCCGTTCATTTTCGGCGCAGGAGCGCTTGACCAGTGAGCTATTACGCACTCTTTTAAGGATTGCTGCTTCTAGGCAAACCTCCTGGTTGTCCATGCACTCCCACCTCCTTTCTCACTTAGTTATCATTTGGGGACCTTAGCTGGTGGTCTGGGCTGTTTCCCTCTTGACGATGAAGCTTATCCCCCACCGTCTCACTGGTAGTTTTTTTAGCCGTATTCAGAGTTTGCCTCGCCTTGGTACCGGTCTCCCAGCCCGCGGCGAAACAGTGCTTTACCCCGACTAAACTTCCACTACCGCTGCGCCTCAACACATTTCGGGGAGAACCAGCTAGCTCCGAGTTCGATTGGCATTTCACCCCTAACCACAGCTCATCCGCTAATTTTTCAACATTAGTCGGTTCGGACCTCCACTTGGTTTTACCCAAGCTTCATCCTGGCCATGGTTAGATCACCCGGGTTCGGGTCTACAAATTATGACGCTTCGCCCTATTCAGACTCGCTTTCGCTGGGGCTGTGGGGTCTTCCCCCTTCACCTGCCATAACCTGTAAGTCGCCGGCTCATTCTTCAACAGGCACACGGTCAGACGTTCAATCGTCCTCCCATTGCTTGTAGGCTAACGGTTTCATGTTCTATTTCACTCCCCTTGTCGGGGTTCTTTTCACCTTTCCCTCGCGGTACTGTTTCTCTATCGGTCACACGGGAATATTTAGCCTTACCTCGTGGTCGAGGCAGATTCACACGGGATTTCACGTGCCCCATGCTACTCGGGATGCAGTTAAGCTGGTTCCTTTTTCGACTACAGGACTTTCACCCTCTCTGGTGCGGTTTTCAGCCGCTTCGTCTAAATTTCCCAGTCTTTTGTTACTGTCCCACGACCCCAAGTTCCGCAGAACTTGGTTTAGGCTGTTCCCTTTTCGCTCGCCGCTACTGGGGGAATCGCTGTTGCTTTCTTTTCCTCTGGCTACTAAGATGTTTCAGTTCACCAGGTTTGCTCGCTCCACCCTATGTATTCAGGTGGTCGTGTTTAGGGTTGCCCCATTCGGATATCTTCGGATCAATGCTTGCTTCCCGCTCCCCGAAGCGTTTCGTCGGTAACTACGTCCTTCTTCGCTTCCGTGTGCCTAGGTATCCACCGTTAGCCCTTATTAGCTTGACCTTGCGGTCTTCTTTTTTGGCTTTTTCACCTAGCTCTATGCAGTTTTCAAGGTTCCTCTGGACTCTTTACTCAGAGCCAGCATTCTCTCTTACTATGTCAGTAAGATAAGGTGCTGATTCCTCGCTTCTCTTGTTTTTGCCACCTGTACAGGTGGGCCATCCTGGACTCGAACCAGGGACCTCACCCTTATCAGGGGTGCGCTCTAACCACCTGAGCTAATAGCCCTTGTTCCTGATTCAGGTCTTGTTTGAACCCAGAACCTAGTTTGAAAGCCAATTTTGCCTCGCTCCGACCTTTTGGGATTGATTCTTGGTAGCGACTACTTTTTTTTCGTCTCCTACCGGAATTAGGTCTCCCTTTAAGGAGGTGATCCAGCCACACCTTCCGGTACGGCTACCTTGTTACGACTTCACCCCAGTCACTAGCCCTGCCTTAGGCATCCCCCTCCTTGCGGTTGAGGTAATGACTTCGGGCGTGACCAGCTTCCATGGTGTGACGGGCGGTGTGTACAAGGCCCGGGAACGAATTCACCGCCGTATGCTGACCGGCGATTACTAGCGATTCCTCCTTCATGCAGGCGAGTTGCAGCCTGCAATCTGAACTGAGGCCGGGTTTGCTGGGATTCGCTGGCTCTCGCGAGTTCGCTGCCCTTTGTCCCGACCATTGTAGTACGTGTGTCGCCCAAGACGTAAGGGGCATGCTGACTTGACGTCATCCCCACCTTCCTCCGGTTTGTCACCGGCAGTCTCCTTAGAGTCCCCAACTTAATGCTGGCAACTAAGAACGAGGGTTGCGCTCGTTGCGGGACTTAACCCAACATCTCACGACACGAGCTGACGACAGCCATGCACCACCTGTGTTCGCGCTCCCGAAGGCACCCCCAGCTTTCACCAGGGTTCGCGACATGTCAAGTCTTGGTAAGGTTCTTCGCGTTGCATCGAATTAAACCACATACTCCACCGCTTGTGCGGGCCCCCGTCAATTCCTTTGAGTTTCACACTTGCGTGCGTACTCCCCAGGCGGGATACTTAACGCGTTAGCTTCGGCACGGCTCGGGTCGATACAAGCCACGCCTAGTATCCATCGTTTACGGCTAGGACTACAGGGGTATCTAATCCCTTTCGCTCCCCTAGCTTTCGTCCCTGAGTGTCAGATACAGCCCAGTAGCACGCTTTCGCCACCGATGTTCTTCCCAATCTCTACGCATTTCACCGCTACACTGGGAATTCCTGCTACCCCTACTGCTCTCTAGTCTGCCAGTTTCCACCGCCTTTAGGTCGTTAAGCAACCTGATTTGACAGCAGACTTGGCTGACCACCTGCGGACGCTTTACGCCCAATAATTCCGGATAACGCTTGCCTCCCCCGTATTACCGCGGCTGCTGGCACGGAGTTAGCCGAGGCTGATTCCTCAAGTACCGTCAGAACTTCTTCCTTGAGAAAAGAGGTTTACAATCCAAAGACCTTCCTCCCTCACGCGGCGTTGCTCCGTCAGGCTTTCGCCCATTGCGGAAAATTCCCCACTGCTGCCTCCCGTAGGAGTCTGGGCCGTGTCTCAGTCCCAGTGTGGCTGCTCATCCTCTCAGACCAGCTACTGATCGTCGCCTTGGTAGGCTCTTACCCCACCAACTAGCTAATCAGACGCAAGCTCTTCTTCAGGCCAATTAGGTTTCACCTCGCGGCACATCGGGTATTAGCAGTCGTTTCCAACTGTTGTCCCCGTCCTGAAGTTAGATTCTTACGCGTTACTCACCCGTCCGCCACTAGAATCCGAAGATTCCCGTTCGACTTGCATGTGTTAGGCACGCCGCCAGCGTTCATCCTGAGCCAGGATCAAACTCTCCATGATGAATCGTTTGATTCTTTTGACTTTTTTTCGTCTCCCCCTTGCGGGTTTGACTTCTTTGTTATAGAATTGCTTCTAAACGAGGCTTTTTTTGCTTGGCTTTCAAACTATTGTTTTGTCTAGGTTCGAGCGTCGTTTGTTTCGCTTCGCTTTCGCTTGGCTTCAACCGCGCATTTACCAATGTATCTAACTTCCCCATGTTTGTCAACCCCTTTTGGCAAAATTTTTTGATCTTTTTTCTATCCCTTGCTACGTAAGCCTTTCAGCTTTTAGGGTTTTTTGGTAGTCCTTGGCTCAGAACTATTGGTGCGGACACTTTAGTTTACTTGTACTAAATATTTTCCTCAATTTAATTTTTTCTTCAGTACCTCTCGATCGCTGGGTCGATTTTGGGGTATGGTTCCTTGAGAATGTATTTTCTGAAAGGAAAGCCCTCATGTCTCGCCGCGCTGCTTTACAATCCTATTTACTGGTGCGTTTACTCCTAGCTCCCTTGATGTTATGGACGATTGTGACGGTGGTTTTTCTGCTGATGCGTGTTGCTCCAGGTGATCCCACGGATGCGATTTTAGGCAACCGCGCTCCTGAAAGTGCCAAAAATGCCCTAAGAGAACAGTTAGGACTGAATAAACCCCTATTTTTCCAGTACCTAGACTATATTTTCAATCTAATGCGTCTCAACTTAGGAGACTCTTTAACCAGTAAGGGGGTGACGGTATGGGAGATTATTGCTAAACATTTTCCAGCGACGGTGGAACTAACTTTTTATGGGATGCTAATTGCGGTGATAGTGGGAGTCGGATTAGGAATTATCACTGCTTCTCGTCCGAATACTCCCTTGGACGCGGGGGGGCGTTTATTTGGACTGATAACCTATTCCTTGCCGATTTTTTGGGTGGGAATGCTCTTACAGCTAATTTTTGCGGTACAGTTGCGCTGGTTTCCTTTGGGGACTCGTTTTCCTTTGAGTGAGACTCCACCCCAAACAATTACGGGTTTATACACCTTTGATAGTCTGATGACTCTACAACTAGATAAGTTGCCTACGGCATTGTATTATCTAGCCTTACCTAGTTTTACTCTCGGCATTCTTTTGAGTGGGATTTTTGAACGGATGGTGCGAGTTAATCTGAAACAAACTTGGCAAGCGGACTATGTAGATGCGGCAAAAGCGAGAGGAATACCAGAAAAAACGATTATGGTTGCCCATGCGCTGAAAAATGCTCTAATTCCTGTAATTACTGTCTTAGGATTAACTTTTGCGGCTCTTTTAGGTGGTGCAGTCTTGACGGAAGTTACTTTTTCTTGGCCGGGTTTGGGAAATCAGTTATATCGGGCGATTTCTCGGCGGGATTACCCAACAGTGCAGGGATTAATGGCTTTTTTGGCGACAATAGTGGTTTTTGCCAGTATTTTGAGCGATCTAATCAATGCTTACATTGATCCTCGCATCCGTTATTAATCAGGGAGAGGGAATTATAGATTATGAATTAAGTAGTCATGCAAAATTAATTACCCAAATAAAAAATTAAGAAGTATAATACATGAAGAAACGAAGTAGCAGGAAAATACAATGAGATTTATTAGAGACCTAAACCCCGAGAGCCAGAAAATGCTAGAGAGAATTTATCGAGCTAGTAAACATCATCAAGTAAGAGAGCGAGCGAAATGTATACTCTTAAGTTTTCAGGGAACCACGATAGAAGAATTGAGCGGAATATTTGGAGTTACGAGAAAGACCATCTATAATTGGTTGACGGTCTGGGAAGATAGAAAACTAATTGGTTTTTATAATCGTCGAGGAAGAGGGAGAAACCCTAAATTGACAGAAGCACAAAGCCAACAAGTTATTGACTGGGTAAAAGAAGAACCGAAAAGCTTAAAAAAAATCCAGATCATTCTTGTAGAAGAATGGAAATTAACCGTAAGCAAAGACACGATAAAAAGACTAATAAAAAAAATCAACATGAGGTGGAAAAGGGTGAGAAGAGGGGTGGGCAAAACCCCTGATGAGTGGGAGCTTGAGGTCAAACTACCTATTTTAGAAGAACTCAAAAAACAGGAAGAAAGAGGAGAGATTGAGATAGGATATTTGGATGAAATGGGATGGGATTCAAAGCCTTGTATTCCTTATGCTTGGCAAGAAGAAAAAACCACGATAAAGTTACCACCAATTGAAGGTAAAAGACTAAATATTTTAGGAATAATGAAACGAGATAATCAATTATTTTATGAGACACAGGTCGGAACGGTTACTAGCGAGATAGTTATCAATTTTCTGGATAAATATTGCCAAAATATACAGAAAAAAACTGTCATAATAATTGACCAAGCTTCCATTCATACCAGCGATGCATTTATCGAGAAACTTGAGGAATGGGAAAAGAAAAACTTGAAAATATTTTGGTTGCCCACTTATTCACCTCATTTAAATTTAATTGAAATATTAGGTCGATTTTTAAAATATGAATGGATTGAATTTAGCGCCTATAAAGACCGAAAGAGCCTCCTCGCTTACGTTAAAAAAGTGCTGGACAATTTTGGAGGCGAGTATGTAATTAATTTTGCCTAGGTACTTAATAGGCTCAAACTCTTGTCTAAGATCGTATGGACATTCACTCAAAGACCATGTAGTCATAAAGATAGATTCATCCAAATTTATAACATTATCACTAACATTAGATGCTGCTCCAGAGAGCCATTTTAGGTTACTTAACGTTTCTGTATTAGGACAAGGTAGAAAAACATTTTTCAGATAAAATTTTTGAATGGCACACATTACTGGAAGATCGTAAATAAAATACTTGTTCGTATATCCAAGATTTTTTAAAAGTCTAAAAAAACTACCATAGCCACCACCAAATTCAACAATTTCTTGGAGATGATAAGACATTAATATTTGTGTATTCCAAGAGTCTAATCAAATGATATCCATGCTGAACCAGCAGTGGACTGCTTAAAGGATAAGAGGGATCTAAAAATGGTTTTCCTACCGGGGATTCAGTGAGTGCATTCTGGGCTCTTCTGGTTTTCGTGTGTTAATTTTTGTTATGAATTAAAGCAAGCAAACAGCTTAAGTCGAAGATGTTGAAAATTGGTAAATCCATAACTCATTCTTTTAATAAGCTTTATTTTGGTATTCATTCCCTCAATTAATCCGTTGGTTGTCTGATTTTCAAAGTAATTACAAATACCCAGCAAATGCTTCTGGATCATGCGGGCACTACTTTGATATAATATTCCGCCTATTCTTATCCATTTTTCCAATTTTCTCTCAGCACCTCTGAAGGTTCTACTACTTTGATAAATTTGTCTAATTTCTTCTTTCATTTCCCAGGCTATTCCCAAGCAGGGATGTTCTTTTAAGATAACTTCTAGTTGTTGTTTTTGCTCGTCCTTTAAGTCCTCTTTATTCTTCCATAATAAATGAGGTAATCCTTTTTCATGCACCCCCATTAACTTTCTCAATTTATTAAGCTCGTCATTGATGATAGCCATTACATGAAAACGGTCATAGATGATTTTAGCATTGGGAAATAATACCATTTTTCTGGCTCTTCGGGAATTGTTATGCAAATAATTAACTTAAAATAAAATTCAATGAGAGCAACTACGCTCAAAAGTAGCTGAAATTCATACAGGAAACGACTTAAGGCACAAATAGATTAATACCAAAAGATAGACAATTGAGTTAAGATTTGATATAATAGCCAAAAACGAGATTATTTTACTTATGATACTTGACAAATTTTTGAACCTACAAGGAACCTGTATTCAAGGCTATCGACACCTAGAAAATATCGGTATAGTTTTCCGAATCGAATCGAAAAATCAAAAAGCAGCCTGTCCTCGTTGTGGGTTAGAGAGCGATAAACTACACCAAAATCATCGACATTTAGTCAAAGATTTACCGCTCTCAGGTCAACCAGTGTACCTACAAGTTAATCGTCGTCAATTTAAGTGCGATAATTGTCGAAAACCCTTTAGCGAAGAGTTAGATTTTGTCGCCAAGAAACGAACCTATACGAAAAGACTAGCCGAGAATATACTCGAACAATTAAAAGAAGGAGATATTTTAAATGTTAGCCGAAGAAATGACGTAACGGAAGAAGAGATTCAAAGAATGATAGAGGACATAGCTGAAGAAATTACAGAGACAGACCTATCGAAATTAAAAAGACTAGGAATTGACGAAATCGCTCTAGTCAAAGGACAAAAAAATTATTGTGCGGTTTTAGTAAATTTAGATACGGGAAAACTAATAGCTATTCTAGAGAAGCGAACACAAGAAGAATTGAGGGAAACGCTTACGGGATGGGGAAAAGAGGTGTTAGAGCAAATTGAAGAAGTCAGCATAGACCTTTGGTTGCCCTATAAAAATTTGGTGAAAGAATTGATACCATCGGCCGAGGTAGTCGCCGATAGATTCCATGTAATGAAACAAATTAATCAAGAGTTAGACGAACAGAGAAGAGCAGAAAAAAGAGCGGTAGAAGCGCAGAAAAATAAAAAACAGAAAGCGGAAAAAGAAGCGAAGCTAGAAGTTTTAAAGCGAAGTAAATATAGCTTGTTAAAAAATGAAAAAGATTTAACGGAAACCCAAAAAATCAAACTAGAAGCTATCAAAGAAAATTGACCAAGTTTGAAAAAGATGCAGGAATTAAAGGAAGAATTTAGAAAGATTTATGAAACCTCAGAGAATCCGACAGAGGGAATGCTATCTATCTCAGAATGGTTGGCAAAATCCTCCAGTGTTTTTACCAAGAGTTGTCAAACAATCCGAAACTGGTTTGGAGAAATCATTAGTTATTTCGAGCAAAGGACAACGAATGGGGTGGTCGAGGGAATCAACAATAAACTTAAACTAATAAAACGGAGAGCCTATGGCTTTAGAAACTTTCGGAATTTTTGGGTTAGAAGTATGTTGTCTTGGCATCTTGTCTGTTGATTTAGCATAAAGGGTAACGAAGAGCCATTTTTCTTTATTCGCGTCACAACGAATGCAGGCTTGGCAAGCATTCGAGCGTGGATGTCTGTCATGGATTTAGAAATTTGGTATAATTCCTTGATCACTGCCGTAAATCCTGACCACATATCGACGCTCACTTCTTTCACCTTCTCCCGAACTGCGTCTGGCTGTGCTTTTAAGGCTTCCATTAATTCTTCTTGCTTATGTCCTTTAATCACATCTAGTAAAATTTTCTTGTTCAGATCTACGACCGTTGTTATGAAATCTTTATGTCCTTTTAAGTTACTAAATTCATCCAAGCTTATTCGTTCTGGTGCTTCCCACTCTTCCTTTTCTAGTTCTTTAGCACAGTGATTAAATATTAACTCAACTTCTTCCCATCCTCACCCTTCTTCTCGACTTATTTCTTCGATGCTACAATTTTTTACTCTCTCATAAATCATCGATTCATAGCGAATTGTCTGAGGCTGTCTTAATCTGATAAAACTCAGTCTTTCGCTGATATACTTTTGGCACTTTTGACAATGAAACTGGCGGCGTGGTACCTCTAAATATACCGGATTGCCTAATCTTGACAAATCTCTGACTAGATTATACTCTGTCTGATTGATTCTGTCCAAGGTTTGATGGCAATTCGGACATTCAATTGTTTCATTTAAAAGAGCGAGCTTTAGGAAAATTGTCTGAGCAATTTTTTGATAATTGACCACTGTTACATTTGGTAAATCGAGGAGTTGCTCAAAATTTATCCACATAACCCACCTCCTGTTCTGTGTTACTATTATACCATGCTCACACAGAACCTAGAAGAGCCCATTCTGGATAGCTGCCGTAAATTTATCGGAACTGAATATGTAGTTTAAATACTGAAATGAGAGTCCAAACTGATTGGGATGTACTATCCCACTCATTTTGGGAAATCTCAAAAATTCAGATGGATCGCCATTTCTAAAACAAGATATTATCTCATTACAATAATTTCTCCATGCTTCAGATATTTTTGAATTACTAAGAGTGAAGTTAATTTCTTCGATCAAATTATCAACAAAATCAAGTTTTGGAGATTCATAATTATTGATCGACTTTGAAATTAGTCTTCTTTTAAGAGAATTTAGCTTTCTTGTGATTAAATTCATGATCTTTTTCTCTAAAGGCAGATATACAACATTAAGTTAACTGCTTGTCAACAACATCTTGATAACTGCCAGATTTAACCATGCGCCCCTTTTCCATCAAATAAATGCGATCGCAGTGTTCCACTGTTGACAGGCGGTGAGCGATGATAATCAAAGTCCTCGTCCCGGCGAGTGACTGAATGGACTCATTGACCAGCCGCTCCGTTTCATTATCCAATGCTGCTGTCGCTTCGTCAAGTACCAAAATTTCCCGCTGGTGGTATAGCGCACGAGCAATTCCTACCCGTTGGCGCTGTCCCCCCGACAGGCGCACCCCCCTTTCCCCCACTTCAGTCTTGATACCATGAGGAAGTTGCTCCACTAACTCTGTCAATTGAGCCGAAGCGATCGCCTGTTGCAGTCTCTCTCTATCAATCAGTGAATCAGGAACGCCAAAGGCAATATTTCTCTCAATTGTATCGTCAGTCAGAAAAATTGACTGCGGGATGTAGCCAATTAAATTCTGCCAGGAACGAATATTATCATAGATAGATACCCCGTCAACCTGGATGTCGCCGCTTTCAGGAATGAGTAGTCCGAGAATCACATCCACTAAAGTTGTCTTACCTGCTCCCGATTTGCCGATAAGTGCAATCGATTCACCTTTTTTAAGGCTCAATGATATATTTTCAATAGCTAACTTGGATGTGTTAGGATAGCGATAAGTTAGATGCTTCAGATCGACTAGATTATTAAAGGACATAGTGGAGGTTCTACTGGATTTTGAACCAACGAAGTTATCGAATGAAAGCAGAGGCTGAGTTGTTACCTCTTTGTCTGCTTCCTTCAAATCTGAGTAGAGTACTTCAACCGCATGAGTTCCAGTTTGCAATTGTCCAATTGCTGCTATAAGCTGGCTTGCTGCGGGAATTAAACGAATTGAAGCGATTGCAAATACTGCCAGTGTTGACGTAATTTCTTGGAAATTTTGCTTCAGGAAGAGTTGAGAAATAGAAATAAAAAACATGACTACCAAAACCAAAAGAGTTTCAGTTAGGATGCGCGGCAGCATTTGAGCAGTATGTGATAAAGTATCTACCCTGGCATATTTCTGAGCCTGTACCTTCATCTGCGCCAGAAAGTAAGATTCACAGCCAATGATACGAGTTTCTTTGATACTCCCTAAACCGTGGTTTAGCAAGCGGATCATTTCCTGATTAGCTTCACTCGATTTTTGACCCCATTGCTTAAATTTATGCCTGAATTGATAAAACAGTAGGGATATGGGTAGGATTATCCCTAAAAGCATAATCAGTAGTAATATATTGGTTTGAGCCAGTAACCAAATGAGAACTGTTAAGACAATTAGATTAGATATACTGCTCAGTAATGGCAGCAGGCAATTGTGTAAAAAATGATGGGTCTCAAGAACAATATTCTTAATAAAGCTTGAAGTGTTTCTCTGCAAGTGAAAAGTATATCTAACTGTCAAATAAGCTTTCAGCAATCTTGTAAATAATTGTCCTCTTTGAATGTTACAAAAATCTCGGATATAGAACTGAGATAAAAAGTAAAGTAGCGATCTGAAACAGTATATTATAGCAATAACTAAACCGAGCAAGGCGACAAACTGCCCTGGAGATTGAAAGCCAAATTTAATATAACTCCAATCCAATACAGGTATTTTTTGAATGTAGCTCGGATTAGAAGCCAAGTTTAAAAAGGGAGCGATCAAGCTAATTCCTAAAACTTCTAAAATAGAGGAAAATATAAAGGTTATAATTAACCAAGGAAGTTGCTTTCTAACGCCTTTTAAAAGATACCAAACTTTTGATAAATAGGAGATCATTACTTGCTTCCTAAATTTAATTTGCTTAAGTTGCTACAGTTTATTTATTGATTTAGAGTAAACAATGCCTGTAACTATCTTTGGATAATAATTTTAGCCTTTTGGTGGGCAATGCCATCCTACCTTTAATTTTGTCAAGGTACTTATAAATTGGTTCTTCGGTTCGTGTTATGCACTGGACGGGGTTATAAGGGGTGAAACCCTTATAGAGAAAGACATTGATGCGATTTTTGCCAATTGTTTTAGCTCTAGAACGAACTAATCAATTAAGTCTCTTGCCAGATAAGGATTTAGTCGATTTATGCCCCCCGATCGAACCATACCAAGTAACGAAGAACCCAAAAATTATTCATTCGGCCTCCACGTCAATTCCCATTGCCTTCAGCTGTGCCGCCATGCGCTCTACCCTCCGTTTGGCTTGTTCGGCTCTTTCACGCTCCTGTTCGGCTCTTTCACGCTCCTGTTCGGCTCTTTCACTCCCCCACAATAGTAAATTTCCTGATTGATCCCACCAGCGCAACCAATGAGCCGTTACTGCTGCTTTTTTCCCCTGCCATACTCCTAGAAATAAACCGATTTCTGCCAGCCAGTAACGATAATTTTCATCAGCTTTCTGTAACTCATACTTGCCTGCTACTAAGCGATAAACTTCTAATTCCCCGATTGGCGGTTGAAAAATAATATAGACAGGTACTTGTAAGATTCGCTCATAGAAATACCACTTGCCATAGGGATAGTGGGGGTTGAGAGAATACTCCCCTCCCTCCGTTTCTGAGATGAATTCCATGACAATTGCTGGCACTTCCCCTTCTGCACGGGGCGTGTAGCTGCGGCGAATTTCTCCTTCTCGGATAGGTGCTACTGCGGGTACATAAACCCAATCGGGAGCTTTTACTACTGTCTTACCGCCAACGGTGGCGCAAATGCCAAAATTAGCAGCAATAAGACTCGCTTCCACAATTAAACCCGCTAATTCCAAAGATTCTCGCAAAGCCGCCGCGAGGAGGGGTTGTCGGGTGCTTTCCACTGGTTCATCAGGGAGGACAAAATCCGCTGGCAATTTCTCCCAGGTAATGGGGGGTAAAGTATCAGAGGTGCGAGGTGCTAATGGGATTGTCATTTAGGCTCTCGTGTGATGCTGGTTATGGCGGTTTAGCTTCTCCTGATAGCAGCTAAGGATTGCTATTGGCAAGATAGCACATATTTTATTAATCTTAGGGACTTGCTTTAAATTTTCGATGCGATTGCGGGATCATTTCAATATTTTATACCATTTTTCTTTATTCGCGTCACAACGAATGCAGGCTTGGCAAGCATTTGAGCGTGGATGTCTGTCATGGATTTAGAAATTTGGTATTAGAGACGGGTTAGCCTTATTTTGGTGAGAGCAAACCCCGACGCACAAGGATTAGAAGAAGAATTACTGGCGCTTAATCTCCTGGTTTAATTTGCCGAATCAAATAGCGAACTTCTGACAGCAAAACCTCAAAACGCTTGTCTGACTCTTCCTGTCTTTGCCTGATTTCGGCAATTTCTGCTTGCCGAGCTTCATTTTCTCGCTGTTGTTGAGCGGCTATTTGTAACAGTAGACCTCCTGCAAAAGTCTTATTCAGCTACTTGATTATAGCCTAAAGCAAGTTCGTAGTTGTAAATGCCAGCGATTAAATTAAATCTCAGACCAAAACGTCGTCTCCGATTCCTGTATCTTGATGATAAAATTCTAAATCTCTTCAGACTTCTGTGAATAGGTTCGATAACAATTCTTTCTCTTGATAACTAGCAATTAAATTCTTTTTCTTCTAAACTTAATTCTTGATTTTTCTTTTTTTTGTTAGGGATTCTACTATTTTTGTGCAGCTTTTGAATTCCTTGATCGCCCTTATCTGCTAAACATTCAATATTTTTATCGATCCCAATTTGACTATTTTTCCAAAGATTAAAGTCATGTATTCTTCCCTTTCCATGAGCGGTACAGACTATCATTCCTGTTTTTTGAGCCGCAAGAACTTGCGATTTTATTGTATGATAGCCTTGGTTCCCGCTATAGTAATCTTTCTGCTTTTTTGAGGTCTTTCTATCTCAGGCTCTGCTACATCTACTACCACTAGCTCTCGGTCACTATTCGCCTGGTGAACTGTCTTTTTCCCCGGCAGATTAAACAATCCAGATTTGCTCAGAATATTTTCTACCTTTCTAGTGATTCCTAGGGCTGTTGTCTCATTAATCTCCCAATTAATTGCGAGATGGAAATAAGTACTATATTCCCGTAAATACTCTAAGGTCATCAAGATTTGGTCTTCTAGACTTAATTTACTTGGTCTTCCCGATTTTTTTTGCAGAACTTTTTCGGCAGCCAAAACCTTCACCATATCCTTAAATGTTTCAGGATATACTCCACAAAAGCGTTTAAACTCTTCTGGATTCAAATTTTTTACTTTTTCGTAAGTCATGGTTTTTCTGAGTGTTTTACTTTATTGTACATAATCAGTTCCTATTTTTGCAGGAGGTCTAGTACCCTGCAACCCCTCCTAGCGGAGGCTCTGCGAGAATCGTTAGAATTAGCGACGGAAGGGGAGACAAGACAGTAGTGAGATCTGGAGTGACATCCAGCGGCGATCGCCTCTATAATTATCTATAATTTAAGCAGCTATTGAAACTGAGAAGAGAGAAAAACAAGCCATGACAAGAAGGGATGGGGAACGGACGAGATGGACAGATGAAATGCTAGATGAATTAGCAGACTCAGTTTCGGAAGTCAAAGACTCGGTTTCGAAATTGAGAGAATCAGTTTCAGAATTGCGGGAATCAGTTTCAGAAGTTAGAGATTCAGTGGAGGGGGTAAGATTAACGGCACAAGCTCTGCTACAAATCGCAGCACAGCAACAGCGTAATATGGATGAAATGAGACAAAGACAGGAAGAGTCAGACAAGCGTTTTGAGGTTTTGCTGTCAGAAGTCCGCTATCTCATTCAGCAAATTAAGCCAGAAAATCAATCGTAAGCTTGAGGAAACTGGCGGTGATCGCGTGTACAATTAAAGTCGCAATCTAAAATAAAACTATCTCAAGTCAATGACTAGAAAGATCAAAGTAGGATTTTACTGCCAGAATGATGGTTATGCCAATGTCGATTGCCGGTTTCCAGAAAAAGGCAACCCTGGCATTGGCGGAACTCAGTTTACTGAAATTGCTACAGTATATTACTTGAATAAATTTTATCCAGAACAGCTTGAAGTTTTGCTGTTGGCAAATCTAACAGAATTATTGCCACCTTCTTTAGAAGTCTCTCAAGTAGTAGACGTGGTAGATGCAGCATTGAAAAGTGAAAAAACTGGATGTGATATATTGGTTTTTAGAACTAGCTTTTTAACCAATGAGTTTATTCAGAAAATAGACAAACTCAAAGTAAAAATTATCGCTAGATCTAATAACTATCCAACTATTTTTGAATTAAATCAAATAGCAAATTGTCCAAAGATAGAGTGCCATGTCTGTGTTGGACAAGAACAATTAGATCTTTTGCGAGATCATAGAATTCTTGAAAAATCAACCAGAATTTTTGATTTGTTTAATTCTGAAAATTTTATTCCTAAAGATAAACCTGTAAAACAAGGAAACACAGTTGTATATATCGGAAGCCTCATTCCAGCTAAAGGATTCCACTTGCTTGCCAGAGTCTGGCCTAGCATTATTAAAAAGAGACCCGATGCAAAACTAATTGTAATTGGCAGTGGGAAAGTCTATAATCGGAATCAGCAATTAGGAAAATGGGGAGTAGCAGAAGAAGAATATGAAGCGAGTTTCATACGCCCATTTCTATCTGATAAAAATGGTGATATAATCAAGTCTGTTCATTTTGCTGGACTTCTAGGCGAGGAAAAGATTCAAATTTTGCAAGATGCTGATGTGGGAGTTGTCAATCCTACAGGTGGTACAGAAGTCTGTCCAGGAAGTGCATTGGAAATTCAAGCTTGCGGTACACCTGTCGTTTCCGCCGCTAAATGGGGATTGCTCGATACCGTAGTTCATGGTAAAACAGGATTATTGGGAAAGAGTGATAGAGACTTAATCAGAAATATTATTTATTTATTGGATAATCCTGACATAGCTAGACAATTTGGTCAAAATGGGATTGACTTTGTCAGGGAGAAATTTGACTACCGATTAATTATTAAAGAATGGCTAGAATTATTTATTGATGTCTATAATAATAGACCAGCCAAGCCACAGCCGATGAAACCTAATTATTTATATCAGGCTAAGTTTCTGAGAGAAGGTATGCGAATTATTAAAAAGAACATTCCCTTATTGCGTGGCGTTCCTTCTTTAGTTGAGATTAAATCTCAGGTGAAAGCATTTATTGGTAATCTATAAATACAAATTAATTTGGAGTAATTTAATGAGTAATTTTAATTTACAAACCTTAAGTATTGCGCCCAATCGCCAATCATCAAAAGTAACTAAAATAATTATAAGCGCAGTTTTTTATATCTGTCTCTCTTTAATTTTAATCTGGGGTTTCTCGATTGATGAAACTTCAGCCAAAGCTGCGAATATAACTATTATTCCTGGAATGTCAATAGCCCCTCTTATCCTTGCTGCTGCTACGACATTATATTTCGACAAAGAGTCACGCAAGTTGCTACTTAGTAAAACTGTTCTTTTATATACTTTTTTCATTGTTGTTTATACTGTAATTGGCTGGAGAATCTTTGGCAATAATTTAGAGGCAATTATTGCTGATTTATCGGTCTTTCGGGGGTTTTATTTGGGTTTATTTATGTTTCGCTTGATAGTTAAATCTTATAATCCAAAATTACAACTTCTCGCCTATCTAGTCCTTACAACTTTACTGATTGTCTTCGCTCACATACAAGCTATTAATAATTCAGGAATATCAATTAATGAAAGTATATATGGACAAAGAATAAATACTGGCGTGGAAACTGTTTATTTGATTTTTCTTCAAATACCATTTGCGATTGCCATAGGTATAATAGGTAGGCAGAAATTGCCTTGGGCAATTCTACTCTGGATAATAATTGGAATAAATTTCCTTTTTGTGGGATTGATTGCTGCCAAGAGATTTGTCATCGTATCTACAAGTATTTTATTGTTATCTTCAATCATTCCATTACTTTTTAAATTATCTAATGGAATTATAAGCAAATCATCATCTATTTTAAGTGTTAAGAAACTAAAGAAAATACTGTTTTGGACTTTTTTATCCCTGGCAATTGTGTTGACAATTGAATTCAGTTTTGATGTTAGTTCAGCATTTTTGAATCTATCAGTGTTTAAGAGATTTGAAGAAATTTCACAAGTAGATCGCTCCTCCGAATTACGAGTTGAAGAAGCTATTGGAGCAATTCAAGGTCTGCAAGATTTCGAGTTAATAGTAGGTAGAGGAATGGGTTCAGTTACTTTTGCGCCTAATAGAAATAATGAAGATACTATCTGGTGTCATATTGGAATATTCACGTTTTTACTCAAGGGTGGCTTAGTCTTATTTTCTTTTTTTGCTTATATTTTTTATGTTAAATTCCCTTGGCTGTATGTAAAAGCTTTGCTAAAGCCTAGCACTTTAGCTCCCAAAAAACGGACTGCTTTGCTAACTGTCTTGCCTGGAGTTTTTGCATGGTCAATATCCATATTAATGGAAGGAAGAACTACTCCAATTTTTACCATTGCATTAGGATTTGGTCTTGCTGCTTACTATCATTTTAAGAAGTATGGTCTCCGCCTTTAATCCTCTTGTAGCTTAGTGGTGCAGAAAAGTCAGTTGAGCCTCAACCCGAGAAAACTGTAACCCGAGAAAACTCAATTTGACAAGCTGGCGTTGCTGATTTGAGATATGAATCTTCTTGTGTGGGATTTTTAAAACCTAGACCCAAACTAACTTTTGGATGGGTGCAAGGTTGTCATTCATACCTTGATTCAGCAACGCCAAAATTAAAAATTAAAGATGCTGCCTGCAAAAAAAGTCGGTTCTTCGGTTTGTCTTATGCAACAGACAGGGTTACAAGAAATGAAACTCTTATAGAGAAAGACATTTGGCGATTTTTGTCAATTGTTTTCGATCTAGAGCGAACTAATCAATTAAATCCCTTGCCAGATAAAGATTTAGTCGATTTATGCCACCCTATCGAACCATACCAAGTAACGAAGAACCGAAAAGTCATGACACAAGAAGATATTAAGGTGATTATCCACCAACGAAATGCCCGAAATTCTGCAAGATAGGGAAATGCGGGACGATTACGACAGTAGTGTTGGTGCTTTGGGAGCGATATGGGAACCGCACTCGGAGTAATCTTTCCGCGATGCTCTGAAAGCAATTTTAGAAGAGTCTTTCGGAGTGCAGGTGATTAATGTTACTGAATAGGATGACGAAGGCAAAGTCTTTGGCAGGCCAGACCAGATAGAATTGGATTTGTTAATCAAAAATGGACTGTTGATAATTGGCGAAATCCAATCCTCCATGAGTAAAAGTACAATTTTATCAGCAGCGACACCAACAAGAATCCAACTGCAAGATAGTTATTTCACTGATGCTAGATTTCAAGGCGCAGCAAGTAGCTAAAAATTTAGGAATAGAAGTTTATAGTTCTGTAAGAGATGGAGAAGTCAGTTAATAACAGGAAGGTTAAGGAAGATAAATAGTACAAAGAAATTATCAAGTGATCGCTACTTGACAAAACGGACAAGATTTGTTAATATCAATCTGATTCAATTTATATCATTAATAAAACGGCGAGAAATGTCCAATATTTTATATGATTCTGATTTTGACTTGTGGATTGAGCAGACAATCCAACAATTAAAAGATCGTCAATTTGAACGACTAGACGTTGAACACTTAATTGAGGAATTACAAGACTTGGGCAAGTCAGAAAAAAGCACCTTAGAAAGTAACTTAATGGTTTTGTTGGCTCATTTACTCAAGCTCAAGATACAAGGCGATGCGCCTGATACGATGACAGGCAGTTGGTATGATTCAATCAACGAACACCGGCAGCGAGTTCAAAAAAGCTTACGAGATACTCCATCTCTCAATCCCTATCTGTCAACAGCAGTTTCCTCAGTCTATCCACACGCTCGCCAGCTGGCAATTAGAGATGGAAAAAAAGCTAAATTTGGCGTTCGCATACCATTAGAAAATGAGTATCCAATCACCTGTCCTTTTTCAATTGAGCAGCTCTTGGATGATGATTTCTACTTAAATGCGTCTTAGCCTAGAATTGTGATATAACATATAGTAATCCCCTAAACCCTTGAGAACAAGCAGCTGAACAGGGGGCTTAAGCCCCCTGCCCGTTCACGACTCATTGAGAATTGCTATAGCCAGTCAATTAAAGTAAGATTTGTCTGAAAGAGGGCAAAAAATCTAGGAAATCTAAATAACTAACCCCCAAAATATAGGAGAGAAATATGGAAACTCTAACTATTAGTCAACCAATGCAGTTAACTGCATTACCCACGCAAGATGAACTTCCCTGCGATGATGGAGTACCGATGGAAACTCAAAGGCATAAATGGCAGATGGATCTGTTAATAGACACTATATCCCCTTGGCTAGACCGACGAGAAGATGGTTATGCCAGTGGCAATATGTTCGTCTATTTCAGTACAGCACAACTTAAAAATCAAGACTTCAAAGGACCTGATTTTTTTGCCGTCTTAGGCGTACCAAAAGGGGAGCGAAAAAGTTGGGTTACTTGGGAAGAGGGAAAAGCCCCCGATGTAGTGATTGAACTACTCTCAGAAAGTACCACCCAAATAGACAAAACCGAGAAAAAAAAGATTTATCAAGATAAGTTACGAGTGCCTGAATATTTCTGGTACGATCCTTTTAACCCTGAAGATTTTGCCGAATTTATCTTGGTTGATGGCCTATATGAACCACGGCAACCCAACGAGAAAGGATGGCTAATCAGTGGTCGTTTGGGATTAGCTTTAGTTCGTTGGCAGGGAGAATATAGAGGGGTAACAACCGTCTGGATTCGCTGGGCAACTTTAGATGGAATATTGTTACCAACCGAGCGAGAGTCGGCTGAGGAAGCACAACAGAAAGCTGAGGAAGCACAACAAAAAGCTGAGGAAGCACAACAGAAAGCTGAGGAAGCACAACAGAAAGCTGAGGAAGCACAACAGAAAGCTGAGGAAGCACAACAGAAAGCTGAGGAAGCCGAAGAAAAAGCCGAACGATTGGCGGCTAAACTTAGGGAATTGGGGATTAATCCCGAAAGTCTCTAACTTCCTCTGGGCGGATTTTGGCAAGACTCCCCCGGTGGGGTACTTCATTTTTGCATCGGCATTTTCACCAATGGAAAACGAGGAATTGACGACCGTTCCGATTTATTTAATTTTGGGGGATTTCAGGAACTAAAAAATCAGAACTACTTATACTAGGTTAAGGTTCTACACGGGGCGATTACTTGTCCTCACGAACAGGATATTTGTCCTGATAAGCTTTATTTGGATTCAATCAAAGAAGGAGATACCTAATAGTTTAGGCTAATTCTCGCCTTGCTCAACCGTCGCCGGGGAAAGACTCGAGGATTTGTGCCGCTTTGGGTTGACAATTTGGCGGGGATAGTTCAAGATAACAGAAGTTGACAGTAAATTCGTCTATGACTGACTTCCCACTGACCACTCCTGTCGCCTTGCTAATTTTTAATCGACCAGACACGACGGCGAGGGTGTTTGAAGCCATCCGTCAGGCTAAACCACCTAAGTTATTAGTGGTTGCCGATGGTCCGCGTCCAGATAGAGCCGATGATATTGAGAAGTGTAAAGCGGCTCGTGCTGTTATCGAGGGTGTGGATTGGGATTGTGAGGTGTTGACGAATTATTCTGATTTAAATTTAGGTTGTAAGAAGCGGGTATCAAGTGGTTTAGATTGGGTTTTTGAGATAGTTGAAGAGGCGATTATTCTTGAAGATGATTGCTTACCACATCCTAGTTTTTTTCGATTTTGTCAGGGATTGCTTGATTATTATCGAAATGATAAAAGAATCATGGCTATTTCAGGGGATAATTTTCAGCTTGGTAGAAAGCGCACGGAGTACAGTTACTATTTTTCTCGCTATAACCACATTTGGGGTTGGGCAACTTGGAGGAGAGCGTGGCAATATTATGATGTTAAAATGAAGCTATGGCAAGAAGTTCGTGATGGTAACTGGCTTGAGTCTATTTTGGGAGAAACTCAGGCTATGAAATACTGGAGGAAGATTTTTCAAACTGCCTATGATAATAAAGTTGATACTTGGGATTATCCCTGGACTTTTGCCTGTTGGATTCAAAATGGTCTAACCATCTTGCCGAATCAGAACTTAGTTAGTAATATTGGGTTTGGCGAGGGTGCTACTCATACTGTTAATAGTGTACATCTTTTGGCTAATATACCTGTAAAAGCCATGATTTTTCCCTTAAAACATCCCCCCTTTATAATGAGAGATACGATTTTTGATAGTTTTTCACAAAAAAACATCTTTCAAAGAAATAGAATCGTTACCGTTAGAGAAAAGTTACGAAATAAGTTACAATCATGGAATTAAATTATAAATTGTTGTCTCTTTTCAAAAAAGTTACTAACCGATTAGGTATCAATATTACAAGGTACTATCCTGATGAAGTCAGGAGATGGTCACGAATCCAAGCATTCTTGAAAAGAACCGCCTCATGAGTTCAAACCAATTGGTTTCAAGGGATGGTTGAGCATCCCGTAAGGGGAGACGATTCAGCCATCGATAATGATAAGCTGTTCGTAATTTAAATTGGGCGTTGCTGAATCAAGATATGAATGCCAACTGTGCAGGTTCCCGTGCAAAAGTTAGTTTGGCTCTAGGTTTTAAAAATACCAAAAAAGAAGATTCATATCTCAAATCAGCAACGCCTTTCCGACTAATCTCTAGAACCTATTCTCCCGATACTTTCTTCCTAATCGCTGAAATGCTTGTCAATTCTTAAATTTAGAATTGCTGGTTCCACTAGCCTAGAGTTGACAATTTGGTCAGGGTGGCTTAGAATACCACGAGTTGACAGTAAATTCGTCTATGACTGACTTCCCACTGACCACTCCTGTCGCCTTGCTAATTTTTAATCGACCAGACACGACGGCGAGGGTGTTTGAAGCCATCCGTCAGGCTAAACCACCTAAGTTATTAGTAGTTGCCGATGGTCCGCGTCCAGATAGAGCCGATGATATTGAGAAGTGTAAAGCGGCTCGTGCTGTTATCGAGGGTGTGGATTGGGATTGTGAGGTGTTGACGAATTATTCTGATATTAACCTGGGATGCAAGAATCGAGTATCCAGTGGATTAAATTGGGTTTTTGACACGGTAGAAGAAGCGATTATACTTGAGGATGATTGTGTATCCGCCCCGACCTTTTTTCGATTTTGCGAGGAACTGTTAGAATACTATAGACATGACCAGCGAATCGCGGTGATATCGGGAAATAATTTTCAGTTTGGCAAAAAACGCACAGACTACAGCTATTACTTTTCCCGTTATAATCATTGCTGGGGTTGGGCGACTTGGCGACGAGCATGGCAGTATTATGATGGTGAAATGAAACATTGGCCACAAGTGAGAGATGGTGATTGGTTGACCGCCATTTTAGAAGAAACTCAGGCTGTCAAATACTGGACTAAGATTTTTCAAGCTACTTATGATAATAAAAATGATAGCTGGGCTTATCGATGGACATTTTCCTGTTGGATTCAAAATGGTCTAACCATCTTGCCGAATCACAACTTAGTTAGTAATATTGGGTTTGGCGAGGGTGCTACTCATACAGCAACGAAAAATAGTCGATTGGCTAATATTTCTAGACAAGAGATGATTTTTCCCCTAAAACATCCCCCCTTTATCCTCCGTGACGTATCCTTAGATAAATTTACTCATAATAGTGTTTTTAAAGCTAAATCATTTAGCTTACAGCAGTTATCTTATAGAGTGAGGTGGGAAGTCTCTGGTTTTAGGGAACAGGGAACGAGGAACAGGGAACAGTAGCTGGTCGTCCAGAGATGATGCCAAATCCTGTCATACTTCATCTTTATGAGAAAAGCCGTATTCAGAAAGGTAATCTCAAAAGCTTCAAAGCAACTTTCATAAAGTAGCTTTAAGATTCGATTCTAAATTGACAACTGTTAATCGTCATAAGATTAGTAAAATTGTATTTATTATGTCAGATTCTAGCCATAAACAGCCGATATGTTGTCCGATAAGTGGAAGCTCAGATATTGTTGCAGTTGAAAAAATATCTGTCAAGAATTTATCCCAGCTTTATCAAAAAATACTTAACGGCAATGATATAATTTCCGAGTTTACTGGTAGCGAAGAAATAGACTTATATCACTGTCCTGAATCCGATCTTTATTTCTTTTATCCAATGATAACGGGAACGGAAAAATTTTACGAAAAGCTACAGAAGTTTGACTGGTATTACCTAGAGGAAAAAAATGAATATGATTACGCCAGTAAGTTGATTAAACCTTCCGATTGTGTCTTAGAGATAGGCTGTGGAAAAGGAGCTTTTGCTCAAAAGATAGATAGCCAAAACTATACAGGTCTTGAATTCAGTCAGAAAGCAAAAGACCTAGCTAAGGGTGGTGTTAACATAATCAATGAATCAATTCAAGATCACGCTGTTTACTCACCCAAAAAATATGATGTAGTTTGTGCTTTTCAAGTGCTAGAACACATAGGAGATGTTCACTCTTTTATAGAATCTAGCATTGCCTGCCTGAAACCAGGGGGAATTTTGATATTTTCAGTTCCCAGTTATGATTCATTTAGCAAATATGTATCCAACTTTTTTCTTGATATGCCACCTCATCATGTTACGCGGTGGACTGATACAAGCTTAAAAAATCTAACGAAATACTTTCCCATTGAAAATCTAGAAATTTCGCATGAACCATTACAAGAAGTTCACAAATCATTTTATGCGACAACTATTGTCAAATTGGCATTGTTTAAGTTTCTTGGAAAAGATATAAGGAACATCGATTTTGGCATTACCTATAAAATCCTAGATATAGTTAGTAGAATGATAGGAAAGATTTTTGCTAAAGGTTTGATTTCTTCCGAATTATTTCCTCGAGGAATATCTGTGGTGAGTGTTTATCGTAAAATTTAGATAGATAACGTATAATTTTTGACGAATTGCCAACGAATATAGTAAGCTAATGAAACTCTTAAATTTTGGCTGTGGCTCTACTTTTCATCCCGCTTGGGTGAATATTGATATAGCGTCATCTTCACCAGAAGTTAGAGAATATGATATTCGTAAAAACTTGCCCTACCCAGATGCTGAATTTGATGCCTGTTATAGTTCCCATGTCTTAGAACACTTTCAACAAGATGAGGCAAAAAAACTGCTAACTGAATGTTACCGAATTCTTAAATGTAAGGGTGTAATAAGAGTCGTTGTCCCTGATCTCGAAGCAATAACTAGAGAATATTTGTCCACTTTAGAAAAAGTCGATTCAGGGATTAAAGAAGCAGAACCTAACTATGACTGGATGATGCTGGAGCTTTATGATCAAACTGTTCGCGGTGTTGGCGGAGGTAAAATGAAAGATTTTTTGCTAAACCCCATTATTAATAATAAAGATTTCGTGCGTTATCGAATTGGTGTGGAAGCGCAAAAGTTTTGGGAAATTCCACCTGATCAAAAGTCCCTGATCGAGAGAATAATGGCTAAGAGTCCCGCTTGGTTTTTACAGAAACTGAGAATTATCATAGCTAAATATCTAGTAGCACTTGTGGCAGGAAATCAAGCTAAAAAATCTTTTGAAGAGGGGATATTTCGGAATTCAGGGGAAATTCATCTTTGGATGTATGACCGCTATTCCTTAAAGCGGCTGCTGGAGCAAGTGGGATTTATTGATGTGCGTGTTTGTCGTGCTGATGATAGTAGAATACCAGATTTTAATAGTTACGGTTTAGATATGATAGAGGGCAAAATTCGCAAACCAGACTCTTTATTTATGGAGGCCATGAAACCCGAGAGATAACTACACTAAATTCAACTTCGGAGTGGCTAAGGAAAAAGGGAGCATCTCACTTATGCAATGAGTATTAATATTTATAGCAGTCAAAAACTAGAAAATCTTCAACTTGATCACAAAGAGAAATGGCGTTGCTGAATCAAGGTATGAATGACAACCTTGCACCCATCCAAAAGTTAGTTTGTGTCTAGGTTTTAAAAATCCCACAAAAGAAGATTCATATCTAAAATCAGCAACGCCATGAAACCTTAACGGAAAATTCATTAGGTGAGGATGGGTCGGTTAAATCTACTCGGTTGATCGTGGGAAATTCCGTCACCGTTACGGGTGAGCATCCCAGAAAAGGACAGACGGGGGAGATAACTGCGTTGCCCAATCCCTAAGCGGCCATCATCCTTTTCGACGATGGCAACAGGGAAATGTTAGGTTCGGACTTCCTTTCCCCAAAAACCATCGATGTGGCCGCTAAATTTCAGATCAGGGAAGGGCTGAATTACAGGGCCGGTAACGGCTGTGAGTGTTATGTCAGGGTAGAACAGGCTACTTGGGAGCGGCTGCTACGATACCGAAATCGCATCGGTACGGCAACCCTCGATGGGGCTATCAAACGAATGTTAGAAAGTATCGAGAACGGCCCACCCTAATACCAAATTTCTAATACTAAATCCGTTGAGTATAGGTAACATATTAGGATAGGCACTCATGCAAGAGGCAAAAGGGGGAATAGATAATCAGTTTTTAATAACTGGATTTAGTATTACTTATTCCAACTGACGGTTCGCTCATTTTCCACATATAGTGTTTTGGATTAAGCTATCCACTGTCTGTATTGGCATAAGTTGAACTAATACCAATACAGGTAGGTTTGATCAGTCATTGAAACACTACCTAGGGCTTGCTGAATAAATCTAAAAACCTTGTTGGATCAGACTTTTAGACTTTTTTTCCCTCAAAAAGTGCCAGCCGTTGCGGGGATCGGGGGGAAAATCCCTGGACTTTTTCCCTGAAAATTAGGTAACTGACCACCTGAAAATAGGTAAAACCCCACACCCCACACCCCACACCCCACACCCCACACCCTGCCCCTAGGAAAAGCTTTTTCAGCAAACCCTACCTATAGTGATTCCCCAACCGAGAGTACACTAGCGGAAATTAGATATTGGCAACGATCTCGCCGAAAGGAGCGAGAACCTGAACGGGTTGGGGTCGGATCGGCGCGCTCTCTACTGGTAAACGGGGAAACAACAGTTCGGCAGCCCGGTAGGCTTCCTCTAGATGGGGATAACCGGAGAGAATAAACGTCTCGATACCGAGATCTCGGTATTCGAGCAGACGGCGCGCTACCGTATCCGCATCCCCCACGAGAGCGGTTCCCGCCCCCCCGCGTACCAAACCCACCCCGGCCCAGAGATTGGGGCTAATTTCCAAGGCGGCGCGACTGCCGTTGTGCAATTGACTCATCCGCCGTTGCCCTTCCGAGTCCATGCGCGCGTAGGCGTTTTGGGCGGTGGCGATCGCTTCCTCGTCTACATAGCGGATCAATGTCTCCGCCGCCTCCCAAGCTTCGCTGGCCGTTTCCCGGACGATAACGTGTAAACGAATGCCGAATCGGAGCGTCCGACCGCGGGCCTCGGCTAAACGGCGCACGGTGATGATTTTTTCGGCCACCGCGGACGGGGGTTCGCCCCAGGTCAGATAGACATCGACGTGTTTAGCGGCGATCTCGTGGGCGATGGGCGAGGAGCCACCGAACCAAAGGGGTGGGTGGGGCTTCTGTACGGGGGGAAACAGGACTTTTCCTCCCTCGATCCGCAGGTAATCGCCTTGAAAGTCCGTGTTCGGTTTCGATAATAGTTGTCGCCATACCGTTAGAAATTCATCGGTTAGACGGTAGCGAGCATCATGGTTTAAATGTACGCCATCTCCCGCCAATTCCACTGGATCGCCTCCCGTGACGACGTTAATTAGTAAGCGCCCCTCGGAAAGGCGATCAAAAGTGGCCGCCATTCTCGCCGCCACCCCAGGAGAAACTAACCCCGGCCGCACCGCCACGAGAAAGCGCATCTGTCGCGTGTGCGTGACAAGGGTGGAAGCGACGATCCACGCGTCCTCGCAGGAACGCCCGGTCGGTAAAAGCGCACCCGTGTAGCCTAAATCGTCTACGGCACGCGCAATCTGCAACATATATGCGAAAGTAACGCTTCTCCCGCCGATCGCCGTTCCCAGATAACGTCCGTCGCCGTGGGTCGGGATAAACCAGAGTAATTGCATGGTCGGTATCCTTCGTGTAGAAATAATAACACATTAATTCTATCGAAATATTGTATTTTAAAAAGTATCATCTGGACGAAAATTTCTGTTACCATTTGCTCGGAATTTGACGGGTATGAACGGGTATAAAGTATCTCAAAAATTTTTATAGAACTTGAGCGTACCGATTAAATTTTTCCTCTGGAAAATAACCATTAGAGAGTTGGCTCGAAAAAGAAACCTGATGGAAATGGTAATCTAGTTCGAGTAAATTATAGACTAGCCGTAAAAAATAATCGTCCATCCAAAAATCTACGTCAAATAATGAGATACCGTATTGTCCATCTAACCTACGATTGAGGGTTTTTAATAGCCAAGACCATTGGGGTTTTAGGGTGGGATCGGTGTGGTTTCCAGAGCCAGGAGCGAAGAACTGAAATACCCGATCAGGACAAACCACTGTTACATCGTTTAACAACTTGATCGCTCTTGCGGAATCCGAATGAAACCAATGATTGGCGATTACCAAGTCCTGTAGGTAAGCGATAACAAGTTTGGGGTTTTCTTTGAGAAACCGCGATCGACAAACAATGCCTCTAAGGGAAGGAATTCTTAAACCGAAATTTTGATCTAGGGGTAATTTTTTGGCTGAAACGTATTCTTGAAAAATAGAAGTAAAAGTATCACAACATACATGGGCATCTATTTGTTTTTTTCTCAAGCTCATACTTGCCGTATGTGGATCTTCATTAACCAAGTGACAATCTCGACTGATCTCCAGTCCGTACAGGTTAAAAAGAGTGATAATAAATCGATGCGCATTGGAACCAAATAAGGTGGAAATACGCTTGCCTCTTAGTTCTGGAACTGTGGCGATTGGAGAGTCTTTAGGAAGCAGAATCCTCATATCTTCACCGAAAATATTATAAGAGGCAATCCCGATTAGTTTAGAACCGAAACTTAGATTGTTAAAAAAAATAGTACCATTGTTTAAAAGAGAAATATCGTCTAAAATACAGATATCTAAATCTCCTCTTTTCATTTGTTGATTCATTTGTTCACCACAAGCGAATTCAACGATCTGTAAGGTAAAATTTCGATCGATCTCGATATTTTTCTGAAAAATTGGTTGTTCGTTGGACTCTCGCTGTAGATCGAAAACATATTTAACTCCATAGCTGGCGATAAACTGTCCGATCGAATCCCGTTGAATTCCAACTCTGAGTATATTTTTCGTTGGCAAAGTATCGCTGGCAAAAATAAGATTCGGTTGAGGGGAAATTGCTAAATCATCCTGATCGATGCGAAAACTTCTAACCAAACTTTCTCCTAATATTAATAGCTCGCTAAAATGAGGGACGTGCAGATAGACTCCATATTCGTTGACATCCTGTATAGGTATTATCGATGCTGGATAATTCAAGAGTGAATTAAATTGGCAAAAATCAGGCAGGATAGTTGATTTATGGCTTTTTTTCAGAGAATCGAGAAGTTCTTGATAACTTTCAATGATTCGTACATCCCTTAGATAGTTTAATACAACTTGATTTTTACAAAGCTCTTGATAAATTTCATCTAAAAGAAGCAAGTCGGTTGGGTTTATATCTGAGATTTTAATCGATTTTTTGCCAGGAAATAGATCATTCTTACCGAAAGAAATCAGTTGGAAGCGGTGGGTAGTTAGTCTAGTACAATGATGTTTATCTTTATAAGCGGAGAAACTGTTGAGCATAATATCAATGTTTTTGGGCGAGGATTCGGCCAATAAACCTTGAGCGGATAGGGAAATCTCTTGAATATTTCGACTTGGAAAGCAAAGCTGAAATCGTCGCCAGTAATGTTTTAACCAGACTTCTACAATTAAAGGGGTAGCACCGAGAATTAAGTCTTCTCCGTCGGCACTTAAGGTCAGCTGAAACTCTCGTTGAAGGGTTTCCACAGTTTCTATCACCGGAAAGGTTTGAGAAATTAGCTTTCTACCCTGATTGGTTAGTTTGATCGAGCCAGGGGAGCGATTAACTAGCAATACTCCAAAATAATCCTCTAATTGCTTGACTTTTTTGCTAATTAATGATTGACTATAGCCCAATTGATAGGCCGCTTTAGAAAAGCTACCAGAATCATCGACCGTCTTGAGAATTTTCAGGTGATTTAGGGTAATGTCTTACGAGGTAATTCGACTCATAATTCACCGAGAAATTAAAGGATAGGGGTGTGAGTATCGATCGATCACCTGTTGATGAAAATAGAGAGCATCTTCCCGGGTGAATTCAAACTTGAAGATAATCAGGTCAACCCCGATAGATTCGTAGTCTCTCAAGCGACGGATCACCGTCTGTGGATCGCCGACAAATCGAGCCGAGAGGCCAAGATTTGCCTCGATCGTTTGACCGATATCTAGTTTATTGTGGGCTACTGCATTGGCATCGATTTGTTGTTGGAAATAACGAATTTTTCCAGTGTCGGCAGAGCGATAAATCTTGTCTAGTCTGGACTCGGCTTCGACCGTGGTAGGGCGGACAATGGCGAAAGCGCTCATCGCTACTTGAATCTGCCGTTGATAGCGATCGCTCGTCCATCGTTTTACCTTCTCCACCAGCGCGGCCGTTTTTTCCAGATCATCCGCATTAATAAAAAGATAATCCCCCAAACGAGCCGCTAGATCGATCGCTCGTTCCGATTCTCCCGCCATAAAAACGAGAGGAAGCGGTGTCGGTCGCTCGGCTAAAATGCCCTGGGTGATCGTGTAATATTTGCCCCGATAATTAAAATCGGCAGTCGTCCATAATCCCCGAATAATCTGAAGATATTCTTCTAATCTAGCGTAGCGATCGCCGTGGGAGAGCCAAACATCACCGTAGCTTTCCACTTCTAGTTGCCACCACCCCGCGATCCCGCTCAAACCGAACCGGCCTCCATCGGGTTGATTCTGGAGAGCGGCACTTAGCTTGGCCACCACTGCGGGCAATTTAAACCCCGGTTGTACGGCCGTGACGATTTTAATCTCTTGGGTCGCTAAACTCACCGCGCCGGCCGTGAGCCAAGCGTCAGTTACGTCATGATCCGGCCCGTGTACCGCATTGAGATAGTGTTCGGGAATGTAGTAGAAATCATAACCCACTCGATCGGCTTGAACGGCCAACTCGACCAGATCGCAAATCGACCAATTTCTCTCCGGATTAATCACTCGCAACCATCCACCACAAACGGGGGCCCAAATTCCAAACTGAAGCGGCATAGGTGTTTTCCAATACCCACGAGGGAGACGTGTTTTTTAGGAGCCATCACTCTATCATGTTCCTTCCGCAGAAGCGTTATCTTTCCTTATAGTTACTAATTCTGTCCGCAAATATTGCATCTAGAATTAGCTTTGTACGCTTTGACCCGTACTGGGTTAACTACGAACCTCTCTATCGGATTCCCGCTAAAGGCGGCCTCTCCGACTACCTTTCTTCCAATATTTAAGGAACCATTAATATCTGCTCCATAGAAATAACCCGACGAGCTTCTGAATAGTCCTCTTTTAATTCTCTTGCCTAAATAGCTTTTTTGCTTTTGAATAGACTCTAAGTCCAAGAAACTACATTTAGAGGTATAGCTTTCATTAGTTGTTTTGACCTCTATTCCTACTAAATTTGCTTTATAGGTAAGTTGTTCGATAAACCTTGAATGAGGAATATTTACGAATGACTGGTTATTTCTATCTCCAATATTAAGGTTTTGTTGACCGCCTTGATTATGACCAATAACTAAAAGGTTAATTTGATGAGCTAGTAATTGATCAATAATATATTTACTAGCGGTGTGGAGGTAATAATCCACCTGGCAATTACGCTTTAAAGTTAAACCTTGTATTCTTTTACTGGTCTTCTGTAGACTGGGTAATTCCGATTTGAGTTTAGCTAGTGTCTTGTTGTACTTTTGATTGCAGGATTTTAAGGCTTTTCCACATACTAAAGTTGGCGGAAATTCGGGAATATTAGAGGTAACAGCAGCTAGGTTATTTAAGCCTAAATCGATAAAAGCATATCTTTCTCCCTCTTGACTTGATGAGGAGGGTTGTTCATAGACAATCTCTAAACAATAAGCACCCAATTTAGGAATAATCCTGACCTCTAAGACTTCCTTTAAATTAGTTTTAAATTCTAAATTAGTCCCTGATAGCTTGATTAAACCTTGCTTCAACGCTTTTTGAGAAATGGCTTGATAGTTATAAGTTAAAACGTTTCTACCTTTTTCCTTGTCTTTGTATCTTGGCAACTTAGGCTCTCCTGTAAATTTATCTGGCGATTTTTTGTATTGTTCTTTCGCTTTTTGGTAGGATTTAAAGGTTTTTTCTACTTGCTTTAATACTAACTGACTTACTTTGGCGGGTAAGGCTTGATAATCTGGACTCATTTTTAAGGCATGATGTAACTCAGTCATTGTTAAAAATGGTTGATGTGAAAAGAAAACTTGACGGTTTAAATAAACAGCACAATTATACAGATTCTTCGATAAAAATCCTAATTTATCAATTACTGAATAATTTTTGTGATTAAATTTAATTAGATGTTTTTGAACTAATTTCATCATTCTCCTCAAGGCATTTAATTAAACATTCTGTCTTTCTATTTCGTCGTCTTAATGAGTATAATCGAGCGCAAAATGAGGTAATTATGCTCACGAAGTCTTGCCTTAAATCGTCTTTTCTTTCTTCTGCTAGATTAACGACCTCTAGCTCTCTATTTGTTTGAGTTAAAAGAACTTTCAGATAATTAAACCCTACTCTGCTTAAACGATCTTTATGTTCTACGACAATCAAATTATAATCAGTTTGTTCTAGAAGTTTTAATAATAGCTTTCGATGCTCATTGACTCCACTTCCTACTTCTTTAACTACTCGAACAATTTGATAGCCTTTCGCCCTACAATAAGCTTCCAATCTTTTTGCCTGAGTCTCTAAGTTAGATTTATTTTCTGAACTAGAAACTCGCGCATAAATAGCTACTTTATTTTCACCGCAAGAACGGTCATCTTCAAAAATAATAATTGTTCCTGTAGGAAGACGTTCTCCTTGTAACTGCCCTCGATTCCACATTCTCCAAGCAGTGTCATAACTGATCCCTTTCTTCTTAGCATAATCTGATAGTTTCATGTGAACTGCAATGTAAACTTGTACTAACCATAGTAGCAGTTGTTTGCAGTCATTTGCATATATTTTTTTACAAAACTTTACAATACCGAAATTCCTCTTGTCTATCACGATTTGGAATATTAGGTATTGAGGTTCGATTGGAGTACCCCTGGAAGACGCACCGTATTCCAAAATGGCATAGAAAAAGTCAATCGGGGTGTATCAAACTACGACGTCATCCTTGACTAGTGATTACACTGAAAGGCAATCAACTATATTTCGGTCGAATTACAGTATTCCTCTGCTCCAGGCTTGAGACAGAGCGAGTTTTGACCCCGATATAGGTAACTCGAATCTTGCTAGAAACAGCATTCTAAAGACTTGAGTTAGGGTGCTTGGCGATCGCTAAAAACGGGATCGCTCCTCCAGACGAACACGAAAGAGATCGTCCGAAATGACCGTGTACACCGGATTCTCGCGAACGGTGAAGCGATCGAACCAATAGTTTCCATCACGGAGTAACCGAATCATGGTAGATATTAAGTTCGCTTACTGGGTTCCCAATGTTAGTGGCGGGTTAGTGGTGAGTAAAATCCCGCAAAACACCGATTGGACCTACGATTACAACGCTTGGCTGGCACAGACTGCCGAAGAAGTCGGGTTCGAGTACGCGTTAGCCCAAGCCCGATTCATCGCCAGCTACGGCGCGGAGTATCAACTAGAGGCCTTTGCCACCGTCGCCGCCCTCGCCCCCGTAACCAAGAAAATCACCCTAATCGCCGCCGTCCATCCCGGTTTATGGCATCCCGGGGTAGTCGCCAAAATCGGCTCGACGATCGATGTCATTTCCAAAGGTCGTTTCGCCCTCAACATCGTCAGTGGCTGGTTCAAGGGTGAATTCACCATCTATGGTGAACCTTGGCTCGATCACGATGAACGCTATCGACGCTCCGAGGAATTCATTCGCATCCTCAAGGGACTGTGGACAGAAGACGAATTCCACTTCAAAGGGGATTTTTATCGCATCAATGGCGGTTGGGTCAAACCCCGCCCCGTTAATAATCATCCCCATCCCGAAATCTTTCAGGGAGGTAACTCCAAAGCCGCCCGACAGATGGCCGGTCGGGTATCGGACTGGTATTTCATGAACGGCAACTCGATCGAGGGAGTCCGCGAACAGATCGAGGAAGTTTCCGCCCTTGCCCGTCAAGCCGGCCGTAGTATCAAGTTCGGTCTCAACGCCTTTATCCTCGTCCGTGATACCGAAAAAGAAGCCCACGAGGTACTGCGGGAGATTATTGCCAAAGCCGACAAAGAAGCCGTGCAAGGATTTGGCGAAGCAGTCAAACAAGCGGGCTCCGCCACCAGTGAAAAAGTGGGAATGTGGGCCAACTCGAACTTTGAAGATCTAGTACAGTACAACGATGGATTCCGTACCGGACTGATCGGCACAAAAGAACAGGTAGCCGAAAAAATCCAGCAGTTTCACGCCGTGGGGGTCGATTTGATTCTCGGTGGTTTCCTGCACTATACGGACGATTTACCCGCCTTCGGTCGCGAGGTGATCCCGCTCGTGCGGCAACTGGAATCCCGTCGTTCCCCCAGAGAAGAGTTCGCCCTAGTTTAAGCGAAAGAAAGAAATACACTAAGGAAAAAATCAAATCGTAATGGAAGGGATTAGTCTCGCTAAGGCAGCTCTACTTGGACCGAGCGAGGGAATTGTCACCCTGATCGCGTTAGGTCTGGCTATGTTGATTGTTTCCTACTACGCTAAGTGGAAACTGGTAAAAAACACCCACGATTTTGTGATTGCCGGTCGCAAGCTGGGTTTAGGATTCGGGATTGCCGGCTTACTTTCCGTCTGGACTTGGGTGATCGGGATTTTACTGCCGATCGGGGTCACCTTTAAGTACGGATTATCGGGCTTATTTTGGTTTACCGTCCCCAATGGTGCAGCGGTCATTGCCGTGATTCCCTTTGCCAAAAAGTTACGGCGATTGATGCCCCACGGTTATACTATCAGCGAGTTTATCTCCGCTCGTTACGCGGGAGCAAAATTGGCTCGCGTGGTCGTAGTCGCTGGTATCCTCTTCGGGGCGATCCAAATTGTCACGGTGAATCTCAAGGGAGCATCCCTGATGGTGGCGACGATCTTCGGTCTTCCAGAGGGGGTAGTGGCAACCATCTCCTCGATCGTTATTCTCCTGTACATCAGTTTAGGGGGACTCTGGGCATCCATGGCTACTTCTACCTTGATGTGTCTGCTGATTATGGTTCCCTCTGTCCTGGTCACCACGGCGATCTTAGGCCAGGTGGGCGGGGCGGAAGCCTTGTGGCACACCGTACAGAGTCAGGGCGGCGAACTTCTTTCGGTGACGCGACCGGATGCCTTCCAGAATTTCGGCTTAACCTTCGCCCTCGCGCTGATTACCGCCACGATCGCAGGACAGGAATTCTGGCAGGTGGCTTGGGGGATCAAAGAACGGGAATTAGGCAAAACCTTTTTCTGGGGTGGGGGACTCTACTATGTGGTCGCCCTCTGTCTAGGGGTGGTAGGGCTGGTGGGCATCGCGCTCAAGGTGGATCTGGCCCGGGATATTGGTGGTGATCCCGCCGCATTGGGTCCTTTTTTGATTTCCCATTTAGGCTTGCCCGATTGGGTGATCTACCTGTTCGTGATCATTGTGCTGTCGGCCTGCTATTCCACCTGTGACGGCACATTGGCGGCGGTTAGTTCGGTTTCTGCGGTGGATGTGATCAAGCCCCTGTTCCCCGATATTTCCGATCGCTCCCTCTTCGCTTGGACGCGGTTTTCGATGGTCTTAGCGGCGGGAATTTCGGTGGCGGTGGTGCTATCGGGAATCGATCTGGTGACGCTGGTACTGGGGACTTCCATCATCCGCGCCGCCGTTCTCGTACCCCTGATACTGTCGATCATCTGGTCGCGAATGAATGCCACGGCCTTTACCGCCGGGACGATCATCGGTCTGATTGCCGGGGTTTTCACCCTCGCCAAGTTCGGCGAGGAGATCGGTACCTATACGGTAGTCGCAGTCAGCACGATCGTCCCAATTGTGATTGCCTTGACCAATTCCCGACGCTTCGATTACACCCAACTACGTCAGGCACAGGATCTATCCGAGATACCGGACACTTCTTCTGTCGCGCTGCGATAAGTTTTCACAGAATCACGATCATGAATAGTCTCTTGCAGATGATACCGCCCTCCTTGCGGACTTGGGCGAAGCGGCTCGGCTATTTCCTGGGCGGCACGATACTCACGGTTTTCTATGCCGGAGCGGTTCCCGCCCAAAGTCTCCCTAGTCGTCCCCTAACTCAAAATCCCTATTCCCCGACCACCATTATCGCCGGTGTTATTGCCGCTATCATCACGATTTTCTTTCTGCGGGGAATGTATCTCGTCTTGACCTACGCTTCGGCAACCTATGGACTCGAAGAGGAGGAAGAAGAGGGGAATCTAGAAGGGAGCCAGGAAAACAATGCCTTACTCTCTGGAGCCTTCGGTTGGATTATCGGTTCGGCTCTGATCATTACTTCCTACGGATTCGGCGGTCGGTTCTTGTATATCGGCCCGATCGTCTGTTTGCTCGGCCCTCTCGTTCCCATTTTCGCCATGAACCGCGATATCCAGAAATACCGGCAAGTTTTGGCCCGTAGGGCGAGATATCAGTCCTCGCGCTCTCTGTATTAAAAGCTAGGCCACTCTATCTCACAGTCTAGGAGTAGTAACCATGACCACGTTAGTAAATGTTGAAACGGAACCGACCGCCCATCTGATTCAAGACGATCGAGAAGCGATCGCTATGGCCAAAGAACTGGCCGCAGAATTTCTCCAAGAGGATTCCCTCCGCGATCGCGAACGCCGTCTACCGGTGGAGGAGGTAAAAAAATTCTCGCGAAGCGGGCTATGGGGGATCATCGTTCCCAAGGAATACGGGGGTGCGGGCGTATCCTACGCCACCCTAGCGGAAGTGATCGCCATTATTGCCGAGGCGGATTCTAGTTTGGGACAGATTCCCCAGAATCACCTCTATATGGTGGAAGCGATCCGGCTCGACGGTACGGAGGAACAGAAGCGATTTTTCTTTGACTTGGTACTGCAAGGCAAACGGTTTGGGAACGCCTTCTCAGAGATCGGCACCAAGTCAGTGACGGACGTGCAAACCAAATTAACTCCCTCGGGCGATGGCTACGTTCTCAACGGACGCAAGTATTACTCCGCCGGCGCCCTGCTGGCCCATTGGATTCCCACGATCGCCGCCGATGAGAACGGCAATACGATCGTCGCCTTTGTGGAACGGGATGCGGAAGGCTTGACTCTGCTCGATGATTGGACGAGTTTCGGTCAACGCACCACCGCGAGCGGCACGACGATTCTCGAAAATGTCCGGGTGAAACCGGAACACGTCATCCCTCACTATCTAGCTTTTGAACGGGCGACCCCGATGGGTGCGGTGGCACAGATTATCCAAGCGGCGGTAGACGTGGGCATCGCCAAGGCCGCCCTGCGGGATACCCTGTATTTCGTCCGCAACCATACCCGTCCCTGGGTGGATAGTAACCAGGAGAAGGGTTTTGAAGATCCCCTGACTCTCTACAATCTGGGCAACGTGATCCTACAGACCCATGCGGCGGAAGCCCTACTACGTCGCGCCGGGGAATTTATCGACGCGGCCTATGAATCCGGGTTAGAGGAGGCGAAAGTAGTGGCATCCTCGATCGCCGTCGCCGAGGCCAAAGCGATCGCCACGGAAGCCTCCCTACTAGCCACCAATAAACTCTTTGAACTGGCTGGCACGAAGTCCACCCTACAGGAATTTAACTATGATCGCCACTGGCGCAATGCCCGCGCCCACACCCTCCACGACCCGGTGCGCTGGAAATACTATGCGATCGGCAATTACTTCCTCAACGGTGCCAACCCGCCCCGCCATCCTTGGCTATAAGTCCGCAGGAGCAAGGGAAGCGCCCTCCCTCTCCTCCTGATTTCTACCTTCGATCGGTCACACTACTGTAGAGGAAATATGAGTGTTGCCCATCCGCTCCAGAAACGGAATATCTGGAAAAATCAACCCTTTAAGGGACTCTTGGTCATCGGCATTATCGCTGTGGTCAGTCTGGTTTTTGAACTGATCTTCACGGGCGTATTCGCTCTAGATGTAAACGAAAAATTAGTTTATATCACCCTCTGTTTTGTCTGGTGGTGGCATCTGGGTTTTTCCCTAAATGGCTATCCGGGTTCTCGATTTTTTTCCCATCGCTTCGGACGGGGAACCGTTAATTTAGCGATCTTGCTGCTGTTGGTCTATCTCACTGGAGAAGCGTGGAAATTTATCTTCACCCCCGCCCGTCTCACCGATACCCCCGTAGGTTTGTGGGGACAAACCGCGATTGTTGCCGCCTGTGCCAGTCTGTTCTTTTTCGATAACACGATCGTGGCTTCCGAAGAACTCCAAGACCGACATCCCACCAGTGGATTTCTCAACATCTTTTTTGCCGTTTTTATGGTCGCTCCCGCCCTCACTTTTCTACCGCAAATCTGGGGATTAAAACCGTTCTATATTCCTTGGTACTGGTATCCCCTCTCCACGGTATTCGGTAGTTTTTTCGAGCGCTGGCCGCTCGATCAACTGGGCCTAACCATGCCGCGTCTGGGCTTTCGACCTACCGGGGCGGTATTATTTCTCACCCTCCTGATGGCGTTTTTTCTCCAGCTGGCGGGGATGGATTTATTCACCACGGCGACCGGGCCGACCTTCGCCGCCATCTGGACAACGGTGGGTTTGGGTTTACTCCATTCGTGACAAGTTAAGGTCGTGCATCCTTTGTCAACTAGGTAATTACAAAATGTTACAAACCCTCAAAGTGCTTGCTAGTTCTAGCTTTGAAGGGTTCACTCCCGCACCGCAATCGCCACACTCCCTCAACGATTTGCGAAACTTGGAATAGAAAAATCCTCCTCCCGATGGTGAGACCTGATGAGTACAAAGCGCAAAACCAATCGTGACCACGCCAAAAAAGTCCAGCGTCCGATGGTGGAAGATGAAGCGATAGCAAACCAATTAGAAAACCTAGTTAAACCAGCCATAACCGCCCAAGAAAACTATTACCGTCAACTAGGATTAAGAGACCGGATTCTTAACCTCCCGTTGATGGTAGCGGCGGTATTAACTCTACTGTGGCGGGATGTAGCTGGAGTTAGAGAACTAAGCCGAATGTTAGCCAGAGAAGGGTTTTTATGGTGTTCACCCATCCAGGTAAGTCAACAGGCAGTTTCCCAAAGATTCTTAACCTTTCCCTCTCAATTGTTCGAGGGAGTCTTCAAGGAATTGCTCCCCCAATTAAGACAAGCTTGGCAGTGGAGAAATAAGCGTCCCCTGCCCGAAAGTGTTCAGTTGACCTTAAGCAAATTCGAGAGAATTTGGATAGCTGATAGTTCCACCTTAGAAGCCTTGTTTCGGAAACTGAAAAGCTTGGCCGATGTACCCCGAGGACAACTAGCTGGAAAAATGGCTATAGTAATTGATTTAATGAACCGACTTCCTGTAGAGATTTGGTTTCAAGAAAATCCGAAAGCTTCTGATACTAAGTTAGAATCGGATTTGTTAAGCTTAGTCAAGACCAACACCTTGCTGTTAATGGATCGAGGCTTCTATCACTTTTACTTTTGGCAGCAACTAATTGACCGGGGGATTCATTTTATTACCCGCTTGAAGAAAGGAGCCGCGATTCAAGTCCAGCAAGTTTTTACCGATAGTTATGGGCTTCGAGACCGCTTAATTCGCCTCGGCTCAGGAACTAAAGAGACTCCTTATATTACCTTACGTCTCCTTGAAGTGCGTTCGAGAAAGATTTGGCATTCCTATCTGACTTCAGTGCTTGACCCCAATATTTTACCTCCCTACGTTGTCGCTGATTTGTATCGACGGCGTTGGCGAATCGAGTCCGCATTTAACACGGTGAAACGACTGCTGGGGCTAAGTTATTTGTGGACTGGTTCTCTTAATGGAATTAAGTGGCAGATTTGGGGTACTTGGCTATTTTATGCGGTTTTAGTAGATTTAGGTGATGCTGTCGCTGACGAACTTTCTTTACCCTTTGACCGTATTTCTTTAGAAATGATTTATCGCGGTCTGTATCATTTTTAGGTGGCGCACCAAAAAGGCTTGGCTTCTGACCCCGTGAAGTATTTTGCCGCACCGGAGAATCGAGATTTAGGTATTGTTAAACAGCAGCGAAAACCCAATGTCAAACTTATTGTCGCCCCTTTTCCTGACCGACAACGAAGTTCGTCTGAATTCTTCTTCCAACCTTTTTCCCAAACCCCCTTGACAACTGGCATCCAGGCTTAACTTGTCACCAATGGGGCGACATCGAGTTCCTACGGGTTTGATCGCTACTGGCGGAATCTACGAACTTTTACCCTTCATGATCCTGTGGATTACAAAATTCGCGATCTGGGCAATTGGATTGTCAATGAAAAATTCCCAGAACCGAATTTTTATTCTTAATATAGCGGTATTCGCTTGAGTGAGATACAGGCAAAGTCTTGCCTAGACTGACTTATAGCTGGTTGCAGTATACCTCATTCGACTGCATACCGCTATATTAAAAGAGATGGAAATTTAGAATCCAATCAAGGAAAGTTTACTTTATTCTCTTTTCCCATACCAATAGGAACTACTGGACAAGTAGCGGCTAAATTAAGAGATATTGTGGCTGAAATTGTCAGCATTGCTCAAAGTTATCAATGTCCGATTGCTTGTGAGAATTTAGATTTTAGTAAAAAGAAAGCCTCGATACGCCATTGCTCAAAAGGCTACAATCGGATGCTGAGTGGGTTTATTTATGACAAATTCCGCGCCTTTTTGGTAGCCAGAGCCGAAAAGTACGGCATTGAAGTGGCTTTTAAAAATCCTTTTGCCACTAGCACCATCGGCAGGATTAAATAGGGTCTGCTGAAAAAGTTTTTCGGTGGGGGTAGGGTGTGGGGTGTGGGGTGTGGGGTGTAGGGTTTTACCGATTTTCAGGTGGTCAACTACCTAATTTTCAGGGAAAAAGTACCTCAATTTTCCCCCTGATCACTCCCATGCCTGGTACTTTTTGATTGACAAAAAGTCTAAAAGTCTTACCCAACAAGGTTTTTAGATTTATTCAGCATATCCTAAATATATGCCCAAATATGGTCTAAATTCGGCTTCTGCCGCAGCTATGGTCATAGCCCGAAGAGCATTAGGGTTTATTGAACGAATACCCCGTTCTTATTGGTCAGTTTTGGGGGTAGTCTCACCAGAGGATGGGGCTACCTCTAATTGGGGTCTATGGGGTAAAATCTGTAAGCTTTTAAGCGGACAGAAAATTTCTAGACACCAAATGTTTACACAAGCAAACGTCCTTGAGGTATTGCGTGATGCAGTTTCCCGAAGCGGAAAGACTAAAAATAAGTCTCGAAGGGGAAGGAAGGTCAAATCCACTTCTTGATCAGTAGCTTCTGTAGATAGTCCATCAACTAGGGAGTCACCGATGCCCCAATCCTGTTAATCTTATAATATTTTATAAGATTTTAATAGGTTTTTAGAAGGTGGAGACTAATCTTGAAAGTTATACATCTCAACACTAATGATCTCGAAGGAGGGGCGGCACAAGCAAGTTATCGCTTACATACAGGTTTGCGGGGAATCGGTATAGATTCTCAAATGCTGGTTCAAAGGAAAATCAGCGATGTTCCAACAGTAATTGCTCCTGCGACTAAAATAGAAAAAGCAGTCAGTCAAACACGACCGAGCTTAGATTTACTTCCTGTTCTTTTATACTCTAATCGCCAACGGACTCCTTATTCTATCCAATGGCTTCCCGATCGCCTTGTTTCTAGAGTAGCCCAAATTAGTCCAGATATTATTAACTTACACTGGATTAATGCGGGATTCTTACAAATTGAAACCTTAGCCAAATTTAAGCAACCTCTTGTTTGGACGGCTCACGATATGTGGCCTTTTACTGGTGGTTGTCACTATAGTGGAGAATGTAATAAATATACTCAGTCCTGTGGTCATTGTCCCCAATTAAAAAGTCAGCAAGATGGGGATATTTCTCGTTGGGTTTGGTGGCGAAAAGCCAAAGCTTGGAAAAATCTCAATCTGACTATTGTTACCCCCAGTCAATGGTTAGCATATTGTGCTAGAAATAGTTCTCTATTTCAGGATTTACGGATAAAAGTAATTGCCAATGGTTTAGACATTCAAAGGTATAAACCAATCGAGAAAAATACTGCTCGCCATCTCTTAGGATTACCCCAAGATAAACAGCTTATTCTCTTTGGTGCTATGACAGCAACAAGCGATAACCGAAAAGGATTTCATCTACTGCTGCCTGCTATAAAAAAACTCAGCCAATGGGAAATATGGCAGCATAAATTAGAGTTAGTGGTCTTCGGAGCCTCTGAACCAGTTAATCCGCCTGATTTTGGCTTGAAAACTCATTATTTAGGCAGATTAAATGATGATATTTCCCTAGCTTTAGTCTATGCCGCCGCCGATATTTTTGTCGCTCCCTCAATTGAGGATAATCTTCCCAATACAGTCATGGAAGCTCTCGCTTGTGCCACTCCCTCTGTTGCTTTTAAAATTGGTGGAATGCCTGATATGATTGAACATCAACAAAATGGTTATCTGGCTCACCCCTTCGAGGTGGAAGACTTGGCACGGGGAATTAATTGGGTATTAGAAGATACAGAAAGGTATAACCAACTGTGCATTCGGGCAAGAGAAAAAGTAGAACAAGAATTTACTCTTGAGATTCAAGCATCTAAGTATTTAAAGCTGTATAATGAAATATTGTAATATAAGCAACCTAGAAAAATTGCCTCTCTTTTCAATAACAGAAGCCTAAAAGCGCATAAATTCTTCGATCATTCTCAATAAGCTTGATTCATTACTTAATTCAAAAAATGGAGGTTATTAAACCGTGAAATCAATAGAAACCTTAGAAATTCCTGTAATTATTGCCTATTTTGGTGGGAAGCCAAATTATTTAAAGTTTGCCTTGAAATCAGCGGCAAACTTTAATAATACAGTTGTGCTTATAGGAGATGACACCAATAAAAGCTTTTGGAGAAATCACTGAAATACAACTTTAGTACGGTTTGATAAATATGAAAATTTTCAGAAATGCTATGTTCATATGTCAACTAATTCTCAAAAATTTGAAATTGCTTGTTTTAGAAGATTTTTTTGTTTGGAGAAATGGATGAAAGAAAAAAATGAAAAAAAATATTTTTGTTAGATGGCGATATTGTGACTTTTGCAGATTACTCAGAGCAAGTTTATTCAAATTTTAGTAATGATTATATAGCTGCTTTAATGACAACCAAAAATCAAGATAATTCTAGATGGGTATCTTCTCCTCATTTTTCATATTGGACGCTTGAGGCATTGGAGGATTTTACGAATTTTTGTATTGAGGCATACAGCAATAAAAATATACTAGATAAACTTGAAGAAAAATATCAAGGGCATATTGAAAACAATAAGCCTGGAGGAATATGCGACATGACCCTATTATATCTATGGTCTAAAGACAATCCCAAAGTAGCTAATCCTACTAGAGTAATGAATAATATGACTCTAGATATCAATATTAATTCATCAACTAACTACTTAGAGGATGAATAATAAATGCAATTTGGTTTAAAAAAACTTATATTCAATCCTTATGGATATAATAAAAATTTAAATAAGGAGATAAAATTTTTGTGCATTCATTGTCAGGGAGGGGCTAAAGGCGTGATGAGATTTCTGTATTATAAACAATTAAGAGATTTTTATTATATTGGAAACCTTGTTCGAGTAACTAAAGGAAAAATGAAGCTCTTAATCAAAAAGATTATAAGTAATAAATGAAAATAATAAAATTTGGAAGGATGTTGCAAATGGATGGTATTTTCTTTAAACCAGATTAGATTTTTAATATGGTAAAACATGAGCAAAGTTATTTGTTGATATCCCTCAAATAGTGCTACACTATGTACACAATGCGTACACAACGAGAGAGACATCCAAAAAAATCTATACCCCAGTCCTAGCAATGATATTCCTACTTGGTAATGCGATTTCTTATCCTTTTAGCTAAACAGCAACATTGCTCCTATGAAATTATCCTCCATTCCGACAAAACAGTACATCGAGCAACGAGAAGAAGAATATTGGCTCGAAGGAACTCGTATCTCCCTTGATTCAGTTGTCTATTCTTTCTTGAACGGAGAATCCCCCGAAAGCATTGCCCAAAATTTCCCACTCCTTTCCCTCGGACAGGTTTATGGTGCGCTCGCTTTCTATCTGGCCAATCGAGAGCTTGTCGACGCCTATCTGAAAAAAGGTGAAGCCGAGTTTCAGCGACTACAACAGTCTTGTAGAGAAAGGAGTCCTTTGCTGTACCAAAAATTGAAGGCAGCTCAAGCCGATAACATATGTTTAAAAAATCTAATTTCCTAGAAGAAGGCTATAATCACCATAGTATTTTGCCCCATCTCAATTCTAGCCAGTAGATTATTTTCCCCAGTGCCAGAGGAAAAAGCCCCATAAGTCTCATCACCAGCGTGACTCCGATGACTTCAACTATTGCCCCTTCTCCACTTTCACTGCCCACCCAAGATGAATTGCCCTGTGATGACGGCGTTCCCATGGAAACCCAACGACATAAACTCCAGATGGATATCCTCATGGACACCTTGTTACCCTGGTTAGCTGCTAGGGAAGATGGCTATGTAGGCGGCAATATGTTCGTTTATTTCAGTGCCGCACAGTTAAAAAGCGAGGAATTTCGCGGTCCCGATTTTTTTGCTGTCCTGGGGGTTCCCAAAGCGGAAAGAAAAAGTTGGGTGGTTTGGGAAGAAGGGAAAGCTCCCGACGTGGTTATCGAACTCCTTTCCGAAAGTACCGCTCCACAGGATAAAACTGAAAAGAAAGCCATCTATCAAGACCGTTTGCGAGTGCCAGAATATTTCTGGTACGATCCCTTTAATCCTGAAGACTGGGCGGGTTTTATCCTCAGAGACGGCAACTACGAGCCATTATCTCTAGAGGAGGGAGAAAGATTTTTCAGTGAAAGACTAGGGTTGTCCTTGGTACGCTGGCAAGGGGAGTATAAGGGAGTCGAGGCAGTGTGGTTGCGTTGGGCGACTTTTGCTGGCGATTTACTGCCCACGGAGTCAGAGCTAACCGAACAGGAAAGAATGCGGGCCCAACAGGAGAGAATGCGGGCCCAACAGGAAAGAATGCGGGCTGAGGATTTAGAAGCATTGCTTCAACGCTATCGAGAGCGTTTTGGAGATTTGCCCGAATAAATCTAGATATTGACCTGCTAAGTAGGTGGGTGGAATTAAATATAAGATGAACGTAGGTTGGGTTGAAGTATGAAACCCAACGCCCGCATGGGTTACGCTACCGCTAACCCATCCTACAAATAATTGTGCCTCCCTACTTAGTAACCAATCATCCCTTTAAATTAATTAAGGACTGGAGGATTGTTGATAATAACTCTCCAGAAAGCTAATAGGATAGGAATATGAAGCATGGACAACCAATAACCTTAGAAAACTCTTGTTTTCTTTCTGGGAGGAAACTGGTTAAAATTTTCTTGACAAGAAGTTGAACATCGGGTACAATGCAACGAAGCTAATTCTTAGATCGGGTCTTGAACCACTTGGCTAGTTACATTGCCTATTATAAATAACAGGCAGCCTTAAGAGAATTTTACCAAGAGTTAATGAAAGGCAAACAGCTAGTAACAGTTTGATAAAGGATACCAGTTTCGAGTTGGCGTTGACGATAAAACAGGGCAGTAAATATTAGTCGTGTAAAGGTTGACAATGTTAAAAAAATTACTTAACCGTATGCAAACCGAACAGGGGAGAAAAAATATTAAATTTGCCCTAGCCAGAAAAATATTCAATCCCCTCTTAAGAAATATTGGCTACACCCTAATTACTGACCATTTCTATCAGCCGATACCCAACCGTCAGGAAATTATGACATACGCGGGCAAAGAAAGGCCTCTTAGCTCAATTGAATGGCATCTAGACAAGCAAACTGAACTGGTTAAGTATTTACTGGAAAAATATGGTTTGGAATTTAACAATAAAGAAATTTTTTCAGCGTTTGGTTATTCTGAAGATAGTTCTGGCCTTATTAGTGGCGATGCAGAAGTCCTCTATGCTATGGTCAGAGAAAGGAAACCCTCTCAGGTAATTGAAATTGGGTCGGGTGGTAGCACTAAAATTATCGCCGCAGCTTTAAGAATGAATTTTAGAGAAAATTCCCAAAAATCACAACTGATCTCGATCGAGCCTTATCCTCAAGATTTTTTAAAGGACTTTGCTAATGTTAGTAAAGATTTTCTAGAATTTAGTTTGCTTACCCAGAAAGTAGAAGCCGTAGATTTGTCTGTTTTTGAATCCCTGCAAACCAATGATATTCTGTTCGTTGATTCTAGTCATGTGTTTAAGTCTGGTAGTGATGTGGAGTTTGAATTTCTTCAAGTTTATCCCCGTTTACAAACAGGAGTCTTAGTTCATATTCATGATATATTTTTTCCCTATGATTATCCCATCGAATGGAATCTAAAAGAATCGAGATACTGGAATGAGCAATACTTTCTAGAAACTTTTCTACAATTTAATAAAAAGTTTCTAGTTTTGGCATCCTTATCTATGGTATCTTATTATAATAATTCCGTATTTCTTGATAATATCAATGCTTATAATGAGGAGCGATTACCCGGTTCTTTCTGGATGATTGCTTGAAAATTACTCACTATTAAAAAATTATGACAACAATTAATCTTAATCATAACTTTTCCACGACTCGTCTGATGACTATGGAGATGCCAGTTATTGTTAACGATCCTTCTGCAAAAGTGCAATCTCATTTATTTTCGCCACCTAATCCAGAACGCAAGGGAGAAGGAGGATTAAGAACAAAGGGATATTTCAAGCAGTCCTACAGGGAGACAAGTGAGGTATCGGAAAAATTTGCAGTTCCTTTGGTTACTATTATAACGGTAGTTTTTAATGGAGAAAAGCACTTAGAGCAGACAATTCAGAGTGTTATTAGCCAGACTTACGATAATGTTGAGTATATTCTCATAGATGGCGGTTCTACGGATGGTACGGTTGATATTATTCGTAAGTATGAAGATAAGATTGATTATTGGGTGAGTGAACCAGATGCAGGAATTTCTGACGCTATGAATAAAGGGATAAGTTTAGCAACAGGAATTCTAATTAATCACTTACATGCAGGGGATAAATTTGCTGCTGACACAACCCTGTCGTCAGTGGTTTCATCTTATAATTCAGAAGGCTGGCGATGGTGTTTCGGTAATCAACTACTGAGAAGTCCTACAGACGATGCTATAGTGGGTTGCTTCTGTCCTCCTAAATTTAGTCAAAAACTACTTCACATAGTAAATACAATTCCCCATCCAACTGTTTTTTCTGAACGAGCTTTGATAGAAGAAGTAAATGGGTTTGACAATAATTATAAATGTGCTATGGATTACCATCTTTGGCTCAGGTTCACTCAATTATCAAAACCCAAACAATTTGATTATGCCACTGCTGAATTTTTACTGGGGGGTCGCTCCTCAGATATAAAATTAGCATTGAAGGAGGAGTTTAGAGCTAGAAAGGAAGTTTTAAGGCAGTCAAAACTAGAATTATTACTCTCTTTGGCAGTAGTAATAATGCGATATATTAAGCGACAACTGCGAATCACTACATTTGTCAAAAATAGTCCGGCATAATGGCAGTGAAGATAGATAATAAAAGTTGGGAGTAAATACCATATATGAAAATCGCTTATATTATTCCTCGTCTCAAAGATAGTGGTTTAACGAGAATACCCCTGTGGCTGTCTAATAGTTTTTATCCTGAGCTTGAGGTGAAGGTATTCTACTTCAGTGAAACTAATTCTCAAGAAAAATGCCTCAGCTTTAATGCTCCTGTTCAAAAAATAAGTTTCAACGGCTTTTGTCAAGAATTAAAAGATTACGATATAGTCCACTCCCATGGATTAAAACCCGATCTGTACCTTGCTATTAATTACCATAAGATTAAAGGCATAAAGATTACAACCATTCATGGCTATCACGTCGATGAACTTAGATACGAAAAAGACTCTCTACTAGGTTATATATGGGGAAATTTATGGAACCTAGCTTGCCGAAAATTAGATTTAGCAGTTTGCATAAGTCAGACAATGGAAAGATACTATCAAGGACTTGGCTATAAAAATACCACTGTAATTTACAATGGAATAAAAAAAATATATGACAGTAGAAAGACAATCAAAGGCAGTGATATAAAAACTGGAGATAAAATTGTCATAGGTACAGTTTCTATCCTAAATAAAAGAAAAGGAGTAGAGCAAATTATCCAAGTATTACAGAAAAATACCCTCTACCATCTCATGGCAATAGGGGGAACATCTCAAGACATTAATCGATTGCAACTCTTGGCAGAAAAACTAGGAGTTGATCAAAGATGTGTTTTTACAGGCTATCGAGAAAATCCCTGGGAAACCGCGATTAATATTGACGTTTTTGTTTTTCCATCTCGCTCGGAAGGATTTGGTTTAGCTCTAGTGGAAGCCGCTAATTTAGAAATTCCGATTATCTGTTCTGATATTCCGACATTTAGGGAAATTTTTGGAGAAAATGAAGTAACTTTTTTTCAGCTTGATGATATAGACGACTTGAACAACAAAATACTTATGCTAGATGAAATTAAAGACAAAGTTTCTCTGGCTAAGTTAAAAGCCGAAAAACTTTTTTCTTTGGAAAGTATGTGTGACAATTACTATCAGGAGTACAAAAATTTAATTGATGCTAATTAGCAACTATGAACTATAACCATATATGAAAATAAAAGGAGGCTCTATTGAGATGATTGGGATTTGTAATTTATGCGGTTCTGTGGTGGTTCGGATACATCTAGGATATTTTGGTACTCGTTGTTTAAACTGTAGATATACTAAAATTAATAGAGCAGTTGGTTTGACAATTGAATCTCTAAATTTTTCAACCAGTACCTCTGTTTACGAGTTGTCTTCTCGCGGAGCTTTGTATAAATTCTTAAAAGGTAAATTTAAAAATTTATACTTTTCTGAATACTTTGATGATGTACCTCTAGGGTTGATGAAGAAATCTGTTGTCTGTCAAGACGTTCAAAATCTTCTTCTCAACGACGAATCTTTTGATTTAGTGACTTCCACCGAAGTTTTTGAGCATGTTCCTGATGACAGCAAGGGGTTTTCTGAAATTTACAGAGTCCTAAAAAAAGATGGATACTTTATCTTTACCGTGCCTTTATTAGATAACCCGAAGACAGTTGAAAGATGTTTCTTACAGCCTGATGGGACTATCATACATCAACTTGAGCCTGAGTATCATGGCGACCAAATTCGTGGACAGGGAAGAGTTCTTGCCTTCAGAAATTACGGATTGGATATAACTAAACGGTTAGAAAGTTGTGGTTTTCATGCTGAAATACGTCTAGTAAACTCGATGCGCAATGTAATTGAAAAGCAGAAGGTTATTATAGCCCAAAAAATATAGTTCTACGACTGTCACTAAAAAATCAGCTGGAGATGAGAATAAAATGTTAATTTCCTACAAATACAACTTTCTTTTTATCCATAATCCCAAAGTAGCGGGGTCGTCTTTGGAGAAATCCCTGAGAAAAACTATCTTAAATGACTGGGAATATTTTAACTATAAAATTGATTGGGTATTAGGGAGAATTAACTTTCGTTTGGGGAATAAAGTTAATCTTCGCAATTACCTTTATTCTGACCCTATGGGTTGGGTTTATGATTCTTTTAAATTTCCTCAAGGCTATTTGAATCCTCACGCTTCAGCCCTAGATGTTAAAAACCTAATTGGTCAAGATAAATATAATGAACTTTTCAAATTTGCCTTTGTCAGAAACCCTTGGGATTTAGAGTTATCAATATATAAATATATCTGTTGGAGAAAGCTGCATCCTTTACATTATGTGGTTAGATCGATGAGTTTTGAGGAATATATATATTGGAAAGCTCAAAGAGGGATAGGCCTGCAAAAAAGGTTTTTAGCTGATGAAAATGGCGAGATTATCCTGGATTTCATCGGTAGATTTGAGACTTTACAAAAAGACTATGAGAAAATACTAGAATTGCTTAAGTTACCAAAAGTAAAACTAGCAAGCGTCAATCAAAATTATCAACGTCAGCGAGACTACAGGAGTTATTATAACCAAGAAACCAAAAATATTATTAGTGAACATCTCAAGGAAGATATAGAACTGTTTGGATACTCTTTTTAGTAAAAGATAGCTTTAGATACTTATGCAACTTACGGCCTCCCTTGTCCTTTACAAAAATGACCCAGAGATAGTTATTCAAGCAATTAAATCTCTGTTCAGCACACCAATAGAAATTAATTTATCAGTAGTAGATAACTCTCCCAGCGATGAACTCAAAAAAATTTTTGATAATTTTCAGGAATACGATATAGATTATTACTTCAATAAGGGTGATAACGTTGGTTTTGGCAAAGCACATAACCTAGCTATTACTAGAGCTAAAAAGTATGATTATCATTTAGTTATCAATCCAGATGTTTATTTTGATAATAATGTGATAACTGAGCTTATCCACTACCTCGATAAGCATCAAGATGTGGGATTGATTACTCCAAAAATATCTTACCCTAACGGGGACATCCAATACCTTTGCAAGCGTCAACCTACGGTTTTGACCTTATTTATTAGACGTTTTATACCAAAAAAAATGCAATTTCTTTTCAAAAAGAGATTGGACTGGTATGAAATGCGAGATATCAGCTACAATCAGATAATGGAAGTACCGATTATTAGTGGCTGTTTTATGCTATTTAACAGAAAATATTTAGATGAGATTGGCTACTTTGATAAAAATATGTTTATGTATTTTGAAGATTATGATTTGACCCTTAGAATGTCTAAAAAATACAAAACCATACTTTATCCCCATGTAAATATTTATCATCATTGGGCAAGAGGAGCGCACAACTCTACTAAACTGGCTATAGTTTTTGCTCAATCGGCTGTGTATTTTTTTAATAAACATGGGTGGAAATTTTACTAAACTTAATTGAATAATTAATAATGAAAAACGTTTTAGTTACAGGTTCTACTGGTTTCATTGGCAGCCACTTACTGCCAACTTTACACCAACATAATTGGCAAATAACAGCTGCAATTCGCCAGAAATTTGAGTTTCCCGCATCCCTGTCAATTAAGGCTATTCAGGTGGGTGAAATTGATGATATAACCGATTGGCAAGAAGCATTGCTAGGCATTGATACCGTTATTCATCTAGCAGGACGCGCTCATATCCTTCATGAGACTATTGCCAATCCAGAAGCATCATTTATAAAAGTTAACACTAAGGGTACTATTAACCTAGTTAAGCAGTCGCTAAAAGCGGGAGTTAAACACTTTATTTTTGTCAGTTCTATTCATGCTATGGCTTCCGAAAGTGATGATATTCTTAACGAAAATTCTCCCTGTCATCCTGATAGTCCTTATGGTGGTAGTAAATCGCAAGCAGAACAAGCTTTAATTAACCTTGCCAAAGATAGTAACATGACTTGGACAATCCTTCGTCCTACTCTAGTTTATGGGCCAGGTAATCCGGGTAACATGGATCGCTTGATGAAACTAATTAAACAGGGATTACCCTTGCCTTTTGGTGCGGTAAAAAATCGCCGCAGTTTTGTCTTTGTGGGTAACTTAGTTGATGCCATTATTACCTGTTTAGATCATCCTAATGCCGCTAATCAAATTTTTTAATTAGCGATAACCAAGCTGTTTCGACTCCCCAATTAATTCGACTCATTGCTCAACAAATTCAACAACCCTGTCAATTGCTGCCCGTCCCCACTACCCTGCTTAGATTCTTAGGTTATCTGGGTGATAGGGTAGAATCTATAACAGGGAAAAACCTCCCTTTTAATACCTATAATATCGATCGCTTGCTTGGTTCTCTTACCGTTGACTCTAGCTATATTCAAAAAACCCTGGATTGGCAACCTCCCTTTACTTTAGAGCAAGGATTAGCTCGAACAATTCAGCCAGAAAATTAGTGATCAGCTGGTCAAAAAGGCTTCATAATTCAAGTTCCGCTTTGACAAAATCGGCAGTTTTGTGGAGAGAAAACCCTACTTTGGTCGCTATCATCTGCATAGCGCGGTTATCCCTTAAAATTTGCCCTTCAATTGCCTCTAATCCTTCCTTTTTGCCAATAGTGACTAAACATTGTAGTAATTCTGTACCAATGCCCTGACCTTGATAGTCATCCCTAACTAATAGGTCAAATTCTGCCACATTAACGCCATGTAGTTTATTTAAGCGTCCTATAGCGATAATTTCTCGATCTTCCGTCTGATCGTTATTAATCTCTACCACTAAAGTCATTACTCGATCGTAGTCGATAAAACAAATGTGCGTAAGACGATCATAAGCGGTTTGGCGATCGAGATTGACAAGATGAAAATAACGATAATAAATGGTTTCTTCCGAAAGATATAGTCATTTCAATTAAGATTGAGAATATCAATCCCAGAGTTCATACGGATTTTGTCGGTCTAGACTGTATCAGACTTATCTGAAATGACTATAATGATGGAATTGTCGCACTAAAGGCTATCATTTCAGTTATTCTCGTCTGGGTGATCAGAGCTAAATCTAAGGGTGTGTTATAATGAATAAGTTTCAAACATAGTCTAAGGGTTATTGCCAAGAAAATTACTTTTTTAGGAAAAAGTCATTATGAATATGAGTAAGAAAAAAATATGCTTGACAACCTTAGCCATAGGTTCTAAATATAGGAAACACGCCCTACAACTTGCAGAAGATATTCACCACTGCTCACCAGATACGCCTTTTGTCGTTCTTACTGATAATCCTCAGATATTTGTTGGTATGGATTCGGTTATACCAATAAAACATGAAATTCAATCCGTAGGAATTTACCACGATAAACTCGACTGTATAGTAGAATCTTTCAAACAAGGTTTTAACTGTTGTATTTTTCTGGATGCTGATTGTCGCCTACTAACGGATATTACGGCATCTCGTCACTGGCAAGTTGGCCTAACCGCAAAAAGTTGTCATGACTTGAAAAGATATGTGATCAAAAATTCTGGGCAAAAGTCATCTAGGCTAATTTACGAACTAGCAGAAAAATATCAATTTTCTATAGAAGAATGTAAATTTATCTCAGAGTGGATATTTGTTGTTTGTCGAGACGAGCAGAATGATCAAGCAGATCAATTTCTACAATATTGGCGAGAAATCAGGGATTATATGGAAAATAATCGAGTTTTTGCGGGCGAAGGAGCGGCTATGGGCATAGCGTCCAATTTAGCTGGTTGGCCAGTTTATCATTACGATACCGGCTATCCCAATGAATCAGAGCGACATCAGATTGTTGATGCTTATAAGGACAGAATGTTCTATAAGAGAGAATCTATACCTGACCATCTCAAAGAAACGATTAAGAAACTAGATGAACAAAGGCTTGAAATTGAAAAACAATCTCGGTTATCCGCCAAAATTAATAAGCTAAAAAATCAATGCTATCAAGAGTTAAGATTTATGCGACTTAAGATTATATACCTTGCCAATTTACTAATTTAGTGATGGTGGCAATAGGAGACAATCATGAAAATCTTTTCCCCAATTGCCGCCTTCATTCTGAGCAAGAAAATAAACCATTTGCTACATCTTTTTTAAAGTCTTGAAGTTTTTCCTCTAGTTGATTAGTTAACATTTCAATGCGAGAATCCTTGCTCAAAACTGGAGACCGAGACAGGGCAGCTTGTTTCAGAGCTTGAGCAGCTTCTTTTTGGCGACTCCAATCCCTAATTGTCCGAAAAGGAGTTAGAATGTCCAGACTTTCTTTAGGGTGATGTAATCTTTTCATCCGAATAGGTTGATATTCTACACCGATCGAGGAACACCAATCTTGCCATTTAAAAGCAAGAATACTGGAGTTAGTAGTAATTGGCAGCCAAGGTACGCGAAGGGCATCAGCAATAATAGCACCGTGCATAGCTTCTGCTAATAAAATTTCTGTCTCACTAATACTTGATAAAACTTGCTCTACAGACCATCTAGGATCTATATAACCAAACCCTAAATTTTGACAAACGGTTTTCCATCCTTGGCCCGCAAGTTCATAATGAGGCATATAAGAAAAACGATATTTCTTTGGGGCCTGATTAGAAAAAACTTGACGAATTAAGACAGCACCATCAGTTATCGCTAGTTTCTCAGAAATGCCTAGGGCTTGAGCCGAAAGTAATCCCCTAACACAATAAATTGTATAAGACTCATCGAGCTTTGGAAACTCTTTTCCATAGCCGACACCCGTACCAAAAATAACAATTTTACGAGCATATCTTGTCCTTTTTGGTAAACCATTATTAATTAGGCTACCAATACCCACAAAGGCAACACTAGCATCCTCATCTAGAATACCAGGAATCAGTTTTTCCCAAAGCCAAGGATTAAGCTCATCTCCAAAGTTCCTCTCGCCATTAGGCAGTTTATAGTAACGTAGTTTCATTGTCCTAAATTCTCCAGTATTTATCTATTTTTATGCCGTCAAACCACCTTCAGGACAACTACCGATTCAGCCTCTAGGAAGGAAAACAACAACTAGGCTAATCTGATCAATCACCATGAAAATAATTTAGCTTGTGAGAATTATATAATAAGTTTGCCAAAATTTATCTGGCCATTGCTTGATCAGCTGGTCAAAAAGGCTTCATAATTCAAGTTCCGCTTTGACAAAATCGGCAGTTTTATAGAGAGAAAACCCTACTTTGGTCGCTATCATCTGCATAGCGCGGTTATCCCTTAAAATTTGCCCTTCAATTGCCTCTAATCCTTCCTTTTTGCCAATAGTGACTAAACATTGTAGTAATTCTGTACCAATGCCCTGACCTTGATAGTCATCCCTAACTAATAGGTCAAATTCTGCCACATTAACGCCATGTAGTTTATTTAAGCGTCCTATAGCGATAATTTCTCGATCTTCCGTCTGATCGTTATTAATCTCTACCACTAAAGTCATTACTCGATCGTAGTCGATAAAACAAATGTGCGTAAGACGATCATAAGCGGTTTGGCGATCGAGATTGACAAGATGAAAATAACGATAATAAATGGTTTCTTCCGAGAGATAATGGTGAAATTGTCGCACTAAAGGCTCATCTGCTGCTCGAATCGGACGAATTAGCACTTTTAAGCCTCTTTTCGTCGTCCAAGGTTCTATATAATGTTCGGGATAGGGACGGATTGCCGGATGAGATAACTTTTCTGGGGGAGTAGTTGGAGGATGAAGAAGGATAGAGGCGGAAAGAGCGATTAATTGCTCTGAATCGGCAAAAAAGGGATTAATATCGATAGTTTTAATGCGAGGTTGTTCACTAACCAGGTGACTAAATCTAACGATTATTTGCTCTAAATTCGCTAAATTAAGCGATTTAAGCCCATTTAGTCCCTGAAAAGCCCGATAAATCTTGGTTTTTTCTAAAAGTCGGCGCGCGAGATTAGTATTTAAAGGAGGTAGAGCGGTGGCGTAATCTTGAAAAATATCGACTAAACGGCCACCAGTCCCGAAAATTATCACCGGTCCGCACTGATCATCGTAATTAGAGCCGATAATTAACTCATATCCTCGATTTATCTCTAACATCGGTTGAATAATCACCCCGAAAAAATGCTCCCGACCCACTTGTGCGCTAATATTAGCTTCGATCGCCTGATACGCTTGCACCACTGCCCTAGGGGAAAAAAGCGGCAATTGTACCCCACCCACCGCGCTTTTATGGATAATCGTCTGGGAATGCAGTTTCATCACCACGGGATAACCGAGAGATTCAGCGAGATTAACTGCTTCTGCGGCACTTTCAGCGATTTCAGTGACAAGAACAGGGATTCCATAAGCTTTCAGTATAGCTAAAGACTCTGGCTCACTGAGAATTGTTCTATCCCCTACTTGCTCGATAATCTGGCTCACTAAAACTCGATCGGAGCCATTTTCCCGAGAATTGGCTAAAATTGGCGTTTGATAAAGACCGCGGAGATTCTCTTCATATTTCCAGAGCAAATTAAACACCCGGGCCGCCGAATCGGGATAGCGATAGGTGGGGATACCCTGCTGATTTAATAACGCTACCCCCTCTGTAATGCCCTCCCCCCCCCATCAAACTTGCTAAAATGGGTTTTTTAGTCTTTTGAGCAATTGAGGCAATGCTAAGGGCAATTTCTCGCAGATCGGTGTTAAAGCGAGGCGAGAGAATCATCAACACCGCATCGGTATGAGCATCCGCTAAAGCGATCTCTAGGGCGCGAGCGTAGCTATCGGGATCGCTGCTGCGACGCAGATCGATGGGATTTTGTGGGACAATATCCGCCGGAAAAAGAGGAGCTAGTTGCGCGATCGTTGCGGGGGTAAGGGTTGCCAGTTGTCCATCTTCCGCCAGTAAAGCCGAGGCCGCTAAAAGAGCGGGAGCAACACCATTGCTGATGATTGTCAAGCGTTTTCCCCGGGGAAATCGGGGAATTTTCCCTAAAACTTGCGTGATATTCAAGAGATCGGCCATTCTTTGTACTTCCACGATGCCAGAGCGAGCAAAGGCAGCGGAGAGAGTTAGTTGATCGCTGGTCAATTTGCCAGCACGGGAAAGATAAGTGGGGTCAAAGTCGGTACTGTGGCGACTAATGGCGATAATTGGTTTATTTAGGGCAACTTCTCGGGCCGAGGACAGAAAAGAGCGGGCATTATTCAGGGATTCCAAGTAGATAACGATGCTTTTGGTTTGGGGATCGTCTCCTAAATAATAGAGTAATTCGCCCCAATCCACATCTAAAAGGACTCCGAGGGAGATAAAGTGACTAAAACCGACATTTTCGCTTAAACTCCAATCAAGCACGGCAGCAGCGATCGCACCACTTTGACTAATCAGGGCAATTGAACCGGTTTTCGGCAGGATGGGGGAAAAGGTGGCGTTAAGATTTTGGCTTATATTGCAGATTCCTGAGCTATGGGGACCGATGATGCGTAATTTTTGACCAGCGATCGCTTTAATTTCCCTGAGTAAATTTTCCCCCATCTGGCCAGTTTCCCGAAAACCCGTGGAGAGAATCAGGGCGCATTTAACCTGTTTTTCGACAGATTGGGCGATAATAGCGGGAATTTCTGGAGCGGGAGCGGTGATAATTACCAGATCGATCGCCGCCTGGATATCCTGTAAACTGCCATAGGTGGGAAGATCGAGCCGGTTTTCGGGGTGAGGATTAACTAGATAAATGCGGTGCTGACCGGGATTATCATGGAGATTATTTAAAAGAGTGCGATCAAGTTGGGGATTTTGGCCATTAAATCCCACCACAGCGATGGTTTTTGGCTCAAAAAAGGCTCTTATGGTTTGATGTTCGCCACCACGAGCATCTAAGATGGAATTTAACATAAGTGGGTGGAATTAAATATAAGATCAACGTAGGTTGGGTTGAAGCATGAAACCCAACGCCCGCATGGGTTACGAAGTGCGCTAACCCATCCTACAAGTAATTGTGCCTCCCTACTTAAGTAGGCTAGGAGGTATTTAAACCGGTTAGGGACTTGCGCTTTGATAATACCATTTTTCTTTATTCGCGTCACAACGAATGCAGGCTTGGCAAGCATTCGAGCGTGGATGTCTGTCATGGATTTAGAAATTTGGTATAATGTACCTTTTGGGCGAACGCAGTTCGCCCCTACATTGTGGACAAAATCCGTTACTGTAGGGGCGCAAAGCTTGCGCCCTCCGCGCGCAGGGGGTTTGCTGATCACCCTAAGTAGGGGGAGAGCCTTCGAGAACCCCCTTCCAATAAGGGACTTGCGCTTTGATCCTGTGCCATCTGGCTAGTCTGATTCTTCTACAGAGCGATTTTCAAAGCTGGGATATTATTCCCACGCAAGTCCCTTATTGTTCCAGTGTTCCGGTGTTCCCCGATCGACCTAGACCAATTCTAGCTGTTTAATCAGGCCTCGATCGGTGTAATTAATTTTGTCTAGGTAGGGTTGGCAATAAAACAGCCCTAGCCGATGAACATTTTCCCCAAGAGATCTAGTAAACTATCTGATGCTGTAAATATTTAGAGACAGACGATGGAACTGGAATATCCCGAGGATTTGAGATACCTAGAAACCCACGAATACGTCAGACTCGAAGGTGAAATCGCTACCTTGGGAATTAGTGCTTTTGCCGTCGATCAATTGGGTGATATCGTGTTTCTGGAATTGCCCGAATTGGGAGAGGCGCTAGAATTAGGTAGTAGTTTCGGCACGATTGAATCGGTAAAAGCGGTAGAAGATCTTTATCCTCCCGTATCGGGAACCGTAGTTGATCGCAATCAAGCGATGATTGACTCCCCCGAATTAATTGCCGATGATCCCCACGGGGAGGGTTGGTTATTAAAAGTGCGGGTAGAAAATCCCGATAATGCCTTGGCTGATACCCTCTCCGCTAGTGAATACCGCGCCCAAGTAGCAGGGGAAAGTTAACTAATATTAACAACAGGGAGCCAGACCCTCACACTATCATAATCATAGAAAGAATTGAAAAAACAGGAAGCGATCGAGTCTTCCTGATTTTTGTCTCTAAACCGTGCTGAGACGAAATTCTTGCCCGAATCGAGTCAGGTTTCACTATTTACCCAATCTATGCTAAATCCTAATCTCGCGGCGATCGAACTTTCCAAAGAGGAGGTTCAACGCTACTCTCGACACATTATTCTGCCCGAAGTGGGCTTAGAAGGTCAAAAAAAACTAAAAGCCGCCAGTGTTCTCTGCATCGGCACCGGGGGACTCGGTTCCCCGCTTTTACTCTATCTAGCGGCGGCTGGCATCGGTAGAATCGGTATTGTTGACTTCGATATCGTCGATAGTTCCAATCTGCAACGTCAAATTATTCACGGCACTTCCTGGGTAGGTAAACCGAAAATTGTTTCCGCTAAGGACAGAATTCTAGAAATTAACCCCTATTGTCAGGTGGATTTGTACGAAACCCGCATAAGTTCCGAAAATGCCCTTGACATTTTAGCCCCCTATGATGTAGTCATCGACGGGACCGATAATTTCCCCACCCGTTATCTGACTAATGATGCTTGTGTTCTTCTCGACAAACCCAACGTCTATGGCTCAATTTTCCGCTTTGAAGGACAAGCAACCGTTTTTAACTACCAAGGCGGTCCCAACTACCGCGATCTCTATCCCGAACCGCCACCACCGGGGATGGTTCCCTCCTGTGCCGAAGGCGGCGTTTTAGGGGTTTTACCCGGAGTAATCGGCACAATTCAAGCCACAGAAGCCATTAAAATTATCCTCGGCGCTCCGGATACCCTCAGTGGTCGTTTACTGCTCTACAATGCTTGGGAAATGAAATTCCGTGAGTTAAAATTGCGTCCGAATCCCATCCGTCCCGTCATTGAAAAACTAATTGATTACGAACAATTTTGCGGTATTCCGCAAGCGAAGGCACAAGAAGCAGCAGAACAGCAAAAAATGACAGAAATAACCGTAGTAGAGTTAAAAGCACTAATTGACAGCGAGGCCAATGATTACATTCTCATCGATGTGCGTAATCCCAACGAGTACCAAATCGCTAATATCCCCAACTCGGTATTAATTCCCCTACCCGATATCGAAAATGGTTCGGCAATTCCCAAAATTAAGGAATTAGTCAACGGTTATCGTCTCATTGCCCATTGTAAGATGGGGGGACGTTCCGCTAAAGCCCTCGCTATCCTCAAAGAGGCAGGTATCGAAGGAATTAATGTCAAAGGTGGCATCAGCGCCTGGAGTCGCGAAGTCGATTCCTCTGTACCAGAATACTAAACTTAGCAGTCAGCCTTATCAGTTATCGGTTATCAGTGATCAGTTATCAGATGCGAGTTTTTAGTTCACTGATTACTGATTACTGTTTACTGATAACTGAACAACCCCCATTGCCCTTGAATCTGTTAAGATCAAGCCCAGTTAGCCTTAAAATCTTCGGTGTGAGCAGACCATGAAAAACCATATTAAAAAAATTGCTAGTTGGAGCGCGATCGCTACTATTTTCCTTGGCCTAGTAGAAATGAACCGAACAGCGATCGCATTTGGCAACAATAATCAATTTACTGGCTGTATCAGTCAGATTGTCGGCACGGGAGTCAGTCCCCAAGATGCTGCCAGTGCTTGTTCAGAAGCATTAATTCCCAAAGAATTATCCCGCTGTGTGGTGATGATTAAATCCAAAACCCCGATCGATGGTAATCTGGCTCTGCAAGCTTGTTTTCAAGTGCGTCGTCCCATCGACCTGGGTCACTGTGTGGTCGATATCCATCGCGCTGCCCCCTTGTTTGCCGCTAATTCCCCCAAACAAACGGAAACAGCCAAGGAACCCGATAAATTAGGGATTTCTACACAGATTTTGGATTCCTGTCGTCAAAGTTTATTACCCAGTCGCTTTTCCCAGTGCGTTATCGCTGTCAGTCGTGGTGTGGACAAAAATAACCCCTCCCAAGCTTTACAAACCTGTTTAAGTGCCGAGGATTTCCCCAGAGATCTATTCCCCAGTTATCCCCAAAATCAAGACCAGAGACCTTAATCAAGATTATTTCCACGAATGTTCCAGATTCCCTACCCAAACTCGTAGCGGGGTAGGGAGGGAATTAAAACTATGCCTTTAAGTTGGAATGAAATTAAAAATCGCGCCATCGCTTTTCAAAAAGAGTGGCAAGGAGAGACTTCAGAAAAAGCAGAATCTCAATCTTTTTGGAATGAGTTTTTTCATGTCTTTGGCATTTCACGGCGTAGGGTAGCCAGTTTTGAGCAACCGATAAAAAAAGCAGATAATAAACAGGGTTTTATTGATTTACTCTGGAAAGGAACGATTTTAGTTGAGCATAAATCGAAAGGGAAAGATTTAGAAAAAGCCACACAACAAGCTAAGGATTATTTTCCCAATTTAAAGGAACATGAGTTACCGCGTTATATTTTAGTCTCGGATTTTCAACGGTTTAAATTATATGATTTAGATTCGGGCAATCAATGGGAATTTGAATTAAATAATTTTGTTGATAACGTTCATTTATTTGATTTTATTGCGGGTTACGAAAAGCGAGTTTATAAAGACGAAGATCCCGTCAATATTCAAGCGGCCGAGTTAATGGGAAAACTTCATGATTGCCTGAAAGAAATTGGTTATATGGGGCATGATTTGGAAGTTTATCTAGTACGTTTATTATTTTGTTTATTTGCCGATGATACGGGTATTTTTAATCAGGGAATTTTCTGGGAATATATTGATCTACATACCAAAGAAGATGGCAGTGATTTGGCGATGCACATTGCTTCTATTTTTCAGATTTTGAATACACCAGAAGAAAAAAGATTAAAAAATCTCGATGAGAATTTAACTCAATTTCCCTATGTAAATGGCAAGTTATTTGAGGAGTCGTTACCTTTAGCGGCTTTTGATAGCAAGATGCGAGTCATGTTATTAGAAGCTTGTGCTTTTGATTGGGGAAAAATTTCTCCTGCTATTTTTGGCTCTATGTTTCAAGCGGTAATGAATCCAAAAGAACGACGCAATTTAGGGGCGCATTATACCTCCGAGAAGAACATTCAAAAGGTGATTAAACCCTTATTTTTAGATGATTTACACAGAGAATTTGAGAAGATTAAAGGCAATCGCCATAAATTACTAGAATTTCACAAAAAGATTGCTAATTTATATTTTCTTGATCCTGCCTGTGGTTGCGGCAATTTTTTAATTATTACCTATCGTGAGTTACGGGATTTAGAGATTTTAGTATTACAGGAATTAAATAAAACGGGACAGTTAGTAACAGATATTAGTACCATTATTCAGGTAGATGTTAATCAGTTTGCTGGTATTGAATACGATGAGTTTGCGGTAAGAGTTGCTGAGGTGGCGATGTGGTTAATTGATCATCAGATGAATATTAAGGTTAGTAATACTTTTGGTCAGTATTTTGTGCGTTTACCGTTGAAGAAAGCGGCAAAGATTGTTAATGGAAATGCTTTGCGGATTGATTGGGAGGAAGTTATATCAAAAGAGAAGCTCAATTTTATTTTAGGAAATCCTCCTTTTGTGGGGAAACAGTTACAAAATGCCCACCAAAAGGCTGACATGAATCATGTTTTAGGAGACGTTAAAGGAGCAGGTGTTTTAGATTATGTGACGGCATGGTATATTAAAGCAGCTGAATTTATTCAAAATAGTTTAATTCGTTGCGCTTTAGTTAGCACAAATTCTATTTCTCAGGGCGAACAAGTTGGGATTCTTTGGCAAGAGCTTTATCAAAAATATAAAATTAAAATTCATTTTGCCCATCGAACTTTTAGCTGGAGTAATGAAGCAAAAGGAAACGCCGCAGTTCATTGTGTTATTATTGGTTTTGGTCTAGAAGATATTGACAATAAACGCATTTTTGATTATGCTGATATTAAAGGTGAACCAACAGAAAGAAGGGTTAAAAATATTAATCCATATTTAACAGAGGGAAATGATTTAATCATTTTAAAGAAAATAAAACCTATTTGTAATGTGCCTGAAATGCTTAAAGGTAGCCAACCTACTGATGGTGGTAATCTTTTAATGACTAACGAAGAAAAAGAAGAGTATCTTAAACAAGAACCTGACGGCGAAAAATTTATTAAACCTTTTATTTCTGCTGATGAATTTCTGAATAATAAAAGACGCTGGTGTTTTTGGTTAACAGAAATACAGCCTAAAGAATTGAAGCAGTTACCCCTATTATTAAAAAGAGTAGAAGCTGTTAAAGAAATGCGTTTAGCTAGTTCTAAGCCTGCAACAGTTAAATGGGCGCAGTTCCCAACATTATTTACTGAAAATAGGCAACCTGAAACTGATTATGTATTAGTACCTAGAGTTTCATCAGAAAATAGAAAATATATTCCGATGGGCTTTTTTAATAAAAACATAATAGTTAGTGATACCTGTATTGCAATTCCAAGTGGGAATATTTATCATTTTGGTATCTTAACTTCAGAAATGCACATGACTTGGGTTAAATATGTTTGCGGACGATTAAAAAGTGATTACCGTTATTCAAACACCATCGTTTATAATAACTACCCCTTTCCTGAAAATATCACCGACAAACAAAAACAAACCGTCGAAACTTGCGCTCAAGCTGTGCTAGATACAAGGGTAAAATATCCCGATAGTAGTCTTGCGGATTTATACGACCCTTTAACCATGCCTCCTGACCTGATCAAAGCTCACCAAAAACTTGACAAAGCCGTTGATTTGTGTTATCGTCCCCAACCTTTCACCAGTGAATTAAACCGTATTGAATACCTCTTTGAACTCTACGAAAAATTAACCGCTCCCCTACTCCCTACCAGCAAACAAAAACCCGCGAAAAGAAAAAATCCTCAATAACAGTCAACAGTGGAACAAACTGATATAATAAAAATGCCAGTAAAAGATATTTATCATGATACCGTGAGAACTGCCCTAGAGAAAGAAGGCTAGACAATTACCCATGATCCACTAATTATTCGCTGGGGAAAACGATTAAAATTATTGATTTTTGACGAAATTGAGGAGGTTATTTTAAGATGGATAGTTTAAAAATGAGACAAATTATTATTGAATCTCTGCGTTATTATGCAAACTTGCGCTATGCTACTGGTGAGGTAAACCGACTCCAAATTATTGACAAAGACTCTGATAACTATCTAATTCTCTTAGAAGGTTGGGATAACCGCGAAAGAGTACATGGCTGTTTACTTCATTTACAAATTATTAACGGTAAAATCTGGATACAACCAGACGGAACTGAAGACGGTATTGCCGCTGATTTATTAGCCGCCGGTATTCCTGAGGAGCAAATTGTCCTTGTCTTTAAACCCGAACATATTCGACCCTATACTGAATTTGCTCTAAAATAGTACAGTAAAATGCCCTTGTATTTCTCTGTCTGACTTCTCACCTAATAACGGTTAACAGTGGAAAAAACTGATAACTAATAACTGATAACTGAAGCTAGTTTCTACTTAGCCTAGGGCGTTGCTGAATCAAGCTCTGAATGCTAATTGTGCATCCTATCCACAAGTTAGCCTAGTCCTAGGTTTGAAAAATTGCCTAGAGGACAATTCCTACTTAAAATCAGCAACGCCAAATTATCATCACCTAAACCACTTTCTAGCCTAATTAATTAATAGGGCCATTTCCAGTTAGTAATCTCGTCCTTATCGATACCATTGGTAAAAGCATAATCGAGGTTGTCGATAATGGCATTTTTCATGCGTTCTTTCACATGACCGGCAGCAGAACCTAATTTCGGCACGCGATCAATGACATCAATTACTAAATGAAAACGATCAACTTGGTTACGAATCGCTAATTCTAGGGGAGTATTAATATTCCCTTCTTCTTTGTAACCGCGCACATGAATACGTTCTTGATTGCTGCGACGGTAGGTAAGTTTATGAATCAGCCAAGGATAACCGTGGAAATTGAAGATAATTGGCTTATCGGTGGTAAATAAGCTATCAAAATCCCGTTCCGATAAACCATGAGGGTGTTCACTTTCCGACTGTAATTTAAACAGATCAACCACGTTGATAAAGCGAACTTTTAAGTAAGGGAATTCCTCCCGCAGAATTGCCGTTGCCGCTAAAGATTCTTTAGTGATAATATCGCCACAGCAAGCCATAATTACATCCGGTTCATCGGGATTTGTGCCGTCATCATCGTTACTTGCCCAATCCCAAATACCGATACCTTTGGTGCAGTGTTTAATTGCTTCTTCAATGGTCAAGTATTGCAGGTGTTTCTGTTTATCAGCAACGATAATATTAGTGTAATCCTTGCTCTTGAGACAGTGATTAGCCACACTTAATAAACAGTTACCATCGGGGGGAAGATAAACCCGCACCACGTCGGCACTTTTATTGGTGACTAAATCGATAAAACCGGGGTCTTGGTGACTAAAGCCATTGTGATCCTGCCGCCAAACCACCGAGGATAATAACAGATTCCAAGAGGAAACAGAAGCGCGCCAAGGCACATGATTTTTGCAGATATCGAGCCATTTAGCGTGTTGGTTGAACATGGAATCGATAACGTGGGCAAAAGCCTCGTAGGAGTGAAATAAACCGTGACGACCGGATAATAAATAACCCTCTAACCAACCGACTAAAGTATGTTCACTCAGCATCTCCATCACACGACCATCGGGAGATAATTGGCTACCATCTAAATCCTCTGGATAGGTATCAGCTAACCAAGCTTTTTTAGTCACTTCATAGAGAGCCGCTAAACGATTAGAAGCAGTTTCATCGGGACCAAAAACGCGAAAATTAGTCATATTATTTCGCATTACATCTCGCAAAAACACCCCCATCACTCCCGTATTTTCTGCTTCCACTTGGCCCGGATGGGTGACAGCCACGGCATATTGACGAAAATCGGGCATTTTTAGGTCTTTACGCAGCAATCCGCCATTAGCGTGCGGATTAGCACTCATGCGACGATGACCAATAGGAGCGAGTTCTTTAAATTCCGGCTTAAATTTACCCGTGGTATAGTCAAATAATTCCTCCGGGTTATAGCTTTTCATCCACTCCTCTAATTTTCTCAAGTGGTCGGGGTTTTCGTGCATAGCACCCATGGGGACTTGGTGAGCGCGCCAGAATCCTTCTACTTTATGACCATCAACGTTTTTCGGACCTGTCCAACCCTTAGGGGACCGGAGGATAATCATCGGCCAGGGGTAGCGTTTAGCAACTCCCGTGCTGCGAGCTTCCTGTTGATAGGAGCGAATCTGATTGATACAGTGTTCTAGGGTAGCGGCCATTTTTTGATGGCAGTGGAGCAGGTCTTCATCTTCCTTGCATTCGACGATGTAGGGAGTGTAACCGTAACCAACAAAGAGACTTTCTAACTCGTGGGTCGAAATACGGGAGAGAATGGTGGGATTAGCGATTTTATAACCGTTTAAGTTTAAAATTGGCAGTACCGCACCATCGCGAATCGGGTTAAGGAATTTATTCGAGTGCCATGCGGTGGCAAGGGGACCGGTTTCTGCTTCCCCATCACCAACGACCACGGCCGTAATCAGGTCGGGATTGTCAAAAACAGAACCGTAGGCATGGGAAACACTATAACCTAGTTCGCCGCCCTCATGGATAGAACCAGGAGTTTCGGGGGTGACATGACTACCGATGTGACCGGGAAAAGAAAATTGTTTAAAGAATTTTTGTAATCCTTCCTCGTCTTCACTTTTATCGGGGTAAATTTCCGAATAGGTTCCTTCTAGATAAACCGGACCGAGTACCCCCGGCGCTCCATGGCCAGGACCGGCCATAAAAATCACATCGAGGTCGTATTTTTTGATTAAACGGTTGAGGTGAACGTAGGTAAAACTTAAGGCCGGACTTGCTCCCCAGTGACCAAGTAAGCGATACTTAACGTGTTCGGGTTTAAGATGTTCCTTGAGCAGGGGATTATCGCGCAGATAAATCATACCTACAGCTAAATAGTTACAAGCGCGCCAATAGGCATGGGTTTTATAGAGTTCGTCTTGAGAAAGGGGATTTTGTTCTGTTAAGGGTCTTTCTGGTGCGAATACCATGAATATTTCTCCGATATCTATGAAGGATGAGATTAAGAGAGTTGATAGACAATTTCTCCAGATTATCGAGAAGGTCAACTCTCGGCCGGTTTTCAAACTGTAATCAAGAGTCTAACCTTTTGGGGCGCAAAAAACTATTAAAATAAACTATATTTTGCTGATCTGGCTTGGCTAATTTATGTCAGTTGGACGGCGTTTTTAAATGGCTTTTAAAGGAAAATTAATGTCTTCTTAACTTAGAGAGCAATAAATTCTCGAAAAACTTTTAATGATTTTTTAATGTCAACTTTTCCCAAAATACTATAGGATTACACCCTAGTTTGTCGGGAAGAGCCTAATTAGGCTTTCTCGATGCCGGTGGTGGGGACTACTAGGATAGCAAATTTATTATTTTTTATCTTGGAAGCACTGAAACTTAAAATCTTTCTATACTTCATCTAGCGATCAACAAAAGCTGATTAGCATATATAGTGATTCTCTACAGGCCAATCAATTCTCAAATTATTTTTTCTTGATCGTGCCTAAGCTTATCGCAGCTGCAAAGGAGTTTTTTTCATGACAAAAGTAAGAGTCGCTATCAACGGATTCGGTCGTATCGGTCGCCTCGTTTTTAGGGCGGGTATCCAAAATCCTGATTTCGAGTTTGTTGGTATTAATGATCTCGTCCCCTCCGATAATATTGCCTATCTGCTCAAATACGACTCCACCCACGGACGTTTTCAGGGTACGGTAGAAGCGAAAGAAGATGGCATCGTCGTGGATGGTAAGTTTATCCCCTGTTACTCGATTAAAGACCCCGCTCAACTGCCCTGGGGTGCAACCGGGGCCGATTATGTGGTTGAGTCCACCGGTTTATTTACCACCGCGGAAGGAGCAGCAAAACACCTAGAAGCAGGGGCCAAACGGGTAGTTATCTCCGCACCCACCAAAGATCCCGACAAAGTTCGTACTATTGTACTAGGTGTTAACGATGATGAATACGATCCCGCTAAGGATCTGATCGTCTCTAACGCTAGTTGTACCACCAATTGTTTAGCCCCGATCACCAAAGTTATTAACGATAACTTCGGACTAGCGGAAGGATTAATGACCACAGTACACTCGATGACCGCCACTCAACCCACCGTGGATGGTCCATCGAAAAAAGATTGGCGCGGTGGTCGCGGCGCGGGTCAAAATATTATCCCCTCCTCCACGGGGGCAGCCAAAGCAGTAACCCTAGTTATTCCTTCTCTAAAAGGCAAATTAACCGGTATGGCCTTCCGTGTGCCAACTCCCAACGTTTCGGCGGTGGATTTAACCTTTAAAACCGAAAAAGCCACCAGTTACGAGGAAATCTGCGCCGCGATGAAGGCCGCCAGCGAAGGACCAATGAAAGGTATCCTCGGTTATACCGATGAGGAAGTGGTATCGAGTGACTTTATCACCGACCCCCGTTCCAGTATCTTTGATGCTAAAGCTGGCATTCAACTTAATGCCAATTTCTTTAAGGTCGTCTCTTGGTACGATAACGAGTGGGGTTATTCCTGCCGGATGTTAGACCTGATGAAAATGATGGCAGCTAAGGAAGCAGTCCTAGTAACAGCCTAAATCAGTTATCAGTTATCAGTAATCAGTAACCAGTGAACAGTAAACAGTAACCAGTGAAAAGACAGCACTGTTAATGCCATGAGACATCTCCAAGAGTGAAACAAAATAGTTCTATGGCTGAAATGTATGTCTTTGTCTATTTAATATTGCTCACTTAATAAGTAGGTGGGTGTTAAAAATTGTCAGATCCCCCCTTATCAAGGGTGGCAGGGGTATCCCCCCACTTAATACTCAAATCTGATCACTGATAACTGATCACTGATCACTGATAACTGATAAGATGAATCCAAAATTTAAAGATATTACCGCTTGGGAACAGGCACAATTATTAATGCAACCTGCATTTATTCGGGTGCTGGATAATCTGCGTAAACAGTTAGAAAATTCCCTCTGGAAAGGAACCTATACAGAAATTCAAGATCCCTATCCCAGTTATCTGCTCTGTTTGACTTATCTCGATCGCTCCGTTACTGTAAATATTTGGGAACTTTGTTTTCAAGTCTGTTTTCTCGATTATCCCACCGATGAGGGAGAGACCGTCACCATCGATACCAGTCTCCTCGACCCCACCGGTGAACTAGATTGGCAGAGTTTGGAAACGAAAACCGAGCGTATTATTAACCGATTATTCGCTAATTTACCGCAATGAAAGCAGAGTTAGAAACGATCAAGGCAGAGTATGCCGCTAATTTTCTGAAAAATTACAGTAATGACCCCCAAAGTTTAGCATCCCAAACAATTTTAATCGATCGCTCCGATTGGGGTTTATTAGAATTAAAAGGCCAAGACCGACTGCGTTTTCTCCACAATCAAACCAGTAACGCTATCGATCGCCTGAAACCGGGTCAGGGTTGTGAGACAATTTTCCTTAACTCTACCGGTCGTACCCTCGATTTTGTCACAGTTTACGCCAGCGATGATTCCCTCCTCATCCTCGTTTCTCCCCCACGTCGTCAATTTTTACTGGAATTGATCGATCGCTATATTTTCCCCTTCGATAAGGTGGAAATTAGCGACTTAACCGATAATTTTGGCATTTTCACCCTAATTGGTACTGAAAGCGGGCAATACCTGCAAAAAATCGCCATTCCAGAGCAGATTTTAACGGGGGTGCAGCATAGTCATTATCTCCTTTCTGACCCCCCCCTAAGACTGGCCGTCGGCACCGGCTTAGACCTACCCGGATATACTTTAATCGTTGCCGCCGCCGAAGCAGGTTCCCTCTGGGAAAATTTAATAAAAAATGGCGTTATTCCCGCAGATGCACAGGTGTGGGAATACCTGAGAATCCATCAGGGCCGACCGGCTGTCGATCAAGAATTAACCGAAGATTATAACCCTTTAGAGGCCGGTTTATGGCGAGCGATCGTTTTTGATAAGGGTTGTTATATTGGTCAAGAAACTATCGCCCGTCTCAACACCTATAAAGGCGTAAAACAAAGACTTTGGGGCATAAAACTCAGCCAACCCGTCCCTAGCAATACCCCGATTATTTTAGAAGCGCAAAAAGTCGGTTTACTCACCAGTGTGCTGGAGAATTTTGGCTTGGGTTATGTGAAAACAAAAGCGGGAGGAGAGGGTTTAAAAGTACAAATCGGCGAGGCAACAGGAGAATTAATCCCTTTACCCTTCCTCTCTCACGAATACCCCTTTCAGTGAACAGTGAACAGTAAACAGTAATCAGTAATCAGTAAACAGTAAACAGTGAAAAGACAGTAGGAAACTTCTATTTAACACTGCTCACTTGAAAACTCAAATCTGATAACTGATAACTGATAACTGATAACTGATAACTGATAACTAATAACTGATAACTAATAACTAATAACTGATAACTGATAACTGAAAAAGTCCCTAACCCCAGCGACTAGCGATGGGCATTCGCCAACCAGTGCCAAAAGCGCGATCGCTAATTTTTAGACCTGGGGGAGCTTGTTTGCGCTTAAATTCGGCATTTTTAACTAATTTAATCACTTTCTGCACAATTTCAGGCTCAAAACCGGCGGCGATAATTTGTTGGGCGGATTGATGGCGATCGATTAATAGTGCTAAAATAGCATCTAAAATCTCGTAGGGAGGCAAAGAATCTTGATCCTTCTGATTGGGTTTTAATTCAGCACTAGGAGCTTTATTAATCACATTGAGGGGAATAATTTCCCCGTGCCGATTTAACCAGCGACAGAGGGAATAAACCCTGGTTTTCGGCACATCAGCAATCACTGCTAAACCACCATTCATATCACCGTAAAGGGTGCAATATCCCACCGCCATTTCTGATTTATTGCCAGTGGATAATAGTAAATGACCGAATTTATTAGAGAGAGCCATTAATAAATTACCGCGAATGCGTGACTGAAGATTTTCTTCAGCAATACCGAAATCAGTCCCAGCAAAAAGACCATCTAAAAGTTGATCATAAGCTGTCATAATTTCTTTAATTGCTAACTTCTCACTTTTGATACCTAAATTATTAACTAAAGCCACTGCATCGCTAATGGAATGGTCGGAACTATAGGGAGAAGGCATCATCACAGCGAGAACATTTTCTTTACCTAATGCGTCGGTGGCAATAGCGGCAACTAAACTGGAATCAATGCCACCACTCAAGCCAAAAATTACCCGTTTAAAACCGCATTTCTGCACATAATCTCGCACTCCTAAGACTAAAGCTCGATAAATTTCCTCATCTTCATCGACGGGTAAAGGATGAATAACTGCGGGTAACAAATCTTGATTAAACTCGATCAATTCTAGGCTAGAAGTAAATGCTTGGGCGCGATAAATCACTTCTCCTTGTCTGTTAAAAGCAACGCTATCACCATCAAAAATTAAATCATCATTACCCCCCACTTGATTGACATAAACTATAGGTAAATTATATCTAGTGGCACTATGGGATAATAAAGATTCTCGCAATTTTTGCTTACCGACACTGTAGGGAGAAGCGGAAAGATTAACGATTAAATCCACTTCCAAATTAGCTAAATCGGCGATGGGATTAACCGCGTATTGACGCTGACCCCAAAATTGTTCATCATTCCAAACATCTTCACAGATAGTCACACCGATTTTACAATTATTTTCTGTTAGTTGAAAATATTGACTTTCTTTCCCAGAAGCAAAGTAACGATCCTCATCAAAAACATCGTAGGTAGGCAATAAACGCTTGGTAAAAATTTGTTTAATCTCTTGACTTTTTAACAAAGCTATGCTATTAAATAACGGCTTTTCTCCCCGGACCGTTGCTGAGGAATTTTTTTCGACAAAACCGACTAATACAGCTAATTTTTCTGGTAATTGTTGGGACAATAATTGCAATTGTCGAGACATTTTCTCAACAAAACCCAGATTTAATAATAAGTCTCTGGGAGGATAACCACAGAGGGATAATTCTGGGGTTAAAAGTAATTCCGCTCCCCGATTAAATGCCGTTTGAGCAGCCTCTAAAATTCTTTGGGCATTTCCTTCGATATCTCCAACAATGGGATTTAATTGAGCGATAGCAATTCTCATATTTTTTCCTATTTAAACAAAAACTAACGGTTGCTCTTTAAAGGGAGCAAAAGCTTCTTCATCAAAGCGATATAAACTAGCAGGACGACCAGCACCACGAGAGACTTTTAAACCCATATCTTTGAGAAATCCTAATTTCAAGAGCCGATTTCTGAAGTTAGAATAATCACTAAAATTTTTACCTAAAATTGTCTCATAAAATTGATAAAGATCATTTAAAGTAAATAATTCTGGTAAAACCTCAAAAGCGACGGGACTATATTCTACTTTATTGCGTAATCTTCGCCAGCCATATTCTAAAATTTGACCGTGATTAAAGGCTAAATTTGGCACTTTATCAATCATATACCAAGTGATATTATAATCCCGTTCAGTGATTAATTTTGCTGCTTCAAACCGCACTAAAGCGAAGTAACTCACCGATAGATAACGTTTCCCAAAACTCTCGGCCGCTGCCGGGAAATCTCCCTCTGGACTGCCAAAAGTATATAACTGTTCTAGATAGAGATTATTGACGCTAATTTTCTCGGCTAAAATTCGATAGGCTGCCGTTTCCAGTGATTCCCCATTTCTCACTAAAGTTCCGGGTAAACTCCAGTAATTACTAAAGGGTTCTTCCCGTCGTTTAATCAGAAGCACCAGCAGCCGATTTAATTGGGTATCAACGGAAAAGATCACGTTATCAACTCCGACTTTAAAATCAGCTAGAGATTTATTAACTAGGGTATTTAGCGGTTTCATGCGTAAAGTTTTTGACCTTCGATATAATCTTTAATCGGTGCAGGAACAGCCTGTTTATCGCCTTTTTCTCGATAATCTGTTGAGGATACAGCTGGAGCAAATACATCGGCAATCAGACAATCACCTCCTAATTTTTCCAGTTGTTCAATATCATCTTGATTAATAGGATAGCCGGGACGAGGAATCACGAGAATTTTGACTTTTTCTAGTAATTCTTGGCTGCGATACCAGTGCCTAATTTGTCCGGCTAAATCCGAACCAATGACTAGGGTATATTCCTCCTGTTCTCCCCAAATTGCTTGCGCTTTTTCTACACTAATTAAACTACGTCGATCGCTTAATTCTCGTCGCAGTTGTATATTATCTCTTGGGGTTTGAATATCCCCGATGAGCAAATTTAACATCCTCAGACGATGTTCGAGACTGGTTTGATGATTTTTAAAGGGATTATCGGCAGCCCAAACCGCAACGATATCGTACTGTTCCGATAACCATTTTAGTATGGCTTGATGACCGGCAGTGGGAGGATCGGCACTGGTTCCAAAAAGGGCAATTTTAAGCATAGGATTCAATTGCTTGCTCACTGAGGGATTAGTTTAAGTCTGCTCAAGCTTGGCAAAGATTAACTTCTCCCCATTATAGTTGATTTTACCAAAATAGGGCAAGAGGATCAGTAATCTCCTGCAAAAGTAAGTTATCGAGTCGCTATCGGGTGAAAATATCTAAAACCCCGGATAAATTTGACATAATCTTAGGTTTTACGAATAGGATAGTTATCTCTTATCTTTTGTCTCCTATCGCTGTTCATTCTTTTTTCGGTGATATTTTAAGTTTTGCTGTAAATTTGACTCCAAATTCCATTCCCAACTCTAATTCAGCCTCCCATTCGAGATTCCGTTTTTTGCAAGCATTATTAAACTCATCATGAACTTTATCAATCAACTGGCTTAAGTCATCAATTGCCTGCTCAGGATCGATGAAGAGTGGAGCTAAAATCACCGACTCATCTTCACTCTCGCCAGATTTTTCAGTATTTCGACTCAGATCATCTCGTTGTACAAAAACGATTTTAGGTTCTAAGGAAACAATTTTGAGTTTTTGAGTTGGCTGGAGATTATCAGACACTTAATCTTTCCTAAATCTTGATGAATAATAGAGGAAACCACGTTAAAGCGAAATAAATAGCTTTTCTAGTTTAATAGTTTTTTGAGGATAATCAATGATTACCTTTAATTCTTTGAGAATGTCCCCTCCTAAAATCCCATCAATATAGTATTTTGAGAATACTCCCGGAAGAGAGCCAAAAAGAACTTCTGTTTCGCTAAACAAAATAGAACCTATTTCCAGTCTATCAAGCCTAGCAGTCCTATACCAAGAACTACCCGTTACACCACTTCCCCTAGCAGATGATTGAGATGTAGGTAAATCTAGAAAGTCTAATAAATCTGGATGAAAGACAGTCCCCTGTGACCCCGTATCGAGTAAGACATTAACCGTTCTTCGGTTGTCGTTAAACTCAACAGTGACTGCAATCACCCACATAGACAATCTTTCAAGATTGTGGTCTCCCTGAAATGTATGTTCAACGACAATGACGGCCATGTAGAGTAAAGATGATGGAGCAAGGATAAAAGCTGTAGCGTTGATAGCCAAGAGGCTCTTCTAGGTTCTGTGTGATCAGTTTAACTTACCATAGAAGCGATCGATCTTTGTGTCCTTTGTGTCTTTGTGGTTCGTTCCACCCCCTCGCTAGGAAGAATGTATCTTATGAATACATTTTACCCACCAAATCCAAGAGAGCCGCCAAGACTCGTTATCAACTTTAAGCAACTTTACTTCCGTCAACAAGACCTGTATAAAACAAATATAAGTCTCCCTTCAGATGTTTAGTCTCTTGTATCAGCTTACTTTTATCATCTGAATACCCAATAACCTTACCTTTCTCTGGCCAGCCATATTTGTCGCACCCAGTGATCTCTACGACCACCCATTGATCGGGGTAATAGGATGAGACATCGGCTATACTCAAATCTTCTGTTTTGTGGCTAAGTGTCTTCATGTCCGAGTTTGTGGCTTCTAACAGGCTCCCCTCTAAAATATATCCATTAGAGATAAGAGGTCAACCAACAATTGTTGCAAAGCTAAACCAACAATTGTTGCTATCATTAAACAATAATTGTTGGTACTCCATTTCAAAATATGCTAACTAGCTCGAAAGTACAGCCATGAAGATGCTCTCGTCAACTCTCCCATCACTATGCGATGCCCAAAAGCAGGCAAGAAACTGTGGTTTGGATATACCCAAGCTAGAAGCTTTGTTGAAAAAAATCGAACCCTTATCTGATAAATATAAGGGGATATTTTATCTGGCGGCTGCAGGACTTTATTCCGCCGATGACTTGGCTAAAATGTTCAATCATAGCCAAAGAAATCTAAACGCGGATTTCAACAAAAATCTAGGATCCCATCTTAAGGATTACCTTGAGTTAGATGACAGTGAGCGTCTGGGAATTACCTCTCTAAGAAGAATTCTTTTCAGGAACGGTTATTGCGTCATTGAAGATATTTTGACAACTAGATACGCAGAAAATTCGGAATTAGAACGATCTGCCTCATACACAATTAGTACAGAATCAGACCACTGAAAACTAGCGCATTTTTGAGGAGATTAATTTCAAATGAAAACTGAAAATTTATTGGACGTAACAAAATTGGCCAGTGGCCATCTTGACACAAGTGATGTATTGGTATTGTTAGCTCAACTAAAAAATGAAAAGGATAGAGATCGCCGGGCGGAGATTATCAGAACAATAGGACAATACTATAATCCTGAATCTCAAGCAACTCAAATCTCTGAGCTTCAAGTAATAAAAACGCTTTTAGATTTGGGAAATGATGTAGGTTCTGATGATTTTTTTAAATACGAAATTAAGCTTAGTTTGCATAAAATTTCGTACAAAATTGCTGCTCACTCTGATGTAGATATTGACTTTTTTCTCAAAAATCTAGCAATATTTCAATCCCAAGATAACAATTCTCAAGCTCCAAAAGTATTAATTGATGCTGATCTGATTGAAGAGTTTTTATTACGAAATCAGACGACTCTTAACAGGGAAGCTACTAGGGTTATGGGACTTGTTTTAGAGGGAAAAATTAATCCTTACATCGGCGAAATAGGATTAATCAAAATTTGGCATAATATCAAAAATCTGAAATCTCAAGAATATGCCAATCGTTCGATCATTGAACTTCTGAGTAAGATTAACGTCGGCCAAGTTAACTTGAAAGACATTGACCTAGAAAAATATCCCAACGTTAACTTAAAAACGGCAATTCAAGTTGAGATTGCCAGAAAGTATAGCCTAGCAGGTATTATCACCATCAGAGATCGAGAATTCATTGCCAGTGGATATCCTTTTGTGGGTTCCCCTTCCTTATTCTTACAGTTTTTAGGGGAAGATACCTCGCCGGCATCTATCGAAAGAACTCTCAAAAATCTCGGTAAAGCGGCAATGGAAAATGAACAAGTAAAACTCAATCGGCTTTTAGAGAATGAATTTCAACAAAACTTATTCTTTGAAGATAATCTCGTTCTCTTTCAAGGCTGGAAAATTGAGAACTTTGAAATTCTCTATGCTAACAACAATTTAACTTCTGCGACAGTTATCCTATGTAATACAAAAACCCAAGAGCGTTACACTGAATCGGCCTTTAAAAAAGGTTCAGTAGATGCACTTTGTACTGCTTTTGATGAGGCTCTAGCTCATTTAGTTGAAATTAAACATCACCTTAAATCTATCTATGTGGCTAACTTGACACCGGGTAAACAAGGAGCCACAACTGTCAAGGCGGTGGTTGAGTATGATGGTAAAGAAGTGATTACTATCCACACCCATGAAAATATTCTCAAGGCTTATTTTTTCGCCTACGTCAAAGCGATGATTGCCGTTTATGCACCCGATGAATATCACCCCGATATTGATAGCACAAAAGAATTGACATATTTGTACAAAATTGGCGAACGAGATTTTCGGGGACTGAATTTCAGCCAAGTCAATTTAATGGATGGTGAGGCCAATCTTTCCGATGCAAAATTGATGGGATGTAACTTCAGTCAGGCTAATCTTTCGATGGTTAATTTAACTAATGCTGATTTAACAGGAGCCGATTTAAGTCATGCCAATTTGACCGATGTTAAATTAGATGAAAATAATCTAACCCTCCTTGATGGCACAATTTTGACTAACACAATTATGCCTGAAATTAACATTGAAATTAGCGGCGAATCCCGTTTAGAAAAGGTTGCTCAACTACTCAAACACATTGATCCTCAAAGTGAATCTCGAATCTTGGCTATTCACTCCATGACAGATTCCATCTGGTGGGATAATCCTCTTGGTCAAAAATTCTGGGAAGTTAACAAAGAACTAATAAAAAGGGAGATTTCTATTCAACGAGTCTTTATTCTTCCTGAAGTTCCGACTCAAAAGCATTTACAAGTGATTCAGGAACAACTTAACTCTGGCATAAAAGTTGCTTGTATTTGTCATGAAAAAGCTAAAGATATTCAAGAATATTATTGGCATAATACCAACCTATTGATTAGCGAAAACTTATCTGTGCCAAGAAATTCTTTTACAGCGAGAAGAATTATGAATGGTCAAACAGAATCAGGTTATATTTCCTATCAAACAAGAGTTGTAGAGACAGATAAAAGTCTCTTTAACGCTCTATGGGAAAAATCCGAAAAACTCCCAACTCAAGCTAATCTTCAGGAACAATTAGCAAACCTGAATACCTGACAGGGTAAGCGCATCTTAACAATACTTGACAAAATGAACTTTATCTCGGTTGTCAACCGCGTTTGAGATGCGCTCACTCTACCGACGCGGTATGGCACAAAAAAGCAAAAGGACGGCTATGGATAATAACTAGATGATTGCTATGCTGAGACCCTTTTGTTAGTCCTAATTGAGATGCTCTTACCCCACCACAATCCCTAAAAAATAACCATAAAATTAATTAATAGAATATCGGAGAAAGACAAACATGATTATCGCTCAAGAAAAACCGACTATTGCGACAGTCACCAAAAACCCTGTCACTTTGGAAGCATATCGGGCGATCGCTGAAACTGCTCAGGAACGTTATGAATATTGCCATGGAGAAATGATTCTTATGCCTGGAGGAACCGCGACCCACAGCGCAATCGCGATCAACATCTCGGGTTATTTGGGATTTTTATTGAGAGATAGGGATTTTCGTCTGTATAACAGCGATCTGCGGGTGTGGATTCCTGAATATCATTGTGGAACCTATACCGATCTCATGGTCGTTAACCATGAACCGGAATTTAACGGCGATCGCAAAGACGAAATTCTTAATCCTTTATTTATTGTAGAGGTGCTTTCCCCCGCCACGGAAGCCTATGATCGAGGTGATAAATTTAGAAAATATCGTTCCCTGCCAAGTTTTTGTGAATATCTGCTCGTTAGTCAAACTGAACCCTACGTTGAGCAATATTTCAGACTCGAACAGAGCGATCGCTGGCAATTACAAACCTACGATCAACTTAGTCAAATAATCCCTCTGGAGAGTTTAAACCTTGAACTTCCCTTGCTAGAAATTTATCGTCGCATTAGTTTTGCGGCAGCTCCATAAAACCGCCATCGACAAAGAAGCGCTACATTTATTGGGGATGGTTAGGCAGAGAATGATATTGAAAAATGCCAAATATACTGCCGACACTGCCAATACTGAGAATACTGCCGACACTGCCAATACTGAGAATACTGCCAACACTACCAATACTGAGCATACTGCCGATACTAACCAGACTTAAAATGCTGCTGGCACTAGCGAGACTTAAAATACTGCCAGCACTGCCTAAACTCAAGATACAGCGATAACTAGCTTTGCTCAGATAATTAAGACCAGAAATCATTTTAAATCGGGGAAAGATTGGGGAATAGTTAGGGAAGTATTTTGCCAAACCTGTTTTGACACTCCCCGCTCTAAAGAGACGGGGATTCTTGGTTCACAGAGATTACTTGCTTAGACAGAATTGCTTCTGAAAAAGTAGAGGTATTCTCTCCCCAAGCGTTTATCGGAATCTAGCCCGAAAGTTCCCGTATGTCCTACGGTACTTAACCCTTTTTTAAGGATATTAATAGCGGCGTTTTCATCCCTATCTAAAACACACCCACACTTGCACTGATGGGTTCTAGTCGATAAAGATTTTTTGACAGTTTCACCACAGTTTGAACAGTTTTGGCTTGTATAATTCGGTGCGACAGCAATCGTTATCTTGCCGAATTTAACCCCAAAATACTCTATCCATTCCCGAAACTGATACCAGGCCGCATCATTTATCGATTTAGCTAGACAATGATTCTTGACTAAGTTCTTAACTCTTAAATCCTCATAGGCTATCACATCGCTAGAGTGAACTACGCACCTTGCTAACTTCACAGCAAAGTCTTTACGTTGCCTACTTACTTTAAGGTGAGCTTTAGCTAATCTTTGTCTAGCTTTTTGACGATTTTTGCCACCTTTTTTCTTCTTAGATAATCGCCTTTGAAGTCGTTTTAATCGTTTCTCGGACTTTCTCAAGAATTGAGGATTATCAACCTTGTTGCCATTGTGATCTGTATAGAAAGAAGCCAAACCTACATCTAAGCCAATACACTTACCTGATGGTTTAACATCTTCTTTAACGTCACAAGAAAGGACAAATTGACAATAATAACCGTCCGCTCTCCGAATCAACCTAACCCGTTTAATATCGGATTCTTGAAAGTACCCTAAATCCCAAGTTCCTACCAACTTAAGAACACCAATGTTTTTCTTGTCAGTGAACTTAACAGTTTTCGGGCTAAGAAGCTTCCATCCTGATTGTTTGTATTCAACAGAGCGAGATTTTTTAAATTGAGGATACCCCTTTTTGCCTGATACCTTGCGTTTACAGTTGTCGTAAAAACGACTAATTGAACTCCAAGCACGTTCAGCACTTGCCTGTCTAGCAGTTGAATTAAGTTCATCGGCAAATTTAAAGTCCTGAGCTAATTCTTTAGAATATCGGTATAAATCGTTCTTATCCGTACCTTTTGTATCCATCCATAACCTGACACATTTGTTACGGATGAATTGAGCAGTACGAATAGCATCGTCTATCGCTTGATACTGTTGAGTTTTAGCTTTAACTTTAAACTCTAAGACAAACATTTTACGCAGGGGGTACTTAGATAAAATCAGTATAACACAATAAAAGTTAAGTTAACAAGATATAGTTTAAAAAGCCGTCCTAAAAGGACGGGGCTTTAACCCAAAATTTCGGTAAACGCATAGCCGGCATAGTTAGATACAGAATATCACCTTGATCGAGAGTGATTTCCAGTAATTGCCAACCGTGGATAGTTTGACCTTGTTTTTCTAGGTAAAGTGGCACAAAATCCGCATTCATCGCCGCTTCCTTGACAATTTGACCCATAAAAGGATGATTCGGTGTGATTAATGTAGCCAAAGCAACCCAGAGGAGATCATCGGTCATGCCATTACCGAGAATTCTACCGCCCAAAGCGGCCGCGGCGAAGGAATAGGTAGCCAAATCCCGGGGACATAATACCGTATCAAAATCAAAAACTTCTTGAATCGATCGCCCGAATTGTTCCTGAGAGCAGCGTAAAACTAGATTAATTTTAGGAGCGATCGCTTTAGCAGTGAGAGCAATCTCCACATTAATCATATCCTCGTAAGTAACCACGATCAAAGATTCAGCGTTATTAATATTAGCCGTTTCTAGGGTAGCCACTAGACGCGCATCCTCGATGATGACGGGGATTCCCCAGGAGCGCACGGAATGCAAAAATCGATTATTTGGGTCCGATTCGATCACCACCACTTCACAGCCTTGCTCGTGCAATTGTCGCACGATCCGGGTGCCGATACCTCCTAAACCAGAGATAATGTGATGATTGCGGACGGGAATGCGGGTAGCATCCCAAAACTGTTTAAAGCGACTACCGAGGATAAAATCGTTGAGGAGAGCATAACAGATACCGATAACCCCTGCACCGACAATCATCATGACCACGGTAAAAATTTTGATACTATCGGGGGTAGATTCGGCCACTTTTTCGTTACCTCCGGCACCGGTAATCATCCCGACGGAGAAATAGAGGGAATCGACGAGGGAAATTTTTTGATTAACGCTGAGATAGGTAACGGTAGCAAGGGAAATCATCCCCAAAAGGGAAAGGGTGACAAGAATTACCGGTTGGACATAGTGCTGATAGGGACGCAGATTGAGCAGATTTCTCAGCCACTTTTGCAGTTTAAAACGCTGTTTTGCCCTAATTGTCGGTTTATTGCCGATAATGAGATGATCGCCAGTTCCGAGTTTTTTGCCTAAAAGAACTGCTGAAACCAGATCGATTTCGTCGTGAGCGGGGAGATAATAGATTAACATCCGGGCCGGATCGTCCCAAAGTTCGTAGAGGGGTAATCCCCACCAAGGATGATTTTCTTCGATAATTATCTCTTGAATTGGCCAAAGGCGATCGAATAGCTGTAATTGACCGATAGCTTTATTACCAAGGGCAGCAAAGGAAAAGATCGGAGCTGCTAGGGAAGCAACACTCATGCTAACGTGAGCAGGTAGGGTTTGATCGAGTCTTTCTCCCAAAGTTTCGTTAAATAGTCGGTTAACTATCCGAATTTTCGGGTTAATTATCCTTGAGCGGGTGAGAATTTCCAGATTGAGTGCGTCGTTATCAATGGCCAAAACTAGGGTTTCTGCATCTGGAAGGCCAGCTTGCAGGAGAGTTTTAGGAGAGCAGGGATCGCCGATGATAATATCAGACTGGTATTCGCAGACCATTTGGCGATCGCTAATCGCTACTACTGCCGCGGATTGTTGTTTGAGTAAACAAAAGATTTTATAACCCGTGCGACCTAATCCACAGACGATGATTTGCGGTTTCATTCGTCGAGCGCGTTTTTTGCTGATTAACCTTTCATTTCTAGCGCAAAAACTAGGAAAAATCTGTAACTAAAGCTGCAATATTGCCAATTTTTCCAATCAGGCTTTTAAAATGATAAAATAACCATCATCATCGATTTAATTACTTAGGTCTTGACTCGCTTTCTTTGGGATAAATTTAGTAAAGATTACCTCGAAACCTTTCTCTCTTCTTCCGGTGACGTGAAAACTAGCCTTGATGTGACGGCAGAAACTCAAGAAATCGATGTGTATTTTCGACCGACTTCCCCAGAAATACCGCCCGAATTAGGTTTATTGGGAAAATTAGCTCAAACCCCTTGTTTATTGGAACCCTATCGCAATCCGGTCACGATTGAGGGCATTATTGCCTGTTTATCTAAACTGTTGACTGTGCGGGAACAATTACAAAGAGAAGCTCACCGTCATCAACAACCCTTATTAGCAGAAAATATTCCCAGACTATGGATACTTACCCCCACGGCTAGTCAAAGAATTATAACTGCTTTTTCCGCTCTCAATAACCCAGATTGGGGAGAAGGAATTTATTTTTTACCTCCAGCATTAACCACAGCCCTTATTGTCCTCCATCAATTACCCGAAACCCCTGAAACCCTCTGGTTAAGATTATTAGGTAGAGGAGGAACCAGAACCAGAGCGATTGATGAATTAGAGGCCTTGTCTCCTAGTCATCCCTTCAAATCGGCTTCCTTAAAATTATTATACAATTTGAGTAGGAACTTGCAAGCCTTACCCAAAAGAACCCAGGAGGAGAGGAAATTTATTATGCATTTAGCCCCTTTATACGAACAAGATAGAGAAGCAGCGATTCAACAAGGAGAAGCCATTGGACTTCAAAAGGGCAGAATCGAAGGGATTCAACAAGGAGAAGCCATCGGACTTCAAAAAGGAGAAGCCAAGGTAGTGCTACGCTTACTTAACCGACGTTTTGGTGAACTGCCCCCGCATATTACCGAAACTATCCAAAAACTCTCAGTAGAAAAATTAGAAGACTTAGGAGAAGCATTGCTAGACTTTGAGAGTCAAGCTGACTTAATCAATTGGCTGAACTAATAAATAGGCTTTTAAAATGATAAAATAACCCTCATCATCGATTGAATCACTTCAGCCTTGACTCGCTTTCTTTGGGATAAATTTAGTAAAGATTACCTCGAAACCTTTCTCTCTTCTTCCGGTGACGTGAAAACTAGCCTTGATGTGACGGCAGAAACTCAAGAAATCGATGTGTATTTTCGACCGACTTCCCCAGAAATACCGCCCGAATTAGGTTTATTAGGCCGATTAGCTCAAACCCCTTGTTTATTGGAACCCTATCGCAATCCGGTCACGATTGAGGGCATTATTGCCTGTTTATCTAAACTGTTGACTGTGCGGGAACAATTACAAAGAGAAGCTCACCGTCATCAACAACCCTTATTAGCAGAAAATATTCCCAGACTATGGATACTTACCCCCACGGCTAGTCAAAGAATTATAACTGCTTTTTCCGCTCTCAATAACCCAGATTGGGGAGAAGGAATTTATTTTTTACCTCCAGCATTAACTACAGCCCTTATTGTCCTGCATCAATTACCCGAAACCCCTGAAACCCTCTGGTTAAGATTATTAGGTAGAGGAGGAACCAGAACCAGAGCGATTGATGAATTAGAGGCCTTGTCTCCTCATCATCCCTTTAAATCAGCTTCCTTAAAATTATTATACAATTTGAGTAGGAACTTGCAAGCCTTACCCAAAAGAACCCAGGAGGAGAGGAAATTTATTATGCGTTTAGCCCCTTTATACGAACAAGATAGAGAAGCAGCGATTCAACAAGGAGAAACCAAAGTAGTGCTACGTCAACTAAAGCGACGTTTTGGTGAACTGCCCCCGCATATTACCAAAACTATCCAAAAACTCTCAGTAGAAAAATTAGAAGAATTAGGAGAAGCATTACTAGACTTTGAGACTCAAGCTGACTTAATCAATTGGCTGACCTAATCCACAGGCTTTGAAGATGATAAAATAACCGTCATCACTGATTTAATCACTGGTTCTTCGTTACTTGGGGCTGGCTGAATAATGGTAAAACCCTTTGAAAATAAGGCTTTTGACCTGTTAAAGTCCGATGTTCATGCCGCGAACATAGGATTGGGACTTTCAAAAACCTGGCATTATCCTTCTTGTAGTACATTAATTGGTACAAAAAACTAGGGCAACAAAGCCTGAAACGACCGGCTACTGACGACTGGCTACTGACGACCGACTCCTACCCCCACCGAAAAACTTTTTCAGCAGACCCTAATTACACATCTAAGCCACTACTCCGTCAGACTGCTGCTGTGATCAGTAAACAGTGAACTGAAAACTCAAATCCGATCCCTAATAGCTGTCTTGTGAGTCTCGGAGTCTTGTGAGTCTCGACTAGGAAATTAATTTTGCACGACTACTTACTTGACGCTGAGAGCTTTTACCTACAGGAGCATTCCCCTATAGAACCCCATAACTCTAGTTTTCAAGGCTTCGGCCGTGAGATCAGCGTTCGACAAAAGCTCACGGCCGAAGCCCACACCCCACACCCTACCCCTAGGAAAAACTTTTTCAGCAAACCCTAGGTAAGTAATTATGCCAGTTGAGAAAGCGGCACGCTTAACCTTTCCCTAACCCATAAATTGCTATATATTTTAATTGTGTGAGGAGTGAGAAGAAAGCAAAGTCCTTGGGGTCGAAACACGGCAAGACTCCCAAGGGCTTTTCCATGTCTAGGTAACAATTGTCAGTCATGAACCAGCCTCAAGAGCGAGAACCTTTTGCCAGTCTAGTTTTATATCATCTCTTTAAATGGTCGATCGTTAGCCCAACCCTACACGGCTATTTTCGCGGTCGCGTTTACGGAGTGGAAAATGTCCCCCAGCGTCATCCTCTGATTATCGTCTGCAATCACGCCAGTTACTTCGATCCACCCCTATTGTCCTGTGCCGTACGTCGCCCCGTAGCTTATATGGCTAAAGAAGAATTATTTACTGTCCCGATTTTAAAACAGGCGATCGCTATTTATGGGGCCTATCCCGTTAAACGCGGCAGTGGTGATCGCGGGGCAATTCGGGCGGCGATGGGAGCATTAGCAGCGGGCTGGGCAGTGGGATTGTTTCTGGAGGGAACGCGCACCGAGGACGGATTGATCCATCAACCAAAGCTAGGTGCGGCGATGATTGCGGCTAAAGCGGGAGTTCCCCTGTTACCCGTCAGTTTGTGGGGGACAGAAAAGATTTTTCAAAAAGGTTCTTCTTTTCCCCGTAGTATTCCCTTAACTATTCGCATCGGGGAAGTGCTGCCGCCACCGATTTCTAGCAAAAGAGAAGCTTTACAGGCAGTTACCGAGCGCTGTGCCGAAATTATTAACGGATTACACGCCCTCGGACGCTAAATCTTAGTAGAAAACGGGTTTCTCGGAGAAACCCGTTTTCTGTGCGTTAGATTTCTTTCCCCTACACTTTGAAGTGGGGAATGTGGGTTAAAATTGGTATAACTCGACCATCGCCTCGACCATGTTCTTTTTTGTCCTCAGCTTCAATCTAGGCCTAACTTTATTTAATTGCTTTCTAGTCTGGAAATTGTGGCAATTGCGGCGGATTTTAGGGCGAGTGACCAAAATTTTAAACCGGGTGGAACGACGTTTACACCACATTTTTTACCCCACCCCAGAATGTATTATCATCGCCGGGGCGAAAACCGATCATCTCAGACAAAACTATCAACGCCTCTGCGGACAGATACAGATACTACAATCCCTATTCTTGACCTTCTCCCTGATTATCCGTTACTGGCAGCGTCAATCCCGTCAACGCCGTCGCCTGTGGTCGCTAAAATTGAGCAAAATCTCTAGCAACTAAGCAGCTAACAGCGATCGCCAACCAAAGTAATACACAAGTACGAGTTAAATTCAAAGCCTGTTCGACGGTTTTGACAGTAATCGGGTTGAGGTTATCGCCCAATAAAGCTTTTTCCACAATCTGGCCGCGGTATTGATTTTTCCCCCCCAATTGCACCCCCAAAATCGCCCCATAGACGCATTCACTCCAACCAGAATTAGGACTAGGATCCCGACGGGCATCGCGCCAACAAATGCTTAAAACCCGCCCCGGCTGTCCCGAAATCAGGGCGAGAGTTAATACCGTTAAACGACAGGGTAGCCATGTCAAAACATCCTCGCTTTTAGCACTAAACCAACCAATATGGGTGTAGGGTGGCCGACGATAGCCAATCATCGAATCGAGGGTACTAGCGGCTTTATAAGCGCAAGCGAGGGGAACTGGCCCCACACCCAGAAAAGCACCGAGAAGGGCATAAAAAAGCGGCGCGGTAACTCCATCCACACCATTTTCACTGACGGTTTCTAAGAGGGCGCGGAGGATTTCTTCCCGTCCGAGATTATCTGTGTCGCGACCAACGTATAAACTTAGTTGGCAACGAGCTAAGGTGATATTTTCCCCTTCTAAAGGTGCGATGACTGTTTCGGCAGCCCTGCGTAAACTTCTGCCGGCTAAACAACTAGCTAGGAGAATCATTTGTACTAGGTAACTCAGGCGCAAATTGACCTGACCTAACCATTGGATTCCTAGCCAAGTTAAGACCCCAGCCAAGATAATTAAACCTAGTCCCAGAATTATGCCCGCTAAACGTTGGCGAATTTTTTCCTGCGTCCAATTAAGGATAACTTTTGTGGCAACGGCAATCATCGCCCCCATCACCTGCACTGGATGAATCCATCCCCAAGGATCGCCGACCAGATAATCTAAAACCGCCCCTAATACTAAAATAATCGCCGTTGCCGCTTCCTTCACGATTACTCCCTTTTCCCATCGCTATCCCGAATTTTCTCAATATTGTCTTCCCAGTTAGCCCCATCAAAGAACTGGAACTGAAAATCTTCCAAGACATTGCCATCCAAACAGCGCAGGTTTATGTCTATAGCGTCAGGATGGGAGCGGGGACGATAGAAAGGATGAATACCACAAACACGACAAAAATAATGTTGGGCTGTGTGGGTATTAAATGTATAGGTACTTAAGAAATCTTCACCGCTTAGGAGGGTAAATTGTGCTGAAGGAACAATCAGATGCAGAAAGCCTTTTTTCTGACAAATCGAACAATTACAGTCTAGAGCTTGATCATGCTCGATCGCCACTTGAAAACGGATCGCTCCACAGTGACAACCCCCCCAATAAATCTTTGCTTGTTTTGTTGTTGTCATAACTTCTAAACTACTAAACAATAAAGCTGGTTTCTTCTCCCCTAGCGGCGATCCAGCTACGGGCATCGTAGTATAAATCGGCTAAGGTAATCTTCCCCAGGGCCTCTTTTAATTTTTCGTGTAGGTGTTTCCAGATAGTAAATGTCACCCAATCTTCTGCCTGTTCGTCCCTGGGATGATAGCCTGATAATGGCTCGATCGTCTCTCCCACTGCCTCCAAAATTTGCCCCAACGAGATACGATTTGCCGGCCTAGCCAATTGATAACCCCCTTGCGCTCCCCGAAAGGAGCGAACTAACCCCGCTCGTCGCATTTCTATCAGCAATTTCTCTAGATAAGCAGCCGGGATATCTTGACGCAGGGCGATCGATTTTACCGATACGGGAGTTGCCCTAGGTTGTAAACTAAGATCCAGCAAGGCTTTAACACTATAGTGACCCCTAGTTGTTAGCTTCATTATCCCTCATTTTTGCCTCTTTATCTCCATCCTACCCCCTCCTCTCATTGATGACAGAAAGGCTAACCTCCCTTACCCCGGCATCTCGATCAACATTGATAAATTCTGTTAAGATTTTGATCGAGAGATACCGTGTAATCAATTACAATCAATTTCCTCAAGCAAGTGATAATTTTTAGTTTATACCGTGTAAGATGAGTGTAGAGATCAATCGTAACCCGATTGTTTCTGGTCAGGGGGAGCAATTCTCCTCGACTAGCCTTGATGACCCTAACCTTTACTTATCTACCGCGAACTTAAATGAACAAAACTACTAATCCAGAACCCCTGACCGGCCTCGAACTAATTGAGAAAGTTAAACAGCTAGGCAACCTCAGCAAAGAGGAAAAAGCCCGGGAATGCGGCTACTATACTATGACAAAAAATGGTATTGAACGCGTTAATATGATGAAGTTTCTCAATGCTTTAATCGATGCCGAGGGAATTGACTTAGATAGCAGTGCCAATGGCCACGGACGAGGTGGGCGCTCGGCCAGCTACCGGATCAGTGTCCAATCTAATAATAATCTCCTGATCGGTTCGGCCTACACCAAAAAAATGGGACTCAAACCGGGAGATGAATTTGAAATTACTTTGGGGAGAAAACATATTCATCTCAAGCAAGTTGGCACCAGCGACGACGAAGAATAGCAATAATCAAGGAGAGAGCCGTTTAACTCTCTCCTTGCTATTGGATCGGGTCTGCTGAAAAATTCGTCCAGGAATTATGGTATTAAATACCAGTAATTTGTCGCCCAAGTGATAAGTTTTACTTTGTCCAAACAGCTTTAAACATAATTTTTATTAAAGATGTGTCCACATCTTAGTTCATTTGTTCGCAAAAAATCAAGAAAGACAAAAAAGCCCAAAAAAACTGCCGAAGCAGTTGGGAAAGATTGACAACCAAAAAGATAATAGCAAGGTCAGTTTCTGAAGTTTCAGGTAGTTTTGTCTTGATCAGATTGAAACTAAATCTTCTCTTAGCTTGTCCGAATTTCCTGGGTACATCTCAGTTTTGCAAAAATACCGACAATCAGCAATTATCAGTCATCCTTGAATTGGCGCAAATGTATAACAACCGCGTGTAAGCATCCCACTCCAAAAGCTAATCCGCGGGGCGATTGAGCGAAAAAATCGCCAATCACCCCCAATTTTAGCAGAGAGTTTCCCTTTAAACATCCCCACTGAGTAGATTGACAAAAATCAGATGCAGCCGTGGGCAAAGGCTGTAATTCAGTCAATCCCGAACGTCACCGAAACGACCGCGGTAATATCTTTGTCGATCGAGGAAGTGTCGTAAATTCCCGAGTCGCTCACGTCAGTGGAATTGCGCGAGGTGATCTGAAAAACTCCCGTTTTCGCATCGCGCACCCTTCCCACCCGACTGCCGGTACTACTAGCGATCGCCTCAGCCCTCGCTCTCGCATCTTTGGTCGCCGCAGCCACCATTTCCACCCGCAGCTTATCCAGTTGGGTGTAAAGGTATTGGGGAGGTTCGGAGACGAGGCTAATTCCCTCCTCGATCAATTCCGTTACCTGCCTAGAAAGTTCCGTGTAACGGGCTACATCGCTCGCTCGGATCTCGAAGCGTTGGGTGAGGCGATAGGCGAGAATTTGCCCAGTTTCCTGGCCGTTAGCTGTTACTTCGGGAATCGCCATCGTCTCGATCGCGTTAGTGGTGATTGCGTCGTCGGGAACTTGTTTTTCTTTGAGATAAGCTCGTATCCGCTCAGTTTGCCGGATCAGATCGCGGTAAGCATCCCGGGCGCTGGGTTGTTGACTGGAAACCGATAAACGCCAGAGAAGATAATCGGATGTAATCGCCCTTTTTGCCGAACCAGTCACGACAAAAACATCGCTCGCCCGTTTCACCGCCAAGAACGAGCGCGCCGCTATCCACGAACTCAAGACGAGAGAGATCGATAGCACCGATAAACCCGCGAATACCTGTGGGAAACGTCGGAATATAGAACTGTCTTTCATCATCCCCATCCTAGAAATCCGACGTTTCTATCCTATGCTAGTAGCGAGCGCGTTGAAATTATTATTTACAAAAATCAATGGAGGTCGCAATCTGACGGGATGCTTTCCCTTCCCCAAAAACTCCCTAGCGCCGACGGCGACAACGCCCGATAAGTTCAGCTTGACCATGGAATGGGCTTTATCCCCCTCTGTTTAACCCGAACTGAGCTTAAATAGGGTTTGCGGCAAAAAGTTTTTTCTGGTGGCAGGGTGTGGGGTGTGGGGTGTGGGGTGTGGGGGGAGTGGGAATTATGAATTGGGGAGGTGGGGAAGTGGGGAAATTGAACTAAAACCCCAAAACCCCAAAACCCCAAAACCCCAAAACCTGTCTCCTATCTCCTATCTCCTGTCTCCTGTCTCCTATCTCCTATCTCCTGTCTCCTATCTCCTGACTCCTCTAACCCCACCAACAAACTTTTTCAGCCAGCCCTAAATAAATACTTCGCTGAAAAAGGTTCCAGCGAAGTACCACAATAGTCAGTGACCAGTTATCAGTTATCAGTACCCTTAGTATAACACCTTTGATCCAAAAATCACAACTTTGTACAAAAAAAGGCCAAAAATAAATACTTCGCCGAAAAGGGTTTCAGCGAAGTACCACAATAGTCAGTGACCAGTTATCAGTTATCAGTACCCTTACTATAACACCCTTTTTCGATCAGTGCAAGACTTTTTGCAAATTTTAGGCCAAGAATTTTGGACCCAAACCGACTTTCGGCGCGTACACCGCCCGATCGCCCAATTCCGCTTCGATGCGTAATAAGCGATTATACTTAGCCACCCGTTCACTGCGACTGAGAGAACCGGTTTTAATCTGTCCGGCATTAGTAGCCACCGCCAGATCTGCGATCGTGGTGTCTTCCGTTTCTCCGGAACGATGACTGATGACAGAACGATAACCGTGACGGGTGGCCAGGGCGATCGTTTGTAGGGTTTCCGTCAAAGAACCGATCTGATTGAGTTTAATCAGGATCGAGTTAGCAATACCGAGATCGATCGCTTTTTGCAGACGGATAGGATTAGTCACCATCAAATCATCGCCCACCAACTGAATCCGCGCCCCCAGTTTATCGGTCAATAATTTCCAGTTATCCCAATCCTCCTCGTGTAAACCGTCTTCAATAGAAATAATCGGATAGCGATCGACTAAACTGGCCAAAAAATCCACCATTTCGGCGGGAGAATGGGCCGAACCATCGTAGAGGTATTGACCATCCCGATAGAATTCATTGGCGGCCACATCCATAGCCAAAGCCACCTCCGACCCTGGTTTATAACCAGCACGTTCGATCGATTCAATCAAAATATCCAAAGCTTCCTGATTTGAAGCCAAATTAGGAGCATAACCGCCCTCATCGCCCACACCGGTCAGTAATTTGCGTTCGTGCAAGGCCTTACCCAAAGCGGCGAATACTTCCGCCCCCCAACGCAAACCTTCCTTAAAAGAATCGGCCCCGATGGGGAAGATCATAAACTCCTGAAAATCGACGTTATTATCAGCGTGAGAACCGCCATTGATCACGTTCATCATCGGGACGGGTAGCACATTAGCCATCGGGCCCCCCAGATAACGATAGAGAGGCAATCCCAGATCCGCCGCCGCTGCTTTGGCCGTAGCCAGAGAGACGGCCAGGATAGCATTAGCCCCTAATTCTCGTTTATTGGCCGTGCCATCGCGCTCGATCATAGCTAAATCGATACTAGCTTGGTCGAAAGCATTCATCCCCTCCAAAACCGGGACGATTTTTTCGTGGACATTGCGAACCGCTTTCAGGACACCCTTACCACCGTAACGCTGGGGATCATCATCGCGTAATTCGTGGGCCTCAAAACTACCCGTAGAAGCACCACTGGGAACTTGGGCCAAACCCATCGCCCCCGATTCTAACAGCACTTCCGCTTCGATCGTGGGACGGCCGCGGGAATCTAGAATCTCCCTAGCTGCGATCGCTTCGATGGGAACTTCAATTTTATCTAACATAACTTATCGTCTCCAACTCAATTTACGGGGTAATTTCGGCTGATTACTAATTGCCTAAAGGGAAATCCACGTTGACAATCTGCTTTTGATCATCAAAAACGAGGATTAAAGTATCCGTCAGTTTTTGAAATTGAATCGACACCAACACCAGATCCACACCGTCCGTATCCGAACCTTTTCTGACCTGAGTTCCCACAATCCGACGCACGGGGCCGGTACGCTTAAGTAAATTTTCCCAAGCACCTTGTACTCTGGTGGGGAAAACCTCAGCTTTCAGGAAAGGGTGTAAAAAACCTCGGGCCAGGCCGTAGTCTTTATTGACCAAAGCCGTGACAAAAGCGATGCCAATCTCAGAAATACTGCGAAATTCGGGAAAATCGGCGGCAACTATCTGACCAGACCGGTTAAAGGTAATTACCACATCTTCGGTAACTTTCTCAAATTCAACGGTGACAATCACCAGATTGGCATTGATAGCATCGAGTAGCTTGCTTTTGACAATGCGCTTAAACGGTCCAGTATTGTCAGTGACTTGGCTTTCCCAGACCTTTTGCAGTTTTTCGGCAGTCCAGAGGGGTTTTAGTTGGGGTGACAAAGCTGCAATCACCTTGTCGTATTGTTTAGTTCCCAACCATTCTACTAACTGCCGAGCTTGCTTTTCTTCCTGAACGGGATCACCAAGAGCGATCGCGTTTGGTTCTAGGTTCGCCTGTACTGGTGAAACGCTGAACGCGGTCCAAGGCAGGGAAAAACCCATTAAACACAAAGAGAGAATCGATACCCGTTTCGCTAATGAAAGCCGCATCATTTCAGCTATTGCTCCGCAAATAAATAACGTTTTTTCACTTGACGATTGAATTGATGCCATTGTTCATTAGTTAAAGCATTCAACATCGGTCGATCGGGCAATATCTCTCCTCTTGTTATACTGGTTTAACGATTAAAACTACCGCCGAACGCGCTTGCACCCGATAAGTTTCCGATTCAATAGCGGTGACGGCATCTAAATCACAGGCTGCCTCGGACAATTGCCCAGCAGTATCGATGACACGATGCCATTTTTCCTCTGGGAATAGGGGGGGTAACTGGAAGTTGAGAGATTCCCAGTAAGCGTTGAGCATAATGTGTAAATACTCATTCGCCTTGGGATGACGCAGGGAAAAAGCTAAACTGCGGGAATCTTCCGACCAATCGGGTTTACTCAACTGTACACCATGCCAACTGAGATGGGGTTCAAGACTGGTATAGGTGACTTCTAGCAATTTTTCCTGACGGAAAAGAGCTAATTTTTTACTAAAATCGATCAGTCTCCTTACGAAACACCAAAGATCGAACTCTTGCTCTACCGCACTCCAATCGAACCAACTTAACTGGTTATCCTGACAATAGGCGTTATTGTTGCCCTTTTGGGTGCGTCGCACTTCGTCCCCCATCAACAGCATAGGTGTTCCTTGGGAAATGAACAGGATCGTTAAGAGATTTTTTATTTGTTGCAGTCGCAGGGTTTTAATCGCCTCGTTATTGGTTTCCCCTTCTATCCCACAATTCCAGCTAAAATTATCGTTGCCACCGTCCCGATTCTCCTCGCCGTTAGCCTCGTTGTGTTTCTCGCCGTAGGAAACTAGATCGTTAAGGGTAAAGCCATCGTGACAGGTAACAAAATTTATACTTCTATTGACATCGGTGTTAGGTCTGTGGTATATGTCGGGGCTTCCTAAAATCCGCGCCGCTAATTTGCTGACTATGCCGGTATCTCCCCGGACAAAAGCGCGCACATCATCGCGAAAAGGACCATTCCACTCGGAAAACCAATCGGCAAATTCGACAAATTGACCGACACTATACAATCCTGCCGCGTCCCAAGCTTCAGCGATTAATTTTGTGCCGGCTAAGACTGGATCCGATTCGATCGCCCAGATCATGTTATAACCTTTTTGTAGGATCGGTTCCCCGTCCACATTGCGCGATAATACGGCCGCTAGGTCAAAGCGAAAACCATCCACGTGCATTTCTGACACCCAATAGCGCAAACAATCCAGAATCATTTTGCCCACAATCGGATGACTGCCCTTGAGGGTATTACCACAGCCGCTATAGTTGCTATAGATGCTTTGATCTTCCCCATCGAGGATGTAGTAGGTGCGATTATCGATACCTTTCAAGGAAAGAGTCGGCCCGATTTCGTCCCCCTCGGCGGTATGATTGAAAACTACATCGAGAATCACTTCGATCCCCGCTTTGTGTAAAGCTTTCACCAGATCTCGAAATTCATTCAAAGGACCGAACGGTGAGCGATCGCTACTGTAATCGGCATGGGGCGCAAAAAAGCCGATCGTGCTATAACCCCAATAGTTAGTTAACCCCGGCATGGCCGCAGCGGGATCAAAGTAATGAATCGGTAACAATTCCACGGCTGTAATGCCTAGGTTGGTCAAATAGGGTATTTTTTCGATTAATCCCGCAAAAGTACCTCTTTTTTCCTCGCTAACGCCGGAATTCGGGTTGCGAGTAAAGCCCCCGACGTGCATTTCGTAGATAAAACTGTCAGAGTAGGGAGTGCGTGGCGGTGCGTCATCTTCCCAATCGTAGCGGCCTGGATCCACTACCAGACCCCGCAAAGCTCGAGGGCAATTATCGCCTTTTTCGCTGGCAGCTTGTCGATCATAAATTTCCGCACCGACAATCGCTTTCGCATAGGGATCAAGAACTACTTTATCAGGATCGAAGCGATGACCCAGGGCCGGATTATCCGGTCCATAGACTCGATAAGCATACACTTGACCCGCTCCAAGACCGTGAACGAAAATATGCCAATAGAAAAAGGTGCGGTTTGTTTGCGGGGTGAGGAGAATAGTCCGGCTAGGTACGGGAGAATTAGCATCATCAAATAATAATAATTCGATCGCAGTGGCATACTTAGAAAATAGTGAGAAGTTGACACCATCGGCCAAGACAGTCGCACCGACGGGATGGCTTTTACCGTGATCAGTTTTTAAGGTCATTGTCAAGAGAGAAGAAGTGATTAGAAGTAGTATAAGATTATTCGGCGTTGTTGAATCAAGGTATGAATGCTAACTGTGTATCGCATCCAAAAGTTAGTTTTGGTCTAGGTTTTAAGAATCTCACCCAAGAAGATTCAGAATTCAAATCAGCAACGCCAGATTTTCATGGAGATGGCGTGATTAATTTTCAAGACCTTGCCCTATTCAATAAAGCACTCAATTTACCGAGAGATCAAGGAAACAATTAGGGGAGTTTTAAATGGCCTTTACCGAAGATTTTAGGCTTGATTAAGCCAAAAGGTTTTTAGCATATTTTTCTCCACCGTTAAATGATACAGGATAAATGATTCAGACTAGCTCTAACCCAATTTTAACACAAAATCAACCCAACAAACTCCCCTGACCTCAATCTTTTAAATTAACGTCTTTAGATTATTTCATAATCAAAAGTTCATTACCAAAGCGAAAGAATTACGCAAAATGGTGATAGTCACTTTACCTATTTTTAAGGGAGGATAATTCATCTGCGATGACTGGGTGAAAATTAATCATTAAATCAATTTATAACAAGCAATCGAGGGTTTTACTATCGCGTTAATGTACCTAAAAAACTAGCTATCACTTTATTTTAGCTCTTGGAAATAAAATTAAGATAAAGCGTACTAGAATAGATAATTTATTCGTTTTAAAAAAACGCATTCAATCATCTATTTTAATAAATGTTCTATTTCTTCATCTGTAAAACCAAATTGTCTAAAAATTCGTAAAACATAAGCAGGGGACATTTCTTTTGCACCTATATCGATAGGAACGATTCGACGTTGATTATACAATACTCTACAATATAAACGATGATCACCTTTTCCTTCTCGATAAAATTGACAGCCTCCTTTTTCAAGAATTTTGATTAGTGCTTTGGGTTTAAGAGAAGGAATATTTTTAGGCATAAACTTTTCTGAGTTCGTAAGTTTCGGGAGTTTCAGAATCTCCCACAGTTAAAAATTCATGAAGTTCGTCTATAGGAATAGGACTGGTATAGATATTGGCTTGATCATGATAAATTTCCCAAAAAGATTCAATCGCTTCTTTTAGTTTCTCAATAGCTTTTTCCTGAGTTTCTCCTTGTCCAACTAATCCATTTTCAAGACATAATGAAACCCAATAATCTGCACTTTTTCTCAGAATAACAGTATAAAAGTTCATGGTGATTGTTCCGTTGAAATTTTAATCGGGGATTAGAATTTACTCCAGCTTAATTTTAACACAAGACCAACCCAACAAACTGCCTTACCTCAATCTTTTAAATTAACGTCTTTGGATCATTTCATCAATAGACAATAAATAAAGCGCATTATACTTTGTTAATGCAGCCGATCGGAAAAGCGATCACACTGCCAATATTCTGCCAAATGCGATCGCAAATCCCCATTTTTACAGAAAAAATGATAATATAAAACTCAAATTTGAACTATTGTTGTGGAAAGATACTAAGATGACAAAGTTACAATTAATTCAAGCGGAAATTGAAAGCCTTACTTCTGATGAATTTTTGTATTTAAGAAATTGGATTAATAAGTTAGACGATCAACAATGGGAAAAACAAATCAAATTTTAGCAAGAAAGAATTTTGAGCTTTTAAAGAGTGACTTAAATCATCCTTCTTTGTCTTTTAAAAAAGTTGGAAAGTTTTGGTCGGCAAGAGTTGGTATTAATTATAGAGCTTTAGCTTTTAAAGATGGGGAAGATTATATTTGGGTGTGGATAGGAAGTCATGAAAAACAGGAAAGATTATTAAAATAAAAGCGATCGCTTTTTTATTGCCAAAATGTAGTTAAACAAAGTGCAACCCAACACCAACCAAATAAATTAATAATTGATCATCTTGGATCGCACTCAATCTACAGGAGATAGCCATTTTAAAACAGTATTTTTAATAGTTCATCTTTACTTAGATTAAAATGTAGAGCGACATCACGCAAAATATTATTTAAAGTGCCTATTTTGAGAGGATTATGAGCAGGAATAGTAATCTGATGTGTACCATTTTCAGAAGTAGTTAGTCTAATATGGCTACCCGTTTGACGACTCACTTCATAACCTAACTCAGACAATTTTTTGATTAAGTCATCACTGGATAAATCTCTGGGTAGCTTCATACCGCAAATACCTCATCCCTAACAATATGTAAACGAATAATTTTAGGGCGATTTTCCCTATCATCATAATGACAATTAACGGCATCTTTTACCATTTCTCGTAAAGATTGTAAATCATCGGCTTCGGTAAAAATAGACTCGCCTAATGCCCTTGCTGTATATCCCCCTTCCGGTGCATCTTCCACTAAAAAAACTATTTCTGTCATATTTCCTTCTTGACTCTCTAAATTTTTGCAGTAATTTTAATTATAGTTTGTTTAGTTTTTTAGATAGCACTTTTTAAAGCTTACAAGATTAGCATTCGCCGTTTATCAACCCTAATCGCCCCTTTATTGCCAAAATGTAGTTAAACAAAGTGCAACCCAACACCAACCAAATAAATTAATAGTTGATCATGTTGGGTTTCGTGCCTCAACCCAACCTACAAGATCGGCGATCGCACCCGATCAGAAAAGCGATCGCACTTCATCAATTCACTCCGAGTTCGCCTTTTGAATTCCTCAATTCTTTTCTCTATCACTCTAGGGTTCGGGTTTTCCCAGTCATCTAGAGAATTATAAAGAATTGCTGGAATTAATACTTTTCTCTTTTTGTCAAATTTTATGTTAAGAAATATGTGACTATAGGATCGAGAAAACGGGTTTCTTAAAGAAACCCGTTTTCTCGACTCTGAGTCAAGTTAATCAGGTGGCTGGTAGGAGAAATCAAGGTTTAACCGCACCGAATTTAATTTGATTTTCTCTGATTCATGAATAAACCTGATGAATAAGCATATTTTATATCCTATTGACGGTAGAAAAAAACGGTCTTAGGATGATGGAAACCATTAATTGATGATTTGATAGTTTTTAAGCTTAACCAGCACTGCGGGTTAAATAGTTGGGGAGGTTTTGGGGACGGCGAACGGTGTATATTCCAGCAGTAAGCTCAGACGCATTTAAATTTAGATTGTCGATGCTTGAAGCCTTTGGCTGACATCGATTACTCGATCAACTTAAACGTCGAAAAGCTTAACAGCATGGCAACACCATGATGAGTTGATATACTCTAAGGATAGCATCTTGAAATATTGAGTCAATGCAAGTTATTTAAGTAATAGATGACACATTATGTTTTTAACAAAACATCCCGATCTGAAGCTAAACATTCCTTGGTATTTAACTCAAATTAGTTTTTTGCTGTTGCCTATCAACCCCTTATGGGGAATGTTAGTTATTTGTACAGCGATTATAATAATTTTTAGATTAAAATATAGAGTCATTATTTCTCAATATATTAATTGGGGATTTGCTATCTTAGGTGGCTCATTAATAATGACCAGCCTTTTTGCCTTTGATCGGGTTTCTGCCATCTCTGGATTGATAAATTTTTTCCCTTACTTCATTATTTTTGCTGGACTCAGCCAACTACTTTACTCAGTGAGTACATTAGAACAATTAGCAAGGATAATATACTTTGGTTCAGTTCCTATAACCGTGTTAGGCTTTGGACAAATTTGGTGGGGATTACAAGGAGAAATACAAAATATATTGATCCCTGGATGGTATTTAAGAGCAATGGGCAATCCTTCTGGTAGGATGTCATCTTTATTTTATCATGCTAATTTTCTAGCAAGTTTTCTAACTATTATTTGGGTGTTGGGACTGGGCTTAATAATTCTAGAGTTAAGAAAATCGAATACTGATAAAAAAATTTTTTATCTTAGTCTGCTTTTGGTCATCAATTCCCTAACATTTATTGCTCTAATTTTAACTCATTCTCGTAATGGTTGGATGACTACATTAGTAACTTGTCTTGCTTTTGCTATTTATTTAGGCTGGCGATGGATTTTGCTAACAGTAGCAATCGTGAGCGGGGCGATTATTATCGCTGCTTTTGGCAATCCTCCAGTAAGAGATTGGTTTAGATTAATTGTTCCAATGTTTATTTGGGCTCGAATAAACGATCAATTTTATCCTAATCGAGATGTAGAAACTCTCCGAATAACTCTGTGGAAATTCTCCTGGCATTTAGCCCTTAAGTCACCTTGGAAAGGATGGGGTTTAGGAAGTTTTAAACATCTCTATCAGCCTCAATCTCAGATAGTAATAGGACATTCACACAACTTAACACTGATGCTTCTGTCTGAAGTGGGGATTCCCTGGACAGTTTTTTTCTATTTTTTAGTTGGCTGGATATTGGCAAAAGGGATTATACTTTTAACCAAAATAAATCTGGATAACTCAGAAGAAAAATTGATTATATTTACTTATTTAACAGCTTTTTTTGCTTGTATATTATTTCATGTCTTTGATGTTACTATTTTTGATGAAAGAGTCAATCTTATATCCTGGTCGATTTTGTCAGCGATTCATGGCTTAACAAATAATAAAAAAAGAAAATATTTTACCTAAACTAAATATTCTTGTAAATGCTCATGAAATTCAGTATTGTTATAACAACATATAATCGCTTACCATTTTTAAAATGGTCATTAGAATCGGCAATCAATCAAACTATAAACTGTGAAATTATTGTTGTAGATGATGCTTCTTCTGATCAAACTGAAGAATATATCAAGCAGTTAGGTGATCGAGTTATATATCATCGCAACTCGATAAATTTAGGACATTCAGAAAGTGTTAATATTGGAGTCAAAATTGCCAAAGGAGAATGGATTAAGCTGATTGATGATGATGATTATATTATGCCTGAATGTATCGAAATTATCGGCAAATCTCTCGTTTATTTTCCTGATGCTGTTATTTGCTCTTGTCAGGCAAAAAAAATTGATATAATAGGCAACATTATCGATGATAAACATCAAGTTCAATTTAATAATTTAGCTCTTTGTATTCGGCAAGAAGACATACACTACGGTATGCTTTTGGATATCTGTCCTTTGGGAACACCTGTTCAAGTTGCTTTTCAAAAAAAAGCATTTTTGCGATCGGGAGGCTGGGATAAAGACTTTGACGGTAATTATGATGATATTAACTCATGGATAGAAATTGTCAAGTACGGCGATGCTGTATTTGTCGGTAAGTGTCTATGTTTTAAAAGAGTATGGTCGGGATGTTGCAATAGAAATATATCAATAAAAGAGCGATACAAAAAAAATATTTTAATCAAACAAAAAATTTATGATATGGTACATCCTAAACATCGGGAAAAGTTACCAGAATTGTCAGTTATAGAAGGTTATATTTGCCTGCATTGGCTTTTGATTTATATTAAAAAATTAAACATAAAAATTGTCCTAGAATTGATCCGCTATGATGCAATTAATTGGGATGCTTTAAAATTGATGTTTAAAATAATATGTATAAAAAGATTTAGGCTTTTATTTAAAAAAAATTTACCAGAATTACAGCAAATTGATATTAAATAATGGTACAGCCAATACCCGACTAGATGCCGAAATACTAATGTGTTTCTCTTTGTCTAGGATTTAAGAGATTTTCTGTTGCTTTTCAATAGCACGGGCAATGAGAGGAGCTTTTTTTGCTAATCCCTCTAGGGTGATTTCACCTTGTTCATACATTCTTAACCATTCTTCCCGTTGGCGTAGTATTCTTTCATCGTAATTTAAGCCTAGACGTTGCAGAGTAAATTCAGCTTTTTGGCGTTGATTATCAGGGACGCTATCGGTTAACACTAATTGTAACGATGGTAACAAAATTTCAAACCAATTATCTTCGACTTCAAAGGGATCAAGTAAGCGATCATCTAGGTTTTGTTTGCTACTATTAATCCAATTTGCTACATAGCGATAATTAGACCATTCATAGCTTAAATGACGGTAATTATGAAAAGATAAAAAGTGATCAACAGTGGCGGTAGGGTCATACATAACGGAATAGCCACATAAGTTATTAAATCCTTTTGCTAAATCTGCCCTAAAAAGAGACCAGTAATCTCTGGGGCGTTTTGCAGCAGGATTTTCGGCTAACCAAGTATTTCCTTTTTGACGACATTTTTGATCAAACTCGGTGGGTTCAGGAATCGGAATAAATTTCTGCATTTAATCATCAGCCTCCATTCTCACTATCCAACGGGGGAAAAAGGGATCATGACCCGGTAAGAGTTTAAGTAATTGTTGATGAATTTTTTCTTTGGTTCTTAAGTTTTCTGGAAATTGGTTCATATCGTCTTTTCTCATCCAAGCTTGGGCGGCTTCTATTGCTTGTTCTGCTTCTTGAGAACGGGCTTGTTTAAGTCCAAAAACCTCTGAAGTTAACCAACCAATCACATCACCTTGTTTTGCCCAGGTAATTTCATTTAAGGTTACTTGATTGTCATTAAGTTCAAATAGAAATAATTTATCTTTTTCTTGATCAAATAAGGGTTCAACTGAAGCCAAAACCAGGGGAGAATGGGTAGTAATAAAGAGTTGAATATCAATAATCAGTTCTAATTCTTTTAAGACAGTCAAAATTGCGGGTAGGATTGATCGTTGCCAACGAGGGTGTAAATGCGCTTCGGTTTCATCCATTAAAAAAATCAGTTGACGGGCTGGACTTCTTCCAAATAGTTGAGCAGTAATTAAATTTTCTGACTGCATCCAAACTAACATATAAGCTAGGCTTAGAATCCGTTGAATTCCCGCCGATGCTTCAGTAACAGGAATTGTTTCATAAGGAAGTTCTATCGTTGGAATACCTCGAATATCATCTAAAGACATTCGTGTGGGTTCACCAATTTTTATCTGCTCATTTTTTGCAGAAAGTTTTTGAATAATTTCAGCTAATAATTTAATATTTGATTGGTTGGGTTGATTTTGCCACTTAATCCAATCTTCAAGCAAACCATAGGAAATAATTTTATTTTTGACTTTTCGACCATACCAAACTTCTGTTGAAGAAAGTTTAAAAGCTTTTTCTTTGTAGGGTACATAGATAGAAAAGCCACCATCAACACGACAATAAATATTTAAACTATTGTTTCTGTCTGAAATATGAGGTTCTATTTCTATTGTTCGATTTCTTTTGTGATAACTACTAACAGGGTTTTGTCCTTGTTTATTGTTAATACACCACCAAATAATATCCAGCAAAAAAGTTTTACCGAGGCCGTTGTCTCCTGTTAATATATTAAGTCGAGAGGCACAGTCTAGATCAATCTCTGAGGCAGGGCTAACATTTTTAAGATGGATTTCTTGAAGCATTTTCAGTTATTTATAATTTTTCGTTTCCTGCCTTTTTTTTACTGGTAGAGAGTAAAGGAGAAGAATTAAAAACAATTTTCATAGAGATTAACAATTTTTTTCTCTATCTATGTCTTCCCTAATAAGATAAGAAAAATCGATTCCGATTAATTCTAAAATTTTCAAGAATATTTCTGGAGCCATTTCTATGACTTCTGCGGCTTTATGAAGACTGATGATACGAGAAACTAAAGCACCCACTACAAAAATAAATTGTTCTTTTTGTTCAAAATTATCAAATAATTGAATTTCGGCGGCGATTTCTTGAAAAGTGGTCGAAGTATTCATTGTCTTGTTAAGTTTTATTAATTAAGACACACCTGACCCGATTTTAACATAAAACCAACCCAACCAACTCCCCTGACCTAAATTTTTGGTTCTTCGTTACTTGGTATGATTCGATCAGGGGGCATAAATTGACTAAATCCTTATCTGGCAAAAGACTTAATTGATTAGTTCGCTCTAGATCAAAAACAATTGACAAAAATCGCTAAATGCCTTTCTATACAAATAAGGGTTCCATCCCTTATAATCCCCGTCCATTGCATAACACAAACCGAAGAGCCGTTATTGCGTGGTTATCTGTAAAAGGTAATTCATATAAATTGCTAACTTAAGCTATAGTCTAATAAATTCAATTGCAAAAGCGGGGAAATCTGTTGCGCTTGCGAGGTGTTTCTGAGATTTCGGCAGCTACAGGGGAAACTAACGCCCCAACCGATTATGTAACCTATCTGATCGAGAAGTATCAATAATGCGAGTTCTGATTGATACCAATGTCATTCTTGATTTTCTACAAGAACGAGAGCCATTTGTGGAAAACGCAGCAAGATTATTTGAGCGTATTGATGCTGGGGAAATTCAGGGATTTATCGCATCAACGACAATAACTAACATTAGTGGATAGAATGCACAAAATTAGCATTCAGGTCTTGATTCAGCAACGCCTTTGACACTGGCAATGATTTGTCCGATGTCTTGAGGAGTGGCACCTGTTGCCAACAGCGAGGGGATAAGCAATTCCAGTGAAACCGACGGATCGCCATTTTCAGCTTTGGCAATCCGAGGTTGACTAGAGCCGATTTTATTGGCCAGTTCACTTTGAGTCATTATCTTCTGCCGCTGACTTTTCAAACTTTTGCTAAGAGCTAGTTTGATTTCAACAAGGATAATCTCTTCGGGCGTTAACTCTAAAAAGTCGGAAACGGTTCCGATTTTCCAGCCTTTTGATTCCAAAAGCCCTTTTTTAGTCTCTTCCATCCTCTTATTCCTGCTGATCAGTATCGTATTTACTCAAGCGTTTCTTACAAACCTCAATTACACTTTTGGGTGTTGCTCTTGTTGTCTTATTAAACACCTCAATAATCAAGATTGCATCTTCATCAATTCGATAAATAATCCTCCAATTTTTATCGATGTCTCTAATGCGTAGCTCATGACAATGATAGCCTACACTTGGCATAGGACGCGAATGTGGCAAACCAAGGGGTTCGCCTTCCTGTAGTTGCCTGAGTAAGACACCTGCTTCGATCCGTGCTTCTAAACTGAAAGGTGGGGTCTTGATCTCACCATGCAGCCAAGCTAAAGGTTTGCTTTGATCAGCCATGATGTGTTTATATCATATCTGATGTACTAAAATATGGCAATCGCCTCACTACTATCTAACAATTCAAAGGTGGCGGAGCGACAAAATATGAACAGTGAACCTACTTTGAGCAACTCTCAAACTGATTGGTAATCATTAGAGGCGATATTGATAGCGATGTATGAGATTAGTCTTGAGATAATATAAGGTCGATGTCTGATAACTGATAATTGATCGCTGAATTTAACTTCTTAAAGAAACTTGGAACTGTTTAACTAAAGCTTCTCGCACTTTTGTCATTAAGGGTTCCACCTCTTCATCGGTTAAAGTTCGATCGCTGGCACGATAGACTAAACTAAAGGCCAAACTACAATGATTTTCTGGCACATTCTGTCCCTGATAGCGATCGAATAATTCGACTTTTTCTAGGAGATTACCTCCAGCATTTTTGATAGTTTTTGTCAATCTATCTACGGGTATATCTGTGGAAACAAAGAAGGCGATATCTCGTGCCGCTCCCGGATAGGTAGAATAGACCTGTAAACGCGGGGTAATTTTGGCACTATCCCTAAGATTTGCTAACAGGATCGGGAACTGGATTTCAAAAGCATAAACTGCCTCAATTAATCCCTTTTGCTGACGCAATTGCGGGTGTAGTTGACCAAAAATTCCTAAGCGTTGTTTACCAATCCATAAAGATGCTGTTCGTCCGGGATGAAAACGCGCATCTTCGGCATATTTTTCGTAGCTTACTGTCAGCGAAAGGCGATCGAATACTGCTTCTAAAATGCCTTTTGCTTCGTACCAAGTCATGGCCACCTCTTTACCCGATCGCAGCCAACGTCCAGCAGGGAAGAAATCACCGCCGAAAATACCAGCAATTGCATCGTATTCGTTGATATTATCCGATTCTAAGCGGAAAACTCGCCCGATCTCGAAGCCATTTAAGGAACCGTTACCCTGAGACTGATTATACTCAAACGCTTCGATTAAACCGTCGAGGAGATTAGTCCGCAAAGCAGAATACTCGACAAAAAGGGGATTAGCGAGGACAACTTCCGCTAATTCCGGTTTAACTAGGGAATACTGGACTAATTCCGTCAAACCCACCGCGCGAAAAGCTTCCCGCAGCCGACGCTGGATAGTTTCCTCAAAGGATAATCCTCCGGCTGCGGTTTTTGCTGGCAAAGTATCGACAAAGCGATCGTATCCGTACAGTCGCGCCACTTCTTCAATTAAGTCAATTTCTCGTTCTAAATCACGATAACGGTAGTCTGGCACTGTCACAGTCCACAGAACAGGATTTTTCGAGGTTAACTGCAATTCACAGCCCAAATTGCCTAAAATCCGCTCCACATCTTCGGCGAGAATTTCACCGATCGCACCATTATCTAGGGTAACTTGACCCAGTATTTGCTGTAAACGTTGTAAACGCAATTCGATCGAACGACTGGACTGATCAGCGCGATCATCAGCTTTAACCTGACTGCTGACAGTTCCCCCAGCTAACTCTAGAATCAAATCGATCGCCCTTTGACAAGCATATTCCAAAGCGGCGGGATTAACACCGCGTTCATAGCGTCCGGAAGATTCGCTGCGTAAACCCTGCGCTTTTGAGGAACGACGGATGGCGATCGGATCGAATAAAGCCGACTCTAGCACAAGATTAACGGTTTCCTCGTTAACTTCCGTATCTTGACCTCCCATCACTCCTGCTAAAGCTACCGGCTTATTATTGGCAGTAATTAATAAATTAAGCTCTTTTAAGCTTCTTTCCTGACCATCAAGGCTAATAATTTTTTCCCCTTCCTCGGCAAAACGGACCCCAATAGTAACGGATTTACCTCCGGCAAAACTCTGTAAACGATCGCGATCGAAAGCGTGTAAGGGTTGTCCCCACTCCAAGAGGACATAATTAGTAATATCGACCACATTATTGATCGATCGCAGTCCGGCAGCCTGTAAACGCTGTTGTAACCATAGCGGAGATGGGCTAATTTTTACCCCCTCGATCACCGTACCAATATAAGCGGGACAAGCTTTATTTTCGGTTATTTCCAGAGATAAATCTTTTTTAGGGGAAAATTCCCCTAATTTCACTTTTGGTAGGCTTAATTCTCCTCCTGTCAAAGCCGCCACTTCTCGCGCGACTCCGATCATACTCAAAGCATCGGCGCGGTTAGCGGTGGGAGAAATATCTAAAATCACCTCATCGAGTCCTAAAAGAGGACGAACATCTGTACCTAAAGGGAGATTTTCCTCAGTAAAGATGTGGATTCCTTCAGAATCCTTGGTTAATCCTAATTCTGCGAGGGAACAGATCATCCCTTCCGATTTTACCCCGCGCAATTTAGCCGGTTTAATCGTTAAATTGATTTTGGGTAAATAGGTTCCCAAAGTAGCCACGGGAACTAGAATATCAGCCCTAGCATTGGGCGCACCACAGACAATTGTACTAGGGTTTGCCTGACCGATATCCACCTGACAGACACTTAATTTATCTGCATTGGGATGGGGTTGGCGATCGATAATTTTACCAATAACCACACCCTTTGCCCATTCTCGGCGATCCTCAATGTCTTCCACTTCTATTCCCGCAATTGTCAATAATTCCGCTAATTCTTGGGGAGATTGGGCGACTTTGACTAATTCTCGTAACCAGTTGATCGAAATCCGCATCGTTAATTCTTGCTTGCCGTTGGTTCTTAACTATTGTAAACCGTGGGTAGTCAATGATTTAGAGATTAGGGCCGATCGGCTGTTAAAATGTTAGGGGAAGGATGGAAGGACTGTGTAAATAACCGATCATTTTCCTTGGCCAGGGGTGATATTATCTTTGAACAGATTACCGATAATTTGGGGAGATAATCAGTAGTTAGCTATCTATATCAAAAAGGATTATTGATGCCACCCGATCAAATAGAAAACCTCCTCAAGGGAATTTTGAGACAATACCAAAGTTCTTTTAGTGACAAAATCTATGGAGAAGAAAATGATGATTATGATTCGCTTATGAGGGTATTTGGAATTACTCCTAGTTTAAAAAGGGAAAATCGTCAGTATTGGGGCAGGGAACTAGGAATGTGTTGGCAACGTCTGGTGACAGAAGTTTTTACGGCTAATTGTTTAGATTATCAACCGGCTTTAAAGATTGCAGATGATCAACCTTGTGACTGCATTTTAGGTAGAGATGCCATTGATACTAAATATAGAATTGGTTCAGGAGATTCTGGCACACTTAAAAAGTTTAAACAGTATGGAAAACTATTACAGGAAAGAAAACTTAGACCTATTTTACTGATTGTGCGAGAGGATAACTTACCAGCAGCGATTAAAGCTTGTCATCTGGGTGGCTGGACTGTTTTGCAGGGCCAACAAAGTTTTGATTATATACTTGATCGCAGTGGGTTCGATTTGCTGAAAGCTTTTGATAAATTTTCTGAAACACAGGAGTTTTATATTGCCCGATGAATATCTCAAAAAGATGGCAACTTCTGCACGGTGATTGTAGAGAACTTCTCACTTTACTAGAAGAATCTAGTATATCTTGTGTGATCACAGATCCACCCTATAATTATGAGTTCATTGGCAGAAATTGGGATCATGATGAAATCCAAAGACGTAGAGAACGTATTCAAAACAGTTCCACACTGGTCAAAAATATTCCCTATGGAAGTGGGTTAGCCGGTGGGGTTCGTAATCAGCGTTGGTATCAACGCAATCGCGAAAATGTGGTCAATTATATTGAATGGGCAACAGATTGGTCAAAGGAACTAATGCGTGTTTGTAAAAGCGGGGCTGTTGTCGCTGTTTTTAGTAGCACAAGAACACTGGCTCATATTCAGATTGCTCTTGAAAATGCTGGTTTTTATGCTAGAGATGTGCTGGTTTATAGACGACATTCAGGCATTCCTAAAGGATTAAATATTGAGAAAAAACTTGACAAAATTGGTGATACTAATGCCAAACAATGGCAAGGTTGGCATACTTGCTTGAGAAATGAATGGGAAGCTATAGTTATTGTGCAGAAGCCTCTAAAAAACAACTATATTGAAACTATACAAATGACTGGATTAGGTCCCTTCAAAGCTATACTAAGTGACGGCTCTTTTCAATCCAATATTTTGGAGGGCTTTTCTAAAGGACGGGATGAAAATTTTGATGAGCATTGTACGATTAAACCTTTATCATTAATTAGAAAACTGCTCGAGTTATTTCTACCACAGGATAACAGTCATATAGTTCTCGATCCTTTTGCTGGAACGGGTACAACTTTAATTGCCGCTCTAGAATTAGGTTATCAGACTATTGGTATTGAAATTGAAGCTCAGTATATTAATATCATTCAACAACGTTTGGGGGAATATTTTGGCAAGATCGGACAGGAATTTGAGGTATTTGATTAGTCAATCTAAAAAGTTAACAATAATAACCGCTACGGTAGAAAATCGGCTCGACAATAAATCCCTCGGAGAATTAAGGAGAGTTAGTCAAGCTGAGGACATAATTAGTAATATCGACCAGATTATTTAGCGATCGCCATCCAGCAGCCTGTAAACGCTGTTGCAACCATAGCGGAGATGGGCTAATTTTTACCCCCTCGATCACCGTACCAATATAAGCAGGACAAGCTTTATTTTCTGATATTTCCAGAGATAAATCTTTTTTAGGGGAAAATTCCCGTAATTTCACTTTTGGTAGGCTTAATCCTCCCCCCAGTTGATCGAAATCCCCATCGTTAATTCTTGCTTGCCGTTGGTTCTTAACTATTGTAAACCGTGGGTTGTCACCGCGACCGGGTTGGCAGGAAAGCTCGCTTTCAGGTTTGCTGGGGATACTCATTTTTAAAAGTTGCCTTCAGCCAATTGTTATTATAGACTAATAAGTTACATGGAGTAAGAAAATCGATGAGGAAAGCAATCAGTCTATTTGCCTGTGGTGGAATTGGAGATATGGCTCTTCGCTCTGGGGGATTTGAAGTTGTAGTGGCGAATGAATTATTGAAAGATCGTGCAGAAGTATTTAAATTTAACCACCCAGAATCATTAATGATTATTGGGGATATATGGGATAAAAAAAATGAGATAGTTGCAGAAACAAAGCAGCGACTCTCTGGACAAACTTTAGACATTGTTTTTGCGACTCCTCCCTGCCAAGGTATGTCTAAAAATGGCAGAGGTAAGCTGCTTAATTCTATTCGTAAAGGCTCAAAAAATGAAATCGACCAGAGAAATTTATTAATCATTCCCACCCTAGAAGTTTTTCTGGCTAGTGGAGCAGAAACACTGGTCATGGAAAATGTGCCAGAAATGCAAAATACTTATATACACTTTCCCGAGAAAGAGGGTTATTTAGTAAATATTTTATGTTATATAAAACAGCGTATTGGTGATAAATTTTTGAGTTCGATTAGCATTATAGATTTTGCTGATTATGGAGTCCCGCAGAATCGTCAACGACTTATTTCAATATTTACTAAAAATGAGAAACTGAAGAATTATTTAAAAAAGAACACTTCTCTTTTTCCTAAACCAACTCATAGTAAAGAAGGATTAGAACTTCCTAAATGGAAAACTGTTCGAGACGCAATATATCATTTACCACCGCTTGACTCTCAACGAACAGAAACTGCTAAATCAGATGATATACCATATCACTATGTACCCCTATTAGATGAAGAAAAATATTTTTGGATCAGTAATACACCAGAAGAAAAAAGTGCATTTGATAATCAATGTATTAACCCTGTTTGTAGATATAATGGTAATCCAACACACAGCGCACGCAAAAATAATGAAGGAATCAATCGAGCTAGTACAGAAACCCCCCTTTACTGCCTTAAATGTGGACACATTCTTCCTCGTCCATGGGTTAAAGAAGATGGAAAATACAGGTTGATGAAAGGTTATACCAGTGCCTATAAAAGAATGAGTTGGGACGCACCAGGCAGTACAATTACACGAAATCTCTCCTATGCTTGTAGTGACAATAAACTACATCCTATTCAAAATAGAGTATTATCTCTGTATGAAGCAATGATTCTTCATACAATTACCGAATACCCATTTTCATGGAAACGGGCAGATGGCAAAAGAGTTAGTGATAAACTAATTAGAGAGTTAATTGGCGAAAGTATCCCACCTGCTGGATTACAAAAAATATTTGATCATTTAGTATCCATCCTCAATGATGATTGTTCTCTTGAGGAGCAAATCAAGGAAAAATATGAGCAGCTCTGTCTATTTTGAAATTAAATTGTCTTTGTTATATTTGTTGACAAAATTAATATATCTATTGTCATTCTTGATCATAATCCAGTTTTTATACATTTTCTTAACGCCTTGTCGTGACATAATTGAGACGCTAGTTGTTCTTCCACCGCCTTCTTTTGGCTGAACAATTTTACCCCAATCATTGTCAGTTAAGTTGTTGCCAAAAAAGACAGCAACTATTTGAGGTATAGTATTCTCAAAATCCCAGAGAATGCCAATAAGATTGTTGGTTTCTCTATGGTGAGCCTTCCAATCATAGCTTTTCATTACCTCGATTCTTGTGTCTCCCATATCGGGTTTTTCTTTTCCAGTTTTCTTTAATTCTCTTGGTGTAGGAACACTGCCACAAGTAGCTTTAACCTCTACTCCACCATTAGCAAATGGACTAAATGGAGACTTATCTCGTATTCGTCTTTCTTGGGAAAGTTGTTCAAAAAAAACTTTGCCATTCTTATCCATTAACAGCAAATCTGGATAGCCGTCTTGATGCGGATTGTTGATAAATAATCCCTGGGATTTATTGGCAAATTCTATGGCAAATAGCTCACCAATAAATGCAGAAAGATTTCTCATACCTAGAATTCTAAATATATCTACAGGTATATCTTGGACTATTTTTTTAACAACAGAATGACATTCAACTAATGAATGCTCAAATATGACTTTATCAATAGTTATTTTCTGACCTTGTTTTGAGAAAAAGCTGGTATCAGAATGTTTATTTATGATATAACTCATTAATTTCTTCCGCAACAGTATTGACAAAAGTAACAATATCCATGTCCAGAGCTGAAATAATTTGTTCTAAGGAGTCCAAAGTAATGTTTCTTACTCCCCTTTCAACTCCAGATATGTAGGTTCTGTCAAGATTAGCTCTATACCCTAAAGCTTCTTGACTCAGATTACGTTTCTTCCGCAATTTTCTTACAGTCACAGCAACAGCAGTGACTAGCTTTCCTGCCATATATAAACTACCAAAGAAGATATTGAAATTCTCTACAGTCCATTTTCCTTCTATGATGACTATTAATCTACGGACTATAAGTCACAAATGCTGATTCTGAATAAACCTTTATTCGGGAGCAGCAAAAACTCTGATTTTGTGTTTGACTAAAAATGTATCATAAAGATTGCCATCCCGTTGCGATTCTATCCGTGCCTTACTATTCCCAATATCCCGACGCTTTTACTCCCAGTTATCTGAGCGAACTACAAGGACAGATTCTCGCTTGTCCCCACTTCACAGTTAACAATTTAAATCGAGATTTCGTTAAAACCAAAGGCTTTTCCATCGCTTTTCGACGCACACAAATCAGCGCAGTAGAACGAATTTTCCCCTATTTTAAACCCTATCTCGATCGCAGTTTACAAGCTGACTGCAACGCTTTTTATCTTAATCCCTTGCTCTTGCAAACTGGTTCGCGAGTCGATCCCCATATCGATCGCTCCCTGCGTTCCTATTGTAAAACTATCGATCCTCCGCTCCTAGTTAGCGTCCTTTATGTGCAGGTTCCTAAAGATATTCAAGGGGGGGAACTGGTACTAGCAGCAGGCAATCGTTCCGTGGCCAAGATTCGTCCTCGTACTAACACCTTAATCCTGTTTCAAGGAGATATCACCCATTCAGTTAATCCCGTTAGCTGTTCTGGTATTCGTCTGAGTCTTGTCTGCGAACAATATCGTTTAGATGCGGAAGAATTGCGAGAGATTCCCGAAATGCAGATAGAATCCCGAACCATGAAACCAGAAAAGAAAAAAAAGAAAGATCGGGTCGTTGCCCTACAATAAAAGGGCATTTTTGTAAAGATATTCTAGATGGTGATGCGCGAACCGATCGTCGAATTAAGGGGAGTAACTAAAGCTTTCGGCAAGAAAGTAATCTTAAATAACGTCGATCTGAAAGTGTACGAAGGGGAAGCGATCGGTGTGATCGGTCCATCTGGTACGGGAAAATCGACGATTTTGCGCCTAGTCGCTGGATTACTGGCCCCCGATCGGGGAGAAGTGTACATATATGGCACAAAACGGCAGAGAACCGTAGAACAGGGGGAAGATCCCCTCGGTGTTGGTCTAGTTTTCCAACAATCGGCCCTTTTTGACTCCCTCACCGTCGGGGAAAATGTCGGTTTTGCTCTCTATCGCAACTCAAAGCTAAAACGAGCCGAAATACGCGATTTAGTGGAAGAAAAACTGGATTTAGTGGGAATGTCTGGTTCCTACGACCTCTATCCCTCTGAAATATCCGGAGGGATGCGAAAACGCGTCAGTTTAGCCCGGGCAATTATCAGCGATCCCTCGATCGCCGCCGATCGACCGAACATTCTCCTTTACGATGAACCCACTGCTGGACTGGATCCCGTCGCTTCTACCCGGATCCAGACGGTAATTATGGAACTTCTCAAGCTAAAAAAAGCCTGTGGGGCCCATCTCATTGTCACCCACGTCCACAGCACCATCGAAAATACCACCGATCGCATCGTTTTTCTCTATAAAGGTCAATTTCAATGGGTTGGACCGACTCAAGAGGCTTATCACTCAGAAATCCCCGTACTCAAGCAATTTTTTACCGGCAGTATCCACGGACCAATTCAGTGATCAGTAAACAGTAAACAGTGAACTGATAACTCGCATCTGATCAGTGAAATCCCCCGATTTCTCCTGTAAGATACCCCAAACAAAAACGATCGCTGTTGTGGCGAGCGCTCGAACCACTGATAACTGACAACCAAACCCTAATAATTCCATCTTGGCCCTTTTTCGCCTGCGCTTCGCCACCCCTTCCTATTCCGACGGTCGAGATGAACAAAAACCCGGCGCGCCCCATACCCTAACGCCCCAAACCAGTGCTGATCTAACCACGATTGAAACTTAGCCAAAGACGCGGGGTTAAACGGGCAAATATCAGCCGCGCAACCCTAAAGGTGCTGAGAGTTAGATGCGCCCCCGACGGCGCGATTAACGGCGGGCGGGCGATACTAGGGAGTAACTAGGGTTGGCTGAATAAATCTGAAAACCTTGTTGGGTAACACTTTTAGACCTTTTGTCAATCAAAAAGTACCCGATCGGGGAGTGATCGGGGGGAAAATTCAGGGACTTTTTCCCTGAAAATTAGGTAATTGACCCCCTCAAAATCGGTAAAACCCTACACCCCACACCCGTTCGGCTGAGCGTTCGACAAAAGCTCACGCCGAAGTCTCACGGCCGAAGCCCACACCCCACACCCTGTCCCCAGGAAAAACTGTTTCAGCAGACCCTACTTATGATAGGATTTAGGCTTTTGGCAAGCTCTAGCGATAGGTGATCGGGTAGTCAAGACGGAAGCGGGATGGCTAACGATCGGGGAATGGTTTTTGCTGTTAGCCTTAAAGAAACAACTGGGGTGAACCGATGGTTACATCACCGAATCCAACTCAGATAGTCTATCCCGATAGCGACGGGAAACCGATGGCCGATAATACAAGACAATTTCGCTGGATTACGACGATTAAATCGAATCTAGACTGGTTATTTGCCAATAATGCCGATGTTTTTGTCGCTGGCGATTTACTCTGGTATCCCGTGGAGGGAGATAATAAAATCCGTCAAGCACCTGATGTCATGGTAGCTTTTGGCAGACCGAAAGGCGAAAGGGGTTCCTATCAACAGTGGAAAGAGGACAATATCCCCCCGCAGGTGGTTTTTGAAATTCTCTCTCCGGGTAATACCCCAACGGAAATGAGCAGAAAACTGCTGTTTTATGACCGTTATGGTGTGGAAGAATACTACATCTATAATCCCGATAAAAATGATTTGGGCGGCTGTATTCGTCGGGAAAATCGCCTCGAAAGTCGGGAAAATCTCGATAATTGGGTAAGTCCCCGCTTGGGCATTCGTTTTCAATTAGCTGAACCGGAGTTACTCTTGTATTATCCCGATGGTCAACCTTTCACCAGTTACAACCAAGAACGGCAACGGGCCGAAACGGAACGGCAACGGGCCGAAGCGGAACGGCAACGGGCCGAAGCGGAACGGCAACGGGCCGAACGATTGGCGGCAAAACTGCGGGAGTTAAATATTAATCCCGAGGAGATTTAAAAAAATTATCGCTACAATGAAAGTAGATAAATATCAAGTCCTCTAGCTAGAGTCGGAACAGTAAGCCCAGAAAAAATGCCCTAGGGCAGGGTTGACTGATTCCCACTCTCCGATACTTTTTAAACAGGATTTAGGATCATCACCGTCCCTAAATAGTTGCTCCGATTTTTTATAGTAAATTTATCCTATTAAGGAAGCAAAGACGAAATTCTAGGGTTAAGCAATGGTTAGACAACTCGACGACAGCCCGAAAACCGCAATCGTCTATCCCGATAGCGACGGGAAACCGATGGCCGATAATACAAGACAATTTCGCTGGATTACGACGATTAAATCGAATCTAGACTGGTTATTTGCCCATAATGCCGATGTTTTTGTCGCTGGCGATTTACTCTGGTATCCCGTGGAGGGAGATAATAAAATCCGTCAAGCACCCGATGTGATGGTAGCTTTTGGCAGACCGAAAGGGGAAAGGGGTTCCTATCAACAGTGGCAAGAAGAAAATATCCCCCCGCAAGTGGTTTTTGAAATTCTCTCTCCGGGTAATACCCAAACGGAAATGAGCAGAAAACTGCTGTTTTATGACCGTTATGGTGTGGAAGAATACTACATCTATAATCCCGATAAAAATGATTTGGGCGGCTGTATTCGTCGGGAAAATCGCCTCGAAAGTCGGGAAAATCTCGATAATTGGGTAAGTCCCCGCTTGGGCATTCGTTTTCAATTAGCTGAACCGGAGTTACTCTTGTATTATCCCGATGGTCAACCTTTCACCAGTTACAACCAAGAACGGCAACGGGCCGAAACGGAACGGCAACGGGCCGAAGCGGAACGGCAACGGGCCGAACGATTGGCGGCAAAACTGCGGGAGTTAAATATTAATCCCGAGGAGATTTAAAAAAATTATCGCTACAATAAAAGTAGATAAATATCAAGTCCTCTAGCTAGAGTCGGAACAGTAAGCCAAAAAAGAATGCGCTAGGGCAGGGTTGACTAAATCGACGAAGCAATCGCTAAATAGGAGTAATTTCCGTCCACTTCTCCCCAATCCTGAACAGGAGAGGCAGAACCGAAGAATTTCTATAAAATTTCGGTAAGGGTGGAAAGATCAAGTAAGTTAGCGTTAGGGCTTAATCTTCGCCACGGAAAGGTAGAACTATGACAGTTTGTGAATATCGGCCAGGTTTAGAAGGAATTCCCGCCGCCCAATCGAGTATCAGCTTTGTGGATGGGCAAAAGGGAATCCTAGAGTATCGGGGCATTCGGATTGAGGAACTCGCCGAAAAAAGTACCTTCCTCGAAACCGCCTATCTCCTTATCTGGGGTGTTCTGCCCACGGCGGCGGAACTGGAAGAATTTGCCGATGAAATCCGTTATCATCGACGCATCAAGTACCGTATCGAAGACATGATGAAATGCTTCCCCGAAAAAGGCCATCCCATGGATGCGCTACAAACTTCGGCGGCGGCTTTAGGGTTATACTATGCCCGTCGGGCTTTGGATAATCCCGAATATATCCGTCAGGCAGTAGTGCGGCTATTAGCGAAAATCCCGACCATGGTGGCGGCCTTTCAATTAATTCGCAAAGGTAATCATCCCATTCAGCCCAATGATAGCCTTGATTATGCGGCCAATTTCCTCTATATGTTGACGGAAAAACGACCGACGGATTTAGCGGCGAAAGTTTTCGATGTCTGTTTGACTCTCCACGCCGAACATACCATGAATGCCTCGACTTTTTCGGCCATGGTGACGGCTTCCACTTTAACCGACCCCTACGGTGTCATCGCTTCAGCAGTGGGAACTCTCGCCGGCCCCCTCCACGGTGGGGCAAACGAGGAAGTATTGTTAATGTTAGAGGAAATCGGTTCGGTGGCTAATGTTCGTCCCTATGTGGAAAAATGTATCGCCAATAAACAAAAAGTTATGGGTTTTGGACACCGGGTATATAAAGTTAAGGATCCCCGGGCGACGATTCTACAAAACCTGGCCGAACAATTATTCGCGGAATTAGGTTCCGATGAATACTACGATATCGCCCTAGAATTAGAACAAGCAGTGGTGGATATCTACGGTGAAAAAGGTATCTATGCTAATGTGGATTTCTATTCGGGATTGGTCTATCGGAAATTAGGCATCCCCAGTGATTTATTTACCCCGATTTTTGCCATCTCCCGGGTGGCCGGTTGGTTAGCCCACTGGAAAGAACAATTAAATGCTAACCGCATTTTCCGTCCTACCCAAATCTACACCGGAGAACACGAAGTCCCCTATACACCGATCGAACAACGTTCTTAGATTTTATCTCGCATTCTTGATAGAAACACGATTTCTCGCCTTTGTCAATCTCACCTAGGCGAGATTTTTTGTGTAATTTCCTGTTATATTGATGGGACAAGAAAACTAGGCTGTTGACTATCTGCCTTTTTGGAGGGGGAAAAGTTCAGGCAGTTTCTGTGTCAGCAATGTTGGCAGAAAATCAACTTTTTCTCTTTGAGAGCATTGGAAGTGGGAATTGGGAAGTGGGGAGTTTTCTCAGTAAACAGTAATCAGTGAACTGAAAACCCACATCTGATAACTGATAACTGATCACTGATTCAAGAGGGCAATTGTTTAAAATCAAAATTTGTGTCTTTCCCCTTGACAGATGGCTCGGTTTGTGCTAGGCGATTAGCCATTTGTACCAGATCCACCCCAGTAGCTTGGCGCAATTGTTCAGCAAAGGCAGTCATTTTCGGGACAAGATTACCATCACCCCCGTCCACTACCGTCACCGTTTGTACCTGCACTTCTGGCACACTGGCGGCCATTAATTTGAGCAATAACTCCAATTTTTGGTATAAAAAGATGTTTTTAGCGTTATTTCCTGCTCCTTGCCAAGAAGCCGCCAGTTTTTTGGTTCCTTCCGCTTGCGCTTTCCCCTGTTCGATAATTTTGGCCGCTTCCCCCCGGGCTTTTGCGATCGCTCGTTGACATTCCGCCGCCGCCGGGGCGATCACATCTGCTTGTAATTGCTGTTTCACCTGCTTAATGCGGGCAGTTTGTACCGCCACTTCTGCCTGTACTTTAGCTAAATCGGACATAACCACCGATTCTACCTCGGCAATCATGGCGCCGCGCTTAGTTTGAGTGTCACGCACCCGTTTTTCTGCGTCAGCTTTGGCTATTTCTAAATCTTTTTGGATACGACGCAAAGCGGTGAGGCGTTGATTCTCGGAATCTTTGATAATCGACATTTTTCGGGCTTTTGCTTCTGCTATCCGGGCATCTCTCTGTAATTCGGCTTTTTGCTTCCGTCCGATTCGAATCGAGATAACGCACCTCATCGGAAATATTCTGGATCTGCAAACTATCCAAAACTAAACCCAATTTTTCTAGATCCTGTTCCGCTTCTTCCAAGAGACTTTTAGCAAAAGCAATCTGATCGGAGTTCGCTTGTTCTGGGGTTAAATTGGCCAAGACACCGCGCAAATTCCCCTCGAGGGTTTCTTTAGCCAATTGTTCGATTTCCTTGCGTTTCTTGCCCAATAAACGCTCGATCGCATTATGAATAATCGGTTCCTCCCCGGCAATTTTAATATTCGCCACCCCGGTGACGAGCAACGGCACACCGCCCTTAGAATAGGCATTAACCACCCTGAGATCGATGATCATGTTGGTCAGGTCCATTCGATACACTTGTTCTAGCATAGGTAAACGAATACTGCTGCCCCCTTTTACCAAACGATAACCGATGGTTTTGCCCGTGGCCGTGGGACGACGACTACCGGCAAAAATTAAAACTTCACTCGGTTGACAGATGTGGTAATAGTTACGGATGACCAATAAACCCGCACCTGTGCCTAAACCGAAAACTCCCAGTAAAACAGCGATAATTTCCATAGATTTTATTACGGTCGATGCTCGGATCAAATTAACTAAATTGTATCCATCAATTTCCAACTTTGACAGACCAGTAGTCTAGTAGGGTGTAGGTACATCGAAAATTAAAATAAGTAATGATAGAGTAAAATCCTCTAGTTTTATGTTGACTTCAATCAAATTGGAGCTAAAATCTACAGATAACTTTATTCGTAGAGCAAATTATTCAATCTATGAATAATCTCAAAAAATCTCTCGGCATTTGTTGACCGTCGCTTCTTCTGCTGTGGGTGTCCCCGAACCCACGGGTGTTCTTGGTTATATCACACTGGGCGGTTTAACGCTAGGGGGTGCTGTCCGCAAAGCGAGAAAATAATGTCCCAGAGAGAGGAGGCGCGGGTTTCCTCTCTCTTTTTTGGGGGGTTTTCGTGCCTTCAGGTTTCAGTATCTATCCCTAATTCCCGCAATCGTGCCGCTAGTTGTTCTGCTCGTTGTTTAGCCGCAGAAGCCTCTTGTTTAGCCGCAGAAGCCTCTTGTTTCGCCGCAGAAGCCTCTTGTTTCGCCGCAATTAACTCCTCATCGGCAAGGGGAATTAACTCTCCCTCCAGCGTCAACCAGCGCAACCATGGCCGCTCAATCCCCCGATAGGAACCTTGCCACAAACCCAAGCTCAATTCCAGTGGAGGAATCGGTAAGCGTCCCCCCACTAAAGCGACGGGTTGGTAATAACCGCCTACCAGTTCAAACGCTTGCAGTTGGTTAGTATAGCGACTGAAAACCACATAGTAGGGAATCCGCAGAATCTGTTCATAAACTGTCCACTTAGTTGGCGGTTCCCCTGGTTGGCGTAGTTCTTCTCCTAAATCTTGATTTTCCGTACCTGGAGACAATAATTCCACCACAATCGTCGGAGAAACCCCTTCCTGCCAAATCACATAGCTTAAGCGCAGGTCATGGCCATCGTAGAGGCGAGGAACACCAACCACCCCAAACCAATCGGGACGCTTGTACCATTGAGGGTGTCTGACATCGTAGTAAAGGTTGAGGTCAGCGGCGCTAAAAACTAGGTCTGGTTCCCAGTTGGGAGGCTGGAAAGTCAGCAGTAATAACTGAGGTTGTAATAGGTGAAATTCGTCAGGCAAACCGGGTTCAAGTGGATTGTCGCTAGGTAAATCATACATCGTCGGCAAGGATTGCCGGGGGGAAAGGGGAGGGTCAGATTGGGGAATGGTGAAGCTAGGTGTAGTCATAATTTTATTTTAGAAAACGGGTTTCTGAAAGAAACCCGTCTTTTGGGGAGCATCCTGCTCGCTAGGGTAATTTCTGAAACCCGGCTTGCAGGAAATGATTATCTAAGCTGAGAGCCGTGAAAATGCGGCGGTTTTCCATCACGATAAATGAGAGACAATCAGTCAGAGAGTAAGATTTATCTTGATATTTTTGAAAATATTGCCAACCTCGGTCGAACAAATCTCGGTCAATTTCTATTAATTCGATGTCGGGACTTTCCCGCAGCCGCTTCCCAATTTCAACCGCTTTACCGTGAAGGTTTCGACTGTTAAAAAAGGTGACAGTTTCATCAAAGACATAAGTGGTAGTCACCAAAAAGGGTTTAGACAGGGCGAGAGTAAGCCAGTTTTGTAGGACTTGCTCATGAGTATCTTCATTTGCTATTTCTAGGGCAATGATATAGCTGGTATCGAGGAAATAGCTCTTGTTCATTGTCCGTAGAGGTAGCGGTCGTGGTGAATTGCCCCGTCTTTGACCTCACATTCGACCGGATTCTTGCCTAAATCCCAGATTGAGGTCTGGCGGGGGGCGGGGGTAATAATAATTTGACCTTCTTGTTGAATTAATTCGACTTCTTGGCTTTCGCCCAATAATTCTTTAGGAATTAGCAATCCTTCCTCTGTGACTTTTAATTTCATCCTGTTCTCCTTTTCGGGTTTGATAATAGCTTGATTTTGACATATTAGTTGGCGGTTCCCCTGGTTGGCGTAGTTCTTCTCCTAAATCTTGATTTTCCGTACCTGGAGACAATAATTCCACCACAATCGTCGGAGAAACCCCTTCCTGCCAAATCACATAGCTTAAGCGCAGGTCATGGCCATCGTAGAGGCGAGGAACGCCAACCACCCCAAACCAATCGGGACGCTTGTACCATTGAGGGTGTCTGACATCGTAGTAAAGGTTGAGGTCAGCGGCGCTAAAAACTAGGTCTGGTTTCCAGTTGGGAGGTTGGAAAGTCAGCAGTAATAACTGAGGTTGTAATAGGTGAAATTCGTCAGGCAAACCGGGTTCAAGTGGATTGTCGCTAGGTAAATCATACATCGTCGGCAAGGATTGCCGGGGGGAAAGGGGAGGGTCAGATTGGGGAATGGTGAAGCTAGGTGTAGTCATAATTTTATTTTAGAAAACGGGTTTCTTTCAGAAACCCGTTTTCTAAATAGCGGTGGGAGTATGTCAAACTAAAAAGTAAAGCTTAGACAGCCTATCTTTATCATGCCAGATCAGCCAATCTCGATCGCCGAATACTACCACGAGCGGACCAAATACGACCCCCAGACGATCGCCTCAAAAAGTAAAGGTCTTGATTGGAGTCAACAACCCTATCCCTTCAAAGAATACAAAATCGGTCAGACTTTCGATCTCAAACCCTACCTCTCCCGTCAAACAGTTCCCCAAAAAGGAGACTTTTGGCGACGTATATCGCGAATTTTGGGCTGTAGCTATGGTTTAACTGCCAAAATCGCCACTATGGGTAGTCCCTTGTACCTACGTTCCGCACCCTCTGCTGGTGGATTATACCCCGCCGAGGTCTATCTGATCTCTCGTGGCACGGAATTCTTACCCGCCGGTCTCTACAGTTACCAAGGTCAAAGTCACTCGCTGCTTTTATTCTGGGAAAGTGATGTCTGGACTAACCTGCAATCTGCTTGTTTCTGGAATCCTGTTTTAGAAAATACCGATATCGCTGTAGTTACCAGTGCCATTTTTTATCGGTCCGCTTGGCGCTACGAAGATCGAGCTTATCGGCGTATTTTCCTCGATACAGGGCATTTATTGGGCAATATTGAGCTATCAGCCTCGATTAATGACTATCGCGCCCATTTAATCGGTGGTTTTAACGATAGCCAGATGAATGAATTGCTTTATCTTGATTCCGAGAAAGAAAGTGTCATGACGGTGATTCCTTTGGCAGATCTGCTCAATATCCGGCAAAATCTCCCCCCTAGTACCACGGCACTCCCTTCGGCAACCACGACTCTTTATGCCAAAATTCCCGAGGGAGAATTATTAAACTCTCTACACCGAGCCACTATCATAGCTACAGATGAGAAGATAGAAGCAAATATTACCCCCTCTAATTGGGAAGATAAATATAATTTTCCTTTTTGTCTAAAAGTTTCGGTGACATCCCGTCCCGTCAATTGGGGGGAAGATTTAATCGATCTGGAAAGTACGATGCTTAAACGCAGATCTACCCGCGCTTATAGTGGTGCTAGTCTCAGTTTAGACGAATTGCGAGCGCTGCTGCATTTCACCTATCAACCCCAAGATTATGCCGACCAAAATCTCGATCCCAATCCCGATTATTTTGATCTAGATTTATTGGAAACTTTTATCGCTGTTTCGGCAGTAACCGGATTAGAGGAAGGCTGTTATTATTATGCTCCTAAAGCTCAAGAATTGCGGCAGATTCGCTTTAAAAATTTCCGGCAAGAGTTACATTATCTCTGTTTAGGTCAGGATTTGGGACGGGATGCGGCTGCTGTGGTTTTTCATACGGCGGATCTGTCAAAAGCAGTGGCTAAATATGGCGATCGAGTTTATCGTTATCTTCATGCAGATGCGGGTCATTTGGGACAGAGATTAAATTTAGCCGCTATTCATCTGGGGTTAGGGGTTAGTGGTATCGGTGGTTTTTTTGATGATCAAGTTAATGAGGTGTTAGGAATTCCCTGGGATGAAGCAGTTATCTATATCACTACTTTAGGCCGACCGAAGGTTTTTTAAGGTGAGTTTGAAGCACTGAAGGGGTGAAAAGGAGGTTGAGGTCATAGGACTCTGTACCTTGACCGGTCCACTTTCTCGCCTGGACGTATTTTGTTTAAAGGTTAATCCAACTACGCACCATCTGTCGAGGTTTTCCTGAATTTTTAAAAGCGGTTCTATTGTGGCATAAAAAGCGATTATTAACGTAAAATACATCATCTTTTTTCATTTTGAAGCGGACTGTATTTTCCGGTTGTGAAAAAAAGTTGTCGATTATGTCAAGTGTTTTTGTGATAGCTTCCGGTTGCGCTATTTCTAGTTTGGAGTAAGCGACTTCAATCCAGTACCGCATATAACGAAAAACCAGACCCCGAGAATCGGCTGAGAATAAGGGGAAATTATTCTTTTGAATAGCTTCTTGAGAATTAATCTCTCCCGGTGTAATCACATCCCGCGCCAAAGGTTCGTAAAGATAGGGAACTAACTGTGTGTGGTGTTGCCAGAAATATTGATACAAATTGGCGGCGTTTACTACCAGGGAATCTCCTCCCTCATCCGCGGCAGCAAGACACAGTAAGCCAACAATATCAGGGAAGTAGTTTTTGGCTGTACTATCGGTATGATAGCCAGTTTCTGCATTCGTCATCGAAACGGGTATAGCTTCTTTAGTGTAATCCATTCCTCGATCGATTACATCAAAAAAATAGCCATAGCGGTGGTTTAGCAGTCCAAAAACACGAGAAATAAAAGCATAAATTAATCGCATTTCCGTTTCTGTTAATTCCGGTTCTAATCGGAAAATAATTATTCCTGGTTCCTGGAGCAATTTCTCACGAAATGGTAGGAAAAAATCAAGATTTTTATTGACTGTTTCCTGTCCTATTTCGTTGGGTTTTTCAAGCCATTTGTGATTGCTTCTTTTTAGTAAATCTGAGACTAATGATTCTGGTAAATTAAAAAATAGTTGAGAAGGATCAGGCAATTTTTTCCAAGTCAGTAATGAAATATTAGGATCAGAAATTGGTATAATCATTTTTGAATTTTGACAGCAACGTGAAGGGGAAGGTCAATAAGCGGAGTAAAAAATTCTGGGTCTAGTTCTAAATGTTCCTGATTAATTTTTAGTTCATAAACTTCTGGCATTTTTGTGAAGGCTGCTAAACGAAGAGATGTGAAGTAATCTTCCATAGTTTTATGAACACATTGCACGGCGACGGCTTTTCTATCTCTACGCCAAATCTCACCGGGGAATAATTGATTGCGTCCAGAAAAATAGCCAGCTTTGGGTTGAAAATAAAAGGGAAACTTATCTTTTTTCAGAAAAGGTAAAGAGGGATGGGGGACGGCGAACAGAAAATATCCACCGAATTTCAAAAGTTGATAGGCTTTCTGCATGGTGCTAATAGTTTCTGACACATTTAAGTAGTTGAACAAAAACATAGCCAGAACTAAATCGTATTGTTCGGACTCAGTGACCGCAAAATCACGAATATCACCAGTTTCATAAGAAACATTAGTAATCTGATACTCGTTTTTTTGAATCAAGGCCTGCTCGATCATTTGCGATGAAATATCAATCCCATGAACATATTGAGCGCCTCGGTTAATTAACTCTCTTCCTACATAACCTTCCCCACAGCCTAGATCTAATATATTCTTGTTGACAATCGGTTCACATAAATCAATGACAAACGGACGCGCGGAGTAATCAGAAAGCAAAATCGGTTCTACTCGTTGCCAGTCTCCTGCACTTTCGTCGTAAAGTTTTTTGGTTTCTTGTGTTGCTTTCATAGCTATCTAACGTGATAAAATTTGCACTAATTTTGTTTTAGTCTAGCACTGTGTAAGTAATTACCCATGAAACTTTTGCCAGTTAATCCGAAATCAGCTATCGCCAGAAAAATTAGCTCTTCTTCTCCTAAGTTCACAGATTGATGCACACACCAACGGGGAATAACAGCAAAAGTACCCGGTTCGACTTCGTTTTCGTATTGATCAACAATAACTTTTCCTTGACCCTGAAGAAATACAAATACGGTTTCATGTGCATGTCGGTGCATTTCATTCGTTTTTCCTGGCTTGACTATAACTAGGCGTGCATCTAAAACTTCTAGAGCAAATGGCAAGCGAAATACGTTAAAATCAATATTGAGTTGATCAACCTTATTGTTGTATAAAGCTTCTAAGTTGCTGGCGCTGATTGTTGAAATAAGCTCCTTAGCTGCTTGCACATGAGTCAAGCTTTTTTGTTCATTAATTTTTTCGGTCAATGCTCCCAGTCGCACCGTTTGAAAATCATGATAAAGTTGTGAAGCAAGCCTTAATATTGTTTGAGAACATTTGCATTCACCAGATGGCTCTGTCAGCCAATTTAACAAGTTCAGAACTTCTTCCCTGTGCTTTTCCCTTTGCATCCCGTATAGCAAAAGTGAACTCAATCCAGGTAGTAGTTTTTCCACTGGAACAGTAGATAAGTCTTCCGTCAATCCCCTACGCACGTCATTGATTTGAGGCAATAAAAGTTCCTGCTCCTGATTAGATAGCTTTTTGCTTTTAATCATTTTAGTGAACAGCGTAACAATCTTGAGTTGGTCGGATGATGTCAAAGATTTATCTAGCTCCAACGCACGTTCATACATATTGTCCCAGTAAGCAGCGCGTAGATTTAAGGCTTTTAACATTCCTTTCCGTAATTCCAGAACAGCCTGTTCGCTTTCACTGGCTAATTCCTTAGCAATCTCAACTAAAGTCAAGCTGTGTTCATCCTCCACTTCTGTATGTAAAGGAAAAAATACATATTGCTCTAAGGATAATGATGTATGTTTTTTGATCGCTTCAATAATGTGTTTGTAGATAAATTTAACAACAGATTCAGTCCCTAAACCTATGGCTCCAATAGCTTCGATTGAACTTCCATTCTGGAGCAGCGACAAGAATGATTCACGCCAGATTTCTACTTCAACACAAGGCGTTTGCGTGCTATCTACTCCCATAGCTTCTTGAAAACGCTTGAATAACTGTGGGTGAGGGATTTCCTGTACCCACTCATCCTTAATACCTAATTTACGGATTGCTTCCAGATATTGATCGTGTAGATGTCCGTTTTCTTCAGCTAAGTTCTTGAGCAGGTGATTTCGATGAGTGGGATTTTCTAGCTTTGATATTACTGCTGTTAAATAACGGGAAAACCAGTCACTATAAGCTCCGTATTGACTGGCAAAGTCTGTCAGAACTTCATCAATATGTTGAAATTCTCCTTTTTCTAAAGCAAGTAAATACGGATGATTAATCGCTCGATGGCTTAGTGCTTCCTCGATTAAATTTTCCATTTTTTCTTATTCCCCGATAGCCCCTCCTCTTTAAATACTATCACAAAGTTGGTCAATTGTCGATAGCGTTTGAGATGCGCTCACCCTGGGTTAAATATAGCCAGCTGACAGTTTTCTGTCGGGTTATCCCAGAAGGAGTAAGAATAAACCACAAAGGCACAAAGAACACAGAGAGGAGGATAGAGCGTTCTTGTTTAAGATTCTCTGAGATTTTCCCTCTCTAATTCGATTAAATTATCGATTTTCTTTAGCTTGGCATCCCCAGCAAGATAACCGATCCCGCGATGTAAATGTAAGCGAAATTGTTGAGTTAGAGTTTCTTTATCGGTTCCTAATCCGTCCTGATGACAACGTTGTTTGAGGGCAATTAAGAAAATATCGGCCATTTCTCCCCCGAATACTTTCCAAGATAATTCTACATTGCTATCGGCAGGAATGGGAACGGGAGAGGGGAGACTCGGTTCAGCAAGGGAACGACAAAAAGCCCAACGACAGAGGATATTCCATTGGTCAATTTTGGTGTAGCGTTTTAATTTTATTAGGCTATCTTTGGCGGTTTGAGATAGTCGAAAACGTTCGATCGGTGATTCCATAATCTATAATTATACCTCGCTCTGAACGATGAGAAAATAGTTAGTTATTCTCAATTCTGTTTAATAGGAGAGTGGAAAGTGGGGAGTTTTTTTCAGTGATCGGTAAACAGTGAACTGATAACTGATTCAAGTCTGGATCAAACCCATCGGCTGCCGCTAAACTATTTTTTAAGTTCTCGTAGGGGTGACTGGTTGATTGGTGTTGAATTAATTGGGCGAGGATTTTTTGGGAATTTATCTCAGTCATAATCTTCCCAAAAGTAGCGATCGGGGTGAATAGTAGTTTGACGTTGTTGGGAATTGTATTCTAGCAGGTATTTTCTAGCGATTACTTCCTGTTCTTCTAATAATTGTAGCTCATTTTGTCCAATTTCTGTATCGGTAGAAAGGAGGATGACTTGAGAGGAAGCAGCGGGAAAATAACGTTCAACTAAATTATGGCGATGGGAAGAATCTAAACGTCCGAGGGGTGTATCGATAGCGATGGGTAAATCTCGTCCGGAGACTCGCGCTAATCCCCACAAAAAAGCGATCGCTAATAGTTGTTTTTCTCCGGCAGAAAGACGGTGTTTAGGCACATTTTGTCCATCGGGACCAAAGAGAGATAGACCAAAAGTATCAGCATCGATCGCTATTTTCTGCACCAGATCGGACTTATGCAATAAATAACGAAAACATTCCGCCACTTCTCCCTCCAATCTATTTAATTTTTTTAAAGTTAAGCGTTCTTTAAATACTTTTAAAGTTTGCTGTGCTTTGACAATAGCATTGACGATATGTTCGTTACTTTGCGATTCTAAAGCTTTCTCACTATAGGCAAATAATTCTTTTTTAGTTTTCTCAATTTTCTTTTTGATTTCTTCATAATTTTTGTGGCTTTGCTCGTATTCTGCTTGAGCATTTAGATACTTTTTCTGAGCGGTTTTTAAGTTATTACTCAGGGTTTCGTATTCTTCGGGAGAGGCTGCTACTGCTAATTCTCGCTCTAAATTATCTAAGTCAGCTTCCAGATTTCTTAATTGTTCTATTGCTTGATGAGCGAGGTTAATTTGTGCCGGTAGTTGATGGGTTAAGACTCGATTTAATAACTCGATCGCCTCCTCGTCTAAATCTAAGTAAGGAGTAATCAAAGAATCGCTATCCTCAGCTAAAAACTGATTTTCTTGCTGTAAAAATTCTCTAATATTCTCTAATTGTTCTAAAGTTAAATTCAGTTGTTCTAAATAAGCAAGTAACTTTTTATCTCTGGATTCTAAAACCGATTGAGCGACTTGAGACGATTGAAATTTTAGCTCTTTTTCTCCCTGAATTTTAGCCGCTTCTAGGAGAGGAAAAATTAACTTTAAGGGTAAAAATTCCCCTGCCAATTGACCTAAATATTCTCTCTGTTTCTCTAACTTTTTATCTACCTCCTTTTTTCTGCTCTCTAATTGACTTCTTTCGGCGGCAATTTTTCCGCCATCAATGCGAAATTTATCCGAGACTGCATCAAAATCATTTCTAACCACATCTAAATTTTTTTGTTGAGTTTCCATTTCCTGTTTAGCCAATTCCAAATCTTCTTGGTACTGAGCTAATTTTTTCTCAATAGCTTCAATAGTTGCCAGTTCATTTTCTGCTGCTAATAACCGGCGCTTGCGACTAGCTAAAATATCAAGATCAACTGCTAATCTTTCCGCTAATTCTAACCCTAATAAAGTCTGCATCGAATCCTTAACGCTGTCAGGAGGTACATCCTGTTCTGCCAATTCTTTTACCTGTTCCCCATCAAATAAAAAGAGGTTAGAAATACCCAAAGGTAATAAAGTTTCAATATATTCATCCCAAGTGTTAGCTAGGGCGGGATCGGGCCAATCTTCATCTAAAATACCGAGGGTATCCCTACCATCTTTGGGCTGTTTTGTCCAGTATCTAACGATACGATATTGTCGCCATTGTTCATTAACTAGATGTTCAAAAGCCAGTTCAATTCTAGCTTGATCGATTAGGGAAGCTTGATGATTAACTGCTTGACTGAGAAACTCGGCATAACTTAAATTATTGCGAGTAGAACACTTTGCCCGCGCACCGTACAAAGCCAAACGAATCGCATCCATTAAAGTAGTTTTACCGCCCCCATTCATGCCTCCCAAAAGGATAATTGGACAGGGATTATTATCTTTTTCGGGACGTAAATTAATCACTTGACGACCGGCGTAGGGACCAAAATTTTGCAAAACCAATTCAGTAAAAATCATTAACAGTCAGCCTTAGTTAAGTCGAAAGTTTTAGGAAATCTCCTGTAACAATTATACGTGAAAAAGTGCCGCAGATATTTTTTTACACCCAAGAAAAAACCCCAGACTTTATACTATAGCATTGATCACCATCGCCTAGATATAATCAAGGTTTCCTGATTTTTACTTTCCAGTTTATTACTGGGCATTAGCCTATTTTTTGAAAAAATCGTTATGATCGGCGTGAAAGTGCCAACACAGGGGAGAAAATTGCTATGATCACCATCGGCGAATATTTATGCCAGTGTCTCCATAATTTAGGGGTTAATCATGTTTTCGGGGTGCCGGGGGATTATGTCCTCGATTTGATGGATGTTTTGGTAGAAAGTCCGATCGAATTAGTTTGCACCTGTAATGAGCTTAACGCAGGTTATGCCGCCGATGCCTACGCGCGAGTCAAAGGTATGGGTGCTGTCTGTGTCACCTACGGTGTTGGGGGATTTAGCCTCGTTAATGCTGTGGTCGGTGCTTACGCTGAAAGAGTTCCCCTAGTGGTAATTAGTGGAGCTTCTGATCGCTCGATTCGCCGGGATAATTTATTATTACACCACACCACGGGCGATTATAATCTGCAATTTTCGATCATGGAAAAAGCCACGGTTGCCTCGGTTATTCTCACTAATGCTGCCCAAGCTGCCAGTCAAATCGATAAAACTTTAGCAGCTTGTTTGCATCACAAACGTCCCGTGTATATCGAAATTCCCCAGGATCTGGTCTATCGTCCCTGTATCCCCTCAGAAAAGCCAATTTATTTAACCGATAATCTCACCGATGCTGCCGCTTTACAAGAAGCAGTGGAAGAAGCGGTTTTTTTATTAGAAAAAGCGGAAAAACCAATTATTTTAGCGGGGGTAGAATTTCATCGATTTAAACTCCAAGATAAGTTGCTGAAACTTTTAGAAGTAACGGGTTATCCCTTGGCTACTACTATTTTAGGTAAGTCGTCAATTTCGGAAATGCAGCCGCAATTTATCGGCACTTATGTGGGGGGATTAAGTCGCGAATACGTTCAGCAACGGGTGGAAAATGCCGATTGTGTCCTCTGTTTAGGGGCGATCATGTCCGATAGGAATTTAGGGGGATTTACGGCTAATTTAAATCCCAACAATTTGATTAATGCCAACTCCGAGAAAGTAAAAATTAAACATCACTTTTATCAACCAGTATTTCTAGGTAATTTTATCGATGGTTTAATTGATAAGCTAAGTCACAAAGAAGCGGCTACACTAGAGATTAAACCCGCAGCCGAATTGAAGAATTTAGAATTCATACCCGTGCCAGAGCAAAAATTAACTAATGCTCGTTTTTATGAGCGAATGAATCATTTTATAGCTCAAGAATCTTTTGTTATTTCCGATACGGGGGACGCAATTATTGCCACGATTGATTTATTAATGCCCCAAAAAACCGACTTTATTGGTCAAGCATTTTATCTCTCTATCGGTTATTCAATTCCTGCCTGTTTAGGAGTAGCTTTTGCCGCACCCAATGCTCGTCCTATCGTCTTTGTGGGTGATGGTGCTTTTCAAATGACTGCCCAAGAACTTTCGACAATTATCCGTCACCATCTCAATCCAATTATCTTTTTAATTAATAACGACGGTTACACGATCGAGCGGGTAATTCAGGATAATATTTATAATGATCTACAACCGTGGAAATATCACCAATTACCAGCAGTATTTAACGGGGAAAGTTGGAGTTGTCAAGTCAGGACAGAAGGGGAATTAGAAAAGGCTTTATCAATTGCCCAGGGTAACATCGATCGCCTATCATTTATTGAAGTACATCTCGATCGTTTTGACTGTTCCCAAGGCTTAACTCGTTTAGGTCAAGCTATACGTTCACCCCATGTTTAGACCGGTTATGCTATTAGGTTTTGACTGTGTAAAGCTGCCCTAAGACACCAGACTGAAACTCTTTTGGGTCCCAAGAGTCAACAATTAAGATACAATCGGTATCTTAATCAAAGTTTGATGGTGACAACCGCAACTAAAAACCCTATGAATGCTTTATGGAAACAAATCACTCTATTGAACTTTTCGCCCGCTTCTTGGTCAAAATATAGCTATCTGCATCGTTTCGTCGGCCTTTTTAGTCAATGGCGACAGGGTAGCCGGTTTGTCGAGTGGACAGAACTGATGGGTGCGCTGTTAATCTCTCTTCTTATCGCCACCGCGCCGTTTTTCTCCACCAGTCAAATCGGTTTTTTATTGTTAGCAATAGCGGGTTATTGGCTACTCTTAACCCTTGTGGATGAAGGCAAAATCGGGGTGACACCGATTCACATTTTGGTACTTTTATACTGGGGAATTGCCACGGTTTCTACGGCTTTTTCTCCCGTTAAAACCGCAGCTTTGGAAGGATTAATTAAATTAACTCTCAATCTCATCTTTTTTGCTTTTACTGCCCGAATTATGCGCTCACCACGCCTAACAAATTGGATTCTGACTACTTTAGTTTTAACCGCTTTAGTAGTCAGCGTTTACGGCATTCGTCAGCAAATTTTTGGTGCGGAACAGTTAGCAACTTGGAACGATCCTACTTCAGAATTAGCGGGGGATACTAGGGTTTATAGTTATCTCGGTAATCCTAATCTATTAGCTAGTTATTTATTCCCCGGTATTGCTTTTAGCGGTGCAGCCTTGTTTGTGTGGCAAGGATGGCTACCGAAAATTTTAGCGGCTTTATTAACTTTAGCCAATGCCGCTTGTTTATTTTTTACCGAGAGTCGTGGCGGTTGGATTGGTTTGATGGTCTTAGGAATTGTCTTCTTATTGCTATTATTTTATTGGTTCAAAAATTATCTACCAGTATTTTGGCAAACATGGCTTTTACCCTTAGTTTTAGGTGGTTTAGCCGTGGTGATTTTAGGGGCGATTTTATTGGTGGAACCGCTGCGAATTCGGGTGATGAGTATTTTCGCCGGCCGGGGAGATAGTAGTAATAACTTTCGGATTAATGTTTGGGATGCAGTTATCCGCATGATTCAAACTTATCCGCTTTTGGGCATTGGACCGGGTAATGATGCTTTTAAGAAAATTTACCCCCTATTCATGAAGCCAAAATACACGGCTTTAAGTGCCTATTCCGTGCTATTAGAAATCATGGTAGAAACGGGAATTATTGGTTTTACCTGTTTCCTCTGGTTATTAGTCACAACTATCGGCCAAGGCATCCATCAAATTAAACTTTTACGCAATAAAATGGATAGTCAAGGCTTTTGGTTAATCGGGGCAATTGCCGCTATGGCCGGAATTCTTGCCCACGGTTTCTTTGATACGGTTTGGTATCGTCCCCAAGTTAGTACCCTCTGGTGGTTAGTTTTGGGTTTAATTGCTAGTCGTTGTTATTCCTCCGATAGGGGGTTGAATCGTGGCAATTCTCTCCTCTAGAGGGGGGAAATGGGGGAGCATTGAGGAGTTATTTCAAATTACGGATAGGGCTGCTAGTCAAGGGGATTTGAGGTGCGTGTCGGCGTAGGCGAGGGGGATTATTAAGAAAAATCACAAATCTTCCATCCTACCATCTCTTGGTGGCCAAAGCAAGAGATAATTAGATTAAATCGTTTCCCAGTTTCTTCTGCGCTTGGCGCGATTTTCCAACTGCAATAACGAGAGTGAATCCCTGTGGCCGTTATAGAGACGAGGGAGGAAAATAATGGATCGTTCTCTTAAGTGGGCCGTCGCGATTGTCATAACTCTAATCCTCGTGCTTTTCCCAGTCTTTTTCCAGGGCTGTGGGGCGACAGAGTGGAACCCGAAAGGAGGGAACGGTCAAGATACAATGCTAACCCTTACTCGCACTGACAACGGCAAATCCATCACCATGCAGGTCAACGACCTCCTAGTAGTGTCCCTCGACGAGAATCCCACTACTGGCTTTCAGTGGGCGGTCGATGGTGGCGGGAGCGATTTAGTGAAGCTGCAGGCCTCTGACTATATCCCTGCCATAGAGTCGAGAGTCGGCGGGGGCGGTCAGAGAGTCCTGACCTTTAAAGCGCAACGGGCTGGGATAGACCAACTAAGGCTTAAGCTTTGGCGAGAGTGGGAGGGAGAGCCGTCAATTGTCGAACGGTTTACTGTCACGCTCCAAGTCCGGGAGTAAAGGCTTCTCAGACAGCCGGGGGCTAGTGAGTAACGACTTAGGAGGAAAGGAAAAATGAGTGAAACATTTGTAATTCCCGCAATGGGATGGTTGCCTGACTATCCCGACATCCGCGACCTGACACCAGAATCCGAGGTCATCGTACCCAGACTAAGAGCGTTGGGGCAACTGCCGGTCAAGGCGATGCTCGCCCAAGTGGGAGCGGAGGCCCCGGTGACGGCGCTGCCAGCCAGCGTGGACTTGAGGCCGTGGTGTTCCCCCATGGAGGATCAACAAACTATCGGTTCTTGTACGGCCCACGCCGGTGTCGGACTGGTGGAGTATTTTGAGCGGCGGGCTTTTGGCAAACACCTAGATGCTTCCAGACTCTTCCTCTACAAAGTGACGCGCAACTTGTTGCACTGGACGGGGGATACGGGGGCTTTCCTGCGGACGACCATGTACGCCCTCACCTTGTTTGGGGTGCCGCCAGAAGAATACTACCTCTACAACACCGCCGATTATGACAAGGAGCCACCAGCATTCTGCTACGCCTTTGCCCAGAGCTTCCAAGCGATCTCTTACTATCGCCTGGATCCGCCCGGGACGGCGAAGGACGCACTGTTAGCTCGGATTAAAACCGACTTGTCGAAAGGTCTGCCCTCGATGTTTGGCTTTACCGTTTACAGTTCCATCAATCAGGGCAACACGACCGGCAAGATTCCTTATCCGACTCGGGGCGAGAAAGTTCTCGGCGGTCACGCGATCGATGCGGTCGGTTACGACGACAACCTCAAGATCAAGAATACCAACCCCGGCGGTATCGAAACGACGGGTGCCTTGCTGATTCGCAACTCCTGGGGGACTCGATGGGGAAGCGCTGGCTACGGCTGGCTGCCCTACAAGTACGTCCTCGATGGTCTGGCAACTGATTGGTGGTCGCTAATCAAGAGTGAATGGGTCGATACGGGACAGTTCGGATAGGAGACCGATTCGATCAGGTGTGAGGGGCCAAATAAAGGCTTCTGGTGAGTTTTTTCAGAAATAGGGGGGACGCTGGGAAAACTCACCGTTTGTTGAATTTTTTAGGGTATGCAGACTACATCTTCAATCGATGCTATTCAACCTGAGTTCGGGATAAGCTAAAACCCTGATGCTACCGTAGCCTGAAACTCCTATTCTTTCGTGGAAGCTATGGCAAAATTCCCTTAAACCGAACTGGCGTTATTCAGAGCTTAGAGGGTATGAATTATGAATAATAATAAGGAGAAAAACGATAAGAAAGATAAAAAGGATTTCTGGGATATTAGTAAAATCGTGGTAACTTTATTATTTACAACTATAGGAGGAGCTATAGGAGGAACGTTTACAGGTCTAACCAATTATTATTTCCGTCAACAAGAACTCTATATAAAAAGAGTTGAAACAGTAGAAAAATTTATGCCTTATTTAATAGGTGAAGTAAATGGAACGCCTATTCCTAATAATCAATCAGCCAAAGAAAATACCATTATAGTTATTGCCGCTATAGGAGATGAGGAATTAGCAATTAACTTGGCAAAGCTTAATCCTAGCAAAGCATCTATTCTAGCTCTTCGTAGTATCGCTTTAAAGTCAATTCATCCAGATGCAGTTTCCGCTATTGGAGAAATAGGAAAAAATGCACAATCTGATTTAAAAGAAGATGCCATTTTAAAGCTTAAAAACATAATAGATCAATTGGACAAATCTAGCAAAAAAGCTGATATTTTGAAAATGGCGCAGACAAATTTGAAGGAATTGACTAAGGAAGCAGAAAAAGAATATAAAGATCCAAAAAAATCGAAAACTACGACTGTGACATGGGCTATAGTAATTGGTAGCGATACCAATTTAGCGGGAGCGCAAGATGAGCAAAAGCGAGCCAAAACTAAAACTTTCGGGAAAGGTGAAATTATTATCTATGAACGCCAAGGATGGTATGCCACTGTCGTTCAAGGTATCGATCAAGACAATAAAGTTAAAACCTTGAACTTTTGGCAGAAGGAATTTAGACCAAGCTCTTTTATGATTGATTTTAACGATTGGTGTAAAAACCCGTCTGAGGATAAAGAAGATGGATATTTTAAATGCGAGTAAGCATAAAAGCAAGCTGTGATTGGGTGATAATCTTTAGAGATGTCCACTTTTGGTTCCACACTGTGAACAGAACATTGTTTTCTCCTGAGAGCAGATTTTCCGTGGACTCACTAAATACTTTTACTCAAGTCTTTAGTTAGGGACTTGCGTGGGAATAATATCCCAGCTTTGAAAATCGCTCTGTAGAAGAATCAGACCAGCCAGATGGCACAGGATCAAAGCGCAAGTCCCTTATTGGAAGGGGGTTCTCGAAGGCTCTCCCCCTACTTAGGGTGATCAGCAAACCCCCTCCGCGCGGAGGGCGCAAGCTTTGCGCCCCTACAGTAACGGATTTTGTCCACAATGTAGGGGCGAACTGCGTTCGCCCAAAAGGTACATTATCAAAGCGCAAGTCCCTTAGCTAAGACAATACTAGCAATTAACAGATCGGCTCTAGCAATTTGGCAGAATTTAGAAATACCCTGAAATTTAAGCATAGATGCGATCCTCGATCGCCACCGATTGCAGAAGTCTTTCCACGATAGCTTTAGCTTGACGACCGTGACTAGGAATCAGACGATGGCAGAAGACGTAGGGAGTAATCAACTTAACATCATCGGGGATAGCATAATCGCGACCTTCGAGGAAAGCGTAAGCTTGAACTGCTTTTTGCAGAACCACACAACCCCGGGGACTGACTCCCAAAGTAATATCTTCGTGATTCCGGGTAGCGCGGACTAAATCGACGATATATTGCTGTAAAGTGGGAGCTACCTTGACCAGACTGACTAATCTTTGCAATTCTCCCACCTCTTCTAAGGAAATACAAGCTTCTAGGGATTTAACTGTCTCCTGAGAATGCTGTCTTTGTAACATTGTTAATTCTTCTGTGGCGCTGGGATAACCCAAACTCAGGCAAACGGCAAAACGATCCATTTGTGCTTCTGGAAGCGGAAAAGTGCCTTGATATTCGATCGGATTTTGGGTGGCAATAACAAAGAAGGGTTGGGGGACAGGACGCGCTTCTCCATCGATGGTAACTTGTTTTTCTTCCATAACTTCTAGAAGTGCCGATTGGGTACGCGGGGTGGCCCGGTTGATTTCATCGGCCAACAGGACGTTAGCAAAAGCGGGGCCGGGGATAAATTCAAATTCGCGACTGTTGGGGTTCCAAATCGTGGTTCCCGTGATATCACTAGGAAGGAGGTCAGGGGTGCATTGTACCCGTTGGAAACGACCGTTAATTGAACGCGCTAAGGATTTGGCTAACAGGGTTTTGCCGACTCCGGGGACATCTTCCAGGAGAGCGTGGCCGCCACTGAGTAAAGCCACCAGCACAATGCGAATCGATTCGGTTTGGCCGACGATGCTTTGGCTCAAATTTTCCATCAAAATATCAATAGCGTCTCTCATAGCACAAATGGGGTATTTTGTCAAGAAGATTAATGTTAAGTTTTTTTATCTTAACGATTCTTTTCCCAATTTGCCCACACTAGCGAGGAAAGTTGACAGACAATGGCGAGAAATTTTCTGCTAGGGAGCTAATCAGGGTTAGGGTGGCGAGCAGGGAGAAAATTAGTTAAGAATTGTTGCCAGTGGGCGAAATCAAGATTTTCAGTCGGTTCAGTCTGATAAAATCGGGAAGAATTTCTCTTAATCAGTGAAGATGAAAGCCAGTTCGCTCATTTTTAGTCTTGTTTTAGGAATCGCGGCCAGCACATTAACCAATAGTTTACCCGAAAATTTTACGTTCAATTCTCGGAAAATATTGGCTCAAGATCAGGCTCCTTCCTGTCCCCTTCCTCCAGATATTGCTATCACTTTTCGCAATAGTGAATGTCAGGCAATTACCCTAGAAAAACCCCAGACTTTCTTCCGTTATTATAGTGACGAAAATTACAAAAAAGGTCGTTTTCTGACCACGGATCAATATACCACCAATGTGGAGGTGATCAGAAATTTAGCCCTCGATCAAAAGTGGAATCCTCCCAATCAAGCGACCAAAGTAATATCGGTGACTTTACCTGCGGGAACAACGGTTTATCAAGGAATTGTCGCCCCCCAGAATCCAGCTGATTGTTATCCCGGTGGTGGTCAGCAAACTTTTATTAAAGACTCGCGAGATGCCAATATACAATGGGGAGAGGGGCGAGCAATAACGGTTACATCTCTTTCCTGTCGCTAGAATATTATGGAAACGAACATGAGGGAATTAGTTCAATCAATTGACCAAGCTATTACCGTGGCCGAACAGATGCGGAAAACAGAAATATCGACTCGGATTGAGGGTTTAATTTCTGTGCTGAAAAGCATCAAAAATCAGGCTTTAGCTGGTCAATTACCACCGTCTCAAGGTATTGTTACTCTAGGATTAGCGCGGGAAGTAGCTGATTGGATCGATTCCCTCGATTCTCCTTTATTGAAAGCGGTGGGTAAAGTGGAAAGAGAATACCAAAAATATTAGTAGTTGTCGGTTACAGAAGTTAAAATTAACCGAGAGCGATCGCAGTCTATCTCGATCTGATTTTTTAATCGATCGAGAGAATTAAATTTCTGTTCTGGTCGCAGGAATTGCACTAAATCCATCGTTAAAATACGATCATATACATGACCTGACCAATCCAATAAATGGATTTCCACACTGATAGTTTTTCCCTCGATTGTGGGACGATAACCGATGTTCATAACTGCTGGTAAGCGAGAAGCATCGAGATGCACCCAACCGCAATAAACCCCCAATCGCGGCAATAATTTATCGGGGGGAACCTGTAGATTAGCGGTATGAAAACCTAATTGTCTGCCCAGCTGTTTCCCGACGACCACACGACCAGTTAAACTGTAGGGACGACCTAACATTTGTCCGGCTTGCTCAACGTTTCCTGCTGCCAAAGCTTGACGAATTAGGGAACTACTAATTCGACCCGTCCCACAGTTTTTTAAAGCAACAATCTCGACTTTAATGTTAAATTGAGAGGCGATCTGTAATAAATCTTCGGCTGTACCTTGACGACGATAACCGAAGTGAAAATCTTGACCAACACTGATCGATTTAGCCTGTAATTTTGCTACTAAAATCTGTTCAACAAAAGCCAAGGGAGTCAGGGAAGCTAATTTAGCCGAAAAAGGCAGTAAAACTAATTGTTTAACGCCTAAATTCTCTAAAACCTCCACCTTTTCCCCTAGAGGAGTTAATAATTGCCATTTTTCTCCCGTAAAAAATTCCCGCGGGTGGGGAGTAAAACTAACAACGGTGGGATAAGCGGGTTCATCCTGAAAAATTGGCTGTAGGACGGTTTGATGACCTAGGTGCAAACCATCAAAGTTACCTAGTGCGATCGCACTAGGGGCTAAAATACGGGTATTAGGGGAATCTACAATCCACACGCTGACTTTAGGAACAGATAAAAGAGAATAATTCAAGCGATTAATCTTGAGTGTAGCCTTTTGATTCTATATCAATCGGGCGATCAAGCTAAAAAAACACCCCCAATCCCTTGGAGACCTTTGGAAGCTTTACCAAATTGAACGTGAACGATCCAGGTGCGATCGGCCCGGCATTCCCAATCAATTGCACCAGAAAGATGAGGGAAACAAGCATTCATTAATTGTTCAGTTCGTTCTTCTCTTGGTCGTCTGTGGTTGTTCTTCGTGCTGTTGTGGTTTCCCAATCTGATCAAGCATAAGGTTCTTGTTTTTGTTTCTTTTGTTCTAATCTTGTTTCTAATAATAGACGATCTTCTTGAGAAAGAACATCAATAACTTGTCAAAATGATAACAGTATCACAAATTTATTGTTTTTTTTCCAACATCTATAAACATCAAGATAGAGCGATCCCGAAAGTATCTAGCCAAAGGCGAGCGCACTTTAGTTAACTAACGGTTTACCATAGTAGGGTGGGCGATTTTTATACCACTTATTTTATTTATTGTGTATAATTAAGATGATGACGACTAATTTTGAATGGGATAAAGACAAAGCTAAGATAAATCTGAGAAAACACGATATTTCTTTTAATGAGGCTAAAACTGTCTTTGAAGATACCTATTCTTTGACTTTAGATGATCCTACTCATTCAATCTTAGAAGATCGTTTTTTGACAATTGGTTATTCTAGTCAAAACCGCTTGCTTTTAGTTGTTTATACTGAAAGACAAGGAAAGATCAGAATCATTAGTGCTAGGAGAGTAACTAAACATGAAAGAAAAATCTATGAACAAAGTAATGAATGATACCCTCAAAGATGATGAAATGTTAGATGATTATTCTGAGGTTTTAACGGAGTCTCACTTAAAAAGTGCAGTCAGAGGAAAGTATGCTCGGTCTTTAGCAGATAAAGATGCTTATACCGTTAAGATTATAGCAGAAAATGAAGAGAGATATGTTAACATGAAAACCATTGAGGTTGAAGCATTCGTTAACAATGAAGGTCAATTAACCGTACAAGTTCCCTCAAATTTAAAAGAAGGACAATATCATGCTGTATTGATTATAGAAGAACCCAAAAATGAAAATCAATGATCTTAGAATAGATAAAATCCCCAAAAAAAAACGCCCCCAATTACTTGGAGGCCTTTTCAGAAAAAATAACTGTCATTAACCTTCTGCTAATTTCAGATCCCGCAGGGTGCTAATATCCACTTGAATCGATGGCCCCATGGAGGAGGAAACGTAAACTGTGCGCCAGTAACGACCTTTGGCTCCGGAAGGACGGTTTCTGTCCACCGTTTCCTGCAAAGCTTTCAAATTGATTAACAGATCCTCGGTGCTAAAAGAAGCTTTGCCAAATTGAACGTGAACGATCCCGGTGCGATCGGCCCGGAATTCCAATTTACCCGCTTTAAACTCAGAGATTGCTCCCGTTAAATCCGTGGTTACGGTTCCCCCTTTCGGTGAGGGCATTAAACCCCGTGGACCGAGTTGACGACCTAATTTAGCCACTTTCGGCATCATATCGGGGGTGGCGATCAACACCTCGAAATCCATCATGCCCTTGGCGATTTCTTCGATTAATTCTTCCGAACCAACGATATCGGCCCCAGCGTTGTTCGCTTCCTGTACCTGTTCCCCGCGAGTAATGACCGCTACCCGCACCGTGCGTCCGGTTCCTTTGGGTAAACTTACCGTTGTCCGCAGTTGTTGGTCGGTATATTTAGGATCGATGCCTAAACGAATATGAGCTTCGGCGGTTTCGTCGAATTTCGCCGTCGCTAATTCCTTTAATAATGTCAGTGCCTCTAAGGGCTCGTAGGCTTTATTTTCTACCTTAGCCTGGGCATCTCGCAAACGTCGTGAAACTTTTTTTACCATCTGATTTGTTGCTCCTTGGGTAATAACGAAGCTGGGCTTCTCCCCGTAATAAAATTTAGTCTGAGATCTTGACACCCATATTTTTGGCCGTTCCCGCCACAATATTCATGGCCGCTTCGATGTCGTTAGCGTTAAGATCGGGCAGTTTAGTCTGGGCGATTTCCCGTAATTGGTCGCGGGTAATAGTGGCGACAAATTTCTTGTTGGGTTCGTTGGAACCTCTTTCCACACCGGCCGCTTTACGGATGAGAACGGAAGCGGGGGGAGTTTTGAGAATAAAGGTAAAACTACGATCCTCAAAAACGGAGATTTCCACAGGGATGATCATCCCGGCCTGATCGGCGGTTTTAGCGTTGTAATCTTTACAGAACGCCATGATATTCACCCCGTGTTGACCCAATGCAGGACCCACCGGAGGAGCCGGGTTAGCCTTACCAGCAGGTAAAGCTAGTTTAATAATTGCGACGACTTTTTTAGCCATGATTTAGTTTTGTTTTTCGACTTGATTAAATTCCAATTCGACCGGGGTATCCCTACCAAAAATGGAGAGCAGGGCCTTGAGTTTGCCGCGCTCGGGACTAACTTCGATAACTTCCCCTTCAAAGTCCTTAAATGGACCGGATAGGACCAAGATTTGATCGCCAACTTCCATATTGATTTTGACGACGGGTTCTTGAATCTGAGCTTGTTTGAAGATGCGATCAACTTCGGACATACTTAAGGGTAGCGGGGTGACGTGACCGCGGCCGCGTCCGTAGCGCCGCTTTTGTTCGGCCCCGACAAAGTTGATCACATGGGGGGTGTTTTTTACCACCTGCCAAGCGTCATCATCCATGATCATTCTGATCAGGACATAACCGGGGAAGACTTTTTCCTCTCCGTGCTGCCGTGAACCATCCTTGCGGACTTTGACGGTGGCCGCTTGGGGAATCTGGACTTGCAGAATGCGATCGGCCACATCGAGGGTGTGGATGCGCTGTTCCAAATTGGCTTTGACCCGTTTCTCACAACCGGAAGCCACCTGCACGGCATACCAACGGGGTTTTTTCGGTAGGCCGCTAAGATTGACTTCTTCAGGAAACTGCTCTTCTTCTAGATTCATGGGAACACCTTCCCCGCACCCCAGGCAAAGAATTTATCAATCAGATAGATGAGAGTGGCTACCAAAGTCACCATTAACATCACGGCCGCTGATTCACTCAAAAGTTGCTGACGGGAAGGCCAGACGACTTTGGCGAGTTCTTCTTTGGTTTCATTGACGAATTCCTTGACCTGAAAAGAGCTTCCCTCTTTCTTGTCGCTCGTGTCTTTTTCTAGGGTTTCTTTTTTGGCCACGATCGCTACTCCTTAAAATGATACTCAAGCTATCCTTAACTTATCATTTTCACCGGACAACCCACACTAACCCCCAGACATTTAGATCATGTCCTTTGCAGTTATCGGCTTGGTGATTACCAAACGCGCCCTGGAGGACTTGAACCCCCGACATCAGGTTTTGGAGACCTGCGTTCTACCAACTGAACTAAGAGCGCCCATTCGCTAAACTATTTGGCTTTTTTAAGGCCTTCATTTATTATAGCGTAGTTGTTGGCGATTGTGCAACTTTCTTGGTTAGGCTGTCGCCGGAAATTTTTTAGAGAGGGCGATCAAAACGTTCTTGTACCCTGGTGGCTTTGCCAACCCGATCGCGCAGATAGTAGAGTTTCGCCCGACGTACTTTACCACGACGGATGATCTTGATACTGGCAACCCGCGGCGAGTGGAGCAGGAAGACTCTTTCTACTCCCACACCCTGGAAAACTTTTCGTACTGTAATCGTTTCGTTGATACCGCCATGGCGTTTGGCGATGACAATGCCCTCGTAGGGCTGAATCCGCTCTTTATCTCCTTCAACGATTCGCACCCCTACCCGGATCGTGTCACCGACATGGATAATGGGCAGATCGCTCTTGAGATACTCGGCTTCGATTGATTTGATAATCTCTTCCGTTTTCATCGGCTTTCGTAAAACTCACAATTTCCCATCATACCATATTTTTTGAGTAAAAAGGAATAGCTATTAGATATCCGCCTTTTCAGTCACCCGTCACCAGCAGCCACTATTCATACTAAATCCTGTTTAAAACGTATAGGAAGGTGGGGTGGTGGGTAGGGCTGTTTCATTTAAATTAAGTACAGCTGATTTTGAGTCAATAAATTTGACCGAAGATTCTCAAGTTTATCTTTTTCTAATCAAAAGAGTTATTCACAATAACTAATCTTTAATCTTCTGCCAATATTTATTATGAATAAATTGATAAAGCTTCTTCTCAAGCCACTAAAAGCCTATCTCTCTTGAAATTCTCTGAGAGTACATCCTGTTAATTTCGCTAATTTTTCTGCTTCTTACGTCGATAAAACTATCAGTTTTTCCCAACGTTCAGCTAACCACCTCTGTCCCTCTGTTATTGAGAGAAACCCCAAGGAAAAAGATTCAATCCTATAGTTGTGAGAATTGACCAATTGCTGGCCGCTTGAAAATCACTTATCTGGCTTTTATCTTCCTCAAAAATTACATCTTTTACCCAATGTAACTGATTTTCTATTTTCCAATGTCCTCGAATAATTTCAGCAAATACTTGGGCGGATGCGGTTAGGCTACTGATATAGTAAGCTGTTTCTTTATAAGTTTTATCCCCGCGACTACCCTTTCTTTCTACTTTAATAAGTCTTCGCAAATTTTCCAACCCTTGTCTTTCATTTTTCCTCACTTTAAAAACTTCTATTTTTCTTGATATTTTTCGTCCATGACTATTATCTTGTTCAAGAAAGCAACTTTCTGGCTTTGAGGAATTACTCAGGTCTTGTATTCGCTGATCAAGATTTTTCTGATTTCCTTTAACGGTGATAACATAATCATTTTTACTCTTGATTATTAAGCTGATTGTTTTTTTTCTGACATTGTAAAGCATCGCCAGTAAAAACTTTATTTTGAAGAGAGCAATCTTCAGTTATAGCTTGATCTTCGTCGATTTCATACCCTTTTTTGTTTTCGATTCTTTTTATGTGTAATACTAATCCACTTTCTTGACTAAACAATGAGACAAACATAATAAAATTTTGTTGTTCATTGTTAGGATTCTTTAGGGTATTTTTGAGACTTTTTCCATCTATACCTAGCCAATTTATATCATCTCTTTGTCCATATTCTTGTAATGCCCATTCATTAAATACTCTTAACAAACTCTGCCTTTTAACTCCCATTATTACCCTTCTAATTGTTGAATAAGATGGGAGTCTTTCTGGAATTATGTTAAATTCTTGACTGAGCCTGTGCCGATTATTTTTGGCAAACTCTCCTAGCTCTCTATAACTTAAGTATCCTAGCATTGTTCCCAGTATTATTACTACTAATACTATCCATAAAGGGTGTCTTTTTCCTTTATCTTTCCGAAAGTCCTTGACTTGTTTCAGTTTTTCTATTAAGCTCAACATATATTTAAAAGGTTGGCGGTCACTTCTCATTTTACAAAGATAGTGATCGCTTTTACTTTTGATATTCTGATGGGAGAATGAAACAGCCCTGCCCCAACGGGGGGTCTTGAGACCCCTAATTATGAAAAAATAGGAATTGTTGGAAAACTGAGGCGAGTGGACTGTTCGACCATGAATCAATCAACAGAAATTGAAGTCAAAAATCTAGACCATCTGGGATTAGTAGCCGAAATTATCGATGAAATAGGAATCGTTGAAATTATCAACGAACAAGTCTCAATTGAGCGAGGAGAAATTGTCACAGCGGGGCAAGTCGTGAAAGCAATTATCCTGAATGGATTGGGATTTGTCGCCCGAGCCTTGTATTTATTTCCTCAATTTTTTGAAGATAAAGCAACGGAACATCTGCTGGGAGAGGGCATCGAACCCAAACAATTAAATGATGATAAAATTGGTCGAGTGATGGACAAACTTTATCAACTGGATGTTTCGGGTATTTTCCTACTCATTAGTTTAGCAGCCGTGAAAAATTTTGGTGTAGCGACCGAGAATTGCCATTTAGATTCAACTTCTCTATCAGTGGAAGGAGAATATATAGGGTCTGCTGAAAAAGTTTTCCCTGGGGGCAGGGTGTGGGGTGTGGGGTGTGGGGTGTAGGGTTTTACCGATTTTCAGGTGGTCAACTACCTAATTTTCAGGGAAAAAGTACCTGAATTTTCCCCCCGATCACCCCTAGCTAAGGCACTTTTTGATGGGAAAAAAGTCTAAAAGTATTATCCAACAAGGTTTTTAGATTTATTCAGCAGACCCTATATAGCGGTATGCAGTCGAATGAGGTATACTGCAACAAGCTATAAGTCAGTGTAGGCAAGACGATGGTCTGTATCTCACTCAAGCGAATACCGCTATAACAAGGAATACCCAACAGTAGAAATCCTGAAATCAGGAGCAGTGGAAGAAGAAATTGAAACCAGACAACAGCCAATAAAAATTAGGCGTTGTCAGATAAAGAGATGAGAAGGCAAAATAGATAGAAACTCAATCAAGGAAAAAGAAGGAAGAAATGTCCAGAATGTCAAAGTGACCACATCAATAAAAATGGTCATCGTGGTCAAAAACAAAACTATATATGTGTAAACTGTGGTCGTCAGTTCATCTGATAATGTGTTTCCATCTCTCCTCTGTCAGACGAATTAAAACCCCATTCTGATAAGTTGTATGAAGATTCATAGGTTCCGATTCAGTGCAAATAGACCTTTAAACCACACTTTCAACCCGATGAACCTTACTCCACCGTGACACTTTTGGCTAAATTGCGCGGCTGATCCACGTCTAAACCGCGACGGGCTGCGATATGATAGGAGAGCAATTGTAGGGGAACTACTGTTAAAATTGGCGATAATAATTCCTCAATTTCCGGCACACATAAGACATCATTAAAGACTTTCGGCGCTTCCGTATCACTATCAGCAACTACTCCCAATAACCGTGCATCCCTTGCTTTTGCTTCCTGTGCATTGGAGAGAACCTTATCATAAACTATCCCCGGCATCGCAATCGCTACTACGGGAACTTTTGCATCTAAAAGCGCAATCGGTCCGTGTTTCATTTCTCCAGCTGGATAGCCTTCCGCATGAATATAACTGATTTCTTTGAGTTTTAAAGCCCCTTCTAAGGCAATGGGGAAATTAATCCCCCGTCCCAAGAAAATAAAGTCTTGGGTGTCATTAAATTCATGGGCCAATTCTTCGATCGCTTTTTCCTGTGTTTCTAGGACAGTTTCGATCGATCTTGGCAGCGATCTCATTTGATTAATAATTTCCTCGATTCTCTCTAAGGACAAAGTTTGACGACGATAGGATAAATCCAAAGCTAAGAGATAAAAACCCAATAACTGTGCTGTAAAACTCTTAGTTGCCGCCACCCCGATTTCGATCCCCGCCTGGGTATTAATAATCTGATCGACCATTTGTGCTAGGGTACTTTCGGGGCGATTAGTAATCCCGATAATCCGGGCCTGATATTTTTTTTCTAATCCTAAACGACGCTGTTTTTCCGTTTCCAACGCCGCTAAAGTGTCGGCTGTTTCCCCCGATTGCGTCACCCCGATAGTTAAAGTATTGGGCATCAGTGGCGTGGGTGCATAACGAAATTCCGAGGCGTACTGTACCCTTGTGGGAATACCTGCCAACTGCTCGATCAAGTATTTACCGACTAAACTAGAGTGCCAACTGGTTCCACAGGCTAAAATCTGAATATGTTCTAAATTTTCGTAAATTTCTTCAGAAAAATTAATATTTATCGGGTTGACATTATACTCATTTTGTGCTTTCCAATCGGGTTGTAGATAGGTCCCTAAACAGTCGCGCACCACTCCGGGTTGTTCGTAGATTTCCTTGAGCATGAAGTGACGATAACCCTGTTTTTCTACGGTTGTCGGACTCCAATCGAGGACTCTGGGGCTTTTACGGACTCTTTTCCCTTCAAAATTATAGATTTCTACTCCCAAGGGTGTTAACCGAGCGATTTCGCCATTATCCAGGGACAGCACCGCCCGGGTATGGGGAACCAAAGCACTCACATCGGAGGCACAGAAAAACTCCCCTTGACCGAAACCGATGATTAAAGGAGCGTGTTGCCGCACGACAATCAATTCATCGGGATAATCGGGACTAATCACCCCTAGGGCAAAGGCTCCCTCTAAACGTTCAATTGCCCTTAAAACTGCCTTGAGGAAAGGACTCACCCCCAAGTATTCTTCATCGGTAGGCTTGGGTAGATAACTGGCGATTAGATGGGGAATAACTTCTGTGTCGGTTTCCGAGTCAAATATACAGCCTTTCTCCTTTAATTCTGTTCTTAATACCTGAAAATTTTCGACAATCCCATTCTGTACCACTGCCACCCGTTGATTATTATCGGTGTGGGGATGGGCATTACTTTCTACGGGTTTGCCGTGGGTTGCCCAACGGGTGTGACCGATGCCAATTTGGGAGGGATTAACTTCCTGTTCTAATTTTTCCCGCAGATTGTAGAGTTTTCCCTGGGCGCGGACTCGATGTAATTCACCTTCGAGAATTGTGGCAATCCCTGCCGAATCATAACCCCGATATTCTAAACGTTCCAATCCAGCTAGGAGAATATCGATCGCTGTTTGGGTTCCGATATAGCCAACAATTCCGCACATTCTTTCCCTGACCCCATTTAGGCTAAGTCCGATCTATTCTATCGCAAGCTTGACGCTTATTTGCTTAGAGGCTCAAGACGCAGGGGTAAGGGTAAAGTTTCCCTTTTAGGAGATTGGGATGTGGGATGTGGGGAGAATAAATAAAAGCAATATATATCACTCAGCAGCATACTTTGTTCTTTTTGTCAAAAAAACTTTCTCTTTGCAACAAAACTACATAATTAATTGATCAACGGGTTGGGTTTTAAAAGGCTCTTTAACCGCCATTTATTGCTGTTGCTGAATAGGTGAGTATAGATTTAGCAAAGGGTTTCAGGATCAGCAGACAGCTAAAAACCCAAAAAAGCACAGAAAAACCCATCATTTCATACTGCGAAATTATACCATAATCGCTGGAAGTATTGCAACCTCGTAAACAAATGACAATTATTTTCAATAAATTCTTAAGAAAAGATAAATATTGCGAAGTGTAAATTTAAATATTCTCAACTATTAACGCTTGTTTGATATAAAAAACTTATAAAAAGTGGTAATTTTTACTGACTGATGACTGATGACTGATTACTGATTAAGTAGTCGTGCAAAATTAATTTCCTAGTCGAGACAGGAGACGGGAGACGGGAGACGGGATAAAGCTATTAGGGATCGGATTTGAGGTTTCAGTTCTCTGTTTGCTCACCACCGCAGAAGTCTGACGGAGTAGTGGCTTAGATGTGTAATTAATTGTGCTTAGATACTGACTGATCACTGATTACTGATTACTGATTACTGATCACTGATTACTGACTGAGGATAACTTTACCCAGGAGTGACAACTGCTGTTAAAGCGGCAGTAACCGCGTCCATCGATTGATTACCGTCGATCTGGTTAAGAGTCCCTTTTTGACCGTAATAATCTAAAACGGGGGCAGTTTGGTCGATATAAACCTGTAGGCGACGGGCGATCGTTTCTTGAGTATCATCTTGACGACCCCGTTGCATGAGACGCTCAATCAAGACCGTATCCGGTACAGCCAAATTAACCACATAAGTGTAACTATCAGCCAATTCTTCCAGTAATGCGTCTAAAAAGCTCGCCTGTGCCACCGTGCGGGGAAAACCATCAAGAATCCAACCCTTAGCACTGTCAGGCTGTTTTAAACGTTCCTGAATTAAACCTAATAACAACTCATCGGGGACTAATTCGCCCTTTTCCACATAAGCTTGTGCTTGCTGACCAAGTTCTGTCTTCTCTGTAATTGCTTGACGTAAAATTTCACCGGTAGAAATATGGGGAATCGTCAGAGATTCCGCTAATTTTGCCGCTTGGGTCCCTTTTCCCGATCCGGGCGGTCCCAAAAATATCACACCGATCCGTTTGCTCATGGATTAAATATAGGGTTTTAAGGGAAAAAATAACCAGTAACCGCTAAAAGGTCACTGGCTAACTATCTAACTACCGTTTAATCATGTCCTCATAGCGTTGAGACATGACATAGGTTTGAATTTGTTTCGCCGTATCGATCGCCACCCCCACCAGAATTAACAGGGAAGTTGCCCCTAAACCGCGAAAAGTGGTGACACCGGTAGCGCTTTCTACTACAGTCGGCACAGTAGCCACCAAACTTAAAAACAGAGCGCCCAAAAGGGTGAGACGATTCAGCACCCCTTCCAGATAATTAGTGGTAGCGGTCCCAGGACGAATACCCGGAATACTGGCCCCCATTTTTTTCAGGTTTTGGGACATATCTTTGGGGTTAACGATCAGGGAAGCGTAGAAGAAACTAAAACCGAGAATTAGTAAGCTATAAAAAGCCACATAACCCCAACTATCGGGACGCAGGGCATTAACCAACTGGACTAAAACCTGACCAACCGGGTTATCCGTGGGTAAAGCTTGCACCAATTGGAAAGGTAACACCAACACTGCGGAGGCGAAAATAATCGGCATCACGCCCCCCTGATTGAGTCGTAGGGGTAGATAACTGGTTCTTTCCCGATAGAGACGACGACCGACCTGACGACGGGCAGAAACAATCGGAATCCGACGGGTTCCTTCCTGAACAAAAACAATGCCAATAATCATCACCAAGAAAACCAGCAAGAGAATCACCACTTGAGCGATCGCTTGTCGGCCACCCTGTTGAGCAAAAGTAATCGTATCACCGAGGGTTTTCGGTAAAACAGCGACAATATTCACAAAAATCAGCAAAGATGCTCCATTTCCCAGACCGCGTTCCGTAATCAGTTCCGAAATCCACATCACGAACATAGAACCGGCCACTAAAGCGAGAACCGTAGCAGCGATCGAGGGTAAAGTTCCAGCCACAACGCCGTTAGCGACTAATAAACCGAGAGTAATACCGATACTTTGAATAATTGCCCAACCAAAGGCAATATAACGGGTAATTTGGGCAATTTTCCGCCGTCCTGCTTCTCCTTCATTTTTCTGTAAATCTTCCAAAGAAGGAAGGGCAGCGGTGAGCAGTTGCACGATAATTGAGGCGTTGATATAGGGAAGAATGCCTAGTGCAAAAATCCCTAACGTCGATAATCCTCCCCCGGTAAACAGGTCAAGGATTCCCAAAGCGGCGTTACCTTGAATAATTTCTGCTAATCTTGCCCGATCCAAACCGGGTATCGGTACAAACATCCCAAAACGGAGCAGAATCAGTAAACCCAATGTAATCAACAAGCGACCGCGTAAACCGGCCGCCTGTGCCATTTGCATAAACGTTTCCTGTGCCGTGGGAGCCTTATCACGACTGACGACCATTAACAGTTACCTCTAGTGCAGTTTTTTTATGGGAAAAAGTAATCGAGGGGGAAAACTTTCTCGATTTTTTTAAGATTTCCCCTGTCTTTCTTATGATATAGCAATCAGGTCTTGGGGGTTGGGTGTTAGGGTGTGGGGTGTAGGGTGTGGGGTGTGGGGGGGTCACTGCGTGCGCGTTGCGGGGGAAGAATAAATAAAAATAATCTCCTGTCTCCCGTCTCCCGTCTCCCGTCTCCTGTCTCCTGTCTCCTAATCTCCTGGGGAAATTTATATCTCTTCCCAAGTACCTTGAGCGGCGGTAATTTTCTCTTTAGCACTATTGCTAAAAGCGGCGGCCTTAACCTTGAGGGGAACGGTAATTTCACCATCACCCAAAACTTTTAAAGGGCCGTCGTTGCTGGTGAGAATTTTAGCTTCTAGGAGACTTTCCAGGGTAACTTCCGTATTAGCGGGTAAAGAAGCTAATTTTTTCAGATTAACGATTGTGTATTGACGGGGGTTAACCAAAGGAAAATGCTTTAATTTCGGCACCCGACGATAGAGGGGCATTTGTCCCCCCTCAAAACCGGGACGAGTCCCCGTCCCAGAGCGAGATTTTTGTCCGCGCATTCCCAGACCGCAACTAGCGCCCTGGCCGGCCGAGACACCCCGTCCCACACGACGACGGCGTTTAGTGGACCCCGGTTGGGGGGCGATTTCGTGGAGTTTCATGGTGATTTCTTTAAGTGTACAGATGTTCTACAGATACGCCTCGATCCTTGGCCACTTCCGAGAAAGTGCGGAGGGTTTCCAGGGCGTTAACGGCGGCTCTAGCGTTATTGAGGGGGTTATCGCTACCGAGTTGTTTAGCGAGGATATTTTTCACCCCAGCTAATTCCAAAACGGTACGGACAGCACCCCCAGCAATAACCCCAGTCCCCGGAGCAGCCGGACGCATGAGCACTTGAGCGCCACCGGAAGCCCCCCGGGTAAGGTGAGTGATAGAACTAGCCTTAGTTAAGGAGACTTCAATTAGTTGTTTTTTGCCATCGGCCACGCCTTTACGGACGGCCCCGATAACATCCCCTGCTTTGCCGACTCCCACTCCCACCTGGCCGTTTTCATTACCGACCACGACGATAGCCCGGAAGCTGAGTTTTTTACCACCCTTAACCACTTTACTAACCCGGCGGATCTGGATGACCCGCTCTTGCCAAGTGGTTTCTTTTTCTTTTTCGCGGTTGCCTTTGCGACGTTTTGCCATAGTTTTATCAGTGTTGAAAGGATATTTTAGAAGTTTAAGCCGGCTGACCGAGCCGCTTCTGCTAAGGCTTTGACGCGACCGTGATAGAGATTGCCACCGCGATCAAAAACCACTTGTTCAATGCCTCTTTCTAGGGCCCGTTGGGCCACCAGTTTACCCACGGCAGCTGAGGCTTCTTGGGTAGCGGTGGATGCTAATTCCCCGCGCAAGGTGGCCTCTAGGGTAGAAGCGGCCGCGAGGGTATGTTGGGCTACGTCGTCGATAATTTGGGCGTAGATGTGGTTATTAGAACGAAATACGGATAAACGGGGCCGTTCAGCAGTGCCACTAAGTTTGCGACGCACACGCTGGTGACGACGACGGACTGATTCTTTGCGACTAAGTTTCATGGTTTATTTTTTACCTCCTTTACCGCCTTTACCGCCAGCTTTACCAACTTTGCGACGGACGACTTCACCAAGATAGCGAATCCCTTTTCCTTTATAAGGTTCGGGGGGACGAACTTCGCGGATTTTAGCGGCAATGTTACCGACCGCTTCTTTGTCGATGCCACTGACGATAACTTGGGTGTTGTTTTCTACGGCGACGGAAACACCATCGGGCATCTCCATTTCCACGGGTTTACTGTAACCAACATTAAGAACTAATTTACTACCCTGCGCCTGGGCGCGGTAGCCTACCCCTTGGATATCGAGGCGTTTTTGAAAGCCCGTAGCGACTCCTTCCACCATGTTGGCCACTAGGGTTCTACAGAGTCCATGGCGTTCTCTGGCGGTACGCGAATCGTCTTGACGGGTAACGAGGATGGTTTCGCCATCTTTATTGATGGCGACGGCGGTGGGTAGGGTTCTCTGGAGAGTTCCTTTGGGCCCTTTCACCGTCACGGTAGCACCATCGATATCGACGGTGACTTTATTGGGAATAGGAATCGGGCGTTTGCCAATACGAGACATAACAGTTATCAGTTATCAGTGGGTCAGTTATCACCGGAAGAGTTATCAGTGGGTCAGCTATCAGTTATCAGTTATCAGTTATCAGTTATCAGTCATCAGTGATCAGATTTGAGTATTAAGTGAGTAGTATTAAATAGCAGTTTCCTGCTGTCTTTTCACTGAATCACTGTTTACTGTTTACTGTTTACTGTTCACTGTTTACTGATCACTGTTCACTTATTTACCAGATGTAGCAAAGGACTTCGCCGCCAACGTTTTGTTTACGCGCTTCGCGATCGGTCATAATGCCTTTAGAGGTGGAAACAATGGCGATGCCAATGCCACCGAGGACGCGAGGTAAGTCTTTACTATTGGAATAAACTCGCAGGCCCGGTTTACTGACTCTGGTGAGGGTAGTAATGATCGGTTGACGGTTTTTGCCTTTATATTTGAGGGAAAGAACTAATTGAGATTTAATCCCCTCACCCACTTCCTCAAAGTCAGCAATAAAGCCTTCGTCTTTGAGAACTTGAGCAATACTGCGCGTCATCCGCGTGGTGGGAATTTGAGTAGTGGTCTGCCGAACCGCGCAAGCGTTACGGATGCGGGTCAGCATATCCGAAATGGTATCGTTAGCAGACATGAATTACCTGTTTTTCTCCTAAATTGGGATCAACATCAGTGGTCAGTTATCAGTTATCAGTCATCAGTGATCAGATTTGAGTATTAAGTGAGTAGTATTAAATAGCAGTTTCCTGCTGTCTTTTCACTGAATCACTGTTTACGGTTTACTGTTTACTGTTCACTGTTTACTGATCACTGTTCACTTATTTACCGGTCACTGTTTACTTTTCTCTTGATTGATTTATCTAAAGGGCATTCCCATCTCTTTGAGGAGGGCGCGTCCTTCTTCGTCGTTTTTAGCGGTGGTGATGATTGAGATGTCCATCCCGCGAATTTGATCGATTTTGTCGTATTCAATTTCGGGGAAGATCAACTGTTCACGAATGCCTAAACTGTAGTTACCACGACCATCAAAACTGTTACCGCTGATACCGCGAAAGTCGCGAATACGTGGTAAGGCCAGATTAATTAGACGGTCTAAAAAAGCGTACATTCGATCGCCGCGCAATGTCACCATCACACCCACGGGCATTCCTTCGCGAATTTTGAAGCCAGCGATCGCTTTTTTAGCTCTAGTCACTACCGGTTGTTGTCCGGTGATGGTGGACAGTTCCTCCTTGGAAGACTCCAAAGCTTTGGCGTTCTGTGAAGCTTCCCCAAGGCCGCGGTTAACAGTAATTTTGATAACTTTAGGTACTTGGTGGATATTGGTATAACCAAATTGTTCTTTCAGTTTCGGAACAATGGTTTCTTGATAGGTGGTTTTTAGTTTTTGGCTCATAGTTTTGCTGCTTGCTTTTCCTGGGCTTGGTCAGGAACTAGAATTGATGGGAAACTAATCAATAATTTCGCCAGTTTTCTTCAGTATCCGCACTTTCCGACCGTCTTCGGTAAAGGTATAACCCACCCGACTGGCGATTTTTTTCTTCTCGGAATAGAGCATCACTTTGGAACTGTGAATCGGTGCTTCGTAGGTAAGGATTTGACCCGATTCCCCTTCCTGTTGGGGTTTAGTATGTTTGGTGCGGATATTAACTCCTTTGACCACCACGGTACTTTCTTGGGGTAAGGCCCGTAAAATTTCGCCCACTTTGCCCTTATCGGAACCGGCGATTACTTGCACAACATCCCCTTTTTTAACGTGCATTTTTTGCCTTTGGGGTGGGGTTTGACTGTTTTTCTTACTCATTTTTTTTGACCTCCGATTGCCTTTATACTTCTGACTTTGATCAGAGAACTTCTGGGGCTAAGGAAACAATTTTGGTGTAGTTTTTATCGCGCAATTCCCGAGCGACCGGACCAAAAAACCCTAGTACCTTTGGGATTACCGTCATTATTAATAATCACGGCGGCGTTATCATCAAAACGGATGCTCATGCCACTATCGCGACGGACAGTTTGACGGGTCCGCACGATCACCGCAGTGACCACATCGGATTTTTTCACGGGCATATTGGGGATAGCGTCCTTAACCACGGCGATAATTTTGTCACCGATGCCACCGTAGGTACAGTTACCTGTTCCCAGCACCCGCAGACACATTAGTTTCCGCGCCCCGCTATTGTCAGCGACATTTAAGTAGGTTTGTTGTTGAATCACGGTTTTTACCTAGGTGAAATTTAATTATCGGTTAATATTTCCGCCACTGTCCAACGTTTGGTTTTACTGAGGGGGCGGGTTTCACGGATACGAACTCGATCGCCTTGTTTGGCTTGATTTTCTTCGTCGTGAGCCTTAAATTTCTGGGTTTTAACGACGATTTTGCCGTATTTAGGGTGAGGAGAGCGGTTTTCAATGGCTACCACTACGGTTTTATCCATTTTGTCGCTGACCACTACCCCAACTCTTTCTTTAACTGCCATAGTGGGTTATGCCTCCGGGGTGGACTGGGCTAGTTGGCGCTCCCGTTCTACGGTCAATAATTGGCCAAGACGGTGGCGGGTGTGTTTGAATTCGTGGGTTTTTTCCAAGCGGCGGGTGGCCTGCTGCAAACGCAATTCAAACAGTTTCTTTTTGGCAGCGAGGATAGCGTCAGCGATTTCGTCATCGCTCATCTTCCTCACTTCGGCGATTTTTGGTAGAGCCATTAGACAAAATCCTCCTCGCGAGTGATAAATTTGGTCTTAATCGGTAATTTTTGGGCGGCTAGGCGCATTGCTTCCCGGGCTACCGGTTCGGCTACCCCGGCAATCTCAAACATAATGAACCCCGGTTTAACCACAGCCACCCAGAATTCGGGGGAACCTTTCCCGGAACCCATCCGAGTTTCTGCGGCCCGTTGGGTGACGGGTTTATCGGGAAAAACGCGGATCCAGATTTTGCCACCCCGACGAATATAACGAGTCATTGCCCGTCTGGCCGCTTCGATTTGACGGGAAGTAATCCAACAGGGTTCGGTGGCTTGCAGGGCGAAATCGCCGAAATTAATCGTATTTCCGCCGGTGGCCAGCCCGCGCATCCGTCCGCGCTGTTGTTTGCGGAATTTTGTTCTTTTGGGACTTAACATGATGAGCTATTTACCACTGATAAATATTAGGGATCAGCCTTCGCTAGAGCGATCTTCAAACTGTTGACGTCGACGCTGTTGACGGCGCGGTGCTTGAGCGGGAACGGCGGCGGCAATTTCTTCTTGGCCGGGGATAATTTCGCCCTTAAAGATCCAAACTTTCACGCCTAGAATCCCGTAGATGGTGCTGGCGGTTTTATAGGAGTAATCAATATCGGCGCGCAGGGTATGCAGGGGAACCCGTCCTTCCCGCACCCATTCGGTGCGAGCGATTTCCGCCCCGTTGAGACGACCGCTAACTTGGATTTTGATCCCTTTGACTTCGGCCCTTTGCGCCCGTTGGATGGCTTGCCGCACCACACGACGGAAGGAAACCCGTCTTTCTAGTTGTTGGGCGATGTATTCGGCGATCAGATTGGCATCGGCATCCACGCGAGCCACTTCGATGACGTTAATGCGAATTTGACGCTGGCCACCGAGGGCTTTTTGCAAACCTAGGCGCAGCTGTTCGATTCCCGTGCCACCACGACCGACGACGACCCCGGGGCGGGCGGTGTGGATGGAGATATCTACTTGGTCGGCCTTACGTTCGATGCGAATATCGGCGATACCAGCATTAGCGAGGTTTTTCTCGACGTATTCACGAATGCGGCGATCTTCTTGCAGTAGTTCGGGGTAACGTTTCGCGTCGGCATACCAGCAAGATTTGTGATCTTTGATAACGCCGAGACGAAAACCGAGGGGATGGATTTTTTGTCCCATTGTGGTTTTTTTAGTTAAGGTGATTAGTCTTCGTTGCTAGGAGCGACGGCGACGGTGATATGACAGGTGGGTTTGCGAATTTGGTAGGCGCGGCCTTGGGCCCGGGGTCGAAAACGTTTTAGGGTCGGTCCGCCATCGGCAAAGGCTTGGCTAACCACCAAAGTGGCGGGATCGAGTCCTTCGTTATTTTCGGCGTTGGCAACGGCGGAACGCAGGACTTTGAGAATCGGGTCACAGGCCCGGTAGGGCATAAATTCGAGAATAATTAGGGCTTCCCGATAGGAGCGGCCGCGAATCTGATCGAGTACCCGTCTGACTTTCAGGGGTGACATCCGAATATAGCGGGCGATCGCTTTGACTTCGTTAGAGGTATCGATGGTCATTTCAGTTATCAGTTATCAGTTATCAGTTATCAGTCATCAGCTATCAGCTATCAGCTATCAGCTTTTATTTTTTGAAAATTAGCTAACTTGGTGATTTATGGTCACGACTATCTAGCTGACGACTGAGGGAGTAGCGGCTGATTTATTTCCGTCCTGCTTTTTTGTCGCTCTTGGCGTGGCCGCGGAAGGTGCGGGTGGGAGCGAATTCACCGAGTTTATGACCGACCATCTGCTCGGAAACATAGACGGGAACGTGCTGTTTGCCGTTGTGAACGGCGATCGTGTGACCGACCATATCGGGAATGATTGTCGAGGCACGGGACCAAGTTTTAATCACTTGTTTACTGCCCTGTGCGTTGAGTTTTTCGATTTTTTCCATCAGGTGGCCGGCGACAAATGGCCCCTTTTTCAGTGAACGACCCATAATTTTCAGTCAAAAGTAAAGTAATAATTTCTAACCCTGGTTACGACGGCGCACGATCAGATCGCTACTGCGTTTTTTCTTGTTGCGAGTTTTGCGACCGAGGGCGGGTTTACCCCAAGGAGTCATCGGTCCAGAACGTCCGATCGGAGCGCGACCCTCTCCACCTCCGTGCGGGTGATCGACTGGGTTCATGACGCTCCCCCGAACATGAGGTCGTTGACCGCGGTGACGGGTACGACCGGCTTTACCGAGACTGATATTTCTCGCTTCGGCGTTACCGACTTTTCCGATGGTGGCGTAGCATTCGCGCCGGATCATGCGTACTTCTTTGGAGGGGAGGCGGATGGTAACGTAATCGCCTTCTTTGGCTACCACTTGGGCGAAACCACCAGCGGCCCGCACCATTTGACCACCGCGACCGGGGACGAGTTCGATGTTATGAACTTCTGTCCCTAGGGGGATGCGACTTAAGGGTAGGGCGTTACCGACCTCGAAGGGAGCGTTTTCTCCGGCGATGACGGTATCACCAACGCCTAAACCAGCGGGGGCGATGATGTAGCGTTTTTCCCCGTCTTTGTAGAAAAGCAGGGCAATGCGGGCGTTACGGTTAGGATCGTACTCGATCGCCGCTACTGTGGCGGGAATATCCCGTTTATCGCGACGAAAATCGATAATCCGGTAGAGGCGTTTATGGCCGCCGCCCCGGTGACGACTGGTAACGACACCGCGATTATTCCGCCCCTGTTTACTGTGTTTGTGATGAGTTAGGGACTTTTCTGGTTCGGTTTTGGTGATCTCTTTAAAGTCGGAGATCGCCGCCTGCCTTGTCCCGGGGGTTAAAGGTCTAAAAGAACGAATACCCATAGTTTAGTTTTCCGTTATCGGGTTTCTTGGTGGTTATACGTCGGGATAGAGGGCGATCGAGTCGCCTGCTGCCAGGGTCACGATCGCGCGTTTGTATTGGGGTTTGTAACCGAGGAAACGGCCGACGCGTTTTTTCTGACGAGAGGGGCGGCTGGTGTTCACTTTCGTTACTTTCACGTCAAACAGCAGTTCGATCGCCGCTTGAATTTCCGGCTTAGTCGCTTTCAAGGCGACATCGAAGACGTATTTATTTTGTTCTAGGAGTAGGGTGGCTTTCTCGGTCACGATCGGCTTTAGGATCAGATCGGCGAGTTGTCTGGCTTCAGTTTTAAGCACCATAGACCTCCTCAATTTTAGCTAGGGCTGCGGCGGTGGCGATCACTCGATCGGCTAGGATGACATCATAGACGTTGAGACTATCGGCGCGAATAATTTTGAGATTGCAGATATTACGTCCCGATAAATAGACATTTTCGGGAATTTCCGTCAGAATCAGCAAAATTTTTTCCTCTGGACTGGCTCCCCAGCGACTTAAGGCAGCGGTCAGTTCTTTGGTTTTGGGTTGGGAGAATTGTTCAGCGAAGCTTTCAACCACGATAAAGTTATCGGCCTGGCCGATCAAAGCGGTTCTCAGGGCTAATCTTTTCTCTTTGCGATTGACCTTAACTTCAAAATCTCTGGGTTTCGGTCCGAAGATGACACCGCCACCACGCCAGAGGGGAGAACGGATCGAACCGGCCCGGGCCCGACCGGTGCCTTTTTGCCGCCAGGGTTTGCGACCACCGCCGCGCACTTCCGAGCGGGTTTTGCTCGAGGCGTTACCTTGGCGGGCCGCCGCTAGATGGCTGACGACGACGCGGTGAATTAGGTGTTTGGCGGTTTCGGGTTTAGCGGTTTTCAGTTCCAGGGTGCCTGTTCCCGCTTCTTCCCCTTGCCAATTTTTGACTGTGTAGTTAACCATGGCTTTAATCTTTCCTTGCCCTATTTACCAAACTTCTTGGCGGGGGTGATGTTTAACAGGGTTCCTGGTTTGCCCGGGACGGCTCCTTTGATCAGGATCAGGTTGCGTTCGCTATCGATTTTGACCACGGACAATTTGCGGATGGTCACTTGGGTGGCCCCGTATTGTCCAGCCATTCTCTTACCCGGGAAGACCCGACCGGGGGTAGTACCGGCACCGGTAGAACCGGGAAGACGGTGGTTTTTGGAACCGTGGGTCATGTTACCGCGCTTGAAGTTATGGCGTTTTTGATAGCCGGAGAAACCTCGTCCGATGGTGGTTCCGGCCACATCGACTAAATCGCCTTCTTGGAAGATGTCGGCGGTAATTTCTTGGCCTAAAGTATAAGCGGATGCGTCCTCAAGGCGGTATTCGATTAAATGCCGCAGGGGGGAGACACCGGCTTTGGCTAAATGACCGAGCAGTGGTTTGTTGAGGGCTTTTTCTTTGACGGTTTTGTATCCCACTTGGATGGATTCATAACCGTCGGTTTTTTTCGTTTTGACTTGGGTGACGGGACAAGGACCTGCCTGAACGACGGTGACGGGAATGGCAACCCCCGTTTTATTGTCGAAGATTTGGGTCATGCCCAGTTTTGTACCGAGGATACCGATAGACACGGATTCTTCTCTTTATCTTTACTAGACGACAATCAAAAATAACGTGGCCGTGGCTATAGGAGCGGGAAAGATTTTTCCCGCTTTATCAGCCTGCCCAACTTGAATGACTTTTTTCGAGTTATTTAAGCTGGCATCCCGTTAAATTCGTAAGTAAGACTAGACAGGGTTGCTGGTTCTGCCTAGATTGTTGCTGGTCTTTGTTTCTTCAGGACTTAAAGGGTTTATCTTCAGTATCCCGGCGAAGACCGAGCGACCAAGGCGGTTCTGCTCGGCAGTGCCTTCAGCACCACCTAACACCGATTTTGGCCACGATCAAACATTATATAATATTTGTGACTTTTTAGGCAAGGGGTTTTTTCAGTCACCGGCAATGATCCTATCTAGTCTGGCTGAAGGAAGGGGTGACAATGAGGTTGAAGTCTAGGCTGGGTGCAGGGTGTAGCCTGTGGTTTTTTGGGAAAATTTCCTCGCTGTCACCCTTCAAATTGATTAACTTAATTCTCTCGTCTTCATTGCGGGGAAAGTCTCAAGGTTTTTCCCTACCCCCCACACCCTGTTTCACTTTCAATCTGCTTGTCACCCCCTTCAGGTTTCTGGTACTTTTTTAGCCCAAAAATTCGCAAAACTCTTTTATAGCAAGGCTTAAACTGATATTCAGCAGCTCGCGCTTATAGTAGTTATCTTAATGGTGAGGTACAAAGTTTTTGTTTTGGGGAGTCGGTCGTCGATATCAAATTAGGTGACACTTCTTGATGAGAAACGCTGTAAATAGGGGGGGGATGACAGCATCGTACTATCATCCCTTGCCTAGAGGTTAAATCGCTTCGAGATCTTTTTCGCCGGTACGGATGCGGACGATCTGTTCCACGGGGGAGATGAAGATTTTACCGTCTCCGATTTCACCAGTACGCGCCGCAGAAATGAGCTTATCGACGACCATATCGACTTGATTATCTTCGACGACGATCTCGATCTTGAGTTTTTGGAGAAATTCGACGGTATACTCGGAACCGCGATAACGTTCCGATTGACCTTTCTGACGACCGAAACCTCTAACTTCGGAGACGGTCATCCCGACAATGCCCGCGTTAACTAGGGCGATTTTCACCTCTTCAAGTTTAAAGGGTCGGATAATCGCTTCTACTTTCTTCAAAATATCTATCTCCTCGTTGCGTGACGATACTTTCTTCGTAAATTACCTGTTAATTCTAAACGCAGAATCCCGACAATAGTGCTTAAAGTCATGATTTCTTCAATTATTGCCCTTGGCCACAGTCTCCCACCGTGAAAAATTTCCAGGTGGGAAATAGCCCACCCGAAGCCATAAATAAACCAACTAGAGAGATAATCCTAACTGAAGACCAAAAACACCGTGAACTAGCAGTAAAATCAGGGCAATACTGCCGATATAGGCGTGAATAGTCCGGAAAAGTTCTTTTTTATCGCCATTGAAGCTAGTTAGGGACAATAATCCATTGAAAGCTAATAAACCGATCGCGACCGATCCTGTCCAGAAATGGCTGCTTTCGAGGATGGGATGTTTCTGCATGACTAGGGATAAAATACCGCCAGTGTAACCGAGAACGATAAATAAAAACAGCCAAGGGGCGAGTTTGCGGTGATCAGCCCGATTTTTGGCCACTACGTCCCCATCTTTGCTTAAACGGCTTTGCCAACCGGCATAGGCAGTATAACTACCCATAACTAAACCCACAATCCCCATCATGACTGGATGTCCCCATTGACATCCTCGCCGCCGTAAAACGGACGGCGATTCCCAAACCTCACGATTTAGGTTTCTGCTTCTTTCCCTTGCGGGGTTCCGCACCTGCCTTAACAGATTTACTCTGTTCTGGTCTTATGGTCGCTCTACAGACTGACACCGCAAGCCCTGCGGCCAAAATATTTTTACTAGCGTTAATATCTCGGTCATGGTGAGTCCCACAGTCTGGACAATCCCATTCTCGAATATTTAACGGCATCTTTTCGACAATATGCCCGCAATTACTACACCGCTTAGAACTAGGAAACCATCTATTTATTTCGAGGTAATTTCTCCCATACCAACGGCATTTATAGGCTAATTGTCGAGTGATTTCTCCCCAACTAACGTCAGATATTGCCTGAGATAATTTCGGGTTTTTGACCAGATTCTTGATGGCTAAATTCTCAACCACAATCGTTTGGTTTTCACGAACTAATTGAGTGGTTAGCTTATGTAAATGGTCTTTTCTGCTATCGTTGATTTGAGCGTGAATCCTTGCCACTTTGATTCTTGCTTTTTCCCGATTTTTTGAGCCTTTCTGTTTTCTAGAAAGATTTTTTGGGTCCTTTCGCAGTCTCTGATAATGCTTTTTAAAATGCTTAGGATTAGATACCTTTTCTCCATTGCTGGTAATCACAAGGCTACTAATTCCTAAGTCAATTCCGATGGCTTTATCGGTTGGGGGTAAGGGTTTAATTGTTGGGTCATCAAATCTTATTGAGATATGCCAACGTCCTGAGGAATGTAATCTGACTGTTACTGTGCTTGGTTCACAGCTTTCTGGGATTTGTCTTGACCATCGAATAGGTGGCTCTTCGGTAATTGTTATGCAAATAATTAACTTAAAATAAAATTCGATAAGAGTACCTACGCTCAAAAATAGCTCAAACCCAAACAGGGAAAGATTTTAGGCACAAACAGGTTAATACCAAAAGATAGACAATTGAGTTAAGATTTGATATAATAGCCAAAAACGAGATTATTTTACTTATGATGCTTGACAAATTTTTGAACCTAAAAGGAACGTCTATTCAAGGCTATCTACACCTAGAAAATATCGGTATAGTTTGCCGAATCGAATCGAAAAATCAAAAAGCCACCTGTCCTCATTGTGGGTTAGAGAGCGATAAACTACACCAAAATCATCGACATTTAGTCAAAGATTTACCAATCTCAGGACAACCAGTGTACCTACAAGTTAATCGTCGTCAATTTAAGTGCAATAATTGTCGAAAACCCTTTAGTGAAGAGTTAGATTTTGTCGCCAAGAAACGAACCTATACGAAAAGACTAGCCGAGAATATACTCGAACAATTAAAAGAAGGAGATATTTTAAATGTTAGCCGAAGAAATGACGTAACGGAAGAAGAGATTCAAAGAATGATAGAGGACATAGCTGAAGAAATTACAGAGACAGACCTATCGAAATTAAAAAGACTAGGAATTGACGAAATCGCTCTAGTCAAAGGACAAAAAAATTATTGTGCGGTTTTAGTAAATTTAGATACGGGAAAACTAATAGCTATTCTAGAGAAGCGAACACAAGAAGAATTGAGGGAAACGCTTACGGGATGGGGAAAAGAGGTGTTAGAGCAAATTGAAGAAGTCAGCATAGACCTTTGGTTGCCCTATAAAAATTTGGTGAAAGAATTGATGCCATCGGCCGAGGTAGTCGCCGATAGATTCCATGTCATGAAACAAATTAATCAAGAGTTAGATGAACAGAGAAGAGCAGAAAAAAGAGCCGTAGAAGCGCAGAAAAATAAAAAACAGAAAGCGGAAAAAGAAGCAAAACTAGAAGTTTTAAAGCGAAGTAAATATAGTCTGTTAAAAAATGAAGAAAATTTAACGGAACCCCAAAAACTCAAACTAGAAGCTATCAAAGAAAATTTGCCAAATTTGAAAAAGATGCACGAGTTAAAGGAAGAATTTAGAAAGATTTATGAAACCTCAGAGAATCCGACAGAGGGAATGCTATCCATCTCAGAATGGTTGGCAAAATCCTCCAGTGTTTTTACCAAGAGTTGTCAAACAATCCGAAACTGGTTTGGAGAAATCATTAGTTATTTCGAGCAAAGGACAACGAATGGGGTGGTCGAGGGAATCAACAATAAACTTAAACTAATAAAACGGAGAGCCTATGGCTTTAGAAACTTTCGGAATTTTTGGGTTAGAAGTATGTTGTCTTGGCATCTTGTCTGTTGATTTAGCATAAAGGGTAACGAAGAGCCGAATAGGTAAAGGTTCTGTGCATTTAGCTAAATAGATTTGTTTGTCTTTAAATTTAAAAGCTGACTTAGTAAATTCGGCACTTCCTCCTTGATGTTTTTTCTTAAAGTTAGGATACTTAGTACGACCAGCAAAGAAATTAGTGAAAGCTGTTTGTAGGTGTCTTAACCCTTGTTGTAAAGGTACACAGCTTACCTCGTTGAGAAAGTCTAATTCTTCTTGCTTTTTCCAATCGGTTAGCATTGAAGAAGTTTCAGCATATCCTACTCTTTCTTGTCTTTCGTACCAACCTTGTGTTCTGAGATGGAGTGCCTTATTGTAAACCAATCTTACACAGCCCAAAGTGCGCCGCAATAGCGACTCTTGTTCGGGTGTGGGGTAAAATCGAAACGAATAGGCTTTTTCCATGGGGAGCATTTTAGCATATATGGTGTAAATGCGCTAGTATTTAACGGTAAAGCCGTCGTAGAACGACGGGGTTTCAGACCCAAAATTTTCGATGAACGATCGGTTCAGGAGTTCCGAGACTGCGAAAGGCAGCGGCGATCGGCTCTAGCGCATCACTTAAACTTTGATTCATGTTTGTTACCTAACTTTACAAAACCCTCTCGCCTAAGATTTTAGCCGATCTTTGGCTTGGAAAAACTGCGGTTAGTCGAAAAAATGTCAAGCCTTCGCTAAATTTCTTAACATTTCAGCTAGAGATTAGCGAAGAAATATAGAATAAAGGCAGGGGAGACGATCGATCCCCACGGGGATTAGCCCCCAGGAGGGCATTATGACTTATCTGCTCAAAGATCGGCGATCAGCAGGGAGACTATTAGCTAGTTACTTGACAGAATATACCAATAGTGCTACGGTGCTAGTCTTGGCTTTGCCCCGGGGCGGGGTTCCGATCGCCTTTGAAATTGCCCAAAGGTTACATTTACCCCTAGATCTGTGTTTAGTGCGAAAATTAGGTGTACCGGAGCGCAAAGAGTTAGCTTTTGGGGCGATCGGTCAAAATGGTGTGCGGGTAATCAATGAAAGTATCGTTGAAGACTTGCACCTATCGGAGGCGATGATGGAACGGGTAGCAAAAGAAGAAATGCTCGAATTAGAGCGACGCGATCGCTTGTATCGAGGGGGGCGGCCTTTTCCTAGCCTAACGGGAAAAACGATTATTCTAGTGGATGATGGTATCGCTACGGGAGCAACGATTAAAGCGGCGATTCTGACCCTTAAATCTGGAAATCCCGCTGCTATTATTATTGCTGTTCCTGTTGCCCCACCGGAAGTCTGTGATCAATTAGAAAAATTAGTCGATCGAGTAATTTGCCTACATAAACCATACGAATTGAGATCAATTTCCCTTTGGTACGAGGATTTTTCTCAAACCAGCGATGAGGAGGTGCAAACACTGTTAGCCAGCGTCGATAGTTCTTTGATTCAAGTTTAGGGAGATGGGAAGAATAAATAAAAGCAATCTCCTGAATTTAGAGTTCCACAGCATCGGTATCAACGGTATTGGTTGGGTAAGAAACTTCGGTTTGATTCTTCACTTCTCCTGGACGGCGAGTGCGATAATCAAGAACTAATCGCGATAATTCCGTGGTTAAAAGGGTGAGGACAATCCCATCATCGATCCAACCAATAATCGGAAAAACGTCAGGAGAAATATCGAGGGGGCTAAATAGATAAACCATAGTTCCCAGAATGATAATCCAACGATATTTAGGGTGACTGATTTTGCTGCTGTACCAGTTGTAAAAAGATTCAACAATCGGTTTCATTAATTTTTCCTCGTTGACTGCGATAATTTAATCTTGTCAGGTTGCCCCTGGGTCTGATAGTGGGTTTTTACTCCCCATTATGTAGGGTTATCCCCGCTAATTAATCAAAAAAAAATGCCCAGAAGAAAATTCACCTTTAGGGATGAGCCTTAAGTATGATTACTGGATGCTTAAGAGGGGAGATAGTGGTATCTTTTCGCCTTGCGGGCGTTGGTTAGCTCGCCAGTCAACCATCTACTGGCCGCTGGAAAAATCGTAACGTATTCGTTCACGGGTTTCCATCAATAGCTGACCGAGCATATTCAATCCAGTTCCATCTCCACCATCACCCCAGTATCTATCATTTTTTGTCTGCTCAATCAGCTTTAGATCACCTGTTGAAAGTATCTTTTCAGTCAAGTCAGGATGTTGTGTAAATTTGGCGTATAGAGCCTCTCGCATGACATCATCTTTGATGATTTCCCAATCTCGACGCAGTGGTCTGCGACGATCCCGTCCCATCTCGGCCGCCTCTCGTGCTGTTTTGGCTTGTCGAATTTCTTCTTCATGAGGAGTATTAACAAACTTCTGAGCCTGAAAGTAATGTTCTGAGGTAGGCCATATTCTATCTTTTAGATGGATTGGGTATGGTGCGAAATTCGAGAAAAACCCGTAAGGCTTATTTAAATGGTAAAACTTAATAGGCTCACTCCGAGCGTCGCTTGCATAGTCAATAGCATACTTCGCTAGAGTCGTTTGGATAAGTGTATTAATTTCCCGAGGAAGTGTTGCAATACCTCCGCCAATTGCATAACCAGGTATTGAGCTTTGATTTTGCCATCCTAAAACATCCCATCCCTGATCAAGCAGAAACTTTATATATTCCAAGTCAGATTCAACCACTTGTTGGTGAGTACGTCCGCCATAATCGCTGTAAGTCATTGTAGTAATGGGAGCAATTTGCAAACGCCTTTGTAATGTGGAGTATTTACCTTCCATCAGAGACTCCATCGCTTCCATGACCGCTGCTTGATTGGCTCCTGATGTATTAGTATTCCAATGACCGGATTCATAGGTCTTGTGAATTGTGACAGTTTGAGCATAGTTAGCCGAGTAGGTGATAGCAACACCAGATGACCCTATACTGATCAGCTTCTGTGCTTCAGCAATAATAGCGAGAGCTTGAGCAAATGCGGAAAGATTGTTTCCGCTTTCGTCTTTGTAAGGCAAGTAAAAATTGAATAAACTTCCCATGATAAGCACTTTGATTGAACTGACAAGCGATCAAACAGAGATGAATGCCGATTATGGCGGTCTTCATATTTATAAACTAAAGGATGCGGGAAACCGGTAATTACTAAGACCACGAATGTATGGAAACGTATCAATCAGGCGAAAGTTCAACCATAGGTTTTTAAGCTCCACAAGAAAATATAGCGAGCGGCTAAGATAAGCTGTAAACAATGGAACAGTCAAACTAGGTAGAGGCCGCGAGAGGTGAAAGTCTAACGCAGGGTTCTCAATGGGAGGGGATGAAGGCGACATTCCCGACCCGTAATAGATGAAGTATAACTTAATTTGGTATCGAGGACTGACTCCCCAAAAGGAAAACTTCCTATCTGACTATTAAGATAACTGCAATAACCGGGTATTCTAGGGAAGTGATCGGATTTCAGCCTTGAATCTATGGAAACCCTCTTTCATCTAGTTACTTTTGCCTTTGTTTTCGCTTTTGGTGCCTCGGTGGGCAGTTTTTTAAACGTGGTCATCTATAGATTACCCCAGGGGATATCTCTAGTTTATCCCCCTTCCCACTGTCCGAAATGTCACCATAGGTTGGGTAAAAGCGAGAATATACCCGTTTTCGGCTGGTTATGGCTAGGGGGTCGCTGTCACTGGTGTAGAACCCCGATTTCTTTCCGTTATCCAGCGATTGAAACTGTTACCGGTTTATTATTTTGTCTGGTTTTAGGAGATTTTAGCTTTTCTTGGCAGACCCTCGGCTATTGGATTCTCCTCAGTTGGTTATTAGCTTTAGCTTTGATTGATTTTGACACGATGACGCTTCCTAACTCCCTCACCCAATCGGGATTAGTTTTAGGGATAGTTTTTCAAACTTTCCTGGGTTGGCAAAATAATCAAAGTGTTATCTATCTCTTTTCAGCGATCTCTAGTGCGGTTTTAGGAGTCTGGTTATTTGATCTGATCCGGTGGGGGGGGAGTTTTGCCCTCGGACAACAGGCCATGGGGGGAGGAGATGCCAAATTAGCGGCCATGATCGGTGCTTGGTTAGGATGGCAAGCATTATTAGTCACCGGTTTTCTGGCCTGCGCTATTGGGGCGGCCATCGGTATGACGGGCATTTTTCTGGGGAAAATGGGGAAAAAACAAGCTATACCCTTTGGGCCATTTCTTGCCCTCGGCGCTCTGATGAGTGTCTTTTGGAGTGATCAGATCATCTCAGTCTATCAAACCATTTTTTTCCCTTTGTTGTAAAAAAGTTATCTTGTAATTAAATCTTGATACAATAGTTTTCCGTGTCTTGGATCACCATTAGAACAACCTCCAGTCGTTGGGAAGCCGATTGGCTGCAGGAAATGCTCAAAGCTCACGACATCCCCAGTCGCGTTATCGCTATTGGCCCTGGTATTTATTGCGGCCAGGGGCATCAGGCCGCCCTACAAGTGCGTCCCCAAGATCGCTGGACAGCACTTTTGTTATTAAGTCCTCTAGAAGAAAGTCGATAAATTGTCTTTATTTTAAACTATGTCTCTATTTGATTGGTTTGCAAATCGCCAAAAAACAGAACCCAAGGTTCAACAACAACAGGAACGAGAAATAGCCGATGGTTTATGGACAAAATGCCCAAATTGCGGTGTTTTGGCCTATACGAAGGATTTATTAGCTAATCAACTGGTTTGTCTCGATTGCGGTCATCATAATCGGGTGGAAAGTGAAGAAAGAATTCGCCAGTTAGTCGATGCTAATACTTGGAATTGCCTTGATGAACAGATTCGACCGACGGATCCGCTCAAATTTCGCGATCGGAAAAGTTATAGCGATCGCTTGCGGGAAAGCCAAGAAAAAACCGGTCTGACGGATGCTGTCCGAACGGGAACGGGGACGATCGATGGTTTACCCTTAGCTTTAGGGGTGATGGACTTCCGTTTTATGGGGGGTAGCATGGGATCGGTGGTGGGAGAAAAACTCTGCCGTTTAACGGAACGCGCTACCGATGAAAGTTTACCCCTGGTGATTATCTGCGCTTCTGGCGGGGCAAGAATGCAGGAAGGAATGTTAAGTTTAATGCAGATGGCCAAGATTTCTGGCGCCCTTAACCGGCATCGAGAAGCAAAATTACTCTATATTCCCGTCTTGACTAATCCCACCACAGGAGGAGTCACGGCCAGTTTTGCCATGTTGGGAGATATTATTATCGCCGAACCAAAGGCTACTATCGGTTTTGCTGGTAAACGGGTAATTGAACAGACTTTGCGCGAGAAATTACCGGAAGGCTTCCAAACATCGGAATACCTATTAAAACACGGTTTTGTCGATGCGATCATTCCCCGTACCCATCTCAAAAAAACTCTCGCCCAATTAATTAGTTTACATCAGCCCTTTTTCCCCTTGTTATCCCCCCTGAACAGTCATCATCACCACAGTCAGCCGGAGTTAATCCCTCTGAAAACAGTCCAAGGTCAAACAACAGTTTAATTCCTGTAAGACGGCACTGGAGTTGAAAGTCTGAGCATTTGTCCTAAAATTTCCTGATCGGCAGTTTCAATGTAGTACATCCCACACTTAACCGGGTTGACAGAGATCGCAAAGTCCAAAAAATTCGAGAGTATGGTAATAAACCTTGAATTGGTGGGATTTTTCGAGTTTTTCTGCCAATTCGTGAACGGGACACTCATTAAAGACGATAGACCGACCGCAATGAATACAGGTAAGATGGTGTTGATCCTGCTGAACGGAACTGTAGAGGGATTCCCCTGTGGCTAGGGTTCTCACCTGCACTGCACCCTGTAATTTTAGAGATTCTAGGGCGCGGTAAACAGTGGCTAACCCCATATTTTGGTCACGCTGACGGAGTTCCACAAACAATTCTTGAGCGGATACTGCCCGATTTAAGGTTTTGAGTAAGTGGATAATGCGCTCTTGCGATCGGGTGCGTTGGGGTTTCATATCAAAAAGGTCAGCGATCAAAATTAATTCTATGCCAAAAAATTATCGGTGCTGTATTTATGTTACTCTGCGTCCCTCGGTTCTCGATCCGGCGGGTACGGCGGTAGAGTCGGGATTAAAGCAATTAGGTTATGATACTGTGGCCGGGGTGCGAATTGGTAAGTATATTGAGCTTACCGTGACAGCAGCGGACGAAACCAGCGCCCGCACACAATTAGAGCGAATGTGCGATCAACTATTGGCTAATCCTGTAATTGAAAATTATCGCTTTGATTTGCATTGTCAGTAGATAGGGGATAGAGATTAGGGGATAGGGAAATGGGGAAATGGGGAAATGGGGAAATGGGGAAATGGGGAAATGGGGAAATTCACCCAATACCCCAATACCCTAACACCCATCTGATGAGAGCTTTTTGCACAATGAATTAACCAAGTTAAAAATTATGAAGTTTGGGATTATTGTTTTCCCGGGATCGAATTGCGATCGAGATGTGGCAACGGTGACGGAGGGGATTTTTCAGCAACCTACCCGCTATGTTTGGCATCAAGAGACGGATTTAGGGGATTTGGATGTGATCGTGGTGCCGGGGGGATTTAGTTACGGCGATTATTTGCGCTGTGGTGCGATCGCTCGGTTTTCGCCAGCGATGAAAACTGTCCGAGAAGAGGCCGAAAAAGGTAAATTAGTTTTAGGCATCTGTAACGGTTTTCAGGTATTAACGGAAATTGGACTGCTACCCGGTGCGTTAATTCGCAATCGCGATCTACATTTTATCTGCGATCAAGTGCCGGTAAAAGTGGAAAATAATCAATCTGTCTGGACGCGAGGTTATCAACCGCAACAGGTGCTTAATTTGCCGATTGCTCACGGAGAAGGGCGTTATTATGCCACAGAAGATACGTTAAAATCTCTGGGGGATAACGGACAAATTCTCTTTCGTTACTGTACTCCCACAGGAGAGGTAAATGAGTCAGGAAATCCCAACGGTTCGTTAAATAATATTGCAGGAATTACCAATAAAGCAGGAAATGTGCTAGGAATGATGCCTCATCCCGAACGTGCCGCCGATCCGATGCTCAATTTGACCGATGGTAGTCTGTTATTTCGGGAGATAACTCTGTATATTTAGGCTTTTTCTCGCCTTTTCGATATAGTTCTTCCCAGTAGGCTAAGGTATCGTTCCAGACAACACGCACACACCCGAACAATTGAGACAAAAGCCTCTTTTGTTGGTCTGTTGGGTAAATGCGGTGTTGATACCTTGCTTTCATTGGGTTAGAATGGGTGTGTTTGTAGTCTATAATCAGTGATCAGTAAACAGTAAACAGTGATCAGTGATCAGTAAACAGTGAGCAGTAAACAGTAAAAAGACAGTAAGAAAATTCTATTTAGGGTTGGCTGAATAAATCTAAAAACCTTGTTGGATAATACTTTTAGACTTTTTTCCCATCAAAAAGTGCCTTAGCTAGGGGTGATCGGGGGGAAAATTCAGGTACTTTGTCCCTGAAAATTAGGTAGTTGACCACCTGAAAATCGGTAAAACCCTACACCCCACACCCCACACCCCACACCCTGCCCCCAGGGAAAACTTTTTCAGCAGACCCTAGTTATTTCGTTTCTTCTGTGGGAGGTGTGCCATTGGAAGTTCTTAAGTGCTACATTAAGGAAAAACCGTCGTAAAACGACGGGGTTTTCAACCCAAATTTTCGATAACAGGTAATTGTGCTGTCCTGATGTGAGGAAGGATTATAATGAGTCGCCAAAAAGCTCTAGACTATAATTTTGGCAATAATTGGTTGTAGGATTGGATCATTCTTTCGTAACTAAAGCGAGTGGCATTGATAAAACCTTTTTGCCTTAAATCTTCCAGGCGATCGGGAGCGAGAAGATTTTCTGCAATAATGGTAGCGGCAGCCTCGTGTTCAGTGGGATCGAAATAGACTGCCGCATCGTCAGCGATAACAGTCATGGGGAGACGATTGGAGGTAAAGACGGGACAACCACAGGATTGAGCTTCAATAACGGGAACACCGAATCCTTCCTGAAAGGAGGGAAAGATTAAAGCAGTTGCTAGGCAATAAAAGGCGCGGAGATCCTCATCGGAGACGGTTCCTAATTCGATTACTTGTGCGGACAAGTTATTCTGATTAACAAATTCTCGCATATCCGGCAGTAAAGGTTTTCCCATCAGGATCAATCGGCAATTTTCCAGACCGGGGAAAGTGATTAACCTCTTGAATATTTTCAGCAATCCCAATCGATTTTTGTACCATTGGTCGCCCCCGACATGAATTAGCCAGGGACAATCACTATTAATGTTAAATTTGGCCACTAGATTTACCGATGCTTCTCTTGTCATCGGACCGTAGCCCTCACTCAAGCAATCCTCGATCACTTCCGTTTGTTCGGGGGTAATTTTGGTTAAACGGAGAACATCGGCACGAGTAGCTTCGGAAGAACAGACAACATATTTAGCCTGTTTGAATCCTTGCAAAATCATGGACTGATACTGTTTTCCCGTCCAACTGGTGGGATTTTCAGGAATTTCTCCTAGGGCGGAACGAATGGCCAGCAGATCGTGACAGATCACAAAATATTTGCAATCTTTTAGATAGGGAGTTAAATAGGATAAAGCTTGATCACAAATGCAGACGATATCGGCCCAATCAAGCTGCTGACGTAACTGCACTGGGAAAACAATTAACTTATCAATATACCCTAACCACTTGCCGAGTCCCCGGGGAGAGGATTTCAGTTGACCGAAAATAGGCTGTGCTTGCACTCGCCGAATTTCGTGTCCTTTTTGTCTGAGTCCTTTCTCGACTAAACCGACAAAACGATTGATACTGATCTGCCGATCGTTGACGTAATTTCCTACTATTAAAACTTTCATGATTAGGCTCCAAAAAATCAATTTTTATGGCGGTAAAACTCTCAAACAGTTGCCACCAGAAAGCGTCCTGTTTGACCGATTAGTTTTGTCAGTCCCTTGCCTTAATCGGGAATTTGCCGAGGCGGAAATAAGACAAGATGATCGGTAAAGGTTTTTAATTCTTCACTCTGAGTTTCGGTGATATTCTCCACCCGACGAGCCAATGGGGTAACATCCTGGTTTTGATGAAGATATTTGATCAGGTTAAAAGTTCTAAGGGACTGGCGTGGGAATAATATCCCAGCTTTGAAAATCGCTCTGTAGAAGAATCAGACCAGCCAGATGGCACATTATCAAAGCGCAAGTCCCTTATTGGAAGGGGGTTCTCGAAGGCTCTCCCCCTACTTAGGGTGATCAGCAAACCCCCTGCGCGCGGAGGGCGCAAGCTTTGCGCCCCTACAGTAACGGATTTTGTCCACAATGTAGGGGCGAACTGCGTTCGCCCAAAAGGTACATTATCAAAGCGCAAGTCCCTAACCTCGATTGCCCTGCGACTAGGCCGATAGGGAAAGTTATGGCAAAAAAGGACTAATATTCTCATAATTCTGGCTCGGCAGCGGTTTTTGACAATAATTCTACCGTTTCCTTTAGTTGGCTATACACGGGAATCTGAACTGGGTATTTCTCGATCTCCCCAAGGGTGACTTTTCCTCGCCCTGTTAAGAGCAATACGGGCTGACAACCGGCTTCTAGGGCGCATTCTAGATCACTGGCAGCATCGCCGATAAACAACGAGCCAGCCAAGTCGATTCTGTATTGGTGGGCGGCGGCCAGCAGCAGATAGGGGGAGGGTTTGCGGCAGAGACAACCTTCGTCGGGATGGTGCGGGCAGATGGCAAGATCGTGAAAATGCACCCCCAATTGTCGGTATTCCTCCATCATACGCCCGTGAATCGCCGCTAGATCGTCCCAAGTGAAATAGCCCCTAGCAAGTCCCGATTGATTGGTGATGATGATCAGCAGATAACCCGCATCCTGCCACTGTTTTAAGGCAGCCGCTGCCCCGGCGGGAATGCTCACCTGTTCTGGTTTACTCAGGTAGGGAATATAGTCAATAACTACCCCATCTCGATCGAGAAATAAGGCTTTGTTCTTTTTTGCTCCATCTTCGCTTTCGCGGTCAGAATTGCCAGCAGGCGGCGGATAGGGGGATTTTTGGTCGCCGTCATTGACAGAAATTGCGGGGAAAGGATTCATTATGTTGGACTTTTTCGAGTCGGGGACTAGAATTCTCAGTTCTGCTGTCAGAGACGAGAGCTTGAACTGATGCACAGATAAAATTCGAGGGATTGTAGCGATTTGTGCTAGTTTTCTCGACTAAATTGCTTCTCCTTACTATCTAGGTGTCAGAGTATAGCAATCACGGCATATTATACGCCTTCAGGCCTTTGGGCTTTTGATTATATCGGCGGTATTGTCAGGAATTGTTAACATTTTTGTCGGGCTAAACAAAAGGCCAAGACTGGCAAGGGTTGAATCCCCCGCTCAGAAATCCCCCATCCCAGCCAGAATAGGGACTTGCGTGGGAATAATATCCCAGCTTTGAAAATCACTCTGTAGAAGAATCAGACCAGCCAGATGGCATATTATCAAAGCGCAAGTCCCTTAGCTGCAGGGGTTCTCGAAGGCTCTCCCCCTACTTAGGGTGATCAGCAAACCCCCTCCGCGCGGAGGGCGCAAGCTTTGCGCCCCGACAGTAACGGATTTTGTCCACAATGTAGGGGCGAACTGCGTTCGCCCAAAAGGTACATTATCAAAGCGCAAGTCCCATACATCAAAAATTTATTTACAAACAAAACAAATTGTGCTAAGGTTGGGGCGTTTGTGGTATATTCCCAGAATAACCGGTAAGATATCACTGTTTTGACTCGATCGCTCTAGGTTTCTTTAGAACTATCGTTGGCCTGTTTTTCTTGCCCTGTGATAAATTCTACCATGCTAGGCGTTTTGTACCTAACTAATGGCGAGCAATTCTGGTCTTTTGATACTATTCAATGTAATGACAGGATAATCGAGAGTTAAATTTATTCAAATAATAGAAATTGGAACAATCAAACCTATGCGAATGGTGGAAAAATCAAACAAAAAATTGGATAGTTTCCAGAGTGATCCCTCTCTGTCACTTTTAATCAAGAATGAATTGGAAGAAGCTTATAACCTGAAGAAAAAACTACTAACCGATACAAAATATCTAGAGAAAATCCAAGAGATTTGCCAAGTATGTATCCATGCTTATCGCAACAACCACAAAGTATTAGTCGCCGGTAATGGGGGCAGTGCAGCCGATGCTATCCATTTTGGCGGTGAGCTGCACGGCCGATTTCTCAAAGAAAGACAGTCTTTACCCGTTCGCGTCCTCAACAGTGATATCGCCAGTTTAACAGCGATCGCCAACGATTATGGCTACGAATATATTTTTAGCCGCCAGATAGAAGCGGAAGGTAATCCGGGTGATGTGTTTATCGGTATTTCCACTTCGGGAAATTCCGCCAATATCCATCAAGCTCTGAAAGTTTGTCAAGTAAAAGGTCTCACTAGCATCGGTTTAACTGGGGCGAAGGGATTAGCTCTAGAGCAAAAAACCGATTATTGTTTGATGATTCCTAGCACCAGTACCCCGCGCATTCAAGAAGGTCATGGTTTTATTCTTCATACTATTTGTTTAGCGCTCGAAGAAGCGCTCTTTCCTAACTAAAATCTCCTAGCAAAAAATCAACCTAAACAGCCTACCTATGATCATCAGAACCAAAGCTCCTTTAAGATTAGGTTTAGGTGGTGGCGGCACCGATGTCGAGCCTTACTGTAGTCTTTATGGGGGTTATGTTCTCAACGCTACTATCGATCTCTATGCCTACTGTACAGTCACGGAAATTACTGACAAACAAGTCATTTTTGTGTCCGCCGATCGAGGAGAACAACAAATAGAAACCCTCCAGTTTCCTCTCCCCTATAACGGCGTTCTCGATCTCCATAAAGCGGTCTACAATCGTTTGATTAAAGACTTTAATCAAGGGCAACCTTTGCCACTGCAAATCACTACCTTTTCCGATGCGCCGGCTGGTTCAGGATTGGGTTCTTCTTCTACCCTAGCCGTGGCTATAGTTAAAGCCTTTGTGGAACTGTTAAAATTACCCCTAGGCGAGTACGATATCGCCCATTTAGCCTACGAGATCGAACGAATTGATCTAGGCTGGTTAGGGGGCAAGCAGGATCAGTACGCTGCTACTTTTGGCGGCTTTAATTTTATGGAATTTTATGAACAAGATCGAGTCATAGTTAATCCTTTGAGAATTAAAAATTGGGTGATCAATGAATTGGAAGTCTCTCTGATCCTCTACTATACAGGCATTTCTCGCTACTCATCTCAAGTCATTGAGGATCAAATTCAGAATGTCCAAGAAAAAAATGAGCAGGCGATCGCCGCTACCCATCAACTCAAAAAAGAGGCAATTCTCTTTAAAGAAGCACTGCTCAAATCAGATTTTATGGGGATAGCAGAAATTCTGAGAACTTCTTGGGAAGCGAAAAAGAAACTATCCAAATTAATTAGTAATCCGCAGATTGATCGCATTTATCAGGTAGCTAGGGAAACCGGGGCCTATTCAGGCAAAATATCGGGAGCCGGTGGCGGTGGTTTTATTATCTTTATGGTCGATCCTACCAAGAAAATCGAAGTAATTAAAGCTTTGAAAGCAGCAGGAGGGCAGGTGATTAATTTTCATTTCACTAAATACGGAACCCAAGCATGGACATTATAGCAAACCAAGGATCGACGGGGAAGGATTATACCTGTAACCCTAAAAATAGTTTTGAAAAGATTGGCAATAATTAAATTTTTTGAGGTGTATCTATGGACGTAATTATTCTGGCGGGTGGGTTAGGAACCAGGTTGCGATCAGTAATCAACACTTTACCAAAACCCATGGCTCCCGTTGCTGACAGGCCTTTTTTAGAATATCTATTAGATTACTTAATCTCTCAAAAAATTACCAACAAATTTTTAGTTTCTGTTGGCTATGAATATCAGAAAATTATCGATCATTTTGGCGATAATTACAAGGAATACGAACTAAATTATCTGATAGAAGATACACCCTTGGGAACTGGAGGAGCGCTTCGGTTGGCACTCAATAAAATTGAAACCGAACAAGCATTAATTGTTAACGGAGATACCTTGTTTAATGTCAATTTATCCGCCCTAATTAATTTACATAATCAAAAGAAATCCCTGATAACCCTTGCTCTGAAGCCGCTAACTGACTTTGAGCGTTATAATAATGTTCTCCTAGACGATGATCAAAAAATTATCGGGTTTGAATCCAAAAAATATCAACATAAGGGCTATATTAATGGTGGCATATATTGTGTAGGGAAAAACATATTATACAGCTTTGATCTGCCATCAAAATTTTCTTTTGAGGACGACTTTCTAAAAGTTCATACCGAGAAAGTTCCCATGTATGGCTTTATTTCTGACGAATATTTTATTGACATAGGCATCCCCCAAGATTACGAAAAAAGTCAGATTGAATTACCTGAACTTTTTAATTCCCGAAATCAGGTTCAACATCGGGATTAAAATACGAGCCGTAAAAGTTGGCAACTTTGGCTAAATTATGGTCTTGATACCATGTATGAGCATTGTCAGCAATTTGCTGAAGTTGACTCAAATCGAGACTAGACAGATTTTCATCAGCTACTAAATAATGTTTATTATTTTCTACTCCATCCGCTTCAGAAGGATTATAACGTGTTAGGACTGGAACCAAACCATGGGCAGCATAAGCAGCAAAGATAGTTGATTTACCTAAACCTCTTGGAAAACGGCTATAATCCAGAAAGCCTGCCCGTGAAGTTAACATCAATTCACTAACCACCTGATTAGGCTGAAATCCCATAGGGATTATCTCTATTCCTTTGAATTGACCTTCTGTGGCACTCAAATCACAGGGATCACCAACATCATAAATGCGTTCAATACCTAAAGCTCGACAGGCTTTTAACAGGTTTTTACTGAATTTTGTATAGACTAGGGGGCGACTGTGCTTGGAACCGAAAACAATAAGGTATGGTGGGCGTTCCTTTAGAGGAAGGATAGATTGAGGTTCACCCATAGTAGAAAAATTTGGTAAGCAAATAACTTAGGTTTTTCCAGTCAATCGTGAAACTATATTTTTAATTCTGGAAGTAGTAGTCACGATTGAATCAGCTAATCTGAAGATTTGATAAGACGTTAATAAAAATCTGAAAGCGGGGAAAATTATCCCTTTTCTTGTGTAAGTTGCGTTGAACTCATGGACTAGGATAATTAATTTAAAGTCTCCAGTTCTCTTGAGATTTTGTAATACTCTCAAGAGCCAATCGGGAACATCGTAGTGTCTACAGTTATAATGTAAGAGAACCCCCAAACAATCTGGAGTTATCAGTGAAGACAAAACACTGGGATCGTCCATATTCTTAATAGATTGATATTTGATCAGGCGGCTTCCTATACCAGTTTCTGCTCTAATCGCTTCAGCTAAAACAACGTTGAAATCTCCATCATGACTGGTAAATGGAACAATTTGGATAATTTGTTTTTGATTGACTGGTTTTGTTGTGTCAAACATAGATTTTTTCACTCAATTGACATACTCCCACCTTCACAGCCTAGCTTGACGGTGGGAGTATGTCAAGAAGTGGATAGGGTGTGTTGATAACTCATGGGAAATAAAAAGAGATTGGTAAAGTATCGCACGATAATTAGTCATGCTTTCCAGAGACTTTTGATTTTGGTCTTGATGCCATTGTATAACTCCTCGAAGACAAGATTCCAGAAATAACCATACTGGGGAAATCGCTTAACCAGTAAAGCATCGGAAGGAAAAAGAATTCTGGGGGTTTTCATGGAATAAGGTCTGACTATATATCTTATTTGACTGGGTTCGGGCATCCAATGGCCGATATACATATCTTTTTGAAAAAACTTCGCTTGCAGAAACAACCCTAAAGCTCTATCAAATCCCCAGAGAGGCAACCAAGTTAAAATTCCTCCTATCCTCATACTGCGGACAAAATCATCTAAGGCTTCTTTCACCAAGGCTGTTTTCCAAATATTATTATTGAAAGGTTCTAGATGATAGCCATGAAAATCTTTTCTTTTGGCGTAGGGCCATAAAGCTAGTCTTAACTCGAAAGGATTATCCAGGGGAGCGATAGGAACTTCCACTAAATCTTGGTATTTATCTTGTCTTTTTCTAGAGATATTTAACTGATTGATAGCGGGTAGCTCTGGCCAGGGAGCTTTAATTCTTTCCTCATCGAGATAATCAATTCCCCCCTTATGGAGACGTAAGAGCCAACTTTGGGGAAAATTATCAAAGTAATCTTTCGCTAAGGCAACCACTTGGGGATGCAAGAAATCATCATCATCGAGAGCCAACACATATTGACCAGAAGCATTGAGAAGACCGACGGCTCTCTGGGCTGTTTCTCCCTGATAAAGACTATGAAAAATTTTGACTCTGGGGTCTTCTACGCAAGGGGTAACTGCCCCGGGAGGATAAACCCAAATAAATTCTACTTCCCCTTGAATTGCCAGAAGTTGTTGCAACCAATATTCGGAAAATTTGCCCAGAGTTGGAGTAACGATTGATAGAATTGGTGAGTTGATCATGATTAGCTGACTATCCCTCTTTTCCTAGTCGATAAAGTACATATTTTTGGGGAACTTCCCTGAGATTGGTAATCACCAGATTCCAAATATATCCATACGGGAGCATTTCACCTTTGTAGGCCCTAAATTAGGTTTTATGTCAAGCTATTTTGAAAGCCTTGCCAGAAGCCAGTTTTAGCGACAGGTATAATTACTCGCTTGCATAAATGAGATGCTCCCTATCCATAAATAAACTAACGATATATTTGCAGGTTGCCTGTACCATTTGAGGGAGCCAGACTTTTTTATCAAAATTTTTAGGATGAGGGCTGTGATGATCTTTTCTTTCGCGCACAAAGCACATCAAATCTAACTTTCTTTTGTCAAAAGGAACGATGGGAATTTCCTTTAAGTAGCCACTTCGATCTGAGCCATCCTGATTTTTGGAGCTTTTATCCCACACAGTTAGTTCTTCTATCCGGGGCAGCGGTTGCCAGGGACTGCTCAGTTCTTTTGTTTCCCCATACTGAAATCGCTGAGTACAGAGTCTCATCACCCAGCTATCTGGAAATCGCTGGAAATACTGTAGAACCATGGTCAAGATATCGGGATGAAGCAACTCATCACAATTAATGGTTAGTGTGTAAGGTGCTGTCGCATTCATTAACCCACTAATTCTTTGAATAATTTCCCCCCGCAAGGGACTGACTATTTGCTGTACCCTAGGGTCGGACGTGGGGTACTTAGGTGCTGCTGGTGGATGAGAGATAAATTCTACTTCTCCCTTGACCTCAGTCAGCCCATTAAACCAGTGGTCAGCAAATCCTTCTCTAGTCGGAATAACAATTGATCGGCTTGGTGTGGACACCTTGTCCATAATAAAAAAATTTTCTCTCTATTTTTTGATGTCATTGTATCATAGTTCTCCGGCAACAAGGAAAATTTCTAGAAGATCGGAAAGCTGAGAGGTCAAGAGTGAGAATTCAAGAGAAATAAAATCGATATTCAATTTGTTTACAATCCTAAAATCTGATTTCTAGGTTTTTTAATCCGGCTCTTCGTTCTTGGAGAGTAAGTGGGTGGGTGGAATTAAATATAAGATGAACGTAGGTTGAGCTTCGGCCGTGAGCTTTTGCCGAACGGTTGAAGCATGAAACCCAACGCCCGCTCATGTTACGAAGTGCGCTAACCCATCCTACAAATAATTGTGCCTCCCTACTTACGAAGTTTAGAATGGGAAATCGAGTAACGGTTATGCGGCTAAGTCCAGCAGATCAGGATTGGGGATGGGGTCGGGTTTGGCGGCGAGTAATTTAGGCAAAAGTAGACTGGGTGGGCTTTGCGGGAAAAAGGCTTGGGCGAGGGTGTTGCAGGGCGAGTAGAGCAATCCGCTCGCTGGGGAAGCCATGGCAGGGAAGAGTGCTCCCCCAGCGAAGTGTACCCAAATGGTCTTAGGCAATTCTCAACTGAGAACTTGGAGTAAACCAAGGGCAAGGGCATTGAGAGTAACAAAACGTTCAAAGGCTTCGACTTTAGCCAAAATTTGAGCCTGAACATCCTGGTGATAGTCAGATTTCCCCCGGCAAGAACTTCGGCTCTCTTGGGTTTGGTGGGTAAAATGTATGCTAAGATACAGTCCTGCTGGCGAGGGAGTGGAAGGAACCACACCAGACACAGAGGACACAAAGATTGATCGCTTCTATGGTAAGTTAAGCTGATCACACAAAGAATAAGAGAGCCGAACTTCGCACTGTCCAGTACTCTAGAAGAGCCAAAAGTAAAAAGGAAAAAAACGGAGATAGGAGTGGGAAAATTAACACTGATCACTGATAACTGATAACTGATAATCCTGTGGCTGTTTTAAAAGATAATCGGGCTACCGTCCAAAAAGTTCTCTGGATCACCCTGCTGCTGAACATTTTGGTTATGGCGATCAAAGCGGTGGTGGGTTTGAGGATTGGTTCTTTAAGTCTACAAGCGGATGCTCTCCATAGTGTCACCGATAGTGCTAACAATGTCTTGGGATTGGTAGCGATGCGGTTTTCCTCTCCCTATCCCGATCGAGATCATCCCTACGGACATCTGAAATACGAAGCGATCGGAGCTTTAGCGATCGCCGCCTTTTTGGGGATTGCCTGTTTTGAAATCTTGCAAGGGGCGATCATGCGTATTATCAAAGGAGGAAAACCCGTCGAGATTGCTGGTCCTGAGTTATGGCTATTAATTATCGTTTTAGGGGTGAATATTTTTGTTACTTATTATGAAAGATCGGTGGGGCAGCGTGTCGGTAGTGCGATTTTGATTGCCGATGCTCGTCATACCATGAGTGATGTGTGGGTGACAATTACGGTTTTATTGGGTTTAGTGGGGGTTTGGGTGGGTAATACGGCTAATATTCCCCAATTACAATGGTTAGATGCGATTTTGTCCTTTCCCGTCGCTTTTTTGGTGTTTAGCAGTGGTTGGAAAGTCCTCAAGGAGAATTTACCTTTGTTAGTGGATGAAATGGCGATCGCTCCTGAAGTGCTTCATCAAATTGTGATGGAGGTGCCGGGGGTGCTTAATTGTCATGCGATCGCATCTCGGGGAGTGGTGGGAAGACAGGTATTTATAGAAATGCACCTAGTTGTCTCCGCTGAAGATGTGGAAACTGCTCACGCAATCACGGAAGCGGTAGAAGCAAGATTAACCCAACAATTTAGCCCTGTGAGAATTTTAATTCACGTTGAACCGCCGGATTATCGTTCCGATCAGATCACTTTTGATGAAGAAGTGTGAAGCAAAAAGGCCTAAAATAAGTAGCAAACTTTTGCTAGAGGTGGCCATGACGACAGAAAATCAAGCTAGAAGCATAGTAATTACTGGTGGAGCAGGATTTATCGGCTCGAATTTTGTTCATCATTGGTGCGAGAATTATCCTGAGGATCGTGTAATTGTTCTTGATGCTCTTACCTACGCGGGCAATTTGAATAATTTAGCGACACTGAAAGATAGAAAGAATTTCCGTTTTCTGCAAGGGGATATCTGCGATCGAGCTTTAGTTGATGAATTATTTACCAGTGAAAATATCGATACAGTTGCCCATTTTGCCGCCGAATCCCATGTGGATCGATCGATTCTTGGTCCTGGAGCTTTTGTGCAAACTAATATGGTGGGAACTTTTACTCTATTAGAAAGTTTTCGGCAACATTGGTTAAGTAATCATCAACCGGATAACTATCGTTTTCTGCACGTTTCCACCGATGAGGTTTATGGCAGTTTAGGAGTAGATGATCCAGCTTTTACCGAAACTACTCCCTATGCTCCTAATAGTCCCTATTCTGCCTCAAAAGCGGGGAGTGATCATCTAGCGAGAGCTTATTTTCATACCTACGGAATGCCGACAATTATTACTAATTGCTCTAATAATTATGGTTCCTATCATTTTCCCGAAAAGTTAATTCCTTTGATGTGTATTAATATTCTTTTGGGTAAACCTTTACCCGTTTATGGTGATGGTAAAAATGTTCGGGACTGGTTATATGTTCGGGATCATTGTCAAGCATTAGATACAGTTATTCACAAAGGAAAAGCGGGAGAAACCTATAATATTGGCGGAAATAACGAGGTAAAAAATATCGATTTAGTCAGGATGTTATGTGAGTTAATGGATGAATTAGCTCCCGATTTACCCGTGAAACCTGCTCGGAATTTAATTACTTTTGTTAAGGATCGCCCCGGCCATGATCGCCGGTATGCTATTGATGCGAGTAAAATTCGCACCGAATTAGGTTGGCAACCTCAGGAAACCGTAGAGGGGGGATTAAGAAAAACCATTCAATGGTATCTTGATAATCGCGATTGGTGGCAACCTTTGTTATCCAAAGAATATCAGGAGTATTATGATAAAGTTTACGGTTAGAGAAGGGTAAAAACTTTAATCTTAATTTTAGGTGTGTTAGCCAAAACTAACACACTTTAGCTAGATTAATATTTAAATTCTCAGTGATTAAGATCACAGGAAAATCTCAAAAAAATAGTTAGGTTTGAGAGATAATAGGATCAGAGCAGACTAAGACTGGCAATCTTTACTTTTTATTAGCAGCAACCATGGCTTATAAAAGAAATTATCGCCGCCGCAAGAATCGGCAATCGGGAAGGACAATTCCAGGGATTTTCATCTTTTTAGTTTTAATGTCCGTTGGGATGGCATTTAAAAACCAAAGTTCTCAACTGCTCAGGAATTTTCAATCATTTAAACCAGCAAATGATTTAATTTCTAATACTAAGAATCTGCAACTTTCTCAGCCAATTATTTCGGGGAATAATCCCCAAGTTAGACAGGGAAATTATCAAGATATTGATCGTCTAGCTCGCAGCATCAATTACCAAGGAAATTCTCTATCAGAATTAGCAACAATTCTATCTAAATATGCCAAAACAGAAGCAGAAAAAGCCCGCATTATTTACGTTTGGATTACCCATAATATTACCTACGATGTGGCAAGTTTTTTAAGGAGTAATTACGGTGATGCCAGTCCTTATACTGTCCTCAAAAATCGTTTTGCTGTCTGTTCAGGTTATGCCAATCTTTATCAAGCTTTAGCAGAAAAAATGGGATTAAAATCAGCAGTTGTTATCGGTTATGCTAAAGGATTAGGCTATCTAGTGGGCAATGCTAGTGATGCTAACCATGCTTGGAATACTGTCAGAATTAATAATGCTTGGTATCTAATTGATGCAACTTGGGGTGCGGGAGTAGTCAATAACAATCAATTTCAACGGCAATTTAATCCTCATTATTTTGCTACTCCACCCGCACAATTAATTTATAGTCATTTCCCCGAACAAACTCAGTGGCAATTATTACCGAAAGTTTATAGAAAACAACAATTTGATTCTTGGCCGATTGTGACATCACAATTTTTTCGAGATGGCATAAAATTAGTCAATCACAATAGTTATAATATCCAGTCTTCAGGAATAACAGAAGTTATTTTACAAGTTTCTCCTCACACCCATATTTATGCTCAATTGCAGCAAAATAATTTACCTATAAATAGCCATTTACCCTTAATTCAAAGAGTCAATGGACAAGCAACAATTAAAGTTTCCTTTCCCCAAGCTGGAAGTTATGATTTGATGGTTTTCTCTAAAAATAAATCCGATAAAAATAACTTTAATCATGCTTTATCTTATCGAATTACCAGTAGTGCTAAGGGTGTTTCTATACCGAAAACATATGCTACTTTTGAAGAAAATAATGCCTATCTTTATAGTCCCACAATAGCCAAATTAACTAAGAATCAATTGGTAAATTTTAAAATTGAAGTACCTAATGCTTTAGATGTGGTTATCATTGATCAATCATCGGGTAACTGGACTCCTTTAACTAAGTCAGGGAATTTATTTTTCGGTAATGTTAAAGTTGGTTCAGGAAATATAACCATCGCTGGCAAGTTTACGGAGGGTAATAACTACGCTAGTTTAGTTGAGTACGAGTAATTTATCTTTGAGTCATTAAGGAGCAAAAGAATGAATCTTGATACTTTTAACAACTCTCAGAAAATCCTTATCGAAGATGATAATAGTTTACTGATGTTTGAAAATAAAGAAATTATTTTGGTTGATCAATTCAAAAATCAAATAATTGAAGAATTAGAAGACTATATTTCTGACTTCGTTCTCGATGGTTTAATGTTAAAATCGAAAAGTTACATTTGTGGTCAGATAGCTAAACTAGATTGGGTTTATTATCCGAGAGATGGACAAATATTAAATCTATTAATTTTAGGAGAAAAACAATGGAGACAAGGTAAAATTAAAGTTTATGGTCAATGTGACTTTTCTCCTATTTTAGAAAAATTAGCCCATCAAGAATATGACTACTCGCAATTATTACAAATATTAAAAGAGCAAGGCTTTAAAAATTTCAATGAAACTCGTCAAATAAAAATTACCCTAGAGTTTATTCCTAAAAATAGCCCATTGGAACAAGAACCAGAATCACCCCTAGAGTAAATTTGTATGTTATTATGATTGAATAGGGAATAATTAAGGAGCAAAAGAATGAATCTTGATACTTTTAACAACTCTCGGAAAATTATTATCGAAGATGATAATAGTGTATTGATGTTTGAAAATGAAGAAGTTATTTTAGTGAGAAAATTTAGGGAAAAATCCAAGAAGATTTTTTGAAGTATATCGGCAAATATACTTCCTATGGAAGACTAAGAACAAATATATCAGACCGTTCTTCTACATTTGGTCAAATTAATAAAATTGAATGGTTTCATTATCCGAGTGAAGGGAAGGATTGTAAAGTATTAATACTGGGGGAGAAAGACTGGAGAACAGGAAAAGTTAAAACTTCTGGAGAATGTACTTTTTCTAGTGTTTTAGAAAAACTTTCAAAAAGTCCGTATATACATTGTAATTCTAGTGAATATGATATTTTATTTAAAGAAATCAGAAATCAAGGCTTTAACGATTTCAATGAAACTCGTCAAATAAAAATCACCCTAGAATTTATTCCCGAAAATAGACTACTGGAACCAGAATCACCCCTAGAGGAGATTCGGCAAATGCTGCGAGAAAATCCCGAAAAAACTAACTTCAATTCCTGAAAACCTAATTAGGGTTTGCTGAAAAAGTACGGGCGAAGCATTCGGATAGAAAATCTACGGTTTCACCGATAGGTTATTGCCCGAATGCTTCGCCCCTACAGGACGCGGGCCGATGAAGATGCAAGGTTTTGAACCACGATTCTCTCAAAATCTTGCACCTGTTTCGCTCGTAAAGCCCCAAAACCCTTACTTTGCATACATTTCACATTTATTCAGCCAGCCCTAATTAGGTAATGAGGAAAATAAATTAAAGCAATCTCCTGTCTCCTGCTGTAATTATCATGGCAAAAACTCCGAGAATACCGATTCCGATCGAAGTGAGAAAATATGTTTATCAAAGGGATAATTATCAATGTCAGAGTTGCGGTAAACCCGAAAAATTGTCCCAACTTTCCATAGATCATATAATTCCCTTAGCTTTAGGTGGCAGTAACGACATTAGTAACCTGCAAACCCTTTGTTTATCCTGTAATCGCCGCAAAAAAGACCATTTAGACCCGCGCTTTCGGCGTTATTTTCAATGAATATGCAATGGCTGCCGACCGGTTCCCTCGATCGCCACTTGTGGAAATACCGCCAGGATGAGTTAGAATCGGAAAGGAGAATTTTTGAGTAACCATGATCAAATTACGTCTAAAACGCTTTGGTAAAAAACGCGAAGCCAGTTATCGTATCGTTGCGGCCGTTAGCACCAGTCGTCGCGATGGTCGTCCCCTAGAGGAATTAGGATTTTACAATCCCCGCACCGATGAAGTGCGTCTGGATGAAGAAGGAATCATCCGACGCTTACAACAAGGAGCGCAACCGACGGACACCGTGCGCGGCATTCTCACCAAACAGAAAATTTTCGAGAAAATCAATGCCTAGTACCCCCAATTATCTCGAACTGGTGAAATTTATTATCGAGCCGTTTTTGGAAGAGCCGGCCAGTCTGAGATTGGATATCGAGCGCTGTAAGGAAAATCAACGTCTTTGGGTGCGTGTAGCCTTCGATGATGCCGATAAAGGCAAAGTTTACGGCCGGGGAGGACGCAATTTACAGGCGATTAGAACTACCCTAGAAATGGCGGCCGCGAGTGCGGGTCGCTCTCTTTATCTAGAAGTCTATGCGGCCGAAAATGAAGGCGAACAGCGCCGCACCCGTCGTTCTAATGGTAACTTTGAAGGTACGGAAAGAAGACCGAGCAATCGACGACCACCCGCACCCCGGCAGCTCAACAACTAACGAGCGATTTTAGGAAAACAGGGAAGGGGTTTCATCCTCGACCCTCTCCAGTTGCTCTAATTGCTGCCAAACTTTGGCGAGTAGAGTGGTTAATCCGGCTCCTGTTACGGCGGAAATAGTCAAAATCTCGGCATTGGTTATTTTAGCAAACTGCTTTTGATAGTTATCTATCGTTTCCTCGTCCACAGCATCAATTTTGTTGAAAACCAGTATTTGCGATCGCTTTTCTAAGCCTCGACCATAGGCGGCCAATTCTCCTTGGATAATTTGATAATCGGCGATCGGGTCTTCTGCTGTCAAGGAGACAAGATGAATTAACAGGCGCGTGCGTTCGATATGGCGTAAAAATTCGTGTCCTAGGCCGATTCCTCGGTGCGCTCCCTCGATTAATCCAGGAATATCGGCGAATACCGTCCCGTCTCCTGTGGGTTTGCGTACCACTCCCAAGTTAGGGATAAGAGTCGTAAAGGGATAATCGGCGATTTTGGGACGAGCAGAGGAAACAGCCGAGATTAGGGTTGATTTTCCCGCATTGGGCAGCCCGATCAGTCCTACTTCCGCTAATAACTTCAATTCTAGGCGTAAATGGCGTTTTTCTCCGTCTAAACCGGGTAAAGCGTATTCGGGTGCGCGGTTATTATTGCTTAAAAAGTGGCGGTTGCCTAATCCCCCTTTTCCCCCGGCAGCCACGATTAAAGTCTGTTCGGGAGTGACCAAATCGCCGATAATTGCCTCGCTATCGAGATCGTAAACCACTGTACCACAGGGAACTTTAATAATGCGATCGCTACCGTTGGCTCCGGTGCAGTTGTTCGGACCGCCCCGTTTACCGTCATCGGCCTTAAAATAGCGACTATACTGGAAATCTAGCAGGGTTTGCAGGTTCTGAGTGGCCACAAAAATCACCGAACCACCTTTTCCCCCATTACCTCCGGCCGGGCCGCCAGCGGGGACGTATTTTTCCCGACGGAAAGCGACGATTCCATCACCTCCCTTACCCCCTTCCACTTCTATTTCGGCGCGATCAATAAACTGCATAAGACTAAGTAGTTAAAGTGAAAAAATGATCAAGATCAAAGCTGTTATAGGTTAATATCTTGCCAATTTAAAGCTTCTGCGAATCCCTGAAAATGTTTGACATTAGTGGTAGCGATGACTAGATAACGGCTCGGATATTGTTTTTTTAAGTAGGGTTTGCTGAATAAATCTAAAAACCTTGTTGGGTAAAACTTTTAGACCTTTTGGCCATCAAAAAGTAATGGATATGGGAGTGATCGGGGGAAAAATTCCTGGACTTTTTCCCTGAAAATTAGGTAATTGACCCCCTCAAAATCGGTAAAACCCTACACCCCACACCCCACACCCTACACCCTGCCCCCAGGAAAAACTTTTTCAGCAGACCCTAGTTAAAGACATTGACGAGGCTCAACAGGAATAGGCTCAATGCCAACCCGCAACACTTCAACAACTAATGGGGGAGATTCTGGCACGATTAAATTGACACCCCCGTCGCACTAAGCGCTTCCGGTCTTCACCCCGACATTTGAGATAAAGCCCCGCGCCCCACTTCATCGACACTGGCAATTAAGGGTTCTTCGCTCATGACTCATCGGCAGTGGCGGAGGAACGACGACGACGACGACGCAGCACCGCGGTTTCAGGCTCTATTTGTGGCTCCTCTGTCACCTCGGCGCTCACCGGGGTCTCGAAAGGAATGACTTCACCGAGAAAAACTGGAGTTTCGGTCGTAATCGGTTCGGGGGTAAAAGTCACTGGCACACTAGCTTCTTGGTTGATTTCCTGACTAACTTCGCCAGTGGTGGGACGACGACGACGGCGCACCAGGGGGCGATTTTCGGATTCCTCGCTGGTTTCCATCCCTTCGACCGGTGCGACCTCGGCCTCTAGGGTGGGAGTCAAGGATATTTCAGGAATGGCAGACTTTTCTGGGTTTTCCACTTCTCTTTCCCCTGCCAGTTTCACGGAAACAATCACCGATTTCGGGTCTTTAAACTCCTTATCCACCAGAATCAGGGGAGAAATGCCCATTAAAGAATAAACTTCCTGTTCTACCTGGGTCATTTCCACGGAAACCCGCTCCCGTTCGCTGACGGGGATATTTTTGGCGGTGCTGGCATCTTCTCCCCGTTTCGAGAGACGGGCCGGGCGTTCTCGTTTTTCCTCAAAGCGTTGGGGTTCTGATTCCGGCTCGATTTCGTTGTTAACACCGTTAGTAGAGGCTTTTTCGCTCCGTTCCTCTTTTAGTAATAGTTCCGAGGGACGACGACGACGACGACGGCGAGAATTATTAACCTGTTCTTGATAATTGGGATGGAAGGAAAGATCCATCTCTTGAGCGTTTTCTTCGGCCTCAAATTCGGAGAAAACTTCTAGATAGGGTTCGGCCGCCGCAACGCTAGGAGCGCTCTTATCGGGCAGAACTTTTGTATTAATCGGGGCAACGACAAGGGTTTCTTTTTCCGCGCGGCTAAGAGTGGGGGTTTCCAGGGCGATGGCGTTGCCCTCTCCCGGTAGATGGGCTAAATGGCCCAGTCCGCCGCAATGGTCACAGGTTTTGCCGAATAATTCATAAATGTTTTTCCCCTGACGCTTACGAGTTAATTCCACTAACCCCAATTCCGATAATTGGGCAATCTGGGGCCGGGCCTTATCGCTTTTCAGGGCCTTGTTAAACAATTCCAACAGTTTCAACTGGTCGCGACGGGAATCCATATCGATGAAGTCCACCACCACCACGCCGCCGATATTTCTCAAGCGCAGTTGTCGGGCGATTTCTGTGGCGGCCTCGCTATTAGTCCAGAGTACGGTTTCTCGGGCCGTGGCCGAACGGGTAAAGGAACCGGAGTTAACATCAATTACCGTTAAAGCTTCCGTCGGTTCGATGATAATGTAGCCGCCGGAGGGTAAATCAACCCGGGGTTTCAGGGCCTCGCGAATGGCGGCGTTAACCCGGAAATAGTCGAGAATTGGCTGGGGTTCCCGATGGGAGTCGATATAAACCCCTTCGAGAGCTTTGCCGCCGCCCCAGTTCGTCAATTGCTGTTTAACTCGTTTTACCGCCATCGGGTTATCCACAACAATGCGATTGACGTCGGCACTGTACATATCCCGCAAAACCCTTTGAATAAAGTCATCATCCCGGTTAAGCAGGGCCGGGGCGCGGGTGCTGACGGCCATCTGTTGGATGCTCTCCCACTGTTTTTGCAGAAATTCCAAATCCTCGATAATCGCTTCTTCCGCTTTGCCTTCGGCCTCGGTGCGTACCAGCAACCCCATCCCCGCCGGTTTGACCAAAATCCCTAAAGCTCGTAAACGGGAGCGCTCGTCTTCACTGCGGATGCGACGGGAAAGATTCACCCCGCGACCATTGGGCATCAATACCAGATAACGACCGGGAAGAGTGACATTTCCCGTTAGCCGCGGTCCCTTGTTGCCGGTGGGTTCTTTCATTACCTGTACCAGCACTTTTTGCTGGGGGGCCAGTAATTCCGTGATAGCACCGGCGGTTTTTTTCAGTCTTAAGGGGCCCAGGTCGGTGACATGGATAAAGCCATTACGTTCCGCATCGCCAATATTGACAAAGGCTGCATCTATACCGGGGATGACATTTTCTACTAATCCTAGATAGATGTCGGCCACCTGCTGATTACCTGTGGCTACAACTAATTCCTGAATTTGATCTTCCCAAAAAACAGCCGCTATATGGTGTTGTTCGGCTATGATTATTTGTTTTGGCATTCAATTTCCTCAATCTTTCGGTTTCAAAAGCGACGGACCATGGGCTATTTGTCTATGCTTTGAGGCTACTTCTGGAAATCTGGTCTTGTTAAGAAAGTTCTAAGAAGATGAGTCCGCATCGTTAAAGCCTCATCTTGATATTCATCTGCCTCTCAGACCTGGGAACTGAGTCTTGGTTTCAGTTGTTAGGTCTGTTTGGCAAGTGCCAGCTTGACCCACAATTAGGTAAGCACAGCCAGGAGACGAGATTTTCAATTAATCCCTGAGTCTTGCTCGATAACAGCATTTTTTATCCGTTTCCGCCGTTTCTGTCTATCAGAATCTAGGAAAAAAGGAGTTTTTGAGTTACTCCCCTCGGCAACGGGTTTCTGTGGAAGGGAAAATAGCGCACTTTTCGATTTTCCAAAAACCACGATTCTTTTAAGAAATGCTTTAATCGAGTCTTATAGACGACTATAACTCACTCGGTCACTCTCTGACAAGATGATAAGTAGGGTTGGCTGAAAAAGTTTCTCGTGGGGACAGGGTGTAGGGTGTGGGGTGTGAGGTTTTAACCATTTTCAGGCTGACTTTTTCGGCTAAAATTCCCTTTTTATCCCCTTTTGGCTTTCTAAGAGCATTAATTAACCCGCTAGTCTAGTTAGGGTTTGCTGAAAAAGTACGGGCGAAGCATTCGGATAGAAAATCTATGGTTTCACCGATAGGTTATTGCCCGAATGCTTCGCCCCTACAGGACGCGGGCCGATGAAGACGCAAGGTTTTGAAGCACGATTCTCTCAAAATCTTGCACCTGTTTCGCGAGAAAAGCCACAAAACCCTTACCTTGCCTACATTTCACATTTATTCAGCAAGTCCTAGTTAGGATTATTGATGAGATGACCGGATTGACGGTCTCCTTAATCCCTTAATTCCCGTTCAGGCAGGGCGATAACGTTCAAAATTCCCTGTAAATCGGCTTCTGACTCGATTTCTAGCAATTCTTGCAGGTAGGGACGATAACGGTATAGTCGATAACCTTTCCCCTCTAACCATCGGGCTGCGGCCAAATTACTGCCTTGATTAGCGGCAATATTTTCGTAGAGGATAATCGGGGCAAAACGCTCAATTAAAAGTTGACTACCTTCTAAAACCAGTAATTCGTGGCCTTCCGCATCAATATTTAAGCAAGTCCACCCTTTCTAACTGATAGGTATCAATTAAACTATCGAGGGTAAGACAGGGAACTTGTTCGTAATTTTCTGACTTTAATTGGGTTGCATCGGTAACGACTTCATTTAATTCACTAGCTTGCTCAAGAGATAAATAAACATTTCCCCCTTGATTACTGGCTGCTCCTCCACAGGGATAAACCCAAGAAAATTGATTAACCCGACAGGTTTCTTCTAGCAACTGGATACATTGGGAAAAAGGTTCAATAGCGATAACTTTTCCCGTCTTACCGACTCGATGAGCGGCACTAAAAGTATAAACTCCGACATTAGCACCCACATCAATAACCGTCATTCCTTCCCTAATACTATGGCGCCAAAATTCCATTTCTGCTTCAAACCAATCCCCTTGGGCGAGTAAAACTCCCGTGACAAAACTGCGAAAACTTGCTTCTACAGCTAGGGTAATATCCCGCTCAAAATCGAGATAGGTAAAGGGCTGATTTACATCTAAATTTGTCCAACTTTTCCTCGTTACTTTCGCTGTTTCTAACCAAAAATTAGCTAATTGTTGTTGTCCTAATCCCCGATAGGCTAAATAAAGGGCTTGCAAATTGCCAGCATCTTCCGGATCGAGATTAACGGCGCGATGGAGATGAAATAAACCTTCTAGCTGTTGATTAATTAATTTGGCGATACCTAATTGACGATTGAGATGACAAGAATTGGGGTTAACATGATTAGCTAATTCCAGAAATCTTAACCCATTTTTATTATAAAAAGCCAGAGATGAGCGATATAATATTTCTGTAGATAAAATCAGGGTTTGCTCGTTATAATTAGCAGTCTCCAATAAATCCCTGAATAATTCCTGTCGGTTATGGGCAGGAAAATAATAAATTAACCCCAGGGGATAATTAGCATTAACCGATGATAGCACTTGGACTAAAGCATTAAAAGCATTTTGTGCCGCTAAATCTCGATCGCCGACTAGATAATAAACTAGAGCTAAATGGGCAGTAGTGAGGGGATAAACCGCCATTTCTAGGACCCTTTGCAGAGATTGAAAAGCCATCTCCACATACATCGATCGCATTGGGGAATTTTCCGCTTCAATTAAAGCCATCACCGCACAATTATGAAAATCTAAAGCCGTTTCCGGTTCATCCCAATTAGTAGATAGATTTTCTGCGATTAAAAACTCTCCATCCAGTGCAGGATTAATTGACTGGAGATACCGACGATAAAGCGCTAAATAATCACTCATAATCTAGTATGACCTGCACCCATTTGGGCGGACGAGAAATCGGATTACCAAGGCGATCAAGAACTAATAACGCCACTAAATGCACGGCAAATAAGTATAATAAACTATTGACAAATATGCCTACAACTGCTACCGATTGCACTTGCAGGAGCGTCGGTTTAGCGAGAATCCCTAACTGGGTAAAAATCCAATCAATAAAATTAGTCGCTTGGGTAATCACATATAACCAGAGATTTTCGCCTAAAAGAATTGAAAATAGCCAAAAACGAAAGAATAAGCCAAACGCCCCCAACAGTCCCCCCAGTCAAGATAGAAAATTCCCAGCGCGCACCCCGGCGCCAGCATAGCCCCAATTGTACCCCCATCAAGCCGTGGGGAATCAAAAAGACAATACTGCGAGTCGGTCCCATCAACACCGACAAAAGTAAACTAGAAACTAATGCTGTCATCCAGGCACAACGAGCGCCCCAACGTAAATAGGCTAAAGCGATAGGAATCGGGAAGAAAACCCTTAATAACGGTCCGAGGGGAAAATAATAATCAATTAACCAGATTAAACTGGTAGCACTGGCCAAAAAAGCCGTCTCCACCGTGATCAGAGTAGAGATAGACTTGAGGGGAGATGGTTGCATAGGTTTAGCAGTGGGTTTATCTAGGGGTTTCCCTTCCTCCCCCAGATCTACCCAATTGGTTTCATCTATTGTCTCTTCTGAGGATTGAGCGGGAGAATTAGCGTGAGGATCGTTCATTCTATAATTTATCCGGTGGTCGGGACGGGTTGGCAGGCTATTCTTAGCTTAGACTTGTGACTCCCAGTCAGACAAGAGGCAAAAAATACTAGGCTGTTGACTATCTAAATGGGAGAGGGGTCGGGGGTGAGGGAATTTAGGGAAAATTTCCCTGTTTCTCCTGAAAAAAACTGGCTCTAAATACCTTCTAAATCGGACCCCAACTCCCGTAAACGAGATTTTAATTGTTCTATTTGTTGTAAGGCTAAAACTTTCTCTTGATGTTCCTGTTTAGCCACTTCTGCGGGGGTAGGAATTAATTCCCCCTCCCTATGAAAATAGCGTAATTGTTGTTGATAAATACCCAGAAATAAGCCTAAGCGATCGCTCCATAGCCAACCCCTGTCCGTCGGTTCAATTGCTTGATATTGCCCTTCCATGAGCCGAAATCCTTGGAATTCTAAGGTTTCAGGATCGAACCAAAAATAATCGGGAGTGCGAAAAATATCTTGATAAATTTGTTTTTTCTCGCCGCGATCCATTTTGGCGGTACTAGGAGAGAGAATTTCCACGATAACATCGGGATATTTGCCCCCTTCTCCCCAAACTACCCAACTTTTTCGATCTAAGCGTCTTTCTGTTCCCAAAACGACAAAAAAATCTGGCCCGCGAAAATCCTCGGATTTTTTCTGATTAGGACTATAATAAATGCTCAAATTAGCGGCGGCAAAATAATCATTACGATCTTGCCATAACCATTCTAAACATTGAAGTAAAATCAGAATTTGTTGTAAATGAGCGTAGCTTTCCAAGGGGGGTTCCTCACTCCAGATATCCCTGGGGGGAAATTTTACCTCATCCGCACAAGACTCGTTATTATCGATGATGGGAAAAGTGGTCATCTTTTTTGAGGTTGGGTGTCGGCCATCTCATTATATCAAAAAAGGTGGGCTATAAACCCACCAAAAAAGTAATCAAAAAACCTTAACGATAATTAGGATTTTGGATATCTCTAAGACGCGCTTCGGGGCGTTTAAATCTGTCCATTTGTGCCTCAAAGAATTGACGATTTTTGAGTAAATGTTTGGGATTAGGATCGTCGAGGGGATAGAGTAAAGCAGTGCGTAGAGCTTGAATAACTGCCGAAGTCACATTATACATCGATCGCTGGAAACTAATCCCTAATTGAATCAAAATATCGTCTTCCCCCCGGCACTGTTGCTGATAGTAATCGATCAGATATTGGGGTAAAAAATGATACATATCATCCATTAACAACGTGGGAGGAATTCCCGCAGTACCCACGGGGAAAACATCAGCGTAAAGAATGCCATAGTGAAAGTCTTTTTGTTGGTAGGGAACCTGTTTTGCTTGGGCATTATAGGACTTTGTACCCCGGAAGGGAGCAGTACGATAAAAGACGGCTTCCACATAGGGTAAAGCCGCTTCATAAAGCCAAGTAAAAGCCTTTGATTTGGGGATAATTTCGTAGCATTGACCATCAATATAAACGTGATGATAAATTGGCCGGCCAGCGATGGCAAAAATGCCATTAACGAGGAAATTCATGGCATCAGGAACACCTTTAAATCCGCCTTCATCGTAGATATCAGACATCTCGAAAAACACCGGGGCCATCACTTCCCAGAATAGTCCTAAATTGGAGTAATAGGACATCATCCGCACCTGTTCCAAGAACATATCGGGGAACAGGTCATAAAGTTTCATCATCACGGGATTTTTCTTGAAATAGGCCTTAATAGCGCGGTCGGCATTTTGGCGATATTCTTCTGAATCAAGATAGGCATCAAATAAACCCCAACCCATATCGCGACCATGCCACAACATGGCTTGCATACAAGCTTCGGCAAATTCCATATTAATACGATCATGCCAAAGATGATGGATTAATCTGGGCATTTTTCGGGTTTTACCTTTATCCATAAATTCTAACAATTCAGGGTGAGCAGAACCCGTGCCGCGCCAGATGCGTAAATCGGCATTATCACCAGCGTAATGATTTTGTAGATCTAGGTATTCTTGGGGTAGAAAATATTTAAAAAAGGGCAAAGGATCCAAGAAAACTCGTTCGGCAATATAGAGCAGATCTCGCCAATAAAAATCCATCGGTACGGCATAAGCTTTATAAATGCCGATAATTTGCATCAGGTTTTCGGTAGTATCTGGTAACATGGATCCACCCGCTTCTAAACGGTGGATAATGTCGGCAAATTCGTGAGTAGAAGGGGGAAGTTTGGCTTTGATTAATGTCCCAGTCATAGTTTTAGGTAAAGTGATTAGGAACGGTTACAATAATTCGGAAACAGCAGGGGATAACTAACTATTACTCAAAAATTTACCCCGATTCAACCAGTTGGTTTTTGAGGACTTTTGCGGAGATTTTTTAAAGACAAAACTAGGTTTTGCTTCTCCCGATAAGCTGGCAACCATCGAGTTAGTGGTGGGTTCAATCCAACGGACTAAATAATTGGGTTGAATGCCTAAAAAGACGATTAATACCATTAGGACAAAAGCGGGAATAGTTTCCGATTTCAAGACTTTGGGATAGTAGGCAAGTTTATTATCCAATTTACCAAAACAGGTGCGATTAAGGAGGATAACAAAGTAAACCGCCGTTAAACCAGAAGCGATGATACAGAGAACCGTCTGCACGGGAAAACGGGAAAAACTACCCTGAAAAACGATAAATTCCGCCACAAATCCCACTAATCCGGGGATACCAGCGCTGGCCATACCAGCGAGAATTAACAGGGCGCTAACCAGGGGTAAACCGCGAATTGGGTTCATTAAACCGTTTAAAACGTCTAAATCTCTGGTTCCGGCTTTGCGTTCGACAATGCCCACCAGATAGAATAAAAGGGCGAGAATCAGACCGTGGCTAATCATTTGTGCGACGGCACCAAGGACGCTTAAACCCGTGCCGGCGGCGGCTGCTACCAGTATATAGCCCATGTGACCGATCGAACTGTAGGCCACCATGCGTTTAATGTCTTTTTGGGCAATAGCGCTCAAGGCCCCGTAAATAACGCTAATAACGCCGACAATTGCCAGTCCGGGGGCGATTAAAGACCAAGTTTCGGGGAATAATTGCAGACCAAAGCGAACTAAGCCATAAGTACCGAGTTTAGCGAGGATACCACCTAATAAAATTGCTGTAGCGGGGGAAGCTTCCGTATAGGCATCCGGTAGCCAAGTATGGAGAGGTACGAGGGGAATTTTGATGCCAAATCCCACTAACAGCAGAGTTAAGAGCAGTAACTGGGTTTTTTGGGAGAAATCGGCGGTCGAGAGGGAAGAATAGTCAAAAGTGCCGCCGTTGAGGAAACCTATGCCTAAAAATGCCGCTAGGACTAATAACCCGGAGACGGCAGTGTAGAGAAGGAATTTAATCGAAGCATAGCCACGTTTTTCGCCTCCCCAGATAGCAATCATCAGATAAAAGGGGATTAATTCTAGTTCATAGAAAACGATGAACAGCAGCAGGTTTTTGGCCATTAATGCCCCAGAAACCCCGGCGTTAATCAGGAGGATTAGGATGTAATAAAGTCGGGGACGCTCTATTTTTTCTTCGCTACTATAGATAGCTATTCCTGTCAAGAAACAGTTTAAAATAATTAACGGTAAGGACAAACCATCGACTCCGAGGTTATAACTTAAACCGATTGGTTTTGCCCATTCGCGGTATTCAGAAAATTGAAAGCCATTGCTGGTTAAGTTATATTGGGTCAGCAGATATAAAGACCAAAGGAGGACGGCGGCAACAAAAAAGAGGGTAATTTGACGTAATTTTGCTGGGGCGAATTTATCGGGGAAAAGACCGACTATAATTGCTCCAATTATTGGCAACCAAAGCAGGGTACTGAGCATATTGGGATCGAGCGAATTTATAATGACTGGGATGAGAAAACGATTAGCCAACCAACACGATGACTAATCGGGAATTGACTAAATTAAACTTACTTTGCCGCTATCGAGATCATAGTAGGCTCCGACAACTTTTAATTGTTTGCCGTCCACTAATTCACCGATAACTGGGGATTTGCCTAATTTCTCTACTTGATAATTAACATTAGCTTTGATCGCTCGCTCAAGTTTGTTAGAACCGGGTTGTCTTTCGGCCCGCTCAACTCCCACCTGTAGGCCATCGATTAAACGACCGATTTGTCCGGGGAAACGACCCCCTTCAATGGTGGCTTTTACCGCTCCACAACGGGAATGACCGAGGACAACAATTACCTTAGCTCCTAACACCAACGTGCCGAATTCTAGACTACCAATTTCTTCGGAAGTGGCTAAATTTCCCGCTACCCGACAAACAAACAGATCCCCTAATCCTTGATCAAAAACGATCTCCGCCGGTACGCGAGAATCGGCACAGCCCAAAATTGCCGCAAAAGGGGCTTGACTTTCGGCCACTTCTGTGAGTCGCCCTTGATCGCGATTAGGACTTTTTTGTCTTCGTTCCCAGAAACGTTGATTGCCTTCCATGAGCATAGTCAAAGCTTGGTCGGGGTTCAATCCTTTATTTTGAGCAGTTAGCCATGGCTGGGAATTAACAGCGGTTTGGGCGTTAGTTTGGGACAATTGCGAGCCTAAAATAGTAGCGGCCAGACCAGTTCCCAAAAAACCACCCCCATAACGGATTAATTGGCGACGAGAGGTATTGAACATCGGTAGTTGTTTCCATTAATCAGGACAAATCCTATTATCAGGGCCGGGGATGCTAAAGAAAAGCCTAAGTTATCAAATCTTTAACTGAAAACTAGAGAAATTTGTGATAGTAACGGCCAACAAATGATAATACCAATCAAAGCCACTCCCAAAATAATCGACAGAAAGTAAAATTGGGTCTGTCCCGAGACGTTATATTTCAAACTCTGACCACCAAAAACCGTGGCTAATCCCACTAGGTTAACGATACCATCCACCAGAAAGGTATCGATCCAGTTAATAATTTGCGAGATTAATCCGACCACAAAAACGATGGTAACTTTATACAATTGGGCTGTATAAAGGTCGTTGGCAAAGAAATCTTGAACGGCTTTCGGTTGAAAAACGATCGGTTTGGAGATATTTTCATTCAGATAAATATATGCTGCCGGAATTACGCCAGCAGCAGTGGAAAGTACCAAGAGAAAAGCCACTCCCAGATTTAAGTTACTTGGTAATAAATGCCATTGCGCCAATAAAATCGGCAGATGAAGGGCGAAACCCATGGTCACAGTCATGGGGATAACTAAGGGCCAAAGAGCTTCTGGAGAGCGCAGGGTCATCGGTTTGATTTTACCGCCAAAGAAAACGCAAAATTCTCTAGTGACACTAAAAGCAGTTAAAGCATTGACCAACAATAGCACTAATAACAGTAAACCACTGACTTCTGCGAGGCGATCGCCCATGCGCGCTAATGCCCAAAAACCACCAAAGGGAGGCAGTGCGACTAAACTAGCGGCACCGACGAGATAACAAAGACCAGAAACGGGACGACGGGACCATAAACCGCCGTATTGGCTTAAATCTTGGCTGATATTATTCCAAATGATGTTACCCACCACCATGACTAACAGGGACATAGCGATCGCGTATGTAAAGAGCAACACTAAAGCGGTTTCCGTTTGTCCGGTGGCAACAGCGATAAAAATCAGTCCCATGTAGGCACTGACGGAATAGGAAAGGGAGCGCTTGACATCGATCTGGGCGATCGCAATTAACCCCGCACCGATGGCAGTAACAGAGCCAACAATGGTCATCACCTGCAAGGTTAAGGGCGATAATTGTAGCACCGGCTCTAATTTCACCAATAACCAAGCACCAGTGGAAACGACGACGGTATTCCGCAGAATTGTCGCTGGCATCGGTCCTTCCATGGCCTCATCTAGCCATAAATGTAGAGGAAATTGAGCGCATTTGCCCATCGGACCAGCAATCAGGGCTAAACAGAGTAAATTAGCCACATTGGGGTTTAAATTGGCTGTAGCCGCCCATTCTGCCAATTGGTCAAAGTTCCATGTTCCCGCAAGGGGTAAAAGGGCTACTACTCCCATCAACAGGATTAAATCGCCAATCCGTTTAGTCAGAAAAGCATCCCGCGCCCCCGTCACCACCAGAGATTGATTGAACCAGAAACCAATTAGCAGATAAGTGCCGAGGGTGAGAACTTCTAGCACACAATAGCTGAAAAATAGCGAATTACAGATAACTAGGGCGCACATACCCCCTTCAAAGAGGGCGACGAGAGAATAAAATCTTGCCCAACCCCAATCCATTTCTAGATAGGCGATCGCATATACCTGAGCGGCGAGGTTTAAGCCGGTAATTAGCAGTAACGCCCCAATATTAACAGCTGAAATCTGCACATCTAAAGATATGCTTAAATTTGCGGCATTTAGCCAATTAAATGCTATGGATTGAGGCGGACGACCCCAAACGGCGATCAAAGCAAAAAGGCTATGGAAAAAAGCCAAGAAAGTCATGATCAAGTTCAGATAACCGGCCGGTCGCGGGCCGGTTTGCCGGATAATACCGGGAGACCAAGGTAGAGCGAGAAGTGCGCCGGCGAAGGCGTAAAGAGGTACCAACCAGATAGTCTGGCTGAAGGACTCGAACATATAAACACCTCAAGAAAAAAAATGATCCTGAATTAAAGTTTAAGGTTTAATGGCTCACGAATAAGCTGTGACCATTTTTTAACGGGGCATGAATCGGGATAGTTTGACTAGCTTCCAGCAGGTATTTTAAAAAAGCATCAGCAATCACGGAAAGTTGTTTTCCGGCCAAGTAACAAACGTACCAATTGCGCTGAATCGGAAACTGTTCCACGTCGAGGATGGCTAATTCTCCGTTTTCCCCTTCCGAGATGAGAGTATGCTTAGATAGTACCGATATTCCCAAACCGCCAGAAATAGCCTGTTTAATCGCCTCGTTACTGCCTAATTCCAAGCGCACCTTAACCTTAATATCGTGGAGATTAAATAATTTTTGTACCGCTTGCCTGGTTCCGGATCCCGATTCGCGCATAATAAAAGGTTGCTGGTTAAGAGACTCAAGGGGGAGATTTTTCTTACCCACCAATGGATGATCTCGTCGCGCCACCACCACTAGGGGATTTTCGAGGAAAGACTGAGAACAAAGTTCCACTTCTTCCGGCGGTTGACTGAGAATATAGAGGTCATCCTCGTTGTTTAACATTCGCTCTTGCAGTTTCTGATGATTAGTCACTTGTAGGGCGATGTCAATACCGGGATACTGTTGACAGAATGCCCCCAGTAATCGCGGCACAAAGTATTTAGCGGTAGTAATCACGCCTAAAGTCAGCTTTCCCTGTCTAGTTCCCTTAATATCGGCCACTTTCATCTGAAAGTTGTCCAATTTATTAAAAATCTCTTGACAGGTGAACAGTAATTCCTGACCCGCTTCGGTTAAAAACAAACGTTTGCCAATTTGCTCGAATAGCGGTAAACCCACGGCTTTTGTGAGTTGTTTGACTTGGGTTGAGACGGTGGGTTGAGTGATAAATAGCTCCTCGGCCGCCTTGGTGAAGCTACTGTGTCGAGCGGTAGCCTCGAAAACCCTTAACTGGTGCAGGGTTGCCTGTATCAAGTTCTTATCCCCTTCTCAATAACAACTATTTGTCACCATCAATCCTAGCGTCTTTATAGATTCTAGTCAATTAACTTTTTGATAAATATAGATTCTACTAGATATAACCGCCGCTTAAGACCTTTTTCAGCTTTTTCTCCCATCTCCCCACACCCCATCTCCCCACACCCCATCTCCCCAATTCATAATTCATAATTCATAATTCTTACTCCCTTATACCCAATTCATAATTACTATTAAGATATTTCAATTCAGCCTTTATTATCGATTAAAATCTTGCTATAATCAGAAAACAACCATCTATTAAAATTAAAAGACAATGGTTAGTTATCTTGATATTGACGACGATCTTCTTTTTCCAGATAGCGATGGTCAACCGATGGCAGATAATACCGAACAATACGAGTGGATTGTCAAAATTAAGGAGAATTTAGAGATTATCTTTGCGGATGACCCTAAGGTGTTTATTGCCGGAGATTTACTCTGGTATCCTCTGCGTTCTACTTTGGTTTCACCGGTTGCTCCTGATGTTATGGTAGCTTTTGGCCGTCCCAAAGGACGGAGGGGTTCCTATCGTCAATGGCAGGAAGAAAATATCCCTCCTCAAGTGGTTTTTGAAATTCTATCACCGAAGAATACAAAAGCAGAAATGAGTCGAAAATTGGAGTTTTATGACACTTATAGGGTAGAAGAATACTATTTATATAATCCGATGCGCTGTCGTTTACAAGGATGGCAAAGACAGGGAGAAAATTTAGCAGAAATTATCCCCATCAATGACTGGACAAGTCCTCGTTTAGGAGTGCGTTTTATCTGGAATGAATCAAGCTTAGAATTGTATCGTCCCGATGGAGAGAAGTTTTTAACAACTGTTGAGTTAGAGTCTCAAATGCGTCAAGAAAAACAGCGTGCGGATAAAGAGAAAAAACGTGCGGATAAAGAGAAAAAACGTGCGGATAAAGAGAAAAAACGTGCAGACCGACTAGCTGAACGCTTACAGGCGTTAGGATTAGGTTTAGAAGAAGAATAATACCATTTTTCTTTATTCGTAGCAGGCATGACCATCTCTATCTTTACTTTGGAAAAATAGTATTTAGGGTTTGCGGCAAAAAGTTTTTCTTGGGGGTAGGGTGTGGGGTGTGGGGTTTTACCGATTTTCAGGTGGTCAACTACCTAATTTTCAGGGAAAAAGTCCAGGGATTTTCCCCCTAATCACTCCCAGTCCGCTACTTTTTGATTGACAAAAAGTCTAAAAGTCTTACCCAACAAGGTTTTTAGATTTATTCAGCAAGCCCTAAATAAAGAAATTGGCGTTAGGTAAATATGTGTCTAGTTCACGACAAAGCTCAAAAGCATAACGAGCATGACCTCGTTTTTGACCTGATAAAAAACTGCCATCTATACCTATTTTAATCGAAGAATTCTGGTTCATTTTTTTATTTTTGGCAATTTATTGAGCTAAATATTTTGCAATTTTATCTTAAAAAAACCTAAAATATTGGCTAATTGTGAGATTAATAATAAACCAGAAAGGAATACTTTTGATGTTTGCTCACATTGGTTTAAAAATGGATAAGTTAGTAGTTGAAAGTAAAAGTTTAATGGCTCAACTTTCAGGGATGTTTGATTACGACGAGAACGAATTTGATGGAAATAGTAAGCACCACAACCATAGTTAAAATGTTGTCGCCAGAATTTAGTCAGGGTGAGGTGATGGGCATGGTAAATGATCGCATCGTCAATATAGACTAGGGGATAACTAGCCCCTAACCAGCGATCGCAAAATTCTCGATCTTCTCCGGCGGCGAGGGGAAAGCTAAGATCAAATTGTCCGACTTTTTGGAATAATTCTCTAGAAAGGGCGAAATTATTAGAAGCAAAAAACTGGACTTTTTGGGATTGGTGATTATAGTAATCGTAGAGGTAATCGATCAATAGTTGACTAGCAGTGGAATAGGGGTTATTGGGCAGGGCGTTGATCGTTTTTCCTCCTAAGAGAGCGTTTGGTGTTTCTAAGAAGCCTTTTTCAAGGGCTGAGAGCCATTTTTGATCAAGGGTGCAATCATCATCGGTAAAGGCTAAATATTCACCTTGGGCTGCGTTAGCACCAGTATTTCTGGCTTTAGCCGGTCCTGAATTATTCTGACGAATGAGAGTTAAATTTAATTGATTTTGGTAGGGGTTAACCAGGGTATCAAGGGGTTGATTACTGCCATCATCGACGATAATAATTTCAAAGTTATCTGGAGGATAATCGAGATTTAGGAGAGAGTCTAGGCAGGTTTTGAGTCTTTCGGGACGGTTATAGGTGGGAATAATAATAGAAAAAGTGATTGGCGTTTCTGTCATCATAAACTTGAATAGTTTCTTTATTTGCGGCTAGTTTTAGGAGAATTTCGCAGGAGATTAAGCGTGGTAAAAATTTGCGAAAATAATTGGGGGAAAGCGAAGCGGAGGGTGGCAGTATAGATAGTTATTCCCAGAAGGGAGCATATTATTAAACGACCTTGAGGTTCTAACCAAGGGCTGAGTAATTGTTGAGTTATTAAAATCGTTAAACCCATTATAACCGTGCTAGTAATGGGGGCGATAAATTGAGCTAGATAGGTTTTCCAAGAAAGGGAAATTAATTTACTTAAAAGCCATTGTCCGAGGGGAAAAACTAGATAATCACTGAGGACATAAGCTGTGGCTACGGCTAAAATGCCCCACTGCACGGCGATGAGGCAAGCGATAACATTTAAAGTGGCATTGAGTAAACCTAATTTAAATTGTAGCAAGGGTTGACCGAGGGAAACAAAAGCAGACCTTTGAAAGACAGTAATCGCCCGAAGTATTCCCACAAGGGAGATAATTTGCAGAATAGGAATAGCATTAGTCCATTTTTGTCCAAATAAACTAATTACTAATTCTGGACTGAGAATTATCACGGCAAAAAAGACTGGAAAAGCGATTAAGCTGGTAAATTGAGTGATTCGATAATAGGCGGCTATAAACCCTTGAGAATCTTTTTGCAAGCGCGAAAAAGTTGGTAAAGCAACTTGGTTTAATGTTCCGATTAACAATTGGGTCATTACTTCTAAAATTCGATGGGAAATTGCATAATAACCTAGGGCAACTTCCCCTAAAAAATAACCGACTAATAGATTATCAGTTTTCTGGTTAAAGAACTCCACCATTTTATATCCTAAAACATTGATACTAAAAGAAAATATTTCTGTTAAAGTTATCCAAGAAAATTGCCATTTAGGTCGCCAATTACTGGCTGTCCAGAGAACAATAACCCCCATAAGTTCGTAGGTTAACTGTTGGCTGACTAAACTCCAAACACCGTATCCTAAAAGTGCCATGACCACACCGACGATACCAGCAATGATGATTCCTAATAAAGAGCGAGTTGCCAGGACTTTAAATTTAAAATCACGTCTTAATAGAGATGCTTGAGTTTGACTAAAAGCATTAACAATAAAAACTAACGAAAGAATTTGTAGGATAGGAATTAAAGAGGGTTGATGAAAAACTTTAGATATTAAAATAGCAGAAAAAAAAGTGATAGTTGTTAAAAGACATCCCGTAAATACCTGTGTCCAAAAAACTGTATTTATATCTTGCGATTCTAAATCCTGTTTTTGAATCAATACTTGAGCAAACCCTTGATTTAAAAAAATCTGCATGAAGTTTATCAATACATTAGCCAATGCTACTAAACCAAAAGCTTCTGGAGTTAATAGACGAGCGAGAATTAAAAATATTATAAATGAACCCGCTTGACTACACCAATTTTGGAGTCCTGACCAAAAAATGCCTTGAATAGTTTTCTTTTTAATGTTCATCTTTAATATATTTTAATTTCAGCCTTTATTATAGATCAAAATCTTGCTATAATCAGAAAACAACCATCTATTAAAATTAAAAGACAATGGTTAGTTATCTTGATATTGACGACGATCTTCTTTTTCCAGATAGCGATGGTCAACCGATGGCAGATAATACCGAACAATACGAGTGGATTGTCAAAATTAAGGAGAATTTAGAGATTATCTTTGCGGATGACCCTAAGGTGTTTATTGCCGGAGATTTACTCTGGTATCCTCTGCGTTCTACTTTGGTTTCACCGGTTGCTCCTGATGTTATGGTAGCTTTTGGCCGTCCCAAAGGACGGAGGGGTTCCTATCGTCAATGGCAGGAAGAAAATATCCCTCCTCAAGTGGTTTTTGAAATTCTATCACCGAAGAATACAAAAGCAGAAATGAGTCGAAAATTGGAGTTTTATGACACTTATAGGGTAGAAGAATACTATTTATACAATCCGATGCGCTGTCGTTTACAAGGATGGCAAAGACAGGGAGAAAATTTAGCAGAAATTATCCCCATCAATGACTGGACAAGTCCTCGTTTAGGAGTGCGTTTTATCTGGAATGAATCAAGCTTAGAATTGTATCGTCCCGATGGAGAGAAGTTTTTAACAACCGTTGAGTTAGAGTCTCAAATGCGTCAAGAAAAACAGCGTGCGGATAAAGAGAAAAAACGTGCGGATAAAGAGAAAAAACGTGCAGACCGACTAGCGGAACGCTTACAGGCGTTAGGATTAGGTTTAGAAGAGGAATAGTTATTGATGGGAGTATCTCAGATTTATGGTACAATTAGGTATACGGTTCCGTTTTTAAAACAATTATGAAAGGAATTAACTTTGTAATTAATGAAAAAGGTGAAAAGAAAGCTGTCCTCATTGACTTAGAAGAATGGGGAGAACTTTGGGAAGATTTTTCAGATATTTTAGTCTCTCGTAGTCGGGAAAATGAATTAGAAATTTCTTGGGATGAGTTAAAACAAGAATTAGAAACAGAAAATACACTCAATGAATAATTATCGAATTCAATTTAAAACTTCTGCAGCCAAAGAATTCAAAAAATTACCCCCTTCGGTTAAGCAACGGGTGGGTGAAAGTCTTGATCAACTACAGCAAGAACCTCGTCCCTCTGGTGTTGTTAAACTACAAGGAGAAGATCAATTATATCGGGTTCGTGTCGGTGATTATCGCATTGTTTACACAATAGATGATCATGATAAAATAATAAAAATCACCAGAATTAGACATCGCCAAGATGTTTATAAAGAATGAAAAAGAAACATATTTTTTACAAATAATCCTTATCCTTAAAATTATAAACAGATCCGATTAATTATCATAAGTATAACCTGACAAGAATGAATACTGATTAATCTTTGTTTGGACTTGCTCAATTTGTTCAGGATTCCAAGCAATACTGTGACGGCTTTTATTGGGAGACTTATAGACGATTTTAGCACAATCTTCTAGGTATTCTTGGGTTGTCTCAACTCCTAAAAAATCACAAATTGCTTTGAGATAAATTTGAGGATTTTCCAAAAATAACTCGTGTTTAAGTTCATAGATTTCATGGGGAGCAAGCTGTGTCTTAAGTTGGGTGATCGCCTCACATAGAAAAAAATAGTGATCAATACTTTTTAATAAATCATAATCCAGCTTAGATGTTTTCTTAGACATAGTAGTAATATTATCATAGGGATTTCTCATAATATGAATAAATTTAATGGGAACATTGATAGTCTGACGTAAACGTTCTAAAGAAAGAGGATTGACTTGAATCCTTAAGGTTGTTCCCTCTCCTTGTTTATCCCCAATTACCTTTATTGAAGTAAATTTGCCTTGCCATTGCTTGGGTACATAATAATTATAACCTCCCAATTTACGCTCTTTTTCGGCTGATAATTCCGCTTTTTTCATCAAAAGATAATAAAGTTGCTCTCGTTTAAACCCTAAGTAGGCATACTTTAAATCACCCAATTCATGAGCAATAACAATATTAGGATGAGCGTTAAGTAATGCACCAATTAAACTATGTCCACTTCGGGGATAACCTAAAAATAAACAATAGGTATTAATATCTTGCCAAAGCTCTCTATTTTCCCAACCTCCATAAGCGGAGGGCAGATATAATTGAATGGCATCTAGTAGTTTGGCTAATTTTTCAGAAAATGAATCTTCTTTTTTGATTTTTTTCATTGGTCTTAGGAGAAAGTTGAGTAAAGATGAATAAGAATCCCGAAGTTTTTTCGCTCCTCTACTCTAAAGACACCACTCATTAAAATCTTTCCCAGTAAAAGTGCGTAATTGATTTATATCTTCTTGTAAATAATCGATTAATCGAATCCTTAAATCCTTTGATAACTGTGGTTTTTTGATGGGGGTGGAAAAAGGAAAATAAATTAACTTATTCAGATGGTATTTCCAGCTAGAGGGAAGATGATCAATTATTGACATAATCGGTAAGCTTGTAATCTGATTACCTAACTTTGTTTTTCTCCGTTTTTTAATAGATGTATGTATTTTTTTTTGACATTTAATGAATTCAGGATTGTCCGACACTTCTAAGAACTTGAAAATAGTTTGTAGAGTCTTTTGAGGTATGTTTGATAATTCTTCAGAGGAGATGACTAGAATGTTATTGGGTGAATAATACTGTAGATACTGCTCTATCTGCAGATAATACTGACTACGAGAAACATAAAAGTTATAGGATTCATTTTTAAAATTCATCAACGCTTCTGCTAAGGTTCTATCCTCTGTTCCACTGGCATATCTATGAACATAATGGGAAATAATTCTCTCAATGGGATCTCGAACAACATAAATTAATTTAGCATGAGGAATAACAGAGTGCATTCTTTCAGGAACTCCTCTGAAAATGGGATATTTTGTATAAGCAGGTGAAGCTTCTCCATAGATTTTAGCGTTACCTATAAATTGAGATTTATACCATTCAATACCTTTAGTCCAGTTGTTAGACTCTACAAAAAACCTGAGTTCTTTCTCCCGTGACATATAAATTTCTGGGTGACAGTTGAGGTAATAGTGTAGGCTAGTTGTTCCAGATTTCATTGCCCCAATAATAATAAAATCAGGGAGAGTTCCTTGTTTATTTTCGGACAAAGAGGTAGATTTAAGTAGATTGAGCATCATGATAACTTTGGTTAGAGATTGAATAAGGTTTGTCTGAATTGTTAATGAATTTTTACATTCTTAACTAACTCATCTTTTCTTAACTTTAGTTTTGGTCATTATTGTCAGTGAATGAATAATTTTTGAAACATTAATAAAAAACCAAATTATAGCTAAGGGAAGTACAAAATAGAAAATTCCGTGCCAATTTAACCATTCTCTAAAATTGATTAAATTTCTAATTCCATTATTAGCATTCCAGAGAATACTCAACAAGACAGCTAATCCTAAAGTTATTCCTTTAAGCCATAAAACTGGAATACCCGTAAACAGATTAATCGGAGATGGAAACAGCCTTTCTCTCAATTCTTGCCAATCAAAAAATAAGAGATAAATAATTATGATGTTCGTAAAAGTGATCACAAAGTAAAGGGCATTCATGGCGTGAAAAATTAAGGCTAGAGACAAAAAAAGATATCGCAATCTAGGATGAATCAAAGCTAAGATAAAGAGGACTTCAAAAATAACAATGAAGACTTGTAAACCGTAAGCCACTAGAGGATGATTTGCTACCCAAAATAAAACAGGATTAAGGGGTAAGTTGAAAAGACTTGACTCGATGCTTCTTATCAGAATATGATTCGACATTAGTTGTGGATAACCAAACCAAGCCCCTCCTATTGCTTTCCACATTCCCGTAAAGAACCACAATAAGCATAAAATCACTAATAAACTGCGAATTGGAACACTATAAGGAGGAGATGAATCAGAGGGATTAATAGGGATATGTCCTGAACGTTTTTTTAACAGTGAATCTAGGGAATAAGTATCCCCCCATCGATTACTCAGAAACATGAATAAAGGAATATAAAAAACGAGCATAACGGTAGAGTCTTCATTCGCTAATTTATAATAAAAGCTTTCCAGAACAGTTCCAAAAATTAGTAAGAGTAAGGTTACAATCCGAACTCTATATCCAATAAATAAAAGAATCAATAAGGCAACAACAATGGTTTCTAAGACTACCCAAGTCTGGGAAGGAAGAAATTTTAAGAAATTGTCAAAGGTAAATAAAAACTCAGTTCTGGACAAAGAAATTGGTACATAGCTTAACTTAATAGCAGAATGAAAACTCATGAACCAAAGATAGAAAATAGCAAAGATAATCCGGAAAAGCCCAAGTCGGCCAGCCGCATTTTTTTCGGGGTAAGTTAACCATTTGTCTATTGAGATATTAAGTTTTTGAACCCAAGAAAATTTTGACATAAAATAAACCTGATATGATAAGCTATTTATCCATCAATTACTATGGTGCTTCTTAAGTCTTTTTGCTTAGGATGTTCATGGTCTAAAGGAGGAAGATATAGGGGATTTACTGTCCACTGTAATTCCCATATTTCAATCTTATTAATGTCAACAGTTGGCAGAGTTTTTTGAATTAAATTAACCAGAGATTTTTTTGATGAATTTTTTTCATCTTGATCGACAATTTTTTGAATTAACGGCATGGTCAGCTTATCTAGGTGTTCATCTGATAAAATATCTTTCAGGGGTATCTCATAGACTTGATTGGTGTTACTGAATACTATTACTTGAAATGAAGTAGCTGAAGATGAGGGAAATGAAGGACGATAGCGAGAATATAGCGACCAACTGGTTATCGGCCAAAATTGTTTAGTAGAACCGACGAAAATAATAGCTAAACAGACAACTAATAAGGCAGTTTTTATAATTTTATATTGTGGATAAATCATCGTTTATTCCTCCTTGTCAAATGTTTCTTATGCTTTTGGCCGTTAGAAGTTGTTGATAAATTTCCAAAAAATGCTCAGTTCGCCTATCTTCGCTAAACCGCTCAATAGCCCGTTTTCGACCGAATTGCCCCATTTTTTCAGCTAAATCTCGTTCTTTTAAAATAGATAAAAGTGCCGTTGATAAAGCTTCCTCATCATTGGGGGGAACTAATAACCCAGTGACTCCCTCCTCGATAATCTCAGGCTGTGCGCCTACTGCACTAGCGACCACCGCCGTACCTCGCATCATCGCTTCCGTGGTGACATTGCCAAAAGGTTCATCCCAGATAGAAGGAACCACCTGTACCCAAGCACAATTAAAGGTATTTTCTAGCTCGGAGCGGGTTAAATAGCCTAAAAACTTCACATTTTGGCTAATCTTTAAGGCTTCCGCTAATTGGCGCAAATTCCCTTCTTCTTTTCCCTCTCCTGCAATCAGTAATTGAGCTTCAGGAAAAATAGGAACTATCTTGGCAAAGGCTTTGATAAGAACATCAACCCCTTTTTCTGAGGATAATCGACCAGCAAAGGCAACAATTGGCAGATTTTTTAAAGGAGGACGCATTTCTCTCAAGGGTACGCCATTATAAACTACCTGTACAGGTGATACCCCTTCTGCTTCTAGGCGAGCTTTCATCCGATGACTTAAGGCGACGACGGTATCAAACGCAGACCGCCAGCGTAGCCATAATTGACGCTGTACCATCAAAAATAGCCAAGATTGGGGGGTAACACAGCCCATTTTTAAACAAGCTTTCCCAGCCTGATGATAACAAGGACTACCATCGGGTAACATCTTTGTTCCGACTGGACAAATGGGACGATAAAGAGCGGTTTGATAGACACTAGGAAAAGGTTTGAGCAAAGGAAGAATTAAGGGAGACAATTGGGTTAAAAATAGGCGAACATGAACAACATCAGGCTTAAAATCTTGCAAAACTTTTTTAAGCTGAAAGTAGCTAGATAAGTTAGCTGTTTCTAGTACCACCTCTAAACGAGAATTAGTGCCAAAACAATGATAATCCGCTAATAAAGGACTATCTTGAACGGGAATACAATGACTGGTGAATAAACGAGCGTCATGTCCCCTCTCTTTGAGTCCTTGTCTGAGGGATAACATTTGTAATTCTGCTCCCCCAGTAGCTGTCCCATAGTCATTCATTAGGAGAATCTTCATACTTAGCTACGAGACGTTAAGGACAAAGATATAGGCTCTGAAGAATTATTATTGAATGAAGATGAATCATCAGTATTGAACCACTTTTTCGCGTATTGACTGGTTAAATAGTGATTAATCACCCTTTCAATCGGGGCAAAAAATCCATACATTAATAGTTTATTTAAAAGACGATTTTTAATTCCGAAGGTGAGAGAATTAATTATCGGCTGTAAGATAGTCTTTCTGCGTCGCCATCCCAGACCTTTATATTTTTGGCGAAAATACATATCTTCAGCTACTTGCCATTTTTGACGCAAATGGTTTAGGCTTCCCAATTCCCAAGCATCACTCCAGCGCAGCATATAAAACTCAATATCTGCCCAATTTAGGGTAATTCCGGGTACATAAGTCACTATGCTTTGGGGTTCAAAGTAAACTGTTCCGCCATTGTTGCGGACATTCATACAGAAATCCAAATGTTCTTTAGTATTGAGCATTTTTTCATCTAAATAACCCAGTTTTTCAAAAATTTCTCTGCGGACTAACATACAGTGAAATTCACACAATTCCGTTTCAGTTCGAGTCAGGGTAGGAAGCAGTTTTTCTACCTTATGACCTTGTTTATACATTTTTTCCCGTAAGCGCACTCTGCCTTTAATATCAGTAAAAAGATGGGCTTCTCCTCCTGCAAAATGGACTTCTTTGTGTACGGGTTCATACTGACACATCAAAGGTCCGACAATTGTTGCACCTGTACTTTCCGCACAGTGAATTAACTGGGTTAACCATCTCGGAGAAACAATCACATCATTGTCAACAAAAACCACATAGGGAGTTGTTACCCATTGTAAGCCCATATTTCTAGCTACATTGGGAATAAGATAATGTTCTGTCCGAATTAGCTCAAAACCTTTTTCTTGGGATTGTTTTTTCAAATAATCTCGAATGGGAGCAGGTGAACCCCCATCCACATAGACCAAGTTAAAAGGAATATCGGTCATTTCATAAATGTTTTCCAGAGAAGTCATAGTAAAACTAAAGCGTTCTCTGGGAACAACAACTAGGGTAACTTTCGGTGCAGTTTTATCTTGGTTCATAACTCCTCCAAAATCTGACAATAATTATTTGGGTTAAGGAATAAATTAGGAAGCCATCGCTATAGATTCGGGTTTAGGTTTCGTCATAAATTCCTCATGGTAAGAGCGCTCGGTATTGACTTTCCAGAGATTATGATTAGCCCCCATAATATTCTCAGCAGCTAGGATGGCCGATAACATAGAATGGTCTTGATTATTATAGCGGTGCATTCCATTTCTGCCCACAGATTGCAGATTTTCAAAACTATCGACATAGTTTTGAATTACCTGTAGATGTTGCTGGTATTCGTCGTCATAAACGGGATAAGCTTTCTTTTGGCGAATTACCGTCCCGTCCACCACTTTTTTGATGTCATCTACGAGGCCAAGATTAACTATTTCCTGACTAGCTAGTTTAATTAAATCCTGATTATTCATTTCCCATAAATCATCTCCTTCGCTACAAAAATACTCCATTCCTAAGCAAGTTTTCTGGGGGTCGGGAACCATTTTCGGACTCCAGTTTTTAAAGTTCTGAATCCGTCCTACTTTAAATTCGTGACTGTGAATATAAATCCAGTTATCGGGGAAAATATGCTCTTGATTGATGATAATTGGCACGATTAAAAAGTCACGGTATTTGAGTCCACGGGCAGCCTTGAGAACCTTTTCAGGAGGCAAGGGGTCTAAACGGTGCATTAGGGCAGTAATCGGCATGGTATTGATAAAATTATCGCCGGTAATCTCGGTTATTTCCTCTCCTTTTTTGATGAGAATACTGGTAATTTTCTGACTGTCTCTTTTAACTTTAATAACTTCCGTATCTAGCCACACAGGACAATCATGGGCTTCTAACTTTTCTTGAAAACGTTCCCACATCATCCCTGGTCCAAGCAGCGGATAATCAAACTCTTTAATTAAAGTTTTGGTATCATTTGCCCCAAAAAAAGCATTAATAACAGCTTTCTTTAAGGATAATCCTTGAATACGTTGGGCTGCCCAATCTGCCCGAATTTGGGTGCAGGGAATTCCCCAAACTTTTTCGGTATAACTTTTAAAAAAAGTTTGATACAACCGTTGACCAAAGCGATTAGTCACCCACTGTTCAAAGTTTTCTTCTACGGGTAAAGGATAAAATTTGACTTTGAAGTAACTATAAACAATTAATAAACTCTGAATAACCCCTAAATTACTGACAGCATTCATCGGTTCCAAGGGATAGCTAAAAAATTTACCCTGATAGTAAATCCGTGATAAACGGGGAACTTTAATAAAATCATCCCCTAACATTTCCCGCCACAGGTGTTGTACTTCGGGAACTTTGGTAAAAAAGCGATGACCACCGATATCGAAGCGATAATCCTTGTAGGTTTCGGTGCGAGAAATGCCCCCAACTCGATCGCCTTTTTCTAGTACAATTGAATGTAATCCGTGTTTGGCTAGGCAATAGGCGGCCGTTAATCCGGCCGGACCGCCACCAATGACGACGGTATGGGGAGAATTGAATTGATTTACTGTTGTCATAGTTTTTATGAATCAGGAATTTGTCGTTTATTTTGTCAAAATGCCTGTCAACTCAAGCCAGACGTTTCAGCCAATAGCGTCCTGTACCGAGGGCAAAAGCCAAACCACTGTAGAGATAATATAACCAGTGCCAAGGTAGGGTTAATATGACAAATCCTAATCCTCGCTTTTGTTGGAAAAACTTATAAACAGGTAAGTTTAACAGAACTAAGCCCAAGACTAACACACCCACGCCTAAAAGTAAATGAAAATACCATAAACTGGCTAACAGCAAAAATAAAAGCGTATAAACGAATACAACACTCCAACGGCTAGACCATTGTAAATTGAGGTCATTGACAAAATTTTGCTGACGGTGAATTAATTCTGTCCAGGGTAGGGCGCGATAGAAAAAATCTGCTTTTAACAGAGAAGTAAAAGTCCAATGTTTGAGATGTTTAACATAGATATCTTTGCACAAACGAATGCGGTAGCCGTGAGCTTTGAGACGATAACCCAGTTCGATATCTTCAATGGAAGGATGACGATAACTTTCGTCAAAACCGCCCATTTTCTCGAAAATATCTCGTTTAATCGCCCCGCAAGCTCCCCAAAAAGTGGAAGCTTCCTCACAACCAATTTGATGATTATAATGATGAAAAAGGTTTTTATACTGGGAAAGAAAATTAACCGCCCCGGGTTGGTCATCGTAGGAACCAATCAACGCCGCTAGGGTAGAATCTTGATGGAATACTTGGGCGATTTTTGCTAAAGTATCGGGATGAATAGTCACATCTGCATCCATAAAAAAGAGAATATCACCCTTAGCCATGGCCGCCCCTTGATTTCTTGCCACTGCCGGCCCTTGATTACTTTCTAACTGTAAGACTTCTGCCCCAAAACTGACCGCAGTTTCATAGGATTGGGGATCATTTCCATCAACCACGACAATAACTTCCGTGGGGGCGAGCAAACTGGTGGATAAGCTGGCTAAACAGTTATTAAAGGCTTGTCCGCCTCTATAGACTGGAATAATGATAGAAATTAAGGAATTACTAAAAAACTCATTCATCGGTTTTTTGGTCAAGTTTAATGTATATTAAAGCTCAGATTTGCTATCTTGTCAAGGAGTTGCTGATTTTTGCCAAGTATGTTCCTAAACAAAGCCATAATTTTTGCCCAAAAAAAGCCAATTTTATCGATTCTTACGCTTATTTTTGCTTGGCTGGCCGTTGCCTACTTAGCTAAAGGATTTTATACCCTAGCTTTTGATAGTAGTCCCTCTGGTGCCAGAGATTTATTAGAACGTTGGCAAGAACAACAGTATATTTATCTGGGAATTTACCCCTATCGCATGAATCCCGCCGATATTAATGCAGAATTGGGGAGAATTCGCTCCGGTGGCTATCCACCCTGGGCTTTTTTGACGGGATTTTTCATGTTTCCCCCCATTTCTTCGACTTTAACCCGTTTCTATCACGTTTTTTTAAATCTGATTTCTCTGGGCATTTTAAGCCGTTTTGCCTATCAATTAGGTTTGCCTTTTGGCCGAATGGCTGCCTATTTTTTTGTGTTTACTTCTCTGGCCATTAGTAGTAACTGTACCACCCTTAATAATGGGCAATACGGTTTAATTGTCAATGCTTTATTAATAATTGTTTACTGGTTATTACAAGCCAATAAAAATTATCTAGCGGGGGTATTTATGGGCATTGCTCTCGTTAAACCTAACATCTCAGCACCCTATCTTTTGAGTTTAGTAATTAAGAGAAAGTTTAAAACGGTACTTCTCGCTTTTGTCTATATTATCTCGGCTACTTTTGCTATCGCTCACACCACTAGATTAAACTTTGAGAAAGTAATCGGTAGCTTTTTAAATCAGATCAAATATGTGGCAGATGATGGTGTTTCAAGTATTAATATTATCATTAAATTCGGAATTAGTACAGAAATAACTCTTGTTTTATTAACCACAATTGGCCTAGTTCTAGGTATCGTGATTTTCCAAAAATTACAGCATACTTCTCTATTAACCCTGTTTGCCTGTGCTGCAGTTATTGGTCGGGTTTTCACCTATCATCGCCCCTACGACGATCTGATGTTAGTTTTTTTACTCTTGGCTTTACTAACCCTAGCTTTTAGTTACCCATCTCGCTTAAATATAATTATTGTGTCTTTAGTGGGATTAACTCTTTGGCTTCCCCTAAGTATTCAAAATTTAGCTAGTCCTTACTGGTCAATTTTTCAAAATACAATTTGGTTAATTGCCCTTGTTTATCTATTAGTTAATTCTTGGGAAAGGGAGAATAATGCCGATGATTGACTATTTCTGAGATAGGTTTGCCAGTTCGAGTCAGGGTTCATATTTGGGCGTTGCTGATTTTAAGTATAAATTATCCTCTAGGCAATTTTTAAAATCTAGAACTAAGCTATAGCAGTTATCTTAAGTACCTAAGCAAAATTAATTACACATATCTAACCACCTCTTGCCTCTTGCCTCTTGCCTATCTTCACTAGGAAATTAATTTTGCACGACTACTTAATATTGAGGTAGGAAGTTTTCGTTTTGGGAAGTCGATCATCTCCGAGTCAGGAGATAGGAGTCAGGAGTCAGGAGTCAGGAGATAGGAGTCAGTTATCAGTTATCAGTTATCAGTTCACTGAGAAAACTCCCCACACCCCACACCCCAAACCCTAACACCCCACTCCCCTAAACTTCTAATAAATTTTCTAGGCGATCGAGAACTATATCGGTGATACACTTAATCCGGTATAAACAGGCTTTAGTATCTGTGGAGTTGAAAGTACCATTTTCCCAATATTTGTTACTACCGGCACCACCCCCACAAACCCCAAAGTAATCGCATTTTTGCCGACATAAATCGACTCCACCGCGCATATCAGCGTAAATTTTTTGAAATTTCTCAGTTTCACAGATAGATTCTAGGGAATCGGTCAAAACATTACCAAAGATAAAATCACCGTAGGGTTGGGTTTTAATCGATAGTAATTCCGGATCAAAGGTGGAAAAATTACCTTGATTATCAAAATTGACAATCATAAAAGGTCGGTTCATATCGGTATTTTCTAAGCGTTCATCGGCATAAATCAAACTACAGATCGATTCAAATTCTCGCAGCTTAAATTCCCCTTGTTTGGCCGTGACTAACTCCCAAAATCTGGCGATAAACTGGCGATAACGTTGTTCAATGCCTAATTTATCTAAGGAAGATTGTGAATGAATCCCCTCGGTTTCTTCCATATTAAAAGCCACATCGGTAAGACCATGATCCCAAAAAAAGTTAAAAATTTCGTCGGGATAGTCGAGAGAATCTTCCGTTAAAACAGCGATGACACTCAGATCAATTTCATGTTTTTGCAAGAAAGAAATCCCCCGCATCGTCGCAGCATGACTGCCAGTTCCCTTGCGGTTTTGCCGGTGGATATCGTGAATAAAAGCTGGTCCATCAAGACTGACTCCCACATAAACATCATGCTTTTTAAATAATTGACACCAAGCATCGTTAATATAAGTGGCGTTAGTTTGTACCGAATGACGAAAACAGTAACCCTGCTGATTATATTTCTCGCTAACTTCCGCAATTTTAGCAAAGGCACTTTCATAAAAACTAATGGGAACTGCTAAGGGTTCACCCGCGTGCCAGCAAATTGTAAAATCATTTTGGAGAAAACGACTACTAAAAACCCTCTGAAAAATCGGCTCGATTAAATCTAAGGATAGGGTATTTTTTAAATGGCGATCGGGTAAATAACAGTAATCACAATTGAGATTACAAAAAGAAGTCGGCTGCACGACTACTAAGGTAATTGGACCACAATCAGACCAATCTATATTTAGGTTTTTTTTCATCATTCTATTTTTAAAATTCTCACTTAAGTACGATAACTGATTCTGGGAAGTGTATCTTAATTATACCTATACTATTCCCTCAATAATAAATAATATAACTGACCGGGAGTATTAATTAAACCGGCTCGATCGCCAGCATTTTTTCCTGTTCCCATAAAAATATCTACCCTCCCAGTACCTTTAATTGCGCTGCCAGTATCTTGATCGAGAACATAGCGACTAACTAATTTTTTATTAAGATTTCCCTCGGGAATTTCTGTCTCAATTACTGCTAAAGCACCGGGGGGAAAAATACTTTTATCTGTAGCGATCGATCTTTCTGGTAAAACTGGAACTCCAATACTACCAGTGGCAGGTGTGCCGTGGGTTTCTCGAAAGAAAATAAAGCGATTATTGCGGGGAATATAATTCTTTAATTGCTCGGGATTATTTTTGAGAAAATCTAAAACCATTGGTAAGGTTAAACCCTCGGCAGGAAAAATACCATCAGCAATCATTTCTTTTCCCAGACTTGTGTAGGGATGCTCGGTATTGCCATCAAAACCAATGCTCATAATTTGACCATTAGGTAAACGTAATTTTGCCGAACCTTGCACATGAACTAAATAAGCTTCTAAGCGATCTTTTAACCAGACTAATTCGTATCCCGCTAGACGGCTATTTTCCCCCAGTAAACCATCTTTTCCCTCTAATTCTACCCTAGCTGGATGGGGTTTAGACCAGCGAGAAAAGTTAGACGGTCGGCGATAGAGAGGATATTTATACTCGGCATTTTTTTGCCTACTTGCTTGATAAATTGGCTGAAAATAACCAGTAAATTTAACATTTCCCTGGCTATCATTACCTAAAGAACGATACCAAATAAATTCTTTTTTAACTGCCTTTTGTAGAGCTGCGGGAGTGGGAGAATTCTGCACTAATTGACGAAAACGTACTAAGGAACGCTGCACTCGCTGACGAGTTATTTCTGGAATAGGATAGTTTTGATAGGCGCGGATTGCTGCCGAGCTATTCAGATAACGTAAACTATGATCGATCGCTTGTAGTAGGGTTTTTTTGTCCGTTAGCAGTCGTTCGTCGTATCCCGTAGATGTTCCTAATTGTGAGATTTCAAGGCGTTCTAGGGGCAAATTTGCGGGGGTGAGGGCAATTAATCCCAAGCTGAGGGGGAGGAGTGTCAAAAGGTGTTTCATGGTGACAGGAGTGGGCGACTATTGACGCAATTAACAATCAGGAAGGAGCAATGAGAAAAGTTGTTTCTTATTTATATCATGAGGATAGTTGTTGCCGATAAATCTTAATTTGTTCCAAGCGAGGACCTACTTTAGAAATAATGGTAAATTCTAAATTTTGGTAATATAATTGTTCTCCCAATTTCGGTATTTTTTGCCAATGATGGAGGATAAAACCAGCAAGAGTTTGGTATTCATCGGCCAAGGGTAAACTTAAATTTAATGCTTTGTTCACGTCCTCTAAATTCATTTGTGCTTGTACGAGAAAAGTTGATTCATCGAGGAGTTGATATTCCACTATTCCTGATTGATCACTAGGGGTAAAAGTTCCTAGAATCTCGCCGATTAAATCTTTTAGGGTTAATAAACCGGCTGTTCTGCCAAATTCATCGACAATGATAACCATCTTTAAGGATGATTCCTGCATCACTGTCAGTAATTCATTTAAAGGAGTGGTTTCGGGGAAAAAACGCACAGGTTTTAACCAAGGTTTAATCGGAGTTTTTAAATTTAACTGACCTTCGGCAAGGGGTAAAGCTAAATCTTTAAAATCGATCAGACCACGAATATCATCACCGGAATCTCCTTGCACAGGATAACAAGAATAGCCACTGTTAACTACTTGGAGCAATAATTCCTCAAAAGTTGCGGTCGAGGAAATAGCTATTAAACGGTTATGGGGAACCATAATTTCCGCGGCAGTGATTTCGCCAAACTGGAAGACGTTATTTAAAATTTTCCTTTCCGCTGCTTCTAATCCCGTTAATTCCCCTTCCATGCTGATAATTAATTGTAATTCCTCGGAAGTTACCCGACTAGAACGCTGTAGATCCACTTCGGGAATACGGGTTAAAACCAATAAAAAACGAGTTGATTGGTTGAGAATACCGATAAAAGGCTTAAAAATCCGGGAAATAACGCCAATAGGTGCTGCTAATAATCGCGCCATCGGTTCGGCATAAATTAAAGCTAGGGATTTGGGATAAAGTTCCCCAAAAACTATCTGGAGATAGGCCACGATTAAAAAAGCTAGACAAAGAGAGAAACCATGGGAGAGAAGATTTTGCCAGTTTAAAGAAAAGGGTAAAAAACTTAGTAATTTCCTCACAAAAACGGTCATGGTACTCTCCCCGATCCAACCTAAAGCTAAACTAGAAAGGGTAATGCCTAATTGGGTAGTGGAAAGTAAGCGATCGAGACTTCTTTGTAGAGATTGTACCGTCTGCGCTGGCACATCTCCCGCAGCCACTAGCTGACTGACGCGGGTACGACGGACAGACACAAGCGAAAATTCGGCCGCTACGAAAAAAGCATTGAGGACGATTAGTAAAAAGACTAAAATTAAACGAGTCAATAAATCCTGATTATCCATAGCGAAAAGGCAAAATTCGCCTTTTTTGAAGTCTATCCTTTGGTTTCATCCTTTGATTGCGGTTTGTTTTTCTGTTGTTGCATATAAACTCTCACTCTTTTAATTACTTCTTCTTCCTTCACGGGGATAAAAGTTTGATTGCGACCATAACTGGTGCGATCATTGGTAAACTTTTTAGCGGGATTGATATCCGGTTGACTGACTCCCTTCAGGGAGGCGATTCCCAATTGATAGGCTACCCAACCGCTACCGAAGCCGGCGGCTAACATGGCTACCATCAAAAGGAGTCCTAACTGCAAGGAGGTGCTGATTGAAAAATTTTTCATCTTGGTGGGGCTGGATTTTCACGTTCGGAGTAACTACCGATCTATAATGAGTTATTAGTATAACCCAGGGTTGGCCGAGCGGTTGAGGCAACGAACTCATAATTCGTCCTAGGCAGGTTCAACTCCTGCACCCTGGATACTTTTGATGGCTTCGGGTGATCGGGTTTGACTGCACTAGAGATAAGTTAATCTTGTCTTTGTTGGTGCAGAACACAATCTTTTTAAGCCGCTGCATACTAAGGCGATCATGTCAAGAACTCCAGAGTCTCTTTTTCTAAGGCTCTGTCTTAAAGCGGTATTCAGAGTGTAGGGTGCGTTAGGCGGTTACTAATTTGGTCAAAAAACCAAAACTAACAAGCCGCCGTAACGCACCAAAATCAGCAAGATACCTACATTAAAAAGAGTTAATTTTCGCCATTTTTTGTGAGGGATTCCCAAGGACTAAAAACTTTGGTTGAGGTGAAATTAAAATCTTTAATATTACGGGTGACAATAACCAAATTATATTGGTAAGCTGTGGCTGCTATTAAGCTATCGATAATCGGTAATTTTCTACCGGTTGCTTCAGATTCACCACAATGTTTTGCCCAAATATCAAGTATATTGTTGCTCAATGGTAAAATTCTGTCAGCAAATCTTTGTTTTATTTGATTTAACCAATGTTCTAGCTTACGATAACGAGATGGTTGAGATTGTTTTATTTTGATGATTCCTTTTTTGAGTTCAGCTAAAGTTAAAACACTAAGAAATAAACTCGCTTCACTTTGTTCATCTACCCACTGAATAACCTGTATATTTGGGGTTTTCTTAATATATTCTGAAAGAACACAGGTATCTAATAAATAATTCATCAAAAAATCTCTCTACCTGTATCTTTATCCCGTTCAAACAAAATCTCATCTTCTTCTAATTCTGGTAGTAAAAGAAATTCTGAGAGTTTGCTTTTCATTTTTTCCGTGTCATTTTGTTTCTTTGCTTCACCATCTTCTGTAAGAAGAATAACCCGAACATCTTGATCTTTTTCTAAATATCTAAGATAATCTGATGGAATTTCTACAATTCCTTTATTGATCGTTGTTTGAAATTCATAAGCTTTCATTTTTTCCTCCTTAATTTAATTATTAATTAGATCGCCGACGAGTGTAGGGTGTGTTAGGCGGTTACCAATTCGGATAATAAAACAAAACTAACAATCCGCCGTAACGCACCAATTATATCATTAATTGTACCTGAATATCAAACAGGAACCAGAAGCCTGTTCCACGGGAAGATTGCTTCGGGGGGATATTGGTTGAGAGATGAAGATTAACTCTGGTATCACCCCCTCGCAATGACAGAGTTTAGGGTGTGTTATGCTATTCCTAAAAAAACCTAAGGAACTAATTCAAATTCAACCTTCATTTTTAGAGCTGTAGCGATGAGATTTAACAACAAAAAAGAGTTTCCTTCATAGTCAGCATTTTCTGAAGCTTCAATAATAGATTCATCAGTATGAATTAATTCTGCTAAAGCCTTTGTTGAAAGATGATATGTTTCCTTAATCTTAAATATTTTTCTGGCTACTTCGTCATCAATACGAGCTTTTTCTAATTCTAATTGACGCTCTGGATTATTGGCATAATAACGTTGGTAAAGAATTTTTAAGCCATCGGCTGTTGTTTGGGGTGTATTCATAGTAACTCCTGAAAATAAGTGTGTAATTCGGGATTCTTTTCAAATTTAGCCTTGTTTTTAATTGCTTGCTCGATTTCTAGCGGTGGAACTTCTTTTTCTTTAATTATACCATGAGAAATGACCACAGCTTGGTTTTTATAAAAAAAATAAATAATTCTATAATTTATCCCTTTAAAATTAACTCTCAATTCATAAATTTTATCTCGCAAAAAGTCTGCTTCTGGTCTGCGTAATTCATGTCCTAGTTCTGCCAGTTTTTGAGCTTTATCAGGAAGACTATCAAGCCATCCTAGAATTGGTATATTACCTCTTTCATCAATTTTATCAGGTTCATTTTTCAGGAAAGCTAAAAAAAAACAAGAATCCCAGTAGTGTAGCTTTTTTGATGAACGAATCAATTCCCCAATGCTAGGTAATAGCAAATCCTGTTTTGAAAAGCTGATAACAATCAATCATATAGTCATTTCAAAAAAGCTCGAATCATTAAAAATTTGATTTCCCCAAAACTTTGCGCTTTAAAGCTATAACACGAGGACGCGCACCTTGACTAGAAAATCCTAACCCTTCACGGAATATTTCGGGCATATAATAACGAACTGCATCTTCTTTATCCTTGTCCTCATAAATTACTCCCATTTGCTCAAGAACATTGACTGTATCAGCATCCAGCTTAAACTGTTCTAGAGAAAAAGGAATTTTTTTATCACTATATGTAGGTAAACTTTTTTGTACCCAGCTTTTAAATATAGGATATTCTTCCTCAGACTCTCTAACTTTTTCTCGACTACAGGGTTCAAGCGCTCGTCGAATCGCTTGGGGAGGTAACAGTCTAGTATTCGACCATTTAGAAAATTGTATTTCTTCTTTTGTTTCTACAGTAATATTAGCAGCATGATACAAAAATCTCACAATATCCCTCGCTTGCAGTCTTCCATTAAAATCGGTTAAAGCGGCAAAAATCCAATTGTCTGACTTAGCTTCTCTTGCATTATCTGCTCCTAATTTTTTGCCCCAAAGTCGTTCTAGTTTTTCTTTTAAATCTTCAATTGAACAATCGAATAAATCTTGAGACTGAGCATTAATAACCGATGATTGTATGCAGAGCCAATAGGAAAGTTTAAGAAACGATTCTAGATTCCAAGATAGATCATAATTACGATATAAGTTTTCAAATTGTTGCGAGTTTTGTGTGATTGTATATCTCAAGAAATCTCGACGCAGAAAGACAATCAATCCGAGATTAGATTGCCTAATTTCTGATAATTTATTGGGTAAATGATCGATCAAAGCTTTCAAGGCTTTTCGTTCACGGTTATCGTTATCATTGGCAACATTAGGAAAAGCATCTTCTAATCCATCAAATAAAAATATAATCTTCGAGTTTTTTTGTTGAAGGTATTCATGCAGTTTATGTAATTGACAATTTTCAGGATTATAACCTAAAACTCTCGAAATTTCTTTGATCCAAAAATTTGTCCAATCAACCTCATTCCAATCCTGATTTGATAGCGACTGCGTGATTCTGTCTCTTAAATCCGAGGAGGAAAATTGATAATCATTATTAAGAACATTATTAACATTTTGCCGTGCTTGCTCAAGAATATTTTTGGCATGATCATTTAAATTTTGTGATTGCAGTAAAGGAAATATTAAACCGAGATTTTCTAGGGAATTTTCTTGATTTTGAGGATCAACTTTATTTAAAAATTTTTCCCAAGACTGTAGGCGAGATAGCTGAATATAATTAAAGGTTTTTCCCGCACCTTTAGCACCAATTGAGATAACATTAGGTAGTTTATCTTGAAAATTACGAGCGAGATTTTTCAATGGCTCGGTAATGAGTAAATCTTCCCCTTCTCCCTTTTCTGCATAAATATATTTATTGCAAGTATCCCTGAGTTTTTTCACATCATCTAAGGAGTTATCTGAAGGTGTGACTGATGCAATGCTATTACTAGGTAATTTATCTTCTGCCCATTCTCTTGCCAGTTCCATCAAGGAAGTTGAACTTAATTTGTTTTGAGCTTCGTCCCAATTGTTAATATATAGTAACTCTTGGGCAAAATAAGTTTCTTTAATATCCAGTCTAGCAATATATAAAATCTCATCTTTTGGTTGAACATAAGCCGACTGTAATTGCTCTAAAATATTCTCAAATGCTGATAAATTTCTGACTTCTGGGGTTAAAAAACTAATAATTATCGAAGGATCATAATAATTATCATCCTTTACTTTTGAGTCACTGGGAGCTAGTAAGCCAATTTTTTCTAAAACCATCCTGACACCTCGCCAAGATTGCTCATTAACTGTTGTTACTAAAAATCTTTGGATTCTAGAGTCAAATAAAATTGGGCTAGAAATTTCACTTAATCCTGCTCTTAAATCAATAAATATATAATCTACTGCTAATTTTTGCCCTAATTGATGAATTGCATCCCCTACCTCCCAAGCACCCGACGGATTTCTAGCTAAATTTTCTGGCAGTATAGGAGTATCTAAGAGTTCTTCTTCTTCAATAAAAGCGGGTAAAAAATATAAAGTTGATTTATTTTGCTGTTTGGCAGTTTTCTTAATTTCTTGAGTTACCCAAGAGAGTGCCACCTCTAGAGATGGATTGGGATACTGATAAACTTCTAAAAAATTGCTCAAAGATACGGTTGCCTCTTGATTTTCATACCTTTGCCAATAGGTTAACCCCGGAGCCTCTAAATCTGAGTCAATAACTAAAATTTTAACTGGTTTATTTATCTCTTTTGCTCTTGCTAAGAGAGCAAGAATATAAGCGGCTAAATGTAGGGTTCTTCCCACACCACCTTTAAAAGAATAAAAAGCAACAATTTCTGGCTTATCTTGATAAGCATTTGGCAAAAAACTATCCGATTGCTCTGAATCTGTATTTGCTTTTAAATAAGCGACTTCTTGCCAAAAAGGTCGAATCGATGCCGAAAGGCAAGGACTATTATCTATTAAAATAAATTCCACGGGAATAGGAGCATTATCAATATCTAGCTGAATAATTTGTTCTGATTCTTGATACCAATCTCCAAACCATTCCTTTAATATTGAGTTAGCTTTGTGTTGATCATCTTGATTTTGAATACCAATCTCTAAAGCACTACTAAAACAACTAATTTTAACAATACCATCAGGTAAGTCATTTCCGTTAGCGGTTTCGCAAGCAATTTTTCTTTTAATATCAAACCAAGTTAGTAATGGCCGTCTTCTCATAGTCTCTGCAATTCCTGTGCAATCCAACTTAATATATCTAACAATTTTCTTTCTAATTCACCATCCTTGATATTTTCACAGCACCCCCCATATCGCCACATTTGATTAATTTCACCGCAAGAAAACTTTCTCTCTTGATTGTTTTTTAAAGGTTTCATACCTAGTTGTTTTTCTCCCGCAGCTAGTTTGTCTAGTAACTTATTTATATCATGCTGTACCTCAACTAATTCTCGACAAGAATCGGTGCAATCTTTACTTTGTCTTTTCAGTAAAACCGCTTTGAGACCACATTCAACGGAGTAAAATAGCAATAAACGATGAGCGTTAGTTCTTTTCTTCACGTTTGTCGCTTCTTGATTTTCTCTCCATGCTTTTTGTAGTTCTCTGTCTGTAAAAGGAATCACCCCACCCATCACCCCTTTGCACGATATAGTTCCATCTTAACAGAAAAAAAACCGCTTGCGCGGGCTTTTTCCACAAAACCAAAGTTTTAATTAACCTAACAACGCTTTTGCCTTCGCTACCACGTTATCCACAGTAAAACCAAACTTCTCTGACATTCCTAGAGAAAATATCGTAATTTTGTTAAAATAATCTCAAAGAAAAGCCTCTCAAATTAAAGATAATGCCTAAAACAGCGAAAAAACTTAGTAATTCTCCTTTTCGTTATCCCGGCGGTAAATTTTATGCCCGTAAGCTAATCTTAGCTTGTCTTCCCAGTCACCATAAGTATTGTGAACCTTTTGCAGGGGGAGCATCTATATTCTTTGCTAAGGAAAGTGTAGCAGAGAATATTCTCAATGACAAAGATGAGGAATTAATGAACTGTTATCGACATATCAAAGATCATCTTGATAGTCTAATTGAATTATTAAAAGATCTAAACGCTACCAAAGAATTACACAATTATTATAAAAATGAATTTCAACCAGCCAATGACCTAGAAAGAGCCATGCGTTGGTATTATCTAAATAGAACTTCCTACTCAGGAATTATGAAACTTGAAAATTGTTATTGGGGCTATGGTGATAAGTATTCTATGCGTCCTGAAAACTGGCCTTCTCACCTAAAAACCACTTCGGAAAAACTGCAAAATGTCAATTTATCTTGTTTAGATTTTGAAGATTTAATCAATCAATTACCCGATGATTACTTTTTATTTGTCGATCCTCCTTACTTTCAAGCAGATCAAAATAAATTCTATTCCTGCTTCTTCAGTCTAGAAGATCATGAAAGGTTATGTAAGACGTTGAAAAAACATCAACATCGATTTAAATTTCTTTTGACTTATGATAATTGCTCCGAAATTAGAGAAATGTATGATTGGTGTATTTCTTTACAAGATAATGAATGGAATTACACTATTAATCGAACTGATGATCAAAAAAATGGTTTGAAATTAGAACATGGTTATCAGAGTGAAAGACGCAAGGGCAAGGAGGTATTTATTGCTAATTATGATCTTGAGAAACCTGCAAGATTTACACCTCTACAATTAAGTTTATTCGATGTATCTTGATTCCTAATTTTAATCAAGTAAATCCTCTATTTTTTCTATCGGTAGCCATGGTTGTAGAGGTTCAGCCGTATTAACATCAAAGAAAATTTTGGGATAATTAGGGATGAAATTACAGTTGTGATCGTGGCATTTCTGGCGAGAACACTTGATATTATTGGTTTGATTTGCTGTTAAATCTTTACTTCTGGCAACGTACATTTTCAAAAGGGCTTCTTCTTGATTATTAATATTAATTTTGCTTAAAAATATTTGCTCTTTTGGTGTGGGGTTCCAAACAAATAGTCCCGTTTCTAAATTGGTCTGAAAAAAAGCATTGGCAAGAGATGTAATCACTAAATCAAAATCTGTTTCAATATATTGATCTTTGTGAATATTGAGGCTTGTTGAAGGTATTCCTATCAATTTAGACCTTTGTTCTGCCGCTTTGTCTCCTAAGGTTCTTGATCTCATACATTTGACTTCAATAAAAGGTCTGATACCTCCCTGAAGACGGAAACTACCTTTTTTGGCTAACTTACATTCAGCAGAGTATTTTTTGGCGTTTTTTTGATTGATAATAGCTACATCTATATCGTGAGAACCAGCTTGAGGATTTAAGCGAGGATTAGTAACTAAATAATTATTCGCGAGTATTTTTGACAGTTCATCTTGTACAGTGAACTCAAAAAACTTGCCACGAATCATAGGAATAACTTTTGGATCATTGAGAACTTCTGTAATATATTTGATATTCAAACTATAACTCTTACAAAAACTTTCTATTTTTTCAAACCATTCCCATTCAAGCTCGTTATCATGCAAAAACTGCTCAAGCAATTTAATCAAATCTTCTGACATCATCAGTATTTACATCGGAATTTATAGACATAGTGTTAAAAAGCTCCGAAAGACTTATGTTTAATGCTCTACATAAAGAAATCAAGCATAGTAAAGAAGGATTCCTTTTACCACGTTCAAGAAGACTGATGTAAGTTCTATCCAAATTGGCCGCTTCGGCCAACCTTTCTTGGGATAAACCCTTTTGAATACGAGCATTATGTAAACATCTGCCAAATTGAGCTAAATTGTCCTTTGCCATGCTTCGATTAAACTGCCTGACGTGACCCCTAGTCCACTGACTGACAGTCACAATAGAAAAACAAAAAAATGAGCCAGATTTTTCTGACTCATTACAGCTAAGATTTCAGGTAATTAACCTAACAACGCTTTTGCCTTCGCTACCACGTTATCCACAGTAAAACCAAACTTCTCTAGAATCACACCTCCCGGAGCAGAAGCGCCGAAGGTATCAACCCCCAACACATCCCCCTCATCGGTGATGTAGCGATGCCAACCCATAGTTGAACCCGCTTCCACCGCGAGACGTTTTTTCACTGCTTTCGGCAATACCGATTCTTTGTATTCTGCCGATTGTTCCTCGAATAGCTCCCAACAGGGCATAGAAACGACGCGAGCTTTAATTCCTGCCTCTTTTAACACCGCAGCCGCTTTATCGCAGAGATACAACTCGCCCCCCGTACCGATGAGAATCACATCGGGAGTACCTTCACAATCGGTGATAATATAAGCACCTTTAGCCACACCCTCCAGGGAAGTTCCCGCTAAATTAGGCAGATTTTGACGGGAGAGAGCCAATAAAGTCGGGCGTTTCTTTTCGCTCACCGCCACCTTATAAGCGCCGGAAGTTTCCGTACCATCTCCCGGACGCATGACTAACAGGTTAGGAATAGCGCGCAGAGAAGCAACGTGTTCCACGGGTTGGTGAGTCGGTCCATCTTCCCCTAAGGCAATGGAATCGTGAGTCATTACCCAGATGACGCGGGTTTCTGACAATGCCGATAAACGGATAGAATTCCGCATATAGTCGGTGAAAATCAGGAAAGTTGCCCCGTAGGGAATCAATCCCGTGTTATGGAGAGCAATCCCGTTACAAATCGCCCCCATCGCGTGTTCCCGCACGCCAAAATGGACGTTACGCTCCTGATAACTGCCTTTTTGGAAATTACCAAAATGCTCTAATTCCGTGTAGTTAGAGTGGGTTAAATCCGCCGAACCACCGATTAAACCGGGTAACACCCCCGCGAGGGCATTTAAGCAGATTTCCGAGTGTTTACGACTAGCGAGCGCCTTATCTTCGGGTTTATAAACCGGTAAAGCTTGCTCCCAACCTTCCGGCAGTTGACCGGTGGTTAACTGTTCAAATAAAGCCGCTTCTGCGGGATATTTAGCCTGATATTCGTTAAATAACTTATTCCAGTCTGTTTCTGCCGTCGATCCTTTGTCCACTGCTTGCCGGAAACGACTCAGGACATCATCGGGAACCACAAACGGCTCGTATTCCCAACCTAATGCTTTCCGGGTTAACTCGATTTCTGTGGCTCCTAAAGCTGCCCCGTGAACATCGGCGGTATTAGACTTATTGGGGGAACCATAACCGATGGTGGTGGTGATTTTAATCATCGAGGGTTTATCGGTGACAGCTTTGGCAGCTGCGATCGCATTGGCAATGGCATCTAAATCGGTGTTACCATTCTCCACGTGCTGAACGTGCCAACCGTAGGCTTCAAAACGCTTGCTCACGTCCTCGGTAAAAGCGATATCGGTGGAACCATCGATCGAGATATGGTTATCATCGTAGAGAGCGATTAACTTGCCTAAACCCCAGTGACCAGCTAAAGAACAAGCTTCCCCGGAAATCCCCTCCATATTGCAACCATCACCCAAAATCACATAGGTGTAATGGTCGATAATTTTGGCATCCGGTTTGTTGAAACGGGCCGCTAAATGGGCTTCTGCTAGGGCCAAACCGACCCCATTGGCAATCCCTTGACCCAGGGGACCGGTGGTCACTTCCACCCCTTCCGTGACGAAATTTTCGGGGTGGCCGGGGGTTTTCGATTTCCACTGCCGGAATTGTTTAATTTCCTCTAGGGGAACGCTATCGTATCCGGTCAGGTACATCAAAGCGTACTGCAGCATACAACCGTGACCGGCGGAGAGAACAAAACGATCGCGATTGACCCATTGGGGGTTTTTCGGGTTAAAACGCAGGAATTGATCCCAGAGAACAAAGGCCATGGGAGCGGCTCCCATCGGCAGTCCGGGGTGTCCGGATTTAGCTTTTTCTACGGCATCCACCGCTAAAAAACGCACCGCATTAATACAAAGTTCTTCGAGAGATTGGGAGGCGACAACCATAATGTTTTTTAGAATGAACTACAAAAATAAGACCAGGTTAAAGAGGGAGCCACTCACAGATTACTCTTTCAGGGGCATCGACTCAAGCATATTTTCTAAAAGCTAAGGTGACGTTATGGCCACCAAATCCAAAGGAGTTGGAGAGGGCAGCGTTAACTATCTGCTGACGACTTTCGTAGGGGACGTAATCGAGATCACAATCGGGGTCGGGATTGTCCAGGTTGAGAGTCGGTGGAATCCGATCATTAGCGATCGCCATGACCGTGGCCACGGCTTCAATGCCGCCAGAACCGCCTAAAAGGTGGCCTGTCATCGATTTGGTGGAACTGACGGGGATTTGGTAGGCCGATTCTCCTAAAGCTTTTTTAATCGCCTTGGTTTCCGTGGGATCATTGGCCCCCGTACTGGTCCCGTGGGCGTTGATATAGCTAATTTCCGCCGGAGTTAAACCGGCATCTTTGATCGCTAATTCGATCGCTCTGGTGGCTCCACGACCATCGGGAACCGGAGCCGTCATGTGATAGGCATCGCAAGTCAGACCATAACCGATCATTTCGGCGTAAATCCGCGCCCCACGGGCCAAGGCCGTTTCTAATTCCTCTATAATCAAGATTCCTGCCCCTTCCCCCATGACAAAACCATCCCGGTCCCTGTCAAAGGGACGACTGGCCCGGGTAGGGTCATCGTTGCGGGTGGACAGGGCCTTAGCGGAGGCAAAACCGGCCAATCCTAGGGGGGTAACGGCGGCCTCCGTCCCACCGCAGATCATCCCTTTGGCAAAACCCCTTTGTACTAGACGGAAAGCATCGCCGATGGCATTGGAACCGGCGGCGCAAGCGGTCACGGTGCAGTTACTCGGTCCCTTGGCCCCCGTGTGGATAGCGGTTAAACCAGCAGCCATATTGGCAATCATCATCGGGATCATGAAAGGACTACACCGGCTCGGACCTTTTGTCAAGTAAATTTCCTGTTGATCCTCAAGCACTTTTAGGCCACCCACGCCTGTACCGATTAGTACACCTATATCATCGGCATTGAGAGCGTCGATAACTAATCGAGAATCTTGCAGAGCTTGCAAACTAGCGGCGACGGCAAATTGAGCGAAACGGTCCATGCGCTTTGCCTCTTTGCGATCCACATAGTCGTGGGGGTCAAAACCCCGTACTTCCCCAGCAATGCGACAAGCGTGACGGGAGGCATCAAAGTGAGTGATTAAACCAATGCCACTTTTGCCGTTGATTAAGCCTGTCCAATAGTCTGCTAGATTATTGCCGAGGGGAGTTATCGCACCCATCCCCGTGATGACAACCCTTTTTAATGGCAATTCTGTCATGTCTGTTCAAAAATAAGGGCAGATTTTGCCCCAGATATTTAATTCTAATTGTCAATTTTCCCGCAATAATTAGGCGGTTGCTCCTACTTTCTCGCTAATATGGGCGACGGCTTTGCCTACAGTGTCAATTTGTTCGGCCGCTTCGTCGGGAATTTCAATATCAAATTCTTCCTCTAAAGCCATCACTAACTCGACCACATCGAGGGAATCAGCTTGCAGATCATTAGCAAAGCTTGCTTCGGGGGTAACTTTTTCCGGCTCTACTTCTAATTGTTCCACAACAACTTTTTTAACTCGATCGAAAATGTCTGCACTCATGGATGTCAATTTTTATCCGCTGGTTTACCGGACTCTAGCCTCTAGGGTCTGGGGAAATGGGGCGGTGTTACCATTTCCGACAATAAATTTCGGTTAGCTTTTTCACTGACCATTTTTCATCTTACTGGAAGTTGTTCCCCTCTTGATGAAGTTTTTTCTCGATCGTCAGGGGTGAGGGGGTGTAGGGTGTAGGGTGTGGGGTGTAGGGTGTGGGAATTATGAATTATGAATTATGAATTGGGGAGGTGGGGAAGTGGGGAAGTGGGGTAGTTGGGTGTGGAGTAGTGGAGTAGTGGAGTAGTGGGGTAGTGGGGTAGTGGAGCATTTGGATGAAATTTCCCTAAACCCCTAAATCCCTATCACCCTATCACCCTATCTCCTGACTTCCGACGACCGAATAAAAAGCAAAAATATAACGGATAACTCTGAAATTCAGATAATAATCATGGCTAACCATTACCCCAATTCTAGAATTTCCGTTTTTTTTAGGTTTTCTTCACTACTATTCGGCGGTAGCCAATCCGGTTTCGGTGCTGCCGGTGCTGCGACGACGGGTGAGAGTATTAAAGAGCATAATTCCGATCGCTTTGATCAGATTACCTTCCAACTCTTGGAACATTTTCATGTTCAGGCCAAAAGCGGCGTTAGCTTCGGTGACAATGCGATCGGCCATGGCTTGATCTACCGGTAACTCGTCGAGGGTTTGACGATAGTGATTTTTATAGGCTTTTTCGTCGGGAATATCTTTGAAATCATAGAAAGCTGTGCCACCAGTTTCCAGATTCATCGCTTTTTCGGCGATTTTTTTCAAGATTTGCCCCCCGGACAGATCGCCGAGATAACGAGTATAGGAATGGGCGACTAATAATTCGGGTTCTGTTGTGGCGATTTCCCGAATCCGGTCAACGTAGGCCTGACCTGCCGGAGATAAAGCGATCTCGTTGCGCCAATTAGGACCATAATAAAAATATAAATCCTGTTCCAGCGCATTTTTGCGATTGAGTTCAGGAAAACAGATTTTAGAAACGACGGGATGACTAGGAAGTTTTTCCATCTCCTCCTCCATGGCCGAATAGACGAAGTAGAGGTTAGCCACCAGTTTGCGATAGGAAGTTTTTTCTACCACACCTTTGAGAAAACACTTGACAAAACCGACGTTTTCTGCCATTGTGTGGGATTTTTTCGTGCCTTCCCGCAGTTGAGTTGATAAATTAACGCTCATATTATGATCACCTGTTGGGATGAGTAGAATGGATCGGGTTGGTTACAGATGCTTACTAAAACCGCCTATTTTGGTAGATTAAACTGAATCGATCGGTAATTTTATTAAGAATTTTTACAGTGCCGACGGGGGAGCTTAGGGGAGAAATTTAGCTCTAGAAGGACTTTCAGTCCGGTTAAAACCGGTATCGATCGAGACGGCGCAATTGTAAAGATTAGTGAAAAACCGCTTCTTAGTTGATCTTTGGGAGAGAGAGTGTGTAATCTAGCACAAATATCAATTCTCGACCAAGACTGTTCACACTTCTTAAAAATTCTTAACATTCAGGGACTTATATCAGCAAAATTTCACAAATTAAAACCGAATTTAGCAATCATGCTTATAATCAGTACAGGATTCTTTATGTTGTGCTAAACTCAAGCCCTTGAGAGACAAAGCCCTAGTTGCGATGTCAGCGAGAACACATTGAGCAACCCCCTACCCAAACCCTTAGTCATAACGCTCTGGTAATGCCCCGAATACTTGTAATCGATGATGATCCTGCAATCGCGGAATTAGTCTCCATCAACTTGGAGATGGCGGGTTATGACGTTAATCCCGCAGAGGACGGGATTAAAGGCCAGGCCTTGGCCGTCCAGTTACAACCCGATTTAATCATGCTGGATTTAATGTTGCCCAAAGTCGATGGTTTTACTGTCTGTCAGCGTTTGCGACGAGATGAACGCACGTCCGACATCCCGATTTTGATGCTCACAGCCTTGGGACAAACCCAAGATAAAGTGGAAGGTTTTAATGCGGGTGCCGATGATTACCTGACTAAACCTTTCGAGGTGGAGGAAATGTTAGCTAGGGTGCGCGCCCTCCTCAGGCGTACCGATCGCATTCCCCAAGCCGCTAAACACTCAGAAATACTCAGTTTTGGACCTTTAACCCTTGTTCCCGAACGTTTTGAGGCGGTCTGGTTTGAAAGTGTGGTCAAGTTAACCCATCTGGAATTCGAGTTACTCCACTGTCTTCTCCAACGTCACGGTCAAACCGTTTCCCCTAGTGATATTCTCAAGGAAGTCTGGGGATACGATCCCGATGATGATATCGAGACTATTCGCGTTCATATTCGCCATCTGAGAACGAAACTAGAACCCGATCCCCGTCATCCTCGCTATATTAAAACCGTTTATGGTGCGGGTTATTGTCTGGAGTTACCCACCAATGAACAGGTGGCGCTTGATTCATCGGTGGCAACAGTTTAAACAGGGAGCGATTGTCTAAATAGTCAATAGGGACAATTGTTTCCTCGCTCCTCCTCCTCTTCAGATTGAGAAGGTTTGACCAGGGGAAAGCACCCCCAGCAAGTCAGAACAATGGCGGGGGTAACTGGGGCTGGCTGAATAAATCTAAAAACCTTGTTGGGTAAGACTTTTAGACCTTTTGTCAATCAAAAAGTACGAGATATGGGAGTGATCGGGGGGAAAATTCAGGGACTTTTTCCCTGAAAATTAGGTAATTGACCCCCTCAAAATCGGTAAAACCCTACACCCCACACCCCACACCCCACACCCTGCCCCCACAAAAAACTTTTTCAGCAAGCCCTAACTACTGGTTCACGGTAAATCCGTCGCCCCCATCAAAAAGCGATCGCATTCCCTGGCAGCCCCGCGACCTTCATTAATCGCCCAAACCACCAAACTTTGACCACGACGACAATCCCCCGCTGCAAAGACTTTCGGCAAGCTAGTGGTAAATTGACCGTGTTCGGCCTTGATATTGCTGCGGGCATCCTTTTCTAAGCCTAAATCATCGAGTAAAGGCTGTTCTGGTCCCAAAAATCCCATGGCCAATAGAACTAATTGCGTCGGGATGACTTTTTCCGTTCCTGCCACCGGTTGGGGTATGAACTGCCCTTTTTCGTTGCGTTGCCATTCCACCTGTACCGTGTGAATCCCTGTGACGTTACCCGCGCTATCCCCCTCGAATTTAGTCGCTGTGGTGGTATAAACCCGGGGATCATCGCCAAAACGCGCGGCCGCTTCCTCTTGTCCATAGTCCAGACGGTAGATTTTCGGCCATTCGGGCCAGGGATTATCGGCGGCCCGTTCTCGGGGCGGTTGCGGCATGATCTCTAATTGGGTGACGCTACGGCAGTTATGACGCAGGGAAGTCCCCACACAGTCGGTTCCCGTGTCGCCACCGCCGATAATTACCACGTCTTTACCCGCGGCCGAGATAAAATCCTCCCCGGGCTGTCCGTCTAATAGTGCCTTTGTATTAGCGGTGAGAAACTCCATGGCGAAGTGAATGCCCTTTAATTGGCGACCTTCGATGTTTAAATCCCGGGGTTTGGTGGCCCCGGTACAGATAACGACGGCATCGTATTCGTTTAATAGGTCTTGGGCGCTGATATCCTTGCCCACTTCCGTGCTACAGACCATTTTTACCCCTTCCTGTGCGAGTATCTGGAGACGACGCAGAACGACTTCTTCCTTATCTAACTTCATGTTGGGGATACCATACATCAACAAGCCACCGGGGCGATCGGCCCGTTCATAAACTGTCACCCAGTGACCGGCTTTATTTAACTGGTCGGCAGCCGCTAATCCAGCAGGTCCGGAACCGATCACGGCCACTTTTTTGCCGGTACGGATTGCGGGGGGATTGGCAGTAATCCAACCGGATTCCCAACCTTTGTCAATAATCGAACATTCAATATTTTTGATCGTAACGGGGGGATTATGAATACCGAGAACACAGGAACCCTCACAGGGAGCGGGGCAGACTCTACCGGTAAATTCGGGGAAATTATTGGTTTTATGAAGGCGATCGAGGGCTTCTCGCCACAATCCTCGATAGATTAAATCATTCCACTCGGGAATCAGGTTATTAATCGGGCAACCACTGGCCATGCCACTAATGAGCGTTCCGGTGTGACAAAATGGTGTACCACAATCCATACAACGGGCGGCCTGATTGCGGAGTTTATCCTCAGGCATGGGAAGATGAAACTCATCCCAATTATGAAGGCGATCGAGAGGGGTAAGTTCGGAAGGAAGTTCACGCAGGAATTCGATAAAGCCAGTCGGTTTGCCCATAGTCTTTTTTGTCTCTGTCGTTTATTCCCTATCTTCCTTCAGGGTTCGATCGATCCTGGCAACTTTACCGATTTCTTTAATCTTATCCGCAACTGAGTGGACTAACAGGCGGTAATTTTGACAAATTCGGGAATTAACTATTGAGTTAAAAACAGGCGATTTCAAGAGGAGGGGGGCAATTCTAACGGGATAGCCCCGATTATTCCCTTGCGAAAATCATTGAGTAACTGCATGGCTGCCCTTTCTTTATCTTCTTGATATTTGAGATTGGCCAATTTTTCAATAAAATCCTCCCCGGTCATGTCTAGAGTATTCAACCCGTAACGAGATTGTAAAAGACCTTCATACTGTAATTCTCTTAATAAATCGACAAAAGCCGCCGCTATCCTTTGGTTATCATAACCGGCATCGCCAATATCCTCACAGATAGCTAATTTCACCGCATCCTTTTGATTTTCTAAACGGGAGGGAATCACCCCCGGCGCGTCTAATAATTCTAAGGTGTCGGAAATTCGTACCCATTGTAATTGTCGCGTTACTCCGGCCTTGCGGGCGCTGGCGACGACTTTTCGCCCTAATAAACGGTTAATCAGGGCAGATTTGCCCACATTGGGAAACCCGATCACCACGGCGCGCACTGGACGCGGTAACATTCCTCTTAGTTGACGTTTTTGGTTAATTTCATCGCCAATTTTTTCCGCCGCTTTGATAATTGCTTTAACTCTTTCTCCCTGTTTAGCGTTAGTAAAATAGACGGTTTTTCCTTGACTTTTAAACCATGTTACCCATTGTTGATGGGCAGATTCGGGAATCATATCGAGACGATTTAAGATTAACAAGCGCGGTTTATTGCCAATCCAATCGTCCACCTGCGGATGATGGGAAGCTAAGGGAATGCGAGCATCGCGCACTTCTAAGACCACATCCACGAGTTTAAGATGTTCCTTGAGTTTTCTTTCCGCTTTGGCAATATGACCGGGATACCATTGAATTAACGACATGGGAGATGGGAGTATAAAATTAAATTTTATCAGGAATAGTCCCTAGATAGCTATAATTGTCTGAGAAAAAGTTTAGTAATTTCACTGCAATTATAACAGGATTGTCGATGACTAATTTAAAAAAATGGCAAATTATTAAATCCGAGCTAGTTTTTCAGAATCGTTGGTGTCAAGTCCGTCAAGACGCGGTGAGGTTATCCTCTGGACAAGTTATCGATGATTATTTCGTTAATATTCGTCCTGAAATTGTTTTAGTTGTTCCAGTTACTGGGGATAATCAATTGGTTTTTGTACGTCAATATCGTCACGGAGTTAAGGAAATTTTATTGGAATTTCCCGCCGGGGCAGTAGATGCGGGTGAAGATAATATTAATGCGGCAGCGCGTCGGGAATTCGAGGAGGAAACCGGTTATCAAAGTGATTCTCTAATACCTTTGGCTGTTTTGTACGATAATCCTGTTAAAGATACTAACAAAATTCATATTTTTTTGGCTCTTAATGCTACTCCCACAGGTCAACAAAAGTTAGATATTACCGAGGAAATTGAAGTTATTCTTCGACCTTTACAGGAAATTAATCCCCAGGAAATTACTGTCTCTGGTAGTTTAGCTGCTTTCTATCTAGCGAGGGATTTTTTAAAGCAAAATTAAGAGGGTTTTAGTTTAAATTTCCCCACTTCCCGCTCTCCTACCTCTGCGCTTTTCTCTACTGTTTGAACAGGATTTGTATTACTTTAAGTTTTATTTTTTTTCACTTGTCTATGAGTAATTTTTTGATGATTGCTGGCTTTATTCTATCAGCTTATGCGATTGTTGCCAACGATTCCCTACAAACTTTAGGGACTTTTTTAAGTGCCAATGAAGAACGTCCCTGGTGGATTTTATGGCTGTACACCAGTATAATCTTAGCCTCGATTTTTATCGCTGGTTGGTATATTAATCAGGGAGATGTGGCTTATCATCGACTAGAAATGATTCCCTTCCCAGAAAATTTTACTTGGATTTATATCGTTCCTCCCCTGGCAATTTTAATTCTCACCACTTGGGGAATACCTGTGAGTACAACCTTTTTAGTTTTAACAGTTTTTGCTCCCCAATCTCTAGATGAAATGTTAGTTAAATCTGCTTGGGGTTATGCTATTGCTGTTATAGTGGGGTTAGTAATCTATCGAATTATTTATCAATTAGAAAACTTTTTCCTAGAAACAGTTAATAAAGAACCTCAAAAAATCTGGGTAGTTTTACAGTGGTTATCCACCGGGTTTCTCTGGAGTCAATGGTTAATGCAAGATTTTGCTAATATTTTCGCCTATCTTCCCAGACAGTTAGCGGCAACATGGTTAGTTTTATCTCTAACAGTTATGCTACTCCTGCAAACCATCATTTTTATTAATCACGGTGGTCAAATCGAGAAAATTGTCACTAGCAAAACTAACGCCCATGATCCACGTTCTGCAACAATTATTAACTTAATTTATGGCTTAATTTTACTGTTTTTTGTTGGCTATAATCATATTCCTATGAGTACCACTTGGGTATTTTTAGGTTTATTAGGAGGTCGAGAAATTTCTCTGACTTTAACAAGAGAAACCCCTAATTTAGCCGCTACAGGTAAACTGGTTTTAGGGGATGCCTTGAAAGCTTTTATCGGTATGATTGTTAGTGTTACTATCGCTCTTGCTTTACCTCTAATCGCTCAAAAAATTAACTATCTATAGGGAATTATGAATTATAAATTATGAATTATGAATTGGGACGCTTTTTTCAGTAATCAGTAATCAGTTAACTTAAAACTGACATCTGATAACCGATATTAGTGATTGTACCGCATAAGATTAAGAAAAGGTCTATTTTCAAAACTTAAGAATAACAAGATTGGGGAGATAGGCGATCGATTGACGACCCGGAGTGATAAAGTTTTCTATTACTGATAATCTCGAAATTATCGTTCAACCAGATTAAAGATGCTTCTGTGACTAGACCTTCTGCAAGAGTGACTAGGGAAAAATTGCGAGATTTACCCGTATCGGAGTGGAGAATGCGAGGGACACTAGCAGCATTCAAATAAACGGTTCCCCTGGAGGAAGTGACCACGGGATTGCGTAAACGGGAAGTAGTATGACGGAGACGGTGGTGCATATGACCGAAACTGACGAGAGGAACCTGTTTTTCTAATAGCTGTGCTTGTGCGATGGCCGCTGCTAAATCCGGGTCCCCGTGGTCTCCTCCCAAGGGTTGCCAATCGCGACCACAGATAGCTTCTGCTTCCTTTCCCAGTCCAGCCGGACCATTGTGACCTAAAAAAATCAGGTTATTATAGGCAGTATCTTGAATATTAGCGATAATTTTGGCAGTAGATTCGGCAAAATTGCTGATATTATAGCGTTCTTGCAAAAATTCTCCATTTTTCCACTCGGAACCACCCCAAGTAAAGGGACGACCCCCAACAATCGAAAGCTGTAAACTGGGTAGGTCTAGTTTTGAGTAACCCACATGAGCAACCCCTAATAATTCTAACTGGGCGGTGACACGATCTTCTTGATTGCGATCGTAGGGACATTGTTTTCGTCCCCAGGGGGTGGCACTATACCAAGCGTCATGATTACCGAGAATAACGGCTTTTGGTAAGGACAAACTAGCAATCCGGCCGACAATTTCTAGGGATTCATTGCCAAAATCGCCGACAAATAGGGCTAAATCGACTTGTAAAGCTTCTAGTGCTAAATTATCTTCTATTTCCCATTGGTCGTGAACGTCACCGATGACGGCGATTTTATAGGTGCGAGGGAAAGAACTTACCATTACCGGTTATTAACTATCATTTACCAGTAATGATCATAGCTAGGATTGGCTGAATAAATAGGGTTTGCTGAAAAAGTTTGTTGGTGGGGTTAGGAGTAAGGAGTAAGGAGTCAGTAGTCAGGAGAACTAAGAATGAGCATTAATCAATTAAATGCTCTATTTAGTTATTTTATGCAATTTTATGCTTATTTTTCTCATTTTTGCCCTCTCAAAAATTAATTATGCAAGAACTCTGGTAAAGATGTAAAGATTTCAAACAAAGTTACCCACAGTCATCGGTTTGTTTGTAAATTTAGATACAGAATTATCAGGGTGATCTGTGTATGTCTTTACTACAATCCCGCACTACTGCCGTTGTTACTTGCCCCCAAGCAAACACATGGGTACAACTCAGAATGCTTCCCTCTCCCTACAGCTTTGATGAAGCGCTACTACTCTGTGAACAGGATCAGGGCCGTTGGGTGGCATGGATTCCCGATTTTGGCGAAATTATCTTGATTGAAGGACAATTTGAGGCATAAACTAACTCTTGCTCACAATTAAAGCAGATAAACAGCGATCGATCACTTGTTTTAATACAAGCGCCGTCCAATCGATATCGGCTGCGCTGGTGTCCCTTCCTAGGGTTAAACGAATTCCCGCTAATGCTTCTCGATCGCTGTAGCCCATAGCTTTTAAAATTGGACTGGGGGAAAGTTTGCCACTATGACAGGCGGATCCAGAACTAATGCCGATTCCTGCTAAATTAAGCTGACGAACTAGCTGTTTTCCCGTGATGTGACTGTCATCGTCGGGACGGACAATAAAGCTGAGGTGGTGGGGTAAACGATAGAATCGGTCCCCGGTGGGCAGCAGATAAGGATAATCAGCTAAGAGGTCAAATAATCGATCTCGCAGGGACATTAAACGCATTTTTTCGCTAATTAAGTCTTTTTGGGCTAATTCGGCCGCTAAACCAAAAGATGCGATCGCTGGTACGGCTTGGGTTCCCGATCGCAGACCTTTTTCCTGACCACCGCCCCGCAGTAATGGTAAAATATCGACGCCGGCTCTGATGTATAAAGCCCCCGCTCCTTGCATTCCATAAATTTTATGGCTAGAAAGAGATAATAAATCTACGGGCAGTTTCCGCACATCAAGAGCGCATCTTGCCGCCACCTGCACCGCATCGGTGTGAAAAAGCACTCCCCTTTCTCTGGCAATGCTGCCCAATTCTTCAATCGGTTGTAGGGTTCCCACCTCACTTTGTCCGTAAATAATGGAAATTAAGACCGTATCGCTTTGAATTGCGGCTTTTAGATCTAAAGGATTCACCCTACCTTGACGATTGACGGGAAGACGAGTAATTTGCCAACCTTGCTGCTCTAATTGTTTACAGGGTTCAGCGATCGCCGAATGTTCCACACTAGAAATAATTATATGACGGGGGCGGTTATACTGTTGAGCAACCCCGATAATCGCTAAATTATCGGCTTCTGTGCCGCCAGAAGTGAAGATAATCTGGTCTGGATTGGCATTAATTAACCCTGCTACCTGTTCTCTAGCCATTTCGATGACTGTCGCCGTATCCTGTCCCCAACTGTGTAAACTGGAGGGATTGCCCCAATGATGCCGGAGAATAGTGGCAACCCGCTCGATTACTTGGGGATGAGTGGGGGTAGTGGCACTATAGTCAAGATAAATTTGCATTATTTTACAATCTGAGAAATGAGAGTCAAGACAGGCAGCTATTCTCATTTTAGGGGCTTAAGAGATTAGAAAGCGGGTTTCTTTAAGAAACCCGCTTTCTAAGAAACCCGCTTTCTTAAAGAAAGCGGGTTTCTTGGGTTTCTACCTACTCATCTAACAGCAGCCCCTTTAACTCTGGAGAGATGACATCTATATCCATCATCATAAATGAACGACAAGCAGCCATCGAGCCTAAAGTCGCGACAATAATTTCCAGATTGGGTAGTGTTCCTTCTCGCCATCCCACATATTCACGAAAACTGGAGAATTCCCATTCCTGGGGCTGACTTACCAAACGCGCTTTAACTGGATTACAGTGAATATACCTCGACAAATTTAACAAATACTCTGTGTCATTTACTAGAATTGCCTGAAACCGCCCTTGAAACAATGAGCCAACTCGCCCATATCGCTGATTCATGGCTTTGGTATAAGACAGGGAAAAGGCTTGCATTGCCGCAGAAAGCTCGGCTTTTTTCAGCCGTATTAGCAGGTGATAGTGGTTGGGCATCAAGCAATAAGCAATAACATCTAGCGTTTCTAGCAGATATTTACGCACCAATCGCAGAAAAAAAAGATAATTTTCTCGCTCAAAGAAGATATCTTGACGGTTATTGCCGCGATTATAGATATGGTAGTATTGTCCTACTTCAAAAGTATTATGACGATAGGGCATATTTATCTTATCTCTAGAAAACGGGTTTCTCTGGCTTACTATTCTAAGCTAAGAGAAACCCGAGAAAGCGGAGAAAGCGGGTTTCTGAGTTGATGATGAGAAACCCGCTTTCTGAGTTGATGAGAAAGCGGGTTTCTGAGTTGATGATGAGAAACCCGCTTTCTGAGTTGATGAGAAAGCGGGTTTCTGAGTTGATGAGAAACCCGCTTTCTGAGTTGATGAGAAAGCGGGTTTCTGAGTTGATGATGAGAAACCCGCTTTCTGAGTTGATGAGAAACCCGCTTTCTGAGTTGATGATGAGAAAGCGGGTTTCTGAGTTGATGAGAAACCCGCTTTCTGAGTTGATGAGAAAGCGGGTTTCTGAGTTGATGATGAGAAACCCGCTTTCTGAGTTGATGAGAAACCCGCTTTCTGAGTTGATGATGAGAAAGCGGGTTTCTGAGTTGATGAGAAACCCGCTTTCTGAGTTGATGAGAAAGCGGGTTTCTGAGTTGATGAGAAACCCGCTTTCTGAGTTGATGATGAGAAACCCGCTTTCTGAGTTGATGAGAAAGCGGGTTTCTGAGTTGATGATGAGAAACCCGCTTTCTGAGTTGATGAGAAAGCGGGTTTCTGAGTTGATGATGAGAAACCCGCTTTCTGATTTGAGAGAAACCCGCTTTCTAAAGATTTTTTAAAACTGTATCGTAAGATACAGTTTAGGGGGGGGGAGAGGGTAGTTTCGGAAGGGATCTTTAGGATCAGGTGGTGCCGTGTCTTGGCCTAACTGAAAAAAGCTGTAATCGCCAACAAATTTATCAATCTGGATGAAGTAATCATGAATGCAAAACTGAAAAATAGTGCCTTTGACAAACTGAAACTGGCTCCCATCGCCCTAGCGGCGGGTGTGGGCATGATGCTGGCGGCTGCCCCCGCACAAGCGGCAGTGACCTCTCTTACTCAGACAGTGACTCAGGGAGGGGTTGTATATTCTAATATCAGCAACTCCATAGTCTTTTCTCCTCTTCCCGTGCTTCCCGGTGCAACAGGAAGCAATGCCTATGGCATCAGTTCTGCGACGACTGTCGGCGGGCGAGCGGATGCCGTTGACGGCTTTGCTGGCATCACCGTCAACGGTGCAGCCTTCAATCAGCCCAATTTCCAGGTGGATCTGACCACCACTGGGGCGGGAACCTTCGTCAACACCATCAACCCCGTCAACCTTGGCGGCATCAACACCAGCCTGGACTACTTCATGAGTGCTTCCAGCCCCACTCTGCGGGTGTTTGGCACCTTCACCAACACCACCGCCAATCCCCTCTCAGCCGCGATCGCCTATGGCGGTCGCTTGGGTTGTGATAATGATTGTACGATCGAGGACAGCAGCACGGGAGACAATACCTTCCAGTCAGCCCTCGACCGTTGGTTCATTACCTCTGATGGTCCAAGTGATTTCGCTCCCTTTGTAACTTTCGTGCGCTTCGGGCCAGGGGGGCAACTTGCCTCTTCCACGCCGGCGGTACCGGGTGAGGACTTTAATGGTGCGTTGGATAACTTTGGGGATATCTGGACTTTGAGCCTTGCCTCTGGGGAGACTAAGAGCCTGATGTGGTTCGCTAACTTTAACGATAGTTTAGCCGAGGCCCAGGCAGGTACTTCGGTGTTCAATAACTTGAGTACCTTGGACACCGCTGGCTTGCTGGAGGGTTTGTCGCCCACCCAGATTGGGGCAATTGCCAACTGGGCGCCACAACAGCCACCCGCTGCTACTCCCGAACCTTCTAGCCTCATAGGATTGGGAAGTTTACTAGGTTTTGGGTTGTTGTCTAAGATCAAACGAAGAAACCAAAAGAAAGCTTAAAGAAACCCGCTTTCTAAGAAACCCGCTTTCTTGAAGAAAGCGGGTTTCTGGGTTAAAGAAACCCGTTTTCTAAAAAAATTTTCTGGCTTATACTATGCGCTCCAAATCTACAAAAACAACCGGTATAACCATTGAAACTGGATTCGATCGCCTGCGGACAGGTCGCCTCCAGGAAGCAGCAGCGATCGCGGATCAACTCCTCAGCAGTAATCCCAACCATCACGGCGCTCTCAACTTATCGGGGTTGATTGCCCTCAACCAAGGAGAAAAAGAACAAGCCGTCCGACTATTACACAGAGCAGTAAAATTAAAACCCAGGGAACCGATTTACCAGTGCAACTTAGGCGCAGCTTACCACCAGAGTCACCGCTATAACGAAGCAATTTCCGCCTGTCAAAAAGCCTTAAAACTGCGTCCCAACTATCCCAATGCCCTAACTACCCTCGCCAGTACCTACTTTGCAGCCGAGCAGTACCGGGAGGCGCTGACAACCTACGAACAGGCGATCGCGATCGCCCCAGAACAGGCTCTACTGCACGCCTACCGAGCCGATACCTTGCGGGAATTAGGGCGGATTCATGCGGCGATCGAAGCTTACCAACAGGCCCTCAATCTCTCTCCCGACTTACCCCACGCCATTGGCAATTTTGGACTAACTTTATTGGCAGTCGGGCAACCAGAACGCGCCCTAGAATATTGCCGCCGGGCTGCCGAATCCGAAGCCAAAAATAGTCAAGCCTGGATGAATTTGGGAACCGTCTTTCGCACCTTGGGACAGTTGGAAGCGGCCATGGATGCCTATGGCAAAGCTTACGATCTCAATCCCGATTCTGCCATGCTTTGCACCCTGATCGGCGGAATTTGGCAGGAAGTCAGCGAATTGCCACAGGCACTCACTTGGTACGATAAGGCCCTAGCAATTGAACCAGATCGCCTTGATAGCCGCTGTGCCTTCGCTGGGGCAATTCTCGACTTAGGGGATAGCGCCACCGCCATCACTCGCTACAAAGAAATTATCGAGCAGCATTCCGACTATGGCGAGGCCTATTCAGGACTCAGCCAAGCTCTCTGGGAAGATGGCGACGCAGAAGAGGCAGTCGCGGTGGCCTATCGAGCAGTAGAACTCAAGCCCGAAAATGCCGGCTTGCGGGCGCATCTAGCCAGCATTCTCGCCTCTGCCGGGGATGTGGAAAGCGCCAACGCCGCCAACCGCGAGGCCTTGGCCGTCAATCCTAACTGTATTCCCGCCCTGGTCAATTTAGCCCAGAATTTGCGGGGAAAACTGCCGCCAGAGGATGCTCAACAGATGGAGACATTACTCGAGGCCAAGTGGGCCAGAGAAGGCACACAGTCGGCGCTTCATTTTGGCCTCGCCCACTACTACGACGGTTGTAAGAACTACGGCCAGGCCGCCACCCATGCGATCGCTGCCAACAAACTACACACCGCCTACAAGCAGGAGCGAGGCTGGGATTACAATCCCGATGATTATGCCCAATATATCGACCAATTAATCGCCCACTTCACCCCCGAATTCTTCCAGCGCACTCAGGGGATGGGCAATCCCTCCACCGCCCCCGTTTTCATCGTGGGGATGCCCCGCAGCGGCACGACTTTGACGGAGCAGATTCTCGCGAGCCATCCCCAAGTATTTGGGGCCGGTGAGCGCAACTTTGCCGGCAATTGCTTTAACAGCCTACCCGCACTAATGGGGCATCCCGGCAGTACAACCGTCTGGGACTGTCTCCAGCGGCTTGGTCAACCCCAGATTCTTCACCTAGCCGATTGGCATCTGGCACAGTTAGAACAACTGCTCACCAAAGCAGGGACAGAGAGGGAGAATGTCCAGAGAATTGTCGATAAAATGCCCGACAATTACAGCCTTTTGGGCTGGATTGTTACTGCTTTTCCCAATGCCAAGATTATCCATTGTCGCCGCGATGTGCGGGATGTGGCGGTTTCCTGTTGGATGACTCAGTTTAAGTCTATTCGCTGGGCGTTTGACTTAACTCATATTGCCGAACGCATTCAGCAATATTGGCGGATTATGGAACATTGGCGGCGTGTTTTGCCGGTTCCCATGTTGGAAATTGACTATGAGGAAACTGTTGACCAGCAAACGGCGCAAACGGTTCGGCTCCTGGATTTTATCGGATTAGAATGGGATGATGCTTGTATGCAGTTCCATAAAACCGATCGCTTAGTGCGTACTGCCAGTGTTACTCAAGTAAGACAACCGATATATAAGCGCTCGGTAGAGCGCTGGCGCAGTTATGAAGAAGCCCTACAACCTCTGCTCGAAAGGTTAACCATCTAAGCTACAGCGTTCCCCATAACTGCGAAATGTTATAGAAAACGGGTTTCTCCGAGAAACCAGAAAACGGGTTTCTCCGAGAAACCCGTTTTCTAACCCAAGACCAATTAATTCTGATTAGAGTCAGTGGCTGCGGCCATTTGCATTCTCTGCACCAGATTATCGAGGGCTAATTCTAGATGTAAACCGGCATCTACGGCGGTCCAACCCTGTTCCGTTAGGTGTCGCCATTCAAAGTGTAGGTGCGGACCGGTAGAAAGTCCCGTACTACCCACACGACCGATAACCGCACCCTGTTCCACCCATTCTCCCGGTTTGACGGTAATTTCCGAAAGGTGGGCATAACGAGATTCTTGACTACCATCGAGGTGACGTAAAATCACCGTTAATCCGTAACCTCCCAACCAGTCGGCGGTGGCCACTTCCCCCGCGTAGGCGGCTAATACAGGTGTTCCCATTGGTGCGCCTAAATCAGTACCCGCGTGCATGGCCCGATTCCCGCTGACCGGATGATTTCGCCACCCGAAAACCGAGGTAATTTGGGCAGGAAGAGCGAGGGGAAAGATTAAATCCGTGCGTTGAGTTTGGTTAGAATCCGTGGGACTTAAACGGGTGGCCCGCTCATAGGTGGTCGCTTCGCTGATTGCTTCTACTTCTGCACGAGTCACTGGGGCCAAAGCCAATTTTACACCATTCCATTCCGGGGGATTGAGGGCTACCACCTGACTTGGAATCACCGTCGGGGGTGCAAGACGTACCGGGGCGCTAGAAGCGACGAGAGTGGGGGCATAACGACGCAGGGAATTATGAGCGATAACCGGCTGATTTCGGGGCTGCCGCCCTACCCGCACGGCCAGATTAGGATTGAGACGTACCCGGGCCAGATTAACCGGGGGTAAGGGTTTGGCCACAGTGCTGACCGGCTGACGACGGGAAGACCGGGCCGCCAGATTACAGCTACCTCCTACCAGTTGACCATTTTGGGCGATGGTTTGGCAACCACTGCGGCGCTCGGTGACAACAACGGAACTGGGGGGGTTAAAGTTTCTAGTATCGATAAAGTTATTTTTACCGCCGGCCCGGGGGGCAAGGGTAGGCATATCGGTTTGATGGTTTTCGGGGATAGCCAGACGGGGGGCGGGATTAGTATTTTCTTTGATAACGGGGGCTTTCAGAGTCGGGGCGGCATTTTCCACTACCGGGGTTTCGCTGCCAGTTTCGGAATTAGCGATCGCATTGGGAGCAAGAGTAATCAGACCGCTGATTACTAAACCGAGACCACTGCATAAACTCAGCTTCTTTTTTAAGGATTTTCCTAGAAAAAGTTTCAATATCACCGATGAAGGATACATAGGGCGGCCTCACTTCTCACAGTTTAGTCAAAAAAATATTTAGACTCAATTATAGCCGAGACTGACCCTACCGGCCGGCAGATGGATTTCGCTACTGGCATTGTCCGAAGTGAGTTTAACTTTTAATTCCCCTCGATCGCTTACCCCCGTTATTATGCCCTGATAGCCCTCAAAAACTATCTTTTGACCAAAATTAGCAAAAAATTCTAAATAGGAGGCTAATAGGGGTTTTATACCGTGATTGCAGTAATATTCATAGCCGTATAGGATAGCATCGCTGGTGACATCGGTTAATTGAGCGATCGAGGTGATTTTATTGCCAGCTAAAGCTTGTAAATTAATACCGGTGGGGGGGACAGGATTAGTCCAATTGATGCCCACTCCGATGACTGCTTGCGGGATGTTTTGACCCTGAATACGGGTTTCTAGGTTAATTCCCCCTAGTTTGCGCCCTAGTAATACTAAATCATTCGGCCATTTGATTTTAACAGGTATTTCTTGACAATTCAGATGATGAGCGATGCCCCAAACTGTAGCGAGAACGAGATGGGCAGATTTATCCACCTCTAAATCAAGATTTAACGCCAAAGATAAATATAATCCCCCTGGTTCAGAAATCCATTCCCGTCCCCATTGTCCTCTCCCGGCACTTTGTTGACTAGCAATCACCACAAAAGGCGGATTTTCCCCCGATTCTAATAATTGCCAAGCTTTAGTATTCGTGGAAGGTAATAGCTCAAAGTGATGGATTTTGGTCATAAATGAGGTGTGGGGAATATTTTCAGTGATCAGTAAACAGTAAACAGTAATCAGTGACCTGAAAACTCACATCTGATCACTGATAACTGATCACTGATTAGGTGCAGGGGAGAGAACGCAGGTATTCACTGAGGTGAGAACGTAAACTGATGCCATGGAAAAGCGGGCCACGACTGCCTAATTCGACGATACTGACAGCGGCCACGGGCATTTCAAATCGATCGCGATAACGGCCCACATCGATGCCCATCAGACTACAGAGCATGATCCGGATGGTGGCCTTGTGGGAAACGATCAGGATATTGCCCTTACTGTGGGTGTGTTCGATTTCCTCCAAAACGGCCGCAGAACGACGAGCGATATCGATGCCCCTTTCCCCGTTGGGGGGAGCATTCCAAGCGGGATCCGTCAACCAACGCACATAGAGATCATGATATTGATGATCGATATCGTTGGGGTGCATTCCTTCCCAAAGACCATAACCGATCTCTTGTAATCCCTGGCGGATTTCTAATTTCAGTCCCACCGCTTCACAGAGAGGTTTAGCGGTTTGAATAGCTCTTTGGAGGGGACTGACGTAGGCCGCGCGCCAAGGTAAAGAACGATAGACATCGGCGAATTCCTCCGCCATTTCCATGCCTTCGGCAGTCAAACCGGGATCATTTTCTGGAGTACCACAGTATCCTCCCGTTTTGCTATAGGCTGTCTGTCCGTGTCGTAGAAAATATAACATCAAGCACATAGTTTTTCAGGAGACCAAATCTGGGGCTTCCCTGGTTACTTTTGACTGGTTAGGTTCCCGCTCGCGAGCGCAGGTCATTGCGGATGTGAGAGCGATCGCCCATGACTTGAAAGAGGGGACCGTGTTCGGCTAATTCGACGATCGTCACCGAGGCCACGGGCATGGCAATTCGATCGCGATAACGGCCGATATCAATGCCTAAAAGAGAACATAACACGATTCGGATCGTTGCTTTATGGGAAACGATCAAAATATGGCCATCATCGTGATTATGGTCGATTTCCTCTAACACTTCCGAACTGCGACGAGCGATATCGATGCCTTTTTCGCCTCCTGTGGGAGAATTCCAGCCCGGATCTGCTAACCAGCGCACATAATCATCATGAAACTCCTGATTAACCTCGGCTGCGGTTTTTCCCTCCCATTGGCCGTAGGCAATCTCTTTTAATCCTTCCCGTTTGTGGATGGGAATACCTAAGAGATCGCTTAAAGGGGTGGCCGTGGCCAGGGTGCGTTTGAGGGGACTAGAATAGATCCCTGTCCAAGGCACATCTCGATAGGCAAGGGCGAAATCCTTGGCCATTTCATCGCCGGCCGAGGTTAGTTCCAAGTCTAATCGACCGCAAAAACTACCCGTTTGACTGGCTGTGGTTTCGCCATGACGCAAAAAGTAAAGTTTTAGACTCATTTTTTCGGTGCCTCTTAATATTTGTGACTCTCTCCCACCTATAGTGATACTAAATCTTGTTTAACAAGTACAGGAGAGCAGGGAGTAGAGAAAGTGGGAAGTTAGGAGAGCAGTAGAGATATTTCGGCAAAATTGAGATGCAAACGCTCTTTATCTAGCTCAATCATCCTTTTTATCCTCTGTTTCTCAGTAATTCTCTAAATTACCACTATATTTAGACTATGGGTCAGGCGATACCTCTGACTAAACTCTGACAGTTAACCGATTGCTGCGGGGAAAGTTGGCCAAACCCTGCCAAGGTTAGCTAAATCCGACAGCAAGCTAACTCAGCAATTTAAGCGAAAATTCTGCCATTCTCTAGGATGCCATTCTGGGTTAATCTGGGTTTTGTGACAATTTATGACTCAATTTTAAGAGGCAGTATGGAACGCACTTTCTTAATGATTAAACCCGACGGTGTGCAGCGCAATCTGGTGGGGGAAATTATTCGACGCTTTGAAACTAAAGGTTTTACGCTGGTTGGGTTGAAAATGATGCAGGTTTCTAGGGAATTAGCGGAAAAACACTACGCTGTTCATAAAGAACGACCCTTTTTCCGCTCTTTGGTCGATTTTATTACTTCCTCCCCCGTGGTAGCCATGGTTTGGCAAGGAGAAGGAGTAATTGTCTCCGCTAGAAAAATTATTGGCGCCACTAATCCCCTCAATGCTGAACCTGGTACGATTCGCGGTGATTTTGGCATTAGTGTCGGACGCAATCTTATCCATGGTTCCGATGGTCCAGATACCGCCAAAGATGAAGTTAGTCTCTGGTTTAGCGATGCAGAATTGGCTAATTGGACTCCCGCCATCACTCCCTGGGTGGTAGAGTAAATCCCCACTTGAAGCTGTCGGTTGTCAGTATTCTCCGAGTCAGGAAATAGGGTGGTCACTGCCTGCGCGACGTTCGGACGTTCGGCGAAGCTCAGTGGAACGCTCAGTCGAGCCGTTGCGGGGGGTGTTGGGGTGATAGGGTCTTAGGGTTTTAGTTGAAATTCCCCCACCTCCCCACTTCCCCACTTCCCCACTTCCCCACTTCCCCACCTCCCCACTTCCCCACCTCCCCACCTCCCCACTTCCCCACTTCCCCACTTCCCCACTTCCCCACTTCCCCACTTCCCCACTTCCCCACTTCCCCACTTCCCCACCTCCCCACTTCCCCACTCTGCCATAACTGATGCTGCATACTTTGTGCTTTTTGTCAAAAAAACTTTTTTTTTGCAACAAAACTACACACAAAAAAGATCATCGTTGTGGGTGAAATTGACTGATTTACCTGTCTGAATTAGGATCACCTTGTAGATGTGGCAAGGGTTTTAACCTTTGCTGTCCAAAAAAGCACAAAACACCCCATTATGAAATTCAGTAAAATCGCTGTAACTATTGTAACATCGTTGTTAAATAACAATCTTTCTCAATTAATTTTTAAGAATTTGTAAATATTGCGAAATGTTAATTTAAATATTCTCAAGTCTTTGGAGGCAATAAATAATTTTTGCTTATCTTTGTCGAACATTGGGTTAGAAGTCAGGAGATAGGAGATAGGGAGATAGGGTTTTGGGGTGTTGGGGTGTTAGGGTTTTAGTTGAAATTCTCCCACTTCTCCACTTCCCCACTTCCCCACTTCCCCACTTCCCCACTTCCCCACTTCCCCAATGCCCAATCAAGGTTGGATTTATCGAGATAAAATTAGCAAAAATCAGGCAGGATTAAGCTTATTAGCTTACTATACGGGCAAATATCCCCATTCTAGTCCAGAAGAATGGCTCGATCGCATTTTATCAGGAGCAATTCTAGTCAATGGTCGTCCCGCTTCCCCCGATACAGTCTTAGAAATCGGGCAGCAATTGACCTATCAGCGCCCGCCTTGGACAGAACCGGATGTACCGCTCTTTTTTGAGGTACTCTACGAGGATGCCGAGGTGTTAGTGGTGGCGAAACCTTCGGGATTACCCGTGTTAGCGGGGGGTGGATTTCTCGAACATACTCTTATCCATCTGGTACATCAGCATTATCCCGATGTCACTCCCTATCCAATTCATCGTCTTGGTCGCGGCACTTCGGGCATAGTCTTAATGGCTAAATCAAAGCCCGCTAGAGCTAAATTGAGTCAACAGATGCGAGAGGGGAAAATTACCAAAATATATCGAGCTTTAGTTGGTCGGGGTGACATACCAGATAATTTTACTATTAATCAAGCGATCGGGAAAATCGCCCATCCCATTTTAGGCTACATTTACGGTGCGAACGCAGATGGGTTATCGGCCCGCAGTGATGGTCGAGTCTTAAAAAAACATCCCGATAGTACCCTATTAGCAGTACAAATTTTTACAGGCAGACCCCATCAAATTCGCATTCATCTGGCCTTTTTTGGCTATCCTTTAATCGGTGATCGATTGTATGGTCTGGGAGGATTACCGCGACCGGATGCAGTCCCGGGAGATTGTGGTTATTATCTCCATGCCAATCAAATCGTTTTTAATCATCCCAGTACAGGCAAAACAATCCCTATTTCCTGTCAGGCCCCACCAGAATTAGAGATACTAAATCCTGTTTAAAAAGTATAGGAGAGTGGGAAGTGGGGGGAAACAATCCATAACTGGGTTTTTAAGGTTGGATTGGCAAACGTTTCGCACCACCTTTACCAATATTAGCTCCGGGGTGAATCTCGATGCCCGTGAAGATGCGGCCAAAATGCGCGAGAAAGCGGGGGAAAAAGGGTAATTTTCTTTGATGGAGCCAATGGGCGACCCGGTGTAAAGGTTACAGCCTTTGAAAACCCCTTTTTGAAAAATTTCCAATTTCCTTAATCATGCTTGCTACCAATAATGTGTTAATTTAGATACAGAATTGAATTCCGTGACAGCACTGGGGTAGCGAAAAGCGCTCGCTCCAGTTTTTTTATCATCGGTTAGTCGAGAATTAATAGCAAGGTCGAGAAGGTCGTCACCGACCTCCTCTCCCATTCAGAACTGTACATGAGATTTTTACCTCATACGGCTCCTAGTTTGACTGTTCCATTGTTAAGGCATTGAGATTGACATCCTCACCGCAACAAAGCCTGAAACTCCTGAGTCGGAGACTCCTGACTCCTAACCCCACCAACAAACTTTTTTAGCAAACCCTAATTGCTCTTAGACCTCGGCACTGAGATGTTCCCCCAGATGAACGGTTTTCACCCATTTTAAACGTTTAGGACGCAAAGCCATCCGCAGGCTGACACTGGGAATAATAATAAACCAGTGCATCATATAAATCATGCCGCGAATGGTTTGAGCAAGGATGTCTAAACCGAGAGCAAAAGTGAATTTTTTACCCGTATTAACTCGGATTAATCCTGTCACCATTCCCCAGACAGAAAGGGAAAGAGCTAAACCAGTTAAAGGAGTTAAAATCGGGGCTTGATGACGAGTAATAGTGATTAAAAGATCGGGAATAGCGGCCGCAGGTAAGATATATTGAACGATCAAAAAAGCAATTAAATCAAACTTTTTCGGCCAAGGCATGGGAGACTTTAAAATTGCTTTCCAATAGTCGAGATAACGCTGAAAACCACCTTCGGCCCAACGATTGCGCTGATGCCATAAAGCGATCGCAGTTGTCACCCCTTCTTCCGCTACTGCGGGAAAATTTAAGATATTAATTTTCCAATTATCGATATGGAGACGAATAGTTAAATCAAGATCGTCGGTGATCGTTTGTTCATTCCAACCCCCGCAACGATTTAAGGCACTACGACGGACAAATTGACCATTTCCGCGCAATTCTCCGATCCCTCCCACCGCAATCCGTTGCTGTTGGAAACAGCTATCAAAGATCATTTCTACCGCTTGTCCTTTTGTCCAGAAGTTTTCGGCGGCATTGGCGATCGCTTTTCGCACCTGTACCGCACCCACTTCTCGAGTGTCGAACATCGGCACGACATGACGCAGTAAATCGGAGGATAATCCCGCATCCGCATCGAATACGCCGATAATTTCCCCGTTAGTCAGGGATAAAACCTGATTCAAGGCGCCAGATTTGCCACCTCCGGCATTAGCAGGACGATGGAGAATTTTTAATTGGGGATATTCTAAAGCAAGGCGATCGAGAATTGCACCGGTGTTATCGGTGCTATAGTCATCGACGATCCAGACTTCTAACTTATCTTGGGGATAGTCTAGATGACAGAGATAATTAACCAGCTTCGTGATTACGGTTTCTTCATTTTTGGCCGCTACTAAGAGGGAAACCCTGGGGACAGAGGTTAAATCCCAATCTGGTAAAGGAATTGGTGGCGTTTCTGGTTTCGTGAACAGCAGCCGCAAAGCTTGCGCCGATAGTACCATAGTTAGGGCGATAATTGCCCAATAACCCCAACTCAGCCAATGAAGTGCGATAATTATTGTCCAGATCGCCATGAGGCTAAAAGCCGCTTTCTGTCTGCGTCCCGATCGGCCTTGAAAAATTTCGCTCCTAAATTCCTCCTCCTCGTCTTCGGGATCGGACCAGTCAGATAGGAGGGAACCAATCGGGTCTAATTCTTCGTTATCATCCTCTCGCGACCAATAATTTTCTGCCATAATCGACTCAGGTTAAGTAACTGTTCCAGTAGAAGCTTATTTCTTGCTTTATTTTACCGAAAATTGTTAAAATTTTTAACGGAATCTTAAGTTTTTTCGGGAAAGAAACCCCATTTTTTCAGGCTATTGGTTCCTTTTTCCCGATAAATGCGCTTTTTCGGCTAAGATTGCTTTGTTTACATTCGTTGAGAAAATTTAACATTTATCCCCTATGTCAAACCTGCTCCTCTGTGTCGGACTGATTTGTGGCTCAATTATTTGGGTGGAGATCGTGCGTGATTGCTATCATGCTCTGGCCCACCATTGGCAGCCCCTTTATCGTCTGCACGTCTGGCATCATCGGGTTTTTCGTCCCGATCTGTCGGTCATGAGCGAGGAAATTTATCGCAAGGCGCACTGGTACAATGATGTACCAGAGGCCTTGGTCATGTTGGCTTCTAGTGTTTTACCTGTACTACTGGCCTACTCTTGGGGGTTCGATCGCCCTTGGTTGGGTTGGTTAGGATCGCTTTATACTTTGGCTTTTCTCAGTACGGCGATCGGTCGAGGTTTAGGTATGGCAAATCTGGACGAATTAACCGATTTAACCCATCGTCCGGGGCAATTTGAGAGTTTACCGGCTCCATGGCGCGTTAATCGTACCTACCACTGGCGACACCATTTTGATAACCAAAAGGCTTATTATTGTGGAACTTTCACCTTTATGGATAAATTGATGGGGACGGCACTTTCTCTCAAGGGTAAAACGATCGCCATTACCGGAGCGAATGGAACTTTAGGGCGATCGCTGTTAAAGTACCTACAACTGAAGGGAGCCAAGGTGATCGCGCTCACTTCCGGGGAGAATGCGATCGCTATTGAAATTAACGGCGAATCCCTACCTGTAAAAACCGTAAAATGGCAAATCGGTGAAGAAACGCAACTTGAGAACCTATTTAAGTCTGTAGATATACTGATTTTAAATCACGGCGTTAATGTCCACGGCCAAAGAACCCCAGAAGCGATCGAATTAGCCTACCAAGTGAATACTTTTTCGGTCTGGCGTTTAATGGAATTATTCTTCAAAACTGTCCGCACTAACGAGCAAATTGCCCGCAAGGAAGTCTGGGTGAATACCTCGGAAGCAGAGGTTAATCCTGCCTTTAGTCCCCTCTACGAACTCAGTAAACGAGCGATCGGTGATCTGATTACCCTGCGTCGTTTAGATGCTCCCTGTGTGGTGAGAAAGCTAATTCTTGGCCCTTTTAAGAGTAATTTAAATCCTGTGGGTATTATGTCCGCTGATTGGGTGGCTAAACAGATTATCAAGGCGGTACAAAGAGATAGCCGCAATGTTATTATTACTATTAATCCCTTGACTTTTATCACCTTTCCAATTAAGGAATTCTCTGTTTCTACTTACTTAAAATTATTTACTCGTTCCCCAAAAAATCGGGAAAATACCTAACTATTGATCAAGTTACAGGGTTTCTAATCAAATGGTGAGCAGCAGAAGTTATTAAAAGAGGGCGAATGCAATTCGCCCCTACAATAACATTATCGCGCCAATGGACCGTGGTCAGTGAGTTTATCGAACTGCGTGCGCCCAAAAAATGTTAGGGGCCGATTGTCTCGGAGTCTCGGAGTCTCCCCAAAACGAAAACCTCATACCCCACCATTAAGATAACTGCTATCAGCCTGATTTATCCTTAATCGGGGATCAAGACTATTTTTCCGCGCACTCTTTCCGATTCACTATAATTATGAGCTTCTACCACCTGGGAAAAAGTATAGGTGCGATCGATTCTAACAGTTAATTTTCCCGATTCGATCGCTTCTTTGAGAAATTGCCAGTCAGACGCTTGTGCTTGAGCAAAAAATATCAGTTTCCCTTTTTGGGGCAACCAAGCACCGAGATAATTTAAGAGGATAATCCCTGGATTTGGTAGGGTGGTTATATAGGTTCCTTGAGGTTTTAAAAGCTGACGACAGTGCCAAAAAGAAGACTTAGCCACAGCATCGAAGATTATATCATATTTATGCTCAGTTTTTCTCCAATTTTCTTGGGTATAATCTATAACTTTATCTGCTCCTAAAGAGGTGACATAATCGATATTTTTACTACTACAAACTCCATCTACTTGCGCGGAGAAAATTTTCCCTATCTGCACGGCAAAGCTACCCACTCCTCCCGATGCACCATTAACTAAAATCCGATTTCCTGCTTGAATATTGCCAAAATCGCGCAAGACTTGCAAAGCGGTAGAAGCAGCCAAAGGAGTGGCGGCAGCTTCAATAAAACTCTGATTATGCGGTTTTTTAACTAACAGGGAAGCGGGAATAATTGCATATTCAGCATAGGTTCTACCCGGCAATTGATTGAGAAAACCAAAAACCTCATCTCCGATCTGAAATTGTTCCACCTGACTACCTTTTTCAACGATAATTCCCCCATAATCAAAACCTAATTGCAGGGGAAACTTATTACCTGTGGCTATTTTGAGCATTCCCCGACGAATCTTCCAATCAATCGGATTAATTCCCGCTGCCATAATCTTAATTAAGACTTCTTTCGCTTGGGGAATTGGCTTTTCTATTTCTGTGTATTGGAGAACATTACTATCGCCATAGCGATTAATGATAATAGCTTTCATAATTAAGAAAAAAGTTGATAAAATAGTAGGGGAGCAAAAGTAATGATCAGGAGAACAAAAATCCAAACTCGTCCCGCTAAAAGATTATAATCTTGCCCTAATCTTGACCAAGAGTGACCGGCGATAAAATGACCGAACAGAAACTCAAAACCCACTGTTAATACTAACCAAATTAAACCGATAGTAATTGCTTGACCAGAGGATTCTAGACCACAAAAATAGACAAGAGTGCCAATATAAAGGCTAAAAAAGAGGATTCCCGTCAGGGTAGAAATTTGATGAGCGCGCAGTTCATCGAGATATTTTCCGTAGGTGCTTTCCCTGAGAATACCGTTACTAATTCCTATTACGATCATCGGGAGCCATGCAACAATGTAGCGACTAATCATAAGTTGTTGGTTTAGAACTCGCTCTAATTTGGATTATATACTGCAGCTGCTCTGGGAAAATCTGTCAAGGCAAGAGAAAAAGACAAAAATTGCATTTATCCGATTAATTGGCCATTTTTCTAGTTACGGCGTTTCTCATAAAGATGAAGTATAACCTGATCGGGTATCGTCTTGGAGTCTCCCCAAAACGAAAACCTCATACCTCACTATTAAGATAACTGCCATAAGTTAGGACAAGGGGTGACAGTAGGGTAAATTGTTAATTTTTTTGGTAATTCAGCTATATTATCCTAAAAATGTCACACTAGAGGTAGGGGATCGTCAACTATCAGTCAACAGCTTTCAGCAATTTTCTGCTATTTCCCCGGGGTATTGCTGGCAATGGTTTTTATCCCTGAGCTTATCTGCTATCGAGGAGGCAATTCTATGAATAATACGGAAACAATCTCAGTCGATCGAGATACCAACAAACTCTATAATAAAATTCTCGTGGCTGTGGATTATCAAGATGTCACTCCAGAGGTATTGAATACGGCTATCCTCTTAGCGAAAACCTACGCTAGTGAGTTGCGGATTATTTATAGTCTATCTAAACCTTTGACTCCCTACACGGAAACTTTTATTTATGGTAATCTGATCGGTTATGGTGGCGGTTATCCCCCCGATATGATCGCCTTAGAACAACAAATCACCGAAGAAATGCAGGCGGAATTACAAGCTTGGTTAAACGGTTTAGTCGATCGAGCTAAGGAAGATAATATCACAGCCCGGGCTGATTATTATATTGGTGATCCGGGACAGAAAATTTGTCAAGTTGCCCAGCAAGAGGGGATAGATTTAATTATTGTTGGTCGTCACGGTCGATCGGGTTTATCTGAGTTAATCTTAGGTAGTGTCAGTAATTATGTGGTGCATCATGCTCCCTGTTCAGTTTTGGTGGTACAAATTACTCATTAATTAGAAAGGGTTGAAATCCATTTTTTGCTGTCCATTGAATCGCTCCATCTCTCCCAGTCCAGTAAGTCTTAATACCGGCTTTTCTCAGTTGATTTCTGGTATTACGGGAGAGATTGTTAGTGACAGCGATCGCTGTTTGAGGTCGAATTAACTCTAACCATTGTTTATCTAGATTACTTCCCTGCCATAATAACACTAGGGGGCTGACTTCTTGGGATAAATTAACGGGATTTTTCGGGTTGACAATCCATAGCCAGGATTGATTTTTTACCTGAAATTTAAATAAATTTTTCTCGAGCAATTGTCCAGTAATTTCGCCGAGATTAAATTTTTCTAACTGGGATAAATTAAGAGTCTTTTTGATCGGTATGCTCTCACTGATAGTTGAGAATTGCGCCGAATTATTGACGGTTATTGCCCCTTGTATTTGATTAATTCCCTCCTGTCGCAAAAAGGGCAAAACTGTATAACGTGCTGTTGCGGGTTCCTCCCCATTAATTAAGAGAGTATTTCCTCGATTTTGAATAATTATTACCGGCTGCGATTTGGTTGCTAAAACTGTCACTTGAGTTAAAGTTAAATGCTGATAAATAATCGGTATTAAAATTACAGTGAGGATAAATAAACCGATTAAATGCCAGCGTTGACGAAACCAGATATTAAAGCAGATTAAGGTAAGGCAAATATAAATAATTAGCATCACTCCTAAAGATAATTTACCCGTGGAGTAGGTACTAAAAGGAAGCAGACTAAAAAAGGTGGTAATTTGCAGTAATAACTCTAGAGGGTAATAGAGAATACTAGCGCCGATACTGCCCAAAGGGGGATAAATTAAGCCTAAAAAAGCAGTAAAAACTCCTCCTAAACTAATTAGAGTAATTAGGGGAGTTGTGATAATATTAATCGGGATATTATAAAGAGCGATCGAGTTAAAGGTATACATTAATAAAGGCATAGTCCAGAGAGTAGCAGCTAGACTAATAGCTATAGGTTCAGCGATTAAATTAGGTAAATAGTCAATTTTATTTTTCAGTAAGGGAACGGTAATAATTAATCCCAAAGTTGCTAAAAAACTTAACTGAAATCCTAAATCCCAAATCCAGAGAGGTTGCCATAATAATAGCATGGTAGCCGCTAGTAACAGGGAGCCTAAACTATTAACTTGTCGATTATAAAGCAGACCGATTAATGCACCAATTCCCATCAAAATCGCCCGCAGAACTGAAGGTTGTAACCCTGTTAAAGTGCCGTAAATTATTAAGATACTAACGGCAATAATAAACTGTTTTTTGGCGGATAAATTGCGAGTAACAGTTAAAACAAATCCCAACAAAATAGACACATGAAAGCCAGAAGCGGCTAAAATGTGAGCCAATCCAGTTTTAATAAATAAATCAGTGATTTTTGCTGGTAAATTAACCGCTTGTCGTCCGAGGGTAATCGAACTTAATAAAGTCCCTTTTTCTTGGCCCATTCCTTGAATTTGTGCCTCAACAATGCGCTGACGAATCTGCCAAACTCCCCAAGTCGGTGATTTTTTATCGATAATTATTTCCCCTTTTAAACCAGCAAAAGCACCCTGACGCGCTAGATAATTAGCAAAGTCAAAAGCATTGGGATTATTCGCACGACGGGGACGATAAAGTAATCCTTTAACTGTTATTTCTTGTCCGGGGTAAACCTGATTTTCTGCTAGATTTGGTAGAGTAACGTAGAGTTTACCCGTGGATTTTTCCTTTGGTAAATTCTTGAGGCTAAATTCTTTTACTTCTAACCAAAATTGCAAATTTTCTCGGCGATTGAGACGAATTTCTGATATAATACTGCCCGTGATTTTAATAGAGTTAACCACATTATTTTTTAAAAGATGACTGATATCGTTTGCGCTGGGGTAAGGAGTGCGAATTTCTAGATAAACAACGGCAAAGATAGCTATTAATCCCGCTATCAGCCAAATTTTTTGCGGGGGACTTTGCCACCAAAAACGACGGATAAAAGTTGTGGTTAACAGGGTAATTAGACTAATAATAACAATTCTAATTACCACTTCTTGCCATCGGTTTAACTGCGGACTAAAATCTAGCAGACCTGTAGATAACAATCCCAAAATATAGGCTAAACCGAGAATAACGCTATTAGGGCGATTCATAGAAATTTTTGTCAAACAATTTCAGAATTAGCGGGCATTATTTTTACCTAATATCAGCGAAAATCGAGATTAAAAAGTAACTTAGCATAAACACTATGGGGATCATTAAATGTAGGTAACTTCAATAATTCCTGCTGAAAATTTTGCCATTCCTGCGTCAAAGGGGGATTATTTTTAGTTAGAGGAGGAAGATAGGTTTGCAATAAATTAGAGACAAGTTCTTCTTGCCAACTTTGCGATCGAGGATATTCTTTAAGACTCCAATCATCTCCTAATTTAGCTGTTTTGGCCGCATATTGTACTGCCACTTCTAGACCACCAATTTGATCAACTAAACCAATTTTGACCGCATCTTTTCCCGTCCAGACACGACCTTGGGCCACAGTTCTAACCTTGTCTGGGGATAATTTTCGCCCCTGGGCCACCGTCTCGATAAATAAATCATAGAACCGATTAACTGCCGCTTGATAAATTTCTAATTCTTGGGGATTTTTCGGTCTGGTAATAGTAGATATATCAGCTAATTGTCCAGTTTTTACCGTGTCCCAATCGATGCCATTATTATTAGCAATCTTCTGAATATTTAACAATAATCCAAACACACCGATCGAACCAGTAATCGTATCATTATCGGCAAAAATTCTTTGACCCCCCATCGCAATCCAATAACCCCCAGAAGCTGCCACATCACCCATAGAAATAATTACTGGTTTTTTCGCATCTAAACGCTTAATTTCCCGCAGAATCACCTCAGAAGCGGTGGCACTTCCCCCCGGACTATTAATTCTCAAAACTACCGCTTTTACCTCCTCATTCTCTTGTAATTTTCGCAGTTCCTTAGCCAATTTATCCCCACCGATTTCGCCTCTATTTCCCTGACCTTCTACGATTGTTCCTTCTGCATAAACTATCGCTATTTGATCGCTACTATCTCCCCCCTCATCATCGAGAGAACTAGCATAATTAGCTAAAGAAATTTGCGAAAAGGAGCCAGAATTTCCCTCCTCATTAGTTTTATTTTTTGCTTCTCCTGTCAACTCCTTTGCTAAAGCAATTACCCGATCTAAATAGGCCACTTCATCAACAAAACCCGCCTTTTTCGCTGTGGTTGCTTCCAGAATACCTTGAGTATCAGAAATAGTTTGCACTTGTTGGGGGGGTAAATTGCGACTTTTGGCCACTGTGGCACTATAATTAGACCAAATTGTATCGAGTAGGGTTTGCAGCTGCTGACGATTCTGGACACTTAAATCCTGACGCGTATAGGGTTCCACTGCACCTTTAAAAGAACCCACTTTTACCACTTGCACCCCCACACCATATTTTTCTAGTGCATCGGCAAAAAAGGTTTGTTGACTAATTAAACCATTAATTTCCATTCTCCCTACGGGATTAATAATCACCTTTTCAGCAACGGAAGCGAGATAATATTCCTTTTCCGTCCATTCCACATCGTAGGCGATAATTTTTTTACCCGATTGGCGAAATTTTGCCAAAGCTTGCCGCACTTCCGTCAGGGTAGCATAGCCATATTCACCGACAGTGCCGCGACCGTAGAGCAACAGACCAACAATATTATCATCAAGGGCGGCCTTTTCGATCGCCGCTATCACTTGTCGCAAATTTAAAGTGGTCGTACTCTCACCGGTCAAACTATCGGCTAAACTGGAACTAGGGGGAGCATCGCTGATATTGGTGGCTAAGTTAAAGACTAAGACTGATTTTTCCTTAACTGAGGAGCTATCGCTAGAATTAAGGAAAGAAAGCAGTAAAAATGCTAATCCCCCCACACCTAGGGCTGAAAATACCAATAATCCCAATAAAGTTCCCAAGCAACTAGCGAAAGTTTGTTTAAAAAACTGCCCCATCGGTTTTCATCTGCTACTAATTATCCTGCTTCCTATTGTAGGGATTCCCCGCCCAGAAACAAGTTTTTTATCCGCAAACAAATGTACTAAAAAACTTGTGGATAGTGAGTGGAGTTGTGAGGGGTCAAGAGATCAGCTAAGATTGTGATAGACCTGACTGCCTGACAGAAGTAGGGGAAAGCCAATATCGGAGATTGTCGGTATTAATCCAGTATTTAAACAATTTCTCCATAAGTAGTCGTGCAAAATTAATTTCCTAGTCGAGACAGGAGACTCCGAGACGGGAGACTCCGAGACAGGATACAGCTATCAGGGATCGGATTTGAGTTTTCAGTTCACTGTTTACTGATCACAGCAGAAAGCTGACGGAGTAACAACTTGTATCAGAGCAGTGAAAGCTGTTGCGGTTCTAGTCACGACCATAACCACCATAGTCATGTTCCTAATCATGCTGTCGAAGATTTTAACCTCAGAAAAGAAGTAATGTCCGTTGTCTTAATTAGTATTTTGTTTATAGTAGGGTTTACTTTTGAAAATCAATACATAATACTTTTTACTCTATAGCTGAATATATAGTATTTATTACCGCTGATCTTTTCGTAGGTTGGAATGTCTTAATGAGTACGGAAAAAATATTGTAAGACTAAGATTTTTTGATGAAAACTGTTTAATGAACCTAGCAACTTTAGGAGCATTAGCTATTCACAAGTTACCCGAAGCTGTGGCTGTGATGCTATTTTTAAAAATTGGCGGACTTTTTCAAGATTTAGCGGTCAGTTGTTCTCGCAAATCTATTAAATTTTTATGAGAAATTCGTCCTGATTATGCTAATCTTATAATTAATGATACCATAGAAAAAGTTTCTCCATAAATCGTCAAAGTCGGGGAATTAATTCTTGTCAAATCAAGAAAAAAATACCTTTAGATGGTGAAATTATTAAAGGAAATTCTCAAGTTAACACCTCAGCATTAACAGGAGAATCAGTACCACGCACTGTTATAATAGGAAAATAGTATTAGCAGGAATGATCAATCAAACGGGAGTTTTAACGATTAAAGTTACTAAACTTTTTGGTGAATCTTCCATTGCTAAAATTTTAGATTTAGTGGAAAATGCTAGTAATAAAAAAGCACCTACCCAGAAATTTATTACTAAATTTGCTCAATATTATACTCCAGTAGTTGTCTTTGCTTCCTTAGCAGTTGCTTTAATTCCTCCTTTATTCATTCCTAATACCATCCATGCTGAATGGGTTTATCGGGCGTTGATTCTGTTAGTAATTTCCTGTCCTTGTGGTTTAGTAATTAGTATTCCTTTAGGTTATTTTGGCGGTGTTGGTGGTGCTGCTAAAAGGGGAATTTTAGTTAAAGGAGCGATGTATCTTGATTCCCTTGTGCAAGTTAAAACAGTAGTTTTTGATCAAACAATAACTTTAACAAAAGGTGTTTTTGAAGTAACAGAAATAGTACCTGAAAAGGGATGTACTGAAACGGAATTATTATCCTTAGCATCACAAGTAGAAGCTCAATCTAATCATCCCATAGCATAGCCCAATCTATTCGCAAAGCTTATAATCAATCTATTGATAATTCACAAGTAGAAAATTATCAAGAATTAGCAGGTTATGTAATAGCTGCTTTAGTCAATGGTAAATCTGTGATTGCTGGAAATGATAAATTTTTGCATCGAGAAAATATTGAACATAATACTTTTGATGTTGAAGTAACAGTAGTTCATTTGGCAGTAGATAATAGTTATATTGGCTATATTATCATTGCTGATAAGATTAAACAAGATGCAGTTTCAGCAATTTCTCGATTAAAACAGTTAGGAATTGAAAACAATGTTATGTTGACAGGATATAATAAAATTATTGCTTATCAAATTGCTCAAAAAATTGCCATAGATTCCTATGCGTCTGAATTATTACTAGAGGAAAAATTAGAATATTTAGAAAAATTAATCCGTCAATCTCAGGGTAAAGATAAAATTGCGGTAGTAGGTGATGGTATTAACGATGCTCCTATTATTGCGAGAGCAGATTTAGGTATGGCCATGGGTGGTTTAGGCTCAGATGCAGCGATTGAAACAGCAGATGTAGTGATTATGAAAGATGCACCCTCGAAAGTGGCTGATGCGATTAAAATTGCTCAAAAAACTCATACAATTGTTTGTGGCAAAATATTATTTTTGCTTTGGCTATAAAAGGGTCATTTATTATTTTGGGGGCTTTTGGGGTGGCAACTATTTGGGAGGCAGTTTTTGCTGATGTTGGGGTAGCTCTGATAGCGATTTTTAATGCGACTAGAGTGATCAGAAATTAAGACCTTGCTGATCTTAGGAATGAAATAAGGATAAATCGCTAAAAACCTTTTTTCGGAAATATCTCAATCTTATTTCATTCTGATTTCATAATTAGAAGCTATCATTGAAGAATACTAGCTATAAAGCATTTAATTTAGCTATCAGTCAAATAGGCTTTTACCTTGTAATCCATGATTTATCTTAAGAGGAATGTGTTATGAACAGGAAATTATTAGTTTATAGTCTTGCTGGTTTCTTTACAGGTAGTGCTGTTACCGCTTTAGCAATATTACCTATATTTAATCCTCAAGCAAATTTTTTGATTCCATCACTTTACTCTCAGACTCCTTCACCTAACAATACTCCGATGATGGGGGGAATGATGAATGAGCAACATTTTATCGTGATGATGATTCCCCACCATGAAGATGCGATCGCAATGGCTGATTTAGCCTTAAAACGCGCAACACACCCCGAAATTAAGGAATTAGCGCAAGCGATTAAAACCACCCAAACCCAAGAAATTGCACAGATGCAAAGCTGGTATAAACAGTGGCATGGTATTTATGTACCAAAATGGTCGCCTGGTATGGGAATGAATGGTATGGGAATGAATGGTATGGGAATGAATGGTATGGGAATGAATGGTATGGGAATGAGAATGACTCAAAGTGATCTAACTGCGCTGGAAAATGCGTCTGACTTTGACCGTGCTTTTATTGAGGATATGATACCCCACCATCAAATGGGTGTAATGATGACCCAAATGATGTTAGGTAATGATAATAACCATCCAGAAATGCAGCAATTAGGACAAAATATTATTAATGCACAAACCGCAGAAATTAATGAAATGCAGCAATGGTATCAGAAATGGTATCAATAAATTTTGGTTTTTGCCATATTTTCAGTTCAAATTATGGGGAGTATCAGGGTAAAAATACTCCCTTTTCCCAGTTCACTTTTGACTTCAATTTTTCCTTGATGACTTTGCGCAATCGCCTTAGCAATAGATAACCCTAAACCCGAACCTCCTTGACTTCTACTTCTAGCTTTATTAACCCGATAAAAACGGTTAAAAATCAGGTTTTGTTCTGTTTCTGGAATGCCAATTCCTGTATCTATAATCTTAATTATAGCTTGGTCATTTTTCTGATTTAAATTTAAAATTACTTGACCTTTTGCTTCAGTATAATTAATAGCATTGATCACTAAATTAGCAACTAAACGATATAATTGTTCTTCATTACCCCTAACTTTTAAAGATCGTTCAACTTCAATTTGTTTAATTAAGTTAATTTGATTAATAGTAGCCAAAGCATAAAATTCTTCATAAATATCATCAATTAAATCTTGAATATTAACTATATTTTTAGTAATTTGACTGTTGATTTCTAACTTTTGATCTATTCGACAAAGCATCAATAAATCAGCTACTAATTGGGAAAGTCTTTGATTTTGTTTATTGAGGTTTTGTAAGGTTTCTTTGGCTTCTATTTCCGTGAAAGTATCAGCCATTAAAGTTGATTCTATAGTCGCCCTAATTGCTGCTAAAGGAGTGCGTAATTCATGGGCTGCATCGGCGGTAAATTGTTGAATTTGTTGATAAGATTGATAAATAGGCTGCATCGCTTTTCGGGCTAAATACCAACTAAAAATTATTACTAAAATTATAATTATCGGTAAAATTAATAAAATTAATAACTTAACAGTTTTAACATAATTATCAAAATTTTGTAAATTTCTACCGACTTGAATATAACCCCAATCTTGACCATTTTTATTATGTAATTCTATAGTTATTTGACGATAACGAACTTGATGAATATCTTTTAAATATTTTAATTCCTGATCACTATAATTAATCTTTAATCCTTCAGGTTGAATCCCAGAAATAGCCCCTAAATTATATTTTAAATCAAAAAACTGAAAATAATATTTTTCTTGATAAATTGCACCTAATAAATGATAATTATTGGTTCTTTCAATACAATCACTATTAGTTAAACATAAATTAGGTTAAATATTAATAACATCTTGCTTTAAAACTCCAGGTTGTTCTAAAATTGGTTCAAGACTATCATGGATTGTACCAGCTACGGTTTTTAATTCTTGATTAATTGTAATGCGATGAGCATGAGCGATCGCTTGATAAACTCCTAAACCTGATCAACCGAGAATCATCGTTAAAATTCCTGCATACCAAGTAGTTAATCGCCACTTTGTTTGAGAAAATAATTGATTTTGTTTCATACAAATTTCAGAATTGAGATAACTATTAACTATTAAATCTATAACCTAAACCATAAACAGTTTCAATTAAATCATCACATTGATATTGAGCTAGTTTCTTGCGTAATAATCTAATTTGAGCAGCAACCACATTACTAACAGGCTCTAAACCAATTTCCCAAAGTTGCTCTAAAAGCTGATCTCTTGTTAAAATTTGATTAGGATGACGCATAAAATATTCTAATAATTGAAATTCTTTGCTAGTTAGTTCAATAATTTTAATATTTTCCGATGATTCCCTATATTTTACCGTATTAGTAGCATAATCTAAAGTCAAATTACCTACCTCTAGCTGTTGCGGTTGTAATTGGGGAGAGCGTCTTTGTAAAGCTCTAATTCTTGCTAATAATTCTACCATCCCAAAAGGTTTTACTAAATAATCATCCGCACCAGCATCTAAACCAATTACTCGCTCTTCTAAACTATCTTTAGCTGTTAACATTAAGATCGGTAAAGGATTATTTTGTTTTCTTAAACGTTTAATTAATTCTATCCCAGATAGATGGGGTAACAACCAATCAAAAATACCTAAATCATAGTTTAAAGATGGTGTCTCTAAATAGTCCCAAGCTTGTTGACCATCTAACACCAAATCAACAATATAATTATGTTGATTCAGAGTTTTTTTAATAGCATTACCTAAGTCTGGTTCGTCTTCAATTAAGATTATTCTCATCTTAAAATCTAGGAATTATAAGAACAATTATGAAAATTTTTAGATAATTTAAAAATTCTCTTACGCTTTATAAGCTTTTTCTCATTTAAAACAGTTATGTAACACAAGCATCCTACTTGTAACAGGCTAGAAGCCCGTGTTACGAATACCCATTTTAAACGATTAACAGCTTATTATACCATTGATATTGAGTAGTCAGAAAGATTAAAGTAAATTTACTATGAAGTTTTTACCTAAAGTTAGCAAAAATGTTTGAATTTTAGGATTTGTCAGTCTTCTGACAGATATTAGCACGGCAAGGATTCATTTAAGTTAAGTGGGTGGGTGGAATTAAATATAAGATGAACGTAGGTTGGGCTTCGGCCGTGAGATCAGCGTTCGACAAAAGCTCACGCCGAGGTCCGAACGGTTGAAGCATGAAACCCAACGCCCGATTATGTTACGAAGTGCGCTAACCCATCCTACAAATAATTGTGCCTACCTACTTAAAATTTAAAATTTACCCAAGAAAATAGTTATGTTTCAGTCTTTATTATTGTTTATCCTAGCAGGAATTTGTGAAATTGGTGGCGGCTACCTATTTTGGCTCTGGTTACGAGGGAAAAAAAGTATTTGGTTTGCTATTTTAGGAGTATTTATATTAGCTTTATATGGTATTGTTCCCACTTTACAACCCGTTAATTTTGGACGAGCTTATGCGGCCTACGGTGGTATTTTTATTATGTTATACCATTTTTCAAAAGTAATGACAGAGATGGTTATGCCTGGTACATCTCAATTTTGTCGAAATATCTAGATGACATTTTGGGCGCACGCGGTGCGCCCCTACCATTGGCGCAATGATATGATTGTAGGGGCGAATTGCCTTCGCCCTCTTTGAACAACTTCTGCTGCTCACCTATAGGTGAGAGAAAATCACCAGCAGGAGATGCACCCGGTTATGCCTGCTACGAATAAAGAAAAATGGTATTAGGGGTGGTTGTGTCTGCTGGTGCAACAAAAATTCAGCGATCGCTATTACATAAGGCTCAAATCCGAGAGCATCATTATTAGTCGCTTGATCGCTGACGCTAGTATTGCGGATAGATTCAGGAGAAAAAGACATTCTCATAATATCATCTAAACCCTATAGGTTCTGTCAGGTAGGGAATAGAAGATTTAACTATGTCTATAGAGTTATTGGGGTTTAGTTTTACTAGGAATCAGAATTAATGACCAGTAGGTAACAGCCTCTGGATCGATTTCGGTAATCGGAATAATTTGCTGATTGGGTAAGGTTGCTCGTTCGATGTAGAGGGCGCGTTCTAATAATCCTAATTCCTGGAGAATATCACGAACTTTAGCGAAATGTCTGCCTAATTTAATAATCGCCGCTGCATCGATAAATGCTAGGCGATCCCGCAATATTTCCGCCTCTAAAGTAGCCGGCATGATACTAAATACGTCATTTCGATAAGTGATAGGTACACCCAGCATTGCTGCACTTGCCATCACTGAAGAAATCCCCGGCACAACTTCAATGGAAAAGCGATCGCACAAGCGATTAAAGATATACATAAATGTGCCATACAACATCGGATCGCCCACACATAAAACCGCCACATCTCGACCTAAGTTTAACTGTTCGGCGATATTTTCCGCGGCAATATCATAATGAGGTTGAGAACTGCGCTCGACACTAAAAGGCAAAGGCATGGGAATTTCTATCTGCTCGGGACGGATAAAATCCGCCACAATTGCCCTTGCCAAAACTTTGCCACTTTCTAAGGTAGGATAGGCAATTACCGGAACAGTTGTGAGAATCCGGTGTGCTTTTAGCGTCAACAATTCGGGATCACCAGGCCCGATTCCTAATCCATAAAGTTTGCCTAATTTATTCATAATTCGTTCTCTTTTGCTAAAGCATTGACTGCTGCTGCTGCGATTGCGCTGCCTCCCCTACGTCCGTGCAGGGTAATAAATGGCACGCCACGACTATTAGTTGCTAATTCTGTTTTCGACTCTGCCGCTCCTACAAATCCGACGGGAAACCCTAAAATCAAAGCTGGTTTATCTACATTTTGATCGAGCAATTCTAGTATGCGAAAAAGTGCTGTCGGTGCATTACCAATAGCTACCACCGCTCCAGCTAAATGAGGTCGCCAAAGTTCTAAAGCGGCAGCGGAGCGGGTATTATTAATTTGCCGTGCTAACTCGCTCACTTCTGGGTGATTGAGGGTACAAATAATCGGATTATTTTTAGGTAAACGGGCTTTGGTAATGCCATTAGCGACCATTTGAGAATCACAGAGAATTGCTGCACCCCCAGCGAGGGCATTTCGTCCGATTTTAACCGCGTCCGGTGATGCTTCTAAATCTTCTGTTATGTCTGTCATCCCGCAGGAATGAATTAGACGAACCGCCACATGAGCTAAATCATCGGGGAGATTTTTCCAGTTAGTTTCAGCCCGAATAATAGCAAAAGATTTGCGGTAAATTTCCTCACCATTCTTAATGTATTCCATTCTATTCATCTAAATTTTTCGATTTTTGGGAGCTTAAAATTTGGGCTATGAGCGGGAGAATATTGGTAAATTCTCCCTCAAATATGGGTGTTTCTAAGAATTTTTGACTATCACCCAGATAGACTTGATAAGCTTCCAGTATTTGGCCATTTTGCTCGATAGTAGTTCCTAAAAGGGTAATTTCGGCTGGACTTGGTTGAGCGCAGGATTTAGCACAACCTGTCAAATGAATATTAACAGGAGAATTGCAGGTTAAGCGTTCTTTCAAATAATCTGCTAGGAGAGAAGCATGAATTTGAGTTGCAGTGGCCGCTGCTGCACAACCCGGTTTACCGCTACAGGCAACTATCCCCGCATCCCATCCGGGAGAAGCGGATAATCCTAGTGATGCCAGTTTTGGCAACAATTCTGACACTTTTTCATCGGGAATATCGGGTAATATAACAGTCTGCCAAGGGGTTAATCGTAACTGACCACTGCCAAAAGTTTCTGATAGTGCCGCTAATCCCCATAGTTGATTAGCCGTCAATTGTCCTAATCTTAATGATAGGCCAATATAAGACAATCCGGGTTGCTTTTGAGGATGAATTCCCAGATGAAAATAGGGTTGAGTGGAATGGGCAGCTTGCTGGTATTCTTGCCGTTGTATTATTCCAGTAGAAGTCCGCTGTAATTGAGAGTTAACTTGTTCGAGATATTTGGCCAATCCCCAATCTTTGAGCAGGTGTTTCATCCGCGGTTTTTTCCCCTTGATATTAGGGGTTTGTTGAACATAATCGAGATAAACCGTTACTAAAGCTTTGACCACAGCTAAACAGTTTTCTGGCTCAATTAATAAGTCCGTGTCGTATAATTGTTTATCTCCTGCGAGTGCTAATCGAAAGCAAACAATAGAAGTTAAATTTGTCGGATTCTTGAGGGCAATTGCTGACAGATGAATCTCGTTATAGCGGTGTTGCCAGGCCATAGTTGAACCGGTGCCAATTCCCACTGCACCACCGCCATCGATCCCGATACTAAATTTAGGACTTAGTTGGGCAATTGATGGATAATTTTGGATAAAATTATCTAATTCTTGGACTAATGGACGAGTATCGATCAATTCTTGGCAGTCAATTCCGGCAGTGGGACTAGACATGATGTTACGCAGATGATCGATACTGGGATTATGGGCAGCTAACCCTAATTTTTGCAGGGTTTGAAATTCTTCTAAACTGGGGGATTTTTGCAGTCCGCGAATTTGCAGATTTGCCCGATTGGTAACTTGTATTGTACTCTGCCATTGTTCGAGCCAAGTGGCGATCGCTTTTCCCTGTGGAGAATTGAGCCATCCACCGGGGGTGCGGAGACGAATTAAAAACCCATCCTGGGCAGCAGTTCCATAAAATAAACCTGGACAAGCATTTGCCTTAACTAACCAATTCACCGTTGTTTGTTCTCCATGCGACGCAGAGAAGTAGTTAGAAAATTAGTTGTCTATACTACCGATCAAAAGCTTGTAATTGGCATTCTGACTCGCAAGGAAAAAGGGAAGATGTACTCTTTTTACTTTTTACTTGATTACAGCTGCGGCACAGTACCAGAATTGCACTGGACTTTCCCAAAGACAAGTTTAAGGATTATACCACAGTTTGAGTTTTGGCGTTGCTAGATTAAAATCAGCTATACGCCGATTCCTCTATCCATCTGGCACAGACAACTCCTTTTAGAAGATGTACCAGACTGAGCCTGAATCCGCCGTAGTAATTACCCAATTATCTTAAGCACCACAAGCATTTCAGCTTTTTTCAGCAAGCCCTAACTACTGTGATTGTTAAAAATTTCTTTCTTTTTTGTTACAGTTTCTAACATTGCCTATAGACTCAACGTATTGACATTTTTTTCCCTTTGGGAGCATCTCATTTATGCAAGTGAGTAATTATACTTATCCATAAAACTGGTTTCTAGCAAGGCTTTCAAAATAGCTTGACATAATACCAAATTTCTAAATCCATGACAGACATCCACGCTCGAATGCTTGCCAAGCCTGCATTCGTTGTGACGCGAATAAAGAAAATGGTATCCTATTGGTGATTTTCTCTCACTTAAGGTGAGCAGCAGAAGTTGTTCAAAGAGGGCGAATGCAATTCGCCCCTACAATAATATTATTTCGCCAATGGTAGGGGCGCACCGCGTGCGCCCAAAATGTCATCTGGATATTTCGACAAAATTGAGATGCACCAGGCATAACCATCTCTGTCATTACTTTTGAAAAATGGTATAAACACCTGATTTAGGGGTTACAAAGGTGAGATGCTCCCCATTTTTTGTTTGGGAACAACACAATGAACCAATCTCTTAGGTTTAGCCAAATTCTCTCCCAATCTCTGGAAAGCGTATCTTACTCTCTTCAGGAATTCGCTACCAGTCCAGAATTTATTGACAAGATGAGACTTGCCTTTGGAGACAGTTTTGTGACGATTACTGCCCTTAACTTGGCACAAGATTGGCAAAAAGGTAATATAACTTTACCTTCCATTGAGATTCTTCCTGCTACGACCCTTAATGGTGCTTATGCCGGATATCCTAGTGCAACGAATACGATTCCTGATAACTTCATTATTCGTTATGAAGGAAGGAATATCTTAGAAACAGGATTTGTTGGAGGAAGCAAGACGGGAACGGTTCAAATTCCTGAAGGGGATTCTGATCAGTTAGAGATCATTGTAGCAACTAATGATGAAGGAACAGCATGGAATTATACGGTTGAAACCATTGCACCGGGGTTAAATATACAAGATGCTTATGTTGCTGTAGCAGAAGGAAGTAATCAAACGGCAACCCTTAAATTCCCTGTGATTCTCTCAGAAGCGGTTGATGTAGAAGTTACTGTTAACTATTTTACCCTCGTAGGAACGGCAGTAGATGGTGTAACGGGGAACGACAGAATAGATTACCGACCCATTACAGGGACATTAACCTTTGCCCCAAGAGAAACCAGTAAAGAAGTTGAAATCACAGTATTAGGAGATACCCCTGTTAATTATGGAGGCAATGCTAATTTTGAGATTTTCGCAAGGGATACAGCGTATCAGAATTGGGATAAAGGAGACGATATTGACTTTAACGGTAGTTTGTCTTATGGAGATTTAGGGTATCGAGTTGATCAATTTTTCAACGATGGCAGTACAGGTTTTCAGGCAACAGGATTAACTTCGGATGAAAATTTCTTTGTTTTAATCAGCAATCCTGTCCATAGCGAAATTAGCAAAGAGAGTGACCAAGAAAAAGATCGCTTATTGACAGATTTAGAAGAATTTCTCGGTCCAGATTTTGTAAATTCATCCTCCTATCAGAAAGTCCAAGAAACTCTTAATAATTTAGAAGCACAGGATACCTCTTGGGCGTTTGCGACGGGAACAATTTATGATGAAGGAAAAGCTCCCGTTTTGGCGATTCGGGGGACACAGCCCGATCAATTAAGAACAGATGTCTGGGATGATGCTAATCCCAATGGTATTGGTTATGGTCAATTTACGGCTAATCGAGGGGGTGTTAATCAATGGCTTGAGGAAATAAGTCAGCCAGAGGATAATCTCTCGGTAAAACCCCACATTACAGGTCATAGTTTGGGTGGAGCATTAACCCAATGGGTAGCGGCAGATTATTCTTCTCAAGGTGCTTTAGGAGATATTGTTACGTTTAATGCCCCAGGTATTTCAACGAGTGCGGCTAATAGTTTCGGTGGTGCAGAAAAAGTGACTCACTATATCCCTTCTATCGACATAGTGAGTATGGCAGGATTTCGTTACATTTCTGGACAATATGTTTTATCCAATCAATTACTTGTCCCTTCCTCATTTCCTAATCCTGTTGATGCCCATCTTCATCCTGTAATTATTCCAAAAACTGAGTCGAGTGGCTTGACTAAACCAAGTGGTTTAGGAATAGATACAGTTGGTAGCACAAACACTCTCAGCAGTGCTTTTTTTACCTATTTACCAGATCCTGATTATTTTGCGATTCAGGTTATCATCGCAGGATTAGGGGCAATCACGCCTATTCCAGGGGCGACAACAACAGGGGCTTATGTAGCGAGTGTATTAACTTTTCGTGGCACTACAGAAATAAATCGTCAACTCATTGGGGCTGTCATTTACGGTATCGATTATGCCATTGAATTTGCTAAAGCATCTGTTCAAGCGGCTTGGAATGCTGCCAAACAATGGGGACAAGATGCTTGGAATGCCATTACAGGGTGGGGAGAAAATGCTTGGGGTGCAGTGAGTAATTGGACAGTAGAGGCTTGGAATGCCACAACAGAATGGGTTAATCAAGCTTGGGATGCCACAACTCAGTGGACGAGTGATGCTTTGGCAAGCGACAACAGCATGGACTCCTGAAACTTGGCAAGCGACTATTGATTGGACAGATGATATGTGGCAAGCCACTGCTCAACTGGATAGTACAGGGGATGAAATCCTTTTTGGGACAATTGGCAATGATAATCTAAGTGGCAACGCTGGCAAAGATATTCTGGATGGGTTAGCCGCAAATGATCTTCTTGATGGAGGAGAAGGGGATGATATTATCAAGGGAAGTGGTGGCAATGATACCCTAACAGGGGGGACGGGCAGCGATAGTTTTGTCTTTGAGAGTCCCACAGAAGGGATAGATACTATCGAAGATTTTGACAGTAGTGAGGGCGATCGCATTGTTATTTCGGCAACGGGTTTTGGTGGAGGATTAACCCCCGATGGGGTTCTCGCAGACTCTCAGTTTGTCTTAGGAAAGACTGCGGTTGATAGTGTTGACATCCTCGCCGCCGTAAAACGGACGGCGATTCCCAAACCTCACGATTTGGGTTTCTGCTTCTTTCCCTTGCGGGGTTCCGCACCTGCCGCCCCAGTTTTACTCTGTTCTGGTCTTATGGTCGCTCTACAGACTGACACCGCAAGTCCTGCGGCCAAAATGTTTTTACTGGCGTTAATATCTCGGTCATGGTGCGTCCCACAGCTTGGACAGTCCCATTCTCGAATATTTAACGGCATTTTCTCAGCAATATACCCGCAATTACTACACCTTTTAGAACTAGGAAACCATCTATCTACTTCGAGGTAATTTCTCCCATACCAACGGCATTTATAGGCTAATTGTCGGGTAATTTCTCCCCAACTAACGTCAGATATTGCCTGAGATAATTTCGGGTTTTTGACCAGATTCTTGACGGCTAAATTCTCAACTACAATCGTTTGGTTTTCACGAACTAATTGAGTGGTTAGCTTGTGTAAATGGTCTTTTCTGCTATCGGTGATTTGAGCGTGAATTCTGGCTACTTTGATTCTTGCTTTTTCCCGATTTTTTGAACCTTTCTGTTTTCGAGAAAGGCTTTTCGATGCTCTTCGCAGTCTCTGATAATGCTTTTTAAAATGCTTAGGATTAGATATTTTGTCACCATCGCTGGTAATTACTAGGCTACTAATTCCTAAGTCAATTCCGATGGCTTTATCGGTTGGGGGTAAGGGTTTAATTGTTGGGTCATCAAATCTTATTGAGATATGCCAACGCCCAGAGGGATGCAATCTGACTGTTACTGTACTTGGTTCACAGCTTTCTGGGATTTGTCTTGACCATCGAATAGGTAAAGGTTCTGTGCATTTGGCTAAATAGATTTGTTTGTCTTTAAATTTAAAAGCAGATTTGGTAAATTCGGCACTTCCTCCTTGATGTTTTTTCTTAAAGTTAGGATACTTAGTACGACCAGCAAAGAAATTAGTGAAAGCTGTTTGTAGGTGTCTTAAACCTTGTTGTAAAGGTACACAGCTTACCTCGTTGAGAAAGTCTAATTCTTCTTGCTTTTTCCACTCGGTTAGCATTGAAGAAGTTTGAGCATATCCTACTCTTTCTTGTCTTTCGTACCATGCTTGTGTTCTGAGATGGAGAGCTTTATTGTAAACTAATCTTACACAGCCCAATGTGCGCCGCAATAGCGACTCTTGTTCGGGTGTTGGGTAAAATCGAAACGAATAGGCTTTTTCCATGTCTCACATTTTAGCATATATGGTGTAAATGCGCTAATATTTAACGGTAAAGCCGTCGTAGAACGACGGGGTTTCAGACCCAAATTTTCGATGACCGATTTATCTATGATCCAGCTACTGGAAATCTGTTCTTCGATCCTGATGGCAATGGTGCTGCACCTCAACAACAGATTGCTATTCTAACAGGCGCACCTAACTTGAGTGCAGGGGATATCTTTATTTCTGGCAATTCAACAACCCCTAGCATCAAAATTACCGCCCCATCCACTAATGTCAGTGACACCGAAGTAACCATTGAATGGAATGCCTTTGATGCTGACTCAGAAGCAACCATTAGCTTATTCTACGACACGGACAATCAAGGATTTGATGGTGTCTTGATCGCTGATGGATTAGCGGAAACTGATGGACAAGGAAGCTTTGTTTGGAATACCGAAAATATTCCCCTAAAAGATTATTTTATCTATGCTCAAATTTCTGATGAAACCCATTCTCCTGTTTTTAGCTACGCCAAAGGACAAGTTCTATTAAAACCTGTCGTAGAGGTAGAGGCCGATTTGTCGGTTACTAAAACCGCTAGTATAAGCTCGGTTGAATTAGGAGAAACCTTTACCTACACCATTCAAGTCACTAATAATGGCTCAGTTACGGCGCAAGGGGTGACAATTACAGAAATATTACAAGAACCTGTTACTTTTGTTTCTGCCAGTCTTACCCCCTCTCAACAGAGCGACAATGCTTTTACTTTCGATATTGGGGATCTCCCATCGGGTGAAAGTCAAATAATAGAAGTAATGGCGATCGCTCCTACACTATTAACGGGAACAATCATCTCTAATACCAGCGTTTCAAGTGAAACCAATGATCCTGATCTAACCAATAATGTCGCACTTTTAGCAACTGAAGTCACTGCAACCGCACTACCCGACTTAGTGGTAACTCGTACTGATAGTTCAGGTGAGGTTAATATTAACACTCCCTACAATTATACTTTAACTGTCACTAATAATGGTTCTGCCACAGCAACAGGGGTTATTCTTACAGAACAATTACCTTCGACGGTTGATGTGATCAGTTTTTCTAGTAATCTACCAGAACAGCCATCAAATTTGGTAGATATCATCAAGTTTGAATTAGATGCAGGGGAACGAGTCATTCTCGATCTTGATGCTCAAGAATTAGGTTCACCGCTAGATTCTGTGCTACGTTTATTCGATTCAGCCTGGAATGAATTAGCAGAGAATGATATTGATTTTGGAACTCCATTTCCATTAGATTCTTATATCGATTTTACGGCTTCGGTTTCTGGGACTTATTACGTTGGTGTTAGTGGATGGTCAAATTTATTTTACGATCCCTTTATTGATGGTAGTGGAGATTCAAGTTCCTCATATGGTGACTATACACTTGAAATTAAAGTAGGAAGTGGAGGTTCTACCAATCAGGTTGTTTTGAGTGAACCTAATAATATTATTTCCCAAGCAGTAGATAGTGGGTTGAGTTCAGCTAATCAGGGTATTTTCATCGGGACAGGTTCAATTCGGACTGATACCAATCCAATTACCTTTTTCAATGGAATTATTGCTGCTGATGTCGGTACTCTCAGTAGTGGTGAAAGTGCAACAATCGATTTGACCCTTTCCTCGATCGCTGCTGGTAATCTCAATAGTACAACTATTGTAACTGGCAATGAGTCAGATGCGAATCCCCTCGATAACTTAATTGCTGGCACACAAGCGGTTAATTCAATTGCCCCCGCGGAGATCGATTTAGAACTGACTCAAACGGTTAATAATTCTAATCCTGCGATTGGGGATGAAATTACCTTAACCTTAACCCTTGCTAATATCGGTCCTGGGGTCGCTAGTAATATTCAAGTGACCAATGTTTTGCCCTTAGACTTAGCGTTTATTTCTGTCGTTACTGAACAGGGGACTTATGACAGCAACACAGGCATCTGGGATGTCGGTAATATGCGAGATAATCTTAGCCGTACTCTGACAATTACTGCACAAGTAAATGGGGGTCAATCTCTTACGAATACGGCTCAAGTTACGGCAGTTTTTGAAGCAGACCTTGATTCTATTCCCAATAATAATGACCCCAATGAAGATGATCAAACTTCTGTTTTGATCGATGTTCAAAATGTCGCTCCAATCGTTCAAGGAAACAAAACCCTAACAGTTTTAGAAGATGCGTCTGCTACTTCCCTCAATATTTCTACGCCAACTGATGGGAATGGTGATAACTTAACCCTAACAGTAGAAACAATTCCAGATGGCACAAAAGGTCAAATTTTCTCAGGAAATAACTTAGTTAATACAGGGGATGTTTTAACACCACAGCAATTAACCAGTTTAGTCTTTGTTCCGATTGCTAATGCCAATGGTACGGCGGGAACGTTTAGTTATACCGTCAGTGATGGTCAAGGGGGTACAACTTCGCAAACGATTACATTAGCCATCACGTCAGTCAATGATGCGCCTGTTGCCCAAGCTGACACGGCGACTACCGCTCAAAATACGCCCCTTACCTTAGATATCCTTGCCAATGACAGTGATATTGAAGGTGACTCCCTTTCTCTGACTTCTTTTAACCAAACTTCCAGTCAGGGCGGTACAGTCAGCCGAGATGAAAACGGGACTCAAGGCGATCTCACTGATGACAAACTGCTTTATACTCCCGTAACTGGGTTTATTGGTATTGATAGCTTCACTTACACGATTAGCGACGGTACAGATAGTGGCACGGCAACGGTAAGTATTACTGTAATCTCTACCACCAACCAGCCGCCCCAAGCCGTTAATGATGTGGCGACTACGACACAAAATACCCCTCTAATTATTCCCGTTGCTACTCTCTTAAGTAATGATACTGACCCAGATTTGGGTGACAGTCTCAATCTTACAGGTGTTAGTAATCCCAGTAATAGCAGCGTCGAGTTGGATGGCTCAAACGTTATTTTTACGCCGTTGGCTGGCTTTATTGGTCAAGCTGACTTTGATTACAGTATAAGCGATAGTCAAGGAGAAACTAGCACCGCCAGCGTTGATATTGCTATCGATCCCTTCTTAGGAACTCCGGGTCGAGATACCGTTACTGGAACGGATCTTGATGATATTCTCATGGGGGGTTTAGGGGCTGATAACCTTACAGGAAACCAAGGTCACGATCAATTTGTTTATCAAAGTATCCGAGATGCAGGAGATGTGATCAAAGATTTTGAAGTGGGCATAGACTATATTGTATTTACTGCCTTACTTAATAGTCTTGGATATGGAGGTTCTAATCCGATTGCGGATGGCTATCTGAAATTTGGTTCACGCGGGAACGATACTGTCATTCTTTTTGATGTTGATGTTGGCAGTTTTGACCAGTCATCGGCTCTTACCGTTAATAATGCTCAACTATTTCCATTTAATCAACCCATTCCTGAATCAAGTTCTTTACTCAGTTTATTAGTTCCTCTCGGATTTTTTGCTGTATCATTTCTTCATCGGAGATAGACATGAACCTATTTCCTAAACAACTGACAATTACCTTATTAGCTCCATTAATATTATTAGTCAGTAGTTGTAGCTCAAAATTAATTTCTGCGCCGGGGATTAAGGGACGGTTTATCGAAGAGTCAACAGGAAAACCAATTGCCGGAGCTAAGGTGAGATATACTCATATAGGCGATGGATTGACCAAAGAGAGTACCACAGATGCTGAGGGTCGCTTTATTTTTCAGCCTGAATTTACAGAGGGTTATGCAGGATATCCCACATCGCCTGTAAGTTTACAAGTCAGTCTTGAACTGCTTATAAGAGATAAGCACAACTTCTCTTCCGCCTATCATTTTGTCAAAAATACTGATGTTGAGAATGCCCTCATTGATGTGGGTGATATTCGAGTTAATCAGTTTTTTCTAACACCCTCACCCTAATAACACTTTTCTATTTGAGGTAAGCGAGGGAAAATGCTTCTGTTTATACCTCCTAAACAACTGACAATTACCCTATTAGCTCCCTTGATGTTATTGGTCAGTAGTTGTAGCTCAAAATTAATTTCTGCGCCGGGGATTAAGGGACGGTTTATCGAAGAGTCAACAGGAAAACCAATTCTAGGAGCTAAGGTGAGATATACTAATATAGGCGAGGGCTTGACCAAAGAGAGTATCACCGATGCGGATGGTCGCTTTATTTTTCAGCCTGAATTTACAGAAGGCTATGCAGGATATCCCACATCGCCTGTCGGTTTACGGGTAAGACTTCAACTAATGATAAAAGATAAGCACAACTTTTCATCTGTCTATCCTTCTGTGAAAAATTCTGCTTATCCTTCTGTGAAAAATACAGATGTTGATAATGCTATGATCGATGCTGGTGATATTAAAGTTAATCGTTTTTTTTTAAACCCCTAAGACCCCTTTTTTCTTGAGGTAAAATATGTCATTAAGAATCAACCAGAAAACCAAGATCATACTTTGATTAAGCAACAACCAAAATTTTTTTTAAACATGGCGGATCGCAATTGTAAGTCGAAATGGCTATCGATCATAGGAATTGGTGAAGATGGCTTAGAAGGGTTAAGTTCAGTCGGGCGAAGTCTGCTTTCTTTAGCATCAGTTATTGTCGGTGGTGAACGTCATCTGGCAATGTTACCCCCAGAGGATCAACGGCAAAAACTGCTCTGGACTTCTCCCATTCAAGACTCTGTTAACGAGATCATCCGCCGTCGTGGTCAATCCGTCTGTGTTTTGGCCAGTGGTGATCCTATGTGCTACGGGATTGGTGTCACTCTCACCCGTCAGATTCCCCTTGAGGAAATGACGATTATTCCCTCTCCTTCTAGCTTTAGTCTTGCCTGTAGTCGTTTGGGTTGGTCCCTGAGTGAAGTGGAAACTTTGAGTTTGTGTGGTCGTCCTCCGGCTTGGTTGAATGGAGTGCTTTATCCCGGCGCTAAACTGCTGGTACTGAGTGCCGATGCCCAGACTCCTGCGATCGCTGCTCGGCTTCTAACCGAGGCAGGTTTTGGCGAAAGTCCCATCACGGTTTTAGAACATCTAGGGGGAACCCAGGAACGCCACATCCAAGGCATCGCCAACGATTGGCAGTTTACAGATCTGGCAGATTTAAATGTCATCGCCATTAGCTGTATCTCCTCCCATCCTCCTACCCGGGCGCCGCGCCTTCCCGGACTGCCGGATTCTGCTTACCATCATGACGGACAGTTGACAAAAAGAGAAGTTCGTGCTATCACTCTGAGTACATTGGCTCCCCTACCCGGACAATTGCTCTGGGATGTGGGAGCGGGTTGTGGTTCCATTGCCATTGAGTGGCTGCGTAGCGATCGCCGTTGCCAGGCTATTGCGATCGAACATCATCCCACCAGATTACAATACATTGCCGATAATGCCGCCGCCTTGGGAACGCCCCATCTGCAAATCGTCGCCGGAATCGCACCGAGCGCCCTGAAAGATTTACCGCCACCGGACGCTATTTTTATTGGTGGCGGTATCACCACACCCCACCTATTGGAAACCTGTTGGTTAGCCCTGCGCCCCGGGGGTCGTCTTGTTGCCAACACTGTTACAATTGAAAGCGAATTAGTCCTCTTGCAATGGCATAGTAAATTAGGAGGGGAACTGCTGCGGATTGGTATTGAAAAAGCCGAACCTGTCGGTAAATTTTTAGGTTGGAAAGCAATGGCCCCCGTAACCCAGTGGACTGTTCTGAAACCGAGATTGTAATTTGTAGGATGGGTTAGCGCACTCCGTAACCCATGCGGGTGTTGGGTTTCATGCTTCAACCCAACCTACGTTCTATCCAGCTTAACCCCGTTGATCGTTCCCTATCGCCTCTAGAAACCCCAGCCTTGGCTGATACGGGAGCCTTGCATCTCTGCATTCCTGCACATATTCAAATTCAGTTAAAATTAACTGAAATCGATCGCAAGGAGGTAATTTTAGCCGATGGTTCCCGTTGGTTCCCTACGTTGGGCCGATCGAAATTCGTTTCAAAAACCGCGTCGGTTTCGTCGGTGCCTTGGTGATGGGGGATCAAGTATTGCTTGGCGCTATCCCAAGGAAAGATTTGGACTTAATCATTATTCCGACAACCCAGACTATTGATATTAACCCCAATAGTCCTAATCTAGCTACCTCGATCGCTAAATAGATAGACCCCAGAAATTATATTAATTTATCAAAGTTCGGAGAATAATTGACTGTTGATTGATAGCGATCTAGATTGGAAAACCATTGTTAAAATGGAATCAGTTTGAACTTTTCCTATTCCCTTTGAGTCGCTTGTCTAACCTGTTCGATCTCTAATTCTAAAGCTTGTGCTATCTGTTCAACCTTCAATCCTAACGCCAATAAACGAGGAATAGAGGCTAATTTTGCCGCTAATTCGCCTTCTTCTAAAGCTTCCTGATACACTTTAGTTTGTTTTAAATCACTTAAACTAAACATCGCTTCTATCTACTTTCTACTGACTTGGGGTAACTTATAAACCAAAATTGTCTCTATCAATTCTAAAAGTTCTGGCTGTTGTTTGAGATTAGGGAATTCTTCTCTAATCCGTGGAATTAATTGTTTTCCCTGCTCGATCGCTCTTGCGGTTGGTGCTATGATTAATTGTAAAACCCTCATCAACAAAGTTTTACTTCAATATATGGAAGGCAATTAAACTCAGCACCAAGCATGACCCTTCCGTAATTCTACTTTAGGCTATAATTATAAGAACCATCAAATGCACCCTATTCTTATTCTTCAAAAATCAAGGTTTATATCATAAAAATCAAAAAGTTTTTGGAAAAAATCTACTACTATAGACTCATAGGTTTCTTGCATAATTTCATAAGCTCCAAATCGATAAACTTCATAACCTAGCAATTTTAACTTTCTATCTTCAGCTACCATTTCTGCATAAAGCTGAGGCTTCGCATATTCTCCATCAGCATAATGTTGTTTACCATCAATCTCGATAACAATTCTTTTTGATTTTGGCAATAATAATAAAAAATCCATACGTTGTCTTATCAATCTTCTCCCATTGTTATATCTTTTGAGTTCTTTGATAGTATAGGGATCATAATGTAAATAAACTTGTGGCAGTAGAGCGGGCGAATTTTCACCCCAACGACGACATAATTGCTCGTTTTTATAGTAAGTGTCAAAAAATCTAGATTCTACTCCATTATTTTGCAAGGATTCTTTAAGTCGTTTGTAAAGAGAATCTGCCGCTTCTGAATTTGACCAGCTAATAATTTTTTTATACTCTTTCCACCAATCAATTAACTCTATCCATAATAATCCATGACTTTGAATCGGCTTATCATAGATCAAACAGGATTCTTTATACTTCGTAATTTCAATATCATTGCTAAGTGAATCTGAAAAAATAATTTCTGGTTTAAAAGAATTAGAGGCAAAAATAATATTTTTGATATTTTGATGTCCTAGTTTTTTGGTTAAATGAATTGTGTAGCCATTACTATCAACTTGAAAACCACTTTTTTCACAAATTCCTCTTAAAGTTTGCTTATGCTCTTCCTTAACATTATAACTGTTGTATAAAAGTATTGATTCAATTACTTTCAGAAATTTCTGAATATCGTTTTGATTTTCCCAATCAATCTTTGAGTAGTATCCATTCAATTGATCTAGGCGCGTAGATGGACGAGGCTCGTATTTATCAAATCCCGCCTCCGTAAACCAACTATCTATTTGATCAATATAATATTTATATTTTAAGCAGCAAAATTCTCGAAACTCACTCTTTAATAAATCTAGAGATATATTCATAGAGACACATCAACTTTCGGAGAAATCACCGATACATACAATACCAAATTCTGGCAATTCAGCATTAGGATCAAAATCAACAGATTGGTGGGTTATGGCGAATACCTTATTAGTTGCTTAACTGTCTCATTTGTCATCGCCTAACCCACCCTACTATTTGGCTACCGGCAAAAGATAGCCACCAGCAATTGTATCAATTTGTAAAAGATGGTTGACGTTTGTGCCAATCGGTAGCCTGTTCGTAGGCGTGGGCGACATGAAATAATTGATCTTCGCGCAGCACATTACCGACTAATTGTAAACCAATCGGCAAACCTTGCCCATCAAAACCGCAGGGAAGACTTAACCCGGGTAAACCGGCTAAATTGACGGGAATAGTCATTAAATCCGATAAATACATACTCAGAGGATCCGCCGTTTTTTCCCCAGCTTTAAAAGCTGTGGTCGGTGAAGTGGGAGAAACTAACACATCTACCGATTGAAAAGCTCGATCGAAATCCTCTTTGATCAAAGTCCTCACCTTTTGTGCTTTCAGGTAATAAGCATCATAATAACCCGCCGAGAGGGTATAGGTTCCCAACATAATCCGGCGCTTAACTTCCGCACCAAAACCCTGAGCGCGAGTCTTGGTGTACATATCAATCAAACTATCGGCATCTTCCCGAATACCGTATTTAACCCCATCGTAACGGGCTAAATTCGCCGATGCCTCCGAGGGGGCGATAATGTAGTAGGTGGGCAATCCGTAACGGAAACGGGGACAGGAAATCTCTTTAATCGTAGCACCGAGAGCCTTTAACTGCTCTAAAGCTTGATTAACTGCCTCGGCAACCACCTGATCCAAACCTTCCCCGAAAGTTTCCTTAATTACGCCAATTTTTAACCCTTTTAAACTGGTTTTCAGGAATTGGCTATAGTCGGGAATCGGCAGATTGAGACTGGTAGAATCTTGGGGATCGTAACCCGCGATCGCTTGTAATAAAATCGCCGCATCTTCTACGGTACGACCAAAGGGACCGATCTGATCGAGAGAAGAAGCGTAAGCCACCAAACCAAAGCGAGAAACCAAGCCATAGGTCGGTTTTAGCCCGACAACGCCACAAAATGAAGCCGGTTGACGAATTGAGCCTCCGGTATCCGATCCTAGAGCGACCACGCATTCTTGAGCGGCCACAGCCGCAGCCGAACCCCCGGAAGAGCCTCCCGGCACCCGGGATAAGTCCCAAGGATTAGCAGTAACGTGATAACCAGAGTTTTCCGTGGAACTACCCATGGCAAACTCGTCTAAATTGGTTTTACCGACGATAACTGCCCCTAAATCCCGTAATTTTTGGGTAACGGTGGACTCGTAGGGGGGGACAAAATTTTCTAAAATCCGAGAAGCGCAGGTGGTGGGGATACCCTTGGTGCAGAGATTATCTTTTAATGCGATGGGAATACCTGCCAACAGATGCAGAGATTCACCTCTAGCTATTTTCTCGTCCACTTTTTGGGCTTGTGCGAGGGCTAAATCCGGAGTTAAATGGAGAAAGCTTTTTACTTGTGGTTCGATCGCTTCAATACGAGCGATAAATTCTGTGGCGATTTCGACGGCTGTTTTTTCTTTATTAACGAGTTGTTGATGCAGTTGACGAATCGAAGTCATGTTCAGTTACCGGTTACAACTACCGTCAGGAGCAAGCAACAACCCCGGACAGCAAAGACTATTTTAGCGTCAGTTTGGCTGTCGGTCAGCTAATCTCCTAAAATTAAAGGAAAGCCTGGGAGGAAAACCTACAGTTATGACTTTTAATATCCGACAATTAGATAATTTAGACTACGATGAAGCCGAACCCTTACTAGAAGATTATATTACTGGAGCGATCGAAGAATATATCAATTCTCCAGAAGGACAGGTCTATTATCAAGAAAAACAAGAAGGTGGTGGTTGGATTGCTACCTTGATCGAGTTGGGCTATCTCTATGAAGGTTATACCCTTGCTACCATGACTAAGGCAGATGTGCAAATCTTAATGGAAAAGATTTTACCACGCAAAATTACTATCCTCGATCCGACGGAAACCGAAGATGCTATCCCTGAATTAATTAGTTTTTGGCAATTTTTGGGACGAGAATATAAATTAACTCAGGCTAAGGCTATTATTAAATATTTAGAACAATTAGGCGATCGCTTTGGTCAACTGATGAACAATCCCAGCAGTGGCGGTTTTATGAAAAATCTCTTGTTACAAGCGCATCAGCAGGGTTTTGATATCACCAGTCAGGAGGGTTTAACAGCTTTTCAAGAAAAATATAATGCTGAACAACGCGCCAAACAGCAAGCGGCAGCAACATCGAAAAAAACGCCTCCAGCTGTTCCTAAATCGGAAAATGTTCCCAAGGCAATGCAGGCAAAATATCAAGAAATTATCGATATTACTGATAAATTTGCCGCTAAATATCTTAATGAAGAATACGCCCAACTTATTCGCCAATTAACCGCAACTTTAGCTCGTAAGCGTCCCTCTCCCCTAGAAAAAGGTAAAGCCAATTCCTGGGCTGCTGGCATTACTCACGCCCTAGGAATGGTCAATTTTCTCTTCGATCCTAGCCAAAATCCCCACATTTCGGCCACAGAACTTTATAAAGCTTTTGGGGTTGCTCAAAGTACAGGACAAGCTAAATCAAAACAAGTGAGAGATTTACTGAAGATGTCCTATCTTGACTCAGAATGGGCTTTACCAAGCAATTTAGAGAACCATCCTAGCACTACGGTCCGGCAGTTAATCAGTACCATGCTCGGTGATAATTAGGGTTTGCTGAAAAAGTCTGTTGGTGGAGTTAGAAGGCACTCTTGCAGCAGTAGATTCCTGAATGACCCAATCTCGATCGAGTTTGCCGACTAGACTCTAGTTACACTTTGCTGAATAAAGCTAAAAACCTTGTTGGGTAACACTTTTAGACCTTTTGTCAATCAAAAAGTGCTGGATATGGGAGTGATCGGGGGGAAATTTAGGCACTTTTTCCCTGAAAATTAGGTAATTGGCCACCTCAAAACTGGTAAAACCCCACACCCCACACCCTACACCCCACACCCTACCCCTAGGAAAAACTTTTTGCCGCAAACCCTAGTTACCTTTCCAGTTAAACTATAGTAGTCAATAGTTATAAAGTTTTAAACGATCACCTATTGTCAGCCTTTTTAACTGGTCACTTTATTACCTACCTATGTTAGACAGTTTCTCCCCCCAAACCTCTAGCGTTGTCCTCGCTTCGGTGGCGGACTATTTCAAAGTCCTGTCGGAAGTCAGTCGCCTACAGATTCTCAGTTGCTTGCAATTAGGCGCGATGAATGGTAAAGAAATCGCTGAAGCTACCGGACTAGGTCAGGCCAATCTCTCCAAACACCTGAAAGCTTTAACCCAAGCGGGAATTATCTCGCGGCAACCCCAAGGAGTCAGCGTTTACTATCAAATTACCGACCCCGTCATCTATGATCTCTGTCAGGTGGTTTGCGATCGCATTAGTCAGCAAATGCGTCAACGGGCCCGAGAATTCGAGAGTCTGCCGGCTTTCCATCTCCCTAAATAAAAATCCCTAAACCCTTGACATTTTGCGTTAATTATGATAGGTAAAAATTTTCATGCTCCTAGAAGAACTTTGTCAACGCTATCGGGAGGGAGAAAGAGATTTTCGGGGGATTAATTTGCGGGAAGGCGACTTAACTAGGGTCTGCTGAATAAATCTAAAAACCTTGTTGGATAATACTTTTAGACTTTTTTCCCATCAAAAAGTGCCTTGGCTAGGGGTGATCGGGGGGAAAATTCAGGTACTTTTTCCCTGAAAATTAGGTAGTTGACCACCTGAAAATCGGTAAAACCCTACACCCCACACCCCACACCCCACACCCTGCCCCCAGGGAAAACTTTTTCAGCAGACCCTAACTAATATTTCCCTCCCAGGAGTCAATTTTTGCCGTGCAGATCTGCGACAGGCCCGGTTAGGAAAGATAGGACTTTCGCGATCGCTGCTGAGAGAAGCGGATTTAAGTGAGGCGATTCTCTGGGGAGCAGATTTAAGTCAAGTGGACTTTTATCGAGCTTGTTTACGCGATGCGGACTTAAGCGGAGCTAATCTGATCGAAGCCAATTTAGAAGCCACTTATTTAACCAAAGCCGTCTTAAACGGTGTTAATCTCAATAGTGCTAATCTCCAGCAGGCCGTATTAATTGATACGGATTTTCGCTCCACTTCCGACCAACGCACGGACTTAGGCAAAACTAACTTTTGCGGAGCCGATCTCAACTATGCTAATCTGAGCGGCTCCCTGTTATATCGAGCCAATTTGGCTGATTGCCGACTTTGCCGGGTTAATTTTCGTGCTAGTCCCGAAAGAGACGGATTTATTACCGATCTCACCGGGGCCAGTTTCCAGGGTGCGGATCTCAGTTATGCGGATTTGCGCGGGGCAATTTTAGAAGATGTGGACTTGACTGATGCTGATTTAACCGGGACTTTGTTTTAATCTGGGGAGCTTTTTCAGTTATCAGTAATCAGTAAACAGTAATCAGTGAAAAGATCTTACTTCACTTAAAACTCAAATCCGATAACAAGGGCTGAATCTCAGACCTAATTGGTTAAGCTAAAAGCTTTGATGTGCTTAGTCTCTAACCTTCTTTTTAGGTAGGAAAATTGTCAGATTCTGTCTTTTGCCTCTTGCCTGTTGCCTCTTGCCTTCAGAAGCTGATAACTGCTCACTGATAACTGATAACTTCTCACTGATAACTGCTCACTGATAACTGATAATTAAGGGTCGATTTATTTAAAACCGACGGATGCTTGCCAAACAAAGGCCAGCAAGAGGAAAAATAGGGGAATCAGGGGCAAGACATCGACTAAGGGGTCGAAAATTTGGTATGCTTCCGGCAATTTGGCGAACAAAAGTGCAGTTTCCATCTCTCTATCTACCTTGACAAGAAAATTTTCAAACGTTTCCTGAAATTTTATCACGTTGGGGTAACATCTACGGCATCCTCAAGCCAAGGGGCAAAATCTTGGGCAAAAGTCCCTCCTAGGATAGATTGACGAATTTCACGGGTAAATCTGATTAATTCGGCGATATTGTGCAGAGATAAGAGAATATAACCCAACATTTCCCCCGATTTAATTAAATGATTCAGATAGGCACGACTAAACTGTTGACAGGTGTAACAGGGACAAGTCTCGTCTAAAGGGGCGAAATCCTCCTTAAAACGGGCATTTTTGAGGTTCCAACGCTCCCCCCGCACCAAAGCCGTGCCATGGCGACCAAAACGGGTGGGAATGACGCAATCAAACAGATCTATGCCACTAGCGATCGCCTTGGCCATTTCTCGATAGGTTCCCACTCCCATCAGGTAACGGGGTTTATTTTCGGGGAGTAAAGGGGCAGTTATCTGGACAATGCGATGAATTAGGCTCGTTTCTTCCCCCACACTCACGCCACCGATAGCATAACCGGGTAAATCGAGTTTTACTAAAGATTCCGCCGCCGCTGCCCGTAAATCCTCATAGATTCCCCCCTGGACTATGGCGAATAAAGCCTGTTCTTGGGGTCGTTGATGGGCCCTCAGACAGCGCTCTAACCAGCGATAGGTGCGTTCTATGGATGCTTTCATGGTCTCATGACTGACTCCCGTGGGGGGACATTCATCGAAGGCCATAATCACATCAGCACCGAGGGCATTTTGAATCTGAATCGATTTTTCTGGCGTAATTTCGATTATTCTACCGTCCCGGGGCGATCGAAAAGTGACTCCCGATTCTTTAATTTGCCGCAGTTGACTGAGGCTAAATACCTGAAATCCACCCGAATCTGTTAATATTGGCTGATTCCACGCCATAAACTCGTGTAAACCTCCCGCTTTCTCGATAATACTTTCTCCAGGCTGCAGATGCAGGTGATAGGTATTAGCGAGAATCATTTGCGCCCCCGTGCTGGCGATTTGAGCGGGGGTCAAACCTTTCACCGTGGCCAAAGTTCCCACGGGCATAAAACGGGGTGTTTCTACCGGTCCGTGGGGAGTATGCCAAACCCCAACCCGCGCACCAGTTTGGGGACACCGAGCGATTAATTCAAAGGAAAATCCCACTGTTTCAGTTATCAGTTATCAGTTATCAGTAACCAGTTATCAGTAACCAGTAACCAGTATTTTTGCTCGCTGCCTAAAAGGGGCAATCGTTGTCGTCTTCGTCTTCAAACTGCACATCCCACTTAGCAGAAAGTACCTGAGTAACCATGGCTTCGAGGGTATCAGCATTGAGACGGGCTTTCATCTCGGGGTCTTGCAGTGGATTACTCAGGGGAATCAGCCGTAATTGCCGATTGTCTTGGATCAGATCAAAATAGGTTTCACCGTCGGGAGAGCGGGTTAGACGCAGATAATCGAAGCTATAGGTATTGAGATAAAGACTGTAGTTAGCGACTAGGGTGCTTTGCTGATAATCGGCGAAAACTTCCACTATCCATCCCTCCCCTTCACTCTGAATCACCCCTTCGAGGCTGTGGATGTAGCGAACTCGTCCGAGATCATCGAGGAGACGACGCATATCTTCTTTAGCGATTACCACGCCAGAGTCAATAATACAGGGGGCGGGCAGGGGCTGTGAGGGTGGATGATAGTTCATAGGGATTGCCAGTAAAAAAATTTCCGTTAATAACCCACCGGGGGGTTTCTACCGATTCCTGTTGCAATTTTCTTCGGGTTACGTCTCGATCTTAACCCAATCCGCTAGAACTTTTCACTGTTATTTAATATTAATAACGACGATCGATGATTAATTTCCGCTTACTAAATATTTACAAAAATCTGGGTAGACAGAGCCTACCCAATCATAATTGTTTACCCCCTAGGGTTGGAAGCGGAAGGACTGCGATCGATCACTTGATCGATTAAACCATAGTCTAGAGCCTCTTCGGCGGACATAAAGAAATCCCTTTCCGTATCCTCGGCGATAAGGTCGAGAGGTTTACCCGTATGACTAGCTAGGTGTTCATTGAGTAATTGTTTGAGATAGAGAATTTCTTTGGCCTGAATTTCGATATCGGTGGCCTGACCTTGGGCGCCGCCGAGGGGTTGGTGAATCATGATCCGCGAGTTGGGTAGGCTCATTCTTTTGCCCGGTTTGCCGGCACTGAGGAGAAAAGCCCCCATACTGGCAGCTAAACCGATACAAATGGTGCTGACATCGGGACGGATTTGATTCATGGTGTCAAAAATCCCTAATCCAGCCGAAACGGAACCACCGGGGGAGTTGATATACAAGTAAATATCTTTTTCGGGGTCTTCTGCTTCTAGAAAGAGTAATTGGGCGACGATTAGGTTAGCCAGGTCGCTGGTTACTTCTTGTCCCAAAAAAACGATTCTTTCCCGGAGTAGTCGGGAGTAGATATCGAAGGCGCGTTCGCCCCGGCCTGTGGTTTCAATAACGGTAGGAATCATTGCACTTTCTTGTCTTGCTGCTGCGGTTAGTTTTTTGATTGTAACTTAGGGAATGGGGGGTAGGGATTAGGAGATAGGGGAATGGGGGGATAGGGAAATTGGGGAGGTGGGGAATTGGGGAGGTGGGGAATTGGGGAATTGGGGAAGTGGGGAATTGGGGAATTTCAACTAAAACCCTAAAACCCCAACACCCTAAAACCTAACGGCTAAAAATAATCTTCTCGAGGGCATCTAGGGCGGTTTCTAGGTCATCGTTGACGATTTGAGCGGGGAATTCCTCGCTGGCGGCCAATTCTTCTCGGGCGCGCTCTAGACGAAGGGCGATCGCTGTTTCGGCATCTTTGCCCCGGTCGCGCAAACGACGTTCTAATTCCTCGAAACTGGGGGGTAGGATAAAGATTCTCCTCGCTTCGGGGAAGCTTTGACACACCTGTCTGGCCCCCTCTAATTCGATTTCTAGAATTACGGTCTGGCCTGCCACTAATTGAGCGGCGATCGCTGATTGGGGAGTTCCATAATAATTGCCTGCGTATTCGGCCGATTCTAGAAATTCTCCAGCTGCCATTTTCTCCTCGAAACTGGGACGGTCGAGAAAGTAGTAATCTTTCCCCTCAATTTCACCCGGTCGAGGTGGGCGCGTAGTAGCGGATACGGACAGGTAGAGGTTAGGGAAACGAGTTAGTAAATGCCGGACTAGCGTACCCTTGCCCACACCGCTAGGGCCAGTAATGACGATTAATTGACCGGGTTGCATGGGGTTAATAACTTAGTTGCTACTATTAACAGGGGCTTCTTTGTTGACCACGAAACGGTGAGCCACGGTTTCCGGTTGAATGGCCGACAGCACCACATGACTAGAATCGGTGATGATCACCGCACGAGTCCGTCTTCCATAGGTAGCATCGATTAAACAGCCTTTATCCCGAGCATCACTGATGATGCGTTTGATAGGAGCCGATTCTGGGCTAACGATGGCGATAACCCGATTAGCGGAAACAATATTACCGAAGCCGATGTTGATCAGTTGTATATCCATAAGTTAACAAAGGTGTAGTTCTTTGTACAAAAGAGTGTGGAGGTATGATTACAATGTTATCGAGAAAGATTTAGCCTTACAACGCTAAAAATAACATTCTTAATCACATTTTAGTATTTTTTCAGGTTTTTTGCGATTTTAATTAAATTTGTTTACACGAGTCTCTATCTTAGGGAGTAAATAGTCCAAAAGTCGGGAAAATTAGGGAATTTTGAGGGTTTGGGGAGTTGGGTGATGGGGTGATGGGGAAGTGGGGTGTGGGGTGTAGGGTGTAGGGTGTGGAGTGTAGGGGGAGTGGGAATTATGAATTATGAATTATGAATTGGGGAGGTGGGGAAGTGGGGAAATTGAACTAAAACCCCAAAACCCCAAAACCCCAAAACCCCAAAACCTGTCTCCTGACGACCGACGACCGACGACCGACGACCGACTCCTGAATCCTGACGACCGATCACTGATCACTGTTAAGAATGTCCCCGGCAATGGCATGATAATTATGGTAACTAATAAGTATTCTCTATCCTTGGTGGGTGCGTTAGACTATGGGTTTTGCTGATCTATCGATCGCTGATATTGCGGCAGAGTACGATCTGGCCGATGAATCTGTGTTGTCACTTTGCGACCAATTAGGCATCTCCTATAAAGATCGGCAGACTAATCTCGCCCTAGAAGATGCTAAAGCAATTATCTCACTGATTTTATCCCAACGCTCAGGAGTAACCGCCTCTAAAACGGAAACGTCCCCTTGACTTTATTCCCCACTGCGATCTTCTCGGTGTCCGTGATCACTTAGAATCGATCAACACCCTCCCAGAGGAGAAAATTTTTTAGTCACCTTAAAATCCCCTTTCTTGGAACAATTGCGAGTAGGAGAACAATGATCAAACGTTTGATGGTAGCAGCGATCGCTGTAGTCTTTTTTGTATTACAATTCAATCTTAACGGCGCTAGTGCCTTAGAACTCGATGAAAAAACCCTCACCATCACCCTCAATGACGCAGGGGAATCGGTGACTTTGACTTCTGAACAAGCGACGGAAGGACAGAAACTTTTTGTCGCCAATTGTACTAAGTGTCACCTGCAAGGTAAAACCAAAACTAATAATAATGTCAGTTTGGGTCTGGGTGATCTGGCAAAAGCGGAACCCCCCAGAGATAATCTGTTAGCATTGATTGATTATCTAGAACATCCCACCAGTTACGATGGTGAAGATGATCTAAGCGAATTTCATCCCAATGTTAGCCGTCCCGATATCTTCCCAGAATTACGCAATCTCACCGAAGATGATGTGTATAACGTCGCCGCTTATCTGTTGGTTGCTCCCCGTCTAGACGAGCGCTGGGGTGGTACAATTTACTTCTAAATTGCACTCCATATATTCCCCGATCCCTCTAGATTTCTAGGGGGATTTTTGATTAGACAGCAAATAGTTGTAAAAATTCTTTGAGTTCATTTAATACTTCATGCTCAAAGTTCCAAATGTCTTTTTTGGTTAAAGCATGGGATAAATTACAATATTTCTTAGCCTCTCTTTTTTCATTCTGTGATGGTGTATCTTCCCTGATATAGTTTTGAATCCACAATTTATCAATTTTTTTACGATTTATATCAATATTTTTTTGTGCAAGACAGGATCGCCAAGCTTCTACACAATCAGCATGGGGAGAATCTTGGGTTTTAATTTCTCTCAACACTGTCTCTAGTTCCCCCTGTTCATTAACATGAAGAAAATGACAACCTATTTGAGTATTCGTAGAAGCATTTAATTGAAATAGCTTTTGGGTATCATCTATCCTGGCTGCTTCTCTAAAAACTCTTTGAATACATTGACTAACCAGAGCAAGTCTTTCTTGTCTGGTTTGTTCATCTAAATCTAAAACAATACCTATCTTTTGAATATCATCTTTGAGCAAGGTGTTATTAAGTCGTTTCAGCCGTTGTTCAAGGCTACGATAATTTTCTCGTTCTATTCCGTCTAGAATATAAAATTCAACAATAGTTATCGTTAGATGAGTCGATTCATTAATATGCTCAATAATAGCTCGTAAAAAAGCCGCATCATCTTGACTCTCAACAATCATTACATTAGCCACGATTCTACTCACCTCTGATTCGATCATTGTGCTTGAGAGCATAATCTAAGATATCTAATTCACTTTTAATACCGATAATTTTATCAGTTCTGGGACTTCTGGCTAGTTCAAAATAGGCTCCCTGTTCTGGATAATATTCTAACCCCACATCGGCAAAAGCTTGGATCATTTCTAAACTATGGGTTGTGGCAAAAATTTGGCTATCTAGTTCCATAGCTAATCGGAATAAAGTTTTCCAAAGCTCTGGGTAAGCAGTATAGTGAAGACCATTTTCTATTTGATCGATAAAAATAATTTTTTGCGGATTAAGCAGTAGAGCAAAAATCATCTCTATCAGACGATTAATAGCTTCACCAAACAGAGATATGGGGAGGCGTTTTCTTTCTTTTCTTTTCAGATATAAATTTGGTTCGCCCAGAAAAAAACTTTCTATTTTTTCAAGAGACGGATCGAGAATTTGTAGAGCTTTTAGCACTTCTTCTTCCTGTTCATTAAAAACTATTTTAGTATAGGACTCGCTCAATTCTTTCAAAGATTTATTGGCAGATGCGGCAATGATTACTGGTTCCTCATCACCCGCATCAGGTAAAGCTAGTATTCCCTCAGAACTAGCAATTAAAAAATAGTTCAGTTGACCATCATTTGAGTCATTATCATGGTCAAAACTTGTGTGAATATTTAAGATAGAAATAACTGATTTATTTTTAGCGATAAAATCGTATAATTTTTGTAAGTCTTCAGAGATGCCTAGAACAGTATCTTTAAGAGAATCGGAAATCGATATTTTTACCAATTTATCTCCTTGGTTAGATTGGGAGCCTTTTAACTCAATAATATTTTTTCTATCAAGATTGAATAATAAATTATCCCAAGCATTTTTAGGAACAGCCTGAACAACTGCTAAAGATTGCCTACGAATGATTCCTCTGATGTAGGGATGAATAGTATTTGGATAGGGATAACTATATAAAAATATTGCCTCTAACAAGGCGGTTTTCCCTGAATTGTTTTTACCACCAATTAAATTAACTCGCTCAAAACCTTCAATTTTGGTATGCTCAAAACATCTAAAATTACTAATTTCAATATCCTTAATCATATTGACCTCTGGGCTGAATAAGCATAAATTTAGGGGTAGGAATGACCCTGGCAAGATGGGGATTTTTTTACTTAATTCTAGACGAGAATCGCCTCCAACTCTCAAAACAGTGACTACCCCCCACCGAAACTGCCGCCCTAAGAGATAATAGAGACAGGGATTTATTTACATTTCTTCATCATGGCTAGAGACTTACGAGGATTTATTAAGCTTTTAGAAGATCGTGGGCAATTACGCCGCATTAGTGCATCGGTCTCTGCCGATTTAGAAATTGCCGAGATCGCTAATCGGATGCTACAGGTAGGGGGACCGGCCCTACTGTTTGAAAAAGTGCAAGGAGCAGAGTTTCCCGTCGCTATTAACCTGATGGGAACGGTAGAACGCATCTGTTGGGCGATGAACCTGAATAAACCCGAAGAATTGGAAGATTTAGGCAAAAAACTCGCCCTGTTGCAACAACCGAAACCGCCGAAAAAACTCTCCCAAGCGATCGATTTTGGTAAAGTGTTGTTTGATGTGCTGAAAGCCAAACCCAACCGTAACTTTTTCCCTGCCTGTCAACAGGTGATTTTAGAGGGGGATGAAGTAGATTTAAAGAAAATTCCGATGATTCGCCCCTATCGGGGGGATGCAGGCCAGATTATCACCCTAGGGCTAGTAATTACTAAAGATTGCGAAACGGGAACCCCTAACGTCGGTGTCTATCGCTTACAGCTACAGTCTCACAATACCATGACCGTCCACTGGTTATCCGTGCGCGGTGGGGCGCGTCACCTGCGAAAAGCGGCACAAATGGGCAAAAAATTAGAAATAGCCATCGCTTTAGGGGTTGATCCTCTGATTATCATGGCCGCTGCCACTCCCATCCCCGTAGATCTCTCAGAATGGCTGTTTGCGGGATTGTACGGCGGTTCCGGGGTACAGTTAGCCAAGTGTAAAACCCTCGCTTTGGAAGTGCCGGCCGACTCAGAAATCGTCCTCGAAGGAACAATTACCCCCGGAGAGGTATTGCCAGATGGACCCTTTGGTGATCACATGGGTTACTATGGCGGTGTGGAAGATTCACCCCTGATTCATTTCCACTGCATGACCCATCGTCGCGACCCCATTTACTTAACCACTTTTAGCGGTCGTCCTCCCAAGGAAGAAGCGATGATGGCTATCGCTCTTAATCGTATTTATACGCCGATTTTGCGGCAACAGGTGTCGGAAATCAGGGATTTTTTCCTGCCGATGGAGGCTTTAAGCTATAAAGCGGCGATTATCTCCATTGATAAAGCCTATCCCGGACAAGCGCGGCGAGCGGCCTTAGCTTTTTGGAGTGCCTTACCCCAGTTCACCTATACTAAATTTGTCATCGTCGTCGATAAGGAGATTAATATTCGCGACCCCCGGCAAGTAGTTTGGGCAATTAGTTCTAAAGTGGATCCGGTTCGCGATGTGTTTATTCTCCCGGAAACCCCCTTTGATAGCCTCGATTTTGCCAGCGAAAAGGTCGGTTTAGGGGGGAGAATGGGAATTGATGCCACGACAAAAATGTATCCTGAAACCGACCACGAATGGGGGGAACCTTTGGAGTCGGATCCGGCCATGGCGGTCAAGGTTTCCCAACGCTGGTTAGAATACGGTTTAATCGATATTAATTTACAAGAAGTGGATGCCAATAAGTTTGGCTACGAAATGTAGATTTAACCGACTAAATAGTCAATAGCTTATCTTGTCCCTAAATCTCAAAAAAATCGGGCTAGAAATATCTTCTAACCCGATAAGTGGTCGGACAAAAGTAAAGTTAACCGTGGGAGTCAGGAGTCAAGAGTGAGCAAGAATTGCCAGAATTACATTTCTTAAGACAGACGACAGAATTTATGTCCGACTACTTATTACTGATTAAATTCTCGACTTAGTAAGCGTCCTGTAGTTCGTAGAATTCGGGAGAAACGTAGTCTTTGCGTAGAGGCCAACCTACCCAATCTTCTGGCATTAAAATCCGTTTCAGGTGGGGATGTCCTTCATAAATAATGCCGAACATATCATAACTTTCTCGTTCTTGCCAGTCAGCTGCTTTCCAAATCCAGTAAACCGAAGCAACCCGGGGATTATCTCTGGGAAGAAAGACTTTTAAGCGCACTTCCACGGGACTATCGACATTATCGGTTACTTTGACCAGATGATAGAAACTAACTAATTCTTTCCCCGGTCCCAAATCGTAAGCACCCTGACATTGGAGATAATTAAAGCCATAAGCGTATAAAGCAGTGGCCAGAGGAATTAAAAAGTCTGCTTCTACTTTAATCAATTCCACACCACTATGGTCAGCTTCTAAAGCTTGATGCTCAAAACCATTTTCGCTTAACCAAATCGAAGTGGGGCCAGCTTGCACAATAGCTGTCGTTTCTTCAGTCATTTAGATTTCTTCCTTTTGTTTCGTGGTCAAAAGAGCGGGGGGAACAGGCATACCGGTGGCTTCTAGCAACTCTTTCGGAGGTGCTTGACGGGTGGCCGATTGCAGATATTTACCCGTAAGAATCGGTTCCGTGGCCTGCATTTTGTGGGTAGTGCTGTAATAACGATTGGTTTGCTGGAGGACAGTCCCACGTTCTTGAATAGATTCGTTAGCGACTTTTTTCCGCAGTTTAATAATCGCGTCGATAATCGCTTCCGGACGGGGGGGACAACCGGGTATATAGACATCCACGGGGATAAGCTTATCTACCCCTCTAACTGCGGTGGTGGAGTCACTGCTGAACATTCCCCCCGTAATCGTACAGGCACCCATGGCGATCACATATTTAGGTTCTGGCATTTCTTCATACAGACGCACCAAAGCGGGGGCCATTTTCATGGTAATTGTACCGGCAGTGATGATTAAATCGGCTTGCCTGGGACTAGAACGGGGAACTAAACCAAAGCGATCGAAATCAAAACGGGAACCAATCAAGGCTGCGAACTCGATAAAACAGCAAGCTGTACCGTATAGCATCGGCCAAAGACTTGACAAACGCGCCCAGTTATACAGGTCATCAACGGTAGTGAGTATGACATTTTCCGATAAATCCTGGGTAACTTTCGTGCGTTCGATGGGATTGAGGATTTTTTCGCTTTGTTGTTCGATAATTTGCTTAAATTCGCTGGTAGGGTTGGGAATCATCGGGTTATCCTCTCATGAAAAGTCAAAAATCAGGAAAATTATGGCCGTTATGACCATTCTAAGGCTCCTTTCCGCCAAGCATAGACGAGAGCAACCACAAGGATAGCAATAAAGATCAGTGCCTCTACAAAAGCTAATAGGCCCAATTGATTGAAAGCTACTGCCCAAGGGTAGAGAAAGACGGTTTCCACGTCAAAAACCACGAAAACGAGGGCAAACATATAGTAACGAATGTTAAACTGAATCCAAGCACCGCCGATCGGTTCCATCCCCGATTCATAGGTAGTGCGTCTTTCTGGACCACCACCACTAGGCCGTAGGACTTTGGAGGCCGTTAGGGATAGGATTGGTACTAAACTGCAAGCGAGCAGAAATCCTAGAAAATACTCGTAACCTTTGAGGACAAACACTTGGTTTTTTTCTCCTTATTCGCTATCGACAGGGAAAGTTGTCGGCATCTCTATGGCTACTTATTATATAGGCTTTAGCAACCCGTCTCTCTCTCAAAAGCAGCATTGAAGATTGCCAATTCAAAAATGAAACGCACGACTCCTCAAGAGTTGACAGAGAAAGGCTCATCAGGTACTGTCTGATCAATACAACAACAAATCAGACCCAAAAATGAGCCGCCAACATCTTAACATAGAACAAAGAAACTTGCTCTACGAACTTAGTCAAGAGGGAAATTTATCTCAACAGCAAATGGCCGTCTTGCTCGGATGTCATCAAAGCACAATATCACGAGAATTAAGAAGGAATCAAAGTTCCCTCGGCTGCTATCTACCTGACACAGCACAAGCTAAAAGCGAGACTCGCCCCAAAAACGCCAAACAACCCTGGCTCTTCGTTACTCTTTATGCTAAATCAACAGCCAAAATGCCAAGACAACATACTTCTAACCCAAAAATTCCGAAAGTTTCTCAAGCCATAGCCTCGCCGTTTTATTAGTTTAAGTTTATTGTTGATTCCCTCGACTACCCCATTCGTTGTCCTTCGCTCGAAATAACTAATGATTTCTCCAAACCAGTTTCTGATTGTTTGACAACTCTTGGTAAAAACACTGGAGGATTTGACCAACCATTCCGAGATGGATAGCAGTCCTTCTCTCGGATTCTTTGAGGTTTCGTACATCCTTCTGAATTCTTCCTTTAATTCGTGCATCTCTTTCAAATTTGCCCAATTTTCTTTGATAGCTTCTAGTTTGATTTTTTGGGGTTCCGTTAAATCTTCTTCATTTTTCAACCGACTATATTTACTTCGCTTTAAAACTTCTAGTTTTGCTTCTTTTTCCGCTTTCTGTTTTTTATTTTTCTGCGCTTCTACGGCTCTTTTTTCTGCTCTTCTCTGTTCGTCTAACTCCTGATTAATTTGTTTCATGACATGGAATATATCGGCGACTACCTCGGCCGATGGCATCAATTCTTTCACCAAATTTTTATAGGACAACCAAAGAGCTATGCTGACTTCTTCAATTGGCTCTAACACCTCTTTTCCCTAGTCTGTAAGCGTTTTCCTCAACTCAAGAGTGTGTTCGCTTCTCTAGAATAGCTATTAGTTTTCCCGTATCTAAATTTACTAAAACTGCACAGTATTTTTTTGTCCTTTGACTAGAGCGATTTCATCAATTCCTAGTCTTTTTAATTCCGATAAGTCTGGCTCTGTAATTTCTTCGGCGATGTCCTCTAACATTCTTTGAATCTCTTCTTCCGTTACGTCATTTCTTCGACTAACATTTAAAATATCTCCTTCTTTTAATTGTTCGAGTATATTTTCGGCTAGTCTTTTCGTATAGGTTCGTTTACTGGCGACAAAATCTAACTCTTCACTAAAGGGTTTTCGACAATTATTGCACTTAAATTGACGACGATTAACTTGTAGGTACACTGGTTGTCCTGAGATTGGTAAATCTTTGACTAAATGTCGATGATTTTGGTGTAGTTTATCGCTCTCTAACCCACAACGAGGACAGGTCGCTTTTTGATTTTTCGATTCGACTGGTCAAACTATACCGATATTTTCTAGGTGTCGATAGCCTTGAATAGAGGTTCCTTCTAGGTTCAAAAATTTGTCAAGTATCATAAGTAAAATACTCGGGTTTTTGGCTATTATATCAAATCTTAACTCGATTGTCTATCTTTTGGTATTAACCAGTTTGTGTCTTAAGTCTTTTCCTATATGGATTTCAGCTACTTTTGGGCGTAGGCGCTCTCATCGAATTTTATTTTAAGTTAATTATTTGCATAACAAATTCCGAAGAGCCTAAAATTTTCAACCAGGACTTTAAGACTTAATATCAAGAAATGTTACCTTTGTCACCAGTGTTAGGGAGCGGGCAGAATTATAGTCTGACAGCCAAGGAGAGATTCAGGTTATAATGGAAAATGCTGTCTTTACAGGTTAAATCTTTTTCGAGAAACCCCATGGCAAAAAAATCGATGGTAGAACGCGAGAAAAAACGCGCTCGTCTCAGACAAAAATACGAAGCTAAACGGACGGAACTAAAAGAACAATTCCGTACCGCCGAAGATTTTGAAGAAAAACTGGCAATTCACCAAAAATTACAGGAATTACCCCGCAATAGCGCCCCCAGTCGTCACCGCAACCGTTGTTTAGCGACCGGCAGACCGAGAGGATACTATCGCGATTTTGGTTTATCCCGCAACGTTTTACGGGAATGGTCCCACCAAGGTCTCTTACCAGGTGTGGTCAAGTCTAGCTGGTAGTCAGAAACAATATCTAGGGAAACTACCGGGATAGAGGCGTGGTTTTTGCGTCTCTATTGCTGTTTTTAGGTAATTTTAGCGATAAAAAAACCCTCGATCGAGCGATCGAGAGTTAACCATGAACAAAAAATTTACCTAGACTACAGTAGCAGCCTTACGGGCAGCGGCGGCCTCATCGGGATGAATACCGAGACGGGTGAGATTGAGACGACCTTTACTATCGATCTCCCGTACCTTGACTAACACCTCATCCCCCACGGCCACTTCATCCTCGACCTTACCGACGCGTCCCTCGGCCAATTGGGAAATATGGATCATTCCCTCTTTCCCCGGCAAAACTTCCACAAAAGCGCCGATTTGGATAATGCGAGTCACGCGACCGAGATAAACCTCACCCTCATTGAGTTTGCGGGTCATATTGTAGATCAGTCGTTTAGCTTTTTCGGCCTGTTCCCCATCGGTGGAGGAAATGGTGACAGTCCCATCGTCATCGATGTCGATTTTCGTGCCGGTCTGTTCAGTAATCCCTTTAACCGTCTTACCACCTGGCCCGATGACTAACCCGATCAGATCCGGATCGATCTTGATCGTCAATAACCGGGGTGCGTGGGGAGATAATTCCGTGCGCGGTTTTTCTAGGGTCGCTAACATCTTTTCTAGGATATGTTTGCGGGCCGGTAAAGCTTGTTCGATCGCCTTGGCCACCACTTCCAGGGTTAAACCGGGGATTTTCATATCCATCTGGAGAGCGGTGATGCCAGAATCAGTGCCAGCCACCTTAAAGTCCATATCTCCCAGAAAATCCTCGATACCCTGGATATCGGTCAAAATCCGCACTTCTTCCCCTTCTTTAATTAAACCCATGGCCGCACCGCTAACGGGTTTTTTCAGGGGAACACCGGCATCCATCAGCGCCAGGGTAGAACCGCACACGGAACCCATGGAGGTGGAACCATTAGAAGATAGGACTTCCGACACCACCCGCAGCACATAGGGAAACTCCTCCTGGGGGGGAAGGACAGGTACGATCGCCCTTTCCGCTAAAGCACCGTGACCGATTTCTCGACGGCCGGGAGAACGCATGGGACGGGTTTCACCGACGGAAAAGGGTGGGAAATTGTAGTGATGAAGATAGCGTTTTTCGTCTTCGGGATGGAGGTCGTCCCCCAAATCCTGAGCATCACCGGGGGTGCCAAGGGTGGCGATCGAAAGCACCTGGGTTAAACCGCGATTAAACAAACCGCTACCGTGAACCCGACGGGGTAAAACTCCCACCCGGCAAGAAATCGGCCGTACTTCGTCCAGTTTGCGACCATCAACCCGCACCCCATCCTCGATAATTTGGGCGCGCATCAGTTTTTTGGTCAGATCCTTGAAGAGATTACCGATTAACTTCGGTTCTTCCAGCGTTGGAGCTTTTAAGGGAGCTTCATCGGGGAGAGCGGTTATCGTTTCCTTGAGCCGATTTTCGATCGCCTCTAATTTCTCATCCCGTTCGGTTTTGCTGAGGGTAAACTGACAGAGAATCTGTTTAATTTCCTCTTTAGCTTGTTCTTTCAGGAAATTCTGCACAGTTTCGTTTACTGCCGGTGCTTCTCGGGTGACGAGGGGAATACCCAACTGATCGATCAATTCCCGTTGAGCGCTGATCAGGTCGCGGACCGCTTCATAACCAAAATCGATCGCCTCAATAATATCCCGTTCCGGTAACTGATTGGCTCCCGCTTCGATCATCACCACCCCTTCGGGACTACCGGCCACCACTAGATCCAATTCTCCGTTATGGATTTCCTTGTAGGTGGGATTGATGATAAATTCATCCCCTAGTAAACCGACGCGCACCGCTGCCATCGGCCCTTGGAAGGGAATCCCTGCCAACATAACCGCCACGGAAGCTCCAGTAACGGCCAAAACATCTGGGGGGACTTCCTCGTCCATCGAGAGGGTTGTAGCGACCACCTGAATATCATCCCGTAGCCAACTGGGGAATAGAGGCCGCAGGGGGCGATCAATCAAACGACCAGTCAGAATTGCTTTTTCCGGGGGACGACCTTCACGACGCAAAAATCCTCCCGGAATGCGGCCGGCAGCGTATAATCTTTCTTCGTAATCAACGGTTAAGGGCAAGAAATCTACTCCTTCTCTGGCTTTGGCTGTGGTTGCTGTCACTAAAACCGCCGTTTCTCCCGATTGGATCAGAACACTACCGCCAGCTTGGGGGGCTAAAAGCCCTATTTTTAGTCGAATATCCCTGCCATCAAAGGATATTGACTTGTCAAACTCTTCCATGTAAAGTTATATTCCTTTCTTTCACTTTTCTCTGTGCTGTGGCAATCCTAGCATTTTTTGTACCCCTTTCCGACAGGTTTAGTATTCAGTGATCAGTTATCAGTGATCAGTTATCAGTGATCAGTTATCAGTGATCAGTTATCAGTGATCAGTTATCAGTGATCAGTTATCAGTTATCAGCTTTTTTCTCCCTGCTTCCATCTCCCATCTCCCCCGCAACGCGCACGAAGTGGTCTCCCCACTACCCCACTACCCCACTGATAACTGGTTACTGGTCACTGATAACTGAAAATACTCCCCACTACCCCACTGATAACTGGTTACTGGTCACTGATAACTGAAAATACTCCCCACACCCCACACCCCACACCCCACTTTTAAACAGGATTTAAGATTACTTGCTCAAACTGTCCAAAAAATGATAGCTTCGGATATAGGAATAATCTGGTTAAGAAAAAAATGTCTTCCCTTGCCGCTTGCTGGCCCAAAAATATTTCTAAGTATTAGCAAAACTGACTGACTCTCAGCAGTTGAGCGGGATTTTTCCTAGCTCGAAGAACTCCAGACAAAGAAAATTAAGACAATTAAAAGGATTGCGTCTCTATTATCTGTCAGACGCTTCTAATCCAGTGAATTTGCGGGTTATCTTCAAATTAACCCCGTTTAACCCTATTGGTGGCTATCGATTATGGCTGAAAGTTATTTACTAAACAAACTGCAATCTGTAGAACAGACCTACAAAGAATTAACCCGTCGTCTAGCGGATCCCGATGTCACCGGTAATCCGGGTGAATTACAGCGTCTGGCCAAATCCCGCGCTTCCCTAGAGGAAACGGTCAACACCTACGAAATTTGGCAAAAAAGTCAAGAGGATTTAATCGGTGCGAAACAAATCTTCAAAGAATCCGCCAGTGATCCCGAATTACGCGAAATGGCCGCCCTAGAAGTGGCAGAATTAGAGGAAAAAATCGCCACTTTGGAAGACCAATTAACAATTCTGCTGCTACCCCGGGATCCCCTCGATGAAAAGAATATCATGCTAGAAATTCGCGCTGGGACTGGCGGTGATGAGGCCAGTATTTGGGCGGGGGATTTAGTGCGTTTGTACTCAAAATATGCCGAAACTCAAAACTGGAAAGTTAGCCTTTTGAGTGAATCTCCGGCGGATATGGGAGGATTTAAAGAGGCAATTTTAGAGATTAAAGGCGATAACGTCTATAGTAAGCTGAAATTTGAGGCGGGAGTCCATCGGGTGCAGCGGGTTCCCCTGACGGAAGCGAGTGGTCGCGTCCACACTTCCACCGCTACCGTGGCGATTATGCCAGAAGTGGACGATGTGGAAGTGCATATCGATCCCAAGGATATTGAGTTAACCACGGCTAGATCCGGGGGGGCAGGCGGTCAAAATGTCAATAAAGTGGAAACTGCGGTCGATTTAATCCATAAACCCACGGGAATCAGGGTTTTCTGCACCGAAGAGCGATCGCAATTGCAAAACCGGGAACGGGCCATGCAGATTCTCCGGGCGAAACTGTACGATATGAAGTTACAGGAACAACAGGAAGCGGTCAGTTCCATGCGGCGCTCTCAGGTGGGAACCGGTTCCCGTTCGGAAAAAATTCGCACCTATAACTATAAGGATAATCGTCTCACCGATCATCGCTTAAATCAGAATTTTTCCCTCGATCGCATTTTAGATGGCGACATCGAAGGGGTGATCCAATCCTGTATCGCCAAGGATCAACAGGGAAAACTGGCGGAATTAGCCGCTGCCCAAGAGACAGCTTAATCAGTGATCAGTGACCAGTGATCAGATTTTAGTTTTCAGTGAAATAGTATTAAGTGGCAAGTTCAGAGCTTTCTTTTCACTGATTACTGATTACTGGTTACTGTTCACTATTCACAACAAAAAGCTACCCACTCCCTGCACTTTCCCCACCGGTGCGTGAGTGCGGGTGGGGACTGATGCTGGTTCGTTCAACTCACGACTAATTCTATGCTTCCACTAAACGAAAAGCCGCACCTAAACCGACAGCGATCTCATCGGGAGAAATTTTCCCATCATGGTTAATATCGATCGCATCGAATACCGCGTCGGTTCCTGCCCATTCTTCCCGGGTGATAAAACCATCCCCATCATGATCATAGACTCGGAAAATATCTTCGGCGGCGTGTTCTAGGGTTGACTGACCTTCCAACTGGGTTAAACGTTGAATCAGCAATTGTTCTAATAATTCTAAAGCTTTGGTAAAACCTTGAATACCTTCCGTTAGTTTTTCGGAAGCCATGGCATCTTCGGCGTGCATTTTCTCAAAAGTGGCTTGATCCATGGGGATTTTGACAATATCAAGGGTTGCAGCCAATGCTGGATCGAGCTTCCGGGGTAAATCGGCTTCTGTCTCTTGCAATTGTTCGAGAAGTTTCGGAGAAATGGTTAAAAGATCACAACCAGCTAACTCGCAAATTTCACCGATATTGCGGAAACTTGCCCCCATAACTTCGGTTTTATAACCAAACTTTTTATAGTAGTTATAGATCTGGGTAACGGATTGGACTCCAGGATCTTCAGCGCCAACGTAGTCTTTACCAGTTTCTTTTTTATACCAATCGAGAATCCGACCGACAAAGGGAGAAATTAAGGTTACTCCCGCTTCCGCACAGGCGATCGCCTGATGGAAACCGAATAATAGGGTTAAATTACAGTGAATTCCCTCTTTTTCGAGGACTTCTGCGGCTTTAATGCCTTCCCAAGTTGAGGCAATTTTAATTAAGACTCTTTCTCTAGAGATAGCTGCTTGTTCATACTGGGAAATGAGATAACGGGCCTTGTGGATGGTAGCTTGGGTATCGTAGGAAAGACGGGCATCCACTTCGGTGGAGACGCGGCCGGGGACGATTTGCAGGATTTGTAGGCCAAAACCGATCGCTAGGCGATCAAAAGCTAATTTGGCCACATCTTCTGGGGTGGCCTGCTCCCCTAATTCTTTTCTGGCCGCTTGCAGGGTTTGATCGACAATCGGCTGATATTGGGGCATTTGGGCTGCAGCCGTAATCAGGGAGGGGTTAGTGGTGGTGTCTTGGGGGGTAAAAGCTTCGATCGCTTGGATATCGCCGGTATCGGCAACAACCACTGTAAATTGGCGTAATTGTTCTAGTAGGGTTTTAGCCATGACTTCTCCAGATGCGTGTTAACACGAGACTTCATCCACATCTTAGCGATTCGATCGAGAGGAAGGGGAAAAATTCCCGATTGATTTAATTCCCAAGCACAGACCTGGCCAAAGTCGGGATAAGCCGGGGAATCTTTTAGCTACTCCTTGCCCAAAGTCCTCTATTTGTGATATTATTAGTGATTGTGTCGATTTAATAAAAGGGAGTTTATGCCCAAGCTAAAAACGCGAAAGGCGGCGGCCAAACGATTCGAGGCCACGGGAAGCGGCAAAAAAATCAAACGTCGCAAAGCCTTCAAAAATCACCTACTCGATCATAAAAGTGCCGAACGCAAGCGCCGTCGTTTGTCCCAGATTACCCTGGTACACGAGCGCGACGAGAAGGAAGTGCGCTTAATGTTGCCCTATTTGTAAGTTTTCCAGAAAAATTGTCTAAAGGATTATCATGTCTAGAGTAAAACGGGGGAATGTCGCCCGCAAGCGACGCAAAAAAATTCTCAAATTAGCCAAAGGTTTTCGCGGTTCTCACTCGCGCTTATTCCGTACCGCTAACCAACAGGTAATGAAGGCCTTGCGGAATGCCTATAGAGACCGTCGCAAACGGAAACGCGATTTTCGTCGTCTTTGGATTACCCGCATTAACGCGGCTGCCCGTCAACAGGGCATCAGTTACAGCCAACTGACCGGACAATTAAAGAAAGCTAATATCCTCCTCAATCGGAAAATGTTAGCCCAATTAGCCGTCCTCGATCCCGTCGCTTTTGCTAAAGTGGTAGAACTAGCCAAAGGATAATTTAACCCCAAGCATGACGGAAACTTGGCAAACGATTCAATTCCCCAGTTCAGAAAGTGCGATCGCTTTAGCAGGTCATCAAGAAGCTAACCTCAAATTGATAGCCAGGCAAACTGGGGCGAATTTAGTCCTCAGAGGGATGGAATTACGGATTGCGGGGCAACCAACCCCCGTGGAGCGTGCGACAGCGATTGTACGCTCCTTAAGTATTTTATGGCAAGAGGCCAAGTTAATCGCCGAAGCCGATATTATGACCGCTATCCATGCCCTCGATACGGGGCGTTCTAGCGAGTATAAAGAACTACAGCAGGATATTCTCGCTCGTACCCGTCGCGGGGAGCCAATTCGGGCGAAAACCTTCCGTCAGCGTCAATATATCCAAGCGATTCAAAGTCACGATATCACCTTTTGTATTGGACCTGCCGGCACGGGGAAAACCTTTTTAGCCGCCGTTTTAGCCGTACAGGCTTTATTAGAAGATAAAGTAGAACGGATTATCCTTACCCGGCCGGCCGTGGAAGCAGGGGAAAAACTAGGCTTTCTCCCGGGGGATTTACAGCAAAAAGTCGATCCTTTTCTGCGTCCCCTCTACGATGCTTTATACGAATTTATCGAAGCGGCTAAAATTCCCGACCTGATGGAACGGGGTAAAATCGAAATCGCTCCCTTAGCTTATATGCGGGGACGAACCCTAGCTAATGCTTTTGTTATCGTTGATGAGGCCCAAAATACCACCCCAGCACAGTTAAAAATGGTCTTAACTCGCTTGGGATTTGGTTCGCGCATGGTAGTAACTGGAGATGTCACTCAAACCGATTTACCGCAACCACAGGAATCGGGGTTAATTGCCGCTCAAAAAATCCTCAAATCAGTAGAAGGGATCGCTTTTTGTTACCTATCGCGAGCCGATGTGGTGCGTCATCCCCTAGTACAAAAAATCGTCTCAGCCTACGAACAGCACGAAAAATAACAGACTGTTGAGATAGTCGCTCTTGTACTCTTGCGAGAGGGTTAGCAAGATGTCTAATTAATTTTGCTTAGGTACTTACTGCTCTTACTCTCGTCACAGAACGGTACAATTAGAGAGATTAGCTGCCCTATTTCCTCAACCAATTACCTTTGAAAGCAGAAGAAGAAATTTACAGAGGTTTCTCAAGTTACCGCAATTAAGTGTGAAATTCTTATGGTTTCCGGTTCTTCGTTAAGTAGGGTTTGCGGCAAAAAGTTTTTTGTGGGGGCAGGGTGTGGGGTGTAGGGTGTGGGGTGTAGGGTTTTACCGATTTTGAGGTAGTCAGTTACCTAATTTTCAGGGAAAAAGTACCTGAATTTTACCCCCGATCACTCCAATGGTCAGCACTTTTTGAGGGGAAAAAAGTCTAAAAGCCTTATCCAACAAGGTTTTTAGATTTATTCAGCCAACCCTAATTATGATTGAGAAAAAGGGAGAATAATATAGCGAATGACTGTTCCTAGTGAAATTGTTCCCAAGATGCCGATTAACGTCCAAATCTGTGCTTTCTGAGAGCCTTTTAATTCTTTTATATCTTCTTTTACCCCTTCAATATCTTTTTCTAAACTATCGACTTTTTCCTCTAATCTTGCCTGTACTATTTTAATATCCATAACATCTTTTTGCAGATTATCTAACTTCTGATTAATTGAACCTCAAACTTCTTTGAGGTCTTGTTCAAGAGTAACTGACATCTAAGGATTCTCCTATAGCGGTATGCAGTCGAATGAGGTATACTGCAACAAGCTATAAGTCAGTCTAGGCAAGACGATGGTCTGTATCTCACTCAAGCGAATACCGCTATAATAATGATAGTTATCAGTATTATTGTCTATCTTGTCTCAGGTGCTTGCCAAACATTGCGCCTCATTTTACCTTCCTGCATTCCCTAATTGTTGCCCTACCGCTACCATTATCTCAACTAATCTCCGAGCCGATAATGCCTGATTTTCCTGTAAAATTCCGGGTTCATCGCCTTAATCTAGCTGACGGCTGACTTAACCCTAATAACAATTTAAGCCAACCCTTTCTCAGCCAACCATTGAGGATTATATAAACGAGATTGATAACGGGCCCCACCATCACAAAGAACAGTAACAATAGTGTGGCCTGGCCCCATTTGTTTAGCTAAAGCTACTGCAGCACCAACATTAATACCCACAGAACCCCCCATAAATAAACCATCTTTTTGTAATAGTTGATAAACAACTTTGATGGCAGTGGGATCATCAATTTGAATGGCATCATCTATAGGTGCGCCTTCCATATTAGCCGTAATACGACTATTACCAATCCCTTCAGTAATTGAACTACCTTCAAGGGTAATTGTCCCGGTTTTCACATAACTATATAAACCGCTACCCATCGGATCCGCCACCAGGCAGCGCACCTGGGGATTTTGGTCTTTTAAAAACATCGCCACCCCCGCGTAGGTTCCCCCAGTTCCCGTGGCAGCCACCCAAGCATCAATTTTACCGTCGGTTTGTTCCCAGATTTCCTGGCCAGTGGTTTCGTAGTGAGCGCGACGATTAGCCAGATTATCGAATTGATTAGCCCAGATAGCATTTTCCATCTCGCTGGCCACTCTCCCCGATAATTTAACGTAATTATTGGCATCCCGGTAAGGAACGGCGGGAACAGTACGCACTTCCGCGCCAAGGGTTCTCAATAGGTCAATTTTCTCTTGGGATTGGGTATCGGGAATGATAATCAGGCATTTATAACCTTTAGCATTGCAGATATGCGCCAAACCGATGCCAGTATTGCCGGCGGTTCCTTCGACAACGGTTCCCCCCGGTTGGAGAGTACCAGCTTTTTCCGCTTCTTGGATAATATATAAAGCGGCGCGATCCTTGACCGAACCACCGGGGTTAAGAAATTCGGCCTTACCGAGAATCTCGCAGCCAGTTTCCTCGCTAAAACTATTGAGACGAATTAGGGGAGTATTACCCACCGCATCGACGAAACCATTTTTAATATCCATAATCTGTTATTTTTCGTGCTGTTCGTAGGCTGAGACGGTTTTTTGTCCTAAGGGATGACGCACCACATCGGCCCGCGATAGGTAAGAAAAAGCGATCCCTTCTACTGATTTTAGGATTTTTTGAGCGGCAATTAACCCCGATTCCTGTGGTTGCCGTAAATCGGTTTGGGTGACATCTCCAGTTACTACCATGCGCAAACCGAATCCCAAGCGAGTTAAGACCATCAATGCGATCGCACTTTCTCAACTGGGGAATTGAATCGTTGGCCAAATTCTACCACTTTAGCAAAAGCGACGGGAGCGAGGATGGCTAATTGGGCTAACATTTTTCAATTGTTGTCTTCGCTGGAAATATTGATTAAATTGGAAGTTTTTTAGCTGTTATTAGTTACTTAACCTAATATGGTGGTGGCATTCTGTAAGGAGTCCCGCCGTGACTAACAATTCGATCGAGCCTTTGACTATTGGCAATACGATTAATACTGCCTTCCGTCTTTATCGCAATCGCTTCCAAACTTATGTATTCTTTGCTGTCCGCGCCTGCTTGTGGTCGCTTCTTCCCTTAATTTTGCAATTAATTCTCAGTCAATTACTTTATCAAACAATTACCCCCGAAGAAGGCAGCGATATCGGTTTACGTTTATTTCTTTTCCCGATACAAATTTTCTCGGCCGCTAAGTCTCTTTTCAATAATGCGGTTATCTCACGATTAGCTTTTCAAGACATCATTTATCAGCCGGAAACTTCCGGACAAGCAGAAAAAAAAGTTAAGCCGAAAATGTGGCGCCTGTGGTGGTTGCAGGTTTTGATCGGTTTGTTGGGAGCGGCAATAATTTTGGCGATAACGCTGTCTCTGGTGCTAGTAAGTTTTATCCCCATCCTTGGTGTATTGCTTATTTTACTGGCTTTTTTCTGTCTTCCTTTTTTCTTCCTTTGGTTATCTGCTCGGATTTACATTGCCGAATTGCCCTTAGTAATTGAAGATAATTTAGGTAGTTGGCAAGCAATCAAGAGAGGTTGGCATTTAACTAAAAACTCGGCTTGGAGAATTGTGGGTGTGATATTGATTGCCAGTTTATTAATTATTCCAGTTTATCTTCTGTCGGCGGTTTTGGCTTCAATTCCCCTCTGGGTCAATTTTTTCTCTTTTTATAGTAGTTTGGAATCGGTGGAGGACTGGGAAACGCTCACGGAAAATCCTCTTTTTTTCCGACAAATGGCGATGTCTTCCTATGGGCTGATTACTATTTTCTCACTTCTGAGTATTTTATTAGTTCCTTTTTGGCAATCTCTCAAAAGTGTGATCTATAATCATCTTTTGAACCAGAAAAAAATAATGGGGGAGAATACTAATAACTGAGCGGCTGTTGGTCAGGGTAAGCTCATCTAATTTGGTATAAATTGTACTTGACAAAGATTTATAAATAGGGTAGGAAACTCCCTATAGCACTGTCCCGCACCGCCAGTACCCAGACTTAGCCTCTGCTACCTATGTATAGTTTATAAGTAGCCTTAGTCTAACTGTTGTTGATTAAAATTAAGGATCTTCGGGACTTGTTATGGGAATAATTAATTTAAAATAAAATTCGATGAGAGCGCCTACGCCCAAAAGTGGCTGAAATTCATACAGGTAAGGACTTTAGGCACAAACGGGTTAATACCAAAAGGCTGAAGAAATTATTGCTCAAGACCTATCGAAATTACGGCGGATTCATGTTTGTTCCGGTACATTCTCCACGCCGAAAGGCTTATCCAATAAGGAATTGACTGTGCCATAGGCATCAAGCAACCGCCGTAAAAAGACTAGGAATCGATGAAATCGCTCTAGTCAAAGGACAAAAAAATTACTGTGCAGTTTTAGTAAATTTAGATACGGGAAAACTAATAGCTATTCTAGAGAAGCGAACACAACATGAGTTGAGAAAAATGCTTACAGGCTGGGGAAAAGAGGTGTTAGGGCTAATTGAGGAAGTGAGCATAGACCTTTGGTTGCCCTATAAAAATCTGGTGAAAGAATTGATACCATCGGCCGAGGTAGTCGCCGATAGATTCCATGTAATGAAACAAATTAATCAAGAGTTAGACGAACAGAGAAGAGCAGAAAAAAGAGCCATAGAAGCGCAGAAAAATAAAAAACAGAAAGCGGAAAAAGAAGCCAAGCTAGAAGTTTTAAAGCGAAGTAAATATAGCCGGTTAAAAAATGAAGAAGATTTAACGGAAACCCAAAAAATCAAACTAGAAGCTATCAAAAAAACTTGGCCAAATTTGAAAGAGATGCACGAATTAAAGGAAGAATTCAGAAGGATGTACGAAACCTCAAAGAATCCGAGAGAAGGACTGCTATCCATCTCGGAATGGTTGGCAAAATCCTCCAGTATTTTTCCCAAGAGTTGTCAAACAATCCGAAACTGGTTTGGAGAAATCATTAGTTATTTCGAGCGAAGGACAACGAATGGATTAGTCGAGGGAATCAACAATAAACTTAAACTAATAAAACGGCGAGGCTATGGCTTGAGAAACTTTCGGAATTTTTGGGTTAGAAGTATGTTGTCTTGGCATTTTGTATGTTAATTTAGCATAAAGAGTAACGAAGAAGCAAATTTTATATGTCTGAACCGCCTCAATTTCTCCAACAACGTCTTTTTTATCAGGGTCGCGTCTTTCAATTTGAAGTCTCGAAACTCCGTTTACCTAACGGTGTCGAGGGAGAATGGGAATGTGTCCGTCATCCAGGGGGCGCTTTAGCAGTTCCGATCACCAAGGAAGGTCAATTAGTTTTAGTACGCCAGTATCGATTTAGTTTGCAAGCTCGAATTCTGGAATTTCCCGCAGGAACGATCGATGAAGGAGAAGACCCTGCTACGACGGTCAAACGAGAATTAGAGGAAGAAGCGGGCTATCGGGCGCACAATTGGCAATCTTTGGGTAAATTTGCCCTAGCACCAGGTTATTCCGATGAATACATCTATGCTTTTCTGGCGCGGGAGCTGGAAAAATTAAGCTTGCCCCCCGCTCAAGATGTCGATGAAGATCTAGAAGTGGTTTTTATGAGTTTTGAGGAAATGGAATCAGCGATCGCCAAGGGAGAATCGATCGATGCTAAAACTATTACTAGCTTCTATCTGGCCCGTTTAGCTCTTAATTAATCTTTTCAATCACCGCTTGTCCTAGTTGAATCAACTCAAAACCGATAAAAAGGCTTAAAATCAGGGTGACAGCCTGATTAAGCAGGGGTATATTGCCTTTGCCTAGAACAGAAGCGACGAATTTGACCACAACTAAAACGAGAGCGCTAACAACGGCGATTTTGACGGCTATCATAGATTAATTTTTCCTCACGGTTAACCAAAGTATACTATTTCTACACTTTTTCTGGCTAGTTTCACCTTGGGCTTGATACAAAATGTAGCATTTTGGTGGAGAGCGCTCCTGTCATTGCCAAAAATGCACAGGATTTTGTTAAGAATTTTACAATATAGTTGGATTTATTTGCTCAGAAGGAGATTTATGTCTAACCAAGAATCGATTTTTCCGTTCTCTCAAAAACCAGTGTATTCCTCCCTATTAAAGTCGATTTTATCGATAATATCAGTTATTTTAATTATGTTAGCAGTGATCGGCGGGCTAATGATGGTCAGTTTATCATTATGTTGGTCAGAACACAATATTGATCGATTAATCCTTGGCTTAGTAGAAGAAATTTTTAACCCATTTGCTTGGATCAAAGTTCCCACAGTTACTAATAGCTATCAATTATTATTACCCACAGTTATCCTGCTAATTTTTACCCAGTCAATCATTTTCTTGTCTCCGCGTCCGCAAGTTTGGTCAAGATTAGTCATTATTTCTATCACCCTAGCTATCACCCTGCGCTATCTACTCTGGAGAATTCTGGAAACCTTAAATCTTTCTACCCCTCTCAATGGCTTTTTTAGTTTACTCCTTTTAGGCATTGAGATGATGGTTTTAAGCAGTAGCATGATTCAGTTAGTTTTAGTCTTAACCACGAAGGATAGACGCAAAGAAGCTGATTTTTATAGCCAAGCGGTGATCGATAAACAGTATTTACCGACGGTAGATATCCTGATTCCCACCTATAATGAACCAGCTTTCATCTTAAAAAGAACTATTATTGGTTGTCAAGCCCTTAATTATCCCCATAAAAATATTTATATTCTCGATGATACCCAGAGAGCAGAAATTCATCAATTGGCAGAAAAATTAAATTGTCATTATCTGACTCGTGAGGATAGAAAAAACGCTAAAGCAGGTAATTTAAACCATGCTCTCAGACAAACTCAAGGAGAATTAGTGGTGGTTTTTGACGCAGATTTTATTCCTTGTCAGAACTTTCTAGAAAGAACTGTTGGCTGGTTTCAAAATCCCAAAATTGCCTTAGTGCAAACTCCCCAAAGCTTTTATAATGCAGATACTATTGCCCATAACTTAGGTTTAGAAAATATCGTTACTCCCGACGAAGAATTATTTTATCGTCATATCCAACCAGCTAAAGATGGGGTGGGTAGTCCTGTCTGCGCTGGCACTTCTTTTATTGTCAGAAGAAAAGCCTTAGAGGAAGTGGGCTACTTTAATATAGAATCTATTAGTGAAGACTATTTTACCGGGATTGCTATCTCTGCCAAAGGTTATGAAGTTATTTACTTAAATGAAAAACTCAGTGCTGGTTTATCTGCCGAAAGTTTATCAGCTTATTTACGGCAAAGATTGCGCTGGGCAAGGGGAACTTTACAGGCCTTTTTTATCAAAGCTAATCCCCTAAAAATTGCGGGACTAACTATACCCCAAAGATTGGCACACTTAGAAGGACTTTTATCTTGGTTTTCTCCCTTAGCTCGTTTATTTTCTCTGCTTATTCCTCTCCTTTATACCTTTGGATATATCGTACCTTTGAACATTACCATCGATGAGACAATCTATATCTTTTTACCCTACATGATGCTGCAGTTAGGCACTTATCACTGGTTAAATTCTCGCTCGCGCTCGATTGTTTTTTCTGAGGTACTATCGATGATTATTTGTGTCCCAACATCCCTAACAGTTCTCCATGTTCTTTGGAAACCCTTTGACAAAGGATTTCAGGTGACACCGAAGGGAATTGCTCGCCAAAATTATCAATATAATTGGCGTTTATCCTACCCATTGCTCTTTTTCCTAACTATTACTTTAATTAGTATTTTCTTTAATTTAAATCATCATAATTATCAAGAAAGTCACCTAAATTTTGGCTTGATTTTGGCTATATATAACGTGGTTATTATCATGACTGCTTTAGTGGCTTTATTGGAAGCTCCCCTCGCCCTAGAAACTCAATACCAATTGCTGGAATATCCTGTTAACTTGATAACAGAATCGGATATAATCATACAGGGCAATCTGAAAAAACTTTCGGAAATAGGGGCAGAAATTAACCTGAGTCAACCCATCTACCCGCCCGAATTACTCCTAGATATTTTAGGCGAAGATTTGCGCCTATCGTCTCATCTAGTCAATCTAGAAAAACGAGGAAAAATCTGGCAAGCAACCCTTAAATTCCAGCCACTTAGCCTATCAGAGCAGAGAAAACTAATTAATTTTCTGTTCTGTCGTCCTCAGCGCTGGCCAGTGAAAAATACGGCGGGAGAATTACAATCTCTTTGGTTGCTAATTATCAGCTTTTGTCGGGGAATAGGCTTGATTTGTCGGGTATTTCTGAATCGAAAAACAGCCCTTTAGTTTCGTCAAAAGTCGAAAATACTTATCGGACAATTACCTGCTGTTTGTCGTATCAACTGGCCTTTGTCTGTGATTTTACTCACAGTGCTATTCCTGTATTCTCACAGTTGTCACTTGACCAAAACTTGACAGTATTATAATAAAAGTAACCATTCTTAGATGGACTGGCTTATGAAAAATCGTTTATACCTTGACCTGATGGCTAATAAGGAAAAAGGGTTTGCCTTGCCTCTTGCCCTGTTAATTGGACTTATCCTGATGGGAACAGGAATAACTATGATGATGCGCGCGCAAGGAGACCAATCGAAAGTAGTTGCCCAAAAAGCCCGGGCTGATAGTTTAGCAAGTGCCGAAGCTGGGGTAGCTCGCGTGCAGGATTTACTCAATAGCGTTCGAGTTATGGCGAAGTTTCCTAGTCATTGTAAATCTGGGGAAGACTGTTGGCAGACCGCCGAAGTGGCTACTAATCCCAGTACCAAATTACAAAAAGATTTAAAAAAATTAGCCATTGCCACCGCCTGTGGTAATGACAGTCGTAGGGATGAAATTGCCAACAAAATCCTCGCACCAACTAATCAACGAGCAGAAAATCCAGGATTAAGAGATTTGACTACTGGTGAATGGTTTGATCTCGGTAATAATCGTTATTATCGCATGGTTGGATACAATTTTACCCCAAGGTCTGACCCCAAGATTCTGGGTTGGGGATATCTCACCCTCGAAGGACGTTCTCGCACCAGTCCCGAAACAGACTTAACTAAAACTAATATCGATAGAGATAGTGACGATAATGCCGCCTCCCGTAACCGGGTGGTGGTAACTATCCATATTGTTGGTTCCCTTCCCCCCGCATTCAATCGCTCCAAGGCTCCGGCTTTGTGGATAAACAAGGGGGCCACGGAAGATGCAGATCAAACCAGCCAGATGAGGTCGAATGCGGAGTATTCTGGCGGTGCTAAATTTGAAGGGGATGTGGTGATGAGCGATACCACATTTGACAAGGGAACTTTGCAACCAAAGCTAGAATGTTTTATTAACACGAACAAAATTCAACAGCCCAGACCTGCACTCGATACCCCCTACAAAGCGCAATTTGTCGATGAGAGCTTACCCAGTTTACCGAAGATTCCCGACAACGTTCCCGATAACCAGCGAAACCTAAAACTCTCCGAGAGCAAGACCATTTTTCCCAGAAGAGATGGGGATGGTGACATCACTGATACCACTTCTACCCGCAAGATTAACGATCAAGACGTAGAGGTATACGAGTATATCTTTGATTCTATCGACTTGAATGATCGGGAAATTACCATTACTCCAGGAGAACGGGTAATTTTCTATGTTAGACAGGATATTACTGGTAACGGTGGCATCGAACACGACTGCAGCACTGTTAGCTCACCCACGGTTTGTAAAGCGGGCAATCTACAGATTTATGCCTATAATCAATTAGCTTCAGATTCTGCGCAAATTTGTCTGAAAGGGAGCAAAAAACTAGAAGCGTTTATCTTTGCTCCTAACTATTCCCTCGGCAAAAACGGTAGCGGTGCTTTCGTCGGTGCCGCCTGGGGTAAAGATTGGGGCAAAAAGACGGACTGTGGCTCAAATAACGATGCTGTTGCTGTTACCCAAGGGGTAGAATGGACTGACTTACTCATCCCGAAACCAGGCTACTTAAAAAGTTTGCCCCGAGTTGGTAAGATTGCCAGTTGGTGTCAGGAACCCATACCGGAAAAGGATGATACCCCCACGAAGCCATCTAAGTGTGTACCCGATTAATTTCCCGATTGCTTCACCCTCTCCCAGTCCCTAAAAAACTTGAATAGAGAAAGGGTGGATTCAGTCCATCCTTTTTTTAACTTATCGGGTTGTTGAGGGGGGTTGAGGATTTCGGTTCAGGACAGGTTTTATTGGTGAAATCACAGCGATAAATTGCCGGTTTTTGCCAACTGAGGGGAATTTCCAGCAAATCCCTCGAACCGGTCATGGCTTGTCCCAGAAAGAGAGCCAGAGCGATACAATTGAGAATTGTATGGGCAATGCGCCAACGATGGGAACGGTCTTTATAGATATCTTCGACAATGGCCAGAGAGAAAATCATCAGTAATGATGCCGCCATACCGATATAGTAGTGGGACCAGTACCATTGGGCCGAGAGTCGCCAGACTCCATCCTGAGAACCGATAATAATTAAACCCATGCCAGTCAGGGTGGCAAAAATTCCGCGCCAGAGGCCTTGTCTAGCGCGGTAGAGACAGACCAAAGAGGTAATGGTGACAAAAAACATCAAAATCACAAAAAAGACCTGAAAGGAGTCTAATTTTCCGTCTTTTTGTTGATCGACAAAACCATTAAAACCGTAAACGACCGAGTAAGCTAGTGCTAACAGGTTAACCCCTACCACTGTACCCGTTAACCAGCGGCCTAAGCGTAGATGTTCTGGCCCAGCCACTGGGGGAATTTTACTTTTATTTCCTGCGTTGGTTTCTAGGCGACGTTGACGGGTTTGCCAAGCAAAGTTAACTACGAGGCCGATAATAGGGAAAACGACCACTATTGCTAGGACAGGATGAATTAGAGCCAGAAAATCGACGAATTGCATATAAATATCCCGAAAATCTCCGCAGAAAATCGTCAATAGTTGACAAGCTATAGCCTTGTTTTTTCAGCTTATCGCAGATATCAGGAGCCTGTCGTCAGGAGATTATTTTTATTTATTCTCCCCACACCCTACACCCCACACCCTACACCCCACACCCCACACCCTACACCCCACAACACCCCACACCCTACACCCCACACCCCCACTTGCCATTTCGGTCTAGGAACCTCTTTGATTATCGGCTAATCTAAAAGCAGCAATCCCTAGATTCAATCCTGACTATGAAACTGCAAGAACTTTTAACAAATATAACTCCGGTTTCCCCGATTTCTTCTCCTATCGCTTCTATTACCGAGATTACAGGAATTTCCACCAACTCCCATGCTTGTCAACCGGGAGATCTATTTATCGGTTTACCCGGTACTCGCGTCGATGGCGGCGAATTTTGGCGTTCTGCTTTGGAAACCGGGGCCGTAGCGGCGATTATCTCCCCGGCAGCCGCAGCTAAATTTCCCCCTCCGGAGGATGCTTCGGTGATGGTTGTGGAAGATTTAGTTGCTGCCACTGCTGCGATCGCTGCCAAATTTTATCATTATCCTGCCCAAACCCTAAAATTAATCGGTGTGACGGGAACCAACGGCAAAACCACCACCACCCATCTAATTGAATATTTTCTCAGCCAAGCAGAGATTCCCACCGCTTTATTCGGTACTCTTTACACCCGTTGGCAAGGATTCCAAGAAACCGCTAATCATACCACCCCTTTCGCTAACGAGTTACAAGCTAGTTTAGCCAAAGCGGTGAGCGCCGGCAATGAAATCGCCGTCATGGAAGTTAGTTCCCATGCACTGGCCCAGGGACGGGTACAGGGTTGTACTTTTCCCGTGACGGTGTTTACCAATCTCACCAGGGACCATCTCGATTATCACCTCGATATGGAGGATTATTTTGCCGCTAAAGCTAAATTATTTAGTCCCGATTATCTGCAAGGTAAGGCGATTATTAACCTTGATGATGAATATGGTCAACGATTAGCGGCCTCCCTCTCTCCACAACAGGTTTTAACCTATAGTGTGTCCGATGCTAGTGCCGATTTTTATACTAAAGATTTACACTATCAACCCACGGGAGTGGAAGGGGTGATGGTGACTCCCCAAGGGGAAATAGCCTTTGCTTCTCCTCTGGTGGGTCAATATAATCTAGCTAACCTCTTAGCGGCGGTGGCGGCAGTGTTAGAATGTGGTGTAGATTTAGGGAAAGTAATCGGTCAAATTCCCCAGTTTTCAGGAGTACCGGGGCGGATGGAACGGGTTAGCACCGCCCCTGACCAAGATATCAGCGTCATTGTCGATTATGCCCATACTCCCGACAGTTTAGAGAATGTTTTAACAGCTTCCCGGCCCTTTATTTCCGGTCGGATGATTTGTGTTTTTGGTTGTGGCGGCGATCGAGATCGAACCAAACGGCCGTTAATGGGTAAAATAGCCGCAGAATTAGCAGATTTAGCCATAGTTACCTCCGATAATCCCCGCACAGAGTCTCCCGAACGAATTCTTGAGGATATTATCGCTGGCATTCCCCCAGAAATTACTGTTCAGGTAATTAGCGATCGCGCTTTGGCCATTGACACGGCTATTCAAGCAGCACAACCGGGAGACGGAGTAATTATTGCGGGTAAGGGTCACGAAGACTATCAAATTTTGGGGACAGAAAAAATCCCTTTCGATGACCGCGAACAGGCCCGGACCGCTTTGGTGAAAGTGAAAAAGTGATTAGGGGATAGGAGACAGTTATCAGTTGCCAGTAAACAGTTATCAGTGACCAGTGAACAGGCCATCGGCGAATTTTTACCTAAAATGTCGGATGAATGCCCCCGCTACATTTTTCGACAAGATAAGCTTTTACGCATTTAAGTTACATTGACAGCATTACCCTTATTTTTCAGTGGGTGGAATTAAATATAAGATGAACCTAGGTTGGGCTTCGGCCGTGAGCTTTTGCCGAACGGTTGAAGCATGAAACCCAACGCCCGATTATGTTACGAAGTGCGCTAACCCATCTTACAAATAATTGTGCCTCCCTACTTATTAAACGGGTAAGAGTTGTTAGACGTGCTGACGGTTATTATTGCCAGTTTTTGATTGACGTAGAACGGCAAGAATACAACGGGACAAATAACAGGAATTGACTTAGGGTTAAAGGAATTTTATACCGATGCTCAAGGCAATACCGTAGAAAATCCACGTTATTTAAGCAAATCAGAAAAACGACTAAAAAAAGCACAAAGGAGATTATCAAAACGGTTCCGTCAAGGAAAAAAACAGTCTAAAAACTATCACAAGCAACGGATAAAAGTAGCTAGGCTTCATCTTAAAGTGTCAAGACAACGTCAAGACAAAGCAATTAAAGACGCTTTGGCGTTAGTCCAGTCTAATGATCTGGTAGTCTATGAGGCTTTAAAGGTAAGAGACTTAGTCAAAAACCGTAAGCTGGCCAAGTCGATTTCTGATGCTTCTTGGTATCAATTCACTGAATGGTTGAATTATTTGGCGTTGTCAGATCAGAATATGAAAGACGCAATGCAATCCTTGCTATCAAAGTAATTTCAGTTCCCAGCTGATTCGGATCATCTTTCAATTTGACAACGCCAATTATTTTGCTAAGATTTATCGGATTGTTTGTATTGCTGTACCACCGCATTTTACTAGCCAAGATTGTTCAGTTTGTGGAACGAGAGTTCAAAAAACCTTAAGCACTAGAACTCATCAATGTCCTAATTGTCAAACAGTCTTAGATAGGGAGCATAATGCAGCAATAAATATTCTTAAAAAAGGGTTACAATATTTGGGAAATCATCTCAACGGTACTGTTGGGCAAACAGAAACCGACCCAAACACCTTGGGAGAGTCCGGCAAGAAAGGTTCTTAATGGAGACATTGAGAATCTAAGCTGTCTCGTTGAAGCACGGAATTTCCGATAGTGATAGGTCAAGAATCCCCCGTCACAGCGTAGCTTGACGGTGGGAGTATGCCAAAGTTTTTCTATGTGTTAGGATTGAGGAATCAAGATTGGCAATCCTAGCATTACCAGTCTTCCAATTCCGAGAATCCCTCGCATGAGTGCTTCGGGGAGCGTCAAGGCACAATCCTTTAAAGTTAAAATATCTCCCAAAACTGAAAGCGGAGATAGAGCAAAAATTTCCTGATAGCGAAGGGCTAAATGCTTGCCGCTATAGGAATGAAAACCCCTAATAAGGTCAATTAGTGACTCTAGATGAGCTACTGCGTTAATCCAGCCTGTTCTCAACCGAAAAACGCTCCGACAGCGTCAATCTGCGAGAATTGCGGTTCAAAACTTCTTCTGCACGAGCGTTATCAAATCCTAAGGATTTTAGGGAAAGGAGGGTTTGGGGCAACTTTTGCTGCATCGGATCTGTCCCTACCGGGTAAACCAATATGTGTGGTCAAACAACTGCGACCTTCCACTGACGATCCTAAGGTTTTTCGCATGGCCAAAGAACTGTTCGAGCGAGAAGCGGAAACCTTGGCTAAATTGGAGATTCATCCCCAGGTTCCCCGATTATTAGATTATTTTGAAGATAATCAACAGTTTTATCTAGTTCAAGAATACGTTAAAGGTCATAACCTGCACCAAGAGGTAAAAAAACGCGGTCCCTTTAGCGAAGCGGGGGTCAAACAGTTTTTAAGCGAACTTTTGCCGATTTTGAAATATATCCACGCACATAAGGTAATTCATCGGGATATCAAACCCGCTAACCTAATTCGTCGGCAAACAGACCGAAAATTGGTTCTAATTGACTTTGGGGCGGTTACAAATCAAGTCAACACTATGATTGCTCATACCAACTCTCAAACCCCTTTCACTAATTTTGCCTTGGGAACCCAAGGTTTTGCCCCTCCTGAACAGATGGTCATGCGTCCCGTCTACGCTAGTGATATCTATGCGGTGGGAATTACCTGTCTCTATCTACTCACGGGCAGCTCTCCTAAAGATATCGAAGTTGATGTCAATACAGGTGAATTACTCTGGGAAAAATTAGTCAAGGTTAGTCCCCAGTTTGCCCAAGTCCTGAAAAGAATGCTGGAAGTCTCTGTCCGTCATCGCTACAAATCCGCCCAAGAGGTAATGGATGCTTTAGACATGACAGCTTATGCCGATAGTCTAGCCCAAAGTTTAATCGCCGCTCCACTGGTTACTTCCCCGAAACCCCGACAAGATTCAAACCTGATAGCCAATTCCTCCGTTTCTGCCCCGCCAAGTTGCAAATTTCGCCCCAAAAATCCAGGGGCCTCTCCAGATAATATGCTGGGGGGACAGATGGCTTTTTCAATTATTAATACATCTGTATTGGCTAAAGGTAAAGCCCGCAGCACCAAAGAGCTAACCTCACTGAAGAAAAAACCCCGCTTAGATGAAAAAGCGATTCTCGATGCTTACAATAACGGCCGGCGCAATTTTGCCCAAGAGGAATTACCGAATCTCAATCTGGCCAAAGCAAAACTTTTGGGGGTAAATTTCTATCAATCCAAATTAACAGGAACTAATTTACAAGGGGCAGATCTGTCCAATGCTGATCTGGGCCGGGCTAATCTCAGTCAAGCTATTCTCAAAAATACCAATTTAAATAATGCCTATCTCGGTTATGCAGACCTCGAAAGCGCCGATTTACGCGGGGCTAATCTCACCCACGCCCATCTTCGCCACGCTAATCTCAAAGATGCTAATCTTTGTGGGGCTAATCTCTGTGATGCCCAAGTAACTCAAGAACAAATCGCCTTAGCAAAAACCAATTGGTTAACAGTTATGCCCAGTGGCAAACGCGGTTTCTGGTAAGGGACTTGCGCTTTGATCATGTACCTTTTGGGCGAACGCAGTTCGCCCCTACATTGTGGACAAAATCCGTTACTGTCGGGGCGCCTGGAACCTGCGCCCTCCGCGCGGAGGGGGTTTGCTGATCACCCTAAGTAGGGTCTGCTGAATAAATCTAAAAACCTTGTTGGATAATACTTTTAGATTTTTTCAGCAAACCCCACTTAAAACTCAAATCTGATAACTTACCCACTGATAACTGATAACTGATAACTGATAACTGATTTAACCGCCGCTTTCCTTGAAGGTTTTGTAGGCGGTTTCGGAGTCGAAAATATGGCAATAATCAACAATTCGCTGCATTAATGCCCAAGAAAACTCGGTTTCTTTCAGGTGACTACCCCAATTTTCTTGGAGACTAGCGTGAACTTTGCGGAGGTTATAGGAAGGAATCGCCGTCGAGATATGATGGGGGATATGGACATTAATATCGTGACAGAGCATTTCTACCCAACGGGGATAGCTACAGTGAACTGTTCCTTCTAGTTGCGCTAAAGCTTGATTCCAGTCTTCGGGATAGGAAAATTGAATATCGGGATCCGTGTGATGGACAAGGGTAAAGGTACTCATCCAAAAATGATAGACAAACCAAGGCACCACCCAAAATTTAACCAATCCCCAGACACCAGTGTAGAAAATTAGGGTTGGGAAAAAAATAGCGGCAAAAACTAGGACGACAATCATCGAAAAGCGCGCTTTTTCCCGTTCGTTCTCTTTGAATTGTTCGATATTGAAGTGTAGAATAGCCCAGTGGGCGATCGAACCGAGCCACCAGAAACGTCCGCGAATGCCGCGATAAAAGAGACGCACTAGGGGATTGGCCGAGTTAAAAGCTTCTAATTCCCACGGATCCCAAGCATTATCTATAGTTACCATGTTAGTTTTAGTATGATGGCGATCATGGAGGAAACGCCAGCAGTGGAAGGGATAGATAAGCGGTAAGAGGAAAATATGACCGACAAGATCATTAACCCAGGGTCGATTAGAAAAAGACCGATGACCGCAATCATGGGCGATCACAAAGAATCCCGTTAAAGCTGTACCAGTGAAAATCCAAGCTAAAGGCAGTAAATACCAGGGAGAATAAACTAGCATTGCATAACCGGCAATGACCGCCAAAATATTCGTAATCACACCAAACCAAGCTTTAACTGGGTCTTTCTGGAAATATTCTTTGGGAATGCTTTTAATAATATCTTTCAGTTTAAAGTCTGGCTCGATCGAGGTGATCAACTCCCCATGCAATTTATCCGTCGTTGCCGTCATGAAATCTCCAATTACACTTAGGTGAACCCTTGACAATAAATCAGCTAGGAGGTTTAGCTAAATTCTGCTCCGTACCACAAGCCAATTTTTTTGTCAATATATTTTTAACTTTAATTAATAAACTTCCGCGAAGCTTAATAATCCTTTACTTTATATACCATAAGAGGAGATTTTCTGTTTTGGTAAAATTTGCAACCAATGATGGGGTGATGGGGTGATGGGGTGATGGGGTGATGGGGTGATGGGGTGATGGGAGAAAGCTGATAGCTACAATAACTGATAACTGATAAAAACCCCTAAATACTGACTATTTTTAGCCATTTTTTAACGACTGGCGGTGCTTTCTAGGGATTTAATCTCCTCCTGTACCTTACGGTGTTCGCGATTTAACTGTTTTTTGACCGATTCGGGGAGTTGTTCCTGTTTTTTCAGGGCATTATTAAAGTAATCTAATGCCAGTTTCAAAGAGCCGGTATTTTTATCCGTATTGCCTTGAATTCTCAGGATTTGACCCTTCAGATACATTAATTCCGGATTATCGGGGGTCGCTTTCAGAGCGTTATCGATAAACCGCAACGCCTGATCATACTGCTTTAAATCCCGGTAAGCTAGAGCTATACCTCGATCGACCAAGTAATCTGGACTTCCGTAGGTTTCTAGCCGTTGAATTGCCTCTTGGGGACTAGAAAAGGGTAGATTAACCGCTAAAATCAGATCCATATAACCCTTTAACAGGTTCAATTCCGGATCCGTAGGATTAGCCTTTTCCGCGGTTTCCAAATACTGAAACACCTGTTGTAATCTGGGGATAGCCGATACTGCTCCTTCGGTTTGAAAAACGTAGGTTCCCTCCAAAAAACTCCCCACCGCGAGATACAAATTTCCCCTTAAAGGGTCGCTGTCCTGCATTTGCTTGGCCGCTGCCTTAGTTTTCTCGGAGTAGGTTTTTAGGGTGTTCCAATCCTGGTCGGTAAAAGCAAGAGAGGCGCGCATAGCATGGGCCAAAGGTTCTTGGGGTTCCTTTTCTGTGGCCTCAACAATTAATTTTTTTGCCTCTAGATAATTACCTTGTTTAAAAATAGCGTTAAAAGCGGCCTCGGTCTTATCGCCAATCGGTCGGGGATTAGTTTTGCGGAAAGGATCTCCGGCCAACCCAGGACCAATCCAGTTAACCACTACCATAACAGTCAGCGAAGCACCGATCGCCATTTTTTTCGTTAAACCTAACCTCAGCACCATGGTCAAAAGTCTCCTTGAGCGAATGAAAAAATCTGTCACAATAGAAACGAGTTTCTCGACTTAATTTCCAGTTATTTTCCTGTCAATGCTTTATCTCAAAGATGTGGTTTATCATCCTCCCGCTGCTCTCAATCCCATTTTACAGGGGATTAATCTCGAATTAGCCCCCCAAGAATTAGGTCTGATTGTCGGCCCCAGTGGTTCTGGAAAAACGACTCTTTTGGAAATTCTAGCAGGCTTTGCCGATAAAACAGGAGGGACGATTCACTGGCGCGACCAAGAATTAACGGTGCTGCACCTGCAACAATTAGGAGGAATCGTTTTTCAGTTTCCCGAACGTCATTTTTGCGGTAAAACCATCCTTGAGGAGTTGCGTCTCGGTCATCCAGAAATTAAAAGCGATCGCCTAACAACGGCCTTAAAGGAGGTAGGATTAGAAAATACTCCTCTAGATACTTCTCCCCACAATCTTAGTGGTGGTCAACAGCGTCGTTTATCCCTCGCTGTCCAGTTAATCCGGCAGCCTAATCTGTTACTTCTCGATGAACCTACGGCCGGTTTAGATTGGTCGATGCGTCGTCAATTGGCTAAACTTCTCGCTAGTCTCAAACAACACTGGACTTTATTAGTAGTTAGTCACGATGCTGGGGAATTATTGCCTATTGCTGACCGTCACTGGAAAATTGAACAAGGACATTTGAGGGAAGTGAAAAATGAAAAAACAGATAGTTGAGGTTTTAGGGTTTTGGGGTTTTAGAGTGTTGGGTTGGTCACTACGTCCGCGTTGCGGGGGGTGTTGGGGTTTTAGGGTTTTAGGGTTTTGGGGTATTAGTTGAAATTTCCCCACTTCCCCACTTCCCCATTTCCCCACTTCCCCACTTCCCCACTTCCCTGATACCTGATGACTGATGACTGATGACTGATGACTGATTACTGATTACTGAATTAATGATCCTTCCTGAATTATTTGACCTTTGGCAAGAAACCCTAGAATGGCGACCCGATGGAGCCATACAAGCGCGATTTCAACAACTTTATGACTTGATTTTAGAGGGTAATCAACGTTTTAATCTCACCCGAATTACTCAACCAGAGGAGTTTTGGGAAAAACATCTTTGGGATTCTTTATCGGGTTTAGCTTGGTTACAAAAATCCCGGCCAGATCTATTGACAAAATCCCTATCAGTCATCGATTTGGGGACCGGGGCCGGGTTTCCGGGGGTGCCAATTGCGATCGCCTATCCCCATTGGTCGGTGACTCTCTTAGATTCCACCCAAAAAAAGATTAATTTTCTTGAAGAAGTTATTGACAAATTAGAGTTAAATAACACGAAAACTCGTTTAGGTCGGGCGGAAATCGTCGGGAAAAACCCTAAACATAACTGTGCTTACGATATCGTCTGTTTGCGAGCGGTAGCTAATGTGGATATCTGTGTTAACTATGCTTTGCCTTTCCTGAAAAAGACCGGAATCGCTATCCTCTATCGTGGTCAGTGGTCATCGGAGGATAGTTTGAGTTTAGAGAAGAATCTAGGGAAAGCTGGCGGTAAAATCCTCGAAATTGCCAGTTTTACCACTCCCTTAAGCCAAAGCATCCGTCATTGTCTATATATCGGCAAGGAATAACTTTAAGCGGTGAGAGGATGAAAAAGAAAGCCAAGGCCAGGATAGCATAGGTAGCTAAGAGTAACATTCCTTCTAACCAATTCGATCGCCCATCACTACTAATCGAATTAGCCAACCACACCGCCACCGCCACTGCCACTAACTCAAAGGGATTAAAATTTAAATCCATGGGTTGACCGATCATATAACCAATAATAACCAAAACCGGAGCCACAAACAGGGCGATCTGCATACTGGAACCGACGGCCACAGATACCGATAGATCCATTTTATTCTTAAGAGCGACGGTGACGGCCGTAGCGTGTTCGGCCGCATTACCGATAATAGGCAAAAGAATCACCCCGGTAAACAGTGCCGTTAAACCTAGCTCTTCCGTAGCCTCCTCTAGGGATGCCACTAATAACTCCGATTCTACGGCCACAGCGATAGTAACGATCAATAAAATCAAAGCCCAAAACCAGATTTTCGGCTTTGCACGGTTTTTTGTGGCACTTTCCTCCTCGATACCGGCAACCCCGACATCGTAGAGATAGGTGTGGGTTTTCATGGAAAACAAGAGACTTAAACCATAGACGAAAATTAACACCGCTGCCACGGCCACGGATAGACGTTGCAGGACTGGTTCCCCCACTCCCGTGGAGGTAAATTGCACGGCAGTGGGTAAAAGGAGCGCCACCACCGCTAAATTCATAGCTGAAGCGTTTAAACGAGCGGTTATCGGTTGAAATTCCTGTTCTTTGAAGCGTAAACCGCCTAAAAACATCGATAATCCCATAACCAAGAGTAAATTACCGATAATTGAGCCAGTAATCGTCGCTTTGACCACATCGATAAAACCTTCCCGCAAAGCGACATAGGCGAGAATTAATTCTGTGGCATTGCCAAAGGTGGCATTCATCAAACCGCCAATATTTGGCCCAACCACCACCGCAATCGCTTCCGTGGCTTCCCCCATGTAGGCCGCTAGGGGGATAATGGCTAGACAAGCGGTGATAAAAACAAATGTTCCGCCCCAGTGTAACAGGGAACCGGCGATCGATAGCGGCACAAAAATTAATAAGATGGCGAAAATGGTATTTTTGTTTAACATAAAGTGGGTAATTTTGTCAAGATAATTTTATTTCGAGCGGAGATGGGGAATAGAATCGGATTCTAGCCAAAATTCCCCAGTAGAACCGGTTATTATCCATAATATTGCCCTAAAACCGTCTCTGAGCGACTTTTCTAGGGGTTCGGGGGGTGATTGGGAGGGAACAGTCACCGGTTTAATCACGATTCCGCGACTACCAAAAACAATTTCTCCCACTAATCGCGCCCTTCTCATGTGATTATCGGAAGTGACTAGATAGACACTATCAATACCTTGGGCTTTCAGTTGATCGGCTAGGCTAGTAAAGTTAGTGACAGTATCTCGCGCATTGTAATCGAGATGGAGACGTTCTAGGGGAATTCCCGCTTTTTTAAAAATCTTTTTCACATATCGTCGCGGACTACCGGAAGACACCCAAATCGGTAGATCAGGATATTCCTTAGCTAATTTTGCCGCAAAACGTTCTCGATCGGCATGACCTCCCAACACAAAAATCGCTTCCGGTTTTGCCCACTGGTAACGTAAATCGTGGTATAACCAGCCTAAACTCGCCAAAATTAGCGGAATAGCCAGCAATTTTAACCTAGATTTGCCTAACTTCGCTTTCAGAGAAACTCGCTTTTTCCTGCGAGAATTAGCCTTGAGAACCATATATCAGTGATCGGTGATCAGTTGTCAGCCTTCAGCTTTGTGGATTAAAGTGATCGAGGGTGAGTCATCGAACTCACATTGACGTAGGAGATAGGGATTTTATTCCCCAACTGACCGATAATTTTCCCAGAACTCAGGTTGATTGATGCGGTCGCTTACATCCCCCACCAACGGGCCACCGCTTCGGGAAGGGGTAGCAAAATACTTAATAACAAAGCCAGGGAAAATAAACCTAATAAATCTCGTTTATTATCCAATTCGGTGACATCATTTAATGCAGGTTGATCGCTGACTGGCATTAATAAGAGAATAATCGCCCAGAGTAAAAAGTCTGGCTGCACTAGGGCTAAAATAAACAGGAATAATCGAGTTAATTGACCGATAATTATGGCGGTTTTCTGCCCATACATGGCGTGAACAATATGACCACCATCCAATTGACCTACGGGCATTAAATTTAGGGCTGTAACGATAATTCCCACATAACCGGCCACCGCTAAAGGATGTAAATGGATGGCTTTTCCCGCGATTAAATCACTGCCGAGAGCTAGTTTAGCTACGATAGATAAGAAAAAAGAAAACTGCGGATTTAAGGCCTGAAAATTTAATAAACTGCTTTGATTAGTTAGGGGAACTATTTCCGAGAGGGACAATCCCCAAAACAGTAGAGGAATAGCGATAATTATACCCCCCAAAGGACCGGCCACTGCCACATCAAATAAAGCTTTGCGGGTGGGAACCGGGGAGCGCATTTGAATGAAAGCCCCGAAGGTGCCTAGGAAGAAAGGAATGGGGATAAAATAGGGCAAAGTAGTTTTAATTTTATATTTAAGGGCGGTAAAGTAATGGCTAAATTCGTGCAGTCCTAAAATGGCAATTAAGCCTAAACTGTAGGGTAAACCTTGCAATAATAAACTAGAATTATTTTCTAATTGTTGAGAGGTAATGCCACTTAATCCCGCACCGATGACTGTGGTAGTTAAGAGAGTTAATAACAATAAACCCAGGGCAAGAAAGGGGCGAGTAATTTTTTCAGTTTCTATAGTTTCTGTTTTTTGCTGCCAGGGATTAGCCACAAGAGCGAAAAAAGGTTGTCCCTGAAAACTTTCTTGGAAAAGCAATAAAAAGCGATCCCCAAAAACCTTTTCCACATTGTTTTTAATCACTTGATAAGCTTCTTCGGGAACTGCTCGCAATTTCCCCCGACAGAGAATGGCCTGGGGACGATAATCGATATTTTGCAGATAATAAATACCCCAAGGAAAACAATCTCGTAGGAATTTTTCCTCTTCGGCAGTGATCGGTTTTAAATCATTTTTAGGTGCAGGATTATCGATATTTTCTAGGACTAAATTCGCTTGTTTCGGGGGTGATGGGGTGCTTTCTTGGGGAGTAACCCGACCCTTCTGTACTAGCCACCAATACAAAAAAGGGCAGATCACAAAAGGACCGATGAGCAAAAATGCCGGCATGGGGGTATCCTCTCCATAGATTAACGTCCAGCCGGTCCAAATTAGAGCCGGAGTCATCAGGACTAACCAAATTAACCAAATTGGTGTTGTCGTGATTTTGGCCACGCTACGCTTGACGATAAAATAGGTGAAACCGCCAAGAATCCCTAATAACAACCACATTTCCATATCGGCTCTTTTCTCTTGAGTAAAAGGCGGCTAATTTCAGCCAGCCTGGTCATCGATCGTGCTAAGTTATAAACCGCATTGATTGTGATTTGGATAGGCAAACCATGCGATCGGAAACCGAATCGTCCCCTTTAGAGGTTAGCAAAACCACAAAACCCCCTCGATTAATTCTAGAAGGTTTATACGCTTTCTCGCCTAATCGGGAAACCCTAGGGGGAACCTCTTATCTTATTGTAGAAAATACTGGTAATATTCTGGTGGATTGTCCTAGTTGTGACGAGAGCGAGCGGGATTTTCTCCGAGAAAAGGGAGTCCGTTACTTATTTTTTACCCATCGCGGGGGTCAGGGGAAACAGAGCGATTCTCTGCAAAGTTGGCTTGATTGTGAGATTATTCTCCAGGAACAGGAAGCTTATCTGCTTCCTCACCGTCAAATTACCGTTTTTCAGCAGCAAATCCAGTTATCTCCCACTTGTAGCGGTTTTTGGACTCCCGGCCATTCTCCCGGTTCCTCCTGTCTCTACTGGAACCGTCACGGGGGGGTTTTATTTACCGGTCGTCATCTTCTCCCCGACAGCAAGGGTCAACCGCGACCCCTACAGACAGCGAAAACTTTCCACTGGCTGCGGCAATTGCGATCGCAACAGACTATTTTAGACCGTTTTAACCCAGAAACCCTCTCCTATCTTTGTCCGGCGGCCAATACCGGCTTTCTGCGCGGTCGAGGAATTATCGATCGCGCCTACGAAAAAATCATCTGACCTCTTGCAAGAGTGCATCGTTACAATTCTCAAACATCATGAATTTAACCGTTAAAGATTTGGGTGAACAGGGATTGCTACCGATTCTGCAAAAATATTGTCCTGCGGAGATTATCGGTGATGATGGGGCGATTTTATCCCTCAAAGATGGTTATTCTCTCGTCGTCACCACTGATGTTTTAGTGAATAACGTCCACTTTAGCGATCTTACCACCTCTCCCGAAGATGTGGGCTGGCGAGCGGCGGCGGCTAATTTATCCGATTTAGCGGCTATGGGAGCAGAACCCCTGGGAATTACGGTAGGATTGGCTTTAACTCCCGCTCTAGCCATCGATTGGCTAGAAGGACTCTATCGGGGTCTTAGCTCTTGTCTGCAAGTATATCAGACGGCGATCGTTGGTGGTGATGTCTGTCGGGCCACGGAGATTAACATCAGCATCACCGCCCTGGGACAAGTGGCAAAAAATGAAGAAATTAGACGTTTTAACGCAAAAGTGGGCGATAGTATCGTTGTTACAGGTTATCACGGTTTATCGCGGGCTGGATTAGAATTACTCTTCCACCCTGAAACCGGCAGGAATTTAAATTCCGCCCAAAAAAAGCGATTAATCCAAGCTCATCAACGGCCGCGACCGAGACTCGATTGCATACCACATTTACAAAAAATTGTCAAGCAATTTCCCATCGCTGGCATGGATAGCAGTGACGGGTTAGCAGATGCCATCATCCAAATTTGTCGCTGTAGTGGGGTTGGTGCTGAAATCGAGACGATTCCCCTGCATCCAAGCCTGAAAGAATATGTAGGAGCCGAAAAAGCTCTAGAATGGGCTTTATACGGCGGTGAAGACTTTGAGTTAGTTTTGTGTTTGCCCCCGGACAGTGCCAAAGAATTGCTGGAGAAAGTGGGAGAAGATGGGGCGATAATCGGTCAAATTGTCCCCGGGAAAGAGATAAAATTAGCCGACGGTAGAAACCTCAGTTTAAGCTCTGGATTTCAACATTTTTAAGGGTAAGAGCGGCGGTCTTCAGCCCGACATTGAGATAAAATCGATCTAGTTAAAAATTTAATTCCGAAACTATGTTCGACGCACTGGCCGACCGCTTAGAAGACGCATGGAAAAAGTTACGAGGTCAAGATAAAATCTCCTCGGCCAACATACAAGATACCCTAAAAGAAGTCCGGCGGGCTTTATTAGAAGCAGATGTCAACCTACAGGTGGTCAAGGGATTTATTGCTGAGGTCGAGAAACAAGCCCTCGGCGCTGAAGTTATTTCTGGAGTCAATCCCGGTCAGCAATTTATCAAAATTGTCTACGATGAATTAGTCAAAATCATGGGGGAAAGCAACGTCCCCCTAGCGCAGGCCGATAAACCCCCCACCGTAATTTTAATGGCTGGGTTGCAAGGGACAGGAAAAACCACCGCCACCGCTAAATTAGCCCTATATCTCCGCAAACAGTCGAAAAGCTGCCTGATGGTGGCTACCGATGTCTACCGTCCGGCGGCCATTGACCAATTAATCACCCTCGGTAAACAGATTAACGTTCCCGTTTTTGAGATGGGTTCTCAGGCTAATCCCGTCGATATCGCCCGTCAAGGTGTGGAAAAAGCCAAAGAATTAGGCGTAGATACGGTTATCATCGACACAGCCGGTCGTTTGCAGATAGACACCCAGATGATGGGCCAACTAGCACAAATCAAGAAAATTGTCAAGCCTGACGACACTTTATTAGTGGTGGATGCGATGACCGGCCAGGAAGCGGCCAATCTCACCCACACTTTTCACCAACAAATCGGCATCACGGGGGCAATTCTCACCAAACTTGACGGTGATACTCGCGGTGGGGCTGCCTTATCAGTGCGGCAAATATCGGGACAACCGATTAAATTTGTTGGGGTTGGGGAAAAAGTCGAGGCTTTAGAGCCATTTTATCCCGATCGCCTTGCTAGTCGCATCCTCAATATGGGTGATGTCCTCACCCTAGTGGAAAAAGCTCAGGAACAGTTAGACCTGGAAGACGCAGCCAAAATGCAGGCCAAGATTTTAGAGGCTAAGTTTGATTTTAATGACTTCCTCAAACAGATGCGGCTGTTAAAAAATATGGGTTCCTTGGGGGGAGTCTTAAAATTAATCCCCGGTCTGGGCAAACTGAGCGGGACGGACATCGAAAAGGGCGAAAAAGAGTTAAAACGCACGGAAGCGATGATTAATTCCATGACCGCGGAGGAACGCACTAACCCCGATTTGTTGGCTAAGTCTCCTAATCGTCGTCGTCGCATTGCCAAGGGTTCAGGACATCCAGAAACGGAAGTTACCAAACTAATTTCTAATTTCACCAGAATGCGATCGATGATGCAACAGATGGGGCGGGGACAAATGCCCAGTCTGCCCGGGATGCCGGGGATGGGGGGCGGAATGTTTGGAGGTGGTCAACCGGCACCGGGATTTCGTGGTCAAGGTGGCAGCCCGAAAAAACCGAAGAAAACCAAGAAAAAGAAAGGTTTTGGCGATTTATAGAGGAAATTACCAGTTAAGACTCCATGGGAGAGGGTAGAAGAGAGCAGGGAAAGGGTTTGGGACTGAGGGATTTGGTGATGGTTTGCCGTTGACTAATCTCTGATCACTAGGGGCGATTGCAGGGTAATATTTAAATCTCGATCGGGGTTAACAGAGTATAACTGCACGGAACTACCACCGACAATTCCCGCCGCCGGTAAGCCCCATCCGGCAAGGGTTCCCACGGCTGCCCCCGCTAAGACATCGAGAAATTCGATCTTGCGATCGCCAGTGAGAGCAGCGATCGCTGTGGCTGCCCCCGCACCGGCGACGGTTCCCCCTAAGATATCTTGAGTTTTTGCCCCTTTACGCAAGGTTTCAGTGGTGGTAATTAATCGCGAAGTAGCATTGAGGGGAATAGTGCGATTGCCCCCATCGAGGCCAATTTCATCGGCAATAAACCGCACACCTCGGCCGGCCGCTTCTAAAGTACCCTTGACTTCACTTCCTGCTGCAATCACCACAATCCCATTCTGGTTACGAATATCTCTAGCTACGGTTAAAGTCAGAGGAATAACATCACTTTTAGAAACTAAAATTTTATCGGCTTTTTCGTAATTCAAAGGGATAACTGTTCCCACCGGAATCGAGATTTGTTGAGCGATAAGACGTTGCCGATTAATATTACTTTGAGCGAGGACGGGAAAAGTACCGGACATGGAACCCATGAGCAGGGTAATCAGTAAAGCTGTGCCGGCTCTAGTAACAGGATTCATAGACATAGCGGTTATCCTCTGAAAAAAACAACAGTGAACTTTCTCTGTTTCTAGATTATTTTTTTTCTGTCTGTCATGTCAGTCCCCTCCACAGGGAATTTTTTCCCTTTCTATAGGGAAAAAAGTAGAATAGGAGAATTTCTGCATTTTGCCCATCGACCGCAAAAGAGAGCCGAAAAGCCTAGAATGGTAAAAAACCTCGGATTGCCATCGTCTATGGAACTCGCTGCCGGAAAAATCCTTAGTCATCGCTACCAAATTATCCGTCAATTGGGAAAAGGGGGATTCGGACAGACTTTCTTGTCCTGCGATCGCCAGTTACCCAATCAAAATCGCTGTGTGATCAAACAATTTCAACCCCAGTGCCAGGATGCCGAAACTGTAGCCACCGCTAGACGACTCTTTGAAACCGAGGCGAAAATCCTGCAAGAATTGGGCAGTCATCAGCATATTCCCCGTTTATTTGCCTATTTTGAGGAAAATGGGCAATTTTTCCTCGTGCAAGAATACATTGAAGGGGAAGATTTAGCCACAGAAATTACTGCCGGTGTCTATAGGCAAAATGAAGAGAAAGTGGTGGCTTTATTAACAGAAATTCTCTCAATTATCGAATTTGTCCATCAGAAACAGGTGATCCATCGCGATGTTAATCCCTTCAATCTTATTCGTCGCCGTCAAGATGATCAATTGGTTTTAATTGATTTTGGTGCTGTCAAACAAATTAGCACTCAAGTAGTTAAAGAAGGTAAAACTGTTTCTACCATCGCTATCGGTACCCCGGGTTATTTCCCCAGTGAACAGGCCCAAGGTTATCCCCGTTTTAGTAGTGATATTTATGCCGCCGGTATTATTGGATTACAAGCTTTAACCGGTAAAGCTCCCGAAGATATTCCCCTGGATGCTCACACGGGAGAAATTCTCTGGCAACATTTGGCTATGACTAGCCCCGAGTTTGGTTATATTATCGATCGCATGATCCGCTATGATTTTCGTCAGCGTTATACCAGTGCCAGTGAAGCATTAATCGCTCTGAGAAAATTAGGGAAAATTCATCATCTGGCTCCGAAAACTACCCAGGGGGTGAAACCTCAAAGTCGAGTTGATCGTCAAGGGAAATCTTGGCTAACAAAAATCCTGTTTGTCTCTGGGACAATTGGCTTAATAGCTGGTGCTTATCTGGGTTTTGACTATTGGCAAAATTCTCGTAATTCTCTTGGTTACTATCAACAAGGGCAGACTTTTTATCAACTCAAACGCTATACCGATGCCCTCAATGCCTATGGTCAAGCCTTAAAAATTAATCCCGATTATCTTGAGGCATTACAAGGAAAAGCTGATACTTTATTAGCTTTAAAAAGATACTCGGAAGCTTTAAATACCTACGAAAAAGCTATTCAAATTAACCCAGATTCCGCTTGGCCAGCTTGGCTCGGTCGCGGGGAAGCTTTAGATAAATTAGATAAGAATCAGGAGGCCTTAGAAAGTTTTGATCGGGTCTTATCTTTTAATCCTGCCGCTAGTCAAGCTTGGCAAGGTAAAGCCGATATCTATTTAGAACTGCAACAATATTCCGCCGCCCAAAAAGCTCTTGACAAATTGTTAACTTTTCAGCAAAATGATGCCAAAGCATGGTATAAAAAAGGCTGGTCATTACAAAATCTTGAGGATTATGAAGGGGCAGTTAAAGCCTACGATCAGGCTCTAGCGATCGAGTCAGATAATGCCTTAATTTGGTATCAAAAAGGTAATAGTTTGTATCAATTAAATAAAATTAATGATGCTTTAGAAAGTTATAGCAAAGCCGGACAATTTAATCCTCAATTTTCCCAAGCTCACTATAGTCAAGGGATTATTCTGCAAAAATTAGGTCGCAATTCAGAAGCTTTGGAGGCATTTACTCAAGCAACTAAAGCCAATTCTAATTATTATCAAGCTTGGTTAAATCAAGGGGCATTACTTCATCAAATGGAAAGATTTCAAGAAGCGATCGCATCCTACGAAAAAGCTCGCCGCATTTCTTCCCAAAAAGCCGAAGTTTTTATCGGTATCGGTAACGCTTGCTATCGTTTAGGCGACAATTCCCAAGCTATAACTGCCTATCAACAGGCGATTCAAAGACAAAAAGATAACCCCGAAACCTGGAAAAGTTTAGGCAATAGTTGGTTTAAACTCGGTCAATACGAGCGAGCGATTCAAGCTTATCAAGAATCACTTCGTTATCGTTCCAATGACCGAGAAGTGCAAACACAAAAACAACTGGCAGAAACTCGCTGGCAAGAACTTCAGCAATCTTCCCAAAACCAAAGCAAAGAGGAACAGGTTCCCTAACTTCCGCTCTTTTTACCGGTATTTCTCGGCAATAATTCCCGTCCTTGATAAAACTGTTTTTTCAGTTCTCCCAAGCGCCAATAAGCTCCCACCATAATTACAGTTAATGCTGTCAGCACTGTCACGGGAAGGAGGGCTGATTGACCGAAAATTAGGGCCAAAAGTGGTAAAGATAGACCAAGAATAATAGCGATCGCTAATGTTAACCCCCGGAGACGATTAATATTTTTTAAAGCCCCTTGACAAACAGCACAATTTTTGGTATGGGACTGATAGCGTTCGAGGAGAATCTCTTTTGATTGTCGGGGGGGGAAAGGTTGACCAGCGAAAGGATCAGCTTGGTATTGATTAACCCAATTGCGATACTCAAACACGAATAAATCCGCTTTGGTGGGGAGATAACAAGCTTGACTAAAATTCTTACTATCCCCCTGAGCTTGTAGATAACGCTGTTGATAGTAGAGAAAAATCTGATCATCTTCAAGAATAGCGTTTTGATTGATGTGGGAATACCAAGTGGGGGTAAGCTTAATGAAGAATTTCGGCAACTTAGAGTTAAATTTAAAGGGAAAACGCGCAAAGAGACGACATTCTCCCTGACGGATGGGAGTTGCATAGACCGCGGTTAAAGTCCGTCCGAACTTTTCCGAGGTGAGATCGTGGTAAATGAATCCGGGGGCGATAAAATTGCTGTATTGCTGACCTAATTGACCTTTACGCGGTCCTTCGGGCCAAATTCCCTTAAATCCCTGACGATTGGACTCGATAATTTCTAATTCCAGAGGAGCGGCATTGGCCCGATTACCGATGGTGAGATGATGGGTATAGGGAATATGACTAGAATCAATAATATTTTCCATTAGAGTGACGGCCGAGTAGGGTAGATCTCGGAAGGTATCCAAACAAATCCAAGCATCAGCATCCTCCTCCATGGGTTCAATAATCGGAATCGTAGTCAGGGGAGCATTTTCGGGATTACCCGCATAAACGAATAATAATCCCTGACGGATAGCCGTGGGAAAAGACCGCACACAAGCGCGTCGAGAGGTGTTAGCTTGACTGTTCTCCGGTTGTTGGGGAATAAATTCACAGTTTCCCCCTCCGGAAAAAGACCAACCGTGATAGGGACATTCTAGATGTCCGCTTTCGTTAAGACGACCTTCTGAGAGAGGAGCGAGACGATGGGGACATTTATCCTCGAAAACTCGCCATTCTTGCTGATTTTTGTCCCACCAAATCACTAAATCCTCTTCTAGAAGAGTAAAGCGTTGGGGCTGCTTTTTGTCTAAATCTTTGACGTAGTAGATAGGATACCAAACTTGACGACAATCAAAGCGATCGATATCTGTTCCCCCGACGGGATAGGTAGCAGTGCTGGTCAACATAAATCTTAAAATAAGTTAACATTTCTCTTACAAAATCTAACAAATTTCATCGACAAAAGGGGACAGATACCGGTATCTGCTGGGGAAACAACCACCGGCACTACATTTGGGGTGATAATTAAAGGATAGTCTCCCATGGATAAAGCGAGAATGGGAGAAGGTTCAAGATAAAACTAAGGGGAGTTTACCAGAATGTCCGGAGAAACCGTCACTTATTCCCTAGAAACTGTCTTAAAGGATATCAAAGACAGCGTTAAGGATGTTAGTCAAAAAATGGACTCTCTACAAAGGGACGTTAATCAGAAATTTGACAAGATTGATGAGCGCTTTGACAGAATCGATGAACGGTTAAATAAAGTAGAGATAGGATTAGCTACTCTCACCGAGAAAGTGGGAGGGATGGATAAACGACTCGAAAAGGTGGAAAATGAACAAGCTAAACAGATAGGATTAGTTACCCTCACCGAGAAAGTGGGAGGGATGGATAAACGACTCGAAAAGGTGGAAAATGAACAGGCTACCATGATTAAAGCTATTTCCGACCTACAGGGATTCCGAGGTCTAATTTTGCCGATCATTGTCGGTGCGCTCAGTGCTACTATTGGTGCGGTGATTACCGTAGCGGCAAAAATGTTGTTGATCGGCAATAGTCCCTGATCGAGATAAGATTAATTCTCGTGGTCTAGATGGGGGAGATTTGTGAATAAACTAAGCATTCTGGTTCTGCACGGGCCGAATTTAAACCTATTGGGGAAAAGAGAGCCGAATCTCTACGGTAACGTTAATTTAGAGACGATTAACCAGTTTTTAAACGAAGAAGCTACCCGTTTAGGGGTGAATTTAACCGCACACCAGTCCAATCAGGAAGGGCAATTAGTGGACTGGATTCAGCAAGCATGGGGTCAGCATGACGGTATTTTGATTAATGCGGGAGCTTATACTCATACCAGTATCGCCATCCGCGACGCACTATTAGGCACAAAAATGGCCTGTGTGGAAGTACACTTAAGCAATATTTACAAACGCGAGTCTTTTCGTCATCATTCCTACATTGCCGATATAGCCATCGGACAGATTAGCGGTTTTGGGGCCGAAAGTTATCGTCTAGGATTATGGGCATTAGTCGATTATTTGCACAAGAATAGAGAATGTTGATTAGGCAAGGGATTCTCCCACTTCTAAGAGGGGACAAAAGGGAAAATAGGGGGAAACCGTCCAACGATAGAATTTTTTGCTGCTGGTGGACTGAAGATTAAAACGCAGGGAAACAAAGGGGAAAAAGGGAGATACGGAACAATTCCAACTGAAAGCCGGCTTAGAAGTGCTATGATCGCCCTGCAAAGACCAAGCGGGGTATTGAAAAACCTCCCGGATGAGGGATTTTCCTTCATCGCTAACTTGGGCGCAGCTGCGACTAATGCCCGAAACCAAACAGAAACTATTACCGATACAATTGTCATTAGAAGCCACGATCAGGAGATCTTCCCCGGTGGTGGTTAGTTCAAAAGCGATAAAATCTCCAGCTTGCCAACGACTAAGGACTTGTCCCTGGGCATTCTGGTAGATAGCGCTGCAGTTTTCGGGATCGAGAAGACGATTACTATCGGGATCTAAGTAACCGCAAACCTTTCCCATCAGACGAGTTCCATCCTGAAACCCATACACCCAATCAAAGGTATCGATCTTAGCGGCCCCTTGATTGCTTTTGTTGACCAATAGTAATCGATCGCTGACCACGGTTATTAATTCTCTATAAAACTAAGCTTCCCTTAATAACAAAGGTATCACTAAATACCAATTTCCCAACGAAAAGATTTATTAAGTTTAACTTCTCGTCCCTCTGGGAGAGTGAACCAGTCAGCTTAAATCAAGGCCAAAACCTGCTATCTTATGGGGAGAGAAAAATTATCTAGATCTTGTTTTAGCGAGTGGTAGTAAGGGCATGGCGTACAAGCGGGTATTATTAAAACTGAGTGGGGAGGCCCTGATGGGCAATCTCGGCTATGGGATCGACCCGATGGTGGTTTCCGCTATCGCCCAGGAAATCTCCGAAGTGGTTGACCAGGGCATCCAATTGGCGATCGTAGTCGGTGGGGGCAATATTTTTCGCGGGGTGAAAGCCGCCTCGGCCGGCATGGATCGGGCTACAGCCGATTATATTGGTATGATAGCAACAGTCATGAACGCTATGACCTTGCAGGATGCCCTAGAACGAGCGCAAGTACCGACTAGGGTATTAACAGCGATCGCGATGCAGGAATTAGCTGAACCCTACATCCGCCGGCGGGCAATCCGTCATCTGGAAAAAGGTCGGGTGGTGGTTTTCGGTGCGGGATCGGGTAATCCTTTCTTTACCACCGATACCACGGCGGCCTTGCGCGCTGCCGAAATCGATGCGGAAGTGGTGTTTAAAGCGACGAAAGTGGATGGAGTTTATGATTCCGATCCCTCCCATAACCCTAAGGCGCGACGCTTTCAAAGTCTCACCTACGGTCATGTGCTGACTCATGATCTGCGGGTGATGGACGGAACGGCGATCGCTCTGTGCAAGGAAAATAATATCCCGATAGTCGTTTTCGATCTGTCGGTAGCAGGTAATATTGTTCGCGCTGTCAAAGGTGAACCCGTTGGAACATTGGTAGGAGGATTCTGTGAAGTTAGCTGAAGTTCAAGACCACATGCAGAAAACCGTCGAATCGACCCAGAGAGCTTTTAATACGATTCGCACCGGCCGCGCAAATGCTTCTCTTTTAGATCGGATCGTGGTGGAGTATTATGGCATGGAAACTCCCCTCAAGTCCCTAGCGACCATTAGCACTCCCGACGCAACCACAATCGCCATTCAACCCTTCGATCGTACCAGTATGGGGGCGATCGAAAAGGCGATTTCTCTCTCGGACGTGGGTTTAACTCCCAGTAATGACGGTCAGACCATTCGTTTAAATATCCCTCCCCTCACCAGCGATCGCCGCAAGGAATTGGTCAAATTGGCGGCGAAATTGGCCGAAGAGGGAAAGGTGGCCGTCCGCAATATTCGCCGGGATGCGATCGATGCTATCCGTAAACAGGAAAAAGGTCACGAAATTTCTGAGGATGAATCCAGGGATTTACAGGATCAAGTCCAGAAATCCACCGATAAATTTATTGCCAAAATCGAGGATTTATTAGCGACAAAAGAAAAAGATATCATGACCGTTTAAGTTTTTTTCTCCTAAGGGATAGAACAGGCTTTTTGTCTGTTCTATTAAGCTTTTTGTCCCTAGCAAATCTGCTCTAATCGCAGCTAAGGAGGGGAAGGCTTGGGGGTGAAGTCTTTCAGGATCGTGGGCAGCTTAGGAGTTGGCGTAAATTACCTTCTAGACGGTGGAAAGCAACTTGTTACTCCCACTCTCAACTATGGTAACTGAACTGACTGAAAAAATCAAATCAAGCTTGAAAGATGCGGCAAAAAAGCTGACAGGTTTTAAGCAAAGGGCTTTTATGGCACCAGTAACTATAGACTATTTTAACTCTTCGCCGCGAAAGGCAGCAACAGAATTGGGATGGTCACGGCAGGCGATAGCGACGGGATTGAAAGCTCTGGAAACTGGAATTTTTGTGTTGATAATTATCGTGCTATAGGAAGAAAAAAACAGAGAAATTGCTGCCAAATTTAGCAGAAGATATCAAAAGCTTGCTGGAAATGCACTCCCAAGCACACCCTAAATTTCAAACCAATTTTGCCTTCAATAAAATGAGTGCTAGCTCTGTAAGAGAAGCTTCAATAAGTGGGTGGGTGGAATTAAATATAAGATGAACGTAGGTGGGGCTTCGGCCGTGAGCTTTTGCCGAACGGTCGAAGCATGAACCCCAACGCCCGCTCATGTTACGAAGTGCGCTAACCCATCCTACAAATAATTGTGCCTCCCTACTTACAAGAAAAAGTCTACAGGGATGAAGAATTGTCCTGTCGTCAAACCCTTGGAGATATCCTGAATCGAATGGGCTATAGTTTAAAAAAAACACAAAAAATAAAACCGCTCAAGAAAATACCAGAAACCGATGGGATTTTTGAGAATGTATCTCAAGCCAATCAATCGGCTGATAATCAGACTAAATCTTTAAGAATTTCCTTGGATAGCAAAGCTAAAGTCAAGATAGCTAATTGATCTCGGGCGGGCTTTGCCCGCCATTTAGAACCTTTAAAAGCCGATATTTGGGTGAGTTTCTTAACCAGAAAGACTTTTAGTCTTAAGATAATATTAGGTCGAGGTCTAGTAAACTGAAACCTCACATCTGATAACTGGTAACCACTCACCGATCACTGATTAAGACTGTCCACTTAAAACTAAAATCTGATCACTGATGACCGATGACTGACATAAAATGCCGATGAAAAAATTAATTCTAGCCACGAGTAACCCGGGTAAATTGCGAGAGATAGGCGAATACTTAACTGATATCGACCTAGAATTGCAGTTAAAACCCGATTATTTAGAGATAGAGGAAACAGGGGCGACCTTTGCCGAAAATGCTTATTTAAAAGCTTCTCAAATTGCCCTAACTTTGGGAGAATGGTCGATCGCCGATGATTCGGGATTGGAAGTAACCGGGTTAGGAAATGCACCGGGGATTTACTCGGCCCGCTACGGTCAAAATGATCGAGAAAGAATCGAGCGCTTAGTCAGAGAATTAGGAGATAATCAGGATCGATCAGCCCGTTTTGTCTGTGTAATTGCGATCGCGTGTCCCGAGGGTGAGATTGCCTTTACTTCCACAGGAATCTGCACGGGAGAAATTCTCACCAGTCCTAGGGGTGAAGGTGGTTTTGGTTATGATCCGATTTTTTATGTTCCCGAATACGCTTTAACCTTTGCGGAAATGTCTCCCGAATTAAAAAGAAAAATTAGCCACCGAGGACGAGCTTTTCAGCAATTACTGCCCCACCTCAAGACTCTGAACTGATTTTAGCCGATAACCTCGTCATCCTCTATCAACAGTATTTTCATTAGCTCGGATTAAAAAAGCAATGTTTTTAACTGAAATGTCGCGAGAAGTCCCTTTTAATGTCGCGGATACAAATTCATTAACGTCCTGACTTGTTCAGCATGATAAGAGCTTCTTGTCAAGGGACTGGCAACAATTTGTAAAAATCCTAGAGACTCACCGTATTGGCACCAAGCGTTAAACTGTTCGGGGGTGATAAATTCCTGCACAGCGAGATGTTTTGGCGATGGTTGCAGATACTGCCCGATGGTGAGAAGATCACAATCGACGGCCCGTAAATCGCGCATCACTTGCCGCACTTCCTCATCGGTTTCCCCCAATCCCACCATAATGCCCGATTTTGTGTAAGTAGCGGGAACAATGGCGCGGGCCCGCTGCAATAATTCTAGAGAACGCTGGTAATCACCCTGGGGACGCACGCGACGATAGAGACGGGGAACAGTTTCGGTATTGTGGTTGAAAACTTGAGGTTTAGCGGCAAGAATTAAAGCTAAAGCCTGCCAATTGCCACAAAGATCGGGAATCAGCACTTCGATAGTGGTTTTCGGGGAAATGCGGCGAACCTCCTCGATGCAACGGACAAATTGACTGGCACCCCCATCAGCCAAATCATCGCGATTGACAGAAGTGATCACTACATGGTTAAGATCGAGACGTTGAACTGCTGCCGCTAGTCGCAGGGGTTCCGTGGGGTCTAAAGATTGGGGTTTTTTTTCAAAATCGATATCACAGTAAGGACAGGCGCGAGTGCAAGCAGGACCCATAATTAAAAAGGTAGCCGTCCCCGCATGGAAACATTCACCGATATTGGGACAAGAAGCCTCCTCACAAACGGTATTTAAGCCTAAATCGCGTAAAACCTCCTTAACACTGCCGACTCGCTGCCATTGCGGTGCTTTTACCCGTAACCACTCTGGTTTTACCGTCACGCCTGAATTACTCCGATAATTTTTGTCGATCCTTTAACATTCTAGCAAGTCTCGACTCTATCAAGGCAGAATATGCTATGATGGTTGAGATAAAAATTTTCGGGATGTAGCGCAGCTTGGTAGCGCACTTCGTTCGGGACGAAGGGGCCGCAGGTTCAAATCCTGTCATCCCGATTTCTCTTATTCTGTTTAAGCACTATGCCTTTATTATCCAGCGCTCGGCTGTGATGATTGAGTTCTAGGGGTGATTTTAATCAAAAGGATTCCAAGCAGGGGGAGCGGAAAGTAAAAAATCTGTCACCTGAGGGCGAAATAACTCTGGAGAAATCTGGCTTTCTGTTGCATCAATTAAAGACAATCGAGGTGTAATCTCCTCTACCCCATCAAACTGCCAGTAAGCTTCGTCGTTTTCCTGTTGGGTTAATTGTTCTGCCAGAGTTTTCAATTTAACCCTTGGAGTTAAGCGTTGGGAAACAGACTGAATCCAAGTTTCATAACGATCGCAATTCATACTTCCTCCCCTGAATTAACAACAAACAAAAGCAGCAAGTGGCATTATGTAATGCCATTGGGTGAGGATTAGAGAACTTTTCTGGTAGAGTAATTATTACCAAATTTAAAGGGGGAATTTCTTCTATATGAATTTAACCTTGTTCAATCGCTATTTTACTTTTTTGTATTTCTGAGTCCTGGGGGTTCCCAGAGGGTTAAAAAGCATCAAGATTAGTGATCATACCATTTTTCTAAAGTCCTGACAGACATAGAGCTTCTAAAATCCAAGACCATCCCATCAAATATCCAATTGTGTCATTGGAGAGAGAATTTAAAAGATGGTAAAGTTTACTTCTTAAGTTAAGCTGTACTGAATTTAAACTGCATATTAAATTTAGTACAAATGCTCAAACTGCCTCTCCCTGCTCCGCAGATCCGGTGATCCCCTGCAATCTTAACGAGTAATTTAGATAGTCAACAGCTGATCAAGGGAGTTAAAATTACCCCAGTTCAATAAGTTTTTAAAATATAGCCAAACTGTCTCAATGGGATTTACTTCTGGACAATAGGGAGGTTGATAAAATAGGATAATATGATCAGGGATGTCTAGGTCGTTCGCCGTATGTGGGGGAGCATTATCTAATTGAATAATATGTAATTCCTCGGAAAAAGCTTGGGAAAAAAGTGTTAAATATTGATGAAAAATTCCCCGTCTAAATGGGCAAACTCAGAGAATGCTACCTGTTCGAGGTTCTATTAAACCATAAAGCCAAAGATATTGAAAATTATACTGAAAATTACCAAGAAGCTTGCTGCCTTTAATTGTTATTTTATTCCTGACAATAGTATGACAAGAGAAGCCAATTTAATCTTGACAGCATCAGCGGGTTTTTAAATATTGACTAACTTTTTCAAATTCTTTGTCTAGTAAAGCTTGTAGCTGTTCAGATAGATTATTTTTGAATAAAACCCTGAGAGTAGACAGCTATCAGTTATCAGTGGGTAAGTGATCAGTTATCAGATTTGAGTTTTAAGTGTACAGTATTAAATAGGGTTTGCGGCAAAAAGTTTGTTGGTGGGGTTAGGAGTCGGTCGTCTCCGAGTCGGTCGTCTCAGAGTCGGTCGTTTCAGGTTTTGTTGCCCTGCTTTTTGTACCAGTTTATGTACTAAAAAAGAATAATGCCAGGTTTTTGAATCTCCCAATCCTATATTCGCAGCACTAACATCGGATTTTAACAGGTCAAAAGCCTTATTTTAAAAGGGTTTTACCATTATTCAGCCAGCCCTAAATAGAAGTTTCCTACTGTCTTTTCACTGATTACTGATTACTGTTTACTGCTCACTGATTACTGTTCACTGCTCACTGAAAAATCCCATTTCCCTATCTCCCCATTTCCCTATTCCATCCACAGATACTGTTAGCAAGTGAAAATTTATCGAAAATTTCGGTTTAAAACCCCGTCGTAAAACGACGGCTTTGTGCTAAAGTATTTGTAGGTTGCTGACCGTGAAAACGTGAGGAAACAGGTTAAACGTCCTACTCCGTGATCTCAAAATCGCTAACCATCACTGGTAAAAAAAATCAAGTCCAGATGGTAAGAGCGTACCACAAATCAAATAGCGTGGGACACACGCAAATTTACGCTTGTGGGAGTGACTCGTTAAGAGGCTTGTACCCGAAAGGTAAGGAGTCGAGTCAGACATGAAACTGTAAGACCAAAACTAGCATTGCTGGTAGAGGCAAGATTCAGCCCAAGAATCCCCAAGCCTTTAGGCAACGGGAGTGTCAAGTCACAATGACTCTATAAGGGCGATTTTTTACTGGATCGCTGGGGCCGTCTAAGCTAAGACGTATTTAAATCGCTTATTCTTAGATTAGCCGAATCTCCCCCAATCTCTTTACTGTTGCCTCTTGCACTCTTGCAAGAGTACCTCATCTCAACAAGCAATTTAAATTACGAACAGCTTATTAATCGAATCGATGTCTTTGAAGAACGTAGCCCCAAACTGGAAACCTGACTTTTCTTACCCATTCTTGCCACTACTAGCGGAATTTTTCTCCCTTTTGTCTTATCCACGGGAATTTTTGAGCTATTGCTGAGATTGGCATTTTGTCACTTCCCGTTAGTTGAATCCAACAAAAGAAGCTGTTTAGGAGCAATTTATGTTACACCGCAAGATTTATCAATTCTGTATGGATGGTCAGGAAGTCTGCATTTTCTTGCGCGATCAGCAAAGATGGATTGATAATGCTCGTATTGTCGATCTAGAAAGCGATCTCGTCACCATTCGCTACGAAACAGAAGAAGAAGACGAGATTAGTTCTTGGGAAGAAATGGTGCGTTTAGAAAGTATTGGTGCGGTTAGCAGAAAACTGGCCTCGGTGTCGCGGACGAATCCTGATATTAATGTCTCGGAAGATTGTCCGGAAGCAGAACAACTTCATCCCCATTCTCCCGATAGCTTAGATTAGTTTTGTCGATTTAACTGACGGTGGCTAGAAGTTCCGAGGTTTTAACCATAGCCAAGGGACTTTTAGGGGATAGAAGGAAAGAGAGCCAGTAAGTAGGGAGGCACAATTATTTGTAGGATGGGTTAGCGCACTTCGTAACATGAGCGGGCGTTGGGTTTCATGCTTCAACCCAACCTACGTTCTTTTAGGGAATGGAAGGCGAGAGAGCCAGAAAGAATCACCACTTGTTGTAAAATTATCGTCAAAGCCGCCAGATTTTCTCTATTATCAGTTGCAGGAGCAAAATGAATTCTAATACCTACTTCGCTGGCCAGGATATCTATCAAAAATTTGTGGCAGTAGTAATAGTTTTAATTAGTTGTTGGTTAGTAACTTTTCCCGCCTTCGCTGGCTCCGCCCCTTTAGAAGTTAAAATTAGTCTAGGCTCTGGACAAGGAGAATTAAAATTCTTTCCTAGTCAATTAGACTTTGTTGCTGGACAAAAATACAAATTAATCCTCGATAATCCCAGTCCCACTAAACATTATTTTACCGCTAAAGACTTCGCCGATGCTAGTTGGACGCAGAAAGTTGCAGCGGGAAATGTGGAGATTAAAGGGGCAATTCACGAACTAGAATTAAAACCTAATGCACAAGCAGAATGGGTAATAGTTCCTCTCAAAACCGGTAAGTATAAATTAGTCTGTACTATTCCGGGTCATGCTGAAGCGGGAATGGTGGGGGAAATCGCCATTAATAACCCATGAATTTAAGAAAAATTGTCTCCTTTGCTTTCCTATTATTTATTCCCCTATCGGTGGTCGCTAGTCGTCTTAATTGGGGAGATCAAGCTATTTTTATCACTGCCGCTTTATCGATCATTCCCCTGTCAATTTGGTTAAGTACGGCCGTGGAAAGAGTTGCCGTAGTCACTGGGCCAACTTTGGGAGGATTAGTTAATGCTATCTTTGGCAATACTACCGCTTTAGTTATTGCCTTAATTGCCCTAAAAAAAGGCTTGGTGGACATCGTACAAGCCAGTATTACCGGTAGTATTCTCAGCGATTTATTATTATTTATGGGCATGGGAATGCTCACGGGAGGAATTCGCTACAAAGAGCAGGAATTTAAACCGATTTTAGCGCGGGTAAATGGTTCTTCCATGGCTTTAGCAGTAATAGCGATCGCTTTACCAACTTTGGTAATATATACTTCTAACGTGGTGGAAGTTGCCGATATTCTCAGTCTTTCCCTAGTCACCGCCACGGTTTTATTAATAGTTTACGGGTTAACTTTATTATTTTCCCTCAAAACCCATAGCTATCTCTACGAAGTGGGATTAAGTAACGAAAATACCCCCGACAATCAGGTTAGTGAGGAAGAAAAAGCTCAAGTCTGGATTTGGTTACTTGTCCTGCTTACTTCCACCGTAGCTGTAGCTTATGAGTCGGATTTATTTGTTAATGTAGTGGAATCGGTGATGGAAGGATTTAATCTCACTCCTCTCTTTATCGGGGTAATTTTCATTCCTTTAATTAGCGATGTTTCTGGAATAGTTACCGTCACTCAATTAGCCCTAAAAAATCAGATGGATTTAACGGTTTCCGTGGCTATGGGGGATAGTTTATTGGTGGCTTTATTCGTGGCACCTTTATTAGTTTTTATCGGTCAATTTTGGCAGCAACCGATGGATTTAAATTTTAATCCCTTTAACGTGGTGGCTTTGATTGTAGCGGTGGTTGTCACTAATTTAATCAGCTTTACCGGTCGTTCCAATTGGTTAGATGGAACCCTATTACTAGCCACCTATTTAATCTTGGCAGTGGCTTTTTATTACCATCCCACCTAGCCAAAAAAGAGATTCCGGTATTTTCTGAGATTGGGTGCATCTCATTTTTGTAAATCTACTAAGTTGGGATTTTAAAGGGGAAACTCTCTGCTATAGCGGTTTTCAGTTGAATGAGGTACAAAGGGATGACTAGGCAGGCTCTTGATTAGGCTCTTTAAAAGGGGTATCGCAATAACAACAATGGGTAAACCAATGATGAATGTCTTTCAACGTAATCTGACTAAGGGACTTGCGCTTTGATAATGTACCTTTTGGGCGAACGCAGTTCGCCCCTACATTGTGGACAAAATCCGTTACTGTCGGGGCGCAAAGCTTGCGCCCTCCGCGCGGAGGGGGTTTGCTGATCACCCTAAGTAGGGCGAGAGCCTTCGAGAGACCCCTTCCAATAAGGGACTTGCGCTTTGATAATGTGCCATCTGGCTGGTCTGATTCTTCTACAGAGCGATTTTCAAAGCTGGGATATTATTCCCACGCCAGTCCCTAAAGGCTTGAACGATCGCTTTTTCTAGATCGGCATATAGCGGTATTCGCTTGAGTGAGATACAGACCATCGTCTTGCCTAGACTGACTTATAGCTTGTTGCAGCATACCTCATTCGACTGCATACCGCTATATATCAAAGTTGTAGAACCCGATTCTAGCGTTTTTCAGTCTGCTGAGGTACAAAAGTTATGGGTTTTAGGCAAAAGGCAAGAGGCAAAAGGGAAGAAAAATAGGTGTACCTCACTAGCTTAGGAAACGCTATATAAATTCATGAAATCTTTTATACTTGACGATAGAGGAATTACAATAGCAGGAACAATGGGCTGCATACCTATAAACTTTAAGGCTTATTTACCAGCTGGTCTTCAAACAATTGACTTAGATATAATTGATACATTAGGAGAAATTTGGCGAAAATCTTGGCAAGATGTTCATGATGAGATGTGGCAAGAAACATTAAATAAAATTCAGACAGCAGATGCGGTTTTAGTTATTTTAGAACCTTATCGAGAGATTATTAATCCTGAAAAATACAATCTAATATTTTTTTTATTTTCTTCAAGATAATTAAACCAGTTAATTAAATCAGATTGAGAGGTAAAATCTAATAAAGCTTCTCCTAAATCTTCTAATTGTTCTAAAGATAATTCTTGAATTTTGTTGACCCAATCAGTTGAAATATTACCAACTCGGCGATTAATTTGTTTAAGAATTAGATTGGCTTCGCCTTTTTTAAAGCCTAAAATCTCACCTTCTGTGATTCCTTTAGCGAGAATTTCTTGATCAATAACCGATTCCTTCATAATTTCCTCCTTGAGCAATCTTTTAATGATAGATTGATTTAAAACTAACCCTGCAATAATACCAGTTGAGGCAGCAATGTTATTGCTCTCTATGTTATCAGAAATTTTTTCAATTTGACGAGCTACTTGTTGTAATACTTTTGCTGGATTATCAGTTTAAGACAACACCGCAAACGGAAGTAAACCTGATACATCTAGAAAAGTGTCACTGGGAACTTCCCAGAGTCTAACTACATTATAACGATGTTGTAGTTCTCATAACTCAAAGGTATTAATTTTGACAGCAGCAGATTGATTTTTTCTCAGATAAATAACCACTTGATAAACTCTTTTTTGAGGAAAACGAAGATAAATACTCAGACGATAATCAGCCATTCTAAAAGGAATATCTTCTTTCGGATCTGTCTGAAATTCGATGGGAAGAATTAAGTCTTCTGATTGTAAAAAAATCAAACTATCTACTCTAATTGGCTCTAGCAGTAACTCAGTCGGTTCCAACTCGGTTAATGCAATCGGTTCTCCCATTAACCAAGTGGCTATATCCCTTGAAAAAAGTGACGCTAAGGTTCGACAAACATTATCATACATTCTTTCATCATATCATAAATTAGTCTCATTGTAGAATTTGCCATCTCAATTGTTAAGCAACAATCGACCAAAGGGGTAGAGTTCGTAACTATTCTGATTGACTGGTATTACTTGAAATGCCCACGCAGATCACAAAATTGGCCAATTGCCAATAGCGTTTGAGATGCGCTCACCCCGGGTGGTGAGGATGTCAAAGAATGATCAAAAATAGCAGCGGTTGCCCCCTAGTTCTATAATCAGATCACGGCTAATTTGATTGGCTATCGACCCTATTCATGTCTATCTCCCCACCCCGTTCGGGTTACACTTTACCGGTTTTTGCCTGTGCCAGTGCGATCGCATCTCTCCAGCATCTTCACGGCGAAAATGAGCTAAATTCCGTTACTTTTAATCTTTTAGAACCGCCAGAAGCCGTTACTATTGCCATCGAACAAGTTGCCCGACTTAACCCCGATGCTGCCCTAGCTATCACCCGCAGCGATCCGGGGGACAATTTAGATTTAACTAGAAATACCCCTATATGGGCGTTAGTAGAAAGAAAGACGGGTAATCAAGAGATAGAGATTCAAGGCGGCGAAGGAATCGGCATACAGGTTGATAATGGCGGAAAATCAGCTATCTATAGTTATGCCCAGCGTCTCCTGCAAGAAACCCTCAGACCCCTGTTACTGCCCCAAGAAAGCATCAAAGTGACGATTATCCTTCCAGAAGGCAAAAAACTGGCCACAAGGACTTCTAACGCCGCTTTTGGGGTAGTAGAGGGATTATCTTTGTTGGGTACTACTGGCATTTCCCAACCCCTCAGCGCTCCCGGACAGTTGGAAATCTTTCGCGAGCAATTAAAAAATTTATCCCGTCGTTTCGATCGCTTGGTGTTTTGTATCGGGGAAAATGGCTTAGATTTAGCCCCTCAAATGGGTATTAATCCTGATATTTTGGTAAAAACAGCCAATTGGATCGGGCCGATGTTATTAGAGGCACAATTACAGGGAATCTCTGAAATTCTTTTGTTTGGTTATCACGGTAAATTAATTAAACTTGCCGGGGGAATCTTTCAGACTCACCATCATCTCGCCGATGGTCGTCGGGAAATTCTTACCGCCTACGCCGCTAAAATGGGTTTAGCTACCCCCCATCTCCAGCAAATTTTTGACAGTAGCACCAGCGAAAACGGTCTGGAATATCTGCGTCAATTAGACCAGCAAACGGGAGATAATTGGGTGGAACGCATCTATGGAGAAATGGCTAATACGATTGATCGCCGTTGCCAAGAATACGTTTATAACCACAGTAACGGTCATCTTAGCGTCGGTTGTATTTTATTCGATCGCTCTCGTTCTTTGATCAGCAAAAGCGAAAATGGCCTTAAATTTTTGCAAAATCTACAAGTCACTCCCCAGTGACCGTGCTATGATCGTGGGAATATTTAGTCTTAAAAAATGAAACTAATAAGGCCATACCATTCTAGCTTATTTTCAGAACAATAGCCGATTTAGTTCACAAATCTTTAACCTTTTCCTGTCAGTTTCTTTTCTTGATCGTAGTGACAACTCAAACCCCCCTTCCCACCCCCCAAGAGACTTTGCCCTCAGAGTCCTTCACTAATAGCCTTAATCGTCAAATAATCATCATTCTTGACTTTGGCTCCCAGTATTCTGAATTAATCGCCCGCAGAATCCGGGAAACGAACGTTTACTCCGAAGTTCTCTCCTATCGTACCAGTGCCGAACAATTGGCACAGATCAACCCGAAAGGAATAATTCTTTCGGGCGGTCCCAATTCCGTCTATGATCCTGGAGCGCCCCACTGTGATCCCGAAATTTGGAATTTAGGTGTACCCATCCTCGGAGTTTGCTACGGGATGCAGTTGATGGTACAGCAGTTAGGAGGCAGGGTAGAACGGGCAAAACGGGCCGAATACGGCAAAGCATCCCTATTTATCAACGATCCTACCGATTTATTAACCAATGTCGAGGACGGTTCCACCGCCTGGATGAGTCACGGGGATTCCTGCGTGGAATTGCCTGCGGGTTTTGAAATTCTCGCTCATACCGATAATACCGATTGTGCCGCCATTGCCGATCACAAGAAAAAACTCTTTGGAGTGCAGTTTCACCCAGAAGTTGTCCATTCTGTGGGAGGAATCGCCTTAATTCGCAATTTCGTCTATCATATCTGCAAATGCGAACCCACTTGGACCACGGAAGCTTTTGTCGAGGAATCGATCCGAGAAATTAGGGCAAAAGTGGGCGATAAGCGCGTTTTATTAGCTTTATCCGGCGGTGTGGACTCCTCTACCTTAGCATTCCTGTTACATCGAGCGATCGGTGATCAACTAACCTGTATGTTTATCGATCAGGGATTCATGCGTAAGGGTGAACCAGAACGATTAATGCAGATATTTAACGAGCAATTCCATATCGGAGTCCAGTATGTCAACGCTAGAAAGCGATTTTTAGCACAAGTGGCCGGTGTCACCGATCCCGAGGAAAAGCGCCGTCGTATCGGCCATGAATTTATTCAGGTGTTTGAAGAAGAATCGAATCGTTTGGGACCCTTTGATTATCTGGCCCAAGGGACCTTATATCCCGATGTGATTGAATCGGCCGATAGTAATGTGGATCCCAAAACCGGGGAAAGAGTCGCGGTTAAAATTAAAAGTCATCATAACGTTGGTGGACTGCCGAAAAATCTCCGGTTTAAATTAGTCGAACCTCTGCGAAAATTATTTAAGGATGAGGTGAGAAAATTAGGTCGATCGATCGGTCTTCCGGAAGAAATTGTTCGTCGTCAACCTTTCCCCGGCCCTGGTTTAGCGATTCGCATTTTAGGGGAAGTCACCGCAGATAAATTAAATATTTTGCGCGATGCAGATTGGGTAGTGCGCGACGAGATTAATAAGCAGGGAATGTACCACGATTTCTGGCAAGCTTTCGCGGTTTTATTGCCTGTCCGCAGTGTGGGAGTGATGGGAGATCAACGCACCTACGCTTATCCCATTGTCCTCCGGTTAGTCAGCAGTGAAGACGGAATGACAGCAGATTGGTCGCGGGTTCCCTATGATTTATTGGAGACAATTTCTAATCGCATTGTCAATGAAGTTAAGGGAGTTAACCGCGTGGTTTATGATATTACTTCTAAGCCCCCCGGAACTATAGAATGGGAGTAGTTTTGTTAGATTAGAGTCAATCCCGTCCAAATATTGGGGCGGGATTTTTGCAGAATAGACAATTGAGGAGATTAATTACTACCATGACACAGTTAGAGCTTTTAGAAGACAGAGAAGATGTGGATTTTGCGGAAGAAGAAGAAGATATTGAAGGAGAATCAGCAAGCGAAAAAAAGCTACAACTCAAAGAAATCTCCGAGACTGTTGTTGCTGGAAGTGATTGGACTACCGCAACGATCCGCGATCAATTAATTCGAGAAAATATTCAACTCAATCCGCGCTTTCAAAGACGAGATGCTTGGAATATTACTCGTAAAAGTCGATTTATTGAATCCCTAATTCTAGGGTTTCCAGTCCCACAGATTGTCTTAGCTACTAATAATAAGGAAAAAGGTAAATTTATCGTTCTTGATGGCAAACAACGCCTACTAACAATTTTACAGTTTTATGGTGACAGTGCCACACCTAATAATAGTTTTACTTTA